>DKFJ01000002.1 GCA_002452335.1 Deferribacteraceae bacterium UBA6799 | reverse complement strand
GATAGACTGTCTGTCGCCGTTCAGCATAAAGTTATAGATAGCGCTGTCTATGAGAAAAGGTATGCTCTGTATATAGTTGCCCGTGATATCCGCTATCTGCGTCTTAACGTTTTCACTCATGCGGTGGGCGGCTGTCAGCGAAAAGCACATCATTATCACAAAGATAAGGATGCTTATCTTCACCTGTAAACTCAGAAAGCGGCTGCCCGGATTAAATAGTTTCATACAGGATTTTGTATCAGGATGTGAAATATAGCAAATTATTTTTTATAAAAAGAAAGGGGTCGTTAGACCCCTTGAGTGAATGCTATTTGTATTTTTTTATCATGTTGTCCAGCATGGTGACGAAATCCTTTACCAGAGATTCCAGATGCGGAAGCTGCATGTCCGCTTCGTGTCTTCTGCCTGCCTTTATCAGATCGAGAACAGAATGGGCTGTGGTATGAACCGCCTTGTGGGGTGATTCCATCGCCTTATAGTCGGAATCGTTTCCGAACATTTTCATACCGTCGTTGTAGTAGAACTTGCCGAAATCACAGGTGGTGTGATCCGGGATATTGATCTGACACTGATTTTTGGAATAACAGTCGAATATTCCTTTCATCAGGTTGATGTGAGCAACTTTAGCGGAAGCGAAATAGAAGGCTCTGCTGGTGATCTTATATCTGGTGTATTTGTCCGAGATGCCTTTGATGCTGGACAGCAGTCTGTCTGTGTCGTCCACCAGAGAGATTATTATGTTCTTGGTGTTTTCCGAGTTTTCGGCAACATTGGTCACGTTGCTCATTATCTGTGTGGTTGTGGCGGACTGCTGAGCCACCGCAGCGGAGATTCCTGTCACCAGCGAGTTCAGCTCCTCTATGGCGCTGAGGATAGTCTGGAAGCTGGTATATGCGTTCTCTGTGGCGTCGCTCTGGGTGGAGAGCGCAGTCACCACTTCCATAGCGCCTCTGGAAACCTGATTTATATTACTGTTCATAGAGCCGACCATGGCCTCTATCTCTTTTGTGGAGTTCTGTGTCTTTTCCGCCAGCTTACGAACCTCGTCAGCGACCACGGCGAATCCTCTGCCCGCTTCTCCTGCTCTGGCGGCTTCTATGGCGGCGTTCAGAGCCAGCAGGTTGGTCTGTTCGGAGATATCGTTGATAACGGATATTACGCTGCTGATTTCGGAAGCTTTATCTGTAAGGCTTTTTATTTCTGTTTCCAGTTTATCGATGATCGCCGCTACGTTCTCTGATGTTTCTTTTGCTATGTTGATGGCTTCACCGCCTTTTTTCGCCAGTTCCACGGTGGATCTGGCCATTTCGGCGGATTCGTTGGCGGAGTTGGCTATCTCGCTGATGGTCGCTCCCATCTCCTCTCCGGCGGCGGCAACCTGTGTGGCCATTTCCACATTGTTTTCCACTGAATCGCGCACTTTTACAATGGCGGTGGTGACAGGCATGGTGTGTTCGCCTGCGTCTCCCACCATGAAAAGCGTGTCGGCATAGTCTTTATTTACTGAGTCCAGATATGTGTTGAAATGATGAGAAAGCATGGAGAGCATGCTTCTCTCTTTATCGGAGGTCTGCTTTATTCTGGGGGTTAGGTCGCCCTTTCCCTGTGCCAGTGTGTGGATAATCTCCAGAATGGATTTAATGGGCGCGGATATGATCCTGTACATCAGATAGAGCAGCGACATCAGTATCACTGTGACGATCAGAACTATCACATAGAGGAACATCAGGCGTTTGCCGATATCTGACTTTGCGTTGTCCACAGCGCCGGCATATGCAGAGTCGGCGGCTTCCGCAAGTTTGTTCAGTTTTTCCAGCGCTTCCACAGCCAGAGGAGCCGCTTCGGACATATATGTCTGATACAGCGAGCCGCGCTCATCCTCACTCATGTTGGAGCCGGACGCTAGTGCGTCGTAGCTTTTGTCTATATAAGCTATCACGGCGTTCTCCGTGTCTGTTATCATCTCTTTGTGTTCGCCTGTCGGGTCGGCTGCGTTGATCTCTTCGAAGCCGTTTTTGATCTTTTCACGTTTTTCCCTGAAAACAGACATGTTTTTTTCCATGTCTGAACCCAGCATGATATCACGGGTGATGGAACTGACGGCGTTAGTGTCGGCGGATATCTCCAGTATCTTCATCTTGGCATGTACCGGATGATTCATAAAGTCGTTGAGCGTGGACAGAAATCCCGAGTCCAGCTTTGCCATTGCCACTGAGGCGAAGATGACGAAGGAGAGGAACAGTCCGGCGATGATCATGAACTGTTCTTTCAGTTTCAGGTTGGTTAAAATGCGCATGTGATCCTCTGTGCGAATAATTATGTAATAAGAATGTTATCAAATTAGCCGAAATATATAAAAAAAGGAATAGTTAAAGTTTGTATCAAATAAAAAATTTATAAATACGGATAAAAAAAACCCGCCTTTTACAGCGGGTTTTGGTGTTTTTTTAAACAAGAGAGACGAATTCGGGGGAGTGTTACATCATTCCGCCCATTCCGCCCATTCCCATTCCGCCCATGTCGGGCATGCCTGCGCCTTTGGGTTCGGGGATGTCTGTGATAAGAGCCTCTGTGGTGATCATAAGGCTTGCCACGGACGCTGCGTTCTGAAGAGCTGAACGTGTGACCTTAGTGGGGTCGATAACGCCTGCTTCCAGCATATCCATATATTTCTCATTAGCGGCGTTGAAACCGTAAGAGTTGGATTTTGATTTCTGAATCTCGTTGATGATGATAGCGGGGTCGAATCCGGCGTTAGCCACGATCTGTCCCAGAGGAGCTGTCAGAGCTTTTTTGATAAGCTCAACACCGACCTGCTGATCTTCGGAGAGTTTCAGAGTATTCAGAGCTTTAAGAGCGCGAACGAGAGCCACGCCGCCTCCGGGCACGATTCCCTCTTCAACTGCGGCTTTTGTGGCGGACAGTGCGTCTTCCACTCTGGCTTTTTTCTCTTTCATCTCTGTTTCTGTAGCGGCGCCGACTTTAATAACGGCAACACCGCCGGAAAGTTTCGCCAGTCTTTCCTGAAGTTTTTCTCTGTCATAGTCGCTGGATGAATCATCGGCTTGTTTTTTGATCATGTTTACACGAGCCTGAATGTCTTCAACTTTTCCTGCGCCTTCAACTATTGTTGTGTTCTCTTTATCGATAACAACTTTTTTAGCTTTACCAAGCTCGTTCAGAGATATCTGGTTGATGTTCATGCCTGTTTCTTCGGAAACAACGATACCGCCTGTAAGGATGGCGATGTCTTTCAGCATCTCTTTTCTTCTGTCGCCGAAGCCGGGAGCTTTAACAGCGCAGCAGTTCAGAGTGCCTCTCAGTTTGTTCACAACGAGAGTGGCCAGAGCCTCTCCCTCTACGTCTTCAGCGATGATGACGAAAGGAGCGTTCTGTTTAGCCAGCTGCTCGAGAACGGGCAGGATGTCTTTCATGCTGTTTACTTTGCTTTCAAGGATGAGCAGGTAGGGGTTTTCCAGCACTGCTTCCATGTTGTCAGCGTCTGTCACGAAATAGGGTGACAGGTAGCCTCTGTCGAACTGCATACCTTCAACAACATCAAGGACTGTGTCTGTGGATTTGTTCTCTTCGATGGTGATTACGCCGTCTTTGCCCACTTTGTCCATGGCGTCGGCGATGATCTCACCGATCTCAAGATCGTTGTTGGCGGAAATAGCGCCGACCTGAGCGATCTCTTTTTTATCCTGAATGGGTTTTGATATTTCTGCGAGTTTTTCAACAACAACCGCAACGGCTTTGTCGATACCTCTTTTGATCTCCATAGGTTTAGCGCCTGCTACCACGTTTTTGATACCTTCGCGGTAGATAGCCTGAGCCAGAACTGTAGCTGTTGTGGTACCGTCGCCCGCTACGTCGTTGGTTTTGGAAGCGACTTCTTTAACCATCTGAGCGCCGAGGTTTTCCAGCGGATCTTTCAGCTCTATTTCTTTAGCCACGGTCACGCCGTCTTTAGTGATGAGGGGTGAGCCGAATTTTTTTTCTATAACTACGTTGCGTCCTTTGGGTCCGAGTGTAACTTTAACAGCGTTTGCGAGCTGATCCACGCCTCTGAGGATGGCGTGTCTGGCGTCTTCTGAAAATGTGATCTGTTTAGCCATTTTTCAAATCTCCTTAATTAGTGAAATTATTTGCTTACTATGCCGAGGATGTCGTCTTCTCTCATGATGAGAAGCTCTTCGCCATCAAATTTGATCTCTGTTCCGGCATATTTAGCGAACAGAACTTTGTCGCCGACTTTAACGGTCATGGTCATTTTGTTGCCGTTGTCATATGTGCGTCCGGGTCCCACAGCGATAACTTCGCCTTCCATGGGTTTTTCCTTCGCGCTGTCGGGGATGATGATGCCTGAAGCTGTTTTTTCTTCAGATTCGAAGCGTTTGACAATGAGTCTGTCCTGAAGAGGTTTGATCTGTGCCATTTGTTTCCTCCGTTTTCCTCTATTAGTTTTTTTTTATAAAGTCCTTTGTTAGGATATTAGCACTCATGCGTGTCGAGTGCTAACAGAGTTAATATATATAATCCGCAAAGGTAAAAATCAAGAGGAAAATTTAGGGTCGGTGGTATGTACAGCAGTACTTTATTATATTATTACCCGGGTAAAAATCATTGACAGCCTAATATTATCCGGGTATAAATACACAGAGGTGTGATATGGGGAAAACAACAGAAGACAGATACACGGCTTTTTTCGGCGGGCTGAAGATAGCCTCCGGCACCAGAAAGGAGCTGACGGACGCTCTGGGCAAAAACGGCATAGGTCAGGTGCTGGTGTTTAATGATATAACGGGCGAACAGACGGATCTGGGCGAGATTCCGGCCGTTTCGACAGCGAAAAGGGGACGCCCCAGACTGGGCGTGGTGTCCAGAGAGGTGTCTCTCCTGCCGAAACAGTGGAGATGGCTGAGCCGTCAGGAGGGCGGGGCTTCTGAAACACTGCGCAGGCTGGTGGATGAGGCGATGAAAGAGGCGGACAGACAGACAAATGCTCAGGAGGCCTGCTACAGAGCCATGACTGCGCTCTGCGGTAACAGGCTAGGTTATGAGGAGGCTGTCAGGGGATTGTTTGCCGGAGACAGGGATAAATTCAGTGAAAATATAAAGGAATGGCCGAAGGACATATCGGCATTTTTGCTGAGACTGGCGGAAGAGGCTTTTAATAAGTGACGAGGGGTATAATCAAGTTTCGCTGAACTTTTTTAAACCTAATCAAACTTTTCACTTTACATTTGACAAGTCTATATGTATTGTATGAAAATCACAGTCCTGAATTGCCGTCGCTGCGGATGCGGCGGCTGATAACGGCTAGATTGAACATTTTCATACAGGAGACAGATATGGGAAAAAGCCTTTTTCAAAAGGTTTGGGATGCTCACGCTGTAAGGGTGCTTCCCAACGGACAGACCCAGCTTTTCATCGGCATGCACCTCATTCATGAGGTTACCAGCCCTCAGGCGTTTGCCATGCTCAGAGAGCTTAATATCAAGGTTGCGTTTCCGGAACGCACATTCGCCACTGTGGACCACATCATCCCCACAGAAGGCACAGACCGCAAAAGACCGCTGGCGGACCCCATGGCGGAGGAGATGTACTCAGCCATCGAAAAGAACACAAAAGAGCACGGAATAACATTCTTCAACCCCGAGACAGAGCGTCAGGGCGTTGTGCATATAGTAGGACCTGAGCAGGGCGTTACACAGCCCGGCACAACCATAGCCTGCGGAGACAGCCACACGGCAACACACGGCGCATTCGGCGCTATCGCCTTCGGCATCGGCACATCACAGGTGCGCGACGTTCTGGCAACACAAACCATGTCCATCGCTCCCTTCAAGGTGCGCAAGGTGGAAGTGACAGGAAAACTGAAACCCGGCGTATACGCAAAAGACGTTATCCTCTATATAATCAGCAAGCTCGGCGTTAACGGCGGTCTGGGCTACGCATACGAATTCTGCGGCGATGTCATAAAAGACATGAGCATGGAAGGCAGAATGACAGTCTGCAACATGGCTATCGAGGGCGGAGCCAGAGTGGGCTACATCAACCCTGATGAGAAGACATATGAATATCTGAAAGGCAAACCCTATGCTCCCAAAGACTGGGACAAAGCGGTAGCCTACTGGAACAGCATGAAATCAGACGCCGACGCCGTTTATGACGACGTGGTAACATTCAAAGGCGAAGACATAGAGCCCATGGTCACATGGGGAATCACTCCCGAGCATGCCATCGGCATATCACAGGCTATCCCCGCAGTTAGCAACGAAGTTATGCAGGAAGCGCTGGAATACACCGGTTTCGCAGCCGGAGAGAAGATGGACGGCAAGAAGGTTGACGTGGTCTTCATCGGAAGCTGTACCAACGGGCGTATAGAAGATTTCCGTGAAGCGGCTAAATACGCCAAAGGGCGCAAGGTTGCCGCAGGCGTGAGAGCGCTTGCTGTTCCCGGTTCATACGGTGTTAAGAAACAGGCAGAGGTGGAAGGTCTGGACAAGATATTTGTCGAGGCCGGATTCGAGTGGAGAGAGCCCGGATGCTCTATGTGTCTGGCTATGAACCCCGACAAGCTCATAGGCAGAGAGATCAGCGCGTCCACATCCAACAGAAACTTTAAAGGCAGACAGGGATCATCCACAGGCAGAACCCTGCTTGTATCCCCCGTGATGGCGGTTGCCGCCGCTGTGACAGGCACGATAACAGACGCCAGAAAAGTTTTTGAGATAGGAGGATAACATGAGCCTTGGACCTATAACAAAAGTAACAGGAAGAGCAGTCCCCGTTCCCGGAGACGACATAGATACAGACCGCATCATCCCCGCCAGATTCCTGAAATGCGTGGTTTTTGATGCGCTGGGCGGTCAGCTTTTTTATGACGAGCGTTTCGACGCTGACGGAAAATCAATCGGGCACCCCATAGACAAAGAGCAGTATGTGGGCGCTTCGATCATCGTGTCCGATGACAACTTCGGCTGCGGATCATCCCGTGAGCACGCTCCTCAGGCTATCAAGAGAGCCGGATTCAACGCTGTCATCGCCGGCAGTTTCGCCGAGATTTTCTTCGGCAACTGCACAACTCTGGGCATAGTCTGCGCCACAGCGGACAAAGCCACCAGATCCGCCATCATGAAGGCTGTGGAGGCAAACCCCAAAGCCGAGATGACCATAGATGTTGACAGAAAAGTAGTGAAATTCGACGGCAAAGAATATGCCGTGGATATCAAGCCTAACTCCAGAAAGGCTTTTCTGGAAGGAAGCTACGATTCTCTGGCCGGTCTGCTGGACGGTCTGGACGCTGTGAAGGCTTTTGAGAAAACACTTCAATATTCCTTTAAATAAGCAGGTTGCGGCGGCATGATAAATGCCGCCCTCCTTTCTTGTTTTCTATGCCTATATAGACATTTCCTATAGCTTATTCTCTTTATCACAAAGGATTGCGGAACTTCTTTACATCTATTCACATCTTCGTTATAAACTTCTTGAAATATGCCTCGTTTATATATAGGATGTTAAAGACTAAAATAATCACATTTAGGTGTAAAAATGCCCGATTTTCTCCTTGAAATAGGAAGCGAAGAAATACCCGCCGGTTTTATAGCGGGAACAAGCGATTACCTTACAAAAGAATTCTCTAAAAAACTTAAAGAAGAGGGTATGGATTTTACAAAAGTAGAATCCGACGGTACCCCCAGAAGAAGCTATATTCATATAGAGGGGCTCAGCGAGAAACAGCCCGATCGTGAAGAGATCATCATGGGACCTCCCGCTAATATCGCCTTCAACCCGGACGGCACACTGACAAAAGCGGGTGAAGGGTTCGCCAAATCAAAGGGACTGGATTTCAGCACGCTGAAAAAAGAAGCGACAGATAAGGGCGAATACCTAAGCGGTATAAAAAAGACAAAAGGCGTTGATACCCTGGAACTGCTGGAGACGCTCTGCGTAAGCATCATAAAGAGCATACCCTTCAAAAAATCCATGCGCTGGGGCGACAACAACTTCCGCTATGCCAGACCGATTCACTGGTTTCTGGCTCTGTTCGGCGACAAAACAGTAAATTTCGAAATAGACGGCATAAAAAGCGGCAGCAGGACAATGGGTCACCGCATACACGCCAACGAATATTTTGAGGTGAAAGATTTTGCGGGCTACATAGCCGGGCTGGAAAAGGCATATGTCTATGTCTCCGCCGGCATGCGCAAAGATTTCGTCAGAAAACAGATAGCGGACATAGAGAAAGAGACGGGCTACAAGGTGGATCTGGACGAAGATCTGCTGGATACGGTGGCCGGTCTGGTGGAATACCCCGTGGCTCTGATGGGAGAGTTCGAGGAAAAATACCTGTCCATCCCCGCCGAAGTTCTCATCACATCTATGAAAAACCACCAGAAATATTTCTATGTAACAGATAAAAACGGAAAACTCGTAAATAAATTCATCGGCGTTTCTAACACACAGCCCAAAGACCCTTCTGTGGTGAAAGCGGGCTATGCCAGAGTTCTGCGTGCCAGACTGGCTGACGCGGCTTTCTTCTGGGAAAACGACAGGGAATATCCTCTGGCGAACCGTGTGGAAGAGCTGAAAAAAGTGACATATCAGGAAAAGCTGGGCACATCCTACGCCAAGATGGAGAGGTTCAGAGAGCTGTCTGTGTTTCTGGCGGAGAGATTCGCTCCCGAAACAGCGAAAGACACGGACAGAGCCGCTTTCCTCTGCAAGGCAGACCTGCTGAGCGCCATGGTATATGAGTTCCCCGAGCTTCAGGGCATCATGGGGAAAACCTACGCAAAACTTCAGGGCGAGAACGACACAGTGGCGGCTGCCATTGACGAGCACTATATGCCCAGATTCGCCGGAGACGTTCTGCCGTCCACAGACGCCGGAGCCTTCGTTTCCATGGCGGACAAGATAGACACCATAACAGGATGCTTCGCCATCAACCTGATTCCCACAGGAAATCAGGATCCCTACGCTCTGAGAAGAGGCGCTATCGGTGTTCTGAACATCATCAGGGACAAGGGAATGCGCATCCACATCAGAGAGCTCGCTGAGAAGAGCGCTGATATCCTGAGCGGATTCATCAAATTCGACAGGGAAAAAACCGTGGACGGAGTCACTGACTTCATCCTCCAGAGATTCCGCCAGATGCTCGCCGCGGAAAATATTCCCGCGGACTGCATAGACTGCGCGGTATCTGTTTCCGGTGATATAATTAAGATAGAGAAGGCGGCGAAAGCTCTTTCTGCCTACAGAGAGACAAAAGAATTCGCCAGTATCTCCGCCGGATACAAACGCATCAATAATATTCTTAAAAAGAGCGGTCATATCGGCACAGAATATGACAGAGCGCTTTTTGACTCCGATTACGAGAGGGAACTGGCAGACCTGATAGAATCAAAATCTGCCGGTATTCATAGAGAGGTGAGTGAAGAGAACTTCACAGAGGCGATGACTCAGCTGCTTACCTTCAGCGGGGCTGTTGACCGCTTTTTCGAAAACGTCATGGTGATGGCGCAGGACGAAAAGGTGAAAAACAACAGATTAAGTTTGCTAAACCGGCTGATAGGTCTGTTCAACGTGCTGGGCGATTTAACAAAAATCATATAACAGGGGGTTATCGTAATGAGCGCCAAATGGGTTTATTTCTTTGGTAAGGACCGTACGGAAGGTGACGGAAAGAATAAGAACCTTCTCGGAGGTAAAGGCGCTGGTCTCGCTGAGATGACCAGCATCGGGATACCCGTTCCTCCCGGCTTCACCATCACAACCGAAGCATGTGTTCAGTATTACAAAGACAACAAGGAGTATCCCGCCGGACTGTGGGATCAGGCACTTGAGGCGCTGGCAAAGCTGGAAGACGCTATGGGCAAAAAATTCGGGGACGAGGCAAATCCTCTCCTTGTTTCTGTCCGTTCAGGAGCCAGAGTGTCCATGCCCGGTATGATGGACACAGTTCTTAACCTCGGTCTGACAGATGAGTCTGTGAAAGGTCTGGAAAAGTCATCAGGCAACGCCAGATTCGCTTATGACAGCTACCGCAGATTTATCCAGATGTTTTCCGATGTTGTTCTGGGCATCGGTCACCACAAATTCGAGCATATCCTGAAAGATATGAAAGAAGCCAGAAAAGTAAAAGAGGATACCGATCTGACCGCTGACGACCTGAAAGAGCTTGTAGGCAAATACAAGGGTCTGGTGGAGCAGGAGATCGGCAAACAGTTTCCTCAGGATCCCAAAGAACAGCTGAAATACGCTATAGACGCTGTTTTTGATTCATGGAACAATCAGAGAGCCAAAACATACAGAAAGATCAACAAGATGTCCGATGACTGGGGCACAGCGGTGAACGTTCAGTCTATGGTTTTCGGAAACATGGGTAACGACTGCGGCACAGGCGTCGCTTTCACCCGTGATCCTTCCACCGGCGAAAAAGTATTCTTCGGTGAATATCTTGTTAACGCTCAGGGCGAGGACGTTGTGGCAGGGATCAGAACTCCCGAGCCTATAGCCACACTGGCAAAGGCAATGCCCGAGTCTTTCAAACAGCTGGAAGAAGTATATAAGAAACTGGAAAATCACTATAAAGACGTTCAGGATATAGAGTTCACCATTGAAAGAGGCACACTCTACATGCTCCAGACCAGAACAGGCAAACGTACAGCGAAAGCCGCTGTGAAGATAGCCTATGACATGGTCGCTGAAGGGCTGATAGACAAGAAGACAGCTGTTCTTCGCGTGGCTCCCGAGCAGGTGGATCAGCTCCTGCACCCCATGATAGATACCAGCATAAAATACGACATAATCGCAAAGGGTCTTCCCGCGTCACCCGGCGCCGCAGTGGGCAAGGTTGTGTTCTCCGCTGACGATGCGGAAGCATGGGCGGAAAAAGGCGAAAAAGTTATCCTTGTCAGAGCGGAGACATCTCCCGAAGACATCGGCGGTATGCACGCCGCTCAGGGTATTCTGACTGCCACAGGCGGGATGACAAGCCACGCTGCCGTTGTTGCCCGCGGTATGGGTAAATGCTGTGTTGCCGGATGCGGATCTATCAGAATAAACGAAGATTCCAAGATCTTTAACACAGGCAATGTCTCTGTTAAAGAAGGCGACATCATAACAATCAACGGCTCCACAGGCGAAGTTATCCTAGGCGCCGCTAAACTTATCGAACCTGAGCTCTCCGGCGAATTCGCCGAGATTCTCACATGGGCTGACACATTCAGAACACTGGGTGTCAGAGCCAATGCGGACACTCCCCACGATTCTCAGGTTGCGAGAGAGTTCGGAGCGGAAGGTATCGGTCTCTGCCGTACAGAGCACATGTTCTTCGATGGCGACAGAATCGACGCAGTGCGCGAGATGATTCTGGCGGATGACGAAGAAGGACGCAGAAAAGCTCTTAAAAAAGTAGAGCCTTATCAGAAAGAGGATTTCCTCGGTCTGTTCACCGCTATGGAGGGACTGCCTGTTACCATCCGTCTGCTGGATCCCCCTCTTCACGAGTTCATCCCCCACACAGATGAAGATGTGGAAAAAGTGGCAAAAGCGTCAGGCATCTCAGCAGAGCACCTGAAGGCAAAGGCTGAGGAGCTTCATGAGTTCAACCCTATGCTGGGTCACAGAGGATGCCGTCTGGGTCTCACATATCCCGAGATATATGAGATGCAGGTCAGAGCCATCTTCGAGGCGGCTTGCGAGCTTCAGAAAGCGGGCAAAGTTGTTAAACCCGAAGTGATGATCCCTCTGGTAGGCAACTACAAAGAGCTTGAGATTCTTAAAGATATGACAAATGACGTGGCACAGTCCACTATGGAAAGATACGGTGTGAAGGTGGAGTACATGGTGGGAACCATGATCGAGCTCCCCAGAGCCGCTCTCACAGCCGATGAGATAGCTGAGCACGCTGAGTTCTTCTCATTCGGCACAAACGACCTTACTCAGACGACACTGGGCGTCAGCCGTGACGACGCAGGAAAATTCCTGCCTATCTATGTGGAAAAAGGTATCTATAAAGAAGATCCTTTTGTGTCCATAGATGTGAACGGCGTTGGTCAGCTCGTGGAGATGGGAGTAAGCAAAGGACGCAGTGTCAGACCCAACCTGAAAACAGGTATATGCGGCGAGCACGGCGGCGACCCCGCTTCCATCGATTTCTGCCAGAAGGCGGGGCTCAACTATGTGAGCTGTTCCCCCTTCCGTGTGCCTGTAGCCAGACTGGCGGCAGCGCATGCGGCACTGAAGAAATAGGTAAAAACAACATTATGCGGGGGCGGTTAAACGCCTCCGCGTTTTATTAGAGAGTAATATGCCGTCATCAGCCACATCGGATCTCATGGATCTGCTGGAATCGGTTCTGGAATGCAGGGTCATGGGGCTAATTGTCAGAGATACGGTAGGCGTCCTCCTGAGAACGGGAGAGACATCGATCATGATTCCTGAATACAGCATAGTATCCAGAGATGTTGCTGTGTCCATTTTCACTGACAGACCAATCAGTCCTTCCACTGAAGAGCTTAACAGAATAAAAAAACTTCTGAACATCTATGTCTATTCTCCCACAGATTCTGCGACATCAAGAGTTGTCGCCAGCGCCAAGATACTGGAGAACATCACAGGGCAGAGATCTCTGGACAAAGTGCTGCATCAGCTTGTGTCGTCTCTTATCCTGAACGGCGATTTCAGAAGAGCCGGCATCATGTTTCTGAACGAGGCTCTGCTGGAGCTCCGAGGAGTTATCTACTGCAATGAGAGCATGAAGATAGATGTTACCGCATTCAGAAATACTAAGCTGATATTCAAGTCAAAAAATATATTATCAGATATCATGTTTTACGACAGAACAGAGATAGTTCAGGCTGATACAATCGAGGGGTTTGATAATTTTGAGAAATATTTCTGCGGAAATATGCTGGTGACCGGGCTGGGGGTAGGAAAAAAACCTATCGGGGTACTCATCGTCTGTAAGGATGATTATTCCAAAGCGGATACTGAAGCGGTAAAACTTTATGGAAATATCTGTTCACTTTCCATAGAATTTTTCCGCACCAGAAAACAGCTGGAGCTGGTTCAGACTCAGCTTGAGGATATGAAGAAGACCAACAGCAACAAAGAGAACCTGCTGAAGATGGGTAGTCTGTCCGCCACAGTCGCCCACGAACTGAAAAATCCTCTGGTGGCCATAGGCGGATTCGCGAAAAGGATGGAACAGACTGAGATTTCCCCGCAGGCACAGAACTATTTGAAAATAATACAGTCAGAGATAGTAAGACTGGAAAAAATTGTAAAAGATATTCTGTCTTATTCCCGCAGGATGGAAATTGACAAACAAAAAGTTAACCTTAAGGAACTTTTGGACGAAGTAATGGTTATACTTCGCAACTGCCTGTGTTTCGGTCTGATAAATGTTGTTGTAAAAATTAGTGATGAGCTATATGTTTATGTAGACAGAGACAAGTTTATGCAGGTGCTGATGAACCTGATCACTAACAGTGTACAGGAGATGCAGGACGGCGGCGACGTAATCATAGACGCAAAAGTGAGCAAAAAGCATATAACCCTGACGATAACGGATACCGGGGGTGGGATTCCGTCTGATGTCATGGAAAAGATTTTTGAGCCTTTCTTTACTAAGAAGAGGAACGGAACCGGTCTGGGGCTTCCTCTGTGCAAAAAGATTATGCTGGCTCACGGCGGAGATATATTTGTTTCTGATTCGGGGAAAGGAGCGGTATTCACACTGGTTCTCCCCGTATAAAGGGGTGAAGAGATGGGAAAAACAATTCTGATAGTCGATGATGAACAGCATATCCGTGAGCACTATCATAATCTGCTTACAGAAAAAGGCTTTTCTGTGGAAACTGCTGAGGACGGAGAGTCCGGGCTGAATAAATTCAGAAGCGGAGAATATGATCTGGTGCTTCTGGATGTAAACATGCCTGACAGATCCGGTCTGGAAGTATTGAAAGAAATAAAAATGCTGAAAGAGTCTCAGGTGGTTTTTCTGCTCACAGCCTATGACGAATATAAAAGAAATTTCGCCTCGCTATACGCTGAGGAATATTTTACAAAAGACAAAAAGATCGAGATTTTACTCAGACGTATCAACGAACATCTGGAAAATTAAGAACAGCTGAACTGGTTTGCGGAGTGTGAGCGCAGTGAGGCTT
>DKFJ01000008.1 GCA_002452335.1 Deferribacteraceae bacterium UBA6799 | reverse complement strand
TAACCTGTGTAACGCTGTTTTCCAGAGTTTCAGCGGACGCTCCGGGGTAGGAGGCGGTTATGCTGACACTGGGCGGGGCGATCTTGGGATACTGCTCCACGGGCAGGGTCCATATGGCGAACACCCCCGCAAGCATGATAACTATCGCAATTACCCATGCGAAGATGGGTCTCTCTATGAAAAATCTTGGCATTATATTATTCCTTACTCAGCCTTTTTTGCGGGTTCAACAGGTGATACTGCCGCTCCGGGGGCGATCTTCTGAAGACCTGCCGTCACAACTCTGTCTCCTGCCGCCAGACCTTCTGTCACGAGCCATTTGTCTCCAAGAACCTTGGATACTTTGATGGGGCGGACATTAACAACGTTGGAAGCGTCCACAGCCCAGACTGTGACACTGCCGTCAGCGTTTCTGGATACCGCCTGCTGGGGTACTGTTATTGCGCCTGACTGTGAATACTGGGCAACGTTAGCCTTCACGAACAGACCGGGCAGAAGCTCTCCTTCAGGATTAGGGAAGAGTATTCTGAGCTGAACGGTTCCTGTGGTTTCGTCCACGGTGACATCTGAAAACTGAACCGCTCCGTTATGTCCGTAGGCTTCTGATGAGCCTTCCAGAGTGAGCGTAGCTTCAGTGTGCGATCCGTTTTCGCTTTTGAGCATCTTTTTCAGATTGATGATGTCAGCGGCGGACTGGTTAACGTCCACATAGATTTTGTCCAGATTCTGCACTGTGGCAAGAGCTGTCGCCTGATTAGCCGTTACGAGCGCTCCCTCTGTGACGGAGGATTTGCCTATGCGTCCGGATATAGGGGCGAAAACCTTTGTGTAGTCCAGATTAATCTTCGCTGTGGTGATGGCTGCCTTCGCCTGTGCCACTGCGGCTTTTGCCTGTGCCAGTGCGGAAACGGCATCGTCATATTCCTGACGGCTTACGCCGCCGGCGTCCACCAGCTCAGAGTATCTTTTTGCTCTGGGTTCAGCGGAGGTCAGGTTAGCTTCCGCGCTTTGCAGAGAAGCCACAGCGCTCTCATATGCCGCCTGATAGGGGGCGGGGTCTATCTGATAGAGCTGCTGACCGGACTGAACACGGCTGCCTTCGGTGAAGAATCTTTTGATGATGATTCCGGAGACCTGCGGGCGTATCTCAGCGATCTGATACGCTGAGGTGCGTCCGGAAAGTTCTTTTGTAAATGTGATGTCGCCCTGGCTGACAGTGAACACCTCAACCTCAACGGGAGGTCTCTGTCCTGCCTGCGCCGGCGCCGCAGTCGATCCGCCTTTGCCTTTGTAAAAATAAAAACCTGCGCCGAGGATTAAAAGCACGGCGATCACTGCTGCAATCTTAATTTTCATACGTTCCCTCTCTATTTAATAACTATCATATTTATAAGTTTGATGGTGTCCTGCTTCATTTTCCCTGTGTCCATACAGGTCATGTTTCTGTAAAACATTGATTTCAGAGGTCCTATCACTGTGCCGAAAACCATATCTGCCAGAATATACGGATCCACGTCTATGAAGATTCCTTTGTCGATTCCGTCTTTCAGCAGTTTTGCCAGCGGGTCTATCACCATGTGGAATCTGTCTCTGTACTCGTCCTCAACAGTCCTGATGTTGTACATAAAACGGAAATAGACACACACTTCCTCGTGAACACGGTAGACGCTGTCTATAAACATCATGAGGCTCTCTTTCGGGGGATGCGATCCGTTGAAGATGTCTCTGTTGGATTCCAGTATAGGTGTGATGACTGAGTTATGAACATGGTTCAGCAGGTCGTCTCTGTTTTTAAAATAATTATACAGAGTGCCTTTCGCCACTCCGCATTCTTTTGCCACCTCTTCCATGGTGACGGCTTCCTGCCCGTGAACCAGTTTCATTACCGTATCGACAATGTCCTTCTTTAACATATTGTCCAGCAGCGCTTTTTTTCTGCCTGCCTTGCTCATTTCATATCCGCTCCTATTATGTGATGACTGCGGAGTCAATTAATGACTGTGAAGTCATAATATGGCCGGAGGGGTTAAGTGTCAAGGGAATAAATTGTGATGGAAAGTAAAAAAAACTATTTCGTCACAGGCAGAGTTATGATTATTCTTGCTCCGTTTCCGGTGTTTTCCGCTTTCATGGATCCGTTGAAATGGTCCTCTATTATCACTTTGCTCATGAAAAGCCCCAGTCCCGTGCTTTTAGCGTCATTTTTTGTTGTGAAATAGGGTTCAAATATTTTTTCGGAGATATCTTCGGAAATGCCTTTGCCGTTATCCTCCACTGTGATGGTGATCTTTTCCGGCGTGGTCACCAGAAAGATAGTTATCTGTCCGGAGTTTGTCTTATCCTGTCCGTATCTGGCGGCTATGGATTCGGCGGCGTTGTCCACTACATTCATGATGACCTGCTTGAGCTCCTCTTCATATCCGAAAATGACTGTCTGGCGGTTTCCGCAGTCCGGCAGAATGAAGCCCTCATCGCATGCTTCCTGCGTCTGGTGGCATGTGCATCCCATCTCCAGATTGATGTTGTTCCGGTACATCTGTATCTTGATCAGGCTTATCAGTCCGGATATGGTGCTGAATACCTCGAACTCAGCCTTTTTCTTCTCCGGAGTGTAGAAGGTTTTGAACTGATCTATGGTGGAGGACATCTGCGACACCACCCTCATGGCTGTGGATGTGAAATAATCTATGAATTCCGGAGTTATCCGTTCATCCTCATACAGCTCTCCGACCTCCTGGATCATCAGTCCCAGAGCGTTTATCGGCTGGCGCCAGTGGTGGGCCACGGCGTTCAGCATTTTTCCCATATCCACGAACTTCTGCTGGGCGAATATCACTGATTCCTGTTTTCTGCGAAGAGCGCTCTCTTCTCTGACCCTCTCTTCGAGATGTGCCTTGTGGTTTTCCAGTTCTTTTGTTCTTTCGAGAACTTTCTGCTCCAGATTTTTGTTCAGTTCCTCCAGAGCGTCGGTCTTCTGTTTCAGTTCATGTTCCTTTTCCAGTCTCTGCGTGATGTCTCTTGATATGGCGACGCCGTACATTTTGTTATTCAGCACAACCATGCTGAGTCCTGCTTCCACCGGAAACTTTGTGCCGTCCTTTCGTGTCAGAGTGTCGTAGACGGTCATCTGGCTGTTGTCTTTCAGGTCGCGCTTATACTCAGATACAGGGATGTTGTCAGCGTCTTTTCTGATATCCCTGACGTTCATGCTCAGCAGCTCCTGCTGTGTATAGCCGAGCTCTCTGCATGTTTCGTTGTTCACATATATTATTTCGTAGGTGTCGTATTCCGCTATGAGTATCATATCCCGGGAGAGATCCAGCAGTTTTTTTATCTCGCCCAGCTGTCTTTCGCCGGCTTTTTTCTCAGAGATGTCAAAAACATATGAAATGATGATGTGCTGGTCGTTTTCGTCCACGAAGTTTCTGATGACCTCCACATCCACCATGCTTCCGTCTCTGCGTCTGTGGACGGATTCGAAACGGACTATGGGGTTCATCTCCATGGAGCGGACCTGTTCAGAAAACCTTTCGGCGGAGAAGCTGACGTCTATGGCTTCGAGGCTCATGTTCATCAGTTCTTCCATGGGATATCCCAGATAATCTGCCGCCGCCTTGTTGGCGTGTATCAGGCTGCCGGAGGTATCGACCCAGAGAGTGGGCAGAGGGGATTTTTCTATCAGAGTAAAATAAGAAAGATTCGTCAATATTTCAGAATATTTCATTTCGATGCCTTGTGTGGTTTGTAATTATAAATTTTATCATTTTATACAGGCTATAACAAGCCGATGTGAGGGAGGGTGACCGTTGACGGGGAAAAACGCCGCTGGAATCAGAAACGGATAACTGTTTTCGCGCCGTTTTTAAAGTTCAATAATTTTATCGATCCGTTAAGCTGTTCCTCTATTATACCCTTAGCCATATAAAGCCCGAGCCCCATTCCTATGTTCAGATCCTTTGTGGAGAAATACGGATCGAAGACTTTTTCCAGCAGATCTTCCTGCACGCCGCCGCCGTTGTCAGTTATCTCTATCACAAAACCGTGTCTGTCTTTTGACAGACCGATGGTGATCTCTCCTTTCTCTATGCTTTTTTCGGCGAGTCTGTTCTTTATGGCTTCTTTAGAATTTTGCAGACAGTTCAGGATGACCTGCCGGAGCATATCCGGATAGGTCTCCGTGGAATATTTATCCGGATCGCACTCGTCCGGATCGGACACTATTCTGCCCTCCAGAGTTAATGTCAGCCTGATTTCCAGCGAGTCGAGCTGGGCTCTGATTATATTATGTATGCCGAACAGCAGTCCGCACATATTCACCTGAATCTTTTTTTCGTCAGCGGTGAAAAAATTTCTGAAATCATCTATGGTGTCGGACAGCTTGTTCAGGCTGGTCATGGATGCCTTTACCGTGTCCCTGATGTATTCATCGTTCAGCTGTCCCATTCTGTACGCGTCTTCCAGATCCTGTATGCAGAGCCCTATGGAGTTCAGGGGCTGCCGCCACTGGTGCGCTATGGCGTTCAGCGTTTCGCCCATGCTGTAGAATCTCGCCTGCTGGAGCATGAACTTTTCCTGTTTTTTTCTTTTTTCCATCTCCGCCTGAATACGCTTCTCCAGCTCCATGTTGATCTTGCTCAGGTGAAAATCCTTGATCATCACATATCCCAGCAGAGAGAGCGCCAGAAGCAGAACGGAAACGGAAATCAGCGTTTTTCTGTAAAAATTATGCAGTTCTGAATAGATCTCGCTTTCCGGCGTTGCCACCGCTATGGACCAGAGGTTGTCCTGCATATGCACAGGAGCGAAGGCGGCGTGTTTCACCACTGTTTCTGTCTCTCTGTCTTTCGACATGTCATACTGATAGACCGCAAAACCTGTCAGTCCCTGCTTCATCCGGTCTGCCATATCCAGAACAGTGGGAAACCTGTGGGATGTTTTGCTGATGTTCACCCCGACGTGTCCCGGCACGGGGCAGTAAAGCTCCACTCCGTCACGGCTTATCATCCATGCGTAGCCTTCATCGCCGATCTGCACCACTTCCAGATATGTTTTAGCAATATATTTGAAATCCACCAGAAAGCCGATGGCGCCGATGAAAATTCCTTTGTCGAAAACTGGCTGTGAAATAGCCACTGTGGGGAATCCCTGAACAGATGTGAAGACGTCGCTCACGTTCGGTTTGTGCTCTTTCAGGAGTTTTGCCACATGTGTCTGTCCGGATATGTTTTTTCCCTGCACCTTTTCCGGGTTGGGGTAAGAATACAGGATGTTTCCTTTGCTGTCGTAGCGTGTTATTGCGGAGATATAGCGTGAATAGTTGGCGTAGCTGCGGGAGATGGTGTTTCGTCCGGCTATGCTCATGCTGACGATATCAGGGTCGTCCGACAGATATTTCAGATGGTCTGCCTGCTCGCTGAAGAAATTCTCGATGCTTCTGGCTGCCTGTTTGGCTATCAGCATCTGCTTCTCGTTGAGCTTATCCGTGGTCTGTTGTTTGACCTCTTTATACGGTATATAGATCATATAAGCGAAAGCGCATGTAATCACCGCGAAAAGAGCAACCCTGATCCATGTTTTCATATCATTTGAACCTGTTGAGTATTATCTATGAGATTATAACAGCTGTATTGATGTTTTACTAATAATTATAAAAAAAAGGCTCTCCCGGAAAAAGAAGAGCCTTCAGAGTGTCATGACATTTCCTGTATCTGCGCCTCATAGCTGGCCAGAGAGCATTCCTGTGCCTCGAGCCCGCTGCTGATTATGCGCAGCATCCGGGAAATTCTTTCTGATTCTTCGTTAGCGCTGTCCAGATAGCTTTCGAGCATCTCCAGACAAACGGTTGGCTCACCTTCATGGGGGATGCTGTAGTTCTGCATCATGCCGTGAAAGTTTTTGTAAAATTCAGGTGTGTTAGAAAAGTAAGAACGTCTTCCCATGTCAGCCTCCATCATCATAACGGAAGTTGTTTTAAGGGCCTGTCCCCTGCGAAGCCGTATAGAGGGAGCGGTGCTGTGCGCATGCCTTCTCCGTGATCATATTCTGATTATATCACGTTTAGGGATTGTCTGCGCCTTCTGAGCAAAAAAACTGAAAATTATTTAAGGGCGTATTCCGCCGCAGCCTCAGCGTGTATCTGTGTGGTGTCAAAGAGCGGTGCAGAGCAGTCCTGTTGTTTGATCAGAAGCCCTATCTCAGTACAGCCGAGGATGATGCCCTCTGCTCCCTGATCGGACATGCGGGATATTATCTGTTTGTATTTTTCTCTGGATTCCGGCTTAATAACGCCTTTCACCAGTTCATCGTATATTATGTTGTGCACTGTGTCCCTGTCGTCTTTTTCGGGTATCATGACGCTGAGCCCGCCTTCTGCCAGCCTGTCTTTATAAAAATCCTGCTCCATGGTGAAGCGTGTGCCGAGAAGCCCTATCTTTTTCATCCCCAGCGACAGTATTCTGGATGACGCCGCATCGGCGATGTGTAGCATGGGCATGCTGACCGCTCTTTCGATGTCGTCTTTCAGTTTATGCATGGTGTTGGTGCAGAGTATCATAAAATCGGCTCCGCCCCTTTCCAGCCTCTTGGCGGCATCAGCGAGGACCCAGCCTGATTCCTCCCATTTTCCGGCGGACTGAAGAGCCTCTATTTCAGCGAAATCTACTGAATACATGATTATTTTTGCGGAGTGAAATCCGCCCAGACGTTTTTTTACTGTATCGTTGATTATTCTGTAATATTCCAGAGAGGATTCCCAGCTCATTCCGCCTATCATGCCTATCGTCTTCATATCCCACCAGCCTGCAAATAATTATGAATAATTTTATTCTTTATTGAGTCCGTGGTCAAGACCATCTCTTGCGGAGGCCTCGTAGACGATCATGGCTCTCTTTCTGTCTGCGCCCCAGCGGTATCCGCTGATGACGCCTGTCTCTCTGAAAACTCTGTGGCATGGGATCAGGTAGCCTATGGAGTTCTGACCGAGAGCTGTTCCCACTGCTCTGGACGCTCCCGGACAGCCTATCTCTTTCGCTATTCTGCCGTATGAGGCGAAATATCCGCCCGGAATATTCAGAACCGCCGTCCACACCTTTATCTGAAAGTTTGTTCCTTTCATAAGGATTCTGATATCTTTCTTGCCGCTGTTGCCGGCGAATATTTTTTCCGCCGTGTCTCTGCCTTCGGCCGGGTCTTCTGAAAAGACTGCGTTTTTCCATCTGTCTTTCAGTATGCTCAGCTCGATCTCTCCGGAGCTGTCGCCTGTGAAGCTCAGCCCGCATACGCCTCTGTCTGTCAGAGCGATGAGACACTCTCCGAAGGGGGTCTGCTGGAAGCTGTATCGGATGCGCAGACTTTCGCCCATGCTCTTATACTCTCCGGGGGTCACGGCCTCCACGCTGACAAAGAGGTCATGCAGGCGTGACGGTCCGCTGAGTCCGGTTTCGAAGGCGGTGTCCAGAACGGAGCGTGATTCGGTCAGCAGTTTTTTTGCCTTTTCCACGGTCAGATATTGTAAGAAACGCTTGGGACTGATTCCTGACCAGTCTTTGAACAGTCTCTGAAAGTGAAACGGGCTGAGATTCAGATGGCCCGCCACTTTGTCCAGATCCGGCTGATCTTCGGCGTGTTCCTGTATAAATTTTATAGCTTTTTCTATCCTCGAGTAATCCCCGTAGTTCATATCTGTCACCTGTATGTGCTGATGAGAATAAATTAGCTGAAAAGAGGGAGTATGCCCACCCGATTGTTGCTGTGTATGTGCGGACAGATGAAAAATATCAGTCTGCCTCTGCGCACACCAGATTCTTTCCTGAGTTTTTCGCCCTGTAGAGAGCTTCGTCCACTCTGGAGAGGATATCCTTTATCTGTTCATGCTGTCTGTATACAGCCACGCCGAAGCTGGATGTCTTTCTCCCGGCTATCCCGAAATGATGTCCGGCTATAGCGTCTTTCAGTTTTTCCGCCAGCTCCATTATGGATTCCGGCGTGGTCTCCGGCACTATCACCAGAAACTCTTCACCTCCCCATCGTCCGGCAACGTCTGTTTTTCTTGTGTTGTCTCTCAGTATCGAGGCTATCTCGGTCAGAACATGGTCTCCCGCCTGATGCCCGTATGTGTCGTTAACAGATTTGAAATTATCCACATCCATCAGAATGACTCCGAACGGGCGCCCGAACCTGCGGGATCTGATACGCTCATTCTCCAGAACCTCGTCCAGCTTGTGCCTGTTATACAGCTGGGTCAGCCTGTCTGTGACGTACAGCTTTTCCAGCTCTGAGTTTTTATTTTTCAGCATATTTATCAGTTCCATGATGGATATTCTGGCGAGCTCGAAACTCTGCCCCAGAGAATTCATCTCATCGCTTCCGTTCCATCGGAACTCATCCTCGAACCTGTTTTCACGGAGTCTCTGCGCCTGATCCAGAAGCCTCTTCATGGGAGAGAACATCTTCAGATACAGCAGAGGATACATCACCAGCATCATGCACAGCATGGTGAGCCCGAACACGTTCACCAGCAGATCCTTCTTCTGGCTTATCTCGTCCGTCAGCATGGCGTCGGAAAAGCTGACCTCCACCCATCCCAGTTGCATCTGGTCTTTGTATATCATCTCTCTGTTGCTGTATATGCCGCCCCTGTTCCTGTCAGGGATGCTGAACTGTATGAAAGGCTGATTCTTCATGGTGTCGAAGACCTCGACACTGGTGACCCTCTCGTCCTGCTTGATGATGCCCAGCGCCAGAGAACCGTTATTGGGAGAGTAATAGAATATGGGATCTGTCATAGCCAGCGCCACATTCTTGGTTGTGGCGGAGCGGTATCGGGCGAAATCTTCATAAAGTTTCGCTTTTGTGGAGTATATCGTGAAGAATGCCGCTGCGAGCATTGGGACAGAGATTCCGAAAAAAATCCCGAAAAACACCGCGGCCTTGAGGGAGAGGATACGTCTTTTTATCAAAATGCACTTTCCTGAAGACTGAGACGGTTTGAATAAGAGTTGATATTAGCACGTTAACGCCATGAATAAAACTATCAATTATTGTGGATGCTGTGTGTTGAATCCGGTCTGTCCCCTGCGGAAAGAACAGACCGGAAAATGAAAGTAAAGGTTCTGGAGGTTTGCCTTAATCAGTCTCTTGACTGAGCAATGGGTTCTTCGTTAACTCCGGAAAGCATGGAGGATACCATTCCGAAGGTGTATGACGCGTACGCGTGTATCATCATGTAGACAACTATTATCAGAGACACGGATATGTGAGCCAGCCTTGTTGAGGCGGCAGGACTTCCGGCGCCGGGCAGGACAGCTCCGCAGAAGCTGTTCACCAGAGTGAATCCGGCGGGGAATACCAGAGCGAGTCCGGTGAGAACCATCACGGTCCACAGGGCGAACCATCCCCACCACGCCAGCACCTCTGTGGGCACTATTTTTTCGATATATTTTTTCTTTGCGGGGTCATATCCCACAGGACTTTTGACCTTTTTGCCCTCTGCAAAGCTTTTTATCTCGTGCATGAAGAAGTCGAACGCCTGTCCGATCCTCGACAGCCCGAACCATTTATATTCTCCGCTCACTACGAAATAGTAGAGGAAGAATGTGATCGTTCCTGTCCATGCCATACCCAGAACTATGTGCAGGCTTCTGGCTGTTCCCCTGCTCAGCAGAGCGGCGGGGACGTATTCGCTTACGCCGAAACCGGAGAGCAGAAGCACAAGAACCTGTATGACTATCAGCCAGTGAAGCACTCTGTAGAGCTGGCTGTGTCTTTTTACGGGGGTAGTATTATTCTTCATCATCGTTTTTCCCCCTGCCCACACGTTTGTTCACTGCGTGAGCGCCTATGCCCGCTATCGTGCCGACAACAGCCGCCCCAGCCCATGTGCCGACATCAGCGCCGTAGGCTGTTTTCAGTTTATTGTGCCCTTTGTGCGGTTCCATTTTGTCATCATGACAGTTCCCGCATTCCATGAATCCTCTGGTGAACTGCCCTGATTCATATTTTTCACCCTTTGAGTGGCAGGTGCGGCATCCGGCGGTGTCGTGAGAGAGCTGCATCGGAAAAACTGTATCCAGATCGCCTCTCAGTTTGGCGTTCATCAGTGTTACCGCCATGGCGGCCACGTCTCCGGTCACTCTGGCGCATCTTTCGGAACGTTCTTTCGATCCGCTGGCATAGCCTGATTTTTCGCACCATTTGCCCACGCTGACATGGCACAGCACGGAATCGCTGGGCGACTGGAGCAGAGCCTTGTCGCTTTTGTATTTCGGAACGAGAAACTCGTGTCCGGCGGCGTATTTATTGGATTTATCAGTTGGGAAAGCCTCTGTTTCGTAATATCTCATCAGTCTGGGCACTATATCCAGCACATCGTTGAAGGGCATGGCGAAAGTGATGGCGGACGCCGAGCCGTTGGGCGCTCCGCACAGAGAGCCGAAGTTTGCCACGCCGCCCACACCGTACTGCATGGGGACCTGAAAATGTTTGCCCTCTTCGGGGTTGGTGAGATGCTCAACGAACTGCTCCTTAGTCGGCAGAGGCATGAGAGTATAGGGATAGCCTATTTTCTCTTTGAGCGCGGTCATGATGGCCCAGAAAGCTCCGCCGCCGCACTCTTCCAGATAGTAGCCGAGGTGTCCGAGTTTTCTGACATATTCCGGATCCAGTTCCTGATATCCCCAGGGAAAAGGCGGCGCCTCGGCCTGTGCCGCCGGAGCTGTTTCTTCCGCCATGACCTGTTTCACTGTTCCCGCTCCGCAGATCGCCGCTCCGGAGAGGACGGCTGCGCCCTTGATGAAATCTCTTCTGTTCAAACGCTTCATATTCTACCTCCTGATTCATATCTGTATCACCCTAAGATACTGATATGGATGCATTTATTTCTCTGCAGAGACCGGCTCCGGCAAAGGATGCAGCAAAATTCTGCCGGATAGGTTAAATATTTTCTGCCTCTAAAAAAGCATAAAAAAGGTATCAATTATAGTATGTTAGAAACTAACAGGAAACTTTGGTAATCCAATAAAATTATTTTTTTGTTAAATTTTATTGTTGCAATAATAAACCATAGTTATTATAAATAAGTAAAGTAAGTAATATTGCTAAGTCATATAAGGTGAATTTATATGAATATTTCTATACGTCAGATAGAGGTCTTTTTCTACACGGCAAAACTCGGAAATGTCTCTCTCGCAGCGGAAAAACTGTGTATAACACAGGCGGCGGCGAGCATGGCTCTGAAGGAATTCGAGAACCAGCTCGGAGAAAAACTGTTCGAAAGAATGGGTAAAAAGCTGATTTTGAACGAAAGCGGAAGGTCGATACTCGCCTCCGCCACAGAGTTAATCGGCAGAGCGTCTGAGATGTCCGGCTTCTTTACGGACAGGTCTCATCTGCATGGCGATCTGATAATCGGAGCCAGTTCATCTATCGGAAACTATGTTCTGCCGGAATATATCGCTGAATTCATAGATACCAACAGGATGGCGAGCATTCAGATGAAGGTGGGCAACACAGAGGACGTGATAAACCGAGTGCTCAGGTTCGATGTGGATGTGGGGATCATAGAGGGGCTCTGCTATGAGCCTATGATAGATGTTATCCCCTGGCTGGATGATGAGCTGGCGGTGTTTGCGTCATCCGGTCATCCTCTGGCTCAGAATGATAAGATAAGCAAAAAGGATCTGGAATCCTGCGACTGGATACTGCGGGAGGAGGGCTCCGGTACCAGACGGATATTCGAGAACCAGATGACGGCTCTGTCCATGAATATCAGCGTGATGCTGGTGCTCGGACACACAGAGGCTATAAAAAACACCGTGGCGAAAGGAAAGGGAGTGAGCTGTCTTTCCAGATATGTTCTGGCGGACCTGGCTCAGCTGGGCAAGATAAAGCTGCTGGACACGCCTTTTCTTAATCTGAAAAGAAAGTTCTATGTACTGATACATCAGGAGAAATTCAAGACGAAGATACTCAGGGAGTTTCTGTCCGGTCTGGGAGTGAATAATCTGGATACCTGATCACTCAGACGGTATGGGCAGTCCGTGTTGTCTGAGAAAGCTCAGCCAGAGCGTCAGCGTCATGTCTGTTGAAATATTCCACAAATTTTTCGATCACTTCTTTCGGCTGCGGTGTCATTAAGGTCTCCTTTTATCCAGTATGACATGCATGGAGACGCTTATTAATGTTTTTTTCATGCACGCCCGAGATATATGTTTTCTATCTGTTCCGGCGTCAGTTCACCGTTGCGCTCCGAGGCTTCCTTGCATCTGTTCAGCATTTCTCGTGCTTTTTCAGGTGTAATGATGTGTCCTGCCTGCGCGAGTATATCCTGTATGGCGGCTGTGCCTGACTGGCTGGTGAAGCCGATATGGTCGTTGTTCTTGCGCCCTATCACGCTGAAATCCATAGGTCTGTAAGCGCCTTTCTTCATGCCTTTTGTCTTTACCGCTCCGTCCTGATGGATGCCGCTTCGGTGTATCACCACATCGCCGCCGAAGAGGGGCGCTTTCTGATGTATCGGCACACCGGACATCTCGGCGATCCTTACCGCCGTGTCATAGAACAGGTTCATATTAAGCCCGGTCTCGACGCCGCAGTTATGAAGGACGACAGCCGTCTCGAAAAAGTTTGCGTTGCCCGCTCTCTCTCCTATGCCGTTCAGACATGTCTCTATCTGCACGGCGCCCGCAAAATATGACTCAACGGACGTTGCTGTGGCCATGCCGAGGTCGTTGTGGCAGTGGACTGACGCAACAACATTTTTCGGAAGTACGGCGACGACCTCTTCAACCATACGGGTAAACATATGAGGACGGTATCTCTCTACTGTGTTTGGCATGTTGATAACATCCGCTCCGGCATCGGCGCATGCCAGAAAGACCTCTTTCACAAAATCAAGATTGTCCACACAGTCGCCGAAGTGCTCTCCGGTGAACTGTACCTGACCTTTATCCTTCATCAGGCTTCTGGCCTGTCTGACTGACGCTACGGCTATCTCTTTCACCGCCATCGGGGATTTTTTCAGCATATGCTCAATGGTAAACGGGCTGACCGCCAGCACTATGTGTATGCGGGGGTTGGCGGCGTGTTTCAGCGCTTCCGCCGTAACGGCGATGTCTTTTTCTATGGCTCTGGTCAGAGCGCATATGGTGCATGACGCGTCCGCCGTCCGGCAGACAGCGTCCACCGCCTCAAAATCCATTCCGCCAGCGGACGGAAAACCCGCCTCCACATGTTTTATCCCGAGGTCTGTTATCAATCTGAGCACTGTCAGTTTTTCGTCTATGTTCCACGGTTTTTTCAGTGACTGATTGCCGTCTCTGAGCGTGGTGTCGTGAAATATCGGTGTTTTCATATCCGGCTCCTTTTAGCGGGATTATATGCTTGCTAAAAAATGAAATCTAACGATACTAAGACTATGAATATCGGTAATACGACATTTTCTGTAGACATCGGATACATCATCGATGCGGAAAGACCCGTGATAGCCTATGACGCAGAGGTGAAGGATCAGCTCTGCCCTCTGTATCATGAGCATCCCAGAGCCCAGTTATTATACGCTGTCAGCGGGATAATCAAGGTGTGGACGGATGAGGGGATATGGGTTGTGCCGCCGATGCAGGCGGTGTGGATAGCCAGCGGAGTCAGCCACAAGGCACAGGTGACGGGCAGGACAAGGCTGAAGAACCTGTTCTTCGACCCGTCCGTCAGGCATCTGCTGCCCAAGAGCTGTTTCGTGCTCAGGGTCTCGCCCCTGCTGAAAGAGCTGATAGACAAATTCTGTGCCACGGATGACGGCAGGAGGCAGAAGCGTCTTGCCAACGTGATTATTGACGAGCTGGCGGAGGCAAAGCAGGAACCCCTGTGTCTGCCTGTGTCTGGTCACAGATATGTGAGCTCTGTAGTGTCCGCGCTGATGGCGGAGCCATTCAGCCGGAAGACCCTAGAGGAGTGGGCGGATACGGCAGGCACAAGCCCCAGAAATTTTTCCAGAATTTTTCTGAAAGAGACGGGTATGACGTTTGGCGCGTGGCGCACCAAGGTGAAGATACTCTACTCTATAGAGATGATACAGAAGGGAAAATCGGTGACCGAGACAGCCTATGATCTGGGTTATCAGAGTATCAGCGCGTTCATAGAATCATTCCGGAAGGAGACGGGCGTTTCACCTAAAAAATATTTCTCGAAAGGCAGGTCATAGAGCCGCCTCGAATTCTTTTAATATTCTGTTCAGTTCCTTCTGGGTCTTTTTGCCGAGCACGGATGTGATGGCGGTTTCCGTCTCTATATGCGCCTTCAGGCATCTGTTCACTATATCAAGTCCGTCGGTGGTGAGCTGAACCAGTGTGCTCCTTTTGTCCTGCTCGTTTTTCGGTCTGGATATCAGCTTTCTGTTCTCCAGCCGTGTCAGGCGGTTGGTCATGGTTCCGGATGTCACCATCAGCGTGTCGAAAAGCTGTGTGGGTGTCAGAACATACGGCTCGCCGGAGCGTCTGAGCGTCGCCAGCACATCAAACTCCCAGCGGGTCAGGTCGAATGAACTGAAATTATCCTCCAGCTTTTTTCCGATCAGAGCGTTCAGTCTGGCTATTCTGCCCAGTGTTTCCATGGGAGTCAGATCTTCTTTTATATTCTGGTTTTTCCACTGGTCGATTATTTTATCCACTGCGTCTTTCATGGTTTCCTCAGTTTATCTTGACATCAAGATAAGTTGCACATATCTTAACGTCAAGATTCTTGATATAAAGAGAGTATAATGCAAAACATGAGATTATACCAGCTTACATTGCTGACAGCGCTTGCCCCAGTGTTCTGGGGTACGACATATATCGTTACCACGGAGTTTCTGCCCCCGGACAGACCGTTCATAGCAGCGGTCATCCGTGTTCTTCCGGCGGGATTTCTTCTGATCCTTATGTCCCGCCAGCTCCCGCTGAGGTCGGAGATGATGAAGGTCATCATCCTGTCGTTTCTGAATATCGCCTGTTTTCAGGCGATGCTGTTTGTGGCGGCTTACCATCTGCCGGGCGGTATAGCCGCTGTGGTGGGCGCTGTTCAGCCGCTTCTGATTATGCTGATCATGTGGGCGGCGGATTCGGTTAAACCGAGAGGGGCTACTCTCACCGCGGCGCTTTTTGCCGTGGCTGGCATGGGTCTGCTTCTGATAAAGCCGGACAGCAGATGGGATGCGGCTGGTCTTCTGGCGGCATTCGCCGGAGCTGTGTCTATGTCGTTCGGGACATATCTGAGTTTTAGATGGAAACTCAGCCTGTCAAAATACGCTTTCACCGGATGGCAGCTCTTCATAGGCGGGCTGATGCTGATCCCCGTTGTCTGTTTCACCGAGACCTTTCCGGCGCATATGGCGCTGAAAAACTACATAGGTTATGCCTATCTGTCATTTTTTGGTTCACTTGTGGCTTATTTTCTGTGGTTTCAGGGGCTAAAGGAACTGCCGACTGTGGCTGTGGCTGTGCTGGGGCTTCTGAGCCCTGTTACAGCGGTTACGGTGGGCTGGCTCTGGCTGGGTCAGCAGCTCAGTCCGGCGCAGTCTGTCGGATTCGTCACTGTGCTGGTCTGTATAGCGGTTGTTCAGAGAACCGCCGGAAGAAGCTGAAAACCGAAGAACGATCTGATATAGCTATCAGATGCCTGTCTGATGTCATCGGTCAGAAGACCGCTGGCATAGAGTTCCGCTTCTGTGTTCGCCAGTTTGTCTTTATGAGGAAAATATTCCCTGATCAGAAAATATGAATACTCAGCCAGACCCAGACTGCCGTACACGCAGGTGTTCTCTCCCTGCTTCTCGCACGCGGCGCTCATGAATGTGCTGACGGCGGACAGTATGGATTCCTTGTTTATCACCGGAACAAAAGCTATCTGCCACCTGTGCCCGAAGGTGTGGGAGGTGCTGTGGGTGTCTGAGTTGGCTATGATGGGGATGCTCCTGTCTGTGTGACCGTAATAAAAGCTGAGTCCCAGCATGTTATCCTGATGGAGAGTGTCTCCGGGTATCTCCAGAGCGTTGGGCAGCCTGTCCTTCACCGCCTGTTTCAGCATGGGTCTGGGCAGGTGATAGAAGCCTGTGTGCTCCACCATCCAGAAAGGGTGGCACAGCACGGAGAAACCGCCCCTGTCTTTTATCATTTTCATCACCAGTTTCATACCGCCGTAGGTATGGGCGCTGAGTCCCTGTTCCAGCAGAATTACGTCTGTTTCCGCCGCCTGCGTATCTATCATCTCATTCAGTGTTTCGGCATCCATATCTTTCAGATGAACAGGCGAGTTGGAGCCGATGCTCAGCACATGTCCCCCTGTGGGCACAGTGACCTCTTCCCCCTCGAAACAGAGTATGCTGAGCCCTGATGAGGCAACGAATTTGATCGCCTCCAGAGAAGGGTAATAGCTGTCGTGGTCGGTCACCGCCATATAATCCATTCCCAGACGTCTGGCCTGTATCACCATCTCTCTGGGGCTCTGAGCGCCGTCAGAATAAAGGGTGTGTATGTGCAGGTCGCCCTTCAAAGGCAGAAGCCCCGCCATCTCTTCGTAGACGCCGTATACTGATATCCGTTTATCGGAAAATCCGTGGGAGCTGATGTAGATGTAATATTCTCCCGTGTGTGGCAGAACAGTTGATATCTCCGTGATGTCTGATGTGTTGGCGGCGTAGAGCACCTCACCGCTGTTCTTGTAGGCGATGCGGACGGAAATATTTCCTCCTGTGCCGTGCAGTCTGAAAGAACATTTTTTGCCTGCCTGAAAAACTCTGGGTGTTATTTCCGCATTTCTCATAAATTCTCCATCAGTCGGTCTGCATATCCAGCCGAAGATTCTGAACTGTGTCTGATTCCCGTTCCTCTGCCTCTTTCGCCGCTTCCGCTCTGCGGGCCTCGTCACGTCTGCGGGCTTCGTACAGCACAGCGGCGAGGATGGTGAACAGGATAAACAGCACAGCCAGAGCGTTTATCTCCGGAGTGATGCCCAGCCTGACCATACTGGCTATGCGGATGGTCATGGTTGTTTCAGCGCCTATGACGAACAGGGTGGTGTTATAGTTTTCAAAAGACTGTAAAAAAGCTATCAGTACCGCTGAATAGATCGCCGGACGCAGGAATGGGAGCGTGATTTTCCGGAACACCTGCTTGTGGGTTGCGCCCAGATCCATCGCCGCCTCCTCCAGTGTTCTGTCGAATCTCTGGAGCCTGGCCATGAACATCAGCATGCAGAATGAGGATATATAAGCGGTCTGACCGATGATAGTCAGAAATATTCCGCCCGGAACGCCAATGTTGTCCCAGAATATCAGTGTGGAAATACCCAGAATGACGCCGGGGGTCAGGATGGGGGAGACCATCAGAGCATATAGAAAACCTCTGCCCCTGATGCCTCTGGATGTGAGCAGCATAGCTCCGGCAAGACCTGTGGGCACAGCCAGCGCTATCACGCCTGCTCCTATTATGACGCTGTTCAGAACCGAACCCCACAGTATCCTGTCTTTGAACAGGGTTTCGAACCACGACAGCGTAGCTCCCTGCCACGGGACAAAAGTGGGAAAAGAAGAGCTGTTGAACGCCGCCGCCGTCATGAACATCAGCGGGGTGAACAGATAGAGAAAGAACAGAACCATGTAGCCTGTCAGAAATATATTTAATATGTTTTTCGATGATCTCATTTTGCCATATCCTCCATCTTTACACGGAACAGCCTCATCATAAAGGCGATGAAGACCACACACAGCAGCAGAAGGATGAAGGCGTATGCCGAGCCCTGATTCCAGTTTCCGCCGTCGAAGAACCAGCTGTAGATTATCTGGGTGAACCATATGCCGCTTGTGCCGCCAAGAATAGCCGGAACAGCGTATGTACCTGCCGCCAGCATGAATGTCATGATGCTCCCCACGGCTATGCCCGGTTTGGCATAGGGGATGATGATCCGTCTGTGTATCCGTATCCATGAGGCGCCAAGGTCCCGTGCCGCCTCTATCTGATTTTTGTCCAGAGTGGACAGAGTGTTGTACATAGGAAAAACCATAAAGAGCACATAGGCGTATGCCATGCCCGCCAGAACGCCGACATTGCCGTTCAGAAAATCTATGGGCTGAGATATGAATCCCGCCTTCATCAGCAGAGTGTTCAGAACGCCCTTATATGACAGGATGATGAGCCATGCGAATGTCCGCAGAATCTCGTTCACCCAGTAGGGTATCACAAGCCCCAGAAACAGAAGCGCCGCCGTCTGTTTTTTTACCGAGAACGCCAGATAGCACGCCACGGGGTAGCATATGGCGAACGCCAGCAATGTGATAACTACACTGGACCATATGCTTTTCAGAAACACGCTCCGGTGCAGGGTATTACTGAAGAGGGTCATGTAGTTTTTCATGCCGTATTTTTTTACGGCGGAGGTCTCGGATGCCTCCATCTTTGATATCTCAGCGGAAAGCGATTCGTATTCGGCGTCCAGACTGTCTATCTTGGCCTGATCCGGATGATCCAGATATTTTTCGGCGGCTATATCGCTGTCTATCATCAGAAGCCTGTCCTCGAGGACGTTCATCTTTTCCAGCCGTTTCTGAACGGCGGTCTCGTCTCTGTACCACAGGGAATAGTCCACCATCATCAGCTGAGGCACTATCACCAGCCCCACTATCCACACTGTGCATGATATTAGGATATATGCCGTGATAAACCGCCCGTAGCGCAGCAGCATGTCTTTCATGATATCTTTCCGTCCGCTTTCATCACTCTGGAATGTTCCGGGCTGAAAGCTATGCGGATCTGCTGTCCCTGTCTGAACCGTCCGGTTTCTCCGCTGTTCATCATATTCACGGATATTTCTCTGTCGGCGCAGGCTTTTTTCAGAAAAAGATTAACAAACGATCCCTCGAATTCCATACGGCTGACCGTACTGCTGAAAATATTCTGTCCGTTCTCTTCTGTGCTGTCGGCTACGGTCATTCTCTCCGGACGGATGAATATAGCCGCCTCGTCGCCCTGTTTATGCCCGTCCGTGTTCACTCCGGTGAATCTGCCGCAGGGAGTGTCTATCACTGACATGCCGTCAGACGCTGAGATCACCCTGCCCCGGAACAGGTTGTTTTCGCCCACGAATGAAGCAGTGAAGGGTGTGGACGGATGGTTGTATATCTCTTCCGGTGTGCCGGTCTGCTCTATCTTTCCGGCGGACATCACTGCGACCCTGTCGCTCATGGTCATGGCCTCGCCCTGATCGTGTGTAATGTATATGAATGTGACGCCTGTTTTTTTCTGTATGTCTCTAAGCTCTGACCGCATGTGCTGTCTCAGCTTCAGATCCAGAGCAGACAGAGGTTCGTCCAGCAGGAGCACCTGCGGCTCCACCGCCAGCGCCCTGGCGATAGCCACACGCTGTTTCTGTCCGCCTGAGAGTTCGTTGATGTTCTTGTCGCCGTACCCTGTCAGGGCGATCAGCTCCAGCAGTTCGTCCGCCTTCTTCCGGCGGTCATTCCTGCCGATGTTCTTCACCTCCAGCCCGAACGCTATGTTGTCCGCCACGCTCATCAGCGGGAACAGCGCCAGATTCTGAAAGATAAGAGCGGTGGGGCGTTTGTTAGGTCCTATCCCCTCCATGCTGCTGCCGGAGATGTATACTGTGCCGGATGTGGGTCTGTTGAATCCGGATATGATGCGCAGAATAGTGGTTTTGCCGCATCCGGACGGTCCGAGAAAACTGAAGAACTCACCGCTTTCGATCTCCAGACTCACATTATCCACGGCGGTGAAATCTCCGAATTTCATAGATACTTTGTCTAGAATTACCTGTCCCATTATCACCTCGATAAAAAAGGGCACAGCCGCATAGCGGTCATGTGCCCTGTTGGAGTGTTGCTGGCTGTTGTTATGACGCGAGGAGCTTGTCCCGGTACTCGTTTCTGATGGAAACGAACCAAGCCGGCTCTATGGGATACCACCACAGGTTGGCTATGGCGTTGCCGGGGTAAGCGGCGGCGAAGTTCTTTTTAGAATCTTCGTTCAGATAGTTTTCAGCGCCTTTGGTACAGGAGTTGTATCCGGAGTTATTGGCGTGCATAGCTCCGTTCTGAGGTTTGTAGTACCAGTTGATGAAGGCGTACGCCTGCTCAACATTCTGTGCGCCGGAGGGGATGCCCATGCTGTCCATCCATGTGAGAGCGCCCTCTTTGGGAGCCATATATGTTATCTTTGATTTGGTCTCTGTGCGCAGACGCATGGCAGGTCCGTCCCATGTCTGACCTATGACGCATCCGTTCTGCATGAAAGCGTTGGTGGTCTCCTGTGCGTTGCTCCAGAAGGCTCTGATGTTCTTCTTCATCTTGATGGCATAGTCGGTGACCTGAGTATATATTTTGCGCATCTTCTCTTCGGAAACATATGTATCTCTCATCTGGTTGGATGATATCTTTCCGGCGGCGTCCATCCACAGACCCAGACCGATGAGACCGGAATGTGCTCTGATGGTCATTTTGCCGGCGTTTTCAGGCGCCCAGATATCACCGTATGAGAGTTTGCCGTACTGATAGCTGTGGGCTGATGTGTCGAAACAGACTCCCTCTGTTCCCCAGTTGAAAGGAACGGTGTAGCGCTTGCGGCGCATGACAGCTCCCAGTCTCTCTGAGTCTTTCCACATGGAGGGGATGCATCCGTCAGCGTTTATCTTCTTTTCGTTGAGAGGCTGAAGCAGGTTGTACTTGGCCCACTGAACACCGTATGTCACAGACGGCATTACTATGTCGAATCCTTTTCCTTTGGACGCTCTGAGCTTGTTCAGAACTTCATCGTTGGATCCGTATACGGAAAGGTTGACCTTGATGCCGGTCTCTTTTGTGAAGGCGTCCAGCATGTCCTGATAGATATAGTCCGACCATGAATAGAGGTTCAGCTCGCCAGATGATGCAAATGCGTTGCGGACGAAAGCGGGGGAGCTGATGATCGCCGCTCCGGCGGCTGCGCCTTTCAGAAATGAACGGCGTGATATGGTTGATCTGGTTTTTTCGCTCATGAAGTTAGTCTCCTGATAATAATAATTATAGGAGAGGATACAGCTTTTGGTTAATAGGAATGTCATGGTTTTATGAGGATTGTGTAAAATCAGAAAATTCATGTTGATCAGCTATTTATATATTCGGTTAGCCTGACAATTTTCTAAAGATTATTTTAACTTTCCGTAACTTTCTCATGACAGGTATCTGGCAGATTCCGGCTATGCTTACCGTTCACTGATTATGGAGGTAATTATGAAAAAGCTTCTGCTTATGCTTATGGCTCTTCTGACATTCTCTATGTCTGCTATGGCAGGCGAGATAACTGTCTACACAGCTCTGGAGGACGACCAGTACCCCGTCTATCTTGAGTCTTTCAAACAGCAGTATCCCGATATTAAACTTAACATCGTAAGAGATTCCACAGGACAGCCAGACTTCTGGCTGAAAAAGCTAATCCTCAGGCCGATGTGGTATGGGGTCTTGCGGCCACCAGCCTTCTGGTTCTGAACAATCACAAAATGCTCGCTCCCTACGCTCCTAAAGGCGTGAACAGAGTTATGCCCCAGTTCAAAGACAAGGCGAAAACACCCGCATGGGTGGGCATAGACGCCTGGATGACATCATTCACAGTGAACACAGCCGAGATGCAGAAACGCGGTCTGGCTGTCCCCACAGGCTACGCGGACCTGATCAAACCCGAATATAAAGGTCTGATCACTATGCCCAACCCCGCATCATCCGGTACAGGCTTCCTGACAGTCAGCGCATGGCTTCAGCTTTATAAAGGTAAAAAAGGCTGGGACTATATGGAAAAACTGCACCAGAACATAGCTCTCTATACTCACTCCGGCTCAAAACCTTCTAAAATGGCAGCCACAGGCGAATATCCCATCGGTATCTCCTTCGGCTACAGAGGTCTGACAGAGATGAAGAAAGGCGCTCCCGTAACAGTGGTATTCCCCAAAGAGGGATCCGGCTGGGATCTGGAAGCAAACGCTCTGATCAAGAAGAAAAACATCAGCGCTGACGCAAAAACTTTCCTCGACTGGGCAATCTCAGACACAGTAATGACCGAGTACAACAAAAACTTCGCCATCATCACAGTGAAGAACAATAACCCCGTTCCCGCTGGATATGTTTCCAACCCCCTGAAGCAGATAATCAAAAACGATTTCGCATGGGCAGCATCAAACAGGGATTCCATTCTGAAAGAGTGGTCTGCCAGATTTGACGCAAAGAGCGAACCCAAGAAATAACATTTCACAGGCGGAGGGTGACGAGCCCTCCGCTCTCCTAAAAGGATTTGACCTAAAATGGAAAATGAATATCTGAGAGCGGACGGAATAAGTAAATCGTTCAGCTCAAAAACTGTTCTCAGCAATGTGTCATTCACAGCAAAAAGAGGCGAGTTCATCAGCCTGTTGGGACCTTCCGGATGCGGCAAAACAACCCTGCTCCGCATAATATCCGGGCTGGAAACAGCCGACAGCGGAAAGATTTTTTTCAATGGCAGCGACTATACTAACGTGCCCGCCTCCAAACGGAATTTCGGCATAGTTTTTCAGTCATACGCCCTGTTTCCCAATATGACCGTGACAGAGAACATCACATACGGACTGAAGAGCAGAGAGAAGAACAAAAAAGCCAAACAGAATATCGCAGATGAGATGCTGAATATCACCGGACTCTATGCGGAAAAGGATAAATATCCATTCCAGCTCTCCGGTGGTCAGCAGCAGAGGGTGGCGCTCGCCAGAGCTCTTGCTCTGAAACCAAGCATACTTCTGCTGGACGAGCCTCTGTCCGCTCTGGACGCCAAGGTGCGGGAGAAACTGCGCCGTGAGATCAGGAGCATCCACGACAGGATGAACATCACCACCGTGATGGTGACCCACGATCAGGAGGAGGCGATCACCGTCTCCGACAGGATAGCCGTTATGAACGGCGGGATCATAGAGCAGATGGGCACGCCCGATGAGCTCTATTTCAGACCGAAGACAAAATTCATCGCCGGATTCATCGGTATGATGAATTTCATGGAGATAAACGGAGAGAAGAAAGGCATACGGCCGGAGCAGATAAAGATATCCACGTCATTTTCGGCAGAGGGCGAAAACGCCGTGATAACGGACATGGAGTTCAGGGGCGCTTTCATCAGGCTCTTTCTGAATATGGAGAACAGAAAGACAGATACGGCTCTGGTGGTGGATGTCAGCTCTTTCGACACGGATATGTCCAGACTGAAGATAAGCAGTCTGGTGAAGGTGCAGATACCCGAATCTGCCATCAATTTCTAAGGAGACGTGATGAAAGGGACAAAAGCGTCATATCTCTTTATTGGACTGATATTTTTATATTTCATAATGTTCTTTTTCCTGCCGCTGTCGCAGATAATGAAGATGGCTCTGTATGACAATTCTGGCGTATATATCGGGCTGAAGAACTTTGCCGAGTATTTCTCATCGCCAAATATGCTGTCGTCTTTCAAAAACTCGTTCACAGTGTCAGGTATAGTTACCCTGGTTACTTTTCTGCTGGCGTTCTTTTACGCCTATAGTATTTCGAGAATCAGATTCAGAGGAAAATATATTTTCAGATATATTTCCATGCTGTCTCTTTTCACCCCCACCATGCTTCACGGTATCGCTCTGGTATATCTGTTCGGCAGGCAGGGCATAGTTTCCAATATTTTGGTTAGCTGGCTTAATACAAAGATGGGCACAGCGCATGTTTTTCCGTTTGATATATACGGCGCTGTGGGCATAGTCATATCAGAGGTGATATATACCTTTCCCCACGCCTATCTGATATTGTCCGTTTCTTTCGCCATGAGCGACTACAGGCTTTATGAGGCGGCGGAGACGCTGGGAGCAGGAAGGTTCAGGCGTTTTTTCACTGTGACTCTGCCCTCTGTGAAATACGGCGTGGTGAGCGCCCTGACCACCATATTCATTCTGAGCTTCACCGACATGGGAGCGCCTAAGATTGTGGGCGGTCAGTATAACGTGATGGCGGTGGATATCTACAAGCAGGTTATAGGACAGCAGAATTTTTCTATGGGCGCTACTGTCGCCGTTCTGCTGCTCGTTCCGGCATTCATAGCTTTTTTTGTGGACAGAGCGATACAGAAGAAGCAGGACGCGACTTTTTCATCAAAATCTGTCCCCTACACGCCGGATAAGAATCTTTTCGCTGAGATCACGGCTTTCACCTACTGCCTTCTGGTGGCGCTTCTGATACTCGGTGTTATAGGAACTTCCGTGGTGGTTTCGTTTCTGAAATTTTTCCCCTATGATATGACGTTCTCTCTTAAACATTATATGTTTAAGTATGTTGCCGGGGATATATCGTCTTATTTCAACAGTCTGAAGATGTCCTTCGGCACTGCCGTTCTGGGCACAGCGGCTTCTTTCGCCGCCGCCTATGCCGCGGAGAAGATCAGGGCTTCGGAGATATTAAAGAGAACTCCGTATATGCTGTCCATCATGACCCTCGCTGTGCCGGGGCTGGTTATCGGTCTGGCATATATTATATTTTTCAACTCTCCCACCATCAGTCTGCCTTTCATAGAGGTTAAGAATCCGCTGATGTTCATCTACGGCACTATGCTGATACTGATACTGGCGAACATCATTCACTTCATCGCTGTTCCGGTGATGACCCTGACGTCCACTCTGAAAAAACAGGACAGGGAATACGACAGCGTGTCGGCTTCCATGGGGGTGCATCCGGTCAAAACACTTTTTCGTGTGACTCTTCCGCTGTCTATCAACGCAGTGCTGGATACCTTCTTTTACTTTTTTGTTAATTCAATGGTCACTATCTCCGCCGTGATATTTCTCTACGGACAGGATACTAAGGTAGCTACCGTGGCGATAGTCAGTATGGACGACGCCGGAGACACAGCGGCAGCGGCGGCCATGGCGAGTCTGATACTGTTCACCAATATGGCTGTGAAGATTATATACGACATCGTTTCTCACTATATAAAGAAAAAAACTGCCGCATGGCAGACTATTCAGAGGTAATAAATGAACCTGAAAGCGGTAATATTCGACTGGGCAGGAACAACTGTGGACTACGGATGCTTCGCCCCCGTGGCTGCCATCATAGACACGCTGGCCATAGAGGGCATCAGCATATCCGCTGACGCTGTCAGACAGCACATGGGCATGAAGAAGCGTGACCATATCGGCGAAATATTCAGGATGGAGCACATCAGGGAACAATACAGACAGAAAAATGGCAAAGACGCCTCAGAGGCAGATATAGACGCAGTGTATGAAAAAGTGGACAGCAGGCTGACTGCCAGTCTCACGGACTTCAGCACCCCCATAGAGGGAATAATAGAAGTGGTGGCGGAGATCAGGGATATGGGGCTGAAAATAGGCTCCACAACCGGATACACCAGAGACATGATGAAGGTGGTGCGCAGACGTGCCGCCGAACAGGGATATGACCCGGACTGGCTGGTGGCATCGGACGAGATGCCCGCCGGACGCCCTGCTCCCTGGATGTGCTATGAAAACATGAAACAGCTCGGCACCTTTCCTGCCCACTGCTGTGTGAAGATAGGCGATACCATCAGCGATATAAAAGAGGGGCTGAACGCAGGCATGTGGTCCGTGGGGATAGTGATGGGCGGAAGCGAGATGGGATACAGCGAGGAAGAGGTGAGGACGCTGGACGGCTACACCGTAATGAAAAAAGCGCACGAGACAGCCGAAAGACTTTATGAGGCGGGCGCTCATTATGTGGCTGTTTTCAACACTGAGATACCTGAAATTTTGAAAAAGATAAATGATAAGGTGGTTAACGGTATCATGCCGTCAGCCGGGGAAAAGAGCGCTGTGACCGAGGGAGAATCGAACGGAAGCGTGCTGAGATCTTTCAGAAACAGAAAGCTGGCAGGCAGATCGAAGGAACTGGTGCGGAGGGACGCAGATGTGTTCATCACTCAGGCGCTGTCCTCGCCCTGTCTGGATTCAGCGGAAGCGTGTCACGGCTCCGGGTTCACCCTGACCGACGGGACAGAGGTTATGGATTTTCACGGGAACGGCGTGCATCAGGGCGGTTTCGGCAACGATGCTGTGAGAGAGGCTGTTACGAAACAGATGGACACCCTGTCATTCTGCCCCAGAAGATACACCAACGAAAAGGCGGTTCTGCTGGCGGAGAAGCTGATAAGCATTACAGACGGCGCCATGAGCAGGGTTCTCTATGCCCCCGCAGCTACACTGGCGATGAGCAGCGCTATCAAGCTGGCAATGAAGATTACCGGAAAGAAAAAATTCATGTCCACATACGGCTCTTTCCACGGGGCGAGCCTGTGCGCTCTGTCAGCAGCGGGAGACGCCGGATTTCTGAAAGGTATAAACGGTTTTGATCTGGGCGAAAATTTTCTGCCCTATAACAGATACACCTGCATGTTCAGAGACTGTTCCGACTGCGGATATAAATGTCTGGATCTGCTGGATAAACGCCTGAAGGAGAACCCGAACGTCGCCGGAATTATACTGGAGGCGGTGCGTTGCACAACTGTGCATGTGCCGGATGACGGTTATTTCAGAAAGCTGGACGGGATATGCAGAAAACACGGCGTGCTGAAGATATTTGATGAGACGGCGACCGGGCTGGGTAAATCCGGCAGATGGTTCGCCTATCAGAATTTCGATATTGAGCCGGACATGATTGTCGCCGGAAAAGGTCTGGGCGGGGGAGTAATGCCTCTGGCATGCCTGATGATAAGAGACGGTCTGGACAGCGCCTTTGACATATCCATAGGTCACTATACCCACGAGAAAAGCCCGGTGGCGTGTGTGGCGGGTCTGGCGGCCATAGAATATATAGAGAAAGAAAACCTGCTGGAAAAAGCGGTGAAGGACGGTGGATATTTCGCCTCTCTGCTGGGCGGTCTGAAAGACGCTCACAAAATCATCGGCGATGTAAGGCATCTGGGGCTGATGGCGGCTGTGGAGCTGGACAGGGGTCTTGCCGACAAGAATTTTATGGCGGAATACTCCATGTACAGATGTCTGGATATGGGCATGAGTTTTAAGGTATCAGCGGGAAGCGTGCTGACGCTCTCTCCGGCGCTCACAATAACCCGTGACGAGATGGACAGGGCCGCGGATATCCTGAACACATCGCTGAAAGAAATAAGAATATAGGTGGAATAATATGCATAAATTCGACAACAACTATCTCCTTCTGACCCCCGGACCTCTGACAACCACAAAAACTGTGAAAGAGGCGATGGCGTATGACGTGCCAACCAGAGACAAGGGATATTCCGAAATGGTGCGGGAGATCAGAGAAGAGCTCGCTTCCCTCGCTTCCGCTTCTGATGAATACACCGCTGTGCTGGTGCAGGGATCGGGGACTTTCGCTGTGGAGTCTATGATAACCGGAGCGGTTGGCAGAGACCATAAACTGCTGATAGCGGTGAACGGAGCATACGGCGAGCGTATGGCGGACATAGCGGGCATGGCGGGGATTCCCTATGAGACGGTGGTTTTCGACGAGGACGAGGCGGTGGACCCCGGAGAGGTGAAAGCCAGACTCCTGCAGGGCGGTTTTACTCATTTCGCCGTGATACATCTGGAGACCACCACCGGTATATTGAACCCTGTGAGCGAGCTGGGACAGATATGCGCTGAGTCGGGAGTTGTCTTTCTGGCGGATTGTATGAGCAGTTTCGGATCTATTCCTTTTGATATGAAAGAGAGCGGGATACATTTTCTGGCGGCATCGTCCAACAAATGTCTTCAGGGCGTTCCCGGCATCGGTTTTGTGATATTCAGAAAAGATATGGCGGAAGGATGCAGGGGCAAGGGGCAGTCGCTTTCGCTTAATCTGTATGAGCAGTACAGGTTTATGGAGGATTCCGGCGGGGGCTTCCGTTTTACGTCGCCTACCCATGTTATCCTCGGCTTCGCTCAGGCTCTGCGTGAACTGAGAGACGAGGGCGGGGTGAAAAGCAGAAACAAAAGATATTCTGACAGCCAGAAAACGCTCTCTGACGGTATGCAGGAGCTGGGGTTCGAGCTTTTTCTGGAGAAGGGCGTTCAGTCGCCTGTTATAACCACTTTTATCAAGCCAGACGGGCTTGATTTTGAAAAAATGTACAATTATCTGAGAGATAACGGCTTTTATATATATCCAGGCAAACTGACCAAAAAACAGACTTTCCGCATTGGCACAATTGGCAATGTTTTTCCTCAGGATATCAGACGCCTGCTTGTTCTTATCAGTGACTATCTGGAGGGCTGATAAAACCGCAGGTGCGTTTTGTGGGTGGCTGTGCTAATATGCTGCTATGAAGAATGTTATAATTTTGCTGCTTATTGTTTTCAGCGTTTCAGCCTGCTATCACAGAGATCCTCTGTCAGACCCGAATGTGCTCGGACTGACTGGCGACTACAGCTTCAGAGAGCTGACCCGCTCGGAGAAGGCGGACGTGATAAAACAGATAAAATCCGCCGAGGGCGTGAAATATGTCTGGGGCGGTCAGTCTTTTACCGATGGCGTGGACTGTTCGGGGCTTCTGGTATGGTCTTATGCCATGCTGGGTTATTCCGGATTCCGCAGGGATGACACCGTGGTCTATGATCTGACATCGAACGACATGTCCATGTATGATGTAGATAACGCCGTGCCTGTTAAGGATAACGCTCAGCTTCTGGATTATGAGATGGGAGATCTGCTGTTTTTCGATGTGAACGCTGACGGCAGGGTGGACCATGTGGCTGTCTTTATGTATTACGATCAGGAGACTGACGCTGTGTGGGTTTGGGATGCGTCCACAAACACAGGAAAGGTGGCGTATAGACAGTTCTATGGTTTTCTGAAAAAAAATCCGAAAATAGGCAGACCGGTAAAACCTGTGCGGAATGAGATTTCCTCAGACTGCGCCGTCTGCGCGGAGACCAGCGGAGCAGCCTTGAATCAGTAGTTTATTTCAATTATCAATCAAACTAATGTTGAATATCCACATTTGTTACATGTATAATTAGTTATTGAATAAATTATTGTGTTTGCGGGGTATTCATGATGAAAAAGATCGCTTTAATTATATTTTCGGTTTTGCTTCTATATTCATGCGGAGGCGGCGGGTCTTCTGCCGGTTCTTCAGATCTTATCGTGAGATCGGTTTCCGGTGAGCAGACAGCTGGTTCCGGTCAGTTTTATGATATCACATACAAAGTGTATTCCGCCAGAGCGGAGAGCGGCGTAGTTACTAAATTCTATCTGGTTGAAGACAGCTCCTTAAGATCAAGAACATCCGAAAGAGATGATGTCGCGAATCAGTATTACATAGGTGCTGACAGTTTCGACCCGTCTGCCGGAGAGAACACCCGTGTTTTTTCTATTCAGATACCTTCAGATATTACAGCATCGGGATCGTTTTATATCGTTGCCGATATCGATCCGGACAACCTGATAAACGAAGTGAACGAATCAAACAACGGTCCTGAGGGCAACTCATCAGCGGTGTCCTCTTTAACAGTATCGCTGGACGCAAGCACAGCGGACGATACCAACCTAATTATAGATAATGTGGAGCTTCAGAGCAGTTCGGTAGTTTTCGACAGCTATGACACAGGCGACCCAACAGCGCACACCGCTCTGGGTGACGCGGACGGTGATCATCCTTTCCTGAGAAAGGCTCATTTGAAAGGACATGTTAATATCGTAGTGGAGGGCAAGGAACCTTCCGCCACGGAGATGAACAACGTCAAGCTGAAAGTGCAGGTGAAGGTAGGCGGAACATGGCGGGATGTTGATTATTGGAGCAATACTCTTCAGGCATTTTCAGGTTCAACAACGTTTGCCCTGCTGAACAGGTCTCTGGAGTCACTGGATGATGACGAAGAGTCCGTCCCTTTGACGCCGGAACACACAATGGATATAGATGTCAGCTTTCCGGAAGCAGTGGTGGACGACATGGTGTCATATGCGGCATCGAACACCAACACATTTGAGGTCAGAGTCATTCTGAACCCTGACGATTCCATCGCTGAAACAACAAAGGCAGATAACACATACAGTATGAACGTTTCCATATATTCCGCAGGAGTTTCCGCGTCTCCTTATATGCTTGAAAACAGCTTTAAAAAGCATGTTGGCGATAGAAGCAAGATCAGGCTTGGGGTGGAGATGTATTCCAACATAGGGTTAGTGATGAGCGCAGACCAGCACGGCGCTCTGTGCAGCAACGGGATATCCTTCCCGATAACTGTGTTCAGACACAGCGCTACTTTGATAGATATCACCAGTATATACGCAGCATATGCGGATGATCCGGGTAACTCAGGATATTCCAATAAGATCGAATTTTTAGGAACAGTCGTTGATATGGATGAAAACTGGGCTCTGCCGCAGACCATCTCCTATCCGAAATCATGGAATCAGACTCAGGAGATTGCCAGCGCTGAGCTGATGGTGGGACCTGTTCCCGTGAATGTGGAGACTGGCGCCACAGGCACTATCGGATATGTACTGTCCATAACGCTGAACTCAACAGGTGTAACATCGTCCAACCACCTGCCCGATGCCTCTCTGGGGCTTTACGCAGAGGCCGGAGTGGGGACATCTGCATTTTCCGCCGGACCTGTGGTGGATCTGACGCTGATAGAAGAGCTTCTGAAAGTTGTCGCCTCTTCATCTTTTACGTATAATTCCGGCGATGACGACCTGGATGACGGAACGCTGGGGCTGACAGTAACCAACGATATTGATGCAATATCCGGCAAATTCGGATTATATGTGAAATACAGCACTGTAAAATGGTGTCATAAATTCGGTGTGCCGTATCCCTGTGGAACAAAAAAGAAGAAATCGACCAAGTGGATATATGAGACTGACTCGCTCTATCATAAAAAGAGCACACTGCTGAACGAGTCGCACTCATGGACTTTCTGAAAAAATATCTGTTAATTTTCATAGTTTTTATAATTGCTCTGTCTGTATCCTTCTTCATTTTTATGGAGAAGGAGCAGACGGAGCCTTCTGCACCTGAAGAGACGCCGGAGCATTTTAGCAAGGGTGCGTACTTCTTCAGATACAGCATGTCCAGCGATATTGTTTTCCGCCTGACAGAAGGTGAGACAGAAACATCTGTCAGCGTTGACGGAACTCTGCAAATGCGGGTTTATGATGTTAAGAATAATGTTGTGAAAGCCGGATTCTGTCTGAGCCCAGTATCTGTAGTAACAGGCGGCGGACGTGATGCCGGGCTGGAGATGCTGTATTCCACGCCATTTCTGGCGGATATGGATTTGAACGGACGTTTTATCCGGTTTTACCTGCCGTCCGGTATAGCGCATGCGGAGGCGAAGGCACTGAAAAATCTGATGCAGTCGCTGGAAGTGATATTTTCTGAAGATCAGACCTATACGGATGAGCAGACAGACGCTCTGGGTTCATATCAGGCTGTGTATGAGGTGAACGGGGCAACTGTTAATAAGACCAAAAAAACATATGACAAGGTTACAGCATCATATTTAGGTTACGATTCGCTGAGCATCCATCCGCAGGAATTTTCATGTGTTTTTACCCCTTCGATAGATGGCGGATGGCTTGATTCTATATACATCAGGGAGAAGCTGGATATTTCCGCCGGAGGACGGGATATTGTGTCGGCGCATACGAAAATATCTGTTCAGAGACGGACAGGAATCTCGTTATCTGTCAGAGGTCTGAAAGACAGCTATGAGGAAGCGGAGAAGGCTCTTCAGACCGGAAGACATGAACCGGCAGCGGAGAGATCCGGGGGCGTTTTTGATCTGAAAAATATAGGGGATAATAATTTCAGAGACACTTCGATAGAGTTTAAGAAATATATAATACAGAATCCTGAGTATACGGCACAGATACCGAAAATGTTAAAAAGAGAGGCTCTGACAGACGCTCAGCGCAGAGAGATAATCAATGTGCTCGGTCTGGCTGGAACAGAGGTGGCGCAGAAGGCATTGATTGATATTTCATCTGATGTGTCGCAGAGAGGTGAAGACAGATTCCGTGCGGCTGTGTCTATGGGGTCAGTGGATGTTCCGCTGACTGATGGAGCTGAACGATATCTGCTTAGTCAATGTGGTAAGGCGGCTTATGATAAAACCGGCGCCGCTGCGGCGGCTGTTCTTTCGGCTGGATCTGTCGTAAAAAACCTCAGAGAAAACTATCCTGATGCGGCAAAGGCTCTGGCGGATAAGATTGTTTATGAACTGCGTTCGGCTGATGATAAAAATATAAACTATGTGCTTGCTTCACTTGGGAATACCGCTATGGCTGAGTATGCGGAGGTTATTACCCCGTATCTGAACAGCGGCAATCCGCAGACGAGAGCGGCGGCGGCGGGGTCTCTTAAATATATGCCGGGAGAGAGTGTTACGGAAGAGCTTGGCTCAATGCTGACGGATGGTGATGCGCTGGTGAGAATGGCGGCGGCACGAACACTTACCGCCAGAACAGTAAGCGCATCGGTGATTGGTGACGTGATATCGGCGAGCCGGACAGAGAGCAACACAAATGTCCGCCACGATATAATAAAGATACTCACGGCGGATAAGGATAACCCAGCCGCGGCGCAGGCTATGCGTGATATGCTGGCATCCGAAAAATCAAAAGAAAACATCAGAATGATTCTGGAAGCCGTGGGCAGGAATTGATGAAGACAACTTACGGGTTATTGATATAGAATCTGCTGGTTCATATTGGTGAGAGCTTTTTTGGCGGAGGTGCACAGGAATCGAACCTGCCTGACGCACAAGTACGTCACTGTCGGTTTTGAAGACCGCGGGGGGCACCAGCCGCCCAAACACCTCCGGATATATCTAGCCTATCAGACCTCTGATCTTCTCCGCCAGAGCGCCCATTTCATCAAATCCCGAATATTCGGAGTGTCTGGTGGCAAATTTCAGTCCGTCGTCTTTGAATCTGGGGATAACGTGCAGATGAGAGTGAAAGACCTCCTGCCCTGCTTCCGCCCCGTTGTTCTGAACAACGTTCACTGCATCGCATCCGGTGGCTTCCTTAACAGCCTTCGCCACCTTCGCAGTAACGGCGTAAATCGCCTGTGATTCTTCCGCCGGAGTGTCGAATATATTTACAAAGTGCTTTTTCGGCACGATAAGGGCGTGTCCCTTGTGTATAGGTCTGATATCCAGAAAGCCTATGAACAGCCCGTCTTCATATATTTTGCTGCATGGGATCTCCCCTGCCACTATTTTACAGAAAATACAGTCCATGACTTTCACCTCCTTAATAGAACGGGTATTTTAGCATTTTCACATCTTAAAACAAGAAATAAACTCGAACTATCTGTTGAAAAGGTCATAAAATCTTTCTATACTTAGAAAATTAGTAAGGATGGTCAGCCATGTCAACGCCCGGAAGACTTGAACATCAGCTGGATGTCACCTACAGATATTTTTCCCATCACATACGCACATGCACTTCTGTGGTCGTAGCCATGCTGGATGTGGTGGCGGAGGGGCTGACAGACGACTCAATGACAGCCATGATCATGGAATCCGGCTATCTGCTGGACATCTATGACAGAGGCATGAGCGTTTGTTTCAACCATATTCTCGGAAAGACCCATGAGACCGAGATAGAACAGGTGGACATCGGTCATCTGTTGGAACTGTACATAAAAAATGCCGTGTCCGAAGAGACTCCGGCTGAGATTATACACAACATAGAGGGCATGCATCTGCGATGCGACGCTTATTCATTCAAAAGTATTTTTCAGATACTCTGTCAGGAGGGTTTGGCCTCCGCAAAAAAACAACTGAGGATAAACCGCAGCGGCAGCACGCTATCTATAAGCCCGGACAATGGATTTAACGAGGTACAGCAGATATTCGAAATATTTGCCGAAGTACTGAAAAAATCCGGAATAATAATGGAGTTTGACAAAACTTCTATAACTCTGAGGTTTACAGATGAAAGTATTGATAGCTGACGATGAGCTTCGTCTGCGAAAGGTTGTTTCGCTCCACCTGAAGAAGAGCGGTTTCGATGTTTTCGAGGCTGGGAACGGACAGCAGGCGGTGGATATGGCAAAGGAAATATCGCCGGATGTGATAGTGCTGGACGTGATGATGCCGGAAAAAACGGGGCTGGAGGCCTGCGCCGAGCTTAAAGGCGATGAGCTGTTCAAAGATACCCCGGTGATCCTGCTGACGGCCATGGCGGAGAGCGAAGATATCAAAAAGGGTAAAGAGGCCGGAGCGGATGAATACCTTACCAAGCCGTTCAGTCCGAAAGAGCTTATAGATATGATAAAAAGCAGGTTCTAATGAAGGTCCTCTTTATCGGGTCCGCAGAGAGCAAGGCGTTCTTTCAGAAGGCGCTGACAGGGCATGCCGAAATAACCGCGGACAAAAATGCGGATGCCTGTGTTGTGGAGGTCTCTGACGCTTCCACTCTTTTTCGTCTGCCGAAAAAATTCGGCGTTCCGACATTCTTTTACATCACCAAGAAAGACAGACAGATTCTGGAAGCCATGAAGGATTTCAGGATATCCGGAATCTTTTTTCCTCCGCTGAAAGAAGAGGATGTTGTTAAAAAGCTGACTGACGGAAACAAACAGCCGGACACCGCCAATGGCGGAGAGTTTGACACGCTGAAGGCGAAGATAATAGCTAAGGCGGAGAATATCCCGCCGCTGCCGGCATTGGCAAGAGAGCTGGTGCGTCTCACACGAAATGATAAAACCAAAATGAAAGATTTCGTGGATCAGATAAAGAAGGATCAGGGGCTCAGCTCCCGTATAATCAAACTGGTTAACTCGCCTTTCTACGGGCTGCGTCAGGAAATATCGAGCATAGACAGGGCGACTGTCCTGATGGGGCTTAACACTGTGAAAAACCTGGCTCTGGCGGTATCCACCGAGTCATTTTATAATAAAAACTTCAGTCTGCTGAAAACAACAGGACAGGAGATATGGCAGCACAGCTTCATGGTTGCCATGCTTTGCGAGGCGATAGGCAAAGCGGCGGGAGAGGACGAAGACGCTCTCTATCTCGCCGGGCTGATGCATGACATGGGAAAGACTGTCATAGTGGACTTTCTGGTTAAAGAGGCGGCGACAATAGAAGACGAGCGGACTCAGCTCGGCACAGACCACTGTGCCGTGGGCGAGCTGGTGCTGACGAAATGGTCAGTGGTAAAGAGCATAGCCGAGGCTGTCCGAGGTCACCACGAAAAAGGCAGAGACAGATTCTCCCAGATACTCTATTTCGCTAATCAGATGCACAAGGCGAAGAACATTGACGAAGTTAATGATCTGATAGACGACTGCGCCATGGCGATGAATCTTCCGCCGGAGGCGATCAGTTCTGTTGTTCTGCCCATTCTGGAAACAGAGGAGGAAGAAGATGCAGCTTCCTGACAGGATGCTGGAAACACTTTTTACATCCGGTGTGCAGGATCTTTTTCATGGGCTCAGAGAGCTTCTTGAATCTAAGTGGTTCGTGCCGTTTACTATATGGCGTACAGAGTCTAATATATGCGCTCCGGTGACAGGATATTATAAGAATGCCGAAGGACGCTACGATATCCATGACATGGGGTATGACGGCAAAGCGTGCAACAGAAAAACCACTGTGCTGGAGTTTTTCGATGAACGCATAGAAAACAAATGCACTGTCTTTTTTACATACATGGGAAACGTTTATGGAGTGGTCACCTTTCATGAGACGCCAGAAGATAGCCAGCTTGGCTGTCTGGAAAACGTCAGCGGATATTTAGGTCAGCGTCTGGCGGAGCTGGTCGCCAGAGAACGCAACATAAACGTATATGTGGATTATCAGAAAAAACTGGAGTTTGTGAAACAGAGCAGCCGGATACTGAGGGCTGTGGAGCTGGACGAAGTGGTGGCTATGGCTCTCACATTTTTTATGGATGTTTTCAGCGCAGAGGCGGGCTGCGTTCTCCACGGTGACGATTTTAAGGGATTCGGGATTGAGACGGATGATATCAGAAAACATATAACCATCTCTGACATGCCTGCCTATGATTATGCTGTGAAGACCGGGTTCACAGAGTTTGTCGAGGAACACATCGAGTGCTCTAAATTTAACATAGATAATGTCTTTATAATTTTCGAAGAGACTAATAACATACATATTCTGCTTTTCAACATACATTTTGACGTGATACCTGATAAGGAGTTTTCCGAGCTGGTATCGTCCATCGTTTCCACTGCTGTGGAAAACGCTGTCTATCACCAGAAGATGACAAAACTGAAAGTTCAGGAATCAGAAATGGCTGCCACCGGCGAGATTCTGAACAAATTTGTGTCGCAGAGGATATCAGCGGACAAAAATTTCAGCATAGAGGGGATCAACTTTCCCGCTCGTTCCGCCGGCGGCGATTATCTGCTGGCTAAGGATACAGACGAAGGCACCTTCTTCTGCATAGCGGATGTATGCGGAAAGGGATATTCAGCGGCGGTCTTCACAGTGGTGCTGAGTGTTTTCACTGAGAATGCGGAACATTTCTCCGCTGACAAGGCGCTGGATAAGATGACAGACGCGCTGAACAGATTCATTCTGAGCAAAAACTTCGGCGACAGATTTATCACGGCTTTTTTCGGGTTCATATGCAAAAAGACAAACGAGCTGAAATATCTGTCATGCGGGCACGAACCCATCATGCACTTTTCGGATAAAGATACGAAGATCACATCGGATTTTCTGCCCATCGGGCTCATGGAAGAACCCTATCAGGTGAAATCTGTAAACCTGAAAGAGGGGGATTGCCTGTTTCTCTACACAGACGGGCTTATCGAGTATATCGATGAGGACTCTCTGATGAATGCGGTCAAACAGCTTGCAGAATCCGGCAAAGAAGCTATACTGGATACCCTGTATAAGGTGCTGGTGAAAGACACCGCCATGCAGAAAGACGATTTTACCTGTATGATCATCAGGGTTTAAGGGGATTTAATTGGAGCAGAAATCGAAAGAGATACAGCAGATGTTTGACAATATAGCGGGGCGCTATGACCTTCTGAACAGGTTGCTGAGCTTCCGCACGGATGTGCGCTGGCGCAAAAAAGCTATCAGACTGGCAGAGATAAAGAGCGGACAGACTGTTCTGGATCTTGCCTGCGGCACAGCGGACATGATGATAGAGATGAACCGCAGAGTAGGAGGGATAACCCTTGTCGGCGGTGATTTCAGCTACAACATGATGAAGATAGGCCAGCAGAAGTTCTCTGACGGACTCTTCTGTGTTTCAGATGCTCACAACCTTCCTTATGCCGACAACAGCTTCGACAGGATAACCATATCGTTTGGCTTCCGCAATGTGACAGACAAGCCCAAGGGGCTCGGCGAGATGCGCCGTGTTCTGAAACCCGGAGGCAGGCTCTGCATACTGGAGTTCTCCCAGCCGGAAGGACCTATATTCAGCAGGCTCTACAGGCTCTATTTCACAAAGATACTTCCTTTCATCGGCGGCATAATCTCCGGCGACAGAAAAGCATATGAATATCTGCCCGATTCCGTATATAAATTTCCCAAAAGGGACGTTTACAGAAAAATGATACTGGACGCCGGATTTGCCGACGCTCAGTTCAACCCCATGACATTCGGAATATGTGACGCTACCATCTGCATAAAAGGAGACGCCTGATAGACTTCGGTGAATATCTTCTCTACACCGCCTCGTCCGGCAGGCTGGATGTTGTCTCTGAGCTGACAGCAGGCACAGATATAGCGAAAAGGGCGGACTATCACAGCAAAAACGGTCTGAATGCCCTTCTGTACACCCGCCATTCGTCATCAAATATACCACTGCTTTTGAATCTGTACGGCTCTATGGACAGGCTGGAAAAAGCCTGGGGTATGACGTATGATGCCATCGCCGAAAAGGCTTATAAGTCGATGACGCTGAGACCGGAACTACAGTTTACATATCCTGAAAAATACGAAGAACTGGGCGGGCTATCAGCTCTGCCACTCTATAAATTCTATGAAAAAGACACATCCGGCACGCTGTCAATGGCGTGCATAATATCAGAAAGCAATGGTGTATATGATTGTGGGATATATAGAATCGAGCCCATTTCAGAAAATATGGCAGTGGTTCACTGCCGTGAGTCCTCAGAGCTTTTCCGGCTGGCGGAGTCTTCCTGCGGTTTGTCGGTGACTGTGGCGGTGGGGTGCTCACCCTATCTGCTTTTCACTGCCGCCTGTTCTTTTCCGGAAGAGACGGATGAGCTGAGGCTTGCCTCCTGTCTGGGTTGTGCTCGCTGGATCAAGACGGAGCATCATCCTGTGCCATCCGATACGCAGATCATTATCCAGGGAAGGTTGAACGGTGAGAAAGCACTGGGCGGACAGTTCTATAACTACAGAAGAAGTTACTGTGAGCGGAAGATGTTTCCGGTGATGGATATAGAATCGGTCAGGATCAGACCTGACGGTGTGTTTCAGTCCACCGTGATAGGCGATCCGCCCATGGAGAACGCATGGCTGGGGATAGCCGCCGCCAGAATTCATTATTACAGGATGAAGGACGAATTCCCTGAGATTATAGATATCGTTCATCCGTCAGACGGCGTTTTTTTGCAGAAATGCACCGTTAAATGCGCAAAAGTGACATCAAGCCTGACAAAAGCCGTAAAAAATGATTATTTCTACGGCAGATTCAGCGAGATAGAGTTTTTACAGATACTTTGATATGTCCACATCGTCTATCTGGCTCTTATCCAGATATTTTTCTGCGTATTTCTTATAAATTCCTTCTTTTAGAAACAGGGCGAAAATATCCGGATCTATGTGACCGTCATTGCGCATAAAGCTCATTATCTTTATTGATTCAGAAAGCGTTTTCGCCTTTTTGTAAGGTCTGTCGCAGGCGGTCAGCGCTTCGAAGATATCTGCTATCGCCATTATCCTCGCCGGAATAGACAGATCGCGTTTGCTCAGTCTTCTGGGATATCCGTTGCCTATCATTGTCTCGTGGTGACCGCATGCGTATTCCGGGACACGTTTGAGATTTTCGGTGAACGGAAGCTGCTCCAGCATCTTTATGGTCATTATTATATGCTCATTGATCTTGAATCTTTCCTCTTCGGTCAGCGTTCCCCTGCTTATGGACAGGTTGTATAGTTCCCCGTGGTTATAGGCGTTCTCGGGAATAGGCGTTTTAACGCCGAGCTGGTGGTACTCGTTCATATCTATCGCTTTTTCACGGCTTAAAATATGCTCTGGTCTGTCGGACAGCAGTTTTTCCTTTGCCGGCGCAGGTACAGGCGGAATCTCTTTCAGCCTCAGTTCTTCGGCATTGCTCAGTCCCAGTCTGTTATCGAAATATCTTGTCCATTCTGTTTCGGCGATATTTTTCAGTCGTTCTATCTTCTCCGGACTCAGGAATTCACCGCCGACATTGCACTCCGCCACGAAGGCAAAATCGTCAGCCAGCTTAGCTTTCTTTGATTCCAGAGCCTGTTTCAGCTCCGGTTCTTTTTCAGGATGGTCTTTCAGCCGTTCATAATATTCTATCACAGCGTCCCTGTAGAGCACCTCAAAGCGTGTCCGAACCTCGTGTATCCGGTTATAAATGGTTTCCAGCTTGGTCGCCTTGTCCACCACATATTCAGGGGTCACTATCTTTCCGCAGTCGTGCAGCCATGCCGCCGTGCGGAATTCTCGCCACTCGTCTTCGCCGTAGAACATAAAATCTCTGAACGGCTCATCCGCGCTGGAACTGGCGGCGTATGCCAGCATCTCCGCCAGAACGGGGACACGCTCGCAGTGTCCGCCGGTGTAAGGCGACTTGTCGTCTATCGCCCCTGCGAGTATCTTGATGATGGCGTCCATAAGCTGTGTCTGGTTAACCTCATATCTTCTGATAGAGGCTGACATGGAAACCATAGAGTCCGCAAGATCGTGAAACTCAAGTATTCTCGTGTCCACCATCTGCACGGAGTCAAAATGTCTCTCGGCGACAATGGCCGTTTGTTCTTTCAGTTTTGCTATGGGCTTGATGAAGTACCTGCGCAGATACGCCTGGACAGGGAAGTATATGGAAATAATTATAAAGAATGAGAATAATATGGTCGTAAGGAGCGTTTTTCTGATAGGACCAATTATCTTGCTCTCTTTGATGAATGATGCGAGATACCAGTCTTTTTTCTGGCTGTTGTTCAGCTTGGTGATGAAATAAGCGTATCTGACTCCGTTGTCTTCTATTACTCCCGTGTGTTTATCATCAGTCAGGTAAGCAACTATCGTTCTGTGTCTCTCTGAATCCAAGGCGGCTGTGGTGACTATCTTGTTGTCTTTGTCCACCTGCTCATGTTTGAAAGAGGTTGCGATGACTGTCCCGGATCCGCTGAAAAGCATCAGCTCCCCATTTATCACATGGCTTTTCTGTTCCAATATCTGAGACATGGTGTCCAGTGTAAAATCCGCCGCAGCCACTTTGTTTATCTCGCCCATCTCGTTAATCTTAGCGGCTGAAAGTGTGATGCCCGGCGAACCTGTGGATGCGAATATATAAGGCTCAGACCAGTACACCGGGTTCTTCTTACTCAGCAGGGTGAACCATGTCCGTGTTCTCGGGTCATATTTTGATTTGCTGATGTCTATGGACAGTGTGGCGTAGTTCTTATCTTTATACTGATATACATCAAGGGCGGTGCTGCCGTTGATGTTGTCTATTTCTCTGACAGCCAGCCTCGGACAGCGTCTCGCCTGTAAAAAATTTCCATAGGTGTCCGTCAGAAAAATGCTGGCGAGATTTTCGTCCAGCGTCAGCATTTCCCACATTACTTTTTCGATATTATCTTTTGCCAGCAGAATATTTTGTTCATCTGACACCTGTGCCAGAACAGACAGATTGCTGGTGGCAGTATTCAGTATGGACGACACGGCAAATCCGATGTTTCTGTTTGTTTCGTCTATTTTGCTTTCTGTTATCTGATATGCCTGATCCATCCCGCGCAGATAGAAATTGCCCACCAGAAAAACGAAAAGAATCGCAGTCATGCCCGCAAAGAGAGTAAGAATGCTGATGGTAAAAGTATATTTTCTCATAATTCACTCTTGAATTTATCATATGCGGATTTAAACATTTTCCAGTATTTCTGCTTTAATTCGTCTACCGGACTGGTGTTTTTTATTATCTCGCTGTTTTTCAGCATGTTTATATCCGGGTAGATAATGTTGTTTTTTTTGTCCTTTTCGCTCAGAAGATTATACCCAGCTCTATTCGGCAGCCCATAACCTATGACCTTTGCCAGTTCGGCGGAGTTTTCAGCGTCCAGAATAAAATTTATAAATTTGTGTGCTGTGTCCTTGTTCTTAGACGATTTCAGGATCAGCATGTTGTCCATCCACTTCAGAGCGCCTTCTTCGGGATATATATATTTATAGTTGTGACGTTTACTTGTTATCAGCACTGCGTCTCCGCTAAAGACCATTCCTGCCATTAGTCCCTCCCGGACAAACTGCGAGGCAGTATTGCCGGTTTTCAGCATCACTGCGTTCAGCATGAGTTTGTTGAGCTGTTCATATGCCTGCTCGATCTCGTTTGTTTTCATGGAGTTGGCAGAATATCCCAGCGATTTTAAGACCATTGGAAAAACATCCGCATATTCGTTGCTGATCAGCACATTGTTCTTCAGCGACCTGTTCCACAGATCAGACCATCTGGTGATTTTCTTTATCCTGTCCGAATCGTATATAATCCCGATAGTTCCCCAGTAATAGGGCACTGAATATTTGTTGTTAGGGTCAAAATACTGATTGATATGCTCAGGAGAGAGATTTTTGAAATTAGGCAGTTTCGATTTATCCAGCGGTTCCAGCATGTTCTGTTTTATCAGCGATTCTGTGATGGGAGACGAGAGAATCACCAGATCATAGCCCTCTTTGTTGCCGTCCGCCAGTTTTTTAAGTATGGTTTCGTTTGTGTCCTGTGTGTCGTATATAATGTGAATATTGTATATACGGCTGAACTTATTTAGTGTTTCCAGAGAGATGTAATCTCCATAGTTAGAGATACGAAGCATCGGCTGATCTTCAGCAAAAACACTGAGAACAATAGATAAGAACAGAAAAATAAGCATAATAACTTTATTTAACATGATGTTTCCAACTTTTTGTTCAGTTAAATAAGTCTATCTGCTAAAAAAAGCAAAATCAAGAATATGTGGTTAATTGTATTATTGGATAATAGTTTTTCTATGACGAGAGAAGCAGTTTGTCGTCTGTCAGATTTACCTTCCGTACTTTTTCGAACATATCCAGCAGGTCTCTGACAGAGAGTCCGCGTTTTTCATCCGCTTTCAGATCCACCACTATCTCGCCGCCGTGCATCATTATTATGCGGCTGCCGAAATCGATAGCCTGCTGCATGTTGTGGGTAACCATCATAGCGGTCAGACCCTTTTCTGATATCAGCCTGTCCGTGAGAGACATCACAAGCTCTGCCGTTCTGGGATCGAGTGCCGCTGTGTGTTCATCCAGAAGCAAAATTTTCGGATCCGCCATTGCCGCCATCAGAAGCGTAAGGCACTGCCTCTGACCGCCGGAGAGCAGCCCCGCGTTTGTTTTCAGCCTGTCTTCCAGCCCAAGCCCGAGCTGAGACAGCATATCTTTGAAAAGTAAGCGCCTTTTTTTTGTTACGCCTTTTCTGAACCAGCGTTTTTCTCCCCTTTTCATGGCTATTGCCATGTTCTCTTCGATGCTAAGGGATTTCGCTGTTCCGCTCAAAGGATCCTGAAAAACAGAGCCTATGAATTTTGCCCTCATGAAATCGGGCAGAGCGGTGACGTCATTTCCGTTTATAATTATCTTTCCGCTGTCGGGTTTCAGTATTCCGGAGAGCAGGCTCAGCATTGTGGATTTTCCTGCGCCGTTGCTGCCAATAACGGTTACGAACTCTCCCTCGCCTATCCTGACGGAGAGGTCGGCTATAGCCGTATTTTCGTTTACAGTGCCGGCGTTGAATACTTTTTTGATATTCGCCATCTCTATCATTGTCTTACCTCGCCTATCTTTTTTCTCAGGCGGGGAAAGCTGAGAGCGAACACGACGATCACCACGGTTATTATGTTGAGGTCGCCGGGGGCGAATCTGAAATCACCTATCTGGAAGGACAGAGCGTAGGCAACCGCCATTCGGTATATCATGGAGCCTATGATGACACCTGTCACCGCCTTCAGCACTGTTCTGCTGGAGAGAGCTGCCTCGCCAACTATGACGGAGGCAAGACCCGCTACAACTGTTCCGATGCCCATGTTCACATCGGCAAAACCCAGCGACTGAGCCGCCAGAGCGCCGCAGATGGACACTAGGCAGTTGCTGAATGATACGCCGTAGAGTGTCATTCTGTCGGTGCTGATCCCCTGCGCGCGGACCATCTTCATATTGTCCCCGGCCGCTCTGAGAGCCAGCCCCAGATCGGTGTGAAAAAACCATATCAGAAGAACAGCCGTAACAACGGCAAAGATGGACGCAAGTACAATGGACGCTGTCTGCGGGGCGAACCCCATGTTTTCTATGGGGGTGTAGACCGTGTCGTATCCCAGAAGCGAAATATTGGGCATGCCCATGATACGCAGTATTATGGAATATGAACCTATCATCGTGAGGATGCCCGAAAGCAGGTTGAGTATTTTCAGTTTTGTATTCAGAAGAGCTGTTATCGCTCCGGCTATGGCTCCGGATGCGGCGGCAATCGTCACAGCGAGATACGGGTTGTATCCCTTGGTGATGAAGACAGCGCAAACGGCGGCGCCCAGCGGAAATGTGCCGTCCACTGACAGATCGGGAAAATCCAGCGCTCTGAATGTCAGAAAAACACCGAGAGCCATGAGCGAGAACAGAAGCCCGTGCTCTATGGCTCCCAGAAAAGCGTAAGAAGTCATTACTTTATTATTTCGTCAGCGGATTTCAGCAGGTTTTCGGGGATGGAAATTCCCAGAGCATCCGCTTTCTTTTTGTTTATAACCAGCACCATCTCTTTTTGAAACTCAACAGGCGTATTTGCGGGTTTTGCGCCTGTCAGCACACGGCAGACCATGTTTCCTGTCTGAACCCCGTGTTTGTAATAGTCGAAACCTCTGGCGGCGAGAGCGCCTCTTTTCACAGAGTCTGTATCAGACATTACGAGGGGGATTTTGTGAGCGTCAGCAACCTTTATCAGCGCCTCCAGAGCGGAGACTACTGTGTTATCTGTGGTGATGTACATCGCCTGCACCTGACCCACCAGCGAGTTAGCGGCGGTGGCGACATCAGCGGATGTGGCGATGGCTCTTTCCACCAGTTTTACATTGCGCATTTTGGCGGCTTTCTGCGCCAGAGCGAGCTGTGAACGGCTGTTCTGCTCTCCGGCGTTGTATATTATTCCGACTGCTTTAGGTTTTAAACCCAGATCGAAAATCAGCTGAAACTGTGTGTCGATGGGGGCAAGGTCGCTCACGCCTGTGATGTTTCCGCCGGGCTTCTCTATGTTTCTGACGAGCTTGGCGCCCACCGGGTCGGTCACAGCGGAGAATATAACGGGTGTGGACGGAGATGATTTAGAATAAGCTCCCGCCAGCGCCAGAGCAGTGGGGGTGGCTATGCCGATGACAATATCTTTTTTAGCGCCGATAAAGTTGGTGGCTATCTGGTTGGCTGTCACCATGTTTCCGTTAGCGAGCTGAACATCGAAATCGACGTCTTTGCCGTTTTTAAATCCGCATTTTTCCACCGCGTCTATTATTCCCTTCTGCACGGCGTCCAGAGCGGGGTGAGCCACTATCTGGGAGATACCGATCTGTTTTTTGCCGGCGGCGAAAGCCGTCAGGCAGAAGAGGGACATTATGATAACGAGAATATTCTTCATACATCACCTTTGATAATTTCTTATACGGCGATTTTAAACCGAAACAGCCAAAAAACAAGAACTAAGTGAGACAAAAGCGTTTTTCATATTTAAAAATGAAAAAAAATATGCAAAACTGGCGATAGTTCAATAAATCATTATTGTATATGAAGTTAACCGATTTGAATATATGTTAAATATACGGAGGTATATCAGATGAAAGCTGTGCTTCTAAAAGAATTCGGACCGGCGGAGAACATGTATGTGGGTGAGGCGGAAAGACCTGTGCCCGCTGATGATCAGGTTCTGATCAAAGTTGCCGCTACATCCATCAACAGACCTGATCTGGTTCAGAGAGAGGGAAAATATCCGCCCCCCGCAGGCGATTCAGAGATTCTGGGGCTTGAGGTGGCAGGAATCATAGAGGAGCTGGGCTCAAAAGTGACCGGATGGAAAAAAGGCGACAGAGTGATGACTCTGGTCGGCGGCGGCGGATACGCTGAGTACGCCGTGGCATACGCTTGCCATCTGATGCCTATCCCCGAAAGCATGAGCTATGAAGAGGCCGCCTGTGTGTGCGAGTCATACATTACGGCTTTTTCAAACGTTTTCATGATAGGTGGTCTGCAAGACGGCAACACAGCCATCTTCCACGGCGGCGGCGGCGGTGTTAACACTGCGGCTATCCAGCTGACCAACGCACTTACACCTAACACAAAATATATCGTCACAGCCGCTCCCTCTAAGATGGAAGAAGTGAAGAAGCTCGGCGCGAGCCTCGTTATAGACTACACCACCACTCCCGATTTCTCTGAGGACGTTAAGGCGTTCACCAACAAGAAGGGCGTGGATGTGATACTCGACCATGTGGGCGCTAAATATCTGAAACCCAACATGGACTCTCTGGGATACGCAGGACGACTGGTTATCATCGGTGTTATCAGCGGTATCAAGGCGGAGCTGAACCTCGCTCTGATGATGGTAAAACGTCAGCAGATCATCGGCTCAGTTCTGAGAAGCCGTCCCGTGTCTATGAAGGGCGAGATAGTGGCGGAGTTTACAAAGACCGCTCTGCCGAAATTCGCCGACAGAAGCATAGTGCCTATCGTTTCAGACGTGTTCCCCATAGAGCAGGTTGTGGAAGCGCATAAGATGATGGAAGCCGACAGCCACTTCGGCAAGATAGTTCTGAAGATTCAGGATCTTTAAGATATATTGAGGGCGCATCAAACGATGCGCCTTTTCTTTATTCCTTTTCTAAGGGAGATTTTGACGGATTTCTCACCTTCTGGTCTTTCTCTTAAGAGCTACAATCAGCTGATAAAGCAATATTGAAAACCAAGCGAAAGTGAGCAGTTTTGACATCTGGTGTGATTCACCGATGATTTCTTTATATGGAATAATTACGGATGCCATACCGTTTAATACTTCAAAGTTAAACGGATCTATGCTACTGAACAGATGAATCAGAAGAGCAGAACCTAAAATCCAAATAACGGTAAGCCACCATTTCTGACCGTAATCAGATGTTATCTTATTAAACCACATAAGGAACTTATCTGGGATATCTTTTACTTTTTTCCAAGATAGTTCCTCATAGGCTTTTCTCATCTCCAGAGCAAAATATTTATTAGCTTCAATGGTGTTACCAATACTGTCAAAGGAATGCTTAATGATTCGGTAAGTTTCTCTCGAGGTGTTATTTTGAAATTGATCATTAATAACTGTATCAAGAAAACTGACGTCATTGAGGAATGTTACAGATTTAAGGCATAAACCATCAAAAAATTTTGTTCGTTGGATGCTTGATGCTCCTGTTACTGTTACATTAGAAAAATGTGGAAATGAAGTGAAATTACAGTTGTTGAATGAAACAGAATTTAATGTAGTCCCTTTTAGATTAAAATTATAAATGTTTTCTGATTCCACGGAGAGCAGTCCTTGTATATTTGAACCTATGATGTCTAAAAGATTTATGGTATTAGCAGACAAGGTACAAGATGATTTAATTGTTGAATTAAGTAATATTACTTTGGAAGTGAAAAATAACGGAAGCGAGTCGAGAACAGAAGACTCTATAGATATCTGTTTTATTTCGCATTGAGTAAATAGCGTTTTATCAGTATTTAGTCCCTTTAGTGTAACTAACTCATTAAATGCGCAAGAATTAAATTCTGGATCCTTGCTTTGTCTTAAGTTTCTAGTACCTGCATTGTAGGTATAGTTGTTTTTAAACAGGCAAGAGTCATAATGAGTTTCCCTAATAGGAAAAGCGAATTCAGCAATGTCATTGTAGAATGTGCAAGAATAAAAAAAGTAGTCATTTTGGTATTCAGGAATAATTCTAAATCTAAAAGAACAAAAATCAAAAACAATATTACCAAATTTTGATAATAAATAGAAAAAAGGACCAGAAATTTCACTTGGAAACCGTATATTATCAAAAGTGATTTTATTTGTAAGGTGGTTAACAACAAGACTATCTGAATATTCATCACGAGTTTTCTTAAAATAAGAGATAATTTGTTCGTATGAGCATTTATGAGAGGCGTATTTGATAGCTATATATTCTTCTAATGTGCGATAAAATTTTGGGATATCGCGTAGATCAATGTTATTTCTGTGAAGCACACATTTATTAAAGCCGCTATCTTTATCAAAATCGCATCCTTGAACAAGACATTGGTTCTTTCTTTTGCTCATAAAACCTCACATAAGATATTTTACGATTGAGAAAATGAGTTGGCAAGATGAAATGACAACTGAGATTGCGACGTCACGCTGTTCCTCGCAATGACCTCCGGCTTGGGTCATTACGAGCCGATGTAATCGGCGTAGTAATCTCTGTTTATAAACAAGGAAACCGCCAGAAATGGTTTACAGGTCCGTGACCCGTGCCGATGTCCATTTCGTCAGCGTGTTCTATAGCTCCCTGAATATATTCTTTGGCTGCCTTTACAGAATCGTAAACAGAAAAACCCTTCGCCAGTCCGGCCGCTATGGCGCTGGCCATGGTGCATCCTGTTCCGTGGGTGTTTTTCGTTTTGATCCGTTTTGAGGTGAATGTATGAAAATCAGAGCCGTCAAATAGCAGGTCATTCGCCTCGTCTCCGCAGAAATGCCCGCCTTTCAGAAGAACATTCCGCACGCCCATGTCGCTCAGTTCAATGCAGACCTCTTTCATATCTGCGCCTGAGACTATCTTTTTTCCCGTGATGAACTCCGCCTCGGGGATATTCGGCGTGATGATTAGAGCCAGAGGAAAAAGAAGACGCTTCATGTTGTCCACCGCCTCCTGTTTTAAGAGAGGCGAGCCCCCCTTGGCTATCATGACGGGATCGACAACCAGATTTCTGACATTATAATAAGTCAGCTTATCAGAAACCAGCGCCACAGTATCCGGGTTGGACAGCATGCCGGTCTTCACAGCGTCCGGAAACAGATCGGAGAACACAGAATCCATCTGCATGCCGATATATTCTAGCGGGATATCCACATATCCCTGAACACCCGTGGTATTCTGCGCTGTGACAGCGGTTATAACGCTCATGGCGAAAACACCGTTGGCGCTCATGGATTTTATATCCGCCTGAATGCCGGCTCCGCCGCCTGAGTCAGATCCGGCTATGGTCAGCGCTTTTTTCATCATTCCGCTTTCCTCCCGTAACCGTTTCTGAATCCGTTCTTTTTGCGTTCCTGATGCTCATATGCTTTTGACTGAATCTCGTATCTGCCTTTGCCTATCAGGTCGTCTATCTCTTTATAGAACTCAAAGCTGGGCTCAATGCGGAAATCGTCTCCGGCGTTGATATACACAGCAAAGGTTTTCGGGCGCTCCAGCAGAAAGCTGACAGGGACGCCGCCCTTGTGCGTTCCGATGATGGTCTTAAGCCTGCTTATTATATCGTGTGTCATGCCCACGCTGGACAGCTTGATGATGACTCTCTCGGTCAGCATAGCCACAGCTTCCGGCACATCCATTATCTTGTCGGCGAGGATTACAGTCTCCTCGTCCTTGTGGTTAACATTTCCGGCGACTATGATTATTTTGTCCGCTGTAAGGTGTTTCAGGGCATCTTCATACACCTTCGGAAAGACCACAACGTCAAGCTCTCCGTCCATATCCTCTATGGTTACGAACGCCATTTTGTCGCCTTTCTTGGTGAAGATGTTTTTGATATTCTTTATCAGCCCGCCCACCACATAAGCGCCGTCCGAAGAGGACTCTTTCAGATCGTTCAGCGGTGAGGCAAATGTTTTCAGAATATTGTTGTAAACAGCCAGAGGATGGTTGGATATGTAAAAATCCAGAACCTCTTTCTCCATTTTCAGAAGCTCGTTCTCAGGCATCTCCGGCACATCCGGATAATAGTGCTCCGGCTCGCCGCCCTCTTCCGGGGTATCCTCCAGAAAAGACTCCAGAGATATGATTCCCTGCGCCTCCATCTTTTGTTTGCGCTGACCCTCTTCCAGAGCCGGTTCCAGCACCTGTAAGAGCTGTCGCCTGTTTCTGCCTGTGCTGTCGAACGCCCCCGCCTTTATCAGGGATTCCAGCACTTTCTTATTGCACAGGCGCAGGTCTACTCTGGCACAGAAATCATATATGCTTTTGAACTCGCCGCCATCCTCACGCACCTTCAGCGCAAGTTCGATGGCGTTCATGCCTACATTCTTTATCGCTCCCAGCCCGAAACGGATGGTTTTGCCGTCTATAACGAATGAAGCTCCGGATTTGTTGATATCCGGCGCATGCACCTCTATGCCCATGCTCTTGCACTCTTCGGTGAAGGTGACGATCTTCTCTCCCTTGTCTATCTCGCATGAGAGGATCGCCGCCATGTATTCCACCGGGTAGTTTGCCTTCAGCCATGCGGTCTGATATGACACCATGGCGTATGCGGCGGAGTGAGATTTGTTGAATCCGTATCCGGCAAACTTAGCCAGCTTATCAAAAAGATCTTCCGCCATAGCCATATCATATCCCAGTTTTTTTGCGCCGGGGATATTCTTGCCGTCTCCACGGAGGAAAAACTCTTTCTGCTTCTCCATCTCAGAGGCTTTTTTCTTTCCCATCGCCCGTCTGAGGTTATCGGCTGAGCCCAGCGAATAGCCGCCTATGATCTGGGCTATCTGCATTACCTGTTCCTGATAGATAACCACGCCTCTGGTCTCTTTCAGGATCTCCTCCAGCTCAGGGAAAATATAATCTATCTCCTCTTCGCCCCATTTACGTTTGACGTATGAATCAAGCATCCCTGACTCCATAGGTCCCGGACGATAGAGCGCCACAAGGGCTATGATGTCTTCGAACTCTTCGGGTTTCAGTTTTTTCAGCAGGTTTTTCATACCCGAGCTCTCCAACTGGAAAACTCCGGTGGTGTCTCCACGGGTGAGCAGTTCGTATACTTTCGGGTCGTCCAGAGGTATTTTGGATATGTCCACCTCTTTGCCCGTGTTTTGTTTTATCTGTCTCAGTGCTTCATCTATGATGGTGAGGTTATTCAGACCGAGGAAGTCGAATTTTACCAGCCCCACAGCCTCCATGGTGTCTTTTTCGAACTGGGTGATTATCTCGCCGTTCTGACCTTTGCACAGCGGCACATATTCGTTAAGCGGCTTATCAGATATGATAACTCCGGCGGCGTGCATGCCTGTGTTGCGCACCAGACCTTCCAGTTTGATAGCGTGGTTCAGTATCTGTTCGCCCTGCGGAACGTCCTTGAAATTATCCTGAAGCGAAGGGTCTTTCTCCAGAGCCTTGCGCAGAGTCATTCCGGGGTCGGACGGCAGAGCCTTTGCCAGCTTGTCCACCACGGGCAGGGGAACTTCGAGAACTCTGCCCACGTCGCGGATGGTGCTTCTGCCCAGCAGCTTGCCGAATGTAATGATCTGGGAAACCCGGTCGTCGCCGTATTTCTGGCGGACGTACTTTATCACTTCTTCACGCCCTTTCACGCAGAAGTCGATATCGAAGTCGGGCATGGAAGCTCTCTCCGGGTTCAGGAAACGCTCGAACAGCAGTTTGAACCTGATAGGGTCTATATCTGTGATTCCAAGTGAATAGGCAACTAACGATCCGGCTCCCGATCCCCTGCCGGGACCCACCGGAACGCCTATGGTATGGGCGTGGTTTATGAAATCCCATACGATCAGAAAGTATCCGTCAAAATGTTTGTCTATGATAACGTCCAGCTCGGTCTGCAGACGTTTATGATATTGCTCGTGGAGCTCAGCGGGTATCTTGGCCAGCTTTTTCACCAGACCTTTTCTGGCGAGATGCGTCAGATAGCTGTCGATGGTGTATCCTTCCGGCACTTCATATTCCGGCAGGTGCAGGTGTCCGAACTCTATGGATGTGTTGCATCTTTCGGCTATGGCGAGAGTGTTTGTCAACGCCTCCGGCACTTCGCCGAAAGCGTCCCACATTTCATCCGGGCTTTTCACCCAGAGCTGGTTGGAGTGTATTTCGAATTTATTGTCGCTGTTTATGGTCTGCTGTGTCTGGATGCATATCAGAACCTGATGGGACAGGTGGTCGCCTTTGTTCAGATAGTGGCAGTCGTTGGTAGCCACAAGCGGTATGCCTGTCTCTCTGGACATTTTGATCAGCTGGCGGTTAACCATCAGCTGTTCTTCGATACCGTTCTCCTGTATCTCCAGAAAGAAATCGTTTTTGCCCAGAATATCCCTGTATTCCATAGCGGATTTCAGGGCTTCGTCATATTGGTCCCGCATCAGCTTTCTGGGTATCTCTCCCGCCAGACAGGCGGACAGCCCGATGATCCCTTCAGAATATTTCGCCAGTATCTCTTTGTCTATTCTGGGTTTATAGTGAAATCCCTCAAACTGTGCCAGAGAGACCAGCTTTTGCAGGTTGTTCAGTCCCTTGTTGTTCTTCGCCTGAAGCACGAGGTGATAGTTTCTGTCCTGTCCTTTTTCATATGATGTGTTGCGCCTGTCGTCAGGTGCCACATATACCTCACAGCCGAGGATGGGCTTTATGTCGTTTGCCAGAGCCTGTTTATAGAAATCCACTATGCCGTGCATGGTTCCGTGGTCGGATATGCCGACTATGGGAGTGGTGCCGTTCTCTTTTATCTTTTTCATCAGATCGCCCACTATGATAGCGCCGTCAAGGAGTGAATATTGGGTGTGCAGGTGCAGGTGGACGAATTCTTTTTTGGACATGAAAAACCTCGGATAACTGATCGGGGTATTCTATCAAATCGCCTCTGTTTTTGAAACAGGAAATAAGATAAAATATAGACGGAGAAACAATTTGATGTTTAACCTTTTTTATGCTTATCAATCTTTTAGATATAAGACAGAGCTGTTTTTCTTTTCCTGTCTGCTCAGCGTGCTGCTGTTTTATCCGTCTGACACGGCTATGTATCTCTGCGCCTTTATCCTGCCTGTTGTTTTCGGCGGCGTAAGAAAAGGCGTGCCGGTCGGGCTCGCCGCTGTTCTTCTGGCTTGGTTCATCTCGTCCCATGTGATGATAACCGAGGTGAAGAGGAGCGACGGCAAAAACTGGCTCTATACAACCACATGGGGCTCTCTGGTGGCTCCTCCGGACTATCGTCCGGGCGATATGCTGAAGGGAACTTTCAAAAAACAGAAATACGCCTTCGTCAGAGAGGGCAGATTCGCCAGAGGCTATTACATAGCCGAAAAAGTGGACAAGGTTAGCAGGATAGCTCCGGCGGCTTATATCCTGAAAAAACGTGAGGATATATCCGACCGTCTATATCTGCTGTCCGGCGGACGCATCTTTTTGTCACAGGCGCTGGCGCTGGGCGATAAACGTTATCTGCCTCCTGATGTGCGCGACGCTTATACTGTTACCGGGCTGGGGCATCTGCTGGCGGTGTCCGGACTTCATGCCGGGCTGTATGCCGGAATAGTGTTTGCCCTGTTTTCGTTCCTGTCGGTGAAGATGCGGATGATTCCCGTAATGGCAGCTATGCTGCTGCTGATTCCCTTCACAGGGTTCAAGGTGACAGTTCTGCGTGCAGGCATGCTGGTCTTTGCCGTTCTGGGGGCAAAATTCGCCGATCATCACACAGATGTGAGGAAACTGCTCCTGTTCATGGCGGGTTTTTTTATGCTGGTTTCTCCGTCCATAGCCGTGGACGTATCTTTCATCCTGACGTTTTCCGCTGTTTACGGGCTGGTGCATCTGTCATATTCCAAAAGCGTCATGACGGGAGTGTATACTGGGATGGTGGCGAGCGCCTTTATCATGCCCGCCTCCTCCTATGTGTTCGGCACATTCAACGTAACGTCTGTGCTGTCCACTCTTGCGCTGATTCCGGTGGTAACCCTTCAGATTATCACCACAGTGCTGTTTGTTCTGTTTCCGTCTGTTTCGCTGGAGCCGCTGGCGGCTCTGGAGAGTGTGCATCTTTATATAGTTAATTTCGCCGTCGGACATACCGTTCATTTTTTCAAGCTGTATAAGCCGGATGTGTGGGTGATCCTTTTCATGGTGATCTTTCTGCTCTATTGCGCTTATAAGAAAAGGGCGCTGGCCGCCTGTGTTCTGCTGATGGTGCCGTATCTGCCGTCTCAGCAGACCATGCCGGTGAAGCAGACGGAAAATACCTCTGTGCCGGTAAAAGCGAAAGCCCATGGGGCATATTTTCCCAATATGGTGCGGTCAAAGGGTTTTCTGGTGATAGATGATAAGGTTCATGTCTTTTTTAAAGGGAATTACGGGGATTTTAAATACAAATTCCTGCCGTTTCTGGCAAAATATGAGATAATAAAGGCAGACACAGGAACTGTATCGATATATGACGGGGAGAACAGGCTCCTGCATATTGATAACGTGTCTGAGGACTACGGCGGAGTATGCGTCAATGAGGTTGAGAAATCCTGTAAAGCCGTATATCATACACGATCGAACACATATGAGTGTGACGATGAAGGCAGGACGCATATCCTGTATAACAACAAAAAGCAGTGCGGAAACATGTATCTGCTGAAAACATCCGGAGATTTGTCCTTTGATGAAGATACTTATAAACGGCGCTGAGCACAGCATGAGAGGCGGGGCGACCGCTGGGGACGCCGCCGGAATGGTGAAGCCTGAAGCGGATGTGATCATACTGAACGGGTTCATGACCGACAGATCAGCACTGCTGAATGACGGCGACACCGTATACCTTATAAAAAAAGGCGAAGTACCCACAGACGAGGAGATGCGCCGGCTGATGACATCGCGCCATACGCCGCTCATAGCCGAAAGGCTGAGACAGTGCCGCATGGCTGTATGCGGACTGGGCGGGCTGGGGTCCAACATCGCTCTGAATCTGGCGAGGATGGGCGTAGGGTCTCTCCTGCTGATAGACTATGACGTGGTGGAACCATCCAATCTGAACCGTCAGCAGTATTTCACTGATCAGCTCGGCATGAAAAAGACGGAGGCGTCGCTTGCCAATCTGAAAAGGGTAAACCCTTATCTGGACTATGACGTTCGTGATATGTATGTGGACAGAAACAACATACCGGGGCTGTTCGACGGCTGCGATGTTATCATAGAGGCGTTCGACAAGGCGGAAAACAAAGCTATGCTGATCAGCTATGCTTCTAAAATATACGGAGAAACGCACATTATCGGCGCTTCCGGTGTGGCGGGGCTTGGGTGTTTTACTGAGTTCCGCGTCATTAAGGCGGGCAGGAATGTGCATATTGTAGGTGATTTCACTTCTGAGGCGCAGCCGGGCAGGGGGTTGATGGCAACCCGTGTGGCTGTTGTGGCGGGGATACAGTCCAATCTGGCGGTGAGGCTGGTTCTGGGCGGTCTGGCAGACTAGAGGAGATAAGATGAACATAGTATTAAGCGGAGAAACAGTTAATCTGGAGAGAGAGCTCACCATCAGCGAGCTGATAGCGAAATATGACATGAAGAAAGAGACCGTGGTGGTGGAACTGAACGGTGAACTGCCGGATAAGGATCAGTATGACAATATAACCACGAAGGAAGGGGACAGGATAGAGCTGATAAGGTTTGTCGGCGGCGGCTAGGCTTTTTTGTCCAGCTTTTCGGCGCATTTGCGCAGACAGTTGGTGAGATCTTCTTTTATCACAGGTTTTTTCAGGTATTCGATAATCCCCAGTTCCTGTGCTTTTTCTATGAACGGCTTTTCGTTAAAAGCTGTGGTGATGACTATTATAGCGTCGGGATTGACAGACAGGATATGTCTGGACATCTCTATTCCGTCCATCACAGGCATCTGTATATCTGTAATAACAATATCGGGTCTGTGCTTTTTATAAAGCTCCAGTCCCTCGGCTCCGTCTCTTGCCGTGTAGATATTGTCGAATCTGCGCTTAAGAAAACGCATCAGACTCTCTCTGACGCTGGTGTCGTCTTCAACATGCAGAACTGACAGGTGTTTCAGAATTTCGATGTCTTTGGAATATTCTTCGTTCATATACTCCCTTGCTTTAAAATAGTTTATACTCATAACGGTCAACTGGCAATATAATTTCGATTGTCATAGGTCAATTTTAGTTAAAAACATATGGAAATAATAATCAATTGTTTATATATTTCAAACTTGACGTAAGTTTTCGGAGGTATGAATAATGAGTAGCTGCAGTTCAGACAATTCATGTAGTTCCTGCTCATCTGCTTCCGCCTGTAGTGCTGACGAAAAGAAGCAGCACGCGAAACAAAAGGTGGAAGACAGACTGTCTAAGATAAAATACAAGATCATGGTAATGAGCGGCAAGGGCGGCGTGGGAAAATCCACCGTGTCCGTCAGCCTTGCTGCGTCACTGCATGCCCTCGGCTACAGCGTGGGTATACTGGATGCCGACATCCACGGACCCAACGTGCCGAAAATGTTCGGTCTGTCCGCTAGCGGCGTGCATTCCGGACCCAACGGGCTTATCCCTTTCGAGACAGCAGACGGTCTGAAGGTCATGTCTGTCGCCTTCCTGCTGAAAGATGAGGATGACGCCATTATCTGGCGTGCTCCCGTTAAGCACGGCATGATAGAACAGTTTGTTTCAGATGTTGACTGGGGCGAGCTTGATTTTATCATTATAGATCTTCCCCCCGGCACAGGCGATGAGCCCCTCAGCGTGGCGCACATCATCGGCAGCGTGGACGGTGCGGTGATAGTCACCACTCCTCAGGAAGTGGCTCTGCTCGACTCCAGAAAATCTGTCACATTCGCCCGCAAGCTCAATCTGCCCATTCTGGGAATAGTGGAGAACATGAGCGGACTGGTATGTCCCCACTGCGGAGAGACGGTAGATCTGTTCAAATCAGGAGGCGGAGAGAACGCCGCAAAAGACATGGGCGTAAACTTCCTCGGAAGAGTGCCGATAGACCCTCTGGTGGTTGTTCAGGGCGACAGCGGTAAACCTTATGTTCTTGAAGTGAAAGACACTCCCACAGCGAAGGCTTTTATCGAGATAGCCAAAAGCGTAGCTAAGCAAACCATAGCGAAGTAAACTTAAGGCGGGTGTAAAAACCCGCCTTTTTATTTTGAGGTGCGATATGTTGAAGGCGGTTATACTGTTTGGCTCTCTGGTGATGCTTTTCATCGCCGGGCTGCATTTTTACTGGGCTATGGGCGGCGAAAAACTTTCTGAAAATGTTCTGCCGGAACGTCCTGACGGAGGAAAACTGTTCAGACCCTCCCCCGTGGGTACTTTCGCTGTGGGGCTGGTGCTTCTGACTGTGGCGGTCTCAATCTCCGCTCCCATGTTCATGAGCGGGCTGGAGGTGTTCTGGATCAGGATAGTGGCGTCTGTCATCTTTTTCATCCGTTTCGTGGGTGATTTCCGCTATGTGGGGCTTTTCAAAAAAATGAAAAGCTCAGGATTCGCCCGTTACGATACTCTCGTTTACACCCCTCTGAGCCTTTTCTTTGCCGTGTCATGTCTTCTTTCGGTAATGTATTTCTGATTGCCGTTTTCTCCGCAAAATTATATTCTGGGCTCACAGGTGGATTATGGGATATAAGACTCTTAAACAATGCTTGGACGATCTGGAAAGACACGGACAATTAAGAAGAATTAACGCTGAGATAGACCCATGCCTTGAGCTGGGCGAGATACAGCGCAGAGTGTATGAGGCGCAGGGACCCGCTCTGCTATTCACCAATGTGAAAGGGACGAAATTTCCTGTCGCCGGAAATATCTTCGGCACTATGGACAGGACAAAATTCATATTCAGAGACACGCTGAAGACCATCGAAACTATGGTCAAGGCGAAGACCGATATACCTCATCTTATTAAACACCCGTCAGAAATTTTCAGACTGCCGAAAGCGGCGCTGAACATTATGCCGAAAACCGTTCATGACGCTCCTGTCATGCGCAACAGATGCACACTGGCTGATCTGCCGCAGATAAAGGGATGGCCCAAAGACGGCGGCGCTTTTATCTATCTGCCTCTGGTCTATACAGAGAGCCCTGAAAAGGGCGGGTATAAAAACAGCAATCTGGGTATGTACCGTGTGCAGATATCCGGCAACGAATACGCAGACGATGAGTGCGGACTGCACTATCAGATACACAGAGGTATCGGCATACACCACACACAGGCGGTGGAAAAAGGCGAGAAGCTGAAGGTGAATATCTTCATAGGCGGAGCGCCGGCAATGACCATCGCCGCTGTGATGCCTCTGCCCGAGGGAATGCCGGAAGTGTCTTTCGCCGGAGCTCTGGGCGGACACCGCATGCCTTTTTTCAGACGTGACGATATGTCCGCCATATACGCTCAGGCGGATTTCGTTATCAGCGGATATATAGACGGGGTTAAGCCTGAGGGACCTTTTGGCGACCATGTGGGCTATTACAGTCTTCAGCATGATTTTCCCGTGCTGAAGGTCACGGATGTGTTTCACAGGGATGATGCCGTCTATCCATTCACCATGGTGGGCAGACCTCCGCAGGAGGACACCAGCTTCGGTGATTTCATACATGAGCTCACAGGTGAGCTGATCCCGGATGTTCTGAAGGGTGTCAGAGCTGTTCATGCCGTGGATGCCGCCGGAGTGCATCCTCTGCTTTTTGCCATAGGCAGCGAACGGTATACGCCCTACAGCGGACACCCTGAGCCAAAGGAGATACTGACTCAGGCGAACGCTATTCTGGGACAGGGACAGCTTTCGCTGGCGAAATATCTGTTTATTGTAAACGGATCTGACGATCCGGACATAGATATAAACAACCCTGAGAAATTTTTTAAACATGTGCTGGAGCGGGTGGATTTTCGCCGTGACCTGCATTTTCAGACATCTGTCACCATAGATACGCTGGACTATACCGGACACGGACTGAACAGAGGCTCTAAGCTGGTGACGGCGGTGTGCGGAGAGAAGAAGCGTGAGCTGGGCGGAAAACTACCGGAAAATCTGTCTCTGCCTGAAGGATTCTCTGAACCGAGAGTGGTTATGGACGGAGTGCTGGCTGTGAAATCGCCGAAACATACTGCGAAAAGAGGCGAATACGATGAAGAGCTTCTCAGATTCTGTCTGCATTATGAGATAGATAATCCAATCAACAGATTTCCTCTGATCGTTTTAGTGGATGATTCAGAATTTACATCGGCAAACATCGCTAATTTTCTCTGGGTCACCTTTACACGGTCGAATCCGGCAAGCGATGTTTACGGTATAGACGCTCATAACCATGTAAAGCATTTCGGATGCAACGGCTCTCTGGTCATCGACGCCAGGGTGAAGGCATATCATCCGGAAGCTATGGAGATGGACGACGCTGTGGTAAAAAAAGTGGAGTCTATGGCGGCGAAGGGCGGTTCGCTCGAAGGTCTTTTCTGATACACTATTAAGTATGAGACTGCCACGTCAGCCTGAAGGCTTCCTCGCAGTGACGTCATTGCGAGGAGCAACGCGACGCGGCAATCTCACTAAATCTATTGACCGCCGAACATTTTCATCATTTTTTTCATCTCTGCTTCAGACGGCATCTGCTGACCGCCGTCCTGAGATTTCGGCGCGGTGAATCCCGCTGTGGGTGTTTCTCCGCTCACCAGCATGGCGACACTCATTTTTGCGTTGTCTCTGATCATCTGGTCGGTTCTTTTATCATATGTCACTTTATATTTAGAAGGCACTTTGAATTTATCTGATGAAACGGAGCCTTTATCAACCTTTGTAGCGGTTGTTTCGGATTTGACTCCCATCAGGTTGGCTGTAGATTTCAGCTCCAGCCCTGATCCGGAGGCTATATAGGTTGTCACACCCATCATTTCCGCTTTATCACATTTGAACCCCAGAATGGTGGCGGCGTTTTTTGTCACTTTTCCGTTCATGTCTTTCATGGCTGCGAGCCCCATCTTTTCAGCGTTTGCCATGGCTTTTTTCTTGTCGGAAGATGAGAGCTTGTTGAACTCTTCTATCATGCATTTAACGGGGTTGATCGTTTTTACCGCTGTGCCTTCCACCAGATCTATGCTGTAGACCCAATCGGGATCGGCTATTGTGATGGTGTTTCTGTTATGGGTGGTGCCCATTACTTTCATAGCGGTTTTTTCGTATATAGCTGTGTATCTTCCGTAATCACGGATATATAGCTCTTTTGTTCCTTTTTCTGTTCCGGAAATGCTGTAAAATACCGCACCCTCTTTTATAGGCATGTTCTGATCCCAGGGGTTCTTTTTGGCGTGGGCAGATACCGCCAGCGCCAGCAGCATGACAACGAGCAAGACTAATTTCTTCATGTTTCCTCCATATCGATAACAATAATTAGTGTACAGAATAATTTTAACCTGAAAAAATATCGCACGAAAGTGTAATTTACCAATATGCAAAAAATGGTAGGAATGATGAGAAAATAAAAAAAGCATCCGTGAAGGATGCTTTTATTTATTAATGCCTAGGACGGGAATCGAACCCGTACAGGAGTAAATCCCGAGGGATTTTAAATCCCTTGCGTCTACCAATTCCGCCACCCAGGCAAAATTATTTGAAATTATAACATCTTGGATGCAATATAAAAATCCCGAGGGATTTGATGCCGAACTGCGTTCGCCACTCCTGAAGGAGGAAATCCGCTTGCGCTACATCAAATGAGCCACCCAGGCAGTTTTATAAACCGTCCAGAAATTTAACAGTTTTGTCCTTCAAGGTCAATTAAATATCACGGAGAAGTCAGACTTTTCTGTGACACGCCCGATAATGTCTGTGTCTTCGTATCCCACCGATTTCAGGACTCTGACCATAGCTTCGGCGTCCTTTTCCGCCACGCCGATTAGCAGCCCGCCGGATGTCTGAGGATCAAAAAGCACCATGTGGCTGTTGTCGGAGGTCTGTTCAAAAACGCACTGATCCTTAACGAATTCCATGTTTGAATAGGCGCCCGCGGGGATGATGAACTGTGAAGCAAATTCCTTAGCTCCGTTCTGAATATGTATTTTGTCGGTAAAAAACTCCACAGTAACGCCTGAGCCGGAAGCCATCTCGTTTCCGTGTCCCGCCAGACCGAAGCCAGTCACGTCTGTGCATGCGGATACGTCAAACTGGCGCAGAATACCTGCGGCGTTTTTGTTGCTGAGAGTCATGGTTTTTATTACTTCTGCGGCGTATTCGTCATTGCACAGTCCCGCTTTGATGGCTGTGGTGATGAGCCCTATGCCCAGCTTTTTAGTGTAGATCATCAGATCGCCCTGACGCAGACCGACATTTCGGTAGAATTTCTTATCCTTGATAATACCTGTGACTGAGAAGCCCAGCTTTATCTCAGCATCATCCACAGTATGTCCTCCGCACAGAGAGCAGTTTACAGCGGCAAATTCGTCACCGGCTCCCTGCATCATTGCTCTGATGTCGTCCTTGTCCACGGAACAGCTGTATGAAAAGACGCTGAGAGCGGAAACCGGTACCCCCCCCATGGCATAGACATCGCTCATAGAGTTCAGGGCGGATATGCGCCCAAATGTATAAGCATCGTCAACCACAGGGGTGATAAAGTCAACCGTCTGAACAAGATAGCCTGATTCGCCGATATCGAGCACAGCGGCATCGTCTCCTGTTTCGAACCCCACAAGGAGCTTTTCGGGGCGGTAGAGCTTCAGACCATTAAGTACTGCCGACAGGTCGCCCGGACCCATCTTAGCGGCTCAGCCCGCGGCTTTTGCGTAGGCTGTCAGACGTTTTTTGTCCATCAGTTCTCCTCAAAATAAAAAAGGGCGTAAAAGGACAAAAAGCCCAGTTACGCCCATTCATTCTAACCGGAAAATTATTTATGAAGCTCTTTACAAGCCTGATAAATGTATTTAAACAGTTCGGGAGTGTCCGCCTCATCCAGACAGGAGAAAGCCAGACGCAGGTCTGTGCTGCCTGAGGAGATGGTGCCTATGCCGTATTTATCCAGCAGATACACACGGAGCTGCTCAGCGTCCAGATTTTTCAGTTTCAGACACATGAAGTAGCCTGAGTTGAAAGGATAGGGAGTGAACTCATCTGAAAAATCGTTCTCTGCCAGAACTTTTTTGAAGCTCCTGGCGCGTCCTTTCATTATTTTTACCTTCTCTGCTCTCTGCTCGTCGAATTTAGGATCGTTCAGAGCCTTCAAGATGATAGACTGAGAGTTGTGAGGACAGTTGGATATTGTGCCTCTGATCAGACCTGTCAGCTTTTTCTCCAGAGCGGTCATCATTGCTTTCTGGTCTCCGCCGGCTGTCTGTCCGAATGTCACGAATCCCACACGGAATCCCCATACGAAGTGTTCTTTTGTAGCTCCGTCCAGTCTGATGGGGAGCAGGTTTTTGCTTCTGTCCACCAGCAGGCTGAAGAGTGATTCGGGATAGATATCATCTTCGTAGAAAAGACCGAAGTATGCGTCGTCACAAACGACGATGACTTTGAATCCTGATTCTGCTATGGCTGTGAGCCCGTCAGCTATCGCTTTGGCTTCTGCTGTTGTGGGAGCGTAGCCGGAGGGGTTGTTGGGGAAGTTAAGGATAACCATAACTTTTCCTTTAATTCTGGCAACCTCGCGGCATTTTTCCAGCAGTGCGTCGACATTGTATCCGCCGTTATCGTTGAATGTCTTGAAAGTTGAGATCTCAGCTCCGCCTATTGTAGCGTATGTCAGGCGGTAGTTGCCCCAGAACATATCGGGCAGAACAAGAGTGTCGCCCTTTTCCAGGAACATATCGCCCACAAGTTTAAGTCCGTGTGTCAGGGCGTTTGTCACCACCGGCAGGCTCAGTGTTTTGCCTGTCAGAGAGGGACAGTCTTTCAGGATCTTTTCAGCCCAGCGTTTTCTCAGCTCGGGTTTACCGGATGAGGGAGCATAGGTGAAAAGGTCGGACGGCGTCATGTCGTTGAAATATTTGTATACGCTGTCAAGGTACATAGGACCTTTTTTATCTGTGGCGATACCGATAGTCACGTTGAATTTATGCGCCTTCTCTTTTGCTTCAGCGGACTGCGTAATAATGCCTTTAGGCATAAATAGGTTCTTCCCGAGGTCGGAGAGCATCTCCAGAACGACGGGGCTGTCTTTTGCGATCTGTTCGTTAAGCTCTTTAGCTAATGGATTCATTAAAATACCTCCCAAGTAGAAAAGGCAAAAGTACCCTATTATACTTACTTGACTTTGTTTTTAAAAGATAAATGTTATAATAGTACATCGATTGACACAAAAAAATTGGAGGCAGTTATGAGCATTAGTATGCAAAAAGCTCTCAAAACCGCTCATGAGGCAGAGAAAGAGGGTATGAAGAATTACCTGAAGTATGCCAAGGCTACTAAGTATGAGAATGGAAAAAATATGTTTATCCAGCTCGCCCTTGATGAGATAGATCATATGGAACTGATAGAACAGTTTATGGAAAAGGCGCTGAAAGGCGAAAAGATCACTTCTGTGAACGTTCCCAAAAGCCGGCTGGCCAAGTTCATGCCTGATCTGAAAGACATCAAAAAAGGCGAAAAGGCCGATGTGTCAGACGCAGATGCTCTTAAGGTGGCTCTGATACATGAGGAAAAGGCGAGCAAGTTTTATCTGGACGAGGCGGAAAAGGCTGAAGATCCTGAGCTGAAAGCGTTTTTTCAAAAACTTGCCGATGTGGAACAGAAGCATTATGCCATTATAAAAGCCGAACTCGATTTCATGCAGGAGGACGGTTTCTGGTTTGATGCGATGGAGTTTTCTCTCGAAAAATAATTTTAGAAAATTTTATGATAAGTAGTTGACAAAGGGAGAGGATATTGATATATTCTCCCCCTCGACAATCCCTGATAGCTCAATCGGCAGAGCAATTGACTGTTAATCAATAGGTTGTAGGTTCAAGTCCTACTCAGGGAGTTAAATTAAAAAGCCCCGCTTTTGCGGGGCTTTTTTATTGCTCTTCATAAAGCATAGTATTTACCATTCTTTCCACATACTCATCTATCACGATATCAGGTTTGTATTTCATAGTCAGGCTTTTGTAGTCCGCTCCCGGTTTACTTTCCGCTACATGGTGTATGAATACCAGTCTTTTAAAAGTAAACAGCAGATAAGGACGCAGTCCTATGCCGAAAGAATCACGCATGATCATCACGGTTATGCTGTTCAGAGCGTCCGGGTTTTCAAATACTTGGATCTTATTGTCGAGCAGGCTTTCTGTGGTTGTTATATTCTTCATGGGTAGGGAATAATTCATTTTAAAGTCATCCTGATCCTGTCCCTGAAAACCGCAAATATCCACAAGATCATACCCTTCTTTGTTAGAGGATTTTTTAAAAACGGGCATTTCCATTACTCTGATTTCGGGATGCCTGCTCCGGATGTTCTCCATTAGTCTTTGGTATCCGAAATAAGCGCCCAGTGCCGACCAGTGGGTGTCTGTTTTATGATAAAGGAGCTCGTGTTCTTTGGTGTATTCTTTTTCGAAAAAGTGTTTCATGTTAGTCACATTGATACCTTTCTCAACTAGTGATTTCGCAGTGTCATCAAAGAGGTTTCCGCTTTTTTGTATGCCTTGTAAGATATAGTCAGGCAGAAATTCGGGATAGACCGAGTGTTTATTCGGAGCGAAAATAACAAAATAATCGGCTCCAATATCTTCCGCGAGCCTCCTGCGCTCAGAAAATCTTTTAACAAGGTGATCGATGTCGCTGCTGCTGTAAAAAATTTTGTTCTGAAATCCATCAATGACAGCTTCATCCGAATTGCCCAGAAATAAGCGTCCATCCTTACCCAGAACGCATTTATCTGAATTATTAACAGGGATTAGTTTTCTCATCATTCCGGAATATTGCCGAATCATCATACTCCTGAAACCATAACTGTCTCTGAACCATGATGTAATATTTTCTGGAATTTTATCCGGTGATACATATTCAAGTCGGCTTTTGTTTCTGTTTTCGTGTCTGCGGAAGGAGTCCGCATTGTCGCCGAATCCTGTGAGCATGCCCAGTCCTGGGATGAAAAGTGTCAGAATAATAATGATTGAAAAAATCTTTCTGGTTTTCATTTTTAAAACCTATAATAAATAAACGGATTATATGTGCCTGCGGAAAGATTCAGGATGCAGAAGAGGAAAAGAATGAAGATCACAGCGTATCCCGTGATATCTGCCAGAGTCCAGATATTGCTGTGCCGGCTTCTTACTATTCCGTACATCTCTGCCATCTTAGGATAAACCGGGGCAGAGAACAGAACTCCCAGCGCTATCATGCCGATATTATAGTTGTTGAAGTCTTTGAAAAGGTGAAAACTGTTTCCGTTAAGTCCCAGCATCGCTTTCGAAAATATAAGCGCCTGATGAAAAGTCTCCGCGCGGAAGATGACCCATCCGAACATAAATATGATAATGGCGTATACATGACGCATGGCTATCGGAAGCTTCTTTAAAATATTACTGAAGCCGGCTCTCTCAATTATAAGAAAGAATCCCTGATAAAGCCCCCAGACAGCAAACGTCCAGCTTGCTCCGTGCCACAGACCACACAGAAAAAAAACGATGATCAGGTTGAAATAGGTTCTGGCGGAAGAACATTTACTGCCGCCCAGCGGTATATACAGATAGTCTCTCCACCATGTGGAAAGCGAAATATGCCACCTGCGCCAGAAATCCTGAATGGATGTAGCGATATAGGGGTAGTTGAAATTTTCCAGAAATCTGAATCCGAACATTTGCCCCAGACCTATCGCCATGTCGGAATAACCGGAAAAATCGAAATATATCTGTATTGTATACGCCAGAACGCCCAGCCATGCCATTGCGAATCCTATCTCGCTGTCCGGCATTGAAAAAACAGCATCTGCCACCTGTGCCACAGAGTTAGCTATTATAACTTTTTTAATCAGTCCCAGAACAAACCGGAGAACACCTGCCGAAAACTCATTCATTGTGACGGTGTGGTTCCTGAGCTGGAATTCAATATCTCTGTATCTGACAATAGGTCCTGCCACTAGCTGAGGGAAAAGAGTCACATAGCAGGCGAAATTGATGAAATTCCGTGTGGCTTTTACTTGTCCCATATAAACATCAATGGTGTATGACATGGACTGAAAAGTATAAAAACTAATGCCAAGAGGCAGAGCAACATGTCCGAAAGATCTCAGAGCCTCAGTATCCAGACCTAAAAAACCATATGTCCCTACGAAACTTTCCACGAAGAAGTTAGAATATTTAAAATAGCCCAGAAGGGCAAGGTTGGAGATCAGGCTCAATATGAGACCCATTTTTTGTTTTTTTGTTCTTTTTGCCTCAGGGTCGAGCTGGCTTGGTTTGTTTCTGATTCCATCTGAAATTATCAGACCGCTGGTATAGTCGATAGCTGTGCTTAAAAGCATTATCCATATGAGATAATTTTCGCCCCAGAAATAAAAGCAGAGGCTGGCAAATGTCAGGAAAATATTTCTGATGCCTTTACCCAGGGTAAAATATATAAGGAGGACAACGGGCAGGAAAAGAAAAAGAAATTCTACTGAGCTGAAAACCAATGAAATCCTCCCAAAAAACACAATGTTTGCAAAACATATGTAATATGGAAAGAAAGAAGTGTCAAACAGAGCGTTGTATATTTAAAAAAAGAGGAGCATTTTTATGCTCCTCTTGTCTTTATTGCTGTTCTTCCGGCGGGATCATGCACACTTTTGACCGTGTGATGAAGTGGCTGTTTTCTCCGGCTGCCATCGAAAAACCTTCCGGCTCGCCTTCGCCCACATCCAGAATGAGCTGGGTGTGCTTCCACACTTCATACTGACGAAAATCAATATAAAATGGACAGCCTCCCACCTTGCCCAGAAGAATATCGTTGTCGCCTATGATGAACTCGCCCTCGGCAAAGCACATGGGCAGGCTGCCGTCGCAGCATCCGCCTGACTGGAAGAACATCAGTGATCTGTGTTCCTTCAGCAGGTTTTTTATCGCCTCAAGCGCTTCCGGTGTGGCAGTTACTGCCGGTTCTCCTGTCGGCGTTTTCATCATGCCGTCTCTAAAAGAACCCCAGAGCGTTCTGGCTGTAGCTCACCAGCAGGTTCTTTGTCTGAGTATAGTGCTCAAGCATCATCTGGTGGTTTTCCCTGCCGATGCCTGATATTTTATATCCACCGAAAGCCGCTCCGGCTGGGTACAGGTGGTAACAGTTGGTCCATACCCGTCCGGCTTTTATAGCCCGTCCCATGCGGTACGCGCGGCTGCCGTCTCTTGTCCATACGCCTGCGCCCAGACCATAGAGTGTGTCATTGGCTATCTGTAAAGCCTCCGCTTCGTCTTTGAATGTGGTCACTGCCAGCACAGGTCCGAATATTTCTTCCTGAAATACGCGCATTTTATTGTGACCTTTCAGGACTGTTGGCTGAAAATAGTAACCGTCGGCGAACTCACCGCTCATCATATTCCTTTTTCCGCCTATCAGGCACTGAGCGCCTTCCTGTTTGCCGATGTCCACATATCCGCTGATCTTCTCTATCTGCGATGTGGAGACCTGCGGTCCTATCATGGTGGCTGTGTCCAGCGGGTTGCCCTGAACTATTTTGGCTATTCTGGCAAGACAGCGCTCCATAAATTTATCGTAAATGGACTCCTGAATCAGAGCCCGTGAGGGACATGTACAAACTTCGCCTTTGTTGAATGCGTACAGCACCAGTCCTTCCACCGCTTTGTCCAGAAAAGCGTCATCTGCCGCCATCACGTCCTCGAAGAAAATGTTGGGGGATTTGCCTCCCAGTTCTGTTGTGGACGGGATGAGATTCTGCGCCGCGTACTGCATTATCAGACGTCCTGTGGTGGTCTCTCCGGTGAAGCCCACTTTTGCTATACGGGGGCTTGTCGCCAGAGCTTTTCCTATTTCGCCTCCGGGACCTGTCACGATGTTTATTACGCCTGCCGGAACTATGTCCTTGATAACTTCGGCGAGTTTAAGGATTGACCAGGGTGTCGGCGATGCCGGCTTAAGCACGGTACAGTTGCCCGCCGCAAGAGCGGGAGCTATCTTCCATGCCGCCATCAGCAGGGGAAAGTTAAAAGGAATGATCTGTCCCACAACGCCCAGCGGCTCGTGGAAGTGGTATGCGACTGTGTCTTTATCGATCTCTGTCAGTCTGCCTTCCAGAGAGCGTGTTGCTCCAGCGAAGTAGCGGAAGTGGTCAACTGAGAGGGGAATGTCTGCGTTCAGAGTTTCTCTGACAGGTTTTCCGTTTTCCCAGCTTTCGGCCACCGCGAGCATTTCCAGATTGGCTTCGATAGCGTCTGCTATGCGGTTAAGAACAGCGGCTCTCTCCGCCAGCGATGTTTCGCCCCATGCGTCTTTTGCTTTGTGGGCGGCGTCCAGTGCTTTTTCAACATCCGCCGCCGAGGATTTTGCTACTTCGCAAAAAGGTTTTCCGGTTGCGGGGCTGATGTTGGGCATATACTGCCCGCCGACAGGGGGTACCCATTCGCCGCCAATAAAGTTGTTGTAACGGGGCAGAAGGGATACGATACTTCCGGGTTTTCCGGGCGCTTCATAGATTTTTCCCATTGTGACCTCCTGAAAGGTAAATGGTGTTGTGAACACATGCAGTTATGTCACTGCGTGTCTTTTTTGATAATGACACTGCGCCGTGGCGGTTTCACCAGGCGCGGTAATATCCGATTAATATAATGATATACCCGCGGCTGAAGTAGTTCAATACCAACAGAGGAAGGGTGGATGTCCTGACAGCCGGGCGGTTTGTCAGGATAGAGGTTTTTTATGTGCGCATGTTAATTATCAGATTTTTCAGGAACAGCGCTAAGTTTATCAGAAACCACACAGCATAGCCGCAGGCGATAAACACGAAGGGATAGAGAATAACCCCGCCCGCTATGGCGACCGCTTTATCCCCGGCATCGTCAAACGGAACCCCCGTGATCTTTATAATAAAAATAATCACGGCGACGGTCAGAAGGCGCACAGCGAAAACGAATTTTGACTTCTTCTGAAAGTTATCCTCAAAAGTAATGAATTTCATAAGGTAATATAATCATATTTTGCTGAAATCCGCAAATGGTGCTATTCTTATAATAAATACTCAAAGAGTTGCTATATGAAAAAATTATTAATCACACTAATGTCTTTCATGTTTGTAATAAGTTGTGCCAATATCAAAGATACTGTCGTGCCTGTGACAGATCTTTCTCTGAATCACGGGCTGAAGGGACTGAAGATATACACCGAAGCATGCGACGCTTCCGCCGCTGAGCTGAAAGTCTCCCATTATCAGGGAATTCTGCGTGTACCGCAGTTTTCCGGTCTGGGCGGTCTGCCGAACAGCGACAGGGATGTTGTGAAACAGCTCTCCATACAGATAGCCCAGTACAATTTCCTGAGCCAGATAGAGCAGTCCGGGGCTGATATCCGCAGATATGAGGGCGATGAGTATATGGAAAAAGACGCCGTAAGACTGAAATGCTCTATCAGCCGGATATGGGTGGGCATATATGACAACGGATTCGGAGGCTATGGCTCAGCAGGGGATTTTTGGGCGGCTGAGATAGAGTATGACGGGGAGATCCTCAGAAACGGCGCCGTATATCCTCTGACGCATATTAAGACCAGAGGAGAGGTTAAGCACGCGCCTGTGAACCCTGGTAATTTTCTGGAAATGCTGAAGATCTCCGCAAAAATGTCAACAGCAGCGGTCAGCGGAAATATTCCCGGTGTTGTAAGCTCCGTCAGCGGGATAGACTATCATCTGAAAACAGACGTAAAATCTCCTGTGGAGGCGGCGGCAGGGCTTGCCGGGCAGGCAGCGGCGGGTCAGATATATAATATTGTGAAAAAATAACGCCTGTTCTACTTGACAGAATGAACAGAGGTCCATATATTTGAATGAGTAAAGGGGAGTAGCAACCGGATATTCCGGCCCGATCGTCCGTCAGTACGGTGGAAACACCCGGACACGGGGCTTCGCTATGCGATTCATGCGAGACCTTTATCCTAAGCAAATAATATTGCTGCGGGTAAGGTCTGTTTTATTACCCGCAGATATCCTTAAGGAGGGTAATAATGTATCAGAAAACTATTACTTATCTCAGAAAATTCGTCAAAAATTATTTCAGGAATCTCATGTGCTTTTTCGGGAAATGTCCACGGAAAGAGATTGTTATCAGGTATACCAGAGACAATGACGGCGAGCCCAGTCTTGTTGTGCGCAGGGTGGCAAGATAATGGTGATGCGGAGAGTTAAGTCCCTGACGGTTGATCCTTTCGGACATTTTATCAAGCAGGAATCATCCAGCAGTATCATAATGCTGATAGCCATGGCTTCCGCCATGCTTCTTGCCAATTCTCCATACGGCGGGTGGTATCACGGGCTGTGGGAGACAAAGATAGGGTTCACGTTCGGCTCTTTTAGCCTTTATAAAGACTCTCTGCACTGGATCAATGACGGTCTGATGGCTCTCTTTTTTCTGGTTATCGGTCTGGAGATCAAAAGGGAGATACTCATCGGCGAGCTGTCTGATGTGCGGAAAGCTCTTCTGCCGCTGATAGCCGCAATAGGCGGAGCTGTTGTTCCGGCGCTGATATACACAGCGGTGAATGTCAGCGGCGGAGATATGAACGGCTGGGGCGTTCCCATGGCCACGGACATAGCGTTCGCCATTGGGATCATGGCTCTATTGGGAAGCCGTGTGCCTATCCAGCTTAAGATATTCATAACATCGCTGGCGGTGGTGGACGACATGATCGCCGTGCTGGTGATAGCTCTTTTTTATTCTAAGGGCATCGCTTTCGGTTATCTGACATATGCCGGAGCAGCGCTTGTGGCTCTGGCGCTGATGAACTATTCTGGTGTGCGCTCCATTCTGGCGTATCTTGCTGTGGGTGTTCTGCTGTGGTATTTTTTTCTGAAATCAGGAATACACGCCACTATAGCAGGCGTGCTTCTGGCGCTTTTCATACCCAGCCAGCCTAAGATCCAGCTTCAGGTGTTTCTGCGTTCCATGACGCATTTCTTAAAACAGCTCGGAGACTGCAAGAACAATCCGGATACCGAGATCCCCACAAAATGTCAGAAAGAGACTCTGAACAAGGTGATGTATACCTCTCAGGCGGTATATAATCCTATGAGCCGTCTGGAATACAACCTGCATGGTCTTTCGGCGTATTTTATCATGCCTCTTTTCGCCTTTGCCAATACGGGCGTTACCATAGACTCAACTTCTTTCGGCGGGATAGTTTCTCCTATGGGGCTTGGGATTATTTTTGGTCTGCTGATAGGCAAACCGCTGGGCATATTCAGCTTTGTAAAGGCGGCGGAAAAGATGAAGCTGGTTACTCTGCCTAAACAGCTTACCAATGCCAGTCTGACTGGTGTTGCGGTGCTTTCGGGCATAGGGCTTACCATGTCGATATTCATCGCTTCCATGGCTTTTTCACCGGAGGTCGTGAATTCAGCTAAGATAGCTATTCTCTCCGCCTCGGTTCTGGCAGGAATAGGCGGATACGTTCTGCTCAGCAGGATAAAACAGGCTGATTGATCACAACATAGCCGTGGTTTTAAAATCATGCTCCAGAAGACGCATAACGGCGTCGTTAACTATCTCTGTGATGTGCGATGCCTCGATGTTCCTGTTGATTCCCGTCAGCTCCTCTTCGCTCATATTCAGAATGATGTCGGCGACCTTCGGACAGAAGTGCTCGCCCCGCTCCTCTCTGATTATTTTCAGTATCTGATCCAGAGGCATGGGGTCTTTATACGGGCGCTTGCTGATGAGAGCGTCAAAAACGTCTACCAGAGCGAATATTCTTGCGGTTATTGGTATTTCGTTTCCTTTCAGTCCGAAAGGATATCCTTTGCCGTTATATTTTTCGTGGTGATATTTTACAATCTCTTCGGCATGCATCAGAAAGGGTACGTTTTTGATAATGTCATAGCCTTTGCTGACGTGGGTTTCCATCACATCCCGCTCTTCGGTGGTGAGACGGGCAGGCTTCAGCAGAATGCTGTCCGGAATGCCTATCTTGCCTACATCGTGCAGATATGCCCCCACCGCCAGTTTTCCCAGTGTCAGTTTGTCCAGTCCCATCTTTTTTCCGATATAAACGGACATATTCACCACACGTTCGCAGTGCCCCTCAGTTTCCATATCCCTCAGTTCCAGCGCCTTAGCCAGACTGACAACAGAGTGATGGTATGATGTGGCGATGTCCTCGTTTGCCTGAACCAGAGTCTTCTGATAGGCAAATATGGTCTTCATGGCATAGCGGAATTTGGTGGAGATAAGCAGGTTGAACAATATGCCGAGGATCAGCACTATGAGTCCGGCGAAGATGTTCACTCTGCCGAAAAACTGAAGCCCCGGAGCTTTTCTGTATACCTCGAGAACACCGTGTACCTTGCCGTTGTTATGCAGAGGAACATACATCTCGAGCATGAGATTATATCTGCGGAGGGATATGTTTTCCAGATCCTCCCCGCTGTCCAGAGCCATTATAACTTTGTTTTCACTGAGCGCCTTTCTCAGCTCTTTGTTCCCGGGAAAATATTTTCCGACTGTATTCTGATCCGCCACGGAAAAGACGGTGCGCATATCATTTGTCCATATCTTTATCTCGACCAGCTCGAACATCTCCAGATAGGGTTCGATACTCTCCCATGTGTGCTTCATGACAGCGGGGTCATCCGCTATGGTGTTCAGGTCGAAATCGAGCTGTTTTGACTCAAAATTATTGATGACAGATACGGTCTCTTTCTTAAACTGCTGTATACGGACAATGTTTGATATTGCGGCAGCCGCCAGAGATAATATGAAAATGGTGATTACTGACAAAATGAACGTACTCTTCCAGTATCCTCTTGTCAGACCGGATATTTTTTCTGTTTCTGAAAGTTTCTGCACTGATGCACCAAAAAAAGTTAATTAATCTGTCTGGATATTATAACATTGAAAACAGGAAGAGAGAAGGGGTTCTGGCTGAACCCCTTTTATTATATGTGTCAGTTTGTTTTAAATTTGTTTACAGTGGCGTTCATGTCGTCCGCCAGGCTGCTCAGGTTTTCCAGGCTGCTGGAAACAGACGCCACGGCGGAGTTGCTCTCCTCCACTCCGGCGGAGATGCTGCCTATATTCTCCGTAACTGATGAAATGGCGGAGTTCTGCTCCTTCACGGCTGTCTCTATGCTTTTGCTGGCGGTATTGATATCGTCCACTGCGCTCACGATCTGTCCGAAGACCTTATTGGCTTCCTGTATGACATCCACACCCTGATTCACAGTGTCCACGGCGGAGTGCATCTCTTCTGACGCGCTGTGCGCCTCTGTCTGAAGAGAGGATACTATGGTGCTGATCTCTGTGGTCGCCTTCTGTGTTCTCTCTGCGAGTTTGCGCACTTCGTCCGCCACCACGGCAAATCCTCTGCCCGCCTCTCCGGCTCTGGCTGCCTCTATAGCGGCGTTCAGCGCCAGCAGGTTTGTCTGGTCTGCTATATCGTTTATAACGTTCAGGATGTCGCCGATCTGCGTGGATGAGTCGCTCAGTCCGGCTATGGTCTCTGCCAGAGAGCTTACGCCTGTTTTTATGTCATTGATGTTGTTCACCACATTGTTCAGTGAGCGGATGCCCTCTTTTGTCTTGATATTGGCGTGCTCTGTCTTTTCCAGAGATTCCCCCACATTGCTCAGAACCATCTCTGATGTGATGGTCATCTCCTCCATAGCGGAGGCGATATCTGTTATGCGCCCTGCCTGTTCGGCGAAGTTGGCGGAGAGCTCCTCCGTCACAGACGCCAGATCAGTTGTTCCGGTATTCACCGAGTGAGCCTTCAGCTTAACATCAGCGATGATGTCGTGTACGTTTCTGATGAACATATTTATATACTGCGTCAGCAGGATTATTTCGTCAGGGCTCAGGTCTTCCGTTCCGGACTGAGCTTTTGCTTTTGCCAGCTCTATCCTGTGTGTCAGGTCGGCGTCTCCTGTTACCAGATCTTTAACGAGCGAAGTCGCCTTTTTCAGTTTGTTCAGGACAACGCTGTTCAGAACCAGATACATCAGCGCCACGATGATGATAGTTATCACGATGGAGATTATTATCAGTGTGTTGCGAAGATGGACAGCGGATTTCATCGCCTCGTCCTTGCCTATCTCCACCACTATCCCCCATGTGAGCCCGAACAGGTCTATGGACGAATAGGATGAGAGCATCTCCGTGCCGTCTTCCTTGGTGGTTACCGCTGAGCCGGAGTTGCCTTCCATAGCGCACTCGGTGGCTTTGTCCATTACTTTCAGAACGCCGATGGTTGTTCCCAGTCTCTTCACCAGAGCGTCTTCCATCTCAGGCATGAAGCGGCTGTTATTTCGCATTGTTTGATCGGATCCCACCAGAAAGCACTGACCTGTTTTTCCCAGACCGGATTTCTCATAGTTTCCGCCGAAGTTCATGACATAGTCTATCTTGCTGATAGGCATCTGAAATATGAGAACGCCTATCTGCGCGCCGTTCTTATAGACGGGTGTGGAAATGAAAGACGCCGGCAGGTTATAGCTGGGTTCATACGGCATGAAGTCGTTCAGATATATCTCGCCCTCCTTTTTTTCCAGCGATTTTTTATAGGCGTCACCCAGTCCGGTGTCCGCGTATGGACCGTTCAGAAGATTCGTGCTGTAATCCTTCTCCTTGAAATCCGTATAGATCAGGTCGCCCTTCATGTTAACAAGGAAGATGTCATAGAGAGAGAAACGGTTCAGCGTGGTGTTGAAGCTGTTGTGATATCTGGAATGAAGTCTGGTGTATGAACAGTCATACCCGTCGGGGGTCTGCATATTGTTCTTTTCGCCTATCTTTTCAGGGTTTTTGATGATGTAGATATACTGGGCTATTCTGGCGTTAGGGTCTTTCGGCAGATAGTCCAGCGTGGGTCTGCGTGACACAGCGTTTGGAACGCCGTAGTTTACCTTATCCAGATACAGGCTGTCGTAGTGCTCTGTCATTTCAGGCACTATGCTTTCGGGGTCGATGCCCGTCTCTTCCTGTATCTTATAAAAAGCGTCGTTGAATTCGGTCATGGCATCCATGACCTGTGTGCCGGCCGCCATGGAGGTGATGAGACTGCCCAGATTATCAAAGTAGTCTTTGATATTGTCCTTTTTCACCTCACGGATACTGCCGAGCTGGACCATCTGCATTGTCAGGCTGGATGAATAAGACTTATATGCAGAGATCCCTGTAATAGCCGCTCCAAGTATCAGCATGCCGATAACTGTGGCGGCGATAAGACGTAATTTGACAGAAGTGTTGCTTAACATACATACCACCCGTTGATTTGCTTGTGTAAACCGCAAGAAAAACGTTCTGATGAATCAGCAAAATAAATTCTGTCACCCACACAGATCATTATAACACAAATAACTGATTAATATTCTGATAATTTACATTTATTTTGCTGAAAAGTTTATTTGACATATCGCAAAAATCCAATAACAATTAGTATATGGAACTAAAGAATATAAAAGAAAATAAGTTGTTTAACAGGACAGCTATTTCGATAACAACTCTGACATTCGTATGCGGGATAATGTATTGGGTGGCGGACATCTATGTGGACAACGCGTTCGCTGACGACAGCTATATGCGTGAGATTCTGGAGAAATCATCTGTCGCTGCGCTTTTCTGTGTTTACGGAGCGACTGTCATATACCTGATAGGTCAGATTTTTTATTATCAGGAAAGCCTGCGGAAGCAGGAAAAGAGATATCATGACTATATAACCTATTCCCCGGACCCTATGGTGATCACTGATCATACAGGTATGATTACGGAGGTCAATCCGGCTATGGAGCAGATGTCGGGTAAGGACAGAAGCTCTCTGACCCTGCTGAATCTGGCTGATCTGATGGCTCCGGACAGCATTCAGGCATGCTATTCTTTCTTTATGCAGATAGAGAAGACAGAAAAAGCGGAGGCGTCTCTCCGCATGATGGCGGGCGGCAGGATAATATTCATCTCCGCTAACGCAGTGAAGATGGATACTGCCAGAATAATCATCACACTGCGGGACGTGTCCGTTTTTATGGAGGTCAGCAACAACTACAGGAAGCTGAATCTAGACCTTCAGGAACAGACACTGGAAAATACGAAAAAATTCGCCGATATGGGCAACATGCTGACGGCGATATCTCACCACTGGCGTCAGCCTCTGAACGCTCTGGGGCTTCAGGTTCAGGATATGGTGGACACATGCCGTTCAGGCGGAGTCACAGAGGAGTATCTCCGTGAGTTCGATGAGGTCACAGGCTCGCTGATCAGAGACATGTCTGGCACGATAGACAAATTCAGAAATTTCTTCTCATTCAGCTCAGATGATACAAAGATAAACATAATCAGCGAGATACTGGACGTTCTGAACATACTGAGCGCTCAGATTTATTATCTCGGCGTGGACGTGGTTTTTTCCTGCGGATGCGAAAAACAGCATTACGACTGTAAAAATATCTTCACCTGCCCCGACTGTAAATTTAAATCCGCGGTTGTCAGAGGAGACGTAGGCAATTTCCGGCATGCGGTGCTGAATATCATATACAACGCTCTGGACTCAGTAGCGGAGCGGAAAAAAACTGACAGTAAAATCAAAGGTCTTGTGAAAGTTAAGATCAGATGTGACGAGCAGAATGTTTTCATGGACATAGAAGACAATGGAAAAGGTTTTTCAGACGAGGTGCTGAAGAGAGCCTTTGAGCCGTATTACTCCACCAAAGGAGAGGGCAAGGGCGCCGGTATAGGTCTGTTCATGGTCAAGATGGTGCTCAGCGAGCAGATGGGCGGCGAGGTCATGCTGGGCAATACCGACATGGGCGCCAACGTGCATGTGGTTCTGCCTAAATATGCTGACTGTCAAGAATCCTGATGATGTGAACAGTGTTTCCCCGCTCGTTATAAAAGAGACCGTCCACCAGATTATCCGTTATGAAGATCCCTCTTCCGTTATATTTCTCTTTTCCCGCATGACACAGATTCCCGTCAAAGCTGTTGAACTTGAATATCTCTGAAACGCTGAATCCCTGTCCGGTGTCGGATATGGTGATGATCAGTGTTCTGCGTCCGTCCTTCAACGGAGTCAGCCGGCAGATGATGTCTATGTCTTTGTCATGATCGGGTGAGCCGTCGGATGATTTTATAGAGAGCACCGAGTCGTAGTTTCCGGATACTATCATCTCCTGCTTCTGGCTGAAGCTGATGCCGAAACTGCCGTGCTCCAGAGCGTTCATCAGCATCTCCTGCATGGCGAACTCGAATGTGGTTACCTCGTCTTCGCCTATCTCGTTCTTTCTCATGAAATCAAATACTTTTTCAGAAGCCTGCTGTATCTCGGACACGGACGATTTCACGGAGAAGTTTTCCTGTTTTTCAAACTCCTTCGGAAGAGTGCTGACAAAAAAGAAGGTCATGTCGTCGTCATTGGTGGTTATCTCGCTGTTGACCCTTTTCAGAAAGTGCTTTTTGGTCCCGGATGCGCCGAATACTTCCGGCAGTCTGGTGAAGAACAGTGAGCCGTCATTGCCCACGGACTCGGACAGACCGTCGGAATATATCAGCAGTTTTTCTATATCCGCCAGAGGGAATTTCGTTATCTCCTTATTAGCCATGAAGCGCATGATAGGCATGTTCGGAGTTTTCAGCCGTGTCACTGTGCCGTCTGTGTGACATGCCAGAATGGGCGGCATGCCGAAGCTGGAAACATACAGGTTGTCCGTGTTGGTGTCTATCAGGGCGAAAACAGCGCAGAGCGCCTCCTCGTCCATTATTCTGTCTCTGATGTAGTGGATGAAGTGCGTCAGCATGCCCGACAGGCTGAAGTCGTTCTTGATGATGGACATCTCCACAGAGTGATTGATGAACGAACTGGACTGAAGAGCCGTGACGGAAGCGGAGAGTCCCTTGCCCATGGCGTCTATGATATAGAGCAGGCAGCGCCCGTCCTTGATATTGATAGAACCATAGATGTCGCCGCTCATGATATCCAGCGGTTTGAAATAAGTCTCGAAACCATACCGTCCGGTCACCGTGCCGGACACTTCGTCTTTTATCACCAGCATCTGTTTTTTAAAAGCGGCGGCCTGCTGCGTGGAGTGGTATTTCTCCTGAAACCTCAGCAGCTCCAGCTCCTTTTCCCTGTCCAGAGCGTGTCCGGTGGGCTTGCTGAAGATGATGATGTTTCCGGAGAATTCGTCCCTTTCATATGCCGGCGTGATGGTGCTGTCCAGTGTCAATACTGTTCCGTCCGCCAGAGTGTGCTCCTTCTGCTCATATACCGCGGATTGTTTCGATTCCGGCGAATAGGGATGAGACAGAAAGATATCGTCCAGTCTTTTTTTCATTATCTCTTTTACGGACATTTTTGTCATGTCTGATCCGGCTTTGTTGGCGAAGACTATCCTGTTCTCGGAATCCAGCAGGATCACACCCTGTTCCAGAGATTCCGCCAGACTGCGCAGCCTGTTCACCAGACGGTGGACTATGCTGTTCTTTCTGCCGGCGTCTTCCCCCAGCCCGAATACGGAGCAGATGGCTCTTTTCACGTTTTTGTCTGTCAGAAAGGATGTTATGCCCAGACCTGAGAATTCGGCGAAATAGCGGTCGTCTGTGATGTATACCGCCGTGTGGATATATATTCCCTGTTTTTCCATGTCCGACAGGATCTGAAAACACTCATCAGGGCTGCCGGAAGCGTCCAGAAGCAGTCCGGAGACGGCGGAATCTGTCAGCATAGAGATGCACTCATCCGTGTCGGAAACAGTATAGAATGATGACATCAGTCCGCAAAGAATGTCTGAAGTATCAAAGAAGTTAGATTTTTTTGTAAAAATTAAAATTTTTTTCATATAAAGAACCTGTCTGCCTCTTATTATATAATATTTTTAACTTTTTTTCTAAGTCTATTTTAAAATCAGCGAAAATGTATTATCATATGGGCATGAAACTTGAAGACGCATTTAACACAATAATATCTATCGTGCCCGGCGGAAAGCCGGAGGAAATACCGCTGCTCACAGCTGCCGGCAGGGTATTGGCTACTGACATCATTTCGGACACAGATCTGCCCGAAGCGGATACATCCCGCATGGACGGATATGCTGTCGGCAGGGGCTCAGAGGGCACTTGCCTCGTAATCAAAGAGCTCTCCGCGGCGGACACCTATGACAAGCCTCTGAAAAAAGGCGAGTGCATCAGGGTCGCCACAGGGGCGAAGGTTCCTGTTAATACCGAATTTGTCGTTCCTTTTGAAAAGGCAAGCAGAAGCGGCGAGAACGTTTCGTATTCCAAAGATGATGATGGAAAGAGACACATCACCGAGACAGGCGCCAGTGTCTTTAAAGGACAGGTGATAGCGCAGAGGGGAAGAAGAGTCGACATCAGGCTGATGGAGGTATTTGCCAGCATGCGTCTCGAAAAGCTCGCCTGCGTCAGAAACCCTGTGATCGGTGTTATATCCACCGGAAACGAGCTGGTGGAGGATTTTTCCAAGAAAGGAACAGTGAACAGCAACTATTATCACATGGCAGGACTGCTGCGTATATTCGAAGCTGAGATGAAATATTATGGAGTTGTGCCTGATGATGAGGGCGAACTCTCCAAAACAATGAAAAAGGCCGCCATGGAGTGCGACATGGTCGTTACATTCGGCGGTACAGGGCACAGCCAGTATGACCTGCTGAAATTCTGTGTGCTGGAAATGGGCGGAGAGATCTTTGTGGAGGGCGTGCGCATGTCCCCCGGAAAGACATTCCGTTTCGGATTGTTAGGCGGCAAACCTCTTTTCATGTTCCCCGGCTCACCTGCCGGAGCTATAGCATGTTCAGAGATTTTTCTGGTTCAGGCCATCCGCAAATGGCACGGGCTGAAAACAGGACCGATAGTAGGCTATTCTAACTTTGACAAGACAAAGAAAAAAGGTCTGGCAGGGCTGGTCAGCACATGGCTCACCGTGAACGAAGAGGGCAAGGCGTCCGTCTGTATGAACGGTAAGGGATTTCCCTGTGTGACTGTTATACCCGAGGACTCAGAAGGAATCAAAAAAGGCGATCTCGTCAGCGTCTGGCTGGCAAGTAAGATGATGATATAGCCTCAGGGCTCTGGTCTCTGTTGCGACCAGTTTTCTGAAGGCATCGTTGAAATCGGATGCGGACACGGTGAAAACGCCGTGTCCGTACACTATAGCGCTTCCGTGCCGCTGTACGGCGTCCGGCACAGTGTTCACCATGGCTCTTTTTCCGTTGCCCACTTCTCCGGGTACGATCGGAACATCACCCAGAAATCTTTCTCTGTCGCACGCATAGTGGCACCGGCCTCTGTTTGCGCAGTCTTCGGCGCACATCATAGACATTATCACGCTGAATCTGGGGTGGGCGTGCAGTATCACACGGCTGTCTGTCTGTTCGTATATCTTTTTGTGGGTTGCCAGTTCGCTGGATGCCGTCAGTCCCTGACAGCTCGATTCGTCCACAGGGCATATATCGGTTTCGTTCTCCAGCTCGTCCAGACTGCTTCCAGTGCGGGAGATAAATATTCTGTCATTATACAGACAGGATATATTGCCGAAGAATGAATCCACCAGCCCCATGTCCACTGTAGCTCTTCCTGCCTGAGCCATGGCGGATATGATCGATTCGTCTGAAGACATTATCTCTGTCATCAGGTCAGGTGCCTGTATCTTTGGCATGAACTCTGTATATTGTTTGATAAGCCTGCTTACCAATTCTCTGTTGTAGGGTTGTTTCAGAAGAGCTTTTTCCCCGGCGTCAGAGAAAAATTTCACAAATCCTGAGAAGCACACAGAGCAGAAATAGATGTAGCCCTGTTCCGCTCCATAGGGGGCGGAGGTTACTATTCCTCTGTCTTTTATATAGACCGCTTTGCGCTTTTTCAGAAGACCTGCCAGCGTCTGCGGGTCGAACGAGTCTGCAACTGGGACAGTGTGAAGAAAAGTTCTGGTCTCGGAATCGTTGGGGGAAAAATCGCCGTGCTCCGCAACCGCGTTAAGCGCCGAAAAAAACGGCTCAGCCGGACGTCCGAAGAAGAGCAGTGGAGTCTTCAGCTCCCTCATAGTCTCTATCAGGGCGTTGTCCGGGTTGATGCTTCCATCGAATCCGGATTCACCGTCATTGAAAATGTAAACAGCATCGTAAGCCAGCTTACTGTCTTTCAGCTTATTCAGGTATTTAGATGTAAGGCTTCTCATAGAAGCCCTCTGAGTCTGTGGTATCTTTTCATCTCTTTGTCGAACGCTCCTCTGTCCAGAGGATTGTGACCGTTTGCGCCTTCGCTGAAAAAGACGTCCGGCAGGATGTCAGAGGCAGTTTCTATGTCCAGTCGTCTGATTATCTGTATCTCGTTCATCCAGATGTTTTCACCTGCCTCTGCCAGAGAGGCGGAGGAGAAATCTTCTCCTGTCAGCTCTGTCAGAGCCTTTGCGTATTCTTCTGCCGATACTGCGAACATCATGTATGAGCAGGGGACGAGACTGTCCAGAGCGGCTTTCACGTTCTCCAGTGTATAGTTCAGATACGCTTTGCCTTCGAACGAGTGTCTGTCTGTGGGCACTGGTTTTCTGAGTATTTCGTGGGTATGCGCCATAGCGCTCATATAGTCCGCTCCGTTAGTGGCGGATGCGTATCCCAGAGCCACTCCGCAGGCGCCTCTGGGGTCCAGCGACGGAATCTCCAGTCCCTTCACGGAGAGCCCGTTTCCGGATGTTTTCAGTTCTTTGTATCTGTTCAGGTTCATCAGAAGCTCTTTGGGGTCGTCATCTCTGATGTTTTTGCGGTAGAAATCTATATTGTGAGCCAGAGTTACGGCATCGTATCCCTTGCTGAAACATTCGTAGAAACTTTCGGCGTCAGCCAGTCCTACAGCGGACAGAGCGGCGAAATCGTCATATTCGGGGAGTTTTTCACCGTTGATGTTCTTTTTGCATCCCACTCCGCATGGAGCGCAGGTGTAGTGTATTACATCGTGCCCGCTCAGAAAGCTGTGAGCGTTTACCCTGCCGTCAGGGACAGAGCCGAAAAAATTATGGGGGAGCATCTTTCTGCTGTAAGCCAGATCGTACAGGGCGGCAGTGCCGAAACCGCATATGCCAAGACGCCCGGTTAGAGCGGGGGATGCGTTTATCAGCCTCTCTATATCCTCATTGGCGGATAATGTCTCCGGTTCGGATTCTTCCGGCAGTTTTATACAGACAGACTCGATATTCTTCTGTGCCAGAGCATATCCTGTGGAGCCTCTGTGGGCATTGAACGAACCATCGCATATTATTCCGGCGTAGGTTACGCCCTCCCATGCGGATGCACCAGGGGTTACAGACGAATATCCTCTGTCCGGCGCTCTGCCCAGCAGAACTCTATGGTCTATGATTATGGATTTCTTTTCTTCGAGTTTTCCGGTGATGATCAGCCCGTCGTACCCGGCATGTTTCAGTGAGATGGAAAAATCCCCGCCGAAATCTGAACGGAACAGTCCTCCGGTGTGCGGAGAGACATGCGCCACCGAGCATCGGCCGCTTCCGCTGATGTCAGTGCCGGCAAAAAGACCGGAATGAAAAATTATGGGGTCGTCTTCCAGAAAACGATTCAGATAGTATCCGCACATCCCTCTCCCGCCAAAAAACTTTCTGTAGACAGCATCCCCCGTTTCGATTATCTCCGAGGTCTCTTCCGTCAGGTTTATCAGCAGTGCCCGGTTGTGTATGTGATTCATTTTATCAGTTCTGGCAGTGTTCTGTCATATGGGGGATATATGATCCCCTTCTCCGTGATGATGCCTGTGACCAGATAGTTAGGCGTCACATCAAATGCAGGGTTCAGCACCTTGATATTTTCCGGAGCAGTTCTTTTCTCTCCGAAGTAGCAGACCTCGTCCGCCTCTCTCTGCTCTATCTCTATGTCTTTTCCCCATGATGTTTTCATATCCAGCGTGGATGAAGGACACGCAACATAGAAGGGAATAGCGTAATATTTTGCCAGGATAGCCACGCCCAGCGTGCCTATTTTGTTGGCAACATCGCCGTTAGCCGCCACACGGTCTGTTCCTACTATAACAAGATTGACTCTGCCGGAGGACATAACGCTTGCCGCCATGTCGTCACAGATCAGGGTGACGTCAAGCCCGGCACGCTGAAGCTCCCATGCGGTGAGTCTGGATCCCTGACACAGTGGTCTGGTTTCGTCTGCGAAGACAGAGAATTTCACGCCGTCAGCGTACGCCATGTACATTGGCGCTGTGGCTGTACCCAGATGTGATGTGGCGAGCGAGCCGGCGTTGCAGTGTGTCAGCACGCCCGATCCGTTCTTTATCAGTGATTTTCCATGCTGTCCGATGCTTTTGCATATCTCTATATCTTCCTGATGGATACGGACGGCTTCCATCACCATTGTGTTGTATATTTCTGAAGAGCTTTTGTGCGATCTTTTCAGCAGAGTGTTTATCACTCTCTTGATACCCCAGCTCAGGTTGACCGCTGTGGGACGTGAAGAGTTGAGAAATTCGGCGTCTTTTCTGACCATTTCCTTGAACAGATTAGGTGACTCATTAATATATTGCTGAGCGCAGACACACAGACCGTATGCTCCGGCGATCCCTATGGCGGGAGCGCCTCTTACTTCAAGTTTTTTGATCGCCAGATAGACGTCCTCTCTGGTGTGGAGCGTTTTTTCTGTATATTCATTAGGCAGTTTGGTCTGATCGATTATTATCAGCTTATCATCCTCCCACCTGATAGTCGGAGGCAGAATATCAAAATTCATTATGTCCCTCACATCTGAGCAGAGCTCTTTTCATATCCAGCCCGCTGGAGAATCCGCCTATCCTGTGACCGGACGCCAGAACCCTGTGGCAGGGGATCACGATCAGAAACCTGTTCTTAGCCATGGCGCTTCCGACAGCTCTGGCGGCTTTTGGTCTGCCGGCCAGCTCGGCAAGATAGCCGTAGCTCACCGTTGTCCCGCAGGGGATAAGAGACAGCGCCTTGTACACCTTTCTCATGAAAGGTGTCGCCCATGACATATCCAGATCATCGAAAGCCTCTATCAGCATCGGCTGACAGCAGTGTCCACTCAGATAGTCTTTGATATATTTATACTTTTCAGCGACAGCGGAGGGCGTGCCGTCCGGTATCTGAGATGTAATCTCATACACTTTCTCATCATCGAAAACGATATAGAGGGTGTATCCGGAGGCGGTCTTCACACTGTCGTAGAATTTCATCTATTCACCATTGAGAAAATAAGTGTCCCAGTCTTTCAGCACCGGATCATATCCGTTTGCTCTAACCATAGCACAGAATTCTTCCACTGTCCTTGTGTCTTCCACCTGAAACTGTTTGCCGTCGTGTTCCTTGGCATAGCCGCCCGGTTCGGTCTTTGATCCGGCGCTCATATGTGTGACACCCAGACGAAGGAGATTGTCTCTGAATTCTCTGGTCTCTCTGGTGGAAACGTTTATACCTATGTCATGCTGAAACAGCCTGTGGGCAAGTATCATCTGGACATAGTTCAGATCGTTCACTATCTCGTGGGGCTTGAAGTTGCCTGATGCCTGTCTGATGCGGGGCAGAGACAGCGAGACATGTGTTTTCCAGAAATTGCGCATAATATAGTTGGAGTGCAGACCGAGAAAAAACTGGTCTGTGCGGAACTCTTCCAGTCCCATCAGAGCGCCCATGCCTATGGTGCGGAACCCTGCGGCCGCGCCTCTCTCCGGTCCGCCAAGACGCCAGCCGAAGTCGCGTTTTTTGCCTGCGGGATGCACCTCCGCGTATTTTGCTCTGTTATATGTTTCCTGAAACATGGTGAGCCCGTCCACGCCGTTTTTATACATCAGCTCATAGTCTTCCTGAGACATGGGATAGACCTCTATGCACACGGAAGAGAATTTGTCCTTCATCAGATTTACGGAGTTGATCAGATAGTCAGTGCCGACTTTCGCAGGAAACTCTCCTGTAACCAGAAGCACATGGCGGATGCCCATGTTATGAATGATTTCCACCTCACGTTTTATCTGTTCGTCAGTGAGTATCACTCTGGGGATCTCGTTGTGACGGTTGAAACCGCAGTATATGCAGGAGTTGCTGCATTCGTTGGACAGATATATGGGGGCGTAAATTTTGATTGTTTTTCCGAATCTCTGAAGTGTAATGCGGTTCGCCTTCTGCGCCATCTCCTCCATGTAGCCTTCAGCCGCTGGAGAGAGCAGGGAGGCAAAATCCTCTTCGTTCAGTTTTTCCTGACCCAGAGCGAACTCTACGTCTCTGGCGCTTCTGGAGAATATGAAGTCTTTCACTTCATTGAATTTATATGTGTCTAAAACCTGTTCAAAGCTCATCTTAGTTCCTCAGAAATCCGGTCAGGGGGCTGGATGCCTCCGCTCTGTCACGGGTGCCGGGCATGCCTGCCGCTCTGGCTGTCACTGCGGCGTCCACCGCCATTTTGAATGCCAGCGCCATTTTCACCGGGTCTTTCGCTGTGGCTATGGCAGTGTTCACCAGAACGCTGTCCGCGCCCATCTCGATAGCGAGAGCCGCATGGCTGGGAGCGCCTATTCCTGCGTCAACCACCACAGGGATCTTTGCCTGTTCTATGATTATCTGAAGATTGTCTATGGTTTTGATGCCTTTGTTGCTGCCGATGGGAGCGCCCAGCGGCATAACTGTGACTGTGCCTATCTCTTCCAGACGCTTGCACAGCACAGGATCGGCGTTGATGTAAGGCAGAACTTTAAAGCCCTCCTTCACCAGTATCTGCGCCGCCTTAAATGTCTCGATAGGGTCGGGAAGCAGATAATAGGGGTCGGGTGTGACCTCCAGCTTAACCCAGGGTTCGCATCCTGCCGCTCTGGCTATGCGTGCCAGTCTCACAGCCTCTTCAGCGTCTCTGGCGCCGGAGGTATTGGGAAGCAGAAGATATTTTTTAGGGTCTATCTGTTTCAGGATATCATCCTGAGGATTGTTTATGTCCACCCTGCGAAGTGCCACGGTGACAATCTCTGCCCCGCTCGCCTCTGCCGCGTCCGCCATAATTGTAGCGTTGGGAAATTTTCCTGTGCCCACCATGAGTCGGCTTCTGAACGTACGTCCATCGATCACAAGTTCATTTTTGAACATGACATGCTCCGAATATGAAAAGATTAGATTGTGATACCCGTGCCAATGGGTATCAGTTTGGGGTAGGCAAGGATTATAATAGCTTTTGCTGACAAAATGTCAATACGCCTCATTGTAATATTTATGCTCACGTGCAAAAAAAAAGCAGTTTTGGAAAAGTTATAATCCGTATGTTGTGATATTCTTGTTTTATGAAAAATCAGATAATTATAGATGCCGTAATTAAAAAAATTGATGATGATCTGGACAGCATAGATATTGACAGAATCATTACATATTCAGGTTTTTCATATTTCCATTTTCATAGGCTGTTTGTGAGTTATGTCGGAGAGACCATAGCGCAATACATAAAAAGACTGAGGCTGGAACGTGCTGCATACGCAATAAGATATAAGGGTAAAAGTATGACAGATGCCGCAATGGATGCAGGTTACAGCACTCCATCTGCCTTTAATAAGGCATTTAAGGATTTTTTTGGGTGTTCTCCAGGGGAGCATAAAAAAACTAATAACAGACCAAAGGAGTATGTAATGATAGAACCTATTCGAGTTGAAGTGATAGATGATATTAAAGTATACAGCGTGCGTCATGTTGGGGAGTATAATAAAATTGGTGACGCATACGGTATATTATTCAGTTGGGCATACAAAAATAAGATTAAAAATAAGAAAAATATTATGGAGAAGAACACGTTTTCGTACGGTATATACTACGACGACCCGAATGTTACCTGTGCTGATAAGCTCAGAAGTGATGCATGCATCAACAATACCGATGACTCTGTAGAGCTTGAAGACAGCATCACCAAAAATGTTATAAAGGGCGGCAAATATGCAGTGTTTCTGCATGTTGGTGAATATTCTAAGCTGCAAGATATTTATAATATTATCTTTTCATCATACATAAAGAGAAATGACATCCAGCTTGCTGATTTGCCGATTTTTGAGAAGTATCTAAACAGAAATCCGAAACGGACGAAACCGGAAAACCTGAGAACAGAGATATATATTCCAATAGTCTGACTACCATAAATAAAAAAGCCCCGCAAAAGCGGGGCTTGATTAATGTTTTAATTTACTTAGTGCGTTGAACGCAACGGAAATGGCGCAGACCCTTAGTTCTTGATCTGTTTCATTACCTCTTCCACAAAGTTCTCCTGCTTTTTTTCGATTCCTTCCCCCAGCTCAAAGCGGGTGTAGGAAACTATTTTAGCGCCTTTAGAAGCGAGCAGTTTCTCTATTGTGGTGTCAGGATCCTTAACGAAAGGCTGGCTTACGAGGCATACTTCTTTAAGAAGTTTTGCTACCTGACCTTTTACTATGTTGGGGATCATGTTATCGGGTTTGCCCTGCTCTTTCAGCTTGGCTGCGAAGATCTCTTCCTCTTTTGCCACGAAGTCTTTGTCAACAAATGAGGAGTCGAGATATTTCGGGTTGCTGGCGGCGATGTGCAGGCAAAGGTCTTTTGCCAGCGCTTCGTCTCCGCCTTCCAGCTTAACAACAACGCCTATTTTTCCGGCGCCGTGGATGTATGTTGCCAGAGTGCCGCCTTCCACGCATACGAATCTTCTCAGGCTGAGTTTTTCGCCAATTTTTGCTGTCATAGTGTTCAGGTATTCCTCAACAGTCTCTCCGCCTTTTGTCTTAACAGACATGAAAGCGTCTACGTCAGCGGGTTTTGAAGCGGCGATGAGCTCTGCCATTTCGTTGGCATAGCCTACGAATGTATCGTTTTTAGCTACGAAGTCGGTTTCTGAGTTTACTTCGAGGATTACGCCGATTTTACCATCGCAGAAAGCGACAACGCTTCCTTCGGCGGCTATTCTGCCTGCTTTTTTAGCGGCGGCGGCGAGACCTTTTTTACGGAGGAACTCAATGGCTTCCTCAAGATTGCCCTTGGACTCGTCCAGAGCTTTTTTACAGTCCATCATACCGGCTCCGGTCTTCTCACGGAGCTCTTTTACCAGTGCGGCTGAAACTTCTGCCATTATATTACTCCTCTTCGTCTGTTACTTCTTTGTCGATGGGGGCGTCAGCCATCAGCTGCTCAACGGGGATGTCCTCGCCGGCTTCTTCTACTTCGCCCAGATTTTCTTCATCAAGTATCTGACGTCCTTCAAGGATAGCGTCTGCTATGCGTCCGGCGATAAGCTGGCAAGCGCGGATAGCGTCGTCGTTACCGGGGATGGGCATATCTACCTGATCGGGGTCGCAGTTTGTATCCACGATAGCGATGATCGGGATGTCGAGTTTATGAGCCTCAGCCACGGCGTTCTGCTCCATCTTGATGTCGATGATGAACATAACATCGGGGATGGTTGTCATATCTTTGATACCGCCAAGGTTTTTAGTAAGTTTTTCAAGCTCTTTTCTGAGTTTTGACGCTTCTTTTTTGGTGTATTTATTGATGTAGCCTGTTTCAAACATCTCTTCCAGTTCTTTCAGACGGGCAACGCGTGTTTTGATTGTCTGGAAGTTAGTAAGAGTACCGCCGAGCCAGCGCTCGTTCATGTAGAAAGAGTTACATTTTTCAGCGGCTTGTTTGATGGCTTCCTGAGCCTGCTTTTTGGTTCCCACGAAGAGGAAGTTGCTGCCGTTTCTGGCTGCGTCTCTGGCGAACTCATATGCTGTGTTGAAGCACTGCACTGTTTTCTGAAGGTCCAGAATGTAGATACCGTTTCTGGCGCCGAAGACGTATTTGGACATTTTCGGGTTCCAGCGCTTTGTCTGGTGACCGAAGTGAACACCCGCCTCAAGCAGGCTTTTCATAGAAATATAGGACATTTGTTTCTCCCGAGGCTCCCGCCTCAATTTGTTATTCTTGCGCCCGCGTAAACAGCCACCCGAAAGGATTTCAGGCACAGGGCTGTTTTGAACGCTTTTCGGGCGTGCAAAATGGGTGTTATTTATATCAATAGATTTGCAATAAATCAAGGTTTTTTTGATTTGAAAAATGAGCCAGTACATGTATTATTGTAATGCTCTAAAAAATAAGGTGAAATAATGTTTCCGGTTTTGTTCAAAATTGGTTTTTTCGAGCTGAGGGTCTACAGCCTGATGTATATTCTGGCGCTGGTCATCGGGATGTATATGGTGAAGCGGAAGGCGGCTCTTCTGAATCTTTCCAGAGAGGCGATGGAGAACGCTGGGATAATCTGCTTTCTGTCGGGTATTCTGGGGGCCAGAATATATTATGTGATATTCCGCTGGGACTACTATCAGGGTAATTTTTTTGAGATGCTTGCTGTGTGGCACGGCGGGCTCGCCATCCACGGAGGTATAATAGGCGCTCTGGCGGGGCTATATGTCTTTTCCAGAGTGAAGAAAACCAGCCTTCTGGGCATGGCGGACTCTATGATCCCCTGGCTTCTGCTGGGACAGGCGATAGGACGCATAGGCAATCTGGCAAACGGAGAGGCGCACGGTGTGCCTACACTCACTCCCCCATCCATTATTTTCCGCATGAGAAATGATTTCGGCGAGTTCTGGCATCAGGCGCTGACACAGGCCGGACTGGAAAACGCTTCGGAAAGCATATCCAAACTGGCGCAGAAAGTGCCTTTTGATGTGGCTTTCAACGGAAAGATATATACCCTGAAAGAATATTTTCCATGGGGCATCAGTTTCGGAAAATACAAGAACACCCCCGCTTATTTCGACTTCGGGTCGCTTCCCGTGCACCCTACATTTATATATGAAATGATACTTAATTTCGGCTGTTTTATCCCCTTATATATAATGTGGAAAAACGACAAAAATATCGGTCGTGGGGTGATAGTCGGCTGGTATCTTATTTTTTATGGATTCATAAGGGCCTTTGTCACTTTTTTCAGAGCAGACGATCTGATGATAGGATATCTCAGAGCTCCCCACCTGGTGAGCATACTGATGGTGGTCATCGGCGTTCTGCTGGTGACAGGCAGGCTAGTCCGGAACCGCAGATCCGTAATTTAGCATGTAAACGGATTGTTTTTGTGATAATCTTTTTTAGAATCATTTTAAGGGGGCGATATGCGTCTTAGGTTATTATTACCGCTTATGTTTATCTCCGCAGTCTCTTTCGCTCACAACTATCCGGCTGTGGGAACATACAACGAAAACTATCAGAAGGTCTTTGACCTGATGAAACAGGGGCAGTGCTCGTCCATGGACGGAGCTCTGTCGGAGCTGGAATCTTCCGAAGGTATTTCCGGAAATATCTACAGATCACTGTGTTTCTTTGACAACGGAGCTGATGCCGAAGGGTATAATGTTTTCAAGGAGATGCTGGCAAACGAGGAGTATGACGAGGTTCTCTATGTCTGCTCCTATATAGAAAAACAAGGGAAGAGAGGAGCTCTTCTGAATAAGTATAAAGGCAATGCCCTTCATAATATCGGCGATGCCGCCGGAGCGGAGAAGGAATACAGAGCATCGCTGGAACAGTCAGAGGAAGCTGAGACCAGATATATGCTGGCTGATCTGCTTCTGGCAAAAGGCGACACTGAAAAAGCGGAAACCGAACTGAAAAAATCAACTGTGAGAGACGGCGGATACTATCTCCGCATGGGACAGTGCGGGCTTAGAAACGGACGCCTGACCTCCGCATACAGTGATTTCAGGCAGGTGGACAAAACATCGCCTGATTATCCGAAAGCTCAGAACTATCTGGCGGCAATGTGCACCGCTTCATCCAGATATGTCTGTGCTGAAAAAAGCATAAAAAATATGGCCGCCGCTGACGGGTATCAGGATACGGTCAGGATCAGAGAAGACTCGCTGACATCGGCAAAAAAACCGATCAGCCTTTTTCTGCTGCTGAAAGAAGAGTATGACAACAACGTAACATCCGTGGATGAGGACGCTGTGGATTCCGCCACACAGGAAAGCAGCTTCAGAACATCCGCAGTGGCTGACATTAAATATAATATATACACTCCCTACGCAGATAAGATGTCCATCGGGCTCTTTAACTATAAATCATGGAACCATTCGCTGAGCAGTTATAACCTTCAGATGCACAAAGCATATTTTATGGTTAAACAGGGGTATGACAATTTCGACATCACCCTGCCGGTGATCAGCGCTGCCGTGACATACTTCGGCGGGGAAAAATATTCTGAATCTTTTGCCGTTGAGGCTTCCGCAGATTATAAAATGGACAGTCTCACGCTCACTGTTCCCGTGAAGATAGAGAGCAGAAACTATTACTCCGACACATCCGAGGACGACTATGACAAGGACGGAGTGCTTTACGCTGTTTCGGCTAAGGCTGTGAAAACCTTTCTGAAGAAATATTCCGCCGGGCTGTCATTCGGTGTTGAGGCTGACGACGCTGACGGTTTCGAAAAAGACTCCACATCCTACATAACAGAGCTGACCGGATCCGCCAGAATCACAGATAAATTATCCGTGAACGCATCCGCTCAGTATACTTTCTCTGACTTCGCAGACTCCTCCGATGAACGGGAGGATGACAGATATAAAACAGACCTGACCGTGGTATACAAAATCAACCGATCATTTTTCGTCACAGGCGGCTTAACATGGGAGAACAAGGACTCTTCCTCAGACGCCTATGACTATGAAAAAACCGTGTTCAGCACGGCGATCGGCTACAGCTATTAGGTGACGCAATGAAAAAACTGATAATATCGTTAATTGTAATATGTTTTGCCGCATTTGCCTATGCGGCGGAAACAACAGGCACCGTGGTGGAAGTTCAGGGAACTGTGGATATCGTTCAGGGGAACGCAGTCATGGGAAAACTGGCTAAGCCGGGAACTGTTCTGTCTCTGAAAGATATTCTGAGAACCAAAAGAAAAGGCTATGCCGTGGTGAAACTGAATGACGGCACGGATATAAAAATATTCGAGAAATCCAGACTTGTTTTCAGCGGCAACGGAAGGACGAAAGACGGCTACAATACAGAGCTGAAAAACGGCAAGGTGCTCTTCAGAGTGGAAAAGATGCGTGATGTCGCAGGCGACTTCAGGATCAAGACACCCAATGCCGTCATAGGCGTCAAGGGTACTCTGGTGGGAATGCAGCAGGGTCTCACAGCACTTAATATGGAGCTTTATAACGGAAGTCTCCTTGTGCAACCGCTGCTTCAGCCGGTAGGTCCATCTGGTGACCCGATGCAGGGTTCAGGCGGTGGCATCGGACCCGGAGGTCTCGGAGGCACCGGGGAAGGTGGTTTAGTCGGTCAGGGAGGAATCCCTCCTGTGGTTATTTCACCCGGACAGGGGCTGGCGGTCGGAGCCGGCGGTACTTCGGTCTTTCCTATTGGCGGAGGCTCTTTACTGTTTCCAGGTATGCCTGGCACTGTGGATGACGAGGCTGGCGCCTTCGGAGGAGTATCTCCGGAGCAGGGCGGTGACGGCGGTTTCGGCGGCGGTATAGGCGGCGGCGGATTCGCTCCTCCCTCAGCGGGGTGATATCGAGGGAATACTCAGCGGAACAGGCGGAACGATAGGCGGGTTGACAGGCGATATCTCCGGCGAAGCGGGAGATACCCAGAGCACCGGCAATCATAGCGTGGATATAAACATAATCATCAGATAAATTAAAAACCGGAGTAAAAGCTCCGGTTTTTTTATATCTTCAGGCTGTCTTTTTCAAAAGTGATCTTTTTGTCCCGTGTCAACAGAGCGGCGTATCTGGCGCCTGTATAAAGAGGCGTGTCCGTGACGGCGCAATATCTTGCGATGTATGAGAATACAGAGGCGGATTCAGCTATCACCGCTTCCTTTCCTTCCGCCATTTGAATGTCGGAGATGAAGAAGCTGTTCCTGCATATATAATTTTCTGTGGTCTGTTCTTTGTGAAAGAATGACTGGCAGGGGATGCTTTTTGTATTTTCTGATTTTTCTATCTGATTTTTTACGATCTCAGGTATATTTTCCACGTCTTTTTCGAAGAGATACGCCGGCATGCAGAGAGAGGACTGTCTGTGGTTCTGCCATTTGCGGAAATTCAGAGTGAAGGGAATATTGCCGTAGAAGGAATCATCGGCGATGTTTTTGATCTCTGTGTATTCCAGATAGAAGACATCGTTGGGGTCTGTCAAAATCTGGTTTTCCACCATATCGGCGCCCAGCTCCAGAACCAGAGTCCTGACTTTCAGTGTCAGTGCGGAAGCGCTCAGAAATACCCTGTCCAGATCATCCAGCGCCTTGTGTGCTTCTGAAAGAATTTTTATATATTTTGCTTTTGAAGTAAGCATCCTTTTAGCTGAAGGGAGCGTTTTAAACATATCTTCTGGCTGAATAGCCGTGTGTTCCGGTATAGTAAACCCTGCCGGCTCATGCGCCGGATCAAAAGAGGGCATCAGCTCCTGTGCCTCTGACAGCACGCATCCGGGTTTTGTCTTGTATAGGTGCCTCATGGCGGTGTCGGTATCCCTGACCAGCCTGAGAAGCTCCGTGAAGCTCTGCCACAGCTTCAGATACGCCATTTCCCATGTCATGAAGCACAGAGCTGCTGTCTGCATGAAGTCCTCGGAAAAGAGCGTCTCTCTGGTCAGCTCCTGCGCCGCTTTGGATATATCGGTCAGCGCCTCGTCGAACTCTCCGTCGTTTATATCCAGAACGCTTAAGTTAGGGATATCGTAAGACGGCTTGGCTATTGTCCGGAAAACCGCAGGCAGAAAATTCATATAAAAGAAATCCGGCTTAGCGTAAAAGGCGGAAGTGATGGTGTCAGCATTTGTGATATTCATATACATTCTGCCGTACAGCAGTTTTATAGAAGGGGAGTGTGTCTTTATGGCGGAGCTCATGAAGAGCGGATTTATGACATCGGTAAGATTTTCCATCAGAGAGTTAGCGAAAGGGCTCAGGGTTTCGCCGATGAAAGAGGCGAAAGGACTTTTAGCGAAAAGGTGCTTTTCGTTTATTCCGGCGTTTCTTCCCAGCGACGCTTCCACCGGGGTCAGCGGCGACGGTATGTGGAAGTTTCTGGCGTCTTTGGGAATGAACGGCTGTTTTCTTGTTTCGGCGGATACTATGATAAAGTGCTCGCCGTCATGGGTCAGCCGAACTTCCGCCGGCTGTCTCAGACATCTTTCTATGTCTGCCAGAGTCTGCGCCAGTTCGTTCAGGATTTTATCCTCATAGGGCGTCTCGCCTCTGATCTTCCGGATGTTGCCTTTGAAAACACCTTTCACAAGAACAGTTTCCCATTTTTCAGCTTTCAGATGAAAAAAACCGAAACTGCCCAGATACTGGGGCAGAGCGGTAATGTCTGCTTTCAGTGTTTCATCAGTTCTGATTCCGGCGTCGGATATTTTCTGTATAAGGCTTTCCATCAGCAGATTATGGATAAAATAATGCTGTCATGTCAACAATTTTTGTTGAAACCTCGCCCCTGTGCGGTTAAAATGTATGGGGGTGCGGATATGAACACTGTTATAATAAACGCTGCTTCAAAACATGACGGAAACGGCAACTATATTGCCGAAAAGCTCTCTCAGAAATATGAGGGAAGCGCCGTTATCGAACTTAACGCTCTCGCGTTCTGTCATGACTATATAAATGAGTTCAGAGACAGCGATGTCTTCAAACCGGAAATGGTGGAAGAGGGATTGAGAGATGCTATGACCGCCGTTCACGACAGCGACCTTATCATCTTTATCGCTCCGAACTATTTCAGCTTCATGTCCGGTCTGGCGAAACTGTTTCTGGACAGATTTTATGTGTTCCTGAACAAGAGCGGACGCCCCAGATTCGAATCCCCTAAAAAATTCTTTTTCATTTTCACACAGGGATCCGCCAACAGAAGCCACGGGCAGAGCACACTGGACTGGGTCAAAGGGTTCTGCAATATGCTCGGCTTCAAATACTACGGAATTGTCGTTCCTTCGTGCCGGGGAGCGGATACAGAGGGAGCGAGGCTCAAGATGGAAGAGATATCCATGTCATTAAGTATGTTTGTATAAAGGAGTGAATTATGGCAGTAAGCTACAAAGAGCTTGGACTTGTAAACACGAAAGAAATGTTTAAAAAGGCGATGGATGGTAAATACGCCATTCCCGCCTATAACTTTAACAACCTGGAACAGCTTCAGGCTATCATAACAGCCTGTGTTCAGACAAAATCACCGGTTATTCTTCAGGTGTCCAAAGGCGCCAGAGACTACGCAAACGCTACTATGCTCCGCTATATGGCTCTGGGCGCAGTGAACTATGCCAAAGAGCTGGGATATGAAATCCCGATAGCTCTGCATCTGGATCACGGCGATACCTTCGAAACATGCAAAAGCTGTGTGGACTTCGGTTTTTCCAGCGTTATGATAGACGGTTCACATCACTCTTTCGAGGAGAACATCGCCGTTACAAAGAAAGTGGTTGAGTACGCTCACCAGTTCGGCGTAACAGTTGAGGGCGAGCTGGGCGTTCTGGCGGGGATAGAGGACGATGTGTCTTCAGAGCACTCACATTACACAGACCCTGATCAGGTAGTAGAGTTTGTGGAAAAGACTGGCGTGGACTCGCTGGCTATTTCCATCGGCACATCCCATGGCGCTTATAAATTCAAAGTGAAACCGGGCGAATCCGTTCCCCCTCTCAGGTTTGATATCCTTGAGGAGTGCGAGAAACGCATCCCCGGATTCCCGATAGTTCTGCACGGCGCTTCCAGTGTCCTGCCCGAGTATGTAGATATGATCAACAAATACGGCGGCAAGATGGAGAACGCTGTTGGCGTTCCGGAGGAGCAGCTCAGAAAAGCGGCCGCCAGCGCTGTGTGCAAGATAAACATCGACTCAGACGGACGTCTCGCCTTCACAGCGAAGATCAGAGAATTCATGGCGCAGAACCCGTCAAAGTTTGACCCCAGAGAATATCTGAAACCCGCCAGAGCGGAACTTATAAAAATGTATTCCGCAAAGAACGAAAACGTTCTGGGCTCTGCCGGAAAAGCATAATATTTCCAGGACAATATTATAATTAAGGGCGGTTTTTACCGCCCTTTTTTTTTGTCTGATTATGGAGAAAAAGTGAATATTAACATTTGATGCATGAAATATTATGGTATGCTTGATTTATTCTGATCAGGCAGGGTTATCAATATGAAGATTATTAAGATGGTTGCGATATTCGCTTTTTTGGTTTTATTCGGCGGATGCGCCGGAGACGGAGCGTCTGTTTCGCCGGGTGACGCTCAGAGCGTCGCTGGTAAAAAGTTTGAAATAGCTAAAATAGAGCTGATGGTGGCGCCGCAGCCGGCGGCGGCATCCAAGGCGCTGTTTGATCAGCTTGCCGGACCTTATATGAGCGGAACCATGAATCCGATGTTTGGCGGCAGTTTGGACGATCTGCTCAAAAGAGATCTGGGAATCACTGTAGACTATTCCAGACTGCGTAGTCAGATGAGGTATAAAACATCTCAGAAAGCGGGATTTGTCTGGGACTCCAATCTTTACGCATGGATGGCAACGAAGAAATTCAGCACGGGAAAGCAGAAAATAGAGATCGCCTCTTATGCTCCTAACCCATCTATATCGGGATTTGAAACAGTCATAACTGTAAAAGACGGCAGTACGGTTCTGAGGCAGTATAAGACAGACGCAGTGATGGGCGCTGATGTCCCAGACGCGAAATATGCCCTCAGAACGCAGGACTATGTTGCGCATATTCCGGTTCTGCTTAGTCTGGGAATACGTGGAGTTATGATACACGATAACGATATGGCGGACTATGTCAGAGACTTCAACAAAGCGGTTGAATATTTTAAACTTAAAAAAAACCCGCCTGAAGAAGACCTCAAAAGGCTTAGGGAAATGATAACAGATATAGATCCTTCCTCTGGCATAGTGATAGAAAACCTGAACGAGAAGGACGGGCAGCCTGTAGAAGAGAAGGGTTCGGGCGCAACCCTTCTGGACTGAAAAACAGGAGGTTTTCATGCGTGTAGGATTTACTGTGCTTCTGGCGCTGATATGTTTTATTATGACTGCGGCGGTCTCATATGCCGCTCCTGTTAAAACTCCTCCGCTGCTTCAGGATGATATACAGAAACTCCCCGCTGATTATAAGGACGGCTGGGGCAAGCTGGGCGGCGCTCTGCTCTCTGTGGCGGAGAACGTATATGACAATGACGGCAATATAATACTCGAGCTAAAAACCGATACGAAGCTCGGATCGCTTCAGATATCTCAGGCGCTGAAGGTATACGGCGTCTTTGATTCTGTATATAAAGGCGAATGGGACAAGCTGGCAGGGCAGACGGCGGATGATATCATAACCAAGATGTGGCCGATGCTGGGAAGCTATATGGCTCTGCACAGCGCTGTAAAGACATCTTTTGAGGCGATGCTTGCCAACTGGTCGCAGGATCTTTATGCCACCAAAGCCTATAAGGATGTTGTGAACGTGCTGAATGACACAGTAGTGAATCAGGCGGTGAACAAGAAACCATATCTTCCGACATCCTATCTGAGACCGGGTTCGGACGGCTATAAGTCCATGAAGTTGATGGAGGATAGAATGTTCACCCTCTGGATGAACACAAATCCGGACGATGAACTGATGATCAGAAAGAACAAATATCTGCTCATTCATGTTTTCGGCAAAGCGCCGAAGAACGATCGTGAGATTTTCGACGGCTTCCTGGATCGAGCTGTGATGGATCAGCAGAGTTATATAATGACTACTTTCAGACGGGTGCGTGAGGATATTATGCTTGAGCAGAGGCGTAAATTTTATGAGCAGACAGTCGCCGGGCTCAAGAAACAGCAGAAGATGATGTTCCATATAATAGTCACAAAAGACAACTATGGCGGTAAGCCGATAAAAGGACCGGTGGGGACAGGCGACATACTGGCATTTGAGTCAAACCTTTTTGTGCCTTATGTATATAATGGCGAGATCGTACAGCTCCGCTGGCAGGTTTTCAGAAATGACGGCACTCCTGTGGAGGGTCTGCAAAAGGTGACCCGTATCCATGACGGCGATAAAGTACATAACACCGGAATGCGTTTTCGTATAGATGATCTGCCAACAGGCGGATACTATGCTCAGCTGTCCAGATGTATCAGGGCAGACTGTCAGAGTTCCCGTCAGGCATTCACTGTGGGCAGTGCGCTTTCTGTATCGAGAATATATCTCAGTCAGGACGCGCAGGGTACACGCAGGATAAACCGAGACCCCCTCAGCCGTGAGGCTCAGTTCCTTCAGGCGGATTATACAGGAACTGGAACTGTGAAAGGTGAGCTGATTATCAAAGATGCCGCCGGAAAGACAGTTTATCAGGCAGGGAGTGAGCAGAATACGAAGAACGGCGTCGGAAGGATAAGTTTTTCTCTTGGTAACGCGGTGTTGCCGGAAGGTGTTAAGTATAAGGCCGAGGTGAGCCTCAGCTCGGGCGGGGAGAAAGCAGAGGCTGAGCCGCTGTCCTTCACCCCGATGTTCTATCAGCTTACGCTCATAGGGCCGAGTGGTACAGAGGAAGGAAAACAAACCACATACAGCTATCAGGTTCCCCGGCAGATGAAGGCTCCGTTTCGTATAGATACGCAGAAAAATGCAGGAGAGGTAGTCCCGCTGGGCGGTAATCAGTTAGCATTTACCCCAGTGGCGAGCGGCAACAGATCGCTTGCCGTTGTGGTGACAGATGCTGAAGGGCGAAAGGCTATGGGGTTCAGGGATGTTACAGTGCTTAACAGGATTCTTGATCCTGTCAGCAAAGAGCAGGCTGCCGCCATGCAGCCGAAGGTGACATATGTGCCGCCATCTGCGCAGAATGTCGGACAGGGTGGTCAGTATACAGCGCAACAGCAGTATGCGGCGGCGGGCAGTACAACGGAAAATATCGGAGGAGTCCGCAGATTGCGGCGCATGCTTAATAATATTGTAAGTGAGTATACCTCAAACTGTATGAAACCGTATTTTAACAACTACACTAATGATGTTGTGAGTAAGTCAGACAAAAAAGAGATTGACGATATAGGGCGGATGAACGCTTACCAGCTTAAAAGCTATGAAGAAAAGCTGAGTTCAGGAACCCTTGACAGTATAAAAAACATGCTGAGCAGATCATCAGGAAATGATTGTGACAGGGAATGGGCTGAATATCTTTGCCGCAGAGGCTATGTTGATAAGAATCTTAGAGATGCCGTCTATGCTAAAAAAGGAGGAAGCAGTTCCGGCTATACAGTGTCATCAGGATCTGCACCTGATTACTACGCCTTGATGACAATGAACAAAGAGCTTATGTTTCCTGATAAATGCGAAGTTGTGAAGGGGCGCCCGAGGACAGGCGTCTATGGTAAGTACCATAGAAATATAGGGACAGGTTACGATACGTATAGAAATTGGATTGCGGCAGCGGGGCCTGGGACATACGATAAGGCAAAAGAGTTTTGCCAAAAAATGATGACCAGAGAGATTAATCTCGGAAACAACTATACACCATGGGTTCCGACAGGCGCGGGAAACGGTGATTTTCAGATGTCTGAGCAGGAATACATAATGAGGCTGCCGAGATAAGTAATTTGTAATATGGGTGTAAAAATAAAAAGAAATAAAAATCAAATAATAGGTTGACTTGTTATATTTAATTCGATATAACTTCCTTCCGCTCGAAAGCGACCCTGAACGGATGTCGGCTCAGAGCGGAACAAAGATGTTAGACTTTAGACACAGGACGTGTCTCACGGATGGAGATTTTAAGAGCTTTGCTATTAAAATTGACAGTAGTGTGAGTGTAGCGAGGATTTATTCCGAGCTTAGCGTTAGCTTAAAAAGTTCAGGACGAACTTTTTAAGAAAAGTGTTAAAAAGTAATTGACAACGTGGGCTGGATTTAGTAAGCTCACCATCCGCTCAGACGAGCGGTTTTTTATGGGCTGATTAAGCCGGTAAAAAAGATGTTAGAAACTTTAAAAAAAGGTATTGACATGGCGGGTT
>DKFJ01000005.1 GCA_002452335.1 Deferribacteraceae bacterium UBA6799 | reverse complement strand
ACACAGCGTATGACAAGGGCATGCCCGGAAGGATTCCGGCAGCGGCGCAGGAATATACCAGAAGCTATAAAAGCGCCTTTGAGATACCGGCATGCTACGGATATGCGCCGGACAAGGTTACATATGACGGTCTGTGCCGTCTGGGTAACGCTGACGCTGAGCCGTCTTTCATCCTGTGGGGGGATTCCCACGCTCTTGTTTTCAGCGACGGTTTCGACAAGCTGGCGAAAGAACAGAAAAAAGCGGGTATTCTGGCTGTTCGTGCCGCCTGCGCTCCGCTTCTGGGGGTCACCAGACCTTCCAAGCCGAAATCATTTAAATGTATAGAGTTCAATGAAAAAATAGCGGAGATCATCCGTGATAATAAAAACCTGAAAAACGTTCTGATATCAGCCAGATGGGAGAGCGGAGCGGAAGGCGACGCATGGCATTTTCTCCTGAGCGACGCTGAGACTCCGAAACCTTCGAAAGAAGAGAGCTTTAAAGCATATGACAGAGGTATAGAGAGAACGGTGGGGCTGGTGACAGGGCTGAACAGAAAGCTGAGCTTTGTCATGGATAATCCGGAGTTCGCCTATGACGTTCCCAGAGAGCTGGCGAAGCAGACCGTTCTGAGACATTATCTGCCCGCTCTGGCCGGCGGTTCAGTGGTTTTCAGCCCATATGCCGGATATGAGGAGAGGAACGCCAAGGTGCTCTCATCTCTCAAAAGACTGAAAGAGAAATATGATTTCGAAATTATAGATACCGCGTCTGCCGCATGTCCGGATGGAAAATGCATGGCGGAGGCGGACGGCAGAAGCCTGTATAACGATGATAACCACCTGTCCCCGTTCGGTTCTGTGTATCTGGTGGAAAAAATGGCTGACATGCTGCAAGGCAGAATCTGAAGATATTGTTTTGAAATTATGTGACTTGGGTGTATATATCATCATATGTGGTGACATTTTAAATGAAAATAAGCGTAATTACTGTCGTTAAGAACAATGAGAGAACCATCAGACAGGCGATTGAATCTACCCTGAACCAGAAGGGGATAGATCTGGAGTATATCGTTCTTGACGGTATGTCCACGGACAATACGCTGAAAATCATTGATGAATATAAAGATAGAATCACTATTTTCAAATCCGAGAAGGACAAAAATCTATATCACGCCCTGAACAAGGCGATAGCCATGGCGACAGGAGACGTGATAGCCATCCTCCATTCAGACGATGTTTACGCCAGCGACACCATACTGAAAGACGTTATGGAAAAATTCAACGACGGACACAACATAGTCTACGGCGATCTGGCGATAGTGCGCCATGACGATACACGTCTGACCGTCCGCAGGTGGCGCAGCGGACATTTCAGGAGATATAAGATGTATCTGGGCTGGATGCCTCCGCACCCGGCTTTTTTCGTGCGCAGAGATCTCTATGACAGATACGGCATGTTCGACACAGACATAAGAATATCCGCCGACTATGACCTGATGCTGCGGTTCATGATGAACGAGGGCGTTTCATCATGTTATCTGGACAGACTGATAGTAAAGATGAGAGCGGGCGGAACCAGCAACAACACTCCTTTGAACATTTTCCGTAAAATGAGCGATGACTATAGAGTGGTGAAAAGACATAATCTGGCAGGGCTCTTTACCGTGGTGATGAAGAAGCTGAGCAAGGTGCATCAATACGCTCAGGTGGACAACCTGAAGGCCAGCGGAAAAAGAATAAAATAACTCCATGCAATAAACGCTTGCATCTTTTTGTTATTTGGAAAAAAATAAATAATGAAAAGTAAGAACAGAGTGTTCATGCAGCTCATCGCTGTATTAGACATAATAGTATTCCTGACCGCCGCAAAGATGCTGCCGTTCATATCGTCCTATGACGTTATCATCGGCGTGATGCTGGTTATCTTCCTGCTGATGCTCTATGTGGCAGGCTTCTACTCTTTCAGACACAGCAGATCTTTCAAATTCGCCTCCACATTCATAGCGCTTCTGGCTGTTTTCGATGCCGCCAACGTCATAGTGCAGTACGTTTTTCTTTATGAGCTGGTCTATGGCCGCAAGGTTCTCATTCTTTTTGACATCATCCTTTTCATCTATTTTACATACCGGTGGGTGATTATAAACCGCAGGGTTATAAACAGCAAAATGCCCGTATATATGCTCTGTTCCGGTCAGTCTTCCGGTATAGCCGATAAGATCAAGAGTGAAAAGGTTCTGGTCGGCATGGGACTCGTATATAAGGGAATCTGCGAATATGACGGAGTTTTCCGTGATGAGGATAAAAATGAGCTGACGCTCGGCGACTGCATCATCATTATAGACAGTCTGGAAAACTATAACAGAGATATTCAGAAGGCGATGTTTCAGACAAAGATAAACGGCGGAGCGCTGATGTCATACGAAGATTTCTGTGAAGTATTTCTGGAAAAGATTCCGGTGGAGAACATCACGGACGAGTGGCTGATTCTCTCCAGAGGATTCGAAAATATATTCAGTAATTTTTACATCAGGGCGAAGAGGCTTTTTGACATATTCGTTTCTCTGTTCGGGCTGATCCTGGCTTCACCAATTCTGCTGGTGTCCGCCGTGATGATAAAGCTGGATTCCAGAGGACCTGTTATATTCAGCCAGACCAGAAGCAGCATGCTGGGCAGCGTATTCACCATACACAAGCTGCGCACCATGACATGCGACGCGGAGAAAGACGGGGCGCAGTGGGCGGTCAAGAACGACTGCCGGATTACAAAAGTAGGTAATTTTCTGAGAAAAACCAGAATAGACGAGATACCCCAGCTTTATAACGTTCTGAAAGGTGATATGAGTTTTATCGGACCCAGACCGGAGAGACCTGAGTTTGACAAGGATCTTCAGAAGGAGATACCTTACTATATGCTGAGATATCTGGTTAAGCCCGGGCTGACAGGCTGGGCGCAGGTAAACCATGGCTACGGAGCCAGCATAGAGGATTCAAAGATAAAGCTGATGTATGACCTCTACTATATCAAAAACTATTCGTTCCTCTTGGATTTCAGGATAATACTGAGAACCCTTCACATAGTTTTGTTCGGCAAGGGCAGATAAGAGTTCAGGACGTAATTTTTTTGGAGAAGTAATTGTCATTACGAGGAGCATCAGCCAAAGGCTGAGTAGCGACGTAGTAATCTCAGTGATAAGATTGCTTCACCCGCCAGGGGTTCGCAATGACGGATATTACACCCCGAAATAGTTTTTTGTCTTTTCGCTTCTGCTCACTATCCCCATAATATTATAAACGAGCTGGGCGGCGGTAAAGTCTGCGCTGTGCAGTCCTTCCATGGGAGCGTATTCCAGCACGTCGAAACCTATCACAGTTCTCTGTCTGGCTATCGATTCTATCAGCCACATGCACTGATACCATGTAAGTCCACCCGGCACAGGTGTTCCCGTGGCGGGCATGACGGATGAGTCCAGAGCGTCTATATCGAACGTTATAAATACTTTGTCAGGGAAATCCTCAGGAAGGTGGAATGCGTTAACGCCCAGCCTGTGCACATCTTCTGCGTCCATGTAGGGGATCTTATTGTGAAGTCTGAGCTGGTGTTCATCCAGACAGTAGCTTCTGGTTCCGAGCTGATATATAGGTATCTTTTTGTCGAACAGCCTCTTCATCACGCAGGCATGGCTGTATTTAGACCCTTCGTATGTGTCTCTCAGATCAGCGTGAGCATCGAACTGCACCACGCCGAAGCTGTCGTAGCGTTCCATCAGAGCGTCAACAACTCCGCCGGTGACGGTGTGTTCGCCGCCCAGAACCACCGGCATCTTTCCGGCTGTCAGACAGGCTTCCACGGCTGTTTTAACATTTTTCAGAGCTATTTCATGGCTTCCTTCGCACTCAACGAATGGAGCTGTGTATATGCCGTATTTTGCGGGGAGGCTCTTGCCGTCGAAAACCTCAAGCTGGCAGGATGCCTCTATGATAGCCCCCGGTCCTTCGGCGGTGCCGGATCCGTAGGATACTGATTTTTCGTAAGGTACGGGTATAACGTGAAAAAGTGACGCCTCAGGATCGCCCTGAGGAACATCGTCTCCGTGAAAAGTGACTGATTCAGAGTCTGTCATGCCAGTCTGCTCCTGTAATCTTCGTAGCCGAACTTTCTGACGATATCGAAAGTTCCCCTCTCTAAACTGAAAGTTATGAGGCTGGGAAGTTCAACCCCGTTAAAATTAGTGTTTTTTACGAATGAATAAAGCGCCATATCAGTAAAAACCAGCCTTTGCCCTATCTTAAGCGGTTCGTCAAAGGAATAGGTACCTATGAAATCACCCGCCAGACAAGAAATGCAGCCTATTTTGAATGTGTTTTTCTTTTCATCTGCTTCGCCCGCTCCCACCAGATGGGGGCGGTATGGCATAGCCAGAACATCCGGCATATGCGTCTCCGCGGAGGAGTCGGCTATTGCTATATCCATGCCGTTGTGTATCCTGTCCAGAACCTGTGTCACGAATACTCCGGCATTCAGCACGACCGCCTCGCCCGGTTCCAGATATACGTTTATGTTGTTGTGGCGTCTGCGGAAATCATTGACGGTGTTTATCAGCAGGTCTATGTCGTAATCATCGCGGGTGATGTGGTGTCCGCCGCCGAAGTTGATCCACCGCATACGGTCTATCAGATGTCCGAAACGTTTTTCAAAGCTATCAAGAACACGCACCAGAACATCCGAGTTCTGCTCGCACATGGCGTGGAAATGCAGACCGGATATGCCTGTGAGGTCTACGCCTTCAAGATCTTCCGGGTTCACTCCGAAACGTGATCCGGGAACGCAGGGGTTGTAGAGGTCTACCTCTACCTCGGCGTGTCCGGGGTTGCACCTGATGCCTATTTCTATATTTTTGCCTGACGCTTTTATGGCGTCTCTGTGGGCGTGCCACTGGCTGACGCTGTTGAACACTATGTGGTCGCTGAACTGTATGGTTCTTCGCATCTGATCCGGCGTGAAGGCGGGAGAATAGGTGTGAACCTCACGGTTGAAATCCTCTCTGCCCATCTGCGCCTCTATGGGGCCGCTGGCGCAGACCCCGTGCAGATATTTTCTGATTAAGGGAAATACCTTCGGAAGGGCAAACGCTTTCATGGCGAGCAGGATCTTTGCTCCTGTGGCCTTCTGCACCCTGTCGAGTATCTCACAGTTGCGCTTTATCACATCTTCGCTGATGAGATAGCAGGGTGTGTCCGCTCTGTCCGTTATATCTTTCGGAAAATCTTTCAGCGCCTGAGCGTCTTTTTTATTCATTATGCGGGAAGCTCTCCGTCAAAATCCACAACCTGCCACGGCAGACCGCACTTATTCAGTTCGTCCATGAATGTGTCCGGGTCGAGCTGTTCCACGTTAAAGACTCCTTCGCCCTTCCACACGCCTTTCAGCATCATCATAGCTCCTATCATGGCGGGTACGCCTGTGGTGTATGACACTGCCTGAGCCTGAATCTCGCGGTAGCATTCTGCGTGGTCGCATACGTTATAGATATATTTTTTAGCTTTTTTGCCGTCTTTTTCGCCGTCAAATATACAGCCGATTACGGCCTTGCCTGTGTAGTTCGTTCCCAGCGAGCCGGGGTCGGGCAGAAGGCACTTGAGGAACTGAAGGGGGATTATCTTTGTGCCGTTGTAGTCCACCTCGTCTATGCGTGTCATGCCCACGTTCTCCAGAACCTTCAGGTGTGTGATGTAGTTCTGTGAAAAAGTCATCCAGAAGCGGATGCGCTCCAGACCTTTTATATGTTTCACCAGAGATTCCATCTCTTCGTGATAGAGCAGATAGCTCTCCTTGACCCCTGCCTGAGGATAGTCGAAGGGGAAATGTACGCATTTATCATCCAGAATGGCGGGTGTCTCCACCCACTGACCGTTTTTCCAGTGGCGCACAACCTGTGTCACCTCGCGGATGTTTATCTCGGGGTTGAAGTTGGTGGCGAAGGGGTGTCCGTGGTCGCCGGCGTTGCAATCCAGGATATCGATGGTGCGGATGCTGTCATAGAGGTGCTTCTGGGCGTATGCGCAGAAGATGTTTGTGACACCCGGATCGAATCCGCAGCCGAGAACCGCCATCAGACCTTTTTCTTTGAATCTGTCCTGATAAGCCCACTGCCATGAATATTCGAAATGAGCCTCGTCTTTGGGCTCATAATTGGCTGTGTCCAGATAGTTCACGTTTGTTTCCAGACAGGCATCCATGATAGTGAGATCCTGATAGGGCAGAGCAACGTTTATCACCAGTTCGGGATTTGTCTCTTTTATAACTTTCACGGTGTCCGCCACAGAGTCGGCGTCCACCTGATAGGTCGCTATTTTGATTCCGTAGAGCTTATTGACCTCTTCGGCTATCTGGTCGCATTTTGATTTTGTTCTGCTCGCCAGACAGATATCAGTAAATACATCGGGATGCTGGGCGCATTTTTTCACGACGACGTTGCCCACACCGCCGGCTCCGATTATAAGCACTCTTGACATAATCTATTCTCCTTAAAGCTTATTTTATCCATTATATGTGAGATTGCTTCACTGCGTTCGCAATGACAAGATGAACCTCATTGCGAGGAGCGATAGCGACGCGGCAATCTCAGTCTTCTTTTTCAAAATATGTATAGCCTCTCAAGCCTTCTTCGAAGCCGTTGAGGATGTTTTTTCGTTCTTTTCCGCTGATGTAGCCCTGCTGGACAGCGTCTTCCGCTATCTTTTTCAGCCTGCGCTTCATGGCGCTGATGTCGTATTCCACATATGAGAGAACCTCGGACACGGTGTCTCCCTCCAGCTCTCTGACAACCTGATATGTCCCGTCCAGATTCACATGGATGGAGACCACGTTGGTGTCGCCGAAGAGGTTGTGCAGGTCGCCCAGCGTCTCCTGATATGCCCCCACCAGGAAAACGCCGAGGTAATATTCATCGTCATCCTTCAGGTCGTGAAGCATCACGGAGTTCTTGTCATGGGCGAATGCCGGGAAGCAGTCTATCTTTCCGTCGCAGTCGCAGGTGATGTCGGATATGATGGCCGGGTGTTTGGGCGCTTCGTTCAGCCTGTGTATCGGCATAACGGGGAAAATCTGGTTGATCGCCCATACGTCCGGAAGCGACTGAAACAGTGAAAAGTTTCCGTAATAGATGTCTATCAGCAGTTTGTCTATGTCTTCCACGTCTTTCGGCACATGGGGCATGGTGCTGCCCACGGTGGAGATCTTAACGAGGATATGTTTGACTATATCTTCCGCTATGGCTCTTTCACGCAGGGATATCTGCCCGTGTTTGAAGAGCTGTCTCGCCTGGTTGCGGTAGAAGAGGGCATCGTTACAGCACTCCTGTATGGTTTTCGGCGATACGTCTTTCAGCGTTGTGAGCAGGTTCTCCAGAAGATCGGTGTTGGTCTTCGGCAGTTCATCCGGGATAGGATGCGGCATGAACGGCGATACATCCAGAACATTGAACAGCATCACGGAATAGTAAGCGACTGTAACACGTCCTGATTCGGTGATGATGATAGGGTGATCTATGTCCGCCTTGTCTAGCACAGTTTTGATGGATTCCACTATGTCGTAGCAGTATTCCTCCACGGAATAGTTACGGCTGGAATGATAGTTGGTGTTGGACCCGTCATAGTCCACAGCCAGACCGCCGCCGAGGTCTATGAAGCCCATGGGCGCCCCCTCTTTCACCAGTTCTTCGTAAATGCGGCAGGCTTCCATCGCCCCCGCTCTGATATCTCTGATGTTGGGTATCTGCGAACCGATGTGATAGTGGAGGAGTTTCAGGCAGTCCAGCTTGTTCTCCTCTTTCAGTCTGTCGATAACATCTATCATCTGGCTGATGTTCAGCCCGAAAACGCTGTTGTCCCCGCCGGATTCAGACCACTGACCTTCCGCCTGTGTGGAGAGTTTTACCCTGAGTCCGAGCAGAGGGCGTACTTTCAGCTTTTTCGCTCTTTCGAGAACAAGCTCCACCTCGCCGGGAACTTCTATCACGAAGAAGCACTGATACCCCATCTTAACGGCGTTCAGCCCCAGGTCGATGAATTCCTCGTCCTTGTATCCGTTGCATATCAGACAGGCGTCACGGTTCTGGAGCATGCTGATAGCGGCTATCAGCTCCGGTTTGCTGCCTGCCTCCAGCCCGTGGTTGAACTCACGTCCGAACTCGGAGATCGCCTCCACCACCTGTTCCTGCTGGTTTACTTTTATAGGGAACACACCCTTGTACTGTCCCTGATATCCGGTCTCTTTTATCACCTTGCGGAATGTCTGATGCAGAAGTTTGATCTGCGATCCGAGAATATTTTCGATACGGAGGATAACGGGCATGCTCATGCCTCTCTCCTCTATCTCCTGCGCTATGTCATACAGGCTTATCTGTGTATTGTTGTCACGCCCGAAGGGTGTCACGGCGACATCCCCCAGCGGGTTGATAGAGAAGTAGTCAGCTCCCCATTTATTAATGCCGTAGAGGTCGGCGGAGTCCTGAATGGTCCAGTTTTTACATTTCTCGGGGTTGCGCCACATTTATTTGTCTCCGTTGTGTGTCATAAATAACATGGGAATTTACGAAAAAACTATTCTTATGTCAACATAATACTATCATATTCTCTGATAAAATGTGGAGGCTTATTATCTTTGTGCGTCTGATTTTACAAAAATTGTAAAAATACGATAAAATTACGGCTAGAGATGATAAGCTCTTTATATGTCAGCTAAAAATTGTGTGTATAACAAAAAATTAACATCGCATATCAGCTTGTGATATTCAAAAAATACGCAAAAAGGTAAAAAGACGTGTTTATCCCGGTTAAAAAAACATAAAAAATGACAAGAGTAAGATTTTTATTAATTTTATCGTCAGCCGGGTGTATGATTTTCATAAGTACTGCCGGGCGGAGCGCATCGGTAATACTTTTCTGTTTTTTTTATTACTTTTTGTGTTATTATTTATTTGGTCGTTTTGACCATATTTTGCACCAGGAGGGAATCTATGAGACGCACCGTATTTTTTTTAGCTGTTTTTCTGTCCGCTGTTCAGGCGTTCGCTCACTTTCAGGTGATCATGCCCGAAACCGATGTCGTAACACCGAAAAAGAAGTCTGTTATGTTTAATATGCTCTTCACGCATCCTTTCGAGCAGGGACCCGTTATGGAGATGGTTAAGCCTAAGGCGGCGGATGTTTATTTTAAAGGGAAGAAAGAGAGCCTGATGCCTCTTCTGAAGCAGAAAAAGGTGGACGGCAAGTCAGCATGGGATTTTTCATATACCTTTAAAAAACCTGGCGACTATATCTTCACCGTTACTCCCGACTATTATTTCGAGCCTGCTGAAGAGACTTTCATACAGCACATCACAAAAGTTGTCGTGAACGGATTCGGCATGGAAGAAGGCTGGGATGCACCTCTGGGGCTTAAGGCAGAGATAGTTCCGCTCACCCGTCCCTATGGTCTGTGGAAGGGAAACGTATTCACCGGACAGGTTCTTTATAAAGGAAAACCGGTAGCCGGAGCTGAGGTTGAGGTGGAGCTTTTTAACACTAAGAAACTGCACGCCCCCACAGATGCGCATATCACTCAGGTGGTGAAGGCGGATAAAAACGGCGTGTTCAGCTATGCCATGCCTTATGACGGCTGGTGGGGCTTCGCCGCGCTGATAGAGGATGACGTCACTATAAAAAAAGACGGTAAAGCATATCCGGTGGAGCTTGGCGCTCTGATCTGGGTGAAGGCTTACGGAGAAAAATAATGCATATATCCGAAGGGGTGCTGTCCGCTCCCGTGCTGGGAGTGACTGGCGCCGCGGCAGCCGCTATGGTAGTTTACGGATTCAGATATGTTAAAGGAGACATGCTGGCGAAGACCGCTCTGATGTCCAGTCTGTTTTTTGTCGGCTCTTTCATACATGTGCCCATCGGACCGTCCAGCGTGCATCTGATATTGAATGGTCTTGTGGGAGCCGTGCTGGGCGTGTGCGCCTTTCCGGCGATATTCACGGCTCTTCTGATGCAGGTTCTGCTGTTTCAGTTCGGCGGTTTTACCACGCTGGGGGCTAATACTGTTGTTATGGCGCTTCCGGCGCTTCTGGGATATTATTTTTACAGACAGGGGATCAGGAGACACGGTATCCCGCAGAGTCTTATGTTTTTTCTGGCGGGCGCCCTGCCTGTGCTGGGATCGGCTATGCTGCTGGCGGTTGTTCTGGCTTTCAGCGGAGAGGGACTTTTCAGCGCCGCCAAGGCTCTTTTTCTGATGCATATCCCGATATTTTTTGTCGAGGGTATTGTGTGTCTGTTTTTATTCAGATTTATGCTTAAAGTCTATCCGGACTTTCTGGAGAGAGGTTGATGATGATGAAGAGAGCTGTTCTTACGATTTTGCTGCTGATGGCGGTATCGCCGTCATACGCTCACAAGCTTAACATTCTGGCGGTTTCGGAGAACGGGGCGCTTACCATCACGGCATATTTTGCCGACGGCGCTGTGTGCAAAAACTGCGCTTTCACTGTCACTGACAAATTCGGCAAGACGGTGGAAGAAGGAAAGCTGGATGACGAAGGCACATTCACCAAAACAGGTTCTTTTCCGGATGAAATGGATATAGTGGTGGACGCCGGGCTGGGACACAAGGCGGAAGAAACCATCAGAGCCACTGGCGAAGTGGATTTTAACGAAGGCGTGCCGGAAGTGACAGACAACTACGACATCCGGAAGATCATCAGGCAGGAACTCTCCAAACAGACCACGGAGATCAGAGCCGAGCTGGATAAAGGAAAAAGCAAGCTGGATATGATAATAGCCGGAATAGGCTATATACTGGGTGTTTTCGGGATAATAACGCTGCTGAGAAAAAAATGAGATTTTCCCCATCGGTAAGCATCGCTGCGGCGGTGCTTTATTCCCTGATGACGGCTTTTCTGACGCAGGTGCATCCTCTGGACGGGCTTTTTGCCCTGTTCGTTCTCATCTCTGCCCACGGCAGGTGGCGGGTAGTGTTTTTGAGGATGCTGAAGCTGAATATATTTATTGTGTTCATTTGTCTCACTGTTCTTCTGTTTCACGGGGACAGGGGGCATGCCCTGCTGATTTTTTTCAGGGCGAACCTGATAACGGCGGTGAACGTCGCGCTTTTCACTGGCTACACGGCGGATGAGTTCTATTACGGGTTTCACGCTCTGCGCCTGCCGGACAGATTCACCGTTACGCTGTTTTTCATGGTGAAATACACTGAGATACTGGGCAAGGAATATGACCGGATGAAAGAAGCGCTGAAGGTGCGGAATTTCATGCCGAAAACAAACATTTTCACATACAAGACATACGCCTATCTCGCCGGAATGCTTCTGGTCCGCAGTATGGACAGAGCAGTAAGGCTGAGTCAGGCAATGAGACTGAGGGGATTTTCCGGCAGACTCTATCCGTTCAACTATATTTCGTTCGGCAGATCGGATATTGCTGTGATAGGCATGCTTATCATTCAGTCGTTATTTACATTCGGAGGGATAGTTTGAGCTGTTCTCTGACGATTAAGGATCTGTCCTGCGAGAGAAACGGAGAGATGCTTTTCAGAAACCTGTCCGTCAGGCTGGGACACAAGGACAAGGTGGCTGTGATGGGCGCCAACGGAGCGGGAAAGACCACTCTGCTCAAAACCATAGTGGGATTATGCCCTGTGGCTTCGGGAACTATTGAGGTGTTTCACAGACCCGTGACCTGCGAAAAAGATTTTAAAGAGATGAGAAAGCATATAGGTTTTCTTTTTCAGGACAGCGACGACCAGTTCATCGCTCCCAGTGTGATAGAGGAGGTGGCGTTCGGGCTGCTGAACAGCGGCATGAGCGTGAAAGAAGCCGTGCCAGTGGCAGAGAAGATGCTGGATACGCTGAACATCGCCCATCTGAGAGACAGGATCACCCTGCATCTGTCCGGCGGGGAGAAGAAGCTGACCGCTCTCGCTTCCGTGCTGGTGATGGAGCCTGATATTCTGCTTCTGGATGAGCCTTCCACCGCTCTGGACGAAGATGCGGAAAACCATCTCGCCTCCATTCTGGCATCGCTGGACAAAAGTATGCTCATCGTCAGCCATAATCCGGATTTCGTCAGAAAGACCGGAGCTAAAATCATGTATTTGTCAAAAGAAGGCTTAAAAGACTGAGAATTTCATTTTTCAATTTATTTTCCCGCAGTTTTACTTATACTAATAAGACTTCTGGACAGGAGGTCTTATGTCTGCTTTCAGCAGAATTATTTCTGTATTTATTCTGATTCCTTTGTTTTTGTCTGCCTGCGGGGTGAGGGACAGGGAGATAGCCGAAAACGAGATCAGCAAAAACCTGAAAATATCCGGCGATTTTTATAATGCCGGCGGTTCTGAAGCCTACGGAAGATGGTGGACTGTGTTCAAAAGTGACGAGCTGAACGCTCTCATGGAAAGAATGTTCGCCGACAACTACCGTATAGCCGAAAGCTACGAAGGGCTGAAGGCTCTCTATGCCTTATACGGCATATCAGACGCCGACCGTATCCCTACACTCAGTCTGGGTGCCGGAGCTTCAAAATCATTCTCTGAGGTGAACGGCGACAAGGTGGAGGTGAACTCCTACAGTCTTTCGCTCACAGCCTCTTACGAGGCGGATATATGGGGCAAGCTGAAATACGCCTCAAAATCCAACATGTATACTCTCATGTCTTCCAGATATGATCTGGACTCATTATATATGACGCTGTCCGCCGAGCTGGCAGACAGATACATAGCCTATATCGCCTATTCCAAGATACTGAAGAAGAAGAGGGAGGGTATGTCCCTCTATAAGAGCATGCTGGACGCCAGAGAGCGTCTCTACCGTTCGGGTATCGGCGACATGACAAAACTGCTGGAGGCGAAAAAGAGTCTGGAGGCGGCGCAGACGGAAGTGCTGTCCGCTGAACAGAATCTGGACGGCGTGCGCCAGTCCATCGCTGTCCTTCTGGGTTTTGCCGACGGGCGTCAGATAAGCATCTCGGATGACGGGTACGTTACTCCGGAACTGCCCAAAGCCGTTCCGGCGGAGGTGGTTTCATCCCGTCCTGATATACGTTCTGCTCTGTTCACTCTCTACAGATATGACAGAGCGGCAGCGGCGGCGGCGGCAAAAAGATATCCCACGCTCAGCCTGTCAGCATCAGCCGGATATTCCGGCGACACGGTGAGCGATCTGATCAGCCCGGAGAATTTCGCCGCACAGATACTGGGTAATCTGGTTCTGCCCATAATAGACGGCAGGGCGAGAAAGTTGGAATATGAAAAACAGCAGGCGTATCTGCGCCAGAACATATACACATATCAGAAGACGGTGATAACAGGTCTGAACGAGGTTCAGACCGCTCTGAACACCAACCGCTACGCTCTGGAAACGCTGAACAGACAGAACGACAGACTCGATTCCGACATGAAGCTGTATAGCATAGCAAAAATGCGCTACGAAACGGGCATAGACGACTATGAATCTGTTCTGGAAACCAGAATAGCCCTGAACGAAAGAGAGGCGTCCGTGATATCAGCGGAGAGCGCTCTGGCGCAGGCGAGAATAGAGCTGATCAGAGCCATAGGCGGCGGCTGGACACAGGAATACACGGATAAGAGGCTTCAGGACGATATAGCGAAGCTGTTCTCAGGAGATGACAAATGAAGAAAGGGTTAAAGATAATTCTGCCGGTGGTGATACTGGCGCTGGCTCTCGGTCTTGCCTTTTATCAGATAAAGCATAAGCCCATGCCCCAGAAGGCGGACAAGAAGAAGATAAACCCGATGGTGCGTGTGGAGACAGCGGAGACCGCTGACTATGTGTCCAGAGCGATGGGGTTCGGCACTGTGCAGGCGGCTTCCAGTATGAATATCGTGAACGATGTCGCCGGGCGGGTGATCTATGTGAATCCTGATCTGAAGGCGGGGCAGAGCTTTAAAAAAGGCGAGCTGCTCTACAGCATAGAGACGGAAACATATGAATCAGTTCTGGCGTCCGCCAGATCCGGTCTGAGATCTGCCCAGTATGAGCTGGCGAAGACCGAGCAGGAGGCTGATGTCTCCGTGAAGGAATGGGATATATGGAACAGCACGGCTGAAAACGCAAAAAAACCCAGCCCGCTGATAAAATATGAGCCTCAGCTCGCCGCCGGAAGAGCGGCGGTGGAATATGCCGAAAAAGCTGTCGCAAAGGCGGAGGCGGATCTTCTGAAAACAGCCTACAGAGCGCCTTTTGACTGTGTAGTATCCTCAGAGAACATAGAGCCGGGCATGGTGATAAAATCCGGCGAGTCGGCGGGAGTTCTGGTGGGCGCCCATGCCTACGAAGTGGCTGTGCCGGTGCTGGCTAAGGATGAGGCGGACATTATTCTGTCTGAAGATATGAAGAGAGCTTCCGGAGCGGACGTGGTTCTCACCGAAGGACCAAAAAGCTGGAGATGGACGGGCTACGCGTCCAGAACTCTGCCGGACGCCGACACCAAAACAGGTATGATAAAGATAGTGGTGACAGTGCCTGAACCGAACAGAAAAGAGAACGGCAGACCCACACTGACCATAGGAAGCAACGTGGAATGCGTTATAAAAGGGAAAGTGATCAGAGGGCTTACCAGTATTTCGAAATCCGCTGTGAGAGAGAATAACACAGTCTGGGTATATAAAGAAGGCAGGCTGAATATAAGAACAGCGGCGGTAGCCGGAACAGATGAGAACAGGGCGTACCTGTCGGCTGGCGTTACAGCCGGGGAACAGGTGATAATCAGCCGTGTGCAGGGGGCGGTGGATCAGATGTCCGTCACCCTGAACGAAAAACCCGGAGCCGCTAAATGAAAAAAAGGGGACCCCTTACATGGATGGCGAAAAACCATGTAGCCGCTAACCTGCTGATGCTGTTTCTGCTGCTGGGCGGGCTTGCCATGCTGGGCAATATGAAGCGTGAGGTTTTTCCCGATATATCAGCAGACGAGGTGAACATCAGCATATCCTATCCGGGAGCGTCTCCGTCCGAGGTTGTGGACGGGGTGGTTCTGGTGACGGAAGACGCCGTGAGCGGGCTGGAATGGACCAAAAAGATAACATCCACCGCAAAAGAGGGCTCCGCAACTATCACCGTGGAGCTGGTGGAGGGTACTGACCGCCAGCAGGCTTTGCAGGATTATAAGGCGGAGATAGACCGCATCAGCACCTATCCGGACGAGGCGGAAGACCCTATCGTATCTCTGTCCAGCCGGAAAAGATCCGTGGTGGATATATCTCTGTACGGGGATCTTTCCGAAACACAGGTCAGATATTACGGCGAAGAACTGAAACAGGCGCTTCTGGATTCTGACGGCATCACCTCCGTTGCCTATGCGAACAATGTGAAGGATCACGAGATCCACATACAGATAGATGAGAAAAACTTAAGAAAATACGGTCTGACGCTGAACACTGTGGCGTCCAGACTTTCCGATGAATCACTGAACCTGCCTCTGGGAACCATCGACACCCGTCAGGGTGAGATGGTGTTAAGGATGCAGGATAAGAAATATACCGCAAAAGAGTTCGAAAACCTGCCGGTGGTTTCCTCGCCGGAATCCGGTACTGTTTATCTGAAAGACATCGCAAAGATATTCGACGGTTTTGAGGATGACGACATAGCGGAGACATTCAACGGACAGGAGAGTGTCACTGTCAGGGTTTACCGTGTGGGGTCGGAGACTCCCGACGGCATCTCGGAGGCGGTGAAGAAGGTCATAGCCGGGTTTGAAAAGAGAGTCCCGGATAACGTGAAGATAGCGGTGTGGGACGATGATTCCGAACTGCTGGCTAACAGGATGAAGCTGCTGCTCAGAAACGCAATTCAGGGTCTGGTGCTGGTTATCATCGTTCTGGCGCTGTTCATGGAGCTGAGGCTCGCCATGTGGGTGGCGATGGGAATACCCGTGTCCATCTTAGGCTCGATAATCTTTCTGCCCATGCTGGGCGTATCTATAAACATGATAAGTTCCTTCGCCTTCATTCTGGCGCTGGGTATTGTGGTGGATGACGCTATAGTTGTGGGCGAGAACATATACGCCCACCGGATGATGGGCAAATCACGGCTGAATGCCGCCGTGGACGGCGTGCATGAGGTTATGACATCCGTCACCTTCTCCATGCTGACAACAGTCACTGCGTTCGTGCCTCTGCTTTTCATCGAGGGCAGGCTGAAATTCCTGATGTCTGTGATGCCGATGGTTGTGATATCTGTTCTGGCGATATCGCTGGTGGAGTCATTCTTCATTCTGCCCGCTCACCTGAACAGCAGGGAGAGGGAGCGCAAGACCGCCCACAGAATGAGAGAGGTCTTCAAGAAGGGGCTGGATTATCTGATCACCGGGCCCTATCAGAAGAGCGTGAGAGTGATGCTGGAATACAGATATATCACATTCGCCGTTTTCGTGAGCATGCTTATCATCGTTTTCGGTCTGGTTAAATCCGGACATGTGAAGTTCCGCTTTATGCCGGAGGTGGAGAGGGACGTTATCAGGATAGCCGTCACTCTGCCGGCTGGAAGCCCCATCACCAGCACCAAAAGAGCTCTGACGGCTCTGGAGGAGACGGCGAAGGCTACTGACGAACAGCTAAAAAAAGAATATGGCTCGGACGAGTCGTTCATAGAGTATCTCCAGACGGGAACCCAGTCTTCCGGCGTGGCCAGACTGGCTGTGGCGCTGAAGCCGGTGGAGGAGAGACCTTTCAGCACAAAAGTTTTTGAAAACACCATGAAGAAGAACCAGCCGAGGATCCCCGGCATATCCTCAGTGACGTATAACTCTCTGGGGATGAGCTTCGGGGCGAATATAAACGTGAGATTCGCTCATCCGGACGAAGCCGTTCTGATGGAAATATCCGACAAAATGCGGGCGAAGCTGGCGGGATATTCCGGCATATCGGACATAGAGGATTCCTTTGACGAGGGCAAGCGGGAGCTGTCGTTCTCCGTTAACAGCTTCGGCAGAAGCCTGGGACTCACCAGCGATGATGTGGCGAGACAGGTGCGTGGCGCTTTTTACGGTGTGGAGGCGGTCAAGTTTCAGCGGGGACTGAACGAGGTGACGGTGAGGGTTGAGTATCCGGACAAAGACAGAAAAGATACCGACAACCTGATGAATATGTTCATCCGCACATCCGACGGCAGGGAATACCCCTTCTACAGCGTGGCGGATATGACAGAGACCAGAGGTCTGGCGTCCATCATCCGCACAGACAGAAAACAGGTGGTGAACGTCACCGCCTCAGCGGACAAGAGAGCCAACCCGGCGGAGGTGATGAGAGATCTGGAGAGCTCCATCCTGCCTCAGCTTATGGCGGAATATCCGGGGCTCACATGGAAATATGAGGGCGAGGAAGAGCAGAAGCAGGAATCCAGAAAAGGTCTGGGAAAGGTGATGCCCCTCATAGCGCTTATAATGTATTCTATGCTGGCGATACCTTTCAGAAGCTATATCCAGCCTGTAATAGTGATGCTCGCCATTCCTTTCGGTCTGGTGGGCGCTGTTCTCGGACACATGATTCTGGGTCTGCCCATCAGCATGATGAGTGTTTTCGGGATGGTTGCCGTGGCGGGAGTGGTTGTCAACGACTCTATAGTTATGGTATCGTTCATCAACCAGTCGGCACGGGATAAACGGCACATATCGCCGGAGATTGTCATAGGCGCGGGTATGCGCAGATTCCGTCCGATTCTTATGACATCGCTGACGACATTTTTCGGGCTTGCGCCCATGATTCTGGAAAAATCAACACACGCCCAGATACTTATCCCCATGGCGGTGAGTCTGGCGTTTGGTGTTCTGTTTACCACTTTCATCGCCCTGTGCTTTGTTCCTGTGGTATACATGATGCTGGAAGATTTTAAGAAACTATTTAATATTCAGGGGCATAGTGACTGATGATAACCGCTTTTGACATTTTCGGGATAGCGCTCGCTATGAGCATAGACGCCTTCTGCGTCTGTATCTGTATAGGGATGAAATACCATAAGCTGTCTAACTATATGCGTCTCGGGGGGGCTTTCGGCTGGTTTCAGTTTCTGATGCCGGTGGCAGGAGCCTTTGCGGGCAGAGCGCTTATGCGTTATACTGACAATATAAAATATCTGGCGGCCGCTTTTCTGATGTATGTGGCGTGGCACATGTTCCGTGAGGCATACAAGCACAAGGAATGTAAGGTGTATGCCAGCGACCCCACCAGAGGGCTTCAGCTGTTTTTTCTGTCTCTCGCCACCAGTATGGACGCTCTGGGAGCGGGGCTGTCTTTGTGCATGTGGGACGGGGGCATTGTCACCGCATCCGTGGTGATCGGTGTTGTATGCATGCTGATGAGCTTTCTGGGTGTTGCCATCGGTCAGCACAGCAGACGTTACATCGGATATTACGCGGAATATTTCGGGGCTTTGGTTCTGGTTGTCATCGGAGTCCGTTTCATAATATAGGAGAGTTTTCATGTCTTCATTCAACATAATGTTCGTATCCAGCGAGGTAGCTCCCTTTTCCAAGACAGGAGGACTGGCGGATGTCTGCTCCTCTCTGCCCATAGCCCTTGCGGCTAAGAACAGAGTGATAGTGGTATCGCCTCTGTACTCATCCATAGACAGAGAGAAATACGGTATAAAGCTCCTGACCGGAGGATGCTGTGTTCACATGGGCAACTGTGAAGAGTTCTATGCCATGCACCACACACGGATGGACAATGTTGACTATTATTTTCTGGAATTCGATAAATATTTTAACCGTCAGGGAATTTATCATACCAAGGCGGGCGAGTACGGCGACAATCCATTCCGTTTCAGCTTTCTGTCCCGTGCCTCTCTTCAGGTGGCCAGGGATCTGGATTTCAGACCGGATATTGTGCACGCCAATGACTGGCAGACCGGGCTTGTGCCTTATTATGTCAAGAGGCTGGGCGACCCGTTCTTCGCAGAGACGAAAAGCGTCATTACCATACATAATATAGGCTATCAGGGGCTTTTCGGTCCGGAGGTTCTGGAATATGCCGGGATACTGCCTGCGGATTTCAACGCCGGCGCTTTCGAGAATTTCGGCGGGATAAACCTGCTGAAAGGCGGACTGGCCTTCGCTGATAAGATAACCACTGTCAGCCCCACATATGCCAAAGAGATCAGAGGACCTGTGGGCTCATCCGGTCTGCATGACCTGCTGAACGCCAGAGGCTATGATGTGCTGGGAATACTCAACGGCATAGATACTAACGTGTGGAATCCGAAAAAAGATACATATATCCCCTATCCGTTCGACGCCAGATCGATGAAATCGAAAGCGAAGAACAAGCTGGAGCTCCAGAAGCGCTTCGGGCTGAAACAGGACGAAAATACAGCACTGTTCGGTTTCGTGGGCAGGTTCGCCGACCAGAAAGGACTGCATCTCCTTCAGGATGCATGCGTCAGGGCTGTGAAAGATATGGTGTGCCAGTTTGTTATAGTGGGTTCCGGAGAGCAGGATTATGAGGACTTTTTCGGCGGTCTGCCGGCCCGTTTTCCCGGTGAGATCGGGTCATACATCGGATACAGCGAGGAGACGGCGCATCTGGTGGAGGCGGGAGCGGATTTCTTTGTGATGCCGTCTCTGTATGAGCCCTGCGGGCTGAACCAGATGTATTCGCTGGCATACGGCACGCTTCCGGTGGTCAGAGCCACAGGCGGGCTGGAAGACACGGTGGAGAACTATGACGAGTCCACCGGAGGCGGAACAGGATTTAAATTCGAGGCTATCAGCGCTCAGGCGCTTTATGACACCATCGGCTGGGCTGTCAGCACATATTATGACAGACCGGAGCATATAGAGATAATGAGAAAGAGAGCCATGAAACAGGATTTCAGCTGGAAAAAATCAGCGGCGCTCTACCAGTCGCTTTATGAATGGCTGAAACAACCTGATATATTTTAGGCTATCTTTTTCAGCCAGTGATAAAACTCAACATCGTAAATCATATACTTTGATCCGTCTTTGTATATGGTGAGTTTCTCCTCCAGAGATTTCAGCACCTGCTGAATACTGGCAGTGGGAATGTCGTATTGCCGGCTGATTTCTTTAGAGAATAGATTTTCATCATGATGCGCCAGAATCATTAAAACCTTCTTCTGGGTGGCAGAAAAATTATTCGGGAAATAATTTCTGAACAGACTGTCGCTGTCCTGTATAACAGCCTCCAGAGCCGATGTCGCCATGTCTTCGTCCAGATTCTGCTGGTTCATATTGTATAGGATGTGGCACATTTTCTGTATGAACCGTGTTTCGCCGAATGACATGCTGTATATGCGATCGAAAGCCTGCTGGGTGATGTGTTGTCCGTTTTTATTGAATTTTTTCTGAACAAACTGAAAAAAAGTCGTTCTGTCGATCGGCTCGAGCTCGATGATGTCCGCCAGAGTATAAAAAGGTCTTGCCGCGTTCTGAAACATGTTTGTAAGGATATGCTGTTTTGATCCGGTGAAAATATATGAGATGTTACTGTGGTTCTGGACTTTGCTTCTCAGCAGGGCTTCTATGTTATATTTTTTGATTATTTCAATCTGCTGAAACTCATCAAATACTATGCACCCTCTTCTGTTGCTTTTCTTCAGAAAGCTGTTCAGGTTGTCGAATACGTTTTCGAACCAGATGTCGAAGCTGAAGTTCGCCGCTTCAAAAGAAGGTGTCACAGAGACGTTTCCTGCGGCGTCTGTTGAAAAGCTGAGCTTTATATTTTTAAGTATACTGCCAAGATCTTTAATCATTTCCCCTATATCTTTTTTGCGCCCGGAATCAGCTATGCCAAAAGAGACCTGTCTGGCAAAATCGGTTTCATCGGTTATGCTGAAAAGATCAGTGTATATTTTCATAGTGTCTTTTGGCAGATGGTTTTTGAGTATCTCTTTTATCAGTGATGTTTTGCCGTATCTTCTTTTGGAATACAGCAGGATATTTACGCTGTTTTGTATTTTGTCTGTGATCTGCTCAATAACCTGTTCTCTTCCGCAGAAGGCGTCATCGGTTACTACGGCGTTGTATATAAACGGATTGCTCATGAGTCACCTGCCGATATAGTCTTTAATATATTCTGACAGTATTAATATGGGTAGTCAATTAAATTATGTGTTTCACATAATGCAGATTGCATAATCTAAGAAACATAATTTGACGATTAAGCGGTTTTTGGTTTTTTGTTTATCAGATATACAGCGGTGAACACGAACAGACCGCCTATTATCGTTGTGTGGTGGATGGGTTCTTTCAGGAAGAACCAGCTCATCAGCAGAGCGTTCACAGGAACCAGATATACGAACGAGCTTGTTTTCTGCGAGCCGATTCTGGCAGCCGCAATGAAGAAAATGGTCGAACCGAATGTGGTCGCTCCCGCCGCCAGCATGGAGATATTGAACCAGAAGGCGAATGTGGGCGGAACAGCCATTGAATAACCCTTATACTGAATCAGAAGAAAATCCAGCACGGATGTGAACAGATACAGGTAGAAGCTGTATGTGAATACGTTGGTGTATTTTTTTACAAACGCGCTGAAATATGTCAGCACTGCCCACAGAAAAGCCGCCGCCAGAAAGTATATGTTGCCGCTGGAGAAGAGCTTTTCGATGCTGGTGTTCCATATGTTGATGATGATCATCGCTCCGCACATGCCCAGCACAAGCCCCAGGGAGTCTTTCAGACTGGGCGCCCTCAGGCTGACCGCGCTCACCAGAACAAATGTCAGAACGGGGATCAGCGTGGTGACGAGTATCCCGCCCACTCCCGCCAGTCCGTATATCAGTCCGGTGAAGAACATTTCATTATAGCCTATCAGTATTATGGAGCAGATGAATGTGAAGATAATCCCTTTCAGGTTTATTCTGAATGTCTGCTTAAGATATATCATGACAGGGAGATAGGTGATCCATGTGAGAGCGAAACGATAGAAGAGCAGAACCTCAGGATGAGCCATCTTCGCCACAATTTTAGCTGAGATCCAGGACTCTCCCCAGCTGATCATCGCCAGAACCATAAGTAAATAAAATACCGCTTCCGACATTACATCCCCACAGAAAGAAGATACTGCGAATATGCGCTAAACAAAAAGCCCACCAATGGTGGGCTGATTATTTTTGGTTGCGGGGGCCGGATTTGAACCAACGACCTTCGGGTTATGAGCCCGACGAGCTACCAAGCTGCTCTACCCCGCGTCAAGGGAAATAGACACTATCAAATTAATTCAATGATGTCAACCAGCAATTTTATTTTTTTATAAATTAATTCTGACATTCGGAAAGCGGGTGATTTTTTATTTTTTTTTATTATTTATGAGAAAATGTGCGGTTTATACTTGAATTTCTTGTGAAAAAGGTGATTAATATTGTCAGCAAACAAACTTTTACCGAGGTCTTGAGTGATGAAAATTTCCTGTAGAAAAAAAACCGCCCTCAATTCAAAGAAAGATGCCGTTCTGATTCCCGTTTACCGCAATATGCGAGCTCTTAAAGCCCTCACAGGCAAAAAGATAGAAGATGAGATCAACGACATGATAGCTTCCGATTATTTCTCATATGATGAGAAGGAGTTCTCCTCTTTCTTCATGGAGATAGGCGGCAAGCTGAAAAAGATATATCTGGTGAGCGTGTCTAAAGACCCTCAGGATTCCAGATATTATATGGAGCTCGGCTCAACATTCGCCAAACTGCTGAAAAAAGAGAGAATATCCAGCTTTTCCATGATCGCTTTCGAAGATATATACATGGACAAGAAAGACCCGCAGTACACAGCGGCTTTTCTGGACGGTTTTTTCTTCGGTCAGTACAGCTTCGATGTTTATAAATCCAAACAGGAGAAGAGCTATCAGTTCGATGAGGTGGAGATAATCACATCCTACACCAAACTGAAAAGATATATAGACGACAACGCCGCCGAGTGGAACATCCAGTTCGACAATATATATATGGCGAGAGATCTGGTGAACACGCCTCCCGCCGACCTGACACCTGAAATTTTCGCCGCGAAGGTGAAAGAGGCTGAGGGCGGAAACCTTAAGGTGACCGTGGTGGACGACATGGCAGAACTGAGCGAAAAATTCCCTATGGTATACGGAGTGGGAAAAGGAAGCCCGAACCTGCCCAGAATGGTTATCATGGAATACAACGGCAACCCCGAAAGCCCCAAGCACATCGCTCTGGTGGGAAAAGGCGTTACATATGACTCAGGCGGAACAAACCTGAAACCCACAGGTTCCATTGAGGATATGAAAACAGACATGGCTGGCGCCGCCGCAATGTTTGCCGTGACAAAGACAGCCAGTGAAACCGGGCTGAAAGTGAATATAAAGACATATATTCCGATGGTGGAGAACATCATCGGCACGAACGCCTATAAACCGGGCGATATACTCACCAGCGCCATGGGAAAAACTGTAGAGATACTGAACACAGACGCCGAAGGCAGGCTGATACTCGCTGACGCTCTCTACACAGCCACCCAGTCCGACCCGGAAGTGATCATAGACGCCGCCACCCTGACAGGCGCCTGTATCATAGCTCTGGGCAAACACTGCGCCGGACTCTTCAGCAACAGAAAATTTCTCGCTAAGAACATAACAGACATATCATACGATATAGCGGAAGACATATGGGAACTGCCTCTTCTGCCCTCTTATCAGAAAAGGGTGAAGAGCGACAACGCCGATCTGCGCAACATAGCCAGACAAAAGGGCGAGGCTGGTTCTGTCATCGCCGGACTCTTCCTTCAGGAGTTCGTGGACAACTGGCCCTGGATACATCTGGATATAGCCGGTCCGGCTTATATCGAAGAGGAACACCCGATATTCGGCAAATACGCCACCGGATTCGGCATACGTCTGCTGAACAGATTTATAAAAGTGCATTACGCTGAGGCAAACTGATAAACGGGGGACTTTCGTCCCCCTTTTTTATATGAAATACAAAAGACTGATTTTTTTCATATCCCTTCTGATGCTGGTATATGCTCTGTCTGCGGCGGTCAGATACCGTCAGCACGTCATCATAATGGACAGTCCCGCTCACCATGCGGGCAATGACATAATAATGACGAGCAATGACAGCTATCGCTGGATGAGATATGCAGAGAGCTACACCGGAGGAACGGATCCTCTGTCCGGCTTTCCCACGCAGGCGTCTGTGCCTCGGTTCAGACCGCTTCTGCCGGAGATGATAGACAGAGTGTCGTCATTGACGGGGCTGAGTTATGAGGTGTCTTCCAGTCTGCTGACTGTTTTTCTGTCGGGGCTTTTTGTTTTTCCGCTGGGACTGTTCTTTTATCTGGCGGGTTATCCGGCTTCCGGCATAGGCGCCGCTGTGACAGGCTCGCTAAGCTTTATATATCTTTCCCGCACCACGGCTTTTCAGGCGGATACCGATTCTCTCAATCTTTTTTTCATGTTTCTGGCGCCGCTTTTCATCCGGCTGACGGACAAGAGGCTTTATCTTTTCTCCGCCCTTGCCGGGCTGTCGTGTCTGTTTCACTATTACTGGTATTTTCACGGAATATTCACTTTTATGTGGCTGAGTGTTCTGGGAGCGTATCTTACATCTGCCAGAAGAGACCTGAAGTCAGTGTTGTCCGCTCTGCTGCTGTTTCTGTTGTTCAGCGGCGGTTTTCCTGCGTTAGAGGCTTTCGGCAGTCTGAAAACTTTCATATTTCCTGAAACGGTCAGGAGCTGGCATCAGGACGTGAGCGAGCTTAGGGTTCATGGTTTTTCTGAAACGCTGAAGCTTCTGGGTTCATATAAATATGCTGTGCTGGCGGGGCTTATCTCCTGTGTCTTTCTTTTCAGACAGATACTTCTGCTTCTTCCGGTGCTGTTTATCGGTTTGCTGGTCTTTTTCCGGGGCGAGAGGTTCGGTATGTATCTGGCGCCCTTCGTGGGAGCTGGTATAGGCTTTCTCTGCCGGTATGCCGCTAAGAGGGCGGGCGGGTACGCCTACCATCTGTCTCTGTCTCTGGCTTTTTTTCTCTGTGTGTTTCTTGTGCGTCCCCAACTGGGTTTTGTTCCTGCGCCTTATGTCTCATCCGGCGTCTATTCCGCCCTGCGGGAGGCTCCAGTGCCGGAGGGAAGCCGTGCCGTGTGCGGATGGGATCACGGTTTTCTGGTGGAATATCTGAAAAAAGTAAGGTGCTCCTCCGATGGGGCTACTCAGTTCAAAGAGGGCAGCATGCTGACACAGAAAGCTATAGCTTCCGTCAATAGTGAGAGAGAACCTCTTATTCGTCTCGGCGGCGGAGAGGATCTGTTTATTTTTCTGTTTCAGGAAGATTATGCCGTATCCGGAGGGGAAGGTCTGTATGTTTATGTGCCGTGTGACGGTGAGGGGCAATGTTCCGGAATTCGTCTTGACGTGCAAACACCTGTAGACAAAGTGCTTTTTCTGGGTCATCAGAAGTTTACTGATAATGAAAAAAATAAGCCGCTGCTTAGTGTTCTGACAGATGACAGGAAGGGACTGGCTGTTTTTGATAATAAAACAGCGGAAAGTCTTTTTGGGAAAACGTTCATTATAGGTTCATCCGATATATCCTGCGTGAAAAAAGTTTATCGCAAATTTCCATATACAGCAGTTTATAAGGCATCTTACGACTGTCTCGCCGGGCATGACGAATAGAATAGGTGTTCTGGGTTTATTTGAGTATTGATTTTTTCTATATTTATGGTATTTTCAACATATATTGAAAAGGCAGGAGAAAATCTATGGACTTTAAGCAGATCGAGGCTTTCGTTTTCGTGGCGAAATACAAATCATTTTCCAGAGCGGCAGAGAAACTCCTTTTAAGTCAGCCTACCATTTCAACACATATCAGCACTCTTGAGGAACAGCTCGGGGTGAAGCTCTTCGACAGACTTTCCAAAGAGGTCGTTCTCACAGAGGCGGGGCAGATATTCTTCCCCTATGCGGTGGACATCCTCGACCTCAGAGAGAGATCACATGAGGCGGTCAAAGAGTTTTTAAACGAAGTAAGCGGACATCTGCACATAGGCTACAGCACTGTTGCCGCTGAGTTTATTCTTCCTGAGGTTATCAAGAAGTTTAAGGAGGACTACCCCAAAACCTTCTTTACCATAGATAACGGCGGGACACAGACCATAATCCAGAGACTGTCAGACGGCATACTCGATCTGGCTGTGGTCGCCAGAAAAATACCTAAAAAAGATCTTGAATATAAAGTTCTTACAAAAGATAAAATAGTCCTGATAGTGCATAAGAATCATAAATTCTACACCAGAGGCAGCGTATTCATCGAAGAGATACTGGGTGAGGATTTCATCACCAGAGAGATCGGATCAGGAACCAGAGCCAGTGTTGAGCACGGGTTCAAGCAGAAAGGATACGATTTCGAGAGCCTTAAGACGGTGGCTGTACTCAGCTCGACTTTCTCTATCAAAAACGCAGTTAAAAAAGAGCTGGGCATCGCCTTCATGTCTGAAATGGCGCTGACAGACGAGTGCGACGGCAGTATCAAGGCGATACCTGTCACTGACCTTGTGGTGGAGAAAGAGGTTTATGTGGTCTACAGCAAGAACCGCACGAACAAGAAACTGCTTAAGCATTATATAGACACGCTGTTAAAATTCAAATAATGCAGGAAGAGCTTACTCTGTCATTTATCCTTGAAAAGGGGCTGGACAATATCAATCTGATAGACGTCCGCTCCCCGTCCGAGTTTATCCACGACAATATACCCCTGTCTGTCAATGTCCCTCTGCTGGATGACGCCGAACGGGCGCTGGTGGGCACATGTTATGTGCAGAAAGGACCGAAAGACGCCCGCATGCTGGGTGTGGACATTATCAGCCCAAAACTCCCTCAGTTTGTCAGACAGATCATGGAAGCGTCTAAAAATCATAGGATGACGGTCGCCTACTGCTGGCGGGGCGGTCTGCGCAGCGGAAGCGCTGTGGGGCTGATGACGCTGACAGGTGTGAATATTTTCAGGCTTCAGGGCGGGTACAAGGTTTTCAGAAATCACGTTAACGATTTTTTTAATGATTTTTCTGATGAGTACAGTTTCATCAACCTGCACGGTCCCACCGGCAGCGCCAAGACCCACGTTCTGCGCAGTCTGGAATCAGAGGGGCTCAGGGTGCTAGATCTGGAAAAAGCGGCGTGCCACAAGGGATCCAATTTCGGAGATGTGGACGAGCCGGGTTACGAGACGGTGAATCAGAAGAATTTTGAGACAAAAATATGGCATACTTTCTATAATAAAGGGATGGGAGTCTATCTGGTGGAGGGCGAGAGCATGAAGATAGGCAGGGTGTCCATACCCCGGAAACTCTTCACCCGCATGAACACCTGTATAAACGTGGTGGCCGATGTGCCGCTGGACGCCAGGATCCGCTTTACGGTGGACAATTATAAACCCAGTCTGTATATAGATGATATCAGGCGTTCACTGGACAGACTGAAAAGATTTATAGGCAAATCCGGCGTGGACGAACTTTCTAAACTGCTGGATGTCAAAGATTACGAGACTTTTACAAAGATTCTGCTTGAGTCGTATTATGACCCCCTGTACAGGCGGTCTATACCCGAAAACCCTGATTATGTGATCAGGTATGAAAATATAGAAGAGGGGAAAAAACAGCTTGAACAGATTTACATGGAAAATCAAACTTCTTAGCTTAGCTCTTTTTGCGCTGACCGCTTTCACCGCTTTCGCCGAGGACACGCCCATAAGCCGTGACGACGACCCCAGAATACCCGTGGGAGCGCAGGTGCTGGGAGCTATATTCGACAAACCCTACACAGTCAGAGGAATCACATATCACCGGATGAAATTCGTGAAATCTTTTCATCAGGAGGGGATCGCTTCGTGGTACGGAAAAGAGGATCACGGGAAAAAAACCTCCAGCGGTGAGCGTTATAACATGTTCGACAGGACAGCGGCGCACAAGCAGCTTCCTATGGGCAGTCTGGTTCGTGTGGACTGCAAGGAGACCGGAAAATCCGTTGTGGTTCGCATAAACGACAGAGGTCCCCATGTGCCCGGCAGAATAGTCGATCTGTCATACACAGCCGCATCCGAGCTGGAGCTGATAGGCAAGGGACTGACAAAGGTGGAGCTGACGCTGATCAACCCGCAGGAAGAGATTCCCGAAGAGGGGCTCTATACTGTTCAGCTCGCATCATATTCAGTACGTCAGAATGCGGAGGAGATAGCCGCCAGCATCCCCAATTCGTTCATAGAATCGGCCGATGTGAACGGTGTCGAGTATTTTCGTATAAAAGTAAAAGGTTTTACAACCAGAGAGGACGCTGAGAGATTTCAGCAGAATAACTCGGAGACGTTCCCCGGAGCGCTGGTTTTAAGCGAGTAAGGATATATAATGAGAGACAACAGACAGAAGGACGAGATGCGCAGGGTCGTCATGACCCGTGATTATGTAAAACACCCGGAGGGTTCTGTGCTGGTGGAGTTCGGCGGAACAAAAGTGCTGTGCAACGCCACATTTTCTCAGGGAGTACCGCCTTTTCTGAAAGATTCCGGCAGAGGCTGGGTAACGGCAGAGTATGCCATGCTTCCCCGTGCCACGCACACCAGAAACCAGAGAGAATCAAAGAGGGGCAAGGAAGACGGCAGAACCATGGAGATATCCCGTCTGGTTGGCAGGAGTCTCAGAGCCGCCGTTGATTTCGAAAAAATGGGTGAAAACACAATAATTATAGACTGTGATGTTCTTCAGGCGGACGGAGGCACACGCACAGCCGCCATCACTGGCGGGTTCTGCGCTCTGTGGATAGCCGGCGAAAAGATGGTGAAAGAGGGCGTACTGAAAGAAAACCCGGTTCAGGGGAATGTATGCGCCGTGAGTGTGGGGATAGTGGACGGCGAGCTGCTGCTGGATCTGGAATATACAGAGGACAGCAGGGCGGATGTCGACCTGAATCTGGTGGTTAAGGATGGAAAGGACATAATAGAGATACAGGGATGCGCTGAGGGGATGGCATTCTCCAGAGACAGCCTGAACGATATGATAGACACTGCCTTTATCGGTATAAACACGCTGATATCGGCGCAGAATAAATTATTGGACAGATGATGAGAATATATGTAGCGACAAAGAATAAACACAAACTCAAAGAGATCGCCCAGATTCTTGAGGGTTATGAGGTGGTGAGCGCCCATGACTATATAGAGGGCGATATAGATGTGGCTGAAACCGGAAACACATTTCTGGAGAATGCCTCGCTCAAGGCGAAGGCGCTGTCCATGATGCTCGACGGCTATGTCATAGCGGATGATTCCGGTATATCTGTAGACGTGCTGGAAGGAGCGCCCGGAATATACAGCGCCCGGTTCGCCGGACCCAACGCCACAGACGCTGACAACAATGAAAAACTGCTCGCCGTAATGGAGCAAGTGCCGGACGGAGAGCGTGGAGCCAGCTATGTCTGCGTGATAGCTCTCGCCATAGGCGGGGCGGTGGAAAAAACGTTCGGAGGAATGTGTCAGGGCGAGATAGCCAGAGAATACAGAGGCGAAGGCGGTTTCGGGTATGATGTTATCTTTCTTCTGCATGACGGACGCCATATGGCGGAGCTGTCGGACGAAGAGAAGAACAGCATCAGCCACAGGAACATGGCGCTTCAGTCTCTGAAAGAATATCTCGCGGGTAAAACAGGCTGATGACATGAGATACCTTTACCTTGCCGTCTTTATCTTGTCGGTGACATTGTTTTTCACATTGTCTTGCGCCGGACTGCATAAAAACGACAAGGTCGATCTTGCTCTGTATCCCACTGATACGGAAAGTATTTTTATATCTGATAAGAAAACCAGAGCAGTCAGGATACTGTCGAAAGACGGGGTTCTGCTGTATAGAAAGATATTTGAGATGGCAGAACCTATGCCGTCTTATGTCCCCGCAGAGATGCTGCTGATGATGAACTATGCCGGAGAGCATATTCTTCAGTGCGAGCGCCCGTCTCAGGAGGACTATGACATTCTCAATGAGTATGACATACCTCTGGAGGGACTGCGTGACTGTTTTGTCATAGCGCTGGCGCAGAAAGCGTCGTCCATATATTCCGCTAACCCCAACAAAAAACTGATAATGTATAAAACAGCGTCAGAGCTGATGGAAAAATACGGCATAGACAGGCTGTATAACGCCTATATGGCGAACGCCTACATGCAGAATGACGTATGGGGCATGCAGTCAGCGTCGCTATATTATTTCGATAGACCCATAGACGCCTTGGAGCCCAGCCAGACACTGTGGCTCATGTCTCTGCTGACGCTGGGATATCTGCCGGAGGCGGACAGGGACGGGTTTTACGGGCGCATGGCTGATTTTTCGGGTTATGTCACGTCCGTGGGCAGACAGGATTATGACAAGCCATATCTGAACATAGAATACAGACAGCCGACAGAGATGACCGCCTATCCGCAGTTCACCTCGCTGATTCTTCAGGAGATGGAGGAGAGAGGTATCAAACCCATCGGCGAGCTGACTGTGATATCCGGAATCAGCATGACAGCGGTGAAAGCGGCGGAAGAGGCTGTGGCGGAGAGACTGGCAAAATATCCGGAAGGGATCAGCATAGCCGTCGCCGTGGTGAACTATGAGGATTCCGCCATTGAAGCTCTGGCGGCCAGCAGCAAAACCCGCTACAGAACCATGCAGATGAAGAGACAGATCGGTTCCACGTTCAAGCCGATGGTCTATGTGACCGCTTTTGCCAATGGATTCAGACCCAATCAGCTTATTCTGGATAAGCAGTATGAATATAAGAATCATGGAAAACCATACAGCCCCGCCAATTTTGAGGATTATTACATGGGTGTCATCCCGCTGAGAAAGGGACTGGTCTTTTCGCTGAATAACGCCACCATACGCCTGGGACTGCTGACCGGGCTGAAAAATGTGGCGGACACCGCAAAGGGGTTCGGTATGGAATATGATATCAAACCGTATCTGGCTATGCCTCTGGGAATATTCCCCGTGACCCCGCTTAATCTGGCGAAGGTATATGCGGCGCTGGGGAGTTACGGAGTAAAAAAAGATATCGGATTCATCATGGATGTGAGAGATGCCGGAGGCAGACCTGTCTATATAGACAGAAAGATCCCTGAGCGGATCGTTCCGGAGACTGCCGCCTTTCAGGCGCTTCACATTATGCAGGATGTACCCAGAATAGGTACGGCAAGGGGCAGCGGGCTGATGCCCGGCACCGCCGCCAAAACAGGCACCACGGACGAGTATAAGGACGCGTGGACCGTGGCTGTTTTTCCGCCCTACGCAGTGGTGGCGTGGGTGGGCTATGACGATTCCAGAAGCATGGGAGAGAAAGGCACAGGGGGCGCTCTGGCCGCTCCGGTGATAGCCTCTTTTCAGAGAAGAATATTGCCTGACGGGCAAAAAATAGATTTTCAAGTTCCTCAAGGTATTGTATTAAAGTATATAGACTCGTACAGAGGAGCGGTGGTCGGCAGCCTATGCCGCAGCCGGCGTATGATCGAGGAAGCGTTTGCTGAGGACAACCTGCCTGCGGACTGTGAGGTCAGTCAGGCGGAGTCCGGAAAAAACTTGATTAAAACTGCCAGAAATTAAAATTCTGAAGCGGAAAAGGACAGGAAGTTATGGAAAACATTTATCTGATCGGGTTCATGGGGACCGGAAAAAGCACAGTGGGCAAAATGATCGCCCATGATCTCGGACTGAAATTTGTAGATACCGATAAAATGGTAGAAGATAAAACAGGGAAAACTATTCTGGATATTTTCGAGGAATCTTCCGAAGAGGATTTCCGCAAGCTGGAGACCGAGGTCTTAAAAGAGATCACAGAAGAGAAGGGCATGATAGTCTCCACCGGAGGCGGGATAGTTGTCACCAGAGGCAATCTGGAGCTGATGAAGCAGTCCGGAGCGGTTTTTACGCTTATAGCGGACGCTCACACCATCCATGAGAGACTGACACAGGACAACACATGCAGACCGCTTCTGGAGGTTGAAAATCCTCTGGACGAGATCAAGAGACTTCTTTTCGAAAGAGCCGCTTTTTATATTAATGCTCATCATATCATCGAGACGTCCGATATAACAGCTAGAGAAGCTGCCGATCAGATCATCTCTATACTTAAGAGTGAGGGCAGACTCTCTTAATTTGTATTCTGGAGCGTCATCTTAATGGGTAAGGTATTCGTTGATCTTAAGAAGCAGGTCGACTACTCCTATGAAATCACAATCGGAAGCGGATTTATAAGAGACTCTCTCGCCGTGTACATAGGCGAGGACTGCTTTTATATGGTGGACGACAAGGTGTTCAACCTGTACGAAAGCCTCTTTCCCGATGACCGTGTGCACAGGTTCAAGGCAGACGAACACAACAAGACCTACGAATCCGTGGTATCCGTGCTCGGCTTTCTTTTTCGCTGCGGAGCCAGACGTGACGGCAAGCTGATACTTGTGGGCGGCGGGATAACCGGCGACGTGGGCGGTTTCGCCGCGGCGACATATATGCGGGGTATCGCTTTTGTTCAGGTGCCGACAACTCTTCTTTCCATGGTGGATTCCAGCGTGGGCGGAAAAACAGGTATTAACTTCAAAGGCGCCAAGAACAATGTGGGAGCTTTCAGCCAGCCCAAACAGGTTCTTATAGATATGGATTTTCTGAAGACTCTGCCGGACGACGAATATCTGAACGGCATGGCGGAGGTCATAAAATACGGCGTGGTATATGACGCCGAATTTCTGGAATATCTCTACGAAAATAAAGATAAACTGCTGAACAGAGACACGGAAACGCTGGACTATGTGGTCACCTGCTGCTGCCGGATGAAGGCGGACGTGGTGAAAAAGGACGAAAAAGAGACAGGCGAGCGTGCCCTGCTGAATTTCGGGCATACGTTTGCCCACGCCATAGAGACCGATTCTCATCACGAGGTAAAACACGGGTTCGCCGTGGCTGTGGGAATGTATCAGGAGACTGAGTTCGCCTATAAAAACAAGCTGGCGGATGAAAAGACCCTGAACGATGTGAAGAGAGTGCTGACAGCATACGGTTTTCCCATCACATACGAGATCAGAGACAGAGAAGTTTTTTTCCACGCTATGACAGCGGATAAAAAGGCTGATAAAAAAGGTCTTACATTGGCTATATCTCCTTCCACAGGCACAGGAAAGCTGGTTAAAAATATCTCTATCGAAAAGATAAGGGACTACTATTCTCAAATCTGATTTAGGTACAGTCTCTTAGCTCATATCAGCTTCTTATCCTTTGACTTTTTTTGATTTCAAGGTAACATATCGCTATATGGACGAGAAGATTAGAGCCAGATATCTTGGCGACATCGAATATTTTTCTGAAAAGCTGGAGAAGGACAAGGGCTCAATGCTGTTCCTGCCTCTAGCATCCGCTTATATCAACCTGTCACAATATGATGAGGCTGTTAATGTCCTTTTATCCGGTCTGGACGCTAATCCGGATATGGGGATGGCTAAGACCATGCTGGCGCAGGCGTATATGGGTCTGGGGCGCACGGAAGAGGCGAAGGGGCTTCTGACGGAGATGCGTGTTCTGGACACCTCCAACTATCTGGCGGAAAAACTTCTCGGAAATATCTACAGATCTGAATCAGAGCTGAAGAAGGCGGTGATCTGCTATAAGAACGCCTATAGTATCGCTCCGGAGGATACTCAGCTCAAGAACCTGATAGAGGAGCTTATCAGCGAAGCCGGGCTGGAAGGCGAGGATCTGTACGACGACAGACCCATAGGGGAAGAGGACGAAGAGCTTCTGGAGACTCTGGGTCAGGAGCTGGCGGATGAGGTTCGTCAGGAGATAGGCGAAACGGATGAAAAGGTTTCACAGGTTACAGAGGACGAGGTGAAGCAGACCGTGGACGAGATTATCGGCACGGAGGAAGAACCTTCTCTGGAAGGCTTTGTGGATGAAGAGATTTCTGATGAGCTGGTGGATGAGCTGGAAGAAGAGATGCTCGCCAGTCTCGATGACGATATAGTACCCACTGAAAGTATAGTGGAGATACCGCAGGAGAATATGCAGGAGGAAGCGGAGGAGGATCTGCCCGCTGAGGATATCAGCGACATGGCGGCAGAGCTGAGCGCTGACCTTGGGCTGGACGTGCCGGAGTCTGAAACAGACGTTTCAGAGGAAACAGCATCCGAAGAAGTGATATCCGTTGATGTACCTGCCGAAGAGCCTGTATCTGAAGACGCACCCTCCGAGGAAGCAGAACCGGAGGAGATGCCGATAGAAGATTCTGTGCCGGAAGATATGCCGGAGATCATTTCTGAGTCAGTACCGGAAGATATAGTTGAAGATATTGTTGTGGAAATGCCGGAAGAGATCAGCGGCGTTGATATTGAGCTGCCGGAGGAATCCACGGATATGCCGGAACTGGCGGAAGCCGAGACAGGCGAGATACCGGAGATACCGGAGATACCGGAGATACTTGAGATGTCCGAGATATCCGAGATATCCGGAACGGATACGGATTCCGAGCCGGACACTGTTGAAGAGATAGATATTCCTGAAGAGATTAAGGCAGATGATACGGCAGAGCCTGAACCGGAAGAACCTGAGCCGGAAGAACCGGAAATCGAACTGCCTGAAGAAGAGGCGCTGTTGGCTGAAGAACTGCCGGAAGATGATGCTGTGACCGCCGGAGAGATAGTGATCCCGGATATCCATGAACAGCCGCTGGTGCTGGATGTGGCGGCTTATGAGCCTGACGTGGATGACCTGAAGCAGGACGCGGAAGAGCTGAAGGAAGAGCTGGCGCAGATGCCTGACGCAGAGGAAGAAGCGGTGGCGGAAGCTGTGTCTGAGCCGGATGAACCATATATGATGTCCGAAGAGGACGAAAAGATAATTTCTGACACCAAAGAAGAGCTGACAAAAGAAGATAAACTGAATGAGGAACTGGCCATCCTCTTTGCCATGGAAGAACTGGAAGAGAAGGCAAAAGAGGGTAAAATATATGAATGTGTGAGCACTGAGGCAGATGACAGCCTGTCGGATGTGAAAAGCAGATATCCCGAAGGGCTGGATAACGCAACGTATGAACAGGTGAACAGGCTTGAAAACCTATTGGAGATTATAAAAAATAACTCCAAATAAATTTATTACACCCTGATTGTGCTCAAATTGCTGGATTAAAGCAATTTTTCGGTTATAATTGCACAAGTTAACTTAAATGGAGAGCTTAGAAGTGAAAATCCTTGTTATCAACGGTCCCAACCTCAACATGCTTGGGAGAAGGGAAAAGAGTATTTACGGAGATATGAACCTCGACAGCATCAACAATATGCTGACCGCTAAAGCGGACGGCAGATGCGATCTGGAGTTTTTTCAGTCCAACCACGAGGGAGACATAGTCGACATGATACATAGAACCGATGCCGACGGGATAATTCTTAACGCCGGAGCCTACACGCACACCAGCATCGCCATCAGAGACAGTCTGCTGGCCGCTTCTGTGGAGTTCGTGGAAGTGCATCTGTCCAATGTATATGCCAGAGAGGATTTCAGACATCATTCCTACCTGTCGGACATAGCGAAAGGCGTTATCGCCGGATTCGGCGCTGACTCATACCTTCTCGCTCTGGAATTTTTCATGAGGAAATCTGCTTGAACTCACGCGTCCTGAAACTGCGGGGGCTGATGCGACAGAACGGAGTAGGGTGTCTTTTCGTCACCTCTATGTCCGATATATATTATCTGACGGGGTTCACCGGAAGCACCGCTTTTCTGTTTATCACCGATCAGGAGGCTCTCTTTCTGACTGACGGCAGATATGAGGAGCAGGTGAAAGAGGAGCTGACCGGAGGAATAGATGCCGAAATAGTGAAGAACTATCAGGAATCTCTTCAGGCATGCGCCTTAAAATATAAAGACATCACGGTGACTTACTCCTGCGGTCTTTACGAATATGAGATGATAAAAGACCTCGCCGAAAAAACAGGCGTGGACAAAAATAATATGATAAGCGCCCTGCGCATGGTAAAGGATGAGGGCGAACTGGCTCTGATCCGGGATATGTACAGAGCGGCGCACACCGGATTTGTCAACGCTTTTCCCTGTTTCGTCTCCGGAGTCACAGAGGACTTCTGGGCGGCTGAGCTGGAAAAACAGATGAAACTGGCGGGCGCTAAAACCCCGTCATTCGAGACAATCACGGCTTCCGGATACAGAGGAGCCATGCCGCATGGAGCAGCCAGCCGCAAGATTGTCGAGAAGAACGATGCTGTGGTGCTGGACTACGGGTGCAGGCTGAGCTATTGCAGCGATGTTACCAGGCTGGTAATTGCCGGAGAGAACAGGCTCGCTGAAGAGATAGCGGATATAGTCTATTCCGCTCTGAAAAAAGCGTCAGACGCGGTGCGTCCCGGCGCTGTGTGCAGCGATATAGACAAGATCGCCAGAGACTATATAGAGTCGAAGGGATACGGAAAATATTTTAACCACAGTCTCGGACACGGTGTGGGCATTGACGTGCACGAAAAACCCACGCTGAATTCCAGAGATATGACTGTGCTGGAACCCGGGATGGTGGTAACCATCGAGCCGGGTATATATCTGCCCGGAGAGCTGGGCGTCAGACTGGAAGATACGGTCGCTGTGACAGATTACGGTTGTGAGAATCTGGCGGCGGTCTTCGATGAATATGTATACAAAAGTAAATGAGGTGTTTTGTTTATGAGCGTGATTACTCCCAACCAGTTTAAAAGAGGAGCAAAAATTGAACTTGACGGCGAACCTTATGCTGTCGTCGAGTATCTACATATTAAATGTGGAAGAGGCGGAGCTACAGTCAGGACAAAAGTAAAGAGCCTGCGTACCGGAGCCGTTATCGAAAGAACCTTCAAATCAGACGAAAAGATCAAACAGCCTGATTTCGAAGAGAAGCAGATGCAGTATCTCTACAGTGACGGAGAGAAGTTTTATTTCATGGATACAGAGAGCTATGAGCAGATAGAGATAGCGTCAGACGGTGTGGGCGATTCTTACCTGTTCATGCCCGAAAATATTAATGTGAACGTGCAGGTTTTTAACGGTCAGCCCATAGGCATAGACCTGCCCAATTTCGTGGAGCTCGAAGTGACAGCCACAGACCCCGGTCTGAAAGGCGACACAGTTAGCGGCGGCAGCAAACCCGCCACAATATCCACAGGGGGCACAGTGAACGTTCCTCTTTTCATCAACATAGGCGATGTGCTCAAAATAGACACAAGAGAGCAGACCTATATAGAAAGAGTCAGAACCGCCAAATAAAGGAGGGTGGAAAATGGACATCAAAGAGATTAAAGAGCTTATTAAATTTATCGAAAAATCAGACATTAAAGAATTTCAGTACGAAAACGACAGCGAAAGCCTTTATATATCAAAAAACGGGGATGTGCCTATCTACACACAGCAGGCAGCGCCTCAGATGCAGTACGCTCCCGCTATGATGCAGGCGCCCGCTCCCGCAGGACATGCCGAAGCAGTGACAGTGTCAGCCGCTCCGTCTGTTTCCGGCACAGAAGTCAAATCACCCATCGTGGGGACATTCTATGAGGCTCCGTCACCCGGCGCCGCGGCGTTTGTTGCCGAGGGCGACACAGTGAGAGCCGGACAGACTCTCTGCATAGTGGAAGCTATGAAGATAATGAATGAGATCGAGGCCGAGTTCGATTGCGTTATAAAGAAAAGAGTTGCCATGAACGGAAAGCCCGTGGAGTTCGGCGAAACTATCTTTGTAGTTGAACCCATCTAAGGGGGACCCATGTTCAATAAGGTACTGATAGCCAACAGGGGCGAGATCGCCCTTAGAATAATTAGAGCCTGCAAAGAGCTTAATGTTAAGACCGTGGCGGTTTACTCAGATGTGGACAGAGACAGTCTGCACGTTGCCATGGCTGATGAAGCTGTCTGCATAGGCCCTGCCCAGTCCAGAGCCAGCTATCTGAATGTGAAGAGCATCATAGCGGCGGCTGAGATCGCCGATGTGGACGCCATCCACCCCGGATACGGATTTCTGGCTGAAAACGAGGATTTCGCGGCGATATGCGAGGAGTGCGGGTTCAAATTCATCGGACCCAGCGCCAAACACATAGCCATGATGGGTAATAAATCTGCGGCGAAAGACGCCATGAAGAAATTCGGCGTTCCCGTGGTGCCCGGTTCCGACGGGTCTGTAGCCAATGCCAAAGAAGGTCTGGAGATAGCCAAGAAGATCGGTTTTCCCGTTATCATCAAGGCATCTGCCGGCGGCGGCGGAAAAGGGATGAGAGAGGCTCACAACGAAATGAGCTTCATGAACGCTTTCGAAATGGCCAGATCAGAGGGAGCTAACGCTTTCGGCTCTGATGAGGTCTATATCGAAAAATTCATAGTCGACCCCAGACACGTTGAGATACAGGTGTTCGGAGACGGCAAGGGAAAAGGACTCCATTTCTACGAGAGGGAGTGCTCTATCCAGCGCCGCCACCAGAAACTTCTGGAAGAAGCGCCCAGCACAGGCATTTCCGAGGCGACCAGAAAGATAATGGGCGAAACATCCGTGAAGGCTGTTGAGTCTCTCGGATATGAAAACGCCGGAACGATAGAATACCTTGTGGACAAGGACGAAAACTTCTATTTTATGGAGATGAACACCCGTATTCAGGTGGAACACCCTGTTACGGAGATGATGACAAACATAGACCTGCTTCAGCTTCAGCTGAGGATCGCCGCCGGCGAACCCATGAACCTGACACAGGACGACATACGCATAGTGGGACACGCCATAGAGTGCAGGATAAACGCGGAAGACCCAGAGACTTTCCGCCCCTGTCCCGGAACCATCACCGGATACAACACCCCCGGAGGTTTCGGCACCAGAGTGGATTCCGCATGCTATGACGGATACACTGTTCTGCCCTACTATGACAGCATGATAGCCAAGCTGATAGTATTCGGAAAGAACAGGGAAATGGCGATAGCCAGAATGAAAAGAGCCCTGGACGAGTTCGTTGTGGAAGGAATAAAAACCACAATCCCCCTGCATAAGAGGATTCTGGAACACCACGCCTTCAGCAAAGGGGACATAAGCACAGCCTTCATAGAAAGGTATTTTGGATGAAAAACCGACTTTATGTCATAATAGCGTTTCTGCTGGTAACCTCGCTGGTTTCAGCGTCAGAAGAGATATCAAACCCTCAGATAGACTCGCTCTATCTGAGGGCATCGCTTTATGACTATGAGGGAAACTTTCAGGACGCCGCTGAAATATATGAAGATATTCTTCAGGTTACAGACAGCGAGTTCGTATACGGCAAGCTGGCGGAGGACTACGCCAGACTGAACGATGCCCAGTCCATGAAGCTGACTCTGGAAAGAGGGCTCAGAAAAAACCCGGACTCTGTGATTCTCACAGGTCTGCTTGCGGATCTCTACAGATTCAACAAGGACACTCTTCAGAAATCATATGAAATGTACAACAAGGCGTATGAGATGTCCAAGGACACCTCATATCTCTTCGGGCTGGCGCTGGCCTATACCTCTGCGGAGGATTACAACAACGCCATCAATGTATATGACAGACTGGTCTCTCTGGATAAAAGATCTGAATATTATCTGAACAGAGGAAGGGTCTACGAAAAGCTGGGGCTGGAAAAAGAGAGCATCGATGACTTTAAGTCCGCTGTGGATCTGGACAGCAATTTTTCCGCAGCGTCCAGACTGGCTGACTATTACCTGAAAAACAACGATTCAGAGAATTCTATTAAGTATCTGAAGATAATGCTTCAGGACAATCCGGACAATATACTGGCGAAATTCCGCATGGCGGAGCTGCTGAAACGTGTGGGAAACAATGAAGATGCCTACAAGTTCTATGAGGCGCTGACATCATCCCTCACAGGAAACGAGCTGGCATATGTGCTGAAACAGCTCGCCACCATGAGCTATGCAAAAAATGACTATGAGAAGGCGTATGACTATTTTGTCAGAGCCTACGAGATAGATCAGGACACCAGAAACGCTTATTCCGCCGCTATTCTGGCGGAAGGGATGAAAGACAATGAAAAGGCGAAAAACTGGTATCTGAAGATACTGGAACTGACGCCTGAGTTTGCCGATGCCAGAAAACGTCTGGCGATAATCTATCTGAAACAGGAAAAACCGGACGACGCTATAAAGACTCTGAACGGTCTGGACAGCACATATATGGATGTGGAATATTACCGCATCACGGCAGAGGCTTACAGCATGAAGCAGGACTATGCCAACGCTGAAAAAGTGCTGAAAGACGCTCTGCTGGTCAACGAGCGTGACAGCAAGCTCAGACTGGATCTCGCAGTGCTCTATGACGAGATAAACAAAAGGGAACAGGCGGTGGCTCTGGTCAAAGAGGGGCTGAAGCTGGAACCCGACAACGAGTCATATCTGAACTTCGTCGGATACACCTATGCGGACATGGGCATCAACCTGAAAGAAGCAAAATCCATGATAAAAAAGGCTCTGGAAAAAAGACCTCAGGAGCCGGCATATCTGGACAGCATGGGCTGGGTGCTGTTCAAACTGGGAAAATACAAAGACGCCTACGACTATCAGAAAAAAGCTCTGAAATTGGCTCCGGATGTCGCAGAACTTCAGGATCATATGAAGTCTATAATGCAGAAGCTGGGGATCAGGAAAAGTATAGAAGATGTTATTAAAGAAGATTAGCGTTTTTCTGCTCTTATTTCTTATGATATCCTGCGCTCCCAGAGTCAGGATTGCCGCAATAGACAAGGATACCCTTTCCAGAATATTCGCAAACAATACACAGATATGTTCGTATAAGGGAAAGATAGTCATAAACTATCAGGACGGGCATAACGATATCAGTCTGAAAGGATATCTGGACAAGTCCTGCAACAGGGATTTTCATCTGGTTGTTCTGGGACCGCTCAATATTGTCATGGCGGACATAACCTATAAGGACGGCAAGGTTTCGGCGGACAGAAACGGAGAGGACATCAGCCTTTTCGCTTCATATATAATGAAGGCGAAGAATATTGACGCCACAGTAGAACTGGTGCGCTATCCGTTTGTTGAGGTGGACGAAACATACACCCTGAGAGCGGAAGGCGGTAATTTCATCATGACAAAAGATGATATCACCGTTAAGACCGATGCCGACTGTTATATAACCGAGATCACTGACGGGCGAAGAAAATTTACATACGAATATAAAGACGGCAAAATATACAACATACTATACGAGTATAAAGACCAAAGGATAAAAATAGGACTGAGATGAATTCAATTACCCTGAAAAGTCACGGAAAGATAAACATCTTTCTGCATGTTCTGGGAAAAAGACGGGACGGATTCCACGAGCTTTACACACTGTTCTCTAAAATAGACACCTGCGATATCATCACCGTAGAGAGATCTGACAGATTCAGAATAACCTGCTCTAACCCGGATATTCCCACAGACCACAAAAATATAATAAGCAGAGTACACAACGTTCTGAGAGAGAAGTACAGGATACCTCAGGATTTCAGCGTCCATATAGAAAAGAATATACCGGACGGCGGGGGACTGGGCGGAGGCAGCTCAAACGGAGCGGCCTATCTGAAGGCTGTGCTGGCTCTGACAGAAACAGATATGACCATGGAAAACCAGACAGAGGTCATGGCGGCGGTGGGTTCGGACACTGCTTTTTTTCTTTATGACGAGCCGATGATAGGCGAGGGCAGAGGCGAGGTGCTGACGCCTTACGGAAGCCTGCCGGAGGCGTATGTGCTTCTGGTTAATCCTAATGTTCATATATCCACGGCAGAAGTTTTCCGCAGCGGAAAATTAACGTTGACTGATAGAGCAGAAGTTAATAAAATTCGGCACGCTGAAAAATTTGATGACTACAGTGAAATCCTTTTCAACGGACTGGAGAGCGCGGTTCTCCCGTATTATCCCGTTGTGGCTCATGCTAAGGGAGCGCTCGCGGATTACGGAGCGGATTTCACCCTGATGAGCGGAAGCGGCGCGACCGTTTTCGGTCTGTTCAGAAGCAAAACAGGGGCGGAGAACGCCCGGATAAATATATCTCAGAAATATCCGGAATGGCGGTGTTTTCTGACACATATAATATAAGGAGCATACAGAATGGATTATCTTGTTTTTTCCGGTACATCTAACCGGCCTCTGGCGCAGAGCATAGTTGAAAAGCTGGGAATGAGACTTGGAGACGCGGATGTGCGCAAGTTCAGCGACGGTGAGATTTTCGTAAGGATAAACGAGAGCGTCAGGGGACGTGATGTTTTCCTGATCCAGTCCACATGCAAACCCGCCGAAGAGAACCTTATGGAGATGATGATCATGGTGGACGCCCTGAAGCGCGCCTCTGCCAACACTGTTACCGCCATCATCCCCTATTTCGGATATGCCCGTCAGGACAGAACATCCGAGCCCAGAGTGCCCATCACAGCTAAGCTGGTGGCTAACCTGCTGACAAAATCGGGGATAGACAGAGTAGTTACTCTGAACCTTCACGCCGGTCAGATTCAGGGATTTTTCGATATCCCCGTGGACAACCTCTATTCCTCACCTGTTTTTGAAAAATATTTCATGGAAAACAAAATGTACGGCGATGACTATGTCGTGGTATCACCCGATGCCGGCGGTGTGGCAAGAGCCAGAGCGTATTCCAAGATACTTGATACATCTCTCGCCATCGTGGACAAAAGACGTGAGAAAGCGAACGTCGCTCAGGCGATGAACGTTATCGGAGATGTAAAAGGCAAAAAAGTTATCATAGTGGACGATATGATCGACACAGCGGGAACGCTGACACAGGCCGCTCAGGCGTGTCTGGATCACGGCGCTCTGTCAGTCATAGCCGCAGCTCCCCACGGGATCCTTTCCGGACCCGCTATAGAGAGAATAATACAGTCTCCTCTGGCACAGGTTATAGTGACAGACACTGTGCCGTTCGCCAAAGAAAAAGAGATCAGCAAGATCAAAGTGCTGAGCGTCGCCGGACTTCTGGCGGAAGCCATCACCAGGATCTATACAAAAGAATCCATCAGCTCGCTCTTTGCCAAGGGTCAGGTATAAGTGCTGATTGTCGGACTCGGCAACCCCGGAGAAAAATATGACCGCACCCGCCATAACCTGGGGTTCATGGCTGCCGATGCTCTTGTGTCTGAATATTCCGGCACATGGAGCAAGGGGTTCAAAGGCGAGTATTCGGAGATCTTTATAAACGGAAAGAAAGTTTTCGTTCTTAAGCCCCAGACATTTATGAATCTGAGCGGCGAGAGTGTCCAGCCCTTCTGCGCATTCTATAAGATAGCGCTGGAGGATATAGTAGTTGTTCACGATGATATGGATATGGAGTTCACCCGGCTGAAGATCCGCAACGGCGGCTCGTCCGGCGGGCATAACGGGATAAAGTCCATCGTCCAGCATCTCGGGACGGAAAAATTTCCCAGAGTGAAAATGGGCATAGGAAAAGATTTAAAAAAAGAGACAATTGGTCATGTTTTGGGGAAATTTAGCCCTGACGAAGCTGAAAAACTTGACGAATTTGTCAAATCTAGTGTAAAAGCTATAGTTTCCATTGTTAATGACGGTCTCACAAAGGCGATGAACGAGCACAATAGATCACTGCTTTTGTAATGTTACTGATATGGAAGATATTTTTTGATAAAAATATATCATTAAAAAGTCCACTAGGAGGAACAACACGATGACAGATATGTCTTACCTCGCTCCGGTGCTTGGCATCATCGGGCTCGCAGTCGCGTTTATCATCTACAGCTCGATTGTCAGACAGCCTGTAGGCAGCGAGAAAATGAAAGAGATCTCAGAGGCCATCCATGATGGTGCTATGGCGTTTCTTCGCCGTGAGTACAAGGTACTTGCTATTTTTGTTGTAATTGTTTTTGCGCTTATGTTTTTCGCTAAAGACCTTGGACCCAACACAGCATTTTCATTCTTAGGCGGAGCTTTCTGCTCTATTATGGCAGGATTTTTCGGTATGCAGTCTGCTACCAAGGCAAACGTCAGAACATCCGAAGCCGCCAGAGCAAAAGGCATGGCTGCCGCTCTTTCTGTCGCTTATAACGGCGGCGCGGTAATGGGTCTGGCTGTCGCTTCACTCGGACTTATCGGAGTAGGTATTCTTTTCATGCTTTTCGGCAACCCCGAAACAGCTAAATACATCAACGGATTCGCTATGGGTGCTTCTTCCATCGCTCTGTTCGCCAGAGTGGGCGGCGGTATCTATACAAAGGCCGCTGACGTGGGCGCTGACCTCGTTGGTAAAGTAGAGGCCGGAATCCCCGAAGACGACCCCAGAAACCCCGGTGTTATCGCTGACAACGTTGGAGACAACGTGGGCGACATCGCTGGTATGGGCGCGGATATCTTCGAATCATATGTAGGTTCAATCATCGCCACACTGATCATCGGCGCTACAGCGTCACCTGAGCTTCTTGCTCTTCTGACTCCTGAGACAGCCGACGTGGCTCTGGCTAAATCACACCTGATGATAGCTCCCCTGATGCTGGCTGTTATGGGTCTTATCGCTTCACTGGCAGGCGTTTTCTCCATGAAACTGCTCAAAAGCATCGAGCCCGCTGCGGCACTGCGCTATTCAACATTTATCGGCGCCGGTCTCTTCCTGATCTTCGCCTATATCTATATATCATCAATGGTAATCGCTAACGGTGTTTTCTGGGCGCTTCTGTCAGGTACTCTTGTTGGTATCCTGATCGGTCTCGTTACAGAATACTACACAGCCGCAGGTCCTGTTAGAAGAATCGTTCTCGCTTCTAAAACAGGTCCCGCCACAAACATCATCACAGGTCTTGCCGTTGGTCTCGAGTCTGTTGTTGCTCCCATACTGCTGATCTGTATCGGCATATATGTGGCTAACTCAGTAGCCGGACTTTACGGTATCGGTATCGCCGCTGTCGGCATGCTTGCCACAGTTGGTGTTACTATGACAGTTGACGCTTACGGACCTATCGCTGACAACGCCGGCGGTATCTCTGAGATGGCAGGTCTTGGAAAAGACGTGCGTAACATCACAGACAGCCTGGACGCTATCGGTAACACAACAGCTGCTGTAGGTAAAGGTTTCGCCATCGGCTCAGCCGCTCTTACAGCTCTGGCTCTGTTCGCCGCTTACAGCGCTTCCGCTAAAGTAGGCGTGATAGACATCACACAGCCCAAAGTAGTTATCGGTCTTTTCATAGGCGGATTCCTGCCCTTCCTCATCGGCGCTCTCACCATGACATCTGTTGGTAAAGCCGCAGAGCAGATGGTTGAAGAAATTCGCCGCCAGTTCCGTGAGATTCCCGGACTGCTCGAAGGAAAAGAGGGCGTTAAACCCGACTCAAAAACCTGTGTGGATATCTCCACTGCTGCCGCTCTTAAAGAAATGGTTCTTCCCGGTGTTCTGGCTGTTATATGCCCGATACTGGTTGGATTCATCCTCGGAAAAGAGGCTCTGGGCGGTACACTCGCAGGCGCTACAGTTTCCGGTGTTCTTCTGGCTCTGCTGATGGCTAACGCCGGCGGCGCATGGGACAACGCTAAGAAAGCTGTTGAAAAAGGCGCTTACGGTTCAGACGGCAAAGGTTCAGACCAGCACAAAGCCGCAGTTGTGGGCGACACTGTGGGCGACCCCTTTAAAGATACATCAGGTCCCGCGATGAACATCCTCATCAAACTGATGTCAATCGTTTCACTGATCATCGCTCCGCTAATAGCGTAAGATTAAAAAAACTTAAAGGCAGACACTTGCGTGTCTGCCTTTTTTGTTTTAGAGTATTTTTTCAAATTTTAATAAAAAAGATTGCTTCGCTTTGCCCGCAATGACATTGTAGCTAAAGAATCATTGCACGAACATATCAACGGAGAGAATGAATGGGATTCAACTGCGGTATCGTCGGACTGCCTAATGTGGGCAAATCAACTATTTTCAACGCACTCACTAAGGCAGGCGCCGCCAGCGCCAACTATCCTTTCTGCACCATCGACCCTAACACCGGCATAGTGCCTGTTATAGACGAAAGACAGGATTATATCATTCAATATATCAAACCGAAATCCATAGTGCGCACCACCATAGAGTTTGTAGACATAGCCGGACTGGTGAAAGGCGCCAGTAAGGGCGAGGGACTGGGCAACCAGTTCCTGACAAACATACGTCAGGTGGATGCCGTGGCGCACGTTGTGCGCTGTTTTGACAGTACGGACATAACACACGTTGAGGGCACGGTAGACCCTGAGCGTGATATAGATATAATCAACACCGAGCTCCTTTTAAGCGACATGGAGATAATCGACCGTGCCGTGGACAAGACCCAGAAAGCGTCCAAAGGCGGCGACAAAGAGATGATCAGAAAACTGGAGCACCTGAAAAAACTCCAGGACGAAGTAGCCAAAGGTACTCAGATCAGAAACATAGAAGGCTACAAAGAGATGATTGAGGAGCTGCCCGAATACTCATTCATTACGGCAAAACCTGTGATGTATGTTATGAACGTGAACGAAGACGAGATTCTGGAAGATAATGAATACGCAAAAAAAGTACGCTCTATCGCCGAAAAAGAACAGGCCGTGTGCGTGCGCATCTGCGGAAAGATAGAACAGGAGATATCCGAGCTGGACGAGGCGGAGGCGAAAGAGTTTCTGGAGAGCCTCGGGCTGAAACGCTCCGGTCTCACAGAGATGACCGAGCAGGGATATAAACTGCTGGATCTCATCACATTCTTCACCGCCGGAGAGAAAGAGGTTCGCGCCTGGACCATCACCAGAGGCACCACGGCTCAGAAAGCCGCCGGAAAGATCCATACCGATATAGAGCGTGGATTCATCCGTGCCGAGGTCACCAGCTATGCGGATTTTCAGGCATATAACTCTCTGACAAAAGCGAAGGAAATGGGAAAAATGCGTCTTGAGGGAAAAGAATACATCGTTCAGGACGGAGATATAATGTACTTCAGGTTCAATGTATAGAAAAATAGCGATACTACTGATAATTTTTCTGACCGCAGGGATAGTGTCCGCCGCAAACTATGCCAATGTCACTGTGCCTTCACTGCCGATATATTCCAAACCGTCTACTAACGCCGATGTCACCGGAACTCTGAAAAACGGAGCCGGTGTGGAGATATTGGAAAAAAAGAACGGATGGGTTCGCATAAAGGTGCCGGAGGGCGCTACCGGATATGTGAAGAATCATGGGCTGAAGACTACCAGCGTTAAGCCGGAGCCGGCCAGCATAAGCGAACAGATAGAAAAACTGCTGAACAAATTCAACAAGACTGTGCTGGAATCGGAGTTCGCTCAGAGCAAAAAAGTTGTTCCGTCTCTCAGTGTCTCTTCTGTCAGAAGCCAGAGCGACATGACATTCTTGTTCAGCGCTGTAAATCTGGACGGAAAAAAAGTGCCGTCGCTAAGGAGAAATCCTCTGGCGAAGAATATGAGAGAGCTGATCGAGCTGTCTTTTCTGAAAATGATGAAAAAACCGTCCCCCATGTACAGAATAGCGGTGGAAACACCGTATTTCGGCGACAAAGGTGTTGTCAACGGTACTAATAATTACGCTGTCTTCACCATTCAGGCGGAAAAAGAGCAGATAAATCAGGTTGAAAAGGGTACAATATCCGTATGGAATCTGGTGCGCAGCACTAAAAAGCTGGGCATGGTGTTTGAGGATATGCCCCACTAGATTATTATTTCGATGGAGGGAGGTTTAAGATGTCTTCCTTAACACATTTTGACGAGCAGGGCAGAAGCCGCATGGTGGATGTCACCGGAAAGAATGACACTGTCAGAGAGGCAGTGGCGGAAGGATATATAAAAATGTCTCCCGAAACCCTCGACATGCTGATCGAGGGAAAGATGGCGAAAGGCAGAAACGTTTTTGAGGTGGCCCGTGTCGCCGCCGTTATGGCTGTCAAGAAGACATCTGACATAATTCCCATGTGTCACCCGCTCCTGATAACAGGCGTGGATGTCTACTTTGAGCCGGATAAAGAAAATTCTCTTGTTAATATACAGGTAAAAGCGAAGCTGGCAGGAAAAACAGGCATAGAGATGGAAGCGCTGACCGGTGTTTCCGTTGCCGCCCTCACCATTTATGACATGTGCAAGGCAGTGGACAAGAACATGGTGATCGGCGATATCCGCCTGATGAAAAAATCCGGCGGAAAGAGCGGAACTTTTATCAGGGAAGAATAATATATGAGAGTACATTTAGCGCAGATCAAGCCCGTTCTGGGCGATGTGGAAAAGAACGCCGCAAAGCATTTCGAGATAATCGAGCATGCCCTTCAGCAGGGCTGCGAGATGGTGGTCTTTCCGGAGCTGTCACTCACCGGCTACTATCTTCTGGATCTGGTATATGATGTGGCGATGGACGAAAGCCATCCCGTCTATCAGAAATTTCTGGAATATTCAAAAGATATAGCTATTGTTTTCGGCTATGTTTACGAGTCGAAAGACAGGCTTTTCTACAACGCCTCAGCTTTTGTGCACAGGGGCGTCACCGTTCATCAGCACCGCAAGGTATATCTGCCGGACTACACGCTTTTTGAAGAGGGCAGATATTTTGCCGCCGGAAACCGCATCCAGACTTTCGAGACGGAGTTCGGCACCACAGGCATGCTGATATGCGAGGACGTTTTTCATATGAGCTCGCTCTATATCCTGTCGCAGTCCGGCGTGCAGAACATCATCATCCTTTCCAACAGTCCCGCCAGAGGCAATCTGGAGCTGGGACACGACGCGTCTAACACATGGCAGACATCCAACAGGTATATGGCCGGCGTCCTGACGGTGAACGTGATATTCGTTAACCGGGTGGGTGTGGAAGACGGCGTATCCTTCTGGGGAGGATCAGAGGTGTATGACGCCAGAGGACGTCTGCTGGCTAATCTGGAGATGTTTAAAGAGCAGACGGCCTGCGTGGACATCGATCTGGAGAACGTCAGAAGGGCGAGAATAGAAACTCCGTTCCTCAGAGACGAGAAGAGCTTTCTGCTCAGAAATTTCCTCAACAGCGAAAGGGGGATTAAATGAGGCTTGACCTTGATCTCACCGTTGATATACTCACGAATTTTATAAAGGAAGAGACCGAGAAGATAGGACTGAAAAATGTCGTTCTGGGTCTGTCCGGAGGAATAGATTCCGCTCTCAGCGCCGCTCTGGCGGCAAAGGCTCTGGGCGGGGACAGGGTGTATGCCTACTGCATGCCCTACAAGCTCTCCAGTGACGAGAGCCTGAAAGACGCCATAAAAGTGGCGGAAACATTCAAGCTGAATTTCGAAGTGATAGAGATAACAGACATGGTGGATCCTTATTTCGCCATGATGGATGATATCAGTAAACTCAGAATGGGCAACGTGATGGCCCGCCAGAGGATGATATGTCTGTTCGACATGTCCGCCAAAGTGGGAGGTCTGGTGCTGGGAACCAGCAACAAGACCGAGCTGCTTCTGGGATACGGCACATGGTACGGCGACCTGGCAAGCGCCATAAATCCCATCGGCGACCTATACAAAACGCAGGTCTGGGAGCTGTCCGAATATCTGGGTATTCCTCAGTCAGTGGTGGATAAACCGCCCACCGCGGATCTGTGGGTGGGACAGACAGACGAGCAGGAGCTGGGGTTCACCTATAAACAGGCGGATGATCTGCTCTATGCCATGATAGATGAGCGCAGACGCATCTCCGAACTCATCAGAATGGGATTCGAGGAGGAGTTTGTGAAAAAGGTTGCGGATAGAGTACGCCGCAATCAGTTTAAAAGAAACCCGGTGGTGATAGCCAAGGTCAGCCAGAGGACGATAGGGCGTGACTTCCGCTATTGCAGGGATTGGGGCTATTAGACTGGGCTAAGGCACAGGACGTGCCTCACGAAGCAGGCGTAGTCTGCGTAGTGTAAGTGGAGTGAGGATTCACTCCGAACGAAACGGTCATCGGATTTTTTCCAGGAAGGAAAAAATCTGTAAAGGCAATTGTCAGCCAGAGGACTATAGGACGTGACTTCCGCTATTGCCGAGACTGGGGCTATTAGAACGTTATAATGAGATTTGTGACGGCTTAACGTCATTGCGAGGAAGCCTTCGGGCTGACGCGGCAATCTCATTAAAAAATAGAATGAAACCCGGAAATACAAGGAGATAAGTAATGTACCACGACAAGATCATTAAGGATGCTCTCACCTTTGACGATGTGCTCATCGTTCCGGCGAAGAGTGAGATTCTGCCTAAAGACGTGGAAACAAAAACCAAGCTCACAGACAGGATCATGCTGAACATTCCTCTGGTGAGCGCCGCTATGGATACCGTGACCGAAGCGAGGCTTGCTATCGCCATGGCTCAGGAGGGCGGCATAGGCTTCATCCACAAAAACATGTCCATAGAGGCTCAGGCGGCTGAGGTGGACAAGGTGAAGCGTTCAGAGAGCGGCATGATTGTGGACCCCGTGACCATCGATCCGAACAAAACTGTTGAAGACGCTCTGGATCTGATGGGAAGATACAAGATCAGCGGCGTTCCCGTGGTGGACGGCGAAAAGCTGGTGGGTATTCTGACAAACCGCGACCTGAGATTTGTGGACAGATACACAGCCAAGGTTTCTGAGTATATGACCAGCAAAAATCTGGTGACAGTACCCGTGGGAACATCTCTGGAAGAATCCATGAGACATCTTCAGGAACACAGAATAGAAAAACTGCTGGTGGTGGACGACAGCTATAAGCTGAAAGGTCTGATCACTATCAAAGATATAAATAAACGCATAAAATATCCTAACGCCGCTAAGGACGACATGGGCAGACTGCTTGTCGGTGCTGCTGTGGGTGTCGGCGAAGAGGCGAAGGCGAGAGTGGCGGCACTGGTTGAGAAGAAGGCGGACGTGGTTGTGGTTGACACAGCCCACGGACATTCTTTCAAAGTGCTGGACATGGTTCGCTGGATAAAGAAAGAATTCCCCGATATTCAGGTGGTAGCGGGCAACGTTGCTACAGGCGAGGCTGTTGAGGATCTTGCCAAAGCAGGCGCCGACTGTGTTAAGGTGGGAATAGGTCCCGGATCTATCTGCACCACCCGTGTGGTAGCAGGCGTGGGCGTTCCCCAGATAACAGCTATCATGGATTGCGCCACTATGGGCGACAAATACGGAATTCCGATCATCGCTGACGGCGGTATCAAATATTCCGGAGACGTGGTAAAAGCTCTGGCGGCAGGCGCTTCATGCGTTATGATGGGCTCAATGTTCGCCGGAACAAAAGAAGCCCCCGGCGATATTGAACTTTTTCAGGGCAGAAGCTACAAAGTATACAGAGGCATGGGCTCTGTGGGCGCTATGAAAGAGGGATCAAAAGACAGATACTTTCAGGATGATGTGATGAACGAGCAGAAGTATGTTCCCGAAGGTATAGAGGGCAGGGTTCACTACAAAGGCGAGTTGTCCGGAACTATATATCAGCTGGTGGGCGGTCTGAAATCCGGTATGGGATACACAGGCAGCAGAAACATAGATGATCTGAGAAAATACGCTAAATTCGTGAAAATATCCGGAGCCGGACTGAAAGAGTCACACGTTCACGATGTTATCATTACAAAAGAATCACCTAACTACTGGGTGACAACTTAGATTGAATTTTAAAATTCCGTCCGTGGAATTTTAAAATACGACATCCGATGAGTAAATCATCGGACGGTCTCACGCAAGCGACCCCCATCCATGGGGCTAAGGTCAGGTTCTTAGGCACATGATGTGCCTCACGGAGCGAGCGCAAAAGGCTTAGCCTTTTAAGCAAGCAGAGTGTGAGCGTATGAAGGCTTTGCCGACAGGAGCGTTGGCAAAAATTTTCCACGGATGGAGAAATTTTTGAGAGGTTTAAATTGGACATACATAGCCAGAAGGTACTTATACTGGATTTCGGTTCACAATACACACAGCTTATCGCCAGACGTATTCGTGAAGCCAACGTATATTGCGAGATATTCCCCTGCAACGCTGATTTTCAGAAGATCAGGGATTTCGGGGCGAAGGGGATAATTCTCTCCGGCGGTCCCGCTTCTGTTTATGACGAGGACGCACCCACTGTGTCTAAAGAGATATACGAACTCGGAGCGCCGGTGCTGGGCATATGCTATGGGCATCAGCTCACCGGAGAATATTTCGGAGGCAAGGTAGCCGCCGCTGCCCACAGGGAATACGGCAGGGCAGAGCTCTTCATAGGAAAGCAGGATCCCTTCTTCGACGGAATAGATACAGAGTCATTCACTGTGTGGATGAGCCACGGAGACAGGCTGGAAAAGATGCCCGAAGGGTTTGACGTGATAGCCTATACAAAGAACGCTCCCGTGGCGGCTATGAAACACCACACCAGACCCATATACACCATACAGTTTCACCCGGAGGTGGCTCACACGGACAACGGAGCGACAATCCTCAAAAACTTCGTGGTGAACGTCTGCGGATGCTCACAGGTATGGACTCCCGCTAACTTTGTTGAGGCGGAAATAGAGCGCATCAGAGAGCTGGTGGGCGACAAACGTGTTCTGTGCGGACTGTCCGGCGGGGTGGATTCATCCGTTGCCGCTGTTCTGATACACAGAGCCATAGGCGACAGACTGACATGCGTGTTCGTGGATAACGGGCTTCTGCGCAAGGACGAGGGGAAACAGGTTGAGGACGCTTTCCGTGACCATTTCCACATGAATCTGATCGCTGTGAACGCCGAAGACAGATTTCTCGCCGCTCTGAAAGGTGTTACCGATCCGGAGAAGAAGAGAAAAGCGATAGGAAATCTTTTCGTGAGAATTTTTGAGGAGGAGTCTGCCAAGCTGGGACATTTTGATTTTCTGGCGCAGGGCACTCTCTATCCTGATGTTATAGAATCAGTCTCTTTCAAAGGACCTTCCGCTACTATCAAGACACACCACAATGTGGGCGGTCTGCCTGAGGATATGAAGTTTAAACTTCTGGAGCCTCTGCGTGAGCTGTTCAAGGATGAGGTGCGTCAGGTGGGCGCCGCTCTGGGCATCCCTGATAATTTTATCTGGAGACACCCCTTCCCCGGCCCCGGTCTGGGCGTCAGGGTTCTGGGCGAAGTGACTAAGGAGAGATGCGACATACTGCGTGAGGCGGACGCCATATACATGGAAGAACTGCACAAGGCGGATCTCTACCGCAAGATATGGCAGGCATTCACTGTTCTGCTTCCCGTTAACACAGTGGGTGTTATGGGCGACAACAGAACCTATGAAAACGCCGTAGCGGTCAGAGCGGTGGAATCCACAGACGGCATGACAGCCGACTGGGCGCATATCCCCTATGATGTGCTGGGGCGCATATCCAACAGGATAATCAACGAGGTCAGGGGCATTAACAGGGTGGCGTATGACATCAGCTCCAAACCGCCGGCAACTATCGAGTGGGAGTAATATCCTTTGGGATTTGAAAAATTTATAGCGAAACGCTACCTGAAATCCAGAAAGTCCAACAGGATTCTTTCTTTCATTTCCGGTGTGTCCGTGCTGGGCATAGTGCTGGGCGTGGCGACTCTTATAGTCGTTATCAGTGTTATGAACGGTTTTTCGGATAATCTGAAGAAGCGCATTCTGGGTGCCAACGCTCACATAGTGGTTAACCGTGTGGACGTAAGCCCCATCCACGACTGGCGTGAGGTTCAGAAAGAGATAGCCGTGGTTAAGGATGTTACGGGTGTTTCGCCGTTCATAATATCGCAGGTGCTGCTCACCAGCCGTGACAACGTGTCCGGCGTGGTTCTGCGTGGCGTTATCCCGCAGGATGAGATGAAGGTGACTGCCGTTGAGAAATTTATCACAGAGGGCAGTTTTGAAGAGCTGGGTGATGGTTCCGAAACACCGAAGATAGCTCTGGGAAAAGAGCTGGCGGCCAATCTGGGCGTCATGGAGGGCGACAAAGTCACCATGGTGTCTCCGCTGGGCAAGAAAGGACCTTTCGGCATCACTCCTAAGATGAAATATTTCGAGGTGTGCGCTGTATTCGATACGGGCATGTACGAATACAACAACACGCTGGCGTATGTGGACATAAAGACCGCTCAGGATTTTTTCGGACTGGGCGACATAGTATCCGGTTTCAGCGTGGGGACAACCAATTTCGACAGGGCGGAGTACATCGCCTCCGAGATTCAGGATGTTCTGAAATATCCCTACTGGTCCAGAGACTGGATCAGCATGAACAAGAGCCTTTTTTCCGCTCTTAAGCTGGAAAAATACGCTATGTTCATCATACTGACGCTTATTATAATAGTCGCTTCGTTCAATGTTATCAGTATGATAACTGTGACAGTGAAGGACAAGAAGCGTGACATAGCCATCCTAAGGGCTATGGGGGCGTCCGAAGGCTCTATATCCGGCATATTTAAAAAACAGGGAATGATAATCGGCGTGACGGGAACTATCATAGGCAACGCTCTGGGGCTTGCCATCTGTGTTGTTCTCACCAAGTTCAAGCTGATTTCACTGCCCGCAGACATATATTTTATGGACAGACTGCCTGTGAAGATGGATGTATGGACCTTTGTTCTGGTGTCTGTCTGTTCGCTGCTCATCACATACCTTGCAGGGCTCTTTCCCGCCAGACAATCGGCGAAGATGGATCCTGTGGAGGCTCTCAGAAGAGACTGATGACGGGAGGATGCTGATGAAGCTGTCGATATACGTCCAGCCCGGAGCGAAGAAGACCGAGCTTCAGGGACTGCACGACGGCAGACCGAAGGTGAGGATAAACGCGCCCCCTGTGGACGGAGCCGCCAACGAAGAACTGGTGCGTTTTGTTTCAAAACTCCTCAAAATATCCAAATCATCCGTAAACCTGATATCGGGACATACATCACGTTTAAAGACTCTGGAAATAGATATGGACGAACAGACGGTTCTGAGAATATTCGGTTCAGGAGGCTGAAAATGAAAAAGATAATAGTCATGCTTATCATTCTGTCCGCTCTCGGTGTTTACGCTTTCAGCATTACGCCGGCGGGTAAGGCATTCGATAAGGGGGTTAAGGCGCTGAACGATAACCAGCTTCAGGCGGCGAAAACATACTTTAACGAAGCGATAAACCACGACCCAAAGTTTGCCAGAGCATACAGTTATCTGGCGCTGGTTCAGTCGAAGCTGGGCGAGACGGACGATGCCATCCTCAATTATAAGATAGCTTACAAATTCGATAAAAAAGACGGGGCGACCCTGACCAATCTGTGTAGTCTGCTGGTGGAGAAGGGGCAGAAGAAGAACGCCTATGAGGTATGCTCTAAGGCGATAGAGGTCAACCCCAAAAGCTATAAGGCTTATAACAACAGGTGTCAGCTCTTCATAGAGGCGGGCAGATTCGACAGCGCCATAGCCGACTGCAGTCAGGCGATAATCATAGACGGTCAGTATGTGACAGCGTATATCAACAGAGCCATAGCGTATGAGCACCTGAACCAGTACGACAGGGCGGTGGAGGACTACACCAGCGCTATCAAGATAAACCCGGCCAGCGCTCTGGCTTATAACAACAGATGCGTGGCAAACAGGATACTGAAAAAATATGTTCCGGCAGAGGCAGACTGTTCCAAGGCGATAGCCCTGGACAAGACTTTCGAGCAGGCGTATCTGAACAGAGCGGCTATATACGAAGAGCAGGGACAGATAAAGGATGCCGCCGTTGACTATGCGTCATATCTGAAATTAAGACCGGACGATTCGTCTGTCAGGGAAAAACTGAAGAGATTACTGGAGCAGAAATGATAAGAGCGGTACTGCTTGATTTCGACAATACCATGGTGGGGACCGAGCAGGGCAACTTCACCGTTTTTAAAGAGATGATGCACGACAGGTTCGGACATGGGCTGAAACCGGAAGACTACGATCATGTCAGCGGAAACACCTGGAAATATATATTCAATTACTTGTCATACAGATACGGAAACGGAGCCACAGCGCAGGAGATACGGGATGATTTCATAGAACGCAAAAAGCGTTATTTTGAAAAAAATCCGCCCGCCGTCGCCGAAGGTCTGGCGGAGATACTGAATATGCCTCTAAAAAGAGCGATAGTCACCGGAAGCTGTCTTCAGGAGGTCATGCTGTTTGAGCACATGATCGACCTGTCGAAATTCGACGCCATAGTCACGGACGAGCTGACGGAGACAAGCAAGCCGGAGCCGGGACCATATCTGAAGGCGCTGGAACTGCTGGATGTGCCTCCGGATGAGGCTATAGCTGTGGAAGATTCCAGAATAGGGCTTAAATCGGCCAGATCAGCCGGCGTGCGTGCAGTCTTCTGCCGTGAGTTTGCGGATGAAGACCACGCAGACATAGCCGATCTGACCGTTGATAATATGTCTTTTATCTGCCTTTAGCCTATTCGGCGCAGGACTTTCCTGTTTCCGGATAGCTGTCCATAACTGGTTTAACGGCTTTAGCCAGCCAGTCTATCACTTCCGCCAGGTGCGCCATGTTGGCGATCCCCTCTGCGTCCTCGCTCACTTCGCCTTTGCCCCTGCCGAAAGCGAAATTCCAATAGGTTGACCCGGGAACCAGCATACGGGAAAGGTGCAGGGTATGGTTTATCGTGTCAAAGGCGTGTATTGCTCCGCCTCTGCGCACAGCTACCACAGCCGTTCCTACCTTGCCTTTCAGAACGTTGCCGTTCGCCATGGAAACATATCCCATCCTGTCCAGCAGACCTTTGGTCTCTGCCGTTACATCGGCGAAATAGGTTGGCGAGCCTATGATAACAGCGTCAGCCTTTGCCATTTTTTCGAATATATCGTTAAAACCGTCCGCCCCCAGAGCGCATTTCAGGTCTTTTGTCTTAAAACAGCTTCCGCATGCCATGCATCCTCTGAAAGGTTTGCCGCCTATGCGGACATATTCTGTTTCCCATCCGTTGTTATTGAGCCCTTTGATGACGGTGTTCAGCAGGATCTCTGTGTTGCCGCCGTTTCTGGGGCTTCCGTTGATAGCGATAGCGTACATTAGCGCCTCCTTTTTTTATGCTTGCTAATAATAAATAAACCACTACTATAATAAAAGCAAGTACGGTAAAAAAGTGCATGTACTTACAAAAAGTATAGTGAAGGAAATGTATGGGAAGCTGTAAGACCAAAGAGATAAACGGAAACAGATATAAATGTTATTTTGAGCTGGCAATGTGCCTTTTATCGGGAAAGTGGAAGGCTATTATAGTCTATCATCTGGCCGAGACAGGCGTTATGAGGTTTAGCGAGCTGAAGAGGTCTATGCCGGAGATAACCGAGAGAATGCTGTCTAAACAGCTGAAAGAGCTGGAGACAGACAGACTGATAAGTAAAAAGATATACAACCAGATACCGCCCAAGGTGGAATACAGGCTGACTGATATAGCTGAAAAACTGTTTCCCATACTCAACCGCATGCGTGACTGGGGCGTTGAATACGAAAAATACATGGGCGCTACAGAAAAATTCGCCGATGCGGGATACGAACAGCCTGACGATAAGACTGCTACAGTCTAAAGAGCTCTGTCCGCCTCTGCTCTGCTTCTGACGACGCAGTCCTCTATGGCGAGCCCGCCGAAATAGTTGCCTGTGATGTAGACGCCTTTGGCTTCTTTCAGCTTTTTATCGATCAGCTTAACTATATCTTCGTGTCCTTTACCCAGTGTGGGGCTCAGGTGTGTCACGGTATCTGTCTTTACAAAAGCGTGTTTGGACACGCCGAGGATATTTTCCGCCGCTTCCAGTTTCTGGTCGTCTGTCAGTCTGTCCGGTTTGAAGTGAAAGGCGAATCCTCTGTATTTTTCATCACGCACCACGTCTCTGGATACCACGGAGGTGAAATCGGCCTCCTGCGCCACGATGAAGCTGAGTGTGTCCAGCGCTATGTCTGCCTTATTCACGATGACACCCATGCTCTCCACTCTGGCGGAGGGTATCTGACAGAGCAGGGCGGATAATTCGGATGAAATTTCAGAAAGAAGTTTTCCAGCGGCTGCCGGAGCGCATGCCAGCGTGACGTTTTCAGCGGAGAAGATATCGCCGCTCTCGGATGTCACTGTGTAGATGCCGTTTTCCACAGTTATATGTTTGGCGCCGCATGAGGTCTTTACGGTGATATTCTCATTTCCGGCGGCTTTTTGTATGTAATGGTTCATCCCGCCGAAAATAGTAAAACTGCGGGGCATAGATTTATCTTTCGGGCGCTTTTTCAGCATCATATCAGCGGGAAAATCGGATCCCTCCTGAGATATCACCGCCTGTATCATAGGGCGGAACATGCTCTCGTAGTTGCCTTTTCCAAGAAAAGACGAATAATATTCACGGACGGTCTTTCCCTCTTTTTTCGAGAAGAAGAGCTTAACCCCGTTCATCATCAGCTCTGTTTTGTTGAGAACTTTGGTGATGGGGAGCAGTCCTTTCTCCGTCAGCATCTTAAAGGGTTGTTTGACTCTGGGCAGAAAACGGCTGACGATATTCACCCGCTTCATATTGTCGATGTATGAGGCGTATGAGCTGTAGATGGTGTGTCCTCCCATCTCCAGCCAGAAATCATCATGGTACAGGGTGCACAGGCAGCCGCCTATGCGGTCTGAGGATTCCAGCACCAGTATTTTTTTGCCTTTTTCCGCCATATTCTGGGCAAATGTCATTCCGCTGACGCCGCTTCCGATAACGATGAAATCATATTGAGCCATTTTCTTCCCCTTTGTTTTAATAATGTGATTATAACCCTCAAGTCAATTTCAGGCAACCTCCAGCGGGAGTCAACAGTATTTACATCTTTTACATGTACCTTACAACCTTAATGCCCGTTTTACAAAAATAGAGGTATCCTTAATTATAGGAATAAAGCGGAGGCAGATATGACAAGGATTCCGTGGCTTGTGCCGGTATACGCTTCGATATTCGTTTTTGTATGTTTCGCCGCTTTGCGCGCGATATGAAAAGGCAATGACAACCTGCAGCAATAGATTCAACCTCTTTCGAGCCGCGCATGAATGCGCGGCTCGAAACGGTTTAAAGGCTGGAAAAGAGACAAATTCAATGTGTTTTATATACGGAGGTATGTATGGCTAAAAAAGTTATGGTTTTTGTTATCATGATGATGCTCCTTGCTTTCGCTGGCGCATATGCGAAAGGCAAGTCAGTTCATCCTGAAAAAATGGGCTCACAGGACTGTATGGAATGTCACGCTGACGTGACACCTGAAATAGCACAGCAGTGGGAGCACAGCGCTCACGGTTTTGTCGGTGTGAAATGTCAGGTATGTCACGGTGACGAGAAAAACTTTGTAAAAACACCCACAAACGACACATGTCAGGGCTGTCACGCTCTTCAGGTGGATAACAATACATCGCCGGCAACATCCTGCGCAACCTGCCACAAGGCGCATAATTTCACCATCCACAAAGCGCACGACTATAACCCCACAGATGTCAAGTAAGGTCAGGAGATAGAATATGATGAACATAACCAGAAGAAATTTCATAAAAGCCTCAGTGGCCACAGCGGCGGCGGCTTCCATCGGTCTGTCCGTGACACCGGAGGCGGAGGCTGTTCAGGCTGTGGATAAATGGGTCAAGGGCGCCTGCCGTTTCTGCGGTACAGGCTGCGGTGTTTATGTCGGCGTGAAGGGCGGAAAAGTAGTTGCCATCAAAGGCAATCCGGACGCTAAGACCAACTTCGGCTTTCTCTGCGTGAAGGGCTTCCTCGCGTATAAATGCATGTACCACCCCGACAGGCTGAAAGCCCCCATGATCCGCCAGAAGGACGGAAAGTTCAAGACTGTCAGCTGGGATCAGGCGCTGGACTATGTGGCTGACAAGTTTAAATATTTTCACGGGAAATACGGCAAGGACTCTGTAGCTTACTACGGCTCCGGTCAGTGTATGACAGAGGAGAGCTATACATTCAACAAACTGTTCAAGGGCGGCTTCGGCTCAAACATGGTTGAGGGCAACCCCCGTCTGTGTATGGCTTCCGCTGTGGGCGGATATATGTCAACATTCGGCTCTGACGAGCCGGTGGGCTCATATGCCGACATAGAGAAGTCGAAATGCCTGTTTCTTGTGGGCTCGAACACCAGCGAGTGTCACCCCATCATCTTCCGCAGGATCATGCGTCACAAGATGCAGAATCCGGATGTGAAGATAATCGTCTGCGAACCCAGAAAGACTTCCACCACAAAGATAGCCGACCTGTGGCTGCCTGTGGATCCCGGAACAGACCTGGCGGTTTTCCATGCCATGGCGAAATATATTCTGGATAATAACCTGCATGACGAAAAATTCATTCTGGAAAACACCAGAATAACCAATGGAAAAGATGTTACAGACATTGCCGGATACAAAGAGTTTCTGAAAGATTTTACCCCTGAAAAAGTGGAAAAACTGACACGCTGTCCCGCAGAGAACATTAAGAAGGCCGCAGAGTGGTTCGCCAAGAGCGGAGCGTCCATGTCTCTGTGGACAATGGGACTCAACCAGAGAACGAGAGGCGTTTGGGCGAACAACCTGATACATAACCTCCATCTGATAACTGGTCAGCTTTTTAAACCCGGCGCCGACTCGTTCTCGCTGACTGGTCAGCCCAATGCCTGCGGCGGCGTTCGTGAGACAGGGTCTCTGTGCCACCTGCTTCCCGGAACAAAACCGGTGAACAATGACGCCTGGCGTGCGCACATAGAAAAAGAGTGGGGTATACCCTCCGGAACCATCGACCCCAAACCCGGCTTCCACACTATGCTGATGTTTGATAAGTTCGGAGCGGAAAATGACGCTTCCAAACCTATCAAGGCGGTTATAACATCCACAACCAACCCCGCCCAGTCTCTGCCCAACCTGAATAAATATATCAAGGGCATGCAGGACGGATTTCTGGTCGCCATAGATATTTTTCCCACCAGAACCACACAGCTTGCCGATGTTGTTCTTCCCGCCGCCTTCATTTATGAGAAGGGCGGTGTGTACGGATGCTCCGAGCGCAGAAGCCAGCTCACAGAAAAATGCGTTGAGCCTGTGGGTCAGGCAAAGGCGGACATATGGATCGCCGCACAGATAGCCAAGCGCATGGGACTGGAAAAACTCATCCCGTGGAACACTGACGATGTTATGAAGAACAACGAGATGGCGTGGACAGAATACATCCGTGTGACAAAAGACACAGACCACACACTTTTCGGCGCTCCCTATTCCAGAATGAAAAAAGAGAAAGCCGGAATCCAGTGGCCCTGTCCGTCAACAGACCATCCCGGCACTGATAAGAGATATATGAAGGGAATGGACCCCATGTTTGAGCATGAGGCGTTCAAGAAGAAATTCGGCATTAATGTGCCGGCGGACAGAGAATATTACTTCTATATGGATGGAAAGAAAGAGGGCAAAGCGAATATATTCCTGCGTCCCTACGCAGGACCGGCAGAGTCTCCGGACGCGGACTATCCTTTCTATCTGACCACCGGAAGGGTCATAGAGCAGTGGCACACAGGAACAATGACCATGCGTATCCCCGAGATAGCCAGAGCCCACCCCAACGGATATCTGGAGATCCACCCCGATGACGCTAAGAAATACGGCATCAAGGCGGGCGATATGGTGGAAGTAGCAAGCAAACGCGGAAAATCAGTTCTGCCGGCGCACATAGTGAACGGCACTCTGCCCGGAGTTCTTTTTGTTCCGTGGCATGATCAGGCTATGGACAGAATGATAAACTTCGTCTGCAACGATGCTGTGGATGAGGGTTCTAAAGAACCTGAGTTCAAGATCGCCGCTGTGAGGATCAAAAAGATTTCAGGTCCTAAAAATGTGGCCGAAAAGTATATAATCAGCGACATAAACTCTAAATACTCCTAAGAGAGCATAAGTTACTTCTTTGCGCCCTTGTCTTCGGACGGGGCGCTTTTTTTGTTTTAAGGAGACATACATGATATATTCAGGAAGCGTTGTTTATGTGGAGCCGGAAAACTGCGGTACAGCGAAAGAGACACTTAAAAAATATGAGCAGATAGAGGTCTTTGCCGTTTCTGACGACAGAAAACAGATAGTGATAGCCATAGAGACCGAGGGCGACAGAGAGCTGGAAGACCTGTGCCGTGAGCTTAAGGAGTATGACGAGATACTGGAGATAGCTCATCATATTTTCCATTTCGAGGATGAGGTGGAGGAGATTCTTCAGGGCAGAAAAGTTCCTTCGCTGGACGGCTTTTCAAAAAGCTCGAGAAAAAAGGATTTTAACGGTTAAAATAGAGTATGAGAAACAAATTTACGGAGATGTTTGAGAATCTCTTAAACAGTAATCCGTTCAAGAATTATTTTAAAAAAAACAGGCTCCGCCCGCCCGGAGCGGTTGATGAAGAGATGTTCATGGAGCTGTGCATCAGGTGCGCCAGATGCATCGAGGTGTGTCCATACGACTCTATACGCAGAGCCGATCTGTATGAAAAGCTCCAGATAGGCACACCGTATGTTTTTCCGGATGATAAGGCGTGCTATCTCTGCATGCGCTGTATGAAAGTTTGTCCCACAGGTGCCCTGAATCCCCGTCTGACGGAGGGGCAGGATGTGCGAATGGGACTGGCGGTGATAAATCAGGACACCTGTCTTAATTTTAAATATTATAAGGACGAGATGGAGGGCGTGTCCATGTCCGGCACTGCCCAGCTTTGCAGCACCTGTTACAACGTCTGCCCATATACCGACAGCGCCATAGTGCTGGAAAAATTCATCCTCCCCGTGATAACCGACAAATGCACCGGATGCGGCATCTGCGCCGAAAAATGCCCCTCCACTCCGAAAAAATCCATAGTGATATATCCGGAGGGCATGCCCATAGAGGAGAAGGCGGGATTCTACGGACGAAAACACAGAGTTCAGGCGCAGGATGAGAAAAAACCGGAAGGAGCTCTCCACGGCGAAGAGCTGCTGAACCAGAAACAGAAGATAGACGGATCGGACGCCAAGCCCGATTTTGAGTACAATATGGAACTATACGAAACAAAAGACGAGTGGCAGAACCAATGAAAATAAAAACATTCAGGCGCATAGCCCAGACAGCCACACTTATAGCTATATTTCTGATACCTCTGCTCAATGTGTTTGAGCTTTATTTCATAAAAGGCACTTTTTACTCGATGGATATAGGCGATGCCGCCATAGCGGACCCTCTGGCGGTGTTTCAGTCCATGCTGGCGTCCGGAACTATCAATCCATATATGATCGGCTCTCTTATCATTCCCATCGCCCTGATGCTCCTGCTGGGGCGTGTGTGGTGCAGCTGGTTCTGCCCGTATTACTTCATAGCGGAGATGATGGAAAAACTGAGGAAGCTGATGAGGATGAAGCCTTTTAAACCTCAGTATACAGACAGCTATCCTCATAAACAGGCGAAATACAGATATCTGTTTCTGCTGGTCGGTCTGCTGGTTATGAGCGTGATCGGCGTTCCGATCCTTAACCTGATATCCGCCCCCGGCATTATCAGCTCACAGGCGCTGGTGCTGGTGAAATTCGGCTACGTCACCTTCGAGCTTGTCTTTGTGGCGGTTCTGGTCTTTCTGGAGCTGTTCTATTACCGCTGGTGGTGCAGGCTGTTCTGCCCCACTGGAACATTTTTGTCCTTCTTCAGGATGAAGAGGGGAATGACCGTGCGCAAGGTGGCGGACGAATGCAGCAACTGTCTGACCTGTGTGCGCACATGTCCTATGATGATCAACCCCATGACGATGGGGGAATCCGGTCACTGCAACAACTGCGGTGACTGTGTGGACGCCTGCCCGGACAACAGAAAAAAAGATACGCTGAAATTTACATTCAGGTAATCATAGGCTATAATTGCCTATGAATAAAACTGAAGCAGTAAAACAATTCGCTACCGGATTTTTCGGCTCGTCCGACCCTGATCTGATAAAGGTTCTGGAGAATCTCTGCCGCCACAGAACAGTGGACAAAAAGCAGATAATCTTCATGGAGGGGCAGGAGGGCACCACCGTATATTTTCTGGTGAAGGGCAGTATTAAGCTGTTCAGAACCAATGACGAGGGCAGAGAGGCGGTGGTTCATTTCGTACATTCCGGCGAGATCTTCGCCGAGATTCTTCTTCAGCTCGGGCTGAAATATCCTGTGACATCCATGACTCTGGAAGAGTGCGAGGTTCTGGAACTGGACGCCATGCGTCTGGAAGAGATGATTCAGAGCGACCCGAAGGTGTCCATGAGACTCATAGGCGCTCTGGCAAAGAGGATAAAATATTTTGTAGGTCTGATAGAGAGTCTTACTGTGAACGATGTGAAGGCCAGACTGTGCAACTGGATGATGAATCAGAAAAAAAAGGAATCTTCCGTGGTGCGTCTGCCAGTGCCGAAGGGTGAGCTGGCGCTTCTTCTTGGCACCACCGCCGAGACTTTTTCCCGTGTGCTGAAAAAATTAGCCGATGACGGCTATATAGAGGTTCAGGGGCGGGACATCAAAATTCTCAAAAACCTGACAGATTAAGTTTTGCGGAAATTTATCCGTCCTGGAAAATTTCCGATACCGCTACGCCCGGAATAAATCCTCGCTCCACTTACGTTCCGTTCGTTCATACAAACAAGTTTGTCTTCGCTCACTCCACGGACTTCATCCATGAAGTCAGTTTGCGTCATTGCGAGGAATTAAATGACGAAGCAATCTCAACGGATAAGATTGCTTCACTGCGTTCGCAATGATGAGAAAAAGATTATAAAGAAAGGGAAGAACAAGTCTCCCCTTTCAATAGGTTGGGTGTACCACAATTAGATTTTGCGGAAATTTATCCGTCCTGGAAAATTTCCGATACCGCTACGCCCGGAATGAATCCTCGCTCCACTTACGTTCCGTTCGTTCATACAAACAAGTTTGTCTTCGCTCACTCCACGGACTTCATCCATGAAGTCAGTTTGCGTCATTGCGAGGAATTAAATGACGAAGCAATCTCAACGGATAAGATTGCTTCACTGCGTTCGCAATGATGAGAAAAAGATTATAAAGAAAGGGGAGAACAAGTCTCCCCTTTCAATAGGTTGGGTGTATCTCTATAGGGTTGGGGAACCCAGAGATGCCAATAATTAGTGCGGAATCTGCTTAAAAAAGATAAAAACTCCGCTGCGTTCCGTCCTCTTGTATTTTTAAAAAGCGCCTGAGAACGAAACATTTATGATTGTGTCGGTCAATAGTCTATTCCCGCCGCCTGAACGTGGTCCGGGCTGAAAGCGTGACATGGGGTTACACCGCAAACCATTCCGCATTCGCATTTGGTCTCGAATGTTTCCATTGAAAAATCTTTTCCGCAGTTAGAGCAGTGTACTGTCACGGGGGCTGGCATAGCTCCGTAGGAAAATCCCATCATTCTGAGTTTGTCCACCACCTGCATACCTGACTGGAATGAACCGCTGCATCCTTCGTGCATGGCGTCCTCCTTCGTTGTTTTTTCTTATCATATGCAGAAAGAGTGAAAAAAAATTGATATCAGTCAAAAATGAGTGAAAAAATTGTCCAGAACCAGATCAGACCGGTGATGATGAAGCTGACAAACACCAGAGCGCTGCCGGCGTCTTTCGCCGCCTTCGCCTTGGGGTCATATTTCATAGTGACGAGATCCACTGTGCGTTCGATGGCGCTGTTTGCCAGCTCCGCCGCCAGCGGTATCAGCATGGATGTGGATAAGATACCCTTGTAGAGAAAGGGGATGGGAGAGAAACCGATGCATACCAGCAGAATAAGAAATATATAGACCTCTATGCGAAACGAGCTCTCATTGCGGAAAACCTCAAGGAGCCCGTGTAACGCATAGGAAAAATTCTTTATAATGTGGTACTTATGTTTATTCAGCATCATTACTGATTATATCAGCATAATGTCAATAAATTGATAAGTTTATCTCAAAGATTATTTGCTCAGCCTGTCCACATTGATGAAGGGCATAGCGCCGCCTGTGTACTGAGGCAGGCGTCCGTCCCATTTCTCAATGGCTTTTGACTGCATCTCTATCTCACGCAGACGGATAAGCTCCGCTGTGACGTTGGTCTTCTGAAGTCTCAGCGATTCGGCTTCCGCCTGAGCCTGAGCTATCTTCTGTTCGGCCTCTATCTTGATACGTTCCAGATCTCTCTGCGCTTTGATGGCGAGCTGCTCAGCAGTCTGTTTTGCCTCGATGGCGTCTGTGAATACTTTGGAAAAGCTGAAATCAACAATCGAAAAATCGTCCACTATAATGCTGAAAGCAGCCAGACGCTCTTTCAGAAGCATCTTGATATTGTTCTTCACATCCTCTCTGCGGGTGATCAGCTCTCCCGCTGTATATTTTGCGGTGACGGCTTTCATTACCTCTCTCACAGAGGGATCTATTACACGGGACTCGAAATCCAGACCGATGGTTTTGTAGAGCACATCCACCTGATCGGGGTTGACGTGGTAGTTCACTGCCATTGTCGCTGTCACATCCTGAAGATCCTTGGATGCGGCGCTGGTGTCTATCTGTCCCTTTTTGATCTTGGTGTCTATCAGAATTATTTTCTGCGCAAAGGGGATTTTGAATTTTAAGCCTTCGCCCAGAACAACATCGCTTGGTTTTCCGAAAGTCAGGAGCACTCCTCTGTATCCCGCCGGGATTATCTTATAAGAGGCGAAAGCTCCCATAGCCACTATCAGCGCTATGATAAAAAAAGATGAACCGAGAAACGCCAGCTTCTGCGAATTCTTGTAGTTGGTGTTTTCTGCCATGATACCTTCCTTGATTTTTATTACATAATAGAGTATTTAACCCCGCACGCAACCTAAACTTAAAATAATCCGTCCAGACCCAGTGTCTTGGTGAAGTTCCACAGGTTCATGAAAAAAGCGTCAAACCTGCTCCACTCCGCCTGTTTTTCCTCTCTCTGCCAGAAGTAGAGGTCGCTCACCGGATATAGATATCCGAAGGAATAGGATGTGTGGGTATCGGTGTTCCTAGCTATGAGGGAGATAGGGTAGCGATAGTTCATTTCCTGTTTTCTGACTATCTCTTCCGCCTCCAGCCGGGTCTCTTTCGCCAGCGCCAGCTGACATTTGAAATAGTATTCGGATGAGTCTTTCAGATGGATATTGCGGTATGCTCCCGCCAGCAGGGTATAGTGTCTGTGTTTCGCTCTAAGGGCAGTCACTCGCATGGCGTTTATTATCTCGTATCGGAGTGTATCTTTCATAAATATATTATCCGGCGGAGACAGCCTTTCTATCTCGTCAGTGATGCCGGACAGACGGACGTAGAACTCCATCAGCTCGGCCGCCTTCTCTTTCATTTTTTCCCTGTGGGCGTCCCCCAGAAAGGGAACAGCCGCCTTGGTGACAGAAAAACCGTCATCCGGCTGAAAACTGCGGTTGAAAGGCCACGGCAGCTCTTCGAAGGGAGTTCTCGCCGCCAGAAGAGGTATCAGGTTCATATCCTTCATATATTTCTGCTGAATCAGAAAAGCCTTGTGCCACAGACTCTTTGATTCTTTTCCGAACAGTTCTGTCAGAACGAAATCTTCATTCTGTTTCACTTCACGTCCGTTGTCGGTATATTTCCAGCTCCATTTGGCTATGCTGTAGTCCGTTATCCAGTATCCCCATTCCCAGCCGGAGGTAAAAGTGACATGACCGTCTATGCGCTCAGGTTTTAAGAGCTGTATGTCGTCATATCTGCTGGTGAGATAGGGCAGGAGAAACAGCGGAACAGATGTATCGAAAGTCACCCAGTAGGATGATTCCGGCCAGTACCATGTCTCCCGCTTCTGCTTTTCCGCCCGCAGTTTTTCCAGCATGAACCTGATATTCGAATTGCCGTATACGGGCGCCTGTTCCTCGTTCAGGGCGTAGAACATTACGGAGTGTATCAGTATTCCGGTGTAGTCCGGAATCTCTGACGGCTTTCTCTTTATAACGTGGGTGTTTTCAAAAACCTGCGTATGGTATTTGTTGTGGAGCACGCTCATCAGATAGTTTTTGCTCTCCGGCAGTATCCGTGCCAGATCCGGAAGATATTCGCCCATGGTGAAATCTATGCAGACATAATCGAACGGAACCTGCATCAGCCATGCGCAGTTATCGTTTATCTGGTCTTTGTAGGAGCGTATATTCAGCAGGTTTATCATCTGAAAAGCCTTCTGCTGGAGGGTGGACAGGCTCACCACCGCCCCCGCTTTTATTCCCCTCTGTCTGGCGTAGCTCACATATTCCTTTGCGTACCTGGGCCAGCTCTCTCTGTCTGCTGTGCGCAGAACCCAGAACTGAAACCTGTTCTGACCGTTTCTCACCAGCCAGTCGATGTATTCCTTCACCTCCTGCATGCCGAAAGGCACATGGGGGTTGAAGAGCGGCTCGGTGAGCTCTATGGGGTGCATGGTGTGCAGATGAAATCCTCTGGCGTTAAAGACAGGCTCGCCTGTGAAGGAGAAATTTTTTTCCAGAGGCCATTTCTCATATAGGGGTATGTAGGTGTTTTTCGGATGATAGAAGCGGAACCCCAGTTTTTCGGACAGGAGAGCGTAAAGACCGTAAGTGATCCCCTGGGGAGTGGCTGAGGATACAACAAGCCTGACGCCCTCTTTCGAGGGCGTTGAGCTTATTGAGTAAAATTCTAAAGGAGGTTTGTGAAGCAAAGTATCTTGATCAGCTGTTAGGGTCAGCTGTATGTTCACGTTGCCGTGATTGGCGTTGGTTGTCACGACCCATAAAGGAAATGACTGTGTGAGCAAGTCCTTTACATCCGCCAGTGTTATACTGACAGACGTACTGGGCAGAAGTTCGTTATCTACGGAAAAATTTATTATTTTTTTTTCCGAACAGATGCCGTTATTTGAGAAAAACAGCATAAATATAATTAAAATCAGATATTTAGCTAATAAAGATTTTTTCAGCATATATCCATTATGCGTTAAGTCGGTCAGGAATCTGTCATGAAATATTATGGCAGTTTACAAATATGTTACAGTTTTCTGCTCTTTTTATTTCCGAAATCCCGTGCTAAATCAGACAAAATTACTATTTTAATTATCAGACATGAAACTATAAGGCTCAAAGGGTAAAATAATGAAAAAATACGATATAATCTGCATAGGCACAGGAGGCGCCGGCAACACAGCCTCCGCCAAGCTGGCGAAAGAGGGCAAAAAAGTACTGATATGCGACTATGCCCCCTTCGGAGGCACATGCGCCATATCAGGGTGCGACCCGAAAAAAATAATGATAACCGCTGCGGAATTTTCTGATTTTGCCCGCAGACTGCTGAAAAATAACATCATAGGCGAAAAACCGGTGATAAGCTGGGCTGATATGATGGCGCATAAAAGAAGATTTACCGGATCTCATCCTGCTCATCTCACTCATAAATATGACAAGCTGGGGGTCGACTATATCTTCGGCAGGGCAGAGTTTACGGGAGAGCATACTCTCAGAATAGGATCAGAGGAGTATGAGTTCGGAAAATGCCTGATAGGCACAGGGTCCCGTCCTTTTCCCCTTCCTTTTGAGGGGGCTGAGTTTGTGGCGGACAACTCTGTGTTTCTGGATATGGACGAACTGCCGGATGACCTGCTGTTCATCGGCGGCGGTTATATTTCGGTGGAGTTCGCCAACATCGCATCCGCCTTCGGAGCCAGCTGCACCATAGTGCAGGCGGACGACAGGCTTGTGCCCGCTTTTGATAAAGATATCGCCGACGTGATGACCGAATCGCTTAAATCGAAAGGAATGGACATCATCTGCGGCGCAAAAGTGAGGAAGATAGAGAAAACAGCGGACGGATACGATGTCTGTCTGGACACTGCGGATGGCGCAAGAACAGTTCATACCAAACTTCCGGTGCACGGAGCCGGGCGTGTGGCAAATCTGGAAGGACTGAATCCTGAAAAGGGAGGCGTCAGTGTTTCCGGCAGGGGTGTTCAGGTTAATAAATATATGCAGAGCGTATCCAACCCGGATGTGTTTGCCGCCGGAGACTGTGCTGACACAGGCGGATATATGCTCTCCCCCGTGGCTTTCATGGAGGGTTACGCAGCGGCTGTAAATATGCTGGATGAGAATGTTATGATCCCCGACCATGCGGATAACGCCACCGTCATGTTCAATGTGCCGGCTGTGGCCGCCATCGGTCTCACTGAAAAACAGGCACTGGAAGCCGGAATGGATTATGAAGTAAAATTTAAGCGCACAGAGAGCTGGTTTACCTCTTTCAGGGTGATGGAGGAGTTCTCCGCTTATAAGGTGCTGACAGATAAGAAAACAGGGTTGATATTAGGGGCTCACCTGATAGGTCCCCACGCTGAGGATGTGATAAACGTTTTCGCGGTGGCGATGAAACAGAGGGTGAAGGCGGCCGATCTGAAGAAAATAGTCTATGCCTATCCCACAGCCAGCTCCGACATTATACACATGCTTTAGTCGGCGTCAGGTTCCTGTTCGTCCTCTTCTTCGGGGATGAATACGGGCTTTTTGATGACGCTGATATCCGCCACTTTGCCGTCAAATTCTGTGAGCAGGGTCTTCACGAGCGGGTCCTGCTCCGCTTCTTTCTTTATCTTGATATTGTGAAAGGTCTCTATGGATTCTTTTTTTTCAACTATACTTTTTTTTTTGGAATCCGTTTCCAGGATAAAATTGACTTCTGTGATTCCAGTCAGATGTTTTCTGACCAGATCGTTCAGCAGTTCGTGATTCTGTTTTCTTGTAAGAGATTGATAATAGAATTTACGCTCTTCGCTGAATCCTATAGTCAGTACAGATCCTGTCATCTGTACGATATACCCGTATCCGATGTTGGATGCCATGCTGCCCTGCTTAGCGTCTGCCAGCATCTGTACGATGGTATTCATCTGTAGATCGGCTCCGGAGAAGACTGGTTTGTCTGATATATCCGCATGGGGCTTCTGAAGCAGGTGCTCCTGTTTCTGATAGACCGGCTCCTGTGCGGGTTTTGCCGACTGCTCTTGTGGAGTCTGTTTCACGGACACCTGCTGGGGGGCTCCGGCCGGCACCATGCCGGACGTGGACATCAGAGACGACAGGCTCGCCGCCTTATACATGCCGAATTCGAACACATACTGCTCGAAGCTGAAAAATTTTATATCATTGAGTAATTTCTGAAATACCTGAAACAGGGCATAGAGTTTCTGCTCCCCTGTCTTCTGGGCGAGCTGACCGTAGAATTCGTTCTCTTTGGATGTCAGTTCCTTGTTCTCTTTCTTTGTGATGATGCGCATCAGCAGGTTTCTGGTGTGTTCTATCAGGGTTTCCACAGCGAACGTGTGGTTTATTCCCTTTGCTCCCAGCTCCTGACACAGGTCGGACAGCGTCTGTGTGTCCTCGGATATCACAGCGGAAAAGATGCTGTTGATGATGCTCTTGTCAGAATACCCCAGCAGAAAAGATGTGTTCTGTTCGTCCAGACTGCCGCCTGTGAAGGCTATAATCTGATCCAGCAGAGAGAGCGAGTCTCTCATACATCCGTCAGAGTTGCGCACCACCAGACTCAGGGCGTCCGGCTCGTATTTCACATTCTCATTGTCCAGAGCGGCGGACAGAGTGTTATACATGACATCGAAAGGGATTTTATTAAAATCGTATTTCTGACAGCGGGAAATGATGGTGGCAGGAATACGGTGCGGGTCTGTTGTGGCGAGGATGAAGATGACATATTCCGGCGGTTCTTCCAGAGTTTTCAGCAGGGCGTTGAAGGCGTGCTCGGTGAGCATGTGTACCTCGTCTATTATATAGACCTTGTACTTGCACTTCATGGGCAGGAAACGCACCGCCTCACGCAGTTCTCTTATTTCGTCTATTCCTCTGTTGGATGCGCCGTCTATCTCGGCTACGTCCATGGATGTTCCGGTGGTGATCTCCACGCAGTTTTCGCATTTTCCGCAGGGGTTGCATCCGTCCGGTTCCAGGCAGTTGACCGCTTTTGCCAGAATACGGGCGGCGCTGGTTTTGCCCACGCCCCGGGGACCTGTGAAGAGATAGGCGTGAACTATGCGCCCCATCTCGATGGAGTTTTTCAGCGTTGTCACGACAAATTCCTGTCCTGACAGTTCGTCGAAGTTTTGTGGTCTGAGTTTTCTGGCTAGTGCTACATATGACATATAAAGAAGTTAAAGGATGTGCCTTTGACAGTCAAGCTAATATATGAGGTAATAAATTCAGTTCAGCATTACGTCATTGCGAGGAGCCTTGGCGACATGGCAATCTCAGACAGTGAGATTACTTCGTCATGTTATTCCTCGTAATGACAAAAAAAAGCGGAGCTTTTAGCTCCGCTGTGATGTTACGCTTCCTGATATCCGAGACGTTTGGAAATCTCTCTGGCATATTTTTTCGCTATGGGCAGGATCTCTTTGTGCATTCTGGTTTCGGTCATACGGCACGCCGGACCTGTGACAGACAGCGCCGCCACCGGAACTCCCAGATAGTCCTTCACCGGAACGGCTATACAGCGGACACGGTTTTCGAACTCTTCATTGTCCAGAGCGAAGTTGTCAATGGCGACCTGCTTCAGCTCTTTTTTCAGAACGGGCAGTGATGTCACTGTGGTGTCGGTATACCTTTTGAGCCTTGCGCCCATGTATATCTTGTTGATCTCTTCTTCGGAGGAGAAGGCCAGCTGAACCTTGCCTATGGCTGTGCAGTATGCCGGAACGTCTTTTCCCACACGGGATACGACACGCACGGGGAGATTGGTCTCCGCTATGTCCAGATATATCACGTTGCCCTCACGCAGAATGCCGATGTATACGGATTCGTTCACGTCGGCAACTATCTTTTCCATAAAAGGTCTGGCGAGTTTTAAAATTCCGAGTTTGTTCACGAATTTTTGTCCAAGATTAAAAATACCTATTCCCAGACGATAATTTTCTGTATTGAGATTTTGTTCAATGTAGCCTCTGGATGCCAGAGTGGCGAGAAGCCTGAACACGTTGTTTTTATGAAGCCCCAGAGATTTGCTCAGCTCGGTCACACCGAATTCGTCTTTATTTTCAGCGTTTCTGAAGACTTCGAAAAGCTGTAAAGCGTGGTAAACAGACTGAACAGGTTTTACATCCGGTTTGTAAGCCATAAATATATACTCCTTAACCTAATGATGGTTAATAAATTATAATATCGTTATAATTATGTGCGTATCTTAAAAAAGTAAACCACAGTTTTGTTAATTTAGAAAGAGAAATTTAACAATAATAAGTGAAATTATACCAATAAAAGTAAATCTTGTATTAAGTGTTTATAACCTGATATAATCTGCCTTGCAAGGTGATATTGATATGAATGAAAAACTTCCTCTTTCAGTAGCTGTAATTTCTTTTAATGAAGAGCAAAACATCCGCCGTACTCTGGAAGCTGTGGCTCCATTTGCCTCCGAGATCATCGTGGTGGACTCTCATTCCACGGACGATACGGTGAAAATAGCCGCCGGATGTGGGGCGAAAGTATATGACGAGGACTGGAAAGGTCACATAGGGCAGAAGAATTCCGCCATAGATAAGTGTTCAGAGGAGTGGATACTGGCGCTGGACTGCGACGAGGTGGTGGACGGTGAACTCGCCCAAGATATTATAAACGCTGTAAAAAGCGGCGAATATGACGGATATGAGGTTAACCGCCGTACCTTTTATATGGGGAAATTCCTGAAATATTCATGGCAGCCGGACTGGAAGCTGAGACTGGTGAAGAGATCTTCCATGCCGAAATGGGCTGGTTACGACCCCCACGATGTGCTGAAAATAAACGGTAAAACATCTAAGCTGAGAAGCGGTTACCTGCTTCACTATTCATATAGGGATATCTACGATCACTATCAGCGGCTGGTGAAATATTCCAAAATAGCCGCTCAGTCATATTATGACAACGGACGGAGATTCAGCTATTTCGCTATTATCACCAAGCCTTTGTTTGCCTTTGTTAAAAAATATGTGATTAAAATGGGCTTCATGGACGGCTTCGCCGGATTCGCCGTGGCTGTCAGCTCATATATATATGTGTATTTAAAATACCTTTTTTTAAAAGAGATACAGGACGGAAAACGCAATAATGGCTAAAATTATATCCATAGGAAACATATCGCTGGGTGGGACTGGCAAGACGCCCTTTGCCATCATGACCGCTCAGCATTTCATAGATCAGGGGAAGAAGGTGTGCGTGCTCTCCAGAGGCTACAGAGGGCGCATCGGATATGACACCGCCGTCATCAGCGACGGTGAGAATATTCTGATAGGTCCGGACATGGCGGCTGACGAGCCTTATATGATAGCGGTGAACTGCCCGAAGGCGATAGTCATCACAGGCAAGGAGCGCAGGGAGTCTTTTGAATACGCCGAGCGTGAGTTCAAGCCGGACATCTATATATTGGATGACGGTTTTCAGCACAAAAGAATGAAGCGTGACATAGATATATGCCTGCTGGATCATAAAAGACCCGTGTCCACCGGATGGATGTTTCCCTTCGGATATCTGCGTGAGCCGGCGAGCGCCATAGAGCGTGCCGACATAGTGATTTTCACCCGGGCGGACGACACATCCATTCCGGAAAAGACCGCGAAATATGTTAAAGATAAGCCCGTTTTCTTCAGCGATGTAAAATTCGCCGGATTCTATAACAGTCAGGGGAAACTGGACATCGACTATCAGGGTAAAACAGCCTATGCCTTTTGCGGCATAGCCACTCCATATAAATTTTTCTCATTTCTCACCAAGCTGGGGATAAAGCTGGTCCGCAGAAAGATATTCGGCGACCACCACAGATATCTCGACCGTGAGGGTTACAGCATCATGAAAAAAGCGTCCGAGATGGAGGCAGACATGGTCGTCACCACGGAGAAGGATTATGTGAAGCTGACTCAGGATATGAAAGACGACATGGTTTACGCCAAGATAGACATAGATCTGAAAGACAGAGAAAGATTCTTTCAGATACTGGATATGCGCTAAGCGAACTGGCAGCCTATGGACAGGTTGTCTGCATTGATTCCGTCGCAGTCGGTGAGCATGATCGTCCCGCTGCCGCAGGCAACTTCTATCTGTTTGTCATAAATGTCGATTATGGTTCCCGGCTCGCCGTAGTCTCCCTGCCATTTTTCAGTGGAGGCTCTCCATACGGTCGCTTTCTGACCGTTCATCAGAAAATATGCCCCGAAAAAAGGACGGCTGTAAGCCCTGATGTGGTTATAAAGGCTGAAGGCGTCACGGTTAAAATCGATAAGAGCGTCTCTGGTGCGTTTTCTTTGCAGATAGACAGCGCTGTCAGGGTTCTGCGGTGTTCTGCCGAAACCTTCCGGACCTCTCATGTTCAGCTCGTGGATGAATTCCGCGCAGACGGGAATATATTTCTGATAAAAATCCATAGGATAATCGTTAAAATCAAGCCTGATCTTCTGCTGATATATGATGTCGCCGCCGTCTATCTGTTCGCTCATCAGATAGAATGTGGCGCCGCTGACGGCAACTCCACGCTCGAACTGTTCGGTGACGGCGCTGTAGCCCCTGTACAGGGGCAGAAGAGACGGGTGGGAATATATCACGGGATAACCGGCGCCGGCGAAAAAATCTTTTGTCCAGTCAACGCATACGGCGATATTGCCCTTCATTATCTGCTCCAGCTCCGGACATTTTTCGTGGCTGTTGGCGCTGATGAATGTTATGGGAAAATCATTGGTGAATCTGGTGAAATCATCAGCCAGTCCTGTCCTCTGAAACCCTTTTGAGTAAGTGATGACATGCGGGCGCAGAGACCCCGTCTTCAGAGTGTCCAGCAGCATAGCCCCCGTGACGTTGGCGGTGAAGAGGATTATGTCCATCAGTTCTTCCGTCTGACGATAAAGAACACTCCTATGATAACCACTATGAATGTGACGATATAAATATATATGTAAGGCGGTTCTTTGTCGGATGTCATGCGCAGGTATTCGCCGTCTTTCAGAACCACCACGCCCTGTATTATCCTGTCGTGATACAGTCCCTCCACGGATCTTATCTTTTCTCCGTCATTCATGACATAGGTGTGCAGTTTTTTTCCTTCGGGGATGGTGCTGTCGTAAAAGGCTATATAGTATGCCGCTCTGGTGCCGGCGGGCAGATCTTTTGTTCTGGGCTCAAAGACGTATCCGTACAGCGGCTCATCCAGCACATAGGTGGTGTAGTAGCATCCGTCGGCATCAGCGGCGTATCCGTTCTCCAGATCCGGAGTAATTCCGCAGATAGTCTCCTTCACCTTCATCTGGGATCCCTCATATGTGATATTGACGTCCAGAGTTGTTTCGGCAAAGGCGCAAACCGAAAAAATAATAACCAGAAAAACCATAATTTTTTTCATGATCGCCTCCTTGCTGTTAAATAAAACGATGTGGCTGTTTCGATGATACCAAAAAAAACGCCCGTGTACTACCAGAGCATAAGTTCACGAACCTTTTTTGTCAATAGACCGCTGAAATGGTATTAAAATCAGTGCTTTTCGGTAGGGTTAAATATCCTTTTTTACTTGAGCAAAAAACGAACAAAATTCTAGACATGGATTTATAATTGTGTTATACGAAGATCGTATACAGTATACCATTGCCGTATAAGTGCATACTATTGCATAACGATAAATTTCCGTGGAGTGTGTAATGGCACAAGTTTGCTACGGGTACTATAAGGATACCATAATTGACAATCGTACCAAAGCTAAAGAGGAGTGGACAGAATCCCCTTTCCAGACTCCTGACGAGTACAGAGACAAGCCTCTCAAGGTTCTGATTAACTGGGACGGCTTCCTCGTTTTTGATGACAGTGTTGACATTCTGGCCGCTCTTGCCAACTATATGCAGGAGATCAGCGGTCACGGGTGCTGCGGAAGATGTTTCCCCGGACGTGTGGGAACCAGACTTCTGGCTGAGCAGCTTATGAAGATACGTTCAGGAGCCTGCACTGAGGCTGATATAGACAAAGCGATCGAGATCGCCGAATCTATATTCACATCAGCCAAATGTACAGTCGCCCCCACATCAACTGTTCCTGTGAGAGCTTTTCTTAAAAATTTCAGAGATCAGATCACAAAAGAAGTAAAAAAAGAGAGCATGGAATTCTTCAGACATGTCACAGCGCCCTGCACAGCGGGATGCCCTGCCAATGTCCAGATTCCTGAGTTCATAGAAGAGATCAAAGACCACAGATACCTTGACGCTCTTGCCACCATCCGCGAGACCATGCCCCTTCCCGGCGTGTGCGGTCGTGTGTGTCCCCACCCCTGCGAAGCGAACTGCCGCAGAGGTCTGGTGGACGAAGACCCGGTGAGCATCATGGTTCTGAAACGTACCCCCTGGGACTACGAATACTATAACAACAAAGACCCGAGACTCCCCGCCAAAGCCCCCGAAAAGGGTAAAAAGGTAGGTATAGTCGGCGCCGGACCCGCAGGTCTGACAGCGGCATACTATCTGGCTCTGATGGGCTACAGCGTGAAAATATATGAATGGCAGCCCGAACCCGGCGGTATGGTAGCTATGGGTATTCCGGACTACAGACAGCCCCGCCACCTGCTCCGCAGAGAAGTGGAGATCATCCAGTCTCTCGGCGTGGAGATCGAATACGGTAAAAAACTGGGCGATGAAAAAGACGACATCACCCTCGATTATATGAAAAAGAACTATGACGCTGTTCTGGTCACCATAGGCGCATGGAAATCAAGAGACATGGGCATCGAAGGTGAAAAGGACGGATACGAAGGCGTATTCGCCAGCGGTATCGGCTTCCTTCTGGAGCAGGCACACGGCAAAGACACCGGAGTGAAAGGCAAGAAAGTAGTTGTAGTGGGCGGCGGTAACACCGCTATCGACTGCGTGCGTGTCTCTCTGAGAGAGGGCGCTTCCGATGTAAACCTCGTTTACAGACGTTCACGCAAAGAGATGCCCGCTGAGGACTACGAGATCGAGGACGCTATAGAGGAGGGAATCAACTTCCACTTCCTCTGGAACCCCACAAAAGTTGTAGCCGAGAACGGCAAGGTTGTCGGTGTTGAGGTTGTGGAGATGGTTCTGGGCGAGCCCGATGAATCAGGACGTAGAAAACCCGAGCCGAAACCCGGCTCCGAAAAGATAATTCCCTGCGATGTGATAATCCCCGCCATCGGTCAGTTCACTGACCTTACCTTCCTCACAGAGAAGGACGGTCTGGCTGTTACCAAGTGGAACACATTCAAGGTCAGAGACGATCTCTATGACACAACAGATCCTAAAGTGTTCTCCGCCGGCGACTGCGAGTGGGGTCCCATGACTGTTGTGAAGGCTATCGGCGCTGCCCGCTGGGCCGCTCTCATGATAGACCGCTATCTGGAGGACGGCGCTCCCTACCTCACAGAGGAGGAGACACTCCAGCTCTCTCTTTATAAAAACAAGGTCTTCGACAAAACCGAAAAGGTCTGCGAGCTGGAGACAAAATCCATTCACAGAGTGCATCAGCACAAAATGACCGGAAAAGAGAGAAAGGACAACTACCAGGAGGTAGAGAAACCCTTTACCTTACAGCAGGCTTATGACGAGGCAACCAGATGCTTACGCTGCGTGCGTATGGCTATGGTCGGTCTGGGAACGAAATAAGGCGGAGCGGACAAGATGGCTGAAATAATTATAAATAAACAATCCTACTCTTTTACAGAGGGAGAAAGCATACTGGACGTAGCTACCAGAAACGGTATCAATATACCCACTCTGTGCTACCTGAAAGACATCACCCCCACCGGCGCGTGCAGACTCTGCCTTGTAGAGGTTGACGGCGCTGAGAGACTTCAGGCCGCCTGCGTGACCTATGCGAAAGACGGCATGACTGTGGACACAGAAAACGAAAAAGTCTGGGAAAACAGAAAACGCATGCTGGACTTCATCCTCATCAAACACCCTCTGGACTGCCCCGTCTGCGACAAAGCGGGCGAATGCGAGCTCCAGAACACAGCATACGAATTCGGCATGATGGACGAGATAGTCGTTTCAGACAAGCCGAAAGACCCGGTCGTTAAATGGAACAAAATAGTATATAACCAGAACCTCTGCGTTCTCTGCGAAAAGTGTATGAAATCCTGCCACGAAATGACAGGCTGCTCAGCTCTTAAAATGGAGGACAGAGGATTCTTCAACCACGTTGTACCCGCCAAAGGCGACACTCTTCAGTGCGACTTCTGCGGTACATGTATCGACAGATGTCCCGTGGGCGCTCTTCTGGACGCTCAGTTTCATCACGCCGCCCGTGTATGGGATCTGGAAAATGTCGTTACCTCTTCTGTATTCTCTCCCTGCGGCGAGCAGGTTGAATACGGCGTGAAGGACGGCAGCATCCTCAGAGCCACAGCGGTGGGCAACGGTCAGATATCAGCTCAGGACAGATTCGCTTTCAAATATCTGGACTCAGCCGACAGAGCACTCAACCCCATAGTCAACGGAAACGAGACAAACTGGGACGAGGCTACAGCATTTCTGAAAGGCAAGATAGCAGGTCTGAAAGGCGATGAGGTCGCTCTGGTGGCATCATCAAACCTTACCAACGAGGCTTACGCCGCATATAAAAAACTCATGCAGTCCATCGGCTCAAAAAACTATGTGAGCTGCACTGATTTCCGCATGGGCGATTTCTATGATAAATACGCCGCTAAGTTTGACACTATGGAGAACATAGGAACACTGAACGACGTATGCGACAGCGACATGATTTTCGTTATAGGCGCTGATTTCCGCAGAGAGGGAGTGGGCGTAAAACACAAAGTAATGAACGCCGTCATCCACAATGACGCAAAAGTTTTTGTGGCCGGCGTGAGAACATACGAATACGATACTTTCATCACAAAATCATACATGGCAGACTACGGCGATTTCGCCACAGCTCTGGAAGAGATGAAAAAAGACGCTCCCGCTCCGAAACCCTCTGACAACCCCAACGTCATCGAGGTTCAGAACGACGCTCTGAAATACATCCCCGCACAGCTGAAAGACGCCAAAAAAGTTTCCGTGATCATCGGCGCTGAATACCTTCAGTCAGGCACACCCGCCGAAGCTGTTCTGTCATTCTGCGATTTCATCGGTCAGGAAAAACTGAAATCAGTGATAGTGCTGAACGATCAGGTAAACTACATGGGTGCTGTCCTTTCCGGATTCGTACGCAACGGTTACACAGCTCAGAAACTGATGGAAGACCTGAACGGCGGAAAGATAAAACTTCTGATCAACGCCGGATTCAACGCTCCCACAACATGCGAGCCCGCTCTGGCTATGCAGGAGGCTTTCAAAAAAGCAGCCACATACATAGCTGTGGATCTGTTCAAAAAACCCGCTACAGTTGTTCTGGGTGTGAAAGACAGCCTTGAGACTGTCGGCACATTCACCACTCTGGACGGCAGACTGGTTCCCGTTAACCGTGTGGTAGCGGCGAAGGGCACACAGAAGACACATGTTCAGACAGCGGCTTATCTGGGTGAGATCATGGGCGCAAAAGTCTGTGAGTGCGCGTATGAGACATTCAAAAAAGACGTGGCTCCCGTTTACGGCGCTCAGGACATGGATATGTCTGAAGTGGATGGACGTGTGGCAAAAGTTAAGACTAACAAATTCGACAAAACAGCATACACCTATAAGAAAGCCGATGAGAAGGTATGTACTCTGGCGGTTAACCCCAGATATCACACCAACATCATCACAGCAAAATCTTATCTTCCCGCCACAGAAGAGCACAGGGAATATCACTTCCCCGTTGTGTCTGAGGAACTGGCAGGCGAGGGCACAGGAAAAGACGCCGCCGCCGGAATCGCGAAAGGCGTTATACTTACTACTAAAAAGTTCTGATAAGCATCTTTTTGATGAAATTAAAAGCCGGTTTCCAAACCGGCTTTTTTTTTGTATAATGTGTTCATGGTGAAGAAAGCATGAACAAAATTCTTAGCATATCCGCTATTTTATTGGCGGCATTTATTATTTTTCTGATAGTCGATTCACAGCTGAAAGAACCTATCGTTATCAATAAACTCATAAAAACCATATACCCTGACTGGAATCCCCAGAGGAAAAAGGGCGAGGCGGACAAACCTCAGCCTGCTGATATAGCCGCCGAGAATAACGCTCAGCAGGCTCCTGTCGTTGTCGCTCCGGCAGAGATTCCAGTGACAGGCGGAAGAACTCCTCTGATGGACGCCGTGCTGAAGGCGAAGGATGACGATATCAAAAAACTGATATTCTCCGGTGCTGATATCAACAAACAGGACGGAATGGGTAATACGGCGGTCAATCTGGCTGTCTTTCTGGGGCGGGAGGACGCCGTGAACACTCTGCTTGTAAACGGAGCTAATCCGAATATACCCGATTCAGACGGCATGACTCCGACTGCAAAAGCTGCCAGAATGAAACAGTATAAAATAGCAAAAATGCTTCTGGAGAGGGGCGCAAACCCTAATCTGAAAAATAATGAGGGGCAGACTCCTCTGATGCTCGCCGGAAAATACGGCTATGAAGACATCACGGATCTGCTGATAAAAAACAGCGCAAAAGTGAATGAAAAGGATAATCTGGGCAGAACAGCCCTGATAGAAGCCGCATCAAACGGATATACCCGTGTGGTTGTGGCGCTGCTCAGTATGGGCGCGGATAAAAATATCCGGGACAATCAGGGGCAGACAGCGCAGGACTACGCTTTTCGTTTCGGGCATGAGGATATCGCCGTTCTGCTTCAGGATGACGCCGCCTCCACCGGAACAGTGGTGGGCGAGCCTGTGGAACCACAGCAGAATGTTACGCCTAACGGAGCGGTTATTCCTCCGGCACCTCAGCCAGACAGACCTCCTGTCAGCAATCTTCAGTAGATCTGACGAACCACCAGATAAACGGCGGTGAGTCCGGCGGATATCTTTGCGAACGTTCCGAAAAATCTTCCGAAGAGCACTCCCTTCGCCTTGTCCTTCGCTCTGGCGAATGATGTTCCTCTGGCTGTCTCATATATCAGCGGGGCGAGATACGCTCCGGCGAATGTGCCCACGAGAGCGCCCAGACCGAAGAACATGGGAGACATGATAACACCCAGAACGAAAGCTCCGAACACTGACACCCAGAAAGTTTTGTTGTCCACTCCGAACCTTCTGCCTATGGCATATGCGGCGTAAAACTCAACCGCCTCGCCCAGAACTATCAGCAGGATCACCCAGATGAGCGGTTTCAGAGCCAGATATCCCAGAAAATACATGATGACGGGAAAGACAGCGGAGATGATGCCGCCGGGAAGACCGACTACATTCAGCAGAACAGAAACAGACTGTAGAATGATAAGCAAAATTTTGATAAAATCCATAAGTTATCTTACAGAAAAAAAGAGGACTAATAAAGGAATGACTGCGCTTGATAAAGTTTTTTTTCACAAAGACGCCTGTGAGCTGGCTGTGGCACTGCTGGGCAAGCTGATATGCAGAACCGCCGGCGGGTTAACGCTGAAAGCGCGGATAATAGAGACAGAAGCCTATTATATATCAGAAAAAGCGAGCCATGCCTCGCTGGGCTATACGCACAAACGCAGAGCGCTGTTCATGGAGGCAGGCACGATCTATATGTATCACGCCAGAGGCAAACCATCACTGAACTTCAGCGCTGAGGGCGAGGGAAACGCCGTCCTGATAAAATCTTCTGTGCCGGTGGAAGGGACAGAGACCATGCTCAGACTGAACCCCGGAGCGGACGGCACACCAAGAGACATACTGAAGCTGTGCTCCGGACAGACGCTCACCGCCATGTCGCTGGGGCTGAAGGTGGATGAGTGTGACGCGAAAGAACAGAGCAGAGAGACTCTCTGGACTGAGGACGACGGATACGGACCTGAAAGAGTAATCAGAACCACACGGCTGGGGATACCGGAAGGCAGGGACGGACACCTGCCGTACAGGATGATAGACTATGCCTTTGCTGACAGATGCACCAAAAATCCGCTGAGGTCAAAAACTGCCGGATATGATATAATAGACTATGAAAAAATTATATAAAAGGTTCATACGGCTGATAAACCCGGACATACAGAGGGCAGGGGAACTTTATGAAAAAGGAAAGTTCCGGCAGGCGGCAAAAATCCTGAAAAGATTCGGTAATGACGCCAACGCCTGCTTCACCCTGGCGACCATGTATGAGCAGGGACAGGGAGTTCCTAAGAACGTGAAGGCGGCTGTGAACCTTTATTTTTTAAGCGCAAAGCTGGGCTCTCCCCACGCCATGATGGTTCTGGGAAACTATATGAAGCACGGCATATACATGGAGAGGCGGCAGAAGGGAGCTTTTCTGATGTATAAGGCGGCGGCGGATGCCGGTCTGGCGGAGGCACAGTTCAAGACAGGGCTGTTTTATCTGTTCGGTCATGCCGGAGAGAAAGACCTGGACAGCGCTTTTTATTATTTCGAAAAAGCGGCGAAACAGGGACACCCTGCCGCTCAGAACAGGCTGGGGCTGCTCTATGCCGGAGGCAGAGGCACTCTGCGCAGCTATGAAGAGGCTGTTAAGTGGTACACTCTGGCTGCGGAGCAGGGACACGGAGAGGCCATGTATAATCTGGGCTACATGCACAGCATGGGAAAAGGAACCAAGATGGACAATAAACAGGCGCTGGTGTGGTTCCGCAAAGCGGCGAAGGCATACGGCGTCTGAAATAAATCAGTTGAAAAAACACTCCGGCTTATGTAACTATTGTCTATGAATAAAATCAAACGAATTTATCAGTATTTCAGACCCCACAGGGGCAAGATTATCCTGGCGCTGGTCGCATCGGTCTTTGTATCATCCACAGACGCGGCGGCGGCTTATATTGTCAAACACGTTCTGGACGACATCTTCATAGCGAAGAACCATCTGATGCTGAAGCTGATCCCGCTCGCCATCATGGGGATATACACAGTGCGCTGTGTGTCCAGATTTCTTCAGATACACCTCATGCAGTATTCCGGTCAGATGGCTATCAAAAAGATCCGGGAAGAACTCTATAAAAAAATGATCTATCTGCCCATGAGCTACTACGACAGCAACGAAACGGGCGTGATGATGGCTAGAATAGTCAATGACGCCAATAATATGCAGAGCGCTATCCCCTCCGCTGTCAAAATATTCAAAGATACTCTGACCGTGGTGTTTCTGATAGGCGTGGTTCTGTACCAGAACTTCAGACTGGGAGCGATCATATTCATAGCTGTCCCCTGCATGATTCTGCTGATCAGCAAATCGGGCAAAAAGATAAAGAAATACAGCAGAAAAGAGCAGGAGAGAGTGGGCATAGTCGCCAGCACCCTTTCGGAGAGTTTTTCAGGGGTGAAGGTGGTGAAATCCTTCTCCGCTGAAGAGAAAGAGATAAAGAGATTCAACGAAAACAATGACAAAGAGATACACTATAAACTGAAAAAACTGCTCATCTCCGCCATATCTTCCCCCGCCATGGAGACCATAGCGGGATTCGCAGTGGCGGGCATCATCCTTTACGGCGGTATGTCCGTTATCAGCGGAGAGACCACGCCGGGAACTTTCTTCTCGTTTGTGGCGGCCTTCGGTCTGATGATGGAGCCTTTTAAAAAGATAAACAACGAAAACTCCACCATACAGACGGCCTTCGCCGCCTCTGAGCGGATCTTCGAGCTGCTGGACGAGCACAATGAGATACTCGACCATGACGGCACTCTGGACTGCGACGCCAGAGGAAAAGTGATAAAGCTGGAGAATATCTCCTTCAAATACAAAACATCCGATGAAAAGGTGATAGACAACATGTCTCTGGATGTTAAGCCGGGAACGTCCGTGGCTCTGGTGGGTTCAAGCGGAGCCGGCAAAAGCACCATTGCCGCCCTGATACCCAGATTCTACGATGTGACGGAAGGGCGCATAACCATAGACGGTACAGACATCAGGGATTTTAAAGTGGATTCCCTGCGCAGAAATATCGGAATGGTCACTCAGGAACCTTTTCTGTTCAACGATACAGTGGCTAACAACATAGCCTACGGCGTGAAGAATGCCGATATGGAGAGTATCAGAAAAGCCGCAGAATCGGCCTATGCCATAAATTTTATCAATGAGCTTCCGGACGGGTTCAACACCATGATAGGCGAGCGGGGCGACAGACTGTCCGGCGGACAGAAACAGCGTCTTACCATCGCCAGAGCACTTTTATACGATCCGCCTGTTCTGATTCTGGACGAGGCGACCAGCGCTCTGGACACCGAGTCTGAGAGGATCGTGCAGAAGGCGCTTACCAACCTGATGAAGGGACGCACCAGTTTTGTTATAGCCCACAGACTGTCCACCATCCTGAACGCAGATATGATTGTGGTGATGGACAAAGGCAGGATAGAGTCCATCGGAAAACATGAAGAGCTTCTGGAAAGCTCGGAGATATATTCAAATCTCTGCCGTCTTCAGTTTGGCGGTCATAACGCAGATTGACATTAATAATACGTTATAATAGTATTGTTTTTACTGATTTCTGACAGTATCATTGTATTCAAATATACGGGGTGACATGAATGAGCTCATTCGCTTACGATAACGGAAGCATGTTATGCGAAAAAGTTTCACTGTCGCAGATCGCCTCCGAGGTCGGTACGCCTTTTTATGTCTACAGCACAAAGAGTTTCACAGAGCAGTTCAGGGCTTTTGACGATGCCTTCGAGGGTTCGGACAGGCTGGTCTGTTTCGCTGTGAAATCCTGTTCAAACATCGGCATACTGTCTCTGCTGGGCTCGCTTGGCGCGGGAGCGGATATCGTTTCCGGCGGAGAACTTTTCAGAGCTCTGAAATCCGGCATCAGCCCGGAGAAAATAGTATACGCCGGAGTGGGAAAAACAGAAGAAGAGATAGAATATGCTCTGAGATCAGGCATCCTGATGTTCAACGCCGAATCGGAGCAGGAGCTGGAACTTCTGAACAGCACAGCTCTGAGACTGGGCGTGAAAGCGCCTGTGGCTATCAGGGTGAACCCGAACGTAGATCCCAAGACACACCCCTATATATCCACAGGGCTGAAAAAGAACAAATTCGGAATATCCGTGGAAACGGTGAAAAATGAATATAAAAGAGCGGCGGGACTGCAAGGGCTCGATATAATCGGCGCCCACTGTCACATCGGCTCTCAGCTCACAGATGTTAAGCCTTTCGAGGATGCCGCCTCTATAATGGCGAACCTCATAAATGAACTGAAAAAAGACGGCATCAATATAAAATATCTGGATATGGGCGGCGGACTCGGCATCTGCTATGACGGCGGTACCGCACCCTCGCATAAAGAATACGCCGACGCTGTGAGGCGGGGGCTGGGCGGTCTGAAAGTGACGCTCATCTTCGAGCCGGGCAGGAATATTTCAGGCAACTCCGGAGCGCTGGTGACCAAAGTGCTCTATACCAAAGAGACAGAGACCAAAAAATTCAAGGTGGTGGACGCCGCCATGAACGATCTGGCCAGACCAAGCCTGTATGACGCTTATCACGCCATACTGCCGGTGTCTGTGACTCAGAAGACTGTTAAGGCTGATGTGGTGGGACCCATATGCGAAACCGGAGATTTTCTCGCCCGTGACAGAGATGTGGCGGATGTTCCGGTGGGCGGGCTCTATGCGGTTATGAGCGCAGGAGCATACGGAATGAGCATGGCGTCCAACTATAATTCCAGACCGAGAGTGCCTGAAGTGCTTGTGGATAACGAAAATTATTATATAATAAGACGCAGGGAGACTTACGAGGACCTGACAGGGTTCGAGGCTGTTCCCGCATTTCTTAAAAACAGGTAGAAGATGAGAAATATTCCCTTCTTTAAAATGACCGGATCGGGCAATGACTTCATAATAATCGACAACCGTGACAGAAAGACGGACGGCATAGACATAAAAGATTTCGTGGTGAAGACATGCGCCAGATGCGTATCAGCCGGAGCGGACGGTCTCTTTCTGATAGAACCGCCGAAACAGGGAACTGATTTCTCATGGCAGTTCTATAACTCTGACGGATCAGTAGCGGAGATGTGCGGAAACGGCTCCAGATGCGCCGCCAGATTCGCCTATCTGAACGGCATAGCGGGAAAAACCATGAGTTTTGAGACTCTCGCAGGCATCATAGAGGCGGAGATAAAAGACGAGCCCAATGTGAAAGTGAGGCTCACACAGCCTCAGGATGTCAGGGAATCATATGAGATAGAGGTTTTCGGAGAAAAACTGGAGGCGAACAGCGCCAACACGGGCGTCCCCCACTGCGTTATCTTTTCCGACGATATAGAAAATGTGGATATCATGAAATACGGCAGGGCTTTACGCTTCCACGAGCATTACGCTCCGAAAGGAACGAACGTGAACTTCTGCGGAGTTACCAATGACGGACTTCTCAGGGTGAGAACCTATGAGAGAGGGGTTGAAGGCGAAACTATGGCGTGCGGCACCGGATCGGTTGCCTGTTCCATATTCGCCGTATCTAAAGGACTGTTGAAAAGTCCGGTAACGGTGAAGACGACCAGCGGCATCCTGCTGAAGGTATATCTGGAAGACGGAAAGGTATATCTGGAAGGCGAGGCGAGAGTTGTCTACACAGGCGAAATGACAGAAGAAGCGTTTAAATATTAAAAAATAAAATAAGTAATAAATCGGAGGAACCAATGTTTAAAGGAAGTTTAGTTGCCATCGCGACGCCTTTCAAAAACGACCAGATCGACGAGGCGGCTCTTAGAAACCTCGTTGAATATCAGATAGCCAGAGGAACAGACGGGATAGTGCCTTGCGGTACATCCGGCGAATCAGCCACACTGACACACGACGAACACTGCCGTGTGATAGATATAGTTATAGATCAGACAAAAAAACGTGTGCCCGTTATAGCCGGATCAGGCTCTAACTCCACACACGAAACAGTATATCTGACAGAGCACGCGAAAAAAGCCGGAGCGGACGGCGCTCTGATAATCACTCCCTACTACAACAAACCCACACAGGAGGGGCTGTATCAGCACTTCAAATATGTGGCTGAGAGAGTGGATATCCCGATAGTTATGTATAACGTTCCCGGCAGAACAGCTGTGAATATGCTGCCAGACACTGTCATCAGACTGTCGAAAATCCCCAACATCGTCTCTGTGAAAGAGGCCAGCGGATCCATGGATCAGGCTGCGGCTATTCTCGGCGGAGCCGAGAAAGGATTCGGTCTGCTCGCCGGAGAAGATTCGCTGATCTATCCCCTTCTGTGCATCGGCTCAGACGGAGTTATCTCCGCCTCTGTGAACGTATGCCCCGCAGAAGTGGCTGAGATGTATGACGCTTTCGTGGCAGGCAACACAGCCAGAGCGAAAGAGCTGCACTATAAACTGCTGCCTCTTTTTAACGCTCTCTTCCTGGAGACCAACCCGATACCTGTGAAAAAAGGTCTGGAGATGATGGGGCTCATCGGTCCTGAGATCAGGCTTCCCCTTCTGTCCATGACACCCGCCGGCACAGAAAAACTGAAAGCCGTAATGCAGCAGGTCGGCATTATATGATAAGAATCGCAATGGTAGGCGCCGCCGGGAAAATGGGGCGCCGTATAATATCTCTGATACAGGATGATGACAGATGCGAGCTTTCGGGCGCTCTGGAACATTCCGCCTGTCCCTTCTTAGGGCATGACGCCGGAGAGGTCGCAGGATGCGGAAAACTCGGTGTCAAAATAACATCCGACATGAACGAGGCGCTGGGAAGCTGTGACGTGTTCATAGATTTCACAGGCGTGGAACCCACACTAAAAAATCTGGAAGCCTACAGAAAGATCGGCAAACCTATGGTTATAGGCAGCACAGGTCTGACGGCTGAACAGACGGAGAAAGTGAAGGATCTGGCTAAAGACGTTCCCGTTCTCTTCTCTCCGAACATGAGTCTGGGGGTCAACCTCACCTTCAAGGTGCTGGAGATGGTGACCAAGGCTATCGGCGAGAGATACGACATAGAGATAGTGGAGGCTCACCACAGGCTGAAAAAAGACGCACCCAGCGGCACAGCCATGAAGATGGGCGAAGTTATAGCAAACGTTCTGGGACGTGATATCGAGAAGGACGGCGCTTTCTGCCGCCACGGTATCATCGGCGAGAGAACAGACAGAGAGATCGGCATGCAGACCCTCAGAGCGGGCGACATAGTGGGCGAACACACTGTGATGTTCTGCGGGCAGGGCGAGCGCATAGAGATCACTCACAGGGCTCACACCAGAGACACCTTCGCCAGCGGGGCGATATCCGCCGCTGTCTGGATGGGCGGAAAGCCCAACGGCTTCTATAATATGTTCGATGTGTTAGGATTATAAAAGATAAAGGCGGAAGTTTTCTTCCGCCTTTTTTATTGGATACTGTCGAAAAATTTCAGAATTTCCTCATTCATCTCTTTATGAATCTTTACCCTGTCTATACCCTCGTCATCCAGACAGATTATAGGAAATTTCCTGCGCCCGTAATCTGAGCAGGGGGCAATGAAAACCGGATGGTCTGCGCCCTCTATAACCCTTGTCTGCGCCTGAGGAAACAGAGACGCCACATATGCCGAGTCGTATTCACCGTATACAGTGTAGTCCTCCGAAGCGGAATAGATCATAAGCGGGATTTTTACGTTTTTAACGGATTCTTTGTCGAAAAAAACCCCCAGGGCGGGAGCCATCATAACGGCACCTTTGAGCCTGTTTATCTTATGCAGAGGGTATTTATCCCTGAGAGCCTTTATCTTTTTTTTGTTTGCGCTGCGGCACAGAAGAGGGGTGGGCTCGCCGGAGGAACATATCCTGTCCAGTTTGCCGAACATGGGTACAGCGCCAATGTTCATCAGAGTGGTATAGCCGCCCATGGAGAAGCCCGCCATAAAGAGCCTGTCGAATGCCTTTCTTGGAAAAAGATCTTTCTGGATCAGGTCGTTCAGCGCCTGAACCGTCACCGCCGGACGCATAAAAACCGGCATATTCTTCGGGTCGGCGGATTTCAGACCGTCTGTGTCGGGATAGGTGGGCGTCAGGACAGCGTACCCGTTCTGTGCCAGATATTCCGCCGTGTCATGCTGTCCGTACATATTGCCGCCGAAGCCGTGAGCCAGCAACACAACGCCTCTGATATCCTGAGATATTTTCCCGTTCTCAGCGGAGTTTATCTCGTATACAGCCTTTGCCGAGACCTTCGGCGTGGTTTCTGTGGGGTACCACAGGGCGCACCTTATCTTTGAGCCGTTGTATTTGATGTCGAAAGTAGTAATGCCTGAGTTAAATGAATATGCTGTGAATGAAAATAACGAAAATAAAAAAATAAGCAGATATTTCATATATTTACATCTCCATCTGTAAAATATATTTACATATTGAATCATTGCCGCTTTGTTATATGTTAACACTTAAGAAGACGGAAAAAGTCCAAAAACAAATCACTATAGCGGCAGACTAAAGGTCTTTTGATGTCTTCAATATACACCCTAATGATCTGATTTGCTGTCTTAATTTGAAAGACATGGGAGGAAGCAAATGTGATTTACAGACACCGGGTGCCTGTGGTCGCAGGGTTATTAGACCCGGTTTCTGGGTCTGAAAGAGGGCAGAGGAGCCTGAAAAGCCTCTGCCCTATTTTTTTATCTTTACCAGTGATAGGGTGTCGTCCCATGTCATGTCGTTTTCTCTGATGTAGGTGGTGACGGAGGAGTACCAGACAGTGTTCTGTCCTGTTTTAGCGGTGAACCAGCGCCAGTCGTGGAGGTGGTCCAGAAGCAGGGCGCAGTTTATCCCCATAGCGCCGGCCAGATGAGCCACGGCGGTATCCGCTGTTATCACCATATCCATAGCCGCCAGAATGTCGGCAGTGTCCTGAAAATTAGCTATATGAGGGCGCATGTCTGTAATGTTTGCGTGGAGCGGGCTTTCCGGTTCCTGAGCGGAAACATAGAAGAGCTTGAGACTGTCGTCCCCGGCTGGTTTATCGAATATTTCCTGAGGAACGGAGCGTCTTTCGTGTTTAGTATGTTTTTCGCTGGTTTTGAACACAACGGCGATATTTGTTTTTGAGCTGTCGGTAAGATTTTTGAATCTCTCACCGTCCGCCTTTATATATCCCTCCGCCAGACTCATGCTCTTCGCTCTGACATTCAGTATCAGCATCAGGCTGATGAGGGGCGAGTGAACGTCATATTCGGCGCACGGCTCATCGGTCGCCTCGGCGAAATCAGGCATATTGGCTTTCACCAGCTCCAGAAGAGGTGTCTGAACACGGAAAACAACCTTCTGCGGTTCATATTTCTTAAGATCGTGTATAAAGCGCATGAACATCAGCGTGTCGCCGAACCCGCTGAGTCCCTGTTTTTCATAATAAACATAGAGAGTTTTGGCTTTCAGAGGAGTTCCTCTCCACAGTGTTTTTTCCGGTCCTTCAAGTATTTCTGGAAGATGCTTCAGTCTGGATTCCAGAAGCTGAAGTCCTTTTCTGAAATCTTTATTGCGCAGGGTCAGAAAAGCGAGATCTACTTTTTCTCTGAAGAGATCGGGTTTTCCCGCTGTCAGTCTGCTCAGCATTCCGGCGGCGGTGTTGTATTCGCCCTGCTCGGTCATGCAGTATGCGGCTCCTCTCAGAGCGTGCGGGTTGTCCGGATCCAGAGTCATGGCCGCCAGATAACATTCCAGAGCGTCAGTCAGCTCGTTAAGAGACTGATAGAGCGATCCGGCGTTGAGTATCGCGTTGACGTTTTTCGGGTTGCACTGAAGGGCGTTGGAGAAGCACAGCTTCGCCTTGTCTATCTCGCCTGCCGCTTTGTAGATCAGCCCCAGATTGGAGTGAGCGTCTGTGTTGTCCGGTTTCAGCGTCAGTGACGCCTTCAGGTGGAACTCGGCCTCTGTCATCATGTTGTTTCTGCGGTATATTTCGCCTATGTTGTTATGGAAGTCGTAGTTTTTCGGGTCTATCTCCAGAGCTTTCTTTATGAGATCCACTGCCTCGAACTGGGCTCCTTTGGCATATCTGACCATGCCCAGAAAGAACCACGCCTCGGCGGACGCCGGTTTTACAGAGAGGACAGCCTTATAAAGGGCTTCCGCCTGATCCAGATTGCCCTCTTTGTGGTACTGTTTGGCTACTGTAAATATTTGTTCGGGGGTGGCGTTCCGCATGCAAACCTCGTTGAAATTTTCTTGATAATATCATCTTTAAGACAATGATACAAATGTAAAAAGTGTGAAAAATATATTAAAATTATCCGCAAAAAGAACGGATTTCCTGACGCACTGCGTCGATGAATCTCGGCATATTGTTTCTGACCTTTTCGGAAAGGGTCATATCCATCAGAACATTTTCGGTCTGTATGCCGAACAGGGTTATCTCCGGAGGTCTCACGCCCATCAGCTCCGCCGTGGCGAGGATATCCTTCATGCCCATCTGGTGCGCTGAAAGCCTGTTTTCGAAGACGGGGTCTATATCCTCCCCCTCCAGACGTATTACTGTTCCCGGATCAAGCTGAAAATCCACAGCGTCGGCTATGATCAGCCTGTCCGCCCACTCGATATATCCCAGAAGGTCGAGCCCCAGAGTTCCGCCGTCCAGTATCATCAGTGTATCGGTGTTCGGGAATTCTTTCATCAGTTCCTGAGCCGCCAGAACTCCGGCGCCGTCATCATTCATAACCAGATTTCCTATTCCCAGCATTAAAAGTTTCATATTCAGTTCCTTATGACCAGAGCGGTCGCAACGGCGGCTATGCCTTCGCCTCTGCCTGTGAATCCCATTTTTTCCGTGGTTGTCGCCTTGATGGTGATATCTTCGGCTGCCATGCCCAGCACCTGCGCCAGAATCTCACGCATATCCGGAATATGGGGAGCCATTTTCGGCTTTTGTGCTATTATTTCAGCGTCTATATTGGATATTTCATATCCGGCGGCTCTTATCATCTCCGCCGCTTTTTTCAGAAGGATCTTTGAGTCGATGTCTTTATAGGAGTCGTCAGTGTCCGGAAAGATGTTGCCTATATCTTTTCCCAGCGAGGGTCCGGCTATGGCGTCCACTATGGCGTGGATGAGAACGTCAGCGTCGCTGTGTCCGTCCAGTCCCAGGTCATAGTCTATCTCCACACCGCCGATCACCAGCCGTCTGCCCCTTTTGAACCTGTGGGCATCGAAACCAATTCCAGTTTTTATCTTCATGCGTCTCTCCGTCACTCTATCTTATACGGTCACGGGATAAAATTAAACCGATTTTTGTTGCTTTTCTGCATGTTGAAAGTAAGATTGTATAAATCAAACAGAGTGGAAGGTTTATGGAAATACCGATTTTAGCAGATATTACACTGATATTCGCCACCGCCGCCGTTTCTCTGGCTATCTGTTCCAAGCTGAACGTGCCGGAGATACTGGGATATCTTATAACCGGGGTTCTTCTGGGCGCTCATGGTTTTCATGTGATACATGCGGTGCACGAGATGGAGATGATGGCGGAGATAGGCGTTGTGCTTCTGCTTTTCGCTGTCGGTCTGGAATTTTCACTGTCCAGTCTGATATCGCTGAAGATCCCCGCTCTGGTGGGCGGAACTCTTCAGGCGGGATTTACCATGATATTCGCCGGAGTCTGTGTATACGGCGTCACAGGGGGCAATATCCCTCTGGCGGTCACAGCCGGTATGATCACATCGCTTTCCAGCACCGCTATAGTGCTGAAGGTGCTGGCGGGCAGGGCGGAGACGGACAGTCCACACGGACGGATAAGCACCGCCGTGCTGGTCTTTCAGGATATCGCTGTCATCCCCATGATGCTCGCTATCCCTCTTCTGGCGGGAACAGGAGAGAATGTGGGGGCAGAGCTGGGGCTCACCGCTCTGAAAGCCGTTGTTATAGTCGCCGCTGTATTCATAGGCGCCAGAACTCTGGTTCCGAAGATACTCTTCTATGTCGCCGCTTCCAAGAACAGAGAGCTCTTTCTGCTGGTGGTGGTTCTGGCGGTGCTCGGTACAGCTTCGCTGACATATAAGGCGGGTCTGTCGCTGGCTCTGGGCGCTTTTCTCGCCGGAATAATGGTGAGTGAGTCCGGATACGGACAGCAGGCGCTCAGCAATGTTGTTCCTTTCAAGGATATTTTTACAGGATTTTTCTTTGTCTCCATAGGCATGCTGATAGATTTCGATGTTTACGCCAGTTACCCTGTTTTTATACCGCTGGCGGCGCTGGCGGTGCTTTTCGGAAAAACTTTGCTGGCTGCGCTCAGTGTTGTGATTCTGCGCTATCCGATGAAGACAGCCATAATGACAGGTCTGGCTCTGGGTCAGGTCGGTGAGTTCTCATTCATCATGGCAAAGACAGGAGTGGGCGCAAATGTTCTTACTCAGGAAGAATATAAGCTGGTGGTTGCCGTGATTGTGCTCACGATGGCGGCGGCGCCCTATATGATAAAATACGCCTCGCAGATAGCCGGACTGGTGGACAGGATATCCCTGCCGGAGAGTCTGGTCAGGGGCGCTCAGTTCGAGACTGTCGTCAGCGGAAAAGAGTTCTCCGATCATATCATCATTGTGGGATACGGTCTGGCGGGCAGACAGCTGGCGGCAGAAGCCAGAAAGGGCGGAATACAGTTCATCGCCATAGAGATGAACCCCATGACGGTGAAGCAGGAGACGCAGAAGGGAACGGATATAATATACGGGGACGCTTCTAATATTGAGGTTCTGCACCATGCCCATCTGCACACGGCGAGAGCCATAGCTGTTACCATTCCTGATCCGGTAGCTGTCAGAAAGATAGTGGAGACCGCCAGAATGGAGCATCCATATATACACATAGTCGCCAGAACCAGATACGCTCTGGAGCTTCAGGCGCTGAAAAAGCTGGGGGCGAACGTAGTGATAGCCGAAGAGGTGGAATCAGCCGACAGACTGGTGAAAGAGGTCACAGGCAGATTCACCGAATCAGGCACCGCCACGGAATGTCTGAATCTGCCTGGGGCGCAGACCAGATGGGTCACTGTGCCAGTGGGGTCTAAGGCGGCGGGCAGGTCGCTGAGAAATCTGGATCTCAGATATAGATACGGCGTCACCATTCTGGCTGTGAAGCGGGGCACAGGCGCTATGTCCAACCCCGGGTGCGACTACACCATCATGGACAGAGACGAGCTTCTGGCTGCCGGAACGGAAAAAGACCTAACCCGTCTGGGTGTTTTGCTGCGATCCGCTAAGAAAAACGAGGAATAATCGCTGTTGCGTTTATTTTAGCGTTATTTTAGAATGGCTTCAGAGGTAAAAATGAAAATTCTGCTTACAGGAACCGCCGGGTTCATCGGTTTTCACACAGTTCAGAAACTTATAAATGACGGTCATGAGGTCGTGGGGCTTGACAGTATCAATGACTATTATGACGTTAACCTGAAATACAGAAGACTCGCTGTCACAGGGATAGACGGCAGCGCAGTTGAATATAACAGACCCATGAGATCATCAAACATGAAGGGCTACAGATTCGTGAAGATGAATCTGGAGGACAGGGAGAACCTGCACGCCCTGATGAAGGCGGAAAAATTCGACAAGGTCTGCAATCTGGCGGCTCAGGCAGGCGTCAGATACAGCATAGACAACCCCTATGCTTATATAGACGCTAATATCACAGGATTCATCAACATTATAGAAGGATGCAGGCATTTCGGCGTTCAGCATCTGGTATACGCTTCCAGCTCTTCGGTATACGGCAGCAACACTGCCCAGCCATTCTCCACATCCGACAATGTGGATCACCCCATAAGCCTCTACGCCGCTACAAAAAAAGCAAACGAGCTGATGGCTCACACCTACAGCCATCTTTATAATATCCCCACCACAGGGCTCAGGTTCTTTACAGTTTACGGTCCCTGGGGCAGACCGGATATGGCGATGTTCAAATTCGCCGACCTGATGAGAAAGGGACAGCCTATTGACGTGTATAATTTCGGTAAAATGGAGCGAGACTTCACCTTCATAGCCGATATAGTTGAGGGCGTATGCCGTGTGATATACGCCGGGCAGATGCCCAATGCCGGCTGGGACAGCGACAACCCTGATCCCGGATCTTCATCCGCTCCTTATAAGGTTTATAACATAGGCAACAACAAGCCTGTTCAGCTTATGTATATGATAGAGACTCTGGAAAAAGAGCTGGGTATCTCAGCTCAGAAAAACCTGATGCCTCTTCAGGCGGGTGATGTGCCGAAGACCTATGCCAATATTGACGATCTGGTGAGAGATCACGGATACAGACCGGATACCTCCATAGAGGAAGGTATACGTCAGTTTGTTAAGTGGTATAAGGAATATCACGGCATCTGAGAACCGATGCTCTGCTGAAGATCCAGCAGAAACCGTGTGTCCTCATAGTCTTCGTTCAGTGCGAAAAATTTTCCGTATGCTCTCTGTATATCAGTCAGAGAGTTTATCATCTCATATTCTGCCCTTACTACCGCTTCCTGAGCTGTGTTCAGAGCTGCCGCCGAGTTTATCAGCACGGCTGATCTGATCTTTTTCAGTTTGTACAGACTGAGATTTTTATCGTATTTCTCTGCGGCGGATGCTGCCAATTCTTTAGAACCGCTTAGCGCTGTTCCGGCGTATCCGGCTGATATTACGGCGTTTTCCATCCGAGTCTTCACGGCTTCCTTCACTTCCGCTCTCTTGCTGAAATATTGCAGGAGTTCGGTATTTTTGGCGTAGATGTTCGGCGTGCTCTTTTTACCGTCAAAGACAGGCATGGACAGCCGCAGGTTGACGCTCCAGTCGTTTTTGCTGAGGTCGGCAGAATATTCGGAAGTGTCTGAGTCCTTGTCCAGATACTGCGTATATTCGCCGGAGAATGAAACATCCGGCAGTGAGAATTTTCTCTTTTCCGCCTGAATATCTCTTTTGTTCAGTTTGATCAGCTCGTCCACCGCCTTCAGCTCGGCGGAGTCGTCCAGCGATTTGTCCGTCAGGAATTTCAGCAGTTTTTCACGTTCCAGCGTGTCTGTGACGGTAGAAAAGATCTTTTTCAGAGTGTTCAGGGTGGCGTGCCCCGTCATTTCGCTGTAATTTCTGAAAGCGCATCCTGCCCCGATGGTCAGTCCGGTCATGGCGCTCAGCCTGTCCTGCGCCTTTATCTTTTCCGATCGGGATAACGTCAGCAGGTTTTCCACCCTTCTGATTTCATCCGCATAGAGCTTCATTGAGCTTTTCGGCGCTTTGTTTTTCTTTAGTATATCTTTGATGGAATTCATTCTTTTCAGCGCTTTCTCAGCGGTCTGCTCCAGTCCGGTGTAGAATATGCGGGTGTAGTATACGTCCGCGGTCTCCTTTATCACATCCAGCCTCACGGATTCGGCTATCAGCCTGTGCATGGTTGTCTTATATTCCGCTGAATCCCTGCTGGCGAGGATGGAGTCGGAGAAGAGTATCTGTCTCAGCTTTATTTTGGCGTTCAGGTTTTCCTGCGCCGCTTTTTCCCTGTAGTCGGGTCTGTCCCTGTCCAGATTATTTCTGGATGCGGTGGCTCTGATGACGGGCATCAGACCGCTCAGCGCCCGGTCTATCTGCTGAGCCTCTTCGTCCCTTTCGTGTTTTATCTCGCTGAGTTCCCTGCTGCTTCTGACAGCCAGCTCGGCGGCGTAACGGAAAGAGAGCTCGGACACTGTCCGGGTCTGGGAATACTCAGAGGCATATGTATAAAGACGAGCCTGTATGGCGTCCGCATATGCCGACACAGATAAAAAGATAGTTAGCAGCGCTGTTATGATCCTCAACATTCACCCCTGTTATTATATATTCGACCGATTGCATGAGGTGTCAAGGAGGTGATGAGGTAAAATAAACATTGAACGGTCTGTTTCCTGAAATATTATTAGTATCAGGAGGCTTGGTATGTACGAGCTTAATTTTGAGTTTCCTCTTCTGGACGGCACTATGAAAAACCTGAGAGACTATGACGGCATGGTCGTGCTGGTGGTGAACACGGCGGGCAGGTGCGGTTTTACTCCCCAGTATGAGGGGCTTCAGGAACTGTACATGGAGTTCAGGGATCAGGGGTTCGTGGTGCTCGCCTTTCCCTGCAACCAGTTCGGAGCTCAGGAACCCGGCACGGACGAGGAGATCCGGCGTTTTCTGGATGAAAACTTTACCGTGACGTTCCCTGTGTTTTCGAAGACAGAGGTTAACGGGGAAAATGCCAATCCGCTCTTCCGCATGCTGAAAGAGGCGGCGCCTGGAACCATGGGGACTATCCCTGTCAAATGGAACTTTACCAAGTTTCTCATCAGCCGTGACAGAAAAAGGGTTTTTCGGTTCGCCTCCGTAAAAAAACCGGAAAATATCCGTATGGCAGTCGCCGGAGAAATATCACGAACATAGGTATGGTCTAACAGCATCTATGTGTTATAATCGCTATATATTCAATAATTGCGGGTTGGACTATGCATAACATAGACAAGGATTTTTACAGCAGGCTTCTGGCTGTCAGTGAGTCTTTCGCCTACAGAGCGAAGGGGGAAGACAGAAAACTATTATTCGTGTCAGGTTCTTTCGAGCGTCTGACAGGCGTTGCCCATGACGAGGCACTTGACACCGAACTGAGTTCCATGGTGCACAGGATGAACCAGAACAAAGTTTTCGAAGTGCTCAGAAACGCTTCCGGCAGTTTCAATCTGGAATACCGTATAGTCAGAAACGGCAGAAAACCTCTGTGGGTAAGAGACAGAGGGATCATATACACAGGTGATGACGGCGAAAGATACATAGACGGGATCATCACAGACATATCAAAACCGCACAGAATAAAATCAGACAGACAAAAATTTTTATCAGGGCTGGCAAACGAGCTGAGGATGCCTATGAGCTCCGTCATCGGTTTTCTGGAGCTGTCGCTGGACATGCTGGATGAAGACGATGTGATAGCGGGATATCTGGGTACGGCGAAAAAATCCGCCGGAACTGTGCTGAGGCTTCTGAATGATTTTTCTGATGTAAATATTCTGGGCTTCACTTCCGATTCGGATAAAGAGGTTTTTAACCTGTACGAGATGCTGGAGTCCTCGGTATATCTCTATTCCCAGTCAGATAGAAAGAATCTGGCGGATGTCAGGCTGATATACGACCCGGACATGTCCAGATGTTTCAGAGGAGACAAGGCAAGGATGAGGCGGGTCATACACAGTCTGCTGGAAGAGGCGTGCGTGAAGAGCCGTGAGAAGACCGTCACCGTGAAGGTTTTCATGGAGGGCGGGCTGGTTAATATCTGCGTGATGGACAGCGGAGCGCCCATGACACGCCACGAACTGAAGACGCTTTTTGTGCCTGCGGCAGGTTCCGGCAGGTCGAAGCATCTGAACTATACCGTGTGCAAGAGGCTGGCTGATCTGATGAACTCAGAGCTGACGGCTGAGAGCTCTTCAGACGGAAACCTGATCCGGCTGAGAACGGAGATGAGAGCGGAGAACTGCGAAGGCGGATGCATAGGCATGTGCTACAGCGGAAAGGAGAGCGAATCCCGCGCCCGGTCTTTCGACAGGGCGTTTCATATACTGCTGGCGGAGGACGTTCAGGAGAACGCCGATCTGGCGGCTATCCGTCTGGGTCATAAGGGGCACAGGGTGGATGTTGTCTCTGACGGCAGAGAGGCGGCGGCGATGTATGCCAAACACAGCTACGACGCTGTGCTGATAGACGTGCATATGCCTGTGATGGACGGTATCAGGGCGGCTGAAAAGATGAGAAGCCACGGTAAGAAAAAATATGTGCCGATTATCGGCATGACTTCCGGTCTGACCTCCTCCGTACGCCAGAAATGTCTGGAGGCGGGGATGGACTCCGTATTCGCCAAACCGCTGGATTTTTCTCTGCTTTTCGAGAAGCTGGACAGGCTGGTGCCTATAGAGCAGGGGTTCACCGTCAGAAAAATAGACTGTGATGATGACGCGGAGATAGATTTTTCATCTCTGGACGCTTTCGCCGATGTGAAGGCGGGTATCAGGATATGGGGCGGCAGTTCTATGTTCTTAAGCGCCCTGAAAGATTTCGCCTCTTCTCACAGAAACTGCGCCGAGGAGCTGTGGGGGCTGATCATCAGCGATGTGCCGGCTGCTTATAAATATGCCCACAGGATAAAAAACGTGATCAGCAGCCTGGGCTGCGACAGTCTCTACGGGCAGATAGCGGATATCGAGTCATGGCTTTTTGTTCGTGATACGGATGTGGCGCTGATGCTCCATGAGGATTTCGGGCGTGAAATGTCAGAATTGATAAAAGCAGTGGACTCTATAGATATAAAATAAAAAGCCGGAGCATTCAGCTCCGGCGTTCTGTTCTTCAGTTAATAACGGCTGTTCCCGCCGTGCCCTTCACGGTTGAAGCGTCCGCCGCCGCCTGTGCGGGGGCGTTCCTGTTTAGGTCTTGCCTCGTTTACTGTGATTGGTCTTCCGATGAACTCAACTCCGTTAAGTTCCTCGATGGCGGCTTTAGCCTGCTCATCATTTGCCATTTCTACAAAAGCGAAACCCTTTGATCGTCCGCTCTCATGGTCTGTGATTATTCTCACAGAGCTTACATCGCCGAAAGAACCGAACATGTCTTTCAGTTCTTCTTCTGTGGCTTTGTAAGGAAGGTTGCCAACATAAATGTTCATGATCCTCTTACTTGTCCTATTTTTCGCTTTTTCGCCATTAATGCTCCTATCTGAAAACTCCTATGGCGAAAAGAAGGCGTCCCAGATATACATGTCGCTGCCGACCTTGCCCTGCTATAGCCTATCCTGCTCTGTGAGCGGGATACACTGCTATTAAGCAAAAAATAACAGAGAAATCGGACGTTCGCAAGTATATTTGAGATAAAAGGGTTCTCCTGTTAAAAATACATAATCAGCTCAGCACAGGTCTGTTAAGCGCTATCTCGTCTCTCTGGGCTCCCCTGAAATATTTAACACCGCTCTCGCCGAACAGAAGCACATAGGCGACCATATGGTCCTCCGGAACTCCAAGCTCCTGAGCGGTCTCAGGAAAGAGATCGAAAAGATACATCACAAATCCGCCCCATATCACGCCCACGTTCAGGGTATATGCCGCCAGCTCGGCGTATGACAGAGCGATGAAAGGGTCGGCGGCGGGGGTCGGCGCTGATTTCGGGCAGGTGGCGAGTATCATGTGGGGAGCGTTTCTGAATATAAAGTCCTTGCCGGCTCTGAACAGTTTGGCTCTGGTGGCGAAAGCCGCCAGGGGACCTGTCAGTTTGCCTTCGGCGTCAGCCTTTTCTATTTTGCTTATGAGCAGCTCTTTGAATGCGTCCATCTGCTTTTCGTCATCCAGCAGGGTCAGCATGACCTGTCTGGCGTTCTTTCCGGTGGGGGCGTTGGCGGCGGCTTTTATTATTTTATCTACTTTGTCTTTTGCCACGTTGCCTTTTTTAAATTTTCTTACTGTTCTTCTGTTGCGCGCCAGAGCGTCGAACTGCTCATAGCTCGCCTTCAGTGCGTCCGGAACGCTGTTTTCGGGCGCAAAACCCAGTATGGAGACAGCGGCGGTGGGGCATACTGTCATGCAGTGCTGGCATTTATAGCATTTAGGCTCGTTCTCTTCTCTGACAACAGGCAGTCTGCCGTCCATCTCGATGATCATCGCCGGACAGTCGCTGACGCAGGCTCCGCAGGATGTGCATTTCTGCTGGTCCACTTTAAAATCGATCATAGAAAACCTCTTAAATAAATTATTTCAGTCCGAAGGCTCTTTCCACTTCATCCGGGATGAAGGGTCTGCCCTTTTCGTTTACCGCTGTTCCGGTTATTCTCGCCTTCATGACGGGCCTGTCATCGCCGGCACGGTATATATCCTGTACGAAGACGAATTTCAGACGAGACTCTCTCTCCGTCCTGAGCCCCACCCAGAAGCTGTCGCCGCTTCTGAGAGAAGATTTGTAGTCCATCTCCGCTCTGATAACAATAAGGTTGACACCGTTCTTCGCAAGCTCTGAAAAATCCACCCCGATAGTATGAAAATATTCGTGGCGGGTATGTTCCAGATAGTTCATATAGACGGCGTTGTTCACTATGCCTTCAAGATCGCATTCGTAATCTCTGACCTTGAAGTCCAGTCTGTAAGCGTATTCTGTCATTTTCTGCCCCCGGATTTTATCATCATCATCTGCATTCCCAGCTCTTCTCTTATGAACTGCACCAGAGTGTCCGCCGACCGGGACTGAAAACCCTCGGCGGTGACTATGGACAGGGTGTTGTCCGGAATCTCCGGCAGTTCGTCTATGATCCTGAATGAATCCTTTTCATCCATGAATTTCGTCATACCCATAGGCGCCACGGCAATGCCTGCCCTGACCGCCGCCATCAGCCCGAAGACGCTGCTGGTCACGAACGATATGCGGTAGTCTGTTCCCGATCTTTCCAGAGCGGCGCAGGACCATCTGCGCACATGGCACCCCTCCGGATAAACTGCCAGAGGCAGAGGACGCAGCTCGTGAACACTGCTGTCCGCGGACCGTATCCACTTCACGGGTTCGCTGAAGATTTTTTCGTATTCGTCAGGCATGTCCGAGCACAGGGCTATGTCCAGCTCGCCGGATTCCACCATTCTCAGCAGTTTTTCCCGGCGGTTGGTTGTGAAATCTATTCTGGAGTTAGGATATTTTGTATAAAAACTCTTGAGAGCTCTGGGGAACACGGCCGAGGCGTACAGCTCCGGCGATCCTATGCGGATGTGGTCGTGAACAGCCGGATTGGACAAAACAGACAGAGCGTCATCATGGGCTCTGATGATCCGCACAGCGTGCTCCAGCAGTTTTTCCCCCAGCGGGCTGATTATGAAACCCCTGCCCTGCTTGACGAACAGACGCCCTGTCTGCTCCTCCAGCCTCTTCATCTGCATGCTCACGGCGGATTGGGTTATGTTCATCGCTGCCGCAGCCTTGGTGAAGCTGTTCAGGCGGGATATGGTCACAAAAGTTTTCAGAAGATCAATAGATAGTTCCACTCATCAATTTCCTTTATCGATTACATCAAATTAATTCGTTAGACTGATGGATTCATAATAGGCTATAAATTATAAAAGTCAACAACGGAGGTGACGGTATGGGTGAACTGATGGACAAAAGAGAGAGCAACTACAAGCGGGTTCTGGAGCTGCTGGATCAGAAAGAGGGTATGAAGGACGCTATGCTCAATATGATGACAACGGCGTACAGCGACGGCGCTCTGCCTGAGGTTACCAAAAGACTGATGGCGCTCACAGGCGCTCTGGTTCATGGGTGCGAAGGGTGCATCCTGTCCCAGACTCTGAGGGCTCTGGCTCTCGGCGCAACGGCGGAGCAGGTGATGGAGGCATGTTATGTGGCGGTGTCGCTGGGCGGCACCATGGCTGTTGCCGAAAGCAGCAAGGTGTTCAGACTGCTTCAGGAAAAAGGATTGGTATAAAAAATAAGGCGGGCATTTGCCCGCCTGTTTTTATTTCATCGATTCCAGATGTTTTTCAGCTCTTTTCAGGGCGCAGTCTATGTGGGGGCAGATGTTCTCCATGCCCACCTTTTCAGCGAAGCCTGATTTTTCCAGTGTCGGCATCAGCGCCGGAGAGACTCCGGAGAGTACCAGCCTGATACCCTCTTTTCTGGTTTTCATCAGCACCTCTTCCAGAGCCACCATGGCGGTGGCGTCTATGAACGGCACAGTGCGCATACGCAGGATAATGACCTTGGGCGGCTGTTTTACTATCTTTATAGTATCTTTGAACTGATTGGCAGCACCGAAGAAGAAGGATCCGAATATCTCAAAGATCTCCACTCCGGCGGGGATTCTGTCTTTAGAGAGCACATCCTGCTGTTCGAACTCCTCGTTGATTTCGGACGTGATGCTCTTGATGCTGGTGACGTTCGCCATGCGGTTCATGAAGAGCAGGGCGGACAGCACGATCCCTGTCTCTATGGCGACTGTGAGGTCTATGAAAACGGTCAGCAGAAATGTGACCAGCATGACCATTATGTCCGCTTTAGGCGATCTGAACAGTTTCAGAAAATGTTTCCACTCGCTCATGTGATATGCCACGACAACCAGCACCGCCGCCAGTGAAGGCATGGGTATCAGTTTTGCCCATCTGCCGAAGAAGAGCAGAATCAGAAGCAGCGTTACGGCATGCACCATGCCGGAGATGGGGGATGTGCCTCCGTTCTTTATGTTGGTGGCTGTTCTGGCGATGGCTCCTGTGGCGGGTATGCCGCCGAATATGGGGGAGAAGATGTTCGCCACGCCCTGACCTATCAGCTCCATGTTTGATCTGTGGCGCGTGGATGTCATGCCGTCCGCCACCACGGCGGACAGAAGCGATTCTATCGCCGCCAGAAGCGCTATGGTGAGCGCCGCCGGAAATACCTGTGTGATAAGTGTGAGATCAGGCAGGCTCGGCACGGGCAGAGACGATGGAACGTCTCCGAACTGTGTCTCTATAGTAGGCACGGGCAGGCTGAAAACCGAAGTTAATACTGTGGCGGCTATTATGGCGATGATGGATCCCGGAATTTTTTTGGTGAACCGGGGCATTATCAGGATAACAGCCAGCGACAGCGCCGCTATGCCTATGGAATAGATGTTGTAGGTGGAAGCTGAGGAGATGTATGCCGAGAGTCTGTCTATGAACCCGGCTGAAGCAGGGTGAGCGTCCAGACCAAAGAGATCTTTGATCTGTGTTGTGCCGATGATGAGGGCTATGCCGGATGTGAATCCTATCGTCATGGGGTAGGGGATGAAGCGGATGACCCCGCCCAGCTTGACCGCTCCCATCAGAACCAGTATCACGCCCGCCATTAGCGTGGCGGTGGCCAGTCCCTCGTATCCGTATTTCGCCACCACTTCATAAACGACTACTATGAATGCCCCGGTGGGGCCGCCTATCTGGAATTTGCTTCCTGATAGAACGCTGATGAGAAATCCGGCTACGATTGCCGTATAGAGCCCCTGTTCGGGCTTCACTCCTGACGCGATGGCGAATGCGATGGCGAGCGGCAGAGCCACTATGCCGACTATCACTCCCGACATGGCGTCCTTTGTTAAATTTTTTGCGGTATATCCTTCTTTAAAAGTAGAATATAACTGCGGGATTAAACGAGAATTCATCAGATGTTTCCTCCATATTTCTGACAACTTCATCGTCTAGGTAGAAATCGTGGGGCTATGGCTTTATACCATATGTTAAAAAAGGGCTAAAGTCAGCTTGCCTCAGAGATAGGTACCAAAACGGTAAACTTTATCTGTAATGCTTTATTGACGTGGGTAAATTAGATAAAAAAGAATAAGATTGCAAGCAAAATATTTTAAATAGAAAATTTAACTGAAAATAGAATGGATGTTTTAAAAGTAATTAATACTGTTCAAATAAATTCAAGCGGGTATAATATCGTCAAAACATTCATTCCGAGGGGTTTCATGGAAAGAATATCTATGGCTGTGGGCGGAGGCGGAGCATCCACGCAGTCCTTTATTTCCGATGTGATATTTTCCGGTCTGGGAGGACAGCTTCTGAAAAAGGCGGCGGACGCCGCTATCATCGAGACAGGTTCCCTGTCCGCTTTCACCACAGACAGTTTCGTGGTTCGTCCTGAGTTTTTTCCGGGAGGGGATATAGGCAAGATAGCCGTCTGCGGCACTGTCAACGACCTTCTGGTTTCAGGGGCTGTGCCTCTGTATCTGTCTTTCGGTCTGGTGATACCGGACGGATATCTGATGGATGATCTGAAAAGAGTGATCAAGAGCATGGCGCTGACCTGTGAGAAAGCTGGCGTAAGGATAGTCTGCGGCGACACGAAGGTTGTGGAGCACGGCGCTCTGGACGGGCTGATAATAAACACCAGCGGCATTGGCAGGGCTGAAAAGAATTATACCGAATACGGCAATATACATACAGGCGACAGAGTGATAGTGACATCGGACACCGCCAGACACGGAATGAGTGTTATGCTCGCCCGGGGCGGGCTGGGGTTCGAAGGCGAGATCATGTCCGACTGCGCCCCGCTGAACGACATATTCGACGCTGTGCGTCCTTATGACGTGTCATTCGCCAGAGACGCTACCAGAGGCGGGATAGCCGCCGTGCTGAACGAGATATCCGCCATGAGCGGACACGGATTTCTGATGGATGAGGAGAATATCCCTCTGGAGGACAACGTGCGCTATATGTGCGATATGCTGGGGTTCGACCCATTGGCGGTTGCCAACGAGGGTTTAGCTGTTATAATTGTTAGAGAAAAAGACGCCGGAAAGGCTCTGGAAATGATAAAAAAGACCGAAAACGGAAAGAACGCTCAGATAGCGGGAGTCGTTACAGATGAAAAGAAGGTTCTGCTTAGGACTGCCATCGGGGGCAAAAGGTTTATCGAGATGCCTCAGGGCGAGCTTCTTCCCCGTATTTGCTAGTATTCTGATATCCGCCTGTTCCTCTTCCCCTGAGAGGATAGATATCATAGACGTGAAGTGCGGCGGATGCCACACATCGGATATAGTCTATGAAAAGACGCGGAGCAGATATGAGTGGGATATCCTTCTGAACGGCATGAAGGTCAGGGGGCTGAAAATGACGGCAGATGAGGAGCGTCAGGTAAAGGACGCTCTGTATAATAAACTCGGGAACGGTAAATGATAACGATCGACTGGAAAAAAATGAACGGGCTCATACCCGCTGTGGTTCAGGATGTGAAAACGAAAGAGGTGCTGATGCTGGCCTATGTCAGTGAAGAGGCGCTGAAGCTGACATTTCAGACAGGTTTTGCTCATTATTATTCCAGAAGCCGTGACGAGCTGTGGAAAAAAGGCGGTACGTCCGGTCATGTGCAGAAAATTTCCGAGGTCAGGCTGGACTGTGACGGCGACACCCTGCTCTATATTGTGGATCAGACAGGTCCTGCCTGTCACACAGGGGAAAAGAGCTGTTTTTTTACTAAGATAGAGAGCATGGGGTAGGATATGGGCAGTCAGCTTCTGGGTGTGGACGCAGGCGCGTCAAACCTTAAGATACTGGAACTGAAGGAGAAAAAAGGTCAGTTCTCTGTGAAGAACATAGGGTGCGTCAGAATGCCGGCGGATGTTGTCGTGGACGGCATGGTGATGAACCACGAAGCGGCGGCGCAGACTATCAAGGGATGTCTGGCGGATATGAAGGGACACGGCAAGGACGCCGCTCTGGGTATGCGTGGGCGTGATGTTGTTGTTAAAAGAATAAAATTTCCGTGGAACGGCAAGGGAAACTTTCAGGAAAGTTTTCTCTGGGGAGCGGAGCAGTATATAGGCATCAGCGGGAGCAGGGCATCCTTCGACGCTCAGCTTCTGGGATATGACAGCGCAGCGGGCATAGCCGACGCTGTGGTGGCGGCGGCGTATCAGGAGAAAGTGGCGGACTGTGTCAGCATGGCTCATCTCGCCGGGCTGAAGCCGGTGGTGGTGGACATAGAGGCGCTGGCTCTGGTGAATCTGAGCATAGCTATGCACGGGATAAAAAAACACCCCAACGCCATAGTGGATATCGGTCACGACTGTACCAACATTGTTTTTTATGACAACGGATATGTGGATATGGTGAAATCTCTTCCGAAAGGGTGTAAATTTCTAATGGAGGAGATGGCGCAGGATATGGATATAGATATGTCCAAGGCGGCGGATGTCATCCGTGACCAGGAGACCATGAGCAACGATGTGGACGCCCAGGCGGCATCCATGTCTTTTGGCAGTGGTCTGGGAGCGGAGATAGAGACCGCAGTGGAGACATATATTGAGGACAAGAGAAAAGAGCCTGTGGATTTCTTCGTCTGCGGAGCCGGAGCTTATGTTCCGGGGGTAGTCAGCCAGATGGAGATAGCCATGAAGGTGGCTGTGGCGCATCTTGACCCCTTTAAGATGATCGAGCTGCCCACGTCTATGAAAACATACGCTGATCAGCTGGGTCCGGCGGCTTTTGCCGTGGCGGCCGGGCTGGCCATGAGAAAAGCATGATAAAGAAAGCACTACTGATAATATCCGCGCTGATACTGATCTCCTGCGGAGCTAAAAAGATAATCGAACCGGCAGATGTGACGCCTGAGCCTGTTAAGAAGGAAGAGGTGAGGGTGGACGTGTCGTCTGTGCGTGACGATAAGGTTCTCAGTTTTGATATAGCCATAGGGTCCAATGATTTTGAATATACCGCAGAGCTCAGCGTCAGCGGCAGAAAAGCTGTGGTGATCCTGAAAAATAATAAATATAAAATGGGTAATCTGGACATATGCAGACCCGTTTCAAAATTCGATATTACAGATTCCGAAAACGGAATGAAGTTCGAAATATACCTCGCTAACAAGAACACAATGAAACAGGAGCGTATAGGCAACTGGATCAGGCTGACCTTCAGGGCGCTGGAGCCGGATATGGAGATGGCGGCTATGGCTCAGTTCGGTCCGTGGATCAGACCTCTGCTGGCGGCATCCGAATACAGAGGCGTGAACAACAGGGAGAAGAGCTCCGAGCTGATTTTCGACAGCTATCCCGCCTATGCTTACGGCAAGGTAGGAAAAAAATATTATCTGGATATCTTCGGAGTAAAAATTCCGGCGGGAAACCTGAAATACAGGAATGTGTCCGCTGTGACCACTCCGGAGGGCAAAACAAGAATAGTGCTGAAATCCCCCACTGATTTCTGCGTGGATAATTTCAATATCACGCTGGGAAAAAAATGCGGCGGATACAGCAGTCTGTTCGGTTTCAAAAAAGAGATAAAGAAGGGGAGCGAGTCTTTCAGCTTCAACCTCACAGGTCACCCGCCTGTGTTTGAGAAGAAGATGAAAGGTCTGTCCGCCTTCGGTATAAAGAATGTGAAACTTTTCGGCGAGGGAATGCAGAGATATGAGGACGACAGAGTCTATAAAGTTGAGACCCGCTTTACTGAAGACATGGTCTGGCTGGTTTTTCTGCACGAACCGGAGATGACTTACGATTACTATTACAAAGGCGATAAATTCTTTATCGTTTTTCATTAAGCGTGGCTGAATGAAACTGATGATAATAGCCGGAGAAAAATCCGGCGACAACCACGCCGGAGAGATGCTCTCCGCTCTGAAAAAACTGACGGATGTTGAGTGTTCCGGAACAGGCGGAAGCCTGCTCAGGTCGCTCGGTCAGAAACAATTCTATGATATCAATGATATGAACGCTATAGGGCTGGGCGAGGCTCTTCAGAAGATTCCGTTTCTGCTGAAGGTGAAGGACAGGCTGACAGCCGAGCTGAAAAGCGACAGACCGGACGCCGTGGTTCTGGTGGACTATCCCGGGTTCAACCTGCGGTTTGCCCGATATGTTAAGGAACTGGGAATTCCGGTGATCTATTACATCTCACCAACGTTTTGGGTGTGGAACTATAAACGTGTGCATAAGCTCAGAAAATACTGTGATCTGGTTATGTGTATCTATCCTTTCGAACCTGAAACACTGAAAAAAGAAGGGGTCAACGCTGTCTATGTGGGTAATCCGCTCACATCACAGATCAGCTTTAAATGCGAGGACAGGGAAGAATATCTGAAAAAAGGCGGTTTCGACGGTACGAAGCGCCTGATCGGTCTTCTGCCCGGAAGCAGAAGAAAAGAGGTCAGCTCACTGCTGCCGGTGATGGTTCAGGCGGCTAAGGCTCTGCCGGAATACGACTACGTTGTGGGCGTGGCGGACACCATAGACGAAAGCTCCGTAAGGGAGATGATAAAGGGAACCAACATCAGGCTGGCGACAGGACTGACACACGATATAATGAAATATTCCGACCTACTCTGGGTGTGCTCCGGCACGGCAACGCTGGAATCGGCGCTCATAGGCACGCCTATGATTCTGATGTATAAGGCGGGGGCTGTGACATACGCTCTGGGCAGGCTGCTCGTCCGGGTCAAATACATCGGCATGCCGAATATCATCCTGAACAGAACCGTGATACCTGAGCTGATACAGTCTGACGCCACAGCGAACAGTCTGATAAAATTTACCGAAAAAATAGAAGAAAATTACGAGACAGTCAAAAATGATCTGAGAAAAGTGGCTTCATATTTTCCGGATTCTGACGCGTCCGCCAATGCCGCCGGGGAAATTTATTCCTTTATTTCACATAAGAAACAGGAAAATAATTCCATCGGCAGATAAGCCGAAAACTTTAGCTGTTTTTTATAATCTATATTTATCAATATCTTATTTGTAAGCACATCCCGCTGTGAATAACTGGCACAATATTTTCTAATATCTTTGTCGGAGGTGTCCGATGGAGAATCTTTCCATATTAAAACTTTTCAGTTCCTCAGTAAAAACAGATACCGCAAACAGCACGGGCTCTTCATCGTCAGCTTCGTCAGCGCTGTCCTCATTTTCCGCCGGAGCGGACTCTGAATCGGCTTTCGAGGATGTTTTCAGATCCTATCTGGATAAGACGGATGCTTCCTCTAACATTCAGATAACTGAAGCCAGACAGACGGCTGCCAAGATAGAAAAACAGATAAAATCAGAAGTTTCACAAAATGACGCCGCTGATTCGGCGGACACGGAAAACACTCTGGGCTCCATAGCTTCCGGCGACGCGCAGGAAACAGCGGAAACTCCGGAAGAGGTTATTGATGGTCTGGACGTTTCAGACGAGGTCAAAGAAAACCTGAAGAAGATGCTCGCCGAAATGGAGACATCCGATGATGTGGACGCCTTTGTTCAGGAGCTGCTGGCATCCATGCAGGCAGCGGGTATGACAGTGGATCAGGTGGAGACGGCTCTCACAGAGATGGCGGCCTCTCTTCTGGACGGCACATCAGAGATAGTGACCCCCGCAGTGTCATCCGCAGTAGTTGAAAAGATACTGGACAGCATAGTTCAGCTTCAGAATACACAGAAAAACCCTGAGGCGCTCTTCGTGATGCCGGATCAGGTGGAAGAATCCACAATTCAGCAGAAGCTGACTGTGATCAATCAGATCAGAGAGGAGAACGAGACAGAGGAGATAAAGCTGAACGCCGAACTCCACAGCTCTAGACCCGATGAGATGAAAACCACAGAGGCGGAAGGTGAAGCCGAACAGACAGCTCCAGAAAAGATAGTCAAGGCGGAAGCCGAGCCTGTGGAGGTTAAAACAGCGAATACCTCCGAGACAGAGACAACTGCCGAAGACAATGTGATAGAGCTGGCTGTGAAAAAGACAGATACCAGCATGAAATCAGATTCCCAGACAAGCGATTTTACCGCCAGATCACCCTTTACCGAAAAGGTGATAACAGCGGAGATCAAAATAGAGAAACCGCAGGATATCATGAAGTTTGCCGAGCTGGTGGAGATAGCGAAGAACCAGAACGCTACCAAGATCAACATTCAGCTCAATCCGGCAGACCTGGGCAGAGTCAGCATAGAGCTGACGGACAACGCGGGCAAGATAACAGGCAAAGTGACCTTTGAGTCAGACACAGCCAAGAACATATTCGCCGCAAACATAGACAGCTTTAAACAGCAGCTGGCGGAGAAAGGGATCACCGTGGAAAACCTCGAGTTCCTTTTCAAGGATTTCGACCAGCATCAGTTCGCCGGATGGGACAATAAACAGAACAAGAACGGCGGATCATCAAACGGAACAGTAGCGGGAATATCAGCGGACAAGGAATCTGTGGAAGCAGAGGACGATGACTCCGTAATATACGCCTGACAGGCAGGAGAGAAAAAATGTTAGTCTCTAGCGCAAGTGTTGATACAAGCACATATGACACATCTAAGCTGGATGTGGATAACGATCACGGCTCCTTGACTCAGGAAGATTTTCTGTCGCTGTTCATCACACAGCTTCAGAATCAGGACCCCACTGAGCCGCTTGATACATCAGACATGATGGAACAGACCGCCACATTCACAGAGGTAGAGACCATGACTACCATGAGCGAAAACATTGAAGAGATGGTGAATTCGATGGACAGCATGTCCAGCTCAATGCAGATGTCCTCAGCGACAAGTGTTATCGGCATGGTCATGGAATATGAAGGAAATACTACAACTCTTACTGACAGCGGCGCGGCCCTTGAGTTTGAGGTGGAAAGTGTGCCGGAGAAATGCACTGTGGTTATTAAGGATGAGGACGGCAATTTTGTCAGCTCATTCTCGCCCACAGTCAGTAATACCGGAAAACAATATATTGTCTGGGACGGAACAGACGCAAACGGCAATGCTATGGATACTGGTCCTTATAAGTTTACTGTTACCGCATATGACGCTAACGGTGAAAAGCTTGACGTTACCGAATACGGCAACGGTCAGGTTACGGGAGTTACCGTTGAAGACGGAGGCATTGTTTACGAAGTTGACGGAGAATTCGAGGTGGCAGCTGAAGATGTTATCTCCGTCAGAGACGCGAATCTTCTGTAATTAAGAGGTGCAGTTATGATGAGATCACTCTACTCGGCCATCAGCGGTCTGAGTGTAAACCAACAGGCAATGGATGTTCTTGGTAACAACATTTCGAACGTTAACACCGTGGGATTTAAGGCGGGCAGAGCTGTTTTTCAGGATATGCTCAGCCAGACCATATCAGCGGGAACATCGGCTACCAGTACCACAGGAAGCACAAACCCTGACCAGATCGGTCTTGGTTCCATGCTTGCCTCAGTATCGAATATATTCACATCCGGTACCATGCAGACTACTGACGTGGATACGGATCTCGCTGTTCAGGGTAATGGATTCTTCATACTGAGCGGTAGTTCCACTAATGAATTCCTGTATACCAAAGCCGGCGATTTCAACTTCGACTCAGCTGGCAACCTGGTCTCTTCCGCAGGATATAATGTTCAGGGATGGATGACAGACCCTGAGACAGGTGTTCTCAACACCGATACCACTGTGGACGATATAACTATCGGCGACGCTTATCAGGCTGTGGAGGCGAAGGCCACATCCGAGGTCGCTGTGGAGGGTGTTCTCAGCACAGACGCTGACGCCAGTATTCTTGAGTTCCCGACATTCCTTCACTATGCGGACTCAAACGACAGCATATACAATGTTTACAGCTCCAGCGGCGTTCTGATGGATCTTTCTGAAGACGAGGGTATAACCATCAAGGCGCACGCCACAGATATCACAGACATGAGCAAAATATATAACGATTCAGACGTGAATCTGTCTATTTCTGAATCACCCACACTGATGATCTATATCAACGGTACAGCTCATTCATATACATATCCGGCTGATTTCTCCACACTGGGAGATCTGGCAGCGACTATTGAGACAGAGCTCGACACTGCCGCCGGTACAGCCGGCGACTTCACCGTGGGCATCAGCAACGGTACACTGACCGTAACCAGAAACGCCGTAACCATCGCCGGTTCTGACGTGTCCATCGACTCATTCAGCGGTTCATCCCGTCTGGCAGTTGTTATGGGTGATCTGGCAGGAACATATGATGACGCCGGCGACAGCAATACCAGTGATGAATTCTTCTTCGAGGATAAGATATATGTGGGCAGGGATTTCGAGACACTCAATGAGCTCGCCACAGAGATAGAGGCAGCCATAGACGGCAACGTAATTACATCCACAGAGTTCGGCGTTATATATGATGAAGACCTTGGTCAGTTCGTATACACAGTGGACGCCGCCTCCACAAACAACCTTTCCGGGTTCTCTCTGGACAAGGCTTACACAGGAACAGATTTTGAAAATAACATAGTAGCGGCAGGATCCACAACGATAGCCGCAGGCTCCGCCGGATACAGTGAGGTGTTTCTGAGAGAGGCGCAGGACAGCGATACTCTGAACGAACTTTACACCAGCGCAGGCAACTCTCTGGGGCTGGACGCTTCAGCGATCCTGTCATTTAATGCTTCCATAGGCGGAGACGCTCTGACAACCACAGGATCAATATCTGTTCTGAAGGTTGCGGATGACCCGCTGACTCCTCTGGTGGACGAAACACAGTACGCTTCTCTTCAGGATCTGCGTGAGGCTCTGGCGAGTTATCTGGGATATTCATCATCATCAGAATCAGCTCTCTCCGAGCATATAGCCAGCTTTGACACTAACGGCGGCAAGCTGTCCATAACCAGCAACGAGGGTGAGTCCAACGGGATCGATTTCATCACCTTCGACGTGACAGGAAGCGGAACTTACAACACTTTCTACGATTACTACGACTATACGACCACACAGGAAGCGTCCGGCGGCGTGGTGACAACATCACAGACCATCTATGACGCTCAGGGTAACGAACACACTCTGACATATACTTTCGAGCTGGTTGACTCCAATGCCAACACATGGAAAATGTCAGTGACATCACCCGAATCGGATGTGGACGTATCATTTAATGAAACATCCGGCGACAGCGTGTTTCTGCACTTCAACAACAACGGATCATTCAACTATATCTCCAGTGAAAGCGGAGCGAGGATAACAGACCTCACGCTGAACGTAGACCCCAACAACGGAGCGGGTGTCATCAGCGGAATATCAGTGGATCTGGGTTCTTCATCCAAGTTTGACGGAATATATCTGTCATCCGGCGAGGGCGGTATAGAGCAGACCACACAGGACGGATATCCCACAGGTACTCTGAGCGAGGTACTCTTCAATACCTCCGGTGAGATCATCGGTTACTATACCAACGGAGAAGTGACAGTTCTGGGTCAGGTGGCTCTTGCCACTTTCGACAACAGCAACGGTCTGCTGAAGGTGGGTGACACCACATTCCAGGCGACAACCAGCTCCGGCGAACCGTCCATAGGCACAGCGGGAACAGGCGACAGAGGAGACATAGCGTCAGGCGTTCTGGAGAACTCGAACGTGGACCTCTCCACAGAGTTCGTTAACATGATCACCACCGAGAGAGGCTTCCAGGCCAACTCAAGGGTTATCACCACTTCTGACGAAATGCTTCAGGAACTTCTCAGTCTGAAACGTTAATCCGAAAAATATCTAAAGGGTCGTGAAAATCAGATCACGACCCTTTTATCATTATAAGTCAATATTATTTCTGTTGACTGAACCCTTGATAATCCTGTATTCTAATAGATAATTATAAGACTGTCCCTGACGTGCGCCCACAAATGGGCTATGTCTGTGCGGCAATCCAGCTTTAATTGTACGGAGTGACTATGGATATAGCTACACTAATCGGCGCTGTCGTTGCGTATGCTCTTGTTCTTGCGGCTATTGTTATGGGTGCCGGTCTCGGGCCGTACATAGACATTCCGTCTGTTCTTATCGTTATCGGCGGTGTTTCCGGACTTGTGATGATGTGTTATCCTATGGACAAAGTTGTCGGGTTCGTAAAAGTAATCCTGAAAACCATCAAATATCCCATGGACGATGCTCCCAAGCTGATAGCTCAGCTTGTTGAGTTCGCCGTTAAAGCGAGAAGGGACGGTATCCTCTCTCTGGAATCAGCCGGAGACGAAGTGGCGGACGAATTCTTAAAAAAGGGCATCAGGCTCGCCGTGGACGGCACAGAGCCGGAGGTCATCAAAAATATTCTCGAAACTGAACTCAACTACATGGGTGAAAGGCACAAAGCGGGAGCGGGGCTTCTGGGAGCGATGGTGGACTACGGTCCTGCGATGGGTATGATCGGTACTCTGGTGGGTCTGGTGGCGATGCTTCAGACCATGGACGATCCATCGTCTATCGGTCCTGCGATGGCTGTTGCGCTGCTTACCACTTTCTACGGAGCGATGATGGCGAACATGTTCGCCGGTCCTCTGAAGGTGAAGCTGGAGTTCAGATCATCTCAGGAAGTGATCCTCAGAGAGATCATGATCGCCGGGATCATGGCTATTCAGGCGGGAGACAACCCCAGGATCGTGGAGCAGAAGCTGAACGCTTATCTGTCACCAGGTCAGAGGAAGTCCCAGTTTGATTAATGAACTCAGGGACGTTTTTACGCGTCTTTGTTTTATCTATACGGAGCAGTCGTTAAATGGGTGAAAAAAAATGCCCCGAGTGCAAACCGGGCGCCCCTCTGTGGATGGCGACATTCACGGATATGAACCAGCTACTTCTGACGTTCTTCATCCTTCTTCTGTCTATGGCGTCGATGGACAAGAGAAAGATCAAGGTCGCTCTGGGTTCTCTTCAGGGTTCTCTTGGGGTGCTGAAGGAAGGCTCGCAGACCGAGCTGACCAATAACGACATTATGTCCCGTCTATCCTTCGTTCAGAATGTCAAAAACATGAAGCAGAAGATCAGCCAGAGCATGAAAGAATATGCGAAACAGGCTCAGCTTCAGCAGAATATAACCATATCCGAATCGAAAAAAGGCGTGTCTGTCAGGATCATGGACAGCACTCTCTTCGATGCGGGCAGCGCGGAGATCAAGCCGGACGCTTATCCTCTTCTGGACAAGCTGGCGGCGGTGATTGCCGAATCGCCTTTTGACGTTATGGTCGAGGGGCATACAGATGATATTCCGATAAACACAGCCATGTTCAGCTCTAACTGGGAACTTTCCACGGCCAGAGCTGTGGCGGTGGTGAAATATTTTATTAACAAGGACGTGGAACCGATGAAGCTTTCTGCCGCAGGATACGCGGAGAACCACCCGGTGACACCGAACATCAGCCCGGAGAGCAGAGCCAAGAACAGGAGGGTGGAGATAAACTTCATCAGCCCCGAACTGGCTGAAGCAAACAAAAATCTCTTCGACGCGGAAGAAGAAAACACCCAAGGAGGACAGTAATGGCAGCTGAAGAAGAAAAAACGCCCGAAGAGGGCGGGGCGAAAAAGAAGAAAGGCGGAAAACTGAAGCTCATTATCATCCTTGTCGTACTTCTCATAATATTAGGCGGCGGCGGATTTGTGGCTTATAAAATATTTCTGGCACCCAAAGGAGATCAGGCGGCAGACGAAGTGAAGAAGGCTTCCGCGCCCGTGATATCCAACGAAATAGGCGAGCTGTATCCTCTGGAAACCTTCATAGTGAACATGATGGACAACGAAGGTACCAGATATCTGAAAGTAACCATCCAGCTGGAACTGCAGGCGGGCAACGAGAAGGCCGCGGCGGAGCTTAAGCTGGAGCTGGATAAACGCATACCTCAGCTCAGAGACGCCATCCTCACCATACTCGCTTCGAAAAGATACGAGGAAGTGAGCTCGGCTCAGGGCAAGCTGATCCTGAAGCAGGAGATCCTGCGCAGGGTGAACTCACTGCTCACCAAGGGTCAGATATCTAATGTATATTTTACAGAATTTGTATCACAGTAGGAACATATGAAAGATTCTCATCTCGCTAAAACAGAGTTCGGAGAGGTTCTCTTCGACATCAAAGTGGAGCTGGGCAGAAAAATGGTGAAAGTGAAAGAACTGCTTAGCTGGGAGAAGGGCACTATACTGAAGTTTTCCAAGACATCGGGCGAGCCCGTTGACTTTCTGGTGAACGGCAAGCCGCTGGCTCTGGGCGAGATAATGGTTCTGGATGATAAATTCGCCATCAGGGTGACTGAGATACTGGATAAACAAAAACTCACAGAGATGTATAAAAATGGCATGTACCGCTAGGTTTTTTGCCTTTCTTGCCTTAATACTGCTGAGCGTAACGGCTCAGGCCGCCAATCTCACCTATGAGATAGACGAGTCCGGGCTGAATATCGTTATAGATTTCGAGCACGGGTACTCCAATGTGAATACCCTGAAGCTCGACAAGAGCTTCGTAATCAGCTTTGAGACCAATGAAAAGATAGAGTTCACTCAGGATTTCTGGGATATGCCCGTGGAGAAACTCTATATCACATCTGACGATACCAGAAAGAGACTCATAACAGATTTTTCCGAAGAGCTGGCAGTCCCTGAGATAGTGTCTCAGCCTAAACAGATCAGAATAACCTATACATTTCCGAAAGCGCCGGAGGGAGAGCCTCTGGTGGGTAAGAAAGCCTATTCCAGAATGGTCTGGGGGCTGATGATAGTTCTGGCTGTGATGCTGGGTATCTTCTGGATGTTCAAGACATTTTTCAAAAGACAGGTGTTCACGGACATCCCCGGCACCGGAAGGCTGCTGGGCAAGGTAGACATGGACATCAGAAAAAGCCTGTTCTTCTATGAAATAGACAACAAGATATATATACTGGGCGTTACCGACACGTCAATGAACCTTATAGAAAAGATAACAGATGAGGATGAGGTGACCCGTATCAAATCCGGATTCACCAAAAAGACAGAATTCTCGAACTATATGAAGTTCTTCAAGAAGAATCCCGGACTGAAGGACGAGGTCGAGATATCCAGAAACTCAATCTCTGAGAGGCTGAAATCATTAAGAAAACGCTCATAGTTCTGTTTCTGCTGGCGATTCCCTTCACAGGGGTGCTGGCGGCAGACCCAATACCCTTTCCGGCGTTCCGGTTCGGCATGGAGCAGGCGGCCAGCCCGCAGGATGTCTCTGTCACCCTGCAGCTTATCTTCTTTCTGACCGTGCTGTCTCTGGCTCCGTCGATACTTATCCTGATGACATCATTCACCAGGATCATAATAGTTTTTTCTCTGCTGAGAACAGCGATGGGTACTGCCACTGTGCCGCCGTCTCAGGTTCTGGTGGGGCTGGCTCTGATACTGACTATGTTCATCATGACGCCTGTTTTCAAAGAGGCGTATACCAAAGGATATCAGCCGTATCAGGAGGGCAAGCTGACCTTCATGGAGATGATAAACGAGGCAAAACAGCCTCTGCGAAAATTTATGCTGAACAACACCAGAAAGAAAGAGGTCAGAACCTTTCTGGATATCAGCAACTCGCCCAGACCGAAATCCGCCGAGGATATTCCCGACACTGTTCTAGTCGCCTCTTTTGTGGTCAGCGAGCTTACGACAGCTTTTCAGATGGGATTTCTTGTGTATCTCCCGTTTCTCATAATAGATTTTGTGGTGGCGAGCGTTCTGCTCTCTATGGGTATGATGATGCTGCCGCCTGTAATGATCTCTGTGCCGTTCAAGATCATGCTGTTTGTGCTGGTGGACGGATGGGGACTCATTGTAACATCACTCGTAAAAAGTTTCTGGTGATATTATGTCAGCTGATCTTGTAATCGATATGCTTACTAAAGCTCTCCAGCTGTCTCTTCTGATAGCGTCGCCCATGCTGCTTTTCGGGCTGGTTATCGGTCTGATTATCAGTATTTTCCAGTCTGTGACCCAGATTCAGGAGATGACGCTGACTTTCATTCCCAAGATCATCGGCGTTATCGTGGCCGTGATGCTGTTTGCCCCCTGGATGACAGATAAGATCATGACCTACACCATCCAGCTTTTTTCCAACCTTAACACCTACATAGGCAAATGAAAAAACTGATATTTCTGCTGATTCTGCCTGTTTTTGCCTTTGGCGCGGACAGGGCCGTCACGCCCGCTGTCATCGATCCGGCTCAGTTCTATTCGTCCAGCGCCGCGCTGGTCATCGGCGAATACTCATACGGATCCGGCTGGCCTGCACTGCCTGGAGTGAAGCAGGATATAGAGGCCGTGGAACAGACGCTGAAAGAGAGCGGATTTCAGGTGATAAAGTCAGTTAACCCAGACAGACAGACGCTGATGACCGCCGTCAGAAATTTTTTCGACAGATACGGCAGCGAGCCTAAGGCGAGAGTCCTGATATATTTTGCCGGACACGGGCATACTCTGGAAAAAAACGGCAGGAGAACCGGATATCTGGTTCTGAAGGATGCCGCCGACCCGAACAAGGACATGAAAGGCTTTCTGAACGGAAGCATAGAGATAGATTATTTTCCCGAAATGGTGAAGAACATGAAGGCTCAGCACAGCCTGTTCGTGTTCGACAGCTGTTTTTCCGGCACTGTTTTTACCGCCATGCGCTCCATCCCGGAGTTTCTGATCGATATGCTCAGGAAACCGGCCAGAGAGTTTATATCCTCCGGTTCAGAGAACCAGCAGGTGCCTGATGAGTCGGTCTTCCGCAGACGTTTCACCGAAGGCGTCACGGGCAGGGCGGACAGCAACGGCGACGGTGTGGTGACTGGAAGCGAGCTGGGAATGTTTTTGCAGAAAGAGGTAACAGCCTATTCCGGCGGAACCCAGACCCCTGTTTTCGGTAAGCTGAGGGGATCGGACGGCGAGTTCATTTTCTTTGCGGCTGAACAGCAGAAAAATGATGAAAAGACAGCCGAAAGACCTGTGCCGTCTGATGAAAAGGAAAAGCTGCTCTCCATAATAAGAAAATCGCCGGGATCTCCGGAGGCGAATGACGCTCTGAAGAGGCTGAGAGAGATAGACGACAGTCTGAAGAACAGACCGCCCGTAGAGGCGAAAGAGCGCAAAGATCTGGTGATGACCGCCACATCAAAAAAGATAACGAACACATCTTATTCGGATACATCTTTTCCATATGTTGTGATAGCTCCTGTAACGGCAGAGGTAAACGGTACTACAGTCACAGCCGCATTCAAAATTGAAGCGGATACAAACGAGCATTACCGCATGCTGACTCAGAGAAAGGATATGCTGAGATCGGTGATCCAGCACAGAATGGAAAAGCTGGACGCCAAAGATATGTCCATGACACAGCTCAGAGACATCATAAAACATAGCGCAAAAGACGCTGTTGATTTTGCGTGTCCGTCCTGTTCGGAGACTGATCCCGTTCTCGTCGGGTTAAAAGTAAGATAGCTTACTTCATCAGAAGATCAGTAATCTCACCCACATACATCCTGTGATAATCCTTGTTGGGATATGCGTCGTGAATGGCAGGATCCAGAAAGTTTTTCGGGTCTATGTCCTGATGATACAGTTTCCTGCACACCATAACCATTCTGGACTGATTGAAATACACGCTGTTTTTATCGAAGACAGGGGTCAGTCCGGTCTCTTTAACCTTGTCCACGTTTCTTCCGCTCATCTTTCCGCAATATGTCAGGATATCCCTGTGTTCATCGCCGAGAAACGAGAGGGTGTAGGTGTCGTGTTTTTCCATGAATTCATAGGTGTATCTGCCCGGACGAACGAAGATGAACGACACGTTTTTGAACCAAAGAATGCCCAGTCCGCCCCAGCTGGCTGTCATGGTGTTGAATCCGGTTCTGTCGCCGGCTGTCACCAGCATCCATTCGTCGTCTGTGATAGAAAAAACGTTATCTTTCAGGGTTTTGGGGTCTATGCTGATGAAATCTGTCATTGTGAGCGCTCCGCCAGAAATTCTGCTATCTTCTCTGTCTCATATTTTTTTATATTCAGCCCGTGCTTCTCCATCCTTTTTATGGTGGATTTCCATTGTTCCTCTGTTTTTACTTTTTCCAGAGAGACTTTTGTGCCGTGGCAGGTAGAACATTTTGAATAGAACAGGTTGATGCCTGTCTCTTTTGTGCCGTACATGAATGTGAACATGAAAAGCAGTAGGATGATGTGTTTCATAAAAACCCTCATTTTACTGATGTGATAAAGCTGATGGTGTCTTCCGCTACGCCTCCGGAGACTATTCTCACTGTTACTTCACGGTTATAGTTGATGGCGCTGACCGTGTAGTTGTGACTGCCGATGTATGTTATATTGTGATCGATCACCGTTGTTTTTGCGTGCAGGCGTACCTTTTTGTCATCGTACACCACTTTTATCCCCGCCTTCTTCAGCTCTTCGCCAGTGTCTTTGTTGGCGGCGGTGGTTATATCGCTCTTTCCGGCATCATCCATCACCACATATATCTTCACGCCGTTCTGAGCCGCTTTTATCAGAGCCTGTTTTATCATTTCCGTGTCGGTGTAGTTACGGTCAGATGTTTTGAACATATAGATCGCCATATAGACGCTCTCTTTTGCGTTGGCTATGTCGTGCACCAGCGACTGAAGCATGGATTTATCCGGCAGCACAGCCACCGTAGCCTCGTGCTCTCTTATGTCCGCCTTCAGATTGGAATAAATGAAAAAGGCGGCAAGAACGGTGAGTATGCCTATAAGCTTAGCCGAGAATTTCCTGTATCCTCTTCCAGACCTCATCTTTTCCCTTTCCCGTCAGAGAGCTGAACAGAATAAAGTCCTCTCTGGCTATGTTTAACTGTTTGCTGATGGCCGCCAGACGTGAAGCGGCCTGATTGTTAGACAGCTTATCACATTTGGTCAGAGCGACAATAGTGCGCAGGTAGAAATGCTGAAACCAGAACAGCATGCCCAGATCGTCTTCGTTGGGGTCACGGCGTATATCGAGTATCAGAACACATGCCACAAGCTGTGTGCGTTCTGTCAGATAGTTCTCTATGGTTTCGCCCCACTGCTTCTTCTCCTCTTTGGACACTTTGGCGTATCCGTAGCCGGGCAGGTCCACCAGCATAAAGGTGTCCTGTACCAGAAAGAAGTTAACCAGACGGGTCTTGCCGGGTGTTTTGCCTACTTTCACCAGTTTTCTGGTGCCGAGCAGTGTGTTTATCATGCTGGATTTACCGACGTTGCTTCGTCCGGCGAAGGCAATCTCCGGAAATTCTGTTACCGGATACTGCTGCGGCTCACGGGCGGATTTTATGAATTCAGCCTTCATTTATCACCCCGCATTCACGAAGAAATTCCATTACGGAAAAATCGAAATTAAAGGAAAATCCGGCGGCGTTCTTGTGACCGCCCCCTCCGTTCTCCTCTGCCAGCGTGCGGACGTCCACTTCCGGACGGGATCTGAGCGAGACCTTTTTTCTCTGCATGTTTATCAGAACCACATAGTCCATTTCCAGCTCTTTTATGATATAGTTGCCCAGCTCCGAACTGTATTCCTCGGCGAAGACAACGAACACGTCCAGATCGTCAGCGTCTTTCAGAGTGAATCCGGACTTGGCGGCGGCATGGATATATTTATCCCTGCGCTCTGTTTCCAGATCGACTATAAGCTGTTCGTCCTCGGTGAAGCCTGTGTAGGGCTTTCTGAAGAATCTTTCCAGATATCTCTCAACACCCAGTTTCATGAAAAGCATATTCATCTGAAGGCTGTCTCTGCGTTTCAGATGCCACATGTCAAAGTCGTTGACGCACTCCACCAGCTCTCTATAGGATGTTACGTCGTATCCGTGCTGTTCCAGCCATTCGTATGTGAGCAGAGTCGCGCACTTTTTGATGTCGTGTACTGTCTCTGTCATTTCTTTCAGCCATTTGGAAGATTCATGGTGGTCTATAACCACTATCTGTATGTCGCCCATAACCTGCTGAAATACCCTCTGGCTGGGTGACATATCCGTGATGAGGATTTCTTCGTAATGGTTGGTGTCCACATCCAGCAGTATCTGATCTATCTCGTTATAATTGCAGAATATATTGTCCACGTCCCTGATGAATCTCTTGGTAAGGACACCGCAGGAGACGCCGTCCAGATCGTTGTGTGAAATATGCAGTATCAAATTATTCTCCGATGATTTTTACCAGAACACGTTTTTTGCGTCTTCCGTCGAATTCGCCGTAAAAGATACACTCCCAGGGTCCGAAGTCCAGCCGTCCTTCCGTGACCGCCACCACCACCTCTCGCCCCATTATCTGACGTTTGTGGTGGGCGTCCCCGTTGTCTTCGCCTGTTCTGTTGTGGCGGTAGAGGGACAGGGGCTCGTGGGGAGCCAGTTTTTCCAGCCAGTCCTTATAGTCCTGATGGAGTCCGCTCTCGTTGTCGTTGATGAAGACGGAAGCGGTGATGTGCATGGCGTTAACCAGACACAGACCTTCCTTTATCCCGCTTTCACGAAGGCAGTTCTCCACATCCGGCGTGATATTGATAAACTCCATCCTCTGACTTGTGTTGAACCAGAGCTCTTTACGGTATGATTTCATAGATATAAACTAACAGGATTCGCTATGATTTCATAGTTTTTTTAGATGAAAGTCCTATAAAAAGGTTTGTGAGCGATGGCAAGCATCTCTTTGTCGCCTCTGCTGTCGCCGTAGGCATATATTTCGGAGTAGTCGTCAGGGTTCAGCAGTTTTTTGATTCTGTTCACCTTCTCCGCTCCGTAGCAGTTTTTTGTGCCGAGCCTGCCTGTGATTATGCCGTCCGCTGATTCGGCTTCTGTGCATAGGAACTCCAGTCCGTTGTTTTCGCACCATCTTCTCATCCAGATATCGAAAGAGGCAGTGACTATGACTATCCTGTCGCCGTTCTTTCTGTGTTCCTCTATCTGTTTCATGGCGGAGTCCTTAACCAGCACGTCCAGATGCTTTTCGGCGTACCAGTCGCCCTTTTTCCGCAGGGTCTCGGCGTTCCAGCCTTTATAGAATGTGGTGAAAACAGCCTCTTTCGCCCTGAAATTAGGGATGAGCTTCAGTTTCATCATTATCAGCAGGTGCAGATTCAGAAACATATTCATCAGGAATTTTTTGTATCCGTGAGTGAATATCAGAAAGCCGATGAAGCTGTCTGAGTTGGTAACTGTCCCGTCGAAGTCGAAAAGGGCAAGTCTCATCAGATACTTGTCTTCTTAAACATGAATTCGGGTATATGGCGGATTATTAGCATGATCAGGCGCCATCTCTTTTTGGTATAGATGACGTTCTTTCCTTTGCTCCATGCGCTGTAGATGTCCTCTGCCACTTCAGACGGCTGGGCTGTCAGCTTTTTAGGCAGATCCATTCCGGCGGTCATTTTGGTATCCACGAAACCGGGCTTCACCGTCATGACATGGACTCCCGCTGTGAAGAGTCTGTTTCGCAGACCGCTTAAATATTCGCTGAATCCCGCTTTGGCGCTGCCGTATATATAGTTGCTTTTACGTCCTCTGTCGCCCGCCACGGAAGAGATGCCTATGATGAATCCGCTCTTTCTGCTCTCCATGTCGTTCGCCGCCAGATTCAGCATGCTGACAGGACCTGCGTAGTTTGTGCGCATTATCCTGTCCGCCTCAGAAAAATCTTTTTCGGCTGTCTTCTGGTCGCCCAGATAGCCCACCACAGATATCACGCCTTCGGGTTTTGGGTCGAGAGCGCCGTAAATGGCGGCATGGGTTTCCGTAGCGGTGATGTCCATCTCCACCGGAACAGCTTTTCTGCTGTATCTGACATCAATGTCCTTTATCTGTTCGTCAAGCTCGGCAGTGTTTCTGCACGCCAGATACAGATCATATCCGTGAGAGGCGTAGACTCTTGCCACCGCCTTTGCCATGTCGCTTTTTGCGCCTAATATCAGTATGTAGCTCATATATTTACCCGCCTGCTCTGAAGAGAGCTGAATTTTCTGTTCATGCCTGTCTGTTCTCTGAGTTCCCGGAATTTATCTATCATCGGGTATCCCTGCTCGAATGTTTTTTCCGGCACTCGCACGTCTTTGGTGAGATAGATGCGTCCGCCGTAGTCCAGAACTATCCTGTCCAGCTTATACAGCAGGTCGAAAAGCCCGTGTTCTATCTTGAAATCCAGCGCCAGACTGTAGCCCTCCATAGGGAAAGAGAGCCAGTTTTCGTTCGCCTTGCCGTATAGTTTCAGCACCGCCAGAAAGGAGCCCTTGCCGCTGTCGGCTATTTTTTTCAGTATCTTTTCCAGACCCTCATAGCTGGCGTCCAGCGGCAGGATGAACTGATACTGAGTGAAGCCGTTCCTGCCGTATATCCTGTTCCAGTTGTTTATTGCGTCCAGCGGATAGAAGAACTGGTCGTAGTCCACCTTCGCCACGCCGTTTTTGCCCTTGGCATAATAGAGAGTGTTGAATGCGGATACTGATAGATTGTTCAGCGAGAAAGACGGGAAATTGAAAGGAATATCTTTCTTGCGGTCGGCATTAGGCGTCAGATCGCCGTCGTCCGCAAAATCTCCGGCCATCAGAAGACACCTGCCCAGCTTACTGCCTTTCGCCAGGCAGTCTATCCACGCCACGGAATAGGGCATGTGTTTATATTCGCTGAAAGCGTCGAAGGTTGCTTTCAGGTCGGATGTTTTTACTGTGGTCTGAACGATATTTTTTGAGTTTATCTTTTTCAGGTATATGTCCGCTTCCAGAATGACGCCTGTAAGCCCCATCCCCCCGCAGGTGGCGTGGAACATGTCGGCGTTTTCCTCTCTGGAGCAGTTTATTATGTCTCCGTCTGCTGTCATTATGCGGAAAGACAGCACACATTCACTGAAGCAGCCCTCCACATGGTGGTTTTTTCCGTGAACGTCGCTGGCTATCGCTCCGCCTATGGTTATCAGCTTGGTTCCAGGTGTTATCTTCAGAAACCAGCCTCTGGGAACGAATACGTCTAATATTTCAGACAGCAGAACGCCTGATTTGCAGCGGAGCAGACCTGTCTGATCGTCGAAGCTGATGAAAAGATCGTGGTTTCTCATGTGCAGAATGGTGTCGCCAAGGGCGCTGTCGCCGTAGCTTCTGCCGTTTCCGTAGGGGATCATCTGGCTGTTTTTTGATATGGTTTCGGCGAGCCCGCGCTCACCTGTGTATCTGATTACTCTGTTTTCTATTCTGGGGTAGTTTCCCCAGCTGTATAGACTCATTTCTCACCCCTGAATACAAATCTTTTGTCCAGACGGTATTTGGTGATATAGCCTATGGAAAGACCTGTTACAGCTCCTATATATTTGCTGACAGGATTATCCCATATGTAGTGAAAGGACAGCTCCGTTCCCCAGAATATCACCGTGGTGAATACCCCCATGCAAGAATAAATAAGGAATTTTTTAGCGTCCTCGGTCTTTGTCTCTGTTTTGTGGTAAAAGATGTATTTTTTATCCAGCACATACTTTACCGCGAGCCCGGCTATGGTGCCAAAGAACATCGCAACGTAAAGAGAGAAGCGCAGATCATATATCTTTAGAGACAGCCACTGAAAGGATATGTTCACCAGAGTGGCTATCACAGCGAAGATTATATATTTTACAGCGAGTTTCATAGCTTGGGTATCAGTATGAAGCTGGCGAGCCAGCCCGCTATGATCAGCTGAAGAAACCTGTCTGTGTATACCAGCATGGTGGGGCTGCCGCTTCTGTTCTCCACAAATGTGATCTGCATATATCTGAGTATGCCTGTTATCACGAAGAATGACGACAGATAAAGATGTCTGGTGCCGAAACGGCTGACTGTTTCAGGGGCGACAGTATACATGATGTATGAAACGACTGTGACCGCCGCCATGAAGACCATGGAGGCGTTTATCATCTCGGCATTGTATCCGTCGATGTTTTTGCGGGTTTGTTTGCCCTCAAGAGCCAGAAGCACGTCGTCACGCCTCTTTGCCAGCGCCAGAAAGAGAGCGAGCTGGAATGTGACCATGATGATCCATGTGGAGGTGGGAATGCGCATGGCGAATGATCCGGCGAATATGCGGAGCACGAAGCCGAAAGCTATAACGGAAATATCCAGCACGGAAACATGTTTCAGCTTGTAAGTGTATAAGATATTCATAACGATATACATTATGATGACGATGCACAGCCACAGAGCGATGAAATATGAAAGGATAACGGCAACAGCCGCCAGAACAGCCATCAAAATGAGCGCCGTGGGGGCGGAGACAGCTCCGGAAGCCAGAGGTCTGTTGCGTTTGACAGGGTGTTCTCTGTCCTCATCTATGTCATGGAAGTCATTCAGTATGTAGATGGAGCTGGCGGCCATGCAGAAGAGCCCGAATGCGGCAAAAGACCGCATGACGCCGTCAGCCGTGAAATGCTGGGCGAAGAACATAGGCGCCAGTACAAAAATATTCTTAATCCATTGATAAGGTCGCATCAGAGCCACAATATTTCGCATTAGCCAAATTACCACATAATTGGATTTTATAGAAGTCTATTTTCGGAAGAAGATATCAGGTGTTACAGTGGTTATTACACTGATTACAATGGAGTTATAATTACGAATTACTGCTGATTTTCTTCTGCATAAATAGTGAAATGCTCAGATTTGTATATAGGAACAGTCATTTTGCCTTTTGGGAAACTATATAGTGATATGAGCAATCCGTCACGTTTTTCTGTTTCATGTAAGTAATCTGAATGGATATCGCTGAATCGGGCTGATTCCCTGATGTGTATCCATGGTCCTATGGAATAAAGAGAGCTGCCTGCCTCTTCCGCGATATTTGTTATCATATTTCTTCTGTCATCCCATGTTCCGTCTACATAAATTGGCTTGTTGAGCAAGGATTTTATTTTGAGCCAGCGTACCATATCGATATATTCATGTCTGTCTGCTTTGGCGTCTTTAACAAAGCGGCGTTTTTCCATCATAAAATAGTTTTTGTTTTCAGCAAGCTGAAACAGCATGGCTACGCATAAAACAAAAAGCGCAGTTCTTCTGTTTTTAAAAGATGATGAGACGGCTGAAACTGCGGCGGCCGATATAATATAGCCCGTTACCCAGAATAGTCTGCCCGAAGCTCTGAAAGGAGATAGCGCTTTTTCCAGCAATATCGGTAAATGGACTTCAAAAAGTTTGATACTTCCGATATACCATACTGTCGAAATGCTGATAACTGTGATTATTAAAATATAAGCTAAAATATATTTATCAAAATAGCTTATGAACATTGCTCTGGTATCTTTTTTCAGCAGACATAATAGCAAGAGCAGGAACAACCCCATTCCGAAATATTGAAATCCCTCATACTGTCCGTCTGTACCGTGGGGGATTCTGCCAAGGAAACGAGATGTTCCCATCGCGTCAAACGGAGATAAAATGTTCATTGAGTAAAAACCAAGCCCGCCTGTACTTCCTTTAAAACCGCTGAAATACCCCACGCAGAACATGAATATTATCAGTGATGTCGCCGACATAGTCAGGTAAGAGATGTTGCGCATGATTTTAGCTTTGTCGGTAAAGCTGTCTTTAAGAAGGATGAAGAAAGTAATACCAGCTAGTATTGGAACAAAATAGAAATGGATGAGTGAAGCAAGAAGCGTCAGCAAGGTTATCCATAAAACTTTTTTATTTGTTGGCATGTTTATAAAGAAAAAGGTAATGCCGCTAATTATAAGAAAGTGCGCCATTAAATTGAGATGCCCTATTCTGGCGAGGAAAGGAGGGTAGAGTCCTATGATGAAAATACCGATTATACGATATATACCTGATACTTTCATTGTTTTAAGCAGCCATCCGGCTGACAGAAATTGCAGAATAAAACAAGCGTACAGCCATAGTCCATAAATTTGTGCTTTTGCCGGTAAAACAGGCGACAAGGCTTTTAATATGAATCCCAGCAGGAGATTGCCGTCTGAAAAAATTATGTTGGCTCCCACAGGCGAGTCGGCATTATAAATATCGCCCAGCGGGAAACCTATGTGAGAGAAGCGGTACATTACTATAGACGCATAGTTTTGATAATAATCACCCACATACAGCCAGTCGGTATATGTCGGGTTGAGTATTTTTAAGCCAAATAAAAAATAAAATAAAACAGTTGAAAAGAGCAATACTAGAAAAATTTCTTTAGTGTCAGAACTTAGAGCAGTTTTCATTTCGCCTCTTCGGATTTGGCTGGTCAGATTGGTATCCATATACATGGAAAGTTAGCATATAAATACCAGCATTAGAAGTCTATTTTCGGAAGAAGATGTTTAGTATCACAGTGATTATTACGCTGATGACTATAGATGTGACGATGGGAAAGTGAAACGAGAAATTTTCCCTTTTTATATTGATATCCCCGGGCAGTCTGCCCAGATTTATGTTCAGTCCCGATTTGGAGATGATCAGCATGACCGTTCCGGCAAGGGCTATGACTATGCCTAATGTTATCAATAATTTTGCTGTTTCCTGCATTATCTGCCTCTGTGTTGCCTCTTCAGAATATTCAATTGACTGCGCTTCAAGTTTATTTTATTTTGAATTATGAAATATTTTCGCACAAATTCAAGATTTTTGCTTCTGCTTTTTGTTTTTGTTCTGATATCAGTCGCGACGGCGGAAACAAAAAGACCAAATATTGACGAAGGGTGGTTTCTGAGCCCGGTGGTTAATCTGGTTAAACACGGGTATATGGGAACCAGCGTTATAGAGGAGGCGGGCACTCCTTATGTCGGGATAAACTCAAGAACATACTGGATGCCTCCGGCCAGCTTTATATTCGGATCGGTATGGGCATCCGTGGCTGGTTTTTCTTTTTTTGCAATGAGGCTGACGTCTTTGTTCTGGGCGCTGATTGCCCTTGTCTCTCTTTATTCTGTATCGGAAACGCTGAGCAGAGATAAGAAAACGGCTCTCCTGTCCTCCGGTTTTATGGCGTGTAATTACGTCTTTATACAGTCATCTGCTGATATCCGCATGGATATGATGTGCATGGGGCTGATGGTGGCGGCTCTCGCTGTTTATCTTCGTTTCAGGGACAGGGCATTTTTTGCTTCCGTTTTGGCGGCGGAATCACTGGTTCTTCTGTCCGGGCTGACACATCCTCATGGGCTGATATCATTCATTGTGCTTCATATTTTTATCTTAGGTCTTGATGCCAAAAAGATAAGTATCCGGTTATTCATGGCGGTGACAGGCATATACCTTGCGGGCGGTCTTCTGTGGCTTGCGTATATTCTGCCCGGATACGATATGTTTAGGGCGCAGTTTTTCGCCAACGTCACCGGAAGATACAGCGGCACAGGACTTTTTTCTCTTGTTATCACCGAGCTTCAACAGAGATATTTCGAGATGTTCGGGCTGAAGGCTGGCAGCGGTCTTGCGGCTAAGATAAAAATATACGCTTTTGTGTGCTATATCTTCTTTTTCATCGCTTTTCCTTTTACATCATCTTTCAGAAAGCAGAAAGAAATGAAACTTATTTATCTCTCCCTGCTGGCTGTGCTGTGCTTTCTCACTTTTCAGCCTAACAAGGCGCAGTTTTATCTTGTCACTCCGCTGCCTTTCATAGCCATAGCCGGAGCGGTGGTCTGTATGGAGCTTTCAGTGAAGATCAGCAGGATTTTGCTGATACCCGCCATCGGGCTTTTCATGGCTGTTCAGCTTTTGTCTTCCTTTAATGTTCTGGTGAAGAATGAATTCAGAAAAAGTTTTCTTCCGGTGGCTGATCTGGTGAGAACATTATCACCGGAAAAAGTAGCCGCCAGTTCGGAGTTCGACTTTGCAACGGATTTTGACGGAAGGGTAAAAGACGATCCTTCGCTCGGTTTCTTCAGCGGCAGAGTGCCGGATATGGTTATAATAGACAAGAGATATAAAGACCTGATGGAAAATGACACCGGCAACATCAGAGAATATAAACAAAAACTGATAAGCGGGATGAGACAAACGTTCAGCAATAATCTTTATACCATATATGTCAGATAAAGAGCGGTGTTAAAAAAAACGGAGCGGACAGACACAGTGAAAAAAGTTCTATTTGTGTTCGGAACCAGACCTGAAGCTATCAAAATGGCTCCTGTAATAAAAAAATTTTATGAAAAAAACGGTATAGTTGAAACAAAAATATGCGTTACAGCCCAGCACAGAGAGATGCTGGACAATGTGCTGGGTGTTTTCGACATAAAGCCTGATTATGATCTTGATATCATGAAAGAGAATCAGGATCTTTTCGACATAACAGCCGCCATAATCACCGGAATGAAACAGGTTCTGAGCGAGTGCCGTCCGGATCTTGTTTTTGTCCACGGCGATACATCCACAACATTCTGCGCTTCGCTGGCGGCTTATTATTCGCAGATACCCGTGGCTCATATAGAAGCCGGACTGAGAACAGGCAATATCTATTCTCCCTTCCCGGAAGAGGTGAACAGACTGCTGACCGGAAGGATCGCCTCATGGCATTTTGCCCCTACGGAATCAGCCCGTGGAAACCTGATGGCGGAAGGCACTGCGTCCGACAGGATATTCGTCACCGGAAACACAGTTATTGACGCTCTGCTGAGGATATCAGCCGAATCTGAGACGGACTCTTGCCCGATAGACGGATACGAGATAACCGACAGAAAGATTATACTGGTTACAGGACACCGGAGGGAGAGCTTCGGCGAAGGGTTTGAAAACATATGTTTAGCCATAAGGGAGCTATCCGGGAAGTATCCTGACACTGATATTGTATATCCTGTACATCTTAACCCGAATGTTCAGCGTCCTGTGAACAGTATGCTGTCGGGAGTTAAAAATATACATCTTATAAAACCCCTGGACTATCGCCCTTTTATCAGGCTGATGAAAGCCAGTCATATTATTCTGACGGATAGCGGGGGGATACAGGAGGAGGCGCCCAGTCTGAATAAGCCTGTGGTGGTTATGAGAGATGTGACAGAAAGACACGAGGCAGTCAGCGCCGGAACAGCCGTTCTGGCTGGAAGCGGCAGAGAGAGGATCGTCAGCTCTGTTTCTGAGCTGATGGAAAACCATGACAGATATAAATCTGTCGCCAGCTCCGCAAACCCGTACGGCAGTGGAAACGCCTCGGATATCATTTTTGATGTTGTGAAAAGAATAGTTTTGAATATATAAAAGTAATGTATTCCGGAGATAATATGGCAGACTGTTTTAAAGCGTATGATGTCAGGGGCAGAGTGCCCGAGGATCTGAACGAGGATATCGCGTTCAGAATAGGTAGCGCATACGCTGATGTGATAAAACCGAAAAAAGTTGTTGTCGGCAGAGATATCCGTCATACCAGCGGTTCTTTGGCGGCCGCTCTTTCAGAGGGGCTCATGTCCCGTGGAGTGGATGTTTTCGATATTGGTCTCTGCGGTACGGAAGAGATATATTTTTCGACATTTCATTTCGGAATGGACGGCGGGATAATGGTTACCGCCAGCCATAATCCGATAGAATACAATGGGATGAAGTTTGTGCGTGGCGGAGCCGTTCCGGTTTCCGGCGACACCGGGCTGAACAGCATCAGAGATTTGGTATACGGCGGGGATGCTCAGTCTCAGGCGTCTGATAAGGGTTCGCTGAAAAAGCTGAACCACAGGGACGCCTATATTCAGCATTTTCTTGGATATGTGGATTCTGAGGCGCTCAGGGGCATGAAGCTGGCGGTTAATCCGGGTAACGGGTGTGCCGGACCTGTCATTGACGCTCTTGAAAAACATCTTCCCTGTGAATTTATAAAAGTTAATTACGAGCCTGACGGCACATTTCCGAACGGCATACCTAACCCGCTGCTTCCGGAGAATAGAAAAGACACGTCGTCCGCTGTGACAGAATATAAAGCGGATATGGGCATAGCCTGGGACGGAGATTTCGACAGATGCTTTCTGTTTGATGAAAACGGAGAGTTCGTGGAAGGCTATTATATTGTGGCTATGCTGGCGGAAGCGATACTGATGAGAAATCCCGGATCGAAAATAATATACGATCCCAGATTGTACTGGAACACGGAACAAAGAGTGGCGTCCGCCGGCGGAATTCCTGTTATGAGCAAAACGGGACACGCTTTTATAAAAGAGAGAATGAGAAAAGAAGACGCCATATACGGCGGAGAGATGAGCGCCCATCATTATTTCAGGGATTTCGCTTACTGCGACAGCGGGATGATACCCTGGCTGCTCGCTGCCGCCCTGATAAGCTCAAAAGGCGAAACACTGTCAAACCTTGTAAAAAGCTATGTTTCAGAGTATCCTGTAAGCGGAGAGATCAACACCGAAGTGAACGATCCGAAGAGCGTTATGGACAAGGTGGCTGGGTATTATGAAAAAGACGCTCTGAAGAGGGATTACACAGATGGTCTCGGGATGGAGTTCGGCAGCTGGAGATTCAATCTGCGGATGTCGAATACAGAGCCGCTGCTCCGCCTGAATGTTGAAAGCAGGTCGGATAAGGTTCTGATGGAGTCCAAACGGGATGAACTTTTAACGATTATCAGAAATCAAAAGTAAAAGGATTGGGTATGATCAATATATTATTATGCGGCGGCAGCGGAACCAGACTGTGGCCTATATCCAGAAAAAGCTATCCTAAACAGTTCTGCCGGCTTGTCGGCGAGAATTCCCTTTTTCAGAATACTGTCCGTCGTAATCTGGAAATATCTGAAAAGCAGATCGTCATAACAAGTATAAATAATTTCTTTATGGCTCTGAACCAGATAGAAGAGATGGGACTTAGAAACAGCGCGTTTGAATATATCCTTGAGCCGAAAGGAAGAAACACCGCCCCAGCTGTGGCGCTGGCGTGTCTTTCCGTTGATCCCGAAGAGATGGTATTTGTCAGTCCGACAGATCATATCATCACCAATACAGAGGCTTATCAGAACGCCGCTTCTCTGGCGGAGAAGGCGGCGGCTGACGGATATCTTGTGACATTCGGCATACAGCCGACATCTCCGGAGACCGGGTATGGGTATATCGAGGCGGAGAATAGCGGCGCGTCAGTGAGAAAAGCGGTTTCTTTCAAGGAAAAACCGGAGAGAAAAACCGCTGAAGAATATATCGCATCCGGGAATTATTTCTGGAACAGCGGTATGTTCTGTTTCAAGGCTGGAGTTTTTCTGGACGAGCTTAAACAATATTGCCCCGATATATATGAAAAGTCTGTCATGGCTTTTAATAAAAGTCCTCTGGACGATGGCGTCCGCAATATCGACATGGATGATATGCTGGCGATTCCGGAAAACAGCATAGACTATGCCGTTATGGAGAAGAGTCCTCTCGTGATGGTTATTCCCGTGGATCTCGGATGGAATGACGTTGGCAGCTATGACGCTCTGGATAAGGAATTTCTGAAAGACTCTAATGGCAATTCCGGCATGGAGAACAATATCGCTGTTGATTCCGTCAACGTTACGGCGGTTTCTGATAAAGTTGTTGCTGTGCTCGGCGTGAACGACCTGTTTATCATAGACACCAAAGACGCTCTGCTGGTGGCGAAAAAAGGCATGACGCAGAAGATAAAAGATATAGTGCCTATGCTGGAGAATGCCGGCAAGAGCGACAAAAAATACACCGATCTTACCACTCTGCACACCACGGCTCACCGTCCATGGGGTTCTTATACCGTTCTGGAGGACAGCGAGCGTTATAAAATGAAAAGGATAGTGGTGAAGCCCGGCAAGAGACTGTCTCTCCAGAAACATTATCACAGAAGCGAGCACTGGGTTGTTGTCAGCGGTTCCGCCGTTGTCACCAAAGGTGACGAAGAAATTTTTCTTAAAACAAATGAATCAATATACATTCCGATGGGAATAATTCACAGACTTGAGAACTCCGGCAAGATAGATTTAGTTGTATTGGAAATACAGGTCGGTGAATATCTGGCGGAAGATGATATCGTCAGGATTGAAGATGATTTTAAAAGAGGCTAGCAGTGGGGTGCTTTAAAAGATGAAGATCCTGCATGTTGGGAAATATCAGTTTGAAAAAAGAGGCGGGATCGAGACTCTGACATATCAGCTGTGTAAAAAGCTGATTAAGAGCAAGTATGATGTCTCTGTACTGTGTTCGTCAGAAGGCAGAGACACAGCCGAAGAGACGTATGACGGCATACCCTGCGTCAGAGCCGCCACTTGGCTGGTTGTCGGTTCGGCTCCGATATGTCCTTTTCAGCTCTGGTATTTTCTGCGCAACAGAAAGACTTTCGATCTTCTGCACGTTCATCTGCCGAATCCGTTCGCGACATTTTTTCTGCTGCTCGCCGGAACCAGAGCAAAGATAGTGGTGCACTGGCACTCTGATATCATCAAGCAGAAATACCTGTTCAAACTTTACAGACCTTTTCTGAACGCCTTTCTGAAGAGAGCTGATAAAATAATCGCCACCACTCCGAATTATTTCGAGGCTTCCGGTATTTTACAGAAATTCCGGGAGAAAGTTACTGTCATTACGATGGGGCTGGACGAGCCGAAAAGAGCGTCCTCTGAATCTGTGGAAAAATGGAGATCGTCTTTCGGCGGAAAAAAGATTGTTCTGAGTATCGGAAGGCTGATCTACTATAAAAGCTATGATGTTCTTGTTAAAGCGGCGGCGCTTCTGCCGGAAGACTATCATGTGGTGATAATAGGAAGCGGAGAGGAGAAAGATTCTCTGGCTGAGCTGGCAGAAACTGCGGCGGCGGGCAGAGTCACTATCCTGTCCGAGATAGATGACGAGGATAAAAACGCTCTGCTGGAGGCATGCGATGTTTTTGTTCTGCCGTCATCATACAGAAGCGAGGCTTTCGGTCTGGTTCAGGTGGAGGCAATGCAGTTTTCTAAACCGCTCGTCTGCTGCGATATCCCCGGAAGCGGTGTCAGCTATGTGAATAAAGACGGGGTTTCAGGTATTGTGACCCCTGTGGGAGACTATGCCGCGATGGCGGAAGCCGTGACAAAAATATGTGAAGACAGAGACATATATAAAGTTTATTCCGAAGGCTCTTATGCCAGATATCTTGAGCTTTTCAGGTCGGATACTATGCTGGAAAGAACCGAGATTTTATACAAGGAAGTGATGAAAAGCGAATGACAATACACAAGATATACAGAAAAACAGTGAACGGCATCAGGGGGATTCTGGGACCCGGCATGCTTTATAAGTATGCGGAGCAGAGAGAGCACAGGAATATTCTGGATAAACTGATGCAGATGTATTCGCTGGGCGGACTGTCGTATGAAGACAGACAGAGACTCAACAGAGAACTGTTATACCGTTCAGTGGCTCTGGCGGGAATTAATGTTCCTTATTATAAAGATATCTTTTCGTCCATGCGTTTTAACCCTGAAAAGCTGAGAACCGATATCCGCTATCTGGAAGACCTGCCTTTTCTTACCAAAGATATAATCCTTGAACAGGGACAGAGGATGATCTCCACCCTGTGTGTTGACAAGAGACAGTTTCACTGTAAAACCGGAGGCTCCACGGGCAAGACGGTGGTGGTCGTTTACGATCAGGAGGCCGCCGACTGGTCCGCCGCCGCTACCCTTTACGGCAGGAGTCTGGCGGGGAAGACGCCTTTCGATTCCGAGCTTCATTTTTCAGCTAAGTTCGATGATGTGCCCAGCCGCAAGGCGAAGCTCAGGGAAGATATAAAAATATTTTCTATGAACAGATTCAACTATTTCTTTAGTTCATACAGCAGGGAAGACATGGTTGGCATGTGGAGATATATTGAGTCTAAAATGCCCAAACTGGTACATTCCCATCCTTCGACAATGTACGCTCTGGCGCTTACCGTCAGGGACGAAAGACTGAATGTCCCCGCTTTTGAGATTTTTGAGTCCAGCGGAGAGCTCCTGAACACTTCCAAGAGAAGAGCCATAGAGCAGTATCTGAAATGCCGTGTGGTGGATAGATATGGTCTGGCGGAGCTCGGTGTTGTGGGATATGAGGACGGATATAAAGAGGAATGGCTCAGAACATTCGATGGTTTTGCCTGGGTGGAGTCTGTCGGCGGTCAGCTTGTGATGACCTCTATGAAAAACGACTGCATGCCCATGATAAGATATAATTCCGGAGACAGCGGTGAGATTGCCGTTGAGAACGGATACCGCTATATAACCAATATCGGAGGACGCATACACGATACCGTTACCATGAACGGAAAAGCGACCCCCACTCACTATATTCAGGATATTATAGATCACCGTGTTGGTGACTGTGAGGAATTTCAAATTATAGAAAAAAAGGACGGCGGATATATTCTGTGCATCGTTGAACGACCCGGCGCAGATAGAAACGCTCTGACCGCCCGTTTGGCTCAGTATTTCGGCAGTGAGTTCGAGATTCGGTTTATTCCAACGGAAGAACTCAGGCTGGTGGGCAGCAGAAATAAATTCAGATACCTTGTAAGAGAGACAGATGATAAAGATAGATCATAGAACGGCAGATGCTTACGCTTATAATATTGTCCTGGCGGCTTTTGAGAGGAGCTTTACCGCGTCTCAGATAACCTCCGGCAATGACGCGGACGTTTATGTGGCTCTGAACCCTGACGGCGCTATGAGCGAAGAGATCAGAAAACATATGGCGGGCGGGCATAAGGTGGTGGTTTTCGGACGCCCGGACGCCCGGACAGCCGAATATCTGAACTGCTCTCTTCTGCCGTATGACAGCATCAGAGGAAAAACAACATGTCCTCCAGCAAGAACGGCCTATGCCTCTGAAAGCCCGGAGGAGATTAAATATAAAAAGAAATCACCTCTGGCTCCCGCATGTCCTTTCAGCTCACGTCCTTTATGCCGTTTTGACTTCACAGACGAGTGGAACAATCTTGGATACGGCAGAATAGACCTGACTGGGTCGGATTGGTCTGTCGCATGCGCCGCTCAGTGCGCAGACGCCTTCGGAACGCTCTGCGCAGACGGCAGAGAATATGCGTACGCTGTGCTGAAAGACACAGACAGCGGGTCTCTTCTGTGGGTGAACAGAGCGGTCGGCTGGTGCGATTCTGCTGAGTGGAACATGCTGGAATATTTTCTGAGCGCTTACAGGCAAGGCGATCTGGCGACTGTGCCTTATCTGCTGGATATTCCCGCCGGATGCTCTTCGGCTGTCACCATGCGGCTGGACTGCGATGAGCATATTCTCAGCTCTGAAAGACTTTTCAGGCTCTATAAAGAGCGCAATATACCTTTCTCTCTGGCGGTTAAGACATCGCTGGAACTGAATGACGGCGTCAGAAAATATTTTGATGATATTCTGTCTGCCGGGGGATCGATCCTGTCCCATTCGATTAACCATAAATGCGACTGGGGGGTTGATTTCAAGGATGCCCTGACAGAGGCATCTGTATCCAGAGCGACTCTGGAAAACTTTCTGGGCAGAAAAATAGAATACGCTGTTTCTCCCTTTCATCAGAACTCGCCAAAAGCTGTATGCGCCGTGAAGAGCGGCGGGTATAAAGGCTTTATCGGCGGGATAATACATAATGATCCTGAATATCTGATATCCAGAGGCGGAGCCGTGCCTTTTGTCGACGGCATAGCGTCTCACAGCCAGCAGTGCATGCTCCACGGCGACTGTCCTCAGGCGGAAGCCGAGGACGGGCTGTATGTATATAAAAACTCCTATGCTTACGCTAAGCAGACTTCTACATTTTTCGGATATCTGGACCATCCTCAGTCAGGATATGATTACGGTTGGCAGAGCTTGGACAGGCAGTTCGACACGCATGTGAATTATCTGGATTTTCTGTGTGAGAACGGGGCGTCATTTTTCAGCGCTGAGAACTGTCTTGAGTTTATGTATGGTAAGAGGCTTCTGTCGGTTTATGACGGCAGATTCCGCATGAACGGGGAAAATTCTTTCAGCTATACGTTCTCTGAAGGCGGTGTGCTGATAAATGTCTGATGATAAATGTTTCGTGCTCTTTTCCACTGCGGATTGGGGGCATAAATATCTGACTAATAAGCAGCATGTTACCGTTTCTCTGGCAGAGAGAGGTTATAAGGTGCTCTATGTGGAATCCATCGGCATCAGACAGCCCGGTATGAATTCTCAGGATATTTCACGGATATTTAAGAGACTGCTCAAGGGACTGATTCCTGTAAGAAAAGTCAGGGAGAACGTCTGGGTTTACTCGCCCCTTATCATTCCGTTCAAACATCACACAAAAACCGTAAAATTTATCAATAATTTAATACTTTCCTCGGTTATAAGGGTCTCTATGTCTCTTCTGAGGTTCAAAGACGTCTGCGTGTGGACATATCACCCCGTAATTAACGGTGTTCTCGGGAAAATCAGGTACAAAACACTTGTGTATCACAGCGTGGATGACCTCACCGCTGTGCCTGGCATAGACAAAGATCTGATACGCAGTAACGAGGAAATCATTCTGGATAAAGCTGATTTTGTTTTCGTCACCAGCAGGAATCTGGAAGCCATGTATTCTGAAAAGCATCCAGGTAAAGTACATTATTTCTCTAATGTGGCGGATATTGAGCTGTTTTCTCAGGCAAGGAAGCACATGGACAGACCGGAAGGAATGCCTGATGGGATCAATATCACCTATATAGGTGTTCTGACAGATTTTAAGCTGGATTTTGAGCTTGTTCATGAGATGGCGGAGAAGAGACCTGAGTGGAACTGGGTTTTCATAGGCGAAGAGAGGGAAGGACAGAACAATCCTCATATCGCCGCCATGAGAGAGATGAGGAATGTGTTTTTTCTGGGATACCGCCCATACGGGGCGTTACCGTCCTATCTCAGATATTCATCCGCGGCCGTGCTGCCCAGTCTGATAAATGACTATACCGTCAGCATGTTCCCCATGAAGTTCTTCGAGTATATAGCCGCGGGAACGCCTGTGGTGGGGACAAAACTCCCTGCGTTGAAAGAGTTTACGCATATGTATTCTGCCGCTGAGAGCGCTGATGAGTTTATTTCGATGCTGGACGAGGCGATAGCCGGAAGAGAGGACAAAACGGTTGACTTAAAGGATATAGAGATGTATTCATACAGTGGCAGAATGAAGAAAATGTTAGAAGTAATTAATAATTACTTATCGGAATGAGTATTTTATGGATTTGAAACAGCAATTTGATATTTTAGGTGTTTTAGCTAGAAAAGAAATCAAAACAAGATATAAAAACAGTGTTTTCGGGTACTTCTGGTCTCTGGGTAACCCTATTGCGTTTACTTTGATTTTTTACTTTGCTTTTGAAGTGGTTTTTAAAGCCGGAGTCCCTAAATTCGTTCTTTTTCTTATGACGGGTCTTTTTTCATGGCAGTGGATGTCAAACTTTGTTACAGGTTCGACAAAGCACTTTGTCGCGAACACAAGTCTTATTAAAAAGGTTAATTTCCCCAGATATATTATCCCTCTGTCGGTAAATTTGCAGGACGCTTTCCATTTTCTGCTCACCATTCCGATACTGCTGGTGATGATGTATTTTTATCATGTTCCCTATAATTTTAATCTGATGTTAGGGATTCCTCTGATATTCATCGCGCAGTTTTTCATGCTCTACGGCATGGGGCTTTTTCTCGCAAGCCTTAATATCTTTTTCAGAGACATAGAACACATATCAATTATCATAATGAACATGGTTTTTTATTTGACACCGGTGCTTTATCCCATAGAGAAAATCCCTGAGAATATACGCTGGATGATGCTTATGAACGTTTTCGCGCCGAGCATTCTGGCATGGCGGGCTCTCTTTTTGAACGGAGAACTGAATATGCAGTTTCTGGGGTTGTCGTACCTTTACGCGGCGCTGTTTATGCTTATCGGCGTCTATTTCTACAGAAAACTAGTTTGGAAAATCCCGGAGCTTTTGTGATATGATTGATAATACAGTAATAAAATTTGATAATGTTTGTAAACAGTATGATATGCACCTCGCCAATACCGGCGGAATAAAAAACTATCTGCTTAATTTTCACAAGAGAAAAGAGAACAAACAGGCGCACACCAGAACAGTCCTGAAAGATATCTCCTTTGAGATTAAAAAGGGCGAATGTGTGGGCTTCATAGGCAGAAACGGAGCTGGCAAGAGTACGCTTCTAAGCCTGATATCCAAAGTTATCAAACCAAACTCCGGTAAGATATTTGTGAGCGAAAGAGTTTCATCCATGCTGGAACTCGGCGCCGGATTTCACCCCGATCTGACCGGTCTGGAGAATATTGAACTTTACGGTATTCTGATGGGCTTCTCTAAAAAAGCCATAAAAGAGAAAATGAACTCTATTGTTGAGTTTTCTGAGCTTAAGGAATATGTTCACGCTCCTATAAGATATTATTCCAGCGGGATGGTCGCCAGACTTGGCTTCGCTGTTATATCCCAGCTTAATCCGGAGATCATCATCGTGGATGAGGTTCTGGCGGTGGGCGACTTTAAATTCAGATCAAAATGCAAAACCATCTTTGAAAACTTCAAAGAACAGAATAAAACAATCATTCTCGTATCCCACAGCGGTTCAGACATAATCAGCTTCTGCACAAGGGCTATCTGGCTGGATAACGGGGAAATGCGTTTCGACGGAAATCCTCAGGAAGCGATGAAGGCATACGAGAGTCACTATAATGTGTGCGGAAAGAATGATTAATGCTCTATTCTGTACCTATCCAATGGCGTTTCACACCCCGGGCGGGGGCGAAATGCAGCTTATGGCTTACAAAAGGCATCTGCCGGATAAAGATGTAAGCGTCACTCTCTTTGATCCCTGGAAACCGGATTTTAATTCATACGATATTTTCCATTTCTTTTCGTGCATAGGCGGTTCTATCCACCTGTGCAATTTTGTTAAACAGCTCGGGATTCCTCTGGTTATCACATCCAGCCTGTGGATTACCCACAAGAATAAAATGAACTATAATCTGGACGAGATCAGGTGGCAGCTCTCTTTAGCTGACGCTGTCATTACAAATTCCGAGATGGAATCGGACACGCTTGCCGATGTTCTTGATTTGCCCAGAGAGAGATTTAAGGCTGTTTACAACGGCGTTGAGAATTTCTTTTATGATGATATTGTCCCCGGTGATGAATTCAGGAATGAATTCAAGATCGACAGCCATTTTGTGCTGAATGTGGCTAATGTAGAGCCGAGAAAGAATCAGCTAGGACTCATTAGAGCAATGAAGCAGTTTCCTGATAAGAAACTTGTTATAATGGGATATATAAGAGATAAAGCCTATGCGGAACAGGTCTTTGCGGAAGGCAAAGATCAGGTGATATATACAGGTCCGGTGGATAACGGCAGCAGAACGCTCCGGTCTGCCTATTCGGCGTGTGACGTATTTTGTCTTCCCAGCACTCTGGAAACGCCCGGGCTGGCCGCTCTGGAGGCGTATGCCTGCGGCAGCAGGGTTGTTGTCACTTCTGTGGGATCAACCAGAGAATATTTTGACGACAGGGTGACATATGCTGATCCTGACTCAGCTGATGACATTGCGTCCGCAATAAACATCGAGCTGAATAAAGAGCAAAAAACCGCTGCCAGAAAAAATTTCAGATGGGGCGAGGTTGTGAAACCGCTCCGTGATATTTATCTGGAGACAGTAACCAAAGCAGGCAGCAAAAAATAATGAGGGTCTGATGAGAACAATTAGAATTGCCGCCCCAGACATACATGAAAAAGACGCAGTAGGTAATTTCTGCATGGATCTTGCCTCTCTGCTCTCCGCCGCCGGCAGCGAAGTGTATCTGTACGCCAACAGTTTTTCGAGAGACAACAGTTCCATCAGGCACATCAGCGGTCTGATAGCGGATACTGACAAAGATGATATAATAATTCTGAGCTATTCTATTTTTGATCCTTATCTGGATCAGATAGCGGCTCTGCCCAACCGTAAAATATGCTATTTTCACGGTGTTACCTCCCCTGAGCTTCTGGAAGATTTCGAGCCTGTAACAGCAGAGCTGTGCAGAAAATCATATGCTCAGTTTCCCGCTCTTGGCGCTTTTGACTCTCTGATAGCCAACTCAAAATTTATGGCGGACTTTCTGAAAGGGTTTGTCCCCGGCAGAGACATAGATTTTGTTCCTCCGGTATTTTTATCCCGATTTTCAGGTATGGAGCAGGGGACGGTTGATCTGGAGAAATATAAACAGCCGAAAATGCTGGTTGTCGGTCGTGTGGTTCCTCACAAAAATGTTGAGGAGTCTATCAGGCTTTTTCATGAATATCATAAACTTAACAACAGTTCATCACTCTATGTGGTGGGAGACAGCTCCAACACCGTATACATGACACATCTGACAGAGCTGATAAAAGAGCTCGGGCTTCAGGGCAGTGTTGTTTTCACTGGGAAAGTGTCTGATGAGGATCTGGTCTTTCATTATAAAACCGCATCGTGCCTGATTACCACCAGCAGACATGAGGGATTCTGTATCCCGGTTCTCGAGGCGCTGTATTACAGGTTGAAAGTGGTGATTAAGAAAGGTACCGCCGCTGAAGAGATAATCGGCGGTCTTGGAATACTTTATGACGAATCATCCGATCTCTCTGATGTGGCGTCTGAAATATATGAAAGCATGAATAATCTCACATATGAAGAAACAAATGGTCTTGAAAAACGTTATATTGACGTTATTTCAGCGAATTCAGCCGGATATTGGGAAGGGAAATTAGTCGATAAATGAAACATAATTGTATTGTGATATCTATTTGCCGGCTTTATAATAAAATATATTAACCTATTCCATGTTGACGATTTTGTTCTTTTATATACGGGTCAGTCTCTTTTTCTGATCCAAAATTTATAGTTTTTTTTGGAAACATATGAAAAAAATTTTGTTTTTAGTTTCTCTCAACGCTTTTTTCAGACATCACAGTGGTGAAGTTGAACTCAAGCTGCTGCAGATTGGATTTAAGCTGGCAGGTTATCAGTGTGATATAGTCGGAATTGACTCAGAAGATTTCAACAAATATGACATATACATAATGTTTTCTCTCTATGATGATCTCGATGTTTTTATCAGGGAAATAGACGACAACAAAACTCTGGTGGTGTATCCGCAGACAGAGCAGTATACGGATGTTACATCTGAGAAAATCAGAAAGTTTCTGTCTTATGTGCCGAAATCATTCGTTGTGGCGAGAAACAGCGTGGAAGTTGATTTTTATTCTTCCGCTGTCAGCCCCGAAAAAATATTAAGAGTGCCGGGCTGGTTTGTTGAGCCTTTTATCTGGAGCAAATCCACAGAGGCTATAGATCTCACCTGCGATTACGCTCTGGCTTTTTCCAGCAATGTCGACACGGACAGATTCGTTAATATCTACAGATACTGTGTGGAAAATAATCTTAAGTTTTATCTCGTCAGCAGTCAGATAAAATATGAGCTGATGCCTTATGATGATTTTTTCTGTTACCCAAAAGTAACATATGGCAGTGAAATATGGTTCAGGCTTCTTAAAAATTGTATATTTTTTTATGAGCTGAACGACAGAGTCACAAACTCAGTTCTGGAGGCTATTTCGATGGGCAAACCGGTGGTGTCTGAGCATGCCGAGGTTATTAACAACCATCTGGGGTTCGCGGGAGTGGCAAAGCCGTCAGAGGTTTTCCCCGAGCTCACCCCGGCGGATAAAAAACAGCTTCTGGGATTCAGTGTGGAGACTGTGGCGAATAATCTGATACGCAAGTTGGAAGAATATGATGTTTGTAAACGATAACAGCTGTTCGTTTAATATAATCTACAAATTTAATAATAATATAGCTCTCAAAGACACCTCTGTGAAAGATGTCAGGAAGACTCTCTCCATGAACCTTGTGGAGCACATTAAGCAGATAGGAAAAACTTTCGACATAGTGTCTCCGATACCCAATACGGGAAAGTTTTATACCAAGGAGATAGCCAGAAGGCTGGAGGTCAAGGAAGTCCCTCTGATTGAGAAGGATAAACAGCTCAGGACACTCTGTTACGATACAGAGGAGCGTGTTCAGTATTATGAAGGCAACCTGAAGCTGAGGCAGTCGCAGGTTGAGGAATATCGTGACGCCAATATCCTATTTGTCGATGAGGCTCTCATCTCCGGAATCACTCTTCAGGCTATAGCAAAGAAATGCCTGATGAACGGTATTACTAACTTTTCATTCGCGTTTATATCGCCTATTAATTTTCTGTACTGTCCCTTTGGCTATATAGCGCAGAAAGAGCACATGTTTGCCCTCAACAAAGTGGCTAAAGAGGGTTTTCATAAGGTATATGACGAATACAAAACAAAGCTGAAAGCCAACGATCTGATATTTATGCCTTACAAACTTTTCAAAAAAGCTGTGGGGAATGAATATGTGTGCAGTTTATGCTTTCATGAAATATGTATAGACAACGAGATATTAAATAATGAGTAGAAAAAAATTAGTTCTTGTCGATATCGACAACACACTGGTGAGGATTGACGGCGGTCATTTCACCGCTATGGAAGAGACGGTAAGGGATTTTTTCGGAATATCATACGATCAGGTCAAGGCTGAGATTATGATGATGCAGAGATGCAGACCGCAGGATCTCACCGCAGAGCACCCCATGCTCCATCTGTCTATAGCCATGAGATATTCCGAAGGTAAGCCCAATCTGGAAATGCTTCATCAGGCTATGAGTTATTATGAAAACCGCTTCGAAAGTCTGATCGAAGAGATGCCTGGCGCCAGAGATTTTCTTATTAACTGTCAGGAAAAGAATATCCCTGTTGTCGCCATCACAAACAACTATATGGCTCTGGCAATAAAAAGACTGGTAAAAACCGGTCTGTCAAAATATATCAGCGGTCTTGTCTCCCCTGAACACTATGGTGTTCCGAAGCCTGAAAAGTTCCTGTTTCAGATTATTCTCAAAGATCATAACTGCGCTCCTTCCGATGTGCTGATGGTTGGCGACAATATAGTTACTGACGGCGGATGCGCCGATATAGGCATCGATTTTGAGCTTATCAGACCCGCCACCGCCGAAGAACAGTATAAAAATCTGCAAACGAGGTATCTGTAAGGTGAATATTTCCGAGCTGAAAAATAAATTTAATGGAGAGACCATCGCCCTGATAGGAAACGGCGGCTCTCTGACCATGAGCGATCTTGAGCTGATTAAAAGCAAAGGTGTCATGACATACGGCGTTAACAAAATCTTTCTGGCGTACGACCAGACTGAGTGGCGCCCGGATTTCTATTCCGCCAGCGACCACGCGATAATTAAAGACGTGGTGGAATCATTTAAAATATACAGACCCGAACACCTGATAATGCCTTTTAGTACTCAGGAATATTTTAAGGGATTTACGTCTATTCTGGACGACATCTGCTTTGTGAATCACCTCAGCAGATCGGACGAGGGGTATGTCAGGGATTTCAGCAGAGATGTTTCAAAAGTGAGCTACGGCGGATATACAGTCCTCTTTTTTGCTCTCCAGGTCATCTATTTTCTGGGATTTCAAAAGGTTATAATAATGGGGCTGGATCACGACTATTCCAAAGCGAAAGTCGTTCCCGTCAGCCAGAGAAGCCATAACGGCAGAATGCTGATACATAAAGAAGGGTCGAACCACTTTCACCCGGATTATTTCAAAAAAGACAGCCTGATAGGCGATGTATATATTACGGAATCGGAAGAATCTTTTGAGATGGCTGACCGTGTTTTCTCCGAAGCGGGCAGAAGTATTCTGAACTGCAGCAGAAGCACGAAGCTGACTGTCCTGAAAAGAAGCTCTTTAGAAGATGAAATCTAGAGATAAAATCACAGTGATAGGCGCCGGTTTTGTCGGCACCACCGTTTACGATTATCTGTCAGACTCTGCCGATATCCGGCTGGTCTCCAAACACTCGCAGAAGGCGACTGATCTCTGTGATTACGGAAAGAGCGTCAGCGCCGATCTGATATCATTTATGCGTCAATCCAAATTTGTTATAATCTCGCAGGGAAGCGGAGACATGGACTGGGTGGAAACCTTTGAGAAAGAGGCGGAAAAGAGCCATGTCGATGACCTTCGAAATTTTCTGAGCGCTCTGCCGGAGATCGAGGGCAGAATCGTTTATCTGTCTTCAGACAACGTATTTACGGGGGGAAGCACAGCGGAGGGAACCGTCAGAAAGTGTTATGTGTCCGAGACTCCCGATCCGTCAACAGTGTATGGACGGCTGAAGGTTACGGCGGAAAAGATAGTCATGGAAAGACGCGATACATGCGTTATGAGAATACCGCTCCTGATATCCATGACGGAGTCCATGCGCAACCCTCTGTATAAGATAGCCGGGGAACTAAGACAGCAGACAGACAGTGTTATACACGCTGACAGCAGTCAGGTCAGATATCCGACATATGTAGAGGATATAATAGATTATCTCATGGGCTTCAAGCCTGGTGAAAAGCTGATCCATTTTTCATCCGACAAGGCTTATACCCGCTATGATTTGTATTGTATGATGAACAGGTATCTCGGCACGGGCAGAACCATATTAGGTGACGGTGTTTACCCCGTGGACAAGCCAGGTCTGAAAACGGCTCTGAGAACTCAGGTTCAGCTTGTTAATAATGTAGATTTTGTTTTCCGTCACCCCGGAGAGACGGGGGCTGACGGTTTTTCTCATTTCGGAGGTTAGATCAAGTGTCCGCAAAGGTAGTGCATATAGCCTTATCCCATCTGGTGGGTCATCCTTTATCCATTGTGAAAGCGTTAAACGCTTATACCGAATATTCCGCTCGATTCGTTAATATTTTCCAGTTCAAATACGGAATATATGAAAACGACCTCCTGATGCCGGATGATTATGAGGAGATTGTTGACGTCATCAATGACGCCGACATCATACATCTGCATCAGGTGATAGAGCTGGAAAATAACGCCCTGAATGTTGATTTCAAGAAACTTCAGAAAGAGGGCAAGAAGATCATACGTCAGTGGAGTTCTGAGCCAGGGCACTACAGATATTACGGGATGCCTGACGTGGATCATTTTCTGGATGAGGAGAATGTGCTTCATCTGGTGACCGGGCAGTACCATGAAAGATTTTACGGAAACGCAATACCTGTTCCGCTGCTTCTGGATTCAGGAAAGTTCGCCGGACACGACACATCTTTTGACATGACTGATCCTGTGCTGGCATATTCTCCGAGCAACCAGTTTTCCATTGAAGAGAAACGCTGGGCAACTAAGGGATATCATGAATTTCTGAAAATGATAAAAGATATACAGACAGACAGCCGCTTCCGGCTGGATCTGATAGAGGATGTTCCCCACTCTGAGGTTCTGAAGAGAAAAGCCGTGGCAACCATGGTAGCTGATGAAATGTGCACCGGAACTTATCACACATCCGCTCTGGAGGGTCTGGCGCTGGGCAAACCTACTTTCTCTTATCTGGATCAGAGAACGGCAATGACGCTCGCCACAATGACAGGGACAAACGAGGTTCCCTTTATCTGTACCACGATGAAACAGTTTCCGGATGTTTTCAGAGAGATTCTGAACGATCATGGACTTTGTGCTTCCATAGGCGAATACAGCAGAAAATGGTTTAACGATTACTATCACGAGAGCAAATTAATAAGATTTCATGCTGATATATATGATAAACTCCTGAATGGGGAAATCAAAACAGAGAGACTTAATATCAGCTACAATCCGGGTGAGGATTTCTTAAAAAAGAGACAGTTCGATCTGGTGTTTAATATAAATAATCTATTAGGAATAGAAGACTGACGGCTTGAACCGTGTTTTTTTTGAGTTTTGTTAGATGTTGGACATTTAGCGAAACTGGGTTATATTGAAATCCGTTTAAACTTTAAAATATAAAAAAACAGGAAAGGTTAGTTTATGATATCTCACAAATTCAAATGCATCTTTATACATATCCCCAAATGCGCAGGAACCAGTGTCGAGAAGAAACTTGGACATCTTGATGTATATGAAGGCTATTATATGCAGGATCACAGAACTGTGAAGAACCTGCAGCCTCTTCCTTATGGTCAGATATTAAGAAAAGACATTTTTCAGGAGTTCATCGACAGAGGTCTGCGCAGACTGAAAAAGCAGCATAACCCCATGAACAGGCTGGTGGTAAGTAAACGTCAGTATGAGGAATATTTTAAATTCACCACTGTCAGAAATCCTTTTGCCAGAATTTTTTCATATTACACCGCGGTGAGCGTGGACAAGAAAGCTCAGCTCTCCGATGAGACAGCTTCTTTTGAAGACTGGCTGTTCAGAAACATAGATCACGATAACCTGAGACCCCAGACAGACTATCTCGAGGATTTTGACGGTAATATCAATATGGATTTCATCGTAAAATTCGAAAATTTTGATGAAGATTTCAAAAAAGTCTGCGACAGGCTGGGCGTTGAAAATAACGATATGCCGCACATGGGCAAAAACAAATATGACAGATCATATCAGGAGTGCTTTAACGGCAGAACCAGAGCGCTGATAGAAGAGCGCCACGCGAAAGATCTGGCTCTTTTCGGTTACTCGTTCGACTAAATAAGACATACAGTCCTGACCGTTGAAATAATAAATTAAGAAAGGTGAACCGTGTCTCACATTTGGAACAAATACGATTACAATATCGACATGAAGCTTTTGAACTTTGAGAAGTTCATCAATAAAGAAACAATGGCCAGATTTATGGCTAGATATGAACTTTTTAAGCTGATCAGAGGCGTAAAGGGCTCAATTATTGAATGTGGAGTCCACTATGGCGGAGGAGTGATGGCATGGGCTAAGCTGTCTACCCTGCTGGAGCCTTACGCTATCAGAAGAAAGATAATTGGTTTTGACACATTCGAGGGTTTCCCTGAAATAAATAACAAAGATCTGGAGTCAGAAGGCAACACAGATCTGGAAGCGGGAAGATTTTTTTCGCATAACTATATTTATGACGAGCTGGTAGAGTGCATCGACATGTATGACAAGAACAGATATCTGGACTCTATGTATCTGAACTCAAAAGATAAAGTTGAACTTGTCAAAGGCGACGCCAGAGTGACTATTCCTGAATATATCAGCAGGAACAATCATCTGGTCGTCAGTATGCTGTTTCTAGATTTTGATCTGTATGAACCGACTAAAGTCGCTCTGGAGAATCTTGTGAAAAGGATACCCAAAGGCGGCGTGATCGTTTTTGACGAGATAAACAATGAGCTCTGGAAGGGTGACTATCGCCGCTCTGGAATATTTCGAGTCGTTCAACAATCTGGAAATAAAGAAATTCGATTTTGAACCCAACATAGCCTATATAGTTTTATAAGAGATAAACAGTGATTATGGAAATGAAGAAATATTGGTTTGTATCTATCGATTCAGATAGTATCCCAGAAGGTCTGAAAGATTCTCTGAAGAATGCTGAAGTGGAATTCACATTCTTCATTTTAAATTCTAATCTTGCATCTCCCTCCGAATACAGTGTTAACGGCAACGTCAGGGAAATCCGCGTTAATCCGGATTTTTTCGTCAATCAGAATATCCCCATGGGAGATTTTGCCAAATCCTCTGCCGCCGCGGCTAATATTCTGGAGAAATATATCATAGATGAAGGTGCCCCTGATGCTGTGGAGATAATGGATCATAAGGGTCTGGCTTACTTCACCTTGCAGAGAAAAAAATGTCTGGAGTCTGTGTTTCAGGATTCCGAGATAATCGTATACGCAAAGGAGCCTCTGTTTGTCCTTTTGAAAGAGGATAAACAGCCTTCATTCAAACTTCCTGATTACTGGGTCTGCGAGATGGAAAGATTCTCCTATCTGGCGGCGGACAGGCTTATTCTGAGCAGTCCGGTTCTCCTTGAAAAATTGAAGGAAGAGAACCTGACAAAAGACGCCTATGTGCTTGCCGGCGAGACATACGCGGAGAGGGTTAAAATACTCTGTGGAAAGAGGCTTGCAGATGAACGCTGTTTTCCCGTTGTCAGAGAAAGAGCGAAACAATATGTTGATTTAATGAAAAATTCAACACCTGATCTGCTAAGTATCGTAATTCCGTATTATAATATGGGAGAGTATGTGGAGGATACGCTGAAATCTGTTTTCGATACCACATACGCCAGCTATGAAGTGATAGTAGTGGATGACGGCAGTACAGACCTGAACAGTGTCAGAATTATAGAAGAACTGAAAGAGAAATATAACTTTAAGCTGATAAAACAGCAGAATCAGGGTCTGCCGTCCACAAGGAACAACGGAGCCGCGCAGGCATCCGGAGAGTTTCTGGCGTTTCTGGATTCTGACGATATGGTTGAACCGGATTATTACGGAAAGGCTGTGCGTATATTGAAACAGTATGACAATATCGGTTTTGTCGGCTGCAACGCTCAGTATTTCGGAGAGCGCAGTGACATATGGCAGACATGGAACCCTGAAATGCCGTATTTTCTGTGCAAAAACACGATGGCTACCAGTTCGCTTGTAATGAAGAAGAACGTGTTCATGGAATTTGGTCTGAACGATAAGAACATGATTTACGGCATGGAAGATTACGAGGCTGTTATCAGGATCATCGGCAGCGGATATCATGGGGTATCAATGCCTTATGCGCTATTTCTTTACAGAGTGAGAACAGGTTCCATGTCCAACAGATTCAGCGAGGGGAAAATAACCTATCTTTATGAGAAAATAGCTGATAATAACTGTGAACTGTTCAAAGATTATGTATCCGGTATTGCCAATATCCTGAATAATAATGGCAAAGGCTGGGATTATGACAACCCGACCATGGTAAACTCCTCTATTCATGAGATGTATCAGACTCAGTTGGACAATGTGATCAGGTTGGAAAAACAGGTCAGAGAGTATATGCAGCTTTCAGAGGATTTAGAGAAACAAGCTGCTGGTTTCTATAAAGATTATTTGACAGTACACAAGCTATACGAAGAACTTAAAGCGAGATATGAAAGAGAAAAAATATGAACTACATGCCTAAACAAGCCACTTTGTATATGACGGAAAGATGCAACTTTCTCTGTAAAGGATGCAGCCGTCAGTCAGTTGATATGGAAAACTTCAAGGACATCAGTCTGGATGTAGTAAAGAAAGCTCTGGAGCTCTATCCCGATCTCCACGGATTTTGTCTGGCTGGGCTCGGCGAGCCGGCTCTGAACCCCAATGTGGTGGCTATAGTCGACTATCTGAAAAACAACGGAAAGTATGTGGGAGTCATATCCAACGGCTCTTTCATTGACCCTTATCTGGCGATGGAACACCGCCCCGACTATATATCCATCAGTCTTTACGGATATAACAGACAGCAGTACAACGAATATGTCGGACTGGACATGTTCGACACCGTAATGGAGAACTATCATACTCTGAAGCAGAAAGGCTTTAATGTCGGATTCTCTTATTTTGTCAGCAAAGACAACTATAAAAATCTCGGCAGCATAATCAGCATGGCTGACGGACTGGGCGCTGATTTTATAAATATAACCAACTATCTTGTCTATGATCCTGAAAACAGGGAAGAACTGGATAAAATAATATATGATTCCGATAAAGAAATTATTGAATACATAGAAAACGAGCTGAACAAATCGAGCAGGATAAAAGCGAGACCAATGTATCTTAATACCGACTTCGCTTTCTTCTGCCCGTCTTACAGAAACATTATAAATATTGACGGTGACGGCAACATAGGCGGATGCCAGAGACAGAAAGCGCCGTCAAAAAAATACGGCAATCTTTTCGACTCTGAAGATCCGTATAACATCGGCGAAATGAAAGAGCTGTGCTCGCTCATCAGCAAAGCGGAATATCCGCACGGAGACAACTGTAAATACTGTTTCGGAAAGATGAATCCGGATAAGGCAAACACTCTGGATATCGGCGTTTATATTCTGTTTTATGAAAAAGTGGATCAGACCATAGAATGTCTTCAGAGCTTTCTGCCTTTTGATATCCCTATCTATGTGCTGAATAACGGATCCAGCAAAAAGAGTGTTGAGGCTCTGGAATCTTTCACAAATAATTTCAGTAATATCAGGATAATTCACTCAGAAAAAAATCTGGGCGTGGGTGTCGGCAGAAACAAACTGATACACGAAACTACCCATGAGTGGATGTTCTTTATCGATAACGATATCACTATAAACACATATAACTTCCTTTCTGTGCTCTACACAGAGATCAGGAACAACCCGTCGATAGAAGCGTTCATGCCAAGACTATTTAACAAGCATGATGATATGTATCTGAAACACCCTCAGATGAAGATGCAGGATAAGTCTGTCTGGATAGACAGAGCGAAGGGTGCCGAAACCAATATGTTCCCCGGCGGGGCGGCAGTTATCCGCCGCACCATGTTTGAGCGTCTGGGGTTTTATGACAAGCAGATGTTTGTGGGGCTGGAAGATTTCGAAATGGCTCTGAGATCGATTATACTGAAAGACGAGATCAAAGGTCTGTGCATAGATACTATTGAGCTCATCCACGACCACAGAGTGGCGGTCAGCATGGAAGACAAAACCGCTGTGCTGGAGCGCTACAACTTCACAGAACTGGATAAGTCATACTACCGCATCCTGGATAAATTTCCCGAGATAAATTTTCAGATGGAGTTCAGACCCTGGGTTGTGGAACAGGTGGATAAAATACTCGGTTCCAATGTTGATCTGAAAATGCTCAATTCTGAGTATGACTTCGGTGCTGACAGATCAATAAAACATCCGAATCTGATAGATGTCAACTATCAGTATGAGACATTAAGCCGGATAGACGGCATCGACTTCATCTTCTCTTTCCACGAGGTGGAGGGCAAGATAAAATGCGGTAAAAATGTTGTTTCCGGGGATTACTCACAGAAGAGCGGCGGGAGTATTCCTCTGGATTACTGCGATTATGACAGTATTCAAGAGTTTAAATCCAAATACATAGATGACCGGAAGATTTCCAGAATAGTAGTAATAAGCATTCTGGAGCTTGTGGAAGATATCCGTCCTTTTCTCCGTTTTATCAGATCTGTAGCCAACGACAATCCTGAGATGGAAATAATCTATGTGAATGACGATCAGCTCAATAATGAGCTGGTGAATAACGGATACTGCTATTACTACTGGAATGAGCAGAGTCTGAAAAAACTGCTGGTCAGCTCAGGTCTTATAATAAAGGAACATCCTCTCTCCAGCACTGAAAAAAATCTTGTGCTGAATATTTCCAGCACGGAAGAATTCTACAGTGTTTTTCTGAGAACTAACTTCCTGCCTGAGAATAAGAAATTTCTGGTGGTAACACAGGAACACGCCAAAGCGAAAATAACAGGCGGAATCGGGTCATATGTTTATGAGCTGGAAAATCTTATCGGCTCTGATCTGATGGTTCTGATAGTCGCTGCTCCCGATCTGTATCCGGAGCGAAGCATATCGATGGAATCACGCCACATAACTCCCACTCTCTTTTTCAAGAAAGAAGACAGCGGATATGAGCGTGCTCCGGACATTATAAAGCAGTGTCTCGATATCATCGTTTTTCTGTATGACAACCTCAGACTGGTGGAGATGCAGGATGTGGACGGCAAGGCATATAAGGCTCTTCAGGCGAGCAAAGTAGGACTCTATCCTTCAAATATCAAATTCGCCACACTGTGCCATGCCTCAAAGATCAGTCTGGAAAACCTGTTCGGAAACTGGATAGGTTTTAAAGAAACGGCTCTCTTTGAAGAGAAATACATAATTGAAAATTCAGACAGCGTGGTTTTTCCCACCAAATATCTTTATAAGTTCTATGAAGAGAACGGCTATAACATCGATTATGAAAAGATAAAATACTGCCGTCTTCCCTTCACCTTCGCCGGATCGGAGATCAAAGACAGGTTCAGCGATATAGACACGCTCATATTTTTCGGCAAGCGTCAGGAATATAAGGGATATATAGTATTTGCGGAGATGGTTCGTTATCTGATGGAGAACGAATCTTTCAGGAAGCAGATAAAAAATATCATACTGCTCGGACCAAAAAATGACTCGATGAGCAAATATAACGAATTTTTCAACTCGCTGGTGATACACAATATCAATGTTGAGGAATATTCGCTGAAAAGACAGGACGCTCTGGATCTTATCCACAAGTATTCTGACAGAGCGATATGCTACACACCATACATCGGCGACAACCATCCGAACTCCGTTCTGGAAGTGATTAACAGTGGATGTCTTCTGCTGGCTTCTTTGAATGGCGGGATCCCTGAGCTGGTTCCTGCGGACTATCATTCAAAAATGTTGTGCTCTACAACGAAATACAGCATGGCAAAGATGACTCTGGAGTGGCTGGGCAGAAGCGCGGAAGAGAGACACAGTTTTACATCCGGACTGAAAGCAGAAGTATCTGCCGCCCAGGTTCAGATCAATCAGGATGTGAAGGACAGGTTCTACAGCCTGGCGGAATCAGAGCGGGTTTTTGAAGTAAAAGAAAATCCTGAAAAGATTATTGTTTACTTCAACGCAGAGAACTACACAGACGTGGAGAATGTTCTGCGGATGATATCCTATCAGATCAAACAGCCGGATAAAATCATCTGTCTATACAGCGGGCAGGATATAGTCAAGATCGGCGAGATATTCAGCTCCATACAAGTTGTTGTTTCCGACACACAGCTGTTTTCGCTGCTGGATCCGGATTCTGTAGCGGTATTCATAAATTCCCGCATGAAGATTAATAAGTATTTCATCAGCAAACTAATCAAAGCTCTATCTATGAATGAATGTGACGGAGTTATATTCAACAGCGTGGACGAGACCGGAGTTAAGACAAATTATATAGGTGACGGCGTCTTCTACTTCAGCATAAAGAACATAGTGGGGCATCCCTATGGCGCTTTTTACGCTAAATCTATAATAAATCTGGACTCACTCAGTTTCGAGTCCATATGGCACATAAGATCGTTCATTACCAATTTTATATCCAGCAAACGTCATCTGGTGGTATATCCCTCTCATGATGTTGAGCTGGAACAGGTCAAACTGAGCACATTCAAAGAGGAATTTGAGGTCGCTCAGAGTATCAAATCCTTGTCACGCTTCGGGATAATGAGAGCTAACGCCGCTATTTTCCAGCTGAAAGAGATGGAGAGGAAGTATCTGGATCTGCTGGCAAAATATAACAAATCTCAAGAGAAATAAGGACTTTTTTGAATGGAACAGGACATTGACATCATAAGAAAACTGGTTGCGATCGAGATCATAGGTCAGTCTGATCTGGATATCAGCAAAGTTGCCACACACGACATCAAGCTGATATGGAATGTTCTGTGCAGACACAGATACAAGGCGGATCAGATAGGCTATACCGACAGTGAGGTCAGCGAGCTGTTCGGTTCCGACCAGATAGACGGCATACCCACACTAAACGCCGTGAAGCAGATCAATGCTCTTTTAGGCGGAAAGTATCTTGTAGACGCATACAGATGGAGCCGTTATCCCAGCTTTGAGCTGTGGCTGATATACTACACCATCGAAACACATAAAAATATCTGCGCCTGGCGTAATCTTCCGGCAGAGTATATTGCTTATCTCAGCCGTCCGGCAGAGTTTGACAGCGAAATCAGGCTGTCTAACCTGTATCTCAGCTACTGGTATTATGACAGAGAATATGAAAAACGATATGACATCAGCACCCGTGAGGGTGTTTTGGGCTGGATCGGTTTTTTCACTCAGTTTCTGCTGCGCAGAATAGTAGGATATTCGCATCATGACTGGCTGAAAAAGTTTTTTTCTGATTCTTTTGATACAGAATTTTCCGGAGAGATTGGTTTTTCAAATCTGATGGCGTGCGTTTGGTATTCTGACGCCGCTATGAGGGAGAAACTGGATATATTTAATAAAGAAGACGCCCAGAAATTTATAGAATGGTTTAAAGCCAACAAACAGGAAGATCTGAAGAAGTATGATTCCTGTCCGGAGGAAAAGAATCCTCAGGAACAGACAGCGTCCTCAGCTGTTCTGCCGTTGGAACAGAGTGGTCAGCAGGAGCTTCTGAATAATATAAAAGGCAGGGAGACCGGAGGGTTTAATCTGGTTGGATGGCCCAGAACAGAGATAGGCATAGGCGAGGACATCAGAGTGGCTTTTGAGTCCATGTCAACGCAGAATATCCGCACATGCATTGTGAACCCTGTGGATATAGTGCCGCCTTCACCTGAGCAGAAAGACACCGGCTATGATTCTTATATATCCCCCACGCATAGATACAACACAGATATAGTGTTTCTGGATTCTGCGACACAATACAGATACTATGGTTATTACATGCTCTATAAGAGTATGCCCGCCGATAAGAATATCATTCTGGTAGCTCCGTGGGAGCTTGCCAAATGGCCCGATAATCTCTCGTATATATTCGACCATGTGAATGTTTTCTGGGCGGCAACTCAGTTTATCTATGATGCTTTTGAGCCTTTCTTCAGAGGAAAGGAGATCAGTCTGGCGCATCCGGCGGTTGTGATAGACGAGAAAGCGTTTGACGATTTTGATGTTTCCCGTATAGATGTGCCGTTTGTTTTTCTGACTACTTTTGACGGTCTTTCATCTATACACAGAAAGAATCCGTTCGCCACGGTGAAAGCCTTTATCAACGCTTTTCCCCGTGATAAATTCAAAGATGTGAAGCTGATTATAAAAACAATGAATTTTTCGCCAGCTAACACCGCCCTGAAAGATTTGTCGGACATGATACAGTCCGACTCCCGGATAGAGCTGATAAATCAGGCTCTCTCCAGAGACGAGCTGTACGGGCTTATAAAAAGATCACATTGCTTTATCTCGCTGCACAGATCTGAGGGGTTTGGCAGAAACATAGCGGAGCTGATGCTGATGAACAGACCTGTGATAGTATCCGGCTACAGCGGAAATGTTGATTTCTGCTTTAAAGACAACTCATTTCTGGTGGAAGGAGAGCTGATTCCTGTGGAAAAAGGACAATACTGGAACTCCGCCGGTCAGGTGTGGTTTGACGCCGATATTGAACATGCGGCTGAACAGATGAAGAAAGTGTATAATGACAGAAGACTTGCCTCTCAGGTCTCTTTAAAGGGGCGTGAGCGCATCAGCACATATCATTCCTTCGAGGCTACCGGAAAGAGATACAGAAATCTCCTGGAGAAATATTTATGAAAATATTAGTAACAGGCGGCGCCGGATATATCGGCAGTCATATAGTGAAACTTCTCGGAGAGAAGACAGACGCTCAGATAACCATTCTTGATAATCTGGTGACAGGCTTCAGGGATTCGGTTCTCTACGGAAGTTTTATTCAGGAAGATCTGAATAATACGGCGGCGATAGATAAAATATTCTCTGAGAACAGATTTGATGCCGTGATACATCTGGCGGCGAGTCTAGTGGTTCCGGAGAGCGTCACCGACCCTCATAAATACTATCTGAACAATACGATGAACACAGCTAAGCTGCTGTCCACATGCGTTAAATACGGTGTTAAGAAGTTTATATTTTCTTCTACCGCCGCTGTCTACGGAGAGCCTGATGCGAGCGAGATGCCTGTTACGGAGACATCACCTACGCAGCCGATCAACCCATATGGCTGGAGCAAGCTGATGAGCGAGCAGATAATCAGAGACACGGCTAAGGCATTCCCTGATTTTAAATACGTCATACTGAGATATTTTAACGTGGCGGGTTCAGACCATGACGGGCTCATAGGTCAGTCTACCAGAAACGCCACCCATCTTATAAAAGTAGCCGTGCAGGCGGCTTTGGGCAAGAGAGACAAAATATCTGTCTTCGGCACAGACTATCCCACGCCGGACGGTACTTGCGTTAGAGACTACATACATGTGGAAGATCTGGCTCAGGCACATCTGGACGCTCTGGGGTATCTGGATAATAATCCCAGCGACTGCTTTAACTGCGGATATGGAAACGGTTACAGTGTCAATGAGATACTCCGCACGGTGGCATCTGTCAGCAAAGTTGATTTTGCGGTTGAGATGGCGGACAGAAGAGCAGGCGACCCGGCAATACTTGTTTCTGACTGTTCCAGAATAAAAGAAAAAATGAAATGGACCCCAAAGTACAACGATATAGAATTTATCTGCCGCACCGCTCTGGAATGGGAAAAAAAGCTGTAAGTCTGACATATCCGTATCTGAATGATTCTGTTGACGGAGTCAGTGCTTAAGTATATTTATATGAAGGTCTGAGCATTCTTTATATTGAGGAATATATAGTGAAAAAAGCTATTGTAACTGGAATTACCGGACAGGACGGTGCCTATCTTTCGGAGCTTTTGTTAAACGAGGGTTATGAGGTTTTCGGGACATACCGCAGATCCGCTTCCATCAATTTCTGGCGGATAGAGGAATTAGGCATCAGAAACCATCCTAATCTGAGTCTGGTGGAGTATGACCTCACAGATTTCGCTAATACTATCCAGCTTATCAAAGATATTGAGCCTGACGAGATATATAACCTTGCCGCGCAGAGCTTTGTCAGTGCGTCTTTTCACCAGCCCCTGACCACGCTGGAGATCACAGCGAAAGGGACTCTGCACCTGCTGGAAGCGATCAGAATCATTAATAAAGATATAAAGTTTTATCAGGCATCCACCTCCGAGATGTTCGGCAAAGTAGTGGAGATTCCTCAGAACGAGATGACTCCTTTCTATCCCAGAAGCCCTTACGGAATATCAAAACTGTACGCCCACTGGGCCACAGTGAACTATAGAGAATCATACGGAATATTCGCCACCAGCGGTATTCTGTTTAACCATGAATCCCCATTAAGAAGCAGAGAATTCGTAACCAGAAAGATCACGGATTCTGTGGCTAAGATAAAGCTGGGCAAGCTGAAAAAGTTCGAGCTGGGAAATCTGGACGCTAAGCGTGACTGGGGATACGCAAAAGAATATGTGAGAGGAATGTATCTGATGCTGAAGTCAGATGAACCCGACACATTTGTTCTGGCGACAGGCAGAACAGAAACAGTACGTTATTTCGCTACTCTGGCTTTTAAATATGCCGGAATAGATATCGTCTGGAAAGGAAAAGCCGAAGAAGAACAGGGTATCGATGACAGAACAGGTGAGGTTGTTATCACTGTTGATACCAAGAATTACCGACCGGCGGAAGTTGATCTTCTTGTCGGCGATCCCGCAAAAGCAAGAAATATGCTGAAATGGGAGTCTCAGATTTCTCTGGAAGATCTCTGTAAGCTGATGGTGGAAACAGATATCAAGAGAAATGAACATGACCGTTCATTCTAAAAAGATTCTTATAACAGGGATAGACAGTTTTACCGGGGTATATCTTAAGAACGAGATGGAGAGCTGCGGGTATACTGTTTTTGGTCTCGGGATTACTAAAAAAGACAACTCTATGTACTATGAATGCGACATAAGAGATAAAGAATCGCTCATAAAATGTCTCCGGGCAGTTAGTCCGGATTATATAATCAATTTAGCGGGCATATCATATGTCCCTTTCAACGATGTTTCAGTTCTATATGAAATCAATATGATGGGTGTGATAAACCTGATAGAGGCGTGTAAAGAAGCTGTGCCGAAGCTGCGCAAGCTGATTGTGTCCAGCACCGGGCTGGTATATGGAGCGCCCAACACGGATATCGTGAATGAGTCCATGCCAATGACTCCGGTAAACCATTACGGCGCCAGCAAGGCAGCGATGGAAAACGCCGTTAAGCAGTTTTTCGGTGATATCCCTATCATAATAGTCAGACCGTTTAACTATACCGGTCCCGGTCAGAGTGATGATTTTGTCATACCTAAGATAGTTAAGCATTATAACGAGAGGGCGGAATATATAGAACTCGGAAATACATCCGTCATAAGGGATTTTTCAGATGTCAGGTTTATTGTGGAGGTCTACCGCAGGCTTCTGGAGTCGGACGCGGAATCCACAATAATAAACATATGCAGCAACAGAGGATATTCCATTAATAAGATACTGAGTTATGCGGAGGAGCTTTCCGGACACAAACTGGAAGTGAGAGTTAACCCGAAATATCTCAGAAAACATGAGATACACAGGCTGATAGGAGACAATTCGCTTCTAAAAAAATATATCGGGGATTTTGATTCCATCAACATTCATGATACTGTAAAATGGATGTTAGATGAATTGCAAATGGAGTTCTGATGAAAGGAATTATTCTCGCCGGGGGATCCGGCACCAGATTATATCCGAGCACCGTGTCCGTATGCAAACAGCTTATTCCTATATATGACAAGCCCATGATCTATTATCCCATGTCTGTTCTGATGCTGGCGGGTATCAGAGATGTGCTGATTATAAGCACGCCTCAGGATATAGACAGGTTCGAAAATCTATTCGGCACAGGAAGCCAGCTGGGCATGTCGATCAGCTATGCTGTTCAGGAGAAACCGAACGGTCTGGCGGAGGCTTTTATTATCGGCGAGGATTTTATAGGTGACGGGTCCGTATGTATGGTTCTGGGTGACAACCTGTTCTATGGGACAGGGCTCACCGGACTGCTCCGCACATCTGTGGAGAAGGTGGAGAAGGATGGCGGAGGCGTGGTATTCGGGTACTATGTCAACGATCCTGAGAGGTACGGAGTCGCCGGCTTTGATAATGACGGCAATGTAACGTCCATAGAGGAAAAACCGGAGCAGCCGAAATCAAACTATGCTGTCACCGGAATATATTTTTATGACAATCAGGTAACGAAAATAGCGAAAGAGACAAAACCTTCCGCCAGAGGCGAGCTGGAGATTACTTCGGTCAATAACTCTTATCTGGATATGGGGCGTTTGACGATCGAGATAATGAACAGAGGATTCGCATGGCTGGATACAGGCACACATGAAAGTCTTCTGGAGGCTTCCGAATTCATTCATGTTATACAGAAAAGACAGGGGATCAAGATAGCCTGTATAGAGGAGATAGCCTACCGCAGCGGCTGGATAGACGAAAAACAGCTTCTGAAACTGGCGGAACCGATGCTTAAGAATGAATACGGTGACTATCTGCAAAAAATTATAACCCAGGAAAGTTGATATATGCCTTTTGAATTCACCCCTCTTGAGATCAGCGATATAATATTGATAGAACCCACAGTGTTTCCGGATAACCGCGGCTTCTTTATGGAAACATATAAGAGATCAGATTTTGAGAAAGCGGGAATAACCGGAGAATTTATTCAGGATAATCACTCTAAATCTGTAAAAGGAGTTTTGCGCGGTCTGCACTATCAGCTTCCGCCTCAGGCACAGGCTAAGCTGGTGAGATGTATAGACGGCGAGATCTTTGACGTGGCTGTGGATATCAGAAAAGGTTCACCCACCTTCGGAAAATGGACAGGGGCTTGTCTTTCTTCCGATAACAGGAAAATGATGTATATCCCTGAAGGCTTTGCGCATGGTTTTATCGTTCTCAGCGACACAGCCGAAATAGTGTATAAGGTGAAGGGTGGAGAATATTCCCCCCGGTGCGAGAGAGGGATCATATGGAACGATCCGGCTGTAGGCATCAGTTGGCAGGCGGATGATGTTATCGTATCGGATAAAGACATGAGTCTGCCTCTGCTGAAAGATGCGGAGATATTCTGATGATATGGCTTGCTGGGTGCAGAGGTATGCTGGGAACACAGATAGCGAAAGCTATGGATGCTTCCGGAATGGAGTTCATCGGCACTGATATAGATGTCGATATAACAAGTTCTGATTCTGTATCCGCATTTGTAAAAAACAAAAAAATCACTCACATAATAAACGCTGTCGCATATACGGCGGTTGACAGGGCTGAGTCTGATGAGGACACAGCCATGAAGGTAAACGCCTGTGGTGTTGAAAATCTGGCTGAAGCGGCTAAAGAACTGGATGCTGTGCTGATACACTTCTCCACAGATTACGTCTTTGACGGCACATCTGAAGAACCGTATAAAGAGACAGACGAAACAAATCCTCTGTCTGCCTACGGACGCACAAAACTTGCCGGAGAAGAGGCGGTCAGAAATAGCGGATGTAAGCACTTTATATTCCGTATAAGCTGGCTGTACGGCATTCACGGAAATAACTTTGTAAAAACAATGCTCCGGCTCATGAATGAGAGAGACAGGGTGGGGGTTGTGAACGATCAGACAGGCTCCCCCACATACGCCGCTGTTCTGACAGCAAATATTCTGAAACTCATTAATTCAGGAAACACCTCATACGGTACATATCATTACAGCGATGACGGGGTCATCACATGGTATGATTTTGCGGTTAAGATATATGAGCACGGACGAAAGCTCGGACTTATCAGCAGAAATGTGGATATCGCCCCCATAAGCACCGATATGTATCCGACTCCGGCGAAAAGACCGAAGAATTCTGTCTTTTTTAAAGAAAAAGTGAGAAATCTGGGGTTTAATATTAATCAATGGGATGATAACCTGGCTGAATACTTTGAAGAGACACAGATATGAGAAAATTCAATAATATAATAGTCACAGGCGGAGCCGGATTTATCGGGTCCAACTTTATCAGATATATACTGGACGCCGCCGGATATTCCGGTAATGTTATAAATCTGGACAAACTGACATATGCCGGAAACCTTGAAAGCCTCAGCGACATAGCAGAAAAGTACAAAGACAGATATTTCTTCGAGAAGATAGATATATGCGATATGAACGCTGTAAAGGACTGTATCGAAAGATATGATGCCGACTGCGTAATCCATTTTGCCGCCGAATCCCATGTGGACAGATCCATACACGGTCCGGCTGACTTTATCCAGACCAACATTGTCGGCACATTCAACCTGCTGGAGGCTTGTAGACAGCACTGGCAGGGCAGAGAGAACACTCTGTTTCATCATGTCAGCACAGACGAGGTGTTCGGTTCTCTGGGTGAGACAGGATATTTTTATGAAACCACCCCCTATGATCCCAGAAGCCCCTACTCAGCGTCTAAGGCTTCATCAGACCATATAGTAAACGCATACCACCATACATACGGCATGAACATAACCATGTCTAACTGCACAAACAATTACGGTCAGTATCAGTTCCCGGAAAAGCTTATCCCCGTGATGCTGCTCAATATGCTGGATGAAAAGCCTCTGCCCGTTTACGGTGACGGAATGAACATCCGTGACTGGCTTTTCGTTACAGACCACTGCTCAGGAATATGGAAAATAGTTTTGAGCGGCAGAATAGGCAAAACATACAACATAGGCGGGGAGAACGAGTGGACGAACATCAGCCTGGTAAACAGAATGTGCGAGATAACCGCTAACCTGACAGGCAGGGACAAAGACTACTTCAAAAAACTGATAACCTATGTGAAAGACCGCCCCGGACACGATAGAAGATATGCCATCAAATGCGATAAAATAAAGAACGAGCTCGGCTGGAAACAGTCCGTCACATTCGACGAGGGGCTTCTTCTTACCGTAAAATGGTATCTCTCCAATCCTGAATGGATCTCTCATGTAAAAAGCGGCGAGTATAGAAACTGGATTGACAGGAACTATTCAGGCAGATAAATTTGACATGCAAATTTGTTGTGTAATACGGCAAAAAGATGGTGATTATGAAATATAGAAGCGAAATAGACGGACTCAGAGCAGTAGCTGTAATTCCAGTTATACTTTATCATGCCGGTTTTAAATCATTTTCCGGCGGTTTTATTGGCGTGGATATTTTTTTCGTAATCAGTGGATATCTGATAACAACGATCATTCTCAATGATATGGATTCCGGTAAATTCTCCATCGTCAATTTCTATGAAAGGCGAGCCAGACGTATCCTGCCTGTTCTGTTTTTTGTTATTCTCTGCTGTCTTCCTTTTGCCTGGATTTGGCTGATGCCGAACTATTACAAAGAGTTTTCCGACAGTCTGTCGGCTGTTGCCACTTTTTCTTCCAATATTCTGTTTTGGAGAGAGAGCGGCTATTTTGCTACCGGGGCTGATCTGAAACCGCTTCTTCATACATGGAGTCTGGCGGTGGAGGAACAGTATTATGTTATATTCCCTCTCATATTGATGCTTTTATATAAATTACGGAAAAGATGGATTTTCGGATTCCTTATGATTGTGGCTTTTGTCAGCCTGAGTCTGGCTCAGGTTGGTTCGGTTAAATGACCCTCGTCCACATTTTTTCTGCTTCCCGCAAGATTCTGGGAGCTTACCATAGGGGCGCTGACAGCTTTTGTTTTTATCTACAAGCCGGAACAGATCAATAAAATCAGGTCAAAAAGAATCCTGAGTGAAGTGATGGGGTTCGTGGGTCTTTTGATGATCTTTTTCGCTATGTTTACGTTCGACCACAATACGCCGTTTCCCAGTGTTTACGCCTTAATACCGACACTGGGGACAGCTTTTCTGATAGCCTTCGCTTCCCCAGCAAGTCTTATGGGCAGGATACTCTCACTCAGACCTGTAGTCGGGGTCGGACTGATAAGCTACAGCGCTTATCTCTGGCATCAGCCGCTTTTTGTTTTTGCCAGACACGGTTCTCTTGAAGAACCTTCTGTCAGGCTCCTGCTGTTTTTGTCAGGACTCTCCCTTCTGCTTGCTTTTATAAGCTGGAAGTACATTGAAACCCCATTCAGAAACAAAAAAGTATTCAGCCGAAAATTCATCTTCAGCTTTGCTGTTGTGGGTTCAGTCCTTCTTTTTTCATGGGGCGCCGCAGGGCATATCAATGACGGCTTTGTAAAACGCAAAACATCATCAGGCGAAGAATACGGCGTTATCGCGGATAAAATAAGAGTGAATCACGGACTTAATAAAATATGCGACTGGAAATTTACCACCGACCCTGAATGCAGAACAGCGGACAACCCTGAGATTCTTGTATGGGGAGATTCATACGCCATGCATCTGGTCAAGGGTATTATCAGCTCAAAGAGTGACGTGCGGCTGATACAGATGACAAAATCTCAATGCGGTCCTTTTATAAACTTTTCACCATTGAATGCCTCCTACGGACTGGATATGGCAAAGAAATGTATTGAGTTCAATGATGATGTTCTCCGCTGGCTCAGGGAAAATAAAAGCGTTAAATATGTTGTGATGTCTTCTATCCTGTTTCAGTATGTCGGAGACGGCAATCAGACATTAAGCGGAGACACGGTCAGTGGGGCAAGTTATGAGAAGCTGAGGGAGAAGCTGGTCGAGACCATGGATTATCTTGAAAGTATTGGTGTTCAGCCTGTATTCATTTCTCCTACGCCTTTTAACGGGAACGATATAGGTCATTGTCTGCTCAGACATGAGTTTCTGGGGGGCAGTCTGGATGAATGCAGTTTTAACTATAGTGATACAAGCGTAAGCTATCAGAATGTCAGTAACATGCTTACAGAGATAGGAAAAACGCACAGAGTTGTTTTATTAAGCGATGGAATCTGCCCAAACGGGAAATGTGAATCACACGTCGGATCTACATATATTTACAGAGACAACGGGCATTTATCCGTTGACGGATCTGCATGGCTGGGAAAAGAGATGGATTTTTACGGGTTAATAAGCGGGAATATTTCGGCAGTACAGTAGCTGTTATTTAAGAAATACTGCGTCCAGCTCTATTATCTTGATGTTTTGCGTGTCTTTCATGTGCTGAACGAAGAAATTCAGCATCCTTTCACTTAAGAAGCCGAACACCCGCTTCTGATAGTCCGAACGGTCGGATATGTTAATTCTGCTTTCAACATCCGCCAGCACGCTAAAAAGCATTTCACAGTATTTCTGATAAAGATCTTTCTTCATTATCATCATGTTATATGAATAGAAGCTGTTTGAGCGGACGCATTTTCCCATAGCCGCCGTCATATCCGGATACATTCCGGAAACAGCTTTCTTCATGATATCAAAATCTTCTCTGTTGTGTACCATACAGTAGTTTTCTTCCATAGTGACATGGTGATAGTACTGCTTTTTAGGAAGGATCATATCGAAATCAGCGCCCATGATGAACGCCTTAAGTCCGGCAGACAGCTCCTCCGCATCGGATTGTTTCGCCTTGATGCGTCTGCTGAGGCACAGCTCCGCTCCGCCTCCTTTTATGCCGTATCTGATCACACGGGACAGAAAGGAGATGGTGTTCGATATACGCTGTTTCAGGAATGGCTTAACGGTGAATATTCGGCGATAATGCATCAAGCCTATATATTCAGCGTCACAGTTCTTCCACGCCCAGTAATAGGCTGTCAGCTCGCAGTAAGATCTGTTTTTGGCGGAGATATTCTCGCCGGAGGCATCGGTGACAATGCCCAGATCGGTGTCGGTGAGTGCTCCGCCCACCTGTATAGGGTCAAAGTATTTCTTAGAGATATCAATATAGTCGTCTTTCTTGTGGTGGGCGGTCATTAAGAAGAATTTTTCGGGCATATTATCTGATCTCCGTGTCGAAAACTTCCAGTGCTCTCTCCACTATATCGTCCATGTCGTAATATTTATATTCCGCCAGTCTGCCCAGCAGTATCAGGTTTTTGTATTTTTCCGCCAGCCCCACATACTCATCATAGCGCTTCCGGTTCTCTTCGGTGAATACGGGGTAATAGGGGATGTTCTTATCCCTCTGATGCGGCATAGGATATTCTTTCAGGATGGTGGTCTTGTCTGTCACAGCCGGATGTATACGCTTAAACTCGGTTATGCGGGTATATTCGTGCTCGTTCGGATAGTTTACGGTGCCGGTATCCTGAAAATATTCCATATCCAATGTTTCGAACCGCATATCCACGCTTCTGTAGGGCAGGTCGCCGAACCTGTATCCGAACAGTTCGTCTATGGAACCTGTGTATATGACCTTGCCTGTGAATTCCGAACCGAACAGGGTGAACCCGTCTTCGGTGATATTCATAACATCTCTGAAAGCCGTGTTCAGCATTATCCGGATGTTGTTGTGTTCCAGCATCCTGCCGAAAATCTCTGAATAGCCGTATTTCGGCACAGCCTGATATGTATCGTTAAAATATCTGTCGTCTCTGCCCACAAAAACGGGCACTCTGGCTGTCACCGCTCCGTCCATGTCCTCCGGCTTCATACCCCATTGTTTAGCGGTGTAGTTCACGAAGACTTTGTTATAAACATAGTCAGCCAGTTCCTGCATGTCGGCATCGTCAGATCTTTTCAGCTCCAGTATGGGAACTTTCGCGCCTTCGCCGTATCCTGTGGTCAGCTTATCCCTCAGAGTCTTTGCCTTATCAGCCGGAAAAAGCATGTCTATGGTGTTGAAATTGAATGGAATAGGGACTTTCTGACCATCTATGGACGCCAGAACCTTATGCTGATAGGCCTGCCAGTGGGTAAAATTGGTCAGATAATCGAAAACGTCACGGTTTTCCGTGTGAAAAAGGTGGGGTCCGTATTTATGAACGATTATACCGTTATCGTCACGATAATCGTAACAGTTGCCGCCCAGATGACCTCTTCTGTCCATCACCAGCACAGTTTTATCCAACTGAGTGGCTATTCTCTCTGCTATCACCGCTCCGGCGAATCCGCATCCTACGACAATATAATCGTACATATATTTTTGTTTACGCCCCTATCTGATAATATTCAAATCCCATTTCGGACATTCTGTCCTTGTTGTACTGGTTGCGTCCGTCGAAGATAACGGGATTTTTCAGGCTTTTCTGTATCTCATCGAAGTCGGGGCTTCTGAATTCTTTCCATTCGGTTATCAGTATCATGGCGTCAGCGCCTTTCACCGCCAGATATTTGCTGTCTACATATTCCACTGACGTATTGCCTTTCAGATAACATTCCTGAGCCTCGTGAGCGGCCTTAGGATCATATGCCCGTACCTTTGCTCCACGTTTTGTCAGCTCGTTTATTATGGTGATCGACGCCGCCTCTCTCATGTCGTCTGTTTCCGGCTTGAAAGAGAGCCCCCACACAGCGAACGTCATGCCTGTCAGGTCTTCGCCGAAACGATTTATTACTTTTTCCGAGATCACTTTTTTCTGAGCGTAGTTCACTTCCTCCACAGCGGAGAGTATTTTGGGCTCATATCCGTTGTTCTGGGCGGTTTTTATCAGCGCCTGAACATCCTTGGGAAAACAGCTTCCGCCGTATCCGCATCCGGGATAGATAAAGCTGTAGCCTATACGGCTGTCGCTGCCGATTCCTTTACGGACTTTATTCACGTCTGCGCCTACTTTTTCGCAGATGCGGGACATTTCGTTTATGAATGATATTTTGGTCGCCAGCATGGCGTTGGCGGCGTATTTGGTCATTTCCGCTGAGCGGATGTCCATGTCGATGAACCTTTCGTGGTTCACGGTGAAGGGAGCATAGAGCTCACGCATGGTGTCCAGAGCCTTTTCGTTATCGGCGCCCACAACCACACGGTCGGGTTTCATAAAGTCCCCAACAGCGGCACCCTCTTTCAGGAATTCAGGGTTGGATATCACATCGAATGTCAGATCGCTTCCACGCTCTTTCAGCGCCTGAGCGACAGTGGCTCTCACCTTGTCCGCCGTGCCGACAGGAACAGTAGATTTGTCTATGATATACATGTGTTTGTCCATGTGCTGACCTATGCTTTTCGCCACCGCCAGAACATATTGCAGATCGGCGCTTCCGTCCTCGCCCATGGGGGTGCCCACGGCGATGAAGCAGATGGATGCTTTTTTCAGAGCCTCTTCTATTTTTGTGGTGAAGGTCAGGTCGCCGGATTTCACATTTTTCAGAACTATGCCCTCAAGCCCGGGCTCATATATGGGGATGATGCCGTTTTTCAGGTTATTTACTTTCTTCTCATCTATATCAACACAGATGACCCTGTTTCCCATCTCAGCGAAACAAGCGCCTGTCACGAGTCCTACATATCCTGTTCCTACCACGGCTATATTCATGCTATCTCTCCGGTTTTTCTAAGTAATTCATCGAAGTAAGCAATGGTATATTTCAGCCCTTCTTCCAGCATTATCGTTGGTTCCCATCCGAGTTCCTTTTTAGCGAGAGTTATGTCGGGTTTTCTCTGCATAGGGTCGTCCTGAGGCAGGGGTTTATACACCAGCTTGCTCTTACTGCCTACCATATCGATAACTTTTCTGGCAAGTTGAATAATTGTAAACTCTCCGGGATTGCCTATGTTCACAGGACCGGTGAAATCGTCCCTGGTGTCCATCATTTTCAGGAAGCCTCTGATGAGGTCGTCGCAGTAACAGAAACTTCTGGTCTGGTTGCCCTCGCCGTAGATGGTTATGTCTTCGTTCTTCAGCGCCTGAACGATGAAGTTGCTCACCACACGCCCGTCGTTGGGGTGCATTCTGGGACCGTAGGTGTTGAATATCCTGACAACTTTTATCTTCAGATTATGCTGACGGTGATAGTCGAAGAAGAGTGTCTCGGCGCATCTCTTTCCCTCGTCATAGCATGCCCTGATGCCGATGGGGTTGACTGAGCCTTTATATGTTTCCGGCTGGGGGTGTATCTCCGGATCGCCGTACACTTCGGATGTGGATGCCTGAAGTATTTTTATCTTCAGACGCTTAGCCAGACCCAGCATGTTTATGGCGCCCATGACGGATGTTTTTGTCGTCTGCACCGGGTCGAACTGATAGTGCACGGGGCTCGCCGGACAGGCGAGGTTGTATATCTCGTCCACCTCCACATAGAGCGGAAAGGTGATGTCATGGCGCATGATTTCAAAATTCTTATTATCCAGCAGGTGTTTTATGTTGTCACGTCTTCCGGTGAAGAAGTTGTCGACACAGAGAACTTCATCGCCTCTGTTAAGAAGTTTTTCGCAGAGATGGCTGCCCAGAAAGCCTGAACCGCCTGTTACCAGTATTCTTTTCATATGTTTGTCCATTGTGTTAGTAGAACACTAATGTATAACATATTTATGAAGGATTTAAAAGACGGGTTTTTCAAAAAAAGAGCGGGGCGGATGCCCCGCTCATAAGACTGAGTTTAGTTATTTTACAGAATATCTGCTGGATTCGGTTTCCAGAACCTCGCCTTCGTGGCGCAGATTAACGCTCATCTCCGCCAGAACGTTAGCCGCCTCGTTGATCTCCCGTATGCCCACAGAAACCTGATTGATGGCGTTCTCCATCTGAGAAATCGCCGCCGCCTGCTGCTGGATGGCGGACACCACCTGTGTGATATTGTCTGACGTCATGATGGAGTTCTCTTTGGTCTGGTGCGCCATATCTTTCAGACTGCTCATGAAATCAGAAACACCGCTGACCTGTGTTATATTGCTCTCGACACTCTTAACAGCGCCGTCTACCTGTCTGTTGTTCTGGTTGATGATGTCGGATATCTCTTTTACCGAGTCAACTGTTCTCTCCGCCAGCTTGCGCACTTCGTCCGCCACCACGGCGAACCCTCTGCCTGCCTCTCCCGCTCTGGCCGCCTCTATAGCGGCGTTGAGTGAAAGCAGGTTGGTCTGGTCGGCTATGTCGTTTATCAGCCCCAGAATATCATACATGGATTCAGAGTTCTTCTTCAGAGTGTTGATGGAATTGATCAGATCATTGTTGGACATAACAATTTTCTGTATCATCTTTTCGCCTTCTTCGGTGCTGGCCTCGGATTTTTCGGCGAAGAGACGGCTCTCTTTCGCCAGTTCTTCCGTCTGGGTCACTTTTCTGGCGGTGTCCTCTATGCCGGCGTTGATCTGCTGCATAGCGACATTAATCTGCGAAACCTCCTGATTCTGCTGGGTCACGTTAGCACCCAGCTCCTCAGTGGATGAAGAGAGGGTCCCGGAGCCCAGATTCAGTTTGTCCGCTGTGTCTTTTATGCTTTTTATGGAGCTCGAAAGTTTGATTATCATGGCAGAGTTGAACTGGTTTAGCATGCTCAGCTCGTTGCCTGATTTCAGCTCTTTTTTATAATAATCGCATTCATCGCATGATTTGTACTCTTTGTTCCTTATCTTGAGACATTCAACAGTCATACCCAGCTTGGGCGCTTCGCTTCCCACTGTGAGATAGCATGGAGCGCCGGGCATGGCAAATGCGGAACAGCTCTTATCATCGCACTTCATATGATCCGCGCATGTGCATGAAAGCCCGAGGTTTTTTCCGTTAAAAACGAGATTGCCCTTCGCCACGTCCACGAAAGAGTTAAGAAGCTCACGCATATTGTGCTGAAATTTTTTCATGATCAGAAGCAGAGCGGCTATTATAACGAATAGCCCGGCGACACAGACCGCCAGTACGCTGAGTTTTACTCTATTAAAAGGAGCGAACAGCTCGTTCACCTCATATCCTGCCGCCACTATCCAGTCTTTTTTTGGATAATATTCGTATTTGACGAGTTTTGTCGCGTTGTTGAAATCATATTTCAGTGTTCCGGTCTTTTGTTTCAGCATGGTTCTAGCAAAATCATACTGCGCTATGCTCTTGCCCACCAGTTCCTGGTTTTTGTGATATATCAGCTTGCCTGATGGATCCATGATGAAGAAATATCCGTTTTCGCCCAGACTGACTGTGTTCACGAGATCGTCTATGAGCGCATACCGCCCGTTTTCGTCCGGGTCTCCCGTTGTTTCGTGTTTCACAACGTGCATCAGCACCTTGTTCATCTCCACCGCTCTCATTTCAGATATGTTGACGGCGTTTTTTGTGTTCATCCTGCTGGTGATGATGAAGATAGTGGAAAAGATTATCAGAAGAATGATTACCATTGGCATCAGCAACTGAACAGACACGCTCTTGCTGCTTAATAAACCACGCATATGACCTCCATAGTGCAATAAAAGAGTATTTCCGGGCGTGTTTAAAAATATAAATTTATATTAAAACTGTATAATGGAATTGCCGGAATGTCAAATGTTGAAAATTTGTTAATATGGTAATTAAATAGCAGTATGCCAGCTGAGGGCGGCATCGGGCGTCTGTGTGAAAAATGTTAATGCTTCAGGCTGTATTATTACTGCTGCTGCGGGCTGTTCTGCGCGTATTTGGCGGAGAGCTGTTTCAGATATCTGTCCTCTTCGCTGTATATACATCCGCAGTATTGCTGACGGTACATTCCCAGCGCTTTTGAACCTTCGATGCCGTCTTTCCACCCCTCTCGGAAATCGTGATAGAAGAAGCCGACATTATACTTTGACGCCATTTCGTTTGCTGTTTCCACCATCAGCTCATGGTTCTGATATCTGCTGTAGAGCAGTGTACTGGTGAAAGAGTCGAATCCGTTCTGCTTCGCCGTCATAGCGGTCATTTCCAGACGCGCTCTGTAGCAGTATCCGCACCTTTCCGTATGGTTCTGCGCTGTATTTTTCAGAAAATCGACCAGACCGTATGTCTCGTCCAGAATCAGCGGAATATTTTCCGATCTGTCAAATGCGGTCAGCGTCTCCAGACGTTTATAGAATTCTGTCACCGGATGGATGTTCGGGTTGAACCAGTATCCGCCCAGATCGTGTCCCATTCCTTTCAGGATTCTCACAGGATATACGGAGCAGGGTCCGCAGCATTGGTGGAGAAGTATTTTCACCTTACTACCTCTATTGTTTCTGTGAATGTAATGTATCGGAATTTTTATTTCAATACGCAAGATTTTTAGTTTATACTGTTTTGTTAAGAGGTGAAAGATGAGCAAAGTGATTGTTGTTCTGGCTGATGGGTTTGAAGAGATCGAGGCTGTATCCGTGATAGATATTCTCAGAAGAGCCGAGATAGAGACAGATGTGTGCGGTCTGACATCGGATACGATAGTCAGTGCCAGAGATATAAAAATTGTGCCGGACAAAGCGATCACAGATATAAATCCAGATGAATACGACATGATCGTTCTGCCGGGCGGGCTCAGAGGCGCCAAGAACATTGACGAGAACGAGACCGTTCATAAGATACTCGAAAAATATATGAAAGAGGAAAAATATATAGCCGCCATCTGCGCATCGCCTTATATTCTGGCGAAGAAAGGCATGCTGGACGGCAGACTTGCCACATGTTTTCCCACATTCAAGGGCATAGTGGCGGAGGTGTGCAACTATCAGCATGCCGGTGTTGTTGTGGATGAAAACGTGATAACCAGCAGAGGTCCGTCCACCGCTGCCGAATTTTCCTTTACGCTGGTGGAGCTTCTGAAAGACGAGGGTACAGCCGACCGTCTCAGAGAAATGATGCTGTTTTCTAACTCAAAATAATGTCATTATTAATATTCTATATATCCATAGCGATAGCCGTGTCTTTTATCTGCTCGATTTTTGAGGCAGTGCTTCTGAGTATCACCCCGGCATACGCCGCCAGCCTGAAGGGAACCAACCCGGCTCTGGGGCAGCTGCTTGATTCTCTGAAAAAAGACGTGGAGAAACCGCTCGCCGCAATACTGAGCATGAACACCATCGCGCATACCGTCGGCGCCGCCGGAGCCGGCGCGCAGGCAGCGCATGTTTTCGGTGATGAGTATGTGGGGGCTATCTCCGCCGTGCTCACACTGATGATTCTGGTGCTGTCAGAGATAGTTCCCAAGACCATCGGCGCTCTGTACTGGAAGCATCTCGTATCTTTCTGCGTACCTGCCATCAAGATACTGACTGTCATGATGTATCCTCTGGTTCTGCTGTCCAAAGGCGTCACATATTTTCTGGCGAGAAGAGAGAAAGATAATACCGTGGACAAGGACGAGTTCCTCGCTCTGGCTGAGATAGGGGTGAAAGAGGGAATCATTACGGAGCAGGAGGCGAGGGTTGTGAAAAACCTGTTTCTGCTCAGAAACGTAAAAGCAAACGATATAATGACGCCCAGAACGGTTATATTCGCCTTTGACGAAAATGTTACGTCCAGAGAGATAGTTGAAAAATATGAGGATATGGCTTTTTCCAGAATACCTGTGTATGTTGAGGATGTTGACAGAATATCCGGTTTCGTGCTGAAGAGCGATATCTACAGATACGCCCTGGGCAAAGGACCGGACCTGCCCCTGTCCGCCTTCAAAAGAGATATATGCGTGTTCATCGAGTGGGTCAGCGTTTATGACGTTTATGAGGAGCTGATAAACCGGAAAGAACATATCAGCCTGCTGGTGGATGAATACGGCGGGACAGCCGGAATCATCACGCTGGAGGATATATTCGAAACCCTGATCGGGCTGGAGATAGTGGACGAGAAGGACAGGGTGACGGATATGCAGCAGTTCGCCGAACAGCAGTGGAAACAGAGAGCCGCCAGAATAGGCGCCAGAAAATAGTGTTAATTTCGCTGAAAACTGAATTATAACAGTACGAGGCGGTCATAGTTAGGTAATAATTTTGAGGTTCAGCCGTCCGCTGAACCGAGATGGAGATAATAATGTTAAAGAAGATTATGGTTTTTGTTATTTTTGTTGCTGCCGCAGTATCATACGCTCAGGGACCCACTGACTCGGAGCTTATAATATTCGCCGCGCAGAAATATAAGGTGGACTATACGGCTCAGACCCCCAAGTCTAAAGACGACATAAAAAAGGAATACATGATTATGTCTATTCTGGGACCCAAGATACTGGCGCAGGGTATGCAGAACGACCCCGAATACAAAATAGCGGCTAATACTCTGGCTGTGGAGGTGTGGTCTAAGAGATTCACAGACAGCCTGAATATTCCGGACGCCACACTGCGCAAGCTGTATTCCCAGCACGATCTCAAAACTCCTCCGGCTTTCAACCTGCACAATATTCTGGTGAAGGATGAGCAGACGGCAACTGTTCTGGTAAACAGTCTTGGACTGACCAAGGACAGCCAGGCGCTTCTGGACAAGTTCGGGGAAACGGCCAAAAAGCAGTCTCTTGATCCGGTGACAGCTCAGACAGGCGGCAAAATAGGCTGGATAGAGATAGGCAGGCTGAGTCAGGACATACAGAATGCCTTAGAGAATAAAAAGAAAGGCGATATTTTCAAGGTCAAAGTGAGCAGCGCAGGATGGCAGGTGTTCTATATAGAAGATCTGAAACCCGCCAGAAAAGCCACATTTGAAGAGGCCAAACCCACTCTGGTCAATGTAGTGAAACAGGCGGAACTGGGCGAAAAAGTAAAAGAGATGCTGAAAAGCAAATAATAGTTTTTCACGTTGTCCCCATTATTAGCACATAATTTGCTTGTTAATCACCAGAGAGGTGAGTTATGAGCGGGATATGGGCTGTAAAAAATGAGGAAGAGAACGGGCAGGTAAAGTTTCAGAAACTTTCAACTGTCTCTCAGCAAATCGATTTTACTCATATGATATTGAGTGCGTCGAGCGCTGATATTTCCGGCTCCGGTACGCCGCTGGCGGAAAAGATTGCCGATATGGCTCCCACCAGAGAGAACGTGGCGGAAATTTCCTCCTACATGCGTCAGCGTGTGGAAAAGGCGTTCAGGGAAGCCGGGCTGTCATATGGTCCGGATGTGAAGTTTTCCGTGGATCCGGGCGGCGGTCTGAGCATCACCGGCGACAGGAGCGATATTGAGCAGGTTCGGGCGCTGTTTGAGTCCGACGAGAGTCTTTCTGATGATATGAAGACATTTCTGGAATTCGCAGATAAGATGCCGCAATATGAAAGGATGCTGGAATATCAGATAAAGCTCGCCAACTGCGAGACGGAGGCGGAGGAGGATCTGCTGTATGAAGAGTATGAAGATCTCTTCGACGGCGAGGACCACTATGAGACGTCCGCCGTGTTCGGAAGCACCGGAATCAGTATGGAATACGAATACATAGAATAAAAAAAGGGGGCTTAAGCCCCCTTTATTGTTTATTTTTTCAGAAAAGCGATGAGCTTGTCATAGTCGGGGGCGTTTGTAGCCTCGGGAACATATTCCACATATGTCACAGTGTCGTTCTTATCCACTACGAAGACGGCTCTGGCGAGCAGTCTCAGCTCCTTGATCAGAACACCGAAAGCTGTGCCGAATGAAGCGTCTCTGTGGTCGCTCAGCGCCACTGCCTTGTCTATCTCTGCCACAGTACAGAAGCGTTTGATAGCGAAAGGAAGATCCATGCTGATGTTCAGCATTACCACATCATCGCCCATGGAGGCTACTTCTGTGTTGAGTCTTCTGAGCTGAAAATCGCAGACGGGAGTATCCAGAGAGGGCGTAACGCTGATAACCTTGGTCTTTCCGGCGTAGTCAGCCAGCGTGACGGGCGCCAGCGCCTGTGAAACAACGGTGAAGGCGGGTGCTTTGTCGCCTGTTTTTATCTCTGCCCCTACCAGTGTCATGGGGTTTCCTTTCATTGTAACAGCGCCTTTTCTTTCCATATGGTTTTCTCCTTGTATTTGTGATAAATTAATTATACACGATTTTAATAAAAAGACTAAATAAAGGTGTTTTTTGTTCAGAACATTTTTCAACAAGCCGATTGTCTAATAAATCCTGCCGCATGGGATCACAGTATGACTGCGTCCATACGGCGACAGGGTATTTCAGCAGTCTCCTTAAATAGTTATGGGAGAATGAAATGAAAAAACATTACAGAATAGTATACGCCAACAGAGAAAAATATACTCTGGATGACGGCAGGTCAGCCGTGTTGGCCGGCAGAGTGCGCTACAGCACACATTCGTATCCAGTTACAGGCGACATAGTAGAGGTCTCCGGCGAAGGGGACAATGCCGTCATAGAGAATATCCAGAACAGGTCTTCTGAGCTCCGGCGAAAGAATCCGTCCGGAGAGGGCATGCAGACCATGGCGGCGAACGTCACCCATGTTCTGATAGTGATGGCTATGGACGCCAACTTCAGCCTGCGCAGGCTGGAGAGATTCATGGTTCTCGCCAGATCGGCGGACGTGATACCCGTTGTGGCTCTTACCAAGGCGGATATTGTTGATCCGGTGCGGGCGGCTGTGCTGGAGAGAGAAGCGGCGGAGATAACCAACGGAGCTGTTTTCGTTACCAGCACTGTGACATGGGAAGGCGTAGAGGAGCTGAAGTCATATTTCGGGCACAGCGATATTATATGTCTGGCAGGATTGTCCGGCGCCGGCAAATCATCTCTGCTGAACGCCATGTACGGCGAAGAGGTCATGAAGACCTCTCAGGTGAGAGAATCAGATGAAAAAGGCGTGCACACCACCACCGTCAGATATATGGTGCAGACTCCTTCCGGATGCTGGATCATGGATATGCCTGGGATAAAAGAGGTGGGGATAGGCGCTGACGCTGACGCTGTTTCCGAGGTTTTCGATGACATAGAGGAGCTGTCGATCGGATGCAAATTCGCCGACTGCACCCATCAGGAAGAACCGGGATGCGCTGTTAAACAGGCTGTGGAAGAGGGCATCATCACCGCTGAACGCCTGAAAAGCTATCTGAAGCTGATGGAAGAGGCGGACGCTGAGCAGATCAAACTGTGGCGCAGACAGAAAGACAAGCGCATAAGCAAGCTGGCGAAAGAGGCCGCAAAACACAAAAAAAGATAAACCTGACCGGGCGTGCGTGTATCAGCGCATGCCCTTTTTTTATAACGCGATATATGTTATTGTGATTTCGGAGGATGTTATGCCAAAAGTTACACGGGTTACTGTTTCTATAGATGAGCCCCTTCTGGAGCAGTTCGAACAATATCTGAATGCCAACGGCTATCCGTCCCGCTCGGAAGGGATAAAGAGCATCATGCGAAAGGCTCTGGTGGAAGATCAGTGGGCAACAGACGCAGAGGTCGCCGCCGCCGTGACGATAGTGTACGACCACCACAAGCCGGGAGTGATGCAGAGAATGACAGAGGTTCAGCACGATTTCGGGGATATGGTTATCTGCACCCAGCATGTGCATCTGGACCACCATAACTGCATGGAGGTGCTGATACTGAAAGGAAAATCAGCACAGATAAAAGCTCTTTTCAACTCTCTGAAAGCGATAAAGGGACTGAAGCACAGCTCGCTCAGCGCTTCCACCACAGGCGGGGATATACACTGATCTATCTGTGACCGCCTCCGCCGCCGTTTCCTCCTCCGCTTCCGCCGCTGCCGCCGGATGATGATCCGCCGGAACCGGAGCCTGACCCGCCGGAGCCCATGGATGAGGCAGCTCTGCCCTTCTCGATGTTTCTTCCCATGTTTTCAGCGAAAGAGCCCGCGTTGCCGTATCCGGCATTCTGCTTAAAGCTCTCACGGTATTCATTTATCTGCTTTACATTCAGCTTCTTCATGGCTTTCACCGCTATCTCGGATGATATCGCGTCCGGTACGCCGTATCTCGCCATCTCTCTGTACAGGGCTGTCACCGCTAGAGCGTATCCGTCTCTGTCTTCCTTTGTTTCTGCTATATCAGCCGCCAGTTTGTCCAGATTCTTCTGTCCGGCTCCCGCCGCCATGGCGTCAGTCACAGTGTCGGAGAATGTACCGGAGGCTTTTGCGGAGATTTTCGCTTTTACCGCCAACTGTCTTGCGAAGGCGTATCTTTCGGATATGGTCTTCGCCGCCATGACCACTCTGTTCTCCGGGACATTTTTGGCGATCCCTTCCATCACTTTTTCGGCTATGCGTGTCGCTTCAGCGTCTTTTGACGCTTGTATCATGCTTCTGATCTGCGCCATATTCTGAGTGGAATATCCGGCTGATCTGGTTTTCTGCGCCAGAGCCGCCGCCAGATTTTTTTCCACGCCTGCCGATTCAGCCGATATCTGAACATCGGCGTATTCATCTGCGAAGGCATGTATGCTGAATATTAAAAGTATTGTCAAAATGAGAGTTTTCACCTTATTCCTCCTCATATACACAGAGTTTTCCGCCGAATCCGTCACTCTCTTTCATCGGACATTCCGGCAGATAGATTTCTCCGTCCTTTTTCAGAAAATATCTGAAACTTTTTGCGTGGGGTATAGTAAACCGCCATCTGCCGCCGTCTCTGACGCCTTTTATTTCGGCGTATCCGTTCACGGATGAGAACAGGCTCAGCTGTCCGGCGTCTTTCACTGCGAAAGACGCTATGTCGGAATCACCGTTTCTGTTTATGCTGACTGACGCGCAGGCAGAGAGAACCAGCGTGACTGTCAGTATCAAAAATATCCTCAAATTTTATCCCCTACGGTTATCACAGAGTTTTCACCGCCGAAACCGTCATCCTGTCTGGCGGGTGTTGTGGGATCCGGCATCTGGCGTACTCCGTCTATTATATAAGAATAGGCGTATTCACCGTTTTTCAGAGGCAGGAGCACCTGCCAGTATCCGCCGTCCGTCTTCTGCATCCGCACCGGCTGCCATCCGTTGAATGATCCGGCTACCGAGACCTGTCCGGCATCAGGAACATATATTACGAATCTCTGCATATGCTCGCTGACAGACGTTTCCGGGGTCATGAGAAAAACTTTCACCATCACCATCAGAGATACCGCCAGAGCGGCGAACGAGACGTATGTTGCTATTCTGAAAGGCTCTTTCCGGCGGATGACAGGCACTGGGGGAGCTTCTTCCGCAAGATTATACAGTGTCTGTTCCGTCTGAAGCATATCGAGTGTATCTGCGCAGAAATCATCGTCAGAGTTGATCTCTTTCACGAACTGCTTCTTTTCGTCAATATTCATCTCGTCATCTATAAAAAGGCTGATGAGAATATCTTTTTCATTCATCTTCCGCCTCCGTCATCTTTTTAAGTTTGATTCTGGCTCTATGCACTTTGATCTTCACATTCGCCTCGGACATGTGGAGTATCTCCGCTATCTGTTTGTAGCTCAGTCCGTCCTGTCCCGCCATAGATAAAATGTCTCTGTCCTCTTTCGGCAGTCTGGCGAACATACCCAGCAGTCTGTTTTCCGCCGCCTTTTCTATGGTCAGGCTCTCCGGGCTCTCTTCGGTGGCGGGCTCTGCGTCGCTGTCTTTTTCATGCCGTCTCTTCCTGACCATATCCAGAAAGAGGCTTCTGGCAACAGTGTAGAGCAGGGCGGGATTTTGCTGATCAGGATAATGTCCGGCGTATTTAATGAAAGTATCCTGAAAGATATCCTCCGCGTCCTCCCGGTTTCCGGTCATTTTCAGAAGATATCCGAAGAGTTTCATTCTGTTGGTTTCAAAAAAATCCTGCAATGCTCTGTTTTGTCTCATGTTTAATTATAGGCGGAGCTTTTAAACTCCGCCTCACTTTTTTTATTCGGCAGGTGTTGTTGTTGCGCCTGTCGCTGTTGTGTCTGAGGTCTCTGTTGTTTCTGCTGTTTGTTCAGTCTGCTCCTGAGTCTGTGTTTCATATCTGTTTCTATGCTGATTCTGATACTGGTATTCGTATCTGTTCTGTGACTGTGTTCCGAAGTCTATGCCGCCGTAGCTGCCTGTGCTGCCCGGGTCTGAGCCGCCTCTTCCACCTCCGGAAGCTGAGGATGATGATCCTCCTCCGGCACCGCCACCGCCGCCAGCACCGCCGCCGTTGCCGCCTCCGTTTCCTCCTCTGGCGTATGCTGTGGATACCGCCATGGCTGTGAGCAGAGCTATCATAAGAATGATTAACTTTTTCATAATGTCCTCCTTTTTAGTAATTTCGGTTGTGCTCTTATAACGGCGGGTCTAAAGTTAGGTTACAAAAAAAATTCAATTTATTTAATGCTGTGTAAATTTCGGCGGAACAAACTTACAGAGGTTGTAAAAAAATGTCATTTGACGCATGGTTAACCATTATTGTGATCGGTTTGATGCTGATCGGGCTTATCAAGGATTATTATCCTGCTGATGTCCTTACTTTCTCCGCTCTCTGTGTTCTTACCGTTTGCGGGGTAATAAAACCGGAAGACGCTCTGAAAGGTTTTTCTAACAAAGGTATGTTCACTGTCGCTCTACTCTTTCCCATAGCATACGCCGCCCAGTCGTCCGGTGTTCTGAACCATGCGGCGGGGGCGCTGATAGGCAGGGCAAAAGCCGGAAAGACGGCCATGGTGCGTATGATGCTCCCTGTTTTCGGGCTTTCCACTTTTCTGAACAACACGCCAGTGGTGGCTATGTTCATCCCCACTGTGCGTGACTGGGCTGTGTCTGCCAAAATATCTCCGTCAAAATTCCTGATCCCCGTATCATACGCCTCTATTCTGGGCGGTATCTGTACTCTGATAGGCACATCCACAAATCTGGTGGCGAACGGCATGCTGATGTCCGCTAAGGGGATATCGCTTAAAATGTTCGATTTCGCCTACATAGGCATCCCCTGCGCCATAGCTGGTTTTTTATATCTGACATTCATCGGCAGACGTTTTCTGCCTGACAATACAGACATGCTGGCGGATATGGAGACAGACGAGTCTGAGTTCATCTTCGAGATGAAGGTGACCGCCGACTCTGACATCATAGGAAAATCTCTGTCAGAGGGCAACCTGCGCAAGCTGAATGATATTTTTGCCGTGGGCATCAACAGGCACGTCTCTATAATATCCCCTGTTAAGCCGGACGAAGTGGTGGAGCTGAACGACGTGATTTTCTTTTCCGGAAAGAAAGACGCCATGAAGCTGCTCTCCTCCGTTAAGGGGCTAATTCCACACACCCATCAGGAGGACGATTTCAACAGCCTGATGAACGGCAAAAAGACAAAACTGGTGGAGGCTGTGGTTTCCGTCGCCTCTTCGGTGATAAATAAGAAGATAAAAGACGTCAATTTCAGAGGACGCTATGATGCTGTTGTTCTCGCCATCAAAAGGGACGGACGAAAGCTGGACACAGGTCTGGGCGGAACCGTGCTGAAATCAGGGGATACTATTCTCCTGCTGGCGGGAGCGGATTTTTCCAAGCGTGTTGACTCTTCCGACTTCTATCTGCTGAGCAAGACCGAGAATATAGTTCCCGTGGACAGCAGAAAGGTATGGATAACAGTACTTTCGCTTGTTTTCATGATTGTTCTGTCCGCTGTGGGTGTTCTTGATATTTTCTACGGCGCTATGATTGTGTTCGCTGTACTTCTGCTCTCCAGAACCCTGACGGCGTCTGAAGCCAGAAGGTCCATAGAGATAAATGTTCTGATAGTAATCGCCTCGTCTTTCGGACTGGGGATAGCCATAGAGAAGACAGGGCTTGCCTCCATGATAGCTGGCAGTGTGATAGAATATTCAGCCGGATGGGGGCTGGTGGGTGCTCTGGCGGCCGTGTCGCTGGCGGTTACTCTCTTGACCGAGCTGATAACCAACAACGCCGCTGTGGCTCTGGTCTTTCCCGTGGCTATGTCTGTGGCGGACAAGGCGGACGCATCGCCTATTCCGTTCGCTCTGGCGGTGGCTATAGCCGCTTCAGCCAGTTTTGCCACTCCCATAGGATATCAGACCAACCTGATGGTTCAGGGACCCGGCGGGTATAAGTTTTCCGATTACCTCAAGATAGGTGTGCCTATGAATTTGATATATTTTGTGGTATCAGTATTACTTATACCTGTGTTCTTTAAGTTTTAGAGGTTTTTTTGATGAAAGAGAGAATGACCCACCTGAAACAGCTGGAGGCGGAGAGCATACACATTATCCGTGAGGCTGTGGCGGAGGCGGAGAATCCTGTTATGCTCTATTCCATAGGCAAGGATTCATCCGTTATGCTCCATCTGGCCATGAAGGCTTTTTATCCAGGCAAACTTCCTTTTCCGCTGATGCATGTGGATACCACATGGAAATTCAGGGATATGATAAAATTTCGTGACGAGACAGCTAAGAGGCTGGGACTCGATCTTATAGTATATATCAACGAAGACGGTCTGAGCAGAGGCATCAGCCCCATAACCCACGGCAGCAAGGTGCACACCGACGTGATGAAGACAGAAGGGCTGAAACAGGCGCTGGACAAATACCGCTTCGATGTGATTTTCGGCGGCGCCAGAAGGGACGAGGAGAAATCCAGAGCGAAAGAGAGGGTCTTTTCCTTCAGGGACAAGAACCACAGATGGGACCCGAAAAACCAGCGTCCGGAGCTGTGGAATATATTCAACTGTTCAATAAACAAAGGCGAGAGCATCAGGGTCTTTCCCCTGTCCAACTGGACAGAGCTGGACGTATGGCTCTATGTCTATCAGGAGAATATCCCTGTTGTTCCCCTCTATTTTTCTGAGAAACGCCCGGTGGTGGAGAGGGACGGCATGCTTATAATGGTGGACGACGACCGCTTTCCCATACTGGAGGGCGAAGAGGTCAGGGAAGAATATGTCCGCTTCCGTACCCTGGGATGTTATCCCCTTTCCGGAGCTGTCAGGTCAATGGCAAAAACTCTGCCGGAGATCATTCAGGAGATGCTTCTGGCGAAAGTTTCCGAGCGTCAGGGCAGGCTGATAGATTTCGATCAGTCCGGCTCTATGGAAAAGAAAAAGATCGAGGGCTATTTCTGATGTCGCATAAATCCGATCTGATAGAAAAGGACATTCTGGCATATCTGAAAGAGCACGAGCAGAAACAGCTTGTGCGGTTTATCACCTGCGGCAGTGTGGATGACGGCAAAAGTACGCTCATCGGCAGACTTCTGCATGATTCCAAGCTGATATATGAAGATCAGCTCGCCAGCATCAGAAAAGACTCAAAATATAAAGGCAGTTCCGCCGATAACTTCGACCTTGCCCTTCTGGTGGACGGGCTTCAGGCGGAGAGGGAGCAGGGCATCACCATAGACGTTGCCTACAGATATTTTTCCACCAGCAAGAGAAAATTCATCATAGCCGATACCCCCGGGCATATTCAATATACCAGAAACATGGCGACAGGCGCTTCTTCAGCCGATCTTGCCATCATTCTGATAGATGCCAGATACGGGGTGCTTACCCAAACCAGAAGACATTCATATATCGTCAGTCTGCTGGGCATCAGGCACATAGTGGTCGCCGTGAACAAGATGGACATAGTGGACTACGAAGAGAGTGTTTTTAATAAAATAGTGAATGACTACAAAGATTTCTGCAACGAAGCCGGGATCGATTCCAATAAAGTATATTTCGTGCCCATGTCCGCTCTGAAGGGAAGCAACGTGGTGGAGAAGAGTCCTGAAATGCCATGGTATAAGGGAACGCCCCTTATGGACATACTGGAGACCATAGAGATAGACGATGACGTGAATTATAAGGATTTTCGTCTGCCCGTGCAGTATGTCAACAGACCCGACCTGAACTTCAGAGGGTTCTGCGGAACCATAGCCTCAGGCTCGGTGAAGGTTGGCGACAGCATAAGCGTTCTGCCGTCCGGTCTGACCAGCAGTGTTAAGAGCATCGTGGAAAACTGCAAAGAGACTGACGAGGCTTCCGCCGGATATGCCGTCACCCTGACTATGAACGATGAGATAGATGTCAGCCGGGGCGACATGATAGTGAAATCGGACAGCGTGCCGGAGGTGGGCGACTGTTTCGATGCATATGTGGTGTGGATGGCTGAGGAAGAGCTGGAGCTGAACAAGGCTTACTACATAAAAAGAGCCGCCACAAAGGTCACAGGATTCATCGACCAGATACACTACAAGGTGGACGTGAACACGCTGGAAAAACTGCCGGCGCAGAAGCTGGCTCTGAACGAAATAGCCTACTGCCGTATCAATCTGTCTTCCAAAATAGCCTATGACACCTATAAGGATCACAGATACACAGGCAGTCTGATATTCATAGACAGGATAACGAACAACACCTGCGGCGCTGCCATGATCGACAGAAAGAACGTGGCGAGCAACGTTATCTGGCACAAGCACAAGGTGGAGAAAGCGGAGAGATGCCGGATAAAAGGTCACAGACCCTGCGTCATATGGCTGACAGGACTTAGCGGCTCCGGAAAATCCACCATATCAAACGCTCTGGAAGAGAGGCTGAACAGAAGCGGAATACACACATATCTGCTGGACGGCGACAACGTGCGCCACGGGCTGAACAAAGATCTGGGCTTCAGCGAGGCGGACAGAAACGAGAATATCCGCAGGATAGGAGAGGTCGCGAAACTGTTCTCCGATGCCGGGCTGGTGGTTATCACCGCATTTATCTCCCCGTTCCGGGCGGAGAGAGAGATGGTGCGGAGCATCATGGAAGAGGGCGAGTTTGTAGAGGTATATGTGAATGCCCCTTTGGACGTGTGCGAGAAGCGTGACCCGAAAAACCTTTATAAAAAAGCCAGAAAAGGCGAGATAAAGGATTTCACAGGTATATCCTCCCCCTATGAAGAACCTCTGAACCCGGAGATAGAGATCAGCACCCACGAGCTGAGCGTGGATGAGTCGGTGGAGAAGATACTGAAGCATCTGAACGATAAAAAACTGATATAGACACTGCCCCGCTTTTGCGGGGCTTTTTTTTCGCGTTAACAATAAATATTTTTTAACTGGATATTTCTTTTGGTTAAGTTATACTATGATATATCATACTATATAGCGTATATGTTGCTATATATCATAGTATATATTGTGGTGCATGTAATGGTGTGTATCATAGTGTTGTGGAGGTAGCAGTGCTAAGCAGGAAAGACCGCATTACGCCAAATGCAAAAGCAGTTTTGAAAAAACTTGGTGAAAATATAAAGATTGCAAGAAAAAGAAGATCACTTTCACAGGCAGAGATGGCATCCAGAATGTTTGTGAGTCAGCAAACTCTGATCCGTTTAGAAGCAGGCGATCCGGGGGTTTCTCTGCATGTGCTGGTCAATGCTCTTCATATTCTGGGTATGGATAATACTCTGATGTCGGTTGCATCTCCCGAGTCTGATTCTTTGGGGCTGAGTTTGGAAAAACAGCGTTTACCTGTAAAAATCAGAAAGAAAACTAAAAAAGAGATAGATCTGGATTTCTGATATGAAACAGAATATTTACGTGTTTATTTATCTGAGCGGCATGACAGAGGCTGTACCCGCTGGCGTATTCCTGTATGATGACTCTGAGAAGACCGGGGAATTCAAATACGGCTTAAGATATGAAAAAAGAGAAGATGCTTTGCCTGTTGATCCGATATCGCTCCCCCTGCATACAAGAGCTCTGCCTACTGGTCTGAACGGCGGTATCTACGGGACATTGCGCGACTCGATTCCGGATTACTGGGGCAGAGTTGTTATGGCTGTTAAAAAAGATATTGCTCCCGAGCAGCTTTCTCTCATTGACATGATGCTTGAGAGTAATGCCGCTCGAATAGGTAATCTGGATTTTCGTATTTCTGCCGATTCTCCTGAACCGGAACTCTCCTTGCCGAATTATATCAAGCTGGAAGATATAGTAGCCGCAGCGCACAGCATTGAAAATAACGAAAAAGTGTCTCAGGACATTCTTGCTCTTTATGCTCAGGGATCAAGTATGGGCGGGGCGAGACCAAAATGTACAGTGCAGATGAATGACACAATGTGGCTGGCAAAATTTCCATCAAAAAACGATAAAGCAAATATTCCGCTTATAGAATACGCTACGATGAGACTTGCGGCTGAGTGTGGTATAAATACGCCTGAAGTGCGTCTGGAAAAGATTGGAGCTAAAGATATTTTTATGGTTCAGCGATTTGATAGGATACGCACTGATAAAGGCTGGGTCAGAAATGGTTTTATGAGCGCCCTCTCATTGATGAAGTGGGACGAAAACGACAGACATCTGTGGAGCTATTATACGTTGGCTGATGAGATGCTCAGACATATGCCTGTCGAAAGTGTGCGTCAGTTGTACAAAAGAATGTTGTTCAACGCTTTTGTAAACAATTCAGACGATCATCCGAGAAATCACGGTTTTCTGATTACAGGGGGTGATATCACTATTTCCCCTGCATACGATATTGTTCCTAGTATTAAGACTAAAGGGGTAGGGACACAATCTTTTCTCGCAATGTCTGTAGGCAAAAAGGGCAGGAGTGTCGATATGGAGAATCTGCTGTCATACTGTTATATGTTCGGGTACAAGAGTGCTGATCATGCTTTGGATGGGTGTATAAAGCCTATGATCAATATCATCAGAAAGTGGAGAGATTATTTTTCAGATTATGGTGCAGATTCTGATACTATCAGAATTCTTGAGGATACTTTTTTTATTCCGGATTTATAGATATAATAAATGCCGTATTGATAATAATTTTCAAATCACAAAAATGTTGACAATGATGTTTCGCTGGGATTAACATTGGTCAGCGTCAGGTTGACACAATTTATCAAATTTGCGTTCCTTCGGGCATGGTGCGCATACGGTGGTAATTGTGTTAAAAGTTATACATTCCTCTTACGGCCGTGTAAGGCTGAAGTATGTCCCTCTGAGGTCAGAGCGGGGACTCTGTTCTGGCATAATCAACGAATTATCATCAAACAGTTCTGTTATATCTGTCAGGTGCAACGTAAAGTGCGCAAGCCTGATAATACATTATAACCCTTTAGGCACAACTCTTTCGGAACTGGTGAACGCTGTTATGGCTTCCGGCTCATCCGTTCTGAATAATGCGCGGGCTGCAAAAGCGGTCTGTGCCTGTTCCGATGTCCGTGACGGTCTGGAACTGATGTCAAAAAAGACCGAATTCGCAGGGCTCACAGCCGTTTTCGGGGCATCTTTCATATCCAAAAGACTATTCGGAAAAATCCTTTCTCAGGCTGTTTTCAGCCCCATGTGGGTTCTGACGTCTCTGTTTGCCGCTCCGCTTATCTATTCTGCCGTGTCGGAGACTGTCCGCACGAAGAAGATAGGGCTTAAGGCTTTTCTGGGTACAGGCGTGGGCGCCGCTCTTCTGACAGGCGAGACCATGACCGCTCTGGAGATCCTATGGGTCAACAGCGGAGCAGAGCTGATGCAGGGATTCATCACCGAAAAATCAAGAAAATCGATAAAAGACATACTGGATGTAACCGCCAAAACCGCCTTTGTCCTGCGTGAAGGATCAGAGACAGAGGTAGCAGTGGAGGAGATATTGCCTCAGGAAACAGTGATAGTCCGCACTGGGGAGAAGATATCCGTGGACGGCGTGATAATCAGCGGCGAGGCTCTGGTGAACGAAGCCCCCATAAACGGCAGACAGGAACTGATCCACAAGGTGAAGGACGAAGAGGTATACGCCGGAACATACGTTCAGGACGGATTGATATACATACGGGCGGAGAGGGTTGGCGACTGCACCTATCTGTCCAGAATACTACAGGCGGTGGAATCATCCCTCGTCAACAAAGCTCCCATAGAGCTGGAGGCGGACAGATTGGCAAAGAGGCTGGTAAGCCTGGGATTCATCATGACAGCGGGGACATGGGTGCTGACACGCAGTCTTTACCGAACACTTTCGGTGATGCTGGTTATGACATGCCCCTGCGCGACAGCTCTCTCCGCTTCTTCAGCGGTGAGCGCCTCCATAGGCAACGCCGCATCTAAAGGCGTTCTGATTAAGGGCGGGCGCTATCTGGAAGACGCCGGAGAGCAGGAGTCTTTCTGTTTCGATAAGACAGGTACGATAACCACAGACACGCCGGAAGTGACTGACATATATCCAGTCCGCGGGTTCTCTGAGAAGAAACTGATGGCGCTGGCATATGCCGCCGAACTGCACAACCGTCACCCAATGGCGGCGGCTGTCAGACAGAGAGCGGTGAGCATGGGTCTTGACCGCCCGGCGCACGCCGTGTGCGAGACCATTCTTGGTATGGGAGTAGCGGCGGACACCAGCGACAGCACAGTGTGCGTGGGCAATAAAAAGCTGATGGACAGATTCGGTATAAAAACCGGACATGCCGATAAAAAAGCCGGGAAATTCGCCGCCGAGGGCAAAAGCGTTCTCTATGTGGCTCAGGACAGCAGACTGATAGGACTGCTCGCAGTGCAGACCAGAGAGAAAGAGGGCGTGGCGGAGATGATACAGACTCTCAGACGGGAGGGCGTAAAGAACTTGATAATGGTTACCGGAGACGAGAAACAGTCTGCCGAGCCTCTGGCGGAGAAGCTGGGTTTTGATGAGTGTCATTATTCCGTTCTTCCACAGAATAAGGCGGACATCATCACGGAGATACAGAAGAGCCACAAGGTGGCTATGATAGGTGACGGCATCAACGATGTGCTGGCGCTGGCTAAAGCGGATCTGGGAATCGCCATGGGCGCCGCCGGATCAGACGTTGCTGTTGAGGCGGCGGATATCGCTCTGGTGGATGACGACCTGCACAAGATTGTTTTTCTCAGACAGCTCAGTAAAAAAACCAAAACAGTGATAAATCAGAACTTTTCAATAGCTACCGGAACAAATATAGCGGGCGCTGTTCTTGGCGCTCTGGGGATACTGAACCCTGTGATGGCGGGGCTGCTGCACATAGCCCATACGGGCGGCATACTGGCGAATTCGTCCAGACTTATAAACTACAGCGGAGAGGAAAATGATTGAAGAACTTCTGGCGGTGAAAAAATATATCAGCGTGGTTCACCATGTGGACGGGCGGATCAGGCTGAAAGTCGATCCGGGGATACTGAAAGACCCCGTGAGCAAGCGACTGGAGGAGATCAGCGGGAATATCCCCGGTGTCCTGGACAAAAGGGTGAATATGCTCGCCCGCTCCGTGGTGCTGAGATATGACCCGGCGGTGATTCCTCCGGCAGATATGGAAGCTCTGCTGGGCGGCGATGACGAGATGAGCCTCCGGATGCTCAGAAAATATGAAGAGATAATAAAATAAGGAGGTCCTTGTGGAAGATAAAGAGATCACCGGAAAAGATGAAAAAGAAACAGGCGGACCGGATCAGGAACAGGGCGGAAAGCAGTATATGGGCGGGGCTGAAGCGCCGGAACAACAGCCGGATCAGCCGTTTATGGGTCAGCCTTATATGGGTCAGCCGTACATGATGCCCCCCATGGGGCAGCCATATATGGTTCCGCCCATGGGATACAATCCTTATATGATGCCTCCCATGCCTTACCCTGTGATGCCCGGATATATGCCATATCCGCCTCAGCAGGGATACATGCCGGAACCGCCTTCTCAGGAGCCGCAGCACCAGTGCGGACATCATCAGGAGGCTGATCCTTTCGGCGGGCTGATGGGTATGTTCGGAGAGATGATAGGAAATAACCCTCAGCTGAACGCTGTGGGAAAAATGGTGGAATCCACAGGAAGCGATTTTATGAAAGGACTGGTTGTGGGAGCCGGAGTCGCTATGCTTCTCAGCAGCGAAACGGTCAGAACAGCCATCACGGATATACTGGGAAAATCAGTAAGCATGTTTACAGACGAACAGGAGGAGAGCATATGAAACCTAATCTCGGCAGAGCGGCCATGTCCGGCGCCGTAGCCGGCGCAGTGATAGGCGGGGCAGTGTCAGCCGCCAAACAGATGAAAGATGTGAAAGACGGCAGACTGACGAAAGAGCAGGCGGTGGAAAACACAGTCAAAGACGCCGCCGGAACAGGGCTTGCCACAGCGGCGGGGATGGCTGTAGCCAGCGGACTTGGAATGGGACTGGCTATGTCGATCATAGCCATGACAGCGGCATCCGCCGGAGTGAAGTATCTTTGGGATTCCTCAGTAAAATCAGCGAAATAAGGAGAATAAAATGGAACAGCAAAAACCGCAGACAGCGCAGACAGAGGCAAAGCACGCAGAGCATCAGGCACAGTATTACGCCCCCCAGTATCAGCAGGCATACTATCCGCACACAGCGGCGAGCCATGTGAAAGAATGGTTTAACTTTCGTGAGCCTTCATATGTTAAAGGATTCGTAATCGGTGCAGGAGTGGCTCTGGTGCTGACCAACCCCACAGTGAAAAAAGCTCTGGTAAAAGGAGTGGTGAAGCTCTGGGGCGGACTTCAGGGCGGAGTGGAAGAGCTGAAAGAGCAGATCAGAGACGTTCAGGCGGAAATGGGCGGAGAATAATATGTCTGAAACAAAACAGATGAGCCCTCAGCGAAAGAAGAGAAGATATGCCAAATATGCCATGGCTGCGGCTATGGGTGTTCTGGTGATATCAGGTATGCAGAGAGGCAGAACAGCCAGAAATCTGCATACCGCTTCCGGCATCGTTTTGGTGGGGCTGTCTGTTTATCACACATATCTTTATAAGAACAGAAGCTGATATGGCGCAGAAAATTTTTTCCACCGGACTGGAAAATGTAAGTGTGGCGCACTGTATCAAAGGCAGAATCAGATTACGGGCGGGTGTTCTTGGCAATCCCGCCCTGGACTGCGCCACCATGGAGTCGTCGCTTGAGTGTATAGACGGTGTGATATCTGTTCGTATCAACCAGACAGCCAGCTCGCTGGTGGTGGAGCACGATACGGACAAAGATGTCACGGAGCCTCTTCTGACGACTATGAGGACATTTTCTCATTCTGTTTTTCACGCTCAGGAGGAGCTGCAGGACAGCCCGGATCTGATAAACGTCTATTGGGCTGGTTCAATGTGGATGCTTAAAACTGTGCTTCCGGCATGGTTCAGAACACCGCTGACTCTTCTGGGCGCCGCTCCTGTTCTTCTGAACGGCATAGACACACTGGTGAATGAGGGGCTGAAGGTTGAGGTGCTGGATGCCACTGTGGTGTCTATGCTCCTTCTGCGTGGAGATTATTTCACAGCTGGTTCCATCACTTTTCTGCTCAACCTGGGACACTATCTGGAGACATCCACCCAGTACAGGTCAGACAGGATGCTGAAAAGCCTGATTAAGCCGGATGTGGAATATGTCTGGGTGATGGACGGCAGAACAGAGAAAAAAATAAGTGTGAAAGAACTGCTTGTCGGCTCTCTGGTGATTTCAGGAGCTGGAGAGATGATCCCCGTGGACGGGGTGGTGATGGGCGGCGAGGGGCTGGTGAATCAGGCGTCCGTGACAGGAGAGAGCCTGCCCGTGGCTGTTGCGCAGGGCAGCGAGGTCTACGCAGGCACTGTGGTTTCCGAAGGACGTCTGGTGATAGAGGCGAGAAAGGTGGGGGCAGAGACCACCACAGCCAGAATAGCTAAGTTTATAAATAATTCTCTCAAAAATAAATCTAACACAGAAGTAAAGGCTTTTCAGATAGCGGACAGGATGGTTCCTGTGACGTTCGGGATAGGGCTTATAACTCTTCTCCTGACAAGGGATTTCCGCAGGGCTTCATCCGTGCTGTCCGTGGATTATTCATGCGCCCTGAAGCTGGTTACTCCCACAGCCATTAAGGCGAGCATGTTCAGCGCCGCCACAGAGGGGATATTTATAAAAGGAGCTCAGGCTCTGGAAAATATGGCGGAGATAGACACAGTGATTTTTGACAAGACAGGGACGCTGACCAAAGGTTCTCTGGAGGTGTCTGATATTATCTCCTATTCAGATATGAACGAGGCGGAAATACTCCGCACAGCCGCCAGCGCCGAGGAACACTACAGCCATCCCATAGCATCCGCTGTTGTGAAAGAGGCCAGGAGAAGAGGGATAGCTCTGGAGGAGACCGGAGAGGTGGATTTCATAATCGCTCACGGCGTGTCGGCATATGTGGGAACAAAACATGTGCTGGCAGGCAGCAGACACTTTATTCACGATGATGAGCTCATCGACTGTTCCGCCGCCGACGACGATGCGGACAGGTTGAGAAAATCCGGAAAAAGTATCCTGTATGTGGCGTGCGATGGTGTTATGTCAGGGGTGATAGCTCTGAAAGACGTTGTTCGTGACGAATCGGAAGAGCTTATAAAAGAGCTGGAAAAGCTTGGCATAAACAGGGTGGTGATGCTGACCGGAGACCACAGGGACACAGCGATGCACATCGCCTCAGAACTGGGGATCGAAGAGGTCTATTACGAGATGAAGCCGGACGACAAGCTGGGTATCGTCAACAGACTGAAAGAAGAAGGTTGCACTATCGCCTTCGTGGGAGACGGGGTGAATGACGCTCAGGCTCTTCTGTCTGCCCATGTGGGGATCAGCATGCCGGAGGGGGCTGATCTTGCCCGTGAGACAGCGGACGTGATACTTCTGAGAAACGATCTGAGAGGAATATCTGCCGCCAGAAAAACGGCGGTGAAAACAATGAAAGTGATAAAAAGGGTGTCTGCGGCTAACATCGGGATCAATTCCGTTACTGTTCTGCTGTCCCTGCTGGGCAGAATCAGCCCTCTGCAGTCGGCAGTTCTGCACAACGGAACTACCATATCCACTCTGCTGTACGCTCTGAGCCTGTCATCAGGCGGGGGAAAAAATGAGACTGTCTGACGCCGGAAGCGGAGGATTTTACAAAATATTGTCTATTGCCGGAGTTGACCTGGAAAGGAAGCTGGGTGCGTATGGAATATTCTCCGGAAGCGTTATTTCGAAAGTGAGCAAAGGTGACATAGAGCTTAACACCCTGAAGATAATAACAAAAGATGGGACAAAAGCTCTCAGCGGATCACTTGCCAGACATATATTTTATAAATCGCCGTCCAATGAGAAGAGAAGTATATATGAACATGCCGTAGGGGAATGGTTTCCCGTGGTGGTACCCAGGATCGCCGCACCGGATATGAATGCTCTTGGAATAAAGAGAGGAGACCTTATTCAGGTGGTGAAGAAACTGCCGCATATGGAGTACATCGCTCTGATCGACCATAGAGTGAGATGCCGTCTGTCTGAAGCTCACGCAGCGTGTCTCATCGGAAAAGGGAGACAGTTTTCATTCGCCGGAAAAGGTGTCGGCTTTGTGGTAGAGGAGATTATCAGTCTGGATACTTATTCTGAAGTGATGTCGGTGAACGGCATTCACAGAGGCACTGTGATGGTGCTGGAGGGTATAGAGTCCGGCAAATCTGTTCATATGGACGAATATCCGGATATGGTGCTCTGCACGGCTGAGGGGCTTAGAGTTTTTATCGCTATGTCCACAGCGGAAAAAATTACAGCAGAGTGAGATTAGGGCTTGCAAAGCGTGCGGGATAATGATATTCAATATCAACAAAAGAAGTTGAGAATCAATATCGGGGTGCCCGAGCGGGCTGTCTGCTTTTATATTTCACTATGTCAACCCGACGCTAACGGAAGAGATATTAACTATCTCTGACAATTGAAAATGCGCTTCAGCCCGTACCCCGGCCACATCTACAATATATTCATTATTTTTTATTTACTCAAGAGTGTATTACCCATGACATATGTCATGAGCGCTGCTGCGCTCACAACATAAAAATATGACAGAATCAGATGAAGTTATTGGTCTTGTCTGAATGTTCGTGGCATTTTCCGCAGCACTGGTGAGTTTTCTCTTTTTTCTCGCCGCCGTCAGACCCGCATCCGCAGTCTCTGGATACAAAATAATAATAAACAAGATATATCAGAGCACAGAGAACAATAATTCCGGTAATCATTAAATCCATGGTCAGCTCCTTCATACATCAGCATGTCTCTTATTATCCCCAAAAAAAGAACGTGTCAAGAAAAATATGATATTGACAATCAGTATCAATAGAGTTATACGGGGAGAGTATTACAAAAACGGAGGTATGTATGGGCAGTATAGGATTATTTTACGGATCCAGCGGCGGAGTGACGGAAGGCGTGGCGCATAAGATAGCGGCGGCTCTGAACAACAGAGGCTTTGTGGTGGATGTTATAAACGTGGCTAACACATCTTCCAAAGAGATGGAGAAATATGACAGGCTGATCCTGGGGACATCCACATGGGGCATGGGGGATCTTCAGGATGACTGGGAAAACTTTTTGCCGGAGCTGGAACAGACGGATTTCAGCGGTAAGACAGTGTCCTTCTTCGGGACAGGCGATCAGGATACCTATGCCGATACATTTCTGGACGGCATGGGCATCCTCTATGAGAAGGTGCTGGACAGCAAGGTGACCGTTGTGGGGTCATGGTCTGTGGACGGATATACTTTTTCCGAATCAAGAGCAGTGGTGGACGGTGAGTTCATAGGGCTCGCTCTGGATGACGACACCCAGCCCAATCAGACAAATCAGCGTATAGCCCTGTGGGCGGATCTGCTCACAGAGCAGTTCGCCTCCTCTGTCTGACGTGACTTCCCGCATCCGCTCTTTTTTGCGGGTGCGGGCTTTTACTACATTTTACATCAGCGTGATACCTATCTGACATTTTTTGTCTAATCTGTGTCTTCGCCGGCATACAAAATGAGGACCTACTATTTTTATGGGAAAAATTATTAAGAATATCAGAATGAGGCTTATCCGCCTCACTATGAAAAAAAGAAAAAAAACCGGAAAAAGAACTGGACGCACAGCCCGGACAAGACAGCCTGTGTGCCTTGTCCAGTATGTGCTGAAGAACGACTGAAGTTATTATGTTCTGAATTTCTCAACCAGATTGAGAAGCTCGTTTGTCTGTTTTTGCAGGTCGTTCACTGTCTTTGCGACCTCACTGGTGGCCACGTTGCTCTGTTCTACTCCGTCCGCTATCACACGGGTATTGTCGTTGATATTATGAATCGCCATTACCTGCTCGGATACAGCGGATTCTATCATCTTGCTCGATTTGGTTATCATATTCACTGATGCTACGATATTCTCGAACATCTTCTCTGTATTGTCTATGGTCGTCACGCCCACGCTTACCTTGCTGCTGGCGTCAGACATGTTTACCGATGCCGCTGAAGCCTCTTTTTGCAGTGCCGTGATTATGCTGTCTATCTCTTTGATAGCGCTCTGAGATCTTTCAGCCAGCTTGCGCACTTCGTCAGCTACCACTGCGAACCCTCTGCCGTGCTCGCCCGCTCTGGCTGCCTCTATGGCGGCATTAAGGGCCAGCAGGTTTGTCTGATCTGCTATATCGTTTATAACGTTAAGTATATTGCCGATCTCTGATGATGAGTTCGAAAGCTGGTCAATGGTTCCGCCAAGTGTATCTACCTGATCCTTTATAGAATTCATGCTGTTGACAGCGCTGCCGAGCATCTTTGTCCCCTGCCCGATGAACTCGTTCGCCTTGTCTGCCATGTCGGAAACTTCTTTTACAGAGTTAACCACGTCTGATGCAGAAGTGCTCATCTCTTCCGTAGCGGAAGCCACTGCCGTGAGCTGTAGAGACTGTTCCTGAAAATTGCTCGAAAGCTGTTCCGATGTAGCCACCAGCTGTTCGTTGCCGGACGCTATGTTGGCTGAGTTGCTCTTCACCGTGGATATAATGCTGTGCAGTTTATCCATGAACTTGTTGAAATAGACAGACATGGTTCCTATCTCGTCTTTAGACGACACAGGGAGTTTTTTGGTCAGGTCGCCTTCGCCTTCAGCTATCTCTTTCAGCATCGATATGGTGCGGCTGATATTGTTGACTATGGCTTTTCCTATGGAATAGCCGATTATCAGCCCGATGGCTATACCGGCAAGCACAAGAAGAATAAAGATAAATATGGAACGAGAATATGTGGACGATGCCTGCTGGTTTTCATTATGGGCGTCCTCCAGATTGATCTCCGTGAGCTTGTCCAGATTCCCGCGCATATCTTCGAAGAGCTTGCTTGTTTCGCCGAAGGACATTTCAAAAGCCTGTTTTCTTGATTCGTCCGTATTTTCCTGTGCCAGCGCCACAATTCTGGATGATGACTCCTGCCATGCTTTCATATCAGCGTGAAATTTGTCTATCAGCTCTTTGGTTGTGTCCGTTCGGCTCAGCTTTTCATAGTTGCCGAATCTTTCGATTACCTGCCCGAGGTTCTTGTCATAGTCTTCTTTAAATCCTTTGAACGCTTCATTGTCGGCGGGGGTGACTGTCATGGCCCGCTCAGCTATCAGAAGCTGATGCAGATCTCTGTCCGCCTCGATCAGAAAGTCCATGGATGGGAGCCTTACCTCGAAGATACTGTTGAGGTTTTTGTGGATACGGTTGATGCCTGAATACCCCATAAATCCGCAGAACGCCAGAATTATGATTAGGATAAAAGAGTTAAGCATGATCTTGTTTTTGATTGAAAGATCTCTGAAAAAATTCATTTTTCCCCCTTATAACATTTGCAGTATGTTTCCTTGATAAATAATATCACAAAAAAAACACAATGTTCGGGATGCTATTGAAAAAATGAAAATTATGTATGGTATTTTTAACTTACTGATTGTAAGGCGGTATATTGTAAGATTTCTTACAATACGCCGCCTTGATTTTAATAATTAATAAATCTGCTTAGTGATTCCGGTGTCGCTATTCTCTTCTATCTTCTCCAGAACGTTTTTCGGCGGGTTAACTGTAGCGTCCCTGCCGTATATGAAGGTTTGCTGCGCAGCTATCACTCTGTATGCTTTGTTCATTGTGAGAGCTCTCTCTCTGGACGGGAACAGCAGAACAGAGATGTCTGACTGAAGTTTTTTGATCATTTCCGGTTTTAGCGAGCCGTCAGGGTTGAAGAATTTTTTCATCACCTCATCGTTGCCTCTGAACTCGTCTCCGGCGTGGTTTGTTTCCAGATAGAAGGCGTATTCGGCTTGGTCGCCTGCGGTCTTATATCTCACAGTCTGATCCTTCAGTCCTTTGAGTCCCTTCTGAGACCAGTGATTCCATCCGTATTCGATGCTGTTCCTGTCTCCGCCTTCCAGTTTTCTCTGATAGCTGAATACAGTGTCCGCCGTTGCGCCTATCCCTGTGTGGCATCCCATGCAGAAGAGGGTTTCTTCATCGCTCTGGGGTCTTAAATTACCGTCACTGTCTTCAATAAACCCTTGATATATCCATCCGGAACCTGTCTGCATCCCGGCGTTTCCGTTTCCGTTGTATCTTGTCATCGCTATCTCTTTGGATATGAACAGGTCCTTCATTTCGCTGATGTATGATTCTTTCATCTGGGCATAGTCCATCCACTCGTCCTTCACGGCGTAGCGCACCTCTTTCATGCGGGCAGACATGCGGGGCTGGTTCTTTTCGTCGTCCCAGTCCACATAGCGCACTGTGTGCAGAAGCTCCGTGCCGACAGGCAGGAGTCCTCCGGCTATCTGCTCGCCTTCCGCCATTCCGGCGTAGCTCATGGGGGTTTTGTTCCATGTATACTTTATCATTTCGGCAGTGCCCAGAGACCCGTCGCCGTCCAGATCTTTTCCGGCTTTCTTTTCGTCTATGGGCTCAGAGGTTACTGACTTCTGCTTCAGCATGCTTTCGGCTATCGCCAGATTCGCCTTATAGATATCTATGCTGAATCTGCCCTGTTTGTCCTTTCTGAATTTTTCAGGCAGACGGATCAGCACATCATCTGTCGAGCCGTTGGTAGGCCAGAACGTACCCAGAAAAGGATAGTATCTGAATGCCCGCCAGCCGGTATATGCGCCCGTTCTGTCTCTGTCGAACCCTTCATCGTCAAAATTCATATAGCAGTCAGGCACATAGCCTTCGAAATTTTTCGGGAGGCTTTTCTGCAGGATGATGTTTCCGTCATTGTCCAGATAGTTGGATGTTCTGATATAGCTGAGTATCCAGCTGTCGCTTATCTTCGCTACATCTTCGCTTCTGTCGATGAACAGGTTTTTCCATCTGTTGTTCATGGCGGTCGCAGGAAAATCCAGCGCCACCTGAAGAGACGAATCGTCCATATAGTTCGGTTCGACACCTTTTGTGTGGCAGGAATAGCAAGGGTTGTGCGCCTGTCTGTTCTCGTCCTTGGTCTTGGTGTAGCACATAGGCGGGATGTAGGCGGCGGAGTTCTCAAACGACATATAGTTCTTAGCCGCAGCTCCGTAAACGCAGAAAGCCGCTATAGCGGCAGTGAAAATAGTTTTTCTTTTCATGAGGTCACCGTAAAAAAAAGACCCGCCTGTTTAGGGTCAGGCGGGTCAGATGGTTTATTGATTATTTTACAGGTATGCCTGTAAAGTAGCCTACATGGCCTTCCATATCTTTTCTGGATGCTTTTTTCAGCAGACCGCTGTTAACTTTTTCATTTTTAGCGTTAACATAGGCATCCTCGAAGGGGTGCTGTGTGTTCATGAACACATAGAGCATGCCGTCCTTCACTATGGATGAGAACATGCCTGTCACCTCGCCGCCTGTGGGTACGGTGGCTATTCTGGTGAGATCTTTGGTGTTGGTGTCGTAAGCCCACACCATGTTGTTGAAGTGATATTTCGTATCCTCGCCCACTATGAGCAGGTTAAGTCCGGGGAAATATTTCAGGTTGTCGGGGTTGGATATCCTTTCCGGGTCGCAGTAGTACATGTCTGAGCCGGGTTCGCCGTCTTTGAGCTGTTTTCCGGTGAAAATAGCCTCCATGCGTGTTCCGGCATAGGCTGTGTTGTTTGCTCCGTCCGCTTTACCCAGAGACATTTCATATACTCCGCCGCATTTGTTCTTTTTCAGGGCGATCATGTTCACCGGATCTTTTGACTTGTCCTCCATAGAGGCGTCGATGGAAGACATGGCTATATAGACTGTGTTTTTGTCTGAGTTGTAAGCCATTCCCTCTTCCTTGCGGAATTCTGTTGTGCCGCCCATGACAGCGCCGTATTTGCGTGATTCGAGGAAAGCCGCTGCCATCAGCATTTCTTCTTTGCTTTTGAAGACGGGTGAAATTGTAGTGCCGTTTGAACCGTCACGGAGTCTGACGCACATATCTTCAGCGTCTCCCGCTTTGATATATGAAAAGCCTTTGTCTGAGGGGCAGGTTTTGGGATCTGCCATATCGAACATGTCAGACAGCATGGGCTTTCTTTTTATGATGGAGTACAGTTCTGAGTTTGTGGCGTGTTCCAGTCTGATCCAGCTCAGGTCGGCCACTCCGCCGTCGCCGCCTTTTGTCTGGTTCCATTTGGCTATATAGAGTGTTCCGGCGCTGAAGTCTTTCTCATTGTCCAGAACTGTCATATACAGACCGGTATAAGAGCCGTCATCGGTGGTGAAGACTGTTTTGTTATCGGGCATGACCAGAGCCATCTCCGGAGTATGTTTTCCTGTGATGTATATTTTTGTGCCGCCCACTATGTAGGGTTTGCCGTTCTTAACGTCTATTTCGGCGTTATATCCGTAGTTATAGGGGGTGAAATCCGCTGTGTCGGACATGTAGTCTTCGCTGATGCCTTTCACCAGCTCGCACCACCATTTGTTGTCCGCTTTCTGATCGAAAGCCGGAGCTGTGTATTCGCCTGTCAGTCTGCCTGACGCGTCTCTGTCGCAGTAGGCGACATGCTGAGACATAAAGCCTTTGGTTGAGGGGTCGAACCAAATGGCATCCAGATAGTAGTCCTCTTCGGAAGCCAGATGAGTGTCCCAGGGTGTTTTTGATCCAGCGCAGTTGATGAAAGTTCCGCCGACTTTAGAAAAATCAACAGGGACAAATTTTTTCGCTGTGAATTTGCCGCCTTTCTCTTCCAGCTCTGCCATGTAGAGAGCGCCGGGAGATTCCTCGAAATGGGTCATGATGTAGTATTTGCCGTCACGGACAAAGATGGTGTTGGTGTCGGGCTGTGTGCTGACACGTTTTGACCCGTCCTTCATTGTTATGGGCTGTCCGTTCTGGTTGATTAGTGTGCCTACAACGGTGTTTCCGTCTGAGTCATTTGTGCGGTAGATGGTGTTGTAGTCGATATTTATTCTTTTTGTTTTGCCGTTTTCGAAGACGAGGCTGGCGCCTTTTGTCACTCTGACAGATGTTTTTTCTGCGTCTGTTACGGCAAGCGGCAGTGAGTCGAATCTGACTCCTGATACTTTCATGTCATTGTCGCAGGCGGTGAGCGTCAGCATGGACAGCGCCGCCGCGGCTGTTATCAGAATCTTTTTCATGAATATCCTCCGGAGAATAATGGTCTAGCCATTAAATAGCGGTCAGGTTATGTTTTTGTTAAGAAATTGCTATGAATAATTAAGATTACTATTTCGGTTTTTTTATGTTTTGCGTATATGCTTTTCTGTGGACGCTTCGTTTGATATGTATTAAAATATATAATACAGACATGTCGGAGGCTTATATGAAGCTGTTAGCTGGCATCATTATTGTACTGATGATTACGCTCCCGTCTTTTGCCGAAGAGACGGTGGGAAATATTAAAAAAATGAGCGGAAATGTTACTGTTCTGAGAGGAGAGAAGACCATCTCCGCTGAGCCTGGAATCAAGCTGGTGCAGGGAGATATAGTCAGGACTGCTCAGAACTCGTCCGCCGGGATTATTTTTAAAGACAGCACCATCTTCTCTCTGGGCGCAGATAGCGAGATAATAATTAATAAATACACTTTCAGCCCGAAAGATGAAAAATATGCTTTCAGTATGCACATGAAGAAGGGTACCGCTGTATATGAGTCCGGCAGAATGGGCAAGCTGGCTCCGGAAGCGGTTAAGATACACACTCCCAAGGCAACCATCGGAGTACGGGGAACCAAGTTTCTCGTTGAGGTGGAGGAGTGATGAGAATATTTTTTCTGCTGATATCGGTATCTGTTCTCATTCTGGCGGGATGCGCGAAGACCACAGTGGTTCTCCTGCCTGACAGCGCAGGAAAGGTAGGGCAGGTGGATGTGACCACTGACGCCGGAACACAGACTCTGGATCAGGAGAATGAGTATACCAGCGTGTCCTCTTCGGGATCGAAGCCGGCTGAGCCTAAGAGTATGGCTCAGGCAGAGATAGACGATGTTTTCAAAAACGCTATGGAGATACTGCCGGAGAAGCCTGTGAGCTTTCTCCTGTATTTTAAATTCGACTCTGACGATCTGACGGATGATTCAAAAAAACTGATACCGGAGGTGATATCCTCCATCAGAAAACGTGAGCCCAGCGAGGTCAGTGTTATAGGACACACTGACACAATGGGATCAGACGACTATAATGTTAAGCTGTCTCTCAGCAGAGCCGAAGGAGTCAGAAAGCTCCTCTGCTCATATGGTATTAATATATCCAAGATGGAAGTGAGCTCTCACGGAGAGCACGATCCTATAATTAAGACACCCGACAACGTTTCCGAACCGAGGAACAGAAGGGTGGAGGTTATGGTCAGATAATCATTGGAAACAAAAATCTCAGGATGGTTAAGAAAAACCTATTCCGATGACATAGTGAGGAGAAAGATCCTTTTCTATACGGGTATTCTCCTTACCTTTGCCGTTTTGGCATTTTCTGTATGCGGCAGAGAATTCATGACAAAGATCGACTACAAAATATATGATATCATGACGAATCTGGTGCCGGACAAGGCTCCTTCGGATCTGGTATATATCGTGGATATCGATGACGCCAGTCTTCAGGAGGTCGGGCAGTGGCCCTGGCCCAGATACAAAATGGCTCAGATGCTTCAGCACATAGCCCAGGACGGGGCGGCCTCGGTGGGCATCGATTCTGTTTTTGCCGAAGAGGACAGGACTTCCCTTAAAAATATCAAAAAAACATTTTTAGATGATTTCGGAATAGATATCGAATTACCCTCCTCTGTCAGAGGACTGACCGACAATGACGGATACATGGCATATGTTCTGTCTCAGGGTCCGTTCGTTCTTTCTAATTTTTTTACTTTCGAGGACAACGTTTATTCTGATCAGTCCTGCACGTTCAATCCCGTGAAGATATACGGCATGACCGGCGCTGAAGATTTTTATGAGGCGAAGGGAATCCTCTGCAACATTCCGCAGTTCAGCGGGGCGGTGGCTTCCGCCGGATTTATAAACGCTCTGCCGGACAAGGACGGCATCATGAGACGCCTGCCTCTGCTGATCAACTATAAATACGCAGTGTATCCAAATCTGTCGCTGATGTCTTATATGAAAGCCTCCGGCGAAAGCGACATAGAGGTGGAGAACTCTTTCAGCGGTATGTATATTCTGGTTAACCAGAAAAAAGTTCCCCTGAACAGGGACGGCACGGTGCTCCTTAATTTCAATAACGATAAGAAAAGATACAGGTATTTTTCAGCGTCCGATGTTCTCTTCGAAAGGGTGAAAAATGATACGTTCAGGGGCAAAATAGTTCTGGTGGGCTCTTCCGCTGCCGGAATGAACGACCTGCACAGCACATCCACGCAGGCTTACTGTCCGGGAGTGGAGGTTCACGCCACCTTTGTGGACAACCTGATAAACGGAACATTCTTCCGAGTGCCTTCGTGGTCCGGCTTTATAGGTTTTTTATCCATGATGGGGTGGGGACTCATCATCTCATTTTTCTCCGGCAAGCTCCGCTCGGTTATGCTCCTTATGATACTTCCGGCGGTTCTGGCTGTTATAGTCGGTTTTTCATACGTTCTGCTGAGATACACGAATGTATATATTTCTCCCGCCGGAACGATTATGACCATCTCCGTGACATGGCTGATACTTACCTCTCTGAACTACTACATAGAGGAACGCAGGGTGCTGATACGCACCAGGATGCTGTCGGAGACACAGGGCGCCACCATACGAAGCATGGCGAGCGTGGCGGAAACCAGAGACCCGGAAACCGGCGGGCATATCTTCCGTACACAGCACTATGTAAGGGCGCTGGCTGAGCATCTGGCTTCTAAGGGACTGTTCAAAGATGAGCTGACGAAAGAGAAGATAGAGCTGATCTATATGTCCACACCGCTTCATGACGTGGGCAAGGTTGGGATACCTGACGAGATACTGCTGAAACCAGGCAAGCTGACAGATGAAGAATTTACGATAATGAAAACGCACGCCGCTCTGGGAGCGGAGATAATCAAAAGAGCGGAGTTCGGCATGTCAGAGAGCAGCTTTCTGAGATATGCCGGAAGTATTGCTCTGTCGCACCACGAAAAATGGGACGGCACAGGATATCCAAACAGTCTGAAAGAGGATGAGATACCTCTCTGCGGCCGTCTGATGGCTGTGGCGGATGTTTATGACGCTCTGATATCCAGACGCCATTACAAAGACCCCATGCCGCACGAACAGGCCGCCTCAATCATTATGATGGGCAGAGGCACTCACTTCGACCCGCAGATAGTGGACGCTTTTTTTGAGATAGAAGAGAAGATAATAAGTATCGCTACCAGATATAAGGACGACTAAAGACGGATTCTGGTTACAACTCCGTGCAGTTTATCCGCCGGGAGTTTGTAGAACTGGACGAATGACGGAGTCACTTTTCTGATGAGAGAATAGAACTTCCACACGGGATTATTGGTCATCAGGTCTTCCACGCCGTAGAATATCACGTTTTCCTGTATGTCCGCTGTGGACAGTATCTTTTCTATGTCCGGCGAATCCATGTATCCCATCTTGATATCGAACGATCTCAATCCTTCCGCCAGATCATCCCGGAAAGACCAGGAAACGCCGTAAGGCTCGTCTGTTATGGTTATGGAAATGAGGATATTCTCCTCATAGATGATATTGTTTATGAACATCGTTTTCGCTATATATGGCGGGATGGCGTTGATGTCTCTGATAAAATACAGACCGGTACCGTTGATCTTGGAAGATCCGGCGAATTTTTTGTTGTAGTCTATCAGAAAACTGTCCAGCGCCAGAGGCTTAAGCGATCTGTAGAGTTTTCTGCCTCCTTTGGTATAGACCAGTATCACCACAAAAGGGAACATGGCTATAACCAGAGACCAGTAGCCTCCGTGGGGTATCTTCAGCATATTGGATGACAGGAACAGTATATCTACCAGTGTTATGCCCACAGAAACGGCTGCCTTTACATAGCTCTTTCTGATGAAGAAGATGAACGACATCATTAACCCGGTGATGGTCATGGAACCTGTCACCGCCAGCCCGTATGCCGCCGCCATATGCTCTGAGTTTTTGAAAGTTACCATAGCCATGAGCACGAATATCAGCAGAAACCAGTTTACCGTCTGGATATATATCTGGGAGCGTATCTCTTTTGATGTATAGTCCACCTTCAGCATGGGCAGCAGTCTGGTGGTGATAGCCTGATAAATGACTGAGAACATGCCGCTTATCATCGCCTGAGAGGCTATGATGGTGGCGAGCACGCTGAGTATCAGAAACGGTATATAAAGAAAGCTGACCTGCGAATAAACCATCTCGAACAGGATGTTTTCGCTGGAAGTATTGTTCATAAGAAAAGCGCCCTGTCCCATATAGCTGAACAGCAGAACGAAAAAGACCACAGACCATGCCCGTGTGATGGGAGCTCTGCCGAAATGTCCCATGTCGGCGTACAGAGCCTCGCCCCCCGTGGCGCAGAGAATAACCTCTGACAGCACGAAGAACCCCACGACACCGTGTGTCATGACGAATTTCACAGCGTAATACGGATTGACCGCCTTAAGCACGGAAGGATGCTGGAATATGCCGGCAGCGCCGGTGAGAAGCAGTGCGGCGAACCAGATGACCATGACAGGACCGAAGAGTCCCGCCACCCTCTCTGTGCCTCTGCTCTGGAGAGAGAAGAGGACTATGGCTATGAGCGCGGCTATCAGTATGAGATATCCCTGAGAAAAGTGGGCAAATGAAGGGATCAGCCTGATACCTTCCACGGCACTCAGTATACTGATGGCGGGGGTGATGACCCCGTCGCCCACCAGAAGAGAAACGCCGATGAATGTAAGCAGGGTGAAGAAAGCCACCTTTCTTCCTGATTTCAGTATTGGGTTCAGGATTTCCATCAGGACGATGGTGCCGCCCTCGCCCCGTCTGCTCAGGCTCATGCCCAGCCATGCGTACTCCACTGTAACGAGTAAAGTCATGGTCCAGAAGATGAGCGAAAGAACGCCCATGATGTTGACCTCAGTGGGATCCAGTATCAGAAAGATTACAGTGAGAGTATATATCGGGCTGGTGCCGATGTCGCCGAAAACGAGACCGAGAGATTTTATGACTTTTCCGAAGTCATCTCTGTTCATCGGATCCTTGATGTGGTGAATGAAATATGTAACATCATTACCGTATTTTAGTCTTCAGCGTATAAGATGTCAATTTTTAAGTTTCAGCGGGAAGGTGATGGTATATTTTGTTCCGCTGTTAACGCTGAGCTGAAGGCTTCCGTACAGCTGTTCTGTCAGACTGCTGATCAGCATCATGCCCAGCGAGTCCCGTGTCTGTTTTTTGTTCTGATCTATGCCTGTGCCGTTGTCGGCTATGGTGAGAACCGCCTGATCGCCGTTCTGTTTCAGGCGGACTGTGATCTGCGGCTGATCGATATCTCTGAAAGCGTGTTTGATGCTGTTGGTGACTATTTCGTTTATCAGTATCCCGCATGTAACTATCAGATTGTTGTCGATAGCTATGTCGTCAATATCCGTGATGAAATCTATAGGGGCGCAGTCTGCGGAATAGGCTGTTCTGTAGTAGGCTGTGAGCTCGTAGAAATACTGCTTCATGTTCACGGAGGACACGTCGTTGGAACGGTAAAGACACTCGTGTATCAGCGCCATGGACATAACACGGGACTGGGCGTTTCTGAGAACGTCCTCCGGATCTGAGTGATCCTCGTTCACGGTATCAGCCTGAAGGGAGAGTATGCCGGACACTATCTGAAGGTTGTTTTTGACCCTGTGGTGCAGTTCGTTCAGCAGCATGCTCTTCTCTTTCAGAGCGTTTGTCAGATCATTTTCACGCTTGAGTTTATCGCTGATGTCAAAGAAAGAGATCACGGCTCCTGTCAGAGTACCTGCCTCTATAACGGGTGCTGCGAAAAGATGCCCGGAGAACTTCGAGCCGTCCTTGCGGGTGAAGGTCTCCACCGAGCCACGGGTTGTTTTGTCGGAGAGTGTCCGCATTATGACGCATTCGTTTCCTTCCTGCGTGATATCCGGACATCCGCTGCTGTGCGTGAGTATGCCGTGGTTCTGTCCGGTCAGCTCCTGTTCAGTGTATCCTGTGCTGGATAGCAGGGCGTGGTTGATGAAAGTTATTCTGCCTCCGGTATCCACGCCGAAGATGGCTTCGCCGACTGATTCCAGAATAGACGTATTTCGGCTGTTCACCGCCAGTTTTTCTTTTTCGGTATTTTCAATGCGTGCCAGCATACGGGACATCCCCGTGTAGGCGATCCTGATCAGCAGTATCACCAGCACCCATAGAACAGAATAGCCGGCAACGGCCGTCATCTGAACGTTCCGCTCGCCGGAGATTATGTCGTCTATATCGGTGACAATGCTGATGCCGCCTCTGATATCGCCTGGTTTATATCCCTGTCTGGCGTGGCATTTCAGACACGACTGCTCTGTTATGAACGGAACCATGTATCTGAAGAAAGTCCTGTTGTTCTCACTGCTGAAAGAATACACCTCTTTCTCGCCCTCCATGATCCTGTTGAGCGCATTTATCTCCCAGTTTTCCGGAGCGTTGATGGGGTTCAGGAGTTTGTTGCTGACCAGATGCGTCTGCACGATATTAGAGTCTTTGGAGAACTCATATACCAGACGTGTCATATAGGCGGGATTGACCAGAGTAAATTTTCTGCCTTTAGAATCGGTTATATCTCTGTCGGGAATATGTGACAGATGGGGGTTCGGCGCTACCTTATCTGATGGCGTGTAGAAGCCTCCGAGATGGGATATCCATACCCGGTACATTTTGTCCTTTGCCAGAGCGATGCGCGACTGGGCAAGCGCAGTTGTCTTAATATGGCGCTCCACAGTGTGGACTGTCCACCATAAAGAGACAAAGGCTATCAGTGTCCAGACCATGCTCATCGAAAGAAAATAAAACTTTATCAGCCGTCTATTATTAAAATACATGGCTACACATCCTGATATAATAATAACAGAACATGTGACAAATCACCAAAAAAAAGTATTGAATTTTATTGTTATTTCTAAAATATGGTGCATAATAATTTCAAGAGGGCTTTTATTATGGAACTTAAAGAAGCTATAGTGCTTTATGTTGAGGATGAGGCCATCACCCGTATGTACTTCTCCAGAATGCTTTCAAAGAGGGTGAAAGCTGTGCATCTGGCGATCGACGGCAGAGACGGGCTGGAAAAAGTGGCTGAAACTTCGCCCGACATCATCATAACCGATATCAACATGCCTGTAATGGACGGACGGGAGATGATCCATCACCTCCGCGTGAAAGGATGCGCCACCCCTGTTATCGCCATCACAGCATATGAATACACCAAAGACGATCTTCAGGTGAGCGATGTTATCAGAAAACCCGTTAACATCGACAGGCTCATCACCTGCATGAAGACACTGGTCTAGTCTTCCCCATCAAAACATTTAGAGAGCAAAATATCTTCACAATCCTGCAGTAAGATCACTTAAGACGCAAAAGAGTAAGGAGCGGGACAATGAAAAGGATATTGACAGTATTAACCATCCTGTGCGCCGTATGGGCGTATGCCGGGCAGGCAAAAATGCCTCCTGCCGGAGGAATGATGCCTCCGTCAGACCAAAACTGCGGTCCGGTGGAGCGATGGATGAAAGACCGTGTCTCTCTGTCGCAGGATGAGGCAAAGCAAAAGTTTAAGGAATTTATAGCGCAGAATCTGAAAGGATATGAAATGAAAGAGATTAACTCCATATACATGCCTTTCGGAAGCATGCATCAGGCATCGGTGAAAGACAGCAGCGGTAATAAGTTTTTTCTGAATATCACTCCGGACGGCAGCGTCGCCGGACCTTTGCTTATCAGTAATTAGCGGACGGTAAAAAAAAGCGGAGCCTGCGCTCCGCTTTTTTGTTAGTTTATCTTTGTGAGATTTACATCCATCTGCGGGAAAGGAATAGATATGCCTTCCTCGTCAAACCTGTTCTTAACTGTTTCAAGCGTGTCAAAATACACATCCCAGTAAAGATCTGAGCTGACCCAGAGTCTGAATGCGAAATTGAGACTGCTGTCTCCCAGTTCCGCCAGAGCTATGGTAACGGCGGGGTCCTTCAGAATCCTTGCGTCTTTTTCGGCTATGTCGGCCAGAATGTCTTTCACTTTTTTGATGTCCGACTTGTAGCTGACGCCGATGGTCAGGTCCACTCTTCTGGTGTCCTTAGCTGAATAGTTGGTGATAGAGCCGCTGATGATGCCGGAATTGGGGACAATTATGATTTTGTTGTCGGGAGTTTTCAGCTGCGTGGTGAAGATCCCGATAACCTCAACTATCCCCATCGTTCCGCCTGCCTCTATGAAGTTGCCAAGGGCAAAGGGACGGAATGTGATGATCATGACTCCGGCGGCGAAGTTGGACAGTGAGTCCTTCAGCGCCAGACCGACAGCCAGACCGGCAGTGGCGAGCACCGCTACGATGGATGTGGTTTCTATTCCGAGCTGATTCAGCGCCGCTATGACAACCACAGTCATAGCTACATAATAGATGATGCCTGAAAGAAAATGTGACAGGGTGCTGTCCATTTTTCCTTTTTCCATCAGAGATTCAGAGAATTTAGAAAGATATCTAGCCGCCAGGCGACCTAAAACAAGAATTATAACGGCAATGAGAACCTGCCAGCCGTATGTAGCAATATCCGGAAGCATATCGCTCATATAGGACCTCCCAAAATAAGAGTATTTACATCATATTAACACAAATAGGTTAGCTTGAAAATAGAGATTATGTGAAGAAAAAACATGCTCAGTACACCACAAGTTGATTGACTACCAGGAGAATATCACCAGAATGCTTAAACAGAAAAATGTGTGGTCCGGTATTGTATAGAAATTATCTATGAAAACAAATAAAACACAGAACAAGGCTTAACAGATCGTAATTTGATTAGATTGTGTGACGCCATAAAGTTCTAGTATTAAAATATAAATATTATTATCTAATAGTGACGTCTAAAAAATAAATTAATAGTTATTTTAGATATTTACCTATAAGTAAATGATGTTGGGATGCAACTGATTGATAATGAAATATCATGAGGTTGAAATATATGGAATGTTATGATGATTTCATGAAGCGGGTGGCATCAAACATCAAAAAGATGAGGATGCAGCACTCTAAAACAGTTGAAGATGTTGCCATTGAGGCACTGGGGCACAGCTCCAGCGCTTTTTTCAGTCAGGCGGAAAATTATAAGAACGGGAAACATTTTAACCTGAAGCATATTTTTCTGCTGGCAGAATACTTTCAATGCAAAGTAACAGATATATTGTCATAAATCGCAGCAACTGCTGAACGATAGAGTGAACTCTGCTCCATTCTCTCTGTTATCCGCCCTAATACTTCCTTTGTATAAATTAGTCACTATGTTTTTGGTAATATAAAGTCCGAGTCCGGACGAACCTCTGTTCTTTGTTGAAAAACCGGATGTGAATATGCTCTTGAGGTGTTCTTCTGGGATTCCTCCGCCGGTATCTCTGACAGTGATAGTTATCATGCCGTCATTTTCCGTCAGCTCCAGTTCTATGTTCCGGCGCTGTTTGTCTTTCACTGCCTCTGCGGCGTTGCCCACAAGATTTATGAGCGCCTGTTGCAGTGTGCCTCTGCTGCCCCGCATCAGCATCCTTTTTGTGTCGCATCTCGGCTCGCCTGTCCGGCTGATGTCGCATGTTCTGTCGCCGCAGCAGCACACTGATGTGTACCTGATTCCGGATTTTTTAAACTGCGGTTCCATCAGGCTGAATATCAGCGGCATGCAGTCCCGCACATCAAAAATATCCTGTCCGCTGCCCGGTGTCATGTACTCCAGGAAATCCATGACTGTGGACGCCATATGGTTTATCAGCCCGATATATTCTCCGGAAAATCTGTCTGCTGTCCTGCTGTCTGCCATTCCCATCCTGACGTCATCCGCAAAATCGGCGCAAACCAGGCTGAGGGAGTTAAGCGGCTGTTTCCACTGGTGGGCGATATCGGTCAGTCTGCCTCCGGATTCGGTCAACACCTGAAACGGGAACGCTGATTTAGATATATCAGTCATCCTCGTGGTCTCTGTGAGCGATATCATAAAATTATTCTGATATGGATATACTGCCGACAGGGCGAGCTTTCCGCCTTTCGGGCAGATGATGGATATCTCTCTGGGCGGGACAGATCCCTCCGCCTGTATAGCGGACAGCAGATATCTGGCGCCGGCTTCGTCTGTGATGGACGAAAGAGCGGCTCCAGCATATTCCGTCTGCTCAGATCCGGTCAGACGGCAGAAAGAATCATTGCATTTTATCACCTCTGCGTCTCTGTTGGCGATCAAGGCCGGCAGGGGCAGTTCTCTAAAAAAAGTATCATTCATTAGGCTTGTTTCCGGTAGATCAGGATAAGTATTTTTACACCCTGTATAGAATAGAAACAAGTTGAATTTACCCATAGGTAATAAAAAAATCAGAATAATAATATTTAGCTTAGGCAAAAGCAAATGCCTAAAATAGTTTGCATTTGTATCAGATATGATTTAAATATCGATATGTATAATGAGATAAGCCAGGCGCACGACAGAATAAAAAAATATATCAAACACCTTCCGCTCTACTATTCCAATAATTTTTCGGAAAAAACCGGAGCGGACATCTATTTTAAGCTGGAGAGCCTTCAGCGTACCGGATCGTTCAAGATCAGGGGGGCGCTGAACTGCATCCTGAAAAATCTTCAGAAATGCTACGACGGCATCATTGCCGCATCCGCCGGAAACCATGCACAGGGCGTTGCCTTCAGCGCGAAGACTCTGGGGATACACGCCGTGATAGTCATGCCGGAATTCACTCCTATGGTCAAGGTGGCTAACACTCAGGCATATGGGGCGGAGGTCATTCTTCACGGCCAGTCATTCGAAGACGCTTATAAGCATGCGCTGAAGATATCGGCGGAGCGCAGTCTCTATTTTGTGCATCCCTTTGATGATCTGGACGTTATAGCCGGGCAGGGTACCATAGCCTATGAGATACTTTCCGAAAAACCGGATATAGATCAGATAGTTGTTCCTGTGGGCGGCGGCGGTCTGATATCCGGCATCGCTGAATATGTAAAAGGTTTCAACCCTAAGATAAAAGTAATAGGCGTTCAGGCGGAGGAAGCCGCCGGAATGGTCAGCAGTCTTTCCGAAGGCAGGGTGGTCAGCCTGTCCACATCGGCTACATTCGCCGAGGGCATCGCCGTTAAACAGGTGGGCGTGAACACGTTCAGGTGCTGTCAGAACTGTGTGGATGAGCTGGTGACAGTATCAGAGAGCGAGATAGCTCTCGCTGTTCTGGAATATATCGAAAGAGCGAAGCTCGTGGTGGAAGGAGCCGGGGCCGCGCCTCTGGCTGCGCTTCTGGCGGGCAAGATAGACGTGGACAACAAGACAACCGTTCTGGTGGTGTCCGGCGGAAATATAGACGTGACCACCATCAGCAGGATAATCAGCAGAGGTATGACGGCTACGGGACGTTTTATGACCGTGTCTATCATCCTGCGTGATGTTCCTGGCGCTCTGACATCTCTGTCACAGGAGATCAGCAGCCTTCAGGCAAACATCCACGAGATAGTCCACATCCGAAACGACCAGAAAGTCCCTCTGAACCAGAGCCGTGTTAACGTATCTCTGGAAACCAGAGGACAGGACCACATAAACAGGATCATGGAGAGGCTCGGTTCTCTTTATGAAGTAACCAGACTGGTATGATATACTCTGTCAAACAGACGGTTGTTTCAGCTTTTCAGGAATCTTATCATATACTTATCTCTCTGTTTAAAATACTCGTCCCCATGATAATAGTCATAAAGATACTGGAGATGACAGGATTTGTAGCTATATTGGGCATGGTTCTCTCTCCTGTGATGTATCTGGTCGGTCTGCCCGGCGAGATGGGTCTGGTTTGGGCTTCTGCCCTGATGACCAATATTTACGGCGGTATAGTGGTGTTCGTTGCGCTGGCAAAGGGGCTGGATATGACGGTGGCGCAGGTGACTGTCATAGCGTCTATGATGCTGATGGCGCACGCTATTCCGGTGGAGGTGCAGATAGCCAGAAAGGCGGGTACCAGATTCATCGCTATGACGGCTTTCCGTGTAGTCTCCGCTCTGATCTACGGCATCATCCTCAATATCATATACACATCCACAAAAACGCTGACAGAACCGGCAAAGGTTCTCTGGTCGCCGCCCGTCCGTGAAAACACACTGACCGGCTGGGTAATTGGACAGGCTCAGAATCTGCTGTCCATAGCCGTTATCGTGACTCTGCTGGTCTTTCTGATGAAGCTGCTGAAGGTGCTCGGCATTATAAATGTGATAAACTCCGCCTGCGGTCCTCTGCTGAAAGTGATGGGGATAGGGAAAGAGGCGGCCTATGTTACCATGGTGGGATTCACTCTGGGGCTGACATATGGAGGCGGGCTCATTATAAATGAAGCGAGATCAGGCAAACTGACTCACAGAGACATCTTCTTCGGGCTGGCATTCATGGGTATATGCCATTCGATGATAGAGGATACTCTGCTGATGGTCTCCATCGGCGGGCATCTGTCCGGTCTTCTGTGGATACGCACCATATTCTCCGTTCTTCTGACCGCCGCAGTGGTCAGACTGTCTGCCATGCTGTCCGACAGGGTATTTTACCGCTACCTCTTTCTGAACCAAAACGCCTGATAACAGTCATATATCTTATATAGCCTGAAGGTGTGCCATGAAAAAATATCTTATATTCCTTTTATCTGTTGTTCCCGTTCTGTCATTTGCCGCTAAGGATTCTTCCGAGATCACCGCGTTATTTAATCCGGTGTCACAGACCATCTCCGGCACTGTGGATGGAAAAGAGTTCTCCTGTTCCATGCAGGCCTACGGCAATGTGTTCATAACAGACAGCTCATGTGACGGCATGAACATAACAGCATATGAAATGGAACTGAAAATACCGAAAAAATATACAGTCGCTGCGGAATCCGACAGAGCCGTCAGAACTAAATACGGATATAAACTCAGTCTGAAACACGCTGACGGGTTTCCCGTGATAGCCGTTTCCGACAGATGGAAAGAGAAATCAGATACATATAAAGGAATAGAGATCAGCACATATTTCACAGGGGAGAACGACAGATTCGCCGACTCTTATTTATCAAAAACAAAAGAACTGCTGGATACATATCTGAAAATATTCGGTAAATATCCCTACGGCAGATTTTCCATAGCGGATGTGCCTTATCCGGTAGGGAACGCTCTGATATCCATGACATTTATATCAGACAGGATAGTGTCTATGCCTTTTATGCTGAATACGTCTCTGGGACACGAACTGTTTCATCAGTGGATTGGAGTATCTGTGTATACGAAAAAGGGTGACGGCAACTGGACAGAGGGGCTGACGACCTATATGTCCGACAGGCTTTTCAGCGAGCAGGGGGGCATTGGCGCGGAATACAGAAAAGGCGCTCTGCTGAATGTGATGTCCAGCGCCAGACAGAAAGAGGACGGGACTTGTCTGCTGGGTTTTGAGTATGGAAAGGATAACACTTCCCGTGCGGTAGGATATGATAAGTCTATGATGTTTTTCTCTATGCTGGAAGAACTTACAGGAGATAAATTCAACGATGGGCTGAAGCTGCTCTATGACAGGTACAAATATTCCGCAGCGTCATGGGATGATATTCAGATAGCTTTTGAAGAGGTGTCCGGCAGAAATCTCGGAGCTTTTTTTGATGGCTGGCTGGCGGAAACGACTCTGGCGGAGTTCGATGTCAGCGGGATAGAGGTGACCGGCGAGGCGGACGGCTTCTCTGTGTCTTTCACTGTGAAAAATAAATACGAATGGCTGAACTATCCTCTGGAAGTAGTTGTTAAAACAGATGGAAATAATATTCAAAAAACCATATATGTCTCAAAAAAATCGGAGAAATTTAACATCCGCACTGCGGACAGACCAAAAAACCTGATTATCGATCCTCAGTATAAGACAGCCAGAATGCCTGACAGCGAAGAGGTTTACCCAACCCTGCACGCTCTGTTCTCAAAATATCCTAAGGCTGTTTTCGTTAACAAAAAAGATATGCCGAAATTTTCTAAGACAATAGAGCAGATAGATAATTCCGTGGTGTATGAAGACAGCATAAATCCCTATCAGCACACGGATAAAATAATGATATTCTTAGGCGGGGACAATGCCGCCTACAAAAAGCTGTACGATATTAAGACGACAGACAGCATGTACGATTTCGGTATCTATGGTCTGGCAAATCCTCTGTATCCTGAGCGTACAGCCTATCTGATAACAGAGAGGGACGCGGACAACATCGCGGCGAATTTCAGCAGACTGAAGCATTACAAAGGGTTTTCCGCCGTGATAATCGGCGGAGGAAAGGTGCTGACCCGCACGGAAGACGCCTCTCACGGTACCGTATATGAGATGAGTGACGACAGACAGGGGGTGAAAGTGGACAGATCGCTTTCTCTGGAAGATATAGTCAACAGCACGAAGGACTCCGGCGTATACTACATCGGAGAGAGCCATACATCCTTCGCCCACCACCTCAACCAGCTGGAGCTGATCAAGACTCTGGTTTCATCCGGAAAGAATGTGGCTGTGGGGCTGGAGATGGTGCAGAGACCGTTTCAGAAATACCTGGATGAATATGTGAGCGGACGGATCAGTGAGAAGGAGATGCTGAAAAAGACCGAATATTACAGCAGATGGCGGTTCGATTTCCGCATGTACCGTCCTGTTTTCGCATATGCCAGAGAGCATAAGATTCCTCTGGTGGCGCTGAACGCACCCACTGAGCTGACCAAAAAAATTTCCGCCGGAGGCATCCGCTCTCTGAGTGAGACAGAGATGAAAGAACTTCCGGAGATCAGGTATACAGCGGGAAGATATAAGGATTTTCTGAAAAGTGTTTTCGAGCGCCATGAAAAGGATAATTTTGAGAATTTTTATGAATCTCAGCTCCTGTGGGATGAGACCATGGCGGAAAGCGCCGACAGATATATGAGAGAGCATCCGGAGAAGACCATGGTGATAATGGCCGGCGGCGGACACATAGCCTATAAAGAGGCTGTTCCGGAGAGACTTTTCAGGCGCAGCGGCAGGGCATATACTGCCATAGTTCAGGACGAGCAGCCCACAGGCGGTGTTGCCGATTATGTGCTGTATCCGGCTGAGATGGAATATACATCGTCGCCGATGTTAGGTGTTATGCTGGATGAAGGCAGTCTGGAGGTCAGAGGATTTTCTGACGAAAGCCCGGCAGGAAACGCCAGTGTGAAGACGGGAGATATCCTGACCGAGTTCAACGGAATCAGGCTGAACGACCTGTCCGATCTCAAGCTGGAACTGCTTTACGCTGAAAAAGGCAATACATATGACCTGACTGTAATGCGTGAAGGCAAAGCAGTTAAGCTGAAAGTGGCCCTCTGATCATTTTTTCTTTTTTCGTACCAGAGCACATTTGCCAGTGGCGCATTTTTTAGATGACTGAGGTTTCGGCTTCTGCGACCCGGTCTTCTTTTTCGGGGCGGGTTTGTGAAACTCTTTGGACGTAACCATCGCTTTCTGCCTGATCTTCTTTGATGTTTCTTTCTCCACATAGATATGCTCCCCGGTGAAGGGGTCGGTCTCTGTGTAGTACATCAGAGCGGAATAGGTGGATGGCAGAGGAGTAAATATCTGTACCTGTTCCGGATTTATCTTAAGCTCTTTTGAAGTGAAGTTTTTCAGCTTCTCCATATCGCCCAGAGAACATCCCGGATGGGCGGCTATGAGATAATATGTAAGATACTGTCTTTTATTTTGTTTCTTGTTTTCTTTATTAAACGCTTCTACAAATTTTTTCAGAACTCCTGATGAAGGTTTTCCCATCAGGTTCAGCACTCTGTCCTCTGTATGTTCAGGAGCTATCTTGAGCTGTCCGCTGACGTGGTATTTCACCAGATTTTCCAGATACTGTCCGCCGAATTTCGTATCGTCCATTATCATGTCGTATCGGATGCCTGACGCTATGAAGACACGTCTGACGCCTCTGATATTTCTGACGGCGGCGAGCAGACTGCTGACCTTTCTGTGATCCGCCGGCATCTGATCGCATTTGGCGGGGAACAGACAGCGTTTTTCGGGGCATCTGCCGTGCTGTTTCTTCTTTTTACATTCCATTCCATACATGTTCGCGGTGGGTCCGCCAACATCGTTGATGATTCCGTTAAAATTTTCCATGGAGGCGTATCTCTCCACCTCTTTTACAACGGAGTGTTCCGTGCGTTCGGATATGGTAGTGCCCTGATGCACGGCTATAGCGCAGAAACTGCACTCTCCGTAGCATCCTCTGTGTGTCGTCACAGAGTTTCTGACCGTGTCTATCGCTTTCACCTGACCGTCTTTGGCATAGAAGGGATGCACCTTGTAGGTGTAGGGGAGCTCATAATAGCTGTTCAGCTCCACTCTGTCCGGTGTGTCAGACGGAGGGTTCTGTATGAGATAGCGTGTATCCTGTTTCTGAGCCAGACCCTTTGCCGTGATCGGGTCGTTGTTCTTATAGAATGTATGGAACATTTGGATGAATTTCTTTTTGTCCTTCAGGCAGTCTTCGTGGGAAGGCAGCTCGAGGAATCCGGCGGGTATGTCTTTTGATATGTAGCAGAGTCCTCTTATTGTGGAGGTGTCTTTGCCGTCTTTCAGCGCCTTCGCCAGCTCCAGAATTGTTTTTTCGCCCATGCCGTATATCAGGTAGTCCGCCTTGGAATCGAAAAGCACGGACTTTCTGAGCGTATCGCTCCAGAAGTCGTAGTGAGTGACCCTGCGGAGGCTTGCCTCTATTCCTCCGGCCACTATGGGCGCTGTATTTTTGAAATTTCTTCTTATCAGGTTTGTATAGGTGATGACGGCACGGTCAGGGCGTCTGGTATTTTCGCCTCCGGGTGTGAAGTCATCGCTCTTTCTGGGTTTTTTCGAAGCGGTGTAGTTAGCCACCATGGAATCCACGCATCCGCCTGAAACACCCCAGAAGAGTTTCGGCTCGCCCAGTCTGGCGATTTCTTCGTTGTTTATGTCAGGCTGCGCTATGATGGCTGTTTTGTATCCGGCTGATTCCAGCAGGCGCCCGAGCAGGGCAGTCCCGTTATATGGCGAATCCAGATAGGTATCCCCGCAGACGAGTATCACGTCGGGGCGTTCTCCGCCCAGTTCTTCCGGCGTCGTGGGCAGAAATGTTGTGTTTTGTCTCATTGTTTAAATAGTCCCGAGATGATCTCTTTGTATCGTTTCTCTATGTAGTGTCTTCTTTTTTTCAGGGTATTGGTGAGCTCTTCACCCTGTTTGAAATCTTTATCCAGAAAAGAGATATTATGCAGTTTTTCGTGGGATTTGAAACCTTTTTTATTGGTCAGCAGTTTATTTATCTCACGTTTGACATGTTCCACGACGGGGCGCGAGTTGATGTCGTCGTCCTGTTTCATTCCGGATATCTTTGTGGTGATGTAGTCTTTGAACTTTTCCATGTCGGGAACTATCAGCGCTCCCAGACTCTTCTGATCCTGTCCCACCAGCACGGCATCCTTAACGAAAGGAAGCACGGTGATGGCTGATTCTATCTTTGACGGGTCGATATTCTCTCCGTTTGCCAGCACGATGATGTCTTTGATGCGTCCTGTTATCTGGAGCTCGCCGGAGAAAGTCAGCCTGCCCAGATCGCCCGTGCGGAAGTAGCCGTCTTTGGTGAATGACCTCTCGTTCTCCTCCGGATTGTTGTAATATCCGGAGAAAACCTGCGGACCTTTCACCAGTATCTCTCCTTCTGTGCCGTTGGGAACTCTGTTTCCGTTTTCATCGACTATCTTCAGTTCTGTTCCGGCGACAGGTTTTCCGAGTGTTCCGAAGACAGGACAGTCCAGTCCTCTGCCGGCTATGGCGGGGGCGCATTCTGTCATGCCGTAGGCGTTGACGATCCTGAGACCGATGGCGTCGAGCCAGTCTTCCAGATAGGCGGGCAGACTGCCTCCGCCTGATACTGCCAGCCTCATTTTTCCGCCGAACTTAGCCTGCACCGCCCTGAACTTGTTCATCGCTATTATCTTGAGCGGTATCAGGAGGATGACTTTTATCAGTGCTCTGACCGTGTCTGTGATTCTTTTGGAAAGCTCCGGCTCTTCGAATTCCGGAGAGACTCCCAGCAGATATCTTGAATTTCTGTTGAAAGAGGCGGAAGCCCTGACAAGAAATTTGAACATCAGAAGTTTAGCTTTGGACTGTTTTTCCAGAGCGGATTCTATCTTGGTATACAGCGATTCCCAGACTCTGGGGACAGTGGTTACTATGGTGGGTTTATACTGTTCCAGATCCTGTGCGAAAGTTTTGATTCCGGAATAGGTTGTGCAGCATCCGTTCGTCACGGCGGTGAGCTCCACCGCTCTCTCGAAGATGTGCCAGGTGGGGAGTATGGACACAAAGCTGTCCTCGTCCGTGAGATTCACGATATCCGGCAGGATATCAAGATTATGCAGAACATTCGCGTGGGACAGTATGACTCCCTTCGGATATCCTGTGGTGCCTGATGTATAGATTATGGTGTATGTATCATCCGATGTGCCGACAGTTGTGCTGATAAACTCTGTCAGCTCGCCTTCGGTGATGCTTCTGTCCTGAAGTATCTCGTTATAGGTGTGCACCCTGCCTTTCGGCGAGTGTTTATCCTCTCCCTCTATCAGGAAAATATTTTTGAAAAAAGCCTCTTCGATGTGTGATTTGGAGTTTTCGAAGATCTCTTCTGTTTCGAAGATGGCGAAGTCTGCCTCAGAATGTCCTGTGATATAGCGCATTTCCGGCGGCGGGGTGTCGCTTCCTCTGGGGATGCTGACAGCTCCTAAGGATGCCAGAGCCATATCGGTGACAATCCACGCATAGCGGTTGTCAGATATGAAGAGCGCCTTTGCCCCTTTGTACAGACCGTATGAGCGTAAGGCTCTGGAGAGGAGATATACATCCTCCAGCAGTTTTTTGTATGTCACCCTGTACTCTGAACTGCCTGACCTGTAAATAAAGGCTGTGTTGTTTCTGTATTTCAGACATGCTCTCACAAACATGCTGAAGACTGTTCTGTTTTTAATACTATCCATTTAAATATTTCCGATAAAAATATATTTTAGTTTAATCGCACCGCATATGCAATAAATAATTAGGATATTTACTGATACGTAAAATCGTGGTTCAGCACATAAAAAAGTATGATTTTTTTCGCAGAAATATTCTGGTTAAATATTGAACAAAACGGCTAAGTTTCTTAAACTCTGCGTTTTTTTTACGGCATATCAAAAATATTGCACATTTTCTCCACAAATTTGTGGAGAAAAAAGTGCTTGACAGCTCTAAACCTTGCATGTCAAGGCTTTGTGGTAACTTACTGATAAAAAAGACGTAATGTTTAAGTGTGGTGAACAGGGCGTAAGTTTATACAAAAACCTGATATTTTTTTCCACAGGGTTTCCACAAAAAAAAGGCGGACATAATGTCCGCCTTTGATATTGGATGTTTTATTCTTCTTACTGAAGAAGTGACAGAGCCAGCTGAGCCTGTGAGT
>DKFJ01000010.1 GCA_002452335.1 Deferribacteraceae bacterium UBA6799 | reverse complement strand
GGGTATACCATGTTTTCAGGGTTATCCTGACCGTTTTTCTGATAATCAGAGGCAGCAAAAGCTTTCTGTTCGTAAAACCGCTGCCGCCTGAAAAGCTTAAAAGCAAAATCAACAGTCTGGGTGCGAGCTTTATAAAGCTTGCGCAGGTTCTTGCCACCAGAGCGGATTTTTTCCCTGATAGCTATCTTTTTTATCTGCGCCAGCTCCACGACGAGATTTCACCGATGTCAAAAAGCGACTTTGAAAAGATATACGAGCGGGCTTTCGGCGGGCGTGTATGCTTCAAGGAGTTCGATAAAAAACCGATAGCCAGCGCATCCATCGGTCAGGTGCACAGGGCTAAGCTGAAAGACGGGCGTGACGTGGCGGTCAAACTGCGTAGGTATGATATTCAGAACGTCATCCGCGCGGATATACGGATACTGACATTCTTCAACACTCTTTTTCATCCGCTGTTCTCTGAAAACACCAAAAACTCTCTGGACGCTGTTATTGCGGAATTCAGCCGCATGATACTGAAAGAGGTTGATCTGAGCATCGAGCTTCTGAACATGCATAAGTTTTCAGAAGTATACGCAGACAGCGGGGTAAAATTTCCTGTGGGATATCCCGAGTGTTCTTCACCGGACGCTCTGGTGATGTCATATGAATACGGCTATAGATTTGATGATAAAAAGAATCTGGAAAAGTTGAATATCAGCTTTACGGATATCATGAAAAAACTCGTCAATTTCTATGTGGATCAGCTTTTTATCAACGGTTTTTTTCATGCCGACCCGCACCCCGGAAACCTTCTGGTAACAGAGAGCGGAGATCTGGTTCTGCTGGATTTCGGCATGGTGCAGAAGATTCCCTCCAGAACGAGAAAGAACATCATCCAGCTGGTGAAGGCGGCGAACGAGCGCAATTTCGAACATTATATCAAGTGTGCAAAGAGGCTCGGCATCATCTCTCAGGATGCTCCGGATTTCGATCTTCAGGACATTGCGGAACGCATCTTTGACATTCTGGATAACAACACTCTGGACGCTAAAAGCATGCAGACGCTGGCTTTCGAGCTTCTGGATTCTCTGAAGACAGTGCCTTATAAGCTGCCGCAGGAAGCGATCTACATCATGCGGGTCAGCTCCATCATAGAGGGGCTGGGTACTAACTATATAGAAAACTTCAACGGTATCAAAGATATATTGCCGATACTCAAAGACAGGCTTCCTGAGGCTCTGGGGTTCAATGACGGGCTGTGGAGCACTGTAAAGAGGGAGACTCTTGAGCTTCCGCTCACCCTGATAAAGGTGAAGAAGATCATAGAGGATATGAGCGAATACACTCTGGAGGTGAAAATATCTCCGGAGGATAAAGAGGCTGTGTCGCTGGCTCTGAAGAAATTCGCCAGACCTTTTGCTCTGGGTGTGATGTTCATGCTGACAGCTTTTTTCGTTCAGGGGTCGAAACTGCCCTACGCTGAGGTCATATCATATGTTCTCTATATAGTAGGTGTCGTCAGGATCGTTTTTACACTTTAATATCTTATTTCCATTCCGGCTTTGGTGAAGATAACTCTGTCGCCCAGTCTTGCTTTCATCTGAAATATAGCGTCTATTCCGGTGCAGTGTCCTGTGGCTATTATCTTTATATCTTCTTTTTCCAGAAAATTTATAACACTCTCTGTCTCTTCCGGTGTTGAGCGGTAGAGGTGAAGCCCGCCGGTGAGCGATACTATTTTATCGTCCGGAAAGAGTTTTTTTGCGTGTCTCAGCAGGTTTTCCGCTCCGCAGTGGGTGCATCCGGTTATCAGGTGGATGCCGTCCTCCTCACGGATTATCATATACTGCTCGTCTCTGAACATATCTTTCTGTCTGCCGCCGTCTATCTCCACATAGAGTCTGCTGTCAGCGTCGAACACAACTTCCCGCTCTATGGTTCCAGACAGGAATACGTTCTCTTCTATCTGGGTAAAACCGCTGTTCAGGTGCAGTTTGAAGGCTTCTGATATTTCATTCCTGTTTCTGCCGAATCCTATGAAGTCGTATGTGCTGTCGCCGTCCAGCCTCATGTGATTGTCGAAGATGTATCTGCTGGCATAGATATCAGTTGTCACTGCGGCGCAGTCGTACAGATGGCGGCTGAGACCGCCCGTATGGTCGTAGTGACCGTGGGACAGCACGAGAAAATCGGCGTGTTTGATATTCAGCAGCTTAAAATTATTGATGAAAGCGTCACCCTGACCGGTATCGAAAAGGATATCGAAATCCGCTGTTTCTATAAAACAGGAGAAGCCGTGTTCCGCCAGAAATGAGCTTTTGTCCACATAGTTGTCAGCGATAATAGTTATTTTCATAGGTTTATAATAGATGTCATTAGAGCCAAAAGCAATAAAAAAGCCCCTCGGTCGAGGGGCTTTGAAGCTAGGATCAGCATCCTGCCATTATTTTTTCTACATCGCCTGCCACATCGCCGATGGGCTTGATGTCGAAGTTTTCTACCAGCACTTTTGCCACGTTAGGTGACAGGAAAGCGGGAAGGGTCGGTCCGAGGCGAACTCCTTTCACTCCGAGGAAGAGCAGGGCGAGGAGAACGGCAACAGCCTTCTGCTCATACCATGCTATGTCGAAGGAGAGGGGAAGCTCATTTATGTCTTCCAGACCAAATACTTCCTTCAGTTTAAGTGCGATCACGGCCAGAGAATAGCTGTCGTTGCACTGTCCGGCGTCCAGAACTCTGGGGATTCCGCCGATATCGCCGAGGTTCAGCTTGTTATAGCGGTATTTAGCGCAGCCTGCTGTAAGTATCACAGCGTCTTTGGGCAGAGCCTCTGCCACATCTGTAAAGTAGCTTCTCTCTTTGTGTCTGCCGTCGCAGCCTGCCATAACGACAAATCTTTTAATAGCGCCTGATTTAACAGCGTCCACAACTTTGTCAGCCACAGCCATAACTTGAGCGTGGGCGAAACCGCCTACGATCTTGCCGTCCTCTATCTGTGTGGGGGCGGGGCAAGTTTTAGCCAGAGCGATTATTTCGCTGAAATCTTTCTGTTTGCCTGACGCAGCGTCGGCAATGTGTTTCAGACCGGGGTAGCCAGCCATGCCTGTTGTGAACATTCTGCCTTTGTAAGAATCTTTTACAGGCACGATACAGTTTGTTGTCATAAGGATAGGTCCGTTGAATGACTCGAACTCTTTGTCCTGTTTCCACCATGCGTTGCCGTAGTTGCCTTTCAGGTGGCTGTATTTTTTGAACTCAGGGTAGTAGTGTGCGGGGAGCATTTCGCTGTGTGTGTAAACATCAACGCCTGTTCCCTGTGTCTGCTCCAGAAGTTCTTTCATATCTTTCAGATCGTGACCGGAGATGAGGATTCCGGGGTTAGTGCCGACACCGATGTTGACTTCTGTCACTTCGGGGCTGCCGTATGTTGTTGTGTTGGCTTTGTCCAGAAGAGCCATAGTGGTTACGGCTATTTCGCCAGTCTTCATGATAAGCCCGATAAGCTCTTCAGCGGAGAGAGATTTTGTTGTGGCTGCCAGAGCTGTGAAAGCGTGGGCGTATATGGATGTGTCCTCATAGCCCAGAACATAAGCGTGGTCTGCGTAAGCGGCCACACCTTTCAGGCCGTACACCATAAGCTCACGGAGAGATCGGATGTCTTCGTTCTCTGTAGCGAGAACACCGAAAGAAGCGCCCTTCGCAACAGCGTCTTCCATGCTCTTAGGAGCCCACACAGCGCAGTCCAGAGATGATGATACGGATGAAGCGGCTTTTGCCTCGTCACGAAGTTTTACGCCTTCCAGAATCAGTTCATATATTCTGGCGTCATCGAAGTTTGCGTTTGTGATTGTGGCGAACAGCGCCTGATTGACGAAACGACCGTATTTTTTATCAGCGTCTTTAATACCTTCAGCGAAGATAGAAAGACCTTTCAGAGTGTATACCAGCGCATCCTGAAGATCCGCGCAGCTTTCGGTTTTTCCGCATACGCCTCTTACTGTGCATCCTGTGCCTTTTGCGGCTTCCTGACATTGAAAACAGAACATGCTCATGTAGTGTTCCTCCTGTTGTTGAATTACTTCATAGCAGGAGAATAGACCATGTCTGTCCTAATTAAATTGAGCTAGGTCAATTATTGAATATTTATATCTGAAGTTTCAGCCTCAGGAGAGTTCCTTTTCTATAGATAGTAAAGCTGATCATCCTTCCCAGGTTGTCCATAACCAGATCATTCAGTTCTTCCAATGACTTAACCTCGCTGTCGTTTACCGCTACCAGAATATCCCCCACCATAACAGAATCGCTTTCAGTGCTTTTTGTGATGGTGGCGAGGTTGTTTACAACGTCAAAGTCAAGTCCGTAATTGTGTCTGAGCAGGTTGATGCCATAGTTTTCCGGATAATCATCCATCAGTACCTGACCTTTGAAGGTTTTTTCGCCCCTTTCTATAATCATGGAAACTGGTGAACCTGTAGGATAGCTCCTCAGCATATTGCTCATAGCCAGCAGAGATGATACGGGGATGCCGTTCACCTGAAGAATCACGTCTCCGGATTTTATGCCTATCTTATCGGCGTTAGAGTCCTTTCCCACGCTGGTGATAACAAGATGAACGCCGTTGTCGTCTTTGTTCTCCATGACAGAGATTCCCATGTATCCCATGCGTACTTTTCCGGTTTTCAGTATCTCCGGCAGTATGCGCATGGCGGTGTTGATGGGTATGGAAAAACAGATCCCCTGCGCCTGCTGCACCATGGCGGAGTTGATCCCTATCACTTCCCCGTCCATATTAACCAGCGGTCCGCCTGAGTTTCCGGGGTTTATCAGCGCGTCGGTCTGCATGAAGACAGAATAGCCGAACCCTATATGGATGATGCGTCTGACAGAGCTGATCACGCCTGTGGTGATGGAGCTGTTGAGTCCATAGGGATTGCCCATGGCTATGACGCTTTCGCCCAGAAGAGCCTGATCGCTGTCGCCCAGAGCCGCTGTGGGAAATTTTCTGTCCGCCTTCAGTATCTTCAGTACCGCGAGGTCGATGATGTTGTCACCGCCTATCAGCTTTGCCTCATAGACACTGTTGTCATTCAGAAGAACGTATATCTTGGAGGCGGATTCTATTACATGATAATTAGTTATGATAGTTCCGTCGTCTTTTACTATAAATCCGGAACCCAAACTCTGTGTTTTGTATGTTCTGTTGTGTCCGAAGAAATCGTTGATGTAGTTATCGCCGTGGAGTGTCTCGTCGCCTGATGGTCCTATGGACGTGGTTATTATCTTTTCTGTCCGGATGTTCACCACCGAATTCTCAATCCTCTTCACAGCGTCCACCACTGGGGTGTAGCGCTTGCTTCCGGCTGGAAGGCTGTCCTGAAGAGAGCCGGAATCTTTTTTATCCTCTTTTCCGCATCCGAATACCATAGCCAGTACGCATATTATGAGAATTATTTTTTTCATCGGGCTTACCTTTTTTTCTTGATATGGAGAATATATTTGAAACAAAACATTTATTCAACTATTCTGTAGCAATGTCAGTTAAACATTATTTTCAGGAAGGCGGTCCGCTGGAAAAAGCTGTACCCAGATACCGCAGAAGAAAGGCTCAGGCGGATGCCTCCGAGTTCATCTATGAATGCATGAAAGACCATACACCGGCTGTTCTGGAAGCCCCTACCGGTTCCGGAAAGACCATGGCCTATCTGATACCCGCTTTCGAGCTGAACCGCAGAACCATAATTTCCACAAAAACAAAACAGCTCATGTCCCAGATATCCGGCAAGGATATCACCACCGCACAGAAGATTTTCGGTACAGAGAAGAATGTCGCCGTCCTTAAAGGCAGACGGAACTACTTCTGCCATCTGAGATTCTTTAAATTTATCTATCCGCACGCTCTGAGATATCAGAATATAGTCGAGTGGTATGAGACAGTTGCCGACAGAGAGGTTATAGAGATACCGGTGGGCGTTTTCAATGCCTCCGATATAGAAAGCGTCACTGTGGATTCGTGGCAGTGCATGTCTTCCAAATGCGAGTTTTACGATATATGTTCTTTTTACAGAGCCAAGCAGAAGGCGAATGACGCCGATATCGTGATAACAAACCACTATCTGCTGATGAGCGACTTTGCTCTGAAATCAGAGAACGAGCACGCCATGATACTTGATTTCGCAGATCACATCATCATGGACGAGGCGCACTCTATACCCGATATATTTCCCAGATTCGCCGGAACGGAGCTGTCTCTCAGAAGCTATCTGAAGGTGATGAATGAGAACAGACCGGTATTCGACCCCAGAGACATAGAGATAACCGCGGGACTTCTGTCCGGTCTGCTGGAGGATCTGACAGAAAGACGCTACACGGCGGATGTGTCCGAAAGGCTCACATCATACATATCCTTCGCAGACAAAGTGCTGGGCGATAAAGATATAGAAGATATCAAACAGATACACAAGAGGCTGTCGGAAAAGGCGAAAAGCGTTCTGGCGGATGGAGAGGGCGTGCGTTACTGCGAACAGGAGCGGGGCGATATCATATTGCAGTATATCCCGCTGGACGCATCAGACAAGCTGAGAGAGGGACTTAAAAACTCCTGCGCGTCGCCTGTGTTTGTCAGCGCCACGCTGTCCGCCAAAGAGAGTTTTTCATATTTTCTGGGCGAGATAGGATATTCAGAAGATGAGGTTTCGCTGAAAAGTCTGGAACCAGTGTTCGATTTCGAAAAACAGGGACGGCTGATGGTAACAGACTGCGGCGACAGTTTTTACGAGGAACTGGCTCTGAAGGCGAAAGGCTCTGTTCTGGTAATATGCAACAGCACCGCCAGAATGTACAAGATATCAAAACTGCTGAAGAATATTATTCCGGACAGAGTATTTACTCAGACAGAGATAGACATCAGCGACACGGAAGGCTTTACCGATACTTTTTTCATCGGCTGCGCCGTTTTCAGAGAGGGTATGGATTTCGCCCACACAGGAATCAGCTATGTTGTTCTGGATAAACTCCCTTTCGAATATCCTGATGACATCATCCTGAAAGAGCACGCCGCTTCTTTGAAAAATAAAGGTCAGGATCCTTTTAAAGATTATTTTTTGCCCCGGGCTGTGATATACTATCGTCAGGCTGTTGGAAGACTCCTGCGTCACGAGGAGGATTTCGGCATCTGGGCTGTGCTGGACAACAGAATGGAAACCAAAAATTATGGAAAGTATTTCCGTGATGTGCTAATAAATGTGCCAAGGATCAATACGATCGATGAGGCAGTTCGTTTTCTGGAGGTAACTGATGAAACGAATCAGGGTTGATTATAATTATGTTATGGATAAACATGTTAATGGCGGACTGGACGATGTTTCCATGGAGCAGTATAAGGAAAAGGCCAAAATCGGTCTCGCCCGTCTGCTGCACATGTTCGACGACGGACAGGCCGGTTTTATCAATCTGCCCAAACAGGACATTGCCCCCATTAAAAAATTCGCTAAAGAGGTCAGCGGGAAGTTCAACGACCTGATAGTTGTCGGTATAGGCGGCAGCTCTCTGGGAGTGGAGACACTCTGTAACGCCATGCTGACATACGGATATAATGCCCGCTCTTTTGCCGAGAGAGGCTGTTTCCCCCGTGTGTGGGTGGCGGACAACGTTGACCCCTGCAAGATGACGTCAATCCTGACGGAATGTCAGCCGGAGGACACTTTTGTCTGTATAATCACTAAGTCCGGAAGCACTGTGGAGACAGCGGCTAATTTCAGCATTATCTACGAATGGCTGTCCGCAAAAGTCAAAGACCCCAAAAAACAGATATGCGCTATCACAGACCCCGAAAAGGGCGCTCTGAGAGCCATGAGCAGAGATAAGGGCTTCATCACATTTCCTGTTCAGCCTAACGTGGGCGGACGTTTCAGCGTCCTGTCGCCCGTGGGGCTCATCCCTGCCGCCGTACTGGGCATGGATATAGAAAAACTTCTTGAAGGTGCCGCATTCGCCACCAAAGACAACTATGAAAAAGTGATCACAATGTCCGCTATCTATATGTATTACATGGATCACGGAAAATCTATAAACGTCATGATGCCTTACTCATCCAGGCTTATTTCTTTCGCCGACTGGTACTGCCAGCTATGGGGCGAGAGTCTGGGCAAGGCAAAGACCAAAGAGGGCAAAGAGATCTTCTTCGGCACCACGCCTGTGCGAGCCACGGGAACTATCGACCAGCACTCTCAGGTTCAGCTTTATAAAGAAGGACCCAACGACAAGGTCTTCACCTTCATCGAGGTGCTGAACCATGACAAGGACAAAAAGATCACATCCGCTTATGAAGCGTATAATTACCTGAACGGTCATACACTCGGTCAGCTCTGTAATGTTGAGCTGATGGGTACTGAAGCCGCTCTGAAAAACGCCGGAAGACCATCGCTGAAGATATCTCTGGACATAGTGGACGAGTTCGCCATAGGCGCTCTCTTCATGCTGTGGCAGTATATTGTTCCTGTGATCGGTCTCGCGTGCGATATAGACCCGTTCGACCAGCCCGGTGTGGAAGAGGGCAAAGACTATGCCTATGCCATCATGGGCAGACAGGGATACGACTCTACGAAGAAAAAATTTGAGGAGATATACAAAAAGCAGGATGACTTTATCATTTGAGAAAAAACTCTCCGCGCGTCTGGGTGAGCTGAATGGAAAAAATCTGCTTATAGCCTTGTCCGGCGGAAAAGATTCTGTCTCTCTGCTGTATTTTCTTAAAAAGAATCAAGGGATAAAGAGTTACAGCCTGTCTGCGTGTCATGTTAATCATATGTTCCGCAAACGTGCCGACTGGGACGAGAAATTCTGCTCAGATCTCTGCGAAAAGCTGGATATTCCTTTTATCTCATATAAATGCGATGTGCCGCGCTACTGCGCCGTGAAGAAGATGAGCTTCGAACACGGAGCCAGAGTTATCAGATACAGGGCTCTGGAAGCGGCGGCAGATCAGTTCGGCTGTGACCTGATACTGACGGCGCACACCAGAAATGACGCTGTTGAAACATTTTTTATACAGGCTGTGCAGGGGACTTCGGTCTTTTCTCTCAGAGGGATCAGTCCTCAGGACGGCAGGGTTCTCAGGCTCATGCTGGATATTTCTTCGGAAGAAGTGGTGGAATATCTGAACAAATGCGATGTCTCTCATGTCTTTGATGAAACCAACAGTGATGAGCATTATCTCAGAAATTTCGTCAGAAAGAATATAACGGAAAAGCTGGCGGAGTTCAGACAGGGATACGAAGAGAATATTACGGCTATATTAGATGATTCTAATAGGTTTAATAAATATTTAGCAAATAAACTTAAACCTATGGTGCTGTCAGAGGCTAATAATGTGCTGGCGGTAAAGACAAGATCATTTGATAAACTGGAAGATATAGAGAAGGAATACCTTCTGCATTATATGGGGTCGTCTTGTTTCCGCTTCGAGCGCAGACACCTGACAGAGATGATGAAGCTCATGGAGAATGACTATTCCGTGAGGGTCGATCTGCCGGACAACTATAAATTTGAAAAGAGCGATAAATTCATCAGGCTGTTTCATTCCAGAAACATCGCTCATTTTGAGATAACGAAGCCGGCGGGGCAGGATACTGTGAATATTACCCATCTGGGCAGGACGCTCAGGCTCTTTGGAGACTGGGCTGAAAAGGAGCTGACAGTCAGAAACAGGCGTGTGGGCGACCGTCTGGGAAACAAGAAGCTGAAGGATGTTTTCATCGATAAAAAACTTGACCTTTACACAAGGGATACAGCATTAATAATTCTTGAAAAAAATAGTATCGTATGGGTTGAAAATATCTCACATGATGATACTATAACATTTACTTAAAAAAGGGATGAACGGGAGAGGGAAGTTGAAGTCTCATGTTTTAAAAGAAATGATCAGCGAAGACACCATCCGGGCAAGGGTTAGGGAGCTCGGAAGGCAGATCAGCGATGACTATAAAGGCGAAAATGTTCTCGCCATCGGCGTGCTTAAAGGCTCCGTCATATTCATGTCGGATCTGGTGCGTGAGATGGACGGCGTTAACGTGGAGATAGCGTTTCTGGCTGTTTCCAGCTATGAGGGCACAGATTCCACAGGCAGCGTCAGGCTGCTGTACGATCTGGACAAACCTCTGGAAGGAGTAAATCTTCTTATTGTTGAAGATATTCTGGACACGGGCAACACTCTGACATATCTTAAAAATACTTTAAGCGTCAGAAACCCGGCAACTATGAAGATCGTGGCTCTGCTGGATAAACCGGACAGGCGTGTAGCTCCCATCAGCCTTGATTACAAGGGGTTTACGATCGAGGATAAGTTCGTGGTCGGCTACGGGCTTGATTATGACGGATATTACAGAAATTTAAAAAATATATGCACGGTGGAGTTTACGGACTCCAAAAGTGATTAAGTGGAGTGATTATGAATAACGGATTTTACAAGAATCTGGCACTGTGGCTGGTTATAGCGTTTATCATGGTGTTTCTGTTCAACGTGATAAGCGGGACACAGACTGTCAGAAAAAATATCAGCTATTCTGAATTCATGAACCAGGTGACGGCGAACAACGTTAAGACCGTTACTGTGAAGCAGAACAAGATTACAGGTACGATGGGAGAGGGCGGACAGTTCGAGTCATACGCCCCCGACAACGACATGAACATGATACAGATACTCAGAGATCACAAGGTGGAGATCACAGCTATGCCGCCTGACAAGAACCCCTGGTATATGCAGGTTCTCGTTTCATGGCTGCCTATGATCATCCTGATCGGTATCTGGATATTCTTCATGCGCCAGATGCAGGGCGGAGGCGGAGGCAAGGCCTTCAGCTTCGGTAAATCAAAGGCGAAACTGCTGACACAGGATCAGCATAAAGTTACATTTAAAGATGTTGCTGGTATAGAAGAGGCGAAGGAAGAGCTTGAGGAGATCATAGATTTCCTGAAAGACGCTCAGAAATTTCAGAAACTAGGCGGAAAGATACCCAAGGGCGTGCTGCTCGTGGGACCTCCCGGAACAGGTAAAACACTGCTGGCCAGAGCTGTTGCGGGTGAGGCGGGCGTACCTTTCTTTTCCATATCCGGTTCAGATTTTGTAGAGATGTTCGTGGGTGTGGGCGCTGCCCGTGTCCGTGACCTCTTCGAACAGGGCAAGAAGAACGCTCCCTGTATCATATTCGTGGATGAGATAGACGCTGTCGGACGTCACAGAGGCGCAGGTCTCGGCGGCGGACACGATGAGCGTGAGCAGACGCTGAACCAGCTTCTGGTGGAGATGGACGGTTTTGAGTCGAATGAGGGCGTTATAATGATAGCCGCCACCAACAGACCGGACGTCCTTGACCCCGCTCTGCTCAGACCGGGACGTTTCGACCGTCAGGTTGTTGTCCCCAGACCCGACATGAACGGACGACTGGAGATACTGAACGTTCACTCATCAAAGGTGAAGATGAACGAAAACATAGACCTTGAGGTAATAGCGAAAGGCACACCAGGATTCGCCGGAGCCGAGCTCGCCAACCTTGTTAATGAAGCCGCTCTGCTGGCAGCCAGAAAGAACAAAGAGACCGTTGAGATGGCTGACTTTGAAGAAGCCAAAGACAAGGTGATAATGGGTAAAGAGCGCAGAAGCATGGTTATCAGCGACAAAGAGAAGGAAAACACAGCATATCACGAGGCGGGACACGCCATCGTGGCTAAATATATCCCTGAGTCAGATCCTGTTCACAAGGTCAGCATCATTCCCAGAGGAATGGCGCTGGGCGTTACCATGCAGCTCCCTGTGGACGACAGACACATGTACACGAAAGAATACATGGACGGCATGCTCGCTGTTCTGATGGGCGGACGTGTGGCTGAGGAAGTCATTTTCGGCAGACTCTCCACAGGAGCCGGAAACGATATCGAAAGAGCCTCCGACATAGCCAGAAAGATGGTATGCAGCTGGGGTATGAGCAAAAAGATGGGACCCTTGGCATACGGTAAAAAGGACGAGCAGATATTCCTGGGCAAAGAGATAGGACACGCCAAGGACTACAGCGAAACCACAGCCGTGATGATAGACGATGAGGTCAAATCATTCGTGATGGACGGATACAACAGAGCCAGAAGAATTCTGGAAGATAATCTCGAGCTCCTGCACCACACAGCTAAGCTGCTGCTGGAAAAAGAGACCATAGACGGAGCAGAGATAGACAAGCTGATGGATGAACTGGACGGAGATAAAAACGTTGAAGCACCCGATACTGTCATCGTATAAGAAGGATCTGAAACTGGAGGATCCCCTTCTGATGGGGATTCTTAATGTTACACCAGATTCTTTCAGCGATGGCGGGATTTTTAATAATGCTGACGGGATAGTCGGCAGAGTGGACGAGTTTCTGGCATACGGTGTGGATATCGCCGACATAGGCGGTGAATCCACCCGACCGGGATCCGGCGGGGTGGATGCGGAAGAGGAGATCAGAAGAGTTCTTCCGGCGGTGGCGCATGCTTCTGCCAGCGGGCTTTATGTTTCTGTGGACACGTCCAAATACAGAGTGGCGGACGAGGCTCTGAGAGCCGGAGCCGACATGATAAACGATGTTGCGGGGTTCAGAGACCCTTCTATGATAAAAGTCTGCGCGGATTACGGGTGCTCGGTGTGTATCATGCACATGCTGGGAGAGCCGGGAACCATGCAGGCAAACCCTGTGTATGACAGTCTGCTGGATGACGTCAGAGAATTTCTCTACGATGCGGCGGACAGATGCGTGAGGGCGGGAATCAAAACCTCTTCCATCTGTGTGGATCCGGGCTTCGGCTTCGGAAAGACAGTGGAAGATAACTATAAGCTGCTGGCTAACCTTGAGTTTTTTAAAGCTGAAGGTTTTCCTGTTTTAGCGGGTATGTCACGGAAGTCTATGATAGGCGCTGTGACAGGCAAACCGGCGGATAAGCGTCTGGCGGGCAGTATAGCCGCTCATACGCTGGCTCTCGTTATGGGAGCTGACATCATCCGTGTGCACGACATAGACGAGTCACGGGATATGCTGAAGGTCTTTAAAATGTTTTCGGGCGCAGGTGGGAAGTGTTTGAAATAATCAGGAATATTGGTGTTTTTGACATTGTGGATATGCTGATAATAGCGGCAGTGATCTACAATATCCTCCTTCTGATCAAGGGCACCAGAGCTCTCCCCATGTTGATGGGGATTATCCTGATAATAATTGTTTCCTTTGCCGCCAGATATTTAGGACTGAAAACCACAAGCTGGGTTCTGGATAACTTCACCGGATATATCTTCATAATCATCGTTGTGCTTTTTCAGCAGGAGATCAGAAGAGCGCTCGCCTTCATAGGAGAGACAAAAGTTTTCGGATCTCAGGCAAAGGCGAAATCCGTGATTCTGGACGAGATAGTTAAGGCGTCCACTATCCTTGCCAACAGGCAGATTGGAGCGCTCATAGTGCTTCAGAGAAATACAGATCTCGAGCACTTTCTGGATGACACAGGTCAGAAGCTGGACTGTATCATATCCAGAGAGATGCTTATCAGTCTTTTCATCCCTTATTCTCCTCTGCATGACGGCGCCGTTATCATTTCAGACGGACGCATCGCCACTGCGGGAAGTATTCTGCCTCTCACAAGAAAAACTGAGCTTGGAAAGAACTACGGCACACGCCACAGGGCGGCAGTGGGCGTTACAGAAGAAACAGACGCCATCGCCATAGCGGTTTCCGAGGAAAAAGGATCTATAACAGTTGCGCAGAACGGCGAACTGAGCGACGAACTTAACGCCGAAAAACTGCGTGAGGTGCTGGACAGCATCTTCGCAAAACCTTCTAAGAGCACGGTGAAAAATGATAATAACTAATCTTCACCTGAAAATATTAAGTGCCGTCATAGCCGTCTGTCTGTGGATTTATCTTGTGACGGGCGAGTTTCAGGAAGTGTCGCTCTATGTGCCTGTTAAACTGACGAATATTCCGGAGGGATACGTTGCCGTGACAGGTGAGAATCTGGTGAACGTGCTGGCAAAAGGTCCTAAATCACTGATAAAAGAGAAACAGCTGAACAAGGTTCAGATATCTATAGACGTTTCAAACATGGGACAGGGGGCAAACAGCCGGATCATAACATCCGATGACGTGCAGATACCCGCAGGAATACAGGTGACTGATATAGAACCTAAATCCATAGACATCACTGTGGATTCCCTTATCAGAAAGAAGATGAAGGTCACGCCGTCTTTCATCGGCGAGCCGGCGGAAGGATACAAGGTCGGTTCAGTGGTGGTTTCTCCGGAAGTTGTTGAAGTGAACGCCGCAAAATCGAAGATGAAAGGTGTTAACTCTCTGGAGACAATGCCTGTAAACCTCACAGGGAAAAAAGATAAGATAACATACAGCATCGGACTGAAATTCTTCGAAGGCGTGCAGGACTATAAACCGGAACAGGTGGAGGTCGTGGTCGGCTTTAAGGAAGATATCATAGAAAAGACCGTGGAGAACGTTCCCGTATCAGCATCAGGTGTTGAAGAGGGACTTATTGTCTCTGTGGACGACACCATCAATCTTAATGTGAAAGGCAGGGCAGACCTGCTGAACCCCAGAAGCATAGCGAACATACTCAACCCGCATGTGGACTTAACAGGAATAATAGCGTCAGGCACATATAAAAAGAAAATCTATTTCAAGGAATCTTCTATCATAAAAGTGCTGGACACAGAACCTGCTAAGGTAAGGGTTGAGGTAAGACAATGAGAAAATATTTCGGCACAGACGGCGTCAGAGGACTCGCTAACGAATTTCCCATGACAGCTACATTCGCTCTGCGTCTCGGACAGGCGGCTGCCAGACAGTTTTATAAAGGCGGAAAAAAAATACACAGGATAGTCATAGGCAAAGACACCAGAATATCCGGATATATGTTTGAATCCGCTCTGGTGGCAGGCATCACCTCCATGGGGCTGGATGCTGTGCTGGTGGGCGTTCTGCCTACCCCCGCCATCGCTTTTATCACCAGAAGCCTTCGTGCTGACGCCGGCGTGGTGATATCCGCCTCTCATAATCCATATCATGACAACGGGATAAAATTCTTCTCCGCTGACGGGCATAAACTGCCCGATGAGGTCGAGCTGGAGATAGAGCAGTATACCGAAGAGCTGATAGAGAGCGGAAAAGTATCCATATCCACAGACAGGATAGGCAAAGCATACAGAATAGACACTGCCATCGGCAGATATGTAGAGTTCGCTAAAAACACTTTTGACAAAGAAATCGATCTGATGGGGCTGAGGCTGGTGGTGGACTGCTCCAACGGAGCGACATATAAGGTAGCCCCCATGTCTTTTGAAGAACTGGGAGCGAAGATCTCCGTGATAGGCAACGAGCCCAACGGAACAAACATAAACGAAGGGTGCGGATCAGTCTATCCTGAGTCTATGTGCGCCAAAGTCACAGAAAAAAAGGCTGACATGGGCATATCATTCGACGGCGACGGCGACAGAGTTATCTTCTCTGATGAGAACGGCGAGATCGTCGACGGCGACATCATCATGGGCATCTGCGCTAAATACATGAAAGAGAAGGGACAGCTCAGCAAAAACACTATGGTAAGCACTGTCATGAGCAATCTGGGGTTCGAGCGTTCCATGAACGGCATGGGCATAGACGTTGTGCGCACAGAGGTGGGCGACAGATATGTCATGGCTGAAATGCTCAAGAGCGGATATAACCTCGGCGGAGAACAGTCAGGTCATATTATTTTCAGTGATTACAACACCACCGGAGACGGGCTGGTGAGCGCCATGCAGCTTCTGAAAGTTGTCGTGTCCACAGGCAAGCCTTTAAGCGAACTGAAAAAGATCATAGAACTGTATCCCCAGACACTGAAAAACTATAAAGTTAAGAATAAAATACCTCTGTCAGAACTTCCTAAGACATCTGCGGAGATAGCCTCTGTGGAAAAAACACTGGGTAAAACAGGAAGGGTGTTCGTGCGCTATTCTGGCACAGAAAACAAGCTGCGTGTGATGCTGGAAGGCGCCGACATAGCGAAGATAGAGGAATATGCAGAGAACATCGGGCACATAGCCTTAAAAGAGATAGAGGAGCTTTCATAAAATGGTAAGACTCGGAGTAAACATAGATCACGTTGCCACCGTTCGTCAGGCAAGACTGACTGTGGAGCCTGATCCCGTGCATGCCGCCGTTATGGCGGAGCTGGGCGGAGCCGACCAGATAACCATTCATCTCAGAGAAGACAGACGCCACATAAACGACAGGGATCTCACTATCCTGCGCCAGACTGTCAAAACCAGACTGAATCTGGAAATGGCATGCACAGACGAAATGGTGAAGATCGCCCTGAGAGAAAAGCCGGATATGGTCACTCTCGTTCCTGAAAAGAGACAGGAGCTGACAACTGAAGGCGGTCTGGATATCGTGTCTAATTTCGACTCCATGTCCGATAAAATAACCGCTCTCAGAGACGCGGGGATATTCGTCAGCCTCTTTGTTGACCCGGAGGTCGATCAGATAGAAAAATCCGCCGACACAGTAGCGGACGCCGTGGAGATACACACAGGCAGATACGCCGACACCAAAGGCGCCGCCAGGCGTGAGGAGCTCTCCAGAATAATTTTTGCTGGTGAGAAATGCCGTGAGCTGGGGCTGGTGCTTAATTCCGGTCACGGTCTGAACTATACCAATGTGGGCGAGATAGTTACCATCCCGGGAATGAACGAAGTGAACATAGGACATTCCATAATAGCCAGAGCTGTTCTGGTGGGGCTGGAGAGAGCCGTCAGAGAGATGAAAGAGATCATTCACAGGGCATTGATGGATGCTGGGCTGTGATATTATAGAAACCGAAAGGATAAAAGCCGCCTATGAAAAAATGGGCGAAAAATTCCTTAAACGGGTACTGACAGACAGAGAACGGGAGATATTTGACCGCAGAAACGGCAGTCTTCAGTTTCTGGCTGGCAGGTGGGCGGCTAAGGAATCCATATCCAAGAGCTTTAAGACCGGTATCGGAAAACTGGCCTTCAAAGACATAGAAATTCTGAATGATGAAAAGGGCGCTCCGGAGGTATACATCCGCTCGGAACGCAGAGAAGATATAGAGGTAAGTATTTCTCATGACAGAAACTATTCAATAGCTGTCAGCTTGCTTAAGGGGTAACAGATGAGTGTGATTGTGATTCCCGCCAGAATGGCGTCAACCAGGCTTCCCGGTAAACCGATCAGAAAGATAAAAGGCGTTCCCATGATTCTGCGTGTTGCTGAAAAATGCATGAAAGCCGGCGCAGACAGGGTTATCGTGGCGACTGACGCCAAAGAGATACTGGAGATATGCGAAGGGCTGGACGGGCTTGAGAGCACCATGACAGCCGATGATATACAATCCGGCACAGACAGGGTCGCAAGAGTGGCAAAGTTTGTGAATGATGATATAATTATTAATGTTCAGGGTGATGAGCCTTTTATTGACCCGGCGCTGATAAACGCTCTGATAACAGATCTGAAGGACAATCCCGAAGTGATGATGAACACAGCCGCCTGCGAATTTTCCGAAGGTGAAGACGTAAAAGACCCGAACAGTGTCAAGGTTGTGCTGGACAAAAACGGTTTTGCGCTGTACTTTTCTAGGTTGCCTATTCCCTATGACAGAGACGGGAAGGGCGGCGTAACATACTATAAACACATAGGAATATATGGCTTCCGTAAAAGCTGGCTGATGCAGTTCGCTCAGATGGAAGTATCCGATATGGAAAACGCCGAAAAACTGGAACAACTCAGAGCGCTTGAAAACGGCGTTAAGATAAAGGTATTAAAGACCGACTACAAGCCGGTGTCTGTGGACACCGAAGAAGACCTTAAAAAAGCAGAAGAAATAATGGGCAGGAATGACTGATGGCAAAGTTTGTATTTACGACCGGAGGAGTTTTATCATCACTTGGAAAAGGGATCACAGCGGCGTCTCTCGGAGCGCTCCTGGAATCCAGAGGCTACAAGGTGGCCATAAAAAAATATGACCCCTATCTGAACGTTGACCCGGGCACAATGAGCCCCTTTCAGCATGGTGAGGTGTTCGTGACAGAGGACGGCGCGGAGGCGGATCTCGACCTCGGGCATTATGAGCGTTTCCTCAACTTCAACACCAGCAAAGTGAGCAACGTCACCACCGGAAAAATCTATAAAACCGTAATAGACAAAGAACGTAACGGCGATTATCTCGGCGGCACAGTTCAGGTCATCCCTCACATCACAGACGAAATAAAGAACAACATATATAAAGAAGCCGACAAATACGACATTATCATCGTGGAGATCGGCGGTACAGTGGGCGATATCGAGTCGCTTCCTTTCCTGGAGGCTATCAGACAGTTTAAGTTTGATGCCGGAGAGGACAACGTGTGCTACATGCACCTGACACTCGTACCCTATATCAGAAGCGCCGGAGAGCTGAAAACAAAACCCACACAGCACTCTGTGAAAGCTCTGAGAGAGATCGGCATACAGCCGGATATACTGGTATGCCGTTCCGAATATCCTCTGGACGATTCTATCAGAAGCAAGATAGGTCTTTTCTGTAACGTATCAAAAGACTTTGTCATCAACGCTATAGACGTCAGCACCATCTATGAGTCACCGCTGAAAATGCACAAAGAGGGCATAGACCGTCTTGTGCTGAAAAAGCTGAGAATGGAAGAGCGCGAATCCGACACCAGCCAGTGGGAAGAGATCGTACAGAGAATCAAAAAACCGGAAGATGAAGTCACCATAGGAATGGTGGGCAAATATATCGATCTGAAAGACGCATATATCAGTATCAACGAAGCGCTGATCCACGGCGGAATAGCAAACAAGCTGAAAGTAAACATAAAACGTATCGATGCTGAAAAGCTGGAAAACGGAGCCAAACCTGACGCTTATCTGGATGATGTTGACGGTATCCTTATCCCCGGCGGTTTCGGTGAAAGAGGCGTTGAGGGCAAGATAGTTGCTGTCAACTTTGCCAGAACAAAGGACATCCCTTTCTTCGGCATATGCCTCGGTCTCCAGTGCATCATAATAGAATTCGCCAGAAACGTGCTGAAAATGGACAAGGCGCACAGCGTGGAGTTCTGTCCCAGCACACCTTATCCCGTTATCGACTACATGAACGAGCAGAAAAACATCACACAGATGGGCGGCACAATGCGTCTGGGCGCTTATTCATGCACACTGGACGAGGACAGCACAGCCCATCAGGCATACGGACAGAAAGAGATATCCGAACGCCACAGACACAGACTGGAGTTCAACAACGCATACATGGACGAGTTTACCAAAAACGGTCTGAAGATGACCGGTGTTAACTCTGAAAGAGGACTGGCGGAAATCTTCGAGTCAAAATCACACAGATGGTTTCTCGGATGTCAGTTCCATCCTGAGTTCAAATCCAAGCCCATGAAACCGCACCCTCTCTTCACAGCTTTTGTGAAGGCAGCTTACGCTTATAAAAAAGACAAAGAGAACGGCGGTGACATCGCAAGTGAGTGAGACAGAAGACACTCTGCAAATAGGCAGAAACACGATACAGATAGAGATAGACGCCATGAAGGGCGTTATGGACAGGCTGGACGAGCATTTCGAAAAGGCTGTTGATATTCTTCTGGCGTGCAAAGGCCGTGTCATTGTGACCGGAATGGGCAAAAGCGGAATAATCGCCAGAAAGATAGCCGCCACCATGTCCAGCACCGGAACACCGTCGCTTTTTCTGCATCCGGCGGAAGGCGTTCACGGTGATCTGGGGATGATAGTTAAGGGCGATGTCTGCATAGCTCTCTCCAACAGCGGAGAGACGGCGGAGATAGTCAAGCTGCTCCCTATTATCAAAAGATTCAACATCCCTCTGATATCTATAGTGGGGCGGATAAATTCTACTCTGGCAGCCAGAAGTGACTGTGTTCTGGACGCTGTGGTGGAGAAAGAAGCATGCCCGCTGAACCTTGCCCCTACCGCCAGCACCACTGTCGCTCTGGCTCTGGGCGATGCATTGAGCGTGGCACTGCTGGAGAAAAGAGGGTTCAGCAAAGAAGATTTCGCTATATATCACCCGTCCGGTGCTCTTGGCAAAAAGCTCCTGCTGAAGGTAGAGGATTTTATGCACACAGGCGACAGACTGCCTGTGACATCTATTGATAAAAAAGTCTCTGACGCTGTCTTCATGATGAGCGCGAAAGGTTTCGGATGTACCGCTGTTGTCGACGGCGAAGGTACTCTGGCCGGGATAATAACAGACGGCGACCTCCGGCGTGGACTGGAAAAGCACGACAATCTTTTTTCTATGAACATAAAAGACTTACAAATAAAATACCCTAAAGTGATCGATAAAAACGCTCTTGCCGCAAAGGCACTCTCTATTATGGAGCAGTTTTCTATCACATCTCTCTTCATAGTGGATTCAGATACCCGTCCGGTGGGCATCATACATCTGCATGACCTTCTGAAGGAGGGCATAGTATGATAAAGGCTCTTATACTGGATGTGGACGGAGTGCTGACCGACGGCGGAATAATCTATGACGAGAACGGGCTGGAAACAAAGCGTTTCGATGTTAAAGACGGGCTTGGGATAAAGCTCGCCCAGCATTCCGGAATAGAGGTTGTGGTTATCTCCGGCAGAAAATCAAAGGTGACGGAGTTGAGGTGCAGAGAACTCGGCATCAAAAGATATTACACCGGTATCAAAGACAAAACCGAATGTTACAACTCTCTTAAAGAAGAGCTGGGAATCACGGACGGCGAGACTGCCTTCATGGGCGACGATCTGAATGACCTGAAGCTCCTGAAGCAGGTTGGTTTTTCCGCTACTGTTTCTGACTCTTTCGACTATATTAAATCTGAAGTGGATTATGTAACAGAGAAAAAGGGCGGACGAGGAGCTGTACGGGAATTTATTGAGCAAATTCTTCACAAGAACGGCGTATGGGCAAATATACAAAACTCATTCTCATAGTATCTGTAATACTTTTGGCTTTGGGATCGTTCACTCTGTTCAAGCGCAACAAGAACAAGGTGACTTTCGATCTGGCTAAGAACGAGGTTATTATAGATAATTTTGAGATGGGCAAAGTTCTTGATGAACAAAATAACTATTACAGCATCAACGCTAAAAAGGCGCAGATGAATCGTGATAAAGGCACGGCGGTTCTGACCGATTTTGCCGCTCATTATAAGAAAGACAAGCTCAGCGTGGATCTATACGCTCCGCACGGCTACATGGAGAATGATTTTATCATCCGTGTAACAGGCGATATAAAGGGCAAGATCAATGAGTTCGACTTCGAATCAGAAGATAACGGGAACTTTCACTACGATTTTCTGATAGGCTTGGGAACCTTTCTGGGCGGTGTTACTATTAAGAACAGCAAAGGAACTTTATCTGCGGATAAGATACTGATATATTCTGAAAATAATTACGCGGAGTTTATAGGGCATGTTAAAGTCACTCTTAAAAAATAGCATAATATTATTCGTACTGTTAGCCTCAGCCGCCACTCTACACGCGGAGGACGTGAGCCTGTCTTCGAAAAACCCTATAAAGATCGAATCCGACTATATGAAATATAACGGAACGGACAGAATATCCATTTTCACCGGTAATGTCACCGTCACAGACGGCGCTATGCGCATGACAGCAGACAGCATGGACGTATATTTTGACGATAAGGATGAAGTAAAAGAGATATTCAGCCAGGGAAACGTTAAAATAGAGAAGGAAGGGCTTCTGACACTCTCTGACAAGGCAAGGTTCTATTCGGCAGAAAAGAAAGCCGTGCTTACAAGCAATGTCAGGGTTTGGCAGGGGGACAACTATCTGGAAGGCGAAAAGGTCACTCTATATAACGAAAATAATAAGATATTCGTGGACAGAGGAACGAATAAACGCGTGAAGATCATAATCGCTCCGAAAGAGGAGAAAAAATAATTTGTCACTGAAAGCGGAACATCTCAAAAAAATATATAAAAAACGCACCGTGGTGAACGATGTCACCATCAATGTCCAGAAGGGCGAGATAGTGGGGCTTCTGGGACCCAACGGCGCCGGAAAGACCACCACTTTCTACATGATAGTCGGTCTGGTGCGGCCTGACGGCGGGAATGTGGTTCTGAACGGTGACGACATCACAAAAAGCTCTATGCACAGACGAAGCATGAGCGGTATCGGATATCTTCCGCAGGAAGCATCCATATTCCGCAGAATGACCGTTTTTGAAAATATCTACGCTGCTTTAGAGATAAAATACACTGACAAGCAGTTTATAAAAGACAGAACGAATGTCCTGATAGAGGAATTCGGTCTGCAAAAAGTTGTAAAATCCCAGGGATATTCACTATCCGGAGGAGAGAGAAGAAGGGTCGAAATAGCCAGATGCATGGCCGGCGAGCCGGACATCATCCTTCTGGATGAACCGTTTTCAGGGATAGACCCCATATCTGTGGCAGATATTCAGAATATGATATTCGAACTGAAACACAGAGGCATAGGTGTTCTCATCACAGACCACAACGTACGAGAGACTCTCAAAATAACAGATCGTGCCTATATTATTGCCGACGGCTCTGTCCTTACACATGGCGATCCGCATGACATAGTGCAGAATCCGGAAGTAATCGACAGGTATTTAGGCAAGGACTTCTCATTGTGAAAGGCGGCAGGCTTAATCTTGAAATAAGCGGCAAACTTTCTCAAAAACTTCACATCACCCCTCAGATGAAGCAGTCGCTTTCTATTCTTCAGATGCCCATCACGGAGCTTCTGCAGGAGCTGAACAGCTATCTGGAGGATAACCCGGTTCTGGAAGAGACGGACGACAGACAGCAGGAAGAAAAATCCGAAGAAAAAGAAGAGATGGTGGAAGAGACCAAGGGCGATGATCTGGATAATATCGACTGGGAAGAATTCTATAGAGACCACAACGACATAACATTCACCCCTACAGATGACGAAGGATATGATCTGGAAAAATTCGTCAGCGGCAGCAAGACCCTCTATGAACACCTGACAGATCAGCTTAAAACATCAGGATGCCCCAGAAACATAGCTGCGGCGGCTCTGGACATAATAGGCAACCTGTCCGATGAAGGTTATTTTCTGGACGCCACGGAAGAGGTGGCAGAAGAGGTGGGAGTGGACGAAGAGACTGTCGAACAGGCTCTGACACTGGTGCAGACATTCGATCCGGCGGGGATAGCCGCCAGAAATCTGAAAGAGTGCATCAATCTTCAGCTCGCTCAGTTCGATGTGGATCAGGTATATGTGGATTTCATAGCCGATCTGCTGGAAAATCATGAAAAAGATCTTATAAACTACCGCCATGACGAGATAAAGGCGGCACTCAGCATAGAAGACGACACTTTTGACTATATGATGTTTCTGATGCGCAAGACAGACCCGAAACCGGGGTTAAGTTATGGCGGCGGAGAAAATCATGCTGTCAAACCCGATGTTTATATTGTGAAAAAAGACGGAGAATATGATATTATATTAAATGAGGAGGGTATTCCCGCACTGAGGATGAATACCTATTATCTGAATCTTCTTAAGAATCGTTCATTAGACGGATCTACAAAGGAGTATATTGAAGAAAAGGTAAAAAATGCTCTCTGGCTCATAAAAAGTCTTAACAAAAGACAAAAAGCAATTTATCGTGTTGTTAAGGTGCTTACTGAGATACAGGGAGAATTTCTGGAAAAAGGCGACAATTTCCTTAAACCTCTGAAACTGAAAGACGTGGCAGACGTTACCGGTCTGCACGAATCTACTGTCAGCAGAGTTACCGCCGGAAAATATGCCATGACCCATCAGGGACTTATCGAACTGAAATCATTCTTTGTAAAAGGACTGGATACAGACACTGGCGATATGTCTACTCAGAAGGTCAAAAACATGATAAAAGAGATAGTGGACAGCGAAAATCCGGAAAAACCGCACAGCGATCAGAAAATAGTTGAACTTTTGAACGGACAGGGTATAAACATAGCCCGGCGTACCGTAGCAAAATACAGGGACGAGTTAAGCATACCAACAAAATCACAACGTAAACGTATCAGGAGGTAAGTATGCAAATCCAAATAACCGCCAGAAATATCGACATCACCGATGCCATCAGATCCTACGCAGAAAAGAAAGTCGGCAGGTTAGAAAAATACTTCGACCACATAACTGAGGCGACTGTACTTCTGGAAGTACAGAAAAACCTTCACATTGTCGAAGTCCTCATCGCCGCTAAAGGCGTGATGATGAAAGGTCTGGAAAAATCCGAAGACCTCTACGCATCCTTAGACCTCGCTACTGATAAGATCGAAAAACAGCTTATCAAATACAAAGAGAAGCTGAAAAACAAAAAACTTCAGGACAAGGCGTTTGACGCTCCTCTGAAGCTGAACGTATTCGACACTGCCAGCATCGAGAGCATGGACGAGGACAACAGAGTGATAGTAACAAAATCTATCCCTGTGAAACCTATGGACGTGGAAGAGGCAGTTATGCAGATGGACCTGCTGAACAAGCAGTTCTTTGTTTTCAGAAACGCTGAAGACAACCAGATAGCTGTCGTATATGTTCGTGATGACGGCAATATAGGTCTGATAGAGGCATGAGTCAGGCATGGAACTGACTGATCATATTGACGAAAATTGTATTATAAGTGAGCTTTCGGCATCCACCAAAGAGGGTGTTTTAAAAGAGCTCGCTGATACGGCTTTCAAATCAGGAAAAATAGATAACGCAGCGACAGCCCTCTCCGCTCTGGCGGAGAGGGAGTCACTGGGAAGCACGGGGGTCGGCGAGCAGGTAGCCATTCCGCACGCAAAACTGCCCGATATAGAAGATATCATCATCGTAGTGGGGATCAGCAGAAACGGAGTAGAATATCAGGCTTCGGACAATCAGCCTGTTAAGCTGTTTTTCGCTCTTCTGTCGCCGGAAAAACAGATGAACCTTCATCTGAAAACACTGGCTAAGCTCAGCCGGCTGGTTAAGCTGACAGATTTCAAATCCCGTGTGATGTCAAAAGATATGACACCGGCAGAGATACTTGCTGTTCTGAAAGAGGAGGAAGCTAATCTGGGATGAAACAGGTGCCTGTTGCCGAGCTTTTGTCTGACGATGCAGAGCATCTCGGACTGAAACTCATATACGGCAAAAAACTGGTTGATGACAGGTACATCACTCATTACCGGATACAAAAGCCGGGGCTTGCTCTTGCGGGCTACTGCGACCACATCCACTCCGGGCGTGTTCAGATACTCGGAAACACAGAGATATCATACCTATGGAAACTGCCGTCCGCCGAGCGAACCGCTTCTCTGGACGCGTTTTGCCGTAAGGACGCCTGCTGTTTCGTTGTAACAAAAAACCTTCACACTCCGCAGGAACTCTCCGATGCCTGCAAACTCTATAACATTCCCTTGATGAAAACTGACAAGATCAGCTCAGACACCATCACCGAAATATCCGTATATCTGGAAGACAGGCTGGCGCCCGACACTGTGTGCCACGGTGTTTTTATGGACGTTTTCGGTATAGGCGTTCTGATCACAGGCAGAAGCGGCATAGGAAAGAGCGAGTGCGCCGTGGAGCTTATAAAAAGAGGGCACAGGCTGGTTGCCGACGACGCTGTCCGTTTCAAACGTATTCAGGATTATCTGGAAGGCTCCAGTTCCGATGTTCTCCGCTACCACATGGAGGTCAGGGGACTGGGCATCATAAACATAAAAGATATGTTCGGAGTTGCCGCTATCAGGCTCAGAAAAAAACTGGAGCTGGTGATAGAGTTCTCCGACTGGGATCCTAACGCCTCCTATGACAGGCTGGGGCTGGATAATCTACAGCACGAGATACTGAAGCAGAGAGTACCGAAAATACATCTGCCCATCAGCGCCGGGCGCAACATGGCTGTTATCGTGGAGATAGCCGCCAGAAACCATCTGCTGAAGATAATGGGATATGATTCCGCTAAAGAGTTCTCCGAGAGACTTTTCGGCGCCATACAGGAAGGCAAGGACAGAAAACTGGTCTCTAAATCCGTGGATGTGCGCATGGGACGCAAAGGAGTGGAATGATGAGCTCTGAACATGATAAATCACTTATCGTTCTGACAGGTCTTTCCGGCGGAGGAAAATCCGTTGCAGCCGCCACTCTGGAGGATCTGGGCTACTACACTATAGACAATCTCCCCTTACGCCTTCTGGACAAATTCGTTGAGCTTATGCTGGTATATGAGAATGAGCTGAACAAAGTTGCCCTTGTTATCGACAGCCGCACAAAGAACATAGACGCAGCCATAGAGAAGATCAAGGTGCTTCAGGAGAAATACAGCGCAAAAGTTGTTTTTCTCCATGCTTCCGAAGATGTTCTCGTGAAAAGATATAAAGAGACAAGACGCAGGCATCCCATGGGTGAAAACCTGCCGGAAGCTATCCAGGCGGAGAAAGAAAAACTGTGGCCCATCAGGGAATACGCTGACATGTCCATTGATACGTCACAGCTCAACGTGCATGATCTTAAAAAACGTCTGGAAGATTTCTTTGATGTGGACGCCGCATCGGGGCTGGTGATAACTATCCAGTCTTTCGGGTTCAAATACGGTCTGCCGCTGGATTCTGATCTTGTTTTCGATGTGAGATTCATGAAGAACCCTTTCTTCGTGGATGGGCTGAGAGACAAGACAGGGCTGGATGATCAGGTGCGCGACTATGTGCTGTCCGATACTAATGCTGAGCTGTTTCTTATGCACACGAAGGAGATGCTGGGATTTCTCATCCCAAACTACATACGGGAAGGAAAAAAATACCTGACCATTTCCATCGGATGCACCGGAGGAAAGCACAGATCGGTAGCTCTGACCGAAGATATTTCTAAATATCTTGCGGAAAGCTCAAAAAATAAAGTAAATATCAGACACAGGGATATCAACAGGTGATCAAATGATCGGAATAATAGCTGTAACACACGGTCTCTTCGGAGAGGAATTGATTAAATCAGCGGAAATGATAGTAGGCAAACAGGAATGTCTGGAATCCATATCCATGCTGGAGGGCTCATCTCTCACAGATATTGCTGACAGCATTGAAAAAGCGATAGATAAATATGAATCTGACGGGGTCATAATCTTCACCGACATGTTCGGAGGAAGCCCCTCTAATATATCAATGGCGTATCTCGGCACCAAGAACGTGGAAGTGGTGTCAGGAGTCAATCTGCCCATGCTGATAAAGGCTATCAGCGCCAGAAAAGAGCATAAATCACTGACCTCCATATGCGAAGACTGCGCCGAATCAGGCAAAAACAGCATCATTGTCGCAGGCCAGCTTATGAAAGGGAAGGCATGAAAAAGATAATCTTCCGCGTTGACGACAGACTTATACACGGGCAGGTGATAGAGGGCTGGATTAAGCACTTTAAGATCAACCATATCATTCTGGTCAATGACAGGGTCGCGTCAAACCCTCTGCAAAAGATGATATACAGCAGCACTCTGCCGCCCGGTACGGAGATATCCGTGCTGACTCTTGATGAGTTCATCGCCTCGTTCCGGTCTGACAGATACAAGAAAGACTATGTTCTGGTGATTTTAGAGAGTGTGGACGACCTGTATAAAATCAAAAATATAATCTCTGATGACGTGTATGTGAATATCGGCTGCGTGGCGAGCCGTGAGCATAAGATAGAAGTGTCCAACACTGTGTTTCTCAATCCCGAAGAGATCAACAAGGTCTGCGAGATCAGAGAGAAACATGAAGTGTTCATACATAAAGTGGCTTGGGAGCCAAGTGTCGAGATAAAGAATTTTCACAATATTCTGGAGGGTAATCTGTGAATATAGCTCTGGCAGTATTATATGCCGGCGTGATCTCTGTGGATCGTTTCGCCGCGTTCAATCTGATGCTGTCCAGACCTATAGTCATTTCCTTCGTTCTCGGCCTGCTCTTCGGCAACACGATAGAGTGTTTTTATGTGGGCATCATTTTCGAGGCGATCGGACTGGTGGATGTTCCGTTCGGAACCCGCATACCGAAGGAGGACTCTTTCGGGGCTTTTGCGGCCTGCTGTCTTCTGACATTGCTTCCCTGCGACCACCTGCCTCAGTATATTCTGATATTTCTTCTGGTTCTGCTGATGATGTATCCGGTAACCATGACTCTGCACATCACCAGATCGTTCAACAAGGCTCTCTATGTGCGCCAGCAGAAGAGGGGCAGGATATATCCTCTGCGTCTGCTTATGCTGGGAATGGGTTTTTCATTTCTCAGAGGTGTTGTTTTCTACAGTCTGGGAACGTATCTGGTACTTCAGATATATTATCTCATACACGGTCATATAGACTATCATCTTAATTTTTATCTCTTCTGTCTGATGATATTCGTTTTTCTGACGGGCTATATTCTTAGGTTTCTGTCCGCCAGAACCTACTTCAAATACGCTGTGTTCATGCTGGGTCTTCTCACCGGATGGGTGATATTATGAAAAGCCTGATAGTCGGATTTTTCAGCCTGTTTTATCAGGCTAATATGAACCATGAGAACATGCAGGGAACGGGTTTTGCCTTTCTGATTCGCAAGGCGGCGGCTCTGAACGGTATCAGTCTCGAAGTTAAAAAAGTATTTGAGCAGACAGCTTATTTTCACACTCACCCTTATCTGGTAAATTTCATCGCCGGTGTCTGGGTGAAGGAGTTTGAGCAGAACGGTGAAGAAGATTTTTATAAAAAGACCTATTCCTCAGCCTTCGGCGCTTTTGGCGACAGTTTTTTCTGGCATTCGCTCAGACCTCTGAGCTTTGTCATCGCCGCCATAGCCGGTCTTTATAACCCCTGGCTGGGGCTTGCGGCATATCTTGTCTTCTATAATTCGTTTCATCTGATCTTCCGCTTCTCCGGATACAGCATTGGCTATGCTCTGGGAAAGGAAGTGATAGTTTTCTTTAACAGGATAGGTTTTAACAGATGGCCTATGTATTTCGATGTCGCCTCGGCGTTTTTCTTCGGCATACTGCTGTCCTATCTGGCTAAATCCTGCTCTGACTTTGATTCCGTGGTGCTGGGCATCCTGACTGTTTATGTGCTCACGGGAATGGCGCTGGCGAAGAAGCTGGATATAGTGCTGGGGCTGGTGATAATTATGATATTAACAGGATTTTTCCTTTTTATTACAGGAGCATAGATGAGTATTACTAAAGAACTGGAAATAGTGAACGAGCTGGGCATGCACGCAAGAGCCGCCGGAGCGTTCGTTAAAACCGCAGAGAAATTTAAGTCCGAGATCAAGGTTTCCAGAGACGGAATGGACGTGAACGGTAAAAGCATTATGGGGCTTATGATGCTGGCGGCGTTCAAAGGGTCTGTCATCACCGTTATCATCAACGGAGAGGACGAAGAGAGCGCCGTGTCCGCTATTGAAGAGCTGGTGCGCAGCAGGTTTGGTGAAGAACGTTGAAGATCCTTACAGGAATCCCCGCCAGTGACGGCATATCTCTCGGGGTCTGCCGTGTGGTGGACAGAAAAAAACTGCCTGTCCGCAGACGCTCCATCAAACCCATTGAGATACCGGCGGAGATCAACAGACTTAAGTTCGCTGTTGAAAACACAGCCGAATTCATTGAAAACTCAAAAAACATCAGCAAAGACGACCTGACAGACGATCTTTCTTTCATCTTCGACATTTACCTGATGCTTCTCCGTGACAATATGCTCATAGGAGAGGCGGAAAATCTCATAAAAGACAATCTGGTAAATGCCGAATACGCTCTGACCATGTCATGCGGAAGACTGACCGCTCAGTTCGACAAATCCGCTAACGAATATCTCCGGGAGAGACGCTCGGACATAGAGAGCATAGTTCAGAAGATACTCAGGTTCATGACAGGAAAAGGACCGGACGCCATACTGAGCGCCGGAAGCTCCGAGATAGTAATAGCCCACGACCTGAGCCCCTCAGACACCGCTTATATGAATAAAAAGAACATCAGAGGGTTCGTGACCGATCTGGGCAGCAGAACGGCTCATACGTCCATTCTTGCCCGCTCGCTGGAGATTCCGGCTGTGGTCGGTCTGGGTGATGTGACAGAAGTCGCCGACACAGGTGATTTCATAATCATAGACGGGTTCGAGGGAATAGTAATAATCGATCCCGACCGTGAAACCATACAGAAATACAGACAGAAAGACGGCAGATACGCCGAATATATCCGGGAGCTCGCCAGACACAAGGACGAGGAGTCCGTGACTCAGGACGGTGTGACCATCAACCTTTACAGCAACATAGAGCTGAACAGCGAATTCTATCTGTCCAACGAATACAGATCATCCGGCGTGGGGCTTTACCGCACCGAATATATATACATGCAGCACGGAAACGTGGACGAGGAGACCCAGTACGGCATATTGAAAGACGCTGCCGAACAGAATATGGGAAAACCTCTGGTGATAAGAACTTTCGATCTGGGCGCTGAAAAACTGGCAAAATATATGCCGCACCCGTCGGAGAAGAATCCGGCGATGGGGCTTAGGGCTGTCAGATATTCTATAAGACATTATGACTTCTTCATCAAACAGTTACGGGCTATATTGAGAGTATCGGCTGAAGCCGATGTTAGAATAATGTTCCCCATGATCTCCGGAATGGAGGAGTTTCACCAGTGCCGTGAGGCAGTGGAAACAGCCAAAAAAGAGCTGAGAGCCGAAGGTCTGCCTTTTAATGAGAATATAAAGACCGGCGTTATGATAGAGCTTCCTTCCATTGCGGTCATCAGCGATGTCATAGCGAAAGAGGCCGATTTTTTCAGCATAGGCACCAACGACCTGATACAGTATACGCTGGGCATAGACAGAAACAATGAATATGTCGCCTATCTCTATATGCCGTGCCATCCTGCGGTGCGCAGGCTGCTGAAAACGGTCGCCGAGAATGCGGAAAAGTCCGGCATCGAGTGTACAGTATGCGGAGAGACCGCCGGAGAGCCGAAATACATACCGCTTCTGCTGGGGCTGGGCTACAGATCGCTCAGCATGAGCCCCGCTTCGCTGCTGAAGGCCAGGATGATCATAAACTCGCTCTCTATCAGAGATTGCGAAGAGATGGTCCGTGATCTGAACACCTGCGCCGTGGCGGCGGACGCCGAGAACAGAGTGAGAGAATTCATCATCGAAAAATGCGGCAGCGTGTTCTTTCATTAAAATTTTATAACATTTACGCAACAGGCTATTATTATAATAGAAACTGCTGGATTAATACCTTTTTAGCCTGTATAATCCGGGCTTGTGAGGGGAAACAATGTCTTTATCAGATCAGATGAACATAGCTAACAGACTTACGATATTCCGGATAGTGCTGGTGCCTGTCTTCATTGGTCTCATGTACTATGAGCAGTTCTGGACTAATGTAATCGCCACAGTGATTTATACTGTAGCTGCAGTCACTGATTATGTGGACGGCTATATCGCCAGAAAATATAATCTGGTAACAGACCTCGGAAAGATACTCGATCCCATTGCGGATAAGGTTCTGGTTACGTCCTCTCTGGTTGTTTTTGTGGAACTGAACCGTCTGGAGGGGATAGTGGTTATCATCCTCATCGCCAGAGATCTTGCCATCAGCGCTCTGCGCAACTTTGCCGCCAGCAAGGGGCTTGTGATAGCCGCCGGACTGGGGGGCAAGATCAAGACAGGTTTTCAGATGGTCGGTGTCGGGTGCATCATTTTTAAGAACGAACTCTTCGGGCTGGATATTATGCTGATAGGAAAGGTGCTGGTGTACCTCTCTGTGATACTCTCCATACATTCCGCCTGGATATACTACAGGAACTTTATAAACTCCGAACATGCATAAGGTTTTTACCGCTCAATGCGGAAGCTATCAGGACGATGCCCTGAAAGAGCTGATTGAAAATTATTTTGAGTCTGAAAAAGAGAGGCTTAAGGAAGCGAAACGTATTCTGATCAAGCCTAATCTTTTATCCGCAACACCGCCGGACAGGGCTGTTACAACACACCCTGACTTTGTGCGCGCCGTCATAGCGTCACTGAAAAAATACACAGACGCCGAACTGTGGCTGGGCGACAGCCCCGGAGCCAATTTCGGTAAATATGAAAAAGTGCTGGATGTCACAGGCATCGGCAGGGCGGCGGAAGAGAACGGCGTTAAGACCGTTCGTGTGGAATCCTTCGAGCCTGTCACAGTGAACGGCTTTCTGTATTCGTCACTGGCGGATCAGGTGGATATCATTCTCAATCTGCCGAAACTCAAAACACACTCTCTCACCGGACTGACATTATCTGTCAAAAATCTTTTCGGGCTGATCCCCGGAAGCGTCAAGGTCGGTTTTCACAGATCATATCCCGCTGATAAGATACTGGCGGAAAAGATATATTCCTATTTCACACTTCTGGGTCACAAAACCATGAATATTCTGGACGGCATACTCGCCCACGAGGGCGACGGTCCATCACGGGGAACACCCGTTAGCCTGGGCATAGCCGCCGCTTCCAGCGATTCAGTGGCTCTGGATATTTCCGTCACACGCATGGTGGGGCTCAAAGACACCTTCTGCCTGACCAATCTCGCCGCCATAAACAGCGGATACGATATATCGGGCATAGAAACTCCGGTCACTAATGTTGCTCTGGTTAAAATACCTCTCTCCAGAAGACTTTATATCCCGCCTTTCCTGAAAAAACTGGTGGCTGAACAGGTATATGTCAAGCCGCTGATAATAAAAGATTCCTGTATAAAATGTATGCTCTGTCTGAAAAGCTGTCCGGTGGACGCCATCACAGTAACAGACAGCTATCCTGTTATAGATAAAAGTAAATGTATAGAATGTTACTGCTGTCACGAGGTCTGCGAGTCGGACGCTGTCAGGCTTCAGAGGTCGTGGCTGCATAAGAGGCTGGTGAACAAATGATAGTTGATGTTATGTTAGCTGTTGGAATCATTTTTTTCTGTTACATCATCGGGTCTTTTCCCACTGCCTATATTCTGGTGAAAAAGCTGAAAGGCATAGACATCCGTACGGTGGGCAGCGGCAACGTAGGTGCCAGCAACGCCGCCAGAGTGCTTGGCAAATGGGGATTTATCACCGTTCTGCTGGCTGACGCGCTGAAAGGGTTCGTTCCCGTTATCGTGCTGAAATCTGTATACGGATATCATGATTTCGTTCTTCTGGGCGCAGTGGCTGTTATCATCGGCCACAGCTATACGATATTTCTCGGATTCAAAGGCGGAAAGGGCGTAGCCACAGGGCTGGGCATCTTCCTGGCGCTGGCTCCATCAGAACTGTTGGTGGCGGCGGTGGTTTTCGGCGCTGTCCTTGCGGTTTTCCGCATGGTATCGCTCAGCTCGGTTACAGCTGTGATATTTCTGACGGCTGTGGTGTGGTATGGTTCCGACTGGACGCACCTTAAATATTTTACTATTGTCATTGCTCTGTTAATAATATATCTCCATAGAAGTAATCTTCAGAGAATTGTCAGAGGCGAGGAGAGGAAAATTGGAAAAAGGACTTCTTAACCCTTTAGAGGTGATGCAGGAATGTGTCCAGCTCGCCCTCATAGGAAAAGGATATACTAAGACCAACCCGTGCGTGGGCGCTATAGTCGCCAGAGAGAACAGGATTATTTCCCGTGGATGGCACGAGGCATACGGACAGGCGCACGCAGAGGTGAACGCCATAGACAACAGCCCCGAACCGGTTGAGGGTGCGGATCTGTATGTGACGCTGGAACCCTGTTCGCATCATGGCAAGACGCCCCCATGCGTGGAAAAGATAGTTCAGTCCGGCATTAAGAGAGTTTTCATAGGGGTTGTGGACCCGAACCCTGTCAATGCGGGAAAAGGCGTCGAGTATCTGAAACAACACGGGGTAGAGGTTTATATAGGCTACATGGAAGAACTATGCGCCTCCATCATCGAAGACTTCACTAAATATATTTATACAAAAATGCCTTACTACAACGTGAAGGCGGCTCAGTCGCTGGACGGCAAGATCGCCTCTGTGACAGGCGATTCGAAATGGATAACCTCTCAGTCGTCCCGTGCCTATTCGCACTATCTGAGGGCTGTTTCAGACGCTGTGCTGGTGGGTGTGGGTACTGTGCAGGCGGACGATCCGGAGCTGAACATCAGGCATATCAGAGCCAATACCGACCCGTTCAAGATCGTTCTCGACCCGAACGGACGTATGACCACGGACAGAAAGCTGATCAAAAACTCAGCGGACAAACTGATATATGTTACATCTAATAATAATGAAAAAGCAAATATCATAAGAGATATGGGCGCAAAAGTTATAGTTGTGGATTACATAGATAAAAAGCTTGATCTGAAAGCCCTGTCGCTGAAATTTGCCGAGATGGACATCATGAACATCATGGTGGAGGGCGGCGGCGATACCATCGGTTCTTTCTTTGACGCAGGACTGGTGGACAAGGTCAATTTCTTCATTGCTCCGATGATAATCGGCGGGTGCAGAACGTCTGTTGCGGGAATCGGGGTTGAATCCATAGCAAAATCGCATAAATTAACAGAAGTGCAGACCAGACAGTTCGAGGGAGACCTGCTCTATACAGCGAACGTCTCCGACTACAGAACACCTGTGCTGGAACTGACAGAAAGAATAAGAGGATGCTGCGCATGCGGATGCTCAGCTCACAAGGGATGATATGTTCACCGGAATAGTGGAAGAGACAGGAACAATAGCCGCCATAGAGCGCAAAGGCGATTTCGCCGTGCTGAAGATCAAGTGCTCAAAGGTGCTGGAAGGCACTCAGACAGGCGATTCCATCGCTGTGAACGGCACATGTCTCACTGTCACATCCATGTCTACAGGAGTATTTTCCGCAGACATATCATACGAAACACTGAAGAAAAGCACATTCGCCGACGCATCCGCCGGAACCGCTGTCAATCTGGAACGAGCTCTGACCCTCAGCACCCGTCTGGGCGGACATCTGGTGTCCGGACATGTGGACGGCGTAGGCACGATAGAAAAACTGGACAAGAAGAGCGGAGCCTATATCCTCACAGTGAGATATCCCGCTGACATGGACAGATACATAGCCGAGAAGGGTTCTGTCTGTGTGGACGGCATCAGTCTCACGGTGGCAAGGGCATCAGGACTCACCTTTGAAGTCGCCGTAATACCTCATACATATGAAAATACGGCGCTGAACGGCAAAAGACACGGGGCGAAGGTGAATCTGGAGGCGGACATGATGGCACGCTATCTGGAGAAGTTATTGAAAACTTCTGAAAAGACTGATAAGTTTATGGAAAATCTTAATGATCTGCTCCAATGATTCAAGGAGATGAAATGACTAAGAAATCACCAAATGTCTGCACCGTGGAAGAGGCTCTGGAAGATATCAGAAACGGGCGGATGATAATCCTGGTTGACGATGAGGACAGAGAGAACGAGGGGGATCTCGTCTTTGCCGCCGACTTTGTAACACCGGAAAAAATTAATTTTATGGCAAAATACGGCAGAGGACTCATATGCCTCGCCATGCCTTCAAAAAGATGCGATGAGCTGGGGCTAAACCTGATGGTTCAGGAAGACAGAAACTCAGCCAGATTCGGCACGGCGTTCACCGTGTCCATAGAGGCGAAAGAGGGCGTAACCACAGGTATATCCGCCCACGACAGAGCCCAGACAGTGAGAGTGGCTAACGACCCGTCCAAGACAGGAGCGGATCTGGCCAGACCCGGACATATTTTTCCTCTCAGAGCCAGAGAAGGAGGCGTGCTCGTCAGAGCAGGTCAGACAGAAGGCTCAGTAGACCTCGCCAGAATGGCAGGACTGACCAACCACGGCGCTGTAATCTGCGAGATAATGAACGATGACGGAACAATGGCGAGAATGCCCCAGCTAGTGGAATTCGCCAAGGAACATGACCTTAAGATACTCACCATAGCTGATATGATAAAATACCGCATGGATCATGAGCAGCTCATTCAGGAGACCACCACAGCCCATCTGCCCACTCAGTTCGGCGATTTCAATATCACCGGATTCAAGAGTGTTGTGGACGGACAGGAAGCCGTGGTAATCTGGAAGGGAGACCTCGGCACCAAAGAACCTGTGCTTATGCGTGTTCATTCACAGTGTCTCACCGGGGACGTTTTCGGCTCACAGAGATGCGACTGTCAGGCGCAGCTGCACAAAGCGATGGAGATGGTTGAGGAAGAGGGACGCGGGATGGTGCTCTATCTGTTTCAGGAAGGCAGAGGCATAGGAATTCTTAACAAGATCAATGCATATCACCTTCAGGACGAAGGGATGGATACCATACAGGCGAACATAGAGCTCGGATTCGAGGAAGATATGAGAGACTACGGATTCGGCGCCCAGATCATCAGACACATGGGCATCAAGGAGCTGAGGCTCATCACCAACAACCCGAAAAAGATGCGCTGTCTCTCCGGATACGGGCTGGAGATAGCAGAGCGTGTGGGATACACCTGTGAGGTGAACCCCAACAACGAGCATTATATGAAAACCAAAAAGGACAAGATGGGTCACCATCTGGATCTATAAAAGGAGCGGAGCTATGCAGTACGAAACAAAACAGGGTATATATAGCGGAAAAGGGCTTAAATTCGCCGTTGTTGCCGCCAGATTCAACGATTTCATATCCAACAGCCTTATAGGCGGCGCTGTGGACGCTCTGGTGCGTCACGAGACAAAACAGAGCGATGTGGAAGTTTATAAAGTTCCCGGCGCTTTCGAGATTCCTCTCATGGCAAAAAAACTCGCCGATACCGGCAAGTATGACGCTGTGATCACTCTGGGCGCTGTTATCAGAGGATCCACTCCTCACTTCGACTATGTATCCGCTGAAGTGTCAAAAGGCGTGGCTAAAGTATCTCTGGATTCCGGCATACCTGTGATATTCGGCGTGCTGACAACAGACACTATAGAACAGGCTGTGGAAAGAGCCGGAACAAAACACGGAAATAAAGGCGCAGAAGCCGCCATGAGCGCATTAGAAATGGTTAATGTGCTGAAGTTGGTTAAATGAAAAAACAGTATAAAGAACGCACCAAGGGCAGACGTTACGCCTTTGAGATGATGTACAGATTTTCCATCAACGATGAACAGCCGAAGGATATTTCAGAAAGCTACTGGAAATCCTGCGAAGAAGAGAGCGAAGAGATTAAGGAATTCGCCTGTGACCTTTTTCTGGGAGCATGCCAGAGCGTTGGCGATAATGATGATATCATCAAAACATTTATCAGGGACGACTGGAACTATGACCGCATGGGCGATGTAGACAAAAGCATCCTGAGAACAGCGGTTTATGAGCTTTTCAAAGGTCACGCGCCTTTCTATGCTGTTGTTAACGATTTTGTGACACTCGCCAGAAAATATTCCGATGAAAAATCGGCATCGCTGGTGAACGGTATACTGGAAAATATCAGAAAGAAATATAATCTTTCGGAGGAATAGGTTGGGTACACCTCACGTTACAAAGATCGGGTTTAAGTCTCTGGATATTTTTCCGGTCTTTGTGGACTATGATATGATAAATATGAAATGCAGGGGTCTGAGCGCCAAGCTCGATCTCTTCAGCTACGGAGCGCTGACGGCGGAGATGGAGAAGCTGAAGGGAAAAGGTCTGAAGTTCGCTGTGGAAGAGGGTATCCTCATAAAGAAAGACTGCCTGTTATTCGATGGCGGATTCTTCCTGTTCGACTTTAGCTATATCTGTGAACATACTGATAAATTTCTAAAAAAACTGGCTAATCTTAATATTCAGACAGTCTATATGGAAAACTCCGAAAGGTTCGATCTGACACCTCTCTTCGATAAAGCGAAAGGATGCAGGATAGAGCTTCTGGAGTTCGGCAATGCCTAATACTGTCAGGGTGAAATGCACCATACAGAAGAAAGATGTTCTTATACTCAACAGCATCATAGACTCATACGAGGGTATCGGTCTGGTGCGCACGGTCGATGCCGCAACCGGATCTGTAATTATATATTCTACAGATGATAAATATCTGATCGTTCTGGACGTTCTGAATGAACTCATAAAAGACGGGATGGATATCAGGAACATAGACACAGAAGTGAGCGAAAAGATAGATGAATGGTAAAATATCTGACGCTCTTCTGTACGACATAGTTTCAGGACTGAGCCGCTTCGGTCAGTATTCCGAAATTTTTATGGAAGATACCAAAAAATTGTCAGCGGTTTATGAAAACTCTATGCTGGACAGGCTGGAAAACGGCAGTGAAAGCGGAGTATCCATCAGACTGATAGACGGCTGCAGAACATATTCCGCCTATACATGCGAAATAACGGAAGAAGCGCTGAGAAAGACCTACAGCGCTCTGATCTCTTCGCTGAAAGCGAAGAATAATTCTGATATACGCTTTGAGCGCCCTGTAAGCCTGAGCACTTATAAAACCCGCTCAGACAGGCAGGCAGAAGAAAAGATAAATATCGTCGCCGACATGGACAAAGCCGCCAGATGCGACAAACGGATCATACAGGCGACCAGCTCATATATAGAGTCCCACAGACACACTAGAATAATAAATTCTCTGGGTCAGGACATCGCCCAGCAGCTGAACTATGTTACCGCGTATACCATAGCGGCGGCATCGGACGGAAAGACTGTCCAGAGCGCCTATATCCCGGTTGGGGGCGTGTTCGGGCTGGAAGAGTCTATGAATATGGACTATATCACAGCCGCAAAAGAATCCGGTGAGCTGGCTGTCAGAAATCTGACTGCAAAGAACGCTCCGGCAGGCACAATGACTGTCGTTCTCGCCTCTGACGCAGGCGGAACCATGGTTCATGAGGCGGTGGGGCACGGTCTGGAGGCTGATCTGGCATGCAACGGCATGAGTGTATATGCCGGCAGACTGGGACAGAAGGTCGCTTCGGAGCTGATAACAGTTGTGGACGACCCGACGCTGAAAACCCGCCGTGGAAATTTTATCTATGACGATGAAGGCACACCGGCGAAGGAAAATATTCTGATAGAAAACGGAGTCCTGAAAAACTATATGTTCGACAGGCTCTACGGATATAAAGAGAATACCGTATCCACAGGCAACGGCCGCAGACAGAGTTTCCGCCACAGACCTATAGTGCGCATGTCCAATACCTATATCCGGCCTGGGGTGTCATCTCCAAAGGAGATCATATCGTCCGCCGGAAACGGATTATATGTGAAGCGAATGGGCGGAGGACAGGTGAACACCGTCACGGGAGATTTTGTATTCGAGGTGACGGAAGGCTGCCTGATAGAGAACGGAAAGTTAGGAGAACCTGTCAGAAACGCCACACTGATAGGCAACGGACCGCAGATTATGTCTGAGATAGACATGGTCGGAACAGATCTGGGGTTCGGCATGGGCACATGCGGCAAAGAGGGGCAGGGAGTGCCCGTCAGCGATGCTCAGCCCACATTGAGAATACCCAGCATCACAGTCGGAGGAATTTAAATGGAAATACCCTACAGATATATGCTCACAGATATCATAAAATCTGTAACAAAGGACGGCAAACCCTATCTGAGAGCCATTATGTGCGACAAAGAGGGCAACAGAAAGAACGGGATTATGTTTGAGAGCAACAAGCTGGAGTTCGACCCGCAGAACGGCGATATTGTTGATGCCATAGGGATGATACAGCAGTTCGGCGGTCAGGATCAGCTTAAGATAACATCCATGACCCGTGTGACAGATGCCGATCCGGCGGATTTTCTTCCGAAAAGAGGCATAGACTGCGAAGCGCTGATGCAGGAGCTGGAACTGCTTCTGATAGAAAAAATAAACGATGAACACCTTTCCGCTCTGGTGGAACAGTTTCTGGCGGACAAGGACACCATCGACAGCTTTAAAAAGATGCCGGCGGCAAAATCCGTACACCACGCCTATGTGGGCGGGCTTCTGGAACACACCCTCAGTATAATCAGGCTGTCTGTTCTGGTGGGCGGCTATTATAAAGACATGATAAATACCGAACATCTGATAATCGGAGCGCTCTTTCACGATATCGGCAAGGTAAAAGAGATGCAGGCCGGCACAGGTCTGGAATATACCGACAGCGGAAAGCTGATGGGACACCTGCTTCTGGGGGTGGAGATGCTGAACGGGTATATCTCGAAAATAGACGGATTCCCAGAAGAGCTGAAATATCTTATGTCGCACCTGATCGTCAGCCATCACGGACTGCTGGAATACGGTTCTCCGAAAAAACCAAAAACACCTGAGGCGTTCGTTCTGCATCATCTGGATGATATGGACGCCAAACTGAATACATTTTACTCTATTTTCGAGCGTGAGGGAGTGGAGCAGGGCTGGAGCGGATACGACAGACTGCTGGAAAGGCAATTGTTCAAACATTCTTAACATCAAGGAGTTTCAGATGATCAAAAGATTCAGAGTTTTTCTGCAACGATCTTTTATCGCCGGAATATTGTCCTCGCTGCCCCTTTTTGTGACCTTCTGGTTCATTCTCTTTATATTTGAGAAATTCTCAGGATTTTTTCTGCCGTATCTGGAGATGATAAACAAGCGCATGGAGATCACCATGCCTCTCTATATGGAGAAAATAATCTCTTTCATGCTTGTCATTGTATTCCTTATAGTCATAGGTGTTATCGCCAAGAACTATTTCGGCAAAAAACTGCTGAAGCTCATTGAAGATCTGGCGGAGAGAATTCCTTTTATCAGAAGCATATACTCATCCATACGCCAGGTTGTGGAAGCATTTCAGACTGCCGGCGGCGGCAGCTTCAAAAAAGTGGTTATGGTGGAATACCCCAGAAAAGGCATGTACAGCATGGGGTTTATGACAAAAGATACTTCTGAGTTTCTGAACAAAGCCACAGGGGAGATATGCGTTAATATTTTCATCCCCACAACGCCTAACCCTACATCCGGTTTTGTGCTTATCATTCCGAAGAAAGATATAATAGATCCGGGCATATCCGTGGATCACGGTATTAAATTCATCATTTCCGCAGGACTTGTTGAACCGAATTATACGAACGGGATAGAGGGAAAATAATGTTCACTAATCTGGGGCTTATCGGAAATCCTCTGAAGCACTCGTTCTCCCCGTTCATCCATACCCGTTTTCTGAAGAATTCCGGGCTGAACGGCGGATACTGCTGTTTTGAGACAGAGGGCGGAGAGGCTCTGAGAGATACTTTTGATATATTAAAAAGATATTCATTCACAGGGGTTAACGTCACTGTGCCGCACAAGCAGGAGGTCTTCGACCTGATGGACAGCGTGGACGGCGCGGCGGAAGGCGTGGGCGCTGTGAACACCGTGCTGTTCAGGGACGGGCTGAAAGGGTTCAACACTGACGTATTCGGTTTTATAAATATGCTCAGCGACGGCGGATGCGGGCTGGAAAATTCCAATGTGCTCCTTCTGGGGTGCGGAGGCGCTTCCAAAGCCGTTCTGTACGCGCTCAAGAGCAAGAACGTCCACCTGACCGTCGTAAACAGAACCGTGTCAAAAGCGGAAGACATTATCAAATCAATGAAATTTGACAACGCAGATATTGAGGATTATAATTTCTTAACAACTGAGAAGAGCTTTGACTTTGTAATAAACGGAACCAGCATAGGGCTGGAGGACGGCAGATTTACCGATATGTCGAAGATAGGCTGTGAAAAGGCCGCTATCGACCTTCAGTATAAAAAAGGGCTGACGCCTTTTCTGAAAAACATGTCCCACAGCGGATGCGTAAAACTGGACGGTTTCTCCATGCTGGTGTATCAGGCTGCCAGAGCTTTTGAAATATGGACAGGTATTTATCCTGTTTTTTCGGTAAAAGACATAGCGGGCGAACTGGGTCTTTAAGGGGGATATTATGTATAGTCTGCAAGAACTGCTCCAGAAAATGGTCGATATGGACGCAAGCGACCTGCACATTACGGCTGGCTCACCCCCTGTTTTCAGAGTGAACGGCGATCTGGAAAAGATCGGTGATGAACCCCTGACTCCGGCGGATACAAAAACGATATGCTACAGCATATTGAACGAATCCCAGAAAAAACGTTTTGAGGAGGAGTGGGAGCTGGACCTCTCTTTCGGTGTAAAGAATATCAGCAGATTCAGAGCGAATTTTTTCATGCAGAGGGGCGCTGTTGCCGCCGCGTTCCGTGTTATCCCTTATAAAATACGCACATTCGACCAGCTCAATCTGCCGCCTGTGGTGGCGGAACTGTGCAACCGTCCCAGAGGACTCGTTCTGGTGACAGGTCCTACAGGGAGCGGTAAGTCAAGCACTCTGGCGGCTATGATAGATAAGATAAACGAGGAACAGCCCGTTCACATCGTTACAATTGAAGACCCTATAGAGTTCGTGCATCCGCACAAAAGAGCCACCGTCAACCAGCGCGAGCTGAACTCGGACACCAGATCGTTTAAAAACGCTCTGAAATATCTCCTGCGTCAGGATCCTGACGTTTGTCTGATAGGCGAAATGCGTGATATAGAGACCATAGAAGCGGCTATGACAATAGCCGAGACAGGACACCTCTGCATGGGCACTCTGCACACCAACAGCGCCGTGCAGACCATCAACAGGATCATAGACGTCTTCCCGCCCCACGCCCAGTCGCAGATCAGAGCCCAGCTCTCTTTTGTTCTGGAGGGCATAGTATCGCAGCAGCTGGTGCAGAAGGCAGACGGAAAAGGCAGAGTTATGGCGTGTGAGGTTCTTGTGCCTACATCCGCCATCAGAAACCTTATCAGAGAGGATAAACTGCATCAGGTGTACTCTTCCATGCAGTCAGGGCAGGGCGAAAGCGGAATGCAGACCATGAGTCAGGCTCTGCTGGAACTTTATAAGAAAGGCATGATAACAAAAGAAGAAGCTGTAAACAGAGCGGTTTATCCCGAAGAGGTGAGACAGCTCATGAAGAGAGAAGGTCTGTAAATTAATACAGACCCTATAAAGACATTATGATAACGGCGCACCTGCATGCGAAGGCATCGGGAGGCTGCTATCAGATATTTTCTACAGATTTTATATTTTTAATCATCGTTTTCAGCACTTCTTTTGCTGTCTCATAGTTTTCAGGAGAGATGTCTTTTAAGAAATTCTCCTGATAAAATTTGACAATGGGCTCAACAGGTAAAAGCGCCTCTTTGCCGGCATCGGTGATAAAGACATGTGTGACCCTGCGGTCTTTACGGTTTTTAACCTTTTTCACATATTTCTTTTTTACCAGTCTGTTGACAACGCCGGTAGTGGTGGGTTTGTCAAAATAGAGCAGGTGTCCGAGCTCGGTCATGTTCAGCCCGTCCTGTTCGGACAGGCGAATAAGCACTGCCCACTGTGCAGGGGTCAGGTCAAACTTTCTGAGTCTGCCTTCGAATTCCTGCCTGGCAAGTGTTGATGCGCGATTGATTAAAAATGTGAGTGTATCATCTAAACCTAACATAACCATAAAGTAGTATATGTATGATAAATTGTCAACTGAATAGTTTAACGCATTAAATATATCTATAATGATTATAGTTTATGTTTGCGCTCGAATAAATTTTATTATCTTTATTGGTATCAGCCTTCTTAAGAAGTTATGATAATAATCATCATCTTTTAAATTGCTTGTTGATATAATCATTTATCTTGTGTATTTTATTGGATTCAGACAGATAAAGGTGACAGATGAAAAATGGCGTCGGCTATGACGAAATGCAGTATTTGATTGATGATATAAAGGTCGGCGATACCTGGCGGATATTCAAGATTCTCGCCGAGTTCGTAGAAGGATTTGAAAAATTATCAGGCATAGAGCCTGCTGTTACCGTGTTCGGCTCTGCCCGTGTGAAAGAGGACGATGACAGATATAAGCTAGCCATGACCATAGGAAAAAAACTGGCGGCTGAGGGCATCACTGTTCTGACCGGCGGCGGTCCCGGCATCATGGAGGCGGCCAACAGAGGCGCTTTCGAACAGGGCGGACGCTCCATAGGTCTGAATATCAAACTGCCTTTCGAGCAGAAGGCAAACCCATACATCACTAAGAGTGTGACATTCGACTATTTCTTCGTCCGCAAGGTGATGCTGGTGAAATACGCCAGCGCTTTTGTCATTCTCCCCGGCGGATTCGGAACTATGGACGAACTTTTTGAGTCTATCACGCTCATTCAGACAGGAAAAATCATTCCATTCCCCACCATACTTGTGGATTCAGCATATTGGGGCGGACTGGTAGGATGGATCAAAGAACGCATGCTTGACGAAGGTTTCATATCCAAAGCGGATCTGAACTATCTTCAGGTAGTGGACACTGCGGATGAGGTTCTCACCGTTGTCCGTCAGTTTCTGGACGCTAACAGGACAGTCTAATGAAAATGTACGATCTGCACACACACACGACTTTCAGCGATGGTGTTCTCATCCCTGCGGAATCAGTGCGCAGGGCCATGATGGACGGATATTCCGGCATGGCTCTCACCGACCACGCCGATGAGTCGAATTATATGATGATATTAGAGAACCAGCTCCGATTCAAAGAAGAGTTCAACAGCTCCGACAATGATTTTAAAATTATCGTGGGAGTAGAGATAACGCATGTGCGTCCGGAAAAAATAGGCGGACTCACAGAAAAATGCAGAAAAGCCGGAGCGGACATAATAGTCGTACACGGCGAAACCATTGTTGAGCCGGTGGCAGAAGGCACCAACGAGGCGGCTGTGGAGGCCGCTGTGGATATTCTGGCGCACCCTGGGCTCATCACTCCTGAAATTATCAGAAAAGGCATAGACAAAGGTGTCTGTTTCGAAATATCCACCAGAAAAGGACACAGCATCACCAACGGACACGTTGCCAAACTGGTGACATCCATGAACGGCGATCTGGTTATCAACAACGATTACCACGCTCCAGGCGACAGGGCAAGATACGACCACGCCAGAAAGATTCTGGCCGGAGCGGGTCTGGATGAAACACAGATAGATAAAGTATTTGAAAATAACATAAAACTGTTTAACAAACTCTATGGAGGCAGGAAGTGAACAAGAATAAGAAGGTTATCAATATTGAGGAAGAACCTATTGATAAAGTTGAGCATTTTGTCGCTAAAAACTTTAAGAAGATGCTTGCCGGTGTTGCCGGTCTGCTGATAATATTTCTGCTGGTATATACCTACACAAAGATGTCAGACTCTAAGAACCAGATGCTTACCAACAAGATAGGTCAGCTTGAGATGATAGCCATGATGTCTGACGCCAACGCGGAGAATGTCGCCGAATATGTGAAGGCTTCATCCGATCTGCCCTCCGCAGGGGACTATATCAATCTGAAGGCTGCCGAAATGCTGGTGGAGAAAAAAGATATGAAGAACGCCTCCGCTCCTCTGGGAACAGCGTCAGGAGAGTTTAACGAGCTGGCGGACAGTCTGCGCTATGACACAGGCATAGCCGAGATCGATCCGAAAAGCTACATAGGAAAAGGAAAACTTGGCTCTGTATGGTACTACAGAGCTTGTCTCGCCGCTACAGGCGAGGATAAATCCAAGCTGATGAGCGAGTTTGAAAAGAACTATCCCGACAGCGAGCTCTTAAAACAGCTTAAAAGGTGGAATGGCTGATGAAAAAAGTTTTGAGCGGAAACGAGGCTTTCGCCCGTGCCGCATATGAAGCGGGAGTGGGCGTAGTAAGCTCATACCCTGGTACGCCCAGTACCGAGATCACTGAGCATGTCGCTCACTATAAAGAGATATACACCGAATGGGCAACCAACGAAAAAGTTGGTCTCGAGGTGGCTATCGGCGCAAGTCTCGGCGGAAAGAGAGCCATGTCCTGCATGAAGCATGTGGGGCTGAACGTTGCCGCTGATCCGCTGATGACACTCTCATATACCGGTGTTAACGCAGGACTGGTTGTCGTGGTGGCAGACGACCCCAACATGTACAGCTCTCAGAACGAGCAGGACAGCAGACACTATGCCCGTTTCGGAAAAGTGCCAATGATGGAGCCCGCTGATTCTGCCGAAGTGAAGGAATTCACCAAGCAGGCGTTTGAGCTTTCAGAGGAATACTGCACACCCGTGCTTCTGCGTTCCTGCACAAGGATATCACACACCCAGACAGTCGTTGACCTGAACGACAGGGTGGAGGCTCCTGATTTCGCTCCGGAAAACAATATCCCGAAATGGGTTATGATACCCGCCAATGCCAGAAAAAGGCATAAGGTGGTCGAGAACAGACTCGAGATGCTCACAGAGCTCTGCGAGGGTGACAAATACAACAAAATAGAGATGAATGACAAGAATATAGGTATCGTCTGCGCAGGCGTGACCTATAACTATGTGAAAGAAGCCATGCCCGAAGCATCAGTTCTGAAGCTCGATTTCGCATGGCCTCTGCCCATGAAAAAGATAGCGTCATTCGCCGCTCAGGTGGAAAAACTCTATGTAGTGGAAGAACTTGATAAGTTTTTTGAAACAGAGATAAAAGCCGCCGGAATAAAGGTTGAGGAACTGGACAGAGACGTCTGCGGAGAGCTTTCCGTGGATGCCGTAAGAGAGCTTTTCGGGTTGGAACCCGTTCAGGCAGATGTGGATACCACTCTACCTTTCCGCCCGCCCAACATGTGCCCCGGCTGTTCGCACAGAGGAATATTCTATGCCATTAACAGGCTGAAACTCTTCGTGACAGGCGATATCGGATGCTACACTCTGGGACTTCTGCCTCCTCTGAAGGCGATCAACTCCACAGTGTGCATGGGCGCCAGTATCGGCATGGCTCATGGTCTGGACAAGGCAGCTGAAGGAATGTCACAGAAATCTGTGGCCGTTATCGGAGACTCTACATTCCTTCACACAGGCATAAACAGTCTTGTAAACACAGTATATAATCAGGGGAACTCCACAGTGGTTATCCTTGATAACACCATAACAGGCATGACAGGACACCAGCAGAACGCTGCGTCCGGAAAGGACCTTCACGGTAACCCAGCACCCAAGCTCGATCTGGTGATGCTGTGCAAAGCTATCGGTGTTAAAGAATCCAACATCCGGGTGATAGATCCCTTCGACGTGGCGAACGCTATGGAAGTCCTGAAAGAAGAGACATCCAAGCCTGAGCCGAGTGTTATTATTACCAACAAACCCTGTATCTTCGCTGACAGAAGCGTGATACAAGAACCATATTTCATCCATGAGGACAAATGCAGCGGATGCCGTGTGTGTACAAAACTCGGCTGTCCCGCCATCATCTGGGACGCTCAGAAGCGTGTCGCTCTGATAGACGAAAACCTCTGCACCGGATGCCACCTCTGTATTAAGGTGTGCAAATTCGGCGCTATAGAGCAAAGGAGCAAATGATGAAACTGGATATACTCATGGTAGGAGTGGGCGGACAGGGAACTGTTCTCTCCAGCAACATCGTCTGCGATGTGGCGCTGGCCGCCGGATATGACGTTAAAAAGAGCGAGATACACGGGATGGCCCAGAGGGGCGGAAGCGTGGTTACACACATCCGCATAGGCGAAAAAGTATTCGCCCCCACAATACCCCTGAAAAGCGCAGATATTCTCGTTTCTTTTGAAAGAATGGAATTTTTAAGGTATTCTGAATATTATTCAGATAACATGACGCTGATACAGAATACTCAGATCATCTCTCCGCCCTCTGTGGCGGACGGAGAGGCGCAGTATCCTCAGGATAAGATTGACGCCGTTCAGAAATCTCTGAAAAAGGTGATCGAGGTTGACGCTATCGGCAAGGCTATCGAGCTGGGCAACCAGAAAATAGCCGGCATGGTGGTTCTGGGTATACTCGCCAAAAATGTTCCCTTCGAAAAATCCGCATGGGAACAGGCTATCAGGGACAGAGTTCCCCCGAAGACAATTGACCTGAACCTCAAGGCTTTTGAGACAGGATACAATATTTAAGAGATTTTTACCGGAAGGAGGCTGTGGAATGGTTTTTGATGTTAAAGGATTCGACCTTCACATGCATTCATCCCACAGCTCCGACGGTGTTCTTTCCGTGCCTCAGATACTGACAGTGGTACGCTCCAGAGGCATGAACCTTTTTTCTATCACAGATCACAATACAGTGGCCGCATGTAACGAAATAAAGTGGTATAAAGACCGCTACGGGTCAAAGACCATGTTCATCAACGGCGTTGAGCTGTCCACATATCACGGCGACAGAGAGATACACGTCTGCGCTTACGGTTTCAACGAAAGCTGCAACGTGATAGCCGGGATTCTGGAAACATTCAAATACAACAGAGACATGCAGACACAGATGCGTGTAGAGAAACTTCAGGATATGGGATACATCATAGACTACGACGAGCTGATGAAAGCGGGCGGAGGGAAAACACCGTCCGGCGTAACATTTCTAACCGTTCTGTCCCGCCACAAAGAGAACGCTGAAAAGCTCTATGACTATCTGGAAGGCGAGAAGGCGGTTTCGCCGTTCACTAACTTCTACTTCGACTATTTCACCAAAGGCGGCAAAGCGTGGGTGAATGTGCGTATGCTTGATTTCGAAGATACAGTGAACAAGCTGAAAGATAAGGCGGTTCTCTCCATAGCCCATCCTGCGGTATATAAAGACAAAAACATAGAGGAACTGCTGATAGACGGCATATCCGGAATAGAGGCATACAGCACATATCATGATGACGACAAGCTGAAGTATTACACGCAGGTCGCTGATAAATATGGGCTAATGATAACTGCCGGAAGCGACTTTCACGGAGAGCGCATCAAACCGGGTATACACATCGGCGGTCACGGATGCTCCGACCCGTCCATTCTGGACAGGTTTATAAAGAAGATATACGAGCTGGAGCACGGATACTTCTTTATCTGAAATACCCGTTCATCGGGCGCTTCTGAAAGAAAAGTCTTGCTATTTGTAAAAGCATGTGATAGTTTCCTGTTCAGGTGGGCTTTGCCCGCCAATTTTTTTGTGTACTTTCGGAGCCAGATGAAAAACCCTGCCAATAAAATTGTTATTGAAAAAATCAGACCCGCAATCGTATCTCTTCTGAAAGAGAAGGGGTTCGAACTTTTTGACATCACTCTCAGAAGCGAATCAACCGGAAAAGTCTTGAGAATTACGATAGATACAGAGAAAGGCGCTGGTATTGACGACTGTACCGAAGCGAGCAGACTCGTTTCCACGTTTCTCGATTCTGATGAATCTCTGATACCTTTCGAAAACTATATGCTCGAGGTATCCACCCCCGGTCTTATGCGCCCGTTGAAAACTGAGGCGGATTTTGTCAGATACAAAGGGCGTAAATGTAAAATAACTACAAAAACGAAAGATGAGTCCGGCAGAGCCAGCTATACAGGTATTATAAAAAATACCGCTGAGAAAAACGTTGAGCTGTTCGTAGAAAAAGAGAACAAAACTTTTCATATAAATATTGAAAATATTTCCAAGGCCAATCTTGAGGTTGAGTTTTAGGAGGAGCAATGAGCAAGGAACTGACGAAAGTTGTCGATGAGCTGGGAAGAGAGAAAGGTATATCCAGAGATATACTCTGCGATGCTCTCAGAGAGTCCATACTGGCCGCTGTTGCCAGAAAAATCGGCAAACTTTTAGAGCCGGACGTGATAGTTGATATCGATAAAGGCATCATAGATATTATGCTTCCCAAAGAAGTCTGCGAAAGCGTGGACGACAAGTGGACAGAAGTACACATCGATGAAGCTGATAAATATAAAGAAAACCCTCAGCTGGGCGATGTTGTCATGGTTCCCGCCACTCTGGAGGATCTGGGCAGACAAGCGGCTCTGGTAGCCAAACAGAAACTGTTTGAAAAAATCAGGGAAGCTGAGAAACAGGTTGTTCTGGATCAGTTCCAGGACAGAGTGGGTGATGTTGTCAACGGTGTGGTTCTGAAGACCGACAGAGACAACCTCATCATAAATATCGGAAAAACAGAAGCCATCATGCCCAAGCGTGAAATGATCGGCGGAGACTTCTATAACAGAGGCGACTATGTCAGAGCGCTGCTGCTCGACATCAAAATGATAAAAGGCTGGCCTCAGCTTGTGCTTTCCAGAACTCACCCCCAGTTCCTCAGAAAACTGTTCGAGGTCGAGATACCTGAAGTATATGAAGGCATCATAGATGTTAAAGCTGTTTCCAGAGAACCCGGCGACAGAGCCAAGGTTGCCGTATACACAATGAACAGCAGCATAGACCCCGTGGGCGCCTGTATCGGTCTGAAAGGTGTTCGTATCAACGCCATCAGCACAGAGCTCAGAGGAGAGAAGATAGACGTGATAGAGTGGTCTCCGGACCCTATCAAGTTCGTATGCAACGCTATCTCTCCCGCAGAGGTCGTTCTTACCAACGTATTTGAAGACGAAGACACTATAGAGATCGTTGTTCCTGACGATCAGCTCTCACTCGCCATCGGCAAAAAAGGACAGAACGTGCGTCTGGCCGCCAAACTGACAGAGTGGAGACTGGACGTCCTGAAAGAATCCGAGTACGCGGAGATCAGAAAAGAGCGTATGCAGGAACAGGAACAGGAAATGAAAGATTTCTATGAAATATACAGCCTCGAAAACCTTGAGATTTTCTCACAGGATGAGATGTCTAAACTGATGGAAGCAGGACTGGAAGATATCGAAAAACTTTCCAACGCCAGCCCTCAGGAGGTTGCGCATGCTCTGGATAAGGGAGAGGATGAAGCGGTGAACATAATCAACAACGCCATCGACTTCCTTGCCAGCAAGTTCGAGGAAATAGAAGCTCAGGAAACTGAAGCAGAGGAGACCGAAGAAGACAGCGAGTAATGAAGAGAGTTATCAGAACCTGCGTAGCCTGCGGCGCTAAAAGAGAAAAACATGAACTGATAAGGTTCACTCTGGATGGCGTACCTCAGGAAGACGTTAGAAAGCGCGGACAGGGGCGTGGAGCCTATGTCTGCGACAATGAAAAGTGCAGAGAAATTGGAATCGAAAAAAACAAGCTGAAAAGGTCTCTGCAAAGTAACCAATTAAGACGGAACCGTAAAACAGGGTGAAATTAATATGTCTGGAATCAAACTGACTGATATAGCGAAGAAGATCGGCAAAAGCGAAGATGAACTGAAAAATACGCTGACAGAGGCGGGACACAAAATATCCGATGATGGATCTGTGTCTGATGACGCTGTTAAGACGTTCGGGCTTGACCCCAAGCATCTTCAGCTGGATAAAAGGCAGGAAATGCTGAAAAAAGCTATGGAGCGTCACAAAAGACATCCGAAATCCAGAGAAGTTAAAGTTAATTCATCCGAGACCGATACTGTTCGCAAGATATCTAAGCAGGAACTGATAGACAGAAAGAAAAAACTTGAGAATACGATTCGCACTGTTGACGAATATAGAGAGAACAATGACGGTTCTGAGGAAACTCAGCCGCAGCAGACAATACCCACTCATGATGAAGCAAGGCACGAGGCTCAGGAACCTAAAGCCGTGCAGGAGCAGGTAAAAGTGAGCACAACTGAAGATTCTGAAAATAAACCTGTAACCGCGGAAACTGCGCAGGTTCAGGAAAAAACCGAAAAGCCCGCAGCTGTTCAGGAAGGTTCTCAGCAGAGACCCAGACAGGAACGCAGGGACTCTGACCGTCCCCAGTATGACAGAAACCAGAGCGACAGAAATCAGGGCGCTCCCCGTCAGCAGGGTGACCGTCCCCAATATAACAGGGACAACAGAGGCGGAGACAGACCTCAGTACAACAGAGACAATCAGAGCGGTGAAAGACCCCAATATAACAGGGATAACAGAGGCGGCGACCGTCCTCAGTATAATAGAGACCAGCAGGGCGGAGACAGACCCCCTTACCGTCCCCAGGGCGACCGTCCTCAGTACAACAGAGATCAGCAGGGCGGGGACAGACCCCCTTATCGTCCCCAGGGCGACAGACCTCAGTATAACAGAGATCAGCAGGGCGGGGACAGACCTCCTTACCGTCAGCAGGGCGACAGACCTCCCTACAACAGAGACGGACAGGGCGGGGACAGACCTCCTTACCGTCCCCAGGGTGACAGACCTCCCTATAACAGAGACGGACAGGGCGGACAGTACAACAGAGGCGACCGTCCTCCTTATAACAGAGACGGACAGGGCGGAGACAGACCCCCTTATCGTCCTCAGGGCGACAGACCTCCCTATAACAGAGACGGACAAGGCGGACAGTACAACAACCGTCCCCCATATAACAGAGACGGACAGGGCGGCGACAGACCTCCTTATCGTCCTCAGGGCGGCAGACCTCCTCAGGAGGAGAAATCTATAGCCGAACTGGCTGAAAAGAAAAAGGTTATCAGAGAAAAACCGAAAACAGAGGTTGTGGAGACCAAAAAGGTTAAAGCTAAAACTGTCGTAGGTAAAAAAGAGAAAAATATTCATAAGGGTCTGGATGAGGGTATTGAGCTTTTCGAACTGGAACAGCAGATACTTTCGTCTGACGGCACACCTGTTGCCGAACCTGAAGTTGTTGTGGAAGAGGTCAAAGAGAAAAGACCTGATAACAACAGAAACAGAAGACCCCCGAAAAAACATAAAGGCAGACGTGAGGAGAAACCGGAACCCGTTATTGTCAGACCTTCCAGCGTACAGATAGGCGAGAATATCGTTGTTTCCGAGCTGGCAAAACTGATGGGTGTAAAGGCGACAGAGCTTATCAAAAAGCTCATCGGTCTCGGCGTTATGGCTAACGTGAACCAGTCCATAGACGCTGACACATCAACACTGCTTGCCGCTGAATACGGCATAGACGTTAAGGTAAAATTCCTCACAGAAGACGACCTGATACCTCAGCACGATGACAAACCGGAAGATCTGATCCCCAGACCTCCCATCGTTACCGTTATGGGTCACGTTGACCACGGTAAAACATCTCTGCTGGACAGAATCCGCCAGACAGCCGTAGCTGAAGGCGAAGCGGGCGGTATCACACAGCACATCGGCGCCTATGAAGTGAAAATGGAGCACGGAACAATCACATTCCTCGATACTCCCGGACACGAGGCGTTCACCACTCTGAGAGCCAGAGGAGCCAGCGTTACCGACGTTGTAATCCTTGTGGTTGCCGCGGATGACGGTGTTATGCCCCAGACAAAAGAAGCCATAGACCACGCCAAAGCGGCCGGTGTAAAAATAATAGTAGCTATCAACAAGATAGATAAAGAAAACGCCAACCCGCAGATGGTTCGTAATCAGCTTTCTGAATACGGACTGATATCTGAGGACTGGGGCGGAGATACTCAGTTTCAGGAGATTTCAGCCAAGCAGAACCTCCATGTGGATGACCTGCTGGAAAGAGTTCTGCTGGAAGCCGAGCTGCTGGAGCTGAAAGGCAATCCCAAAGCGCACGCAGAGGGCATCGTTATCGAGTCGAAACTCGATAAACAGAAAGGACCTGTAGCTACAGTGCTCATCAGCAGAGGAACACTGACCAGAGGCGATAACTTTGTCGTGGGTACAGAATACGGCAAGGTAAGAGCTATGTTCAACTATAAAGGCAACGCTATAAAAGAAGCCGGTCTCTCAATTCCTGTTGAGATCATGGGCTTCTCCGGCGTTCCGGCATCAGGCGACAGATTCATCGTTACACCTGATGAAAAAACAGCTAAAGCGATAGCTCAGCTCAGAACAGATGAAAAACGCAAAGCCACACTGGCAGAGAAATCAGCAGTAAGCCTTGCGGATATCTTCAACAGAATCAAAGAGGGCAAGCTGAAAGAACTGAATATCGTTCTGAAAGCTGACGTTCAGGGTTCACTGGAAGCTCTGAAGTCATCACTGATAAAACTCTCCAACCCCGAGGTTAAGATCAATATCATATCCAGCGGAGTGGGCGGTATATCAGAGAACGATATCATCCTCGCCACAGCGTCCAGCGCCATTATCATAGGATTCAACGTGCGCCCCGGAACACAGGCAAAAGCTAAAGCAGAACAGGAAGGAGTGGAGCTTAACCTTTACTCCGTAATCTATAAAGCCATAGAAGATGTTAAACAGGCGATGGAAGGTATGCTGGATCCCAGCAAACGTGAAGAGACTCTGGGCAGGGCGGAAGTCAGACAGGTGTTCTCTGTTCCGAAGATCGGCAAGATCGCCGGCGCTTACGTCACAGAGGGCAAGGCGCAGAGAAACGCCAGCGTCAGGGTTGTCAGAGACTCCATCGTTATCTATGACGGAAAACTCAGCTCGCTCAGACGTTTTCAGGATGATGCCAAAGAAGTTGCACAGGGCTATGAGTGCGGTATCGGTGTTGAGAAATACAACGACCTGAAAGAGGGCGATTTCCTCGAATTCTACATCATGGTAGAAGAGAAGAGAACTCTGGAAGATGTCCGCAGAGACAGCGAAAACAGAGAAAAAGAAGAGAACAAGGACAATAAAGAAGGATAAGCCTTCAGGTTTATCATAAAATAGTTTACATTGGGATAATTGTGTGTTAAACATCATATCCCAATGTGCTGGCCGTTGCCGCGGTTTCTTTTAACAGATGCTGCGCTTCCGGAGATATGCAGGAGATTTTTAAAGTGAGAGATAGAAGAGTAGCGGAACTTTTACGGTCTGAAATAGCCGAAACAATTCTGCGTGAAGTCAAAGATCCTAAAGTTAAAGACGTTGTCATTACAGGGGTCGAGATATCTAAGGATCTCTCAAGCGCCAAAGTTTTCTTCAGCACCTATAACAAGGCTGCTAAAGAAGGCATCGAAAAAGGTCTTAACCGTTCCGCAGGGTATATTAAACACTGCATAGTGAAAGGTCTGACCATCAAAAAAGTCCCCGATCTCCGGTTTATTTACGATGATTCTTCCGATTACGGCCAGAAGATTGATAATGTACTTAAAACTATCAACTCTGAGCAGGAATGAACGGCGTAGTAAACATATATAAAGAGAAAGGGCTGACATCTTTTGCCGTAGTAAAAGCCGCAAGACGTATATTCGGTACGAAAAAATGCGGACACCTCGGCACTCTGGACCCGATGGCGGAAGGAGTCCTTCCGGTCTGTCTGGGATTCGCCACTAAGCTCGTTGACTACATGATGGCAGTGGATAAGGAATATGTTGCTCAGTTTCGTCTGGGACAATCCACAGATTCCTATGATTCCACAGGCGAAGTAACCGCCGAAAACCACGATATCAAACCATCGAAAGATGATGTCGAAAAGGTTTTAAAAGGCTTTATAGGAGAGGTGGAGCTCACCGTTCCGGCTTTTTCCGCTGTGAAGATCAATGGAAAAAGAGCCTATGATCTGGCCCGCCAGGGCGAGATAGAGGATGCCGGACAGAGGGTTATGTCCATCAGGGATATATCGCTGATGAGCTATGACTATCCGGACGGCATGATGCGGATGCAGTGTTATAAAGGCACTTACGTCAGAAGCGTCATCCATGAGATGGGGCTGAAGCTCGGCACATACGCCAATATGACAGGGCTTATAAGAACAGTGAACGGGCAGTTCAGCCACAAAGACGCACTAAGGCTCTCTAAGCTTGACTCCATGAAGGAGGAGGGCAGACTCACAGAGGCTGTGATTCCCGTGGACAAAGCCACAGGCTGGCCGGTGGCGGTGGTTAAGGACGAGGCTCTGAAGCTGGTGAACAACGGTCTCTCGGTTAAGGCGCATAATTACGCTTCAGTACCGGACATTGAGACCGATATGTATTTTCTTGCCGACAGAAAAGGAACTCTGCTGGCATTCGCGAAGAGAGGAAGAGGCGACACGCCTTTTATAATAGTAAAACTTTTAGTTTAACAATATTAATAAGTTGTATATTGGAGGTAATTTACAATGGTAATGACCAAAGAACGCAAGGAAGAAGTAATCGCCGGGAACAAAACCCACGATTTAGACACAGGATCTCCCGAAGTACAGATAGCTCTGCTGACAGAAAGAATCACATATCTGACAGAGCACTTCAAAACTAACCCTAAAGATCACCACTCCAGAAGAGGTCTTCTGCTGATGGTTGGTAAACGTAGAAAACTTCTTGATTATGTTAAGAAGAAGGATTACATGAGATACCGCAAAATAATCGAAGCTCTCGGAATCAGGAAGTAACAGGTTTATAAATGGAAAAAAACATCCAAAATTTCCCTATCCGTCTCAGAGAAGACGCAGACGAAATAATTTTCGAAACAGGCTGGAAAGCTAAACAGGCTAACGGCAGTATCTGGATAAAACAGGGCGGCACAGTAGTGCTCGTTACCGCTGTAGGTCAGAAAAAAGCGGCTGCCAATCAGGGATTTTTTCCTCTGACAGTCAACTATTTTGAGAAATTCTATTCAGTGGGCAAGATTCCCGGCGGTTTCTTCAAAAGAGAGGCTAAACCCTCCGATAAAGAAACCCTGATCTCCCGTCTGATAGACAGACCTCTGCGCCCCATGTTTCCTGACGGTTTCAGAAACGAGACTCAGATAATCGCTACTGTCGTATCTTATGACGGTATCAACTCACCTGACATGCTCGCCATGAACGCCGCCAGCGCGGCTCTGATGATCTCTGATGTTCCATTTAACGGACCCATCGCCGGCGTTAAAGTGGGCAGACTGGACGGTCAGCTCCTGATCGATCCTCCCACCAACCGCTATGATGAGCTGGACATCAGCATCACTCTGGCTGGAACAGATGACGCTATCGTTATGGTTGAGGCCGGTATGAACAACGTTTCAGAGGCTGAGGTTGTTGAGGCGCTTCAGTTCGGTCACAAACACATACAGATGCTTGTCGCTCACCAGAAAGAGATGGTAAAAGCCATCGGAAAAGAGAAATTCGCTTATGAGGATTTCTCAGTTCCCGCTGAGATGATAGACGAAGCTATGCTGATGATAGGCGAGAAGATCAAAAACGCTCTGCTTATCCCTCAGAAGCTGGAAAAATACGCTGCTATTGACGCTCTCGGTGACGAATTCCTCGAGATGATGAAAGAGAAACTCGGCGAGGAAGAATTCGCCACTAAAGAATCTCTTTACAAAAACATCTATCACGAAGTTGAGAAGAAGGCTTTCAGAGACTTCACCATCGACAGCAAAACAAGGATAGACGGACGTGCTTATAACGAAGTCCGCCCTATCGACATAGAAACATCTGTTCTGCCCATGGGTCACGGCTCTTCTCTGTTCACCAGAGGCGAGACACAGGCTCTGGTTTCCGCCACACTGGGAACCAAGATGGACACACAGATAATGGACAACATAGACGGCGAAGGCAGAAAACGCTTTATGCTGCACTATAACTTCCCTCCTTTCTGCGTTGGCGAGACAGGCTTCATGCGTGGTCCCGGCAGACGTGAGATAGGTCACGGAGCACTTGCCGAAAGAGCTCTGTCATATGTTCTGCCCCACGAGGACGATTTCCCCTACACCATGCGTATCGTGTCTGAGATACTTGAGTCAAACGGCTCATCATCTATGGCCACAGTATGCGGCGGCTGTCTCAGCCTTATGGATGCGGGCGTCCCTGTGAAAGCTCCCGTTGCCGGTGTTGCTATGGGTCTGATATATGAAGGTCCCGACAGATTCGCTGTACTCAGCGACATTATGGGAACAGAAGACCACCTCGGCGATATGGACTTCAAAGTGGCTGGTACTAAAGACGGTATCACAGCCCTTCAGATGGACATCAAGATAGAAGGTCTTTCCAAAGAGCTTCTGGAAACAGCTCTGTCACAGGCTAACGCCGCCAGACTGCACATTCTGGGCAAAATGACAGACGTTCTTCCCGAACCTAAGGAAGATCTGGCGCCCACAGCTCCCAGATACCTCACCATGAAGATCAACCCCGAGAAGATCGGTATGGTTATCGGACCTGGCGGAAAGATGATCAAATCTATCATTGAGGAATCAGGCGCTTCCATCGACATAGACGATACAGGCAAGATCAACATCTTCGCCGTAAGCAAAGACGCCATAACCATCGCTCAGAGACGTGTAAACGAGATCGTAGCTGAAGTGGAAGAGGGAATGGTATACGATGCTATCGTTAAGAAAATCATGGAATACGGAGCGTTTGTAGAGCTGATACCCGGAATTGAGGCACTGCTTCATGTTTCCCAGTACAGCAACGAGCGCATCAAAAGCATAGGTGACTTCCTTAGCGTAGGCGATGTTGTCCAGGTAAAAGTACTTGGCAAAGAGCCCAACGGAAGATACAAACTTTCCAGAAAAGTTCTTCTGGAAAAAGAAGCCGAAAAAGAATCCGAATAATAATAAAGGCGGTCGCAATGACCGCCTTTTTTTATCTTCTCAGTTAAAGCCGTACAGTTTTCTATGTAATCTGCAATTAAATACAGATATCTATATACTCAGATTGTTTTGTAGCCCTGTTCCAGATACATGTTTTTATACGCTATGTACCTGTCAGCATAGTTTCTGATGCCGACGACATCATCATCGTTCAGTTCTTTCACAACTTTTGCGGGGCTGCCCATGATAAGAGAGCGGGGCGGAAACTTCTTGCCGGGGGGGACAAGCGAACCTGCTGCCACTATGGAGTTTTCTCCTATTTCGGAGTTATCCAGAACGATAGCGCCGATTCCTATCAGCACATTATCATTAATTTTACACCCGTGCAGCATGGCGTTATGTCCGATAGTAACGTAATCTCCTATCACAGTAGGATATTTATCCAGCGTAGTGTGAATAACAGTGCCGTCCTGAACATTCGATCCTCTGCCGACGGTGATTTTTTCCACGTCACCTCTCAAAACAACATTGAACCAGATGCTGGAATCATCAGAAAGCTCCACTTCTCCGATTATATCTGCGCTCTTAGCTATATAAACACCTTCGCCTATTTTCGGCAGTGTATTCAGTCTGCGTAAAACAGAGTCCATAAACACTCCTTTGTCTCTTAATTTTGTGGAAACCAGCATAATATTGACTGTAATCACAGTCAACTGTTAAAAATAATATTTGAGCGATTATTAATAATAGTTGGTCTGTATAATATAAATATCTGATAATTATGCGCATAACCACCATAAAAAAATTAACAAAAGGATTGACATGTAATAATTAATTAATATATAATTCCGATAATTAATAAATGGGGTGCAATCATGCCTTATGGTGCAAAATTAAGAGATATAAGAAAGAAACTCAGCATGACTCTTGAGGATATTTCTCAGAAGACAGGTTTTACCAAAAGTTTTATCAGCCAGATAGAAAACGGTAAGAACTCTCCCTCTATCGCTTCTCTGAAAAAGATCTGTTTTGCGCTGGGCACTACCATCAGCGAGCTGTTCGAAGACGAAAGAAACATCGTCAACGTTTTCGAGCCGTCTGAGTACAAAGTCTTCAAAAATAAAAGCATCACCATGTCCTTCCTCGCCTCCAAACTTGTCAACCGTAAGCTCGAGCCCCTCCTTATAGAGCTCGACCCATACGGCGAAACAGGATCAGAATATTATCAGCATATCGGCGAAGAGTTCGGATTTGTCATTGAGGGCGAAATCTGCGTTGTGATCGGAAGCGATGAATATCACATCCCCACAGGTCACTGCATCTATTTCAGCTCTAATATCCCTCACAAGATCAGAAACAGGACAGACAAGCCCGCCGCCGCTCTGTGGATAGGCACGCCTCCCAGTTTTTAATGATTTTGTCTTGACGATACAGACTGAATAACCTATTATTAGCTTGCTTGGATCCCTACGGACCGAGACACCGGCAAACCTAATATGATCAATATGAATTGCTCATGCCTCGTGTCCGTAGAAATACGGAGTGGTGAATGAGCAAACATACTGATATCAAAAGAATTAACGTTAACACCTTCCAAAGAATGAAAGACTCCGGCGAAAAAATCGCCACACTCACAGCATACGACTACACATCCGCCCTGATTCTGGACAATGCCGGAATAGAGCTGATCCTTGTGGGCGATTCCCTCGGCGTTGTGGTGAACGGCTATGAAAACACACTTCCTGTCACTCTGGACGAAATAATATATCATTGTAAATCTGTAAAAAGAGGCGCTAAGAGAGCTTTTCTCGTGGCGGACATGCCTTTCGGCACTTATCACATTTCAGACGCTCAGGGCGTGGAAAACTGCGTGAGAGTGATAAAAGAGACAGGCTTTGACGCTGTAAAGATAGAGGGCGGCGCTGAAAAAGCGTCACTTGTGAGCGCTCTCACCCAGTCAGGGATCAACGTGATGGGACACATAGGACTGATGCCTCAGAAAGTCAGCACCATGGGCGGGTTCAAGATCCAGGGCAGGGACGGACACGAAGCTCTTCTGGCGGACGCTCTGGCTCTTCAGGAGGCAGGCGCTTTCTCCATCGTAGTGGAAGGCGTCGTCGGCAATGCCGCGTCATATATCTCTTCTCAGCTGAGAATACCCACCATAGGCATAGGCGCCGGAAACGGATGCGACGGACAGGTTCTGGTATTTCACGATGTTTTCGGGCTTTTCGATGACTTTGTTCCGAAATTTGTAAAACGCTATGCGGACGTTAAAAAAACTATCAGCAGGGCGTGCAGAAATTACATCAAAGATGTAAAAAGCTCAGCTTTCCCGTCAGATGAACATACATATTAAGTTAAGGTGACAAATGAAAGTAATATCTAAAATAGCTGATATAAAAAGAGAAATAAAAGAATTAAAACGTGCCGGAAAGACTGTCGGGCTTGTTCCCACCATGGGATATCTTCACGAGGGACACGTCAGTCTGGTTGATAAATCAGTCAGCGAAAACGATATCACAGTTGTCAGCATTTTTGTAAATCCTACACAGTTCGGTCCTACAGAAGATCTGGCTGCGTATCCCAGAGATTTTGACCGTGACAAAGAAATGGTTGAGGCGGCGGGAGCGGATGTAATATTCTTCCCAACACCTGAAGAGATGTATCCGGAGGGCGCATGCACCAAGGTCAGCCTGTCGGGCATCACCGAGGTTCTCTGCGGAATAACCAGACCCGTTCACTTCGCCGGCGTGGCGACAGTGGTTACTAAACTGTTCAACATAGTCTCTCCGGACAGAGCTTATTTCGGCGAAAAAGACTATCAGCAGCTTCAGGTGATAAAAAGAATGGTGAAAGACCTGAATATGGATGTGGATGTTATCGGTATGCCTATAATCAGAGAGACGGACGGACTGGCGAAAAGCTCCAGAAACATCTATCTGAAAGGGGAGGAGAGAACATCTGCCCTTGCGCTGTCAAAGAGTTTCAATATCATAAGCGATATGGTGAAAGCCGGCGAAAAAGATGTTAAAAAGATAAAACAGGCAGTCACGGACTTTATCCACAGCTATCCGCACACCAAAGTGGACTATGTGGAGCTGGTAGACCCTTCAGATCTGCGCTATCTGACACAGATAGAGGGTGATTTCGTCACGGCGCTGGCTGTTTATGTAGGAAAAGCAAGACTGATAGATAATAAATATTTTTCAGGGGTGATAAAATGATGAGAGAAATGTTCAAATCAAAGATTCACAGAGCCACAGTAACAGACGCGGACCTGCACTATGAAGGCAGCATAGGCATAGACCTCGACCTCATGGAGGCGGCAGGCATCAGAGAATACGAAAAAGTGGATGTTTGGAACATCACAAACGGAAACAGACTCCAGACATACGCTATCGAAGGAAAAAGAGGAAGCGGAGAGATATGTCTGAACGGTGCCGCCGCCAGAATGGTGGCAGTGGGAGACCTCGTTATCATTGCCACATTCGGAATGTATGACGAAGCAGAGCTGGAAAACTTTAAACCCACAGTCGTTCAGGTTGACGCTAATAATAAAATAGTTTACAAAACAGGCGCTTTGGTTTAATCAGAACATAACCGTTTGGTTATATTTGCAAAAAATTGAAATGCCTGCTATTATTTAGCAAAACTCCCAGAGGTTTATTATGTCAGAGTACAAACAATATGTCCGACTGCTTCTCGGTGCCGACAAATACGGCATTGATATCATGGATATTGAAGAGATTCTTAGAATGGTGGACATCACCACCGTGCCTAAGGCTCCTTCTTTTGTCGAAGGTATCATCAACCTGAGAGGCAGAGTTATTCCTATCGTCGATCTTCGTAAAAAGCTGGGAATAGAAGCCACAGAATTCACAAACTCCACCCGCATCGTTGTTGTCAACATGGAAGGCAGAAAGATCGGCTTCATCGTGGACAATGTTGAAGATGTTCTGCGTGTGGACAGCAGCATGGTGGACAAAGCCCCCGGAACATCCACAGGCGCTGATAACAAATATATCAAAGGAGTTGCCAAGACCGCTCAGGAAATGGTGATCATCCTTGATGTTCATAAAATTTTCTCGACCGGCGAAGCAAGCGCCCTTAACATGTTTTAATGGCTGATATCAGAGGACCGGTTTTAAGACTGCTCGCCCATATCAAAGACAACAGAGCGGACTTTTATAAAAATCCTCAGAAGTATATCGAAAGTATAAAAGACATAATCAACCGCCGACCTGAAATATCGGCGGTTTTTGTTTTTCCGGATAAATACGACACCAAATCACTGGACGACGTTCTGGCACAGCTCACCATGACAGCGCAACAGGCGGCAAACACCGAAGAGTTCAAAACCATAGACATCAGAAGCCTGAAAGGAATAGGCAAAAAAGCGGCGGAAGCTCTGGCAAAACAGAGCATCACCACTGTGGAGGACATGCTCTATCACCTGCCGTACAGATACGAGTACATAGGCGAATCCCAGAGCGGCAAAAAAGCCCTCACAGGCATTTTTCAGTCCGGGTCAGTGGTAGTCACCAAAAACCGTAAAAGGTTCTACAGAGCAGTGTTTAAGGCTGATTTCGGTCAGTTTGCCGCTGTGTGGTTTCACTTCAGCCTGAAATTTCCTTCCGGAGTGCTGAGAGAGGGCGAAAAATATACTCTCTACGGTCAGTCAGGCAGTTTCAGCGGGATGGAGTCGATCATCCATCCGCAGTTCATGAAAGAGAGCGACATGGGAGAGATAATCCCTGTCTATTCACTGCCTAAGCAGGCTGGGCAGAAGCTGTATTACTCCGCCGTGAAAGAGGCTCTGGAGAAATACATCCATCTGATTCCGGACTATCTGCCGGCAAGACTGGAGATGAAATACGGATACCCGTCCGCCCGTGACTCGCTTTTAACCATACACAGACCTCAGACGCCGTTTGAGCTGACCAATCTGTCCGAAAGACGCCATCCGGCATGTCTGCGGTTCATATATGAGGAGCTTTTCTATCTTCAGATGGGGCTTCTTTTCAAGAAAAAGAGCTATGCCCGTCAGCTGGGCATCAGTTTCGATATAAAAAAAGAGTATCTCGATTTTATAAAAAACCTTCTGCCGTTCAAATTTACATCCGCCCAGAAAAAAGTTATGGCGGAGATATTTAACGACATGTCATCCAACGGTCAGATGAACAGGCTGGTTCAGGGGGATGTGGGAAGCGGAAAGACCATCGTTGCCTTCACCGCCGGTCTGGCTGCTGTGAAGAACGGATATCAGGTGGCTGTCATAGCCCCCACAGAGGTTCTGGCTCGTCAGCACATGGTTAACCTCGTGAAGCTGATACAGGGAACGGATGTCACATCCGCTCTGCTGACAGGCTCCATGACTCCCTCAGAGAAGAAACGCACCAAAGAGATGATAGCGGCAGGGCATATCGATTTTGTGGTGGGAACCCACGCTGTAATACAGCAGGATGCCGATTTTATGAAGCTGGGGCTCGCCATCATAGACGAACAGCACAGATTCGGGGTGGAGCAGAGAAAATCTCTGATAGATAAAGGTTATACTCCTGATATTCTTCTTATGACCGCCACGCCCATTCCCAGAACTCTGGCTCTGTCTTTTTACGGCGATCTGGATATCAGCGTCATAGACGAGATGCCTCCGGGACGCACACCGATAATAACGAAATATACTAACAAGATAGAAGAAGCACATGAGCTGATGGCTCAGGAGATAGAAAAGGGACACGGGGCATATGTGATATATCCGCTGATAGACGTCAGCGAAAAGCTGGATCTGAAGGCGGCCACTGACGAATATGAACACCTCTGCGATATTTTCGGAGCGGAACATGTCGGGCTGCTGCACGGAAGGATGAAACACGAGCAGAAACAGGATCTGATGGACAGGTTCAAATCCGGCGACATAAAGATTCTGGTATCAACCACCGTAGTGGAAGTGGGTGTGGATGTGCCGCACGCCACCGTGATGGTGATAGAGAATGCCGAGCGGTTCGGTCTCTCTCAGCTGCACCAGCTCAGGGGCAGGGTGGGCAGAAGCCACAGACAGTCTTACTGCATGCTGGTGACCGGAAAAGAGGTGTCGGAAGACGCCAGAGAGCGCATAAACGCCATGTGCAGATACGCCGACGGTTTCCGCCTCAGCGAGATAGACCTTGAGATGAGAGGTCCCGGTGATTTCTTCGGAACGAGACAGTCCGGTCTGCCGGAATTCAGATTCTCCAACATCGTGCGTGACGTGAAGATACTGCAGACAGCCCGGGAGGACGCTCAGGAGATACTGGCGGACGATCCGGCTCTTCAGACTCCGAAAAACGCCGTCATAAAACAGGTGATGGCGAAGAAATGGAAGAAGCAGTTCGAGTATATCGAGATAGCGTAATTGTTTCTGTTTTTCATTTGATTTATATAAAGATGTGCGGTTTAATTTACATATACAACATAACAGGAGGCTCGCCGATGCAGCTATTAAAACTGACAGAAGAACAGCTCAAGAACATCAGCTCCAGCATTTGTCTGCAAAGAGCTGAGAACTATGTAGGTAAGTTTCAGAACTGCTCAGTAGACGGTTCGGTGCTGAAAGGCACTATCAGAGGGAATCACGGCGATTATCATGTTAAGTTAGAGTTCGACAAAGACCCCATTCTTTACGGGTGCGGATGCGAAAACTCAAAAGATCATTTCTGCAAACACTGCGCCGCTCTCGGTCTGACATATATCTATACCCCATGGGTATTTGCCAGCGACAGAAAGGTAGACCGAAAATCCATGAAGTCTATGGAGGACATGAAATATTATATCAAAGTCACTCCGCTGAAAGACCTGCTGGATGATCTGAAGAATATCGACATCAGCATATCCGCCCTGGCGGAGCTGACAGGGATCACTATGCAGCAGATATCTGTTATGGTAAAAGAGGACACCACGGGAAAACACCATGCCCTGACCGATCCTCTTAAAATGTCGTGCTTGTATCTTCTTGAAAAATATGCGTAAATATAAAAGCCCTGTTTCAGCAGGGCTTTTGCTTTCTTAAAAATAATCTAAGCGGATAACAATGACAAACTTTACAAACACAAAAGACCCTTTCCACGGCATCACATTAGAGATGGTGGTGAACCGTCTTGTAAAACATTACGGCTGGGACAAACTGGCAGAGATGATCTCTGTAAAATGCTTTAAAAGCAACCAGAGCGTCAGCTCCAGCCTGAAATTTCTTCGTCAGACCCCCTGGGCAAGGACGAAGGTGGAACAGCTCTATCTGAAAACAGAATTTCTGGATGAGACACCCGTGAAATCCACGAAAAAAGAGAAAGATTTCTCATAAAAATTTTATACTGAAACGTTTGAATATAACCTTGTAATATGGGTCTAAATCTGATAGAAAATTGAAGTTTTGCCCTTTGCGGTTTTACGGAGGATACATTGGCTAAAAGAGAAGACATCAAGTCTATTATGATTATCGGCTCCGGTCCTATTGTAATCGGACAGGCGTGCGAATTCGACTATTCCGGCACACAGGCTGTCAAGGCACTGAAAGATGAAGGATACAGAGTTATCCTTATCAACTCTAACCCCGCTACCATCATGACAGATCCTGAGATCGCCGATGCCACATACATCGAACCCCTTAATGTTGAAATGGCTGAAAAGGTTATAGCGAAAGAACGCCCTGACGCCATCCTGCCCACAGTGGGAGGGCAGACCGCGCTGAACCTCGCCAAAGACCTCCATAAGGCGGGCGTTCTGGACAAATACAACGTGGAGCTCATCGGAGCCAAGATAGAGGCCATAGACAAGGCAGAGGACAGAGAGCTCTTCAAACAGGCCATGAAAAAGATTGGTCTGACGCTTCCTGAAAGCTATGTGGTGAACACATATCAGGACGCTCTTAACTGCATAGACAAAATAGGCTTTCCCGCTATCATCCGCCCCTCGTTCACACTGGGCGGGACAGGCGGAAACGTAGCCTATAACATGGAAGAATACAAAGAATATGTGGAGTGGGGGCTCGAGGCTTCACCCGTTACAGAGATCCTCGTAGAGGAATCTGTGCTCGGCTGGAAAGAATATGAGCTCGAGGTAATGCGTGACCTGAAAGACAACGTGGTCATCATCTGCTCCATAGAAAACATAGACGCTATGGGCGTTCACACCGGTGACAGCATAACAGTCGCTCCCGCCCAGACTCTGACAGACAAAGAATATCAGATCATGAGAAACGCCGCTCTGGCGGTAATCCGTGAGATCGGAGTGGATACAGGCGGTTCTAACGTTCAGTTCGCCGTAGACCCCAAAACAGGCAAGCAGATCATCATCGAGATGAACCCCAGAGTTTCCAGAAGCTCCGCTCTGGCATCTAAAGCGACAGGTTTCCCCATCGCCAAGATAGCCGCAAAACTCGCCGTGGGATACACACTGGACGAGCTGAAGAACGACATAACCCTGAAAACCCCGGCTTCTTTCGAGCCCACCATAGACTACTGTGTGACAAAGTTCCCCAGATTCACCTTCGAAAAATTCCCAGGAGCGGACAACACTCTGACAACACAGATGAAATCTGTGGGCGAGGCGATGTCTATCGGGCGTACATTCAAAGAATCTTTCCAGAAAGCGATCAGCTCTCTGGAGATAGGCAAGTCAGGCTTTGACGAAATCTTTACTGACGAGGAGAGAACCACCGAAGCCGCCATAGAAAAGATAAAATCGCTGCTCAGAAGACCCACAGCCGAAAGAATGTGGTATCTGGCAGAGGCTTTCAGAGCCGGATTCAGCATCGAAGAGGTGCACGAGCTCTGCTTTATCGACCCCTGGTTCCTCGACAACATCAAACAGATAATAGATTTCGAGGCTGAACTCAAAAAATTCTCAATAACATCAATATCAGAAGAGATGTTTGTTAAAGCTAAACAGATGGGATTCTCTGATAAACGTCTGGCAAAACTGCTGAAATGCAAAGAGCTGGATGTGTGGGAAAAGACAAGGGGACGTGTGGTATACAAACGTGTGGATACCTGCGGAGCCGAGTTCGAGTCATTCACACCCTATCTCTACAGCACATATGAAAGAGAATGTGAAGCGGCGCCCACAGATAAAAAGAAAATAATGATTCTCGGCGGCGGTCCCAACAGGATAGGTCAGGGGATTGAGTTCGACTACTGCTGTGTGCACGCCTCATTCGCCCTTGAAGAAATGGGGTTTGAAACCATCATGGTCAACTGTAACCCCGAAACAGTCTCCACAGACTACGACACCTCCGACAGACTCTATTTCGAGCCGCTCACCAGAGAGCACGTTCTTAATATCGTTGATAAAGAAAAACCTTTCGGAGTGATAGTCCAGTTCGGCGGTCAGACACCGCTGAAGCTCGCCGTGCCGCTGGAAAAAGCCGGAGTGCCGATTCTGGGAACATCACCGGACAGCATAGACATGGCGGAGGACAGAGAAAGATTCAAAGACCTGATAATCAGGCTGAATATCAAACAACCGCCCAACGGCATAGCAAAAACAGCCGAAGAAGCTTATAAAATAGCGGAAGAGATAGGATATCCCGTGGTTGTGCGCCCCTCATACGTTCTGGGCGGACGTGCCATGGAGATAGTCTATGACACCGAATCACTGCAAAACTACATGGTTTACGCTGTTCAGGCATCCGAGGAACACCCTGTGCTGATAGACAAATATCTTCAGCATGCCACAGAGGTGGACGTGGATTCCATCAGCGACGGCGAGATAACCGTTATCGGTTCAATCATGGAGCACTTTGAAGAAGCCGGTATCCATTCAGGTGACTCCGCATGCTCCATCCCCAGCAGAACCATCAGCGCTAAGATTCGTGAACAGCTTATGACTCACACCAGAAACATAGCGAAAGAGCTGAAGGTCATCGGTCTGATGAACATTCAGTACGCCATTAAAGGCGAAGAGATATACATGCTGGAGGTAAACCCCAGAGCCTCCAGAACAATTCCTTACGTCAGCAAGACCATAGGCGTGCCTCTGGCAAAACTGGCGGCAAAGGTTATGGCTGGGGCTAAGCTGAAAGATCTCGGATTTACCAAAGAGATAGACATAGACTACTTCACCGTGAAAGAGTCCGTGTTCCCATTCGTAAAATTCCCCGGCACAGACCTTGTACTCGGACCTGAGATGAAGTCCACAGGCGAGGTAATGGGCATCGACAGAGATCTGGGAAGCGCATTCTACAAGGCACAGATAGCCGCCGGAAACAGACTGCCCAAAAAAGGCAGAGTCTTCATCAGTATCAAAGATTCCGCCAAGGAAGAGATTCTGGAGGTGGCTAAAGAACTGTCAGCGTCCGGATTCACCATCATCTCCACATCAGGAACATACAACTTTCTGAAAGAGAAGGGGCTTCCTGTGGAAAAAGTGGCTAAGGTTCACGAGGGCATACGCCCCAACGTGGTGGATATGATTAAGAACGGCGAGATCGCCTTCGTCATCAACATCCCCGAGGGTAAAAAATCCAGACTGGACAGCGAATCCATCAGACGTACCATCCTCAGCTACAGCGTGCCTTATGTTACAACTGTAGAGGCGGCAAAAGCATGCGTCATCGCCATAGAGGCGGGGCAGAAGGGACTGACTGTCACACCTATACAGGAATTTTACAAAAGGGGCTGATAATGAAAGGAAAAGTAATCCGCAATCAGCGTCTGAACGATAAATACTATTTTCTGGAAATAAAATCAGAGGAATTTGTACGCTCTGTCAAGGTCGGGCAGTTTCTGATGATAAAACCCAGCAGCAACGATTACACCCACGATCCTCTGCTCAGAAGACCTCTGGGCGTGGCGGATGTGAACGGCGACAGATTCAGCCTGGTGTATATGGTGGTAGGCAAGGGGACAAAACTGCTCAGCGAATTTCATGAGGGCGGAACGATAGAGTTTTCCAACCCTCTGGGCAACTCGTTCACAATGAACGAGAATAAACGTGTTGCTCTGGTAGCCGGAGGCATAGGGATCGCTCCCGTATACTGGCTGGCAAAAACCCTGAAAGACAGAGGATGCGTGGTTGATCTCTATTACGGCGGACGCACCGTGGACGATGTGGTTCTGCTGGAAGAGCTGAAGGAGAACACCGACCATCTGATAGTAACCACCGATGACGGCTCAGCGGGCATCAGAGGCTTCGTAACAGTACCTTTCAAAGAAAACGTTGAATCATACGACATAGTATATACCTGCGGTCCTAAGGGCATGCTGGAGGCTGTGAGCGGCATATGCGTATCAGCCGGGATTCCTGTGGAGGTTTCTCTGGACGAGCGCATGGCGTGCGGTCTGGGCGCCTGTCTGGGATGCATAATCTATGTGAAAGAGGGCGATGATGTGGTGCAGAAGCGCTGCTGTGTCGAGGGTCCTGTTTTTGACGGCGCTAAAGTGGCGTGGGACAGACTGAAATAACCGGAGAGATAAATGTCTGACAGACTTAAAACAACCTTTTGCGGGGTAGAGTTCAAAAACCCCATAATTACTGCCAGCGGAACTTTCGGCTATGGTCTGGAATACGCTAATCATATCGATATAGGAAGACTGGGCGGAATATCCGTCAAAGGAATATCCCTCCGTGAGGTACAGGGAAACCCTATGCCCCGTATCATGGAGACCACATCCGGCATGCTGAACGCTATCGGTCTGCAAAACGTCGGCGTGGTGAAATTTATAAAAGAAAAACTGCCTGAGCTCAGAAAATACGATACAAAAGTGATCGTAAATTTCTGGGGTAAAACAGTTGATGAATATATAGAAGTGGCTCAGATTCTGGACGATGCCGATGTGGATATGCTGGAGATGAACATCTCCTGCCCGAACATAAAAGAGGGCGGAATAGCCTTCGGCACTGATCCGAAAATGACCTATGAAGTAACATCCAGAGTGAAGAAGGTTGTTCAGAACAAACCTCTGATGGTAAAACTGTCTCCCAATGTCACCAACATCCGTGTCTTTGCCAAGGCATGCGAGGACGCCGGGGCGGACGCCATCAGCGCCATCAACACTCTGCTGGGCATGTCTGTAAACATCCACACCAGAAAACCCAACATTTTTAACGTTACCGGCGGACTGTCGGGTCCCGCTATCAAACCAGTGGCCATACGCATGGTACACGAGGTTTTCCGCACAGTTAAGATTCCTGTGATGGGAATAGGCGGAATAATGGACTGGCGTGACGTGGTTGAGTTTTCGCTGGTCGGGGCAGGGGCTATGCAGGTTGGCACAGCAAACTTTGTAGACCCTAACATCCCTCTGAAGATAATTGACGATCTGGAAAAGTATCTGGCTGACAACAACATAGCGAACCTCAGCGAACTGACGGGAACTGTTGATCTGAGCAGATAAAAAGCAAGCGCATTCTCTCATTACTGTTTCATCATATTACTTCCATAGTTGCAATCACATACTCAGTTCATATAAAGTGATTGTATGTGTAAATATGTTATGTTATTTTATCACAAATAGTTTATATGAAGGAACTGATATGAAGTATCTTTATGTCTTTATTTTAAGTTTGTTTCTTTTATCTTGTGGAGATCCATCATTAGATATTTCTAAAAACTTAAATAATTTATCTAATAGTAGTATCGAGACGCAACTTCCTCCTGTTATAAAAACTTTTGAAATTGGATATTATACTCAGAATAACGGTTTAAATGAAAATGATATCTATGACATTATCTCAAAGGATATATTAGAGCAGTCGAAGAATACTTCTTATCAAATGGTTACTAAAATAGAAAAATATCCTGGTTCAAAAACTAAACGGGTAAAAACAATATCTGGTCTTGAAAATAAGCTCATATTGAATAAAGTACTACTTTTTCAATATAAAAACGGTTATTTTACCGGAACTCATAATAATTTAGAGGCAACAGTAAAGCAGAATTTCATTGTATCTCTTAACTATGTACAAAAAAAAGAGTTAGATGGAAACAATTTTAAATATGAAATTAATGTTAACATTCATCAACCGTCTGAATACAAACCCTTTGCTCTTCCTTATTCTAATTTAGCTCCTTCAGATACTTTGATTTATGACATTATTGGTATAATTAATACCGTAAATCAAAAATATAGTAGCTTATATAATCTTACCATTTGTAATAAAAAATCGGAAATATTCCATTTATCAGGTAACAAGGACAGAATTAGATTAAATATGAATTTAGATGCAGAAATGCAGAAAAAATTAGGCTATTTTGACATTAAAATAAGTGAAGTATTTAGTTCATGTGATTTAGAAAAATCATACTATGGTATATCCTTAATACCGAAAGAAGGCTTTAGAATTAACAGTGAAATTAATCCGCAAGTGGTAATGTATAAAGATTTTCCTGCATCAGAAAATATTGTAGTAAATGTAAATACTAACGCATTTGATATTAAAATAAAAAATTTATTAGTATCATATTTTAAGCCAATAGCTTATAGGTTTAAAAAATTTAAAGTTTTAATATATAACATAGAAATGAACCGTGGTGGACTGTTAGCTACTATTGGATTAGAGAATGACAGTAAAGAATACATACAATTAAAATATCTATCTTTGCATTTATTTGAACATGTATTTTCTCAAAAACTTGATTATGAATTTCCCCCAGAATCAGCCCGTAAAATTAGTTTAAAAATTGAAAAAGAAGATGTTTTAGATGAAATGCTCAATACTTATTTACCTTATAATAAAATAGAAGCAAATATTGGCGTTTCTATTCAATATGCAGTTAACGGAGCATTAAATAGTGAAATGAAGTCAGAAAAATTACGATATAATTTCTCAAAATAGTTGAAATTAATTTGCATATAAAACAAAAAGGCGGAACAAAACTCCGCCTTTTTCAACAAATCGTCATTGCGAACCTGCTCAAGCAGGTGTGGCAATCTCTAAACCTTGATATCCACATCCATTCCGAGGTCTTTTTCATATTTTTCGATTATCGGGTTGACCTCTTCGCCGATGAACTGATCCACCTGCTCCGGTGATCGTCCAACGAATTTTATCGGGTCGAGCAGTCCCATGATCTCCTCTTTTGTCAGGGGAACAGCTTTTTCCGCCGCAAGCCTGTCCAGAAGATCGTTAGACTCGCCCTCCATCTTAACACGCTTTCCGGCTTCCATAGAATTCACACGGACAACTTCGTGCATCTCCTGTCTGTCAGCGCCTCTCTTCACGGATTCCATGATTATGTTCTCTGTCGCCATGAAGGGGAGCTCCTCCATCACGCGTTTGTTTATCATGCGCTCGTAAACCACCAGACCGTCGGTAATGTTGTAAAGCAGTTCCAGAATGGCGTCTATAGCCAGAAAAGCCTCAGAAATGCCTATACGTCTGTTGGCTGAGTCATCCAGAGTTCTCTCGAACCACTGGGTGGAGTGGGTCATGTATGGGTTCAGGCTGAGGGCTATGACATGTCTGGAGAGAGAGCAAACACGCTCGCTTCTCATCGGGTTGCGTTTATATGCCATGGCGCTGGAGCCTATCTGGTTCTTCTCAAAGGGTTCTTCGATCTCTTTCAGGTTGGCGAGCAGACGCAGGTCTGTTGCCATCTTATGCGCTGATTCAGCGATGGAAGCCAGAACAGCCAGCACTCTGGTGTCCTGTTTTCTGGTGTATGTCTGACCTGTGATGGTGAGCACCTTGTCAAAGCCCATCTTAGCAGAGACAGTCTCGTCCAGCTTGCGGACTCTGGCGTGGTCGCCCTCGAACAGGTGCAGGAAAGAAGCCTGTGTCCCTGTGGTGCCTTTAACGCCTCTGAAACGGATATTTTCATGAGCGAACTCAAGAGCCTCCATATCCAGAACAAAGTCCTGAAGCCACAGACAGGCTCTCTTGCCCACAGTGGTGAGCTGAGCCGGCTGAAAGTGGGTGAAGCCCAGAGCGGGCATGCTTTTATATTTCAGAGCGAATTTCTTCATATTGTTCATAACGTTAACGAGTTTCTTACGCACGATCTCCATGCCTTCTTTCAGCACGATAACGTCAGTGTTGTCACCCACAAAGGCGCTGGTGGCACCCAGGTGGATTATGGGCATAGCCTTAGGACAGCACTCGCCGAATGTATGAACATGCGCCATAACGTCATGGCGGAATTTACGTTCCATCTGAGCGGCATAATCAAAATCGATATTCTCGATATTCGCCTTCATTTCGGAAATCTGCTCATCTGTGATGTTCAGTCCCAGCTCTTTCTCAGATTCAGCCAGAGCCACCCACAGCTTGCGCCATGTGGTGAACTTTTTGTGAGGGGAGAAGAGGTAGAGCATCTCAGGGCTCGCGTATCTCTCCTGAAGAGGGTTAGAATAGCTTTTGTAGTCTTTCATCAATAACTTCCTCGATTTATTTAAAGTATTAATTCACTATTTTTCTAGCCCATTCGCGGGCGTTGGCTTTGATAGCCTGCTCATCTATGGTAGTCAGTTCTCTGTTTTTCATCAGACACTTACCGTTCACATAAACATCTGTCACGTCATTACAGTTTCCTGAGTATATCAGATGTGAAACAGGGTGATATACGGGTGTCATCATCACGCTGTCGAAAGAAACAACGATGAAATCAGCCTTGTGTCCTTTCTTCAGAACCCCTGTATCCTTCAGCCCCAGAGCCTTTGCGCCGTTCTCTGTAGCCATTTTCAGAACCTTTGCCGCCGGAAACGTAGTGGCGTCGCATCTGAATCCTTTATGAGTGAGAGCCACAGTGCGCATCTCGCCTATCATATCTATGTCGTTGTTGCTGGCAGCGCCGTCTGTACCTATCGTAACGTTCACCCCGGCGGATACCATCTTTCCGATAGGGGCAAAACCGTTAGCGAGCTTCAGGTTACTTTCAACACAGTGCGTCACGCTCACATTCTTGCTTCCCATCAGCTCTATCTCTTCGTCATTCAGATGGACGCAGTGCGCGAATACGCTTCTGATATCAAAAGCTCCGGCATCATTCATTATCTGAACGGGTGTTTTGCCGTATTTGGCCAGCGAATCGGCTGATTCGCTCTTCGCCTCCATCAGGTGCGTATGCAGCACCAGATCGTGTTTAGAGCAGAATTCCACACATTTTTTATAGCTGTCCGGACTCACGGTGTAGGGAGCGTGGGGACAGAGAGCTATATTTATCAGGCCGTCATTTTGATATTTAAGATAAAGCTCTGATGCTTTTGAGATATAATCATCAGCGCATGTGCCGAACTTGGTAGCGAAATCGAGCACGCCGACTCCGACAGTTCCTTTAAGCCCCGCCTTGTGCAGGGACGCCGCTATATGCTCAGACATGAAATACATGTCGTTAGCGGTTGTTGTTCCGCATTTTATCATCTCCACGCAGGACAGATCGGTAGCCGCCTGAACAAACTCAGGCGAAATCCACTTGGCCTCTGCCGGCCATATGTGGTTCTGCAGCCAGTCCATCAGGTGCAGATCGTCTGCCATTCCTCTGAAAAAGGACATGGGAAGATGAGTGTGAGTGTTGATAAGTCCCGGAAAAATAGCGGAATTTTCGAATCTGACAATTTCGTATTCATCAGGAACCCTGGCGTCGCCATCCAGCATTCCTTCTATGGTGTCGCCGCATATCAGCAGATAGATGTTGTTGTGTATTTTACTGTTATAATGGACATAATTGGCATGGTAGGCATATTTTTTCACTTTAAGGTCTCCAGAGCTTTTATGATTTGTTCAGGCTTATCAGCAATAAAATCAGCTTTTACCTCACTCAGATTACCATAGCCGAAAGTGCAAAAGCAAGTTTTTACCCCGGCATGAAAGCCGGACTCAATGTCTGTGTGGTTATCGCCTATCATAATGGTGTTTTCAGGCACCGCGCCGAATTCCTTCATGATATTCAGCACAGGCACAGGTGAGGGTTTTTTAACTCCGAAGCTGTCGCCGCCGTAATTTTTTACAAAATAGCTGTCCAGACCGTAATGAGCTGCCAGCTCGGATGTCAGCGAGGCAATTTTATTGGAGAGTATCACGGCTGTGATACCGCTTGATTTTATATAGTCCAGAACAGGGGTATAGTCATCTATGATTTTGGTATTCTTAGTCATTTTGTCAGAATAGACACCACGGAAATAGGTCTCCATCTCATCTGTAAAATTATCTTTTCCGGCGGCTCTGATAACGAGCTGGCGTATTCCGTCACCGACATAGCTTTTTGTGGTGTCAATGCTGAACTCAGGTAGACCGAATCTGTTCATAGTGTCCATAAGGCACTTGTGCATATCAGTCAGAGTGTCAAGAATGGTTCCGTCCAGATCGAAAATAGCAAGGCGCATCAAACATCTCCCGTATTTGAGTAAATAATCAGATATATTAGTTGTTTGGGAATAATTTTATACGCCTTATAACTTAGCTAGTCAATACCAATAGGGCATGTTATATAAATATATGCACTTTTTACCGGAATACAGCTACTTTTCGATGTTTCTGATGGGTTTTCTGGCATCCACGCTTCTGCCTGTGGGCTCGGAGTGGCTGCTCATAGCGCTGCTTATCAAAGGTCTGGATCCTTTCTGGCTGCTTGTCTGCGCCACATCTGGAAATTTTCTTGGAGCATGTCTGACATACGTCGTAGGACTTTACGGAAGCGACCTGACAATGAAAAAAATCTTCAAAATAGACGAAAAGAAGAGGGCGAGAGCCGAAGCGATATTTGACAAATACGGCACGATGTCGCTCCTGTTCTCATGGCTGCCTGTGATAGGTGACCCTCTGTGTCTGGTGGGGGGCATCATGAGAATGAGCTTCCCGAAATACGCTGTGCTTGTTTTCATAGGAAAACTTATCAGATATGCCGGCACTGTGTGGGCCGTAAACCACGGAATCAACTATTTTTCTTAGTTTTCCAAAGAGAAAACACAACACCGGATACCAAAAGAGTCATCGTAACCGCCAGTGACTCCATAGCTGAAAAGTGATATATGTGAAACACGTTTCCTATAAATATCTTAGAACCGATAAAAACCAGAACAAGGGAAAGGGCGTATTTCAGATAACAGAATCTGGCTATCATGGCGGAAAGAGCGAAATAAAGAGCCCTGAGACCAAGTATAGCGAAAATGTTGCTGGTATAAACCACAAACGGGTCGGTAGTGATAGTGAAAACAGCGGGTATAGAGTCCACAGCGAAAACAACATCGATGATCTCAACCATGCAGAGAGCCACAAACAGGGGGGTGACAAACCATTTTGCATCATGCTTTACAAAAAAGCTGTGACCGTGGAGCTCCTCAGACACACGCATATGTTTTTTGAGAAATATCAGTATCTTATTATTAGAAAGATCATCATCGCCGTCAGTAGCGAACATCATCTTGATACCGGAATAGATAAGAAAAGCGGCAAACAGATAAAGAATCCACTCGAAGCGTGAAACAAGAGCCGATCCGAGACCGATCATTATACCTCTTAACAGTATAACGCCGAGTATGCCCCAGAAGAGAACCCTGTGCTGATACTGTCTTGGTGTTTTGAAATATGAAAAGACCATAGCGATGACAAAGATATTGTCCATGGCCAGTGATTTCTCCACTATAAAGCCGTTGAGAAAGTTAAATCCTTTTTCGTGTCCGAACTCATACCAAACAAAGAGACCGTAAAGGATGCCGATAGTAATGTAGAAGGCGGACATGTAAAGGCTCTCTTTGATGCCTATCTCATGATCCTTTTTATTGAAGAGTCCCAAATCGAGAATCAGAAGGGTTATAACCACCGCAAAAAACGATATCCATGCCCATAAAGGCTTCGACATTACCTCCATAAAAAAAATCGATTCTGTGCCCATTTATGCCGTCCTTATGTTTTTCGTTCTAATAGGGACAATCTAAAACAGATTCTGTTCCAAAGTAAAGCCATTTATCCTATCCTATTTAACATAATATATCTTATAGGACGTTATATAATAAAAAGAAAGCGGGGTCTATCTAACCGAAAGCCCCGCCTATAGCCTATCTGGATTTACAGTAGTCTGAAAATGCCCTGTTCAGAAAAATAACGTTTTTGAATGACTGAGTATTCGCCCTTGAGAAGTCGTATTCGTCCACATGAACGTATACCGCCTTCAGGCTCTGATATTCGCCTCTGTCTTTCGGAGGCACAGGATTGCGGTTCATGGCGCCCGTCTGCCAGATATAGATATCCGGCTTAGATGTCAGAACCGTTTCTATGTTGGTCTTGTATAGTTTTTTATCTGACGCAGGAACAAGATAGCCTCCGGCTCTCTTTATACTGTCGCCTATTATGCTGTCATTTCCCGCAGCCATCAGAGGCATTTGAGACACCTCATAAAAAACTCTGGGTGAACAAGCCGGATTTTTCAGCCCGCTTATTTCGTTTTTAAGCGATTTTGCAAGACTGTCAGCCACATCCGCCTTCGAAAGCTCTTTTCCGATCGTCTTAAGCCCTTCCAGAACCTCATCCAGTGATCTCGGGTCATAAACGATGGCTTTCACTCCGACAGCGGATCTCATTTCATCTGTAAAATATTTTCCGCCGCTCACAATGAGCAGATCCGGATTGAGCGACCGTATAATCTCCACGTTCGGCTTTATATGACTGCCGACCCTGACCGCTTTATCAAATCCTTCGAGACTCTTGGTGACCCCGACAACTTTCTGCTCGGCACCCAGCCTCTCAACAATATCTCCGGCGCCCGGAGATAGAATAACAATCCGCTCAGCGCTGAATCCGCTAAATGATAAAACCGAAATTGTGAATACTACTAGAAACTTTAACATTATACACCTCTTCTATCATCTGCGGGGTCAGCTCCCGGCTTAATGTGTCATATACGATCTGTCCTTCCTTCATCATTATCAGTCTGTCGAAATGTCTTGCCGCCAGATTGATATCATGCATAGAAGCGACAATGGTTTTATCTGAATCATCAATAATATTCATAATTTCCAGCGAGTGTCTTATATCCAGCATGCTCACCGGTTCGTCCAGAAACAGGAACGGAGTATCCTGATTAAAAGCCCTGGCGAGCATAACCCGTCGTTTCTCTCCGCCGGAAAGCTCCGTGAATTTTCTCTTGCTATACTTCAGAATATCAAAAAGAGTAAGCATCTCAAAGGTTTTGTCATTGTCTGCCTGAGTATGCGCGCCGCCGTTCACAGCGAATCGGCCCATACGGACTATCTCAAAAACAGTAAACGGGAAAGTCACTTCCGGATTCTGAGCAAACAGCGCGAATGTCCTCGCTCTGTCCTGAGTATCCATATCCTTCAGCCTCTTTCCATTGAATTCTATCCGCTGGTTGCCAAGCAATCCACAGCTAAGATTAATAAAAGTACTTTTACCACAGCCATTTTCACCTAAAATAGCAACCTTTTGATTATGTTCAACTACTAACCCACCTATATCTAATCTGAAATCATCTCTTTTGAATGAAATTTTTCTGTATTTAATCATGCCATATCTCCGCGCGTCTGCGCATCAGGATGTAAAAGAAGAACACCCCGCCCAGTATCGATGTCACTATTCCCACAGGCATCTCAGCCCCGCCCCTGACAAACGTCCGGACAAAAGTATCGGACGCCAGCAGCAGCAGTCCGCCGAACACTGCCGAATAAAACATATTCGAGCGCATGTTGGGTCTGAAGATGCTTCTGGCTATGTGCGGAACAATAAGCCCCACAAAGCCGATCAGTCCGCTGTAGCTGACAGCGCAGGCGACCAGAAGGGTGGCAAAGAAAAAAGCTCCCGCCCTCTCCTGCTTAAGATCAATACCGCTGGTGACGGCCGTACTATCGTCAAAAGCCATCATATCCAGTCGGGATCCTTTTTTCATCAGATACATATACGATATTATAAAAACGGCATAACCTATTATCAGTTTTGGCATATCTATAAAGCTGAATCCGCCCATCAGCCAAAAGACCACAGACGTAACTGATTCCTCGAAATAGAATTTGGTAAACCCGATCATGGATGAAGCGACTATATTGATTATCACACCACACAGGATCAGCGTTACAGCTCCTCTGGCGCCTCCGGACAGTCTGTAGACCAGAGCCAGCCCCAGCATGCCTGTTACGAAAGCGAACGGCGGAACAAAAGTCGGGCTGAGCCCCATAGAAATAGCCAGCACAGCTCCCAGGGCTGATGATGAAGCGGCGCCGGTGGTAAAACTGTCCGCCAGCGGGTTTCTAAGCACCAGCTGATAGACAGAACCCGACAGACCCAGCATAGCCCCCACACAGAAAGCGAAGAGCGCTCTGGGCAAACGCAGGTCAAGGACGATATCCCTGTTCTGCGGGTCGAAGATATCCAGACTGACTGATCCGAAAAAGAGCGAACCCGTTATCAGAACCGCAACGGGGATAAGCCATAAGTATTTCAAGGTTCTATCCTTTTCACTATCTTTAGCGAAAGCCAGAACAGCGCCGCGGCAATAACCGCAGACACTGAAAAATTAAACAGATACGCAGTGTCAGTACCCAGCACAGAACCCCTGATGAGCCTGGTGGTGTATGTCAGAGGCGATACCGCCGCTATAATCTTTACAGCCAGAGGCATATGCTCAACCGGATAGAATGTGCCTGATAAAAATATCATGGGCGTGATGACAAACGAGTTCACAGCGAACTGATCTCCGTGGTTCTTCACCTTCAGAGCGACCATAATACCCAGCATTGAGAATATGATAAGATGTACCAGCATAGCTGGAACGAACAAAATATTCGGTATGTTTCCGGCACCTGCCAGGTATCCGTACATGAAGATTATCAGGACAGGTATCAGTCCTTTTAGAATCCCGTAAATAATTTCACCCACTACGATTTCCCACTTGGCGCAGGGAGCCAGCAGGTATTCATCGAATGTTTTGAAGTAGAATCTGGAGATATTTATATCGCTGGATATGCCGTAGCTCTGGTTCATGCTGGTCATGGCTATCAGCCCCGGTATCAGAAATTCGATATATCCGGTCTGTCCCACTGTGGAGTTGCGCCCGATGCCGTATCCGAAAGCCAGCAGAAACAATAGCGGCGACACGGATGAAGACAGGATAGTCTTCATAAAACGGCTCTTCAGCACTCTGGTCTCTCTGTAGACCACACCCTTTATACCGTTCATACGTCTATCCTTCTGCCTGTTATTTTGATGTATACGTCCTCCAGAGTGACGTCACGCAGTTTCGCCTCGTCTGTTATCGATTCCAGCTTATGTATGGCTTCCTGCCTGTCTGCGAAATGAAGGGTCTCTATGCCGTTCTCAGTATATATATCCAGAGCGGCACGCCCCACAGACTCTTTCAGCGGCTCCACACGCCCTTCTGCGGCTATTTTACCCCTGTCTATGATAATCACTCTGTCTGCCAGCACTTCCGCCTCTTCTATATAATGCGTTGTCAGAATGACTGTGCATCCTTGCTGTTTGTTCACCGTGCGGACAAAGTCCCATATGTTTCTGCGCACACTGGCATCCAGCCCCGTCGTTGGCTCGTCCAGAAAAAGCACCCTGGGGTTATGGAGCAGAGCCCTGGCAATCACCAGACGGCGTTTCATGCCGCCGGAGAGTTTATCCGCCGTCTTGTCCATATGCCCTGTCAGCCCGGAAAACTCCAGAGCTCTTTCTATAGCTTTTTTTTCATCATTTATATCGAAAAGCTTGCAGTGCACCCGCAGGTTTTCAGCCACCGTCAGGTCACGGTCAACATTATTGTGCTGAGGCACAACGCCTATCTGTTTTTTCAGAGAGATGTCTTCCGCCGTAAAAGGCTTTGAGTTATAATATATTCTGCCGGATGTCGGTTTGCTCAGACCAGACAGCATATTAACCGTGGTGGTCTTTCCTGCGCCGTTCGGTCCGAGCAGAGCTATGAACTCACCCTCGCGAACCCCCAGACTGATACCGCTGACAGCGTCTTTTTTATCAAATGTTTTAACCAGATCTACCGCTTCTATAAGCATCTCTACTCCAATAAAATCTTTCCCAGAGAAAAAAGGTATTGTATAAGAGCGATGCCTGTTTGACAAGACCAGTCTTTTAAAAGTAGAATGTGAATATGGAAGATATTGTACTCGAATGTCTTAGAGAAGTTTTTGAGATAGAGACGCCGTTCAGCAGTTTTCTGAATATAAAAGTGCTGCCGGACGAAAACAGACAGCCATATCTCTTTATGGAGATGCAGGACGTCTGCATCGGCAACTATATGCAGAATATTCTGCATGGCGGAATCATATCCACCCTGCTGGATATCGCAGGTGCTGTGGTGGCGATGGAAAGCACCCTGTCGAAGATCAGCAATCATCCGAAACAGGAAATGATGAAAAAATTCGAAAAACTCGGCACTATAGACATGCGGGTTGACTTTCTGCGTCCGGGACGGGGCAGATATTTCGTGGCAAAGGGCGAAATAATGCGTATGGGCAACAAGATATCTGTCACCAGAACAGAGCTGAGAAATGACGAAAACACCCTGATAGCCGTTGGCACAGGGACATATATGGTGGGTTAATGAAAGTTCTGCATATAGACACAGGCAGGGACTGGAGAGGCGGACAGAGGCAGGTTCTCTTTCTGCACGAGGGGCTTTTGGAAGCCGGTATCGAATCTGTAATAGTATGCAACGCTGAAGGAAAATTCACCGGACACACATCAGAAAACCTTATCCCCATGAAGTTCAAAGGTGAAGCCGACATGAGCTTTCTCAGAGAACTGAAAAAAATAATCAGAGCCGAAAAACCCGACATAGTGCACACCCACGACGCCCATGCCCTGATGCCCGCTCTGCTGGCTAAGGTGTTCGGGCTGAAGTATAAACTGATAAATACACGCCGTATAGATTTCAGCATCAACAAAGGCTATTTCAAACGCAAAAAATATGACAACAGACAGGTGGACGTGATAGTCGCCATATCGGAAGCCATCAGGCGTATGCTGATAAACGACGGCATCGAACCCGAAAAGCTGAAGGTCATAAACAGCGGAGTCAGATTTCCGAAAGGCGTTGATTACGAAGTATATAAAGCTATCAGAGAAAAATATGACCTGAACGGTAAATATGTTGTGGGCACAGTCGCCAGCATATCAGAAACCAAAGACCACTACACCATGATAGACGCTTTCGCAAAATTTCAAAAACTGGTGAACGAGTCCGTGCTGATGATGGTGGGCGGCGGACATATGAAGGCGGAGATAGAGGCATATGCCGCAAAGCAGGACTGCGCAGACAGGATAATCTTCACAGGACACACAGATAAAGTTTACGAACATATTGCTGTGTTTGATGTTTTCGCTATGTCTTCCAAAACGGAGGGACTCTGCACATCCATCATAGACGCTATGTTCATGATGAAACCCATAGCCTCCACAGCGGCTGGCGGAATACCCGAGCTGGTGAAACACAGATTCAACGGGCTTCTGACCCCCATTCAGGATTCAGACGCTCTGGCATGCAGTTTTTATGAAATATATGAGAACGGCGACAATGTTAAGAAATTCGGTCAGAACGGGTTTCATACTTCGCTGAAATTTTCCGACAGCTCAATGGTTTCGCAGTATATCAGGCTTTACACCGGGCTTCTTGGATATTCCTTGAATAGTGCATCATCGTAAACTCTTCGAAATCAAGCACTTCTTCCATCTTCCACTCGCTGAAGCAAACCTCCGGAAAATATGTGTCTCCGCAGTAGTCCGCCTTGACCCATGAAATATATAGATGAGTGACTATATCCAGCACGAGCCTGTAAAGCTCTGACCCGCCTATAAAAAATATGCCTTTATCCAGAGTCTGGGCATGGCTGACGGCCTTCAGCACAGAATCGAAAACCAGACACCCTTCTATCTCACTTACGCTTTTGCTGATTATGATATTTTCTCTGTTTGGCAGCGGTCTGCCTATGGATTCATAGGTTTTTCTGCCCATGATAACGACATTTCCAGTGGTGAGTTCCTTGAATAGTTTCAGATCCTGCGGAATATGCCAGGGGATTTTGTTGTCCTTTCCTATCACTCCGTGCTTGGTCATTGCGACAATCAGCGAAAGTTCTTTCATACTGCCACCTCAAAGCGTATTACAGGGCGCGGCTGATAATCCGTGAGGACGATATCCTCAAACACAAGCCTGTCGAATGGCTTGTCGGCTATAGATATTTTCGGCAGAGGCATAGGCCTGCGGGTGAGCTGTTCCTTCAACCCGTCAATATGGTTTTCGTAAATATGGGCGTCTATTATGGTGTGGGCAAACTCGCCGGGTTCAAATCCGGTCTCCTTCGCCAGCATCATGGTCAGCAGAGAATAACAAGCCAGATTAAACGGTATGCCCAGCGCTATATCGCCGGAGCGCTGAGTGAGGTGACAGTTCAGCCTGCCCGCCTTAACACTGAAACAGAATGTATAGTGACACGGAGGCAGTTTACTCTCGGCGGCGTTTGCCGGATGCCATGCGGACACTACCATCCGTCTCTGGTTCGGCGTGTCCGGATTTACTTTTATTTCTTTAAGTGTGTCAATGATATAAGCTATCTGATCGAAGGTTCTCTGTCCGCTCTCCTCGGTGTTCACCCATCTGGAACCCCAGTTTTCCCCGTCCAGTCCGTTCTCAGGAACAGGAAACCTGCGCCAGAAACGGCCGTAAGCAGTCTGGAGCCTGCCCTCGTCATCCGCCCACGCATCCCAGATCTTTGTCTTTTTCCGCAGATCTTTTATATGCTCTTCGCCGGATAAATACCAGAAAAGCTCATGTACCAGTGAGTTAAAGAACATCTTCTTGGTGGTCAGCAGTGGGAAGCCTTCATTGAGATCGACTTTATAGAAATAACCGAAAACACTGAGTGTGGAGACACCCGTACGGTTGGTCTGCGTCACTCCGTTTTCCATCACATATTTTACAAGGTCAAGATACTGTTTCATTCCGGGTCCTAATATAGTTTTTTCAGCTTACGCGGAGAAACCCCGCATAAATAAAGTATAGTTATCAGCCAGTTTCGGGCAGTCGTATAAATCACGCCCTCTTTCTGCCAGCGCCTCGGCGATGTCAGCACCCTGTCTTTCAGGATATGGATCCCCGCTCCGGAGCGTTTAACATCCTGCATCAGCCGGAAATCCTCGAATATAGGGTAATCCCTGAATCCGCCTATCTTCTCAAACAGTTCCCGTCTGATAAAGATCGCCTGATCGCCGTATGGAATCTTTGTAATCCTGCTTCTGAATGTGGACACACGTTCCAATACTCTGAATATACCCCGAGTTGAGTCAATTCCAAGCGAAAATGCCCCGCAGTCATATTTTTTAAGTGTTTCTGATATTTTTATCTGCCAGTTCTCAGGCAGTCTTGTATCGGCATGCAGAAACAACAGTATGTCGCCAGCGGCTTTTTCCGCTCCTGCATTCTGCTGGTTTCCACGTCCTTTTTCCGATATCACTTTTATCACGTTTTCATCGGTGACAGCTTTCAGCGTTTCTCCGTTGCAGTCAGATACTATTATCTCGCAGTCACTCAGAGAGGCTATGATTTTGTTGATGTTCTCCTGCTCATTAAAAACAGGGATAATGACAGATACGCTCATCTCTTTTTGATGATTTTCTTATATATGACAGGCAGAAGCATAAGGCACCCAAGAAACACAAAAGCCAGAAGCATCTGACCGGAAAAGATGCCTGATACAGAGTCAACCTCGCTGAGCCTGCTTCCGGCATAGATAAAGACGAACCCGCCGGGGATTATGCCGATCACTGTGGTCCACAAAAAGGTATAGAAACCTATGGATGTGAGCCCCGCCATTAAGTTTATGAGAAAGAAGGGAAATATCGGGATTAGTCTGAGAGTCAGCAGATAGAGGTGTCCGTTGGCTTTCAGTTCTTTGTTGAATTTTTCGAGCTGACCGGAATATTTTCTGTTCAGCCAGCTTCCCAGAAAAAATCTGGCGAGAAAAAAAGCGGACGAAGCGCCGAATGTAGCGCCGATCACAGAAAAAGCCAGACCGCCCGTAACACCGAAAACATAACCCCCGCATAGACTTATAATAACAGCTCCCGGAAGTGCCAGCCCGGTGAAGATGGTATAGCCGATGATATATAAAACAGCCGAAACAGCGTATCTGCCGTTCACATATTCTTTGATCGAGTCGGCATTGGCTTTCAGATTTTCAAAAGTGATCATATCTATATAGTCAGTGCTTCTCAGCCATAGAAAAAGAGCCAGTAAAACAACAAGAATAATAAGTTTTTTAACCAAAATACACTCCTTTCAGATGTTTCAGGTCGTCTTCAGTGTCGATATCCGGTAATTCAGGCAGAACCTGATAAGATTTATCGTTATTTTGCAGTTTTTTTACCGTTTTCTCCAGCACAGTCGATGTACTCCAGATTATATCATAAAAAACAGCCGGTTCATAAGACGAAGAAGCGAAAGATATCAGATAATATCCGCCGTCTTCAGCTCTGCCTATGGCGCAGGATGATGTGTCCAGCGCCGAAAAAGCCATGTCTATAAATGAGCTGTCCAGACCGAATATGTCGCTCCCTGTAACTGCGCATTTCTCATATCCCATTTCGTAGACATCTCTGAAAGCTCTGTCCAGACGCTCTCCCAGATCACCGTCAGACTGCACAGTTATCACGGCATCCACTCCCAGCCACTGCCGGAACCTGCTCATATCTTTCTCTGAATCTATAAAATAGATAGTATCATATCTGTCTGATACACAGGACTTTATTATTCTATCCGCCAGAAACCTGTAGATTTCAGCCGCCTTTTGCATGCCTATTGTGTCGCCCAGACGGGTTTTCACCCTGCCCGCTTCCGGATATTTCAGAAAAAGCGCATGAACGTTTTTATTTCTCATTTTTTCTCACCGGAAAAGGTATCAGCATCGGCACTCGTTTTTTATACTCCGCATATTCCACTCCGAACTCTTTCATCAGCTTGCGTTCCTCGTTCAGTGTGCCCAGAATGAAATATACCGTTAATATCAGTGTTATATAGAAGTCGGACAGGTTCATGGGACGAGCCCATACCAGAACCAGACCCGCTGTGTAATACGGATGTCTTACTATCCCCAAAGCCCCGGTGCTGACGAGTTTTTTCTTAGACCCGGCGACGGTCTCTCTGCTATTTCTGTTAATTATCTGAGTGAACCCCAGAAAAGATGAATTGTCATAACATCTTGATGCGTACCAGCCGAACCCCAGAGCGGCAAGCCAGACGATGCCGAGAACAGTTCTGACAGGCAGTGAAGGATCAAAAAAAGGCTGTTTTTCAACTATCAGATAGATGTAGACCACAGGAATGATAGTGATAACGGAGAAAATGACGTAAAATGCTCTGTACCACCATTTTGTATAGACGCTTTTCATCAGATAACTGTCGGCAGTGACGGAATGGACAACGCAGTAGAGGATGACTGATACTATTAAGTTCTTATCTGTCAATTACTTGTTACCTTATTGATAAGGTGGTACTTTAACTCATTCAGAGCGTATGGACTGACGCTGAAATCACGGTATCCGAGATCTATCAGCTTGATGAGGATCTCCGGATCAGCCGCCATCTCGCCGCATATTTCTACCGGTATATCAAGATTTTGTGCTTTTTCCAGTATACGTCTCAGCAGACTGAAAAACGCCGGATTATCCAGCCTGTAAAGTGAGCTTACCATGGGGTTTCCCCTGTCCAGAGCGAAGAAATACTGAAACATATCGTTCGTTCCGATACTGAAAAAAGCGCACTCGCCGTGCATCAGTTCCATGGAATAGATAATAGACGGGATCTCGAGCATCACGCCTACTTCCGGCAGTGTGGTGTTCTCTGCCGCCGCTATCTCTTTGGCAATATTCTTCACCTTGAAAAATTCCTCCACATCAGCGATGAAAGGAATCAGTATCTTGATATTAGGGTAGCTTTGGGACAGTCTGATCAGAGCTGTGAGCTGGTCTCTGAGCATCGGCATATAGTCTGTCAGCAGAAGCCTGACGCCTCTGTTGCCCAGAGCCGGATTGTCCTCATATGCCTCATAGGCGGTTTTTTTGTCAGAACCGATATCCAGTAGCCTGAAAACAACGTGTTTATCGGGAAAAGCTCTCATTATCTCACGATATATATCGAGCTGATATTCTATAGTAAATTCAGTGTTATCACGCAGATAGAAGATCTCTGTTCTCACCAGCCCTATCCCGTCAGCGCAGAACATGGCGGCCTTTTCAGAATCCAGAACACTGGATATATTAGCGTAAAAATTGACCCTCGAACCGTCCGCCAGCCTTATCAGCTGACACGCGAAATCTTTCGATTCCATCGGGACTGTCTTAACAGCCATTTTTTCTTTATATCTTTCAATGGTTTCCGGTGTAGGGTTAAAAATAACGTAACCCTCATACCCGTCAACGATAATGCTGTGAGCTGACTCAAGTTTCTGATGAATATTAGAAATACCTGTCACGGCGGGAATCTTTCTGCTCTTTGCCAGGATTGCCGTGTGGCTGGTTACCCCGTCTTTTTCCGTTACGAATCCGCACACTCTCTCCAGATCAAGAGAGGCTGTCTCGCCTGGTGTCAGTCTGTTGGCGAAAACAACGCTGTTGTCCCTGAGGTTGGTCTCTTTGCGTACCGCTCCCAGATGCTCCAGCAGTCTGGTGGCGATGTCCTCTATATCCTGCGCCCTCTCCTTCAGATAGGCATCATTGATAGAACGGAAGCGTCTGATATATTTGTCTGCCACATGGCGGACGCTGAAAGACGCGCTCTTGTTCTTTTCGCTGATATGGTTCTCTATATCCATGCGGAAAGAGACGTCGTTCAGCATCATCAGGTGTGTCTCAAAAATGCTGGAAGCTATCTCCTGACTGGCCGCTTCCATTTTCTTTATCAGTTCTTTCAGGTCAGACGTGGTGTTGTCCAGCGCCTTTCTGAACTCTATCAGCTCCATCTCAGTGGAGATCATCTCCTGAGTCTTTTCTATCATCTTAGACATAACAACCACAGGCTCGCCTATGGCTATACCGCTGGAGAGCGGAACACCCTTCTCCGTACGTTCGCTGTCGTCAAACGTCTCCCCATCGTCTGACTGCATCAGATAGTGGCGCAGAACAAGTCCGGAGACCTGAGCGGCGACAGCCATCAGCAGTTTTTGAAAAGCGTCCGAATTCCTCTTGTTCTTTCTGAACTGAAATACCAGAACGCCGAACTCGTGATCCCTGCTTTTGAGCGGAACGCCGATGTATGTCATATAAGGTTCTTCGTTGATGCCGGGGAAATAGTGGAATCTTTCATGATGCTGAGCGTTTCTGATGAAAGTGTAGGCGTCGGATGTATATGTGAGTCCGGTCAGACCTTCGTCCAGCCCCAGAGAAATACTGCCCACGGCGTTTTCGCTGAGACCGTCTGTGGCGGCCAGGACCAGTCTGTTGTTATTTTTCAGATATATGGAGCAGACATCGCTCCCGATAGCCTCTTTGACATATGCCACGATGTTGGCAAGTGTGGTGCCTGTGTCATCCGCATTCAGAATGATGTTGCTTATGCCGAGAAGCAGTTCGATTTTTTTCATAGAGTATATTTATCAGATTCCTTTTGACTCTGCAATCAAACAAATACTGAAATTTCTGTGTCTAAAAATTTACACAGACCTTCCACAGCAGGATCAAGATTTTTCGAAAACTCATTAACATAAAGCCCTATGTGGCTTCTGATTACCGAGTCCTCCATTTCCTGAGCGTGTTTTTTGATAAAAGGTTCAATTTTATCATAATTTGTATCTGCGAAAATAATGGATTCCTTTATCAGGCGGTTTATCTCTGGGGCCAAATGAACCTTATCTTTTTTGATGATAATAGCGCCCAGAGGTATTGGGGAATTGAATTTTTTTTCATATAGCTCGCCAAGATCGCAGAGCTTTTTCAGGCGCATGTTCTGATAGACGAAGCGTCCTTCGTGGATTATCACTCCGGCTGCCACATCGCCGGAGGCTATGGCCGGCATAATCATGTCAAACCGAAGCTCAACGAAATCGTAATCCTCGCCGAAAAACATTTTAAAAAATCTGAAAGCGCTCGTATTAACACCTGGAATGGCTATCTTTCTGCCTTTCAGCTCTTCGACGGGGATATCAGAAGCGGACACAACCAGAGGACCACAGCCAAAGCCTAGAGCGCCTCCGGATTTAAGCACGCGGTAGTTATCCAGAACCATAGGAACGACGCCGTAAGATACTTTTAGAATATCTCTCTCCGCCTTCAGCGCCATGTTGTTCAGCACCTGCACATCGTCCATAAACAGGTCGAATGTGTGCTCTGTTCTGACAAATCCCTCTATCAGCGCCCCGAATATATATGTATCATTCGGGCAGGTGGATATTCCCAGTGTCAGCTCCATATCAGTTCAGAGGGATAGGCATTTTGCCCAGCAGATATTTCAGGTCGTCATCGCTGAACTGAACACCGCCGCCCACGAAGTATGATCTTCTGTCATCGTTCAGGAAGTTATCATAACCGCCGTGCACGAATATATTTTTATAAAGCACATATTTGGCTGTCGCTTTCATATGAGTCTTATAGTCGTCTTCTTTATCAGGAAAGTCAAAAGCGTCCACAGAGAACACCAGCTTGTCTTCATCCTTCAGAGGATGATAGTCCAGACCCACGCCGGCCTCTGATTCTTGCAGACCCACACGGAAGTGGAATTTCTCCCAGAATCTGTGAGCGTACATCAGGGTATATGTCATGTTGTCTGATGTCTCTCTTTTGGTGATGGTTCTGCTGTAGTCGCCCTCTGTGCCGCCTGTGCCGTATGAATAGTCAGCTACCTCAGACACGGTGGTCTTTTTTGTCGTACCAGTGGGGTTGCTGTTCAGCCCCAGCAGATAATATCTTTTGTGGCTGGGAGTTATCTTCAGTGTGAAGTGTCCCTGACCTTCGTCTATATTTCCGTATTTCTCTGCGAAGAAGGCGAGGTCAACCTTGAACTCGTTCATTTTGCCCAGTGTGTCTTTCAGACCTTTCAGAGCGCCGTTCAGGTTCTCCACTGTCTCCTCTTCGTTCACCAGTTTTCCTATGCTGCCTTTTCCGTCATTGATCTTGCCTGTGATATCGTTAAGGTTATCAACAGTTTTCTCAAGTTTTGTGGTAACGGTGTTCATATTTTTCAGAGTACCGTTGATGTTGTCCTTGTTTCCGCTGACGATCTCGTTCACATCGCCTGTGATGTTTTTCAGGTTAGACGCTATATCGGGAGTCTGTTTTCTCAGCTCAGCGGTCAGAACATTTATATTGTCCACTATCTGATTTATGCCTTCAGCGTTGTTGGTGGTTATATCTGCCAGTCTGGCTGTGAGCACATCTATGTTATAGATTATGGCGTTCACTCTCTGCTCGTTCTGAGCGACTATATGGTTAACAGCATCTGTGATCTCTCTGATATTCTGAAGAGACACGGTCATGTTCTCTCTCGCCTGCTGGGTTGCCAGCACCTCTTTCAGAGAGGCGGTGATGGCTTTTACGTCATCGGCTATATCGCCCAGCTTGTTTCCGAGCTGGTCGAAATCTGTTCCGCCGGCCTCAGCGGATATTGTATCGTTCTCGGCTAACATTCCGTCAGCGTTTTCGCCTTTAACCTTCAGCTCTGCGTATTTCTCTCCCAGAAAGCCTTTGGAGCGGACGGCCAGAGAGATATTAGCGGGCAGAGTGTATTCTTTGTCTATCAGCATCATGACAACGGCTTTTCCGTCTTTCAGCTGGATGTCGGTCACCTTTCCGACCTCAACACCGCTGAAGATAACAACAGCGTCTTTAGTCAGACCAAAAGCGTCATCCAGAACAGCCTGAATATGTGTCCCCGAATTGCCTGATAAATTGAAATCCACCAGTTTCAGCGACATGGCGCTGATCAGGAGTAAACACCCCACAACAAATAATCCTACTTTAGCCTCAAGTCCCATGTTCATAAAACGCTCCGGTTAAATTATGTTGATCGGACCCTCTTTTGAGGCGGAGAAAAACTGCCTCACATAAGGGTTTTCAGTAGTTTTGAACTCTTCGGGAGTGCCGTAAAGCACCACCTTTCCGTCATAAAGCATTGCTATATAATCAGCAATCTTCAGCGTGCTCTCTATATCGTGGGAGATGACAATAGATGTGATCCCCAGCTCTTTCTGTGTGTCGTTTATCAGGTTGTCCACAGCATCGCACATGATGGGATCAAGCCCCGTGGTGGGCTCGTCATATAATATTATCTCGGGTTCCAGCGCGATAGCCCTCGCCAGACCGACCCTCTTTCTCATACCGCCGGAAAGCTCGGAAGGCATCTTCTGTTCCACATCACGCAGCCCCACCAGCCTCAGCTTTTCCGATACTATTTTAGATATTTCGCCTTTAGACAGTTTTGTATGCTCTCTCAGAGGAAAAGCAACGTTTTCGAAAACGTTCATGGAGTCAAACAGAGCGGCATTCTGAAAGAGTATGCCGAATTTCTTGCGCATCTCTGTCAGCTCAGACTGTTTCATCTGTGTCAGATCTCTGCCGTTCACCAGCACTCTTCCTTTAGTGGGAGGCATCAGCCCGCACAGCTGTTTTAAGAGCACTGACTTACCGGTTCCGGAAGGACCGATGATATATGTGATAGCGCCCTTAACTATCTTAAGGTCGATACCCTTATGTATCTGGTGTCTTCCAAAACTTTTATGCAGGTCGATGCACTCTATTGCGTATTCCATCAAAACCTCTAAAACATAAACGCGGTAAGTATATAGTCAAAAACAAGTATCAGAATACACGCCAGAACCACGGACTCAGTGGTGGCTCTGCCCACACCTTCCGCTCCGCCTCTTGTCATGTATCCTTTATAGCATCCAACGAGTGTGACCAGACCTCCGAAAACGAAAGATTTGATCATACCGTTGATAAAATCGTCCAGCTCTATGTATGTATACATATACTGCATATACAGTGTTTTGTTGATTCCGAGAACCTTGACACCCACAACAGCTCCGCCGACGATGCCGCAGAAAACTGCGATGGCGTTCAGCATGGGCATAACGATAAATCCGGCAAGTATTCTGGGAACGAACAGATAATGCACAGGATCCACAGCCAGAGCGTTCAGAGCGTCCACCTGCTCTGTCACCTTCATGGTGCCTATTTCGGCTGTGATGGCTGATCCGGCACGAGCTGCAACCATTATGGACGAAAGAACGGGTCCCAGCTCTCTTGCCATACCAAGGGCGACAACTGTCCCCACAAGCTGGTCAGCGCCGAATTTATGAAAACCGATATAACTCTGAAAAGCGAACACCATTCCGGTGAAACTGCCTGTAAGCACGATAACCGACAATGAGTTAGCGCCGATAAACTCTATCTGTTTTAAAAGGAGTCTGGTCCTGAAAGGTTTTTTGAATATCAGCCTGAGGGTAGTAAAGAACAGTACGGACATCTGTCCGGTAATATCTATGAAATTAAGAAAAGGTGCTCCTAATAAAGATAAAAATTTATTCAAAACTGCCTCAGCCTATATATATTCGGGGTATCCTGTCGGATATCCCGCAGAGCATTTCGTAAGAGATGGTTCCAGCCCATTCAGCCCACTGATCCGCTCCTATGTTGTCACCTAATATTTCTACCACCATTTCACTGTTGGTGTCCACCCCTGAAAGGTCTATCATGGTCATATCCATACATATTGTACCTATCACTGGACATTTCACGCCGTTCACCAGCATATGACTGATATTGGTAAAGCATCTCTGGTATCCGTCGGCATAACCTATCGGCACTACTCCGTATGTCATATCTTTCTGAGCGAAAAAGCGTCTGTTATAGCTCACAGCCTCGCCTTTTCTGATCTGTTTGACATGCACGACCTTGGAATAGATTCGCATCACCTTTTTCAGTGTAACACTGTTTTCGCCGTATATATAGCCGTATAGCATCAGCCCCGGACGGGCCAGTGAAAATTTATTGTCAAATCCTGAAACGCCGGACGAGTTATACAGGCTGGAGTGACAGGTTATGTTGTTTCTTTTGATATAGCTGTGAAAAATGTCTATCTGCGATGCGGAATACTCAACATCTGAATCGGATGAAGACAGGTGGCTCATGACGTGTATCGGGCGCAGATTTTCATATCTGTTTAAAAAATCCGCCCAGACCATATCGGGCGAAAAACCGAGTCTGTTCATGCCAGTGTCTATTTTGACAGAGACATAGGCGTGTCTGTTCTGGCTTCCCAGATATCTGTTAAAGCATCCGGCGAATTTTTCATCCACCATAGTCAGTATAAGGTTATATTCCAGCACATCGTCAAAGAAATCTCCGTCCACATAGCCCAGGATGAATATCATAGGTTCAGGTCCCAGATATTCACGCAGTATCATCCCCTCTAGAATGGTGGCAACGCCGAAACGCTTCACTCTGTGCTGTTCATAGGCGTATGCGGCGAGCTTCATCGCCCCGTGTCCGTATCCATCCGCCTTAACAATGGCGATGATGTCAGTCCCCGCCTTCTGTCTGGCGGCTTCTATATTGTGCCCGAAGGCGGCCAGGTCTATTTCAGCGTAAGTAGGTCTTAATGATTTGATCTTAGTCTTTGTCATTGTCAATTCCCGCACTGTGCAGAAGGAATGAGCGGATGAATCCGTCCAGGTTTCCGTCCATCACGGAATCCACGTTTCCGGTCTCATGTCTGGTGCGCAGGTCTTTTACCATTTTGTATGGGTGCATAACGTATGAGCGTATCTGGTTGCCCCAGCCGATGTCGGTCTTGGTGCTTTCCAGCTTCTGCTTCTCTTCATTCTTTTTAGCCAGTTCATATTCGTATATTCTTGATTTCAGGATCTTCATGGCGTGCGCCTTGTTCTTGTGCTGGCTTCTTTCAGACTGACATGTAACGACTATTCCGGTGGGGGCGTGTGTGATGCGCACAGCTGAGTCTGTGGTGTTGATATGCTGTCCGCCCGCTCCTCCTGCTCTGTATGTGTCGATCTGAAGATCGCTCTCGTTGATGTCCACCTCGATATCGTCCTCGATCTCAGGCATAACAAAAACAGCGGCAAATGATGTGTGTCTTCTGTTGGCAGAGTCGAACGGAGATATGCGCACAAGTCTGTGAACGCCTGTCTCGCCCTTCAGATATCCGTAACAGAAAGGACCTTTTATATTGATGGTGGCGTTTTTTATTCCAGCCTCGTCACCGTCCATATAGTCCAGAATCTCGCATTTATAGCCTTTATTCTCGGCAAAGTGGGTATACATTCTATAGAGCATGGATGCCCAGTCGCTCGCCTCTGTTCCGCCGGCGCCGGAGTTGATCGTCACGATGGCGTTGTTGGCGTCATTAGGTCCGCTCAGCACAAGCTGAAGCTCAAACTCGCTGACCTTCTTCGAAAAAGCCTTCAGAGCCTGATCGATATCGCCTTCCAGCCCTTCCTCGCCCTCTTTTACGAGATCCAGAAGAACTTCCATGTCGTCTTTAAGAGTTTTGAGCTCTTCCCATGATTCCAGCTTCTTCTTCAGAACAGCCTGTTCTTTCAGAACGAGCTTGGATTCCTGCTTACTCCAGAAATCAGGGTCATTCATGGACATCTCATCTATCTTCGCTATTTTCTTTCTCAGCTCGTCTTCGTTCATAGCTGTGGCGAAACTCTGCACCTCTTTGTTCAGTTTCTCGGTTTCGCTTAATATTTCGTCAATCATCATAATGAGTTATTCTCCGCTCACAGTCATTTTATCAAAAAGCGCAGCGGCGGATGTTATCCCGCCGAAGGTTTTATGGTTGTCAAAAACATGAATCAGGCTGTTCAGCATGTCCTTGAGATTTCCGGACAGCACCGCTTCTCTGAAAGCATGCGCCGGCTCGCCGTTTCTGTAATAAACTCCTGATATACCCACAGAAAAATCACCGCTGACAACATCCGCGGTGTGCATCCCCATGACCTCAGAGACTTTAACATATTCGGTCATAAAATCGTAAGGTTTTTTATCGGTTGTAGCGTCAATTTTTACATTTGAGCAGGATATGCCGACACTGCCGTTTTTGTTGATCTCAGCATTAGCGGTATTTATCATATTCATGGCTTTAGCCGTATAGCTATTATGCAGATAAGAGTTCAGCAAACCATTATTAAATATAATAGTTTTCTGCGACGCCTGCCCTTCCCCGTCAAAAGATCCGGAACCTGTACCATGGCTGATGAAAGGGTCGTCCGTCAGACTGAGAGATGAAGCGCATTTGACACCAAGATTTCCAGCAAGGATGCTCATGTTTTTATATACGTTTTCGGCGTTCACCAGCTCCAGAATCAGGTCGATGAACTCCGCCATGACCTCCGGCGTGAACAGAATACCGTATCCGGCGGTTTTGAGTCTTTTCGGGTTCAGCAGCTCACATGCCTTAAAAGAAGCATCACGGGCGCCTTCCAGATATCTCAGAGAGCCTAACTGCACAGAATCGGCACTCCCGTATGCGTCCTGCTCACCTTTATCATCGGCTATCAGATATACGCTGGAGGAATAATAGGTGCTCTCCTCTGTGAGGACAGAATCCTTTGACAGCATGGTTCTTTTCTGTCTCACTGCGTCCACGACAGACTGTTTGACACATTTCACTCTTTTATCGGCAGACATGGCGGCTTCCGTGGCTTCCCGCGCAGTTTCGACAAGTCTGGCTGTATCCACGGAAGAGAACTCCGCATCGATATCAAAAAAATCTGTAACCTTGGAAAAAACTGGGATATATCTGCTCTCGTCCCGTGGCAGAAGCGATATGATCTTCTGATGAGTTCTCAGGTTGTCATCGGCAAAGTCAGTGTCTGAGCCGTCATATCCGAAGGCGATGAGTCTGCCGTCCTTATAAGCCCGGACGGATACGGACACATCATCAGATACTTCGATATTCTCCAGCTCATAACCGTTCAACAGGATGTTCTTTGATCCGGATTCCGTGACGCACACAGAGATATTGTCATAGAATGTGCTGTATTTATCAATAAGACGGCGAAAATTATCAATCATAATGTACGTTTCATTGCGATCTCGTCACAGTCTGGAAATTTGGCGCATTTCAGACAATCCGACCAGATCTTTTTTGGAAGAAACTCCTTCTCTATTTCGGAAAAACCAAGTTTGGCAAAGAACCCCGGCTGATATGTCAGCAGAAAGGCATCGGTGATGCCCACGTCTCTTGCCATCTGCATGGCGCTCTCCACCACAGCGGTTCCTATGCCCTTTTTAAAACAGGTGCTGTCCACAGCCACAGAGCGTATCTCCGCCAGATTCTCCCATGTGGGATGCATGGCGCAGCAGCCTAATATCTGCCCGTCCTCATCCCACACGGTGAATTCCAATATCTTTTCATATATCTCGTTGATGCTGACCGGAAGCATCAGTCCGGTCTTGGCAAAGCTGTTTATAAGTGTCTGAATGTTTTTGGCGTCAGACATAACGGCTTTTCTTATCATTTAGTGGTTTCCTTGATGAAGAGTCTGTATATTCTTACGGCTGTGTCTTTGTCAGGCAGAAATTCAATGTGTTTTTTAGCGTTGATAACCAGTTTTATACTGTCAGCGTTGAACTGCTCTATAGATACATAAACCAGAGATTTTTCGATCTGAGCGTTGATCTTGCCGTCAGAAATGCTGGAAAGTGTTATCTTGGCGTCCTGAGAGTTCAGTATGCCTATCATAACCTCGAAAGCCTGTTCCTTAGACATGGTAAACGTATCTGTAACTGTATCCGCTGTAACGGAATATACTGCTCCGCCGCCTGCGGCTCCGGCAACAACGACAGGCGCCGCTATGCATCCCCACATAAGGCTCATAAGAGCAAAAACCGCAGTCAGAACAAGTGTATTAACTTTCATGACAACTCCTTTTATCTGATAATATATGATTTTATAAAATCCTAAGGTTTTAATCAACAAATTTCGTTGACAAGATAAAATACAAAGGGCTATTATCGCAAGGGTGAACGATGAAATACTGGATTAACATATTAAACATTTTTTGAAATACACGGCCTTTTAGCCGCATTTAGCGGTTAAAAGGCTTTTTTTTTGCATACCGGAGGCTTATATGACCCAGAAAGAAATAATGAATGAAGAGGAAATATCGAGAACTCTGACGAGAATGGTTTCGCAGATCATTGAATCCATTAAGGAAAATGACGGCATCTGCCTTGTGGGCATCCGCAGGGGCGGAGCTTATCTGGCCTCCAGGCTGGCTCAGATTCTGAAAACAGCCGGACGAAAAGATGTTCTGCTCGGATTTCTGGATATCACGCTGTACAGGGACGACCTCACCACCATTCACGACTACCCTGTTCTGCACGGAACTGAGATAGACTTTGACGTTTGCGGCAGACATATCATTCTGGTGGATGACGTGGTTTTCACAGGCAGAACCACCAGAGCGGCTATGGACGCACTGATAGATCTGGGCAGACCGAAAAAAATCTCCCTCGCCGCCCTCATAGACAGAGGACACAGAGAGCTTCCCATCCAGCCCGATTTTGTGGGAAAAGTTGTACCCACATCTCTGAATGAAATAATTGAAGTCCGACTTAAAGAACAAGCCGGAAATGATTGTGTATTAATACAAAAAACAGCATAACACAAAGGAGTCCGAAATGGCTTACAAACGCAAAGATCTTTTGGGGATGAAGGATCTGACAAAAGAGGAGATCCTCTATCTGCTGGACACAGCCCAGAAATTTACCGAAATCAACGAAAGGGACGTTAAAAAAGTACCCACACTTAAGGGGAAAACAGTTATAAACCTTTTCTTTGAGCCCTCCACCAGAACAAGAACATCTTTCGAGATAGCCGGAAAACGTCTGTCTGCCGATACTATAAATTTCACGGCTTCTGCCAGCAGCACGACAAAAGGCGAGACGCTGCTCGACACAGTACACAACATGGAAGCTATGCGTCCCGATATTTTTGTTGTGCGCCACCAATTTTCAGGCTCAGTAAAATATATAGCCGAGAACACCGATGTTCACGTTGTAAACGCCGGAGACGGACTCAACGAGCACCCCACACAGGCTCTTCTGGATATGCTGACCATACGTCAGGCAAAGGGCGACCTTAACGGTTTGGAAGTGGCGATCATCGGCGACATCACACACAGCCGTGTAGCACGCTCAGACATATGGGCAATGCCCAGACTGGGGATCAACCTCAGGCTGTTCGGACCATCCACTATGATACCCAAACACCACGAGGTCTTCGGATGCCGTGTGTGCAAAAACATGCAGGAGGCCGTTGAGGGCGCAGACGTCATCATCATGCTCCGCATCCAGAGGGAGCGTCAGGGCAAGCTCCTTGTCCCGTCTACCAAAGAATACGCAAAATTCTTCGGGCTGACCAAAGACAAGCTGGCTCTGGCTAAAAAAGACGCTCTGGTCATGCACCCCGGTCCCATAAACCGTGGAGTGGAGCTGATGAGCAATGTTGCCGACAGCGACCAGTCAGGCGTTCTGAAACAGGTTTCCAACGGTGTTGCCGTGAGAATGGCGGCCCTTTACATACTCGGCATAGGCAGCAACAAAGGGGGATATGATGAAAACGCTTCTTAAAAACTGTAAGATCGTAAACCATAACAATATAACGGAAGGCAACATACTTATAGACGGCGACACAATAGCCTCTGTCTCAGCCAAAGCGGACGAAAAAGCGGACAAAGTGATAGACTGCGGCGGAAAATACGTTGTGCCCGGTCTTATCGACCTGCACGTCCATTTCCGTGATCCCGGTCTGGAATACAAAGAGGATATAACATCCGGAGCGAAGGCGGCTGTTGCCGGCGGAGTTACGGCGGCATGCCCCATGGCAAACACAAAACCCGTGAATGACAACCGTGTCATCACAGAATATATGATAAACAAGGCGAAAAAAGACGGTCTGATAGACGTCTTCCCCATCGGCGCCGTGACAAAAGGCATGGAAGGCGAAGAGCTGACCGAGATGGGCGACATGACAGACGGCGGAGCGATCGGCTTCTCTGATGACGGCAAACCTGTCATGACCGCCGAGGTTTTCAGAAGAGCGTGCGAATACGCCTCACAGTTCGGCGCAATGGTAATCAGCCACGCAGAGGACAAAAGCCTCGCCGGCGCAGGAGTTATCCACGAGGGCGAAGTAGCCGCTATTACAGGACTGAAAGGCATTCCGTCAGAATGCGAAGAGGTTATGGTTGCCCGTGACATCCTGATGTCAAAACTCACAGGCGCCCACGTTCACATCTGCCACATCAGCTCAAAAGGAACTCTGGAACTGGTAAAATGGGCTAAATCAATGGGATATAATGTGACATGCGAAGTAACACCCCACCACTTCACCCTGACAGAGAAAGAGCTGCTGACATATGACACCAACGCCAAGATGAACCCTCCCCTGCGAGCTCAGGAAGACATGGACGCCATGATAGAAGGGCTTAAGAACGGCGATATAGACTGCATTGTAACAGACCACGCTCCCCACCATCCCGATGAGAAGGCGCAGGAGTTCGACCTCGCCCCGTTCGGCATAACAGGCATACAGACCCTGCTCCCCCTGTCTCTGGCGCTGGTGGACAAAGACGTGATAGATATGAAAGATTTCGTCAGGCTGACATCCTACACACCCGCAAGACTCATCAATAAATCCGACAGAGGCGAGATAGCCCCGGGAAAACTGGCGGATATCGTGGTTCTGGACACTGAGCTGGAATATGTTTTCGATGAGAAGCTGAACAGATCAAAATCAGTGAACACTCCCTGGATGGGTAAAAAGCTGAAAGGCGCCGCCCTGTACACTATCAAGAGCGGAAACGTAGTATTCGAATTCCCTAAATAATACAAAGACCGCCGGAGTAAAAAGCTCCGGCGGTTATTTTTTTACAGTTATTCCTTTTTCGTCAAAGATAATATTCTTAAAAACAGACGTTTCCGCCACCAGCTCGCTGTAATAGTCGTTTCCGGTCAGCTCTTCTGTTATCTCGTCAGATTTTCTGTGCATATCTATCTGTTTGAATTTTTCACTGTATACCGTCTTTCCGATGAAATAAGCGTTCATCAGCATGTTCTCAATATTAGCCATGAAATGATTATACGGCAGAATGGTGAACACCCTGTTATCTTTAACCGCCTTAAGCTGTTTGTAATACAGCTTGTTTTTAGAATAATCAGATTTTATTCTGTCCAGCAGAGGATATTCTATAAAAATATAATCAGGCTGTATCTTCAGCAGTTCCTGCCTGTCTATCTTCAGATATTTCTGCTCTGAATCTTTCCCGGATGTCAGGTTGGATGAATTTATAAGTTTCAGATAGCAGTAGCATTTCTCTGATGTAAAAACGTTTTTGCTGTTTCCGTATGTTTCAGAGACTATGAATATCTTAACCGGCTCCACATCTTTGGTCGCCATGTAGAGCTCTTTTCTGACCTTCGCCATGAAGTTCAGAGTGTTCTGCATCTCTTTCTCTTTTTTCAGAAGATAACCTGTCAGCCTCAGCGACTGCACGATAGTATCATAATGCATGTATCCTGACTCGCTGCAGTTGACAGCGGCCACAGGAACCCGTGTGGACTGATATATAGCATCTATCTGCTGTCTGTTGAATCCGGATGCCAGCACAAGCTGGGGCTTTGCCTCTATTATGGCGTTATAGTCAGGCATGCTTCCGGGCATGTTGTTATATACCACAGGCATGGAGGAATAGTTATCCGGATAGGCGCATGAGCATTGCCTGTTCACAGAACTCTCGCTGCCGTATGCTTCTTTTGCCACCAGATATTTAGACATGTCGGCATATACGGTCAGGGCAGCCGCTCCGGGACCGATAGCGATTATTTTTTTCGGACTGTCAGGAATCACGATATCCCTGCCGCAGGCATCGATGATTGTACCTTGATCCGCCATAGCCAATGAAAACATCGTTAATATACTTAACGAAATAAAAAATTTAAGCATTTTGCACCATATTTAGTTATACAAACATACTATCCAATTAAATTTTCCGTATCAAGACAAAATTGTTGACAATTCGCAGGTGAATTTGTTCTAACTTGAACTATATTGTTTATTGGAGATGCAATCATGTCAGAAACATTAGCAGATAAGACAGCCAGTGACGCTGTCAGTTATTTTAAAGAGGGCTACGCCTGCTCGGAGGCTGTTCTTCTCGCTTTCGAAAAAAATACAGAGATCAACTTTTCAGATGAAATAAAACGCGGCATGTCAGCGTTTGTCGAGGGCATAGGCGGTTCAGGCTGCATATGCGGAGCTCTTTCCGGAGCGGTATTCGTGCTCAGCTCCATGGGAGGCAGACTGAAGCCGGACGAACCAACAGACAAGCTGAACAAAGCCGTCAGAAAACTGCACGACGGATTCAGAGAAGAATTCAAAAGCGCCTGCTGCCGGGTCATTACCAAAAATGCCTCAAAATTCTTAGGAATCGGCAAGTTCAATTCATGCCATAAAACGGTGGACTTCTGCGCCAGACAGATAATAGAGATTTCCATAGAGAACGGCTGGATAAAAGGATAAAAAAATCCCGGCTACATGCTTTAAGGGGGGAGGAGGGATAAAGCATAGAAATAGCCGGGCAATAGTCTGTTTGGTAATTTAATTATAATAGCTTTGGTATTTTTTTCAACAGTTAAATTTTTAGTAACATGCGCTTAAAACAAAGGCCGCTCATCTGAGCGGCCTCTTTATAAGTTAGTTTGATTTCTCTTTATCTTTCATCAACTTATATTCTATCGAGTCCATCAGAGCCTGATAAGAAGCATCCACAATATTCGCCGCGACACCCACTGTGCCCCATGTGTGTTCCTTATCTTTTGTCTCGATAAGAACCCTGGTCACAGCCTCTGTGCCCTCTGTGGATGACAGGATGCGCACCTTGTAGTCCACCAGCTCCATGTCGGAGAGTGAAGGATAGAATTTTATAAGAGCCTTTCTGACAGCCTTGTCCAGAGCGTTAACCGGACCGTTTCCCGCCGCCGCTGTGTGCTCGTATTCTTCCCCTACTTCGATCATGACTGTGGCTTCCGCTGTGGGACCTCCTGTGCAGTCGTTCTTCTCATCCAGCACACGATAGCTGATTGAATCGAAAAACGGGGTGAAAGTACCCATTGTCTTTCTCATCAGAAGCTCGAATGAAGCCTCTGCTCCCTCATACTGAAAACCTTTGTTCTCAAGCTCTTTCAGGTTTTCGATAACGGCGTTGATCTTGGGATCGTTGCTGTCGATATCCAGACCGAAATCCTTTGCCTTATAAACAAGGTTGGACTTTCCGGAGAGATCTGAAAGCAGAACTCTCTGTTTATTGCCCACCAGCTCGGGTTCTATGTGCTCATAGGTTTTTGAGTTTTTCAGAATAGCGCTCACATGCACCCCGCCCTTGTGAGCGAACGCAGCGCGTCCGACATAAGGCTGGTGGATGTTGTGCTTCAGGTTGCCCAGCTCGTTTACATATCTGGACACTATGCGCAGCCTGTTCAGCTTGTCCGCCGGCACGCACTCATACCCGTATTTAAGCTGGAGGTTGGGAATCACAGAGCAGAGGTTAGCGTTTCCGCATCTCTCGCCGTATCCGTTGATAGTCCCCTGAACCTGAGTTATTCCGTTGATAACAGCCATCACGGAGTTAGCCACGGCGCAGTCGCTGTCGTTGTGACAGTGGATGCCCAGCGGATAGTCTCCTGTGACCTTCTTCACCTCTGTGATGATATCAGCGAGCTCCTGAGGCATTGTTCCGCCGTTGGTATCGCAGAGTATCAGACAGTCGGCTTTTGCTTCCATAGCCGCTTTCAGGGTTTTCAGAGCGTATTCTTTGTTCGCCTTATACCCGTCAAAAAAGTGTTCAGCGTCATAGAACGCTCTGTCCACTTTAGATTTCAGATAAGCTACAGAATCGTTGATGATCTCGAGATTGTGCTCGAGCTCTATCTTCAGAGCCTCTCTGACGTGCAGATCCCAGGTCTTTCCGAAGATGGTAAGGTTGGGAACTTCTACTTCCAGCAGAGCCTGAATATTCTCGTCTGTGTCGCATGTGCGTTTTGCCCTTCTGGTGCTTCCGAACGCCGCAATGCAGTCCACAGGAGCACTAGATTCTTTCACAGCTTTGAAAAAGCCGATGTCTCTGGGGTTTGACCCGGGCCATCCGCCTTCTATATATCTGATGCCGAAATCGCAGAGGGCTTCCGCTATCTTCACTTTATCGGCTATGGTGAAATTTACGTCCTCCGACTGAGTTCCGTCTCTCAGCGTGGTGTCGTATATCTCTATTTTCTTCGACATTATTTACTCCAAATTTGAGGTTTTACGCCTCGACAAACGCCTCATGCAGTATTCTGACCGCAAGCTCGGAGAATTTCTCCTCCACAACGCATGAAACTTTTATCTCGCTGGTGGTTATCATCTTTATGTTGATGTTGTTCTCAGCCAGAAGTGAGAACATTTTTGCCGCTACGCCGGAGTGGCTTCTCATACCCACGCCCACAATAGATACTTTGGCGATGTTCTCATCCGCCAGAACCCCCTTAGCACCTATCTCTTTGGCTATTTCGTTGCAAACGTCTGTGGCTCTCAGCAGGTCTGTTTTCTGAATAGTGAAGGACAGATCTGTGTTGCCGTCTTTGCTGACGTTCTGCACGATAACATCCACATTGATGTTGCTCGCAGCGATTTTATTAAAAATTGTAGAAGCGATTCCGGGTTTATCCGGTACTTCTGTAATAGTGATCTTTGCCTGATTTTTGTCTGATACAACGCCGGTTACTACAACCTGCTCCATGTCTGAATCCTCCTTAGTAACTAATGTTCCCGGTTTTTCTTCGAGAGATGAAAGTACCATAATATCGACATTGTGATTCATACCCAGCTCCACACTTCTGGACTGGAGCACTTTAGCGCCCAGAGAAGCCAGCTCGAGCATTTCATCATAGGAGATTTTATCTAGTTTTTTAGCATGTTTGACAATTCTGGGATCTGCTGTGTATACGCCGTCCACGTCCGTGTAAATCTCGCAGACGTTCGCTTTCAGAGCGGCGGCAACAGCCACGGCGGACGTATCGGAACCGCCCCTGCCCAGAGTGGTCACATCGCCAGTCTCAGGGTCGATGCCCTGAAATCCGGCTACGATGCATATTTTTCCTTTTGCCAGTTCCTGTCTGATCCTGTCTGCCTTCACGTCCATGATACGGCTGTTTGAGTGTACGCCGTTTGTTATCATGCCGATCTGGATACCGGTCAGAGAGATCGCGTCATACCCCATTGTAATCAGAGTCTGTGCCACCAGAGGCGAGCTGGCCGTCTCACCCGTGGAAACAAGCTGGTCGTACTCACGGGGGCTGAACTTAGGCTCAATCTCTTTCAGGAGGTTGATCAGCCTGTCTGTTTCGCCTGACATAGCGGAGACTACGGTAACAACGTCATTACCTTCGTCTTTTTTCTTTGCGATAATTCTCGCGACATTTTTGATGCGTTCGATAGAACCGACGCTGGTTCCGCCGAACTTCATAACTACAATGCCCACATAGTCCTCCTTCTGCAATCAGCCGTTAATAACGGCACTTTTCAGAAAATAATCTGCTATTCTGTATCCATTCTCTATGAAGAATGTCGGCTTCATAAACTCGTCATAGGTGGTGTTGCCGTCCGGTTTTACCCCTGTGCCGTAGATAATGGCGGGGACAGGCTCCGCAACGTGTGTTCTTTTCAGAACGGGTGTAGGGTGATCGGGTGTTATCAGAATCCTGAATTCCCCGAATTTCTTAAGTCCTTCCATCAGTATGGGAAGCATGCGGCTGTCGATATTCTCCACAGCTTTCACCTTCTCCTCCACACTGCCCATGTGTCCGGCTTCGTCAGGGGCTTCAACATGTATAAACACATAGTCGTTTTTTTCAAGTGTTTTGAGCGCATATTCAGCCTTGCCCTCAAAATTTGTATCGATAAATCCTGTAGCGCCTGGGACGTCTATGACATCCAGACCGCCGAACCTGCCGATGCCTCTGATGAGGTCGACAGCGGCGACAACAGAACCGTTAAGACCGTAAAGCTCTTTAAACAGAGGCATATCGGGTTTTCTACCCTCGCCCCAGAACCATATGCTGTTAGCTCTGGCGTATTTACCGCCGTCGAAAACACTTTTCGCTCTCTGCATGATGTCCAGCAGTTTCTCAGACCCCCTGCCTGTGGGCAGATATTTTTTCCAGCCCTGCCCCATGATGTCGTGGGGGGGAGTGGTCTTCATGTCAAAATCGACATTGCGCATGACCATCAGGTTGCGGTATCCCACGCCGGGATAGAACTCTATGCCTTCAGGACGAAAAATGGAGTCCAGCTCTTTTATACATGCCTGAGCAACCTTGGCGTCTATGTGGTGAGCAGAAAAATCATCCATTATCTCGCCGTCCAGCGTAACCAGATTGCAGCGGAACGCCATGTCGCTTTTGCCCAGCTCTATACCCTGGCTTCCTGCCTCCAGAGGGCTTCTGCCGGAGTAATATATGGTGGGATCGTATCCCATGACAGACAGATTGCATATGTCGCTGCCCGGATAATAGCCTTCAGGCGTGGTTTTTATAAACCCTCCGACACCTTCTGTCAGCAGTTTGTCCATATTCGGTTTCTTGGCGTACTGCATGACGGTTTTGCCGCCCAGCGCCTCTATCTTATGATCGCTCATCCCATCGGTGAGCAGAACAACAAACTTCATTAAACTATCTCCTTAACTCTTATGGCGACTGTCTTGTCTTTCACGCAGTCGAGTCCGTCTATCTCTCCGATGGCTGTCATGATATCCCTTGTAACTGCCTTGTGTGTCATGAAAACCATAGACACAACCTCGCCGGGCGCTCTTTCATCCGGCTGGATAGCCTGAGAGATGCTGATGCCGTGTTCACCCAGAATACCCGCTATTTTTGCCAGAGTTCCGGGTTCGTCCAGAACTGAGAAACGCAGATAAAACTTGGATCTAACATCCTTTATATCTCTGATAGGATAGTGATAATCGTATTCGCCTGCGAAACCGAGCACAGGCACTCTGCCCACACCGCCGATAGCTATGTCGCGTGCGATGGAGACAACGTCGCTGACAACAGCGGAACCAGTGGGTCTGCCGCCTGCGCCTCTGCCGTAATACATTGTCTTATCGACCATATCACCGATGAACTCAACAGCGTTGAAAACACCGTTCACCTGAGCCATCATCTCTGATTTCGGCAGCATTGTGGGATGAACCCTGACCTCGATATATTCATCCCTTTTACGGGCGATAGCCAGCAGTTTTATCTTGCAGTTCAGACGTTTGGCGAATTCTATATCCACCTGTTTGATATCGGATATACCCTCGGTATACACTTTATCAAAAGGTATCAGGGTCTTAAACCCTATTGACGCCAATATGGTTATCTTATGGGCGGTGTCAATGCCCTCAATATCGAATGTAGGATCAGCCTCCGCGTATCCTTTTTCCTGAGCGGCTTTCAGAACCTCAGAGAACTCTTTGCCCTCTGCTTCCATAGCGGAAAGTATGTAGTTGGCAGTTCCGTTGATGATCCCGAAGACCTCGCTGATATTGTTGCCCACCAGATCTTCCTTGAGCACACCGATAAGCGGTATTCCGCCGCCCACAGCGCCTTCGAAACCTATGCTGACGCCGTTCTCATCCGCCGCCTTATATATCTCTGCCCCGTGGATAGCCAGAAGAGCTTTGTTAGCTGTTACAACGTGTTTTTTTGCCTTCAGCGCCTTCAGTATCAGCTCTTTGGCAAAGGTATATCCGCCCACCAGCTCAATAACAATATCGATCTCAGGGTCGTTGATAATATCATCAGCGTTCTTTGTAACATTCTGACAGAGTGAAAGAATATCGTCGAGTTTCGTCGTATCTATTTTAATATCCGCCACCGTTTTAAGGCAGATCTCAAAGCCTGTTTTTTCAAAAAGATCCTGTTTGTGCTTCAGCAGGATTTCCGCTGTCCCGCTGCCGACTGTTCCGTATCCGACCAGTCCCGCGTACACTTTCTTAGCCATTAAAACCTCCGATTTTGGACACAATCCAACTGCGTGAAAATGTGTCCAACGATATTAGTTGATTTGGTATGGCAAGTCAAGAAGAGTAAGCCTTAAATATACTCAGTTTGTCATATATTTTTGCGCTTATTCAGGAGTGAATTCCACATTTCTTGTGCCCTCCGGACGCCACGCCGGAGAGATGGTTTTAGCGCCTATCCTCTTGCAGTTCAGCACAGAAGCGTAGGATATGGATGTTTTTCCGTATTTTGAGTTTATTTTATCTATTGCATCATATAGTTGCGGATATTTTCCGAAGTCATCCATTATATTTGTCAATATAACTGACTCTCCCACAAGGTTTCCTATAGATATTCCCAGCAGTCTGATGGGTCTGTGATCCCACAGCTCGTCAAAAAGCTCTATGGCTGTCTCATAGATGTGGTGAGTGGCTGATGTGAAAAAACCAATCCCTTTCTGTCTGCTCACACTCATCATATCCGTATCTCTTATCACCAGATGGAGTGTTTTTCCGGCAAAACCGTTCTTTCTGGCACGGGCGGACACCATCTCCGAAAGCTGCAGAAGATAGTTAAGCGCCGTCTCTCTGGTCTCCCCGTTCACCGGAAGAGTCATGCTGTGCCCTATGGATTTCACAGGCGGCTCCTCGGACACCACCCTGTCGGAATATTCTCCATGAACCATCTGAAAAAGCCGGATCCCGCCTATCCCCAGCATCTTTTCCAGCCTGTCGCGCCCGAAAGCCCTCAGGTCCGTAGGGGTAAAGATACCCATCGACCTGAATCTCTTCGCCAGCCGGCGCCCGATGCCCCAGATATCGCCCAGCTCAAATGTGTCTATAAACTTCAGAACATCTTCTTTATGAACCATATACAAACCATCAGGCTTGTTCACCTCTGTCGCCATCTTGGCTATCAGCTTGTTCGGACCGATACCTATGGAACATGTGATATTAAAAGTCTTTTTCACATAAGACATAATCATATATCCGACTGTCACCGGGTCATTGTCTTTTATATCCAGAAAAGCCTCGTCTATGGAATAAACCTCCACATCAGGCGTGATGGTCTTCAGAAATTTCACTATCTCAGAAGAAACATAGGTATATATCCTCGTATGAGCGCAAATCAATATCACATCAGGGCAAACTCTCTGCGCCTCATATTTGCTCATCCCTGTTTTAACGCCCTTTGCCCTTGCCTCATATGAAGAGGTGACCACCACAGTGCGTTCCTTGGCACCGATAACAGCTATGGGTTTTCCTTTCAGTTTGGGATTCGCCGCCTGCTCCACAGAAGCGAAGAAAGCGTCCATATCCATGCAGATGATCATTTACACTCCCACAAAAAATCATCCATCCATGGAGATTTTTTGATACCGTTACGCTTCGTTGATGGCTTCCAGATACCAGCAGGCGTCCAGAGCGCTGAAACTTATCTCGTATACGTTGAACCCGTCCGTGACTGTATACTTATGAACAACATCCGCCCCGGCACGCTCCTTCCAGCGGTAGCATATCTCCTTTACTGTGATCTTTTCGCCGTTCAGGCTGAACCAGACGGGTTTAGGAGAGGCATCAAAAACGGCGCCCACCCTCACCCTCTCATGCAGGTTCAATATCATAGCCTCCCTCCAAAGCTCTTATAACCATAACCAGCACGCCGATAACGGAGAAATCATCCGTCTCCGCCAGAGAAATAGGCGCGAAATCATCATTGGCGGGCATCAGAAAAACACCTTCAGGCGTTTTTAAAAAAGTTTTCAGGGTTATCTCGCCGTTAATGCAGAATGCTCCTATTTTATTGTTGTGTATAATATTTGTATGTCTGAGAAGGACAAAATCACCGTCCAGTATCGCCTTATCCTTCATACTGTCGCCGTCCACACGCAGAAAGAAGTGATCGTCATAGATCTCTTTTCCCAGACGGATATATCCTTCTATATTTTCTTCGGATGTAACGGGAACGCCAGCCTTGATGCGCCCCAGAACAGGCACGGCGGAGGACATGCGTGAGCCTTCTATACCTCTGGCGATACTTCCGGACCTTTTCAGAAGACCGTTTTCGGTGAGCCTGTCCAGCATATTTTTGACGCTGGCGGTGGATGACAACCCCATTCCTTTCGCTATCTCTCTGATAGACGGAGAATATCCGTTGTCTCTTATGAAATTTTCTATGAAGTTCACAAACATTTTCTGACGCTCTGTCATATCACACCTCTCATGAGCGAACAATTGTTCGCCTATATAGAGATAATAGACAGCCTGACAGAAAAAGTCAAACGGAATTTACTGCATCTGTTTACAGGAGAAGCCGGAGAATTCTATCCTGGTCATGGTTTTGATGCCGTACTGGTTGGCGTATCCATCCTTCAGCGACTGCATCATGGCATATTGAGAATCCGGTTTAAGAGCCGTCTGAGGCGACATATCCCTAAGCGGTTTAGCCAGAAAAGGTCCCAGGTTATACCTGAGTTTCATCACGAGTTTCGCGTTCTTTTCGGTGGGGAAATATATCTTAACATCAGAAGAGCACATAGTGCCTTTGCCAGTTCTGCTGGCATACATGCGCAGGTTTCCCAGAGACAGCACCCAGCCGTCCTCTTTCTCATCAGCTTTTGTGATGCGCAGAGAGTCATATTCGCCGTATGGGACATCCATCGCCTCGTCTATTCTCTCTGTCATGGTTGAACTTTTCAGACCATAGTTCACAACATAAAAAGCGATAACGAAAACCAGAACCGAACCGAACAAATATTTAAACATTTCCTGTACCTTTGAATTTTTCCAGACCGTAGGCCTTTATCTTTCGGTGGAGATATGTTCTCTCTATCTCCAGTATTTTTGCGGACTGGCTGATGTTCCAGTCATTCGCCTGAAGCACCTGAAGGATGAATTGTTTTTCAAACCCTTCTTTCGCGTCTTTCAGAGCGCAGCAGTTTCCTGCTTCATATTTTTCATCATCTGATCCGGAAAGCAGAAAATCAGGAGCATCGTCCACATCCATAGTCTCTTTTTCCGAAAGCACAACCATGCGCTCCACCAGATTTTTCAGCTGGCGCACGTTACCCGGCCAGTCAAAAGCCATAAACAGCTCCAGCAGCGGCAGACTGACCTTTTTCAGCTCCAGACCGTTCAGAGAGCAGGCCTCACGGATGAAATGCTGCATCAGGATGGGGATGTCCTCTTTACGCTCGCGCAGAGGCGGCACCACCAGCGGCACTACGTTTATACGATAATAGAGATCTTCACGGAAATTTCCCGAGTCGATCTCCTCTTCCAGATTCTTATTGGTAGCGGTCAGCAGACGAAAATCCGATTTGATGGAAGTGTTTCCGCCAACACGGGTGAATGTGTTGCTCTCCAGCACCCTCAGCAGCTTAGCCTGAGAAGAAAGCTCCATATCGCCTATCTCGTCCAGAAAGACGGTTCCGCCGTCCGCCTCCTCGAACTTGCCCATTTTCTGAGAGTGAGCGCCTGTGAAAGACCCCTTCTCATGCCCGAACATCTCTGTTTCCAAGAGCTCAGAAGGGATAGCGGCGCAGTTAATCTCCACAAAGACATCCTTCGCTCTGCGGCTCAGCATGTGTATCAGCCTCGCCACATGCTCCTTTCCGGTGCCGTTTTCGCCTGTTATCATAACCCAGGCGTTAGTGGGCGCTATCTTCTCTATCTTTCTCTTCAGCTCCACTATGGGTTTACTGACGCCTATTATGTCATATTTCTTTATCAGGTCGCTTCTGGATTCACGCAGATCGCTCATGAGCTGCATTCTGTCCGTAAGATGCTTTACTATCAGCAGTATGCGTTCCAGAGACAATGGCTTTTCAAGGAAATCATAAGCGCCTCTTCTGGTGGCTTCCACAGCGTTCTCTATGTTCCCGTGACCGCTGATAATAACAACCTCCAGATCCGGAAAATAGCTTTTGATATCCTTCAGCCCGTCTATGCCGTCCTTGTCGGGCAGCCATATATCCAGAAACAGTATATCGTATGCGGTCTTTTTCAGTTCATTGAACCCGTCGGTGAAGGTATGTGCGGTATTGGCAGAATATCCCTCATCCTCCAGAATGTCCTTGATAGCCGTGCATATTCCTTTTTCATCGTCAATTATAAGAATTTTCGCCATTTTATGCCTTTTGAAATTCCATTATGAATTTCGTATATTTTCCATATTCGCTGTCCACGGAAATGTTTCCGTTGTGAACCTCGATAATCTTCTTCACTATCGCAAGTCCCAGACCGGTTCCGTCCGGCTTTTTGCTGAAATACGGGATGAATATCCTGCCCAGGTCCTCTTTCGGGATACCCTTTCCTGTGTCCCGATAGTCTATCCTTAAACCGCTGTCATTTTCAACAACAGAAATAAATATTTTGCCTTCTTTGTCCATGGCGTCGATGGAATTATTCACCAGATTTATGAACACACGTTTAAGCTGCGATCTGTCGCCTGTAAAACCGATGTCCGGACAGTCGATAACAAATTCTATGTTCTGATGGGATGAGGTATAGAACGCTCTGATATCCTCAAAGAAATCCTTCAGCCTGAACAGCTCTTTCTTCAGCTCCGGCAGACGGGCAAACATATTGAACTCGTTCACCATACTCTGAAGACTCTCCACCTCTTCTATGATCGTATTCATACTGGTAACGATAGTGGTCTGATCGCTCTCGCCCATTGTTGCCTTTCGTCTTATCCTCTCCGCCGTCAGCTTTATGGGCGTCAGCGGATTCTTGATCTCATGGGCTATACGGGTGGCGATCTCTTTCCAGATACCCACACGCTGAAAATTCAGAAGATCGGTTATATCATCCAGAACTATCACGAGGTTCTCCACAGAACCGCCCTGACCATATATTTTTGTTATCATTGTGGTCATTGTTCTGGGTTCGCCTTTTATCAGCATCTCTATCTGAAACTGGGTCTCACGCTCCTCCTGATCGATAAAATTAGCCGCAGGCGTCAGGATATGCGTTAGAAAAGCCTCATCTGCGTATTCCAGAATTGTTTCAGCATAATCGTTCTGCTTCAGCAGTTCGAAGTTGTCTGTATACAGAAATATTGCTGACTTAACATTCTTAAAGATAGAATCGATATACTGGTTGTCTCTGGCAATCTGCATGAACATTTCCGACAGCTTTTCGTTTTTCAGACTCATCTCGGCGTTATGCATTTTAAGCTGTTTTATCATAGAGTTAAACGACTGCGTCAAAAACGCCAGCTCATCGTTGCCCAGCACCTCCACCTCTATGTCCAGATTTCCTTTGGAAACCGCCACAGATGCGGATGCCAGACTCTCTATGGGTCTGGTGATGCTCTTGGCGTATACGATGCTGCCCCACAAGGCGGCGAGAACCACCAGCAGTGTCATGAGAATTGTCAGTATCTTAAACGAGTTTTTTACCGGTTTTGCGAAATATTTGGTCTGCCGGTAGGTGTTGTATGAATCCAGAATCTTCGCCACCTTTTCCGCCTCGTTCTCCGGCACCAGCTTATATATCAGAACCGCGCCGATGACTTTGTTGCGGATCTTGTTAGAATAGACAGGCTGCCCGACCCAGTATATCTGGGTGTTGCCCTCGAACTCATATCTGGCTATCAGCTCGTTGTTCAGCATCTTCTTCACCAGCGATTTATTAGCGAAACTTTTGGTATAATTTTTCGTTTTATGCATATCCACTATGCGTTCGCTGGAGTTGTTATAGATGGCGATGCCGTCTATCCTGTCTTTATCGAAATATATTTTTACGAATTTTTGCAGTTTTTTATGGTTTTTGGAGTAGATATAATCACCGGAAGATATAAACCCGGCGAGCAGATCTCCCTGTTCTATCAGATAGTTTTCCAGTCTCGTCTGATACTTCTGCATCAGATCGACCGTACTCTCCAGAGCCTGCTCGATCTGCGAGTTGAACCATTTATCGATACTTTTATTGATAACAGTGTTGGAAAAAATAAATACAATAAAAACCGGAATTACGGCAATTATAATAGAAAAAGTCACCAGCCGTCCCTGAAGACGGGATCCGAAGACATTCTTTTTCCTGTCTATATACAACTTTCCGAGATTTCGGAATATCAGAACGCAAACAACTATCAGAAGAATAATATTTATATTCACCAGCAGAAAGATAGAAATATTTGAATACCAGGGAAAATCGTTATTGAGTATCTTAGAACCGGCGAATATATTAACAAAAAACAGCAGAATAAGCATATAAACATAGATATATTTATTCTTAAACCCGGATCTTCGTTTGCTGTCAGGATTTTTTTTAAATCTGAATTTCACAGGAATTACCCGTCCACTTCTTTAGAAAAGAAATCTTCTTCATCGGTTTTCTTAGATACGTCCCTCAGCTCGTCATCACTGAACACAATGGCATCTGTCCCGCCTCCGGACTCAGCAGGCGTATCAAAACCTTCGAAAACAGAGCTCTGAACAGGCTCATCCGTAATATCGAACCCGTCAAAAATATCCGGCGGCACGACAGCTTCCGGCGAGCGGTAATCATCACTCAGCATGATATCAGCGGCAATCTTTGATTCCCCGAACGTTTCATTATATGTATCCAGTTCCAGCGCATCTATTTTCACCTGCGATCCTTCATCCTCATAGGAATGGGGCTCGATAACCATTTCGTTTACGGGGATATCGTCTGTCTTTTCAGAAACTTCCGGCCCGTCGTCATTCTCCTCCGCCGATCTGAATCTGGATTCCAGGTCTGCTGGCGATTCCGGTTCGGAGGCGAGAAGAGACGCTATATTCTCCGGTTTTCGTCCGTATTTCAGATATACCGCAAGCTCATCCGCTCTGGCGGAGCTGTCTTTCGATCTGTATAAACTTTCCATAACACCAAGACACCGCATCATATCCGGTTCTTCAACCGCTTTAGCCACCAGCTTCAGAGCCTCTTCTATAGGAGCAGGATTTCCAGCTTTAACAGATACTTCAGCTATATCGCCCATTTCAAGACTGTTATTGACATAGAGTTCGAATATCATCCCTTTTATCATGTCCCTGTTATCTGAATACGCCTCTATCAGAAGGCTGTGGAGCAGAAGCTCCCTGTTGTCCAGAAACTCTCTCAGAGCCTGAACAAAATCAGAGGCGTCTGAGATGTCTATCAGATCAATGATGTCTGCAAACAGTTCAGAGTCAAAACCAGCCCTGAACGACTGGATAAGAACAGGCTCAGCCTTATAAAAATAGTCAGGATGCCTGGTTAGAAAATCTTTTATGAAAGGAATGACATATTCCGGCTTAACTTTGGACTCCAGCAGAAACATGATGATATCGTCTATCTCTCCCACCGGAAAAAGCTCATTCTCCACACTGTTTTTGAGGATCATGGCGATAGTGGAATATCCGTTTATTATTATCAGCTTATGCACCAGACTGCGGATCAGTCTGTGGTCATCTCTGTTTTTATCCGCCAGAGACGTATAGATAGCTATGCATTCAGAAAAATTTCCGGAATGTCTGTATTCCTCCGCCAGCATGAGAAGCTGACGGTCAGCAAGCCTGTTTTTTCCTTTCAGACGATATATATCGCAACGCAGATTAAATATTTTCGCTTTGTTTCTGGAAAACGCGGACAAGCGTGTCAGAACAGCCAGCGCCTTGTCATGCTCGCCCCTGCTCATCAGCCTGTCTGCCAGTTTAAAATAGGTTTTCTCCGCCTTTTCCTTGTCGCCAAGAAGGAGATGGATGCCCCCTATCATGTTCAGGGCCGACATGCTGTCCGGATTGACCGCCAGATATTCTTCGAAACCGCTGAGCGCCTTCACATATTTGTGACCGGAGTACATTCGGTATACAGAAAAAATATCCTGAGAAGTGTTGTTAGAGAACATCAGCAGCCTGCTTTTTCTTCTTATTCTAAACGATAGTTACAGATTATTCAAATCTACAGTTACTCGAAATATTCAGCGCCCTGAAATTCAGTCTCCCAGACTATGACTCTGTCGGTCATAGAACCGAATGTCTCCCTGAGCTTGTTATAGATGAAAACAGCGATATTTTCGCTGGTAGGGTTATTTGTTTTAAAGAATTCTACCTGTTCATTCAGATGTTTATGGTCTAGTTCTTCAAGTATCTCTTTAAGTCGTCCTTTTAATATCTTGAAGTCTACCAGCATTTCTGTCTCATTCAGCTCATTTCCCTGAAGATATGCCTCAACCTTCCAGTTATGACCGTGCAGATTTTCGCACTTACCCTGATAGTTTCTGAGATTATGAGCGCCGTTAAAATACTGGATAACTCTCACTCTGTACATCACAGCATCCCCGCCAGATCTTTTTCGGTCAGAACCCTCATATCGCCCGCCTTCATTCCGTCCAGGTTGACACGCCCGATGCGCACCCTTTTCAGCCTCTTCACCTGAGCGTTGAACACACGGAACATGTTGCGTATCTGGCGTTTTTTGCCTTCATGAAGTATCACGGTAAAGCGTTTTGAGTCCTGTTTATGTATGATACAGGGCAGATAATCGATGCCCTCGTATGATATTCCTTTACGCAGAACATTAAGCTGTTCGTCTGTAAGGGGTTTATTCACAGACACCACATATTCTTTCTGCACCTTTTCATCACTGTTCTGAAGACGCTGTATAAAATCGCCGTCATTGCTGAATATAATGAGCCCTTCGCTCTCATAATCCAGACGCCCGGAATATGCCGGTTTTTTCTCATGGAGCAAGGGAAACACGTCCAGAGTATCCTTGCCGTGTCCGTCTCCGTATGCTGTCAGAATATTCACCGGTTTGTAGAATGCCCAGTAAAAAAGATCAGACATACCCACGGGCTGCCCGTCCAGAGTCACTTTCACCATGTCGTCCACCTGAACCCAGGGTCCCTCGGCGGTCTCTCCGTTCACTGTCACTCTGCCTTCCTCCACTGCCCTGTCAGCGTCTCTGCGTGACAGCGAGGTGTTCTCCGCCAGGAATTTATTCAATCTTACACTCATTTAGCTTTCAGCTCCTGCCATTCTCTGAATGTCGGCAGTTCAGATATGTCGTTAATACCCATATATTCCAGAAAAAACTTGGTTGTGCTGTATAAAAGGGGTTTGCCGGGAACATCCTTTCGTCCTGTAACCTTCACAAGGTTCTTATCCAGCAGATATCGCACAGTACCGGATGAGTTAACGCCCCTGATCTCGTCTATCTCCAGCCTCGTTATGGGCTGTTTGTAAGCTATTATAGCGGCGGTCTCCAGAGAAGCCCTGCTGAGTGTCTCTGTCTTCTCGCCGAAAAAGGGTTCAAGCTCGTTGAAAAGCTCCTTCTCCGTAACCATCTGAAACCCGCCGGATACCTGGCGTATCTTCATGCCCAGATCCATAGCGTTGAACTTTTCCATATAGTCCAGAAGCCTGTTCTCCAGATTGATAGGATCCAGAATCTTACGAAAGAATTTTTTGTCCAGAGGTTCGCCGGAAAGAAACAGCGAACTGTAAAAAATCTTTTGTTCCTTATCCATTTACAGCCTCAGAAGTGTTTAACTGCTCAATGACTATCTCTCCGAAGGTCTCCGCCTGGGAAGCCTCCACAACGGTAAGACGCATCAGCTCCAGCACAGCCAGCAGAGACATAACAACCTCACGCTTGCTGACACAGGTTTTTACTATCTCCGACCACATTATACGCTGTTTTTCCAGTATCAGCGCTTTCAGCTTCTTTATAACATCGGTAACATCCACGATGTCCTTCTCGAACTTCATGGGTTTTTCATTACCCTTTTCCAGCAGAGAAAAGAATGCGTTAGCTATGCGGTAAGGGTCTTCCGTCTGCATTATCTCTTTCTCAATGTATATGGTGGACGTCCTCATCAGATATTTACCCGATTCGGATTCATATTCTTTCAGTTTCTGCGCTATATCCTTATAGAATGAATATTCCACAAGTCTCTGTGTCAGAATGAATTTTTCTTCTTCCGGATCCAGCTCCTCTATAGGAAGCGATTCCTTGGGCAGCAGCATCCTCGATTTAAGATAGATGAGATATGACGCCATGTTGATAAACTCGGCGGCAACCTCGATATCCAGCTTCTCCATCTCGTTCACCGCCTCCACGAACTGTCCGGCGATGAATGCTATGGGGATATCGTAAATATTCAATTCATTCTTATATATCAGGTGGATAAGAAGATCTAACGGACCTTCGAAGTTATCCAGTCTGACATCCAGAAGACGGCTCATATTTTAAGCGCTTTCCTCACTTTTTCCATCATACAGGCGGCCTCTTCGTTGGCTCTGTCCTGCATGGGCTTTAAAAACTCGTCTATATCGGTGATCTCCGCCTCGAACTTTCTTCTTCTGTCCTGAATAGGCGTCAGAAGCTCCTGAATATGTTTGAAGAGTATCATCTTGCACTCCATACATCCGATGGATGCCTTGGTGCAGCCGGTGGTGATATATTCTCTCTCCTCTTCGGTGGAAAAAACTTTATGATAGTCGAATACAGGGCATTTTTCAGGATCGCCCGGGTCTTTAAGCCTCTGGCGGTTGGTGTCGGTCACCATCTTCTTGACCTTCTGCTCCACCTCGCCCAGATCCTCAGACAGGGATATATAGTTATTGTAGCTTTTGCTCATTTTTCGTCCGTCCAGACCCGGTACTCTCGGCACTTCGGTCAGAACGCCTTTGGGCTCCACAAACACATTGCAGTTGTAGAGATGATGAAAGCGTCTCACTATCTCACGGCTGATCTCAATGTGCGGAAGCTGATCCTCGCCCACAGGAACGTATGTGGCGCCGTACATAACGATATCGGCGGTCATAATAACAGGATAGCTGAGGAAACCGAGGTTCGACAGATCCTTATTGGTGGTCTCCTGCTTGATCTCCTTGTATGTGGGGCATCTTTCCAGCCAGCTGACCGGTGTCAGCATGGAGAGCAGCAGACTGAGCTCCGCGTGGTAGATATTGTGCGACTGAACGAACATATTGCACTTGTCGGGGTCGAGTCCGACGCTGAGCCAGTCCAGCACAAGCTGTTTGCGGTTTTCTATGATATCTTCCGGATTTTCATAATTAGTTGTGAGAGCGTGCCAGTCAGCGACAAAATAAAAACACTGATGTTTTTCCTGAAGGTCGAGCCAGTTTTTCAGAGCTCCGAAATAATGACCGATGTGCAGTCTGCCCGTAGGGCGCATACCGCTGAGAACTTTTTCCATACCTGATCCTCTACAATAGAATATTTAAAAAGAAAGTCATAAAGGGCATAAGAATATAGTTAATACCGCCGGAGATGAAAAGCACCAGAAGTATCAAAAAACCGTATCTCTCCAGCTTGGCATACGCAACAGCCTTGTCGTAGGGAAGCAGGTTTTCCACTATGCGTCCGCCGTCCAGAGGAGGCAGAGGCAGCAGGTTGAATATGAACAGAGCCACATTGATATTGATGGACAGTCTCAGCATTCCCGCCACCGGCAGCATCACCTTCAGAAGTGTGCTCCCCTGCTCGAACTGCATGGAATACAGCATCTTGAGCGCTATGGACGACAATATCGCGAGAACAAGATTGGATAATGGTCCGGCAACAGCGACAATGGCAGGACCGTATTTTGTCTTTTTATACAGGCGTCCGTAATTAACAGGCACAGGCTTAGCCCAGCCGAACAGACGGGTTATTATCAGAAACAGAAGCCCCATGATGTCCACATGGGCAAAGGGATTCAGCGTGAGCCTTCCGGCTTTTTTCGCTGTATCGTCTCCCAGCAGATAGGCGCTCATTCCGTGAGAGAACTCGTGCACGGTGATAGCCAGCATGAAAGGCACTATGGCCAGTGTCAGAAAACGGAGATATTCATTAATATTAAAATCCATGATAATTATTTATCACCTCTTATGTTTTAAGTCAAAGAGTTTGCACTCATTAAGATATGAAAGAATCTAAGTTAGGCAATGAATTATTTACTATGCAAAACCGTGAAAATCATTATACTTAATACATAATAATAGTTATTTAGTGAGATGATATGAATCTGATTGAGCATGCGAATATATTTGAGCTTCTGTCGCTGGACACGAGCCTGCCCGAAGAAATTCTCGTTCAAAGACTGCAGTCAATGGGAAAAAAAGGCTTTATGGATTTTCTGGGTAAGAACGGACTATCCATAACAAAAACCTCCATGTCATTCGGATCAGAGATAAAAGACGCCAACGGAAACGTTCTGATAAATAAAGATGTACCTGTTTCTAAATATCTGGATGCGCTGCTGGAAAGATATTATAACGACTCGAAATTCAGAACATCCGCCATCAAGATCGCCTGTACATCAGACGTAATGAGCTATTACAGAGGAAAATCAATAGAAAGGGTCGCCACTATACTGGACGACTATATCTTTTCACAGGATAAATACACCGAATTCTATACCAAGGTAAGGGACAACACCTCAGAGATAAACGCTCTGGATGTGTTTAATAAATCAATAGAATATATGCTATCAGGACCAAACGGCATAAAGGCGATGGTGAGCATATTCAAAAACACTGGAAACACCAGAGAGCTGCTGACAGATAATATCAACTCTGCCTTCATCAGCCTGCACATAGCTCCTTTCTGCCGCCAGAGTCTCATCAGAGACGAATCCGGCGGGATTCTGGTTAAGATCGCCCTTACATCCATCCTTCAGGATATAGCGACCCTGATGAACTGTCAGGAGAAAAAAGACTGTGTGGAACGTTCGGCTATAATCGCAAAATCTCTGATAAATGACGAAACTATCGAAGAGGCCATCCGTGTGAAGCACTGCTTCGACAAGGAGAACACTGTTCCGATATTCAGCGACACAGTGAACAAGAACAACCTTTTCCTGAGGATACTCGTCACAGTTAACCAGTTCATAGAAATAGTAAAGATCAATAAAACCGACCCGGGCAACCTTGAGGTTCACAAGTTCATGTACGAGCTGGCGGAACTGGGATACGCTGACAAGGACGTCACATCATACCTCAGCAAGCTGTTTCTGCCCGCCGTGAAACACCTTGTGCTTCAATACGCCTACACCATAAAGAACTCATGCAGCTCGAACCCTATCATATGGAGCACCATAGGCGATATGCTCCCTGTAAAGTTTTTATGCCCAAAACCGGACTGCATGCACTCCGGTCAGCACAAAACATACATTCCGGACGATGTTAAGATAGAGGCGGACGAAATATATGAAACCCGCATTAACGCAGGGATGTATAACACATGTAAACTGCTGACGGATAAGCTGCAGATCTATTACAAATCGATAGTGCAGAAGAACGGGGAAGTCTAACTGAAATATTTTCTCACAAGACCCTCTGCCACGTTCATATCGTTCAGATAGGTAATTTTGATATTATCCGGCGACGACATCACCCATTTCACTCTTATTCCGAAAAGCTCCATAGCCTGCGCTTCGTCTGTCACCATCATCTCCAGCTCTTCCAGATTTTCCACAGCTTTTTTCAGCGTTGCCGTCTCAAAAACCTGAGGAGTGTGTGAAAGAACGTATTCATCACGGTTCACCGTCTGTTCAACTCCTGTCCCGCTGATCTTTTTCAGAGTGTCGCGCACCGGCAGTGCGCAGATAGCCGCTCCGGTCTCTTTCGCCGCTTCTATTGTGTTCTGCACGATATCTGCCGACAGAAAAGGTCTGACAGCGTCGTGAACCAGCACATATTCTGTTTTAGCGGCTTTCAGACAGTTATACACCGTTTCATACCGCTCCGCGCCGCCGGCAACCAGCTGAAAAGAAGTGATGCCGGCTTCCGCAAGCTCTTTAGACAGAATAAGAAAATCGTCCGGATCAGCGCCCAGAATAAACTCGGCGAAGGGATACGCTCTGCTCAGAGCGGTGAGAGTATAGTACAGGACGGTTTTGTCCAGCACTTCATAGAACTGTTTTTTTACATTGCCGCCGAACCGTTTTCCCAGTCCGGCGGCAGGTATTATACAGGTTACGTTCAAGATTTGACCTTAGTAAATATAATTCTTCCGGATTCGGTCTGAAGCAGACTGGTGACTATGACCTTCACTGTTCTGCCTATCAGCTTTCTTCCGTTTTCCAGAACCACCATAGTTCCGTCATCCAGATATCCCACACCCTGATTGGACTCTTTCCCCTCTTTCACCACGCTGATCTCGAACTCTTCCCCAGGAAGCACAGTCTGGCGCATAGCCATGGAGAGGTTGTTCAGGTTCAGAACTTTGATGTTCTGGATCTCAGCTACTTTCAGCAGGTTAAAATCGGTGGTGATGATATCCGCTTTCATCTTTTTTGCCAGCGCCACCAGCTTTTCGTCAACAGTTCCGATATCAGAAAAATCCGTATTGTTGATATCTACGGGCAGAATGGTCTGCTCCTGAAGACGTTTCAGCACGTTCAGTCCTCTTCTTCCCTTCTGTCTGCGCAGATGGTCGTGTGAGTCAGCGATATTCTGAAGCTCTTTCAGAATGAAAGTAGGGATGATAAGCGCGCCCTCCAGAAGCCCTGTGTCCACTATGTCGGCTATACGGCCGTCTATCAGCGTGGATGTGTCCAGAGCTTTTGCGGTGGAGGTATATTTCTGATGTTTGGGCTGTTTCGCCATCAGGCGTGTCATGATGCCCTCTATAACCCACGAAAACTTCTGTCCGGTGTTCACACCGAGATAGAGCACAAAGAAATAGAAAGCGAGCCTGAGAGCATCGTTGTTAAAATAAGCTGCAAAGATGGAGGCTAAGGAATAACCGATAATTAAAAAGACGATAGCTCCGATAACTCCGCTGAAGAAGCGGTAGCTTTTGATATCGGAAATAAGAGTTTCAATAAAGACAATAGCGAAAATAACTCCGAATGAATACAAAACAGCATGGGTAAGGTCAATGCCCAGCCTGTCTCTGATAAAAATGAACGCAGCCATTATAAAAATGGCGTACAGAATTCTAAAAATCCACATTTCAGCCTCTTGATAAATATTTGTCCAGAGCGATAAAATCCTCTGTACGTCCGAGTGCTATCAGGGTGTCTTCCGCCCTGATCACCTCATGGGGACCGGGGTTATAAAGAAAAACCCCATCGTTCTTGCGTATGGCTACTATGATGATCCCAAGCTGCCTCACATTGGAATCCATGATAGTCACATTTTCCAGTCTGTTTCCTTCGTGAATGATCACCTCCTCGACCTTCATTCCCAGGTCGTTCTTTCCCATTGTCATGTCCAGAAAATCAGAGACATGAGGTTTTATAATACTGTAGGCTATACTGCGTCCGCCGATGGTATACGGCGAAACTATCTTGTCCGCTCCAGCCCACATGAATTTGCTGTTCGCCTCTTCCTGAGCGACTTTGGCTACTATATAGAGCTTTTTGTTCAGCCCTTTTGCGGTCAGAACGATATAAAGATTCTTCTCGTCTGTATCCACCACGGTTATAAGCCCCTTCGCTCTGTCCACTCCGGCTTTTTTCAGAACCATGTCGTGTGTTGCATCCCCTGTTACAAAGACATATTTCTCTTCAGCCGCCTCGCTCTTTCTCTCTTCGGGGTCTACTATGATGAAGGGCACGTTGTTATCCCGCAGTATCTCGGCTATGATGCGCCCCATGCGCCCGAAACCGCAGAGGATGAAGTGATTGTTCATAGAATCTATCGTGTGCTGCATCTTTCTTCTCCCGAACAAATTTGTGAGGTCGCCCGTAACAACATAGTCGATAAACTGTGTGGCGGTGTATGCCACGGTACCCGTCCCCATCAGGATCATGAATATGGTAAAAATCTTTCCGTTGTCAGAAAGAGGAAATACCTCGCCGAAACCCACCGTGGTGATGGTTATCACGGTCATGTATATTGAATCAAGGATACTTGCGTGCTCTATATGCACATAACCGAATACGCCGATGACGGCCGTCAGAATAATCAGAGCGGAACCGATGTAGACGTATTTCAGTTTGTTTATCAAAGCATTATTCCTATCAGCCTAAGGCTCATTATCTTGATAAAATATATTATAAATATAAACACCATAGGTGTGATATCTATAGGACCGAGCGGAGGAATCACGCGTCTGAGCGGCTCCATAACCGGATCGGTAACAGAGTGCAGAAGCTGAACCACAGGGTTTCTGGGGTCAGGGCTGACCCAGCTCATCAGCGCTCTGATTATAACCACCCAGATATATATGTCCAGCAGCCAGACCAGAGACAGAAGCCCGTTTTTAACAGCTATGCGCATGGCGACAAAGATATCGGCGTGTCCCTGTGTGATAACCGACGAAAGCTGGGAAAGGTAGTTGACGCCGCCTATAAGCACAGTGAAAAAAGCATAGACCAGAATAACGGCGAAAAGCGCTATCCAGTTGCTCTTAATCGGCACAACGGCCCTGACGCCTTTCACCCAGAAAGAGGCCAGCCTGTTAAAATACATAGCGTAATACGACATCTGCATGTTCCCGGCGAAAATCCCCAGAATGATACAGATGATGTAGAACAGCATCAGAAACATCAGCATATCGGAAACAGCATAAAGCACAGACTCAACAATACCGAATCCTCCGAAGGCGAATATTATCACCCCGTTCAGAACGGCAGCGGCCAGAACAAATGCCGGAGTCATGGTATCTGCTGTTTTTTTATTTATCTTCAATGTTTTTTCAAAGAGCGGATCGGTCATCTTAGCCACTAATTTACCCAGCGGGTTAAAGTAAAGCTCCTGACGTGACATCACGCTTCTGAAAAGCAGAACGATCAGATAAAACTTTATCAGCATCATCAAAAAACTCATATTTACCTCTTAATATTAATAGTCGCCCTTGAAAAGAGCCGAGCCGATGCGTACCATCGTGCTGCCCTCCTCCACGGCGATCTGAAAATCATCGCTCATTCCCATGGATAGAATGTCCATGCTGTATCCTTTATCGACAGTACATTGGTCAAAAAGTTTCTTCATACCTGTAAAATATTTGCGGTTTTTCTCCTCATCGTCAGTGAGAGGCGGTATCATCATCAGCCCTCTCAGACGCAGGTTTTTCATCTGCGCCACACGTTCACACAGGTCAAAAACGCTCTGACCGTCCACTCCGGACTTGTTGACATCTCCGGCTATATTCACCTGAATCAATATATCCTGAACCCTGCCGGTTTTGGCAAAACAGGTGTTCAGCTCTTCCGCCAGCCTTTCGCTGTCCACGGAATGTATCAGCTCAAACGTATCTTTAAGATATTTTACCTTATTTGTCTGAAGATGCCCTATAAAATGCAGTTTCAGACCTTCAAATCCGTCAAGTTCGTCTTTTTTGTCCATCGCTTCCTGAACACGGCTTTCGCCGAAAACCCTGTGTCCCTGAGCGTATGCGTCCTTTATGGCTTCCACCGGATAATATTTGCTGACTGCCACTATCTCCACATGTTCGCCTTTTCTGCCTGATCTTTTCAGAGATTCATCTATTTTTTCACGAATCTTCGCTATCCTTTCAGAAAACATCGCTTCTCCTCACTATAACGCCCATCATGCGCCCTGTGACGCCTCTGTCTCTTCTGTGTGAATAGAGGTCGTTGTCTGCCAGTGTGCAGTTTCTGATGTGCTCTATGTTCTCTATTCCGGCGTTTCTGAGATTCTGCTCTATGACGGTTCTGAGACACAGATATATCCCGTTCTCATTCTCCGTCACTGCCTGCGGGCATATGGGTCTGAATACGTCCGCCAGCTCGGCGCCTACCTGATAGTTTTCTCCTGATATCCCCGGACCTATGCCCGCGAACACAGGGAAATCGTCATATTTTTTAAACAGTTTTATCCCTGCGGACATTATATCTGATGAAACAGATTTGTGACCGCAGTGCAGAGCGCAGATGCCTTTTCTGCCCGCCAGAAATACGTTAAAGCAGTCGGCGGTCATGATGCCCAGCGCCATATCCTTCTCCAGAGTGAACAGTCCGTCCCCTTCAGAGAACATCACATCGTGATAATTGGAAGCGTCCACCTCAAAGACCCTGTTGCCGTGCACCTGATTCAGGTTCACAATCACCGGCAGAGAGCAGGAGACTTTCAGAAGCTCTATATTTTTAACGGCTATCCTCGTATCTTCCTGAGTGTTCATCCCCAGATTGAATGACGAAAAGAAGCCTGTGCTGTATCCCGAATGCTTTGTGGTGACGAAACATTCAACATTATCAGGCGTATTTTCATAAGCGTTAACTAAGATTCTGCCGTATTTTCTGAGCATAAGCACAATCACCCCGATTTTAGCTTATAATACAACGGGTTAATACTTACTTCAAGAAGTAACAGGCGAAATTATGATGATAATTCACTTTTTCTGAGTTCAGACGTCATAAACTGAGTCAGAACCAGCGAACAGAGGGCGAGAACCGCCCCGCTGATGAACGGGATTTTTCTGTCCATCATCCAGAGCATGCCTCCGGCGAATGGAATGAACACGGCGGCTATATGGTTGATAGTAAAGCCCACAGCCGAGCCATTGGCAAAGTCGGCAGGGTCGGAAATCTTCTGATAAAACGTTCTGATCGCCACGGCGAAGTTAAAAACTATGTGATCTATAATATAAAGTCCTGCCACCAGATATTTGTTATCTATGGCGGCATATCCAATGAATATGAATATCAGTGTGAAATACTCAAAAGAGAGCATCCTGCGCTCGCCGTATTTTATGATGAATTTGCCTATGTAAGGGTTGAAGAGGAAATTAACAACGTTATTAATGATGAAAAGTACCGCTATCTCTTTGGCGGAGAAATGAAATTTTTCCACCATCAAGAACACGGAAAAAGCAGTGAATACCTGACGTCTGGCTCCGGCAAAGAATGTCAGAGCGTAATACAGCCAGTAGCGTTTTTTCAGATAGAGCTTTTTCTTCTGCGGAGGAAGGGAATTATCCACCGGATTAAGCCGCAGACAATAGAGACCGACACCGACAACGAGAACACCCACTGTCAGAAAGATATTCTTATAGCTCATGAACCCCAGCAGAAGCATCACCAGACCGCCGGCGGCGATGTTCGCCCCGGCTGCGGTGCTTCGCAGTTTGCTGAAGACTATGGGTGATTCCTGTTTGTTGAAATACTGCAATGTAAGGGACTGGTTCACCGTCTCGTAAAAGTGAAAACCGAACGACATCACCAGCGTGGAAATGATAACCCCTGTGGTGCTCGGCAGATAACCGGTGATCCCTATCCCGATGCCCAGAACTATCATGCTGACAACAGCCAGCTTGTGTTCCGGCAGAACAACGATAGCCAGAATCACCAGCAGAGAGAGAAAACCGGGAATCTCTCTGATGGACTGGGTGAGTCCCATCCTAAACCCGTCAAAGTTAGCGTATTCATAAGCGAAGTTATTAAAAACCACAGACCAGCTCTGAAACCCCAGATAAACCGCGATATTCAGAAGCAACAGAAAAAGATACATATCTTTGTTGCGGTGATTAAACATTATTTACCGATAAACTGATTGAATTTTTCATGATATTTTAACTTTTCATCTATCACAAGATACTGAAGCGTCTCCGCCATCTTTTCCGGCGGAATCGGGATAAATCTTCCGGAGGCGGAGGCGTAGACAGTTCCGTTCATATCTTTCAGCTCGCCTGTAACCTCGCATATTCCCTTGCGCATACCCTGATAGCAAGCCTCTACTATCAGATTTGTCATAGTGGGGGCATTACGTCTGAACTTGACCTCCAGACTTCTGGTGAAGCAGAGCCTGTCCAGAGACTCCTCGAATATGAAAGGAGTCCAGCCCATCGTCTCGTCCAGAAGAGCCGTGCAGATGCCTCCGTGGACGACATCTTTAAACCCGCAGTAGTCAGCGGGGATGTAGACATCGCTGTATACCGCCCCGCCCTCTGTATAAAACCTGTGTTTCAAGCCAACCGGATTGTTCTGTCCGCAGATAAAACATCCTGTGGAATGGGGGATGTACTGTCTCACTTAGCCCAGGCCACCAGATTAAGCTCAAAAATATTTTTGAGATATTTATGACCGGGCACGGCGGCAAACGCCACCTTCATCTTGCCCGCTCTGTCCACTGTGTATTCTTTATTAAAATATTCTGCGCCGTTGTCCTTGTGCACATAATCAAGCTTTATGAATGTCGGCTTGTTCAGCTCGCCGCTCTTGCCGTCATAGTCCACCACAGCGTAAACATCGATATACTCACGCTTGATCTTATCGCACAAAACAGACGCCTCCAGCGTCACTTTGCTGCCCATGCTCATCTCTTCTGCGTTCACATTGCTGTATGTGAAGTTCACAGAGTCCCATCCGGATATGATATTGTCCTTCCACTCCATGTATTCAGCTATACCGGCATAGTTATTCTCAGCTATGTCGGAGTGCAGCTCATGCAGAGGAACGTAATATTTATCGGTATATTCCATAACCATGCGGGATGTGTTGAAGAAAGCGGCGCATACTTTGACAGCCTGTTTCATCATGTGCATCCATTCTCTGGGGATGCCCACTCTGTCGCGGTTATAGAAGAGCGGGATTATCTCGTTCTCCAGCTTGTCATAAAGCTCCATGCTCTCCACAAAGTCCTGATATTCAGGGTTGTCGTATTCCTCTCCGGAACCGATGGCGAATCCTGTCTCGCCGTTGTATCCCTCGTCCCACCAGCCGTCCAGGATTGACAGGTTAAGACCTCCGTTGGCGGCTATCTTCATACCGCTGGTACCGGATGCCTCCATGGGTCTCTTGGGAGTGTTCAGCCATATATCCACGCCGTGGGCAAGGTGTCTGGCAACTTCTATGTCGTAGTCCTCTATGAAGACTATTTTATCTCTGAACTCCGGTTTGCGGGCTATGTGGAAAATCTTTTTGATGATCTCCTTTCCGCCGTCGTCTTTCGGGTGAGCCTTTCCGGCTATGATTATCTGAACAGGCTGTTTAGGGTTGTTCAGAATCTTTGCCAGCCTCTCCTCATCCATAAAGAGAAGATATCCCCTCTTATATGTGGCGAAACGTCTGGCAAATCCGATGGTCAGGCAGTCAGCTTTAAGAACATCATCAGCCTTGGCTATCTCGCTGGCTGTGCCGCCTCTTTTTGTAACCTGCTTTTTCAGCCTGTCACGGGCGAAGATCACCAGCCTCTCTCTCTGTTTGTATTTCGCCTCGAAGAAGGCGTTGTCGGGTATCTTTTCTATATCCTGCCATACGTCGAAGTCATAGGGTTTATAAGACCATGCCTCAGACAGATATCTGGTGTAGATGGTCTTGAAATTTTCGGCGATGAACGTCGGCAGATGCACGCCGTTAGTAACGTGACCAATCGGGACGAAATCCAGCAGAGCATTATTCCACAGGTTTTTGAACATCTCTCTGGATACAGCTCCGTGCAGGGCGCTGACACCGTTTCTATAGGTGCTCAGCCTGATTCCGCACATAGCCATGGCGAATCCTTCTGATTCGTTGAATGGGTTTTCACGTCCGAAACCGACAACCTGGTTTATATTAAGTCCTGAACCGTCAAATATAGGTCCCAGATATTTTCTGATCTGCTCTGAGCTGAACACGTCAAATCCGGCGGGGACAGGAGTGTGTGTGGTGAAAAGTGTGCTCTTCTTCACTATCTCGGCGGCGTTTCTGAGTGAAATGCCCTCCTGAACATACTGTCTGATGCGCTCCAGAGCGGCGAATGACGGGTGTCCTTCATTAAGATGAAATACAGATGGTTTCTTACCCATAGCTTTCAGAGCTCTGACGCCGGCTATACCGAGAATTATCTCCTGTTTCAGCCTCATATCGGAATCACCGCCATAAAGCTGTCCGGTGATCTCTCTGTCCTGCGGATGGTTGGAAGGCAGATCTGTATCCAGCAGATAGATGTTTATAACGCCTATCTCCAGCTTCCACACCTTCACGGTTACATCTCTGGTATTTATCTTTACTGATACATATATGGAGTTTCCGTCATCATCCTTTACAGGGCTGACGGGCATCCTGTGAAATTCGTTATAGGGGATAGACTGCTGCTGCCAGCCGTCTGAGTTAAGATACTGGTGAAAATAGCCGTTGCGGTAGAGAAGCCCCACGGCGGAGAAAGGAATACCGAGGTCGCTGGCTGATTTACAGTGGTCGCCGGAGAGAACGCCGAGACCGCCGGAATAAAGTTTCACAGATTCGTGTATGCCGTATTCCGCGCTGAAATAGGCGACTTCCATTCCTTCGGCTCTTTTTCCGCTGTGCGCCAGCTCAAACCATTTGGGAAGCATCTTGTATTCATTAAGACGCTCATGACAGTTATCCATGAAATTCATAAAAACAGGGTCGCCGATGAGACGTTTAAAATCTTTTTCGGTAAGTTTAGAAAGTACATAGACGGGGTTGTGTTCACACTCTTCCCATACTTCCATGTTAATCATGCGGAAGAGTTCCCTCGCTTCCCAGTTCCAGCTGTACCAGAGGTTGTGCGCTATCTGTTCCAGAGGTCTGAGTTTATCGGGAAGTTTGGTCTTGACGTTAAATTCATAAACTTTCATCTGCGCCACCTGTAAATTTAGTAACCTATAATAGCATAGAAATAATAAAATTTATAATACATATATGTGTCATTTTCCTGTGTGTCCGAAACCGCCGGCACCTCTGTCCGTATCAGACAGCTCATCCGATCTGACGAGATTCGCTTTGGACACCGGAGCTATCACCATCTGCGCTATTCTGTCATATTTTTTATATTCAAAAGGTTCTTCGGACAGATTAACGAGTATCACGCCCACCTCGCCTCTGTAATCGGCGTCTATAGTGCCGGGAGAATTCAGCACTGTCACACCGTTTTTCAGCGCCAGCCCGCTTCTGGGGCGCACCTGCGCCTCATAACCCACAGCCAGTTCTATGAAAAGCCCTGTCTTTACCAGCGCTCTTTTAAAAGGCTCTATCAGGCCATCATGGGACGCCATGATGTCAACACCGGCCGCATGCTCTGTCTTATACTCAGGCATCAGCCTGTCGTCATCGGTCTTTATCTTCACTGTACAAGTCTGCATACAGAATACTCCTTATTCAGAATCACTTCTGCTGTATCGTGAACCTGCTGTTTGTCCAGCTCGTCTATCCTGCGCAGAATATCTTCGCTCTCCAGCAGTCTGCCGTAATGGTATATATGCCTGAAATTCATCTGCGCCCTGCTCTCCAGAGTCTCAAAGTTGGACGCATATGAAAATTTCAGCTGATTTTTTATCATTGTCAGCTCGTCGTCTGTTATGCCGTGCTTTATCATCTTATTTATCTCTTTGATAACCAGTTCCTGAACCTTGTCCTTGTTGGCGTCAGAGCAGGAATAGAGGATGTTGACATATCCGGCGCTCTTATAAAGCACTGATTCCGCCTCTATGTTGTAGCAGAGCCCACGTTTCTCTCTGATCTCCTGAAAAAGTCTGGAGCTCATGAGTCCGCCCAGCAGCATTGTGCATCCGGAGAGAGCGTATCTTCTGGAATCGCTGTACTGAAAAGCGGGATACAGCAGCTGAACGTAGCTCTGTCCTGATTTGAACTGAAAATCTTTGGAAATAGTGTTGTAGACAGGTTTATAGTGAGGTTTTACCCCTGCGATGCTCTCTTTTGTATCGGGAAAATATTTTGTGATGTATTTCACCACATCGGCTTTTTCCACATCACCGCATACTGATATTATGCAGTTTTCAGCTATGTAATTAGTGTTGTAGAACTTTACTATATCTTCCAGCGAAAGTGCCTCAACTGTCTCTGCTGTACCGGAAACCGGATATTCCAGAGAACAGCCGCGGAAAAGCTCCAGCTCCGCCGCCTCTCCCAGATATTCCTCCGGGTTGTCCATCACAGAGTTTATCTCATCTATGATTATCTGTTTTTCATTCAGAAAATCATCCCTGTCAAATCTGGGATGAAAACAGATATTAGCCATCAGCCGGATGAAAAGCTCCAGATTTCCGGAAAAACCTTTTATATAATACGCTGTGGTCTCTTTGGAGGTATAGGCGTTCATATATCCGCCGTACATCTCTGACAGTCTGCTGATCTCCTCAGATGTAAAATCTTTGGTGCCGCGAAACGCCATATGTTCGATGAAGTGAGAAACGCCGTTGTTTACTGTTGTTTCGTTGGATGAACCGGTATCAAAAAAAACAGAAATGGTAAAAAGCCCGGGGAGGCTGGTAACTTTTTCGTAAATTACCGGGATATTGCCTATTTTGTATAATTCTCTCATTCAGCTTCCTTTTATTAATAAAGAAATCTGATAATACACTGCAAAGCTGAACAGGTCAAAATAAAAACACAAAGGGTTTTCTATAAAAAAAAGGCGGTCAAATGACCGCCTTCTGATTGGTTTAGAAATCTCTTACTTGCCGTCGAACAGTGACCAGGGGCCTCTGTGTTTAGCGTAATCGATGGCCTTGTCAGCGTCTTCACCGGCCTGAGCGCGGATCTTAAATACCTGACCGGGGAAAATAAGGTCGGGATCTTTGATCATGCTTTTGTTTGCCCAGTAGATGAGCGGCCACATAAAGGGGTTCTGATATTTAGCCTTAGAGATGTTCCACAGGTTGTCGCCTTTCACTACTGTGTATCTGATGATATCTTCCAGAGTAGCGCCGACAGCTGCCTGTGTGGACTCAGCTTTCATAGACTCAGCCTTGGCTTCCATAATCTCTTTCTGGATAGCGTCTTTATCTATCTCAACCTGCTTCAGAACTTCCATAGCTTTTTCGCCTTCGCACTTGTCGATAAGAGCCTGTGCTTCGTCCAGTTTAGCCTTAGCGGCTTTGTATGAAGCAGAGTACTCACCGTCAGAAGCGGCGGCAGCGTCCAGGTTCTTTTTAGCGGCGTCAAGCTCAGCCTGAGCTTTGTCATTAATCTTTGAACGCTCAGCGGCTTTTTCTTTTGCTTTTTCAAAATCAGCTATAGCCTGAAGGAGTTCTTCTTTAGCCTGCTTGTAAAGCTCAGACTTAGAACCGCCTTTTTCAGCCTCTGCCATTTTTGCCTCAGCGCTTTCAACAGAGGCTTTCGCCTTCTGATATTCTTCGCTGGCACATTTTTCAGCCCCGCTTTCCTGAGCTGCTTTCATGGCAGCCTTCGCGTTGTCCATTTCCTGAACGGGGGGTTTGGAACAGCCGACTGTCAGTAGGGCAGCTGCTATCATTGTCAATGCTAAGAATTTACTAATTCTGCTCATTCGGGTCCTCCCTTCCGTCTTTAACGTTTATAATAACTTAATATATCACACATGTAATATTAAGTCAAATCTGATAAATGTTAAATATACCTGAAGATTATTCGTCATCCTCAACTTCAAATTTCATAAACAGCTCTTTTAACTGCTTAGCGTCCACCTTGCTGGGAGCGTCGCTCATCATATCTGTCGCTTTCTGAGTTTTCGGGAAAGCGATCACGTCTCTGATGGATTCTGAGCCTGTCAGGATGGAAGCCAGTCTGTCGATACCAAACGCGATACCGCCGTGGGGAGGCGTTCCGTAGCGCAGAGCCTCTATGAAGAAGCCGAATTTGTACTCTCTCTCCTCTTCTGTGAAGCCCAGAGCGTTGAACATCTTCTCCTGAATATCGCTTCTGTGTATCCTGATAGAACCTCCGCCTATCTCTGATCCGTTGAGAACCAGGTCATAGGCTTTCGCTCTCATCTTGCCGGGATCTGTGTCGAACAGTTCCACGTCCTCGTCCAGCGGAGCTGTGAAGGGGTGGTGCACTGCCACATATCTTTTATCTTCGGCATCATACTCAAGCAGGGGGAAATCAAGAACCCATGTGAAAGAGTACATGTCCTCTTTGATAAGACCAAGCATGTTTGCCAGCCTGATCCTGAGTTTTGACATATAGAGGTTAACTATCTCTTTTTTGCCCGCGCCGAAGAAAATAATGTCGCCGGGTTTTGCGCCCAGTTCCTTTACGATAGTATCGGCAGAATCACCGAGGAACTTAACAATCGGAGACTGAAGCCCGTCAGCGTTCACTTTTATATATGCCAGACCTGCCGCGCCGAGATTGGACACGAAGTCTGTCATGTCGTCGATATCCTTTCTGGAAAATTTCTCCCCTGCGCCCTGAGCCACGATAGCTTTTATCACGCCGCCGTTTTTCACTGTGTCGTTGAAGACTTTGAATCCGCTGTCTTTAACCAGATCGTTGATAGTGGTCAGAAACATCTCGAAACGAGTGTCGGGAGCGTCATGACCATATTTTTCCATAGCGTTGTCATAGGACATTCTGGGGAAACCTTTTGTCAGCTTGATTCCTTTCAGCCTGTCGAATATCAGGATGTACATATCTTCGATAAGATCCATCAGGTCTTCTCTGTCGATGAATGACATCTCCATATCGAGCTGTGTGAACTCAGGCTGGCGGTCAGCTCTCAGGTCTTCGTCACGGAAGCATTTTACCACCTGAAAGTATCTCTCATAGCCGCCCACCATCAGAAGCTGTTTGAACATCTGGGGTGACTGGGGCAGAGCATAGCACTTTCCGGGGTTAACACGGCTGGGGACCAGATAGTCTCTGGCGCCTTCGGGTGTTGACTTAGTGAGGAAAGGTGTCTCTATATCCATGAAATCTCTGCTGTAGAGGAACTCACGGACTGTTCTTGTCAGGTTGTGGCGGAGTTTCAGGTTGTTCTGAAGTCTCGCCCTGCGCAGATCCAGATATCTGTATTTCAGTCTGACATCTTCGTTTGTATTGTCGAAATCATCTAACATGAAAGGAGGAGTCTGGGCGTTGTTCAGAATCCTGATCTCATCGACCATGATCTCTACCTCGCCTGTGGGGAGTTTGGGATTTATTGTGCCTTCAGGTCTGGCGCCTACGGTACCTTTAACGGCGATAACAAATTCGTTTCTGACCACGTCGCCTTTATCGTGCACTTCTTTATTGTATTCGGGGCTCATAACAACCTGTGTGAGTCCCTCTCTGTCACGGAGGTCAACGAAGATAACTCCGCCGTGGTCTCTGCGTCTCTGGACCCAGCCCATCAGACAGACCTTTTCTCCAATGTTTGATGCGTTCAGCGCTGCGCAATTGTGGCTTCTGCGCCACTCTCCCATGTTTGAAAGCACGTTAGTTCCTCCTGAGTTTATCGCTTATATACGCGGTAACCTGTGTTATTTCAATCTCTTCCTGTGTGCCGGCCAGCATATCTTTCACTGAGGCGGTGCCTTTGGCTGCCTCGTCCTCTCCTATCACCACGGTGAAGAGAGCTCCGTATCTGTCGGCAAGGCTGAACTGCTTCTTCATCTTGCGGAAATCATAGTCCATATCCGCACTGATGCCTTTGGAGCGCAGTTCGTTCATTAATTTTATCGCTATTTTATCTGATGCGTCTTTGAAACATATCACAAAAACGTCCAGATCGTTCTCTTTCTCAGTTTCGTTTAGCATGGCGAGGCTGACCAGCCTGTCGAGCCCGACGGCAAATCCTATGCCCGGTTCATCCGGTCCGCCGAGCAGCTGAACCAGACCGTCATATCTTCCTCCCGCTCCCACAGCGCTCTGTGAGCCGAGTTTGTCTGTAACCATCTCAAAAGCGGTACGGACGTAATAGTCCAGACCCCGCACCATCATGGGGTTGATGTTGTAAGGCACATTCAGAGCGTCCAGATATCCTTTCACCCCTTCGAAGTGATCACCGCACTCACCGCACAGGTGGTCGATTGCCACAGGAGCGTCTTTTGTAATGGTCTTACATTTATCGTTTTTACAGTCCAGAATACGCATGGGGTTCTTGTCCAATCTGCGCAGGCAGTCTTCGCAGAGGCTTTCCGAGTGTGATTTAAGATAAGCTACCAGTTTTTCGTTGTATGCGGGACGGCAGACAGGACAGCCGATGGAGTTGATCTCCATGCTGACAAAATCCTTAATGCCGATGTTCTCTGCCAGTTTATACAGCAGATAGATTATATCTGCGTCCACAGCGGGACCGCCTGAGCCGAAAACCTCGATACCCGCCTGTGTGAACTGACGGAATCTTCCCTTCTGGGGCCTCTCTCTGCGGAACATCGGACCTATATAGTAATATTTTGATATGCCGGGAGTGTTATAGAGTTTGTTCTCAACAAAAGCCCTGACAAGGGACGCTGTACCCTCCGGACGCAGCGCGACGTGTGTGCCGTCCCTGTCCTCGAAGGCGAACATCTCTTTTTCCACTATGTCCGTGGTGGAACCTATGCCTCTGTTAAAAACCTCGGTCTTTTCCAGCACCGGGATGTAAAACTCTTCGAAATTGAATGATTTAAAGGTCTGTTTGAAGACCTTTTCGACTTTATTCCAATAACGGGATTCGAGACCGTAAATATCTCTGAACCCTTTGACTTTTTGATACACTAAAATAATCCTCCAAAACCTCAGTATTAAGCTAAAATCAGCTTTCAGTCAATAATGAATGTCAGAGTTTGAATTTTATCTTCGCTATTTCCACCATAGCCAGCGCGGCTTCCTCTATATCCAGTTTGGACAGGTTCAGAATACCGTGATAGAGCCATTGGTCATCTATATTCTTATTGAAATGATGTCTGAAATATTTGCTTTTTCTGTCATCCACTTCCATGATCTTTTCTCTCGCCTCTTTCTTGGTGATGTTCTCTCTGGCGCTGACCCACAGAACCCTGTCCTCTATATCCGCCACCAGACGAAAATGGAGCGTATCCGGCAGATCGGACAGAATACTGACCCCGCCTCTGCCCATTATAACTGCGTTAGTGGTGTCATATGCCTTCATTATTATCTTTTTCATCATTTCCTGAAAAGAATCACTGTCGAAAGCCGTGGTGTCGGGAGTATATTTACTGAAAAAGGTTTCCGCGTCCTGAATAGCCATTTCTTTCTGTTTTTTCTTTTCCGAATAGTCTGTATCTTTCAGCATATCCGAAAAAATACCCGTGTCGAAATATTTTGACATGAATGTCCGCATGGCTGAAAACTCTTCTTCGTCAAAATGCTTTATCTTGTCCTCATCGGTGCTCATAAGCACGGCCGCTATGCGTATCAGCTCTTTATGAAAATATCTGAATCCCAGTTTCTCGGACACTCTCTCGGCTACATACTCTCCGCCGCATCCATACTGACGTGATATAGTTATAACAGCCATGAACACACCCCCAGTTTGCTTATTCCCAGATCATCTTTAATATTATTTACCATATTCTCAATACTTCGGCAATGAACAGGGTGATGATAATCAGGATAAATCTCACGCATAGGAAGCAGAACAAAGCTCCTGTTCTCCATCTCCGGGTGCGGTAGAGTCAGCTCAGAAGTGTTCATCACCATACCGCCGTAGTCGATGATATCTATATCTATGATTCTGGAATACCAGCGCCCCAGATCCTCTCTGCCCATTGTTTTTTCAAGGTTTTTTACCGCCCGCAGGAGACTCAGCGGCTCAAAATCCGTCTCCGCCAGCACGCACATATTGAAATAATCGTTCTGAGAATCTTTGAGTAGTGAAGATGTTTTGTAAACTGACGAGACCCTGACTATCTTCAGAAAACCTGCCAGATTTTTTACTGCCAAAGCGAGATTGCCGGACTTTTGACCCAGATTAGACCCGAGCCCCAGCACGCTCAAGTTCTTTTTGCGCATCTTCCATCCTTTGTCTGATAAGGTCGAGCATCTCTCTGTCTTTCACGCCCTCCGGGCTGACCGCATCCAGAAATCTTATTCTGACCTTTTTGAAAGGCGTGATGATGAATCCGCCCTTTTTCATGACCTTGCCTGAACCGTCTATGACAAAAGGAATAATCTGCTGACCTGTTCTGACTGCCAGAGTGAAAGCGCCTCTTTTAAAAGGGAGCATAACACCGTCAGTGGATCTTGTCCCTTCGGGAAACAGAAGCACGCTGTAACCTTCCTGAATCTTTTTAGCCGCCTCAAAGAGGCTCTTCAGCGCTTCCCTGCTCTCGCCCCTGTCTATGGGAACCAGCCCCATGTGTTTGATAGCGAAACCAAAAAAAGGAATTTTGAACAGCTCGCGTTTTGCCATAAATATAAATTTTTTGTCGATGATAGTGATCATGGAAAAAATATCCACATAGCTCTGGTGGTTTCCCATGAAGACATAGTTCTTGTCAGGCTCTATCTTTTCCAGCCCTTCCACCTCATAGCGCACCAGAAAAAGGGCGGAACTAAGCCTTGCCCAAACCCTGGAAAGATACATATAAGGATTTTTACCTATAATCACCAGAGGTATACCCAGAATAACCAGAAATACGGTCATGAGACCAAAGATGATCCACACAAAAAGGCTGTATATTATTTTCATTTTACTTTTCCCGCTATCTCGCCGAGAACACCGCAGAAAGTGGGATGATTAAACACGAAATCCTCCAGTCTGTTCAGAGATATTCTGGACTGAAGCATCATAGCGAACGTGGTCACCAGTTCAGACGCTCCGCCGCCCACGGCATGACATCCGAGAATCTTCTTTGTGTTCTCTTCGTAGATTATCTTTATGAAACCTTTTATAGTGCCGTGCACTATGGAGTTTTCAAAGTTTTTAAAATTATGCCTTATAACCTTATAATCCAGCTTAAGGTTCTTCGCGTCATCCTCGCTGATGCCCACGGCGGCTATCTCCGGGTCGAGCTTCAGTATACGGGGGCAATAGTCGGCGGAGATATTTTTCTCCTGTTCCAGAATGTCGTTAGCGGCTATTTCCGCAGACATAAAGGCCCAGTTGACGAACATGTTTATACCTGTGGTATCGCCTATGATATATATCGATCTGTTGGATGAGCGGAGTTTCTTCGTCAGTTTGGGAAGTCCGTTGTCATAGAACCTGATGCCCGCTTTTTCAGGACAAAGCCTGTGGATATTAGGTTTTCTGCCTATAGAGACAAAAACCTCTTCCGATTCCAGCTTGGTATCGTTGTTCAGAAAAACGATGGTCTTATTGCCTACCTTCTCTATGCGGTCCACAGAAACGCCTTTTATTATCTCCACACCGTTCTTTTTCATCTGGTCTTCGTATTCTTTCACCACCTGACGGTCTATGGTGCTCAGAATCCTGTCCGTCTTCTCTATAATGGTGACGGTAGAACCTATACGGCGGAAAAAAGTAGCGTATTCAGTGCCGATAAAACCGCCGCCTACGATTATTACGCTCTTTGGCGTGGCGGTCATGTCGAAAATGTTGGTGGAATCTATCAGTTTCTTTGTGGTGGGTACGTTGGAAACCATGTTGCATGAGCCAACGGCAACAACCGCCTTGTTGAATCCTATGAGATAAGACTGCTTGTCGTCTGTGACCCTGAGAGTCTGCGCATCCTCAAAGACGGCGTAACCCTTCAGACTCATAACGTTTGCGGCGTCCAGATCCTCTATAAAACCTTTAATTATCTTCGCTACTGAACCGTCAACATGCTTTTTGGCTTTTTTAAAATCAAAGGCAAGCGGCTTATCGCAGTCCGCATCAACGAAATTAGAGGCTTTATTTACCGTTCTTTCATAGAGATAGCTGACATGCAGCAGGATATTGGACACGGCGCTTCCGGAATAGCAATAGTTTCCGCCGACGATCTTGTCTATCAGCAGAACTTCCTTTCCGTTGTCGCCCAGTTTTTTGGCACATTCGATGCCGGCAGGACCGGCACCGATGACCACTATATCATAGAACTGTTTTACCATATCGGGGAATTAATACCTGTAATGCTCAGGTTTATAGGGACCTTCCACATCAACACCGATGTAGTCAGCCTGCTCTTTAGAGAGCACTGTCAGTTTTGCGCCTATTTTAGACAGGTGCAGTCTGGCAACCTCTTCATCCAGTTTTTTGCTGAGTCTGTATACCACGGGCTCATATTTCTCTTTGTTCACCCACAGATCGATCTGCGCCAGTGTCTGGTTGGTGAAAGAGTTGCTCATTACAAATGAGGGGTGACCTGTGGCGCATCCGAGGTTAACCAGACGTCCTTCAGCCAGCATGTATATGGAATGACCGTCAGGGAAAGTATATTTATCTACCTGAGGTTTGATGTTCAGCTTTTTGATACCTTTGAAGTTTTCGAGCTTGGAAACCTGAATCTCGTTATCGAAGTGACCGATGTTGCACACTATCGCCTGATCTTTCATCTTTTCCATATGCTCGATGCGGATGATGTCTTTGTTGCCTGTGGTGGTAACATAGATATCGCCGATGCCCAGCGTGTCTTCAACGGTTTTCACAGCGAATCCGGCCATTGAAGCCTGAAGAGCGCAGATAGGGTCAATTTCTGTAACCATAACGATAGCGCCCATTGCCTTCATAGCCTCGGCGCATCCCTTGCCCACGTCTCCGTATCCGCAAACAACAGCAACTTTTCCGGCGATCATAACATCTGTGGCTCTTTTGATGCCGTCCACAAGGGACTCGCGGCATCCGTAAAGGTTGTCGAATTTTGATTTTGTAACAGAGTCGTTAACGTTGATGGCGGGAACAAGAAGCTCGCCCTTCTCCATCATTTGATAGAGTCTGTGAACGCCTGTGGTGGTCTCTTCAGAAACGCCTTTCCACTCTTTCACAGTGTCGTGCCAGCGTGTGGGGTTCTCTTTATATATAATTTTCAGGCGCTTATAGAGCTCTGCCTCGTCTTCGCCTGAGGGTGTTCTGTCCAGTATGCCGGGATCTTTCTCAGCCTGATAACCGATATGGATCATCATTGTGGCATCGCCGCCATCGTCAACTATCAGCTGAGGTCCTTTACCATTGTCAAAACGGAGCGCCATATCTGTGCACCACCAGTATTCTTCAAGGTTCTCACCCTTCCACGCGTATACTGATACGCCTGTTTTCGCTATTGCGGCGGCGGCGTGATCCTGAGTGGAGAAGATGTTGCAGCTTGCCCATTTCACCTCTGCGCCCAGGGCGACAAGAGTCTCAATAAGCACGGCTGTCTGTATTGTCATGTGCAGAGAACCGGAAATGCGTACTCCCGCAAGAGGCTTAAGAGCGGCATATTTCTCTCTGGTGGCCATAAGACCGGGCATTTCGTGTTCTGCGATGTCTATCTCTTTTCTGCCGAAATCGGCAAGATTGATATCTGCGACTTTAAATTTTTCCATTACTCACCTGTAAATATAACTGCCGCAGGACATGCCTGCGGCAGTACGAACTTTGCTAGTTATTAGCGGATTGCGGATTTAAGATCAGAGACCATATTGGTCTGTTCCCAGCTGAACTCATTGCGTCCGAAGTGACCGTAGGCGGCTGTCTTTTTATATATGGGTTTTCTAAGATCAAGAGCAGCCATGATACCTTTCGGTGTGAGGTCAAAAACCTCTTTGACAGCTTTTTCTATGATTCTCTCTGGTACCTCAGATGTGCCGAATGTGTTTACCATAACGCTTACAGGCTCAGCCACGCCGATAGCGTAGGCAACCTGAACCTCACATCTTTTCGCCAGTCCAGCGGCTACTATGTTCTTAGCAACCCATCTGGCGGCATATGCGGCAGAACGGTCAACCTTAGACGGATCTTTTCCGCTGAAAGCGCCGCCGCCGTGGCGTCCCATACCGCCGTATGTATCCACGATGATCTTACGTCCGGTAAGACCGCAGTCGCCCATAGGTCCGCCTATCACAAAACGGCCTGTGGGGTTTATATGATATTTGCATTTATCATCATACATTCCGGAGGGAATGACTTCTTTGATAACTTTTTCTATAATATCGTGTTTCAGATCTTCCATCTTAACATCTTCTGAGTGCTGTGAGCTGACAACCACAGTGTCAACACGAACGGGTTTGTATCCGTCATATTCTATTGTTACCTGTGATTTGCTGTCGGGGCGGAGATAATCAAGCTCGCCGCTTTTGCGCACTTCAGCCAGTTTTTTTGTTATCTGGTGTGAAAGCATGATAGGCATAGGCATAAGCTCGGGAGTCTCATCACAGGCAAACCCGAACATAAGTCCCTGATCGCCTGCTCCGCCTGTATCCACGCCCATGGCGATGTCCGGAGACTGCTTATTCAGAGTGATTATTATACCGCATGTATCAGCGTCAAAGCCGAATTTCGCTCTGGTATACCCTATCTCTCTGATGGTGTCTCTGACTGTGGACTGGATATCTACATATGTTGATGTTGTAACTTCACCGGAAATAACAGCGAGCCCTGTCGTAACAAGTGTCTCACAGGCTACTCTGCTGTACGGGTCATCTGTCAGCATCGCGTCCAGTATAGCGTCAGATATCTGGTCAGCCATTTTGTCAGGGTGTCCCTCACTAACTGATTCAGATGTAAACAGATAGTTTTTATCGTTCATCGAAATCTCCCTATAAACCGTTATCTGATTTGTATTTTATTATCATTTGCTCTATTCTTTCTTTTCCTCTGAGCTTCATCACTTTCAGTTCTTTCATCTTCGCCTCTACCTCAGGCGGAAAGTATTTGAGGCTGTATAGTGCCTCCAGATCCTGTTCATATCTGATGTGGTTATCAAACAGTTCTTTAAACTCTGCGTTAGACTGGCATAATTTTTCAACTATCGCGGTTTCAGTTCTAAGCATTTCAGTCACCCCTATTTTCGGCACAGCTCAAGAGACATTCTAAGAGCGTTTTTTCCTGTGCCGTAATAATCTTTTATCTCACCATTTACGTTAAAGCCAAGTTTTTTATATAATCTGACAGCCGGCTCGTTATCTATGCCAACTTCCAGATAAATTACCCTTGTATCCTGATTCATCTCTATACAGCGGTTTATAAGCCTTTCAGCTATCTGCTGTCTTTTAAACTGTTCAGCCACTGCCACATCGGCTATCTCAGCCTCGTCCAGAACCGTCCAGAAGATGATATATCCGGCGACCTCGCCGTCCGCTTCATATACCAGAAAGTTCCCTGATGCCTTAAAGAGCTCCGCCTCGAAAGACTTCCTGCTCCACGGGCGGGAAAAACTGGACTGTTCTATCGCCATCACAGCGTCCAGATCGTCTGCCGATGCCTTTCTGATCAAGGTCAGCCCCCGTGGCGCTGATCGAAATTGATCTCCGCCTCGCTGGGGCGCATATACATGGGGGCGTAATCCCCTGTAAACATGTCGAATCTGTCAGAAAGCACAGCTTTTGACAGATCATACGGATAACTTCCGCTGTTAACGACAAAAAAATCCCCAATATCAGTCAGCTTTTCTGTCTGATAGTCGGAGAATCTGTTTTCTGTAAAATCATATTCACGAAACCCGTAAAGAGTGCCTCTGAGTTTCACGGCGGTTTTAACTCTGTCCCGTCCGCTGATTATGGCGGCGGCGTCCAGAGAGCTGATGCCAGTCAGCTCTTTCCCGTGTGCCATACAGAAGCCCAAAAGAGCACCAACGCCTATGCGGATGCCCGTGAAAGAACCGGGACCTTTCACTATATAATACCTGTCAATGTCCGCAGTGGTCAAGCCGGAGGCTGATAAAAAATTATCCATGGCCCAGAGCATTTTTTCACTGAGGGAATTGTCTAACGTCAGAAAAAGGGAAGAAAAAGGAGTTCTTTTTTCATCGCAAACAGTTACCGCAAGTCCCTTCCCGGATGTGTCAACAAGCATATACTTCATTTTCACTATATTAACAGATATGAGCTATAAGTCAATAATCCAAATGAGGCAAGCCACTTACGTTAACGCACATAAGGGTTGCGCTCTTTTTCATGCCCGATGCTGCTGAAAGCTCCGTGTCCTGGGATCACACGCACATCGTCATCCAGCAGAAAGAGTTTATCCGTGATGCCCGATATCAGGGCGTCTGTGTCGCTGTAAGGGAAATCAGACCTGCCCACCGATTCCAGAAACAGCGTGTCTCCGGTGATGAGTGTCTGCGCTTCTTTCAGATAAAAACAGCATCCTCCGGGGGTATGTCCGGGAGTGTGTATCACGCTCATCTCAATACCGCCGAATGTCAGTACCTGTCCGTCAGATATGTTTTCGCTGACTTCCGGTTCTTTAATTCCGCCGAAACCGTACATCTTCATTATTTTATCCCCCTGCGCCAGCAGAAACTTATCGTCCCTGTGCATCAGAAAAGGAATATTGTACTTATCAGTCAATATCTTAACTGCTCCTATATGGTCGAAATGCCCGTGAGTATTCACGATAGCCAGAGGCGTCAGAGAGTTCTTCTCCAGAAATTCCTCTATCTCATCGGCGTCTCCGCCTGGATCTATTATGACCGCTTTCCCGCTTTTGCTTATCACGCTGCAGTTCACCCTCAGCGGACCGGTCAGTATCACATCTATTTTCATCAGCTACTCCGTCTTTTCCATTATTATCGTTACCGGACCGTCATTTTCAAGCCCTACTTTCATATCGGTGGCGAAAACACCCGTTTTCACCTTGTCCTCACCCAGAATTTTCACGCACTCGGATACAAATATATCATAATATTCCTTAGCCGTGACAGGCTCCATGGCGGACGTAAAATCCGGTCTCAGCCCTTTATTGCATGTGCCCGCCAGAGTAAACTGGCTGACGATCAGCATCTCTCCGTCAATGTCTTTAAGAGATCTGCCCATTTTTCCGTTTTCATCCTCGAATATGCGCAGGTTTACGGTTTTATAAGCGATCTGAGCGCAGAAATCGCTCTTGTCTCCTTTCTCCACTCCGAACAGAACCACCAGCCCCCTGCCCGTCTCCGCTCGCAGAGCGCCGTCTATTTTCAGATATGAGGAATTTACCCTCTGTATCACCGCTTTCATCTCAGAACACTCCTGATATTAGTCTTCATCAGATACAGCGCAAGAAAATACAGTACAGCAGAAATGACTATATTGACAACTGTTCCTGCGCCGGCCGACAGCATTATATAAGATCCGATAACCATTATGGCTGATGACGCAGAGGCTTTCATGAATACCGCTCCGAAAAGATATCTGTAATCCCTGACACGGGTATAAAGATAAAAAAATGTCGCGGCAGCCGCCACAGAAGAAGCGAGAGCTATTCCGCTGTGCCCCATAAACTTCATAAGCGCAGCTATCATTACCACATTTACAACAAGCCCGACAAAAGCGCCTTTCAGCGGTGTTTTGATATCCTTATCCGAATAGAACACACGGCTGAACACAGCGATAAAAGAGTAAAAGACCAGCCCCAGAGAGTACATCTGAAGATCAGCCGCAGTCGCTGCGGTATCCGAAGCCAAAAAGTTCATGCGCCCGTATACCAAAGAGATTATCGGCTCCGCCAGAACAATGAGCCCTGCCGCGGACGGCAGCATCACCAGCATGATGGAGTTGATTGCTTTATCTATCAGAGAATTCCTCACCGCTGTATCGCCGGAGGAATTCGCCTTGCTGATCTCCGCCATGACCACCGTGCCGACGGCGATGGTGAAAAGCCCCATAGGAAACTGAAAAAGCCTGTTGGAATAATAAAGATAAGATATGCTTCCGGTCGCAAGAAATGACGCGGCTGCTCTTCCTATCATAAAATTGATCTGACTGATACCCACGCCAGCCAGCGAAGGCACCGCATAGTGAAAGACCTCGTTCACTCTCCTGTCGTATCCGCCCCGGAGAGAAAACCGGAAACCGAAACGGTACGCATAAAGCAGGATGAAAAAAAACTGGGCGACACCGCCGATAAATACGCCGTAGCACACATATAATATATCACTGCCATGATGATATCCCATAAAAGCTCCGGCGATCATGGCTATATTTAAAAAAGCCGTGGATGAGTTCGGCACAAAAAAACTGCCTTTCAGATTAAGATAACATGTCAGCAGAGAGCACACGGTCACAAAAAAGAGATAAGGCATAAGAACTGATACCATAGCTGGCATCAGAGAAGACACAGCAGGATCATCCTTGTATCCGGGGAGAAAAATGTAAGTAACGATATCAGGAAATGCCATAACCAAGACAGTCAGGATCAGCACGACTGAAGAGATGACCGTGATCAGGCTGGACAGATAGACAGAAGCCTTCTGTTCGCCCTCCATCGTCAGCTTGTCGCTGAGGAACGGAACAAAAACAGAAGCCAAAGCTCCCTCAGCAAAAAAAGCCCTGAACAGGTTAGGTACGGCAAAAGCAGCCACAAAGGCGTCTGTGGCGCCGTTAGCACCGAAAAAACCGGCTATGCAGATATCTCTGACCATGCCGAAAATTCTGCTGGTGAAAACACCGAGCCCGGATTTTATGATTTTTGTAACAAATCCAGCCATGACAAATATTTCCTTAAAAAAATATGTAAATTGGCTTTACACTCTATATGACATCGGATATAATGAGTAATCGAAAAAATATCATAAATAAACGATATTTGCACGGAGATTATGGTATGACTAAATCAGAACTTATCGAAGTAATAGCCAGCACAAACCCCGAACTGACAAAAAAGCAGATCGAATTCATCATTAACGGTGTCTTTTCCTCTATCAAAGACGCTCTGAAAGCCGGTGACAAAGTTGAGATCCGTGGTTTCGGCAGCTTCAAGATCAGAGAGAAAAACTCCAAGCTCGGACGCAACCCCAAAACCGGAGACAAGGTGGAAGTACCTTCTAAAAACGTACCCTACTTCAAACCCGGAAAAGAGATTAAAGAGCTTCTGATAGGCGCTGAGTAAGCTGCCCTTCAGGCTTTTTTATTTAAAAGAGCTGTTCTGAGACTTTTTGAATGGTATTTTTGACGGATATGTTCTTTGCGTATCTTGTTAGTGATACTGTCTCTGATTTCGTCTTTCGCTTGAATAAGTCTATACTCAACCTTCTTGTGCAGAGCAAGAAGGTTTTTCACTTTTGTATTCAGCTCATCGTTTTTCACATCTATTGAATTGAGAATCTGGATTATCTGGCTGATAAAGCCTGTGTATGTTTTATATAATTTGAGATATTCATCATCGAAGTCTTTTTCAGAGAGCTTTTCAGCCAGTTCATACGCTTGTTTAAAAATAACGTCAAAGTTAGACTGAGTCATTTTCACTAACCTGAAAAGCAAATGCTAACAGTTTACTATTCGAACGGATAAAACTGCATGACGGTATTAGCATCCGCTTTGTTATGCGCATCAAGAGCGTTGCAGGAGTCGCACTCAAACTGTCTCTTCAGCTCATCCACCATATCCATGGCTTCTTCCTTGGAAAGGATGCCGCCGGAAGAGGCAGCAGCCAGCTTGTTTTCATTTCTGATGCCGATGACATCAGAGATGTACTTCTTTTCTGACGAGCTGTTAGAATCTGAGCTGCTCTGCGCAATGCCTGATCCTGATTGTGTTTTCTTTCTGTCTATTTCTAAGAGCTTCTCTCTCAGATTAACGACAGAACCTGTTCCTGTTATGTCCATAATTTATCCGGCAAAGTTGATCGACTTGCCTGCTGTCTCCTGTGAGGGTGCCGCGCCGCCCTCTTCTTTCTGCACGACATCACGCCATGCGTCACGAAGATTAGACATCATTCTTACAACATTTTCAACCTTGTCTTTCTTTTTTTCCTTGTTCGCCTCTATAAGCTGCCACACCATGAAGTCGTATAACCTCATAAGATTCTTGGAAATATCGCCCGCTTCCATATTCAGAGAGTTCATCAGTTCATAAAGAATATTCTGAGCTTTCATAATATTATTATGAGCTGTGGGGATATCTTTCTCATCCATTGCTTTCATAGAAATACGCATGAATTTGATAGCTCCATCATAAAGAAGAAGCACCAGCTTCCCTTTAGTGGCTCCCTCAACTTCCTGTTTAATATAATTTTTGTAAGGGCTCTGCATAATACTGAAAACCTCCTAATTAATTAACCGCTGCTACCGGTAAGTGAGCTGAGAGCGTTGCCCTGGCTCTGGGCTTCCGCTATCGCCTGTTCCATAGCAGAGAACTTAGCCCAGTATCTTTCCAGTTCCGACTCAACCCTGTCTTCCTGATTACTGATCCTTTTTTCCAGTTTATCCAGCTCAGACTGGATTGTACCTGTGGAGCCTATCTTGCTGCCGATAAATCCGTTATAAGCTGTATATCTTTCAAGGACATAATCATCAAAATACCGTGCCCAGCCGGCCTCCGCCTCGATCTGTTTTTCCATTGCGGCGGCTTCTTCGTCTGTTTCGGCATCATCAGTATCTAAATCGGATAAATTCGAGAAAAATTTATAAACATCTTTTGGGTTTTCCTTAAGCATAGACATAAAAGTATCATTATCTTCCAGCGCCGCGGCAATAGTGTCGTGGTCTGTGGAGAGAGAAACCAGATAGCCGTAGTTCTCTGTATCCAGGTCTCCGGCACCAGCAACCTCTATTCCGAGATCGGACATATCGTTCACGGAGCTGTTTATCCCGCTCCTCTCAGCGAAAACTGAAGTTCTGAAAGTAGTCTTCATGTTTCTAAGCTCGGAACTTCGTCTTATAATATCATATTCGTTATACAGTTCGTAATATTCCTGATATGTTGAGATTTCATCATCGCTCATGCTTTCCTTATCACTGTCGGTGAGATAATCAGTATAATCATCTTCATCGTCATCTTTATCAGGCACATTCAGTTTCTCCATCAGCTCGTTGTAATGCATGATGAAGGTCGCCATAGCATCCACCGCTTTTGATGTGTCGGTGGTAACTTTTATTGTGGTTGTCTCGTCACTGGCGGAATTCAGTGTTATGGTTACACCCGCCAGAACATCGTCTACTTCGTTAGTATCTCTGATATAGGTGTCTCCGTTGACCTGAAATATAGCTCTCTGACCTTCAGAACCTATAGTGGTTTCTACCGTGCTGTCCTGTGTAAGGCGGAATGCCTCCAGAATATTACTGGTGTCTGTGGATGAGCCAACGGTTATGGGTTCTATTCCGTCAGATTTCAGCGATATTTTATCGGACGTGGCGTCGTATGTCATGGTGACTCCGGCACCTGAATTGTTAACTTTTTCCATCAGGTCTTCCAGAGTATCTGTGGAAGCGTCCACATAGATAGAAACGCCGTTGATGGTGAATGTACCAGTTGTAGGATAAGTGGTAAGCCCTGAGTTGCTCAGCTTAACGTCAGTGGATATGCTTCCGGAAGATGTTCCGATGCTGTATTCCGTATCATCTCCGGCGCCGAACCCGAAGAAATCCAGCAGATCGCTCGTATCGGAATAACTGCCGAGGGAGATAGACTCTGATCCTTCAGTGTTTGAGGTAATTTTAAACTGCTTTGTGTTCGAGTCATATGTAGCCGTAACCCCCGCTCCGGAGGCGTTGATAATACCCAGAACATCCTGAACACTCAGAGCAGTGTAATCTTCTATAGTTATAGCGACATCATTGATGGTAAAAGTCCCGTTCAGGCTTGAGTCCGCAGTTTCCGTGAATCCGGCGTTTTCCAGACCATCAACGGATGTATCCAGCGTTCCGGAAGTCACTGTGTCAGAGACATAGGTTGATTTTGTATTGGATGAAATATTAAGACTCGCGTCCTGTCCGAAAACAAAAGTTCCGGTGGTTATCTCTGCTGAAAGTGTAAGGTCAGCTCCCGGTATAAGCCCCGCCACAGAGCTGGCGAGCTTATTCTGAAGGGTGGATGCGTCGTCTCCCAGATGATATTTAGTTATCTTAGTAACATTAGACACGGTAGCAGAAGATGACTCAGAAAAACCGAGCTCATCAGATAAAGTATTCGTATCATCGCCGGCTATGGAAATATTGTAGTCGTCAATTGTGGTTTCATACAGAGCAAAGCTCCATGTGCCTGCGTCCTCGTCGTACTCGGCTCTGACAGCGGCGTAGGTTACGTCGTTAGTGCCCAGAGTGGAGTTAAGAGCTCCGTTCAGAGTATCCTGAATAGTAGTCGAAACTGTGTTTATATCCTGGCCCGCCGTCCCGTATGTGCCGGAAATAGTCAGCGTCTGGGCGTTGCCGTCAGAATCAGTATATGAAAACTTGAGGGAGCCAGTGACATCCGCCACCAGGTCTCCGCTGGAATCAACGTTAGAATAATCATCACCCAGCTGCTTTGTCATTGTCCCGATATTTTCAATCTCAAAAACATCAGTTGAAAGATACTGACCGCCGCCGGTTGTTGAGATAGTCGTGGTATGTTTTCCTTCAAGAGACTCATTGGCGTAGCCTGATATATTAGTAACATTCGCTCCGCTCGTCACAATATCAACCTTTGTAAAGTTGCTGGAGGCTACAGAGTTTCTGGCGGTCTGGAGAACCTTCAGTGAAAAAGAACCGATGTCCGCTTCTGTGGTGGCTGTGGCGGTACCCACTCCTTCGTTTGTGGAAGAGGTCGTCTTTGACAGATATGTGGAAGAAAGCCTGAGGCTGAGCAGGTCTGTTGAAAGGTTCGAACACATATCATTTATATCATCGTAGAGGTTATATTCTAAAGATTTTAACGAATAGTCGCCATTGAGCCTGTCAACGGCAATATTCGCAGACTCTGTGAGCTGTTCAACGAGAGCGTTGGTATCAAGCCCTGAAACAATACCTCCAATCTGTATCCCGGCCATGAGATTATCCTCCTATGGTTATCAGTGTAATCGACGCATATACTTTAAACTTTAGAAACAATTTGCCCTGCGCCGAAAAATGTATTACAACCTCTGAATGCGAAAAATTATAGTCTACGACTGCGACGGAGTCCTTTTCAACAGCACAGAGGCTGTTAAGGGATATTATGATTTCGTCTTCGAAAAATTCGGCGTAACGAAGATCGACTGGGAAAATTCTTCCGCTCTCGCTCTGGCCATGATGGGCACGAACGAGGTCATCGTGCGTCATTTTGTCAAAGACGATGCCCTTATCGGCGAGATGCTTGACTTCGCCCTGAAGATGAACTTCAAGCAGTTCATACACCTCATGGAACCGAAACCGGACATTCACAACACCCTTGAGACGCTCCTGAAACAGGGACGCAGCCTGGCTGTTTTCACAAACAGAGGCATATCTCTGGGTTATCTTCTGGAACACTTCGGTATGGGAAATTATTTCTCATACACTGTTACATGCATGGATGTAGCAAAACCCAAGCCAGATCCGGAAGGATTATATAAGATAATGTCTCAGTTCAGAGAGCCGAAAGAATCGCTGTTGTTCGTGGGTGATTCCATGACGGATTATATGGCGGCGAAATCCGCCGATGTGCCCTTTCTGGCGTATGAAAACAGGCTGGAGGACAGCACTGTAATCACACACCACAAAGAGATATTCGATCATTTATAGGCAAGTTCTTTAAGTTTCTCAAAAACAGAATAAGGCGTGTTCAGATGCCCTGAGCCTGTACCCAGCCCTATCTTCAGTTTGTTGTCACCGTGAAAGTCGCTTCCGGCGGATATCCCTAGCCCCAGAGAATCAGCGATATCCTTGAAAAAAGGCTGCCTCTCCGGCAGAACCTCTGAACAGTATACCTCTATGGCGTCCAGCCCCTTGTCTTTGCAGTCTTTCAGAAAAGGACGCATCTCTTCATCGGTCAGCTTCAGACTGACAGGGTGAGCCAGAACGGCTATTCCACCGGCTCCGTGTATCATTTCTGCGGCTTTTTCGAACCCGAGCCTCGCCTTGTCTGCGTACAGAGGCTGTCCCTTACCCAGATATTTGTCAAAGGCTTCCTGCATATTGGATACTACTCTCTGTTTTATCAGATACTTCGCTATGTGCGGTCTGCCCAGCTCGCCCAGATTGCCGTCGGCTATGTCGTCCAGCGAAACTTCTCTTCCCAGCAGGCTGCTGACTGATTTCACTATCTTTTCGTTTCTGGTTCTTCTGGCATGTTTCAGTCCGTCCAGAATATCGTTCAGGTTCTTTTCCTTATGGTTCATGAACAGACCCACGAGGTGAAATGTACCCTTGTCATAATCTATGCTGATCTCCGTTCCGGCCACTCTCTCAACTTTTGTGGGATGGGAGAAAAAATCGTCCAGCCCGTCAACAGTGTCGTGATCGGTCAGCGCCAGAGCCTCCACCCCGACTTTTTCAGCCAGTTCAAGCAGTTTCCCGGGAGTGAACGTCCCGTCAGAATATACTGAGTGGCAGTGCATATCTATCATAAAAACTCCTTGTTATAATCGTTTTAACGTTATAATATTAGCGATGATGTTCAGGTTTCAGTATATACTCTACAGAATTTGTGTCAACCTTATCGGCTTGGGCGCTGCCGCCCTTATTTTTGACAATATCCATGCGGATTCTTTCTATGCACTGGCGGCGTCTGCTCTGATTCTCACATTCTTTCAGACATTTCTGCGTCCTGTTCTTCTGTTTCTGACGCTTCCGTTCCAGATTCTGAGTCTGGGGATAGGCTATCTGATAGTTAACGCCCTGCTTCTGGGGCTCACAGCCCACTTCATGCCTTCATTCACAGTGAACGGCTTCTGGGCGGCATTTTTCGGCTCCCTGCTCATCAGTTTTGTAAACATTATTTTCGACTCTTTCTCACCCAATTCAAATATTAGATTTTATTACCACAAAGGCGGCAAAAACAGGTGAACAAAAAGCTGTACAAGGTCATCTTCATAGATGAGGATAAAAAGACCCAGACACTGCACGCAAGCTATGTTAACCCATCTTCATTCTTAGGTCTGATAGAGATTTCGGACATCGTTTTCATCGACAAATCCGAGATAATCATCTCTCCGGATGACGGTAAGCTGAAAGAAAATTTTAAAAACGTGGAAAGGTCGTTTATTCCATTAAACTACATCATCAGAATCGATGAGATCACCATGAAAAAAGAGACACCGGTCATAAGGCTATACAGTGAAACTGAAACTGATTCATAAATACATCATAAAAGAACTGATACCCGTCTTTCTGATGGGAAATATTTCGTTCATCGCCATTCTGCTTCTGGATAAGCTGATGTCGCTGTCCGATCTTTTCTTTACCAAGGGCATTCCTGGATGGCTGATTATTCAGACCATCATCTTTTATCTGCCCTCTTTTCTCGTCATTACTATCCCCACATCGGCGCTTCTGGCTACCACGTTCGTCTTCGGGCGCATGTCGTCAGACAGCGAGATAATAGCCATGAGAGCGGCGGGAGCAGGCAAAAGGTTCTTTCTGAAGCCGACTATGATATTCGCGGTCTTTGTCTTTTTCTTCGGAGTGGTCATGAGCATATGGCTAATGCCGGTCGGCAGCTTTCACGCGGCGCAGAACCTCATCAGCATGTCCAAGCTGGTCTCCGTAAAGGATATCAAGGAAAAAGAGATCTATGAGGAGCTGGACGGTTTCGTTTTCTACGCCGATAAAAAGATAAGCAATATAAAATATGAAAATCTTATGATAATCGAAAAAGAGGAGAACTCAGTCATAACGGCAAAAGCAGCGGAGATAACCCCCACAGGGGATTACAGTCTGCTCTTTCAGCTTAAGGACGGCAGTGTTCTCACCATCCGCGAGGACGGGAAACACTCTAAAATCAATTTCAATACATTCGCCATCAACGTCCCGATATTAGGCGCTTCCGGTGTGAGCATAAACACAGAAAGACTGATGCCGGCAGGCGAACTGGTCAGTAATTTTAATACGAGTCCCATATACAGATTCGAATTCTCTAAAAGATTCTCCATGCCTTTTGCCGCTGTGATCCTCTGTGTTTTCGGCGCCAGTGTCGGCATGTTTTTTCACCGCAGCGGAAAGTCGCTGGCAATACCCAGCACCATCATAGTTGTCGCTGTTTACAACACTCTCTTCATGATCGCTGAGAACTACGCGAAATCAGGCAGTGTCGAGCCTTTTTCGGCGGCGTGGGTACCTAACGCCATCTTCGCTGTTGTCAGTGTGATCAGCTACAGGAGAGCGTTATGATCTCAAAATTCAACAAATATGTCATATTGCTGTTTCTGAAATATTCCATAGCTGTTCAGCTGCTGGTTACCATAGTATCTCTGCTGGCCGAGGCGGCCTCCCAGACAGGACTGGCGGAAAAATATGACGCATCCATCACGAACGTGATGATATACAACCTGATGAAAGTACCGTTCCTCATCTATTCCAGCATACCGCTGTCCATTGTTTTCTCCACTCTGCTGGTGATGATAACCCTGATAAAGCACAATGAGCTCACCGCCTATGTATCACTGGGCGGCAAAATCCGCAATCTGGCATATCCCTTCATATACTGCGGGGTAGCAGTGGCGGCGCTTCTGCTCTTCACCGCAAACAGCATCAACCCCAAGGTGATGTATCTCCGCGAAAAATTCGCCTCAGAGCACATTTTTAAAAAACAAATGGATGTCCGCCCTACTCTCACAGACATCTGGATGAAGATGAAAAATAATAAGTTTATCCATATAAAAGTGGTCGATCCCGAAAAAGTAGAGTTTCACTATGTCACTGAATATACTCTGGACGATGATCTTCAGGTTCAGTCCATAGAAACATACAATTCTGCGAAAAAACGAGATCAGGGCTGGCTTCTGCATAATCAGAAAATATATTCCATGCAGCCGATCCCGAAAAAAATATACGGCAGATGGAATATCCTAGCGAAAAAACCGATATTTGACGAGCTGTCCGACATGCCGTTTTTGAAACCGAGATATGTTTCATTATCTGATATTTACAAAGTCAGAGAAGTAATGCAGGAACAGAAAGTGAACACCAGCAAATATACCATGCAGATTTATAAAATATATGCTCACTCGCTGAATGTCATAGTGATAATCATGACTATATTCCCGCTGACCATCAACTTTAACAGAAACTATTCCCACATAAAAGTGGCGGCGGTGACGGTATCTGCGGGGTTCGCCTACTGGATGCTGGTATCATCCTGTCTGTCGCTGGGAAAAAACGGCGTGCTGTCGCCATTTTTCGGCGCTTTTATGCCTATAATCATATTCACTATGGTGTCGGCATATCTGATATACCGAAAAGAACATTCAATGTGATTGAACATTATACAGTTTGACTTTACCAAACTGTTAGTATATATTTTTTGAGCTAATATTATTTAAGGAGTGACAGATATGGCTAAGATCGCTGTTCTGCCGGGCGACGGCATCGGACCTGAGGTTATGCAGCAGGCGCTGAAGGTTCTGGACAAAGTATCCAAAAAGTACAACAAAACATTCGAATTCACATTCGCCGATATTGGCGGTATCGCTATAGATAATCACGGCACACCGCTTCCTGATTCCACTCTGAAGCTGTGCGAGGCTTCCGACTGCATCCTTTTCGGTTCTGTGGGCGGTCCTAAATGGGAAAACCTCCCCCCTGCCCAGCAACCGGAAAGAGGCGCTCTGCTCCCCTTAAGAAAACACTTCGGTCTGTTCTGCAACATCAGACCCGTAAAGATATTCCCCTCTCTGATAGACGCCAGCTCTCTGAAAAATGAGCTGATTCCGGATGGTCTGGACATCGCCTTCTTCCGTGAGCTCACAGGCGGGATCTACTTCGGTCAGCCCAAAGAGATCAACGCCGAGCGCACCATGGGCATGGACACCATGCTCTACACCAAGCCCGAGGTTGAGCGTATAGCTAAACTCGCCTTTGAAGCCGCCAGACTGCGCAACAAGAAAGTTACCAGCGTGGACAAGGCGAACGTACTGATGTCCTCCATCCTTTGGAGAGAGGTTGTCACAGAGGTTCACAAGAGCTATCCCGACATAGAGCTGAACCACATGTACGTGGACAACGCCGCTATGCAGCTTGTCCGTTACCCTTCCCAGTTTGACGTTGTTGTCACAGAAAACATGTTCGGGGACATCCTCTCCGACGAGGCCGCCATGCTGACAGGCTCTCTGGGTATGCTTCCCTCCGCCTCTCTGAACGAATCAGGCTTCGGTCTGTACGAGCCCATCGGCGGTACAGCTCCCGACATAGCCGGCAAAAACATAGCCAACCCCATAGCGCAGATAATGTCAGCGGCTCTTATGTGCCGTTACTCTCTGGATCTGGATGCGGCGGCCTGCGACATAGAGAACGCTATTCAGAAGGTTCTGGATGAAGGCTACAGAACAGGCGATATATTCAACAAAAACAAAGCAGGTCAGACTCTGGTTAAAACAGACGAGATCGGCGATCTTATCGCCGCAAGGATATAAAAAATTAAGGCGGTCATCTGACCGCCTTTTATATTATCTTCTGATGATATAGCTTTTCAAACTGCCCCAGTTAAGCATGATGTGCAGAAGTGCGGTAAACGCCATGATAACCGAAAGATATTCATGGGCGTTCTTAATATAAAAGACCACCGATCTGCCCTCTGCACGGGCAGCGTCTTTAACAGCCTGGGCAACGGCGCCCGCCGTCTGAACAGATTCGGGTCTGGGATGGTGAGGCATAAAGAACATCACCAGTCCGCTCACTGCGGATATCAAAAACAGAACCAGTAAAATAATAGAGACTGTGGGTTTTAATTTTCTCATTCGTTTCCTCCTGAGAAGATTAACGCAATAGTCATGCCATTTCTTTACCAGTATAAAAGATCGCATCATCAACTACTTAACATATACTAAGCATGCAAAATGTTCACAATAGTGAGAATATTTTGCACAAATACTTAACTATTTCTTTTTCCCAAGTTCTTCAGATTTTTTAGAAGCCGCCTCCACAGCGTTCATCACCGTGGAGCGCAGACCGCCCTTCTCCAGCTCATGCAGACCGCAAATGGTCGTTCCGCCGGGGGATGTCACGGCGTCTTTCAGCTCTCCCGGATGTTTTCCTGTCTCCAGAACCATTCTGGCTGATCCCAGCACAGTCTGAGCCGCCAGCTTTACGGCGTCGGCTCTTGTGAGCCCCATCTTCACTCCGGCGTCACTGAGAGCCTCTATGAACTGATAAACGTATGCCGGTCCGCTCCCGGAAAGTCCTGTTACAGCGTCCATCTTAGATTCCTCTGTAACGATGCACACGCCCACGGCAGAGAGCATCTCACGCACCAGCGCCAGATCAGCTTCTTCCGCTGATGTTCCGGCGCATATGGCCGCCGCTCCTTCCAGTACCAGAGACGGAGTATTGGGCATCACCCGCACGACTTTTGTCTCCGAGCCCAGAATATATTCGATGGCGTCTGTTCTGATGCCCGCCGCTATGGAGACCACCAGTTTATTTTTTACATTGTCTTTAATCTGATCCAGCACCATCGGCATAACCTGCGGTTTCACAGCCAGCACCAGCACATCGGCGAAATCGACAACTTTCAGATTGTCTTTGGTAACATCCGCTTTATATGATGTTTTAAAGAGCTCCAGTCTTTCCACGCTCATATCACTGACCGCTATCTGAGGTTTTTCAGAGCCTGATGTCAGTCCTTTCACTATGGCTTCCGCCATATTTCCGGCGCCTATGAACCCTATCCGGCAGTTTTTTATCATCATATTCCCCTTTTTCGCATCCATTCAGCGATTTCTTTGAACATTTCATCTCTATACTGATTAAAATGCGATGTCAATATATGAGTTTGACCGTCAGATGGCGGAAACTGCCTGTAAGTTTTATCCACTGACGGCACATTTTCGAAAAATTGTTTTGTGGCTTTGGCGCTCACCACCGCATCTCCGGGAAACTGAAAGCCCAGCAGAGGCATGCTGAAATCCTTCATCACCCTCTGAACATACTCTGTAAAATGATACAGCTCGCCAACGCCCACCATGGGCCAGTTATTGTAATAGATATCAGCATACTGCATATCGAAGCCCAGCTTAGGCAGTTTCGGCAGAATCTTAGCGACATAGGGGGTCAGATTAGCCAGAGGCGCTTTGATGCGGATGCAGGGAGCGAGAAGCACTGCTCCTGCCGCCTCGTTCAGGTGAGCCGTCATCAAAGCCACAAGACCGCCCATGGACTCGCCTATCACAAATATTTTCTTACAGTTGCGCTTCAGGGTAAAGAACCCGTATTTCACCGAGTCGTACCAGTCAGCGTAGTCTGTCATGTTTATGTATTTATAGTCTGATCCGTGTCCGACTATGCGCGCATTGTAAACCGAAAAACCAAGACTCTCCAGATAATCAGCCAGAGGCTTCATCTCTAAAGGACTCGCTGTAAATCCATGCACCAGCAGAACGCCTGTATCCCCCGCCTTATGAAAAGACGGATAATTATCCTGATGGGAGACAGACTCCGACTCCGCCCGCTTGAAATCAAGCTCGGCGAGTTCGATATCCTCCACATCCATGAGGTTCATAAATGGCTTCAGCTCTCTTATCATCAGTAGATCAGCCCGTCCATGCCTTCGTATAATCTATCGAAAAAAGCTCTCCTGTCTGCGTCATATCTGGGTGCGAAGTGAAAAAAGCGGGCTTTTTTCGCTCCTGATTCCCTGAAAATATATTTAGACAGATCGAGCGTCAGGTGTTTTTTCCGGTTGGCGTGCGCCACGTCCTCTTTCAGAAAAACGCCCTCTATAAGCAGAACGTCAGTGTCTTTCGCCAGCGCCACCGCCTTCTGGCAGTTTTCCAGACTGGGGGCGATATCAGTGATAAAAGTTACCGACTGGGGTTTTATATATTCTATGAAATCTTCCGCCGCCTGAGATACCCTGATCTCTTTAACGCCGTCTTTCATATCAGCTTCTATTAAACTGTCCGTCTCTCCGGACAGAATTCTGTTTTTCAGCTCGCCCAGCCATTTGCCGGACACATATCCCGCCGCTGCCAGCGCGTCCTTGTTCACCGCCACCATCTCTTTCTCTGTGATACGGTAGCCCACAGACGGCACTCTGTGGTCGAAAAGATCGAAATCCAGTCGGAAGCCGTCGCCCAGCAGAATATCATCGTGCAGCACGGTTCCATCTACCTGATCAAACCCGTCAAAAGCGGAGAATGACGCAGTTCTGTATTCCTTTTTCGTGTCGTTCAGCTCTATCACCTCATAGCTCACCGGATAGCTCTTTATCAGGTTCCAGGTGTATGAGTCGATCTTGCCCCGCACGTTCTTTATTATACCAGGAGGTCCGAACACTCTGAATTTTTTTCCGGAAAGGAGAGTTCCCCTCAGTATTCTGTCGAATCCGTAAAAATGGTCTATGTGAGTATGGCTGATAAATATCTCTGAAATAGACAAAACTTCAGAATTGTTTAATGCGCCTATCCGCCCGCAGTCGAAAAGCATCGACTCGGTCTTATAAGTGTTGCGCACCAGAAACGCCGTATCCTCAAAGGGTGAGTTTACCTGCTTTATGTCAAAATTACATTTCATTAATCAAAAACCTTAACACCTTCCAGGCGTTGTCTTCCGTGCGTCCCACGGTCTCTATCTCGAAATCGGCGCCTATGTCCTGAGCCGATCTTTTCTGGCTTTCATATATCTCTATGCGCCCGTCAGAAACGCATATTCTATTCTTTCTCTTCTCCAGACGCTCAATGGTAACATCTTCGGAAGCGAAAAACCTTATTTTTTTGAATCCGCATGAACAGTTCGCCTTTATCCTTTCCAGATATTCGGTTTTGCTGAAACTGCCGTCTATCAGGGTCATCCGTCCTATACGCATATTGTTCTCGGCTATTCTTCCCAGCTCGTCATAGAGCTTCAGCGAATTTTCCTTAGAATAGATATCCACACCGAAATCCACATGAACGTTCTTCTCCGGATCGAGCCCGTGCATCAGCTTTCTGATTACGTCCGTGTTCACATGCTCCACAGGGAACATGGATGTGAATTTATCAGCGTTTTTAGTTTTTCCGGATGCCATCAGTCCGTAAAATATCAGGCATTTTGTGTCAAACATATTAACAGCGTACACAGCCGCCATGTCCATCAGACGCTTGACCTCCGCCTTTTTCGCTTCGTAAAGCTCCCAGCTTCCGTCTTTTCCGTCTATCATAAAACACGCCACTTTCGCCCTGACATAGGCTCTGTAGCATCTGTAGAAATTCAGCAGTTTTTTGGACTCTTCATCGTCATACACGCTGAAAAATCCCTGGAGTATACCGTCGGCCAGATCTGTTTTCCCCATGTAGTCCAGCTCCATGCTGAGGAAAGCCGCCTCGGACACCGCATCGTTAAACCGGAATCTCTGGTTGAACTCAATGCAGTCGATCAGACCGAAATCATCGCCGTGCATAAATATATGCTCCAGACGCAGGTCGCCGTGACCGTCGATCACGAATCCTTCCTTCGCCCTTCTGTCGAACAGTTCAGAATTCTCATCCAGAAATTTCAGAGTCTGCTTTTTTATAAAATCAAAAAGATCAGCGTCAATAAATCTGCCTTTATATCCTTCCGTCTGGCTGAAGTTCTCCTCGCAGTTGAACTTAACCACACTGAAATTACCGTTAAAATCAGCGGCGAACGGATCTGTTTTTATATTCTTAAACAGTTTTCCGATGTTTCCGCCGATGTTCTCGGCTTTTTCTCTGGATATTTCATTGTTTGCCACCTTTGTGGAGAGAAAGTCCGAATCAGGGATCCTTTTCATCTTCACACAATAATCTATTGTCAGAAGCGTGCTGTCATAGTTAACCAGATCAAACGATTTCTCTTTTCTGACTATCTTCAGCACATCCAGATAGATACCGGAACAGAAACGCTCGTTCAGCTCTTTTTCCAGCAGACACATAGCTTTGCGTTTCTTCTTCGAGCTGTAGTCAAGAAAACCGAAATCCACGGATTTTTTAACCTTATACACCAGATCATCTTTCAGAAAAGTATACGATCCATGTGTTTCCATGATCTTTTCAGGTTTTATCAGTTCTTTCATAATGGTAACGACAGGTGTCTCGTTGACTTCCATTTTACAGCTCCCTGTATGATTTAAGTTTTGTTATTTCTTCTTTATAATTATCTTCCACTGGCGTTTCCAGAATACCCATAACGTCTCTGAATCTGATATCGTTCACGGCTCTTCTGAAAAAATCTCTGCCTATCAGCCCTTCTGCTATCAGTTCGTGTCTGTCCAGACGGCTTCCGAGCGGTTTTTTGCTGTCGTTCAGATGAAATACTTTTATCTTATCCTTAAAAACAGCGAAAAACTCAGCAAAAACATCGTCATATCTGTCTTTTATATCATATCCGGCGGCGAAAATGTGACACGAATCAAGACATACTCCTATCTTTTCCTTACACTCAGCCGCGTCTATTATCCCCGCTATCTCCTCGATACGGTGTCCCAGACAGGTTCCCATACCGGATGTGGTCTCCAACAGTGTCATAACAGAAAAATCGTTCGCTGAATAGACCCTGTCTAAAAATTCCGCCGTTTTTGCCGTGCCTGTCTCTGTGCCCTGCCCCGTATGTGCGCCGGGATGGATAACATAATACGGCACATTCAGCCTGTCGCAGCGGGACAGTTCGTCTGTGATGGACAGAATTGATTTGTCATAAACGTCCTGTTTGTCTGTGGCGGGGTTTATCAGATATGAAGCATGGGCGGATACGCCCAGACCGCTCTTTTTCAGAGCGTTTCGAAAATTGTCGGCATCTTCGTCAGCAAGAGGCTTTCCCTCCCACCTGTTCTTGTTCTTCACAAAAATCTGAAGGCACTCACAGCCGTCTGCAAGTGCCCTCTCTATACTTTTATCTATGGAACCGGAAATAGATTTATGAGCGCCTATCAGCATTATCTATTTCAGCTCGCCCCTTTTATATTTCAGGAAGGTTTCCACTTCGTACTTTGAACCGATGCAGAAAGGAACTTTCTGGTGCAGAGATTCCGGAAGGATATCCAGAATATTACGCTCGCCGTCTGTTGCCATTCCGCCGGCGTTCTCTATCAGATAGGCCAGAGGCGCGCACTCATAGAGCAGTCTCAGCTTGCCTTTTTCGTTTTTGGAATCACCGGGATACAGGAAAACACCGCCTTTCAGCAGGTTTCTGTGAAAATCAGCCACAAGCGAACCGATATATCTGGAAGTATATTCTCTGTCGGGGTGGTTTTTCAGGTGTTCAGTGAATTTTCTGGTGGGTTCGTCCCACTTGTGATAGTTGGCTTCGTTAATACTGTAGATCTTTCCCTGTTCGGGGATTTTCATGTACGGGTGGCTGAGGATATACTCGCCGATGCTGGGATCCAGAGTAAACCCGTGGACTCCGTTTCCGGCGGAATACACCATCATGGTTGAAGAGCCGTATATCACATATCCGGCGGCAACCATACTGCGTCCGGTCTGAAAGAAGTCCTGACAGCAGGGTGTTTCAAGATTTGATGAATCTTTTCTTCTGAAGATTCCGAAAATGGTTCCTATGCTGATGTTCACATCAATATTGCTGGAACCGTCCAGCGGGTCGAAAACCGCCAGATATTTTCCTTTGGGATATTCCTGAGGGATCTGAATAACCTCGTCATTCTCCTCTGAAGCCATAGCGCAGAGTTTGCCCAGATGATCCAGAGCGCTGATGACCTTTCTGTCGGCATATACGTCCAGCTTCTGCTGTTCTTCACCGTGCACGTTGATGGACTGCGCTTTTCCTATTATGTTTACGATGCCCGCTTTGTTCACTTCACGGCCGATGATCTTCGAAGCGAATCCGATAGACTCGATCAGCAGTGTAAAATCACCGGTTGCCTCCGGAAAAGCCCTCTGCTCCTCCATAAGAAACCTGCTCAGGGTTGTAACGCCTTTCTCCATGATAACCTCGTATAATCGCTATAAGGACATATTTCAGTCCTCGAATTTTGTTATATGTGAAGCACTTATTAAGTGTAATCTCACACAGGAAAAATGTAAAGAAAATAACAGGTATTAATTTTACCTATAATACTGAATATTTAATATTTTATTTAGTTATCACATAGTTGTCAGATTATATCAAAAACGGTTTTTATACTTTTCAGCGGACGCTCCAGAACGTGCTCCGCATAGCCGGAAAGAGCCGTCAGAACCTGTATCTCCTGTTTGCGGTTCACTGTCAGATTGCGGTAGAGAGAGCTGTTTCCGAAGCATTTTATAATATACGACGATTCCTTATCGCAGCAGCTGGTAAGACTGAGATCAGCCGAGCAGACGGAACAGAATATGCCGCTGGAAGTTACGGTGTATAGATCTTCGTCCGAGGCGCAGTTGACGCAGGCGTCCAGCTCGAACATCACGCCGGAATGCTTCAGCATGAAATAGATGATGTAGGGGGTTATTTTGCGGAAATTGGTGTCGTCCATTTTCAGGATAAGGTCATAGAGTTTTTCATCGGGCATATCCATGTGGTACAACCCGTCATAAATCTCGAATATCAGATGAAGACGAAGGATAATGTCATGATTATTCAGATATTTATAAAATGCGGTATCCGGCTCGAATGAATAATATCTGCTGAGATCCGTTGGCTTTTTTACAAAATCCAGCATCCCAGGCATGAAGGATATCACCCCGCCTTTTTTCGTATATGCTTTTGGTATGAAGAGTTTCAGCTTGCCGTACACACGGCTGAAAGCCATGGCGATAGCGGAGCTGTCAGAATATTTTACCAGACGATAGATAACGGCTTCGGATCTTTCCCTGCTCATCCCAATACTTTAAAGAGGAGAATGGCTGTGGAGAAATACACTGTGAGTCCCAGAATGTCGTTCAGCATGGAAATAAACGGGCTGGAAGCCACAGCAGGGTCAAAGTTCATCTTGATAAGCGTAGCCGGAACAAAGGTTCCTGTGAAGGCGGCGATCGTGGATGAGTTAAACATCGCAATGCCCGCCACAAGCCCCACTACTATGCTTTTGTCGAATATATATCCCACTGTGCCGAGCAGTACGCCCACCACCAGACCTATAATCATGCCGACACGCATCTCTTTGAAGGTGACCTTCAGCATGTCCTTATGGTTTATCTTGCCCAGAGCCACCCCGCGGATCAGGATTGTTGCGGACTGAGAGCCCACGTTTCCAGCCATAGCGGCGATAACCGGCATAAAAGGCACGAGGAGCTCGAATCCATCCATATTTATCTGAAAATAGCTGACAACAGACGCACTTATCAATGATCCGAAAAATGTTATAAGAAGCCAGGGGAGCCTTACTTTGGCGATCTTGGATGAATTATGCCCGAAGATAAGCTCATCGTCGGATGTACCAGCCATGCGGTAGATATCCTCTGTAGCCTCTTCACGGATAATATCGATAACGTCGTCAACCGTAATGATACCCACCAGCTTAAAGTCGTCGTCCACAACAGGCAGAGCCAGAAGGTCATATTTTTCAACTATCTTTGCCACGTCTTCCTGATCTGTGTCAGTGCGGACGTTAATGACCTCACGAGCCATTATCTCAGAAAGTTTTTTATCCGGCGGATTGAGTATCAGCTGGCGCAGAGATATAACGCCGGAGAGCTTACCTGATTCATCGGTCACATACAGATAGAAAACCATCTCCAGATCTTCAGCCTTGTGCAGCATCTTGGTAGCTTCTTTCACAGTCAGATCTTCGTTCAGGGCGAAGAAACCTGTGTTCATGATACCGCCCGCGCTGTATTCGGGGTATGAAAGAATGGTCTCAACCTCGCTCATGTCGCTGGTGCTGAACTCTTTGAGAATCTCGCTGGATATCTCGTCCGGCAGCATACGCACGATCTCGGCGGCGTCATCCGTCTCCATCTCGTTCAGGATGGGCAGAATGTCTTTGCTCTCTTTCTCTTCGAAAAATTTTATGATGTCGGCCTCTTCCAGCTCAAGAACTGATGAAGCGACCAGTGATTTGTCGGGGATATAGTTCCAGATCTTCTCCCTCTCCAGATCGGAGAGGTTCTTATATATAGCGGCGATATCTGCGGGGTGCAGTTTTGCCAGCAGCTTTTCCAGCGGCTGTCTCGCGTTTCTTCTGATAAGTTTTCTTACACTCTCAAGTTTAACCTTGAGGCTTTGGTTCATCATATCAATAGAGCCCCTGTAATTTCAGATATTCGTCTTTAGTCTGCCAGCCTTCTTTCACTTTCACATAGAGTTCGAGATAAATTTTAACCCCGAAAAACGCTTCCAGTGAAACACGGGCAGCCGTACTGATATCTTTGAGTTTAGTACCGCCTTTTCCGATAACGATTCCTTTTTGTGATTCTCTGTTCACAATGACAGATGCCGCAATATACATTAAATTGTCGCTTCTGTCTTCAATTTTTTCAGTTTCTACAATTATTTGATATGGAATCTCGTCTTTGAGCTGTCTAAACACCTGCTCACGGATGAATTCCGCTATCAGCAGTTTTTCCGGCTGAGTGGTGATCTCTTCATCGTCAAAGAGAGGGTCGCCCTCGGGCAGTTCCTCTACTGTCAGCTCTATCAGTTTATCCACGTTATTTCCTTTCAGAGCGGAAACAGGGAGCACCTGTTTGAACTCCAGCTTAGGAAAAAAGCGGCTCGCCGCCTCATATACTTTTTCTCTGGCGAACCCGTCGACCTTGTTTACCACCAGAAACTTAACAGCCTCTGTCTTTTCCAGAACCTTCACCAGACTCTCCAACTCGGGTCCAAAAAACTCGTCCGGCTGAACCAGCATATATATCACATGAGCGTTATCCAGCGAGTCTTTCGCCTGCTGAACCATCATTTTGTTGATACTGTCTTTGGCATTGTGATATCCGGGGGTGTCGATATATATGATCTGATAGTCGTCACCGGTCAGTATCCCCTGAATATTTGTCCGTGTTGTCTGTGGTTTAGATGAAGTGATGGCGATCTTTTCGCCCAGAATGGCATTCAGCAGGGTCGATTTGCCCACGTTGGGGCGTCCTACTATCGCTACGAAACCTGTTTTAAACTGCTTGGTCATGGGCGGAGTTCTCCTCGTTATCTTCAGGCTCTCTGTGTAGCCTTGTTAACTCCACCTTGTCAAGTCTTCTTTCGAATTTGTTCAATATTTTAAAACTGTAATCGGAAAACTCATACACCTCGCCCACCTCCGGAATCTTTCCGGCGATGTCGAAAACAAGCCCGCCCACAGTCTCATATTCGTCCATTTCGTGCGTCTTTTCTATCTCGAATTTGTCGCAGAAATCGTCAATGTCCATGCGCACATCCACGATATAGCTGTCCTCGGAAAGCTGGGTTACCTCCTGCTCCTCCGTGTCGTATTCGTCCCAGATCTCGCCCACGATCTCCTCCAGAATATCCTCCAGAGTGACGATACCGGCGACCCCGCCGTATTCGTCTATAACCACAGCCATGTGGTTTCTGCTTTTCTGAAACTCACCCATCATGGCATCTATCTTCTTCGTTTCGGGAACGAAGAAGGGTTTTCTGATTACTTTTTTCAGGTCGAAATTAACCCCGTCCTCCTGAACAAATTTCAGAAGGTCTTTCACATAGAGAATGCCCACTATCTTATCCACGCTGTCTTCATAGACGGGGATACGGGAAAACTCGGAGGCGAGGATACGGTCCAGATATTCCTTCGGCTCGGAGCTCACCTCCACAGCCACCATATCGGTTCTGGGAACCATAACCTCTTTCACATATATTTCGCTGATGTCGAATATATTACGAAGCATCTGGGATTTAACATCTTCCAGCATGCCCTCTTTTCCGCTTTCGGTGATATAGAATTCCAGCTCGTCCTCTGTCAGCTTGTGCTTATGACGTTCCGGATTTCCGCCGGAGATGATGATCATCAGCTTCACCAGCCTGTTGATGCCGTATGAAAAAGGGAAAAAGAAGAAATAAGGCAGCTTCAGCAGTTTTATAACCGGAATAGCCAGTCTCTCGGCGTTGTGTTTGGCGTAGGTTTTAGGTGTTATCTCTCCGAAGAAGAGCACCATGATAGTCATAATACCTGTAACCATAGCGATATTGGAATCGCCCACCAGCTTAGCCGTGAAATCGGTAGCCAGTACGGACGCAAGAATATTTACGATATTATTTCCTATCAGAATAGTATTGAGAACTTTGTTAGGGTGGTTCAGCCAGAGCTCCAGAGGTTTTGCTCTGGGGTTCTCCTCTATCATGTGGCGTACTTTAAGCTCGCTGAGAGATGTCAGAGTTGTCTCACTGCCGGAGAAGATGCCGGACAGCAAAATACAGAGAATGATGGCGGAGAGCTCAAAAATAAGTGCTTCACTCACCTGAGATCTCCTTAAGATAATGACACGAACTGCACGAGTCCATTTAAGTAAACTATTACCTCTGTTTAAAAAAGTTAATTCCTACCCGTTTTATAATAAAACAGGATAGCATTATGTATCATAACACAAGGACAATATCAAGCAACTTTGCCCGCTTTAACAAGATTTGATAAAATTTCTTCCTGAAGATCGAACATCTCCTTCTCCTCATCCTCGCCCAGCTCGTGGTCGAAGCCCATCAGATGCAGAAGCCCGTGGATGAACAGAAAGCTGATCTCCCGCTCCAGAGCGATATCCGCTTCAGCCGCCTGTTTTTTGGCTGTGTCCAGCGATATCACTATGTCGCCCAGCATCCCGCCCTCCTCATATGGGTCTTCGGACATGGGAAAAGACAGAACGTCTGTGGCATAGTCTTTCTCTCTGTAGACCTTGTTCAGGTTCTTGATCTCTTCATCGGAACATATCATCAGCGATATCTCGCACTCCTCAAAAGAAGTGTCCAGCTCCGCCATAACAGCTTCTGCCGCCTGCTGAAAAAGCTCCGGGCTGAGCCCGCTATCCATTTCGTCCGCTATAAGTATGTCAGTTTTCAATGTTGGTCTCCGTAATATATATCATATGCTTTTACTATTTTCTGTACCAGAGGGTGTCTCACCACGTCTTTATCAGTGAACTGGGTGAATTTTATCCCCTCTATATCTTTCAATATCTTTCTGGCCAGCACCAGCCCGCTGCTCTTGCTGCTGGGCAGGTCCACCTGTGTTATGTCGCCGGTCACAACCACCTTGGATGAAAAACCCATCCGTGTGAGAAACATCTTCATCTGCTCCTCTGTGGTGTTCTGCGCCTCATCCAGAATGATAAAAGCGTCGTTCAGCGTACGTCCGCGCATGAAAGCCAGCGGAGCGACCTCTATCACGCCGTTCTCTATCAGATTTGCCACCTTGGCATAGTCCATCATGCTGTATATGGCGTCATAAAGCGGGCGCAGATATGGATTTATCTTGTCGTTGATATCGCCAGGCAGAAAGCCCAGATTCTCTCCGGCCTCCACTGCGGGGCGTGTCAGTATGATCTTACTGCATTTTCTGCGTAAAAAATAGTGAACTCCCATCGCCATCGCCAGATATGTTTTACCTGTGCCAGCCGGACCTATGCCGAAAACCATGTCGTTGTTCTTGATAGCGTTGATATAATCCCTCTGTCTGGCGGATTTCGGGCATACTTTTTTCACCCTGCCCGCAACTGGGATACCATCTTTTATAATGTCTGAGGCATCGTCATTCTTATCCGCCACCATGCGCACTATATCCGCCGCCTTGGAAGCGTCCAGCACACCGTCAGAGGCGGTCTGTATCATGTTCTGGAGGGCGCTCACCGCCATTCTCACATCGTCCGCCTTCCCCTCCACGGTGAAAACGCCGTCTATGACGCTGGTCTTCACCGAAAACTCTGAATTCAACATTCTCAGGTTAGTATCTTTTGTTCCTAATACAAATGGCATCAATATCTTGGATACTTCAACCGTTCTTTTTATCATCTTTCACCAGCTTTTCTGATAGTTCTTTTGCCAGCCTCATCTGGCTGTCCCAGTCTGCGCATCTTCCGTCTATGGCGGCATCTTTAACCGCCTTCAGAATTTTTGAATATATGATCCTGGGCTCTATGCCCGCTTTTTTCATATCATCACCGTTTATCAGAGGCTTAACATTGCGGTAGGTAATGAAATATTCCTTCACCCTCTCCTCAAAATCTTCGCCTATCAGAGCGGAAACAGCCAGAGCGCACGGAACGGACAGTTTGTCGAAATTGGTCGTGAACCCGGACGGTTTTATCTCCGGTCTGCGTTTCAGACCGGCGGTTATATCCTTCACCAGCCTAAAGCACTCTGTGAGCTCCTCGGCTTTTTTATCGTCAAGCTGAAAACGCCCCATAACCTCCGCCACGGCGTCTTTATCCAGATCATGAAATAATACCGCCATTCTGGGCATATATTCCTCGATCTCCTCCTGAAACTGAAAAATATACCAGTCCATGATATATTCCAGATTTTCAAAGAGCTGTTCCTTCACCTCGTCCACAATCAGGCTTTTGTGAAAGAACTTCATCAGATCATATTTACGCATCATTTTCAGCGCTTTCCTGTAATTGTTCTCGCTCATGATATATTTCAGTTCCTGAAACATACGCTGACCGACAACCCTGTCAAAAAGGTTCAGGCTGACCGCATGGCGGAACAATCTGTCCGTATGCGGACCTATCATAAAATCGAACCTAACTGCGAACCTGACGGCACGCAGAGCTCTGGAAGGATCATCCACAAAGCTGAGTGAGTGAAGCACCCTTATCTTTTTATCGTTAATATCCCGCTGTCCGCCGAAAAAGTCCAGCAGAGTACCGTATTCCTTCCTGTTCAGCTTAACCGCCATAGCGTTTATGGAGAAATCACGGCGGAAGAGATCGTTTTTTATAGAAGCGTCCTCCACAGTGGGCGCAGACGCCGGAAAAGTGTAATATTCCGTCCTGCTGGTGGCAAAATCCACACGGAACCCGTCCGGAAAAATCACCACGGCAGTCTTGAACTTGGCATGGATAGCGGCTCTGGCGCCTGATCTGTCGGCAAATTTTCTGGCGAAGTCAGGAGCGCTGCCCTCCACTACTATGTCTATATCTTCATTGGATTTTCTAAGCAGAATGTCCCTGACGACACCGCCCACCATATAGCATCTGTATCCCAGCTCGTCCGCCATTGCGCCTATCTCTTTCAGAGTGGTGACAACCCTTGCCGGAAGTATGCTGTCTATCTGGCTTGCGATATTCTTATATTTTTTACTGTCTGATTTTATCAGCCTGCCGTCAGAATATCTGGGCATTTTTGAAATTTCTTCGTGTATGAGCCGCAAAAGATCCGTGCGGGTGATGACACCTGCCAGCCTGCCGTTGTCGGTGACTATCACCATCTTGCAGCTTCGGCTGAGCATGACCTCCTCCACCATATAATAGGGAGTGTCCGGATGTATCGATTCGAACTCCACCTGCATGATGGAGCTCACAGGCTCATCGTTCAGCCCGTGTTTCAGCCCGTGCAGTATATCTCTTCTGGACACCAGACCCACGGGGATATCATCCTTAACCACGGGCATCATGTTCAGATTATTCTTCATAAATATATCTATCGCCTCAGAGAAAGTGGCTGTCTGCCTGACAGTTTTCACCGGGGAATTCATTATATCCTTCGCTGTCTTGACTGGTTTCACCACGTCCTGAAGAATCAGCTCCAGTTTGCCCACGCACTCGTGGAGGGTCTCATCCTTGATAACGGCGCTGGCGGCTGTGTAATGCCCGCCTCCGCCGAAAGCGGCGGCTATCTCGGAAGCGTCCACATGGTCTGTCCTGCTTCTGCCCACCAGAATTATCCTGTCCCCTGTGCGCACAAGGATGAAGAGAGCGTCCAGAGTCTCTATATCCATTATCTTGTGAGCCAGATCGGAGATATCTTCTATATATTTGTCATTGCTGGCGTTTGATACGCCTATTTTGACCGGACCGATATTTATCGTGTTCATATTTGTCAGCAGTTCGTTCAGGATGAAAACATGCTCACGGCTGAGATCCCGCTTTACAAAGTCGCTCACCGTCTGGAGATTAGCGCCTTTGGAAAGAAGCCAAGCCGCAGCCTGCATATCCGCCACGGTAGTCCCCTCGAAGGTCATCATGCCGGTATCTTCATATATGCCGGTCATCAGAAAAGTCGCCTCGTCAGGATTCAGAAAGATATCCTGTTCTATCAGTTTCTCCACAAGTATGGTCGTGGTGGCGCCTATCTCTCTGACATTCATCTCGTCGGCTTCTATATCCTGCCCGTGGGTGGGGTGATGGTCGAATATTATCTTCTTTTCCGCTGTGTCCACGAGATATGCGAGAGCTCCCAGCCTGTCCTTCAGCTTGCAGTCGGTGATAACCAGAAGCTCGGGTTTTTCGAGAGTCTCTATCTCTTTCTCTTTCATGTTGATTATCGGAAACTCAAACTCCAGCGAATCGATATATTCCCTTACCGGCGGCTCATAGGATGATGATGTGATCACAGCGTCCAGCCCATAGAGCCTGTAAGCGGCATATGCGCTGGCGACAGCGTCAAAATCCGGATTTTTGTGTGTTACGGCTATGCGCCTCATCTTCTGAACCTCGGGTGACAGTTTAAAAGCACGTTCCTCGATTTATCATCGGTGACGTGGGTATATCTCTGGGTGGTTGACAGATCGCTGTGCCCCAGAAAGATCTGAATGGTGCGCAGATCAGCTCCGTTGGTCAGCAGATGGGTTGCGAATGAATGGCGAAGCGTGTGCGGAGAAACATTTTTGTCTATACCCGCCTTCAGGCAATATTTTTTAACCATCATGAAGATATACTCCCTGTTCAGTCTTTTACCGTTTCTGCTCAGAAAAAGCCAGCCCTCATCACGTCCTTTTACAAAATATTCGTGCCTGATAGTAAGATATCCGTTCAGCTTATCCGCCAGAGTGGAATACAGAGGAACAAACCTCTGCTTGCCGCCCTTTCCCGTCACCTTGATAACGCCTCTGGGCAGGTCGATATCCGTCACTTTCAGCCCCACCAGCTCGCTGATGCGCATGCCTGACGAATACAGCGTCTCGAAGATCAGTCTGTCCCTGTAACCGAGATTGTCGCCGGAATCCGGAGCGTCCAGAAGTTTTTCAACCTCATCAAAATTAAGAAAAACAGGCAGTTTGTCCCATTTGGACGGTTTGGTGATGTAGCCCACCTGATTTGTCTTTATCACCCGCTCTATTATCAGAAAATCGTAGAATGATGATATTCCGGAGAGTCTCCTCAGAACAGTTTCTATGCTGTAGCCGTCCTTTCGCATCTGCGCCATATAGCTGACCAGATCCACAGCGGCGGCTTCCGCCAGAGGTTTGGAGAAGAACTCACCGAATGATGATATATCTGAGATATAGGCTGACACGGTATTGTCAGAATGTCCCTGTTCGTGCTTCAGCCATGCTTTAAAATTAAAGATCAGTTTTTCGTTATCCAATTTCGCCCTTATAAGTTAAAATAGGTCATAATGATTTATACACTCATAAGAGGAGTATTTCAATTTTTGTTCTCCGCAGAGAAAACAAGAGAAAACCTGAGTTAACTTTTCATGTTCTAAAATTATGATCACAACACCTCATATCAGCATCCAGATATCATCCCTATAGCATCGATAACGATAGATAGTGAAATCCTATGACTAAGCGGCACTATCAGAGTTAGGATTTATTGAATACAACTGCTTATAAGTATCTGAATACGCCATTTTATGCTATTACTTTTTTCTATAATAAGCCATAAGCATTATTCATAAGCAAAATAACAAAACACAAATCTATATTTTATTTAATTTTATCGATAGAATATATCTATTAAATTATAGATTATTTTTGATTAACATTTTATACACTTTTGTTCAGAATTTTGATGTTAAGCAATATTTGAGTTGACTTATAGTTTAACACCCCCTATTCTGCATAAAGAGAAACACGAGGAGGATTGCCCATGAAGAACAGAAAGGCTATCACAAAAGAGGAAGTTCTCGATTATCACAAATATCCCAAAAGCGGAAAGATAGAAGTAGTACCCACAAAACCCTGCTACACGCAGAGGGACCTGTCTCTGGCATACACACCCGGCGTGGCTCAGCCCTGTCTGGAGATAGAGCAGAACCCTGAGCTGGTATACGAATACACATCAAAAGGAAACCTGGTGGCAGTAGTATCCAACGGAACAGCCGTCCTGGGACTGGGCAACATAGGCGCCGCCGCCGGAAAACCCGTTATGGAGGGCAAGGGCGTTCTCTTCAAACGTTTTGCGGATGTGGATGTTTTCGACATTGAGATCAATTCCCAGAACCCTGACGATGTTATCAAGGCATGCGAGCTGATAGAGCCTACCTTCGGAGGAATCAACCTCGAGGACATCAAAGCTCCCGACTGCTTCTATATAGAAGAGACACTGAAAGAGAAACTGAACATACCCGTATTCCATGACGACCAGCACGGAACAGCCATTATAGCCGTTGCCGCCCTGACTAACGCTCTGGAACTGGTGGGTAAAAAGATAGATCAGGTAAAAATCGTAATCAACGGCGCCGGCGCCGCAGGAATAGCCATAGGCAAACTGATAGTGCTGGTGGGCGGAAACAAGGCGAATATCATGATGTGCGATACAAAAGGCATCATATATAACGGACGCACGGAAGGCATGAACAAATATAAGGAAGAGTTCGCGCTGGACACTGACAAACGCACTCTGGAAGAGGCAATGGACGGAGCAGATGTTTTCCTCGGTCTGTCTCAGAAAGGAGCTGTCAGTAAACACATGATAAAGATCATGGCGAGAAACCCTATCATCATGGCCATGGCGAACCCCGACCCGGAAGTAACCCCGGAAGAAGTGGCAGAGGTCAGAGGCGACGCCATCATGGCGACAGGACGCTCCGACTATCCTAACCAGGTGAACAACGTTCTGGGATTCCCGTTCATATTCAGAGGAGCTCTGGACGTCAGAGCCAAAGCCATCAACGAACATATGAAACTCGCCGCAGTGAACGCTCTGGCACAGCTCGCCAGACAGGAAGTGCCGGAATCAGTCTGCAAGGCATACGGTGTGGACAGAATAGAGTTCGGACCGGAATATATCATCCCAAAACCCTTCGACCACAGGGTTCTCACATGGGTTGCCCCAGCTGTTGCCAAGGCGGCGATAGAATCCGGAGTTGCTCAGAAAGACATCCCCAGTTTTGAAAAATATAAAGACTATCTGGAATCCAGACTGTCATTCGCCAAGGAATTCACCAGACACATCATATCTGTCGCCAGACAGAAACCGAAACGTCTCGTCCTGCCCGAAGGCGAACAGGAAAAGATACTCAGAGCCGCTCAGAAGATGGTGGAGGAAGGAATCGCCAAACCCATCCTGCTGGGCAACGAAGACCGCATAAAAGCTATGGCGGAAAAGCACAATATAGATCTGACCGACTGCGAGATAGTCAACCCCACCTACTCCACCAAACTGGAGCAGTACGCCAGAAGATTTCACACCCTGCGCCAGAGAAAGGGCATGACATATGACGAAAGCTACAGAAGACTGGTGCGCATCAGCGACTATTACGCCGCTATGATGGTGTGCGAGGGCGACGCCGACTGTCTGCTGAACGGATACTCCAGAAACTATCCTGACGCCATCCGCCCCCTGCTGGAGATCAACCCCATGCAGGAGGGATACACCAGCCCGTCAGGCGCGTATTTTATGGTGTTTAAAGATAGAATAGTGCTCTGCGCCGACACCACTGTCAATATCGATCCGGACGCCGAAGTGCTGGCACAGATAGCCATGCAGTCAGCGGATACATGTTCCAAGTTTGAGATAGAGCCTAAAGTGGCTATGATTTCTTTCACCAACTTCGGATCTGTGAAACTGCCCAGAACGCAGAAGATCACAGAAGCCATCAAAAAAGTGAAAGAGAGATATCCCCAGCTCATCATAGACGGCGACATGCAGGCGGATACAGCCCTCTACAGACCCATCGCCGAAGAAGCCTTTCCCTTCTCCGACATCAAGGGAGACGCGTCTATCCTTGTCTTCCCCAACCTGGAGGCGGGAAACAGCGCGTATAAACTGCTGTGGAGACTGGGCGGCGGTATCGCCATCGGACCCGTTCTGCAGGGATTCAAACACTCCGTACACGTCCTCCAGAGAGGCAGCGACGTGAACGAAATAGTGAACATGGCAGCCATCGCCGTTGTGGACGCTATAGAGAAAGCGAAGCAGAAATATAAATAATTGACTTGCTAATAGAACCTAAATGGTTTTATTAATAGAACAGTGAATGTCATTTTGACAATCACATGGCGTTTGCACCAAAGTCATTTCCGGTGTTCATACCGGGAAGGGGCGGAACATATCCGCCCCTTTTTTTATTCCTTGATATGTCTCCGCAAACTCTATATTGTCTTAATATGATAATTTTGGTGTTGGTATGAAAAACGAGCTGAGTAAACAAAAAAGTCTTTATCTGAAACAACATGAAAACAATCCAGTAGCATGGCAGGCATACTCTGAAGAGACCATAGCCAAGGCGATGGAGCTGAACAAGCCTCTGTTCATCAGCATTGGATATTCTTCCTGCCACTGGTGTCATGTGATGGCGCACGAATCGTTCGAAAACGAAACTGCGGCGGAGATACTGAATAAATATTTCGTCCCTGTAAAGATAGACAGAGAGGAATTTCCCAGCGTTGACAAGCGTTATCAGTTCTATCTGCATGCCACTGGCAAAAGAGGCGGATGGCCTCTGTCCATCTTCGCTCTGCCGGACGGACGTCCTTTCTTCGGCGGCACATATTTTCCGCCGAAACCCACCCACGGACTGCCGGCCTTCACCGAGATAGTCGTTCAGCTGGGCAAGCTGTATCAGGATACGCCGAAAGAGGCTGAAAAATACTCTAAAAACTATGACAAGTTCTTTGATAAATTCATCGTAACGGATAAGACATCCGAAGAGCTGACCGGCTTTGACTTTCACACCGCCTCCGAGTCGTTTTCAAAAATGTTCGACAGCGAACAGGGCGGACTGGGAAAAGACGCGAAGTTCCCCAATATTCCGGTTATGGAAGCCATGATGGAATATTACGACACAGACCTCTTCGTCAGGGATTTCATGAACCTGACCGCTGACAGGCTCTGTACTTCAGGTATATACGATCATGTGAACGGCGGGTTCTACCGTTATGCGGTGGACAGAAAATGGAGCGTGCCGCATTTTGAAAAAATGCTCTATGACAACGCCCAGAACACATGTTTTCTTCTGGATATGTTTGAAAAGACGGACAACCGCCTTTATCTGAAAACCGCGGAAAAAACCATAGATTTCATCCTGCACGAGTTCAATACGGACTTCGGGCTGATATCCGCCATGGATGCCGACAGTCTGGACGATGACCTGAAGCTAGTTGAGGGATTTTATTATCTGGTCAGCGAAGATCAGATTAAACAGATAGCTGACTCAGTAACCCTCACAGAGGGCGTTATCACCGTGAACAACGCCGATTATGAAGAGTATGTCCGTCTGGAACAGCATTTTTTAAAGATTCAGGCAGACAATCTGAAAGAGAAACCTGCGAAGGATACCAAGATAATTCTTTCTCAGAACATGCTTTTTGTCAAAGCTCTTCTGAGAATGTTCGAGATATCCGGCTCCGATTATTATATGGAGCAGGCATCCGCCCTGCTGGGCAAGCTGAGACATTTTCACATGCACGGACGCAGCCTCTTCCGCATCAACTATCACGGCGAGGTGATGGAGCAGACCACTCTGGAGGACTATGCCTTCACCATAGACGCCTTCATGAAATTCTTCGAGATCACTAAGGAAAAGCTCTTCCTGACAGAGGCTTCCGCATTCGCTGACGAGGCGCTGAAGCTCTTCTGCAAAGACGGTCTGATATATCTGGACACAGAAAAGACCGTTATAGACACTTTTGACGATTCTATTCCCAATTCCATAAGCGTGTTCATAGGTCTCCTGCTCACAGCGGGAGATATAATGGGGATTCCTGTGGAAAAGAGCATTATAGATTTCGGTGCCGACAGACTGATAAAATATCCGGGCGGGCACCCCACGCTTTTCAAAACATTTATGAGGTACTCAAATTTATGACACTACAGGAAGCTCTGGACAAAATAAATGAATTTGCTTCTGAAGAGAACAAAGCCGAAATGGCGAAAATAGGCATCAATACCGCTAAGGCATGCGGAACAAAGGTGGCAGACCTGCGCTCCATAGCTAAAGATATCCGAATAAATCACGAACTGGCACTTCAGCTCTGGGATACGGAACAGCACGAGGCACGCATACTAGCCACCATGATAGCGGACAAACATCAGTGCGGCTCCGAGCTTCTGGAAAAATGGGTCATGGAGATCAATTCATGGGATCTGTGCGACCAATTCTGCAACAACATCGCTTATAAAGCTGAAACGGGGAAAATGAAGGCCTATGAATGGGCTGTTCAGAACGAAATATTCGTAAAAAGAGCCGGATTCGCTATAATCGCCAATCTGGCGCTGAAAGATAAGGAACTGACAGAGAGCGAAATAGACAGCTATTTCACTCTGATAATGAACGAGTGCGACGACAGCAGAAATTATGTGAGAAAGGCCGTAAGCTGGGCGCTTCGCAACATAGGTAAAAGAGACGAAAAGAACAGACAGAAAGCTATAAAATTAGCAAAGCATATGAAGGACGAAACCTCCAAAACAGCCAAAACCACCGCCACAGAGGTTATCACAGAGCTGAACAGCAGAGAAGTGAAAGCCAAGAACAAACGAACAAAATAATCTTTTTCCGAAAACCGACCAGATTCATTTGATTATAAAAATACCGATGTTACAATAATATTGGAGCGTTCATTGAGCTATAAACATTTCACCAACGAAAAATGCGAGTATTACCCGTGTCATAAGCTGGACAGACAAAACTGTCTCTTCTGCTACTGCCCACTATATTTCTTCAGAGACTGCGGCGGCGACCCTGTCTGGTCCGGAAATATAAAAGACTGCTCTCACTGTGTCAGAAACCATGATGAGAACAGCTACGAATTCATCATGGACAGGCTGAAAATGGCATATGCGAACCTTCGTTCAGGTGATTTTATGTTAGATATTGATAGACATAAAGATGTGTAATTAATTTGTAGACATTTTGCATCTTTTGTTGACAAAAATATTTCATACAAGGTATTGTATACCATAGAGGTATACAATTGAATTCGTTTATTTTACGGGAAGAAGACTATGCCATACGCATCATTGTGTATCTGGCAACAGTGAGGAGAAAAGTGAAAATACAGGAGATTTGCTCTGCCCTGTTTCTGTCACGCCCCATAGTTGTCAAGATAATGAACCGTCTGAAGACGGGCGGTTTTGTAGACACAAAAACAGGCAAAGAAGGCGGATACACCGTATCCGAAAAGGTCTTCGACTCCAGTGTATACGATATTCTCGTCTGCATGGGCTTTTCATCCCGTGTGAACACCTGCCTTTCAAACAATGATAAATGTCAGCTTTTCCCTATTTGCAAGATCAACAGACTGTTCAGCAACCTTCAGAATGACGTGGAGGAACGCTTGAAACAGGCTAAGATAAAAGAGTTTCTTTTTAACAGTGAGGAACTGTTTTCTAAATTCAAATCAACGCAGGAGGTCTGAATGAACAACGAGTTTCATTACGACTACAAGACGGTGCAGGGATTCGTTCTCTCTGCCATCTTCTGGGGTGTTATTGGTCTTGTGATCGGTCTTCTTATCTCTGCCCAGCTTTGGGATGCTAACCTTAACTTTGGTGAGTATTTCTCATACGGCAGACTCAGAACCCTTCACACCAATGTTCTGGCATACGGTCTTGGTATCGGTGCAGAATTCGGTCTTTTTTATTATATCGTTATGAGGCTGACAAAGCGTCCTCTGGTTCTGCCTAAGCTTGCCAGATTCCATCTTTGGCTTTTCAACGCCGGAATGGTTCTCGCCACACTGTCGCTCTTCATCGGTATGAACCAGTCACTGGAATATGCTGAGTTCGAATGGCCCATCGACATCGCCATCGTCATTCTTTGGGTGCTGTTCGCCATCAACGTTCTCGGCAACGTATTCACCAGAAAAGAGAAAAACATGTACGTTTCTCTCTGGTACGTTATAGCCACTATCATCACAGTCGCTATTCTGTACATTGTGAACAACCTCGCCATCCCCTCTACACTGTTCAAATCCTACTCAGTATTTGCCGGTGTAAACAGCGCCAACGTGGAGTGGTGGTACGGACACAACGCGGTAGGTTTCCTTTTTACTACACCTATCCTCGCCATGTTCTACTACTTCCTTCCTAAGTCTACCGGGCTTCCTATTTACAGCCACAGACTTTCCATCATCTCTTTCTGGTCGCTGATATTCGCTTATCTGTGGACAGGAGCGCACCACCTTGTGTACACTCCCCTGCCCGACTGGATACAGACACTGGGGATCGCCTTCACACTTTTCCTCATCGCTCCGTCATGGGGTTCTGTTGTGAACGGATATTTCACTGTGGACAGAGACTGGTCTAAGATGAGAACTCAGTATCTTACCAAGTTCTTCATCGTTGGTATCACATTCTACGGTCTTCAGACCATTCAGGGTCCTTCACAGGGTATCAGAGTTATCTCATCCCTCATCCACTACACCGACTGGGTTCCCGGTCACGTTCACATGGGTACTATGGGATGGGTTACAATGGTTATCTGCGCGTCAGTATACTATATGATCCCCGCTATGTATAAGACCACTATATACAGCGAAAAAATCGCCAACACACACTTCTGGCTTGTTCTTGTCGGACAGCTTATGTTCTCCATCACCATGTGGATTACAGGTATCCAGCAGGGAGCCATGCTGAAGATGACAGCCGCTGACGGCACACTTCAGTATACATTCATGGAAACACTCGTTCGCAACTATCCCTACTGGCAGATGAGAACCGTAGCCGGTATCATCTTCGTAGTGGGTATGCTGTTCTTCGTGTATAATGTTCTCATGACAATCAAAAAAGGCAATGATCTTGCCAAACAAGCTGCGTAAGGAGGCACACAATGAGCAATCATGAAAACTCGATCTACAGCAAAGCTCTCGTGTTCTCCGTACTCGCCGCGGTAACAGTGCTTATCGGTACTATCGTTACTGTGTTTTTGCCTATGTTTACATCAGGCATGCACCCCAAGACAGAGAACCTTACAACATACACAGCTCTTCAGCTGGCAGGTAAAGATATATACATGTCAGAAGGCTGCGTTAACTGCCACACCCAGACAGTACGTCCTCTTAAGGCAGATGTCCTGAGATACGGCGATTTCTCTAAGGCTGGCGAGTTCGCTTATGACAGACCCTTCCTTTGGGGTTCTAAGCGTACCGGTCCCGATCTTGCGAGAATCGGCGGAAAATATCCCGATGAGTGGCACATCCAGCACTTTGAAAACCCTCAGGCGTTCTATCCTAAGTCTAACATGCCTAAGTATCCCTGGCTGAAGACTAAGAAGCTGAACCCCGCTGATATCAAAGCGCACATGGACACAAACGGCTTCCCCTACACAGAGGAAGAGATGGCTGCTCTGGCAGATCAGACACAGCTTGACGCTCTGGTTGCCTATATGCAGGTTATCGGCGCATCAGTGGCTAAGAAAGAGGCCATCGTTGTTGATCCCGCAAATGTTGAGCAGGCGAACCCTATGGGCAGCAGCCCCGAGGCAGTTGCTATGGGTCAGGCTATATTCAAGGCTGAGTGCGCAGGATGTCACGGACAGAACGCTGAGGGCAATATAGGCGCTTCTATCGTGGACTACGCACAGGCAGGAAACGCTGACGCTGACACATATGTGACAGTGGCTAACGGTTTTGAAGGCGCTATGCCCTCATACGCCGCTAAACTCAGCAAAGATAAAATATGGTCTGTTGTTTCTTACATCAACAGCCTGAAACAGTAAGGGAGGCGCGAAATGCAAGAAGAATTCGATAATCTTGAAGAATTCAGCAGGGAAGATACAGAAAACGCACTTCCCCTTGGATGGCTGATACTTTTTATCGGTCTGATAGTATTCGGCATTTACTATGTATATGCGTATACTCCTGCTTTCACCGGATGGACTCAGGAAAAACAGCTTGAGCAATCCATGCAGGATATGCCTAAATAACAACCTCTGGAGGGGGCTTCTGCCCCCTCCATATCTAATCCGGGGGAAAAAATGATCGGAAGCGTATACTCTTTCCTTATATACGGAATCGCCCTGGTGGTGATTTTCGCCGCTATTATATTCTATTACTACTCAAAAAAGAGAAAAGACTCCGTTGAAGAAGCAAAATACAGAATGCTGGATGATGACGATGATTAATCTGCAAAGATACAGGTGGATAGTCAGGATAATAAATACCTTGCTGTTTCTCCTGCTGCCATTTATAACTATTAACGGACAGAGCGCTCTGAGGTTCGATATCCCTTCATTGCGCCTGTTCGTATTCGGAACATCGGTATGGATAGAGAATTTCTTTATACTGCTGATACTTACGTTCTTTATAACTTTTTTATCCATACTCATAACACAGCTTTACGGACGGATATGGTGCGGATGGTTCTGCCCGCATACCGCCATTATCAACCTCACAGCCTTTTTTGACAAAAAAGATCAGACCGCTGTTCTCAGGGTCATCAACCATATAATAATGCTCGCGGTCAGCGCCGTCATAGGCGTCTGGCTTGTGTTTTACTTTGTTTCGCCATACGAATTCATATCAGACATCTCAGCTGGAACACTCAGCCACGTCACCAAGATGTTCTGTCTGGCGCTCACAGTGATAACCTATCTGAACTTCGCCTTTATCAGGTATAAGTTCTGCACCACCATCTGCCCCTATTCCAAGCTCCAGTCGATAATGTTCGACAAAAACACTCTGATAGTGGCGATGGACCCCGATACCCGTGACAAATGTATCCAGTGCAAGGCGTGCGTGCGCACCTGCCCTGTGGATCTGGATATCAGAAAAGGTCTGGTCTCCGCCTGCATCAACTGCGGTCAGTGCATCACAGCCTGCGCCAAGGTAATGAAGAAGAAAGAGCACCCGACACTCATACACTACATATTCGGTTTCGAGAAGAAACAGAATCCTTTCAGAGTGAACGTCCTGATAACAGGCGCCGCCACCCTGCTCTTCCTCTCCGCCTTTATATACATGGCGGTCAATGTGAAGCCTTTCGAGTTCGAGGTATTTCCGAACCAGAGCTTCATGCCCAGATTAAAGGAAGGCAGCATAATAAACTCATATGAGATAATGCTTAAGAACACCTCGGACAAGGCTATCAGCGTTACGCTCTCTATGGAGGGCACGGATAAATATGAGCTTCAGTATGAATCACCTATCAAGGTTCAGCCGGATGCTACTATCAAGCAGAAGGTATTTCTGTTCATACCCGAGGAAAAACTGGAGAAAATGCCGATACTCAGCCTGAACATGCTGGCTGATGCCGGAGACGGCGCAGATGCCCAGAAGAGCGAGCTGAGCTTCCGCAGACCTATCAGAGCAAAGAAAAAGGATAAATAATGAAAGTAACACTTTTCATAATTTTATTGGCGCTCATAACCATAGCGCCGTCTATCTATTACGGAAATAAACTGTTTGACGGCAAAGTGACCGACAAACCCTATGAGACAGGTCTGGACTACAACAAGATCAAGCACATCATAGAGGACAACGGGCTAGCCCTGACAAACATAAAACCAGCCAGAGAGGGAGAAAAAGTCTCCATCTCTTTCACAATGCAGATGAACGAGGGAACTGAGCTGGACGGACTTACTTTTTATGTGGCAAGACCCGGCTCTGCCAGCGGAACCAAAACGCTGAAAGCGGATGCAGGACCAGACGGAGCCTACCACGGCTCTTTCGAGACAGACGGATACGGCAATTTTATTCTGGAGGCACGGGCAAAGGTTTCCGGCACGGAAATTTCCTTTCAGAATAATTTTTATATCAATCAATAAATTAGCAGGAGGATTTTATGAGACTCGGAACAATCGTAATGATTCTTTCACTTATAGCGATGATAGGCATCCCCCTTTACTTCGCAATGAAATTCGCTAACTGATGGGAGCTCTTTATATCATGATCCCGGTTTCCCTCATTCTGGGGGTTATCGTGCTCGCTATCTTTCTATGGGCAGGTAAAACCGGGGAATTTGATGATATGGAAGGTCCCAAGTACCGCATGCTGGATGACGATGACGAATGAAAAGACCGTACGCTGTGCCCACTGCATGCTTGAGATCAATAAAAATCAGGCAATACAGGAGCGCATAGACGGCGAAGATCTGTTTTTCTGCTGTCATGGCTGTGAAGGGGTCTATAAGATCCTGAAAACAGAAGGATTCAGCAAGTTTTACTCCAAACGTGACGAGAGCTGGCAGGCGGGCGCCGCCCTGACCTCCCAAGTGTCCGAAGAGCTGTTCGTTGATTCGGTTAAAGAATACGAAAACAGCTATGAGGTGGACATAGCTCTCAGCGGCATACGCTGCGCCGCATGCATCTGGCTTATTGAAAATTATCTAAACAAGGCTGAAGGGGTGGAATCGGTTCGAGTGAACTACGCCACCCACAAAGCCCGTATCCGCTGGACCAAAGGCAGAATAACGCTGAAAGAGATAATCGACAGGATCACTTCCATCGGCTACTGCCCCCTGCCCATAAGCGAATCATCCGTCGCCGGTATCTATGAAAAAGAGAAGAAGGATTATTTTTACAGATTTTCAATAGCGGCGTTCTTTACAATGCAGTTAATGATATACACCGTCGCTCTCTACGCCGGATATTTTCAGGGCATCAACAGCGGTCTGCGCCAGTTCTTTCAATACACCGCCTGGGCTCTGTGCACACCTGTCATGTTCTATTCCGGCTGGCCGTTCATCAGAAGCTCTCTGACAGCCATACGCAAAGGACACACCACCATGGACACCCTGATTTTTCTGGGGTCGTTCACGGCGTATGTCTACAGCGTGTTTGCGCTGTTTCTCGATCAGGAGATATATTTCGACACCACAGCCAACATAATAACGCTGATACTTCTGGGCAGATATATAGAGGCGGGCGCGAAAGTGCGCACATCCAACGCCGTCTCCAAACTGCTGACATACCAGCCTTCACAGGTGCGCCTGCTGGCTGACTATGATGAAAAACTATATATGACAGGACAGCAGAAATCTGAAACCGTTCCCGTGAAACAGATAAGACCCGGAGACCTGCTGGAGGTTCTGCCTGGCGACTCTGTTCCTGCGGACGGCGAAGTGATATACGGCAGGAGCGAAGTCAATGAATCCATGCTCACAGGCGAGGCGTCGCCCAGACTGAAAACCATCGGCGAAAAGGTGTTCGCCGGAACAGGCAACATAAACGGAAGCATGGTGGTTCTGGTGGAACATACCGGAAGCTCGACCACGCTGTCGCGCATAGTGCAGGCAGTGGAAGATGCTCAGGCGTCCAAAGCGCCCATACAAAACATAGCAGACAAGGTTGTGGGCTGGTTCGTGCCGGCTATTCTGGCTATTTCGCTGGGGACATTCATTGTCTGGTACCTTCTTTCGCACAACACGCTGCTGTCAGTCATGACAGCCGTTTCCGTACTGGTGATAGCCTGCCCCTGCGCTCTGGGACTCGCCACGCCGCTTGCCATACTGATAGCCACATCCAGAATAACGAAAATGGGCGCCATAGCGAAATCGGGCGACATTATAGAGAGATTCAGCAAAACATCCGTTTTTCTGTTCGATAAAACGGGAACAATAACCAAAGGCGAGCTGAAGGTGGAGGAAGTGATCCCGGAACACATGACGAAGGATGAACTTCTGACGCTCACCGCTTCTCTGGAACGCAACTCGTCCCACCTGATAGCTAAGGCTGTAACAGACTTTTTCACCGATGACTTTGTGTCGGTATCAGATTTTACCGAAACCCCTGGAAAGGGCGTCTCAGGCTCTGTAAACGGCAAAAGCGTAATTGCAGGCACGGCAGCCTATATAAAAGAACAGGGAATCAGCGTCAATGATTCCATAATAGACGAAAAGATATCAAAAGGACTCACAGCGGCATGCGTTGCCGTGGACGGCAGATACGCCGGAGTCATCACTTTATCAGACAGCATAAAGCCGGACGCTGAGAAAACATTAAAATATCTGGCGGATAAAAAACTGAAAACTGTGATAGTAACCGGAGACAACAGAAAAGCCGCCGAAAAGCTGGCGGAAAGACTGAATGTGAAAGGTCTGGAAGTCATTTCAGACGTTACGCCTTTTCAGAAGGCAGAAATAGTCAGATCATATCAGACGGACGGCAGAATATGCGCCATGGTGGGAGACGGCATCAATGACGCTCCGGCGCTGACAACCGCCGACATAGGCATAGCCATTGGTCAGGGAACCGATATCGCCATAGAGAGTTCCGACATAGTGCTGATGCGTGAGGAGCTGGGGCTTATTGAAAACCTGCACGGAACATCCGTCAAGACATTGAAAATAATAAAAGAAAACCTGTTCTGGGCTTTTTCATATAACCTGATAATGATACCGCTGGCCGTCACAGGAAAGGTGCATCCCGTTCTTAGCGCCGCCTTCATGAGCGTCAGTAGCCTGCTTGTAGTCTTCAACTCGCTTAGAATAACAAAATAATTACATCCTGAGTCCGGACCAGATAAAAAAGATGCCCATTGCCGTCATGATGATCAGCGAAAGCATATTGAACAGACCACGTCTTGCCATAAGAAAGTTTCCGAATACAGAAGCCAGAAGGAGCGCCGCCATGGTTCCAGTGCCGAAAAGCACCATAGAGATCATGCCTCTGAGAGCGTCCGCGGTGGAAGCGGAAGCTATTATCATGCCGTACAGAGGTCCGCACGGCAGAAAACCAAGCACAACGCCTGTGATATAAGGCGTTTTTGGCTGCAATCTCTTTATTTTATCAGCTATGTTCAGCCTGCCGAATTTACTCTCCAGTTTGTTCATGAAATTATACCCGGCAAAAGCGAAAAGACCGTAGATTATCAGAAAAAATCCGGCGAAAACAGCCGCCGCCTTCTGTATTCCCATCAGACTCCCTACTGTCTGAACCATATTTCCGGCGAAACCGGCTATGAGCCCCAGCATGGCATAGGTGGTGATACGTCCTAGATTATACATAATATGCGGGAGAAATAGCGGTCGATAGCCCTTTTTGTCGCCGACAAAACGTCCGGAAATATATAGGACAAAGGGATGGCACATGCCCAGACAATGCCCGAATCCCACAGAAAAACCCATAGAAAGAAATCCCAGATATGTAAGCTCTTCCAAGTCTATTCCTTCATATCAAACAGAAAAACTTTGCTGAACTCGCCGCCGTCAGCGGAGAAGACCAGTTTGACATACCATCTTTTTCCGCCGAATATGCATTTAGGCAGTGTCACCTTGGCGGTGTATCCTGTGTTCGCTTTGAACAGCTTGGTTTTATACAGCCCCATGTCCATGGACATATTGAACTGCATGTACCCGTGGGCGAGCTCCACCGGCTTCTTATCCTTCTCGATGAAAACTCTGAAAACCAGCTCTCTGAAGGGCTCAGCGGGTTCGGACATATCCACCCGCACTGTATATCCGTCCACATTCACCGTGGAGGTGTTTTTGGTTATATCTATGGTCTTATCATATTTAACGACAAATTTTTCCGCAGAGTGCGCGGGAACAGTAAAGCATATTACCGATAATAAAAAAGAAAGCACACTGATTATCAGTTTGAAACGATTCATCCTCTCACCTCAATAAATATCATACCATAACGGTATAAATAGTCAAAAACTTCCGCTTTATCTTGAAAATCATCATATACGGGCTATACTTAAACAGAGGTACATCATGAGCTATAAACACATTCTGGTTATGACCGACTTCAGCGATTTTTCAAAAAAGGCAGTGGAACAGGCGGCGTGGATGGCAAAAGCATCCGGATGCGCTCTGACCGTTCTGCATGTCGCCCACGACAGAAGCCAGTTTCAGGTGTATATAACCGACGAGCAGTACCGCTCCATCAAGTCTAAGATTGACAATGAAATAGAAGAAAAGTTCGCGAATATGGAGAATGAGATTCCCGTGCTGAAAGACATGGACTGGACCAGTCTGATCCGCAGGGGTGTTCCGTATATAGAAGGACTCTACGAAACAGAAAAAGGCGAGTATGACCTGCTGGTCATAGGCTCCCACGGACAGTCCGGACTGAAGAGATTCACCTTCGGCACTACCGCCGGAAAGATACTGAGGCACTGCCCCATCAGTGTTCTGATAACCAGAATCTAGAGAGACTTAAGCCACTCCGTCATTTTTTCGATGGCTTCCACATTGTTCAGACAGTATGTCTTCAGGAATTTTTCATCTGGAAAATAGTCCTTAGGCATAGATTCCACAGCCGCCAGAGCACGGGCGCCGTCAAAATCCACATAGGCCAGTCTGGCTGTCAGCTCGTTCTTATCACGTCCGAAAGAAGCTCCGGGAAGCACAGCGACGCCAGTTTCCGCCAGAAGACGCTCACACAGCTGCACAGAGGTTCTGATCCCGCGGTTTTCCAGCTGAGCTCTGAATTTCTCAAAATTAGGAAACATATAGAAACCGCCAACAGGTCGGCATACGGATATTCCGGCATCAGTCATCAGTTTATACAGGTGCAGTCCCAGAGATTTCAGCACTTTTCTGGAATTGACCAGATATCTTTCGATATCCAGCCCCAGATGAAAAGCTCTCACTGCGGCGTATTGTATGGGAGCGCTTGTTGATGTATAGGTCTCGCTGGCGACAGAGGCCATAGCGTCCATCAGCCACGACAGCTTATCCGGAAAAGCGAACACGCCCAGTCTCCAGCCCCCTGCCCCGCACCATTTCGACAGCCCGCTGCTGATGATAGTTCCTTCGGGGTAGTATCTGGCTATGGAAACATGGTCGCCTTCGTGGTTGGTCTCTCCGTAAATCTCATCGGACAGAAGCAGAATCTTATGTTTTCTGGCCACGTCAGCCAGCTCTCTCAACTCTGCGGCGTTATAAGTGTTTCCCGTGGGGTTGTTAGGATAGTTCAGAATCAGGATTCTGGGCTTTCCGGAATCAGCCGAACAGTATTCATCCAGCTCTTCCGGTGTCAGAAGCCACCCGTTCTCCTCCTTAGTATCAATCCACGACACATGACGCCCGATGATGTGCGCCTGAGGAGCATATGAAACCCAGCTCGGCGACGGGATCAGCAGATCGCCGTAATAAACAAGCTGAAGGATGAACATCAGCTCCTTCGACCCGGGACCGATCAGAATTGATGAAGGAGTGAACTGTATCCCCTGCGTTTTACGGTAAAAGTCCGCTATGGAGCTCTGAAGAGCAGGAAGCCCGCGGACCGGCAGATAGTCCTTCTGAAAAGCGTTGTTCTTCAGCTCGTCCACAACAGGCTGAGGAACAGGAAACGGTGACTGTCCAAGCCCCAGCTTATATACCTTTTTTCCCTGTTTTATCATAGAGTTGCTGAGCTCGTTAATAGCCAGCGTGGCAGAGAGAGATAGCCCTCTGACATTCAGATTCAGGTTTTTATCAAGCTGGTCAGACATTTTACACCGCCGCTTTAGAAAATTTCAGCCTTAGCCTCTGTTCTCCCAAAATGCCTAAGAAGAGCAGAACGCCTGGGATGTACATGTAATATTTATAATCCAGCGGATAGTGGAATATCTCCAGAAGTCCGGCGGGATGATAGAGTATGAAAGCAGCAAGCAGCAGAAAAGGCACTTCCCATAATTTGTTTTTTGCGATGAACCAGCCCTGAATAGCCGATGTGAAGGCAAAAGCCCCCAGACACGCCATGACAAATATCATGATGCCCAGCTTCCAGCTGAATATGTTATCCAGAATCAGATCAGGGTTGAATACAAACATAAAAGGGATCACAGCCGTACGCAGGTCGTACAAAAAGCCCTGAATACCTGTGGCGATAGGAGGTGAATCCGCCAGAGCGGCGGCGGCGTATGAAGCCAGCCCCACAGGCGGCGTATCGTCCGCCAGTATGCCGAAGTAAAAACAGAAAAGGTGAGCCGCCATCAGAGGCACGACCAGACCGTAATCAGCCCCCAGCTCCACAATGATGGGCGCTGTGAGCGATGCCATAACGATATATGTCGCAGTGGTGGGAAGCCCCATACCCAGCAGAAGGCTGGCAATAGCTGTTATGAACAGAAGCAGAAATACGTTGCCCTGAGACAGTGTTTCCACTATCTGAGTTATCATTCCGCCGATACCCATGCTCACCACACCGACGATAATTCCCGCCGATGCCGTGGCCAGAGCCACAGATACCATGTTTCTGGAACCGCCGATGAATCCCTGTATGACAAGCCCGACACCGTTTTTGACAGCATCCAGAGGGCTTTTGCCTTTTTTCACCACAAAGAATATCTCACGGATAACTATAATGGCTATCAGAAGCAGAATAGCGTTAAAAGCCGCCTTCTCAGGCGAATGACGCAGAACCACCAGCTCGTATATCAGCATGAATATAGGGATCAGATAATGCATGCCGCCCTTGATGGTCTCCACGAAATTGGGGCATTCCTCTTTCGGAAGTCCCTTCATGCCCAGCTTGGAAGCCTCGAGATGAACCACAAAGAACAGAGCGAAATATGACACAAAGGCGGGGATAGCAGCCGCCTTGACAACCTCGATATATGGAACGTTCACATACTCGGCTATGATGAAGGCAGCGGCGCCCATTACAGGGGGCATAAGCTGTCCGTCCGTGCTGGCGGCAACCTCTGTTGCGGCCGCTTTAGTAGCGGGATAGCCTACTTTCTTCATCAGAGGAATGGTGAACGTACCCGTGGTAACGATATTAGCGATACTGGAGCCGGACACCAGTCCGGTGAATCCGCTGGCAACTATCGCCGCCTTAGCCGGTCCGCCCTTGAACCTGCCCAGAAGGGACAGCGCCATATCTATGAAAAACTTACCCGCTCCAGCCTTGTCCAGCATGGAGCCCAGAAGAACATAAAGATACACAATGGATGCGGACACACCGAGCGGTATGCCGTATATGCCTTCTGTGGAGAGAGAGATCTGATTAAGATATTTATTAAGAGAAACACCCTTAAACGCCATGAAATCAGGCATGTAAGGACCAAGAAACGCATAAGCGGTGAAAACCAGAGAGATGAACACCAGAGCCGGTCCGATGGAACGTCTGGTCGCCTCCAGAAGAAAAACAACCGTCATGAGCCCCACGACAACATCCATGCGGGACGGGTCGCCTGCGCGGAACGCCAGCGCCTCGGGGTCGAGAACGATATAAACAGCGGCATAAGCCCCTGTTACAGCAAAAAGATAATCGATAACAGGAATTTTGTCCGTGGCGGAGATGAAACGCATCCATGACGGAGGTCTCTTCACCACCGGAACGCTTAGAAAAAGTATGAGCATGGCAAAGGCGAGGTGAACTGCCCTGACCGTAGTTCCGTCCAAAATAAGAAAACTTGCGAGAGAAAGCTGAAAAAGCGCCCAACAGACCGCTATAACGCCTATCAGATATTTTTCAAACTGTCTGGGCGTTCTTATCTCGCCCGTTTCCTCGCGTAAGATCTCTTCCGCTGATCTGTGCATCCTAGACATATCTTCCCCTAAATAAAAACAGGGGACCTTTTTACAAAAGTCCCCCGTTAAGTTTATAAGCTGTTACTTAAGGTTAGCTTTAATATATTTATCAAGCCCTGCTTCTTTATAATATTTCAGCGCGCCGGGGTGGATGGGTGCTGAAAGACCATCGAGCATGTTCTCTTTTGTCAGAGAGGCGAAAGCGGGGTGCAGAGTCTTGAACTCGTCAATGTTCTCAAACACTTCTTTTGCCACAGCATAAGCCACGTTATCCGGTACATCGGAAGATGTGATAAGTGTAGCCTTCACGCCGACAGCGGGAACATTGTCTTTGTTAAGAGCTGTGGGATAATCTTTGATATTTATATATGTTTTTACATAGTAGGGGAACTTTGTAGTAAGGAAATCAGCTGCTTTGCCTTCAACAGGAACAAATCTGACTTTGATGCGTCCTGATGTAGCTTCTTTAATATTGCTGTTGGGATGACCCACTGTGTAGAAGAAAGCGTCAATTCTTTCATCCTGAAGCAGAGCGGGAGCTTCAACAGCTTTTGCTTTTTCAGCTTTTACATCGGATTCTTTCAGGCCTACAGAAGCGAAAACATCTTCTGAGTTAACATACTGACCGGAACCGGGGTTGCCTATGTTCACTCTTTTGCCTTTCATATCTGCCAGAGTTTTGATTCCGCTGCCTTCAGAAGCAACTATTGTGATTATTTCGGGGTGCAGAGCGAACATGGAGCGGAGTTTTTTCTGAGGTCCTTTCTCTTTCCATGCGTCTAAACCTTTAACCGCCTGAAACTGAATATCTGACTGTGAAATACCGAATTCAAGGTCGCCGGCGAGCACAGCGTTCACGTTATAAACAGAACCGCCTGTGGACTCAACTGTGGACTTGATACCGTATTCGCTGGATTTTTTGTTTACCATACGGCTGATAGCGCCGCCTGTGGGATAATAAACACCTGTTACGCCGCCTGTTCCTATTGTAACAAAGGTTTTAGCCTGTACAAAGGGAGTCATGGACACAGCGAAGAGAGCAGTGACAACAAATAATAATATTTTCCTCATACATTACCTCCGAATTAAACATGTCTATCTATAAGATAACATATTATTGCCGTGTTAACAGACAAAAATGGAATTACTCTTCGATAAAACGTGCAACACCTGTTCTGTATGCGGCGGTCTCAACCTCTTTCGCCACAGCGTAGTGGACATTTTTATCAAGAATATTAGGCACAAGGTCGCCCTCCAGAGCAAAAGAAGCTATAGCCTTGGCGGCCGCTATCTTCATCTGGTCGTTGATCGTGCGGGCGTTAGCGGCAAGAGCGCCTTTGAACAGTCCGGGGAAAGCCAGAGCGTTGTTAACTGATTTTCCGTCAGCGGCGAATATCGCCCCGCTTTTCACAGCCAGCTCGGGATCTATCTCCGGATTAGGGTTGGAGAGAGCAAGAATAACCTGTCCCTGCTGAACCATATCGGGAGTGATCAGGTTAGGACATCCTGTGGTGGCTATGACTATTCTGGAGCTGGTGACAACTCCGTTCAGGTCTTTTCTGGTGCCGCCCAGCGATTCGAACCTGTCCATGGCTGACACATCGAGGTCGACTCCGTAGAAGGTCTGAACGCCGTAAGCCTTCAGCAGCTTCATGATGCCTGTTCCGGCAGCGCCGAGACCTATGATGCCCACGCTGGATTCTTTCAGGTTTATGAATGTGTATTTAGCTATATTTATCAAAGCGGAGAGAACCACAACGGCTGTGCCGTGCTGGTCGTCGTGCATAACCGGGATATCCAGCATGTTGTCCAGCCTGTCCTCTATCTCGAAACATTCCGGAGCCTTGATATCTTCCAGTTTAATAGCGCCGAATGTGGGAGCGATATGCTTCACAGTGTTGATGATCTCTTCAGGATCTCTGGTGTCCAGCAGAACCGGTATGCCGTTGATGTCAGCAAGCAGTTTAAAGAGAAGTCCTTTGCCCTCCATGACAGGCATGCCAGCCACGGCGCCTATGTCGCCGAGCCCCAGTATCGCTGTTCCGTTGGTAACTATCGCCACGTTGTTTCCTATGGTGGTGAATTTTCTGGCGAGAGACGGGTTCTGATAGATCTTATGGCATATGGAAGCCACGCCTGGGGTATAGACTATTCTGAGGTCATCTATGGAGTTGATCTCCACAGTGGGTCTGATCTCTATCTTGCCGTTCAGGTGGGTCTCTTCCACTATGTCTGTGACGGCGATCACTTCCATTCCGTCTATCTCTTTGATAGAAGCGAGGATATTATTAAGAACGCTCTCATCTTCGGCGTATATGTCCAGTTCTCTGATCTTGTACCCTTTACCGAGGTGAGCGGTTTTTATCTCACCTATCATACCGTCGCATTTGCCGATGGCTGATGTCAGGCGTCCGAGAAATCCGGGTTTATCTGATATTTTTACAGTAAGTTTTCTGATCACTTTATTAGAATACTCAATCCTCATCATCCCCTCCTGATTCTAAGAATTTTTCCCAAGTTTCGGGCTGAAACATGCTGCAGCTTTTTCTGGGCGATTTGAGATATCTGTCCGCCGCGGCGCACTTCAGACTGAAACAGCGCTTCATCTCAGGAATAAGGAGACGTCTGAAATGAACGCACTGAGCGCATTTGGAATCTTCCACAATCACTGCCGTATTCTGACTATATCTCGTGTTTTTTGTCATGTCCAGCCTTATGAGACAAAATATATCTTTTTATAAAGTATTGTAAACACTCTGTTGTTCCGCCAGCCACTCCAGACCCTGAAATTTGATATCCGATATATCGTCTTCGGTCAGCCCATACTGCTTCAGAGTGGCAGAATTGATCTCGGAGTGCACATCGTCCGTATCCTCTATGAGGGACAGCAGTTTGCCCAGTTCACCGCTTCTGTTGACAACGGCGTCATAAATAACCTGTTTCACGTTGATGGTGTCCATCAGCTCTTTTCTGCTGATGCCAAGCACCACGTCCACATATGAAAGCATGCCTATGAAAAAAGCGTCCGCCCTTCCCTTGTAGGTTTTACCATATATCTTTATGGACAAAAGTTCAAGTGTATGAGCCCTCAGCATGGCAGTTTCCAGCAGAGATGATTTGACAGGCTGTTCGTCTGTTCCGGCATAGAGCATTATAGTCAGCCACTTGCGCATGTTTTCCATGCCGATGAGAGTCAGGGCGTGGCGTATGCTGCTGATCTCGTTTCTGAGACAGTAGGAACAGGCGTTTATAAGTTTCAGAAGTTTCAGTGAAAGCTCCGGCTGAACACGGAATTCAGCCTCTATTTTGTTCATATCTGCGTTCTCACAGAGAAGCGAAAGCAGGTTTAGAATCAGAGCCTGAGCAGGCTCAATATTTTTTTTCAGTATGATGGTAGGTTTCTCAAAGAAAAACCCCTGAAACAGATCGAACCCCAGATCTCTGGTAAACTGAAAATCCTCTCTGGTCTCCACCTTTTCGGCGAGCATTTTCATGTGTTTTCCTCTGAAAACCTTTTGCAGGGCGCCGATCTTCTCTATACAGTTCTCTTTCATGTCAACTTTGATATATTCCACAAAAGGAAAGAGAGGCATGAACATGGAAAAATACTGGGGACTGATGACAAAATCGTCCAGAGCGAACATATATCCGGCTTTGTGATACATCGCTATTCTGTCTATGAATGTTTTTGTGACCTTAGTGGACTCGACAATCTCCAGAACCACCTTGTCTCTGGGCAAAACGTCCAGAATATCTTTATAAACGATATCCTCATCTATGTTAATGAAAGCGAGCCTGTCGTTTGTAAGGCTTTTTATGCCGAAATTCTGAAATATGTTCACCAGAACTCTGGAAGTAGCGACAACAGAATCAAGTATTTCCGCTTTGTTTTCTATGGAGCCTGCCTTTCTGAAAAGGAACTCATAGGCGAAAACTTCTTCGTCACTGCTCAGTATCGGCTGTCTACCACAAGAAAATTATCAAATTTCATTGGTCTTCACACAAATGTATTTATTTAAATAAATATAACATTTAGCCAAATAAAAATCACCATTAAACATATTATTTTTTTATCCGATAAACATTTCAGAGGTGAAATGTGGGACTTGGACAATATATTCACGCGGCAAGGAAGCTGAATCACATAAGCAGATGGGCGAGCGATTTCATGCATATGCGTTCTTCCGTTGCCGAACACTCTTTTCTTGTAACACAGATAGCGCAGATGCTGGGTATCATAGAAGAGAGCATGGGAAACACCATCAACTGGGAGATATTGTTCAAAAAATCACTTAATCACGATGTTGTGGAAGCCTTCACCGGAGACATCCTCAGCCATGTGAAAAACAAAACGCCCAAGATGAAGGCGGCGGTAAACGATATCGAAGAGATGATCGTGAACGAGCTTCTGCTGGTGAATCTGGACGAACCCTACAGAGGGATATATAAAGAGATGCTCTTCAACGGCAAGGACGACTCTCTGGAAGGTCAGATACTGAAATACGCCGACTATATAGACGCCATGCTGGAGTGTCTCACTGAATACCGTCTGGGCAACAACAGCCCGTTCAAAAACAAATATCTTGAGATCCGATCAAAATGCGAAAAATCAGAACTTAAAAGCGTTCAATACTTTATAGAAAACGTTCTGCCGGAAATCAATTCCCTGATCGACTAATCAATATTTTTCTTAATTTTATTAGACTATTTGGAAAAATAGTTTTAAACTATGGTATTAAACCTGCAACGGAGGACATAATGGCGTCAGCAGTTAATGACCGCAAGTATATGCAATGTCCGGCAAAAGGGTTCGTGTATGTCTGGGAGGCCCCGGTGCGCATCACACACTGGATCAATGTGCTGTGTATCATGGTTCTGGTTATGACAGGACTTTACATGCACTATCCGTTCATCAAGCACAACCCTGTAGATTTCCCCTATATGATGGGAAGAATAAGATACATCCACTATCTCACGGGTCTCATATTCACCATCACCATCATGGTTAGAGCCTGGTGGGCCATAGCCGGAAACAAATACGCGAATATCCGCACTTTTTACAACCCTTTCAGGAAAAAAGACAGACAATACATCTTCTCATACCTGAAATACTATCTGTTTCTGGAAAAGAAACCTAAACATGTGCTTACACACAACCCTATGGCGCAGTACGCCTATATAGGGATTTATATTATCTTTCTTTATCAGATATTCAGCGGGTTCGCGCTGTGGTCGCAGTATGACCCGAACAGCACCATGTATGCCTTCTTCGGAAGCATTTTCGCTGTCCTGTCTAATCAGTGGGTCAGATATCTGCACTTCTTCGGAATATTCATCACATTCATATTCCTGATGGCGCACCTTTACGCCGCTATTCTGGTGGACTTCAGAACACACGCAGGGGATATAAGCTCGATATTCTCCGGATGGAAAGCAGACATAGAAGATTAAAAAAATAAAGCCCGCATAAGCGGGCTTTTTTTATATCGTGTTGTCTTCGATTATTTCAAAGATGAGATCCAGCTTCATCAGCGACATCACCTTCAGGATCCTGTCAGGAACGTTAGCCAGCTGAAGTTTGCCTTCATATTCCTTCAGATTCTTCAGCGCTTCCAGCAGAGTGGCAAGCCCCGAAGAGTCGAGGTATGTTACCTGAGCCAAATCGACAATGACCTTCATCACTTTCTTTTTTGTAAGCTCGCTCAGAGTGGATCTGAGCTCTGATGAAGTAAGTATGTCTATCTTGCCGTAAGGTCTGATAACTTTGGCGGAACCTTTGTCATCAACTGTAATTTTCATTTCCCAACCTGTTCTGATTACAAAATTAGTTATAATATATACCTATTTAAGATTATATTTAACAAAAAAGCAAGCTGAAACACAACATATCTTGAATATATTCGTTATTTTAGACTTCGGAAAACTAAACATTATTAACAAATTATCAAAGATAATAATTTATATCCGCTATTTCTGAAGAACCATCCACATATAGTATTCACCTGTCTTATCATCTATCCACTCATCCTGCACCTTGAATCCGGTGAGAAACTGATCGGCTGATTCTCTTGTCATAGAGTTAATTTTTTCCTGATAATATTTCACTGTGGGTTTGTCCACATTGAGTGTCTCCACAGATACTTCAGACTTCACCAGAACCTCTATCTGTTTTGCCAGCTCTTTCTGAGCCTGCATCTTTGCCACCCTCTTCTGCGCTGACAGACCGCCGGAGCGCTGTTTGGGCGCTATGCCCACAGCTCCTATATACCCATCGTACACGGGAGTGTAGAACCATACGGGATATTCGCCCTGCATGGGATATTTTGTAACGGGTTTCAGCGACCCGAGCGTAGTAACCTTTCTTTCGGGCAGAGCTTCTTTCGGCTCTTCAGGTTTCTGCACGGTCTGGGGCTTTTCCACCGCCTGAGGCTTCTGCTGAGCTGCGGGTTTTGTATATGAAGGTTCTTTTATAGACGGATAACCGTTCTTAATATCTTCATCCATCTCCGCCTGCGCCTGATCCGCCAGCATCTGCTGTGTTTTAGCGCTGTTTGTCTGGGGTTTCACAGCGGCTTTTTTCTCCGGCATACAGCCGAACATCAGAATGGATAAAATACTTACAGCTATTAATATTCTCATTGTTTACTCCCTGTAGTCGCTTATCTTGCCATATACCCTGACCAGATAGTTTCTGGCCTCTTCATAGCGCAGGTTGGTCTTCAGATAATTATACACCTGATCTGAACTCATGGAATTGATAGTGCCCAGAGCAGCCGTAACGCTGTATTTCGACCTGTTGGCATCCTTGTTGAAAGCATATGCCACACCGCCGGCGCCTGTGTTGTATGCGGCGATAGAGCAGTAGAGCCTGCTCATATCGTTATTGACGCCTTTAAAATATTTATAGTACAGCAGATAAAAATATGCTGCCCCGATCTTCACATTGTTTTCAGGGTTATAGAGGTATGACGGCGCAAGAACCCGTTCAGAGCCTTCCAGATATTTTGTGGCATCCAGACCGGCCGATTTCGGAACGATCTGCATCAGCCCGTATGCGGGGACGTATGATTTTGCCATGGGGTTGAATCTGCTCTCAGTAAATATCACAGCCATCACCAGAGCGGGATCGAGCTGAAAGGTTTTCGCATAGGTCTGCACATGAGGTTTAACGCTCTCAGCACCTTTCTTATAGATATCCTCAGGCAGTTTCACGGTCATGGTATATACGGTCTGCCCTGTTTTTTCGTTCTTGGATGTGGCGTATCCGGCTCCGTCTGTCAGCTTCTTCGCCAGAGAATTAACCTGTGTGTCTGTCATAGGTTTATCAGAATACAGCTTCTGCACCACTGGATCAGATTTAACCTTATCTGTCACAACATTGGGAACCAGTTCCTTGATCTTCTTCTCGGTGTTGGAAGAAACAGGGTCACGGTAAAAAGCGGTGGCGGAATCCTCGTTCAGAATATCCTTCACCACCGGAGTAAAGTCAGGCATATTCTGAAAACCCACAACATCTATCTTTATCTCGCCTTTATCATAATTTACTATTTTTCTGATCTTATAGTTATTCAGGTATTCCACCCATGTATAGTTATCGGAAACGACTATATCGTCCCATACCTTTGCTATATCATTCTTATACTGGGCGAATTCTTTTTCCATAACATCTTTGTACATTTCAAAGCTGCGTTCGGTCTCTTCCTTATAGGAATACCATTCGTCCTTTGAGCTTTTAAAGCCGCTTGTATCCTGATTCTTATAATCCTCGAACTCATCCGCGAAAGCGGAAAACACAAGAAGAACAGTCAGCAATACGAGAAATTTTTTCATTGAGCAACCATCCACACATAAAGTTCGTGGGTATAGGGGTCTTCCCACATCTCTACAATTTTGGCTTTCACCTCTGTTCCGTCAACAGTAAAGAACGAGCTAGACTGACCGGAAACGCTCGATCCGTTGTTGTCAGACTCTGATCTGATGGTGGAAAAAGATGATACCTTCACTCCCATCTGCTTGGCTATCTCTTCCAGAGCGCGCTGAGCGGCGAGAGATTTCTGACCTGTCTTGCCGTCCACATGTATCCCGCTGACGCCCACTCCGCCTGTCTTTCCGTTAAGAGAGGGGGTGTAGAACCAGCTTGGTTTACCGTTTATCAGTTTTACAGAGGAAGGATCGCCTGTGGTGGCGCAGCCGAAGAAAAATACTGAAAATAATATGGTCAATATAATGAATGCTGTTGTTCTCATGATGTTTACCTATAAAAAAAGGGCAGCTTTTGACTGCCCTTTTTAGGGATTTCCGTTATTTGTTACTGTTGTTTGAATTCTTTGTCTATGGCGGCGTCAAGTTCGTCCTGAGCTTTTTTAGCCTGGAACTGCTGCCACAGAGCCTGATCGTTTTTCAGGCTTGTAGATACCTGCTGTTTTGTGAGCTCGGCAACCTTTGTGGGGTTAAGAACCACAAGAACATAAAGCTCGCTGCAAGGTGACATCCAGATGTCTTTCTGCTGTGTGCCTTGCAGAGTCTGGCTTGCTATTTGTTTGGAAACAGAAGAAGTCACTTTATCAACAGTTTCAGCATCGCCAACGCCTGTTGTCTGTGTGAAATCTTTCATCATAGTATTAACTTTTACTTCGATCATTCTGGTGATCTCGCTTCTGGCGTTAGCCATAGCGGCATCCCTTGTGAACTGCATACCCGCTTTTGACTTCTGAGCTGAGCCAACGGCTGCCAGAGCGCCTTCAACCTGAGGATTCAGAACCCATGAGGGAGCGCCTACAAAACAGGGGTCAGCAAGCTGCTGTTTCGCTTCTTGTTTTGCGCAACCTGCCAGCATCAGAGCAAGAACAGATATTGCCAAGATAAGTTTCTTCATTTTCAGTACCTCCATGCATACAATCATTTAATTGAATTTAACATACCGATGGTAATGTTTCCATATTATTTTATGAAAATTACTATATAATCTTTAATATGAACAGGTACTTTTCACTTAACTCAAATTCTTAAATGTTGTAGCGTGCATTAAAAGGAGTTCTTATGAAAAAATTATTATTACTGATGATCTGCTTCACATTCATATCCGCCGCCTATTCCGCGGAAACCATAGGTAATGTTAAAAAATTCAGCGGAAAGGTGCAGATATTCGACGGTACGTCCCCCAGAGGAACAGATGTTAAAACGGATAACACTTCTTTCGCTCTCATGAGCAAAATATCCACAAAAAGAAGCTCTACAGCCGTTATCGAGCTGAACAGCGGCGATAAAATCGCTCTGGATGAAAATTCTATGGCCTCTTTCGGTAAAAATAACAAAATAAATCCCGAGGGCGGCAAGATTGTTTTCAGCATTAAGAAGAGAGGCGGCGAATCAGGCGTCTCCATCGGGCTGAAAACAGCGGTAATCGGGGTAAAAGGCACACAGTTTCTCGTGGACATGACAGAAGACGGCAAATGCAACGTATATCTTAAAGAAGGCGTTATATCTGTGGAATCCAAAGAAGGCGATTTCAAAAAACATAAAGAGGTCGTTATAGACGAGTATGAAGCATATGTCAAAAAAATGACCGGCGAATATGACAAGTATCTGGAAGACCTGCAGAAGGAATATACAGAGTTCGTAAAATCATTCGACATGACAGCCGGACAGGCTATCAGCATTGACGGTCAGGACGTTACCGATGTGAAATTCGATAATGATGCCGAGGCCGCTTTCGCACTACTGGATCAGTAATATTATCGACAGTATATATAACAAAGGCTCCTTTGCGGGAGCCTTTTTTTTATAATTTTTCCAGTATCTCAACAGGGGCGTGACATTTCTTTTCTATTTCCTCATCGCTGAATCCGGCTTCTCTCAGCCTCTTCAGAGTGGAAGAAAGCCGCTCACCGAACTCCACAACGTATCCGTCCGGATCAGACAGTCTGAAGACGAACTGCCCCCAGGGCTGCTCCACCGGCTCAGTCAGAACCTTTGCGTCGCCTTTCAGCCTGTTATAATCCGCCATTATATCGTCTGACACAAAGCAAAGCTCAAAATCCCCGCCGCCTGACGGTCTTTTTTCACCGAAAACAAGCCCGTGAGCCATATCAATGTCCCAGATGGAAAGCCCGCATACATATGCCACATGGCCTCCGTTGTCCATCTTGGTCTCCAGCCCAAGAACACCGCCGTAAAAAGCGTGCGATGCTCTCACATCCTTACAGAAAAGTACCGCGCTGTCATATTTGATCATCATATCCTCCTGATATGAAAGATATCATATCACTCCCACAGGAAATTGTATGAAACGGACATTCATCGAATTTATTAAACTGGAAAACTCAGACGGACGGATGCCGGCGAACTCTCTGAAATCCCTGATGAAATGAGACTGGTCAAAATATCCGGCATCTTGAGCGATATCAGTCAGACAGGCAGACGTCTTCATGATGCTCAGTGACCTCTGAAACCTCCTCACTCTGTTCAGGAGCGAAGGATTAAGACCGGACAGACCTGTCACCCTTCTGGTCACTGTTTTCTGCGACACGCCGAAATACTGCCTTATATCGGTCACGGAGCAGTCACTGCTGTTAAGCCAGTAAGACATAACAGGATCGGGCGTTCTGTCATATAACGGCAAAAGAAGCCCGGTGATATACCTCAGAAACTCCTCCGCAGTGTCAAACACCCTGTCTCTCAGGCTGTTTCTGAGAGACCTTATAAATTTTGAGTCATGCAGATCCGCCAGAATATCTATACCGCTCAGCGCCTGCAAAGCTCCGGGAAAAAACCTGACTCCGCACACATGCACAGACCCGGTCAAGGATATATCGTAATAAGACGTATCCGGCTCAGCCAGATGGATATCCGCAGGGGATGAAAGAGAAAACAGAAGATCCGCGCAGCAGTCGGGAAAAACACGGTAAGATGAGATAGAGGAAAAAGTACCCCGCATCACCCAGAAACATCTGATGTGTCTCTGTAAATGGGGTGACGGTTTGATCTCGTAATAGATGGCTTTCATATAAACAAAAAACTCCCGAACACGTCAGGAGTTTAAAATATTCAATATATCAGCAAGTTCCGCCTTCAGCTCATCATGTCTGCACGGTTCAGACGGTGCATCGTCAACCGTACCGTCCTTAAGTTTCTTCTTCGCCCCATCAATGGTGTATTTCTCTTCATACAGCATTTTCATGAGCAGACGAACAAGCTCAAGGTGTTTTTCGGTGTAAAACCGCTGACCGCCGCCTGATTTTGAAGGCCGAAGCTGTTTAAATTCTTTTTCCCAAAAACGTAAAACAGATGGTCTAAGACCGGTAAGCTCGCAGACTTCGCCTATTTTATAATAGAGCTTAGTCATTTACCTCGTCTTTGAATATCTGGCTGGGTCTGAAAACAACAACAGTTCTGGGCTCAATAACGGTCTCAACGCCTGTTTTAGGGTTGCGTCCGATTCTGCGGCCTCTTTTTTTAACTTCGAAGTTTCCGAAACCGGATATTTTGACATTGTTTTTTTCAAGGATCTTCGTACGAACCTCGGTAAACAGCTCGTCAACTACTTTAGCGATATCTTTTTTAGTAAGACCGAGACGCTCGTGAATTAACTCAACTATATCAGCTTTAGTCATGGCATACCTCCACGTTACATATGAGTTTATCTGCTTAAATTGCTGTCGTCAACGCTTTTTATTGTTGGTCTTTAAGAATTTTTACTTTGTCCATACCAACCCCGCTGCCTCTGGCGAGCTTGTCCGCCGCTTCCTCGCTCAGACAGCACACCTGCATGTCATAGAAGTTAGTCACGGAAGTGTCTGTTGTTATTAGACCTTTCAAACTATTGCGGGTCAGATACGACATGGCGGCATCGCTGGAAGAATAGCTTTTTATATATCTCACCCTGCGTCCGGATATGGTGACAGGTGATGTATTATCAAGCAGATAGACCAGCCATTTTGTCTTAACTATCTTATCAGACCCTATCTGCGTGAGCGTAAGATCGTTGTTCTGAGCCAATGTTTTCACATAGCTCAGCTCCTGCTCGTTCAGGTTAAAAAACTGTATCTTAAAATTGCCGGAAAAGAGCGGCATAAAATCAGGTTCTCTGACAGGAATCCTTTTCGCCGGTTCACCAGGCACTGTGATCGGTTTAATGATCTCTTCTGGCTTTTCGCCTGTGTCCGCCTTTGTCTCAGGTTTGTAGTCGGATATGATCAGCAGCCCCTGCGACCCTTTTCCTTCCGCCTTGTCATCCAGCTCGCCTATTCTGGCATAGCCCTCTTTCAGCAGAGGGTCGGGTTTTTCCGGCGCCTTGGGTTTTATTTTCACCGACATCACTTCGATTATATGTTTCTGAACACCGTTAACAGAGGTTAAATCTTTGTGAGGCAACAGCTTTGTATAGATAAAATAGGACGAGACAAGAGAACACAGAAAGGCAAGAAGCAGTGTCATGAAAAAGGTCAGACGGCTAAGCCTGACCTTTTTAACTTTTTTGCTGGATATAGTGACTATACGGCTGAAAAACTCATCGGTGAGTTCGCCGTTCAGGAGCATGTGTATCTCGTGAGCGCTCCTGTTATGATATCTCAGCAGGTTTATTTCATTCATTCAGAATACTAAGCCCCTTTATGTTCTTCGATAACCTTGTCATACAGATGAGACGGAAGCTCCTCATAATGAGAGAACTCCATAGTGAACATACCATGTCCGCCTGTCATACTACGCAAATCCGGCGCATATTTCAAGACCTCAGACATGGGAACCTGACTTCTGATGTGCTGACCGTTGGTCTCAGGCTCCACGTTCATGATCCTGCCCCGTCTGGAGTTCAGGTCGCCTATCACAGCGCCCGTCATATCATCGGGGACGAAAACATCCATATTCATAATAGGTTCAAGTAACACAGGTTTGGCATCCATTGCAACCTTTTTAAATGCCATAGAGCCGGCAATATTAAAAGCCATCTCAGACGAATCCACCGTGTGATAGCTTCCGTCATACAGAACAGCCTTAAAATCTATCAGCGGACATCCCGCCAGAACACCCTCTTCGGATGCCTCGATGATTCCTTTTTCCACAGCGGGGATATATTGTCTCGGAACAGCGCCGCCCACTATGGCGTTTTCAAATTTGAATCCGCCTCCGGGGTTCGGCACCAGCTCTATGAAAACATCTCCGTACTGTCCGCGTCCTCCGGACTGTTTCTTGTATTTTCCCTGACCTTTAGCCGGTTTTCTGATGGTCTCCATATACGGCACTTTCGGAGCTTTCAGCTCCACGGAGACACCGAACTTGTTCTTCAGCTTCTCCACCACCACTTCTATGTGCATCTGCCCCATACCCTTAACCAGCAGGTCGCCCGTGCGCTCATCCCTCGCCACTCTAAGCCCCACATCCTCTTCCATCAGCCTGTGAACTCCTGAAGAAACCTTGTCCTCATCGTCTTTCGACTTAGGCTTGATGGAATATGCCAGCACCGGATCGGCGAGTTTATATTTCGGGAACATCACCTTTCTTTTGGGGTCGCAGAGGGTGTCGAATGTTTCGGTGGTTTTGAGTTTATTCACCATGCCTATCTGTCCGGCAGTGAGCTTATCGACTTTTATATGGTTTTTGCCCTGAAGCATATACAGCTGGGATATTTTTTCTTTTTTCTGGCTGGTGGAGTTATACACCTCGCTGTCGTTCGTTATCTCTCCGGAATATACACGGAAGATGGTCAGTTTGCCGGCGAAAGGATCTATGAAGGTTTTAAAGACATACGCGGCGAACTCCTTATCATTGGGGTCGATGTGTATCTCTTCCCCTGTCTCTTCCAGAACGGCTAGCTTGTGCTCACGCTCCAGCGGAGACGGCAGATATTTTATGATGGCTTCCAGAAGCAGCTTGCTTCCGATATTTTTCACAGCTGAACCGCATATCACGGGGATAAATCTTTTCGCTATCGTGCCTTCCCTGAGCCCCTGAGTAATCTCTTCTTCAGTCAACTCGCCCTCATCCAGATATTTTTCTATCAGGGCGTCGTCAGTCTCGCTCACGGCCTCCAGCAGTTTTGTCCTGTATTTTTCTGCCTCGGGCATGAGATCGGCGGGAATATCCTCAACGGAATAAGCCGCTGTGGGCTCAGCCGGATAGAGATATGCCTTCATCTTAACCAGATCGATTATGCCTTTGAAATCAGCCTCTTTGCCGATGGGCAGAAACAGAGGCAGAGGATCGACTTTGAATGATTTTTCTATATCGCCGAGAGCACGGAAAAAATCCGCTCTCTCTTTATCCATCTTGTTCACGAAGATGAGCTTGGCAAGGTCAAACTCAGCGGCATAGTTCCAGACCCTCTGTGTCTCCGCCTTAACACCTGTGATGGCAGAGGCGATAACCACAGCGCCGCCCACAGCGGACAGTCCCGCTCTGGTCTCGTAAAGGAAGTTACCGTATCCGGGGGTATCGATGATGTTAATCTGGGTGTCGAGCCACTCTATCGAGCTTACTTTGGAATGAAGAGAGAGGTGTCTTTCGATCTCCACAGGGTCAAAATCCATGACGCTGGTTCCGTTATCCACACTGCCTATTCTGTTAACGGCTTTGGCGTTGAACAGAATAGTCTCAACCAGACTTGTCTTGCCCGCCCCTCCATGCGAAATAAATGCGATGTTGCGTATCTTCTTTATATCCATAGGTCACCCTCCATGAAACTGTGGGAATATTTAAGTATATCATGAGAAATGACCTAAACAACAGAAGGGGGAATTTTTGTAAGAAAACTTTTAAGATAAAGTCACATTTGAAAATACAGTCTGATTTCATGGATAAAATCCGTGGAGGGAATAAAAACCGTTTACTGTTTTTATGAGTGGAACGAGGCATTGCCGACTGGAACGTTTGCGGAAATTCTCCACGGAAGGAAGAATTTCCGCTTAATTTAATATGATCTGATGCAGACGCACTCGATCTCTATAAGAACGTCCTTGGGCAGTCTGGCCACTTCCACAACAGCTCTCGCCGGTCTGTGGTCTCCCATAAAGTCAGCATAAATTTCGTTTATCGTGCCGAAATCATCCATATTTTTGATAAATACGGTTACTTTCGCTATGCTTTTTTTACCGAAATCAGCGTCCTCCACAACAGCCATCAGGTTTTCCAGCGCTCTGGCTGTCTGCTCCCTGATACCGCCGTCCACGATCTTCATGGATTCAGGATCCAGCGGAATCTGACCGGAGACGAACATCATGTTTCCGGTGATCACAGCCTGGCTGTATGGTCCTATGGCCGAAGGAGCTCTGTTGGTCTGAAAAGGCATGTTCATATGCGCAACCCCCTGATAATTTTCCAAGACATATAGTATTTCTGCTCATCGCTCAGCGGCTCGAAAAACATCTCGTGCTCCACCTCGTTCTTGAACATGAAACGGTGAAAGCTCTCGCTGCCGAAAAGCGATGTTATCTCGTGTATGGATGTATCGGAGATAATCTCCTCTGTCCTGATGTTCATAAAAAGATTCTGAATGGAATTCTCCACCGTGACGCTCCAGCGTCTCAGCTTGTCCTTCACCGGCTGCTGGGCATGATCGGACAGCATGGCTAGAACATCCCTGCCCTGAGAGTCATATATGTTCGGATACACTGCCAGCGCCAGCCGCCCGCCGACATTCAGCGAACCGTGCAGAGCATAGACCACATCATGCACCGGCTGAAACATAAAGGTTCCGCCCAGCGATATATGCGTGTCCACCCTGAGCCTGCGCATGGCCTGGGCTGTGGACATGTCCACCTTCACAGGAACTATCTTGTCTGTGTTTTCCAGCCTGTCGAATGTCAGGGTATAGATGGTGTCGAACAGGTTCTTATCCGCCAGATACTTAGCGGTTATATAGTTATTGTATGACGAGTCGCAGACACGCCCGCCGGATTTCAGAAGCAGACCGTCCAGTAATTTATAATAAGTTAATTGGTTATCTTCCAACTGTCTCTCATTCAATTTGATACCTTTTTATTTACAAGCATTTTATTATCGTATATTCTGTGTATGCGGTTATCGGTATCAATATACTCCGATTTTACAATTCAACAACTCAAAATTGCAGAGGAAAATAGATGAACATTAACGACGTTCTGGCGCTGGTGAAAAACGAAAGGGATGCTGTGGAGAAAGAACTCATAGCTAACCTTGACTCAGATGTCAAAATGGTTAACGAGGTCGCCTCGTATGTTTTCGAGAGCGGCGGAAAAAGACTGAGACCTGTCTTTCTCATCCTTTCGGCTCTCATGAGCGGATATTCAGGACCCAGAAGCGCTGCACTCTCCGGCGTGGTGGAATACATCCACACAGCCACGCTGCTTCACGATGATGTGATAGACGGAGCCCTCTACCGAAGAGGAAAAGAGAGCGCCAACAGGGTTTTCGGCAACGACATAACAGTTCTCTGCGGAGATTTTCTCTATTCCAGAGCCTTCATGAATCTGGTAAAAGACGGCGACAGCCGCATTCAGATGCTTCTTGCCGTGGCTGCCAGAACCATGAGCGAGGGCGAGGTATTCCAGCTTATAAAAACAGCGGATGTAAAAATCTCTTTCGATGACTATATCCGCATTATCATATCAAAAACAGCCGTGATGTTCTCGGCATGCTGCGAGATAGGCGCCATCCTCGGCGGACAGCCGGCGGAAAAACAGACCGCCATGAAAAACTTCGGAACTACTCTGGGCATCGCTTTTCAGATGGCGGACGACATTCTGGACTATCTGGGCGACCCTGAAAAAACAGGCAAAAAACCCGGAACAGACCTTAACGAAGGAAAAATAACCCTCCCCGTGATAAAGCTGATGGAAGCCGCCACTCCACAGGAGAACAAGCGCATCAGAGATATCATCGTGGATGAAAAAGCCACTGACGAAAACCTGAACTATATCCTCGGTCTGATGAACAGATATGACGTGAAAAAGCGTTCCGAGGCTGTGGTGGACGAATATATATCCGAAGCCAAAAAGAATCTGGAGATGTTCGAGCCTTCGCAGTACAGAGACGCTCTCGACTTTCTGGCTGACTACATGGTAGCCCGGGAAAAATAGCATGAGCGTCATAGCGGAATACTGGCAAAAGGAGGATGACAACAAAGTCAGATGCCTGCTGTGTCCGCATAGATGCCTGATAAAAAAAGGCAGCCACGGAAGATGCCTGATCCGCAAAAACATAGACGGAATGCTCATCCAGAGTTCATACGGTCAGGTTGCCTCCGCGTCTCTCGACCCCATAGAAAAAAAACCTCTCTATCACTTTCACCCCTCATCACAGATACTGTCCATCGGCACACACGGATGCAATATGGCTTGCCGTTTCTGCCAGAACTGGCAGCTAAGCACGCAGGACGGCACACGGCAGGAGACCACGCCGGAAAGCCTGGTCCGCATAGCTCTGGAAAACAGCAGCATAGGCATAGCCTATACATACAACGAACCACTGATATGGTTCGAGTTCATCAGGGACTGCGCCAAAGTGTTTAAACAGGCAGGGCTTAAAAATGTCATAGTCTCCAACGGCATGATAAACAGCGAACCTCTGGCGGAGCTGATCCCGTATCTGGACGCCGCCAATATCGACCTGAAAGGCTTTACTCAGAAATTCTACACCGAACACGGCGGATACCTGAACACTGTGAAAGAGACAATAACCGCTCTGGTGAAGGCGCATGTCCATGTGGAGATAACCAATCTGGTGATACCGTCGAAGAACGATGATATCGATACGTTCAGACAGATGTGCGAATTCCTGGCATCGCTCAGCGCCGATATACCTCTGCATCTGTCCAGATATTTTCCCCAGCACCAGTACAACATTCCGCCGACGCCAAACAATACATTGACCGAACTCGCAAAAACAGCTAAAAACTATCTGAACTATGTATACATAGGCAATACGGACATTCAGGGATACAGCGACACTCTCTGCCCGAAATGCTCGAAACTGCTTATAGAACGCTCCGGCTATCACACTAAACTTTTTACGGATAAAAACATATGTCCAGGATGTTCCGCCTCTCTGCCTTTCTGCTTCTGACACTCATCACCGCCGGATGCGGCGAAACCTATAAGACCGAGCAGTTTTACGCAATGGGCACTTTCGTGTCCGTAACAGTCCCCGAAAGCAGTCAGAACGCCATAATAGACTCCCGAAACAGAATAAATACGCTGGAAGCACTGGTGAAGGAAGAGACGGCAAAATTCAACAGAAACAACAGCTATACCCCTGTATACGACATATCCGAGCTGATAAAACGGGGCAAAATATACGAAACGCTGACCGACGGCAGATTCAACATCGCATCCGCCACAATATCCAGACTCTATGGTTTCCCAGACGGAAACTATTCCGTGCCGAGCGACCAGTCGGTGGAACAGGCGCTGGATAATATCAGCAGAGCCCAGAACATCTACATCGATCTGGGAGCCTACGCTAAGGGATGGATCATAGATGAGGCGATACAGTCCATCAGAGACGACGGAGTGAAAAACGCTATGGTGAACGCCGGAGGCGATCTCTATGCCATGGGCAAAAGACCTGACAGAAAATGGCGGATCGCCATTCAGCACCCTCTGAACACAAGAGACCATATCTCCGTGATAAATCTGGAAAACATGGCGGTAGCCACCAGCGGAGACTATGAGAGATTTTTTACAGCTAAAGACGGCAGAAGAATATTCCATATTTTTGACGCTACCACAGGAGAAAACCCTCCATTCTATCACAGCGTCAGCGTGATAGCCGAATCAGCCGAAGAGGCGGACGGGCTTGCCACCGCTTTTTTTCTGATGAACAGAAAAGAGGTGTCGGTGAAATGCAAAAAACTCAAAACGCCTGTACTTTTATACACCGTCAATGATAAGATCGTAAAACTCTGCGGCTGGGAAGACTTTGAAAAAAAATAAATCAGACCTGATATTTATAGCCTTGCTTCTGTGCGGTGTCGTCTTTTTCATGTTCAGAGGACACGAAGGCGAGAAAAGACTCTATCTGATAAACAATAATATAAAAACCGAGCTGACCCTGCAAAAAGATTTTCTAAAGCTGGACAACGGACACGTTCTGATAGAAACATCCGAGGAAGGCGCAAGATTTGTGGAGTCCAACTGCCCCAATAAGATATGTATAAAACAGGGCTGGGTTAAGAGCTGCGGAGACACCGCCGTGTGCGTTCCCAAGCATCTGGCGCTCGTGATAGAGTGCAAAGAACAGGACTATGACGCTATCTCACAATAGACACAACAGACTTGCCATGACAGGGCTTTTCGCAGCCATGACGGTTTCTCTGGGCGTTCTGGAATCTTTCATCGCCCTCCCCGTTCCCGGTGTGCGTATCGGTCTGTCGAACATCGGCATAATGCTCTGCATATATCTGCTGGATATTCCTGCGGCTTTCTATGTGGCGGTCACCAAGTCCATTCTGGTGCCTCTGCTCACCGGAAATCTGGTGGTGAAGATGTCTATCTCTCTCCCCGCCACTATGGCGTCCACCGCCGCTATGGCTCTGTCCTATCTGATACTGAGGCGGATACTGTCCCCCGTATCCATAGGCGCTCTGGGTGCGCTTGCGCACATATGTTTACAATTCTTCGTGGTAAAAAATCTTTACATAAAAACCGATGCGATCTATAACTTATTACCCTATTTTTGCTTTTTTTCCGTGCTGGCAGGAGCCGCCACTGGATACATTACAAAAGTGATCATAAATAACATCAGAGAGGATGAAAGGTGCATCTCATGTTTCAAAAAGTAATTCTGGCGAGCGGGTCTCCCAGACGAAGAGAACTAATGACCCGAATAGGCATCAACTTTCAGTATGTCACATCCAAAGCGATAGAAGATATGAATCCGGAAATCCCGGTGGGGGATCTGACCATCAAAAACGCCGCTATGAAAGGCTATGACGTGGCGAATATCTATGACGAGGCGTTCATCATCGCCGCCGACACCATCGTTTCCTGCGAAGGACAGATATTCGGCAAACCCAGGGGCGAAGAGGATGTAATGTCCACCCTTCAGTTCCTCAGAAACAAAAAACATCAGGTGACAACAGGTGTCGCCATCATCAATAAAAGAGCCGCCGTCTGCGAAAGATTTTTCAGAACCACAGACGTATATTTCAAAAACTACAGCGACAATTTCATCAAATGGTACATCAATTCCGAAGAACCCTTCGACAAGGCGGGCTCATACGCCATCCAGGGCAAGGGATGCCTGATGGTGGAAAAGATAGACGGATGCTATGACAATGTGGTCGGTCTGCCCGTTGCGGAGCTTTTTGAAAGGCTCATAAAATTCGGTGTCAGACCCGGAGGGCTGAATGCCTATTGATCTGGTGCACAAGGCTCTTGAGGAGCAGGCATCGCTCAGGGGTTCTAAAAAGTATCTGACATTCGAAAAAGATAAATACAGCTACAGAGAGATAAACTCCAAAGCTAACAAACTGGCAAATCTGCTGCATAAAAGAGGCATAAGCAAAGGCGACAGGATCGCCCTGATGCTGGAGAACAGCCCTGAGTTCTTCATCAGCCTTTTCGGAATATTGAAAGCCGGATGCGTATGCATCCCCATCAACACCTTTTTCATTCAGGAAGAGGTGGTATACATCATCAACGATTCAGGAGCTAAGCTCTTCATTACCTCATCCGCTTTTAAAGAAGTGGCGGAAGGAATCACAGACAGATGTCCCTCTCTGAAGACGGTGATGACATACGAAGATACGAAATTTTCATCAGAGAACATTGTCCGGCTGATAAACAAGGTTACGGACCAGAAACCTCAAACCGAGGTAACTCCTTCCGACCACGCTGTTTTCATATATTCATCAGGCACCACGGGACACCCGAAGGGCGCCATGCTGACTCATTCCAATCTGGTATCGAACGCCAAGGCCTGTCTGGAAAGATTCAGAGTGACGGTGAACGACAGGTTTCTGCTGTTTCTCCCGTCTTTTCACGCATACGCCCTGATGACCTGCGTCATTCTGCCCACCTATTCCGGATCATCGATCATAATTCTCGGCAGCGTGGCTGATCTTAAGAAAAAATCATTCAGAAACATCCTGCTGTTCCAGCGCCCCACATTCTTTCTGGGCGTTCCGCAGGTATACACAGCGCTCATCAGATCAAAAATGCCGAGATGGTTCGTTAAATTCGTCTATCCCGTGCGTCTGCATGTGAGCGGAGGCGCTCCCCTGCCGGAGGAGACACTGAACCGTTTCAGAGAAAAATTCAAACGCCCCATAGTAGAGGGATACGGACTGTCCGAAGCTTCCCCCGTGGTCAGCTGCAACACTCTGGAGCGTCAGAAACCGCTTTCTGTCGGACCTGCCCTGCCTGACGTTGAGGTGAAGGTCGTGGACGAAAACGAAGTGGAACAGCCAGTCGGCACAGTGGGCGAGCTGATAGTGAAAGGTCCGAACGTGATGACCGGTTACTGGAACATGCCCGGACTAACCGACATGACGCTTAGAAACGGATGGCTCTTCACCGGAGATCTGGCCAAGCTGGACGAGGAAGGCTACATCTACATAGTAGACCGCAAGAAAGACCTGATTATAGTTAAAGGCATAAACGTTTATCCCAGAGAGATAGAAGAACTGCTCCACAAGCACGAGTCTGTTGAGGCTGCGGCGGTGATAGGTCTGCCTGATAAGAACAGCGGCGAGATTCCCGTTGCCTATATCAAGCCGAAACCCGGCTTCACTGTATCCGAAACGGATATCAAGAGCTACCTGAGAAAGTCGCTGGCGCATTTCAAAATACCAAAACACATACATCTGTGCGAGGATATGCCCATGACCGCCACAGGAAAAGTGCTGAAAAGGGAGCTGAAAAGGCGAGTCCTCAACATATGAAGTATTACGATGTCCTCCTGCCCGTTCCGGTGGGGGGAATATACACCTACACCTCTGAAACAGAGCTGAAACAGGGGCAGAGAGTCCATGTTCCTCTGGGCAGAAGAGACCTGTGGGGTATAGTGCTCGGCGAAAACCCCGAGCCGAAAGAGGACATCACCTACAGAGACATATTAGAAGCTCCGGACAACTATCCTGTATTCAGTGAAAACTATCTGAAACTGCTGAAAGGCATCTCATCATATTACTGCGCCCATCTGGGCGGCGTGCTGAAAGGCGTTCTGTCAGAAACTATTCTGGCCTCCGAACCCTCTCCGGCGGAGCCGAAGAGATACACCCCCTCCGACCTCACCCTGAGTCAGGCGCAGACCAGCGTATACGAGTCTATCCTCCCCCATCTGGAAAACGGATTCTCCACCCATCTGGTACACGGAGTGACCGGAAGCGGCAAGACGGAAGTTTTTATAGAGCTGGCGAAGCAGGTGATAGCGGACGGCAAAAAGGTAATGTATCTGGTACCTGAAATATCCCTGACCCCACAGATGGAAGAGAGACTGTCCAAACGTATCGGTTTTGACGTGATGTCATACCACAGTAAAAAAACTCCGAAAAAACGCAAAGAGACCTTCTGGACTTTTAATAAAGGGCTTTTGCCTATGGTGCTGGGCGCCAGAAGCGCACTGTTTTTGCCGGCAGATGACATAGGGCTCATCGTGGTGGACGAGGAACACGAGAGCAGCTACAAGCAGGAGGAGAACCCGCCCTATCACCTGCGTGACATGGCTGTGCTCTACGCGAAGATACTAGGCATACCTGTGATACTCTCCAGCGCCACGCCCTCGGTTGAGAGCTGGCAGAACGCCAGAGAGGGAAGATATCACTACCACGCCATCCCCTGCCGTCCGGATACCGATATGCCTGACATCGAGATAGTGGATACCAAACATGAGGACATGATAGGCGGAATACTCTCCGACAGACTCCACACGGAGATATACAACACACTGCAAAGGGGCGAGCAGGTCATACTGCTGATAAACCGCAAGGGATATTCCCACACTCTCTACTGCCAAAAATGCGGGCAGATACTGAACTGTTCCAACTGTTCAGTGGCGGTGACCTACTATAAATCAAAAGGCGTGTGCAAATGCCACTACTGCTCACAGGAGATCAGACGCCCGAAATGCCATGCCTGCGGCAGTGACGACATGAGAGACTACGGAGCCGGCACAGAGAAGGTAGCCGAAGCTCTGGAGACCATCTTCGGTGAAAAGATCCTGCGCATGGACACAGACAGCGCCTCAAGCTATAAAGAGCTGTCGAAAATGCTGAAAAGTTTCGAAAACGGCGAATATTCCATCATGGCGGGAACTCAGCTTGTGGCCAAGGGGCTTGATTTTAAAAACGTGACACTGGCTGGCGTCATAAACATAGACAACATGTTCTCTCTGCCTGATTTCAGAGCGAACGAGAGAGCCTATCAGCTGCTGCTTCAGGTGGCGGGACGGGCTGGCAGAGCCTCCACCAGAGGACGGGTGATCATTCAGACGAATGTTCCGGAGCTGGATGTATTCAGCAGGCTGAACTGCGCCGACACCGCTTTCTATGACATGGAGCTGATCAAGCGCAGAACGTTCAACTATCCGCCTTTTTACAAAATGTGCCGGATAACTCTCTCCCACGCCAAAGAGGACAATGTCAGAGAAGCCGCTTTCTTTATCTATGATACTCTGAAAAGATATTCTGAGGGATCGGAGATCTTTTATCCCGCTCAGGCGCCGGTGTATAAGATAGCCAACAGATACCGTTACGGAATAGTGATAAAATCGAAGACAAATCAGGAAATGACACGGCTGATTCAGATAGCGTCAGCATCGTTGAAAGAACAGGTGAAAACCAGTCTGAGGATCAAATTCGACCGTGATCCGCAGTTTTTTATGTAACCAATATACGTCATTACGAGTGAAACGAAGTAATCTCAAACAATCAGCTAAACGTATTAGACTGCCACGCCAATTTTATTGGCTCGCAGTGACAGGAACTATTTCTTTTTTTCTCTGATAGTTCTGAAAAAAACTTTCATCATGGTCTGTATCTCATCAACATAAAGCCCGCCGATGTAGTTCACCCTGTGGTTCAGCCCCTCTATATCGAATGTATGAGCCAGAGAAACCACTCCGCCGAATTTGGGCTCTTCCGCGCCGAAAAAAACGTTTCTGATCCTGGCGTGGATAATAGCTCCGGAGCACATCAGACAGGGTTCCAGAGTCACATACAGACTGCATTCATCCAGCCTCCAGTCGCCTATCTTTGATGACGCGTCCTCTATCGCCTTGATCTCCGCATGGTGCAGAGCCGACTTACCGCTGTTTTTGGTGTTATAGCCTCTGCCGATCACCTCGCCGTTACACACCACCACGGCGCCTATGGGAACCTCGCCTTCTGATTCCGCTATCTTCGCCTGTTCTATGGCGAGAAGCATAAACTTTTTATCTGTATCGCTGATTTCCATCACAGATTATCCTGCATCATGCGCACCAGCCCGGTGAAAACCACGCTGGCGGTCTCCGCCTTCAGTATCTGATCTATGGGGCGCACAGGCAGAAAGCCTTTTGACACGAGCATGTCGTATTCCTCGTCAGTGAACCCGCCCTCCGGACCGATTATCATGCTCATGTTTCTGGATATCTCAGGCATACTTTTTTGTGCGCAGCGTTCATAAAAAATGATGTTGGTCTCCTCGTCCGCCTGCACATCCTCTATCTTTATACTGTCCCTGATAACGGGAAGCTGTTCGTTCTCCGACTGCAAAACAGCCTTCACGGCTATATCCGTAAATCTGTCCTTTGTCTTATCCTTCAGCTCGTTCAGGCTTCTGCGGCTGATAACTGGGACTATCTCAGTCGCCCCGAGCTCGCTGTATTTTTCCACGGCAAAGTCCATGTACTCACGCTTCAGCAGGCACTGATAGACCTTCAGCCTGTATCCGTGCCTCACGGCGTCTCTGACAGAATCGGCGGATATCAGCGCGTGGCGTTTGCCCAGCTCTTTCACAGAGCACACCGCCAGCTTGTCCGTGGACAGCACCTCGAACACATCGCCCTCTTTCGCCCTGATGACGTTTTTCAGATAATGAAAATAGTCACCCTCCAGCTGAAATATCCCGTCTATGCGTCCTTCATAAAATATCCGTTTCAATCCATGCACCTCTCGCTCAGAAACTCAAAATGCCCCTGATCGTCTATCACCATCGAGCTTAACGCATAGCCGTATACGCAGCCTGTGTCCAGATTGACACTGACCAGCTCCCCAGCCTTGTTACGGTTTACATAGGGCATCCGGGGATTGTGCTGGGCGTCCACCTTCTTTACAGGGGTGTGTCCGTGCACCATAGAATATCCGAAATGCTGCCTGGTACTTCTGTCTGTGTCACGGCTCCAGAAATAGAGATAATCCTTGCGGTAGCTGTATTCGTTCACCCCGCCGGCTTTGCCGCCGGATGGTCCGAGACCTGCGTGAGAGAAGAGAAATTTGTTCATGGGATAGTCGTATCCGAAGTAATTCTCAGCACTGCGGAAAAAATCGAGATAAGGCTCCAGATACGGCAGAAAATCAACGTTTCTGATGGTTTTCAGCGTAAGCTGATTATCCAGCGCATGACCGGAGAATGAGGATATAGTCAGTTTACCGCCTGTGGCGAACCATGCGTTTTCCGGATATGCCATGGTGAATGAGGCATAATCCATCATCATGTCTTCGTGGTTGCCTTTCAGCATGCGGAATCTGTCCTGCTTCTGAAGCTCCATGAAAATCTTGGTGACCTCAATGCTGTGCATGCCTCTGTCCACTATATCACCCAGAGAGATGTAGCTGACATCGCTGAATCTTGATTCTATTCTGTCTACGAGTCTGTCCAGAGTGCGCACGCAGCCGTGCACATCCCCGATTACCGCTGTGTACGGCATCTTAGAAGCACCCCGCACCACTCAGCCTCCTGAGCGGTGTTAACGATCTCATAGTCCTTTATATCTATCTCTTTCATAAATTCTTCGTACTCTTCCTGAAGTATACCTGAATAAACGATATATTCCGGTGCCATCTCCAGAACATGAGGGTGTATCATCTTCAGCACGCTGGTGATTATATTCGCTATCACCACGTCTGTCTTAACCCCCAGACTCTCTATGCCGCCTGTCCATGCGCTGATGTTGTCGCAATGGTTCAGCCCGATATTCTCAAGCGTATTGCCCAGAGCGTCCGGATCGATATCAAAAGCATAGAGCTGTGAAGCCCCTCTTTTTGCCGCGGCGATGGCGAGTATCCCGCTGCCGCATCCCACATCAGCCACTGTTTTACCGGCGACCACCGGTTCCGAAAGTCTGGCGGCGCATCTGGTGGTGGCATGAGTCCCTGTGCCGAAAGCCATAGCGGGGTTTATGATGATGGTATTCTCATCGGACACGCCGTCCGTATCGAAAATATATTTCAGCGTGTCGGTCAGGTTGCCCGGTTTGATGAATTCTTTCCACTTGGTGTCCCATCCGGTGTCCTGCACCTCGACTCTGGAAAACCACTCGTCAGGAATGATATCCTCCAGCCTGTCTTCATAATAGACCACAAAGCAGATGTCCTGTCCTTTAAAGTCTTCTTCTATAGGATAGAGCCCTCTCTCTTCGAGAGCCAGAACGGAATCTTCGGAAAGTTGTTTAAATCTGTATTCGTACATAACAGTCCTTATATCATAAATCTTGAAAAAAAATATAGCCTGTGCGATTAAGATATATGAAATTTTCTAAAAAGTTAGCAGAAAAATACAATATATCCGTTAGAAGTGCAAAGGAATATATCCACGAAGGCGCTGTTTTTCTGAACGGCTCCCGTGTGAAAAAGGATACAGAGGCCTCTGACGGTGAGCTGATACTTCACAAAAACCTGACGGAAAATATACCTGAACTGTCAGACTATCTCATTGCCGCATATGATAATGTGGTTTTTTTCGACAAGCCCGTTTTCATGCACTCCGAACGGCACAGACTGGACGACCCGGTGACCATGCAGGATATTGTCTCTAAATATTTTCCTGATTTTTCGCTGATTTCCAGACTCGATTATTCCACAGACGGCGTGATGGCGGCTGTGCGAAACGGATATACGCCGAAAAATATAAAAAAGATATATCTCGCTGTTGTTGACGGCATATTTGAAAAAAGCACCACATGCGACCTGATGATAGACTCTTCTCACAGAAAGTACGTTAGAATCATAGGCGATCATGGAGGAAACTTAACCATATTATCTCCTGTCGCAGCCGGAAAGACCCTGTCAGTGGTCAGAGCGGAAGTTGTCTCTGCCTCCAGACACCAGATCAGAGCGACTTTAGCGCATATTGGATATCCAATTTCAGGCGATACTGCCTATGGCGGACAAGAGGCTGAAAGAATAATGCTTCACTGTTCAGAAACATATGTAGATAATTATGCATGTTTATCAGGACTCATGGATAACATTTATCGATTTTTCAATACTGACATATAATTAGTCTATATATTTTTTTCCACAATCATTATTACTGTTCTTGATTTTTTATCCTTTAGATGCTAGCATCCCGCATGAAGCATTATTTTATTACACTGTTGTTCATATCTGCCTTCTTATCTAACGCTGTTGCCCATGCCGGAAAATATGATCATATCTTTTGCGGCGGTCCATCAGGCGGCACATTCATGTATTACGCCAACGCCATCTCAAATATTCTGAAAAAAGACAAAATAAAAATCACTGCCATTGCTACAAAAGGCTCCATAGACAATATCAGAATACTGGACGGTGGGTCAGCGGAATTCGGCATCGTATATGCGGAGGACGCTTATCAGGCGGCCAGAGGTCAGCTGAAAGGCGATCATTTCGTTTACAATAACATCCGGTACATAGGATTCCTGTACTATGCCCCCGTGCAGGTGATAGTAAAAAAAGAATCAGGAATATACACTCTGAACGACCTGAAGGGTAAACGTGTGGCTGTGGGAGGCATAGGCTCCGGCTCCGCGTCCAACGCCGAAAGACTGCTCTCCACGGCAAATGTATGGAAAGATATAACAAAATACTACATAGGATACCGCAGCGCTCTGGGAGCGTTTAACAATAACCTGATAGACGCTCTGTGGGTTTATGCCGGCGCGCCCAACGCCACAGTGGAAGAAGCGGCGGAGAACAGCAGTATACGTCTGATGGATCTGTCCAGAGACACAGAGATATATACACTGACAGAACAGTATCCTTTCTACAAAACTTACACCATACCGCCGTACACATACAAAGGGATCAGCAAATCTGTCAGCACACTGTCCGGAGCGGCTGTGCTGGCGGCAAACAGCAGTGTCTCCGATGACGAGGTATATTACTTGCTACAAAAGATATATTCGCCGGAAAATATCAAATATATACGCTCACTGCATGGTTCCGCCAAAAATATGATATCCAAAGAAATGATGATAAATATAAACCTGCCTCTTCATCACGGGGCATTAAGGTTCTGGAAAGAAAAAGGATTTATTAAGTAGGAATTTTTATGACATTGCCTTATTTTATAGTTGACAAATTTAGTCTGATTTTATATTATGCAGTATGAACAAGTCATATAATCTTGAACACATGCTGAGATCGCACGGGCTGAGAGCCACTGCGCAAAGACTGCTCATCTGCTCTGAGATAATCGATGCCGGACACATCGACATAGACACGCTCTATGCCCGTCTGAAAAAAAAGATTACCTCTCTCTCTCTGGCGACCGTTTATAAGAACATACACGCCATGATAGAAGCAGGAATGGTCTGCGAGCTGGGTATCGAAGGCAAGAAAACCATGTACGAGATCAACATACGCCCCCACATTCACCACATCTGCGAAGTCTGCGGTAAAGTAGAGGATCTTATGATTGAGACTTCCGAATTTGAAGAAAAAATTTCTTCACTTTCAGGTAGAAATATTATAGGATGCAAAATTACCACATACGGCAAATGTTCGGACTGCCAGTAGTCCGCCTTCATTTTAAAAATTTTTTCAATTTTATGGCTATTTACGAATAGTCCCCATTGATTTTCGTTCAAATTTCATCTATTATTCTGCATCTTTTATGGTGGGTAATATGAACAAGAATACCTGCATGCAAACTATCGTACAGATCAGAAAGCTGTCACGCTTTCTGGACAAGTATTCCAAGCACCTCGACAAGCAGTATAATGTAACTCTTCCGCAGATGCTGTGCCTTCACGAGATAACAAACCGCAAGTCTCTTAACCTGACAGAGCTCACAAAATCTGTCAACCTGAACAACAGCGCCCTCACAGGCATAGTGGACAGGCTGGAGGCCAAGGGTCTGGTCAAAAGAACTAAGACAGACACCGACAGACGCACCATCTATCTGGAAGCTACCGAGGAAGGGATCAGCTACACAGCTCAGCTGACAAAAAAAATGGACAACGACTGTTTTTTTGACAAAAACAAGCTGACTCCGGAGGATCTGAAAAATATCCTCGAAACGCTGGACAAAATCATCAACTCGCTTGACCCGGATATCAAGAAAATTGAGCTGGAATAGTAAAAAAAGGTCACTTTTAAGTGACCTTTTTTTGATTAAAGAGCCAGTGTAATATTATTGTCCGCTACCAGAGTAGTGGCGAAATTATCCTTAGCGAAATCTATCAGAGCGTATGCCAGAGCCACCTCGCCTGCTCCTCCGCCCAGCAGAGCTGTTATGATCCCCTGAGTCGTTGCGCTCATGTTAGTGTATCCGGGTTCGTCTCCCTTATAATGGGCGACATGAATCTCCGCTGCTGCCGGAGCCACAGCGGGGTCGATACCGTACGACGGCAGAATATCCGTATAGAGCTCCAGCATCCCCTGCTCAACAAAATCCTCTTTATATGTGTCGAAATCCGTCTTAGAAGGGATAGAGTGAATCTCATAACTGGCGATGTCATAAGTCTCTGTAACCATATTCAGATCGATTATCCTGTAGGGACTGGGAGCGGTAACGCCTGACCCTGTCTCCACATCATAGAGAAACCCGTTGGAATAGGTGGACTTGATGATATCCTGAGCATGGAAATGTCCAGTGAACATGATCTTCAGCCCGGCGTTGGCGAGCGCTCCTCCCACTGTCAGATATTCATCCACTACATATTCGGGAAAGAATGTGGTCTGGGCGGCGAAATGAGGGATTATACCGTGATGCATCATCCCCATTATCTTTTTGCCTCTTGCCTGAGCCTTAGCCATGTATTCCAGTATCCATGTGAGGGTGTCTGCGCCTATCTCGCCTGTGGTATCGGGAGATGTGGTGTTGTTGTCATATTTGCAGGAATCGATGGCGAAGAGCCACACGCCGATGACAGGCTCCGCTATATAGCTGAGAGAATTAGGGTCTCTGGCTATGCATTTCGAATACCCGCAGTCTTCGTATATGTTCTCGAATTCAGACGGCGTAACACTGTCCACAGATGAGGACGTACTGCCGCTGAACGACATGGCATGGGGGTTGTTTATGTCATGATTGCCGGGGATCACATACACACCAATGCCTGAGCCGATAAGCTGGTACAGCATGGACGCCATCTTCAGATGGGACACTTTCTCGCCGTCTTTGGTGAGGTCGCCGCAGATCAGCACAAAGTCAACATTGGCAGCCATGATCTCATCCACCATAGCTTCCATGATCTCAACGCTCTCCGCCAGCATCTTCCTGTCGTGCGCCAGATAATCGTCAAAAGCTGTGCCGGATGTGCCCAGAGACGTGTCATAAACATGGGGATCGGAAAGAACGGCAAAACGCGCTGTGGTCTTGGCAGACCCGTCAGAACCGCCCCCGCATCCGGTCAGACCGAGAGAAAGACCGGTGCCCAGAACCAGACTGGTTCTCAAAACCTCTCTTCTGGAAAATTTCATAGAGACCTCCGAATAAATCATTCTGAAGGTCTCTATAACTCACGAATAACGTGTTCTATTCATAAAAAGATAGAATAACTTTAAACAATAATTATCAGATTAAACAATTATCACGCAAACTGCTTGATATACTCGGAAAACTCTCTGAAATCCTTCTGGCGTCTCACCGCCTCTGTGCCGATGATATATCCGCCTGTGGCGCTCAGCGCTTTAGCGGCGTCTTCAGGAGTTTTTATTCCGAATCCGGTGACAACAGTCTTTCCGGTCAGCTTGGCAGCCTTTTCCGGTCTGTTGTCCGCCCTCTTCTTTTTATCTGACCCTGTCACGCCCATGATGCTGATATAGTAAACGAAAGGAGCTTGGGTTCCGCTGATCAGCTCTATGTCCTCATCTCTGGATACAGGCGTCACGAAAGGCACTATCGGAATCTCCAGCCCCTTCTCTGTCATCCAGTAATGCATTCTGGTGGGCAGATCCGGTATGATAACGCCGGACAGGATGTCTGCGAAATCATCAGAAAAGCGTTTTTCGCCGTATCCGTGGATGATATTGGCATAGGTCATGACTATCGCCCTGATAGCCGGAAATTCCGCCTTCATCTCTCTGACATCCGCCATGATGGCGTCTATATCCACACCGTTCATCACTGCCTCGTGGATAGCGGATGCTATCACCGGTCCGTCCGCCACAGGCTCGCTGAACGGTATCCCTATCTCCACGAACTCGAAACCTGACTCAGCTATGAGTCTCAGGCATTTTTTGAACTGCTGTCTGTCGGGGTATCCGCCGACTATGTAAAATCCTCTCATACCAGCCCCCTAGCGAGAATGGCTTCCATGTCCTTGTCACCTCTGCCGGACAGATTCACCAGAACTTTTTTTCCTTTAAATATCTCTTTGTTCTCTATGACATACGCCAGAGCGTGGCTGGATTCCAGAGCGGGGATTATCCCCTCTTTTCTGGTCAGCGTCTGAAAAGCGTTCAACGCCTCGTCATCTCTCACATATCCGTATGTCACCCTGCCGGAATCATTCAGCATGGCATGCACAGGTCCTATACCCGGATAGTCCAGCCCGGCTGAAATGGAGTGTACGTCCGCCACCTGATACTGGGGCGTCTGCACCAGATATGAAAATGCACCGTGGAGTATCCCAGGTTTACCCATGCCTATGGTTCTGGCATGCTCCCCGTCTTTGTCGGAAACGCCGCCCGCCTCCACTCCGTATATATCGACTTTTTTATTATCCAGAAATCCCTGAAAGATGCCTATGGCGTTGCTTCCGCCTCCGACACATGCCACCACGCAGTCCGGATCAAATCCCAGCTCTCTGCACTGCACCTTTGCCTCTTTACCGATGACTGACTGAAAATATGCTACCATCTCAGGGAAGGGATAAGGTCCCACTATGCTCCCGATGATGTAGTGTGTGGTTTCCACAGATGCCACCCACTCTCTGAGAGCGGCGTTTGTGGCGTCTTTCAGAGTGCGCTGTCCATCCTGAACACGCACAACCTCAGCCCCCAGAAGCTGCATACGCTTAACATTAGGCTCCTGACGTCTGGCGTCCACCTCGCCCATGAACACGGTGCACTCCATGCCGAACAGTGCGGCGGCTGTGGCGGTTGCCACGCCGTGCTGTCCTGCTCCGGTTTCGGCTATCACACGTTTTTTACCCATATACTTTGTCACCAGAGCCTGCCCCAGTGTGTTGTTCACCTTGTGCGCTCCTGTGTGCATCAGATCCTCACGCTTCAGGTAAAGCTCGCACCCCAGATCTTTCGACAGATTCTCCGCCTTATACACAGGTGTCGGTCTCCCTGCATAGGATGTGAGCAGAGCGTTCAGCTCATCGTTGAATTTCCTGTCATATTTCAGCTTGTTATACCACGTCTCCAGCTCATCCAGAGCCGGTATCAGCGTTTCGGGGACGAACTGTCCGCCGTACTGTCCGAAAAACATCTTGCTATCCATTTTTAGCCTCATATATGAATCTTTTTATCTTTTCAAAATCTTTTATTCCGTCTGTCTCCACACCGCTCGAAACGTCCACGCCGAAAGGACGCCATCGTTTCACAACGTCTGATACGTTCTCCGGAGTCAGACCTCCCGCCAGTATGAGTCTGTCTCTGTATTCTTCTATCCATTCGGGAAATCCGGAGAAAACACCAGCTCCCCTGCTCTCGTCATAGAGAAAATATTTAAACACGCCTTCAGGTTTTGCGTATCCGCAGAGGATATCACGCTCTGAACGGCATGCGTCATCCGCCTGAGTATAGTCGCAGAATCCATAATCCCCGCACTCTGCCGACTCAACCCCCACGGCGACAGTTATCACTCTGCCTTTCACAGCTCTAACTATCTTTTCAGCGTCTGCCGGGCTTATGTATCTTTTGCTCTTTTTATGCGCCACAAAACCCACGCAGTCTCCGCCCAGTTCTATAACTTTCTCGGCGGTCTCTATGTCTTTTATCCCGCATATCTTCACAAACATTATTCCAGCCCTCTGTTCATATCCTCAAAAACAGCCTCAGGATCATCCGCAGACATCAGGCTGGAACCGACAAGGAATGCCGACGCGCCCGCCGCCTTCATCAGACGCACATCATCAGCGCATCCCATCCCGCTCTCCGCCACTTTAAAGTGTTTTGCGGGGAGGTTTTCTATTATCACCGCCGCCTTCTCCTTGTCTATCTTCAGGGTTTTCAGGTTTCTGGCGTTAACGCCTACTATTTCAGGGTTCTCCGCCTTCACTATCTCATATTCATCCGCCTCGTGTATCTCTGTCAGCACAGCCAGTCCCTTAGACAGCGCATAGCTGTGCAGGCGGGCGTATTCTTCAGACGTCAGAGCCGTAGCCATCAGAAGCACAGCATCTGCCCCATAGAGATAGGCAGCGTCAATCTGCTTCTCGGATATGATGAAGTCCTTGCACAGCACGGGTATGTTTATCTTAGCGGCGACATCACGCAGAAACAGGAAGCTTCCTTTGAAAAACTCAGCGTCAGTGAGAACGCTCACCGCTCCGACACCGAATCTCTCATAGCTGACGGCAACCTCCACAGGATCAGCGCCTGTGTTAATGTCGCCCAGTGTCGGAGACGCTTTTTTGACTTCGCAGATGAACGGTTTCTCTGTCAGAGACGCTTTAAAGTCCAGCACGGGTTTTGACCGCACGATATCAGGCACTGTCAGCGTCTTTATCTCTTCTCTTTTGTGGGTTAATATTTTATCCAGTACAGACATGTTTATCCTTTTAAGCTGTTCAGTTTTTCCAGAACTTTTCCGCTCTGTATGGCTTCCATAGCCATTCCGTATCCGTCTTTCACACTGTCCGCCTTTTCGAAGACAGCCAGAGCCAGACCGGCGTTCAGCGCCACCAGCTTTGAATAGTTTCCACCGTCCGGAGATATGGCGGCGTTAAAAAACTTTACCGCATCTTCAGATGTTTTTACCACAGGCATCTGAAAAGGCATGAAAAATTCAGACGGATTTATGTAATGCTTGATAATCCTGCCGCCTGATACTTCGTGTATCTCTGTGGGTGAGAAAGAGGATATCTCATCATATCCGTCCAGAGACGAATAGACAGCAACCTTATCACGCCCCAGAAGAAGCAGACTCTCCGCCAGAATTGCCAGTTTGTCCCTGAAAGGCATACCGACGATCTGTCCGCCGATGTTCGCCGGGTTGGCGAGCGGTCCGAGAAAGTTAAACATAGTGGGGACTCTCAGCTTCTTTCTTACCGATCCGGCGTATTTCAGCGCAGGATGATACATCGGGGCGAAGAGAAAAGCGAAATTGTTCTTTTTGAAATATGCTGTCATATGTTCCTTGTCACTGTTCACAGGAACTCCGCACATCTCGTACATGTCGGCTGAGCCGACCACACCGCTCACGGCTCTGTTGCCGTGCTTGACCACAGGATAACCCATAGCAGACAGAAGCACAGCCACGGCGGATGACACGTTCATGGTGCTTTTGCCGCTGCCGCCTGTTCCGCATGTGTCATACACCGGCATATCCGTCTCGAAAACGATCTTTTTATCGTTCATGGCACGGGCCGCTCCGGCTATCTCCTCCACTGTCTCGCCTCTGAGACGCATGGAGATCAGGATAGAGGCTATCTCCGCCTCTTCCAGCCTGCCGTCCATCATATCGATGAAGACGCTGTAGGTCTCTTCAAAATTAAGGCTTTCGCCCATCCCTGTTTTTTTGATTATATCAGCGCTCATTTTGTCACTCCGCATATATTCATAAAGTTTTTTGCCATTACGTCCCCATATCCGCTGAGGATAGATTCGGGGTGAAACTGCACACCGTAGAGCTTGTTAGCCTCGTCTTCCAGACCCATGCATTCGCCGTCTGACTTTGCCACGGCTATTTTGATGCTGTCCGGCACATCCACCGCCAGAGAGTGATAGCGGATAGCTGAAAATGTCTCGGGTATTCCGGCGAATATTTTTGACGGCTTAACGCTGACTATATCGTCCGCCTTGCCGTGCATCACTGTCTTCGCCCTGCGCACCTTGTATCCCAGATGATACGCCATGCTCTGCATGCCCAGACACACGCCCATCATGGGAATCCTGCCTGTGTACATTTCCAGATATTTCAGAGTTGTGCCTGAATTCTCCGGGTTTGAGGGTCCTGGGGACAGGATTATTCCCTTGTAGCCGTCGGCGGGTTTAAACTCAGTATTGCGGATAACGTCTATCTGCGCCCCAGCCAGCCTGAACAGAGCGAACAGGTTATATGAAAAAGAATCGTAATTATCTATCAGTAAAAACATTATCTTCCCTCCAGCGCGTCGATGCTTCTGTAGGCGGCAAAAAGAGCGCCCAGTTTGTTCTCCACCTCTATAAACTCCTTCTCCGGAGTCGAGTCGTAGACTATTCCGCCTCCGGCTCTGAGCGTTGTCTCTTTCGGGGTTACATACGCGCTTCTGATGGTGATGCAGCAGTCCATGTTTCCGCTGTATCCGAAATAGCCCACGCATCCGGCATAAAATCCACGCTCGGATTTTTCATACTGATCTATCAGTTCCATAGCCCGCACCTTAGGAGCGCCTGAGACTGTTCCGGCGGGAAAGCTCTTCATAAAGAGTTCCAGAGGGCTCCTGTCGTCTTCCAGCACGCCTTCCACCTCGCTCACGATATGGATGACGTGGCTGTATACCTCCGGGATGAAGTTAGACACGACATTCACGCTCTCCGGCTTACAGCAGGTATAGAGGTCGTTTCTGGCGAGATCCAGCAGCATCAGGTGCTCTGAGCATTCTTTTGTGTCTGCCAGAAGAGCCTGTTTTGCAGCTTCTATGTCGTCTGTGATGGGATAGGTCCCTGCGATGGGTTTCAGAGTGGCAACCCTGTCTTTTATTTTCAGATGTATCTCGGGGGACGCTCCCAGAAGGACGTCCTCGCCAAACTTCAGGTAAAACATATAGGGCGAGGGATTGATGTTTCTCAGCGCTCTGTAGAGACTCAGGGGATTTATCCTGCCTTTCAGCCTGTAGGCGTTGGAAACAACGACCTGAATCGCCTCACCGCTGGTTATCTCCTCTCTCACCTGCTCCACGCATCTCATGTATTCGTCTTTTTCCATGTCTCTGACCAGCTCGCAGTCTGTGTCTGAGTCATAGTTGTCGAAGTTCAGCTTATGCACTTCCACGCTCATCTTCTGTGTGCGCTTCAGGGCTTTTTCATATGCCTCCTCGGGGTTATCCGTGCGGATGCTGACGGCGGCGTATACTTTGGACAGGTGGTTGTCGAACACATAGAACTCGTCCACCTCCATAAAACCCACCAGACGGTTTTTCGCTCCGCATTTCACAGGTTTTTTCAGTATGTCCATATAGTTGATGGACTCATAGGAGAAATATCCGGCGTAGCCTCCGGAGAAGTCGCCGAATTTTCCGTCATTGTATCCTGTTTCGCTGTAGAACTCCTGTCCCATATATGTCATAGGGTTCATGGAAAAGGTTTTCTTCTTTCCGCCTGATATCTCTGTGACGGTGTTGTTCTCGAATGTAATGATCCTTTTAGGGTTGTTTCCGAAGAAGGAAAATCTTGAAAATGTCTTATCCAGATTGGCGCTTTCCAGCAGAAACATATATTTTTCGGCGGAAAAATTTCGCAGAAGACCGATGATGGTAAAAGTATCTCCCATTATCTCACGATAGACCGTGATCCTGTCGTATTGTCCGGCAAGACTTAGAAAGGTCTCCTTGTCCGGATAGATGCTCTGTTTCATTTATTTACTCCTTAGATTTAAAAATTTTCAAAAAAAAAGGCCGTGTTATTTTATAACACGGCCCTGTAAGGCAACAAAAAAGCCGTGCGGTTTTCACCGCACGGCTGTTAGACACAAACTCATGGCGAAAACCTCTTATATAGAAGTTGAACGCCACCACCAATTTTTAACAGTTGTAATTACTTTATAAGTATTCATGGAGTAATATTGCCTTATTATCTGTTTAAAGTCAACGTTTTTCTTCCAGACTTTTCAGCCAGAGCGTCCCGCAGCCGCCTAAATCTTTCCTGCGCCACTGATTTGCGCGTCTGACATTCAGCCCTTTTGACCGCATATATTCGTATATTCCGTCATATTTCTCTCTCGGCGGGCTCACATACGGGGATCTGTCCACATGGTTCAGGATAAGCAGATGGGTAGAAGCCTGCGGAAATCTGCCCATATTGGCTATATGAGCGTCTATCTCATCATAGCTGTCGTTCACGCCCTCCACCAGCAGATAGTTAAACCCCAGTTTTTTTCTGGAACGTACCGACATGTTTTCCCATACCTGAGCTATGTCATCGTATATCTCTTTCAGCGGTCTGGTGTTCGGTATCAGCTTTTTGTGCGCCGGCTCTGTTCCGGCGTGAACAGATATCATCACACCGTTGTGGTTCAGTGACATCAGGTCTTTTATCAGAGATGAGCAGGCTGTAGTCGTGACCGCCGCCGGAAGTTCTGTCTTCTCTATAAACTCCTTCACGGCGTTAAAATTATCCAGCGGTTCGCCTATGCCCGATATGGTTATGCGCTTTGCCTCCGCTGTCGCCGCCTGACTGATCATCTCGTCACATGTCAGATTGCGCGCCAGTCCTTTTCTGCCGGAAGCGCAGAAGGGACAGCCTATCCGGCAGCCCGCCTGAGACGATATACATAATGTGCCGTATGGATACCACACAGTCTCTACTATCAGTCCGTCCGACAATGCGACGGGGGTCAGAGTGTTCATACGCCCAGCTTGGCGGATATCTCAGAAAGCGAGGCAATGACAAAGGCGATATGCCCGTCTCTGTCCACGCCCATCTCTTCTATGCCCTGTTCTATGTCCTCACGGCTGACAGCTCTGGCGAACGCCTTGTCCTTCAGCTTTTTCTTAACGCTCTTCACTTCGACATTGGCTATAGATTTATCCGGACGCACATAAGCGCAGGCGAGCAGAAACCCGCAGAGTTCATCCACAGCGAACAGGGTTTTCGCCATCATGGTCTCTCTCTTCACGTCTGTATGCCTGGCATGCCCCAATATAGCGTCCAGAATATCCTGCGGATATCCGAGACCTTTCAGGATTTCTACCCCCTTAAAGGGGTGATCGTCCAGCGTGGGATATTTTTCATAATCAAAATCATGCAGAAGTCCTGCTATGCCCCATCTTTCGGCGTCTTCGCCAAATTTTACCGCATAGCTTTTCATAGCCTGCTCCACACTCAGAGCGTGTTTGATGAGCGAATCTGATTTGGTATATTCTGTCAGCAGCGCATAGGCTTCTTCTCTGTTCATGGCATCCTCCGTCAGGAGCCAATATACTATAAAAATGAAGATGATAAAAGGCAGGATTGAAAGGAAACCGGGCGGAAATAAGGAGGTTGTTGTATGAAGACTATTGTGTTTCCCCGCCCGGCATTCCTGACAATTTTGTTGCTATACTATAGGGTTTTTGTATTAGGATTAATAATACTAATAATACTTATTCAGATTATTGTCAAGACTGAAATTGTCCGATTATGAAAAAAATTAACCCGTAGTTATTCCTGTGAATCATCATAACTTTTCAGGATATCCTGAAAAACATCGTGCAGCCTGTTAAAAGAATCCGTCAGAGCCGGATCAAACATTTTTCCGCTGTTATTCTGAATGTAGGCTATGGTCTCTCCGATGGACCATTTGTCTTTATAGGGTCTTTTCGACATGAGAGCGTCAAAGACATCGCTGATGGCGACAATACGCCCGCTCAGCGGGATATCTTCTCCGGAAAGTTTTCCCGGGTATCCGCCTCCGTCCCAGCGCTCGTGGTGAGATATGGCAATCTCGGCGCCCATTTTCAGATATTTACCGTCCGCCTCTATCAGGATGCCGTGACCTATGACCGTATGCTGCTGCATGATCACAAACTCGGCGTCCGTCAGTCTGGAAGGTTTCAGCAGGATATTGTCAGGGATACCTATCTTGCCTATATCATGCAGCGGAGCCGAATAGAAGAGCGTTCTTATGTATTCGTCGTCCAGCCCCAGATCCTTTGCCAGTTCACGGCAGTAATGCGCCACCCTTTTTATGTGGTTGCCCGTTTCCATATCCTTATATTCGCTCGCGCGGCCTATAATGGATAGCGACTCGAACTCCCTCTGCTCTATCTGCTTTGTAGCGGCAAAAACCTCACTCTGAAGCAGAGCGGCTCTGTCCTTCAGCAGAAGCTGGTTTTTTCTCATGTTCAGCAGGTTTTTTATCCGCACCTGAAACTCATACAGTTTCAGCGGTTTATACAGAAAATCATATGCTCCGGCCTGAAGAGCGGCTATTTTAACATTGTCGTCGTCGTCCACGGCGGTCACCATGACCACAGGGATATCAGAGTCTGCCTCTCTGACATGCTTGATGAACGTCACTCCGTCCATCACAGGCATCATATAGTCTGTCAGGATGATATCAGCCGGATTCTCCCTGATATACTTCAGAGCCGTCTTGGGATCGGTGAAGCTGGCTATGGATACGTTCATGCTCTCCAGCATGGACTCTATCAGCAGGAGGTTAAGCCTGTTGTCATCCACAGATACGATCTTCGCTTTATATTCCATCATCAGCTCCTGTTTAATTCCTCAAAGACATGGTTCAGAAACAGCAATACCTGAGCGTGATAATTTCTGTATTCTGAAATATCTTTCTTCCTGCCGGATTCTTCCATATTTTTCAGAAGCTGACAAACTGAACTGAATCCGAAATTTCCGGCGGTGCTTCTGACGGATTGCAGGATATCTTTATTCTGCTTGATATCATCATCTCTCAGAGCCTTTTCCGCCTGATTAACCGATCTGACCGATTGTTCCACGAATTCATGGAGCATCGGCTTCAGAATTTTTTTGTCCAGCCCTATCTCGGCGCAGACCTTATCCAGAGTAAAATCGAAAATGATACCGGACATATCCTGCTCCGGCATGTAGCTTTCGCATATATTCAGAAATTTTTCCTTAGAGTACGGATGAGACAGAAAACCGTCTATACCCGCGTCTTTCAGCAGGCTTTCCTTGCCTTTGTAAGATTTCGGCGCCAGCAGAATTACAGGCACAGGCGGTCTCATGGTGGAGTTCTCATACTGCCTGATGCTAAGCGAGGCACTTATTCCGTCTTTTACCGGGAGCGATTTATTAAGAAAAACAATGTCGTATTTTTCATGCTGAAATTTCTCAACGGCCTTTTCACCGTCTTCCGCACTGTCCACAGTGAGCCCGATGGATCTGAGCATGTCTCTTACCTCGTCTGAGCTGTCTGCCAGAAGAGCCCTGCCGCAGACGGTCTCTGCCTTCTTTTTCTTGCAGGAGGTCTCAGCCCCCGCATCCAGAGTGAAGCGGAACACAGACCCCTCTCCTCTTCTGCTCTCCACATAAATATCGGAGTTCATGGCGTTCACCAGCTTCTTCACATATGCCAGACCGATGCCGGCTCCGTCAAAACTTCTGGTGACGCTGTAATCCTCCTGACTGAACGACTCGAATATCTTGTCCATATAGCTTTCGGAGATGCCTATGCCTGTGTCCGACACCTCGAAGCGCACAAATCTGCCGTCCACGCTCTCTGTTTTCAGAGACGCCGATCCGCCGTCCGGCGTGAATTTCACAGCGTTAGAAAGGAGTCCTTCCAGAATCCTCACTATCTTTATGCTGTCGCCGTTTATATATTCCGGTATAGAGCTGTCGTATTGGTATGAAAAGCTGATGCCCTTCTCTCTTGCTATCACAGAGTAGAAATCTGCCAGACTGTCTATCTCCGGTTTCAGCCTGAAACGGCTGATGCTCACGCTCATGCTTCCGCTCTCCAGAGCAGCCATATCCGACACTGTCTCGAATAGTTTTTTTATCTCATTGGCGCTTTTTCTGACTGTTTCAGCATATTTTTTCTGTTTTTCCGTCAGATCCGTCTCAGTAAGCAGATCGGTAAAGCCCATAACACTGTTCAGAGGCGTCATAACCTCGTGGGAAAAGATCGAAAGGAATCTGGACCTCAGCTTCTGCGAAGACAGAAGACCGTCACCGGAAACATTCTTTTGTATATCGAACATGCACACATAGCTCATCACCTGTCCCCTGTCGCTGTGGACGGGGATTATCAGGACCTCTTTGTCTGCTGTCACGCCGTTTTTCTTTTTCAGAGCCGCCGGTTTGCTGCCGCTCTTCTGCGCGGATACGCTGATATCGAAGCTGTCCATGAAGAACGTCTTTCTGCCCATAACCTCCGACATCTGATATCCTGTGAAGGATTCGAACGCCGGATTAGCGTATTCCACATTGCTGTCGGCATCGGTTATGAATATGCCCGCAGGTATGTATTCCAGCACCGAAACCATTTTTCTGATCTCTTTCTCCGCCGCCTTTCTAAGCGTAATATCCCTGATATAGAGCACCAGTCCGTCCAGAATGTCATCGTTCAGCATGTTTACGATGGATGCTTCGGCTGTTATAGGGTCACCGCCGGATCTTATCAGCCTGAATTCGGCTGTATTTATCTCTTCACGGGACTGGGCGGCGTCCTCCAGCCAGTATTCCACATAGCTTCTGTCCTCGCTGTGCACAAAATCGCTGAAGATCTTTCCTTCCGCGTACATGGCTGAATATCCGAGTTTTCTTTCAGCGGAGGGGCTAAGATAAACTATCCGTCCGTTTCTTTTTATCACTGCGATGATCTCGGATACATTTCTGATCAGACACTCCATCCTGCCTTCGTTCTGGAGTATTACCTCCTGAGCCCTCATCCTCATGTTCGATTCTTCTTTGACCAGACGGGAATAGTCGGTGATCTTCTCCTCCAGCATGCTCTGTCTGTGCATCAGATTCTTCTGGCTTCTCTTCCAGTCGGTGATATCCAGAGAAAACTCTATCATCTGGATCAGTTTTCCGGATGAGTCATACACAGGATATCCCCTGACCTCGAAAAAGCCCTCAGTGCCGTCAGGAAGCAGGTGAATATGCTCCACCGTAACCTCTTTCCCTGTGTTTTTGACCATCTGCAAAGGACAGGGATGCTCCAGCCCGCTGCACGGAAAAGCCTGATGGTGCGTCAGTTCATAGCAGGTGCCGCCGGACATGCCGCCTATGGCGTATGCCGCTTTGTTAGCGTAGACTATCTCATAAGTATTGGCGTCTATAACATAGAAAGGATGGGACAATGATTCGAATATTGTCTTCAGTTCTTTATATTTGGATTTAAAAACATTCAGCTCCGCTATCCTCTCAGACAGCTCGGCGCTCAGCTCTCTGGTTCTGACCGCCAGGGAACTGTTGAAATCATCAGTGAGGCTCTTCATTCTGTGCCTGTATCCGCTGTTTTCCCTGAACATTCTTACTACACTGATATACAGCAGTATACCGCAGGCAACAAACAGAGCCGTAAATAATACGCTGACCAGATTCTTCACCGCTTCCAGCTTTTTCCGCTGATCCGACCGGTATTTCTCCAGAACCGCTATGTCGTTTGAAGCCGAGATGTAATATTTGTCCGCGGAAACGGAAAATACGTTGAAAAAAGTCTGAAGTTCTTTCTCGTTTACGTTCAGTTTTCTTTTGAAGTTTTTCAGGGCGGCAAGATTTTCTGACTGTTCGGCTATTATCTTATTGGCCAGCAGATTCCGGAAATCATCCGTCAGAGCGTTCAGCTCCGCCAGCAGAGCCCGCATCTCTATGCTGTTCAGATCATAGCCCTCGTCATAGAGTTTTTCGTATTTTATCTCGTAATGTTTAACATAAGAATCAGAAGCCGCCGCCGACATGGATTCCTCCAGCGTCCCTCCGGACGAAAGAACATCCAGATTCTGTCTGAGCTTAGCCAGCGTCAGGGCTATAGAGCGTTCATACTGATCCGTCTCGCTGAAAGAGTCGGACACGGCGTATCCATAGGCATAATATTTCAGATTTCCTATATGGAACTTCACATGGCTGATGATATCCATCTTGGCATGGGCGTTTGCCACTATTCTGTCCAGATACACTGACCGTTTCACTGTATAATTATCCACCATAACCACCGCGAAAAGAGCCGCGGAAGTGAAAACAGCATAAAACAGTGTAATATATATTATCTTTTTACTCATTATTTATTCTATATCCGAATATTTATTAAAAACAGACCTGCCCTGCTCTGAAACGGCCAGCTCTATGAATCTCTCGGCACACTCTCTGTTTTTAGTGTATTTCAGAAGCCCAATGGACATCGGCACGCCTTTAACATCCCCATTCAGAGGTATCGGCGCCACGTCTCCGGACATATAGTTTTCCGAGCCGGAGTGCGCCCAGCCCAGAACAACGTCCACACGTCCGACGGCAAGCTCGTTCATGAGCTGTCTGGAATCAGAAGCCAGCACAGCGGCATTTTGCATCACATCATCATATATTCCCTCTTTTTTCAGAAGATCAGCAGTCACCTGACCTATACCGCTGGAAACCTGAGACCCCAGCCCCACCCTGACAGTGTCATCTTTAAGTGAGGAGAGATCGCCGGTGATCCTGAGAGGATTTCCTTTTCTGACATACAGCACAGGAGTGTAATATCCTATCCGCTCCATGCGCAGAATTATCTTTTTTTCGAAGAGCTCATCATTGTGCGCCCCTATTCCCGGGATAAAAACATCGCCCTGCTGTGTCGCTTCTACAGCATATTTTAAATGAGAGCTGCCGCCATACAGAACAACCGCGCTGCATCCGGATGTCTGGTTATACATTTCAACGATATCCGACACAGCGTCGGAAACCGCCATGGATGAATAAACGAGTATCTCTTCGGAAGTATCCTCTTTTTCCAGAGGATTTGGAGCCACGCAGGAAACGACCGCGGCAGTGATGATGGCAAGTAAGATGATAAAATAAAAATGTCTCATTCTGTCCGCCTGTTTTTCAGATTATTAATTTTACACTAAATTATCACAGGAAAAAACCATATTTCACATTTACGTTAAATAACCTTTTGCTCAAAAACGATTTGAACTATACCATTATTGTGTTAAAATCTTTCTAAACTCACAGGAGACCTGTAATGAAAAAATTCATGATTGTTATTATGGTGCTGTTCTCTCTGTGCGCCTATGCTGAGCCCGAGTTTGAAAAGGCAGCGACAGGCGCTCCGGATATAATCCAGAAAGGCCCTCAGAAGATGTGGTGTCCCATCTGCGGAATGAATCTGAAAAGCTATTACAAAACCAGCCACGCAGTGGAGCTGATCAACGGCAATAACCGTCAATACTGCTCCATACGCTGTCTGGTGAACGATTTCCCCAACCTTGAGGGGCAGATCAAAAATATTCTGGTTGTAGATGCCAAGACAGAAAAACTTATAAACGTCAAAAACGCTATATACGTCATGGGCAGCTCTGTCCCAGGAACAATGACAAAAACCAGCAAGATAGCCTTCGGATCCATGTACGACGCCAAGGCTTTTCAGAAAGATTTCGGCGGAGAGATCACCGATTTCAACACAGCCTTCAAGTCCGCTCAGCAGTCCATGAGCACAGACGTAGCCATGACCACAGCCAAAAAAACCAAAATGATGTACCCCATGGGGGAATCAGTGTATAAATCTGTCTGCTCTCCTGTGGAGCCGGCTAATTTCGAGCAGATCAACAGCCTTAAAGCGTATATCAAAGACAACAACATCTGCAAAGATATTAACGAAGGAAAACTTCAGGCAGTGGCTCTGTATCTGTGGGAAGTCGTCAGGGTCAGTCAGGACACAGGATACTCATTCATAAAAGTTCCTGAGGACGCCAGATGTCCCGTCTGCGCTATGTTCGTGGCGAAATACCCCCGCTGGGCGGCACAGATGACATACACCATGAAAAACGAAAAAAAGGACGCCTATTTCGACGGCGTTAAAGATATGATGAAATTCTATTTCACCCCTGAAAAGTGGGGATATAAAGGCATCAAGCCGGAAAAGATGCTCGTCAGCGACTATTACAGCCAGAAAGCCATAGACGCAAAAGAGGCATACTATGTCGCCGGATCCGACATCTACGGTCCCATGGGCGAGGAACTGATTCCTTTCGGTTCTGAGGACAACGCAAAAGTTTTTATGAAAGACCATAACGGTAAAAAGATATACCGTTTTCAGGAGATCAGCAGTAAACTCCTGAAATAATGAAAAAGAGCTTATTTTATATAATCACTATCACAGTATTGTCAGCCGGGGTTCTGATGGAGGCGGTCATTCTGCGTTCCATCAGGACACCGGACGCTGACGAAATCTCATACAGACGGGGGTTCACAGCCTCCGCCCTGATGAATGATTTCTCATTCTTTTCCGAAGAACCTGACGGAGGGCGTTTTACCACATCGCTTCCGGCAGATTTACTCAGATATGATCCCTTCATATCGGACACCTCTTATTCCTCATTTTCCAGAGGATACAGACCATGATCAACCTGAAACTGCTGGAATTCGCTCTGGGGTCCATCTCCGCCAGAAAGGGAAAATACATCTTCATATCGCTCATACTGACACTCATTATTTTTCTGTCGGCATCTGTGTTCTATATCACAGGCGCTCTGCGTCTGGAGGCATCATACACACTGGACAGCATGCCGGACATCATTGTGCAGAAACAGACAGCCGGACAGAGACAGTTCATCCGCAGAGATACGGCGGACAGACTGCTGGAGATCCCCGGTGTCAGCTACGCAGTACCCAGAATCTGGGGAACCTACAGATACGAATATCTCAACTCGAACATAACCATCGTGGGTGTGGACGTTTTCGCCGGACACCTGCCGAAAGATATAGAAACAGCTGTTAAAGGCGGCGGAATGGAAACTCTGCTGAAACCGGACGGAATGATAACGGGAGCGAAACTGGCAGACACGCTCAGACACATATATAACCACGATGAATTCAGCTTTCAGAAACCGGACGGCGGATATATATCTATGAAAACAGGGGCTGTTTTCAGACCGGAATCAGGTCTGATATCATCCTCAGTCATCCTTATGAATCAGGATACGGCGGCAGAGATTCTGGGCATAGACGAAAACAGAGCCACAGACATAGCCGTTTTTGTTCCGAACCCGGAGGAGACAGACACCATAGCGGAAAAAATAGCCGCCATGGCTCCTGACACGGTGATTATAACAAAAGAAAAGATAAAAGCCATGTATCAGAATATGTTCGACTATAAAAGCGGAATATTTCTGCTGATATTCTCCGTCTGCCTCTTCACTTTTTTCATCATTGCGGCGGACAGATTTACTGGAATAGGCAGAGAAGAGAGAAAAGAGATAGCTGTGCTGAAAGCTCTGGGCTATACGGTCAGCGATATTCTGAAAATAAAATTCTATGAGGCGGCGGCTGTTGCCGTGTTTGCTTTTCTGCTGGGGATATTTCTGGCGCTTCCATATGTTTTTGTGTTTCATGCGCCGCTTCTGAAAAACGTTTTTACAGGCTATTCATACCTGCGTCCGGAATTTGTTCTGCCGTTCAGTTTTTCCGTTTCCGACACAGTGATAATTTTCCTGTCCGTCGCGCCGGTATATACCGCATCGGTTATAATTCCCGCATGGAAGAGCGCCGTGACGGACGCCGGGGAGAGCATCAGATGATCGTGATGGACTCTGTAACCAAAACATACACCGGGGGCGTATCTCCCATATCCGGTTTCTCTCTGGAGATCAGAGAGGGCGAGACCGTCATTCTGAGCGGAGAGAGCGGAAGCGGCAAAAGCACACTGCTGTCGCTGATGGCGGCGCTCATCAGACCCACATCCGGAGATATAACCATCGACGGAAAAAAGATCGCCAAACTTCCGGAAGATTTCGCGGCTCTCTACCGCAGGGAAAATATCGGAATAATCTTCCAAAGCTATCATCTTCTGCCTCATCTTACCGCAGTAGAAAACATATGCGTTCCTCTGCTCCCCACAGGGCTCTCTATGAAAGATATCACTGCAAAGGCTATGAACATACTCTCTTCGCTGAATATGGCTGACAAGGCAAATGTGAACGTCTCAAAGCTGTCCGGCGGAGAACAGCAGAGAACAGCCATAGCCAGAGCTCTGATCAATAATCCAAAAATAATTCTGGCGGATGAACCCACCGCTAATCTGGACAGAAAACTGACAGACAGCCTGACGGACACATTCAGGCGCATGTCGGACGAGGGACGCACACTGGTTATCGCCACCCATGACAGCGCCCTGACGGAAGCTCTGCCCCATGCCAGAATCATCAGCATCGGACACGGCATATGAGCTTTCTGATTCCCGAAGTATACATACTTTTTCTCAGCGATATCATACTGCTGGTATTCATCAGCATCTCTCTGTTCATATCAGCCGGCATCATCAGAAACTGGGATTTCGCCAGCAGTGCCGACAGACAGTACCGTCTGGAAAAGCGAAGCGCTCTGGTGAGCGTTCTCATCAAATATTCACTGGCGCTTAAGATCCCCCTGTTCATCCTCTTCATCTATGCGGAGGACAAACTGGCGGACGTTCTCCCCGGAGCCATGTGCGCCGCCGGCTCGGTGAACGCCACACCCTACGGCAAGCTGCTTTTATATATGAAAATATTCAATATCTATTTCTTCTCTGTCTGGCTGGTTATCAACCGTCTGGATATGAAGACGGAAGATCTGAGATATACCCGCCTGAAGCATATGCTGATCCCCTTTGTGTTCGTCTGTTTTGCGGCGGAGCTGACGCTTTTTGTACTGAATTTCGCCGGAATCGACCCGGCTGTTCCTGTGAGCTGCTGCACTGCGCTGTTCACTTCGGAATCGTCAGTGTTTTTATCCATAGGCGGCAGAAACTCTTTTATTATCTTTTCCATTAACTACGTTCTTCTGAGCTTATTTTTCATTTTCAGGAGACATACGCTCTATTTTATAACCAACTTCATATATTTCTTTACATCCATCATCTCTCTGATCCTTTTCACGGGAACCTATGTATATGAGCTTCCTACACACCTCTGTCCTTTCTGCCTGCTGCAGGGCGGATACTGGTACGTTGGCTATCTGTTCTATACGCTCCTGTTTCTGGGGACTTTTTTCGGAGTATCAGCTTTCATCACAAAGCTGGTCAGCGGAAAATCATCGGAATATATCCAACGGCAGAGTTTTATCTTTAATTCGCTTTATTTCATCCTGTCAGTATATTACCCCCTTTCATACTTCCTGTCCCACCGCACCTGGCTCTAAGATAAACAGACATTAAGCTATTTACTATTGACTTTCATTCTATTAGGACAATTTTAGTCTTATAAGAAAAACAGAGAGGTCGATCATGAAAAACAAAGTATATATAGTTTTCCACAGTTTCTACGGACACGTTTATGAAATGGCTAAAGCAGTGGCAGAGGGTGCTTCAAGAGTTCCGGACACAGAAGTTAAGCTCTTCAGGGTGCCGGAAACAGTAAACGAAGCCACATTAAAAGCATACGGAGCATTCGAGGCTCAGAAGGCCTTCGCCGGAGTCCCCGTCATGGAACCGGAACAGCTGGCGGAAGCGGATGCCATTATTTTCGGCACACCCACCCGGTTCGGCAATATGAGCGCTCAGATGAGAGCGTTTCTGGACAGAACAGGCGGTCTCTGGGCTAAGGGAGCGCTGATAGGAAAAGTGGGCAGTGTTTTTGCGTCAACAGGAACACAGCACGGCGGGCAGGAGACAACGATCACCAGCTTCCACACCACACTGTTTCATCACGGCATGATCGTGACAGGCGTTCCTTACAGTTGCGGCAATCTGGTAAACATGAATGAGATAACCGGCGGGACACCATACGGCGCAACAACGCTGGCGGCATCGGACGGCAGCAGAACTCCATCAGATAACGAGCTTGAAATAGCGAGATTTCAGGGAGAACATGTGGCCAGGATATCAGCCAAGCTGAAACAATAAAAAGCAGGCGGTCTATGACCGCCTTTTTTTATAACAATCCTGTTCGGTAAGCAAACTGAACCAAAGAGGCTGAGTTAGTTATATCCAGCTTCTGAAGCATTTTGTTCCGGTGAGTATCAACAGTATTTTTGCTGATGCACAGCTCATCCGCAATCTCTTTGCTTGTTTTGCCTGAGGCGATAAGTTTCAGAATCTCACACTCTCTGGTCGTGAGAGCAGAGGAGTTTTTCAGATCGCAATAGCACCTTCCGGCAAATGCTGATAAAAACGCTCGTCTGATCTCGTCTAAACTGTCATCCGCAAATACAAAATTAGTAATTCCGTAATAACTTTCGTAGTAACTGAGATGCCTGTTATCAGCAGTAGTAAGAATTATTATTTTTGAACGAGGAATAATTTCCAACATACTTCCGACTACATCCAGTCCGTTATTTCTGGAATACAGATCTGCTACTACAAAATCCGGGCAGTTTTTGTCACACATACTGCAGAAATCTGAAAAATCGCCAGTTGCAATTGTTGTCCCGATATTATCAAACTCATTGATAAAATTAGCTAAACACTCTCTATAAAGAGTGCTTTTACTAAAAATTAAGACATTTCGCATAAATGTTGCACCTGTCATTTAAACACTGTGAAACTTTACTTCTAATATTATAGCATGTAAATACTGAGAATTATGTATTTTACTGAAATATCTCACTTTTTTGTCCATAATTAAGGCTGAGAAATGTCGGTAATATATACGATACGTTAACACGATACCTGCGTCATGGTATTATTTTATTTATTTAAAAATGTCGTAATATATTAATAAATTAAAAATTTATCAGAAAAGACATTTTAAAGACCCTGTGTTCACAATTCGCTTAATGCTAAGTAGTTGAATAATATGAGAATAATCTGATTTGAAATAATTAAATGGTACCGTTGAATTTATCGTAAAGAAATTTTGATAATTCCGGAGAGACAGCCATGATGAACTGCTCATAAAGATCGTATGAATCGGGTGATTTAAGCCCGCAGACCCTGCACCCGGCCTCAGAAGCGATGACAGCTCCGCCGGCAATATCCCAGGGGCTTAAGTTGAACTCGTAGTAACCGTCGAAAACTCCCTTCGCAGTATAGCAAAGATCAAGAGCAGCCGAACCTGCGCGCCTGATCCCCCTGGTGTTTTTCAGTATATATTCCAGGATGCTGAAGAGTCTGTGATCTTTGTCATAAACAATGCTGTATGGAAAACCTGTGGCTATCAGACAGTCTTTAAGGTCGGTCTTGTGTGTGGAGTGTATACGCTCGCCGTTGCAGTATGCGCCCTGTCCGTATTCCGCCTTGAACATCTCATTCATCACCGGATTATACACTATGCCGTATCTACCCACTCCCTCTTCGTATACCCCCACGGATATACAGCAGAAAGGAAACCCGTGGACGAAATTGGTCGTGCCGTCGATAGGGTCTATGTATACAGCGTTCTTGCAGTCAGTCTTCTCCTTGCGTGTTTCCTCCGCCACAAAGCCGTATGATGAATCCAGAAAAGACAGCTCTTCGAGCAGTATCTTTTCCACCTCCACGTCATACTGTGTGACGATGTCTATCTTACCTTTGAAGCTGATTTGTTTTGAGCTGTTAAATCCTTTCAGCAGGTGTTCACCCGCCTTCAGAACGGCCTTTTCTATCTTTGAAAGCATTTGATTTTCTCTTAATTATGATTTATATATTCATTTTGCTTATTTCAGCAATCGGGAGATATTATACATGAATACCGCCGAAAAGTACATAGACTTAAACGTACTCAGCTTCGATATTTCTGTAGAGCAGTGTTTCGAAAACCTGCGTCCGCATCCTAAATTTTCCGGCTGTACTTTCGACAACTATATCCCCGATGAACGCTATCAGTCCCAGGCGCAGATCAAAGAACTGCTGCAAAACACCCTAATGAAGATGAAAATGTTTCACACATCACCTGCGAAACAGGCGAAATCGCTCTTCTCCTTCATGAAAAAACCCGCCCAAAACCAGAACAGCGGCAAACCCAGAAACATATACATAGACGGCAGCTACGGCATAGGCAAGACCCACCTCTTAAGCTCATGCTACAACATCTGCCAGAAAGGCAACAAGGCTTTCATGAGCTTCGGCGAGATGAACTATTTCTTTCACTATCTCGGCGTCGAGAAGTGCATCGAGCATTTCTCCGCTCTCAGTCTTCTGCTGATAGACGAATTCGAGCTGGATGATCCGGCCATGACTCATATCATGGCTAAATTTTTCCGTGAGATCAATAACAACACGCTGATAATCACCACATCGAACACTCTGCCCACGGAGCTGGGCAAACTGAGGTTTCAGACAGACAACTTCACTAAGCAGCTGGGCGAGATAGCGTCGTCATTCGAGACAGTTATAGTGGAGGGAGAGGATTACCGGAAAAGGAATAAACAATGGATGAAAACCGTTTCCGAAGACAGTTTTCTGGATACTTTCGCCATGTATACGCCGGAAAACAAGCCGAAATCGAAGATTTCATTCGATAACCTGCTGAAAATACTGGAATCAACCCACCCTTTCCGCTATTTCGTAATACCGGAGGCGGTGGAGGCGATCTTTATAGACGGATTACAGCCCTTTCCAACGCTGAACAACGCCCTCAGGTTCAATCAGCTCATAGACCACTGCTATTATTACAACACTAAGCTGTTCATCAGAAGCAGCTGTCAGCTTTCAGATATTTTTCCGCCGGAACTTATCGAGTCCAGCTTTCAGAAAAAACTGCTGAGATGCCTGTCCAGACTGGACGAGCTGGCGGTATTCTACAGAGAAAGAGATTAATCCTTCTCGTTCTTGATATATTCTGTCAGGGTTTCCAGTTTCAGATGAGCGCTGAGAACCTGCGCCGTGGTTTCATCCAGAGTGACAGCGGCGTGAGGTATCTTTGCGTTGAATGCGATGGAATCGCCCGCCTTCAGCTCCAGAACCTCGTTGCCCAGGCTCATTTTCAGCCCGCCCTTCACTATGTACATATACTCATAGCCCTCGTGGCTGAACAGCTTGTCGTTGGGTCTGTCAGGCTTGATGGTGACCAGCAGCCAGTCCAGATAGTCAAAAGATTTTACCTTTGCCAGTTCCTCATACATATAGCCGTACTTAACGCCTTCTCTGTAGATATATTTTTTGTCGTCATTCCGCACGACAAAAAAATCGTTCTGATTGATCTCCTCTTCGAAGAAGTAAGTCATTTTGACATTAAGAACTTTGGCTATCTTAGCCAGAGTGTTGATAGGCGGCATAACAATATTGTTTTCTATCTGAGATATGAGAGCTTTTGAAAAGCCGGTAAAATTAGCAACGTCCTGAAGGGTCAGTCCCCTTTCGTTTCTGATCTTACGGACTCTTTCACCTATCTTGATCTCTATATCTTCCAAGCGCACCCTCCATCTGTTAAACGTTGTTTAGTATCGCTTAATCGAAGGATATTGTCAATCAAAATTCGGCTATGGTGACAGCCTGTCCGCCCTCTTCGTTCGGCGCTGTCTTATATGACTTGACCCTGGGGTCTGTGCGCAGGAAATTCTGTATGCCGTTTCTGAGCTGTCCGGTGCCTCTGCCGTGGATGATATACAGCTTGGATCTGCCCGCCAGCACTGTTTCGTCCAGCACCTTGTCCAGTTCGTCCAGAGCCTCTTCCACACGCTTGCCAATGAGGTTCACCTCATATTTCGACTGGCTGGACACGGCCTTGGAAACGATAACTTCTTTTATCTTGTCCTTCTCTTTAACCTTCTTACCAACTATCTCTTTTAGCTTAATAGATATTTTCAGCCCGCCTATGTCCATTCTGGCGGTATCGCCGTCTATGGCGAGCACCTTGCCCGATTTATCATATTTTTCCAGATGTATCACATCGCCCACGGACACTTCGTCCACAGGTTTTATGGCTTTTTTTACTTTTTTCAGCTTCTCTTCGGCTTCTTTTATCTCATTATCCACAGATTCTTTTATTTTCTGAGGTTTCTCCGCCAGTCTTTTTGCTCTGTTATACAGGCGTATCGCCTCTTCCAGAAGCTCCGACTCCTTCTTAGCCAGCTTATCGCCCAGCTCCTGTTCTCTGAGCGAAAGATATTCTTCCTGATAGTCCAGCTTGGCTTTCAGTTCCTCATAATCTTTCGTCTTGCCTATCAGCTCGGCGTTCAGTCTGCTGATCTCTTCCACGCTGATCTCGGCGTCACTCTTGCGTTTTTCTATCATACCCACAGCATCATCTATGACATCCTGCGGAAATTTCAGACGTTTCGCTATCACCAGAGGGTCAGATTTACCGGAAACACCTTTCAGCAGCCTGTATCTGGGGCTGAAATCGGTATAGTCAAAATCCACGGCGTATATAACGGCGTGGTCTTCTGTCAGAGCGTATGACTTCAGCTCGCTGAAGTGTGTTGTCACCACTGTTTTACCGCATTTTTTCGCCAGCCTGCGGCACACGGCAACGGCAAGCGCCGCCCCCTCTCTGGGCTCTGTTCCTGTGCCTGCCTCGTCCAGCAGGACAAGACTCTCTTTGTCAGCCGCTTTTAAAATATCCCTGATGTTCACCATATGCGCCGAAAATGTGGACAGATCCATCACCAGCGACTGATTGTCGCCTATATCCGCCAATATATTGCTGAAATTGATGATCTCAGCGTATTTGCCAAACACCGGAAGCCCGCATTTGCCCAGCACATGGTTCAGTCCTATGGACTTCAGAGCGGCGGTCTTTCCGCCTGTGTTGGGTCCTGTCACCACGGCAGTGTATTCGCTGTCCGAAAGCGAAAAATCCAGAGGCACGGACTCCGTTCCCTTCTCCAGAAAGATAATGGGGTGGTGAACGTCTCTGAATATTATTTTGTCCGAAAACTCGGGAAACACGAAATCACGCCCCTTAAAGAACTGAGCGGTCTCCAGATGGAACACCACCTCGGTATAGGCGCTGACGCTCGTCTGCATCCTCTCATAGCTCTGAAAGATGCTGTCGGCTATCTCTTTAAGTATTCTGACGGTCTCCTCACGCTCCAGAGCCAGAAACTCCTGAAGAGTGTTGTTCATGCCCACGGTGGATGACGGCTCTACAAAGAACGTCTGACCGCTGGCTGACCTGTCGTGAACTATACCCTGCATATACTGCTTGAAGTTTGTCTTGCACGGGATAGTGAAACGTCCGCTGCGCTCTGTTATCACCTGTTCCTGTATAAACTTGGATGCGGACGACATGGCAAAAACATTCGCCAGTTCACGCTGGATCTGTTTTCTTACGTTTTTCAGCTCTTCCCTGACATCTCTCAGCTTGTGAGAGGCGGTATCTTTGACCTCGCCCTTGTCATTGATGGTTTCATCTATGCGGTCTGTTATCTCAGAAAGGGTGGATATGTCTGAAAGATAGTTTTTCAGGCTTTTTGCGCCGAAATCTATAAGATTTTTCTTAATTTTGCTGATATTTTTGAAAAAAGAGCAGAAAACCATAAGCTCTTCCGGCTCCAGAAACAGGAGCGGATCGTTCAGTCTGGGCATGAGAGTCATAAAATCGGAATCTGAGCTGACCGATATATCGGCAACAGAGGCATAGTCCAGCGCCTCGCTCAGTTCGGATTTATATTTTTCGATTTTTTCCAGAGCGTAATAAGGCTTCAGGGCGTCCAGCCTGCCCACAGCAAGGGACGAGGTGAAACCCCGCACCATATATTTTTTGAAAAGCCCGAATTCGAGTGTGTCCAGATGAATCATCAGTTTTTCTGAAACTCGTCCTGAAGATCTTTTAGCGGAGCGGAATCCTTGACCGCTTCCTTTGCCTGTCCGGCTTTTTCAGCGGTATCTTTAACAGACTCCACAGCGTCCTTCACCTTTTCAGTGCTTTCATTTATCTTGTCATGAACCTTCTCGAAAGCTGTTTTTTCAAAGGGATTCTCTTTCTTCACCTGAGGTATTTTGTTCATCAGGTCAAATACAAAAGGAGCGAGCTTTGCCACGTTTCCGGTTATCGCTCCGGACCGGATGCTCTTGCTGAACTGGCTGTCATAGGGCAGTGTGGAGAGTAGCATACTCAGTATCACGCCGGATATCGCCGCCGCTTTGAACCCGCCGAAGACAGCTCCGCCGCCTTTGTTCGCGGCGCCCATCTTCATCTCTTTGAACATCCTGGAGAGGAAAAGCCCCAGAAGGAAAACTAAGATGTATGTGACGATGAAAGCGGCCGCATAGCCCAGAACGCTGTTGGTTCTGGCGGTGAATCCGAAAAAACCGAATGCCTTTCCGAAAGAAGCCGAATATTCATATGCCACAAAAAAAGCGACAAATATGGCAATGAAGCCGAAAAGCTCCATCACCAGTCCTTTCAGATATCCTCTGAAAGCAAATACCGCTATTATTATAAGTAATATGGCGTCAAATGTTCCCATCAAAAACGTCCTTCACTATCTGGTTTATCACTTTGCCTTCGGCTTTGCCTGCCACCTTTGACATTACCGCCTGCATAACCTTGCCGAAGTTTCTTTTGTCTGATTTATCCACGCCTTCACACGCCGCTCTGACCACGGCTGTTATCTCTTCCGCAGACATCTGCTCGGGCATGTATGCCATGAGGATCTCGGCCTCTTTCAGCTCTTTTTCGGAGAGATCGTCACGTCCTGCGTCTTTATACTGCTGGGCGGCGTCTTTGCGTTTTTTAACAGCGGTGGCTATCACCTTCTGCACTCCGGCGTCGTCCAGCTCTCCTTTTTCCTCTATCTCGACATATTTGATCTCTGATTTCAGCATACGCACTGTGTCCAGAGCCATATGGTTTTTCTCTTTCATGTATTTTTTCATGTCTTCTGTGATGCGTTCTTTAAGTGTCATTATTGATTCTCCTTACCAACAAGCCTCGCCATGATATATAAAAAATCGGAAAGCCTGTTAACATATTTTAAAACAGCGGGATTCAGATTAGCATAGCCGGACAAACTTATCAATCTTCTTTCAAACCTGCGGGCGACTGTGCGGCACACATCCGTTCTGGCAGCCTCCCTGTTTTCAGACGGGATGATGAATCCTTTCAGATTGAGCTGTTTTTCTCCCTCACGCACGAAGTTTTCCAGAAAATCTATCTCCGCTTCCGCCGGGATAAATTTTTCGCCGCCTGTGTCGGCGCAGTGTGAGTTGATGGTGAATATATTTTTCTGCACACGCTCTATGATGTCACGGTATGCCGGAATAATAAATTTCAGCTCGCCCAGATTGCTCACCAGCTCATCGCCGGTGCCGAGCGTCTCTATGCGTATGTCATCCTTGGACACCCGCTCTCCGCTGAAAAGCGACGTCTGTCCTTTGTCCCCGCCTTTGGTGGTTACACTCATTACAGGCTCAGCTCCTCAGCTATTTTTATCATGGTTTCATCCAGATCGCGCTTATTGCTCAGCACTATGTCCAGATCGGTGAAGACAATCTCACGCCCGCCGAGTCCTGCCATAACACCTGTTCTGCCTTCCATCAGCCCCTTGACGGCGCCGGAGCCCAGACGTGTGGCAAGTGTTCTGTCGAAAACAGACGGAGCGCCGCCCCTCTGGAGGTGTCCCAGAACAGTGATCCTGGTGTCGAATCCGCCTATAAGCTGAAAAGCCTTGCCTATGTCATAGGCATTGCCTGCGCCTTCCGCCACTATCACTATGCTTCTGGATTTTCCTTCGATGTATCTGGTCTTGATCTTGTTGATTATGCTCTCGATATTGTATGGAACCTCAGGCACTATAGCCGCCTCCGCTCCGGTGGCGATGGCCGACATCAGGGCGAGATATCCGCAGTTGCGCCCCATCACTTCTATGATGAATGTTCTGTCGTGGGAGCTGGCTGTCTCATTTATCATATCCACAGCCCGGCATATGGTGTTCAGCGCCGTATCCACCCCTATTGAAATGCTGGTTCCGAAGATATCGTTGTCTATAGAGCCTGGCAGACCGACAACTTTTATACCGTATTTTTCATGAAGCACTCTGGCGCCTGTGAGCGATCCGTCACCGCCTATCACCACCAGCCCTTCTATTCCGAATTTTTCCAGCTGGTCAATGGCGGCCTGCTGTCCCGCCTCTGTCTTGAACTCCGGGCATCTGGCGCTCTTCAGAAAAGTTCCGCCTCGCTGGATCATGTTAGCCACGTCTTTGCTTTCCAGCAGTTTCAGCTTGCCATCGATAAGCCCCTTGTATCCCTGCTCGATACCGTAAACCTCAAGATTATGAGCGATACCTGTTCTCACCACGCTTCTGATGGCGGCATTCATACCCGGGCAGTCTCCCCCGCTGGTCATTACTCCGATTCTTTTCATATTTATCTCCAGAATTTATTTAGTCTTCATAGTATAAGTACCGTCCCAGTCATGTTCCGGCGCGTCTTTGATATATTCTCTGCATCGCTCGGCAAAAATCTCTGATGTGAGATCTCCGCCCTTCTCCAGCTCTTCAAAGACAGCCAGAGCCTCTTCAAAGTTCCGCTGAAAATAGAGATGCAGACCTTTTTCATAATTTTCTGACACATGGCGGTTCTCAGGCGTATCCTCCATCACCTCAAAGATAGCTACGGGCTCTTTTTTACCCTTCACCCGGACACTGTCCAGCTGGCGCATCAGATAGTGCTGTCTGCAATGTTCTTTCGTATACTGGCTTATCACTATTCTTGTTTTATATGCCTTGCACAGACCTTCCAGACGTGAGGCAATATTAACACTGTCGCCTATGGCGGTATATTCGAATCTGACTGTCGAGCCCATGTTTCCGCATACGGCGGGACCAGTGTTAACACCCACGCCGACATCTATGTTAGGAAGCCCTGTCTCGGTGAATTTTGCGTTTATCTCATGGAGCTTGCGTATCAGCTCCAGAGCGGTCTTAACAGCCATATCGGCGTGATCCGGCAGATCCAGAGGCGTGTTGAACAGCGCCATCATGGCATCGCCTATATATTTATCCAGCATCCCTTTATTGTTCAGAACAACTTTGGTCATGGGATCGTGTATCTTGTTCAGCATGGAGACCAGCTCCGGCGCGGTCAGTTTCTCAGACAAGGTAGTAAAGCCTCTGATGTCTGAGAACATGATAGAGATGAAACGTTCCTCTCCGCCCAACTTCAGCCTGTCCGGATCTTTCTGAATCTCTTCCACCAGTTCCGGCGAGACATAAGACGTGAACGCCTTTTTGATCTCTTTAGCCTTGCGCTCCACGGTAAAGAAAGCGAACGACTCCAGCGAAGCGATGAGCATCACCGACGGAGCCACAACATAGAACTCGTGCTGCCAGAAATTCCCGAAAACAAACATGGCGTATGAGGCTGCCACTCCGCCCATAATAACGAAGAAGTATGACAACAGTCTGTAGTGCTGTTTTCTATGATAGCTGATAGCCACAATTATCAGCATGATGGCAACGGCGGCGGAATAGTCATATGCCTGTGATGTGGTGAGAAACTCATTGTTCAGCAGATTGCTCAGCGCCACATAGTGCAGAGACACCCCCGGCGTAATGGAGTCTATTGGGGTGGGACGCATATCGTATATTCCGACCTCTGTAACGCCCACGATAACCATCTTGTCTTTGAAAAATGACGGTGGGATCTCACCGTTTATAACTTTATAAGCCGAAACGTATTCCACATTGTCATAGAAATTCAGGCGGAAATATGTCGAATCTTTTATCTTAACATTATCTATTTTAAAGGATTTAACCCCTTTTGCGTCCAGCTTCATATCCACGTCTTTGTTCAGCCCGTAGCGCATCATCTGAACGGCAATGGGAGGAAAGATATATCCCTTGTGTATATACGCCAGAGGATACTTGCGGTAGAGTCCGTCCACATCCGGTTCTGTGCTGAAAGAGGCGCAGGTAAGCCCCGCCTCCCCTATCTCTGGTATGTTCACCTCGGCGTACGGAAACTCCTTAACGCCGACAGTGTCGCTCAGTATCTCATAGTTCAGATAGGCGCAGTTCTCCAGAAGATCCACATCCTGTTCTGTAGTCTCCTCTGTGGCGGCGTCCCTGAAAAAGAATCCCAGAATTATGTTCTGGTTGTTATAGATAGAATCCGCAAGCTCTGCGTCCTGCTTAGGGTCTGATTTCTCTGAAAAAACAATATCCAGCCCCACCACAGTCGCCTCATTCAGATTGGAAAACATTCTGGCGATGGTCTCTCTGGGCCACAGCCAGCGCCCTATCCTGTTCACGCTGGGCTCGTCAACGGTGACGATAACCAGCCTCTTGTCCGCCTTAGGAGACATACCAACGGCAGAGCGGAAAGGAAACTTCAGATCTTCCAGACCGAGTGAAAATTTTTCGATATACTGGGGTTTATGATAGAGTCCGAGACATCCTATGATGATGAAGATCATAAAGCAGATGACCCGGTAGTTTTTAAGCAGTTGTTTCAGAAATGACATAATTAACCTTTTCTAATAATGTTGTATAATTTTGTCACATAAAGTTACGGGTATCAATCATATTTTCAACAAAAAAAAGGCGGCTTATTAAGCCGCCTTATATTGTAAATAGTTAATATAATTTCTGAACCTGAATCTTGTAGTCGCTGAGCTTCACTATTTTATAGTTAGGTCTGCTGCTGATAGCTGTTGCCAGATACAGAGTTTTTTCAGGATATTTCACTGTCAGGGTGTCGGCTCCGTTGTCGTTCACTTCCAGAACCCACGCTGTGTAGTTCAGAAGCTGTTTCAGCTCCATCAGGTCTTCCAGATTGGTCTTTCCAACCATCTGAACACTGATGACCTTATCATTAACACCCTTGATGTTTTCCATTACGATACTCACCAGATTTGTGGAGACTTCATCATTCATGTTCTCCATCATCTGATTGGTGGCATCCTCCAGAGTGGCTCCCATTCCCTTGGCGGCGAGATATCCGCTGGCAAGAATCTTTGTGCCTGCGCCCTGCTGGATTATAAGTCTGTATGTAAGTCTGCCTGTAACCACGTTGAAGGGAATAGCGACACCGTATCCGATGTCAGAGCCCTCTTTGGCTGTGGCGACCGTATCCACCTTGCCTATCAGGATAGTTCCTGAAAGATATTTGGCGGCGATATTTCTCATAGCGGTATAGTTGTTGGTTTTCATGGCTCTGTTCAGGTCGCCTGTTGTGGCGGCGTTGGCAGAGGCGATATCAACAACTTCGAGCTGTCTGGATGTCAGCTCGTTTATAACTGTTTCCGTCAGAACATTTGTCTCCTCAACATGCTTGTCGGGAAAAACAACGGGTATCATGACGGCGATGGATGTATTTCTGGCAACAGAGCTCATCGCTTTCTGCGCTTTTTCAGGGATTATCACGGCTTTGATCATCACACGGTAGATAGAGCCGTCCTCCTCTTCGCCTGTTATCTTATAGCTCTGAACAACACTGCTGATCTCGCTCTTAATAGCCTCGTCCACCAGCACCGCGTTCTGCACTATGGTATCAGCCTTCACACGGACGCCGGATGCGTCCTCTATGGCGGCCCACTTCGCGCGGGCAACAGCCTGAAGTTTAGCGGCCGATTTATCTCCGTTCACTATATCCGCCTCACCCACAGCGGAAACTGTGACAGCGGCGGCATATGACATCATCGTAAAGAACAGGGATATGACCAGTGACAATAATATTTTTTTCATATCAGTCTCCGAATTTTGCAGATATATCAATGTTAAAGTTGAAATCCGCTTTTATCAAGGTAATAAGAACAAAAGGGCGGGTTGCCCCGCCCGGTTTATCAGAACATTTTCTTAAAGACGCTCTGTCCTTCCAGCTTCTGACGCTGGATGATGCTTCCCACTTTCACTCTCATGAGTGCTTCGGGTTTGCCGTCCAGCTTTATCCATGCCTGATTGGGCTGGATCTGGTCGGATATGACAGCTTCCACGGGAATTTTGGACATATTGCATGATTTTGCGCTTGTCATAGGATCTTCTATTTCCATGAAGTCAAAGATATCGAATTTCTGACCGGACTCTACACCTTTTTCAGAACCGAGATTGATCAGAGCAACGGTTTTGTTTCCTCTGAGCTGCTGGATATAGCCTTTCTGAGCGAATTTCTCTGAAAATTTAGGTTTGATATCGTCCACAGCCTCGCCCATCGCTTTTTTAGCTGCCTGAACAGCGTTCTCAGGGTTGAAGTTAGCGGCTGCGCCGGCTATCTCTCTGCCGTTGACTTTTTCGTTCAGAAGGATCTGACCTGTCTCAACGTCTATCAGTTCCACTGTCATCTCAGTGTTCACTATCCAGCCTGTCTGGGTGTTGGCAGCAATAGTGGCAACGCTTAAGAATGCGCCGAGTCCGCCGCCCACGTTGTTGTTTGTATCCATTTTAGGAACATATTTTACGGAAATGTTGTCAACTGTACCGGTGATGATGTATTGCACGCCTGCCATCTTACCAAGTTTTACAGCTGTTGCGGGATCGCCCATTGTCATCTGAAACTTCTGCTCGTTCATGATCTTGTCGAGTCTTTTACGGTCGTACATGCTGCATCCGCCCATTTTTGTCATGGTGGTCTCTACAGCGGATTGAGCATATTCACCCAGTTTTGATGATATCTGACGCTGGAATGTGTCTATCTGTGTCTGGGAGTTCACTGTGGTCTTGTTGGCGCCCACATAACCCACGCCCACAGCTCCGGGTGCCGCCACCACTCCGGCAGCTCCTGCGGAAACAGATTTCCTGGTTCCCTTATAGTTCACATTGGTGTTCGTCGCTGACATCTCACCGTATGTTGTGTTGTTGGTGAATTCCACAACGGCGACTCTGGGCATTTCTATTTTGTAGGAAGCCCTGCACACATCAGGTATTGAAACTCTTTCAGCGTCTGAGGGGGCGAGCTGATATGCCATCGGATCCACCTTAGGTCCCGTGGACGCACAGGCGGAAAGCATAATGATACCCGCAACGAGAGCAGCGGGTTTAATGATTCTGAGCATAGAAAAATCCTCCGGTTTAAGTATCTCTGCGTAAATTATAACCACTTATGGATAGTTCGGTCAATTCAAAATTAGTTGAGATTCAGCTCACGCATAACTTTCTGAAGGTCTTCCCAGCAGGGCTTTTTCATGTTCGGATTCCGCAAAAGATAGGCAGGGTGGAAAGTTGGCATAACTTTTATACCGTTCAGGTCTACAAACGAACCTCTGATCTTGGTAATTCCCACATTTGTTTTCAAAAGATTCTGAGCGGCGACGCTGCCAAGACATATGATTATTTTCGGTTTTATGAACTCTATCTGACGATACAGATAGGGAATACACGTCATGGATTCATCCTCGAAGGGATTTCTGTTCTCCGGCGGTCTGCATTTAACGATATTGGCAATATAAACTCTGTCTCTGGAGAGCGTCATAGCCTCTATCATCTTCGTCAGGAGCTGTCCGGCGCGCCCGACAAAAGGTATGCCCTGAGCATCCTCTTCCGCCCCGGGTCCTTCGCCCACAAACATCAGGTCAGCCTTGCTGTCGCCCACTCCGAATACCACATTGGTTCTGGTTTCATGCAGACGGCATTTCGTGCACTGCATTACCTCCGTCCTGAGCTCCTCGAACGGATCTCCGGCGGATTCGCATCCGTCAGCCAGCATATCGCTTATGCCGTACACATCTTTGATCACGTTCTTGTCAAACAGAGCCATTTTTCTTCCTGTAGATTTCCAGAGCCTGAGCGAGAATCAGCTCAGCTATGCCTGTCTTTGATCTTTTGCCTGATTCGGATGAAGTTCCGTCGCTGAAATAAATGGTAACCTCATTATCGTCAGTCTCGAACCCTATATCTTTTCTGGATATATCGTTTGCCACTATCATATCCAGTTTTTTATCTTTCAGTTTCTTTTTTGCGTTTTCAGCCAGATCGTGGGATTCAGCGGCAAATCCGGCAAAAACCTGCTCTTTTTTCTTACCGGATGACAGCTCTTTCAGAATATCAGGGTTTTTTGAGAGCCTGATTACCATGTCGCTGTCAGATTTTTTAATTTTTTTATCAGAATATTCCGCCGCTTTATAATCCGCCACAGCGGCGGCCATTACCAATATATCGGCTGAGTCTATCTCTTTTTTCAGAGCGGACAGCATCTCATCCGCCGTCTGCACGCGCACAGGGTTCAAACCCGATATGTCGGCGGACACGGGTCCGGCTATCAGACACACGTCAGCGCCCATCATCTTCGCCTGTCTTGCCAGAGCCAGCCCCATCTTTCCGCTGGAGCGGTTGCTTATAAAGCGGACGGGGTCTATGGGTTCGGACGTAGGTCCGGCAGTCACTATCACCTTCAGACCGCTGAGCGGTCTGTCAGAAAAAACAGCGTCGAATATCTCTTCCGGCTCCGCCATTCTGCCTTTGCCCTCTGCCTTGCACGCCATTTCTCCGGTTCCGGGATCGATAATGTTATGTCCCAGTTCACTGAGCCTGCTCAGGTTATCCTGCGTGGCTTTATTGGCATACATGTCCACGTTCATGGCGGGGGCGATGTATATTGGCTTTTTGTATGGAAGCACTGTGGATGTGAGCAGATTATCGGAGATGCCGTTTGCTATTTTGGCGATGGTGTTTGCTGTTGCGGGGGCGATGATGAACTCATCCGCCCAGCCTGCCAGCTCGATATGCTCTATTATCTCTGGTTCCGCTCCCGCCTCGAACTCATTGACATACACCCTGTTCCGGGTGATCGCCTGAAATGTCAGAGGAGTGACGAAGGAACATGCGGCGGGGGTCATGACGACCTTCACACTGTAGCCCGCCTTGATAAGAAGTCTGCATAAATGAACGGCTTTGTAACAGGCGATGCCGCCTGTTACCCCAACCAGTACATTATTCTTCTGTCTGCTCAAAGTCGATTTTACCTGTAATTATCTCGCTCAGAGCGTTTGTGGTGTTCTTGCTGTACTCATCGATCTGTCTGGGGATGGTGTCTTCCTTGGGAGAGTTAAGCTCTCTGGCGCGAAGCCCAGCCACATGTACAAGTTTAAAACGGCTTCTGAGTGTAGGTTTTTGAATAACTTTTTCGATGTCTAATAAGGGCATTTATCTATCTCCTGAGTGTATGGGTTGCATTGTTTAGTCAAGGTTCATTATATCGTCAATACTGTCCACATCACAAGCCTTAAGATGCTCTGCGATGTAAATACATTCCAGATCGTTTGAAGATCGGTTTATATCGCTGTTAACTATCAGATAGTCATATTCTTTAAAATGCTGTATCTCCTCACGGGCATTGGCGAGCCTCAGCCTCATGATATCTTCGTCCTCTGTGCGTCTGTTGCGCAGTCTGGTTTCCAGATCTTTCATGCTGGGGGCGGTGATGAAAATATATATGCCATAGTCCAGAGATTCCCTGAGCTGTCTGGCGCCTTTGGGGTCTATATCCAGAAGAACGTCACGTCCTGTCTCCAGTATCTCTTCCACCTTGGTTCTTGATGTGCCGTAATAGTTATTGTGTACCTTAGCCCATTCCAGAAAGTCCCCTCTCTCTATCATCGCCTCGAACTCAGGCACAGTGATGAAATAGTAGTCCTCTGTGTCTGTCTCGTCATGTCTGGGAGTTCTAGTGGTATATGACACGGAATACCCGATAGTGTTAAAGTTGCCCAGCAGCCTGCTGCACAGGGTAGTCTTGCCGGCGCCGCTGGGGGCGCTGACCACAAAAAGTTTTCCTTTACGCTTTTTCATATCAGATTCTGTACCTGTTCACGGATTTTTTCAATCTCGCTTTTTGCCTGCACGACATTGTTTATAATGTCTGTCTTGCCGCTCTTAGAACCGATGGTGTTGAACTCACGGTTCAGTTCCTGACACATGAAATCCAGCTTCTTGCCGCTCTGATCCTCGGTGTCGATTATCTTTCTGAACTGCTCCACATGGGAATATATTCTGGTGACCTCTTCGGAGATGTCCGCTTTTTCAGACATCACAGCCGCCTCCTGAACTATTCTGTCCTCGGCGTCCACGCCGAATTCAGCCATGCGTTTGGTGAATTTGTCCAGCCAGTAGGCATAAACGTCCTCACGGCTCTTATCCACATCGGAAGCGATGCTTTTTAATATATCCAGCCTGCTCTTGATGTCATCCGCCAGATTAACGCCTTCCTGCTCTCTCATGGCGTTCATTTCCATAGCGCAGGTGTTCAGCCCCGTCAGAACGAATTCAGCCAGAAGCTGACCCATATCGTCCGCCTCTTCCGATTCCAGAATATCGTTAAAAGAGAGCATATGCTCCAGCTTAATCTCGCCGTGCACTCCGTATTTCTCTTTCAGCTCGGTGAAGATAGAGAGGTAGCTCTCCACGGCATCTGTGCGCAGAACGGGTTTGAACTGCTGTTTTTTCAGCTTAAGGTCGATGTTCACATCCACCTTGCCTCTAACCAGAATATCTTTCAGGGCGTTCTTAAGAGTGATCTCCATGAAGTTGAACATTCTGGGCATCCTGACATTACAGTCAAAATATCTGCTGTTTACAGACTTCATCTCGACCTTCAGATCGCAGATATCGTTGCCTGTCATAATTTTTCCGTAGCCTGTCATGCTTTTCGCAGTCATTTGTTAACCCGTCAGAAAAGATTTGCCCATAAGGCATTTTGGGATTAAAATAATAACCAAGTATATCACGGAGGTCAATATGTTTCAGATACCGTTAGTGTTTCTGGTGCTTGTAATCATGGTTCTGCTCAATTCTATCAAGATCCTGAAGGAATACGAAAGAGGCGTAATATTCCGTCTCGGACGTTACACAGGTGTCAGAGGACCCGGCCTGATAATCCTGATCCCTGTTCTGGAAAAAATGGTCAAGGTAAACCTGAGAACATTCGTAATGGATGTTCCCCCGCAGGACGTAATCACCAAAGACAACGTATCCGTCAAGGTAAACGCTGTTGTTTACTTCAGAGTTCTGGAGCCCAACAAGGCGGTGCTGGAGGTTGAGGATTTTTACTATGCCACCAGCCAGCTTTCACAGACAACTCTCAGAAGTATTCTCGGTCAGTTCGAGCTGGACGAGATGCTTTCCAACAGAGAGCATATCAACAAAGAGCTTCAGGATGTTCTGGACAGCCAGACTGACCCCTGGGGAGTAAAAATATCCGCGGTGGAGATGAAACACATCGACCTGCCCACCGAAATGCAGCGTGCCATGGCAAAACAGGCCGAGGCGGAGAGAGAAAGAAGAGCCAAGATCATCAATGCGGAGGGCGAGATGCAGTCCGCCCAGAAACTGCACGAGGCGAGCGACATCATGGCTCAGAACCCGCTCACTATCCAGCTTCGCTACCTGCAGACACTGAACCAGATAGCCAACGACAAGACGAACACCATTGTCTTTCCCATGTCGCTGGAAAACGTTATAAGCGCTCTGAAAAAATAGCGCAGATTAAAGGCGGGGCGTTTGTCCCGCTTTTTTTATATGGACAAAATATTTCTCTTCGAGCCGCTGTCGCTGGAATATCTGGGGCAGGTATGCTGGAGGAAGGGCATGAACCGATGATTCAGGATACCTGAATCGATAAAGACATAGAAGGAACTGAATCAGAAAAGTTAGTCAGCCGCTCTCCTTGCGTCTTCCAGCCAGCCGTCCCATTTGCTTTTGTGTCCGGCTATCCACTCGGTGACATGACGTTCTATGTCTTTTTCTGATCTTTCCCCGTAGTGCATTTTGCTGTTCTGCTCGCTGATGTTATCCAATGACAGAGAGAATATCTCAAAAAATCTTCTGACTGCCGGATTTTTCTTCAGAAATCTGCTGTTCGCCGTAATACGGATATCGCTGACGGCAAACCCCAGCTTTATCTCATCTGTCACGGCACCGGATATGTTCACAGCCTCCAGCCTGTCCTGGCTGTTACTCTGAGATTTATAAGGTGAGTTATAGGGTACGTTGATCCAGACCACATCCGTGCCCGGGATCATTTTCGAGTTGGTCCAGTTGGGAGCCCAGTTATAAAAAAGAACCGCTCCGCCTGTCTGATACCTGCGGAGTATCTCTTCATAGCGTATATCTTTCGGGCTGTCATTCAGGTTGAGATAATTGCCAAGACCATATTCCCTCATATGATAATCGGTTATCTCTCTGCAAACCCAGCCCTTAGGGCAGGCATAAAGATCCGCCCTGCCGTCGCCGTCCGTATCAAAGATTTTTCTTACATCCGGTCTTTTGAAGTCTCCCAGAGAGGTGATACGGTATTTTTCTGCGTATTTCTTCGGAATCATATACCCCTGAATACCGCCCCTCTTCAGAATGTAGCCTACATTTTCCGCATTGTCATAGTATCCGGAGGGAAGCTGGCTGTTGTGATCCGGAAACCATCCGTCCGCCAGATAGTCCACCCTGCCCTTCATAATGCTTTCATACATAGCGGAATTGGACATGACCTCAGGCTTTTCAACTGTATAGCCCAGCTCCGTCAGCGCGCGCCGGATGACCGCCTCCTGAAAATATCCGGTGTCCCACTGAGGTCTGACAGGAGTAACTGCCTTTCCTTTTCCGGGATACATGTCATAGGCAGACACCGAACATGACAGAAAAAATGACAGCAATACAACTGAGAATGACTTCATCTATCCTCCGGCGTGAATTGTTATAAACACATTGTAACATAAAAATAAGCCCTCACAAAGAGGGCTTATCATATTTTTTAGTTAGCCGATTTTCTGGCTTCCTCTATCCAGCCGTTCCATGTGTCCTGATGCTTGGCTATCCACTCCATAGCGTGTTTTTTAATATCTTTGTCAGATTTTTCACCTTCGTTCATTCTGGTGTTCTGCTCATTGATATCCGCAAGTGAAATAGTAAAAAGCTCGAAAAACTTCTTAGCCGCTGGATTTTTTTCCAGAAACTTTTTATTGGCGACCACACGGATGTCGCTCACGACAAATCCCAGCTTAACAGGGTTGCTAACAGCGCCATTCACATCCGCCACGGTCATTCTGTCCACAGCCTGCGCCTGTGACCCTGCCGGATTGATCTCCGGCACGTTAATCCATACAACGTCCTTGCCGGGCTTCATCTTGAATATGGTCCAGTTGGGCGCCCAGGTATAGAAGAACACAGGCTTTCCTGATTTGAACTTAGCCAGTTCCTCAGCCATGCTGGCAGAATATGACGCTTTTATCAGATTGATGTCTTTGCTCAGTTTATATGCCTTCATATGGTGAGCGATGATCTTCTCGCATCCCCATCCGGGAGGACAGGCGGTCAGATCTGCCTTACCGTCGCCGTTCGAGTCGAAGGCTTTTCTCACCTCGGGTCTTTTGAAATCGTCCAGAGACTTGATATTATATTTTTCTGCGTATACCTTGGAAACCAGATATCCCTGAAGACCGCCTGCCTTCACGACATATCCCACTTTATCCGCTTTATCATAGAAATTTTTAGGAAGCTGGTTATCGTGGGTGGGAAACCATCCGTTCGCCCAGTAGTCCACGTCGCCCAGATACAGTGACTGATAAAAAAGCGGGTTAGACAGATCTTTCGGCTTCTCCACTTTATATCCCAGCTCCTGCATTGCTTCTCTGATGAGAGCTTCCTGAAAATATCCCGTATCCCATGTCGCCCTTGCGGGTTTCAGAGTTTTTCCCTTTCCGGGCAGTTTGTTATAAGCAAACGCCGATGATACCAAAGCCAGACATACGGCTAAGATTATTAAAATTTTCTTCATCTATTCCTCCTTATTTTCTCTTTACTGTTCCCATTCCCTGAGTGATCCTGTCCAGCACCATCGCCAGCAGAACTATGCAGAGACCGCCAATGGTCGCCAGCCCTATATCCAGAGTGTTCAGCCCCAGAAAGACAGGCATACCCAATCCGCCCGCGCCTATGAGCGCCGCTATAACCACCATGGACAGCGACATCATGATGGTCTGATTCAGCCCCGCCATTATCGAAGGCATAGCCAGCGGTATCTGTACCCTGCGCAGAACCTGAAAAGGCGTAGCCCCGAAAGACTCCGCCGCCTCCACCAGCTCCGGATGCACATGACGTATCCCCAGACTGGTGAGCCTGATGATGGGCGGCATGGCAAAAACGATGGTGGCCAGAATACCCGACACAGTGCCGATGCTGAACAGCATCACCACAGGAACCAGATAAACGAACGCGGGGGTTGTCTGCATGGCATCCAGAAACGGGCGTATGAACCCCTCGAACCTGTCGCTGCGTCCAGCCAGTATCCCCAGAGGAATACCCGCTACAGCGCAGAAGAGTACCGAGCAGAACACCATAGCCAGCGTTATCATCGTCTCTTCCCAGAGCCCCAGCATCCCTGTGAGCATCAGCGTGAGAGCGGTGAAGACCGCCAGCTTTCTACCGGAATATCTGTAGGCGGCAGCGCAGAGCGCCGCTATTATTATAAGCGGATGCAGATAGGTCAGAACCCACACCACACCGTTCAGCGAGACCTCCACAGGCATCTTCATTATCTGAAAAACGTCTCTGTAGTTCTCAACCAGTTTATCTACGCCGCTCTGAATCCATGTATCGAGCGGAATTATCCTTTCGTCAAAATCAAAAAAACTCATTCGCTTTCTCCGTTTCTATGCAGGGTTTTCAAAAACTGCTTTCTGGATATCGTTCCAGCGTATACCCCTTCGCTGTCCACCACAGGCACAGGCGCAGTGCCGGATATCAGTTTGGGCAGGATATCCTGCATGGAATCAGTCTCTCTGGAAGGCTCTATAACATTCAGCCTGCCAGCGTCCAGCTCTCTCTCGCCCCTGTCTATCATCTCATCCAGAACATCTCTGGTGAGAATACCCAGATAAACCTCGTCCTCGTCCAGCACATATATCTGATCTTTCTCATATTTAATAAGACGCTGCACGGCGGTTCTGGGACCGTTTCCGGGGCGCATCTTTATAGTTACATCATTTTTCTGGGAAATATCTTTAGCTGTGAGAATTATGGTAGGGTCAACGCCCCTGAAAAACGCTCTGACATAGTCGTCCGCCGGGTTCAGCAGAATATCCTCAGGCGTGCCGACCTGAACCACTCTGCCGCCCTCCATTATCGCGATCCTGTCGCCGATCCGCATCGCCTCGTCCAGATCATGTGATATGAAGACTATTGTGCGCTTGTTCTTTTTCTGAATCTTGAGCAGTTCATCCTGCATTTCGCAGCGGATGAGCGGATCAAGAGCCGAAAAGGCCTCGTCCATCAGTAGAACTTCCGGGTTGACAGCCAGCGCCCTCGCCAGCCCCACTCTCTGTTTCATCCCGCCTGACAGATCATCCGGATAGCTGTCTGCCCAGGCCTCCAGCCCCACCTGTGCCAGAGCTGTCACTGCTCTCTCCCTGCGCTCCTCTTTTTTTGCTCCGGATATCTCCAGCCCGAAGGCGGCGTTCTCCAGAACGGTCATATGAGGCATCAGGGCAAAAGACTGAAAGACCATGCACATCTTACGCCTGCGTATCTCTGTCAGCCTCTCTGTGCTCATCTTAGCGACATCCTCTCCGTCCAGCCAGACAGAGCCGGCAGTCGGTTCGATCAGTCTGTTCAGCAGACGCACCAGAGTGGACTTACCGGAACCCGACAGCCCCATGATAACAAATATCTCGCCTTCGTATATCGTGAAAGAGGCGTTGTTAACCCCCACGGACATCCGTGTTTTTTCCAGAACCTCTTCTTTTGATTTTCCGCTTTTCAGCATAGACAGAGCCTGTTTGGGCTTGTTTCCATAGATCTTATACAGGTCTTCGATTTTGATTTTTTCTTTTTTATCCATTATACAACCATTTTTTTTTACAGATAAGCACATTATTTGTGATAATTGATTGGTATAACACGATTATTAAATATATAAGAATTGTTAAGATATAATTAATAAACCAGTTATACTTGACATGTTCCGCTGGTTTTTACCGCTGGAATCATAGTGATCTAAATTAAATTATTCTGCATATATGTATGCTAACAAAGCCTGACTCATTTTACAAGAACTTTTTTCATGTCTCAATATTTCATGAGTAAAATATAACACCCGCCCATATTATTTATTTTTCAAATATCCAACATTTCCTATTCTATTTTTTTCAAAAATAATATTTAATACGCCTCACAAAAATACAGACCCGCTTAATTAATCTAGGAGTGTACGCATGAGAACAATGACAGATGCATACATGAAAGACTGGACAGAACGCGAAGATATAGCCACCGAAATGGTTCCGGTGATAACAAAGCTCTATAAGCAGAAAGGTATTGTTATCAGACTCTTCGGACAGTCTCTTGTGAGAAAGAACCCTATACAGCTTATGAAGATCCACAGATTTGCCCGTCTTATCATAGACAAGGAGCTGTCTGTAAGAGAGACCAAGCCCTATCTGGACGTGGTAGCCAACATGGATCTGGCGCCCGCCACCATAGATATAGGCAAGCTGTACGCTAAATATGAAAAAACAGATAAGACCCAGTCAGTAGCCGACTTTGTGCTGAAAGAACTGGCAGAGATAAACGTCAGCGACCACGAGGACAAACCGGAGAAAGACGTTGTTCTTTACGGTTTCGGACGTATCGGACGCCTCATGGCACGCATACTGATCAACCGCTCCAGAGTGGGCACAGGTCTCCGTCTCCGCGCTGTCGTTATCCGCGCCGGAGAGAAGATGGACATAGCCAAACGCGCGAGCCTGCTCCGCAGAGACTCAGTGCACGGCGCTTTCGATGGAACTATCATCGTAGTGGAGGAAGAGGACGCTATCATAGTGAACGGCAACTATGTAAAATTCATAGCCTCTGACGGCCCCGACAAAGTAGACTATACAAAATACGGCATCAATGACGCCCTGATAATAGACAACACAGGTAAATGGAGCACAGAGGAAGGGCTCGGTCTGCACCTGAAATGCCCCGGAGCATCACAGGTAATCCTGACAGCCCCCGGAAAAGGCGACCTGCCCAACGTGGTATACGGTATCAACCACAAGACGCTGACATCAGACAACAAAATAGTCACAGCCGCAAGCTGTACCACCAACGCCATAGTGCCCGTGCTGAAGATCATGCATGACAAGTTCAACATCATCAACGGACATGTGGAGACATGCCACTCATACACCAACGACCAGAACCTGATAGACAACTATCATAAAAAAGACAGAAGAGGCAGAGGCGCTCCCCTGAACATGGTTATCACAGAGACAGGAGCCGCGAAGGCTGTTGCCAAAGCCCTGCCCGACCTTAAGGGCAAGCTGACAGGAAACGCCATCCGTGTCCCCACACCCAACGTTTCTCTGGCTATCCTTAACCTGACACTGGAGAAGGAGACAACTCTGGACGAGGTGAACGACTATATCCGTGACATGTCGCTGAACTCCAGCCTCACTGACCAGATATCATTTGTGAAGAGCACAGAGGTCGTATCATCCGACTTCGTGGGCAACAAATTCACCGGAATCGTGGACGGGCTGGCTACCATAGTGGACGGCAACAGAGCTGTTCTCTATGTATGGTACGACAACGAGTACGGCTACAGCCGTCAGGTGAACCGCATAGCAGAATATATGTGCGGACTCAGGCTCAAAACTTATCCTGAAAGCTATTGATAGATATGATATAAAAACCGGAGTTAACCAGCTCCGGTTTTTTTTGGAAAATGCTTGCACTTTTCAGAAAAAAACATAAAATTCGTAAGCAGTATACTTAAGAGGTCAGACACATAATGAAAAAAGCATATCTGGTACTTTCCGACGGCACAGTCTTTGAGGGCAGAAGTTTCGGAGCGGACGCCACCAAAGAGGGGGAAGTTGTCTTTAATACATCCATCACAGGATATCAGGAGATTCTGACAGACCCTTCATACTTCGGTCAGATGGTCTGCATGACATATCCGCTGATAGGCAACTACGGAGTGAACTCAGAGGATTACGAATCAGAAAAAGTTTGGCTGTCCGCCTTCATAGTGAAGGAATACAGCAACATATACAGTAACTACAGAGCCGACAAAAGCCTCGGAGACTTCCTTAAGGAACACGGGGTCATCGGCATAGAAGGCATAGACACCAGAATGCTGGTGAGACACATCCGTGAGCAGGGATCAATGAACGCCGTGATCAGCACAGAAACAGACGATGTGGAAAAGCTGAAAAAAATGGCTGCCGGAATGAAGAGCATTGAAGGACAGGATTATGTGAAGAACGTGACCTGCTCCAAAGCCTATAAATGGACACAGAAAACATGGGATCTGGAAAAAGGCTACACAGACCTGACTGACCCCAAGAGACACGTAGTCGCCGTGGATTTCGGCATTAAAAAGAACATTCTCAGATACTTCGCCGATCTGGGCTGCGAGGTGACTGTAGTCCCCGCAACCACCACCTTCGAAGAGATCAAGGCGCTGAACCCTGACGGAGTATTCCTCTCCAACGGTCCCGGAGACCCAGAACCAGTTAAATACGCCATAGAACTGACAAAACAGCTCATAGGCAAATATCCCCTCTTCGGAATCTGTCTGGGCAACCAGATACTGGGGCTGGCGCTGGGCGGAAAAACATATAAGCTGAAATTCGGTCACCACGGCGGAAACCAGCCTGTGAAAGATTTTGAGACAGGCAGAGTCGAGATCACGGCTCAGAACCACTGCTTCGCTGTGGACGTGGACACCCTGGGCGATCAGGTGGAAGTCACACACATCAACCTGAACGACAAGACAGTGGAAGGGCTGAAACACAAGACACACCCCCTCTTCTCTGTGCAGTATCACCCGGAGAACGGACCCGGACCGCAGGACGCCGTATATCTTTTCGAGCGTTTTGTAGATATGATAGATAAACATAAAAGTGCCTGATGATCAGAATCATTGTTATCGCTCTCATAGCTTCTCTGTTCGCCGTCACATCCGCCTTCGGTTTCTGGACTGTGCGGTGCGAGAAGTTCATCAATGAGACAAGAATAACAGCCGAGGTCACCATCCCCAAATCAGGGGGATTCAATGTGATGTATAACGAGGTGTTCAGACCGCTGGACACCCCTTTCTTTTTCAAATATTACCTCACCCGTGTCAAAGAGATAGATAAAAACCTGAAGTACGGATATTACAAAGTTACTGACACCACTGTGAAAGATTTTCTGGAAATGATAACCAAGGGCGCTCAGTCCACCATGAAGATAACTTTTCCGGAAGGTTACAACACCTATGACATGGCGCAGAGGCTGGACAATTTCATTGTGGATGACGCCGGACAGTTTTTCCGGCTGACCCGTGATCCTGAGTTCATATACAAACTCACCGGAATGAGCCTGAACAGCCTGGAAGGATATCTGTATCCCAACACATACAGCTTTCCTCCTTTTTCCAGACCCAATTTCGTTATCCAGACCATGTACTGGCTCTTCACCCAGCAGCTTCCGAAAAACGCGGAAGCCAGAGCGGCCGAGCTGGGGATGAGTCTGAACGAAATAATAATTCTCGCGTCGATAATCCAAAAAGAGACATTCGACCCGGCTGAGGCGCCGGTGATATCTTCCGTATATCACAACAGACTGAAGAAGAAGATGAGGCTTCAGGCTGACCCAACGGTGATCTATGGTCTGCTGCCGGAGTTCGACGGCAACCTGACAAAAAAACATCTTCAGGATGACGCCAACCCGTACAACACCTACAAACATAAAGGTCTCCCCCCCACTCCCATCTGCAATCCGTCAAAAATGGCTATCGAAGCGGCACTCTATCCCGCTGACACCCGCTATCTGTATTTTGTCGCTGACAAAAACCATGTGCATACCTTCAGCGAAAACTACAACGATCAGATCAATAATGTGAACAAATTCCAGAAGAATCAGTAAATTCCTGATGACACAAGGTATATAGAGTATTATTATCTATATATGCAGAACCGGATAAATGTAAGAGCCCACAACAAAAAAGCGCTTGAGATCAAACTGGAATACGTCCCTGAGGGCGCTCCGGACAGGTCTGACTATAATATCGATTTCTTTCTGTTCTTTCCTCAGGATATGGAGATAGACCATACAACCTATGAAAAAAAGCACTTCTATCAGGATCTCAGCAGAAATATCCGTCTGAAGACGCCTGATTTCTATCTTAATAACTATTATAAACGTCTGAAAAATTTTGATGAAACCTGCGACCGCAAAGAAAATAAGCATACCTGCGAATACATGTACAAAAAATTCGTGTGCGGCTACAGAGCCATGCTGCGCAACCACACGGCAGGACTGAACAATGACAGCAAAAAAGAGGAGATAGAGCTGCTTCTGGAGCATGTCCGGAAAACCAGAAACATCTTCCGCAAGATAAAGAACATGTACGCTGACAATGAAATGGTGGTTATGGGTGATGAATTCACCAGTGTGGTGACCAACATATATCTGGTAAGACTCTATGACAGGCTCAGCGCCACGTTCAAAGACGACATTCTGGAAACCATTAAATACGAGCTGAAATACAGAAAAGAATTCTATCCCCACGCCACAGCGGGTGATGACGAACAGAACGAAAAGCTGCTGAAAAGATATTATCAGCTTAAGGAATATTTCTACTCTGTCCTGCATCTGAAAGCAAAAAGAAAGAAAGCCGACCGCACTACGAACAACATCCTCTATGCCGTGGCGGCTGGAATATCCATGATATTCGCCACTGTTCTGGCGTTCTGGGCTCAGCAGAGATACGGCAACTTCACCGTGCCGTTCTTCGTGGCGCTGGTTATCGGATATATGTTCAAAGACAGGATAAAGGAAGGCTTCAGAGACAGCCTGAAGAGAAGGTTCAACTCGCTCATATACGACTTCGAAACGCTCATATACGAAAGCACCAAAAAGCACGCCATGGGCAAAACATATGAAAAAGCCATCTTCATAGCCCCGGAAGACCTCCCGGAATACGCCAGAAACGGCTATGACGACAATGACAGGATAATCCGCTTCACAAAAAAAGTGCGCATATACCATAAAAAGATAAACACGCTGATGGACAACGAGATAAACGGCGTCACCGACCTGATGATGTTCAAACTGAACAGGATCATATCCGGGCTTGAAGAACCTCTCTCGCTGGTGTACTCTGTATCCGGTGAGGGACCGGAAAAGAAATTCGTGGAAAAAGTCTATGATATGAACGTCATCGTGCGCATCAGCGCAAAAGACAAGACAGAAATGACACACGGCATCCTCACTGTATCTGCCAGAGGAATAAAAAGGTTTAGGATAATAGAATGAGAGCAGCAGCGATAGACATAGGCTCAAACGCCGTACGCCTGATGATAGCGGATATCGAAGACGGCAGGATAAAGAACATAGTGCATAAGGACAGGCATGTGACCAAACTCGCCGAAGTTCTGAGCACCAAAGGCATTCTGAGCGATCTTTCCATAGAAAAGACCATGAACGCTCTCAGAATGTTCGCCGAAGCCATGACCCTTTACAAGGCGGAAAAATTCCACGCTGTAGCCACCAGCGCCGTCAGAGAGGCAAAAAACTCTCAGGTTCTGCTGGACGCGGCGGCTAGAATGGGAATCAAGATTCAGGTTATCCCCGGAGAAACAGAAGCGGCGCTGATATTCAACGGCGTCTGCTCAGCCATAGATACCACCGGAAAAAAAGTTCTTGTGTTCGACATAGGCGGCGGCTCCACAGAGTTCATATACGCCGAACCCGGGAAACCGCAGAAAAAGATAAGCGTGCCTATGGGTGTGGTAAAAATGGCGGAAAGATACGATTTCAGCGGAATTCTGGACATGGAACAGATGGACAGAATGAGAGCGCCCATATTCAGCGTTCTGAATGAGGTCGTAAAATTTCTCGACTGCAGGCCTGATCTTATAATAGGCTCAGCCGGAACACCCACCACACTGGCCGCCATAGAGATGCACATGGAAAACTACGACCAGATAAAGGTCAACGGTTTTGAGATAAACAAACAGCAGATAGAGGCTATCTTAGAAAAGCTCTGCTCCATGACAGCGGAAGACAGGCTTCTGGTAGCCGGAATGGAACCAGGACGTCAGGAGGTTCTGATCCCCGGAATTCTTATCACTCTGGAGCTGATGTGCATGCTGGGCATGGACATACTTACCGTTTCAGATTTCGGACTGAGGGAGGGACTGGCTCTTGCTGTCGCAAAATCTTAGCCTGCTCATAACACCATTCGTCACAGGAATGGTGGGTTACGGCACCAACTGGCTCGCTATCAAAATGCTCTTCCGCCCCCACAAAAAATCCCTGTGGTCGTTCGGCTGGCAGGGAGTCATCCCTAAAAACAGAGCGAAACTGGCAAAAGAGATAGGCGAACTGGTGGGCGACAAACTCCTGAGAAAAAAAGACATTCAGGAGGCGTTCTTCGGAGCGGCTGTTCAGAGCAAGCTGGAAAAAGCCGTGGAGCATGAGCTGAAGACCTTTCTGGAAAAAGATTTCGGTTCTGTGGGAGAACTGCTGGCGAAAACCGGTTACAGACCAAAAACAATCATCACCGTTCTGCTGGATTCACTGCACACGTCCGGTTTTATGGATGAAATATTCCGTGTGACAGCCGACGGTGTGAAAGACAGGATATATTCATATAAAATAGGCGATCTGGAGCAGTATAAAGACAACATATCGCAGCTGATAGAAACTTTTCTATCTTCCCAGAGGATTCAGGAGGAGACAGGCAGCGCCGTCTCTGCCTATATCAACAACTTCGTCATGTCCGGAAAAAGTCTGGCTGATATTGTTCCGGAATCGCTGATGAGCAGGATACCCGCGGTTTCTTCCTTCATCACGGACAAGATACTCACATCTATGGAGTCAGCGTTCGATGATGAGCGCACCAGAGGCAAAATATCCGCAAAACTGGTGGAGCTGAAGGACGGGCATTTCGGAGAAGGCACATTCGACAAGATGAAGCTGGGGTTTCTGAACATGTTCCTCAACGAGGACACCATCAGGGATATAGTAGATAAATATATGCCTACACTGATAAAGTCTATAAAAGACAGTGACGATATCAAGCAGAAGATAAATAACTCTATCACGGAGTACATAAAATCCGTGGCTGAAAAACCGCTCTATATGCATGCGGGAAGTATAGGGCTGGAGAATATCTACAGCCTGAAAAGCTCTCTGGTGACAACTATTCAGAAGGCCATGGGGTCCGAGGACATCGTAAAAAAGATAAGCGGAAAGATCATGGAATACGCAGCGAAAAATCCTGAAAAGACTCTGGGCGATATCCTCCATGACGCCGGAGCAGACACTCTGATATCTGATAAGATTAACGGAGCATTTTCACCAAATATATCAAAAATGGCTTCTGTTATAGCCTCCGCTGTTGATAATATTAAAATAAGCAATATCTATCAGTATATTCCGAAAAAAATGTTCAGCAGGATCAAGTCCGCTTTTATCAAAGAGATCAACAAGATAATCGAAAAAAACACCGATAATATAGTCTCATCGGTCAATTTTCCAAAGATTACTGAAAACAGGATCAATTCCCTCGATCTTTATGAGGTGGAAAAACTGCTCTTCTCATTCATGAGCGACAGTTTCAAATGGATAAATATTCTGGGGTTTGTGCTGGGATTTCTGTTCGGCGCTCTTCAGTCCGCTCTGATTTATATTATATCCTGATTATTCTTCTGGGCTCTCAGTTCAATGATAAATTTCACGCCCTGTTCGCTCTGTTCGAAGTAGAGCCTGCCCTTCATGTTCTGCTCGATAATTATCTTTGACATATAGAGACCCACGCCTGTTCCCTTGCCCTCTTCCTTCGTGGTGAAATAAGGTTCGAAGATGCGCTCGGTGACGTCTTTTGGTATTCCTGCCCCGTTGTCGGAGACGGATATTTTCACCACCTCGTCATTCTCTTCAACCCTGACCTCTATGTGTCCTCTGAATTTCTCATGCTCCATACGCTCCATGATGGAGTCTCTGGCGTTCTGCACCAGGTTCAGCAGAACCTGTTTGAACTCATTGGGAAAACCTTTGACATAGCTTGTCTTGTCATATTCATGCTCGAATGAGTCTATCTCATCAAACGTAACGATGGCGTCATGGAAATTAAGAACGAGATCGATTCCGTTTCTGACAAGCTGAACCCCCAGAAGAGACGTGGCGTTGGCGGATTCCATACACACGTCAAAGACCACCTCGTCCTTGTCCGGCTTAAAGAAGTTTTTGAAGTCATCTATGGTTTTGGACATAAAATTTATCTGTTTCATCGACTGAGAGACCAGATCCTCGACATATGCCGCATCCAGCTCGCCGTGTTTGAAAGAATCCTCAAAATCCTGAATGAATATGGCTATGGTGTTCAGAGGCTGACGCCACTGGTGGGCGATAGCGCTCATCATCTGTCCCATGGCGGCCATCTTGGACTGCTGCATCATCAGACGTTCGTTCTGGCGGCGTTTATGCACTTCCTGCTCCACCTTGCGCTCCAGATATTCCTGTCTGCGGTTCAGAAGCTCGCTGGCTTTCTTTCTGGATGTTACATCCATGATAACCAGCTGTATGAAGGTGCGTCCGGATATCTCCAGGCGGCTGGCTGATATCTCCGCGTTAAACACGTCTCCCCATGATTTTACAAAATCCAGCTCGAAAGACCATTTTTTGGTCTTGTTCATTTTATTGATTATCTCTTCGACCTTCGGCACATGTTCCTTAACCACCAGCATCTCCAGAAACATCTGAAGCAGCTCCTCTCTGTCGTATCCGAACTGAGCCACCATCTCTCCGTTAACATCCGAAAGCGAACCGTCCTCCGCTATTATGGCGATGGGGTTATATGAAGTGTTGAACAGTGTGCTGTATTTATCCTGATTCTCTTTAAGCTGTTCTTCGATGCTGATCCGGTCCTCTATCTCCCTCTGAAGCTCAATGTTCTTCTGGGTGATCTCACGGGTCTTTCTGCGCACTTCCGCGCGCAGGATAAAGACGATAGCCGTCACTATCAGCACAGGGATGATCAGTATGGTCACCATCACTTTAAAGTTAGAAACAATGGAAGGACGGTTGACGAAGCTGAGCCATTTTTCATATGAAGTCTGAAAAACAGAGCCCTCCTCGTGCTTCATTCTGATGATGTGTTTGTCTATGGTCTTAGCCAGCTCCTGCGACATGACCCTGTTCCGGGGAAAGCCGAATCTGACCTCGATGGGATTGATAAGGATGGAGCTTTTCTCCAGCCCGTATTTCTCTGATTCCAACAGGATAAAGAAACGGCTGGCAAGACCTCCGTCCGCCTTACCATCCTTAACTGCCTGAAGAACATCCGCATAGTCGTTGTAATATATGAAATTGATCTTGATGTTAAAGCCTTTCGCCATGTTGGCGATACCTGTGGAACTATTGAAATAGATATTGTTCCTGACAACCGCTATGGTCTTGCCGTCCAGATCGAGGATAGACTCAACATCAAGCCCCTTTTTCAGGGCTATCTGTCCCCAGTTGCTTGCGATATTTTCGCTGTTATATATGATATTTTTACTGCGTTCTATGGTGAAGCCGCACGGAAACAGCATATCGACATTGCCGTCGACCAGCTTTTTATAGATGCCAGGCCAGGTGTCGAAAACAAAGGTGAGATTCCAGCCTTCCTGTTTGGCTATTTCAGTTATCAGGTCATAGCCGAAGCCCTTAATAGTGCCGTCATCATCTTTATAGATAAGCGGTTTGTTCTGAAATGCGCCGACGACAAAATCCAGCGCAAATGAGTTGAACGAAACTGTCAGAAAAATGATTAAGGCAAAAAAAGTCTTCTTTAGCAAGTCATTCCCCTTGTCTCTTGTGTTCTATATTAACAAATTTTTCACCAGTAAACAACAATTTACGAGATTTTGGGCATAATTTGCGTATATTTTGATTTTGTTTGACAATATCGTTCTGTTACAATAACATGACAGCTCAAAAAAGCACCACGGCCGGAATGGTGGAACTGGTAGACGCGTCGGACTCAAAATCCGAAGCCAGCAATGGCGTGCGGGTTCGATTCCCGCTTCCGGCATATAAGAACGGGATGTACTACAAAGTGCATCCCGTTTTTATTTATCATAAGGGGATCGAACGACTGCGAACGCCGACCGAACAGAAAGGACGAGCGGACAGGATGTCCGCGGCAGTGAGCAGGCTGGCTTTTTAGAGTGTTCAGGACGAACACGAACAAAAAGCGATTCCCGCTTCCGGCATATAAAAAAAAGCTCAGCCTTATGGCTGGGCTTTATTATTTTCACCTCAAAGCGATCTCTCCTTCCCAAAGCAACTTAATTTGACAATATCAATAATCATCATATTATTTATTTAGTATACCAACATATTCCCGCCAGATTTCAGAGGTGAATAATGAGCAGAATATTGAGAAAAACGCAGCTCTCCAGGGATGTCTTCCGCATGGAGCTGGAAGCTCCGGAAATAGCCAGAGAACGAAAAGCCGGGCAGTTTGTTATTGTTCAGGTCGACAGTGATTTCAGCGAGAGGATTCCCCTCACCATAGCAGACGCTGACGAAGAGATAGGAAGCATATCCATCATCTTTCAGGTGGTGGGCAAATCTACACTGAAACTGGCTCAGAAAAGCACCGGAGAGAGTGTTGAAAATATTCTGGGACCGCTTGGCATGCCGACACACATAGAAAATTTCGGCACAGTGGTATGCGTTGGCGGCGGAATAGGCGTTGCCCCCATGCACCCCATAGCGCAGGCGATGAAAAAAGCCGGCAACAAAGTTATCATCATCATGGGGTCGAGGACTAAGGAACTGCTGATTCTGGAAGACGAGATGCGAGCCATAGCGGATGAGTTTATCATCTGCACGGATGACGGCTCATACGGGCGCAAAGATCTCGTCACAATCCCTCTGAAAGAGCTTTGCGAGCGTGGCGGAATTGACCTTGTAGTCGCCATCGGTCCGCCGATCATGATGAAGTTCTGCGCTGAGACCACACGCCCGTATCATGTGAAGACATACGCCTCGCTGAACACCATCATGGTGGACGGAACGGGAATGTGCGGCGGGTGCCGTGTGACCGTGGGCGGACAAACAAAATTCGTCTGCGTGGACGGTCCCGAATTTGACGCCCATCAGGTTGACTTTGACACAATGATGCTGAGGCTCAGATCTTACAAGCCTCAGGAACAGGAAGCGAACCACCGCTGTCACCTTCAGGAGGCAGTGGACAAACTTCAGGAGCAGAGCAAATGACATATATCCCCGCTGAAAAACTGAAAGAGGAAGCGGAACAGCTTCTGAAAGAGATAGATTTTAACAATCTGAAGCCGAAAGACAGGCTGAAGATACCCATGCAGGAGATGCCGGCGCAGGAACCCGTCGCCAGAGGCAAAAACATTCAGGAAGTGGCTCTGGGATATTATGAGGCACAGGTCAGGCTGGAGGCGGAACGCTGTCTTCAGTGCAAAAACGCCCCCTGTATTAAAGGCTGCCCCGTGGCTATAAACATCCCCGGGTTCATCAAAGCGGCGGCCGAGGGCGACTATCAGAAATCTGTGAATATAATCAAAGAATCCAGCATGCTCCCCGCCATCTGCGGGCGGGTGTGTCCGCAGGAGACCCAGTGCATGATGGAATGTACCGTAGGCAAATCGCTGAAAGACGTGGACAAATCAGTTGCCATCGGGCGCATAGAGCGTTTTGTGGCGGACTGGGAGCGTGAACAGGGCAAAATGTCGCTTCCGCACATAGCTCCCCCCACCGGAAAAAAGGTGGCGGTAATAGGCTCCGGTCCCGCCGGACTGACAGCGGCGGCAGACGTGCGCAAGGCAGGACACGAAGTGGTTCTGTTCGAGGCTTTTCACAAGCTGGGCGGTGTTATGATATACGGTATTCCGGAGTTCAGGCTTCCTAAAGTGATTCTGGATAAAGAGATAGAAAACCTGCTGTCCATGGGTGTGGAGATCAGAAAAAACTTCCTCGTGGGACGCACCAGAAAGCTGAGCGACCTGATAGAAAAGGACGGTTTTGACGCTGTGTTCGTTGGAACAGGAGCCGGACTGCCTAATTTCATGAATATAGAGGGCGAATCGCTGGTGGGCGTTTCATCCGCCAATGAGTTTCTGACCCGTGCTAACCTGATGAGGGCATATGAGCCGGAGAAGGCGGACACGCCCATATTCACCGGCAAAAGAACAGCCGTAGTAGGCGGAGGCAACGTGGCGATGGATGCAGCCCGTATGGCGCTGCGTGTGGGCGCCGAGGAAGTCTATGTGGTCTACCGCCGTACAGAAAAGGAGATGCCAGCACGCCGTGAAGAGGTGGAACACGCAAAAGAGGAAGGGATAAAATTTATGTTCCTCACCAGCCCTAAGCGTGTCATCGGCGATGACGACGGCAAGGTGAAGGCTTTGGAATGTGTGAAATATGAGCTGGGCGAACCGGACGATTCCGGCAGACGCAGACCGGTGGAGATAAAAGGGAGCGAATTCATCCTTGAGATGGACAGCGTGATAATGGCTCTGGGCAACTCATCCAACCCGCTGATAAGCCAGACAACGCCGGAGATTAATGTGAACAAATGGGGCAACATTCTGGCGGACGATACGCAGAAGACGTCGATGGAGAGGGTCTACGCCGGAGGCGACATAGTTCTTGGCGCCGCCACCGTCATTCTGGCGATGGGCGAAGGACGCAAGGCCGCCGAATCAATCAACAAACTACTCGCAGAATAAAATCAAAGCCCCGCATCTGCGGGGCTTTATCACTTTTCTATGCATTATCTACAGTTTCAGCGTCAGGAGCGTTTGTCATAACAGATTTAATACCGTTTTCCATAGCGGCTTTTGACTCATACATTTCGCTCATACCGATGATTTCGTGATTCTTTGCTTTCAGGACAAAATAAGGTTTGCCGTTTTTAGCTTCTTTCCTCTCAAACTGGCTGTCTTCCTGAGAGTTCTTTTTCACTGACTCAATGCCGTTTTTGCAAGCACTCTTAGTGGTATATGTCTCGCTGGTCAGAATAACCTGACCATTACCAGCCTTGAGATTAAAAATAAATTCTCCGTTCTTTGCGGGATCGATAACAAATTTTCCAGCCATAATTTACTCCTTTCAAATAATATTTAATCATGAACGATTAAATATACAGCAGGAGAAATATTATCGCAATATTACTGCTCACAATTCAATGTGATTATTCACAAAGCGGCTTACTCTTCGTCTGCCAGAGCGTTGATGATCTGATCTTTCAGGGCTTCATAGTTCTTCTTGTTGTCGAACTCCACAGTCCTCTCGGATGTACCGTGATCCACGGTTATAACCATTTTTTCATCGTCAAACTCCAGCGTGTTGAAATTATTCAGATTTATCACCAGAGTGTTCTTTTCGTTTTCCAGTATAAAAACAAATTCTTTATTGAGCATGTCAGCCCCCTATTTTTTGCACATAGTATATGCAGTCTTCATCTAATGCAATCAATAAAAAACCCCGCCTGTTACAGCGGGGTTTTAACAATATCTATAATCTTATTAAGATTAAACGATTTCAGGCACATCCCAGTTGTCGATTTTCATTGTGCCGTTTTTAGCAAGGTTCATCTGCATTTTGAAGCATCTGTCGAAGAGCTGGGGCTCGTGACCGATACCTTTTGCAAGACAGATTTTGCTTGCCTGATCAAAGTAGTCCTGAAGTATGGGTTTGTAGTCAGGGTGTACACATTTGTCGATGATTCTCTGAGCTCTGTCTTTAGGAGCAAGACCTCTAAGATCTGCCAGACCCTGCTCTGTTACAACCACGTCAAGGTCGTGCTCTGTGTGGTCGATGTGCGGAGCCTTAGGAACTACACATGTGATACCTGTGGGGTCTGTTTTTGTGGGACGAGCTGAGGGGCAATGCATGATTTTCAGGAAGCCGTTTCTCAGGAAGTCTCCGGAACCGCCCAGACCGTTGATCATTCTGGTACCGCCAACCAGTGTTGAGTTAGCGTGAGCGTACATATCGAATTCAACGGGTGTGTTCATGGCTATACAGCCTAAACGACGGATGGGCTCGGGTGCGTTAGAGATTGAAAGAGGACGAAGAACGATCTTCGGAGCATATTTCTCTCTGTTTGCGAAGAATCTGGGGAAGCCTTCTTTCTCTGAAAGTGACAGAGAACAAGAAGAAGCTGCGTCCAGTTTGCCTGAATCAAAAAGATCAAGCATTGTATCCTGAAGAACCTCAGTGAAAACTGTAAGGTTGCTGAAAGGTCCTTTTGCCAGACCGCCCACAACAGCGTTAGCGATTGAACCAACGCCAGACTGGATGGGAAGCAGGTTTTTGGGGAGTCTTCCGCATTTAACTTCATACTGGAAGAAATCCATGATATGTCCGGCGATAGCCTCTGAAGTGTCATCCATTTCAGAGAAAGCGCGTCCTTTATCAAGGTGTTTTGACTCAACGATAGCTATGATTTTGCTGGGGTCGCAAGGACAGTATGTTGTACCGATGCGGCTGTCAGCTTTTGTGATGTCGAACACTTGTCTGTTGGGGGGTGTTCCGGGAACGATGATGTCGTGCATGCCTTCGAAAGAGGGCTGACCTGTGTTTACTTCAACGATTACTTTGTCGCAAACCATCAGGATCTCAGGAATAACACCGCAAGAAGATGTGGGAACAAGTCCGCCGTCTTCAGTGATTGCTGATACTTCTATGATTGCAAGGTCAAGTTTGCCTGACTCTGTGTCTTTTGTGTAGAATCCATAACCAAGGTCCTGAGCGAACAGAGAAAGGTGTTTGTCACCCATTCTGATACGTCCTTCGTTAATACCTTTAGCGATGTTTTTACCTGTCTGATAAGGCCATCTGCGGTCTATCATGTCGAGAGATGCCCATCTGTCTTCAGTTTCCGCACCAACAGAAGCACCGATGAAAAGGTTAAATTTCAGCTTGCCCTGAAGGTTGTTAGCTTCAACATAGTCGGCAAGAGCGATCGGCACAGCTTTGGGATAACCGGCAGGAGTAAATCCTGACCAGCCGAGGTTCATACCGTTTTTGAAATATTGGAGAGTCTCCTCAACTTTAACAACTTTGCTGAGAAGGCTCTTACATCTGATGCGTGACTCTAATTCGGACATTTGTTCCTCCATATTTGAGTGTAGTATCAATTATTAATGCCTTTAATATCAAAATATCCCTTAGCATCATAGAAGCTGGGGATCTTTGTTCTAATGTCATTCACCACGGAGATGTCAGCCTCTGCGGTGTATATGCCCTCTTCCGCTGACGGCTCGTACAAAAACTCGCCCCAGGGGTCCACAGCGGCGGAAAAACCGCACGGCATATCTTTTTTTCCGTGCATAACGCTGGTATTGCATCCGGCGATGTAGCACTGGTTTTCTATTGCTCTGGCTTTCATAAGTGTCAGCCAGTGGTCTTTCTTTATCTGAGGCCAGATGGCAGGAACGGTGATTATCTCCGCTCCGGCAAAGGCTGTCATCCGGAACATCTCCGGAAACCTGATCTCATAACACAGCAGAAGTCCGACCTTAAAACCTTTGAAGTCGAAAACGACAGGTTCGGCGCTGCCTTTATCTATGTATTCATCCTCACGCATGGGGGTGAAGAGAAAACTTTTTCTGTACTTAGACTGAACACCGCTTCCGCTCACAGCATATACGGTATTAAAAACCTTGTTCTGATTTTTTTCGGGGAGTGCCGAAATGACGAGCGTATTATCATTTATAATACTCTGTATAGATTTTAAAACCTCATCTGTCCTTTCGGAGAATTCTGCCAGCCGCCCATAGTCGAAACCGCACATCCACATCTCAGGCAGGATAACAATAGTATCTTGCTCATCAGATAGTTGCGCCAGAGCACCTTTGAACCGGTCAAGATTCCCATCCACATCGGAAAGCCTGACAGGAAGTTGCAGAGAAACAATTTTCATATGACTCCCCTAAGTCTTCCGGATTTTAAAACATAATTTGTATGATGTCAAGGCGCTAAATGTTGATTATCCGTATATTGGAATATAACTTGTGCTGAAATTATCAATAGAAAAGGGTTTGCGGGTGTTTTTCAATTTTTAAAACACCCGCGGAATTATTTTGATTAAGGCTTTTTTTATCTCTTATTTACAGTGGTAATTAGAGGGTATGTAATCGCAGAAAGGCTCCTCCGCCATGTAATCTCCGGTGACGGCATATGATCTGGCTCGGCATCCTCCGCAAACGCCTAAGTGTTTGCAGACGCCGCATTTTCCTTCATAATCCTTAAAGCTGCGCATATCGTTCATCAGTTTTGAGTTATCCCAGATATCTTTGAAAGACTGCTCAAAGACGTTGCCGGCGTTAACCGGAAAGTATGAGCAGGGCAGAACGTCGCCTTTGGAATTGACCAGAGCTATAGACTGTCCGGCTATGCATCCCTTGCCGCCGCCAGTGCCGAACGTGAGGCTTCTTCTGTCCTTATCCAGACCCTCCGCCTTGGAGCGTTCGTGCCATATCCTATAGTATTGCGGAGCGCAGGTGGGGCGGACAAGGATATCCTCCTCCTCTCTCTCCATATCATAGTGCCAGTTGAGTATATCCTCATAATCCTCTTTGCTGATGAGCTCCTTCATCAGCTCCTCTCCCCTGCCTGTCGGCACGATGAGAAACATATACCACGCGGTGGGCTGAAGGGATTTCGCCAGTTTATAAGTGTTCACTATATCGTGCTGGTTGCGTTTGGCGAATGACGAATTGATTATGAATTTTATACCGTGTTTGCGGAAATATTCCGCCGCCTCCATAACAGCCTGAAACGACCCCTCCTGCTGGCGGAAATCGTCATGCACAGCCGGAGTTGAACCATCCAGGCTGAGGGACACTATGCGTATGCCGGACGCCTTCATCTTTTCGCAGACTTCATCGTTCACCAGAACGCCGTTGGTGGCCATCGCCATGCGCAGACCTTTTGATGTGCCGTATGACGCTATGTCGAAAACGTCCTCCCGCATCAGAGGCTCTCCGCCTGTCAGAACCACAACGGGGCTCGCCCACTGTGTCAGGTCATCTATAAATTTCTTCGCTTTTTCCAGTGTAAAATCGCCCACAGCGGAATGGATCCCGGAGGCGGAACGGCAGTGAACACACTTCAGATTGCACTTGGAAGTGATCTCCCACGCCATCCATTTAAGTTCCCAAATCTTTTCAGACATCTGATTCTCCTGATGGGAGTATATCCCTGATGAGATTCTACATTAACAGCTAAGAGCTAAATTTCAATGTTAAAGATGTGAAAATGCGTTTTTTTATCTCAAAACCGCTATTGCCTTAAAATTTATCTTGATTTGTGTACAGATTTAGCTATGCTATTCAATCACATTATCTGACCGATTGGGTCAAAGGGTTGTATATGAACATTTATGTAGGAAACATCAGCTATCAGACAAAAGAGGAAGATCTCGTAGATCTTTTCTCAGGCATGGGCGCAGTTGACTCTGCCCGCATCATCAAAGACAGAGAAACAGGACGCTCAAAAGGCTTCGGTTTCGTAGAAATGCCTAACGATGAAGAGGCAAAAGCCGCAATTGAAAAATTCAACGGCACAGAGTTCGGCAGCAGAAACATCACTGTTAACGAAGCTAAACCGAAAGAGGACAAAGGTCCCAGAGCCCCCAGAGGCGGCGGTTTCGGCGGCGGAAACAGAAGATATTAATCTTTTAAATTTATCAAAGCTGAACATAAAGCGGGTCGCAAGATCCGCTTTTTTTATTTTTTTCAATATTTTCTATTGCTATTTAAATTTAAGTCTGTATAGTTAGTTATGTCAGACCGATATGTCGGTTTAGGTTGTTAGCAAATTGACCCCGGATTTTGAACCAGAACCTGATCAGTTTCCTGCTGTTGTCTATGAATTTCAAAGATACCCCGCAAAATTGTTCATACGTTCCGCATATCCTGTTTAATTATCCTGTCCATTGCGCACCGTTTTTCCCGAGTATGTTTTGACAAAATAATTTTATGAGGATTCATTATGAACATTTATGTAGGAAATCTTAGCTACTCCACAACAGAAGACGATCTTTTCGCTCTTTTCAACAACCTTGGCGGCGTTGATTCAGCCCGCATCATCACAGACAGAGAAACAGGACGCTCAAAAGGCTTCGGTTTCGTAGAAATGGGAAGCGACAACGAAGCTAAATCAGCTATCGAAGAGCTTAACGGAGCTGAGTTCGGCGGCAGAAACATCACTGTTAACGAAGCTAAACCCCGCGAAGAAGGCGGCAACAGAGGCGGCTTCAACAGAGGCAACTCCAGAGGCGGCGGCTACGGCGCTAAAAGATATTAATTTCCACACGGAATATTGATACAGAAAGCCGGATTAACTCCGGCTTTTTTTTGGCTTTATAATAAGACAAATTTATCTTTTAATATTGCTTTGTCACACACTCTGTGGTAAAATTAAAATATGCAAAATACACAAGAAAGCATAAAGAACCGCACGTTATTCCGGCTTTGCATCACACTTCTCATACTTCTCATCATGTTCTCAGCCGCTAAATATCTGCTGATATACAAAAATCACGGTAACTCACTGCCAACAGAAATACTTATAGAACTGCTGCTCGGAGCGGGATTTATTTTTATAACAGTTTTCGTTGTCAATCTGGGTTTCAAACTGTATGCCCAGCGGGTGAAAAAATATCAGGAAAGCCTGAACTACGCTCTGGGTGAGCTGACATATACCCACAACATTATAGATAAATACATCATCTATTCCGAAACAGACACCACAGGCGTGATAACCAAGGCCAGCACAGCCTTCTGCGATATCAGCCAATATAGCAGAGACGAGCTGATAGGCGCTCCGCACAACATTGTGCGCCACCCGGATATGCCGCCGGAAGCCTTCAGAGACATGTGGAGAACCATAAAGAAAGGCGAAACATGGAACGGCGAGATAAAAAATATGAAAAAAGACGGCACATATTACTGGGTGGATGCCGCTATACTTCCGAAATATGACAGCGACAGGAACATCATCGGCTATGCCGCCATCAGAACAGATATCACAGACAAAAAACGTGTAGAAGATCTCACTATCACAGACGACCTCACCAGCTCTTTATAACAAAAGATATTTTAACAGAATGTTCGATTTCGACCTGAGACGCGCCCAGAGAAACGGCACAGAAATCACCCTCGCCGTTATCGACATAGATTTTTTCAAAAACTATAACGACACATACGGTCACCTGAAGGGCGACAAGGTGCTCCGCCGTGTCGCTCTCACTCTAAAAAAGCACCTGAACAGAGCAGGAGACTACGCCTGCCGGATAGGTGGTGAAGAGTTCGCCGTCATCACCATGGACATGTCACCGGAGCAGTCATACAAACTGCTGGAAAAGATAAGAAAAGCTGTGGAAGATCTGAAGATAGAACACTCCGCCAGCGAGACATCTTCCCACGTCACTATCTCCGTGGGGCTCTACTGCGGTGTGCCGCCTATGAATACGACTGTAAACAATACATTCAGAAAAACGGACTCAGCTCTCTATAACGCTAAGCAGTCAGGAAGAAACAGAATATGTGTTTATGACGGGAGCGTAACGGAGCAGATCAGGTTATAAGATTATGCGCCAGAGCGATAGCCACGGCATGCTGTCTGTTGGATGCGTTCAGCTTTCTTTTGATATTCTTGATATGAAAATTGACTGTATTTTCGCTGATCTCCAGAATGGTGGATATCTCCCATGATGTTTTGCCGGATTTCAGCCATCTGAGAACCCTCAGTTCTTTCTCGCTCAGAATTTCCAGATCCGTATCCTTCATGTCATACAGCTTAAAAAATGCCTCGGAAACATGCGGACAGAGAATTTTGATTATCTGCTCAGTCCTCTCTGCCTGAACGAAGTTAGAACCGCCGAAAGATATCAGCGCCGTCTTTGTCTTATCAGAAGAGACTTTGGAACATGTATAGCCCCTCAGAAAATCCCCTGCCATTCCGTTCACCATATCTTTGATAACGCCTGGCACCTGCTCCCACCACACGAGCCCTTTACCGGCAGAGACCATGTTGCACACAGGGTCGCCATCACTGTAAGCAGTGTATTTGAAGAGAGACCAGTTATTCATGATAGATAGGTTAGTGTAAAAGGTCTGGGCAGACCAGTCCTCGGAAAAAGACACAGAGCCCACATGGACAAATTCGAAAGGGAACAGACCCTTGATATCCATCATAGCCTCGCAGAAACGGGCATATGAACGGATACTGATCAGTTTCTCAAAATAATTTATAAGGTTAAGCAGTTCTTTTCTTTTCAGATTATACATTTTGACCTGTATAGGCATAAAAAATGCCGTTGGCGGCAAAGCCCGGAAAAATGTTGCCGTCAACGGCCAATTGCGGGACACGGTTTGCACCGTGTATGACTTTTGCAAAAACTTTTAGTTTTGGTGAAGTTTTAGCTGTCATATAAATAACTCCTAATCTATTATTTTGAAACTACCAAAAATGGTGTATTGACGACAACTAATCAAAACATATCGGGAAAATCTTTTCAACCCATTTGATCGAGTAATAAATACATATATTTATAAGCTAGTTGCAAAATCTTAAATATTCAGTTTAAGAAATATTTAAGATTCGCTATATGCTCAAAAAAAAGGGGCATAAAGCCCCTTTTTATTTTTTCATTGCTCTGCATCCGCCGGGACAGCCCGAACAGGAACAGCGCATATCCTTTTCAGACATCGCCTGCGCGAAGAACTCTCGGAGCTTCAGCCCGGAGTAAACCAGCGCCCAGCCGACCATGATAGCCATAATTATATCAGAGATCATAAACGCCTCCTAGAACAATAAGGCCGCCTGATACACAGCCACAGCCGCCACGAAAGCCACAGCGGTATAGCCGAAAACCGTAAAGGAAGCCCATTTCCACGAACCTGTCTCTTTTCTGATGGCGACCACTGTAACAAAACATGGCGCGTACAGAAGAACAAACACCAGCAGAGACAGCGCGTTTGCCATTGTCCATCCGGACTCCACAAGCTGTTCGGACAGAGTGGACGAATCCTCGGGATCCACATCACTCAGCGAATAGGCTGTGCCGAGAGTGGAGACAAGAACCTCTTTTGCCGCTATGCCGCCCAGCAGAGCTATGTTAGCTCTCCAGTCGAATCCGGCGAATTCTGTCAGGGGTTCGAACGTGTGACCTATCACTCCGGCAACAGAACCGGAAAGCGATGCTCCGGCCTCTTCACCATCCACCGCCATGATAGCGTCTCTATATGCCTGAGCCTGCTCAGATACCTCTTCCGCGTCACTGCTGCCCTCTTCCACAACGGAAGCGTCATACTGTGAAGCGATAGTTTCTCTCTGCTGCTCAAAAGCCTTCACCTTTTCATCGCTAAGCCCGGGGAATGTCATCAGAACCCACAGGAGTATAGATATAGCCAGAATGACAGTACCTGCTTTTCTGACGTACATCCAGCATCTCTCCCAGGCGTGTATGGTAAGCCCTTTCAGTGTGGGCATTCTATAAGGGGGAAGCTCCATAACGAAGGCGGACGCCTCTTCTTTTACAAAGAACGTACCCAGAAGTCTGGCTATGATAAGCGCCAGCAGCCAGCTGACAACTGTTATGCCCAGCATGATACCGCTCTTGTTGGTCTGAAAAAACGCGTCTATAAGAAGAGCGTATATAGGCAGTTTAGCGCCGCAAGGCATGAACGGAGCGGTCAGTATTGTGATCAGTCTCTCTTTTTCGCCTTTGATGGTTCTGGCCGCCATAACACCGGGAACAGCGCATCCGCCGGCTATACCGCCGGAAACTATATAAGCCACAACAGAGTTGCCCTGAAGACCGAATATTCTAAATACCCTGTCCAGCATATAGGCTGTTCTCGCCATGTACCCTGAATCTTCAAGAAAAGCGATGGCGAAGAACATAAAAAGGATGAGAGGAGCAAAACCCAGCACCCCGCCGACTCCGTCTATGATTCCCGATATCACAAGTGATTTCAGCAGCCCCTCAGCCATATTAGCCTCGGCTACGCCGCCCAGCCAGCCGAAAAATGTCTCCAGCCAGCCCACAGGATATTCGCTCGCCCAGAAAGTGAATTCATATATTCCATAAAGAAATGCGAGCATCAGTATAGGTCCGAACATTTTATGAGTCAGCACCTGGTCTATACGGTCACTGAGATAAAGCCTGTCCAGAGGAGAATCTGCTGTTTTCACAACAGATTTCAGCACTGAGCTGATGTAGCCGTAACGGTAATCGGCTATCAGGTTCTCCGCTGTGGTGCTTTGAGTGGATTTCAGATGAGCGTTCAGCCTGTCGGTGATGCCTGCCAGCTGTTCGTGTATACCGCCGGCCAGTTCGCCTTTCTTCATAACTATCTCGTCATGCTCCAGATATTTCAGCGCTGTCCATCTGGACAGATATATATCCGTCAGAAATGAGTTCTGCCTGATCAGCGCCTCCATCTCTATCAGAACTTCATCTATATCAGGTCCGTATGATATGCTGAAGCTCTCAGCTTGACTGTCAGCCGGAGTGAACTGAGACACAGCGTCCATCAGCCCTTCTGTGCCTTTGTTTTCTCTGGCGACAGTTTCCACTATCTTCACGCCCAGTTTTTCCGACAGAGCCGGTATATCTATTGTAATGCTGCGTTTCTTAGCGACATCCACCATATTCAGGGCTATGAGCACAGGGGCGCCCATCTCCATGAACTGAACCAGCATATACATGTTTCTCTCAAGGTTGGAAGCGTCCAGAACGTCAACTATGACATCCGGCTTCTCCTGCACAACAAAATCTCTGGCGACAACCTCCTCCAGAGAATAAGGGCTGAGGCTGTATGTCCCGGGGAGGTCAACAACGTTAAACTCCTGCCCCTTGTGAACTATTTTTGCTTCTTTCTTTTCCACAGTAACACCAGGATAGTTCGCAACATGATAGTTCGCCCCTGTGATATTGTTGAAAAGAGATGTTTTACCGCAGTTAGGGTTTCCGGCAATGGCTACAGTTTTCATTAATCAATGACCTCCACTTCGATATGATCCGCCTCATTATTTCTGAGTGTAACGGTAAACCCTCTGATCTTGAGAGCGACCGGATCTTTCAGAGGCGCCCTGCCGATGATCTTGATCTCGGCGCCGGGGGTCAGCCCCATATCATTGATGCGCTGACGCAGCTCGCCCTCGCATTTCACAGAGACTATCCGTCCCTTCTGGTTCATCTGCATCTTTCTCATAGACATAGACATCTGGTAACTCCTTAAGCCATTTTAATCCGAAAACCGTCTGGAATTAAAATAGCGCATATTAAAACTGAAATCAATTATCAATATCACAATATCAATAAAATCATTTTTAGCAGGTATTGAATATCATTATCAGTAACAGGTGTCAATAGAAAATGATATTCATTCTCAGGTAAACATACTGGATTTAAAAAAAGAGACATTGATACAGATCAATAAAAAACAAAAGGCAGCCAAAGCTGCCTTAATATTCATAGCATCGGACCGACACTTAAAAACGTCAGCCTCAGGAAAAACCGGATGAGCCGCATCCGCCTGACGGACCGCCCGAACCACCGGAACTTGAACTGATAGCGGATATCAGTTTATCTACATTATCTGAAGAACATCCCGGACACTCAATCTTTGCAGACTGATTGAACACAAGTTTGGAAAATACGTTTCCGCATTCGTTGCACTTATATTCATATATCGGCATAAGATACTCTTAGATATATTTTTTCAGAGCGTCCTCATAAACGCCTTTAGGCTGAACGCCGATAAACTGCTCTACTACTTTACCATCTTTGAAAACCATAACAGTAGGGATGCTCATAATGCCGTATTTTGCGGCGAGCTGCTGGTTTTCATCAACGTTCACTTTACCTACTTTAACTTTTCCTGCATATTCTGAAGCAAGTGACTCTATAGTGGGAGTAAGCATTCTGCAAGGTCCGCACCAAACAGCCCAAAAATCTACAAGAACGGGCATGCTGCACTCGAGTACTTCATTCTGAAAACTGCCTTCATTAAGTTCTGCTGCCATAGCAATCCTCCTAAATACTTTCATCTTTTATACTATACATTTTTCTCTGATTGTCAATCTCTATAGCCGTTTTTTATTAATATGTATATATATGATTTATCCTATAAATATACAGGTCCCGCACCTGCGGCAGACAGTGCAGGCCGAACATGACATATACTTGCATCCGTTCGCTATTCCCAGACGTGTGAGAGCAAAGTCATATTTAGCAGGGTCTTCCGGGTTCAGGCTTCTGAAAAAACCGCTGACCGTTTCCAGATTTTTTCTTGTGGCACCTGTTGACGAGATTATCCCGTTATTATGAGCGAACCGCAGAATGTGCGTATCAATAGGCATCATCAGCTCTTTCGGCTGGAATTTTGTCCACAGTCCGAAATCAACATCATCCTTTCTTATCATCCATCTCAGAAACATCCTGAGCCTCTTGGAACCGGATGTGACAGGATTGGGAAACAGAAAATGAAGCCCCGTGTCCGCCTTCTGCGAATATGTTTTTATAACAGAATCGAAGTGAAGGATCCCCTCCTCCAGCGTCTCTCTTTCGGCAAAAATATTCTCTATGGAACCGAAATCACCATAGATCCGTGTCATCATATCAGCGTAGAACTCTATATCCGGCTTCTTCTGAAAGCGGTAATACAGTCCTCCGCCCTCTTTTTTCAGATGATGCGGGTCTGTTCCATAATAATCCAGAAAAGAACGGATGAACCCCTGTATGGCCTTTACGTTGCCATAGGCGAAAACGGCGGCCGTAATGGCCATGAACTCCTTGTTCCCCTCATATCCGTGGGGAAACATTATGGGGTCTGTGTGTATCCATTCTCTGTTGTTGTATTCTTTATATATATCTTCCAGAAAAGATTTATATTCGTCCAGCTCTCTCACAGCGCTTCCTCTCTGGGCACCAGATAGACGTTCTTTCTGATGATATCCACCTGCCAGCGTTCATAGCCCAGACTCTCAAAAAACTCGAAACAGTTGAAGTTGCCCGTGGTCTCCGTTTTAAAAACTATATCCCGCTCACCTATATGGGCGGTAAAGTCTTTGGCGTCCATCACCTTCGGCAGTCCTTTCTTGTTCAGTTTTTCGTATTTTGCCTCATCCTTGTCATATTTTTCTCTGAATATTCTGTGAAGTTCGTCAGAAAGACCGAATCTGACGTATACATCGAAATGCTTCGGATTTGTCTCCAGAGGCGATATATGTCTGATTCTTACTTCCTGCGGAAGTATGCCGTTCAGCTTATCTTTCATCACGTCGAGATCGTTTATCTTAGCGCACTCGAAAACAAGCACCTCGTTCTCTCCCTGAAGCCCGGTGGATGCCGCCTGAACATAGCTCAACTTGGGCTGAGGGTTGAACCCGTATGTAAATTTAAGCCCTGTATCGGCTATGGTAAGCACATGCATAAAAAATCTCTGGGTCTCTATGGCGGACAGCAGAGACAGCCTGTTCATTTTAGAAAAAACGGCGGCGTATCTGTGATATTCCGGTTCAGGTTTGTTTTCCGCAGCCTCTGGCAGAGCCATCTCAGACTTGGCGGAGAAGGTGTTCTTTATATCTTTAAAATCGCAGACGCCGCACCCTGTGCAGTCCCCTTCCGTGCAGTCGGGGGTGAACTCGAAGCGTTCTGATTTTTCATACTCTCTTTTCAGATAGCCGATATCCACACCGGAATCTATATGTTCCCACGGCAGTGTTTCATCCAGCCCAAAACTCTTTTCGGCAAAATCAGAAACCTGATATCCGAATTTTTCAAATGCCTGCTCCCATATGGAGAAATTGAAATGCTCCGTCCAGGCGTCGAACATAGCTCCTCTCTTAACCGCCTCTTCGATAACATCTCCCAGCTCTCTGGACCCTCTGGACATAGCGCCTTCCAGAACGCTGGTCTTTATTCCGTGGAAAGCATGGGGTATTTTATACTTTATAAACAGCTCCTTCAGCTGTTTTCTCTTTTCATAGAATTCGTCTCCGCTGTTCTGTCCGCACCACTGATAGGGCGTGTGCGCCTTAGGCACGAAGTTGGACACGGATACCTTTATGCTGAACCTGCCCTTGCGCAGATATTTCGCCTTTCTGGAAAGCTCGGCTATCTCCAGCACGTCTTCCATCGTTTCGCCGGGAAGCCCTATCATGAAATACAGCTTAGCGCCGTTCCATCCAGCGTCAGAAGCCTTATGCACAGCTTCCAGTATCGCTTCCTCGGTCAGTCCCTTGTTGATGGCGTCACGCATACGCTGAGAACCAGCCTCAGGGGCTATGGTGAACCCCGCCTTGCGCACCTTGGACAGCTCACGGAAGATGTATTCCTGAATCCTGTCCGCCCTGATGGACGGCAGAGCCAGAGACACGCTCCTGTCCTGTGTCAGCCGCACCATGGTCACCAGCAGCTCTTCCAGCCGGCTGTAGTCTGATGCGGAGAGCGACAGCATGGACGCCTCCAGATAGCCTGTCTTCTCCAGCTGATACATGGCATCGCAGGCGATGTTGTCCACGCTCCTCTCACGGTTGGGGCGGTATATCATCCCCGCCTGACAGAACCTGCATCCTCTGGTACATCCTCTGGATATCTCCACCGCCACCCTGTCCTGAACGGCAGGAATGGACGGCACTATCAGATCCCTTATGGTGTAATCGTCTGAAAAACCTGTATGTATCGAGCGCTTAACGTTTTTTTTATCATCCACTGAGGGAACATAGGTATACGGCAGACTGTTCAGCCAGCTAATTATCTCCGCCTTGGTTCTGCCGTCTCTCTTCATCTCATGAACTCTGCTCATGGCTTCCGGAAGGGTAACCTCCGATTCGCCTATAAAAAACACATCCACAAAATCGGCTATGGGCATGGGGTTGCAGACGCAGGGTCCGCCGGCGATCACCAGCGGGTCTGATTCGGTCCTGTTCACCGTGCGGATCTCGAGCCCGGACTCTATTAAGATCTTAAGCATATTGGAGTATGCCAGCTCATACTGAAAGCTGAACCCCAGCACATCGAATTCTTTCAGGTCAGTGGAAGATTCGAGACTGACAAACATTTCGTGTCCGTATGCGGATATGGCGTCCGGCCAAGGCATGAAAAACCTTTCGCAGACAATCTCGTCTCTGAGGTTCAGACGCTCATAAAGCATTTTGTAGCCGATGTGGCTTATGCCTACCTCATAAACATCCGGGAAAATAAGGCAGAATGTGGTTCTGCCGTTGTGATCTTTGTGTATGGAGTTTATCTCTCCGTTGATGTATCTGGCAGGTCTGGAGACCTGAAGAAGCTTTTTAAAATCTTTCATTATACCTCACTGGGGCTGTCGAATCTGCGCATTGCCACACTGTTCACCAGTCCCAGAATGGACATGAAGGTGATCAGGGATGAACCGCCGTAGCTGACCATAGGCATGGGTATCCCCACTACGGGCATCATCCCCACCGTCATGGACAGGTTTACGAAAAACTGAAAAAAGAAGAAACCGCCGGAGGCAATACAGACCAGCTTACCCGCCGCCTCCTTCGAGTTTACTCCTATATATATGATCCGCGTGACCAGCAGCAGAAACAGCACAACAACAGTAGAACCGCCCACAAAACCGAACTCCTCCGCTATAACGGCGAAGATGAAGTCGGTGTGTCTCTCCGGAATGAATTTCAGGTGGGACTGAGTTCCCTTCATAAAACCCTTGCCCATAAGACCGCCGGAACCTATGGCTATCTTGGACTGGATAACGTGGTATCCGGAACCGAAGGGATCCGCCTCCGGGTTAAGAAAAGTAACAACCCTCTGCTTCTGATAGGGCTTCATATGCGTCCAGAGTATCGGCGCGGCGAAGAACAGACTGGTGATAATTATTATAAAGGTAACCCTCTTTATCCCCAGAAAAATAACCACGATACCCCACACAGCGAGGAAAGTTCCCGCCGTACCAAGGTCAGGCTGCAAAAACACCAGAAGAAAGGGCGGAATGACCCACAATATCTTTTTCATCAGATCCAGCATTCCGAATTTACTCATGCTGAAATCCAGAAAAAGCCTGGCAAGCATGATGACCCACACGAATTTAAAAAACTCTGACGGCTGTATCTTCAGCCCGCCCAGAGATATCCATCTGGTCGCTCCCTTGCCCACATGTCCCATTATCAGAACAGCGAACAAAACGGCTATCCCCAGAATAAATAATATATAAGAATATTTTACAAGTTTTTTATAACCAATGATACTGAACGCCATATAAAGAAAATAGCCCATCAGCAGAAAATAGATCTGCTTGAGATAAAATGTGCGCACCTTACCATCCACAGGATCAAAGCCCGCGCTGTATATAGCCAAAACACCGATGGTCGTGATCAGAAATATGATCACTAAAAGGAAAACATCAAAATTCTCAATGTGTTTCCTGTCCAGTTTCACGCCTAACATAACCAAGATCCGCCATTTTATTTACTAATGCTCCGACAATGGGCGCTGAACCCTTACTGCCGGCTCCGCCGTGCTCTATCATAGCCACGGCGACATATTTCGGTTTTTCCACAGGAAAGACAGCGGCAAACCAGGAGTGATCCCTGTAGTGTTCCGGGATGTCGTCCTCGTCCATGTCCTCTGTGCGTTTCAGACTCACCACCTGAGCGGTTCCGGTCTTTCCGCCGATATGGACGCCCGGCACTTTTGCTCTGTATCCGGTGGCTCTGTCTCCTTCCACAACTCTGCGCATACCTTCCAGAGCAACATCCGCCGCCCATTTGTCGATATGCACTTTATTCACCAGAACCCTGTTGGGCTCTATCACTGTCCCGTTAACGGTATCTTCGAAATATCTTATCAGGTTCGGCTGATATACGTTTCCGCCGTTGAATATCCCGCCCAGCATAACGGCGATCTGCATGGGAGTGGTCGCGATATATCCCTGACCGATGGATGTGATGATGGTCTCTCCGGGATACCACGCCTCGTGCCGGACCTCTCTCTTCCACTGTCTGCTGGGGAAGAAACCGGACTTTTCATTCGGCAGCGCTATGCCTGTCTTTTTACCCAGAGACAGCCTGCTGGAGTAGTCGTATATAGGATCGATACCCAGAAGCAGACCGAGGTTGTAAAAATAAACGTCGCATGACTGCTCTATGGCGCTCACCAGATTCAGGGTGCCGTGACCCTCTTTTTTCCAGCATTTATATTTAAAGTTACCGTACTGCATCTCACCTGAACAGGTGAAAGTAGAGTTCGGGTTGATCTTGTGCTCCATCAGTCCTGCCACAGCCATCAATACTTTATAAACTGATCCTGGGGGATATTTCCCCTCTATCACACGGTTCAGCAGAGGCTTGTTAGGATCTTTTATAATAGACAGCCTCTCCTGCGATGTAGCGAAAGGCGTGAAGGACATCAGATCGTATGTGGGTGCTGAATACAGCGCCAGAACATCAAAATTGTCAATATCTAGAACGGCCACAGCGCCCTTCTTGTTCTGCATCAGTCTGTGCAGGAACGTCTGGATGTCATAGTCTATTGTCAGGGTTATATTCTCGCCCGGGGTGCTCGGTTTTTCGGATAATATATCTATGGGTCTGCCGTATGAGTCCACCTCCACCTGACGGGCGCCGTCCACGCCTCTGAGCTGTTCTTCATACACTTTTTCTATACCTGTCTTACCTATCATATCGCCGGAGCGGTAATAGTCGGTGTCTTTCAGTTCCTGTTCGTTCACTTCGGACATATATCCCAGAACATGGCTGAACGCGCTGCTCTCCATATAGCTTCTGACTGCTTCCAGACCTATCTCAACACCGGCGTAGTCATCGGAATGTTCCATGATCTCCGCCACCTGTTTGAAAGTAAGCCCCCTAAGTATAATGGCTGGCTCATAGAGATAAGATTTCTCTACCTGCTTTTTAGCGTATGATTTATCTATAGGCAGTATCTTTTCCAGCTTGTCCAGTATGGCGTCCAGATCCTGAACGTCCTCTTTCACTATCTTCAGCTCATAGCTGGGCGAGTTCTTTACTATCAGACGTCCCTTTATATCTTTGATAAATCCCCTGTCCGCTTTAATACGGACTATACGGATACGGTTGTTTTCCGACAGGGTTTTGAATTTGTCATAGCTGATTATCTGCATCCAGAAAAGTCTGAGCGCCAGAAAAGAGAAGAAGACGGCAAAAAGTATGTAACCCAGCATCGCCCTCTTTTTAAAATATTCGAGGACATCGTCCTTAAGCGTTCTTAGCAGCACGGATATACCCTATGAATCTAATAATTGAAACCGCCGCCCCGACATTGAGCACAGTGCGGAAAACGGCTATCACAGCCAGAGAGTCTCTGCCAAATCCGCTCAGAAAAAGGTTGAAAGAGCAGTATATCAAAGACATCAGAGCGAACAGCATGACCTTCGAGTTAAACTTGGTCATATCGACAACCAGATCCGCCTTGAATCTGGAAAAAGAGAACAGGAGAAAAACCATAACCGCCGGACCGAAAAAACCGCCTCTGTAATAGTCGGCAAATATGCCGAATATCAGCGACAGCCCTATGTAGTTATCCTCATCTATGGTTTCGTATATCAGAAAATATATTATAAGCAGCAGATCGAAGTTGCCCATGAAAGGAGGAAAGACCATAGTGACCACATGGCTCAGAACCAGAGCGATGATAACTATGAAATATATCTTGTCGAGTTTCCTTCTCATTGGCTGATAACCAGTACATTCTCTAGCTTATAGAATTTTACTTTCGATTTCAGCGTCATGGTCTTGAACAGACCTGTTTCCGCTGTGGTGACGCTCTCCACCTGTCCGACCACCAGACCTTTGGGATATACTCCGCCCAGACCTGAAGTGACCATGGTGTCGCCCTTTTTCACGTCGTCCAGCCTGTCATAGAAATCGACGGTCATTTTTCCGTGTCCGTCCCCGTGAACGATGCCCACGGTTCTGGTTCTGCTGTTCATCACGGAAACGTTGCTGGCAGGGCTGAGCACCACCTCAACATCTGCTGAGTGCGAGTAAACATCCCTTACCATACCCACCAGACCATTATAGCTGATGACAGGATCCTGTCTTTTTATGCCGTCTTTGGAGCCTTTGTCTATTTTGATGACCTTCAGATAGCCCTTTATGTTTCTGCCTATAACAGCGGCAGTCTCATAGTCCAGTTTTGAATATTCGCTGAATTTCAGAAGTTTCTGAACACGACCGTATTCCTTCACCTTTTCATGGAGAAGCGAATTCTCCAGAACGAGCTGACCGTTGGTCTCTTTCAGCTTATCGTTATCACGGCGCACGTTCACCAGATTGATGTACCCGCTCCAGATATCGCTGAAAAAGCTGAAAGACTTTTCAGTGTAATATACGAAAGGATTTACAAAGTTGCCCAGTATGCCTCTGAAAGGACCCTTGATATCAGGATCTCTCGCCTGAATGATTACAAGGATAAGCAGGACAACAAAGGCTATAAGTGTTTTTTTCCAAAGTTTCATTTGCCCCGCAACCGATTAACCCTAGTCGATGGTAACTTTCTTCAGCAGATCGATGTTGTCCAGAACCTTTCCGGCGCCTATAGCAACTGCCAGAAGAGGATCATCAGCCACGATAATGGGCAGACCTGTTTCGTTGGAAAGTCTTCTGTCCAGTCCTTTTAGAAGGGCTCCGCCGCCAGTCAGCACTATGCCTCTGTCCACGATATCGGCAGACAGTTCGGGCGGTGTTTTCTCCAGAGCGATCCTGACGGCGTCGATGATCTTGGTCACCGCTTCGTCCAGAGCCTCTCTGGCCTCGGAATCTGTGATTTCGATTGTTTTCGGGATACCGGTGACGAGGTCACGGCCTTTGATCTTGATGCTCATTTCTGCGTCCATGGGGAAGCATGAGCCTATCTTCATCTTGATCTGTTCAGCGGTTCCGTTACCGATGAGCAGATTGTACTTTCTCTTCACATAGCTGACTATGGCGTCATCCATTTCATCGCCGCCCACTCTGACAGAGTTAGCGTATACGATACCGGAAAGTGATATAACAGCCACCTCGGTGGTACCGCCTCCTATATCGACAACCATGTTGCCTGAGGGATCTTCGATGGGAAGTCCGGCGCCGATAGCAGCCGCCATGGGCTCCTCAACCAGATAAACCTCACGGGCGCCAGCCTGAATAGCGGAGTCTTTTACCGCGCGTTTTTCAACCTGGGTAACTCCTGAGGGAACACATATAACTATTCTGGGTCTGACCAGCGATTTTCTGTTGTGTACTTTCTGGATAAGATTCTTCAGCATGCGCTCTGTCACTTCGAAGTTGGCGATAACGCCGTCTTTCATAGGACGGATAGCGACTATATTCGCCGGGGTACGCCCCAGCATGCTTTTGGCCTCGCTGCCCACAGCGAGTACCTCGTTATTTATGTTATTGATGGCAACAACACTGGGCTCGGAGCATACAACGCCCTTACCCTTTACATAGATCAGTGTATTGGCAGTGCCAAGGTCAATTGCGAGATCATTGGAAAATATGTCGAAAAGCCCCATATTAGAAACACCCCCGCGTGTTTGGGTTTATAGATTTAAACATGATAATCTAGACCATCGCCTAGGATTTTTCAAGCAAATTAACTATTTAAACTCAAAATTTTATTCAGTGTTTTAGCTTAAAGCGTTTTATATGAGGTGTCAAATAAATAAAAGTGCAGGCACCTCATTTTTTCGTTGCATTAATACATTATTGAAGTTAATGTAGACATTATTACATTCATTCAGGAGATTTTCACCAAAAATGGAACAGCATCGTTTCGATAAACTGCAAAAGATCAAAGAACTCTCAGAACAGCCTTTCGTCAATTTTCACAAAGTAGAGAACGATATCAATCAGGTAACTGATAAATATAAAGATACCGAAAAAGAAGACCTGCCGGCACAGGATGTCTATTTCGATGTGGCAGGACGTATAATGGCTCTGCGCCCATTCGGAAAGGCGGCTTTCCTCACTATCAAAGACCGCACGGGGATGATCCAGGTCTATGTAAAAAAAGGCGAGATAACAGACGAGGACTATCAGGTTTTCGACCTGACAGACGTGGGCGATATAGTCGGCATAAAAGGCTTCCTGTTTAAAACGAAAACAGGCGAGCTCACCATATGCGCCAAACATTTCCGTCTGCTGACAAAAGCTCTGCGCGACCTGCCGGAGAAATGGCACGGACTGAAAGACATAGAGACCAGATACCGCCAGAGATACGTTGACCTTATCGTCAACGAAGACGTTAAGGACACCTTCAGAAAAAGAAGCATTATCGTTCAGGAAGTCAGAAAATTTTTTATAAACAGAGATTTCTTTGAAGTAGAAACCCCCATGATGCACCCCATCGTCGGCGGCGCAACTGCTAAACCTTTCATAACACACCATAATGCTCTCGACATGCCCCTCTATCTGCGTATCGCTCCGGAGCTGTATCTGAAGCGTCTGGTGATAGGCGGTTTCGAGCGTATTTTCGAAATAAACAGAAATTTCCGCAACGAAGGTCTCTCAACCCGACATAATCCTGAATTTACCATGATTGAGTGGTATAATGCGTATAACGATTATCACGGGCTGATGGACATGATAGAAGAGATGCTTCAGCAGATTTCTGAAAAACTCTATGGTAAACTCGAAGTGGAGTTCAACGGAAACACCATCAGCATGCAAGGTCCCTGGCCCAGAATGACAATGCAGGAGGCTATCACAGCCTACTCCAATGTCAGAGGCGAAGAACTGACAGACAGAGAAAAAGCCTGCGCCCTTGCCGAAAAGATCGGCATTAATGTCATGAAAGACTGGGGAAAAGGTAAGATTATAATGGAGATTTTTGAGGAGTTGGTGGAGCACAAGCTCATCAACCCGACATTTATTATAGATTACCCCAAAGAGGTATCTCCTTTGGCTAAATCGAAAAAGGACGACCCGGAAACAACAGAAAGATTTGAACTGTTTGTCGGCGGTTTTGAGCTGGCAAACGGATTCAATGAGCTGAACGATCCCATTGATCAGAAGGAGCGGTTTGAAAAACAGGTCGCGGCAAAAGAGGCAGGAGACGAGGAGGCGTGCATGATGGACACCGACTATATCCGGGCTCTGGAATATGGTCTGCCCCCCACCGCCGGTGCAGGACTGGGCATAGACAGGCTTGTGATGCTGTTCACCAACAGCCCTTCTATCAGAGATGTAGTTTTATTTCCACATATGAGGCCAGAGGATGCCGATTAAAGCAGAAATTTTTGCCAGAGTAAAAACAGAAGATACTAAAACGCACGTTGAAAGTCTTTTTGAAAAAGTTGAACTGCTCTCTTATGAGGATATCCTTGATAAAAATCACGAGATAATCCTCTATGAGCTCTTAAGCACTGACAATATCGGCAGGATAGAAGAGCTTCTGAAGACAAACAACTTTTTTCTGTTCATATCTGACGAGTTCCATGACTCGCTGTTGTTGACCCTTTCGCAGAAATACTACTTCGTATTTATGCTGAAGAGTGACCCGGCAAGCGAGATGGAGATACGCTTCAACACTCTCAGACAGCACAAAGACATGAAAAGAGAGCTGGAGATAAAATCCGAAGAGCTGGAATCAACCATCTTCGAACTGGCGTTCGCATCCACCAACGTTCTGGAGCAGAACGAGTTTCTGGAGCAGATGGCAAAGAAGGACGGGCTCACGCTGCTCTATAATCACTCATTTTTCAAGGACAAGCTGAAAGAGGAGATCATCCGCTCTGAAAGATACAACAATATGTTCTGTCTGGCGCTCTTCGATCTGGATTTTTTCAAGAAAGTGAATGACAACTACGGACACCTTAAAGGCGATGAGGTTCTGAAAACCTTCGCCGCTATCATAAAAGATTCCATCAGAACAACAGATATCGCCGCCAGATACGGCGGAGAGGAATTCGCTGTCATCTTTACCGAGACAGATCTGGAACATTCCGTCATGGCGATAGAGAGGATCAGGACAAAACTGTCAGAAACAGTTTTCAACAGCGACAAGGACTGCTTTAAGATCACTTTCAGCGCTGGTCTGACACCCTATCACCACTGTTATAAAGATGTCGAGTTCATGGTGGGAATATCCGACAAGGCTATGTATATAAGCAAGTCTTCGGGCAGAAACAGGACAACCATCCTGACCGGAGAGGATGTCTGCGGCTAGGCTGAAGGGATAAACTTCAGAAATACCTTTCTGCTTCTCGGTCCGTCAAACTCACAGAAATATATCCCCTGCCATGTACCCAGTACGGGTCTGCCTTTTTCCACTATTATCATTTCAGAAGCGCCCACCAGAGAAGATTTAATATGACTGTCCGAATTGCCTTCGGAATGGCGGAAATCTTTCATGACCGGAATGAGTTTAGACAGAAAAGAGTTCATGTCGGTCTGAACGTCAGGATCTGCGTTTTCGTTGATGGTGATGGCTGATGTGGTGTGCGGGGTATATACGAGAAGTATTCCGTCTTGCCAGCCGTTGGCTGTCAGCCTGCGGACTACATCGTCTGATATATCCACAAACTGACAGCGGGCTGAAGTCTTTATACTGATGGTATCCATATTACAGAGTAACTGTTTTTGCCTCTTTCATGCCGTCGATAGCGAGTATCTCGCTGAGAACATGGGGAGGAATCTTGCTGTCCACACGGACAAATCCGATGGCAGTGCCCTCTTCCGCTCTGGAAAGTTCGAAATCGGCTATGTTGATGCCGTTGTTGCCCAGAACGGTGCCCAGTTTTCCGATCATGCCGGGTCTGTCCATGTTCTGGAAATAGAGGAATATACCTTCGCCGATGAGATCGAGGTAGTATTTATCATAGAGCAGAATACGTCCCACGCCGTCGCCGAAAACTGTTCCGCCGAGGAGTTTTTCCTCTTTATCTGTTTTTACCTTGATGGTGACCAGATCGTTGAATTTTCCGAACGAAGCCTGTTTTGTCTCCACTATATCTATGCTGCGCTCTTTAGCCACATATGGGGCGTTGATAAAAGATACGTTCTCTTTCACCGCCACTTCCATAAAACCTTTCAGACCGGCTATGGAAAAAGGCTGAAAGTTGAAAGGAGTGTCGAAAGTTCTCTCGCCGAAATCCTCGTCGAACTTGTGTCCGACCATGGTGAACTCGATGGTCTCCGGTCTGCCCTTGACCACCTGAGCGGCGAGATGTCCCATGCTCTCCATCAGCTCAAAATATTTCTGCATCTCTTCAGGAAGCTGAGACTTCATGAAGGGTATGTTCACGGCGTTTCTGTATGAGCGTCCGTGCAGCGCGTTCTTAACCTGCTCGGCGATGATCACCGCCACGCCGTACTGTCCCTCGTGGGTGTTGGCGCCTATGTGAGGAGTCAGGTAGATGTTAGGCACATCGAAGAAGGGATGGTTAACAGGAGGCTCAGCCACATAAACATCGAGCCCTGCCGCTGTCACCTTGCCGGATTTGCAGGCTTCCACCAGATCCAGTTCGTTCACTATGCCGCCTCTGGCGCAGTTGATGATGACGACTCCGTCCTTCATCTTCGCTATCTCTTTAGAGGTTATCATGTTTTTTGTTTCGTCAGTCAGCGGTGTGTGGAATGTGATAACATCCGCCTGTGATAAAGCCTCGTCCAGTGTGTCGCAGAGCTCCACTCCCAGCGCCTCGGCTTTAGATTTTTTGATATAGGGATCGAAGGCGACCACACGCATCTCGAAGGCTTTGCATCTTTTAGCGACGTTGCTGCCGATGCGTCCGAGACCGATAACGGCCAGAGTCTTTTTATAAAGCTGGATACCCATGAATTTTTTTCTGTCCCATTCGCCGGATTTTACAGACTGGTTGGCGGCGGGAATCTTGCGCACCACGGAAAGCATCATGCCCATGGTCAGCTCGCAGGCCGCCAGAGTGTTTCCCGTGGGAGCGTTCATCACGATCAGCCCTTTCATGCTGGCTGTCTCTATATCTACGTTATCCAGACCCACTCCGGCTCTGCCTATGATCTTAAGTTTGCCGGGGTTTTCCAGCAGATCGGCGTCCACGGTGGTTCCGCTTCTGGTTATTATAGCGTCATAGTCTCCGATTATCTTTTTCAGGTCAGTGTTTTTTATACCGGCCTGTATATTCACCTCAATGTCGGGGTCCTTTTCGAGTATATCGACTCCGTCCTGAGATATGTGGTCAGTGATGAGAACTTTATATTTTGCCATCATATACCTCTGATGAGATTTTTTTGGAAATCAGATAATATCAAACAGAAGAGCAATGCGCAAGAATAACATACCATTTTAATAGGGAATAATTTCATAACATGGTTAATTTTGTAAAACGGCTTGACAGGCAACACTTTTTTTTGCTTCTATATAGCATTAAACATGACGGAGAAACTATATGGCTTTCAACGACCTGCTCTTAAGAACATTGAACGGCGAAAAGACCGACAGACCGCCCGTGTGGTTCATGCGTCAGGCCGGAAGATACATGAAGGAATACAGGGAAGTGCGCAGCAAAGTGACCTTTCTGGAACTGTGCAAATCACCCGAACTCTGCACAGAAGTTACCCTTCAGCCCATCAGGGCGTTTGGTTTTGACAATGCCATACTCTTTTCGGACATACTTATTCCTGTGGAACCCATGGGGATCAAGCTGGATTTCAACCCAGCCCCTGTGATAGCAAACCCTGTCAGAACACTGGCTGAGGCTGATAAACTGAAAGTTATCGATCCATATAAAGACGTTCCGTTTGTGATGGAGACAGTGAAAATGCTGGTGAAGGCGCTGGACGTGCCGCTCATCGGTTTTTCGGGAGCTCCTTTCACCCTCGCCTGCTACATGGTGGAGGGCAAAGGCTCAAAGAACTTCGAGCATATCAAGATAATGATGCACACAGAGCCTAAGGCATATGCTGTGCTGATGGAAAAACTGACTGAATCAACCATTAAATATCTTCAGGCGCAGATAGACTCAGGCGCCCATGTTGCCCAGATGTTCGACACCTGGGCGGGCATACTCTCTCCGTATGACTACGAAAAGTTTGTATTCCCCTATGTCCAGGAGATAGCGGACAGCCTGAAAGGCGCTCCCCTGATATATTTCGCCAAGGACAGCTACAGCTTTTACGACACCATAGGAAAGCTGAAATGCGCCGGAATGGGTGTTGACTGGAAAACAAAGCTGGTAGACGCCGACGCCAGGCTGGGCAAAGGCAGATTCGTTCTTCAGGGAAATTTTGATCCGGTTCTGCTCTTCGGCTCTAAAGAGTCCATCAAGGAGCAGGCGGAAAAAATTCTGGCGGAAGGAAAAACTCTGAAAGGACACATATTCAATCTGGGTCACGGCATCCTGCCCCCCACTCCGGTTGAGAATGTGGACTATCTGGTAAAAGTGGTAAAAGGGCTGGCATGAAAAAAGATCTGCTCTATGTAATGTATATGGGTGGACCGGACAGCATAGAGGGCATAGAGGAATTCCTCCGCAACCTCTTTTCCGACCGCACCATCATCGATTTTCATATTGGCGGATTTCTCCAGAACATTCTGGCGAAAAAGATAGCGAAAAAGCGTGCCGTAAAGGTCGCTCCGGAATACATGAAGCTGGGCGGACGCTCGCCCCAGTACCCTTATCTGATCTCTCTGCTGGACAGGATACGCCCCATGTATCAAAAGCGAACGGGAAACACACTGGAAACCTCAGTGGGCATGTGCTATTACCACCCGTACATAGAAGACAGCCTCAGAGGTCTTCATGATTCCTCATATAACAGCATATATGTCACCACTATGTATCCGCAGTATTCTTACACCACCGCCGGAGTATGTTTCGACAGGTTCGACAAGGCTCAGAGACTCAGCGGAAACATAAAAAAGATAGAGAGCTGGCATCTGAACGAAAGCTATAACACATGTCTGATCAAACGCATCAGAGACGCAGCGGAAAAGCTGGGCAAAGACGTTTCCGAATGCCGCATACAGTTCTCCGCCCACTCGCTGCCGGAATACACCGTGAAGAGAGGCGACGCCTACACACGCCAGATAAACGAGCAGGCACGGTATATCGTTAATGCCGTTTCCCCGAAATCCTGGGGGCTGTCATATCAGAGCCGCACCGGTCCTGTGAAATGGGTAGGTCCTTATACCGATCAGGAGCTGACAAGGCTGGCTGACGAAAAGACGGATAATATTATAGTAGTGCCGATCTCTTTCGTATCCGATCACATAGAGACCCTTATAGAACTGGATGAACAGTATATTCCCGCTGTGCGCGCAAAAGGTCTGAACATAGTCCGCGCTGAAAGCCTGAACGATTCTGATGATTTCGCCGAAAGCATTCTGAACATAATCTTATCTTGAAAAACTCTTCCATTTTGTTTTAGTATTAACGATCATTCTCACGGAGCGCTATTTTGAAAAAGCTCAAAACATTCTTAAGCATGATAAAAGTCGAGCACACCCTATTTGCCCTGCCATTCGCTTTCACCGGCATGTTTCTGGCGGCGCAGGGTCTGCCTGATATAAGAACCGTAACATGGATAGTGCTGGCTGTGCTGGGCGCCAGAAGCGGCGCTATGGGCTTCAACCGTATAGCGGACGCAAAGATAGACGCCAGAAACCCCAGAACAGAGAAACGTGACATTCCGGCGGGCAGAATATCCGTGGCGGAGGCATCGCTCTATGTTGTCCTGTCCTTTGCTCTGTATTTCTTTTCAGCGTATATGCTGAACCCGCTATGCTTCTATCTCTCCCCCGTACCTTTTTTCGTTTTTATACTCTATTCATATACAAAGAGATTCACTTTTCTTTGCCACATAGTGCTGGGAGTGGCTCTGGGCATAGCCCCCATAGGAGCATGGGCGGCAGTCACCGGGACGATCACTCTGCCTATCAGCATCATGGGGCTTGCCATCCTCTTCTGGGTATCCGGTTTCGATATAGTATACGCCTGTCAGGACATAGAGTTTGACAAAAGCGAAGGGCTGTTCTCCATCCCCCGTTTTCTTGGGCTCTCCGGTTCGCTGACCCTTGCCAGATTTTTTCACGCCGCCGCCTTTGCTCTGTTCATCTATACATGGCACGGTCTGGGCGCTGGATACGTCTATCTGGCGGGGATACTGCTGTCCGGCGGATTTATGATCTATCAGCACGCTATTATCAAACCTTCCGATCTTTCACGTCTGGGCATGGCATTCTTCAACCTCAATGCGTATATTAGCCTTACCATTTGCGTTTTCACGTTCATAGACGTGATGATAGGAAAATGATATGAAAAAGATATTTCTGGGAGTAACAGGCGCCAGCGGAGCGGTATACGCAAAAGATCTGCTGAAACAGCTCCCGCTGCACGGCTGCGAAACGCACCTGTGCGTTACGCCGGACGGCATGACAAACATCAATCTGGAGCTGAAAAAGGACTATAAAACAGCTCAGGAGTTCGCAGAGGACACAGGCGCCGAAGCTGTGATATACGACCACAATAATCTCGCCGCGCCGGTTTCCAGCGGTTCATACAGAGTGGACGCCTACATAGTCGCCCCGGCTTCCATGGGATTTGTGGGCAGAGCGGCCTCCGGAATCAGCAGCAACCTGATAGAGAGATGCGCCGATGTCGCCATGAAAGAACGCCGTAAACTGATAATACTCTTTCGTGAAACGCCGCTGAACCTTATACATCTGGAAAACATGGCGGCGCTGACCCGTGCCGGAGCGGTAATTATGCCCGCCGCCCCCGGATTTTATCATTGCCCTGACAATATAAGTGAATTAATATCTTTCATAACAGGAAAAATATTTGATATAATAGATATAGAGCATAGATTATATAAAAAATGGGGCTCAGGGGGATAGAATGTCTACGAACTGGATTAAGGATACTTTTGAAAAAGGTATAGACGAGATTCAGAAACTCGCCAGAACAGGCAGCATCAGAATCGATATCGCCAATCTGAAAAAAAAGCGTGACGAAAGGGTCAAGCTGATCGGTAATAAAGTTCTGGAAAAAATCAGAACAGGCGAGCTGAAGGCTGATGATTTTGAACCTGATTACTCCTATATCCTTGATATAGACAAAAAAATAGACGCCAAAGAAGCCGATCTGCTGGAAAAAGAACCCGAAACACAGAAAGAACCCGATTCTGTCATAATAGCCCAGCCGGCTCCCGATGAACCCATGCAGTCTCTGCCCACTCCATCGCCCAAGATCGTTGACAAGGAAGACGATGAGAGGGATCCCCACGAAGATTACATCAACAGACCCGGTTAAACATCAAGGAGTCTTACTATGAAAAGAATAATTATTGGCATGCTTGCGGTGTTCTCACTCATCCTGACCGGATGTATGGACGTGGCTATGGAGTACAGACCTGCGGCTCAGCTCTCTGAGAAATATGCCCACTCCGCCGGAGACGAATATCTCACCATCTATTACAGTCTGAAAGAAGCGCCCGAAGGACAGGTTCTGATGATGAGCGTGAAGAACACAGGAAACATCTTCATGAAAAACATCAGCATCAACTATGACGAATGCTGTCAGGCGGTGGTGAAAGGCGAAGGATCTTATAACTATAAAAATCTGGGCAACCTGAAACACAGAGCGTCCAAGACCATGACCCTTAATCTGCCGAAAGGCGACATTCCGTCAGTAAAACTGTCATACAGATTCACCCCTGTACAGGAAGACAATTTCATGGTGCCTGAGTCCTCGGCAGGATTCGAACACTCTGAACCTATCGAGGGAGTCATAACCCTCTATTTCGATAAATAATCATTCAGAGGCAGGTCATTGACCTGCCTTTTTTATAATATTGTTTCTTTCAGCTCTTTTTCTGTATATAGCAATATCCCCCTGATATCATCATTTACAAGGTGATGATATCTGTTAAATTAAATCTGACCTCTACTTTTATAGACTTATTACGAAATAATGTTATATTATTATGTCAGATACACACGGGGTACATCATGAGTCAGTATTTAACCAGATTAAAGTCTAACTTTGAAAATTACCAGCGAACTGAAATGTCTGTCTATGAGCTGAAGAGGATCGAGGCAATGACCGATCCTGAGGAGCTTTATGAATATCTAGGCTCCAGATTTCTCATCTGGGAGGAGAAATATTCTAAAGCTATCACACCGGATCTTACAGGGGGATATACCTTTTTCAAATCCGGAATGCTGTGTCCTATCAAAAACATACTCCTGAAACACCTGAAAACTCATACAAAAAATAAAGCCGCCATAGTTTGGGCAGGCAGCGACGGCACACAGAGCATCATGACCTATCAGTCTCTGTACTCCGAGGTTATCAAATGCGCCTCTGCCCTCCTGAAGCTGGGCATAAAGAGGGGCGACAGGGTTCTGCTGCATATGCCTAACATGCCGGAGCTGATCGTGATGATGATAGCCTGCGCCAGCATAGGCGCGGTGCATGTGGTATATCATGCCGGATACGCCACTGAGTCTCTGGCGGACAGGATAGACGACTGCAAGCCCTTCATCGTTGTCACATCTGACGAATCCGTGACAGGCAAACATATTAATATGAAAGAGAAGCTGGACACTGCCCTGTCAAAAACAAAACATTCCCCAAAATACTGCATAGTGGCGTCAAGAACCGGAAAACGTGTGCATATGAAGCCTTTGCGGGACATATGGTATCACGACATGATATCGGACGAGGTTCACTGCGATGCCTCTGAAATACATCTGGCTCCGGTGGAAGCTGACGACACCATGTTCATGCTGTACACCTCCACAAACATGGCTGAACCGAAGGCGCTGACCTTTTCATACGCCGGATACATGCTGTGGGCATACATGTCTTACCTTACTCTCTTTGATAAAAAAGATACGGACACCTTCTGGTGTACCGCCGACATATCCTGGATCACCGGTCACTCTTATCTGGTGTACGGTCCGCTGATGGCGGGACAGACAATTCTGGTGTGCGAAGACACCATAGACATAGACAACGCGAAAAACTTTTATGACATATGCAGCAAATTCAGCGTGAACAAGCTCTATACAACCCCGTCACTGCTAAAAACACTGATGAACGCGGCCCAGAAAAAGAAAGTGTTCCGTGAGCTTCCGGCTCTGGACATGGTAGCCACCGGCGGGGAAAAGATGCGTGAAGAGGTTCTGGAATGGGCGTCCACTAAGCTCTGCGCCAGCAAAGCGGTATTCTTCGATATCTATTCGCTGACAGAAGCCGGCGGCGCTATTTTCTCATCTGTGCCGGGGTATGAATCAGTGGAATACGGCACGGTGAACAGAAGACTTCCGGGTGTGCCCGCTGTTTTGCTGGACAAAACATCAAAAAATGTGATAGATAGTAGCCACATTCAAGGTGAAATCGTGATTAACGGACCTTTCGCCCCTCTGGCGAGGTCTATTTTCGGCCAACCAGGCGTTTTTGAAAAGCTATATTGGAAAAAAGACGGAACGGGAAGTCCCTATTTCAGCACGGGTGACGGCGGCGAATATGACGACAGCCGAAATATGGTGCTGACAGGACGTCTGGACGATGTGCTCCATATCGGCGGTAAACGTATCAGCCTTGTGGAGATAGAAGAAGCCGTCAAAAAATATCAGAATGTAAAAGAGTGCGCCCTGATAAACGTGAATGATGAGAAACGGGGAGAAAAACTCATCGCTTTCTGCGTGCTGAAAAACAAACAGGATGAAAGTTATCACGAGCAGTTTATCAGAGAGATAAAAGAGGTTATAATAGGAGAGATAGGCGAGCTGGCCACTCCTAACGAGATACGTTTTACACGGACGATACCGAAATCACCTGACGGTATCATACTGAGAGATTTATTAAAAGAAATAGCCATGCAGATGTAACAGGAGTAAAAATGAAAGTTAGTGATATTATGACCGCCAACGTCATCACTGCGGGACCTGACGAAACTATCAAAGAGGTCATACTGAAAATAAGAAAAAAGAATGTCTCCGGACTGCCGGTAGTGGACAAGACGGGAAAAGTTCTTGCTACGTTCAGCGAGTCTGACGTTGCCAAGGCTCTGCCGGATATCCTGAACGAGGCTCAGTACATTCCTCTGGTAGACGTCAGAGAGCTCACAGCCGAACCGATAAAAAGAGTTATGCATATGCCGGCGGTGACTATCACTCCCGACACATCTGTGGAAGAGGCTGCAACACTTGTGCTGGAAAAATTCCGCCACAGACTGCCTGTGGTTGATGCGGACGGAAAGCTGGTGGGGCTCGTTACCCTGGGCGATATACTCAAGGCATTATTACATAAGATATAAAAACAGGAGCTGAAAAGCTCCTTTTTTTATGCTAAATGACTTCATGGATGAAGTCCGTGGAATGAATGAATACAAACTTGTTTGGATGAATGAAAGGAACGTAAGTGGAACGAGGGCTTAGCCTGAGTGGAACGGTATCGCAAAAAGTTTAGGACAAACTTTTTGTGCAAAAATAAAAAAGGGAGCTTTTTAAGCTCCCTTTTTGTTATATAGAAAGGACTTCTTTTACTTCGGGGATCATATCTTTCAGTCTGGCTTCAACACCGTGTTTCAGTGTCATAGTGCTGAAAGGGCATGAACCGCAAGCGCCTGTAAGCTGAACTTTTACGATACCGTCTTCTGATACGTCCAGCAGAGTGATGTCTCCGCCGTCAGCCTGCAGTGTGGGTCTTACCTGATCCAGAACTTCTTCTACTCTTTCTCTAAGGCTCATTGGTGATTCCTCCATTGTATTATTAATTCTTTCTGATCTTAGCTTTCATTTCATCAACGATGGCGGGGTCCTGTCCCTTCTCTTTGAAGTAGTTTTTCAGAGCGTCTTCAATAGCTTCCTCTGCCATAACAGAGCAGTGGATTTTTGCTGGGGGCAGACCGTCCAGAGCCTCTACGATGGCCTGGTTTGTCAGAGCCAGAAGCTCCTCCACCTTTTTGCCGATCATAAGCTCTGTCGCCATTGAGCTGGAAGCGATGGCAGCGCCGCAGCCGAAAGTTTTGAATTTAACGTCTTCCACAACCTGATCATCGTTTATTTTCAGAAATATCTTCATAACATCGCCGCATGCGGGGTTACCCACTTCGCCGATGCCGTTTGCGTCCGCTATCTCTCCCATATTTCTGGGGTTCATGAAGTGATCCATTACTTTGTCGCTGTATGGTCCTTTAGCCATAGCTATCCTCCTGTAGGAAAAACCTTATTTTCTGTTGTACATCGGCGACATTTCGCACAGTCTCTTAACTGTCTCGGGCATAACCTCGAGAACCTTATCGATATCGCCTTCAGTGTTGTATTTGGACATGGACATTCCCAGTGACCCTGCGCAGATGTCGCTGGGCACGCCTACGGCTGTCAGAACATATGACGCCGCCAGATCTTCCTCGTCATCAGCTAAGATGTTGGAAGAACAGGCGGAACCGCTGGCGCACGCAATGCCTTTGAGAGAGAGCCACATAAGCAGAGACTCGCCCTCTATGTATTCAATCCAGAAGCTGACGTGTCCGGGTCTGCGTCTGTCCTTGTCTCCTGTGAAATGCAGGAAATCGAACATTCCGCCCAGCCCGTCCCAGAGTTTCTTCTGGAGTCTTACCATTTCGGGTACATATACTTTCATATCGTTCATGGCTATTTCCGCTGCCTCGCCCATTCCCACTATGGCGGGAACATTCTCTGTACCGCTTCTGTAGCCTCTTTCCTGATGTCCGCCGTCCATTATGCCGGACAGCTTAACTCCCTCACGGATGTAAAGAGCGCCCGCGCCTTTGGAACCGTAAAAGTTCTGTGAGGCGATAGACATCAGATCGCAGTTAAGATCTTTCACATTCAGCTCGCTGTATCCGGCAGCAGCCACAGCGTCCACATGAAATGTAACCCCGCTCTCTCTGCATATGGCGCCCAGTTTGTCGGTGTACTGTATGGTACCGATCTCAGGGTTGGTATGCTGGATAGAGACCAGAGCCGTATCTTTTTTTATAGCATTTTTCAGATCATCGGGATTTACAAGCCCGTTGTCGTCAACTTTCAGTTTTGTAATCTCATAACCGTCATTTCTGAGCTTCGCAGTTACAGAATCAACGGAAAAATGCTCAATCTCGCTGATTATGATGTGCTTGCCCTTATTCATGGGGTTTTTCAGCAGACCTTTTATAGCGAGGTTGTTGGACTCTGTTCCGCAGGAGGTAAAAACTATCTCTTCAGCCTTAGCCCCGACGAAAGCCGCCACCTGTCCCCTTGCTCTCTCCATAGCCTCGAAAGCCTCTCTGCCGATGGGGTAGAAATGGGCGCTGGGGTTGCCGTAATGCTCTGTGAAATAAGGCATCATCTTTTCAACAACTTTTGCGTCCGGCTTTGTTCCTGCTACGTTATCAAGGTATATCATAATCTATTCTCCGGTAATGTCTTTAAAGGCGTCCATTATCTGCGCGCAGATCAGGCTGATGTAATCCCCGGCTATGCTCACCCTGTTTCTTGTGCGTGAAATCAGCACGGGACGGGGTTTTGAGCAGATATCTGCCATCGTGGGGATAAATCCTACCATATCTGTAATATTTCCAAACTCTTTATTTACATCTTTTTTGAAATATACGTCAAGAACAAATCCGGTTGACACGGCGCCTAACCTCAGGTCGGCATCCACACCGGTTTCAGCTTCCAGTTTTTTCCTCATTCCAGCCAGAATTCCCTCTTCTTTATCAGAAAAGAACATGTTGAACGCCAGCCTTTCGTCAAAAACTTTGTTCTCGTTATTCGTAAAAGTAAAAAGCTCTCTGGTCTGGTTGATCATATCATCTATACCGTTCTTGCCGAAGACAGCCGCCGGCACATATGCCACCGCTTCCATCTCTTCGGGTCTGGTCTTCATAGCGTTGATCAGATAAGCCAGAGGCTCCTCTATGCGGTATACCTCTTCAGATGTAAATGTTCCGGTGAAATCGACGATGTCTCCGTCAAAATTCTTCAGGACTTCCAGATCGTCTTTCGGATCGGACAGAACGAGAAGAATCTCCTCATCGCCCACCATTCCGGCCGGAAGGACATCATACTCGTTAGTGGCGGTCGTCAGCGCCGTGTGAGCCAGAGAGTTTCCGAAAACCTTGATCCCCATCATGGGAAATTCACTCTCAAGTTTATCAAGCACTTCTGTTAAAAGCAGATTTTCGTTGGCATAGACAGCCGCAGAGTAATGACGCATAAAAACACCTTTATTGTCTTAATAAGATAGACACCCTTGCGTTATATTGCAAGAGTTATTTTAATGTTGAATATTTCAGAGACCCGTTTTCGGGGTTGGGCTCGAATTTCAGACCTTTTGCCGGCTGTTTATACCCGCCCAGTCCGGCTATTGTTCTGCCGTTATATGATACGGATGTCACAGCGGCGTTGCCTATGTCCAGAATGAAATAATCCTTGAACAGGACTTCCTTATGGGTTGCTTTATCGGCGATGAAGTCCATCTCCTCGCCTGTGTCTGATTTCATATGCACCCAGCAGACGTCGGAAAAGTTGAGCACTGCCTTTTTCATGCCCTTGGGCAGAACGGCGGCTTTCTCTTCTTTTTTATCTGTTGATTTTTCGTCTGCGGCTGTCTGAGCTGTTTTATCTTTTTCTTTATCGTTGTCTGTCAGAGCTTTATCAGCGGCGACACCATCCTCTGTCTGCGCAGCCTGATCCTCTTCGTTCACAGAGCTGATGGTCTCTTCCACTATCTTTTTGTCGACAGTATTGAACTCGTTGTCATCAGGCTCGGCTGCCTGGGGGGTTTCCTGCTGGGGCTGAACCTGTTCGGATGTTTTTTCGTCCGCCGGCTTTGTCTTATGGTTGCCGGAAGTGGCTATCAGATACCCGCCTATGGCGATTATCAGGATAAACAGAACACCTATCAGGAAAAATTTTGATACTCCTGAGGAATCATTTTTCACAATATCTTCCAGAGGCTCTTCAGTCGCCACTGTGATAGGTTCATGCGTAAAATTCTCTTTTGTGCATTCCTCCGCCAGCATGGTCTGTATCTCTTCGATATCAAGCCCCAGATATCTGGCATAGTTTTTCACAAAGTTTTTCGCGTGGTTGTACGAAGGCAGATCGGTGAATCCGCCGTCCTCCAACTGCTCGATGATATCAGCGCTGAGTCTGATATCCTCTGTCACCTTGTCAGGGGAGATTCCTCTCTCCTCTCTGGTTTTTCTGAGAAGCTCGCCAAGTTTACTCATTTCACCCGCCTCAGCTGTCCAATAAAGCCGTTATAAATTTTTTTCATATATAATTTTCAGACCTTCCAAAGTAAGGTTTGGTTCATATCTGGCTATGTATCTGCTCTCTCCGGCAAACACACTGCCCAGCCCGCCCGTGGATATAACGGGGATAACCTCTCCGTTAAATTCCTCGTCCAGAATTCTCTTTATTATTCCATCCACCATCTCCAGATAACCGAAATATATTCCGGACTGGATAGAGTGGATGGTGTTCTTGCCTATTATGGTGTCCACTTTTTCTATCTCCACCTCCGGCAGTTTGGCCGTGTTGGAGTGCAGAATCTGAGAAGACAGTTTTATACCGGGACAGATAACACCGCCGATATAGTTTCCTTCGGTGTTTATCACATCGAAAGTGGTAGCCGTGCCGAAATCCACAACAATGGACGGAAAGCCGCATTTGACCTTGGCAGCCACAGCGTTCACTATCCTGTCCGCGCCGACCTCTTTCGGGTTTTCCATTTTGATTGAGATGCCGGTCTTAACTCCGGGGGCTATCACCAGAGGTTCTTTGTCCAGATATTTTCTGGCAAACTTGGTGAATGTGAATATCAGCCTGGGAACAACACTGGCGATGATGACTCCTGAAATATCAGCGGGAGTCACACCCTCGCTCTCCATCAGTCTCATGATGATGGCGGCGTATTCATCCGTGGTTCTGCTGGTGGATGACTGCACACGGAAATTGCAGATTATGTTATCGCTGCCTTTTTCAAAAATCCCTATGACAACATTGGTATTGCCAATATCAACGGCAAATATCATACCCTATGTCCCCTGTAACAATGGTTTCCAGCCGTCCTTCAGCGTTCACCGCTCTCAGGCAGCCGAAACTGTCTATGCCTTTTTCGGTATAAACTGTTTTGAAACCATCTTTATGTATACTTATCTTTTTGTCAAGAAAAGCGGAATAAAAAGACCAAAGTTTTGCTATGTCCACTCCGCCGTTCAAAAAATCGTCGTACCTGCTTTCCAGATTATTCATGAAAGAAGCCAGTATCTCTTCTCTGCTGAAGGTCTGACCTGTCTCTATTTTCAGAGATGTCGCTATATCTTTTATCTCATCGGGAAAATCAGTGGTGTTCACATTGAGCCCGATACCCAGAACAGCCTTCTCCAGCACACCGCCGGAAAAAGTAGTCTCCATGAGTATCCCTGCCAGCTTTTTCCCGTTAACAGTAAGATCGTTAGGCCACTTCACCCTGACATCGGCATAAGGACTGAGCGTATCCGCCAGAATATATCCGGCGAAGATATTCATCGGAAGCAGCTTAGGAACATCCATGCCATGAAGAACTATGGAAAAATAAAGGTTGTCGCCTTTAGAAGAGTGCCATCTGCGTCCGCTCCTGCCCCTCCCTGCCGTCTGTGTCTCTGCCGCAACGCATGAAAACGGTGGAAGGCTGTTTATGACCGCATAGGCATTTGTTGAATCTACTGAATCCAGAACCGTTATTCCGTCTTTTTTTCCTCTGTGCTTTTCGTATAGAGAAACATCAAACATTACTTAGCTCTTTCACCTTTTCCACAAGCTCCTGAAGATCACATGATTTTAAAACCACTGAGTCATATTTTATGCCGATCTGATGTTCCAGCCTTTCCGGATTGGCTGTATAGATTACCACTGGTATATCCGGCGCTGTCTGCTGCAGCTGCAGAGCGACCTCTTCCCCTGAAAGTTTCGGCATATCCAGATCCAGTATGACCACATCCACATTCTGTTCGTTGAAAGCGACCAATCCCTCTTCGCCGTCAACAGCGGTCACAACATTGAACCCGTTGTCACAGAATTCATCTCTTAAAAGCAATCTGATACTCTCGTCATCATCAACGACAAGCAAAGTTTTCAACTGTCCCTCCTATCAAGGCACTTGTATATTTCTTTGTCTATAAAGAACCGGACAATTCGTGTATCCAGAAAATTTCTCTGCGCTTCATCCAACAGTATAGCACAGGCTTTCTCAATCGGCATCGGCTTTTTGTAAGGTCTGTCATGAGCCGTCAGAGCGTCATAGATATCGGCGATAGCCATGATCCGTCCCTGAATATATATACTGTCGCCCTCCAGCCCGAAAGGATAGCCGGAGCCGTTCAGCTTTTCGTGGTGCATGGCGGCTGTGGCAGGCACGCTGCGCAGGTCAGCCGTCCAGGGGATCTTAACCAGAAACTCGTATGTATGGCGCACATGGCTCTCGACTATATCTCTCTCTTCTTTCGTCAGAGAGCCTCTTTTGATGCTCAGATACTCATATTCTTTAGGAGTCAGCAGAGTGTGCGTGTTCCCCTCCAGATCGGTGAATGTATAGTTGACGCATTTTTCCAGACCGGTGGAGGTGTCCTCATCCAGAACGGTGGGGATATTCGCCTTGACCACTATATCCAGCAGCCTGTTCAGTTCATCAACAGTCTCTTTATCTTTTTCCATCAGAGCGACAGATTTCGCCATCCCGAAGCGGAACTTAATAACATCCAGCATACCCGGATACAGCTTGTCCGCTTTCTGAAGAACGTTTTCGCTGACGACCAGTTTTCCGAAATCATGTAGCATGCATGAATATTTCAGCGACCGGAGCTGAACAGGTGTCAGCTTGAACTCCGGAAACGCCCCGTCGTCATTGCTCATCGCCTCCGCCAGCGCCATGGTGTATGCTGTGACACGTTCACTGTGTCCGCCTGTCACCGGGTCTCTGGAGTCGATGGCGGTCATACATGCCTGTATGAAACCTTCCCACATCGCCTCGATGCTGTCGTAAAGCAGGGCGTTTTCCAGCGCCATACCGACTATACCGCTCAGCGAGTGGGCGGTGTTCTCATCGTCCGCGCTGAAAGGGATAACCGCTTGGTCAACAGTCTCTTTGTTTATCTTAACGTTTTCAGATCTTTTGTTGATTAGCTGAAGAATACCTATCAGCCTTCCGTTGATGTCGTTGATGGGAAACACCAGCATGGATTTGGTGCGGTATCCGGACATCTCGTCAAAGCTGTTGTTAAAGCTGAAAGGGAATTTCGGATCGAGGTGATATACATCGTCCAGTCTTATCAGGCTGTTGCGAACAGCGCAGAATCCGGCGATGCTCTTTTCGTCCGCTTTCATGCGGAACTGTTTAAACGGCAGGCTGACAGAGTCGTTCTGCGTGTAGCTGAATATCAGCTCGTCATTATCGTCGTCGTGTATGAAGATACTGCCGGCATCAGCCGAAAGGATACTGCGTATCTTCCCGAGCATAGTGTTCAGCAGCTCATCCAGATTTCTTATTCTTACCAATGAGTACGCTAACTCAATGAAGCCGTTTTCAGTAATCATATTATTTTATTCCGTTCTTTTATATATAAATAATATATCAGTTTTTCCCGTTATCAGAAATAAAAATTACTTGCACGTCAAAACTTAACATAAATTCTTTTATATTGCTTGATAAATTTCTATTATTTGTGCTATTTCTGTATCCTTGATATGGAGGCTTCCGATGAAATACAACCCTTCAGCTGTCGAAATCAAGTGGCAGAAAATCTGGGAAGAAAAAAAACTTTTTAAAGTAGAAACAGAAACAAATAAAGAGAAATTTTACTGTCTGGAGATGTTTCCTTATCCTTCGGGCAAGATACACATGGGTCATGTGCGCAATTATGCCATCGGAGACGTGATATCCAGATATAAATTCATGCAGGGATACAACGTTCTGCACCCCATGGGATGGGACGCCTTCGGTCTGCCGGCTGAGAACGCCGCCATCGAAAACTCCACACACCCCGCCGTCTGGACCAAATCAAACATAGACTACATGAGAGCCCAGCTCAAAAAACTCGGTCTGTCATACGACTGGGACAGAGAGATAGCAACATGCGATCCCGAGTATTATAAATGGGAGCAGAAGGTCTTTATCGAAATGTTCGAAAAAGGACTCATCTATAAAAAGAAATCACACCTGAACTGGTGCGATGACTGCAACACCGTTCTTGCCAACGAACAGGTGGAGGACGGCGCCTGCTGGAGATGCGGAAAAGAAGTGCGCATCAAAGAGCTGGACGGATGGTATCTGAAGATAACAGACTATGCCGACGAGCTTCTCGAGTTCACCAATAAACTGGACGGATGGCCTTCCAAGGTTCTGACAATGCAGCAGAACTGGATAGGAAAATCATACGGAGCGGAGATCAACTTCCGTTTCTCTCACAATAACGAATCCATAACCGTGTTCACCACCAGACCCGACACACTCTACGGCGCTACTTTCATGTCTATCGCTCCGGAACACCCCATGGCGAAGGCTCTGCTGAAAGGCACAGATAACGAGAAAGACGGACTGGAGTTCATCGATTCCATCCTGAAAGAAGATAAAGTCAACAGAATGGCTGATGATAAAGAGAAAAAGGGATTCAACACCGGACGATGCGTAATCAACCCCGTCACCGGATGCCAGATGCCTGTTTTCATAGCCAACTTCGTTCTGATGGACTACGGCACAGGGGCTGTTATGGCAGTTCCCGCCCACGACCAGAGGGATTTTGAATTCGCGAAAAAATACGGCTGTGAACTGAAAATAGTCATAATGCCGAAAGAAGAGATAAAAGCGGAAGATCTGACCGAAGCCTACACAGGCGCCGGAAAACTCGTCGCTTCAGACCAGTTCACCGGAATGGACAACGAACCGGCGAAAAAAGCGATAATTGAGTTTCTGGATAGCAATAACATAGGCAAGAGCACAGTCAACTTTCGTCTGAGAGACTGGCAGATCTCACGCCAGAGATACTGGGGCTCACCTATCCCATTCATCCAGTGCGACTGCTGCGGCAGTGTCCCGGTTCCGTTCGACCAGCTCCCGGTGAGACTCCCCGATGTGGACTTCAACCCCGCAATGAGAGGGAACCCGCTGGACAAAGTGGAGTCTTTCGTGAACACCACATGCCCCAAGTGCGGCAAGCCCGCCAGAAGGGAAACAGACACCATGGACACTTTCATGGAATCATCATGGTATTTCCTGCGCTACACATCGCCCAAATGCGACACAGCGCCTTTCAATAAAGAAGACGCTAAATACTGGATGAACGTGGATCAGTATATAGGCGGCATCGAGCATGCCATCCTCCACCTGCTCTACTCACGCTTCTATACCAAAGTTCTGAGAGATCTGGGATACACAGACATAGACGAACCTTTCAACAGACTGCTGACACAGGGCATGGTATGCAAAGAAACCTATAAATGCCCCGAGCACGGATGGCTCTTCCCCGAAGAGGCAAAAGACGGAAAATGCGCTAAATGCGGAAAAGACGTTCTCATCGGCCGTGTGGAAAAGATGTCAAAATCCAAAAAGAACGTCATCGACCCCAATAAACTGATAGAAACATACGGAGCGGACACCGCCCGACTGTTCATCCTGTTTGCCAGCCCCCCCGAAAGGGAACTGGAGTGGAGCGATTCCGGCGTTGAGGGCTCGTTCAGATTCCTGAACAGGGTTTTCAGGCTGATAGACAACAACATGGAGCTTTTCAAAGGCGCTCTTCCGGCAAAGACAGAAGACGAGCTGACAAAAGAGCTGCTGTTCGCCATGCACTCCACCATCAAAAAAGTGACAGAGGATATCGAGCGCTATCAGCTCAACACCGCTGTTGCGGCTATGATGGAATATGTAAACAGCCTCTATGCCGCCGAAGCAAAAATGAATGACGGCAACAAAGCGCTGTTCAGAGAGTGCCTGACCACACTCATGATACTGATAGCCCCGTTCACCCCGCACATTGCGGAAGAGCTGTGGGAGCAAACCGGTCAGAGCGGACTGATATCCAGAACAGGCTGGGTAAAATTTGACGCCTCTATGACACAGAAGGACGAAATAACAGTGGCTGTTCAGGTGAACGGCAAACTGAGAGGTCAGATAGACATCCCCAGAGATATGTCTCAGGATGATGTTTTTTCTCTGGCGCTGTCCAACGATAATGTGTCAAAATATACAGACGGCACACAGATCATTAAAAAGATATATGTGCCCAACAAACTCGTTAACTTCGTGGTGAAATAAATTATGAGAATGAAAGCCGTACTGTCTGTCCTTCTGCTGGTTATGATTCTTTCCGGATGCGGGTATAAGATCGCCCTGAAAGACGCCGACTCGGCTTTCACGCTCTATCCCTCCAGCATCATTAACGAATCGAAAGAGGTTATGCCCGACCAGCTCTTCGTGAACGCTGTGAAATCATACCTCTCCTCCATTCATTCTCTGGGGACAAAGGACAGCTCTGATTTCACCGGCAGATTTTCTCTGACAGAGGTGACATCATCCGGAGCGGTGACCCTGACATCCGGACGCACTGTCACTGTCGACCTGACGGCGACGATATATATTCAGGTAACTGACAGAAACGGTAAAACACTATATAACAGATACCTGGCAGCGTCATCCACCTACAACATCTCCTCTTCCAGCCCCACTTCCACCAGAAACAGGGATATCGCCATAGAGGAGGCAGTTCAGACAGCTCTGGACACATTCAGATATGAGTTCGAAAACAGAAAACAGTAGCAAACTTTTTTACTACATAGCGGGCGGAACCTACTATGTGGATGAAAAGATAAAAAACATCCTGTCCGCCATAGACGACTGCGAAACAGAAACTTTTAATCCTGAAGATTTTAACGACGGCAACTTCTTTAATTTCATAAACACGGCTCCCCTCTTCTCCGAGAACAAGGCGGCTCTGGTGCGCTCGTTCGACAGCGTAAAGAATCCTGAAAAGATAATAGACGAATGCGCATCATGCAGAGAGTCATACATCATACTCACTGCTGAAGAGGCTAAACTGGGTAAAAAGCTGTCTGATTCTCTGGAAAAGACCGGATTTACTCTTATGATGGAAGCTAAGGCAAAAAAATATGACCTGACCGGTCAGATAATAAGAATGTTCACCGACGCCGGATTCACCATAGACACCTCAGCGGCGGGAGAGATAAACGAGCTGTTCTCAGGCGACATGTCGCTGGTGAAAAGCGAGATAGACAAGCTGACAGCATATTTCGCCTATAAAAAACCAAAAAACCAGAGCGAAATACTGAACGCCATCACGGCGAAAAAACACGACAGCGTCTTCACATTCATAGACGCTTTCACCAACAGAAAAAAGAGCCAGTGCATGATTCTGCTGAATGATTTCATAGCGGAGGAGGAAAACCTGCCTCTGCTGATAAACATGACCTTCAAAAGGATGAAGGACGTCTATCTGTTCACCGTTTCCAGAGATCTGGTGAAAGAGAACAGACCTTTCATGCTGGACAAAATAAAGGCCGGCACTAACGCATGGAAAAAGAACGACCTGATAAAGCTGATGGGACAGTTCGCCGAGCTGGACTATCAATTCAAAACCGGACAGGTAAAAGACACCGGATATCTGACAAGCCTCATAGCCGGAATCTGAGTTCCCCCCCCTCTTTCAGCGTCACTCTGCCCTCTTTCTCATCAAAAACCGTCATTACCGTTATCACATTCAGCCCCCTGCTAACTGCGTCCTCCAGAGCCTCAGCGTATTTCATGTCAATCTCATACGCCGGACGAAAAAACGGACGGTCGACCTGACACACATATATCATATAAGGTCTGTATCCTTCTTTAGCGGCTTCCAGAAGCAGTCCCAAATGCTTTCTGCCCCTCTCCGTCACAGCGTCCGGAAAGATAGAGCATTCGTCATCGAACATGGTAACATTCTTCACCTCAGCCAGAAATCTGCCATCAGCCGTCTCGCCGTAAAAATCTATGCGTCCGTCACCGTATTTATACTCGCTTTTGAGATATGTTATATCCCGCAGTTCCTTAACCTCGTTATCCAGCAGACCGTGCCTGACTATCCTATTCATCAGTATAGTGTTCGTCAGCACCCATCTATCTTCCACTAAAACAGCCTCCAGAGTGTGTTTCAGCTTCCGGCTGGGATTGTCAGACTCAGATATCAGCACATCCGCCCCGTCACTCAGCACACACTTCATCGAACCTGTGTTCGGGTTATGCACGGTGAGAATACCGCCGTCAAAAAGCACGTCGGTGAAAAATCTTTTATACCTTTTTATAAACTTTCCCTTCAATAACTTGCTATATTCATACATCTGTTTTCGGGTCTCCTGAAAAACTTTTTCCTTTACTTTTCCGCTTTTGATGAATATTTTGTCAACTGTAATTATAAAAAAATACGGTGAATATGCATTACTTCAGATTTTCCAACAGAGCGCAGACAACATTAGCGGCGCTTTTTATAAGCATCACAGTGTTAGTTTTCGGCTTTCTCGTAATGAACGTGATCTATCTCACAGCGATAGGTTCCACGGTGGACAAACTCAGCTCGGAATCAGACATAGGCATCAGCTACAAAGAATTTTCCAACAGTCTGGAAAACGAAAAGAAACGTCTGTCTTTCGCGTCGCATGTGCAGAACATTAAAAACATTCTGGAAATATACAGACCCAATACCGGCGGACTGAACTATATGGACATGTCCTACCTCATCGCCTCCGAATCGTTCGAAAAGGGCATCGACCCCTATCTGGTTCTGGCGGTGATAAAGACAGAGAGTTCTTTCAGACGCCATGTGGTATCCAACAAGGGCGCGGTGGGCTTCATGCAGATACTCCCCGGTACCGCCTTCTATGTTTCCGACATGCACGACAACATCAATCTGGAAAGCAGATCGGAGCTTTTCGATCCCACTAAGAACATCCGGATCGGAATCAGCTACCTCGCCTATCTGCTGAATAAGTACGACAATCAGAAATATGCCCTGATAGCCTACAACATGGGTCCCGGCAACCTGAATAAAATGATTAAAAGCGGCTCAGGCGTGTCTGACAAATATTACAGAGCGGTAATGTCCAACTACAAACGGATAATCAACATATCCGCCAGGCAGTTTAGTTGAAAGACGTCCGGATTCTACTGGCGAATCCCGAAGGAGCAGTCAATCTGGGCTTCATAGCCCGTGCGATGGCTAACACCGGTTTTTCCGGTCTGTTTCTATCCGGAAAACTGAACCCGATGAACCCCACAGCTCTGAAATACGCTCTGGCGGCAGAGAACATACTGAGAGATACTGTCAGATGCTCCGGATTCGATGATCTCATATCACACGCGGATAAAATAGTCGGCGTCAGCATGCGCACGCCGGAAACATCACACGCCAACATAGACCTCTGCGGACTGAACGCATATATTAATGACTGCCGTGAAAAGGGGCTGACTGTCGGTCTGCTATTCGGAAACGAAAAAGCAGGGCTCTCCAACACACAGCTCGCCTCCTGCGCAAAATATATCAGTCTGGACACATCGGATACATTCCCCAGCATGAATCTCGCACAGGCCGTTCTGGTGGTTCTGTGGCAGATAAAAGATATCCCGCCCAAAGAGACCGCAGAAACGGAATTCGCCGGCAGGAAACTGCATGACGCTCTGAACAAAAAGATAGAGCAGTTTCTGAATATGTTCGGATGCCTGAACCCTCAGAACCCCGAAAAGATAATGAATGAGATAAGACAGGCGGCCGAATCGAAGGTTTTTACAGCCAGAGAGACGGAACTCATTCTGTCTGTTCTGGGAAAAGCAATGGCGGAGCATAACATTCTTTTGAAAAAAACCGGAAAAATCTGACACAAAAATCATAATTTTACATTTCTCTGACATCATTTTCACAGACATCTTACAGTTTATATTTATTGTTGTCCCAGCGGACGAGGATTATTTTCTATTTATGATATATAATTCTTCATATTGTCCACATATTAAGAGGTGACACCACATGACAGCTTACAGGCACGATAAGGAATATATTCAGCTCAAAGGGATGTTAGCGGAGATGGCAACCACCGCCACAGGGATGGTAACCAACTCTATCAAATCTCTCGTAGACAGAAACGAGGCTCTTGCCATGCAGGTTATCCATGATGACGAGCTGATGGACAAGCTCGATGTGGATATAGACGAACACTGCATAAAGATGCTGGCGCTTTTCGAGCCGAAGGCTATCGACCTCAGATACATCATCACAGCCACAAGAATAATTACCGACATAGAGCGTGTGGGCGACCACTGCGTCAGCATATGCAGAGACAGCCTGAAGCTGATGGAGCATCCCCAGCTCAAGCCATACATAGACATACCCAAGATGTCCGCAATAGCCACCGGAATGATACACGACTCTCTGGAAGCGTTTTTCAACTCCGACACCAAGCTCGCCTATGACGTTATCAAGCGTGATGATGAGCTGGACAACCTCAATGAGCAGGTGACAAGAGAACTGCTCACATATACTATGGAGGATGTGACTAAGCTCCACACTGTGCTGGCGCTGATGAACATCTCCAGAAGACTGGAAAGAATAGCCGACCATGCCACGAACATCGCCGAGATGGTATATTATATGGTGGAAGGCAAAATAATAAGACATTCCTATGTTGAGCTGGAAGAGGAAGATTAATCATGATGAAAGTTCTGGTTATCGAAGACCACGAAGAGATCAGAGATCTCATCTCCTACAACCTCACTAGAGAGAACTGCGAAACCATCTGTTTCGACAACGCTAACGAGGGGCTGATACATCTGGAAAACAACGATGTGGATATCATCCTGCTGGACCTGATGCTGCCGGGGCTCAAGGGAATGCAGTTTCTGCAGATAGTCAGAAACAACAAAAAGTTTTCCGGTGTGCCTATCATCATCATATCCGCCAAGAACACCGAGCAGGATATCATAAACGGGCTGGAGATGGGAGCTGACGACTATCTGACGAAGCCGTTCAGCATAAAGATACTGGTGGCGAAGATAAACGCCATCCTCCGCAGAAACCCGTCTATAAAATCGAAGATCATCTCCATCAACGGCATCAACATAGACACAGGCAACTACACTGTGACGGTTGACGGCGACGATGTCAGCCTGACCAACAAGGAATATGAGCTTCTGCTGATGCTTCTGAAGCATCCTAAAAGAGTTTTTACAAGAAACCAGATTCTGAACGCCGTATGGGGTTACGAATCTGATGTTTACACCAGAACGGTTGACACCCACGTTTCGTCACTCAGGAAAAAACTGGGCGAAAAGGGCGCGTTTATAAAATCAGTACCAAAAATAGGATACAGAGCGGACATATGAGATCTTACCTTAAAGTTTTTCTGATAATATTCATCCCCATCGCCATTCTGATAGGCGCAGGATACAAAATAGCCAACAAGGCGGCCATAGACAACGCCACAAAAGAGCTGGCGCAGGAAATGAGAACCAAAGCCGAGCTCCTGAAAGGCTATAAACTGAGCACGGAGTTCGACCCGGATATACACGCCATCATCTCCGGCATATCACAGAACACCAATCTGAGGATAACTATAATCAGAAAAGACGGGCAGGTCATCGACGATTCATACTACAGCTATGAAAAGATACAGACCATGGAAAACCACGCCAAAAGACCGGAAGTGATCAACGCCCTGAACAGCGATGAAGGTTCTTCCGTAAGAAGAAGCACCACGGCGGAAGAATCCATGAACTACTACGCTGTCAGATACAGCGATGATATAGTTCTGCGTATCGCCTATCCCATGTCTTACATTGACGCTCTTCAGGCAAACATGCTCCAGCAGAACGTGACGCTCTATGTCAGCCTGCTGATAATAGTGGCGTTCATAGCCCTGTATCTCGCCAGAAGGCTCAGCAGCCCCATACAAAAACTGTCAGAGGTGGCGGACAAGATAGAGGCGGGAGAAAGCAAAATATATTTTCCCTCCTTTTCAGACAAGACAATGACTAAACTTGTCAGCGTGATCTACCGTATCTATAACTCCATGAACCAGAAGACAAAGCAGCTGGAACAGGAAAAACAGAAGCTGAACCATATCTTCAGCATACTGGACGAGGGAATAATCCTCTTAGACAGCAAAAACAACGTGATGCACTACAACTCTAAGGCGTCACACTATCTGGGCATCAAGATAAACTTAGGCGAAAACATCCTCAGACAGACCAACAACATGGAGGCCATCTCCTTTCTGACAGAGGTTGTGGGAGCTGAGGAATCAAAAAAACTGCAAAAGAACCTGAAAGGCAAGATATTTGAAGTTTTCGTGAGAATTTTCGAGAACGAAAAACTGATCGCCTTTTTTGACATAACAGAGAGAGCCGAATACGAGCAGTTCAAAACCGAGCTGGTGGGCAATATCACGCACGAGCTGAAAACTCCGCTGGCAATGATAATGGGCTACTCAGAAACCATCATGAACGATCCCGATATGGACAGAAAATTTCATGATAAATTCATCAACATCATCTACAACAGCTCAAACAGGCTGAATCTGCTGATAAACGATATTCTGAAACTGCACAAGCTGGAGATGCTGAGAGAAGAGATAACCGTGGAAGAACCTACGAACATAGAGGATCTCTTTGACGAGATCAAAAACTTCTACAAAGACTGCCCCATGACTGTGAATACAGACTACACATCCGATGACGTGCATATCCTGCGCGAGCATCTGGTGAGTCTCATAACCAATCTCACAGACAACGCTGTGAAATATTCCAAAGGTAAGAATATATATATCAAGATGTATTCCGATCCGGCTTCCGGCAGAGTTGTTCTGGCGGTGGAGGACGAAGGTCCCGCCATTCCGGAAGATGAACAGCAGAGAATTTTTGAGAGATTCTACACCATGGACAAGTCAAAGAATCAGAACGCCACAGGCACCGGTCTTGGTCTCTCCATAGTAAAACACATAGTCTCTCTTTACAACGGTGAGGTATCTGTAAAAAGCAACGAAAGAGGCGGCAACACATTCTCCGTAATCCTTGAAGAGAAGGAGAAAATTGAGCATTAATACTTGATTTGACAAAAATTTAACATAACATTTATCTGACTTTTATCTTGCATTTTTTTAACCGTTCTGTATTCTGTCACTGATTAAAAGTGGCGGTGATACATGAGTTCTACATGGGTCAACATCTTATTCGGCTTCGCCGGGGGACTGGGAATGTTCCTCTACGGAATGAAGCTCATGTCAGAAGGGCTGCAGAAGACAGCCGGAGCCGGTCTTAAGAAAATAATCGAAAAATTCACATCCAACAGAGTAATCGGTACTTTCGTCGGAGCTATGGTTACAATGATAATCCAGAGTTCGTCCGCCACCACCGTTATGGTTGTCGGATTCGTGAATGCCGGTCTCATGGACCTGTTTCAGGCGCTGAGCGTTGTTTTCGGCGCAAACATAGGTACCACCATCACAGCTCAGCTTATAGCTTTTAAAATAACCAAGATGGCGCTCCCTGCTATAGGCATAGGCGTTGTCTTCGCAATGTTCAGCAAAAACCCGAAGATAAAATATTACGGAGAGATCACACTGGGATTCGGTCTGCTCTTCTTCGGAATGGAGATCATGACACACTCCTTCGTTCCCTTAAGGGATATGGAGAGCTTCCGTCACATGTTCCTGTTCTTCTCCGGAAACCCCATTGCGGCGGCTTTTGCCGGAGCGATGCTCACTCTGATAGTTCAGTCCAGCTCCGCCACCATCGGTATCACCATCGCCATGGCGACCACCGGTCTGCTCGACTTTCCAGCGGCGGCGGCTCTTGTTCTGGGTGAAAACATCGGAACAACGATAACGGCGAATCTGGCGGCGATAGGAGCCAACAGAACGGCCAAGCAGGCGGCGTTCGGTCACTTCCTGTTCAACTTCATCGGTGTGGCGTACATGCTGATTTTCCTGAATGTGCTCATTCACTTCGTGGACATGTGGACGCCAGGCGCAGTGGATTTTGTAGCAGCTGACGGTTCCAAGCCAAACATTGCCAGACACATAGCCAACCTGCACACAGCATTCAACATTATAAACACTATCCTGTTCCTGCCTTTCCTGCATATACTCGCCAGACTCTGTGAAAAAGTTATTAAAGGCGAAAAAACCGACACCAACAAGATATTCCGTCTGGACAACAACATCATTAAAACACCCTCTATTGCCATAGCTCAGGCGAAAAAAGAGGTTGCCAACATGTCCAAGATCTCCATAGACATGCTTAATCTGGCTTATGACTCATACATGACTAAAACATCCAGACTGCCTGAGATAAAGGTGCTGGAAGAACGGCTGGATCAGTTCGAGAAGGAATTTTCGGAATTCCTCACTCTGCTGTCACAACAGAACATCAGCGCCGAAACAGCCAAACTTATCAATGACCTGTCGCATGTTATATCTAACCTGGAAAAACTGGGCGACAACGCTGAAAACATCACCCGCTTTACCGACAAGATGCTGAAAAAAGAGATGAAATTCAGCGAAGAGGCTGACAAAGAGATCAAAGAGATGTTCGATGTGGTTATGAGATTCGCCAGAACAGCCATAGACCAGCTCATAGCCGATAAGAGTACATGGGACATCGACCTGAACGATGAAGAGCTGATCGATATCATGAGAAAGAAATATAAGAACAATCACATGCAGAGACTGAACGAAGGAAGATGCAATATCAATTCCGGAATCATCTTTGTAGATATCATCAATAATCTGGAGAAGGCAGGCGATCACGTTTACAACATCGCTCAGGTGATGGTCTACTCCAAGCCTAAAGCGTCCTGATTAAACTTTACGGGAAAAGTTCCTTTAAACCTTACGGGAAAAGTTCGTCCTGAACTTTTCCCTATACTTTTCCGATAATGACATATATTTACCGTCATTGCGAGCCTGCATCGCAGGCGTGGCTTTTGAGCTTGCGAAAATGGCAAACTTGTTTTGCCTTCATCTCATCATATTACAACAACAATAACTGTCATATTCCGTTAAGGCTGTTCCAGTTTACAGGAATCCTTACCACGGCGCCCTCTTTCAGCACAGCGTTAACATAGCCGTCCTTCATTCCGTGCCTCAGAAGGTCTTTCGTAACCTCAACATCCTTTTTGCAGTATTCGGCTATCAGGTCTATCCTGCCTTCCTTATACCACTGCAAAGCCTGAAGTCCGTCAGCCGATTTCTGCGCTCCTATGGTGGCTCCGGCGATATTATCCAGAGAAAAGCGTCTGCCTGTGGTGTTCAGAACATCCGCCAGAATATCAAAGACTATCGTTTTCGAAAAATCCGCCTGTCTGTATCCGCTGATGACCTTGTTGTCAAAGCCGATGTTGTTGAATCCGGCGATTATCTTAGCCGATTCCAGGCGGCTGATGAAAGCCTCCGCCATATCCTCGGTATATACCTCGTACTCATCCTTTTCAAATGAATATATCACAGCGACAGAAATCCCCATTTTATTGGAAAACTTCCATCCGCCGACATCCTCCGCGGAGTGTTTCGTTTCTATGTCGTAAACCAGCATATCGGTTCTAGGCTTTTCGGTCACTTCTGCTTTCACTGTCTCGAATCCCCCTTTCAGAAGCATCTCCAGAATCATCACTGCGCCCTGTTTGTCCAGAGGATAGTTACCGCTGCCGCACTTCGGCGAATAGATGCAGGCTGGGCATCCGCTTTCACAGTCACACCCTCTCACCAGTTCCAGCGTCTTTTCGGTGAGAGTATCTATCATTCCGTAAACACGCTCGTTTATCCCTATCCCACCCGGATAGGCGTCATACATAAATACAGCGGAACTCTGAAGCTGAGGATGATATGGATAGGATATTCCGCCTACATCATCACGGGCGGCGAGACAATAGAGAGGTATCATGGTTATCATAGCGTGCTCGAAGGCGTGGATGCTGCCCATAAAATTATATCCGGCATCCTCCACGGCTCTTTTCACCGCTTCCGGAATCAGCACATACAGTCCTTTGGTAACAAAAGTGATGGGCTGTTCCTCCAGCTCGTTGTCAGAAATCTTCTCCCCTGTGCGGGACGATATCTTTGAAAATCCCACAAGCTGTTCAGTGACCTTCAGAGAGCAGAATGAGGCGGATATACCCATCACCTCACGCTCTTTTATATTCTTCTCCACCATAGTCTGCTTGGTGGTGTTCGCCATTGTATAGTAGTTGCCGTTGAAGGGTTCGGCGTAAATCTCTTTCTTCGCCTTGTCCACAGTTCTGATTATAAAATTATTTCCCCTGTGCAGATAGACAGCGCCGGGAAAATTCTCCATATAGGCTCTTCTGCCGGATGCGGTGGCTATCAGCGTGTTGCCGCAGTGTATGGTGTAGCTGTCGCCCGCCATGCGCAGATCGACCTCCATGTAGGGGTATTTCGCCAGAGTGAAAAACTCCGTCCCCTCCCCGTTTATGAACAGCCCGCTCTCCACAGCCATCCTGTCTATCAGCTCACGGTTTTTTTTATAATATTCCTCGTGTATGCTGATTGGGCGTTCATATGCGGCGCATCTGATGTGAGCCCGGTTCACTATCTCGTTCTCCGTGTCCAGCACCACATTCTCAAAAGTGCCCTGATAGAGCTTTTCCGGATGCTTTACATAATACTGATCCAGAGCGTCATTTCCGGCTATCAGGATTATCAGGCTGTCCGTGCCTCTCCTGCCGCTTCTGCCGGCTCTCTGCCACAGGCTCATGAGCGAACCTGGATATCCGGCAAGAATGGTGCAGTCCACCCCTCCGATGTCTATGCCCAGCTCGAAGGCGGATGTTGATACCACAGCCTTCAGCCTGCCTTCCGTCAGGTCTTTCTCTATCTCTCTGCGCTCCTCCGGCAGAAATCCGGCACGGTAAGACGACACAGTCTTAGCGTATCCGGCGTCCGCATGCAGCAGATTAGAAAAAATGCGCTCGGTCTGGTTTCTGGATTTTGTAAAACAGATGGTTTTCAGCCCGGATTCTATGTTGGTTTTCAGCAGAAAACCGGACATGGTGGTAACCGGAACGTCCGGACTCATCATGATGAAATGACGTCTGCCCTGCGGGGCTCCGTTCTCTGATATATGATGAAAAGTGCGGGAGAACATGGTCTCCGCCAGCTCTTTCGGGTTGCCTATGGTGGCGGAACAGGAAATTATCTGCACATCCGGATACAGCCGCATGAATCTGGAAAAAAGGTTATAAACATGGTTGCCGAAAACACCTCTGTAGGTGTGAAGCTCGTCCACCACTATATATTTAAGCCCCGCCAGAAAATCCGCCCACTCGTTTCTTTTGGACAAAACAGAATAGTGCAGAATATCCGGATTGCTGAAAATGATGTTCGGTCTGTCTTTCTGTATCTTTCTGCGGAGTTTTTTGTCTGTGTCGCCGTCCACAACGGCAAGCCCGATGCCGGAACCCAGAGGTATATGCTCCAGAAAATTATCCAGCGACCTCTTCTGGTCTCTGCCCAGCGCTTTCAGGGGAAAAAGATAGAGGGCGTTCACGTTTCTGTTATGATAGATATCTTCGATTATCGGCAGATTATAGCAGAGTGATTTTCCGGACGCAGTGGGTGTGGTTATCAGAACATTCTTTCCGGAGCGCACCGCCTCATAGCTCTGTGCCTGATGAGTGTAGAGCGCCTCTATTCCGGTATCTTTTACGGCTTCTCTGATTATGGATGATTCGATGATATCCGGAGACACAGTGTCTGCGTTTTTGGCGTCAAAAACATGGTCAAAGGCAATCTGCCCGGCAAATCTGGACTTTCGGATATAGTTTACGACATTCTCAACACTCAGCATCAGAGATTGTATATTCTCACGCTGAGAGGGTCAACAGGTTTCACTGTCTGCGCCAGTTCTCCTCACCGCAGCAGGAACATTTCTTGTTGAACGGCGGATTTTTTGACCCGCAGTTCACGCATGTCTTCATCACCAGAAAATAGTATGGAACAAGGATGATGTAGAGCATGACGATGACCAGAGCCACAAGCCAGAAAAACTTGAACTTGAAACCCAGAATGAGGGAGGCAATAAAAATTAAAGAACCTGTACGAAGCATAATTCACCTTTGTTATTACTGCTTTATTGTATCAGATTTTTCCTCGTTTGGCGAATCATTATATATTTTCTTTGTGCCTTCATACATTTCGTATTCCATCAGACGGCACTCGATGTTCGAGTTATGGAAGATGTGTCTTCTGGCTGCTTTCAGCCCCACTTTCTTCGCCAGATCGAGGTTTCCTGTGAAGATGAAGCATCTGCTTCCCTTGCACTTCTGTTTGAAGAAGTCGCCCAGCGCCTCATATGTGGGAGCCAGAGCCTCCACATCGCCCAGACGCACGCCGTATTCCGGGTTAACCACCAGAATGAACTCGCCGCTCTTAGGCAGGTGGCTGTCTCTGAAATCGCATCTCTGAACGTGGATTATGTTCTCGAACCCGGCATTGTTGATATTCTGCTGAGCAGCTATCACGGCGTCACGGCTGATGTCTGACGCCTGTATTTTGATATCTGATTTTTTGCGTACGTTGTCCATGGCTTTTTTGCGCACGGATTCATAGACTTTAGGGTCATAGCCCACTATGTGCATAAAGCCGAAATTCTTTCTGTATGCACCGGCCGGAGTGTTGGTGGCGATCATAGCCGCCTCTATGCTCAGAGTGCCGCTTCCGCACATGGGGTTTACAAATCCGGTGGAACCGTCATATTTTGCCGCCATCAGAACAGCCGCCGCCAGAGTTTCCTGCATGGGCGCTTTGTTCGGGTTGGTTCTGTATCCTCTTCTGGAGAGAGGCTCGCCGGACGTATCCAGATAGACGGCGCAGTCGTTCTCTTTCCAGTAGAGGAAGATCACAGTCTTGTCCTCTTTCGGTCCGGAATCGGGTCTGGATCCGTTCTTCTCTCTGATGCGGTCCACTATGGCATCTTTCAGCTTATATGATGCGAATCTGGTATCTTTTATGGTGTCGTTCAGAACACTGGCGGAAACGCTGAAATATCCCTTCTGGGGGATGATATCCTCCCAGGGGAGCTTCTTTCCGTTTTTGTAGAGAACGTCGGGGTTCTGTATGCGGTATTTGTCCAGACACCACAGAACACGGTGTCCTGTGCGGATGTGCATGTTCAGAAAAATACAGTCGTTGAGCGTGCCTTCGGTTGCCACAGCCGCCTTGCGTGAGTAAACAACCGGAAAGCCCAGCGCCTTCAGCTCCGCTTCCAGATACTGTGGTATCTCTTTCGGGCAGGTAATCAGAATCTCGCTCTTTTTGTTAAAATCCATTTATATCTCCATGCACTATTATACGATGAATATTGCCAAAGGCAAAGCCTGATATACTGCCAGTAAGCGGTCGATGTGTCAAGGAATATAAGTTTTTTACAAACACTGATGAATTAGCTAGTATCTATAGAAAGAGAGGGAAAAAAACCACACACAAAATTAGACATGCATATATTTGTTAAAAAATTATTTTTATATGTAAATGTCTTTACTGACAATATTCCAGCCATGCGATATGAACTTTATATATTAAATAAATACACTTTTTATAATACATACAAAAACAATTATAATACTCTGATATTATAAAGAAAATTAGTTCTTACTATGTTTATATTTTTGAGACGGGCTAATATTTTTCATTTTAATAAAAAAAACATTAATTTTTTTATTATTAAATGATATTGAAAAAAATTCACCATATTTTTTTATTATCTCATTATCCAATATATTATAATCATATATCACATAATAACCTTCATCATAATTATTTTTATCTAAATACTCATCCAACTCAGGAAATCCAGACTTATAATATTCAATACCCTTCCATAGCTTTGTCTCAATTATTATTTGTAATGAAGGTATAATGATATCACAAAACCCTGCTCCAGCCCTGGGTTCACAAAAGTTTTCTTGACGGATATATAATGATAAATTATTTCTTAATGTATCTTCATTAATTTTATCTTTTTCAAATCCACGATATCTTCCATTTTCCATTTTTCTTTTATAGTTTACAATAGTTTCAAAAAAATCATGTAATTCAGTGAACTCTAATTCATATTTGAGTTTATCATAAAGTGAAGCACAAAACCGTTTAACGTCTAAATCATTAGCAATAAAGAAATCTTTACGCTTAGATGCTAATATGGCTAATTGTTTAGAGTTAAATTTTGAGACTTCAAGTAACTTTCGAATTTGAGGACCAAGATATAGAGCAAATCTATCACAAAAATTAATTACAGATTCACTGAAACAATGATCTAAAATGATTCGTATCAATGTTTTTTCTAATTCATTTTTCATTATGATAATTTTGAAAATTTAAACGCTTGTTCCGCCACAGTATGTTTGTAAATATTACCTTTTTTACAAACATTCTTAATCTCAATTAAACCAATTTCTACAAGTTTTTTTACTTTGTTAGTTACCGACATCGCAGTTGTCCCAACTTGTTCTGCAATCTCCTTTTGTGATTTAATTCCATCTATTGATTTATAAACACTTAAGAGTAAATTATCAGTCTTAAGTTCATTCAAATAGTAGTCATAAACTCCTTTATTTGATCTCAAAAAAAATAGTTGAATCTTCTCAAGAGATTCTACTTTATGCTTAATATAATTTACATTTATAAATAGCTCATTACTTTCACTCATTAAAAAACTCCTAAAATATTCTTTTTGGATACTTTGTCTTCGCATTGATTGAAATATATTCAATTAACCCTGCTTTCTCCAAAGAAACTGCAAATAAACGTACAGCTTCAGATGAGACCTTAACATCTTCACTAATGTCTTTTAAACTCTTTGTTCCATCAAACAAATTATACATTTGCTCTCTTTGCTCTGTTGTTAAGAATTTCTTTTTAATTGATTCATTAAATTGATCAAATTTTTCTTGAGCGAGTATCGTCAACATCTTTCTAATTGATGTAAGCTCATATAATATTTTTTCATTCACAATCATGCTATCCATCATTTACCTCCTACTCTTCATCGGAATCCATTGATAATCCGTATTCCTTCAAACTAAAAACAGCTTTGTATCTGCCTTTAAAATTTCCAGGAACTACAATACCCGCAAGAGCCCATTCTCGCCAATAGTTAATAACTTTGGAATGTGAGCACTTATTATTAAGGCTCTCTGCAATTTTACGTGATGATCTCATGCCATCAGATAATTCGTAAATCTCTTTTAACAATTCGTCTTTTAAGCAGTCTTTAAGAATTTTTATAATAACAGGGCGATTTATTACTTTATAAATCATTAAATACTCTTCAAATAGACCAGACATCGTATTTTCATTATTATCCATTACTTACATCCCTAAGCTTTTTATTTGCATAATATATTGCAATTTTTGACACTGATTTTTTTATTATTCTTGAATTTCCTTTAGGAATTATATCCACTAAATCATTTTCCACTAACTTTTGTGCTAAGATTTGAATAGTATTCTTTTTACACCCAATATCATCGCTAATTTCTTGCAATGTTCTTTCACCATCAAATGAAGCGTACATTGTCGTTTGTAATTCAGTTTTAAGAAATTCATCTTGGAATCTCAACAATGCTTCTGCCTTTGTATTTACTGTTAGCAACTTTAATTCCTCTAATATTTCTAGCAATATCTGCGTTTGCTCCATACGACCTCCATAAAGCATGTTGTATTTATATTCATTTGTATAATTTTGTCAATATTTATTTTAAAATGTGATTTTACACTATAATAACAAACAATTATAAAAATACTCAACAATAATACAATTAACATATTGTTATATAAAATACAAAGATTGTTTTTTATGCAGTAAAATAGACAAAACATGCTCTGTTGTCATATCATCACATGCAATATAGCATAAATTAGTATTTATTTTAATATAAATATGCAACTAGAAAATATAATACTTAACAAGTTTTGAAAAATAGAAATAGAGAAGACCGCCCGGAGGGCGGTCTTATGCAGGTTGTCATGCGTGCGGGTCAATACAAGGAGGAAGCAATGTTAGAATGCCTTCACCAGTGTTATCCAGAAGGCGTCGCCTTCGTTGGTTTCTTCGGCATCAAACTCTTTATAATATTTAAACCTTACCTGTCCCTTGATAGCGGGAATGTCTATATCCACCTCCGGTCCTATACCCATGATATGATCCTTAACATCTGAAAGGGCGTCGTCGCCGTCATCGTCTGAAATCTGCCAGTGAGCATAACCGGACACACCGACATCGAACAGCCCCATCTTTCTGGCTATACCCCAGTCAAAGCTGAAATCATCGCCGTATGTGATGTCTTTGTCACGGTTTTCGAAGTGTTTTTCATATCTGGTGAGAATGGAGAGACTCCATTTCTTTGCTGCGTCCGGATAATATGTGCCTCCGGTGGTGAGCATAAACGTGTAGTGATCCTTGCCTGTGGACGATGCGTCGTCCTCATCATAGTAACCTGTGGGAACAAAAAGAGCGAGACCAAGAGCCAGATCATATCTGTTGCCGTGCCATGCCAGTGTCACAGGCTCCAGTATTATGTCGCCCACATTAAAGCTGGTCTCGCTGATATCCGCCGCGTCGATATCTATATCCACATTAACCAGCGGAATTATGATATTCATACCGTAATCAGCCCCAAGAAACTTTTTGTCAGTCATCCAGACAAACCTGTGGACGTTCGCTATAGAGTGAACATCAAATCCGTTGTCTATCTCGTCGCCGTTTTCGTCCTTCAGGGTGTCGGACGAATATATCTGGTTATACATAAGATAATAGAAGCCGGGACCGGGAACGGTGCCCGCCTTGATACCCTCGGAGCCGATGGCGTAATCCTGAGCGAAAGATGCCGTGGCAGACAGAAAAAAAACTGCCGCCGCCAGCGCCATAAGCGCCTTTGCCGTGTGCGCCTTCACTTTTGAAAAAACTGAACACAACCTCATCAGAACCTCCTTTTGATATATGGATATTTAATGGAACTCCCGCATAAGGGGAGTTCCATTTCCACTGCCGTCTGGTGTTTTTGAGACATAAGGAGAGAGCGGAGCTAAATAACCCCTTCATCACTCCGGCATGGATTCAGTAAAACAGTCGGGGGCGCTGTCCCTCCTTCATGCACCCCCACCGAAAAGCTAGTTGTCAAACTGCCAGCCTTTCGGCAGTTTTTCTCCCCAATTCGATTTATGGCACTCAGAGCAGACCAGCCGTGACGGCTGATGCGCCTTGTGACATTCATAACATGGCACTTCGCCCATGTGTGATTCGTGCGGGTTACGCCCCAGCGCCTGTTTCAGATGCTCAGACCTTTCCGCCAGAGCCTTATAGCTTTCATGACAGCGGAAGCAGAAATCAGCATCATATTCTCTGGTATAGAGCGTTTTTTCATAGTCTCCGCTTTTATACACCTCTTTTTCGTGCGCTATCTCCTCTTCCGTTCTCTCATGGCACTCCGTGCAGCCAACCCCGGCCTGGAAGTGGCTGTAAACGAGCAGCTCTTTATTTGCGGCGCCCTCCTCATAAGGCTTAATGACATGGCAATCGCCGGAACATGATGCCCCCGCTCCTCCCCCATATGCCATCGCCGTCAGAAAGAGGGCCGCCGTCAGAAAAATTAACCCTTTTATGGTTTTTGTCATAAAAACCCCTGTTTATACATCCAGAGAAGGAATTATCCTGTCGGGATCTTTTCCGGCGGCAAGAATTCCTGCCATCCTGCCGAATGTCAGACAGCGTCCGTGTCCGATTCCGGGACATATTGTCGGATAGTCGTTGGCAAAGAACTCGCCCTGTGCTGAACCGACAACATAAAGCCCGTCTATGGGCTGACCTTTTTCATCCAGAACCAGCAGACTGCTGTCTGTTCTCAGACCGCCGCACATTGTCAGCAGAGTGCTGTAGAGTTTTCCTGCGTAGAAAGGAGGATCGATGACAGGTGTCAGGAGCTGTTTCCTCTTTCCATAGTCCAGGTCATTCTGCATTCTGCACAGCTCGTTGTATCTGCTGATGGTGGCTTTCAGATTCTGCACAGGCACATTTATCTTCTGCGCCAGCTCTTCCACGGAATTAGCCACGAGCACTTTACCGTCTTTTATGTGAGCTTCCTGTGTCATGATCTCCACTTCTTTGTTCCATCCCTTGCCCCAGGGCTGCCACATCTGTCCATAGAACAGACCGCCTCCGAGGTTGTTGTCCACCTGATATTTCACCTGATCCGCCCAGTGTTTGTCATAGATAGTATATGCTATGCCTCCGGGCTCCAGCTCCTTCGTACAGCTTTTTGACTGGGTGTTGACGTCCTCGTTTTTGAATCGTTTACCCAGAGCGTTGACGTGCAGAAAGCCGTAGCTGGCTGCTCCCGCCTCCAGGTGGATAACAGCGGCGTGGGGTCCCTGTCTCTGCATGTCGCCGCCTATCTGCATAGCCATTATGTGTCCGTCACCTGTGTTGCACTTATTAGGAAAATAGATCTGCGCGTCCGCCTTGAGGCTGAAAGGCGAGTAACATTCCTTCATCTCATCGTTAGAGGCATAGTCCCCTGTGGCGATGATGACGCTTTTTGCCAGAAATTTTGTATATTTGCCTTTCTTGCCGGCGATGAGTCCTTTTATCTTGCCGTCTGAGCCTTTGATAAGCTGAACAGCGGGAGTGTTATAATTGATTGCCACGCCTTTTGATTTAGCTTCTTTTTCCATAGCGGGAACAAGCGTTACGTTGCCTATGCCCTTTGAGTTGCCGTATACATATGACAGGTCTGCGCCCTCTTCATAGAAGATGTGGGTCACGGGATATTCTGTGTAGTCGGGTCCTTTGTAGTAACCCTCCCACATAGTGACCTCCAGACCGTATTTCTTGGAGATATCCACTGCCCAGTCCATACAGGCTCCGCTTTTGTGGGCGAAAGTCCACAGCAGTTTTTCATCCACCCTGCCCTGAGCCCATGCTATCCAGTCACGGATTATCTGCCTGTAGTCATTCTGTATACCCAGACTTTTCTGAACCTTGCTGTTGAAAGCGGTGATGTGACCGCCTCTGGCTGCCCATGTGGCGTTCTTTTCCACTATCTGCACATCAGCGCCGTTCTCTGCGGCGGAAACAGCGGCAGAGAGTCCCGCAAGACCTGCGCCGATTATCACCACGTCAGTTTTAACAGTTTTTTTGATCTGATTTTCAGGAATAGCCTTCATAGGGGCTTCCCAGCTCCATTTACGGCAATCGTGCGGAAGTTTCTCGCCGGCTTCGGATACGCCGGGAACCGCTACTGCCGTTGCGGCGATCGCCGCTGTCGCCATACCTGCGACGCTGCCTTTCAGGAAATCCCGTCTGGAAACTCTGTTTTTACCGTCTTTGTCCATCTTTCTCTCCTTATAGCATATTAGGGGATGTACCCCGGATTCTCACTATCTCCATATTTGCAACTATCGTGCCAATTATCTCTAATCCATAAACTATTGATATATAATAACTCGACAGAATAACTTTTATTAACAAAGTATCATAATGATATTAATGTCTATCAAAATGATAATCCGACTTGCTATTTCTCTCCGCCGGAGCACATAATAATTAATGGATACACAGGAGAAAATCATGGACATAGCCAAGATGAACATCAGCGAAATGCTTCAGGTGGATCCTCAGTCTGAGACATTATTTTTACTGGATCAGCGGGTACTGATAAACGACAGCGTATCCGAAGGTCTGCTGAGGCGGGAACTGATACAGATATTCGGAAAATACGGGGCGAAGAACGTCCTGACAAGATACGGATACGCCCACGGATGGAGAACAGCGGAGATGCTGAGCAAGAGGATGCCGTCACTCCTGAACAGTCCCGTCGGCGGAGCGTCACTGCATAAGCTGTATGGGCTTTTCATCACCACCAAGCTGTCAGAATCTGATGGATCCGGCGACGAGCCGCTTATCAAATCAATAATCAATCATTCATACGAGGCGGAACAGCATCTTCTGCACTTCGGACTGTCCGAGGAGTGCATCTGCTGGACGCTTACAGGGTTTGCCAGCGGATACGAATCCTACAAACACAACAAAGACGTGTATTTCATAGAGACCAAATGCATCGCCAAAGGCGACGACCACTGCGAGATAGAGGGACGGTTCGCCGATAAATGGGGGGACAGGATCAAAAGCGAGCTGCCGTTCTACGGCATGGAATCCACCAACGACATACTCAAGGAACTATCGGAACAGATAAAACACACAGAAAAAAAGCTGAAAAAGAGCCTTTTCAGCCTGAAGAACGTGGAACTGAAGAAAAAAGCTCTGGACGGCATGGTGGTACGCAGCAAACCCATGACCGATCTGATCAATCTGGCGGAACGAACCGGAAAAGTGGACACCACCGTTCTGATAACAGGCGAAAGCGGTGTGGGCAAAGAGCTTCTGGCACGCTACATACACACCTGTTCCAAACAGAACACTAAACCTTTCATAGCGGTGAACTGCGGCGCTTTCTCCGACACTCTGCTGGAATCAGAGCTGTTCGGACATGTCAAAGGAGCCTTCACAGGGGCGGACAGAGAACACAAAGGACTGATAGAGGAAGCCAACGGCGGCACCCTCTTTCTGGACGAGATAGGCGAAACCACCCCCAGCATGCAGGTGAAACTGCTCCGGTTCATTCAGGAGAAAGAGATAAGACGCATAGGTGAGAACACCCCCAGAAAGGTCAACGTCAGGATCATTTCAGCCACCAACAAATGTCTGGAGGATGAGATATCCAAAGGAAATTTCCGCCGGGATCTTTTTTACCGTCTGCGTGTCATAGAGCTGAAAATACCTCCGCTGAAATCCAGATCGGAAGATGTACTCCCCATGGCATACAGCTTTTTGAAACAGGCATCTCAGGAGATGGGGACAAAGGTTACAGGTCTGTCGCCGGACGCCTGTCAGTGCATGCTTTCATATGACTGGCCAGGCAATGTAAGAGAGCTGAAAAACGTTGTGCAGAGAGCCTGCGCCCTGTGCGACAGAGACACCATAGAGTGCATAGACCTGCCTCAGGAGATTCAGGAGTTCATGTGTTCCAGAAAAGACTATGACAGGATAAGAACACTGGAAGAGTTGGAAAAAGAGCACATAGAAAGAACCCTGAAAATAACGAAAGGCGACAAGAAACAGGCGGCCGATATTCTGGGCATCGGTATAGCCACACTCTACCGGAAACTGAAAACCTATGGAATGGAAGACATACGTCCCGGTGGGGAATGTTCCGAGTATATCACCAGATAATAAAAAACCCGGTCAGTCCGCAGAGCGGAAAAGACCGGGTTCATGTATGGTACGGGGGGTCGTTATGAGTCTTTTGATTCTGCCACCGGCTCCTGTTTCACTCCGGTGAACATTGAGCCGACCATGCCGAAGATATAAGAAGCATAGGCATGGATGATAGCGTATATAACCATTATCAGAGACAGCGAGATGTGCAGAAATCTGGTAGCGGCCGCGCCGCTCTCAAATCCCGGCATAAGGGCTCCGCTGAATCTGACAACCAGACCGAATCCTGCGGGAAAAACAAGAGCAAGACCGGTCAGAACCATCAGCGTCCACAGGAAAAACCATCCCCACCACGCTATCACTTCCGTGGGAACTATCTTCTCTACATATTTCTTCTTTTCGGCGCTGTACTGAACAGGGCTGTGAACCTGTCTGCCTTCCACAAAACACTTCACCTCGTGCATGAAGAAGTCAAACGCCATCCCAACCCGTGACAGACCGAACCATTTATATTCACCGCTTATGATAAAATAATAAACAAAGAAGCTGATGGTTGATACCCAGAGCATCCCGAGGACTATATGAAAGCTCCTCGCTGCCCCTCTGCCTATCACAGACAGGCTCAGATACTCGCTGACCCCGAAACCGGACACAAGCAGCAGAAGAACCTCCGCCACAATAGCCCAGTGCAGGATCCTGTACAGCAGGCTGTGCCTTTTTACAGTTACTGTATTATTCTTCATCATCTTTCCCCTTGGTGATACGTTTGTTCACTGCGTGCGCCCCTATTCCGGCGATGGTGCCGACAACAGCCGCTCCTGCCCATGTGCCTACGTCCGCGCCGTATGCTGTCTGGAGCTTGTTAGTGCCTTTGTGCGGCTCCATCTTAACATCGTGGCAGCTTCCGCAGTCCATAAATCCTCTGGTAAACTGTCCTGATTCGAACTTTTCACCTTTTGAGTGGCAGGATCTGCATCCGGCTGTCTCCTGGGAAAGTTTCATAGGAAATACTGATTCCAGCTCCCCTTTCATAGACGCGTTCATCATTTTCACAGCCATGGCGGCTATGTCGCCTGTGATACGCCCGCATCTCTCTGATCTCTCTTTTGATCCGCTGGCATAGCCTGATTTTTCGCACCACTTGCCGACACTGACGTGACAGAGAACAGAGTCGCTGGCAGACTGGAGCAGAGCCTTGCTGCTCTTCATCTTGGGAACGAGAAACTCGCCGTTCACGGCATATTTGTTAGATTCGTCTGTGGGAAAGGTCTCTACTTCATAATATCTGAGAAGTCTGGGAATGATCTCTTTCGCCTGATCGAAAGGCATAGCGTATGTAATGGCGGACGCCGCCCCGTTGGGCGCTCCGCAGAGAGAACCGAAGTTAGCCACACCGCCCACGCCGTACTGCATGGGAACCTGATAGTGTTCTTTGCTCTCAGGGTTCTTTAAAAATTCTATAAACTGTTCCGGGGTAGGCAGAGGTATCTGAGTGTAGGGATATCCGACCTTTTCTTTCAGAGCGGTCATGATAGCCCAGAAACATCCTCCCCCGCATTCCTCAAGATAATATCCAAGATGCCCCAGCTTCCTGACATATTCAGGATCCAGCTCCTTATATCCCCATGGCAGTGCAGGGATATCACCCTTAGCCTGCCCGGCTTCCGGCTCTGTCTCAGACGCTATGGCTGTGTTCGCAGCGCCGCACACGGCCGCGCCCGACAAAACAGCCGCTCCCTTGATAAAATCTCTTCTGTTCAACTTTTTCATCTGCAACCTCCAAATAATAAATTGACCCATCGCTTATATCAATTAACGGCTTATGCTGACTTTTATCAGCATAGGTTCTGTTCACTAAAAGTAATATTATTGTTAAACAGACCCTTTTGCCATTAACACACAAAAAAAGTATTATTTATAATGCCTTATATATTCATATTCCCTCATAAACAGAACAATTATGTTCTGGTATGGTTAAAATGCACTTGCAATAATCAAACAATACCACTATAAATAATCAAACAGTTTCAATAATACTTTAGTACCATATAAGGGTTTCTTATATGAACATATCTATCAGACAAATCGAGGCTTTTTATTACACGGCCAAACTCGGTAGTCTGTCCCAGGCCGCAGAAAAATTATGTATAACTCAGGCCGCCGCCAGCATGGCGCTGAAAGGATTCGAAGATCAGCTTGGCGAGAGGCTTTTTGAGCGCAACGGGAAAAAACTCGTTCTGAACGAGCGTGGAAGCGCCATTCTGGAGACCACAGCCGAACTGCTTTCGAAAGCCTGCGAGCTTGTCAACTTCTTCTCCGACAAACCGTGCATGTGCGGGAATCTGTCCATAGGAACCATCCCCTCCATCGCTAATTACGTTCTTCCGGAGTACATCACAAACTTCATCAACATAAACAGGATGAGCAACATCTATCTGAATATTGGCAACAGCGAAGAGACCATAGACAAAGTTATTAAATTTGAAGTCGATATGGGCATCATAGAAAAATGCTGCTGTCAGCCTGTCATAGACCTCATCCCCTGGCTGGATGACGAGCTGGCGATATTCGTTTCGCCGACCCACCCTCTGGCTGAAATAGACAGCGTGTCCATAGACGACCTTCAGAGCTTCGACTGGATCATGAGGGAACATGGCGCAGGTTCCAGACGTGTTCTGGAAACCCAGTTCAAATCATCCGCCATGAAGGTCAATGTCATGCTGGAGATGGAACATAACGAAGCGGTGAAAAATGCCGTTGCGAAGGGAGGCGTTGTGGGATGTCTTTCCAGATATGTTCTGACGGATATGGAGAACTCAGGAAAGATAAAGATCCTGAAAACCCCTTTTCTCGATCTGCGCAGAAAATTCCATATAGCTGTTCACAGGGAAAAATATCAGACGAAGATACTGAAAGAATTCCTGGGCAGTCTGGGTATCAGAGAGGCGCTGAAAAACTCTTAGGACGGGTTTTCTGAAGCTGAGACAGGGATTCTGATAACGAACTCCACTCCCCCGTTCTTATTCTCAAACTCTATTGTTCCTCTGAAATGGTCGGTGATTATCATTTTGCTCATGTAGAGCCCTATGCCTGTGCCTATCTCTTTTCTCTTGGTGGTGAAATAGGGGTCGAATATTCTATCCCTGATGCTTTCGGGTATTCCCCCGCCGTTGTCCAGTATTCTGATAACCGCTTCGCCGTCTTCGCATCCGACGCTGATATCTATGCGTGGACCGCTTATGCTGTTCGCCGTAAAAGCGTCTTTCGAGTTATTTATAACATTCAGCATCACCTGCGAGAGTTCGTTGGGAATACCGGAGATGACGCAGGGCGCTCCCTGTGTCACGTTCACCTTTATATCATGCGATCTGAGCTGGGCGTTGATGAGCTGAAGGACTCTCATCACCTGATATGCGGGATCGAACTCCTCATTGTCCTTAGCTATCTGAAAGAAATTTCTGAAATCGTCTATGGTACAGGACATATGCTGGAGCTGTTCCAGAACGTTTTCCAGATACTCCGCCATGGCCTCCTTCGTCAGCGTGCTGTCGTTGAAATCATCAGAGATGTTCTGCACCACCAGAGAGACTATATTAAGGGGCTGACGCCACTGGTGGGCTATAGCGCCTATCATCTCGCCCATCGCCGCCATCCTGCCCTGCTGCATGAACAGCCGCTCCTGCTCTATCCTCTTCTGTATCTCCTCCACCACTTTACATTCCAGATTGGCGTTGAGATCCATCAGCTTGTCCTGTGACTCTTTTCTGGATGTAACATCGTTCATCACCCATATAGACGATGATTCCGGCGTCTGACCTATCAGCTTTCCGGAGATATCCACCCAGATGGACGATCCGTCTTTTCTCAGCATCTCCACCTGAGTCTGGGCGTAACCTTCTCTGAGCATCTTTTCATAGTTATCCACGTCCCGTCCGAATTCTTCATACTCAGCCTCAGAAGTATGCAGAACTCTGGTGGAGTTTCCTATCATCTCGGCGTTGCTGTAACCGAAAATATCCTCGAACGCCTTGTTAACCCATTCTACCTTTCTGTTTCTCACTTTCATAATAGCAGTCAGTGAATTGTTCAGAATAGCCGCCTGCTGCATGCTAAGTTCCAGGAGGGATTCCTCGGCTGTTTTTCTGCGTGATATGTCCTGAATTACGAAAATCAGATATCTGGCGACACCGTTGGTGTCGAAATAAACAGAGGCGTTTATCTCCGCCCATTTTTCGCCGTTTGTTCTGGAGATAATTCTTTTTTCTGTCTTATACCCTTTCAGCCTTGATTCCGCCATGAGCTGAAAGTTTTTTTCTACATCTTCCCTGTCAGATTTTGCTATGAAATCCGTCAGTATCCGTCCGGAAGCGTCCGGCTCGGAGCATCTGACTATATCCCGGAATGAGCTGTTAGTGCTCATAATCCGCAGATCCAGCGAGGTAATGACAATTCCCACGGATGCCTGCTCGAATGTCTTATGAAATCTGTTCTCGCTCTCCACCAGCCTGTTGGCTATGCGTTTTGCCATGGCGTATGTTTTGTTTCTGGTTATCAGAAGTATCTGAGCCAGAACAGCCAGCAGAACACCTATCACAAAAACACCGGCAAATATCACATACGGCTTGCTGTTGTCGAACTGAGATAGATATTTGGCGGTAGCGTCCGCCTGCACTATCCATTTACTTCCGTAAAGATCTATCGGCAGAGTGACTGTATGCCCCTCGACTTTATCCAGATAGTTATCTGTTTCAAAAAGGATGTTGTCCGGCGAAACTGAGGAATCATATATTCTGACGGCAAGATCTTTCATATCGCCTTTAAAAATCCCGTATATCAGGTCATGGATGCGGAAAGGAGCGGAGATCACCCCGAAAAGTTCATTGCCTCTGAACATAGGTACAGACATCAGTACACCGGCCGGAGCATCCTTATCCGTCAGCTCCTGTTTCAGGACTATTTTCCGGGAAAGCCCCGTTGTGTGGGAATGAACCGCATACCGCAGCATCTGCGCCCGCACAGGCTCGCTGGAAAGGTCGAAACCATAAACCCGCCGGTTCTCCTCTGTGTCCGGATACATGATATCCACCGCTATATAGTGCGTTTTAGCGGCGTTGGAACGCAGAGCGTAGGACGTGTATCCATCCGCGTGCGCCTGTTCGGTATGCTCTTTCACCCTGTCTGATGATATATAGCTGGAGAACCCCACCGCCTGAACGCCCGGCAGGTTTTTATCTATTTCGAGCTGAGCGGCGTATTCCAGCAGATCTTTTCTGGAGATGTTATAATCTTTTGATACATACAAACCCTTTATCCCTTTTAATACCTGTTCATATGATTTCATACGGCTGGCTGTCTTGCCTGTTATCTCATAAGATATATACTTGATATTACTATTGATTTGAATATTGAGGAGTTTTTCCTGATCTATGAACAGAAAAATAGCGGACAACATCATCAGAATAAAAACCGCGTAAGGAATGAATGATATAAATCGTTTTATAATACTCATTTATTTTGCCTGTTATAGTATTATAACACATATATCATAATGAAATGTCTATTATGGTCAGATTTTTAGTATAAGTTTAAGAAGATATGTCCGGACGGAAGCTACAGCACCGCCACCCCGTCCGAGAATGCCAGTTTCGCTCCGGAACCGCCCTGCAATCTGATGCTCCCTGAACCGTCTTTCATAGATATCACTTTTTCTCTTTTGCCGGATTTGCCGACCTCTTCCTTGATCTCGACATCCTTAGACGATATGCCGTTCAGTTCTATAGTGGTGTTCCCGTCCGCTCCGGAGACCACATCATGCCCGTCTCCTATATTATATGTCAGCTTGGTCTGAACCACTGAATAGGTTTCAGAGGAATATGCCCTGTGCAGACTGATAAAGTCGTTGCCTGTACCGCCGGCGATGTTCCCGGCTCCGTTGATGACATCACTGCCGCTGCCGCCTGAGATGTCTCCGAACTGTCCTTCTTTCAGAATGATCTGGTCGTCCCCGTCCCCGCCGTCTATAGTCAGGTTGACCGCCTGAGTTATATTAATAGTGTCGTTCCCTGAACCGCCGCTGATATACACGTCCTCTCCGCTCTCCACATTGACGCTGTCGTCGCCTGAATCGCCGGATACCACTACGCCTTTTGCTCCGTAAACGTTCACTGTATCGTCACCATCGCCCATATTCGCGGCAGCGTTTTTGACACTGTCTTTCATGGAGACCTGGTCATCACCATCGCCCATATTAAGAGCGACTCCGTCCGCGTCCTCCAGATACACCTTGTCATCGCCGTCTTTGGCATTGATGGTGACACCGGAAACCTCTTCCACCAGCATACTGTCGCCCCGATCGGAGGCCATGAATGAATTATCTGTTCCGGCGGATGCGTTCAGTATCTTTTCTATCATCTCCGCCGCCGGATCTGCGTTCTCTTCCGTCCGGGCATCTTCGCCCGTGCCGAATATCTCTTTGAAATTATTCAGAGCATTATCATTGGATATCAGCGAAGATGTGATGTCCGGTCCGAATGTTCCCGACGAATTATATATCTGCGGTTTGCTGAAAATTCCGGCAATATACTCATCCGCCGCTTTTTCAGCTATACCCGTTTCGGTCTGCTTATGGGCAGCGGACGAATCGGTTATAGTGCTCAGACTTCCCGTCTCCGATATCTGCATGAAAATGCTCCATGATAATGTTTCTTATAATTACTGCATCGTCCCGTATTTTGATCACTTAACGAAAACCGTTTTTATATTTCATCATCAAACGTGCAGACATAACCTACACAGCTCTTATTCTCACATTTCTGATGCTCCCATCTGGGCGGCGCTGTCAGAAAAAATATTCTGGACTGAATAACAATCAAAAAGCTCCCCGAATTTGGGGAGCTTTTTAAAATTTATGAGAGAAAGGGAATATTACAGTCCGCCTCTGACACAGCGGATATTAGCGTTGTCTGTTTTATCTGCATAAGTGGCAATTCCATAATCAAACCAGACAACCCATGCGGCAAGCGTGCCGTCAAAAACCTGATATGAGGTCGAAGTCCAGTGCTGATTAAATGAGGAAGTATTCTGAAACACACTGCTGATTGATGGTTGATAGGTGCTTTCGTCTCGAATAGAAATCAGTTCTCTTAAATTAGGCAGTCTCCAGTCGCTGTATCCTCCGAGCACCTTGTCCTCACAATAAGCCAACGCCGCAGCCCAGTTCATAGCAAAAGTGTCTGCATCGTCTTGCCACATCAGCCCTGTGTTGTTGTCTGTGACTATGGATTTTGTATTATCCCTTGTGAAGTTCGCAGCGGGATATTCATTGCCTCTGGCACAAAAGACGTAGTGTTCATCAGCTTCATCCAAGAATAGTGAGTTGCCGTCACGGAAATATGTACTCCATGCCGTTGCGACCCAACCAGAAACTTCAGTGGACGACCAGTAGTAATTTGAGCGTAAGTTTTCAAATAATAAAGCGTCAGCCGCCGGAGAATATGTGCCGAAATCTGCGATGGATTCGAGTTCTTTGACCGACGGAAGTCTCCAGTCGGTTTCGCCTGTGTTCAGATCTGCGCAGTAGGTCACGGCATCTGTCCATGATTCCAGAACTTCAGTCCCGGGGTCATACCAGATAAGACCGTTCACATTGTCGGTGATATAATGCCCTGAGCCGGAATCTCTGGTGTAGCTCGCAGCGGTTCCCTTCTGATATTCTCCGTCCTGTCCTGTGCCTGTACATGAGATGCTTGCCCCTGCGGTGTTCCAGCATCCGTCCTGACCTGTCTTTGTGAGTATCCATGTGACTACTGTCAGGTCGAATGTCACAGAATCTATATCCGTGCCGTCTGAAACTGTTATCGTTATCCCTTCGTATATGCCTGCTGTGGCTGTGCCTGTCAGCGCACCTGTTGCAGTGTCGAACGTTGCCCAGCTTGGTTTATTTGCTATGCTCCATGTCATGGTGTCGCTATCCGCATCTGTCGCTGTAGGGGCAAAGCTGTATGCACCGATAAGCTGATATGTTGTCGGTGTTCCGCTAATCACCGGAGCATTGTTACCGGGAGTTGATGAGCAAACTGATGAAGACTTGATGATATCGCAGACTGTGCCTATGCCGCCATCGTACAGAGCTCCGTCTGTGGGCTCGTAACAGGTCATCTGAAAGTTTGCCAGAGCAAGAGTTGTATTGTCCAGACCGTAAACCGCTTTCAGCCTTGTCTGCATGGCGGTACTAAAATTACCGTTTGAAAACCACGAGCCTGCGAGTTTAAGATATTTTATATCCTCATCCGCCACATCTCCACTGAAGCTGAACACGGCCTCTTTGGCTGTGCTCATTGTCTGGAGTTCAGATATAAGCTCTGATGTGCTATAACAGTCTGTCGTCCAGCCTGTGCCTGTGCGTGAACCTTCTGATATATATACAGAGTGCAGATCGTAGGCGTTAGAGGTAAAACCAACTGTTGACGCGGATCTGGTTTGCAGAGTTACGCCGAGGTTATACCCTGTGCTTCTGCCGTATATTTTGCTTTTGAATCTGGGGGCTGCTGTGGAAAGTTCAGTTGGTGTGCCTATCAGAATTACGTCGCTGTAGATTCCTGCGGAATCCTTCAGATATACGATGGATTTGCCGTCCGTTTCTGAATATTCTATCGTTACATCGGAGACAGGATTTCCGGAGCTGTCCACCGCCAGAATCTCATAAGAGACACCGAGAGTTGAGCTGATAATTGTCGCTCTTCCGGTACTGTCTGTTGTGGCAGATACAGCTGTACCTGAATATGTAGTCCCTGAAGAACCGGATGAACCGCCTCCTCCTCCACAGCCGGAGAGTGACAGGGCAATTATCAATAGAAGCGCAAAAAGGTACCGCATAATTTCCTCCGAATAATAAGCTAAAAAACACTTGATTATATTTCGTGCGCAAAGAGATTACAATTACCCGCAGTTGGGTATTTTTTATAGGAAAATAGTGCGGAAATTATACAACGATTGTTGATATATAAGGCTTTTTTTAAATAAACTTATTACCCGCTATTGGTAATAGGTCTACAGAAGAGTCATTTTTCTGGCTTTTTTCAGTGCTTCACTCTTGGACGTAACTTGAAGTTTGGCATATACCTGTTTCAGGTGGGCATGCACCGTGTGGGGGCTGATGCCCATTATGTCGGCTATCTGCTTATAGGTGTATCCTCTGTCAGCCATACGGAGTATCTCTATCTCTCTGGAGGACAGGGGTTCGTACTCATCCTGTTTCTTTTCGTTAAAAAATGAAAGTATCCTGCGGGCGATTTTCGGACTGATCGGCACTTCGCCCTTCTGCATCTGTTTCAGATATGTCAGAAACTCCAGCGGCGAAGAACTTTTCAGAATATACCCGCTTGCGCCCAAGCGCAGAGCATCGAACAGAGTTTCGTTGTCCTCATGAACAGTATGAACCAGGACATCAGTGTCCGGATGGTTGGTTGATATATGTTTTATAATATCCAGCCCGCTGATGTCTGAGCTGAGGTCTATATCCACCACTATGATATCGGGAACGCCTGATTTCAGAAGCTCCATACACTGATCAAAACTGTCCGCAATGCCGAGACAGTTGTATTCAGAAGACGCGTCAAGCATGGACTTCAGCAGTCCCGCCAGTTTAATATCGTCTTCCACTATTATAATGTCAGCTATCTTTCCTGTATCCATTTTCAGCCTGCATCGGGATTGCGCATATTATCTCAGTCCCGTTATCGCTATTTATATTAAGAGTTCCGTTGACCCTCTCTATCCTTCTGGCCATGTTTTTCAGCCCCCGACCTTTTTTAAGATCTTTGGGGAATCCATGCCCGTTGTCTCTTACCTCTATTATTATATCTCTACCGAATATTTTTATCACCGTATTCAGCTCAGAGGCGCCCGAATGTTTTACAGCGTTCACCACGCACTCTTTAAAAAACCTGATAATATTGACATATACACCGAAAGGTACAACGCTGGTCAGATACGCTTCCTCTATCTCTTCTTTCAGACTGAAAGATATTCCGCTGTCCTCCGTCATGATGTTGCCAATGTGTCTCATATCGCATGCCATCTCTTCATATGTTGCGTTCTGTCTGTCATATGTGTTCATCATGAACCGCACCTCTTTGTGGGTGTCGTCGGCTATGCTCTTTATCCTTTTCACAGATTCGGTGTCCGTCTCTCCGCTGTCCAGCATATTTTCGGCTATCATTCCGATGATGCCCACACTGCCGCTGATGCTGTCGTGTATATCGCTGATTATCAGACCCTTCTGATAGACTATCTCTTTTTCCTTCTCTATCTCCGCCAGTTTCATATTTTCCGTCACATCGTTAACCAGAGCCACATAGCCCTCTGTCAGCCGTTTGTTGTGCATAACCTGATAGAACACGGCGGAATAATACCGATCCTCCGCCTTCGCTGTTATCAGCTTTTGCGGCACGATCTCTGCTCTGTCTGTGCCGCTGAAAAAACCGCACAGCAGGTAAGCGTTATCAGCCGGCATTACCGACTTCAGCTTTTCACCTGACTTGTTCGCGTCCACCAGCCTGCCCTTAGTATCATATATAAAGACGCCGGAATCTATTATGTCAAAAGCGGTCTGCTGAGCCATAGGTATCATGTCCATAAAGCTGTATCGCTTAAGCACCATGAAATTAAGTATAAGGCTGATCGGCGACAAGATGCCGAACGTGTCGTAAGAGACTGCCTGTCTGAACACGGGCGCAGAGAGCAGGATAGAAAATATTGTCAGGACAAGCAGAAGCCCATACGGCATGCGGCCGTATCTGCCGGACGTGGCAAAAGCATACCCCAGCTGCATAATAGAAAAACACAGAGGTACATACATGGACGGTATCATCACGGAATAATACCATGCACCGAACATCGGTTTCAGATGATAGTAAGTGCCGAAAACATGCACAAGTTCAGACGATATCCTGTATAAATGAAGATAAGGGTCGGCATACAGCACGATAAGGTTTATCACAGGCACCATAAACAGCAGTATAGTAATCAGCCTGGGCGGCTGTTTTTTCATGGTGAACAGAGTGGTGATGATAAGCCAGAAATACGGCAGAAAAAAGGCCGCAGAGGTTTTTATGTTTGCCCAGAATATTTTCAGTTCCACAGAAACAGCCATAGACTGCATTACAAGACCGAACAGATATATGCATTTGAACACGATGGAAAGGGAATAATATTTCAATACCAGCTTTTTAGACTCCTTCACTGATAAGAAAAAGACTACAGCCGAAAGAACGAGACCGACGGACTGGGACAGAGCCATCGAGTTAAAAATATAGTCGGGCGATGTCAAGGATATCTCCGCAATAGAATAAGCGTACATACAATCATTACAGAAGTTTGACTAATGTCAACATTATTTAATGAAAGATATTTACACTCACAGGCTCCTTAGTCCTGCGTATGCCTTAGTCCAGTTTGCATATATAATCAGTAAATTAAGACAATACTCCGCACCACCATAATACTTAAAAAATTTTATGATGATTTACGGGCACTTAAAGAACAAAACAGAAATCGCATTATTCTAATGCAGCAGTTGTACTATTTTTTTTTAAAACTGAACGCATGGATGATCCCCCGAACGGCTTTCATATAAGCACCGCGCTCATCGTCAGCCGTTTTGAGATAGCCGTTTCTGACCTCTCTTAAAAATTTAGGCAGTTCATCCTCTTCAGTCTTGTCAGATAAAAGGTCTCTCATGGAAATATCTAAACAGTCTGAAATCGATTTAAGAATATTGACCGTCAGATTCACTTTTCCGGTCTCGATCTGAGACATATAGGTTGCATGAATATTAACATGCTCCGCCAGCGTCTCCTGAGACCATCCCTTAGCCTTTCGAGCCTCTTTAATACGACATCCGATTTCTGATAAATGTAATAATTTGTTATCCATATCTAGACAATATTCTAAGAGGAAAAACAAATGAATAGAATATATTTAAACATTTTTATTGACTAATCTTGACTATATAATATAAAATTCTCTACATATTGTGTTCAAACATTCATATATTGAACTGCAAAATACAGTTTTACTAACGTATATGGAGGTACTTACGTATACAGCGTGCCAGTTTCAGCTTTTTATTATGATGTAAATATCAATTTATGCAATGACTAAATGGTGATGTATGTCAAATTATAATTATCTGTTAGCCAAAATTGAATCTTCGCGTGTACACCAGTTTCATAAATTTATTACTGAAAACAACGGAGAGATCATTAAGATGCTGTCAAACAGACGCATTGCTGAGAAATTCTGTAAGACACTTATAGACAAGCCTAATTTACATAATTTTGATAGAGATGCAGTTCTTAAACTGGTGTCTGACGAAGAGGAAAACCTCGAAGGAATTGTACTGGAAGAGATAAAAAAATATTGTAATAATGAACACTATCTATTTCATAAAAAACATGAAGACGACCTGAACAGGCTTCTGACATCGATCTCACACCACTGGAGGCAGCCGCTGAACGTGCTTGCTCTGTCTGTTCAGGAAATCTGTGAACTCTACCATGACAAGACCCTGAGTAGCAGAAATATTGATGAATTTCAACAAAACGCTCTTGATACCATTCAGAATATGTCACTGATTATCGACAGTTTTAAAGCCTCATACAAGACAACCGAACCACATATCAAAAAAAACCTTGTCCACCATATTTTTGACCTGCTAAAACTCTATATGCCGGAACTGACATCCGGCAATATTGCCTTAAGATTCAGATGTTCTTGTTATAACAGCAGTATCGACTGCGACAGTTTTAATACCTATCCACCTTGTGACAATGAATTTATTTATGATCATCTTGATGTTATCAAATTCAACCTTGCATTCGTAAACATATTTGAAAACGCAAAAGACGCCGTTTATGATGCTCTGAAACAGGAAAAGATACCGGAAGGACTGATCCAAATAAGTTTAGTAGTCAGCAGAAAATTCATGACCATCAGTATAAAAAACAATGGTGACTATATAAGTGATAAAATAAAAGACCGTATTTTTTTGCCATATTTCACAACAAAAGATGAAAATCACGGAACAGGTCTCGGATTATTCATCGCCAAGACCGCAGTAACCAACTTTTTTAACGGCGGCTTAGAGTTTCACAACTGCCCCGACGGCGTGGAATTCATCATGACGATCAAAGAGAAATAGCCCATTTTGCATGAAGATATTCAGACACAGAGAATAGAATGTCGGCAGACAACAGCAGCAGTCCATATCTTAAAGAGTTCTGCCAGACACCTGTCCTGACACCGTAAGCTACCGCGCCGGCTATGATTATAGAGGCTGTAATGCCGAATTTGATTAAAATACAGCTGAAAATTGGCTTTTTAAGGCATAGTTCCTGAATGTTTATCATTTTATCACTCCATATAAACAGATCAGAAACCGGTTTCTGAGTAAACATACACCCTGATAAAATATAATGAAAATATTATTTTTTTATTTATAATATAATTAAATATTATATTTAGAGAAAACTATGAATCTTGATATTTACAGAAATTTTGTGGTCATCGTTGACGAGGGGAACCTCACCACCGCCGCAAACAGGCTGAACATCGCCCAGCCAGCTCTGACCAACCAGATAAAACTTCTGGAGGAAAAATTCGGTGCAGAGCTGATAGAAACCAGACGTGGCGTGCGCAGAATAAAGGTTACCGACGCCGGGAAGCTGCTCTATGAAAAAGCCAAATATCTATGCGAGCTGGAAGATTCCACAATAAAAGAGATAAAGGATATAAACAGCGGATTATCAGGCGTTCTGAGCATAGGCATCGCGCCTTCCATCTCCGAACAGGTCATCAACCGTCTGCTGATTGATTTCAGAAGAAAATATACTAATGTCACTCTGGAACTGTATGAACTGGTAACCGGTAAGATCGGCGAACTGCTCATAACAGGCATTTGTGAAATAGTTGTTATCAGAGCACCTCTGAAATCTCCCCACCTGTTCAACTATTACCTGATGGAAGAGGAGGTAATGAGCGCCATCTTTCTGAAAGACAACCCTTGGATAAAAGAACCCTCGGATAGCTTATCGGTAAGAGACCTTGTGGGCGTCCCTATCTGCGTTAACAGAACATACAGAGATGGGCTGATAAATTCATTCTACGAGATAAACCAGAAGGCTGACATAATAAGCACCTGTGTGTTGAGACAGAGCTGTATAGCGCTGGCGAAAGCCGGAGAGGCCGTGGCCGTTGTTCCGGCGGGAGTGATGGACGAGGTGGATGACGATATGCTGTGCCTGCCTGTGCAGGGAAACGCCCACAAACTGCAAAAGTCGATAGTAACGCTGAAGAACAGGAACCTATCTGCTATCGCCGCTAATTTCCTGAGTTTTTGCAGAGATAGTCTTGAGCAAAACTGGGAGATTAATTAAAAAGACTCACCGACATCATCGTTTTCATCCCCGAACAATAAACATAAAAAACATGATTTTAACGCAGACATCTTCAGTTCCTTCATGATGATATCGTCAGAATTTTATAATGTATCATCTTACTCTTATGACTGGATACACACATAGAACTAATGACATGATCCTACTAAAAATGCTTTCGGAATAATCTCTGCGTTTATAGAGATGCAGTGCATATTTTTTCATAAAACATCCATTAAAGTTTCTTTTTACTTGACAACACCCGATATGCTTGATAATGATTCTCATTACCAAAGCAGGAGAAGTCTATGGACGTTGCTATGTTTATACAGAAAGGCGGGTTCATGATGTACCCGCTCGTTTTATGTTCAGTGATTCTGATGACCGTTTTTTTTGAGAGATTCTGGTATTTCATATCACATAGATTTTCAAAAGAAGCATATGCCTCAGTAAAAAACAGCATAGAACAGGGTCACGCCGACAAGGCTCTGGAAAGGCTGTCTTCAGGAAGGAGCGCACTGGAAAACGTTTTTCGTGAGGTTATAGAAAACAGAAGCTGTTCGCGTCACGAGCTGGAACACGTTGTCACCAACAAGGGCATAGAGGAGCTTCAGAAATACGCCAGAAACCTTCATGTCATAGAGCTGATAGGACGCATCTCCCCCATGCTGGGACTGGCAGGCACAGTCATCGGCATGGCGCTATCTTTCCGCACCATCTCCACCGTCAGCGGCACGGTGGATCCTTCGCTGCTGGCAGGAGGTATATGGGAAGCGCTTCTGACTACCATAGCGGGGCTTTTGGTGGGTATACCGGCGCTTATTATATACCATTTTTTCGAAAAAAAACTCCACCTGATGACAGTGGAGCTAAAAATAAAAGGCGAAGAGATTGTCCGCCTGATGGAACAATGCCATGATAGACTTTGATATTTTTCGTAAAAAAGACTCAGCGCCGGATATGACACCGATGATCGATATGGTGTTTCTTCTTCTCATTTTCTTTATGCTCACATCGGTCTTCTCGCTGCCGGCGGTACAGGCAAACCTGCCGGACAGCACCACCTCTGAGAGCATAAAAGCAGATGACGCCGTAGTAACAGTCAAAGAGGACGGCACACTCTTTCTGGACGGCAGAAAAACCGACAAGTTCCACTTAAAACTGTTTCTGAAAGAACAGATAGACGGCGGCGGAAGCAAAACAGTGATAATCTCTTCCGACAGAACGGCTGATTTTGCCCTTATCATGAACGTTATGGATATATCCAGAGAAGCGGGAGCGGAATCAGTATCATTTCTGACAAAAGAGAGCAGATGATGACAGCTTACAACAGCAGGAACATGTACATTATATGTTTTCTCATGTCTGTTTCGCTTCATGTATCTGCGGTCGTGGCGGATTTCGATATTCCCGCTCCACAGCCGGAGCCGAAAGAATCCATGAAGGTCCTGCTGAACTACTGCATACCTGCTCCTGAACCGGCTGCTGAAACACCCGAACCGGAGCCGGCTATAGAAAAGCCTGTAATAAAAACAGAATCTGCAAAGAAAAAAATGAGGCAGACGAAAAAAACGATATCACAAACTCAGGAAGTTTTAAAACCGTCTGCCTTTATCCCCATAGATCCGTCACCGACAGCAGAGGAAGCTCCGGTGGTGCAGCCTGACCCTGAACCGGCGCCTGTAATGAAACCTGCTCCTCCGGTAAAAACGACTCCGGATAAACCGGTCTTCGACTATACAGGCTACAGATCCAGACTGGGCAGCGCTCTGGAATCAGGCAAACACTATCCCTACATTGCCCGCAGAAAAGGCATAGAGGGGCTGGTGGGCGTCAGAGCTGTAATAAACCCGGACGGAACGCTTAAACTTGCCACTGTGGAGACATCCAGCGGACACTCTGTTCTGGATAAAGAGGCGCTGAAGCTGGTGGCGTCCGTATTTCCTTTTGAAAAAGGATCGGGTGAGGAATTCAATATTCTGATACCCGTAAGATACAGTCTGGAAGGCTGAATATGAACAATGAAGAAATAAGATGCAGGCGCTGCGGCAGATTGCTGATGAAGGGAGAGGTAAAGCTCATAGAGATCAAGTGTCCTAAATGCGGATACGTCCAGCAGTTCCCGCAAAAGCCCGAAAAAGCCGCGCGGCAGACCGCCGGCTCCTGAGTCCCGCACAGAGCATCCCGAATGCCGTTTTAATGTCAGAGAATCACGAATTCCAACATTATTTCTAAAGGAGTTTCTGATGAGAAACAAATTGCTTACGGCAGCGGTATGCTGTCTGTTTGCCGCATCGGCGTATGCTGAAAAGTCCCTGACCCAGAACGAGGTGAAGGTGACAGCCACCAGATCCGAAAAATCCGCTATCGAGGTTCCCGTTACGCTCTCTGTCGTCACAGATGAAGAGATAGCCATGTCCGGCTCGGTCACGCTGGCCGAACTGCTCAGGGATATTCCCGGCGTACAGCTCACCAGCACAGGTTCCACAGGAATTTTCAGGATCAGTCTGAGGGGAGAGAGCGCCTCGCGTTCACTCATAATGGTGGACGGAGTAAAAATATCCGAGCAGAAATCCATGGATGGAGCGCCTCTTCTGATAGATCCCGCTTCCATAGAGAGAATAGAAGTCATCAAAGGCCCGTCGTCAGTGCTTTACGGTTCTGACGCAATAGGCGGCGTTGTAAACATAATCACAAAAAAAGGCGGCACAAAACCGCTTCAGGGAAGCATCAGCACAACATATGACACCGGCACCGGCGGTCTGAGCAAATCATTATCCCTTTTCGGAAACAGCCAGGGGTTCTACTACAGAGCCGAGATGACCGATACCAATCAGGGAAACAGAAGAGACACAGACAACGATGAGATAGAGTACACAGCCTTTGAAAGCACCAACTTCAGAGGAGTCATCGGTTATAAGAACGACAGGATAGACATGAGCTACGAAAAGACTATCTATGATTCTGACAATGAGGTGCGCACAGGATACGAGGACGTGGTGCCATCCGGTTCTGATATGAGGATGGAGATGAATCTGCCCAGATGGGACAGGGAAAAAGACAATTTCCACTTCGAATTCAAAAATCCCGGCTCAGCCCTCGGCAGAGTAAAAGCGGATCTCTTTATGCAGAATACCTTTAAAGAGTTCATCAACAACATGTATATGAGCATGATGGGCAGCGTATTCAGCTATAAATCAAATACACAGAACGACCTGGACACTTTGGGGCTCAACACTCAGGCGGATTTCAACCTGTCATCCACCAACCTGCTGATAACAGGATTCGAATACATGAAAGACGATCTGGAAGCAGTGGAGGTCACCAAGAGCTTCATGGCGCCCGCATATTCCAACTATCTCAGCAAAGCGAACCAGCAGTCTGTATCATTATTCGCTCAGGACGAGCAGGCAATAGGCGATTTTGTCATTACAGGCGGTCTGAGGTATACTCAGACAGAAACAGAACTGTCTGAATCAAATAAAACAGGTCTGACACCCGGCAGTTCCGATGATTCGAGCACTGTGGGCAGTCTGTCGCTGACATATAACGGAGTAAAGAATACCACCTTCAGGGCTCTGGTCGCCACAGGCTACAGAACAGCCAATCTCCAGCAGCTCTATATGGGCACAACCCACGGCAGCAGCACCCCCACATACTCCAACCCTGATCTGGAAGCCGAAACAAGCGTTAACTATGAAATAGGAGCCAGATACAGAGGCAAACATCTGGATGCGGACGCCACCCTCTTCTTAACCGAGGCAGATGATTACATCACAACAGCATCAACAAGCATCAACGGTTCAGACGCATATCAGTACACCAATATCGACAAAGCCACCACAAAGGGGCTGGAGCTCACAGCCGGATACGAGATATTCGGATTCCGTCCCTACGTTGAGCTGACACTGCTTAACAGGGAATATAAGTTCGAAACCTATACCACTGACAAAAACGGTATGCCCGAAACCTTCGGCAGAACCGGAATAAGCTACAGCACAGAAATAGGCAAAAACATGTCTCTGAACGCGGATATATACGTCAGATATGCCGACGACGCGGAAGATGAGGAGTCATCCGGCGACATAACAGAAGTGGAAGGATACACCACCCTGAACGCCTCTGTGTCAGGCATATACAGATTCAGCGACGGCAGAAGATTTTTCCTGAGCGTGGAAGCTCTGAACATCAACAATCAGGAATACACACTGGCTATGGCAACGATGGAAGAGCCTGGCAGCCACGTTATCTTTAAGGCCGGACTGGATTTCTAAGGGCAGACATGAAAGTTAATATAATTTTTTCCACCAGATACGGATCCACGGGGCAGATTGCCTCGTGGATCGCAGAAAGATTCTCGGCTGACGGGCACGAAGCCTTCACGGCAGATGCTTCATCAGCCGGTGCTCCTGTGGATGCCGACCTCACCGTAATGGGGTCGGGCATCTACAGTCACGGATATCTAAAACCTCTGGAAGAATATATCGGAAGATATGCCGAAACGCTGGCAGATAAAAAAACCGCTCTTTTCGGCGTGGCGATGAAGACAGAACCCATAATGCACAACGGCAGATCCCACGGCGGCATCCTCATGCTGGAAAAATACGCCGCAAAACTGGGAAAAAGCGTAATCGGATGCGCTATGCTCCACGGTCAGATGATCTTTTCATCAATGACTGACGAGGATAAGGAAGGGCTGATGTCATTCTACAGGATGGCAGGTTTTTCAGAGACAGAAACCAACGAGCGCATGAAACCAAGAACCATGATGAACAAAGCCGAGTGCTGGGAATTTGCCGAAAACCTCATCAAATCCGTAAACAGGATAAAACAATGAACATAACATGGCACAGAAGCCTGACAGAAGATAAAAAAAAGCTCATTTTCGGCAACGAAACCGAAGACAGCCTGACAAAGGCGTATGACAAAAAACGCACCGTACACGCAGGAGGCAAGAGCACACCGCTGACACCGGAAGATGCCGGAAGGGAATGGATGAAAGCATCGATGCAGCCGGTATCCGGTGAAAAACTGGTATATGTTAACGTTCCATTCTGTCAGACCAGATGCTCTTACTGCGGGTTCTTCAAAAATTTTGCTAAGCCCGATATGATGGAAGCCTTCACAAACGGCATAGTAAGAGAGATAGAGGACTGCGCCAGACTGCCCCATTTTTCCACTGGAAACATCAACGCAGTTTACATAGGAGGCGGCACACCCGGCGCTCTTGATTCAGAGCAGATCGGACGTATGCTCGGCGCTGTCAGAAACAGCCTGCCGCTGGCAAACGACTGCGAATTCACCTTCGAAACCAGAACATTTCAGCTCACAGACGAAAAGGTCGACGTCTGCCTCAACGCCGGAGTCAACAGGTTTTCCATTGGCGTACAGTCTTTCGATACCAGAATCAGGCGGGCCATAGGACGGGTGGACGATGGCGAAACAGTCATGAAAAACATAGAGAGACTCAAAAGGATAAACGAGGCTGCGGTATCCATAGACCTGATGTTCGGTCTGCCATATCAGAGCGAATCTGACTACATAGAAGACATTCTGACGGCTCACTCTCTGGAGGTGGACGGCATGGCTCTGTATCAGCTCAATGTCTTTGAGGACGGGCGGATGAACAGCCAGATCAAGGACGAAAAACTGCCCAAACCTGCCTCCACGGCACAACAGGCTCTTTTCTTCCTGAAGGCGCATCAGGTGATGCAGAATCTCGGCTACCTGCAGCCGTCTATGGCGCACTGGGTGAGAGACACCAGAGACAGAAGCCTCTATAACAGAATGTCCAAAAAAGGCACTCTGATGCACGCTTTCGGAGCAGGAGCGGGAGGACGCACGCACAGCCACGGATATTTCACCCATATGGCTCTGGAACCCTATCTCGGCATGGTGAACGCAGGCAGAAAACCCATAATGGGCATGAGCCTTCAGGCGGACAGACACAGACTCCACAGTCTCATAACCTATCAGATAGACTGCGGTTTTCTTAGACTGAACGATCTGGACGCAGAGGCCGGTTTTTCGCTTTCAGAAGTGTTCGAACCGCTCTTTGAATCCTGGAGAAAACGCAGGATGATAACCCTCGCAGACAGAACATTGAAACTGACCCCCAGCGGGCAGTTCTGGTATGTGAACATGGCTCAGTCGCTCATTGATGTGCTGGAAATAGCTTACGACAGCGAATATTCTCCCGCCGCCGGACGTGTGGCAGGGCAGAACTGATATAAGGAGATCGAGATGCAGGAAATAAAGAACTATCTGAACGACAACAAAGGTGCGGCAACAGTGATGACCGCCAGAGCACTGAATGTCCCGGAGAGAGACGTAATCAGAGCGCTGGAAGGTGAAGCTGTGGAAGCGCCCGTCAGCGACTTTGCCGACATAATGAAGGATATCTCCGAATGGGGGGAGGTTCTGATAATAGTTACCAACGGCAGTGTAATTTTCGAGGTTAAATCGGAGCTGACCGAAGGCAGATTCAGCCACGGCATGTACAATATTCATTCCGATACAGCGCCTGCGGGCGGACATTTTATGTCCGACAGATTCGGCAGTATCTTTTTTGTCAGCCGCCCCTTCATGGGCAAGGAAAGCCTCTCGGTACAGGTATACGACAAGGATGGCGCAGCCGCATTCAAAGTGCATGTGGGCAGAGACAAAAACGGGGAACTGAAACAGAACCAAAAAACAAGATTTCTCACTCTCAGACAAGGATATATGCAATGAAAAAAATACTCTTATCTCTGCTGGCATTACTGACCGTCAGCACATTCACAGCTCATGCTGATATGACATTCAGAGATCACGCCGGAGCGTCCTTCACAATAAAAACACCACTGACCAGGATAGTGGTGCTCAACAGCTCCAACCTTGAGATGTTTTTGGCTGCCGGAGGAAAACCGCTCGCCTATGCCGCCAGCAGCACGACACCGGAATATGTGGCTAAACAGCTTGCAGGCATCCCGTCCGTGGGACAGGTGCAGAACCCGGATATAGAGCGTATAGTGGCTCTTCAGCCGGAGCTGGTCATCGGCATGAATTTTCCGTTTCATGTGTCCATGGTGCAGACTCTGAAAGGAGCCGGAATTAAGACAGCTCTCTTCAGCCCCACCACACCGGAAGATGTGACAAAAGTAATACGTCTCTACGGGGAGCTGACAGGGAACAGGACAAAAGCCGAAACCTCCGCAAGAGCCATAGAACACAGCATGGACAGAGTAAAAAAACGCACCGCCTCAATTAAAAAGAAAAAAGTGCTGGTGCTGTTCGGCTCTCCGGAAAGCTACAGCATGGTGATGCCAAACAGCTACACTGGCATGATGCTCAGCGCAGCCGGAGGACGGAATATAACCGAAGGCATTAAGCAGACAGATGAAAAGAATAAAATGTCCGCAGGATTCCTCCCGCTCAATCTGGAATATGTCACAGCAGGCGACCCGGATATCATCATGCTGATAAATCACAGCAACAAGGAAACCGCGGCAGCCGGTTCCGTGCTCAGCTCCAGCCCGGCATGGTCGGCTCTGAGAGCTGTTAAAAACGGAAAGGTCTATAACCTGAAATTCGAAACCTACGGCATAAACCCCACCGTGCGCACAGGCGAAGCAGTGGCGGAACTATCTCAGATGATTTATCCGGAGCTTTATAAATGAAATCCTACACGGAACAGGACAATAGAAAAAAATATATGACCGGAGGCATAGGTCTGATACTGCTGACCACGGGAATATGCGTCAGCGTAGCCTTCGGTACGGTTAGCATCAGCCTGTCCGAGATATTCGGTATTTTCACCGGAGCCAATGAGGGAGGCATGTACCATATAATGATGAATATACGTCTGCCCCGCATAATCACAGGCGCGCTGACCGGCATCAACCTTGCCCTTTCGGGCGCCATACTTCAGTCTGTATTGAAAAATCCGCTGGCAGACCCCGGCATTATCGGCATATCGGCAGGTGCCGGACTTTTCGCCATGGCGGTTATGATACTCCTTCCCTCTTATACCCACGCAGTTCCACCTGCAGCTTTTACCGGAGCGATACTGACATCGCTGATAATCTATCTCCTTGCCTATGACGGCGGAGCTCACCCCCTCAGGCTTATTCTGGCGGGGGTGGCTCTGGCCGCCTTTCTGGGCGCTTTTATGACCGCTCTCATGGTGTTTTACAGCGACAAGGTTCAGGGCACGGTGAACTGGATGGCAGGCTCTCTCAGCGGCAGAAGCTGGATACACGTCAGGATGATACTGCCCTACACTGTTCTGGGACTTTTCGGCGCCGTATTCGGCTCAAAATACCTCAACATACTCATGCTGGGGGATGATGCCGCAAGGGGACTGGGACTGTCCGTGGAAAAAGTAAAATTCATCATGACAATTCTGGCGGCACTGCTGGCTGCCTCAGCTGTCAGCGTGGCAGGGCTTCTGGGATTTGTGGGGCTGATAATCCCCCATATCACCCGCCTGATAGTTGGTTCCGACAACAGACTGCTGATCCCGTTCAGCGCTGTTTTCGGCGCTATAACGGTGATATTCGCCGATACGGCGGCCAGAATGGTTTTTAGCCCGTACGAGCTCCCCGTGGGTGTTGTGATGGCATTTTTGGGCGCTCCGTTCTTTCTGTATCTGCTGAAAAGGAGGACCAGATGAGCCTGCTCTCTTGCGAATCACTGCATGCCGGATACAACGGCAAAACAGTCATTAAGAACATCAGCCTGTCTTTTCAGGAAGGCAGCATGGTATCTGTGATCGGTCCCAACGGATCGGGTAAATCAACACTGCTGAAGTGTCTGGGCAGACTGATAAAGCCGACAGAAGGCAGAGTATTTCTGGACGGCAGATCCATCTCTATGCTGAACAGCAGCGAAATAGCCAGAAACATAGGCATACTGGCTCAGTCGCCTTCAGCGCCGGAGGATATTCCCGTTCACTGTCTGGCGGCATACGGCCGCAGTCCGTATAAAAAGATTATGTCATCCTTCACCAAAGAGGACAGAGAGATAGTCAACTGGGCGGTCAGCGCCGCGGGACTGGACGACAAAAGACACATGCCCATAGGCAGACTGTCCGGAGGCGAACGCCAGAGAGCCTGGATAGCCATGGCGCTGGCACAGCAGCCGAAGATACTTCTGCTGGATGAGCCCACAACCTATCTGGATATACACCATCAGTTCGAGATACTGGAGCTTCTACAGAAACTAAACAAAAACTGCGGGCTCACCGTCGTTATGGTTCTGCACGACCTCAACCTTGCCTCCAGATTTTCCGGACGCATGATAGCCCTGAAAAACGGAGAAACCGCTCTGGACGGCAATTCCGATGAGGTTGTGACCGAAAAAAATCTATATGACATTTTCCGTGTGAAAAGCCGGATAACAGAATCCGACGGATGCCGCACGGCTCTCTATACAGGGGTGGCATGATGCTGAAAGTGGATAATCTATCAAAATCATTCGGTCGGCTGAAAGCCGTGGACGATATCAGCTTCGACATAAAAAAGGGTGAGATCTTCGGTCTGCTGGGTGAGAACGGAGCAGGCAAGACCACCACCATCAAAATGCTGGCGACTCTTCTGCGCCCCGATAACGGAAGCATCGCACTCAATGGAGAAGATGTGTGGCGGAACAGATATCTTGCCAGACAGAACATGGCGATCGTATCTCAGGAGATGAATCTGGAATATGAGCTGACCGTGTATGAGGCGCTCCACACCTACTGCCTTCTCAGGAACAAAAGAAACGCAAAAAAAGAGATAGAAAATATGCTGGAAAGGCTGAACATAGCCGACAAAAGAAATGAGCGCACAGGCGCTCTTTCCGGCGGTCAGAAAAGGCGTGTGATGACCGCCCGGGCTCTGCTCTCCGGCGCCGGAATGATTTTTATGGATGAGCCGACCATAGGACTGGACCCGATGATAAGACGGGAGATGTGGGACATCATCAACAGTATAAAGGCGGAAGGACGATCCATCCTTCTGACCACCCACTACACCGATGAAGCTGAATATCTGTGCGGGCGGGTAGCTATCATGGAAAAAGGACGCATAATCCATATGAACACGCCTGACAGCCTGATCAATCAGGCAGGGACTTACGCTCTGGACATCAATGGCACAGGACAGGCAAAAACAATGCTGTTCAGCGACAGCTTACTGCTGAACGACTATCTGAGCGTACATAATTTCGAGGAATACCGTGTTCGCAGGACAAAACTGGAAGACGTGCTTATCTCATACGGAAAAAGCGCATGACGGACATACTTCTTAACAGATTCTGGGGTACCTACGCCGTTTTTTACCGGGAGATACTCCTGTATAAAAAGAAAGTGATGCGGCTGGGCTTCGTGTTCTACAGCATATCAACGCCTATTCTTTACCTGATGGCTTTCGGGCTGGGGCTTGGCTCACGCATCAGCATACCGGACTACGGAGCTTTTCTGGTGCAGGGGATAGCCTGCATGAGCTCCATGACTAACTCGTTCAACATGGTGTCCATCTCTGTCAGCATGGGCAGGCTGCAGTCCGGCGCATTTCAGACAGTGATGACCAGCCCTGTGAGCGCTGCTTCCGTGATGCGGGGGTTGGTGCTGTCCGGCATCATCAGGTCGATGGTCTCTGTTATATCAATCATGCTTGCCGGGGCGCTTATATTCCACACCCTTCCCTTCGACATGATGGCTCTGATGGCGCTGGTGCTCAATGCCGCCTTCTTTTCATGCGCCGGGGTTATGTTCGGACTGGTTATCAACGACATGGAACACCACGCTGTGCTGACCAATTTCATCATCATGCCCATGTCTTTCTTTTCCGGAACTTTTTATCCGCTGAATTTCCTGCCGGACTGGCTCAGAGGCATAGTTTATCTGATGCCGCTCAGTCACACCACCACCATCGTGAGACACGGATCGGAGGCGCTTCTATCGTGGATACTGCTGATAATTCTCACTCTGGTCTGCTTTTACGCCGGGTCAAAAATGCTGGAAAAATACGGTGAATAATATGCCACGTTAAGGTAGCTCTTTTATCGCAGACGTCCTTTCTACTCATCGGAGGTAAAAGTTTTTCTCGTCAACGTAGAGGTAAAAAGACCAGCAAATACTAAGCTCTTTTTCATATTCAGACATAATAAAATATATTTTTTTTCACCACAGCACCTTTCTATATTTCCACTATATAGGCAAAATATATTAAAGTGTCCACTGAGTGATGTCAGAAATAATATGTAACCGAGGCTTCTATTCTGCCGTCAGCGGTTTTTTCCCCATATTCGCTGTCTGCCCCGCCGTTCATCAGGACGGCTTTCAGTTTGAATTCATAGTTGGTTACGCCTGTGTAAACGGCTTCCGGAGCCAGTGAAAAGCTGCCGTCGTCAGTGTTCGCCACAAGAGTCACTGCAGGAGTGAAATACAACACACCTGCCGGCTCCTTAAAGGACACACGCATATAAAAGTAATTCCGCATGGGATTGTTTTTGGAATAAGGCATCGACAGTAACCGCCCGGGAAAAGCGGCGGCATCGGAATCGGCCGCGGCATAAAACTCCTTCATCTCGTCAACGGTATAACCGGATGATTTATGAAAAAACTCCGCGATTAACGTTATCTCGTTTTCAGTAAGGTACCTGAGACCTATTATCCAGTTATCAGAATCAACAGTATCGGATCCGCTCACTGACAGGCGCTGTACGTCATAATATTTAGCGTATTCGCCGTGTATCTCGAAATTTGAACTGATATTCCGCGAAAAATCGGCTCCGAACCTGTCGCCCCTTGACTCTCCTCCGGAAAACATCAGGTCAATGTCAGTATCATAAAGCAGAGCGTAGAGCTTTCCGGCAAAATTAACACCATCGTCGGCCCCCAGCTCTCTGTTCCAGTTATCATCGACATAATAAGCCGCCGGATTAAACGAAAGCGTCTTCAGCGCTCCCAGAAAACTTAGCGTATATTCACCGCTGACAAGCGTGTAGCCCTCCAGAGCATCTTCCGGGGAATCTATATTTTTCGGTCTGTCCAGAAAAGCCGCAGGGTTGTAGGCGTAACCTTTCCCCCATTTCATGGTTTTCTTTCCGGCGTCAACCCGAAAACTGACGTCGGATGAATAGCTGACATAATGTTCCATAAGCGATACATCTGTATAGGGTGATTCATCCGCCTTTCCAAAATATTTCGAAGCGGATTTCACCGTATATTTCAGACCGCCCGCTTCGTATGACAGGTTCAATCTAAGGTCGACCAGATAGTCAGCCGTATCCGGATTATCATATTTCAGTCCGAAGACAGGCGACGATGTATCGTAATCGTACACATTTGATTTCAGCTCAAAACTGCCGCCGACTGAATAAGGTTTTTTCTCTATCTCGCTCAGATCGAAATCATATTCGCCACACTGAACGGCAGAGACGTACAAAAGGCAGAGTGCTAAGACCCCGCCTTTTACAAATTTTTTCATCTCAGTTCCGCCATGTTGGGCATATAGGCTATTGTGAATACTTCGTTTTTAAAATCTCTCTTTTTTATCCCGGCAAAAATCATGACTGATTTATAACCCTTGTACAGAGGCGAATCCGTCTCAATGACAGAGGGACGCACTATGCCGCCGCCGAAATCCTTCACTTCCTTGAAATAGAGCGTTTTGATAAGCATTCCGTCGGCGGTCATGCAGTCAATCTTTTGCGGAAGTTTTTTCGCTTTGTCGGCGGTGATGACAAGTCTGTCATAAGCCACTGTTCTGGTTTTAGCCTTCAGCTGAAGAATATAGAGACCGTTTTGCTCATCCACCCTGACCACGTCGTATTCAGCCGAATAATCCAACTGAAGAATATCGGCGTTATTAAACACACCGCCCACTACGGACTGAAGACTTGTTACCCTCACCGGCTTACCGATGTTGGGGATGTAGAGCCACATATTGTCCCCCAGACGCAGAGTGCTCCTGCCGTTTTCGCTCGCCGGAGCGATGAACAGGGAAGCGACCTTGTCCAGCCCCTTCTTGACGGTGAACATAGTGTATTCCTTCTTTGCTCCGGAAGGCTCGATATTTATCAGTTTTCTGTAGGACTCATAGCTCTCCGGACTGAGGTTTCTGTCTATCTGTTTCAACAGAGCCGCAGGCTCCAGAGCAAAAACCGAGAAAGGAACCAGAAAAACAAGTAAAAAACGTATCATAAAAGCCACCTATTTCTTTTTAATAACTGATTTGGCTCCGTCTTCTGCAGAACCTTTAAACGGTTTTCCGGTCATGTCCTTTGACTTCAGAAACACGGTAAATCTTTCGCTGGGAAAGGACCGTGCTATTATAACCTTTACTCCGCTGTCCTTAAGCATACCGACAGCAGCCAGCCCCGCTCCCTCCGTCCCTCTGAACCGATTAGGGACAGATTCCATATATACTCCCTTTTCATCAAAGATGATGAAATACGGTGCCTTACCTACGGTTTCGCTGACAGCGGAGGCAGGTTTTGCGCCATCAGAGGCCACGGCGATATACGGTTCCGCGAATGAAACGGAGAAAACAAGCATCAAAAATGCGGTAAGAATTTTTTTCATAATAATACCTCTCTATTTTTTAAACATGTCTGAGAGCTTTCACAGGCTCCATCTTCGACGCCTTGAACGCCGGCTGGATACTCGCCGCCACAGCCACGGCCACAACGGTCAGCGACACGGCGGCAAGCTGGGCATAGTCAACCGAAGCGACGAGCAGTATATCCTTCTGCTGACCGAAATTGAAAGTTATCTGTGTAAGGTTTATGAGCCAAACAGTGGCAACGCTCAGAGCGCTCCCTATTAACGCCCCGATGATACCCATCAGCATTCCTTCCGTCAGGAACAGCAGCAGCAGTTTATAGGGCTTAGTCCCTATGGCGGCGGCGGTTCCTATCTCCCTGATACGTTCATACACGGCCATTATCATCACGTTCAGTATGGAAATCATTACGACGGCCACCAGAAGAACCTTAACAAAAAGAGTCATCAGATCTATCATCCTGGCTATATTATAAAATGGCGACAGTTTCTCCCAGGTGTGCACGTCAAAAATCGGCTGTCCCTTTTTATTCAGTTCCGTGGAAAGTCTGGCGGTCAGATTTTTCTCGAAATCGTGCAGTTTATTAAAATCCTTCAGCCTGACGGCTATCTCGCTTATCTCCGGAATATCCATGCGCAGTATCTCCGCGGCGTCGTCTATATGGACATATCCGTCACGCCCGCCAGGTCCAGTGGCGCTCTCAACTATACCGGAAACTTTCAGCTGTTTTCCGTTCACCGAACCGTCCTTGTTGCTGGCGACCACCACCACTGTGTCGCCCACCTTGACCTTCATAGAGTTGGCAAAGAGTCTGGGGATAATTATTTCACCCCTCTTCAGATCTTTAGAGCCCTCCAGAATACGTGACGGCAGGAGCGGAACCACTTTAAATTCCTTTTCCGGATCTATGCCGTTCAGCCTGATGTTGGAGGTTTCGGTAAAAGTCGAGAACATACCTCCGAACTTTATGCGGTAGCTGACAGCCTCCGTTCCGTCCACTTCTTTAAGAGCGGCATCTAGCCTGTCCAGCGCCATAAATTTCAGATTCATATTCTGCGGCAGGGTTTCGACAGCCCCCATATACCCTTTTCTATGTATCTGCACATGCCCTGTCATGGAATCGGTAATCTGCGCAGTCATCATATTTTTAAATGATCCGGAAACGGATACGAATACCGAAACGAAAACTACCCCGATAACGATAAGGGAAACGTTCAGGACGGTTCTTCTCGAATATCTGAAAAGATTTCTTAACGCCATTTTTAATATACTGAACATCACGCCTCCTCCCTGACTATTTTTCCGTCTTCCAGAACGTATATTTTTTCGGCCTCGCCCACCACCTTTGGGTCGTGGGTGGAAAAAACGAATGTGGTTCCGAAGTCGTCGCGCATGGATTTCATCAGAGAGATTATCTTCATGGATGTTTCGTGATCCAGATTTGCCGTTGGTTCGTCCGCCAGAATGATGGCAGGATTCGCCACCAGAGCTCTGGCAACCGCCGTCCTCTGCTTCTGACCTCCGGACAGCTGAGAGGGGCGTTTTGCGGCATGTTCCGCCATGCCCACGGCTTCGAGAACTTTTTCTATTCTCTCCCTTCGTTCTGATGCTCCGACATCCTGAACCATTATCAGGGGATACTCGACATTTTCATAAACGCTGAGAACCGGAAAAAGATTAAATTCCTGAAAAATAAAGCCGATTTTTCTGCCTCTGAAATCCGCCTTTTTTGAGCGGCTGAGAAATGATGTATCCTGTCCGTCCACGGTGACGATGCCGGACGTGGGGCTGTCCAGACACCCTATCATGTTCAGCAGAGTTGTCTTTCCGCTGCCGGATGGACCTATGAAGCTGATAAAAGAAGACTTTTCCAAAGAGAAGCTCACTCCGTTCAGAGCAGCGACCTTCCCTGTTCCCATCTGATAAATTTTTGTAAGATTTTCTGCTACCACTAATGACATAATAACCTCCATTGGTTACAGACGCAAAAGTCATGCCATAGTATAACACCTTATCAGGCGCAAGTTCCGCTGTATGGCAGTGTGAAAATTCTGCACACTCTATGCAGTTTCTTTACACATAATATCCGCCCCTGCGTCCGCCCATGCACCCGCGAGGGGTGCGACCGATTTTTGTTAAGGCATTTCACATATAGACGATAAAAGAATCAGGACAGAATTTCACTGACGGAGTAATGCAATGCAAATAACAGGCATCAGCAGCCTGAACACATTTTTCAGCTCACCTGTCGCATCTGTTGCTAATAACACAGTTACAGCAGGTGACACATACTCTCCAGATAAAATATCTGTCGCCGAAACATATGATATGTTTGGCAATATTCATAGCAACATCTTCAGTTCATTTACAAACGAAAAAAGCTTTATGAGTGCTATCCGCGAGGTGTTTGACAGTGTACAGGATACTGTACTAACATCGGACAATCTCACTGAAGCGGCAAAAATTTCAGACAAGTTTGAAAAATACGGAGAATGGCTTTCATTTAGTGAGGATAAAAGCATAGCCTCTATCTCAAATGCTCATAATGTATATTATGATGGCTCGAATTCTGAAATTGATGTTCACCACAGCGACAATGTCGTTTTAGACTCAGACGACAAAGACCACACAATCAGAATACACGATAGCAAAAATGTTATTTCGACTTCCGGCAGCGGCAAGGACCGTTCTTTATTAATAAATGCCAGTAACGTGATAATAGACAGTGGCGCTGGAGGCGACATCTCAGAAGTGTTCAGTTCAGATGATGTTATTATCAACAGCGGTGACGGCAACGATGGTTCTTTAATATGTTTATCAAATAATGTTATTATGAACACCGGCGATGGAATTGACTATGTTACAGTGGATGATTCAAACAACGTCTATATAGATAGTGGAAGCGGCAACGACAGAATAAATTCAAGTTTTTCAACAAATCTTGCTATAAACAGCGGCGATGGGGACGATAGTATTGAAATAATTGGCTCCAATAACGCAAGTATAATAACAGGTGATGGCAGCGACAATATCTATTTAAGCACTACCAACGATACAAATATCTTATCCGGAAACGGAGATGATATTATCAATGCTTCAGGCAGTTTTATAGATGGTGACAGCATAACTGTTGACGGCGGAGCCGGTGATGACACCATCACTGTAGAATCATATGGTAACGCCATAATCAACGGCGGTGAGGGTAACGACACTATAACAGGTACAGGCATAATATCAGGCGGCACAGGTGACGACTATATCTCTCTTTATCACAGTCTGTTCGAAGGCAGGGTAGCCAGCACAATCAGTTATAGCAGAGGGGACGGCAGTGACATAGTCGATGGTGCTTCCAAAGACACAATGATTGATATGAACGGTATTTCCGAAGACGAATATGACATCACTGATTCTGTAAATGAAAACGGAACCAAAGTAAAAACATACACGATGAAAGACGGAAGCGGCAGCATTACGCTGATATACGGTAATAATCAGGACTACACCAAAAAACAGGAATATGACACATCAGCAACATATGAAAAAATGGCAGATGTTCAGATAACCGATGTCTGATGAGTGAGTAATGCTATGCAAATAACAGGCATCAGCAGCCTGAACACATTTTTCAGCTCACCTGTCGCATCTGTGACTAATAACACCATCACAGCAGGCGATAATACTACTGAACACTGCAAACTTTTTAGCAACCTAGCTAACACTACTGAGATATTACGTTTCATACTAATCATTTATCAATTTTCGCACCCAAATTACAAACATATCAATCAATACGATTTTTTTATTTCATCACAATCTGTCAGAATATAGTCAGAATTATCTGACAGTTTGTTTTTGATTAATGAATTACCAGAGGGGGACTCTCTTTTTTTCTCAGACGTCGTGTCTGCTCAAAAAAGCCAGTCTTTTGCCTGTCGCCGACATCATGTCGGCTATTCCTCCTGCTCGTCGGCGGCAAAAGCCGTTCTCGTCCCAGAACAATAGACATAAAAAAACCCGACTTAAGTCGGGTTATTTTATGTATGCCGAGAGGGGGACTCGAAATCAATAACGTATGGGAAACAACGGGAAATAGAAGGATGTAAAGTGAATATCTACAAGCATTTTACAGAATATTCTATTTCCCGCATATTCCCCCTTTTTCCCGCTTGCTGTCAGAATACTGTCAGAATGGAACCAGTGATAATTACATAGAAATACATAATGAGTAAATTTTTCATATTTAATATAGACAAATATAAAATAATTTTACACAATAGCAGTTATGGTTTTCTTGATGTTAAGTTTTGTTGGTGTAATGTGTGTCCAAAACTACAAACTCAGATTAAAGATACTGCACAAGTTAGAAATGTTTTAAAACGAATTGACTATGAAATCAGATTAAAAGATGGAGCAGTTGTTGATACTTGTCTCATATATCTTCCGTGTAAAAATGGTGTTTGTGAAGTAAGTGCATTATTTAATTTGATTAAAGAGATACTTTTTATACATTTCTGTTTTTCTATAACAGAAATCAGCAATAAACTTGGAATAGAATTTAACGAATCTCAAAAACAACAATTATTTTTAAAGGCCGTTAGAAACACCAGCCAACACACAGCACAGGGCGAATTAGGCGAATTGCTTCTTTTCGCTCTATTGGAAGCCTATTATGATGCTCCAAAGATTTTAACTAAAATGTCCCTAAAATCTAGCAGAAGAGTACCTTATCATGGGGCAGATGGTGTTCATGCTCAATTTCACCAAGGAGAGCTACGCCTATACTTCGGAGAGTCAAAACTACATGATGCATTTGATGGAGCAAAAAATGACGCAATCTCATCAATATCAAAATGCTTTGAACAAGATAAATACGAATTCGAATTTGACAAAATTGAAACCCATATAGATTTTCCAAATATAGACAAAGACCTGAAAGACTTAATCTTAAACCTTACCAATCCATTTAATAATCATAGTATCCAAAATGACATATTACACACTCCATGTTTTATAGGTTTTACAGAAGCCAGTATTTTTTCAGATACTGATGACGAATATTTAGAGAATTATAAAGCAATGGCAAATAATCATGTAACTAGTTTCTACAAAACGGTACAACATAAAAATCTCTCCCCTTGCAAAACACCGCTACTACTTCTGCCGTTTTCCTCGGTTGAAGAAGTGGTAAAACAGTTTATCGAGTACATGGGGATAGCAAAATGATGAATTTCTATGAAGAACAATCACAACATATTCTGAATAATGATGGCTATAAAGAAGCCTCTCACAAACTTTTTAATGCTTATATTTTAAAGATGCTTGATAGGAAATATGAACTACCAATCATTGACATAAAGAGATTAATTAGCTCAATCCAATTTTTTTATAAATCAGGTAATGATAAAATAATTAAAGAAGGAACAGAACTGCTCTCTATGCTTATCGATGTGGCGGGTAAAGAATACGATACCTTGGTTGCTTTCGCTAACTACCTTTTCACAGAATCCGGTGATTTCCCAAACACCGACTTAATACATGAACGTTTTCCTGAAAATCAGCTAAGACTAAATTTCTTTGATGAATTCAATATGGATATAAGAAGAGAAGTCAATACAGTGCCAGAGATCAGTCATGTACTTACTGATTATCAACGATGTTTATGGGGAGACTTAATTAATGGTAATGACATATTAACGTCTGCCCCCACATCTACAGGAAAAACGTATATTATTTTAAAGTATCTCATCAATAAGGTACTAAATAGTGACGGAGCTTTTGCTGCTATTGTGGTTCCATCTCGTGCTTTAATAACTGAAGTTTCAAAAAACATATATGATATTCTAAAAGGGAACACTCATGCAGATGATGTTGAGATCGTCACTGTTCCAAATAAAGAAAACAAAATATATAAAAATAAAACTTTTTTTGTAATGACACAGGAAAGATTATTTGAAATTCTTCAAACAGGCGATATCTATTTTAATTTTCTTTTTATAGATGAGGCTCATAATATTGCCTCAAAAGACAGAGGGGTTTTATTGCATTTAACCTTACAGAAACTACTTGAAGACAGTACTCCACAAATAATCATAAGCATGCCCTCTCAAGAATACCAAAATAGCTTCGACTCTGTTTTCAGCAATGTTGATTTTAAAAAAAGGATAACTAACCATTCATCAGTAGCTAAGATTATTATTTCTGTAACTTTACAAAGCAGAGACATGATTATAGAGCATTTCAACACTCAGAGGGTATTAACAGCAAAAAAAGGATTTAAAGGCTCTGATATTGAGGACATTGCAAATCATTTTGGGAAAGATGAAATCAATATTATTTTTAGAAACGGCAAAGCCTACTGTGAATCAACAGCTAATGCACTTATGAAACTTTCATCCGGTGCATTCAATGATCAATCTCTTGAGGAAGCAGCCGACTATGTGGAAAATTTTCTACACCACGAATTTACCCTGGCTAACAACTTGAGGCACGGCATAGCTTTTCACTATGGCTCATTACCTTCGACGACCAGATTTCTAATAGAGAGCCTTATGAGAGAAGGTAAAATTAAGTTTATTGCTTGCACAAGTACACTGGCAGAGGGTATAAATTTACCCGCAAAAAATCTATTCCTTCAAAATCCAAAAATAAGTGGCTTCTATTCTCCAGATAAGGCAATGGAAGATGTGCAAATCAAGAATATAATTGGCCGAGCAGGAAGGATGTTGCAACATTTCTCAGGAAATGTATTTTTGATTAACCCTGAGAAATGGGACTTTGATTATGATATAAATGATACTGAAGAAAAAGCTGAAAAGATTCCAACATATTTTGAGTTACTCAATACTGACCTTGATGGTATCATATCAGTGTTACAAGGAAATGAAATCGATACGTCAAAGGAAGTAACATCATATTACTCTATTGCCAATAAGCTCATTGGCGAATATGAAAATGAAACACTTTCACGTACTTTTGAGGCAAAAGAGCTTATTCTTGACAATGATGCAAAGGAGTCTCTTTTAAATAAGATTAAGCAAGCACACAGTAATTTAACAATCGATCCTTTCACAATGAGCGCAAATCCAACAATAGGATATATTCAACAAAACACATTATATAATTACCTTAATGAACAAAATGATCTTTCTCTATGGACATTGCCACATCCAAAGTCTGGAGATGTCTACGACAGATTATATAATATCCTAAATGAATTAATTAAAATGCAGCTTTTCTTGCCAACAGAAAGCAGATTAGGCTTTTTAACTACTATTGCATGCAAATGGTTTCAAGGTAAACATTTAAAAGAAATCATAATTGAACACAAGAACAGGAATCCTAAAAGCACTATAAACACGTGTATCCGCGAGGTTATTAAGCTAATTGATAGTGATATTAGATTCAAAATGGCATATGCATTAAAGTGTTATGATACTATCTTGTCGAATATAATTTTTTCCAGAAAATTAGACCTGCAAACTGTCAAACTTCACTCATATATTGAGGTTGGAGGTTGTAAAGAGCGTTTTATAGATTTAGTCAGACTTGGTCTTTCAAGAGAAGCATCAATTGAGATTAATAAGAACCTACCATCAGACGTTACATTAAAATCATCATTTGAATTAAAAAAAGCATTCGATGAAAAACGGCTAGAAAGCCTGCATCCGGTTATAAAAAAAGAAATAAACAACTTACTGAACTAAATCTTTTAGCATTTCTGAGGCATTTGTTAAAACTTGATGGGCACTGTTTTCATCAATATAATTATTTCTAGTTTCAATCTCTTCTCTATAGACAAAAAGACTATGATGGAAATCGAGCTTTACTGGTTCTCCATCAATATCCTCACCCTCTACAGTCAATTTACTACAGGCATCATTTTCATTTAAAAAGTCTACAATTTCAACTAGCTCTCTTTCAGGTAAGCCATTTTCATCTTCAATATTATTATATTTTATATTTATTTCCGCATTTCTAGCTATAATACTTAATTCCCTAAGAGTATTAGGTGCAGAGGTATCAATTTCACCTAATTCACTGAAATCCACTTTAAGTTCAAAGTTCTTTATATTTGAGAGGTTATCAATCTTCGCTGAATCATCCTTTTTCATAATTGGATTTAAAGCTATCTTACTTAATCTATCTTTTTGGAATTGAGTTAAAGTAGTTTCCCCAACAGTTCTTAAACCCTCATTCCCACCTGTCGTTAAGCCAAAGATTACTTTCTTCTCTGGATCAAGAAAGTAATAGTATGGATCACCAATAATGCCCTGATTTATTTGAATACCTGAAATCGTACCATCTCTAAGTGCCTTCGTTTGCCAAGTATTCCTTTCTTTAACAACTGCTATTGAATAAAAATCCCTTCCAGAGATATAAATTTTATCTAACTTAATAAAATACTTCTTTTCTTTATTATTTATTATGCGTGTCTTTTCACCGCTTCCTAAACTTACTTGATGCACAGCTGAAATATCATTCAACAATGCTTCATTAGATTCTATTTCATAAAAACGAACAGTGAGTTTTTTTTTATTTCTATTCATATCGCACACTCTATTTTTCCTGATATTAATATATTTATTTCAATTTATCCATAAAATGAAACTCATGGAGCCCATATTTATTTAAACAATCCCGGTAACCAGAATTCCTTTGCTTCTTCGGTTATGCCGAGGCTGACGGGGGCTTTTTTATCTGGTGAAACAAGCAAGCCTCTGCGGAGAAGTTCCGACAAAGTCTGGCTGGCGACAGTTCGGCTTTGGATACCCATAATGTCGGCGGCCTCGCCTCTTCTGAATTCGCCCTCTTTGACTGCGTAAGCGACAAGTTTGAATGACTTAGGATGTAGTCCTTCTTTATTGATTAAGAGGTTCATGTGAGCTTCTATTCGGTCGAGCAAGCCATTCTGATCTATCAGCCTGCCCATGAACTCCACTTGGTCTATACAGCATCTCAGGAAGAATATACAAAAGTCCTGAAGCCCTGAGAGCGACAAACTGCCTCTGCCATCCAAATCTCCTGACCTTGCGGCATCTGCCTTCGCCAGCATCTGTTTGTATTGCTCAGACTCTCTGGCAAGCCCTCTGGATACGGACCAGAGGTCACTACCAATTCCGATACTCTTCAGATATGCATGGCTGAATAACCTCGCTACACGCCCGTTCCCGTCAAGAAAGGGGTGAATCCATAAGAGTCTATGGTGCGATGCGGCGGTGGCGGCCATTTGTTCATGCTTACCAAGTTTGCTAATATCATATGATTTACAGAATTTATCTATGAACTCAGGCAAGTTCTCATGTGGTACACCGACATGACGACCGACAACAACATCCCTATCTCTGAATTGTCCTGCTACAACTTCAAACCTATTACCCTTATCATCTGTTACAAATTTCAGGCTTTCAGGTAGTTCTTTATAAAACTCACCATGCAACCATTTGATAAAACCATCAGACACAATATCGTCAAAGCCATGAGTGGAATAATCTATCTGCCTCTGAACTTCAATGTGCGCTTTTGCCTCTAGCTGTATATCTCTGGTTTCAGAGTTATCGGAAAAATCACCATTCAAAGCATCCTGAATATCCTTTGGTTTTGTATGATGTCCTTCAATGAGGTTGCTGTAATAGCAGTTCATAAGGCGTACCTGATCACCAATAAGTGAGAGAACTTTTGGATGCAGTTTACTGGCAAGAAGCACAGACTTCTCACGCAGGTCAGCGATTAGGTTGTCAATCTCTCGCCTTTTCTCTGGACTTTTACCATCCTGCAAAGGCATCATCGGTTCCATGTATGTTGGTTTCATACGAACAATATAACGAACATAATAATGAATTTCAATATAAATAAAATATTCTTTTTATAACAATAATTAATAAAAGATATATCAGAAATACCAAACATAAAGACGAACACAAAATTATCGTTCAATTTCTATCTGTCAGAATATAGTCAGAATTATTTTGATGGTTATTGCCAGCATACATAACGATAGTCTGCAACTTGACACAACGAATCTTTTTAGATATACTGACCTAAGCTTAAGGGACGCTTTCCTACAAAAGAACTGAGTTCACCCTGTATTTTTGACCCAAGTAATTTGAATAATCTTTTTTGTGCTCAAAGGTAGGAATAATGAGCATATAAATGACAAAGGAGATTATTATGTTTCGTGACCAATCATTCTGCATTAATCAAGCAAAAAATCGAGCCAAAGAGTTATACAGAGCTCTTCAAATGTCTTCCCCAAACAATTTGACTGTTGAGAGATTACGTATTCTCCCAGAATATTCAAATTCAAACAGTACAGAGCTTTCAAGATTGAAACCTAAACTGAAAAAATGTATAGAAATAATTGCTAAAGAAGCTGGTTTTCATAACTGGAAAGAAGTTACTGAAGAGTATTTTTGGCAGTTACTAACTGTAGAAGATATGAATAGAGCAATAGATTCAGAACCACTATTAACACCATATGGTTTTGGGGCTTATGATTCAAACACCACTTACGTGACATTTAAGAAGAATAGAATTGCAGAAGAGAGAGCAACTTTTCCAGAATATCTTAGAGGTTTTCAACTATCATGTAATTGGTTAAGATTCCAAAATATGCGGAAAAATCTTAATAGCCGGTTTGGGACATATAGCCTTAAACATAAAGTTGAAAATTGGGCTTCAGAAGTTGGAATTAGTAATAAATACGTTGCTAATGGAGCATTTATAGCTGCTGTTAAACATATGGGGTTTAGGATTAAACAACTCCATAATGAATCACCTAATGGTAAAATCAATATATCAAGCATATTAAACTATCCTGGTGTAGCTAATCTGAAATATTAAATTAAACGCTAGGGTTACTTATATAACCCTATACATAGACATGAAAACAACGAAAACCTATCTTCTGTAGAATTTGAAAAAACTATGATATAAACGAGAAATCTGTCTACTAATTCGGTAGCGATTCAGTATACAATATTTTATCCAGCAAATTCCATGAAACTGAATGCATAAGAATTTATTTCATGTGATAATTTAAATATTTTCAATCAAAGAGGGGTATACATGGATCCAAAAAGGATGAAACGATTTAAAAATGATTTAATTAAAGTCATCCCGATGACACCTAATGATATTAATACAAAAAATGAACTTGAGTCAGAGTCAATTTCTTCTGTCTTGTTATATTACATCAATTGGGCAGCTAGATTAATCAAACCAAAGCCTAGACAAGTTATATACGATAAAATACTGGAAAATAATCCTAATTGGATAAAATATAAAAATGAAATCCAAGCATTAATCAACAAGGTTGAAAAAGGGGAAGATCTTTATCCTCATCTTTCCTTAAGAGTAGCTTCAAAAGGCTACACTGCTAAATCAAGAATCGAAGAAACAGATAATTGCTGGGAGGATAAAGACTTTATATTGAATGTGATGGGATTTCATCATTTTCACTTAGACAACACAAATGTTATTAATAACGGATTTCTGGGAAGAACGAACCATGTCATCTTTGCAAAGGTTCAAAAAGATACATTTGAAATCATAGGTATATTTGACCACCAAGTTTTTGAATCAGACACAACATCAGATCAACTAAATATAGAAAGACAAAAGATGTGGGATTTATGTGACAAACATTCATCCATACCGCTTGCTAACAATCCTAATGGTATGATTGTAATGAATAGACCAATTACTCTCTCTGGGAACTCGGTAAGCACAATTAGGATGGTACAAAATTACATGCATGTCGTAAAAGAGATTGATCCAAAAATTGATACTGATGAATATGTGAATTTGCTTTATAAAGAAGTATCTTTGCCAAAACCTAAAAAGCATAAACTGAAATGGGCAATGAATTACATGGATTTAGGTCTGGTTGATAGCAGTAAAAACTTTTTTCTTTTCAGACATGGTGATGAAATTTACAATTTGCTTTAATACCTGCGGCAAAAATGCGTTAACATCATTCTACAAGCACTGATAAATAGTAGACTTTTCAATCTGACCAGTTTTCTACGGATCAAAAGGTTAGGAGTTTAAAAACAGCTACACTATTTTAAAGAGTTGTTTCTGAACAGAGCCTGCTGACATCTCTTCAGGCGCATAAATATTAAAGGCAGGTTGCGAAAGCTCCCTGCCTTTTTCGTTTCAACCGCTAAAAATCGCGCGGAATTACTCAAAGTGGGGAGCATTTGCACCCAAAATACAAGTTATGGTTATTGAAAACGAAGTATAGTGCTTGCATATTTAATTTATTCGTTTATATTGGAATTATATTCCATATTAAACGGAGCTTGTATGTATAAGAGAACAATGGAAAGCGTTATTAAGAAGATAAGTAAGAGCTTTCCTGTTTTACTAGTAACAGGCCCCAGACAGGTTGGTAAAACTACACTTCTTGAGATGTGTGCATCAGAAAATATGACATACATATCACTGGATGATCTTGATGTTCGCAATCTTGCTCAAAATGATCCAGGGCTTTTTATCCAGACATATACTCCACCCCTTATCATTGATGAAATACAGTATGCACCAGAGCTTTTCAGTTATATCAAAATTATTGTGGACAGAGAAAAGAAAAACGGTCTGTTTTGGCTCACCGGGTCTCAAAAATTCCATCTCATGAAAGGCATTACAGAGAGCTTGGCAGGACGTGTTGCAGTTCTTGATTTGCTTGGTTTATCTAATTCTGAAATTAACGATAGTAGTGAAGATTCAGAACCGTTTTTGCCAACAAATGTAATTAAGCCCAGCCAAAGTATAGGTGTAGTAGAGGTCTTTCGCAAGATATGGTTTGGTTCCTTTCCACGTGTAATTGAGCACCCTGATGCCAGAGATATATTTTACCGTTCATATATACAAACCTATATTCAGAGAGACGTGAAAGACATTCTCAATATTTCAAATGAAATAACTTTTCATAAATTCTTGGGTGCTATAGCGGCCAGAACAGGTCAATTACTGAACTACTCTGATTTGGCAAGAGACGTGGATATTGATAATAAAACAGTCAAGGCATGGCTCTCCGTTCTTGAGGCATCGGGACTAGTTTATTTGCTTTACCCTTACCATACTAACGTAACTAAGCGGATAATTAAAACGCCAAAACTATATTTTCTTGATACAGGATTATGTGCCTATCTTACAAAATGGACAACCCCTGAAGCTCTTGAGACAGGAGCCATGAGCGGTGCAATTTTTGAAACATTTGTGGTGACTGAAATATTAAAGAGTTACTGGCATAACGGCAAGGAAGCAAATTTCTACTTTTACAGAGATAGTGATCAGAAAGAAATAGATCTGCTTATTGAGGCGAATAATATAATTTACCCTATTGAAATAAAAAAAACAGCAACACCTTCTAAATTAGCAGTTAAAAACTTTCCGGTTTTAAATAAACTTGATAAACAGATCGGTCATGGTGCATTAATTTGTCTAACGTCAAAGACTATTCCAGTATCAGCAGAGATTACTGCTATTTCCGCAGTGACTTTATAATTCCTTATATGTTTTTTCCGTATTACGATAGTGAATGGATATTGAAACAGTCACAGTAGATTTAGAAATGTTTTTTTTCTTAATAAACCGGAGATTCACTATATTATGACTTTACACAGTTAACTGAAAAAGCTCCTGTAACATAAAATAGATAGTATAGACTTTTGGTCCATCTATTTTTCGATTTCTGATTTAGATTTTTCTAGCTCTGAAATTAGAATTGAAGACATTTCTTTAAATGCCTTAATTTTATTTATTTTTTCATCAATTTCTTTAATCTTTTGAGTCTTTTTCTTTTTACTTTCATCTTCATCATCAGTGCCAAGGATTAGCCTTGATATAACATCAACTTCTTCTTTGTCTTCAGATAATTGAGAGGCAAGTGTCACCCAATCTTTAGAAGAATCATCCATTGCCAACTTAGCAGCATTGGATAAATAAATTTTAATAAGCATGCGTGCAGCTAAATCCAAGCCTTCTGCTGTCTGAAGATACTTTTGAATCTCATCAGGTTGCTGTTCTTCTGTTGCCTTGTGTTGTAAGTTATTAAAATATCTGTAATGAGGCCTCTGCTTGTCACTTAAACTGTCCAATGTATAAAAAATTCTTTCAAAACTTTCAAATGGTCTTTTTCCATTTGGCAAAGTTTTTCTATAGCTCCATATCTTCAGTATCTCTTCCGCACATTCCTGTTTAATAGAATTATCACAATCATCAGCTTCAGCCTTCACTATTAATTCAGCAATATATTGGCTCATCCATTTCCCTAAGGTGTCAACACTCTCGCTGTATCCCAGCTCTTCTGCGATTTTTTGACCTAATTTATAAACCGAATCATAGTCCATGAATCTCTCCAATAGCGGTAATTAATATTATCAAACAAGATGTCCTATCTCTATATGAGGATTCTTCTTCAAAATATGATTTTGCTCCGTAATCCTTACTTCTCTCGATTTCAATACTAATAATTAAATCTTTATCAAGCTTATGAAGCATATTAAAAAGAAATTCCTTGTAAACAGTTAGCCTTCGAGCATCTTTTTCTTCATTTAGCCATGATTGTGAAAGAAAACAAGCTTGTCCATCTGAATCCGACCACATTTTACGCTCATAATTATGCTTCAACTTGAAAAGATCTTGTATATATTTAGCAGGTTTTAAAGGAGGGTATGATAGCTTCCCTCCCCATGTATCAAACCTATCAATCCCACTGTCTGAATCTGTTGAGACATTGCTAAGCCAACCTTTAAGCTCATAACCAAAATCATCTATTTCTCTATCATCACCACTATCTGGCAGATAAAAATCAAACGGATCATCAGTAGCTTGAAGAGCTCTTTTTAAAGCCATTGAATTTTTTCTAGATACAAGAGAACTAGTTATAGATATATCTTCAATCTTGCCATGCTTGCTGTCTTCCCATGAACCCCATACTATAAAACTATCATCTTTATCAAATACTCTCTTAAAATCACTACGTTTTAACGACCAAAGCCAGTTATCGCCATTTAGATCTTCAGTTTTCCAATCTGGCCAATTCAATGGGGTATAGTCACGATTGTCAAATATCCAGCGACCATCTTTCCTTGTTATGGAATATCTATTTATTAAGTATTCGAAAGTATTCTCTTTAAAACTATTTATAAATACAGGATACTCATCTAAAAGCTCTCCAGCAGTAAACATCATTGAATGAAAAGACAAATATAAACACATATCATCATCTTTTGGATAAGATCCATGTGAGTGCCTATAATCTTCATCTCTCATATATCTTCGCACTTTACGCTGATCATGATCCCAGTGCGTAAATTGCTTCAGTCCCCATTCATCAACTACTTTGGAACCCACTTTAGATTCTATATCTTGATGCGAGACATCAAAGCAGTCACATAAATTGTCAAGCCAATATCTACTAAAGTCATACTCCAAAGAATATTTGTCACGGATATTTGATCCCTTTCCCCAACCATTTATTCTATATCCTTCTGATTTCTCATATGGGAATTCTGATGTATTTACAAGCAGTAAGCCTTCCAGTAGACCATCTTTGTCTTCTAAACAGCCAGACTTGATTATGTTTACTACTGTGTCAGCTGTAAACTGCCTTATAATTATGTGTTTATAACTTTTATTGGCATATTTAAGAAGAAAACCTATATAGGGACTAACTGTTTCAGGAGACTCTGTTGATGCTCTGAGCATTGCAATCATCAACCATTGCAGAGCATGAAATTTATAGAATAAGAGATTTTTATCAACAAAAGGACCGCCATCAGGGCTATTTTCTACTAAATGCACCAGTTCTTCTATTACCTCAGTTTGATTAAACTTGAATAATCCACAAATCACGTGTGCTGCTTCCCAACGTAAAGCTGCTTTAGGAGTTGCCAGCAAAGCATACAAGTATCCAGCTAATGCTTTATTTGCACTATCTGGCGGGTAAATAGTCTCATTCCAGTCACCATCAGCATCATCTTTTTCGACTTCAGTTTCGAACTGTAGTAAAGCAAAATCCAATGCTGTATACGCATCTTCTTTGTTCAAAAGGATTGAAATATTACGTACTAGGCTAAAATAAGCTTCTGAGTCGAAAGACTCAGTAGATTTACCGGCCGAATCCAGAATGATTTTAGCTAAGTCGCTCACACTGCATATATTATTTTCAATTATTTTCTTAACAAGCTTTCCACTATTTTTATGACTCAATGAGTAATGAGTAGGGCACCTACTAATAAACCTATTTATAAGATCTTTCATTGCTCTTTGAACAGCCAGACGAGACTTGCATGATTCTGGAATTGCATCGAAGAATGCTTCAAATCCATAGTACTCAAATGTATCAATATCCAAAAACAAACTAATTAATTCAGTTTCTTTGCCAACTTCTACTAAGTCAAACATTTTCACAAAGAAAACCTTCAAATCTGTGTAGTTTTCCTTTTGGTATTCACGAAAATTTTTATAGGACGCTAGTAGGTTCTCTCGTATGAGTATATCTTCTGAGGTTAATATATTATCCCAGTCAATTTTTTCTTCTTCATCATTTTCTTCTGGTAACCCAGTTGAACAATGTATATTTTTTAACTTTTCGTCTTTTAAAGCAAAGTCGATCAGAGGCTTGATATCTTCAGTATCTATCCCGTATCTATTTACGACATCCTCTATATTTCGCCAGTCACTACTTAACAATCCACTAAGCCTGAAATAGCGATAAAAATAATTATATATTTTCTGTCGTTCTTCGGGATTATTATCTTTAAATATTGATTCAAGCAAAAAAGAAATGTCCCAATTTCTGCCTTTAATACAAGTTAAGGTCAAACCTGCGATAGGGGATAACTTATCAAGTTCAATCAACTGCTTTATAGTTATCGGCAATGTTTCCTGATACCGGTCAAATTTTCTATCTCTCCACCTGCTCATAATAGTCAAAGATGAGCTAGGACAAATATTTACTAATGTCCGAACCATCTCGTCCCAATCAAAATACTTCTTATTGATAAGCCTATATAAAGCTTCTGAACTTCTAGCTAGTCTATAAGCTGTTACTTGGTCAGGATTATCAGGACTTGCATAGGTGTTAGCAATATCTAATGTGACATTCCAATGAGAAAGATTTTCTTCACCTATTTTACTGGCGACAGCAACAGCTTCATTGTAATAAGCTTCTGCATCATCCTTGGAAAACGCTAAACAAATGCGAGACAGTCTTATAAACGTTTCAAGTTTTTCTTCTGAAACGGATTTGGATTCTATTGTTGATTTGTAAACATTGGTTACCAACTCGAATGCAAATTGTCTTGAGAATTCATTTCTCATTGCTAAATTAGCTAAATCTTCATAGCAATTATAGTAAATGTGTTTAGAATTATCTTTAAACCATGACGTAAATCTGTCTAATATTATTTTATCGGGAGAATTCAAACTGCAAATTGTACTAAACCATATTCTAGCTATATGACCAATTGATTCTATATTTTCTTGTGAATAAATAGAATTAATTACCTTTTCAGTTTCAGATATATTGTTTTCAACTTTTTCTAAATACATTTCTTTATTTATACAATTAATGACTACATCATAATAAAGAGATATCCACGGTAGCAGATTTTTTATATTACGATTAAAATCCCGTATTTCATATGAATCATCTTTAAAATTACCTTGCTCATCTATACCTTTCTTTTTAATAGATGCTTCTGCAAAATCTATAAAATTCAATTCTTTGTCTTCGATAATATGAAATAAAATATATGCCTTCAAATAGGGAATATGCTTTTGAGCATATTTTGTATATCTTACTTCAGGATAATTCTTACCTTTATAACGGCTAATAATTGATAATATTTTAGTTTTATCAAACCCAGCAAATATTTGAATGGTCTCAATAAAAGCTGAAATAGCCTCCAGTTCAGTTGTTTCTACTGCAACATTATGCTCTCTTATTTCAAAAATAATACTTTCACGACTTAGGAACTTAAACGCTTTTTTAACTGGTTTTAAAGGTGGCATCTTATTAATTTTTCTTAGTTCAAAATTAATAGCTAATATCAAATAAAAATCATTGCCAGCAGCATGTGCTATATTGTCTATATCCTCAAAACATCCGTGATCGATTAACCTTTTTATAAGTAAGCGACCAGCAGTAAAAGAGACTGATCTATCTCTCCAACGTCTAAGATAACCCGAACAATGCTTAGCTCCATTGACATTTAAATGAGCTAAAGCAAACTCTGCTCTATCTTTATCTGTAGGGTTTTCTCCATAAGATGTAAACTCGCCTTTTGGCTGTTTGTTCCAGTTTGTTAACCAATGTTCGGCAACTCTTAGCTTGCTTCTCGCTTCACCGATAAAATCGGAACGAAAAGATAGCAAACAGGCTTTGTAAGCATTTTTTGAGCCCATCCATCCCATGTCTTCAATTTTGTTATGAGAGACCTCGAGGAGAGTGTTTATATCTGTAAACATTGATACTATATCAGTGTTTTCTCTAATAAGATCCTTTTCCCTATTACCAGCGGCGGCTTCCCTTCCTCCTCGCAAACCAATTTTTGTGGCATCCAAGTATCTTCCATTTCTTAAACTTGCCTTAAAAGCAAATTCAAGCCTTTCTAATTTAATCTTCCTCGCTTCTAATGGTTTATTCTCTGGAAGCCAACTGTCGCCGCTAGCCAATTCAATCAATTTATCCAATTGACCAGCTTCTAATAAAAGATAGGGAATAATAGAAGATATATATACATTTTCATCAGCAAATTCGGCTAGTTTATTTACGCATTTGATATAATCATCTTTAACTGGATTAAATTTTTCTCTAAACCATGTTTCAGACGGCTCGTCTCTATACTGAATGATGTTTAGGTTTATGAACAAAGGTCTCTTTATGTCTGCTACAAAACTACGTATAAAACTTTCATCCAAACCAGTAATTTTTGCTAATACATTTAGAGAAACAGGAGGTTTCAAGATAGATAGATATTTGCATAATTCTTTAACACTAACCTGTTCATCAGTGTTCATTGACTCCAAGCACTCGTCCATAGTCTTTTGGTACAAATCATCAAGCGTTGTCGAACTAGGCCCTAAGTATTTAAAAACGTCACGCAACTGAGGTTTTTCCTCCAACGCAGTTTGTTGTACTCTAGGGTTTGCAGAACTTAACGTATGAAACTCTTGAATATCTTCCTTAGAAACTGACGGGTGATATTTCTTTAAAAAAGTACCTGTTTCATCCAAGTTAAAAGGGCTCAATTTTATCTGTTTTATTTTGCTTGAAGGTGACAGAGAACTAATACGATGAGACCTTGTAGTAAATATTAATCTGATATTATCACTATATTCTTCATCAATAAGATCTCTGGCAAAAGACCTATGTTCTTTAAATTTATCTGCTGCAATTTCAGAATTATCCGCAGCATCTATAACAATGCATAAAAGGGCATTTTTATTCTTTTGTTTAATGTTATCTACTGCTTGATTTAGTCTGAATTGGAATGCTTTGATATAAGATAAATCATCTGCTTTAGTAGGAATGAGCGGATAACAAAGACATTTGGATGCTAGTTCATTCGCAATCTGGACTATCCCTTGCTTATGGCGATGTCTCACTTTGCTTGGCGAGAGGTAGCTACCATTCCCAAAGCAGTCATATAAAACTGTAATCGAACCATCAGGTAGCAGGTCTTTTATCTTTGATGCAAAGACTGTCTTCCCTGCTCCCCCCTCAGCATGTAAAAGCACAGGGAAGGTATTTGTCTTGACTATTTCATCAATCACACAGCGTTCATAGTCTCTAGGTATAATATTATCTATAGATTCTATTTGGCATTCTGCTGGAAAAAGCTCACTTTCATCGACTTTTAGTTCTCTCAGTATATCCCACTTGTTAATTGTTGGATTTTTCTCAAATTCAGAAGTCGCTTTCCTTGTAACAAGTTCTTTTATCGATAGAGGTGCATCTGCATCATTACCCGGAAGATACCCTGACAGTTCTTCGTGTAATAAGTTTCTCTGGTAAATTATATGACCTTCAGAATCTGACAAATTCAATATTTTGCAAAAATCACTAATGGTCTCGTCATCAAAGCCAGTATATTGTTTAAGTTTTGTAATTGTTAATTTGTTATATTTCGACTTTTCGCAGTTCTCTATTCCTTTAGCCAAGGACTCAACTGTTGACACAATATCATCTCGAATTTTCCTGTTACTTATGAAATGGAATCTCCAGACATGATGAACTTTTTCTGCCCCATGTTTAGATATAAGGTCAGAATATTTTTTTGAGAATTTCTTTATAGTATTTTCTAGACCACTCTCAGTCCAGTGAGTATCCGTCTGAAGAGTAGAATGTTTTAATTGATAATAATGAATTTCCTTAGCTTCTTCGGCATGCTCACTTCCGTAATATTCACCTACGTCAACAATCTCATCAACACCAGATTCTTCATTGTCTTCTTGTCTTGATTTATCTTCTATTGTTACGGCAACTAATTCTGAGTGTGAGTCAAGTAATCTTAAACAACGCCTCGCAGCCCACCAATAATGGAACTGATCACCATCTCTACTAGGTCTTACTAAATCGGGTTTACTCATTTAATCATTTCTCTATAAATTCAACTAAATTATTTTGACGAAAAGTGTCAAAGTGAAAACTTTTGTATTATACATAATTTGCTTATGGTTTTCCACTCTTGTCCATGTATCTTTTCGATTTCAAGACAATGGATGTGTAGCCCTCCCATAAAATAGAGCCAGAAACAGCTAGAGTTTTCCCCTACAATACTAGCTAACCTCTACGGAGAAGTTCTGATAAAGTCTGGCTGGCGACGGTGCGTCTTTGGATGCCCATGATGTCAGCAGTCTCCCCTCTTCTAAATTCGCTCTCTTTGACCTTTTAAGCCGCAAATTTACATCAACCAATACAACACCATTCTTTTATTAATTAAATCAATTACACAGACATCCAGGCTGTCTAGCAGGCATATTTATTCTATCAGACCATCCAACATACTCAGTCGTAAGCTCCCACTACCCTCACAGCTTCTTCCTTTGCCATGCATATATACAATGCCAATATTCAGTACTGATATGCAGTTCATAACTCCCATACAGTTTGTCCCCTTGATTCTTCTGATGATTAGAATTATTGATGATAGTTAGTGCCACGGAAAATACGCCTGAATTTAATATTTCGAATTCGACCGTTGCATATTAAAGATAGGCAAAGACATCGAATCAAATCTGTAAGGAATTAAATATGCAGAGACTGAATGTAAAAATTCAAAAACCATGGTTTTTCATTGGCACAAAATCATTGGTATATAACAGTCATTCGTAACAAGAATTCAGCACCTTTACTGTGTAGAGTATAGATAATCCCTATGATTAATTTCTGCCTACTGATTATCTAGAAGATAAGTTACATAAAAGGGTGGGGATTTTATGTTGACCTTAACAATCAATTGTATAATATACATTAGATTCAGTATGATACTAAAGTTAAGAGCATAATAGCATGTATAAATATAATTTTGCATACATCAAGGAATTAACGGGAATAGACACAAAAGAAGCTGACTCTCTGGTAAAATACTATTCCAAGCTGCCTGAGAATGTTCGTATCGAGTCATTTAAGCTGCAAACAGATCTCTCCAGACAAAACAAAGACAACTTTAACAAGGAATATGCGTCAGAATTCTACTATGCTATGCACCTGCTGGCTCTGCGTGCCATGAAACGCATAGAGACGGCTCAGGCCACAAAAGACTCGCTCAGCGAGGAAGAAGCACTTAAACTCCACAAACTGCGCATAGAACGCATTAAGGCCGGAAGAGGAAAAAAGGACAGTAAAAAGGCAAGGCTTATCAAAGAAACATTGTTCCATGAAATCAAGAATATGTACTACAACGAAAATCTGTCATGGCGTGAGATATCAGAGTATATAGCCAAATACCACAAAACTAAGATATCTCACGGATACCTTCAACAGAAGTTTAACGAGGCCATGCTCTATGAGCAGGAGGATTAATCTTTTTTAGATTTCAGCTTGTACTCCATAAAAGTAACCACCACTGCTATCGCCATCATCGCAAAAGTAAATATCATAAGGGAAGTTTCAAATTTCATAACACGCTCCTCTAATTCAGATAATATTATACTTCTTCAGGTTTTCTTCAAGTGTCTTTTCCATCTCGACAGCCATATCAATAGGATCTGCCTGTAACTCCAGAGCCCTGCACAGCTCTCTTGATAATCTCATCAGATGACTGAGATTATTTGTTCTGCGTTCCAGCTCATTATACTCATTTTCAGTCATGTCAATATTCCATAAAGAGGAAAATACCCATCGCCACAAAAATCAGCACAGGGATGTATTTGAATAATGGCGGGGAGAAATCCTGAATAATTGCGCCGCATATCGGGCAAAAAGTTGCTGTTGGTCTTCCATTGTAGAACGTCATTCTTGGTACAATATTACTGCCGCATGATTCACATTGAACAGTTGTACGATAAGCCATTGCCGCCTCCTGTATACTATACAATATAATGTATAATATACAAAAATAAAATCAACAGAAAATACATAACTTGGATTATAAAAATACTGATGATTATGGGGATTAGATAATTATGATTACTTCTGCTTGGTTTCGATCCACTGATCAATCAGCATACGTATAGTATCCGATACTGTTCTGTGGTCTTTAGCGGCATATTTCTTTAAAAGCTGGTGTTTGTCTGTGTCGAGACGAATATGTATCATCTCACGCTTTTTTTGTCTCATGTATCAGCATATCTATACACATAAGTCATTGTCAAATAAATAAATTCTCTGGCTTTGTATTTCTGAAAACCATTTTAATATAAGTTACATATCTGTATACTATTAGATATACATTTAACATATTGCTACTATGGATATTATATTGTATCCTTACTATATTATTAATGATATTATGCGAGGTGGAGAATGCAGAAATACTTTAAGTTATTGCTGATATTAATGGTTGCGCTGTTATCCGGTTGCGGCGGAACAGGAGCGCAGCTAAGTGTCTTGAATGCCATGGGGTCCAACCCATCAAAAGACAGACAGCTAAACAACACTACCCTGAGAGAGAAAATTGCAAACATAGGCAGTGTCAAATATCTTTATGCGTCTTTTCCTGTGGAATTCATCAATTTTGAAGGCAATCAGACAGCAATAGAGGCTGACGGTCAATGGTTAGGGTTTATAAACGCTGAGCTGTTTAATATATGTGACAGTGCAAATGGGAAGAGAGTCACCGATAAAGTCATAACAGACTCTTTCACCGGCAAGCAGACCGTTCAAAAGGTTGAACCTGATACCAAGTCTAAAAACTGGCAATGTTATGGCGGCAGCATGGATTTCAACGTTGAAACAATTGTTGCGAAAAGACCAAAGCAGCTCAACCAGAAGATGGTGGTGGATGTGAGGTATCTTATGCTTCTCACCAGCTCAAAAGCAGGTGCCCCTATTCTTTCTAACTTTCAGTACAACATGATGAACAAGTTCGAAAACTCCGGCAAACCAAATACCCTTGAAGAATTCCTGAATACGAAATTCGGAATAGTAGACGGCAAAGCAACAACTCATGTAAGACATCTTGCTGATGGCTCTATGTACCAGAAGTATAAATATGAAATTGAAAACGTGACCGACATCGATGAAGACCTCGGAGTTCTGTATGATCTGAATGCATACTGCACATACAAAGGCGGCAACCTTAATCCTGTAAAAGGCTATACTGTTAAAGACATTGAAGCCAGCCTCTTCCCAAAAGACGCTGTGTTTCAGTGCATGTCATCGTCAGAGCCTTTCTATGCGAAGATTAAACATATCTTCGGAACCAGTAGCTATGAACTCTTCATAAGAAATGGAATTATAGCAGATCTGCCAATCAGCAAAGAAGCAGTAAATGATGTCGCACCTGAAGAACAGACAGCACAGTCCTCAGCAGATATAAACTCTACCATGGCTGAGATGCTGAAACAAAAGTTTGCTTCACAGATGAGTGGCTCAAGTCTCAGTGGAGCTGGCCTCCTTCAGGTCGTAAACCAATCAGTCCCGCATGCTGTTATGGATGCTCCGGAAAAATCACTGGATATATATTGGGTAAAGGCTAATGGAGCATGTGAAAATCTGGCGATAGTCTCCACTGCAAAATTATCGAAAGACATCACTTCAATAGAAAACTATATCAGATGCAATGGACAGGTGAAGCAGACACAGAATACTCCCTTACCTGTGACAATTCCTGACAGCCTTAAATCAAAAGAAGCCGACTTTATACGCCAGATTAAGAGTTCAGGCAGCGTAGTATATTATGACACCATGACAGGGATAACAGCCATCGGCAGAAAAGATAAAGACTCATGCCAAGCCACGCTATTCTATATTAAAGACAACTCACTTTTATATGTGACAACTATTGGTTGCTAAAACTTCAATACAGGCACGGAGAAAAAAATCTTCGTGCCTTGTCTCTGAATTTACTTGTCAATAGCTAAACAGCGACATGTCGAAAATACCACAAAATAAATCACCCAATATTACTAATAGCTTACACATGCAAAAAATGACATATTCAAAATACCACAAAAATTTTCCAAGATAAAACATATAATGAAAGCTTTCTCTCACCACCATTTTCAGCAATAAATCGCCTAAATATTCATGCATATTTTTTCTAAAACTAACAAAATACCACAAAAAAAGTTCAAGAATTCTCTTAGCCTCATTTGAGAAACGGAGGCTGTTTATGACTACATACAATAATGAAGAAGAGCTCCTCACATATACAGAAGTAGCTCAGATACTAAAAGTTAAACCCAAAACCGTTATGAACTGGAAATCGTTAGGTCGGTTTCACCCCAGTGAGTATGTAAAATATGGAAAATCTAAAAGCGCAGACATAAGATTTAAAAAATCTGCAATAGAGGCAAGAATTAAGAAGAATTTTTTCTGACGAGACCTATATTATCGGGAGGAGGTGCAAAATGGCACAACAAAAGAGAAAAGATGTTGCTGTCCGCCGAGATAAAGATCGGCTACTATTAGATTTTTACTATCAAGGTGTCCGATGCAGGGAATACCTAAGTGTAAAAATTAGTAAGGATGGTCTGCGATATGCCGAACGGCAAGCAAAACAGCTTGAACAACAGATTCTGGACAATCAGTTTAACTATGCTGACTGGTTTCCAAGTTCTAAGAAGTGCTCCTATTTTATGTCAAAACCAACAAACTCTGACATGACATTCGAGGATGTAGCAGATGAATGGCTGAAACAGATTGAGCGTCTACACAGAGCAGAAGAACTCAAGTTCAGCACACTAAAATCCTACAAAGCAGGATTACAGTGTAATTTACGCTATTTTGAACGGCGTGAAATCAGGCATATTTCAAAAGATATGATTGATGAGTACAAGTACGAATTGCTTGAGTCCTCTTTATCAAAGAAGACGATCAACAACAGACTTACACCACTTCGTCAGGTCTTCGAGTTTGCATACGAACATGGCTATATTGACCACAACGAGATGGATAGGGTCAGAAACTTCACTGTAGAACTGCCTGACATTGAGCCGTTCAACCAGCTCGAAGTGAATGCAATACTGGAATATCTGGAAAAAAATGAGCCGAAATTCCATGCAATGTTCACAGTGCTATTCCACACCGGAATGCGTATAGGTGAAGTTTTAGCAATGAAGTGGAAAAATTTTGATGTCATCTTCAGAAGCTACCATGTAAAAGAACATTTTACGGAAAAGAGATTAACAACACCAAAGACTAAAACATCAAAACGTGCAGTGCAGCTGACCGACGAAGCTTTCTCTGCCTTAAAAAACCACAGACAATACTCTTTTCTTGGCTCAGAGTTCATCTTTTGCAATCAATATGGCGATCCATGGGTATCATCCGAAAACATAATGAGATATGTCTGGGATCCTATGTTAAAAAAACTGGGTATAGCATACCGCATCATCTATCAGTGCAGACACACACATGCAAGCCTTTCTATTCTTGCAGGCGATAATATTCAGGATATTGCTAAAAGAATGGGACATAAAAACGTTGGAACACTCATAACCAGATATGCAAAATACACAGAAGCCGTTAAGTTTCAACAGCCAAAAATAGGCTCTTTCCTCTCAAGCCAGAAGCAACCAACACAGTCTAATGGGCACATGCTGTCAGAATACTGTCAGAATCAAGAAAGCCCCATTACCAACTAATTGATAACAGGGCTCTTTTAGAGTGCCGAGAGGGGGACTCGAACCCCCACAGGATTTAACTCCCACAGGATCCTTAGTCCTGCGTGTCTACCAGTTCCACCACCTCGGCTATTACCAATCTTGTTGGTGTGTGGGAGGTTATATCAACTCACAGAATTAATGTCAAGCTCAAAATTAAATTACACGAATAATCGTAAAATATTTTTAAGATCCATTATTTACCATAATACGCAGTAACTTATAATGGTGTAACATCTCTGATTATTGAGCTGAATCCCACAATTTTGTCATTTTCGGTTATTATCTGCATAGAAAACTGTATTATAAGTTTCCTTCCGTCCTTACTCAGAGCGGGCACTTTGAGCATTTTATCCCTATATTTGGTTTCTCCGCTCTCCGCAACCTGATAAAAGCCGTCCCAGTGCCTCTGGCGGTGCTTTTCAGGAATGATAACATCAAGATTGCGCCCCATCACCTCATCCGCCTTAAACCCGAATATCTTTTCACAGCCGGAGTTCCAATAGCGGACATCGCCTTTTAAGTCGACATAAAGTATCCCATCATCTGCTTTTTCAGCCATCTGTTTAAGAAAATCACACATAAACCACCCCTTTCACGAAATATACATCCGGTCATTAATCCTGCAAGCAAAAACACTGCTCACTTTCAATCCTAAGCTATTGACAAGAAAACGCCTAATGACTATACTTTGTGGTTCAAAAACCCATCGGGAGCATACTATATGAATATTTTTCTTCCCTCAGGTGACAAGCTGGAAATCGAAAACGGCGCAACCGCTTTCGATGTTGCAAACACCATTAGCAAAGGACTGGCGAAAAACGCGCTCGCCGCTGAAATTAACGGTAACCTAGTAGATATTTACGCCCCTGTAGGCGATAATGATAAAGTTAGAATCATAACGGACAAAGACACAGAGGCGCTGGAAATCCTCCGCCACTCCACAGCCCACCTTATGGCTCAGGCTGTTCAGAGGCTCTTTAAAAACGCCAAGGTGACCATAGGTCCCGTTATCAAGGACGGCTTTTACTACGACTTCGACATGGGAGATGATAAATTCTCGCCCGAAGATCTCGAAAAGATAGAAAAAGAGATGGCTAAAATAGCCTCCGAGGCACTGCCCTGCAAACGCAGAGTGGTTTCAATAGATGACGCTAAAAAAGAATTCTCGCACGAAAAATATAAAATCGAACTGATTGAAGGAATCGCCGAAAAAGGCGACAAAACAGTATCACTCTACGATCAGGGCGATTTCACCGATCTCTGCCGCGGGCCTCATCTTGACAATACAAAACGTATAAAGCACTACAAGCTCCTCTCCATTGCCGGCGCATATTGGCGAGGCGATGAGAACAACAAGATGCTTCAGCGTATATACGGCACAAGCTGGTTCAAAAAAGAGGAACTGGACGCATACCTGAACATGCTGGAAGAAGCGAAAAAACGCGACCACCGCAAACTGGGCAAACAGCTCAAACTTTTCACAATAGAAGACGAGGTTGGAGCCGGATTCCCTATATATCTGCCCAGAGGCGGCGCTCTCAGAGCAACTCTGGAGGAATTCGAACGCAAAGAGCACCTGAAAAGAGGCTACGACATAGTCTACGGTCCCCAGATTCTGAAGCAGGATCTGTGGAAGCTCTCCGGACACTATGACAACTACCGTGAAAACATGTACTTCACATCCATAGATGATGTTGCCTTCGGCGTGAAACCCATGAACTGCCTGTCGCACATGATGGTTTTCAAATCAGAGATCAGAAGCTACCGTGACCTGCCCCAGCGTTATTTCGAGCTGGGAACAGTACACCGCCACGAAAAATCCGGCGTTCTCCACGGACTGATGAGAGTCAGAGCCTTCACACAGGATGACGCTCACATCCTCTGCACACCGGAACAGCTCAACGACGAGATCATCGCCATCATCGACTTTGTCAACTATGTAATGGGTATATTCGGTTTCGAATACGAAATAGAGGTCTCCACTCGTCCCGAAAAATACATCGGTTCTCTGGAAAACTGGGACAAGGCCACAGAGGCACTCTTCAACGCTCTGAAAGCCAAAGGACTCCCCTATGAGATCAACGAGGGCGACGGCGCTTTCTATGGTCCTAAGATCGATATCAAGCTGAAGGACGCCATCGGACGTTTCTGGCAGTGCGCCACAATACAGGCGGATTTCAACCTGCCCGAGCGCTTCGACCTTAATTATATAGGAGAGGACGGACAAAAACACCGCCCCATCATGCTCCACAGAGTTATCTTAGGTTCTGTAGACCGCTTCATAGGCGTTCTGACAGAGCATTTCGCCGGAAATTTCCCTATCTGGATATCCCCCGTTCAGGTGCGAGTGATAAACATCACCGATGCCCAGCTGGACTATTGTAAGGAGCTGACAGCAAAACTGAAAGCGGAAGGATTCCGTGTGGACACCGATTTCCGCAACGAAAAAATAGGCTTCAAGATCAGGGAAGCCCAGATGGAAAAGATTCCGCACATGCTTATCATCGGTCAGAACGAAGCCGATAATAAGAAAGTATCAGTCAGATTAAGAAGCGGAGAAACTAAAAATGAGCTTGATTTTTCTGACTATATTAGTGTATTAAGAGAGTCCGACCAAAATAAGACATTAAACCTCTGGAGGTGATATATAAAATTCCCTGGAAAACCTAGTCCTAACGTGGACAAAGAAAGAATCAACGAGGCGATTCCTCATAAAGAGGTAAGACTTGTTTTGGACGATGGCACACAACATGGTGTCTGTAGTATAGAAGAGGCTATGGGTATAGCCGAAAAAGCCGGTCTCGACCTTGTCGAGGTGGCTCCCACGGCAAAGCCCCCTGTCTGCCGTGTTATGGATTACGGCAAGTTCAAGTTTGAAAAAGAGAAAAAAGACAGGGAAGCCAGAAAAAAACAGAGACAGAATCAGGTAGACACAAAGGAAGTTAAATTCCGTCCGAAGATCGAGGAACACGATTATGGCGTTAAGCTGAAAAACGTCAGAAAGTTTCTGGCCGACGGTGACAAAGTGAAGGTCATCCTTCGCTACCGTGGTCGTGAAATGATGTTTCAGGAAGCTGGACTGGAATTGCTTAATAAAGTCAAGACAGATGTCGAGGATCTCGGCGTCGTTGACCAGAAGCCCGAGCTTCAGGGCAAGCAGCAGGTAATGATAATATCTCCGATAGCATCTCCTGCAAACTAATTTAAGGAGTTTTCGAAATGCCGAAAATGAAGACCCACAAGGGCGCCGCAAAAAGGTTTAAAGTTACTGGAAGCGGCAAAGTAAAAGCGAAAAAGAGCGGTCTGAGGCACATCCTCACCTCCAAGACCACTAAACGTAAGCGCAATCTGCGTCACGCCGGAATTATTGAAGGTCAAGACGCGCAGAACATTAAAGTTCTGCTGCCTTACGCTTAATCAGGATAGGAGGTAAGAAATGCCAAGAGCTAAAGGCGGGTATAAAACCCGCAGAAGAAGAAAGGAGTGGCTTAAACGCTCCAAAGGTTTCAGAGGACAGATCAATAACGTCTACAAGAAAAGCCGCGAGCAGGTCGAAAGAGCTCTGAACGCTGCCTTCTCTGGTAGAAAACAGAAAAAACGTGACTACAGGAAACTGTGGATCATCCGTATCAACGCCGCCGTTCGTCAGCACGGACTCAGCTACAGTGCTTTCATGGGCGGAATGAAGAAACTTGGTATCGAACTCGACAGGAAAGTTCTCGCCGATATGGCAGTAAAAAGTCCCGCAGAATTCGAACAACTTTGCAAACAGGTTAAAGCCTGATTTGCTTAACACAGGGGAGCTTATGGCTCCCCTTTTTTATACAGTTTTGAAGATAATTTTTTTCAGAATTATATAAAAAAATTCAGAATCACGAAGACAAACGGAGCCTCTAAATGTTAGTCGACCTAAATGAAATCAAAAAGTATGAAGAAGAGATCAGACAATCCGCAACATCCGCAGATCTGTATCAGGTCAAGGTAAAATATCTTGGTAAAAAAGGTATCATCAGCGACCTGAGCAAACAGCTCAAAGATGTTCCCAATGAAAACAAAAAAGAATTCGGCATGATGATTGGCGAGCTGAGAAACTCTTTCGAGACGATGTATGACGCCAGAGAGAAAGAGCTGGCTCAGTCCGAGCTCTCCGCCAAACTGACAGGAGAGTCACTGGACATAACCATGTCCGGAGTTCCTTTCAACGCGGGCAGCATCCACCCCATCATGTCCGTTTACTATGAAATAGTTAATATATTCACCTCCATGGGATTCGAAGTGGCAGTGGGACCCGAGCTTGAGCTCGACATGTTCAACTTCGAGATGCTGAACATTCCTCAGGAGCACCCCGCCAGAGACATGCAGGATACCTTCTATGTCTCTGAGGACACTGTGCTGAGAACCCATACATCACCCGTTCAGGCGAGAACCATGACGTCCAAAAATCCTCCTATCAAGATCATAGCCCCCGGCAAGGTTTACCGCTGTGACTATGATATCACCCACACACCTATGTTTCATCAGGTTGAAGGTCTTCTGGTGGACAAGGACATCACATTCGGCGACCTGAAAGGAACACTCACAACATTCATCCACCGCATGTTCGGAAAAGATATTCCCGTGCGTTTCCGCCCCAGCTTCTTCCCCTTCACCGAGCCCAGCGCCGAAGTGGACATGGGATGCACCATGTGCGGCGGCAAGGGATGCCGTGTGTGCAAGGGCACAGGCTGGCTGGAGATACTCGGCTGCGGAATGGTGAACAACGAAGTTTATAAAAAAGTGGGCTACGACCCTGAATTATACAGCGGATTTGCCTTCGGAATGGGAATCGAGCGCATCACCATGCTGAAATACGGCATCGGCGACCTCCGCTCATTCTTTGAAAACAACCTGAAATTTTTAAGGCAGTTTTAAGGCGGAGGCAGGAAAATGAGAATCAGTTTAAATTGGATAAATGAATTTGTAGACACCACAGGCATCGACCCCAAAGAGCTGGCGGAAAAACTCACCATGTCAGGTCTCGAGGTAGAGGCTCTGGAAATAAAAGAAAGACTCGAAAACGTCGTAGTGGCGAAAGTGCTGAAATGCGAAAAACACCCTGACGCCGACAAGCTTTCTCTCTGCGTGGTTTCCACCGGAGACGAGGAGCATCAGGTGGTGTGCGGAGCACCCAACGTAGCCGCGGGACAGACTGTGGTCTTCGCCAAAATAGGGGCGGAGCTCCCCGGCGGGTTCAAGATCAAAAAAGCCAAAATCAGAGGAACAGAATCATCCGGCATGATATGCGCCGAAGACGAGATAGGCTTATCAGACGACCACGCCGGAATCATGATCCTTCCGGACAGCCTGGAGGCGGGAACAGACGTGAACACATTCCTCGGACTGCCTGACGTGATGATGGAGATCGGCATCACCCCTAACAGGGCTGACTGCCTCAGCATGATAGGCTATGCCCGTGAGATAGCCGCCATCTATGGTCTGCCGATGAAATCCAAAAAATATGATCTGAAAGAAACAGACGACAAAGCGGAGAATTACAGCGGAGTCGTTATAGAGAACAAAACAGCCTGCCCCACCTATACCGCAAGGGTGATAAAGGACGTTAAACTCGCCCCCTCCCCTTTCTGGATGCAGAACAGACTGCGCGCCGTGGGTGTGCGCCCCATAAACAACATAGTGGATATCACTAACTATGTCTGCTTCGAATACGGACAGCCGCTCCACACCTTCGACCTGAAGGAGATAGACGGCAAAATAATAATACGCAACGCTAAACCCGGCGAAAAGATGCTGTTTCTGGATGAAAAAGAGAGAACATTCAACGAAGACATGCTGCTGATAGCGGATGAGAAAAAATCTCTGGCGCTGGCGGGAATCATGGGCGGCGAACATTCAGGGATCAACCCAGATACTAAGGATGTCCTGCTGGAATGTGCCTATTTCGAGCCGAAATCCACCAGAAAAACAGCCCGCAAACTGGGCATGCAGACAGACGCCTCCTACAGATATGAGAGAGGCATAGACCACGGCAACACTCCCGATATGACTGAATACGGCGCTTACCTTCTTCAGGAAGTATGCGGCGGAAAAGTATGCAGAGGGGTTCTGGGCGAGGTTGAAAAACCCGAAATTATCAGATTTTCCGTAGATTCAGAATGGATAAACAAATATCTGGGAACAGAAATCCCTCAGAAAGACATAGTAAAAATACTGTCTGACCTGAACCTGAGCCCTGAGGTGAAAGGCACAGAAATCACAGTGACCTCCCCCACCTACAGAGTGGACATCAACGGCAAGCAGGACGTAGCCGAGGAAGTGGCGAGAATATACGGATATGACAATATCCCCACCACTCTGCCTAAGATACACGCCGACGGAATGCCCATGAGCAGAGAGCTCACAGCCAGACGTGACATAGCCCAGAAGATGAAGACTCTGGGATTCAACGAAGCTGTGAACTATTCCTTCATGAAGGACGACTTCCTGAAAATATTCGATGACGAGTCTAAATTCGTGAAACTGCTGAACCCCATATCAGAAGACATGAACACCCTGAGAACACTTGTTTTCCCCGGTCTTCTGGCAACCATAAAATTCAACCTGAACAACGGGTTCAAACAGGCAAACTTCTTTGAGTTCGCCTCAACCTTCATAAAAACAGGCGAGAAACTGCCAGAGCAGAAAAGCTATATGACTGCCGCCATCGCCGGACAATACTGGCCTATGAGCTGGGCGGCGCCCGCTCCCGCAGAGCCTTTTTACATCATGAAAGGCGTGCTGGAGAACATTCTGGCGTCATATAAGATAACAGCCGAATACACCAGAAGCACCAGAACATATCTGCACCCCGGAAAAGGCGCTGAGGTTATGGTGAACGGTCAGTCCATAGGATTCATCGGCGAGCTTCACCCGGCGATAGCAGACACCATCGACCTGAGAGAGAATGTTGTGATGTTCGAGATCAGTATGGAAAAACTGGTAGAAAACGCCCGGTTTATCTATAAATTCTCTGATTTCAGCAAGTTCCCCTCCATATATAAAGACATCTCCGTTGTGGTGGACGACAAAACACCATCAGTGGACATGATCAACTGTATCAAAGAGACCAGCAGACTGGCGGAAGACGCTTTTCTGTTCGATGTATACGCCGGAAAAGGAATAGAAGAAGGCAAGGCCAGCCGTACATACAGAGTTTATTTCTCCGCAACTGACAGAACACTCACCGATGAGGAGACCAACTCTATTCTGCAAAAGATGATCGAAAATCTTACAAAACAATTCGGAGCGCAGCTCAGATAAAACAAGGCGGGGTTTTTACCCCGCTTTTTTTGCCTATTCACCATCAGTAACAAATAATATATCTTTTTTAACATCCTCGTCACTTTCTTTCATAGGTTCAATATATTTTAATAGCAATAACCAAATTCTGTTATATAATTATAGATAGTTACCAGAGAAGCATATGGAGGTATCAATATATGAGAAAAACGCTATCTATTACCTTTACTTTCCTGTTTCTTGTTTTTAGTACCATGTTTGTATATGCCGAAGATTTCAATCTGACAATTCCGCTGCCGCTGACCGGCACACAGGCAAAATTCGGCGATATCCAGAAAAGATCCTATGAAATAGCCCAGGCGGAGATCAATGCCGCCGGCGGAATCAAGGGCAAGAAACTCGTTCTCACTTTTGAAGATTCAGGCGCCAAGCCTGAAATCGCCAGAGGAATCGTGGAGAAGCTGATAGACGTTCAGAAACAGCCCCTGATAGTTGGCGAATATACCTCCTCATGCGCAAAGGCCGTTGCGGCTGTGAGCGAGGAACGTAAAACGCCCTATCTCGTGGTGGTTTCAGGCGCTGACGACATCACACAGCAGAACTACAAATATGTTTTCAGACTGAATCCCCCTAACGCATACTACGCCAGCGGTCTTATCGGCTTCATGAAAGAAGTTGTAAAACCCAAGACCATAGCCATCCTCCACGAAAGCTCAGATTTCGGAACATCCGGCGCTGACGAGATGGAAAAGCACGCGAAAGCTCTCGGTATGAAAGTTCTGATGAAAGAGAAATACGAAAAAGGAGCGGTTGACTTCAAACCCATCCTGACAAAGGTAAAATCCATGAGACCCGATGTTGTCTATATGGTTTCCTATGTTATGGATGCCGCCCTTCTGATGAGACAGATCAAGGAACTGAGACTGGACGCTAAACTGTTCGCTGGCGGAGCGGCAGGATTTGCCATCCCCGAGTTCGTGGACAATGCCAAGGACGCATCAGAATATGTTGTAACATCAACACTCTGGAGTCCTCAGGTGAAATACGCCGGAGCCAAGGCATATGCCGATAAATACAAAAGAACGTACGGCGACTATCCCTCATACCACGGCGCTGCTGCTTACTCAGCTCTGTTCGTAGTGAAAAACGCTCTGGAAAGAGCCAAAACATGGAAACAGGACGACATCAGAGACGCTCTGAAAGCAACCAAGATGCAGACAGCGTTCGGCAATGTCGCTTTTGTAGACCAGAACGGCTACCAGAACCAGAACTTCCTGGAGACACTGGTTCTTCAGGTTATCAAAGGCAACCATGAGACCATCTGGCCCAAACATACAGCCAGCGCTCCGTATCTGTACCCCATCCCAAGATGGAAAGATAGAAAATAACAACCCGTAAGCCCCCTGCCAGCGCGGGGGGCTTTTATATTTACATCTTAAGGAGAGTTTAAGTGGTTCAACTTGAGGTTTTTCTTCAAACACTTGTATCCGGTCTGCTCCTGGGAGGTCTTTATGCTCTGATAGGTCTCGGCATGACACTTATCATGGGCGTAATGAAGATCATTAACCTTGCCCACGGCGAGCTGATGATGGTGGCGATGTATATCGCCTACTGGCTTTTCACCCTTCTGGGCATCGACCCTTATCTGGCGGTTTTCATCGCCTCCCCCGCTCTTTTCATCCTCGGTGTTCTGATACAGAAGTATCTCATAACACCCGTTATAAAGGTGGAGTCCATACTCCCCGAAAACCAGGTTATCCTCACCGTGGGCATCGGGATGGTGCTTGCCAGTCTCGCCACGGTATTTTTTAAATCAGACTACCGCTCCACCCCGGTGGATTACGCTTCTGTAACATGGTATCTGACAGACTACTGGGCGAACTCACCCATAGAGCTTTCCATATCTCTTCTGTGGGCTGTCTCGTTCTTCTTCTCTATCATGATAACCATAGCCATGTGGTTTTTCCTCAGCCGGACAGACATAGGAAAATCCATCAGAGCCACATCACAGGACTCTGACGCCGCCATCCTCATGGGCATCAACGTCAACAGGATGCGTTCGCTCAGCTTTGGTCTGGGCGCCGCCATAGTTGCCGCCGCCGGATGTCTGTTCATCCCATTGTATTATCTTTATCCCGCTCTGGGCGGACAGTTCACCCTCATCGCCTTTGTCATCACCATTCTGGGCGGTCTGGGATCGAACGTCGGCGCCATCATAGGCGGTCTTGTTCTGGGCGTCTTTGAATCCATGACCTCCACATACATTGGCATGGGCTGGGCTCCCGTGGGCAGATTCTCTATCTTTATCGCCGCTCTGATATTTCTTCCCGGCGGCATAGCCTCTCTTCTCCACAGAAGGAGGTTCGGAAAATGAAAAAATATATGCCGTTTATAACACTAGGTTTTTTTCTGATATTCCCCATGCTGGGAGTCAGCACATATGTGATGCACATCTTCATCCTTCTTCTGATGTGGACCACTATAGGCATGTCGTGGAACCTGCTCAGCGGATACTGCGGACAGGTCTCTTTCGGACACGCCGCCTTCTTCGGCATAGGCGCCTATACATCCGGCATACTCTATTCCAAGCTGTCCATGTCGCCGTGGCTGGGTCTTCCTCTCAGCGTTTTTACGGTGGGCATCCTGTCATTCATCATAGGTCTGGCAGTGCTCAGGCTCAGGGGGCCTTTCTTCGCCCTTGCCACGCTGGCGTCCGGCGAAGTTTTCAGAGTGACAGCGGAGAATATGGAGTGGCTCACCAGCGGAACTCTGGGCATTATGCTTCAGCAGAGACTGTGGGTGTCCAAACTGCCTTACTACTATATTATCCTCTCCATCACCGTCGCTGTTTTCCTGCTGATGAAATATCTGCTCAGCACCAAACTGGGCTATTACTTCGTAGCCATCAGAGAGGATCAGGACGCGGCGGAGTCGCTGGGTATCAACACTACCCTGTATAAAACCATAGCGCTCATAGTCAGCGCCGTGGTGACAGGCATAGCCGGCGCTTTTTATATGAACTACATGGGCTACATCGACCCGCACATAGTATTTGCCCTGCACGATATATCCATCATCACCATCATGATAGTAATGGTTGGCGGCGTGGCGACACAGTGGGGACCTTTCATCGGGGCTGTCATCATGGTTCTGCTTCAGGAGGTGGTCAGATCCATCCCGGGGCTGGGAGCCATGCACCAGGCGATATTCGGAGGTCTTCTGATATTCATAATTATCTTCCTGCCAAACGGCATCGTTGGCGATTTCAAAAAGATAAAAAGATTTTTCGGTCTGAGGAGTGCCTGATATGCTGGAAGTTAAGAACGTATCAAAATATTTCGGCGGTCTGGCGGCGGTTTCCGATGTCAGCTTTTCAGTGAAAAACAACGAAATTCTGGGCATCATAGGTCCCAACGGAGCCGGAAAGACCACTCTTTTTAATGTTATCAACGGGTTTTACAAACCGTCCAAGGGAGAGATATTTCTGAACGGCGTCTCTATCGGCGGAAAAAAACCCTATCAGATATGCCAGGCAGGCATGGCGAGAACATTTCAGATAGTAAAGCCTCTCAGACGCTTAAGCGTTTTTGACAATGTGGTGGCGTCCGCTTTTCTGCGGGCAAAATCCAAGCAGGAGGCGAAACAGATAGCCGAAGAGGTTCTGAAGTTCACCGAGCTGTACGAAGACAGAGACACTCTGTCCAAGGGGCTTCCTCTGGGCAAGCGCAAGCGTCTGGAAATAGCCCGTGCTCTGGCGACCAGACCGAAACTGCTTCTGCTGGACGAATCCTTCGCCGGACTGAACCCCGCCGAGCTGGATAAGTCCATAGAGATCATCAAAAAGATAAAAGAGAACGGGATAACCATCATGATAATCGAGCACCATATGAAAGTGATCATGTCCATCTCCGACAGGATAGTGGTGCTGACATACGGGCAGAAGATAGCCGAGGGGACTCCGGAAGAGATCCGGAACAATCCTGAGGTGGTGGAAGCCTATCTCGGCGGGGAGGGCTGATATGATACAGGTAAAGGATATTGACGTTTTTTACGCTGATCTTCAGGTTATCTGGGACGTATCGTTCACTGTGTCCCCCGGAGAGATCGTGGCGCTCATAGGAGCAAACGGAGCCGGAAAGTCAACCATTCTGCGCACCATATCTGGTCTGGTTCCGCTGACGAAAGGCGGGATCATCTTCGACGGCAAACCCATACACACCATGAACGGTTACGACCTGATAGAACTGGGGCTGGTGCATGTGCCGGAGGCGAGAAGACTCTTTCCGGAGATGACCGTGGAAGAGAATCTGGATATAGGCGCTCTGAAGGGAGTGGCAAAGAAAAACCGCAAGGCGAACAAAGAAAAAATATTCGAGCTGTTTCCCAGGCTGTCTGAGAGACGCCGCCAGCTTTCGGGTACTCTGTCCGGAGGCGAACAGCAGATGCTCGCCATAGGCAGAGGGCTTATGTCCATGCCGAAGATGATGATGCTGGACGAGCCTTCGCTCGGGCTTGCTCCCATTCTGGTGAAGGAAGTTTTCAGAGTAATCAAGCAGGTGCGGTCAGAGGGAATGACCGTGCTGATAGTGGAACAGAACGTTAAACAGACGCTGTCCATAGCCGACAGAGCATACGTTCTGGAGAACGGAAAACTGATCATGGAAGGCAAAGCCGCTGAGCTGGCAGATAACGAACATGTAAAGGCCGCGTATCTGGGCGTGTGAAATACGGAGGATTTATATATGTATGTAAAGGACTGGATGACTAAAACAGTTTTTACCGTTGATATAAACGACAGCGTGGTCGCCGCTGTCAGGCTGATGAGAGACAAAAACATCAAGCATATTCCCGTGATGGACAAAAACAGACTGAAGGGTCTGGTTTCCGACAGAAAGCTGAAGGAATACCTGCCTTCTAAAGGAACATGTCTGGATGTTTATGAGATGAACTATCTGCTGGAAAATACAAAGATATCAGAGATAGCCGGCGACAGCGTTTTTGTGGCTGAACCCAGCCTGCCTATAGAGGAAGCGGCGCTGATGATGATGGAACACAACATCGGCTGTCTGCCTGTTGTCGAAAAAGACACCCTGATAGGAATCATCTCCGACAAAGATATCTTTAAGGCGATGATAGATATCACCGGCGGCAGTAAAAAAGGATACCGCATCACATTTATTCTGGAAGATATCTCCGGAAGCATCAGAGCGGCGGGAGACGTGGTGAGAAGCTGCGGTTTCGGCATAGAGAGCATACTGAGCGGTCATATAGACATGAAGGACAAGAGGAAGGTAGTTATCCGCACCAGAGGCGCGGGCGACGCTGTTAAGATGAAAAACGACATTCTGGAAAAATATCCGGACGCCGAGATACTTTTCAGAGGATAAAAAAAGGGGGCAGACGCCCCCTTCTCTTTTACATTATTTTATGTTCTTTTTTCGTGACCGCTTCGGACTTCACTCTGTCCAGCAGAATACCGAGAGCGGGTTTCACGTTTTCTCTGATGTCTCCGCAGACTATCAGAAAGAGAACATCGTCTCCGGGCTTCATCACGCCCTCTCTGGCCTCTATCACTACCTTATATATGCCTTCCATGCTCTCCACGTCTCTGCGGATCGCCTCTATCTTTTCATAGTCGTTCTTTACTTCCATCGCAGTGACAGAAGAGCCGTCACCTCTGCTCCAGCCTCTGACTATGCCGTTATGCACCAGTATCATTCCAACGTTCTCAGCGAACTTGGGGTCCTGTTTCAGCTCTGCGATTGTTTTTGAAATGTCCATCCTGATCTCCTTATCTGCTGATAAAGAGATAGTAATATATTCGGCGTGAAAGTTCTAGGGGTAAAAAAAGGAAAGCCGACATCCTGTCGGCACCCCATGAGCTCCGTCTCGGTGGCGCGGTTGTTCCGCTACCACTGATGTTATATCAAGTCACATGCCAATTTTTATCAAGACTATGCCGCACATGATCAGCACCGTACCTAAGGCTCTGTTAACAGTGAATTTTTCTTTAAAGAACATAACACCCATCACAGCTCCGAACAGCGTGCTGACCTGTCTGATGGCGGAAGCGTAGGAAAGATTTACCATTGTCAGACCGTAGCGGTAGGAGATGAAAGAGGCAAAAACTACCACCCCTGCCAGAGCAACCCACCACTTGTCTTTTTTTATGTAATCCAGTGTCAGATCACCCCTCTGCTTGGAATACAAAAAAATAAAACAGGTCATAAAGAATGACATGCAGTAGACATATAATATAAAGTTGCCCTGCGACACGCCTTTTTTATCAACCAATGCTCCAAACGAATAGAAGAACGCACCGATAAGGGCAAAAACAGCTCCTTTTCCAAAATTAAGACCTTTACCCCTGACGTGGTTTAGAACGACTGTTCCTATAACGGTTAAAACTATGCCAACGACACCAGTAAATGTCAGATGTTCCTTAAGAAATAAAACCGCCCACAACAGAATAAAAAGCGGCGACGATGTTGTCAGAGGATAAACCAGAGAAACATCGGAATATTTATAAGCGGACGAAACTAACAGGTGATAAACAGAAAAAAACACCGCCGCCATAAAAGCGCTGATGATCACCGGATAGGATATATAGAGATAATGCTTGAAAAAAATCAGATAAACCACTGTAAAGAAAAGAATATTTGCAAAATGCATGTAAAAATTGAAAGCGTACTTATTCTCTGATCTCTTCAAAAGAATATTCCAGAGTGAGTGTGTGAAAGCGCTGAAAACTATAAATATAAATCCGAGCATATTTGCCCCTTTTTAGGCGCCTGAACAAAACGATTGATGATATTTGAAATAGCGTCTTTTTGCATTTTTATTTTTTTGATTATGTCATATTCTTATCTGTCAGGTCAATTATAAATCTTTGTTACATATATTTAAAATATCATTTTAAATCACTTTTTACCCCACCCTGAAAAGACCGATTAATGCACACTGTATACAATTTCTATATTGACATGGGGTATCATTAATGCTAAAAATAAACAGTGTTTAAATCTAAGACAATAAAAAGTGGAGGCATTTCAATGGGACTTAAAGAAGTACTTAAGCAGAAAATTGATGAGCACCGTCCTAGGACTACAAGACTGCTGAAAGAATTCGGCAACGTAAAACTTGGCGAATATACAATCGAGCAGTGTATCGGCGGTGGTAGAGGTATTAAATCTCTCGTTACAGATATCTCCTACCTTGACCCGATGGAAGGTATCCGTTTCCGCGGTTATACAATTCCTGAAGTTATGGAAAAACTCCCCAAGCCTAACGGCAAAGATTATCCTTATGTTGAAGGTTTCTGGTATCTCCTTCTGACAGGCGACATCCCCACAAAAGCTCAGGCTGAAGAAGTTGTTGCCGATTTCAAAACACGCGCTCAGGTTCCTCAGTATGTTTTCGACATCCTGAGAGCTATCCCCAGAGACACTCACCCCATGGTTATGTTCTCTGCGGCTATCCTCTCTATGCAGCGTGAATCTAAATTCGCTAAATTCTACGCTTCAGGCTTCAACAAAATGGTAGCTTGGGACTCTATGTATGAAGATTCAACAGATCTTCTTGCTAAACTTCCCGAGATCGCCGCATACATCTACAGAATGAAATACAAAGGCGACACACCCATCGCTCCCGATTACAGCCTTGACTTCGGCGGTAACTTCGCTCACATGATGGGAATCAAACCTCCTTATGATGACGTTGCCAGAATGTACTTCATCCTTCACTCAGACCACGAGTCAGGAAACGTTTCCGCTCACACAACACACCTTGTTGCTTCAGCTCTGTCAGATGCTTACTACGCTCTGTCAGCTGGTATCAACGGTCTTGCAGGTCCCCTGCACGGTCTTGCTAACCAGGAAGTTCTGGGCTGGATCCAGGACGTTTACGCTAAACTCGGCGGAAAAGTACCTACAAAAGAAGACCTTGTTAAATTCCTGTGGGACACTCTGAAAGGCGGATCTGTTATCCCCGGATACGGACATGCTGTTCTTAGAAAAACTGACCCCAGATACACATCACAGCGCGAATATTGCCAAAAATATCTGCCTGAAGATGAACTTTTCAAAGTAGTTGCTATGATCTATGAAGTTGCCCCCGGCATCCTTCTTGAGCATGGTAAAGCTAAAAACCCCTGGCCTAACGTTGACGCTCAGTCAGGTGTTATCCAGTGGTACTACGGTCTTACAGAGTATGACTTCTACACAGTTCTGTTCGGCGTTGGTAGAGCACTTGGTGTTCTTGCTAACATCACATGGGACAGAGCTCTCGGCTACGCTATCGAGCGTCCTAAATCAGTTACAACTGATATGCTCGAAGCAGCTGCTGGAATCACAAAATAATTTAACCTCTAAAGGTTGGTTATACAAAAGGCGGTCTTATGACCGCCTTTTTTTTTATTGATTTAACTTTTTTTGAACTGGACTAAATATGTCTTTAGCCTGTATTATATTTACACAGTAACCATTATGGAGCTTCAATGCAGGGCAGCGGCACACTCAAATCGATAATAGATTTCAGTAACTTCTTCGACCAGCAGATGTTTGTGCATCAGGGCGGAGATGTTCTGCATGTTGTGAAAGGCGGTGTGTTAAAACAGTCTAAACTGCCGGCTCAGCTCAAACAAATGATACAGAACCCTAACGTTATGCAGGTGCCCATAACCCAGGGCGGTGAAAAGGTAAACCTTCACATCTTCCGTCTGGGTGACGGCATCACTCTTTTCGTTCAGGATCCTGGCACTGGGACTGTTCTTAACAGCTTTGTGATGAGCCTGATCACACTTTCATCCAACGCATGCGGATACAACCCCACAGCAGATGATGGCGACATTAACAAAGTTCTGCTGGACAAACTGGTGGCGGAGTTCGACAAGGAGAAGAAAAAATTCTCCATAACCGATAAGCGCCAGAAAGAAGAGATAATAATCCTTGAGGCTCAGGCAAAAGACGCCTATGAGCAGATGGACAAACAGACCCGTGATATGATCGAGAGAGAAAAAGAGATGAACAAGCTGAAGAAACAGCTTCAGGATCTCGCCGAGAGCTACAAAGTTATGGAAAAAGGTCAGAAAGAGATCGCCTACACCAGCGATTTCAAAATAGGCGCGGATCTGAAAAAGAAAAATGAAATACTCAGAGAAAACAACAAACATCTGGTAGATACTATAAAAAAGACCTCAGCCGCTCTGGAGGATTACCGCACGGACGTGCTAATGGTTATCACGGATTTTCTGGATAACGTAAAAGCGGATAACGAATCTCAGGTGTCTCTGATCAACTCGATCAACGAAATCTTTTCACAAAACAAGCACATAGGTAGTTAGATGGAATCATTGTCATATTGGCTTCTCTTTTTTTCGGCAGCTTTTGCTCTGTGCGTTTCACCCGGTCCCGACCTGCTTTATATCCTCTCTCAGACCATAGCCAAAGGCACCAAAGCGGGGCTGGCGTCTATGCTGGGCGTCTGTTCAGGCGCAATGGTCCATGTGACAATGGCGGCGCTCGGGCTGTCCGCTATCATGGCGGCTTCCGCTGTGGCGTTCACCGCTGTCAAGCTCGTTGGCGCTGTTTACCTTATCTATCTGGGAGTAAAGGCATTCCGCTCAAAGACCGGACCCGTGCATTTCAAAGAGGGGCAAGACAAAAGCATCACTTTTTTCAAGGCTTATAAACAGGGAATTCTGATAGATCTTTTCAACCCGAAACCGGCAATTTTCTTTATGGCTTTTCTTCCTCAGTTTGTCAGAGTGGAATTAGGACACACTTCCGCCCAGCTTTTCATTCTCGGCTCTCTGGTGGTGATGGTGGGGCTTCTGGTTGAGGTAGTTGTGGTCTTCACTGCCGGCAATACCACAGCGTTTTTCCGTGGAAACCAGCGGATGTCAGGACTTTTGAACAAAGCCCTCGGCTCTGTGATGATATATCTGGGAATACGTCTGGCACTGATACAGAACAAATAAATAGAGATTGCCACAGCCCTTCGGGCTTCGCAATGACTCGAAAAAACGTCATAGCAATGTTATTCTATCTCCAGCCCCTTTTCACGGCGGATGGTTTCTATCTTTTCCAGAGGTTTTTCAAGCTGATTCTTGCGTGTGCTGGTGAGCGTCTCGAACTCTCTTCTGGCGTCATCCAGTCTTCTGCCCATCATTTCCAGCTTTTCAGTGAACATGCCCCACTGTTTATAGAACTCTCCGAACAGTTTCAGCATCTCTGACGATGTACTGTCGAAAGCGAAATTCTCCACCGACTGCCTGATCACCGCCAGCACGGCAAACAGAGACATGGGTGAACAGAGTATGACCCTGTGGCCAAGGGCAAAATCCATAACGGAATCGTCGTGCGAGTATATGAATTCATATACGCTCTCATTCGGGATGAAGAGCAGAACAACATCCACGGTATTCTCTGTCTGATCTATGTATCCCCTGTCCTTCACATCTTTTATCTTTGTCCGGACATCCTTGATGAACGCCTTCAGACAGGCTTCCTTCTCTGCGCCTTCGGTCTGATAATAACGGGTGTAATTGTCCAGAGGAAACTTTACGTCCATGTTCAGCGCCATTCCCTTCGGCAGATAAAATGTGAAATCCGGTCTGCTTCCGTTCTTCATGGTTGGCTGTTCTCTGTAGTTCACATTCTCTATCATTCCTGACGCGCGGATAATATCCAGCGCCATGCGCTCGCCCCATCTGCCTCTCTCGGCGGATGAAGACAGCGCTCTGCTGAGATCTCCGGTCACATCTGTCAGTCTCTCTGTCTGGCGGACAGTGCTTTTTATCTGTTCTGTAATCTCAGAGAATTTCGCCTCTCTCTCTTTTTCCATAGAGGACATAAAAAGCTGTATCTTTTCGAGATTTTCTTTCATATGGATCAGCTGGGCATCTATCAGCTCTTTTTTTCCTTCCAGCTGACGCTCGCCCTCGCCTGTCTTTGCCTCCAGAACAGAACGGGCAAGACGCAGAAACTCCTCAGAGTTTTTCGACAGGCTGTCCATGGATACCTGAGCGAACACTCCCTTCATCTCTTCGGTCATGGCTCGTTCCTTCCGCCCCAGATACCATGCGGCAAAGAAACCGGTAACAGCTCCCAGAATGAATATCAAAACAGCGATGAAGGCTGTCATATTCCAGCCTTTATCTTTATCAGGGCGTTCACCACAGCTCCGGCGCAGGGGCTTCCGCCCTTTGTGCCGATATTCGTGATGTACTCCATGTCAGTGTGTGTCAGCATCTCTTTGCTCTCAGCGGCCATCACAAACCCCACAGGCAGCCCGATAACCAGAGCCGGATTGATCCTGCCCTCTTTATGCAGCTCCATGATTTTCAGAAGAGCTGTCGGTGCGTTGCCCACGGCATATATGGCATCCGGATACTTTTCTGCGGCATATTCCATGCTGTATTCCGCACGGGTCTTACCTTCTCTCTTTGCGCCTTCGATCACGTTTTCGTCCGCTATAAAACAGAATTTCTCAATGCCGGCAGCGTCCAGATATTTTGATGTAATAGCCGTCTTCACCATGTTCACATCAGTTATCACCGGAAGTTTCCTATCCAGCGCGTCCATCGCCCTGTCTATGGCGTTTTTGCTGAAGAGCGTCATATCGGCGAACTCAAAGTCTCCGGTGGTGTGTATCAGACGCATGACGACCTTTTTCTGTCTGTCGTCATACATGGAAAGATCACAGCCGGCATCGATTATCTCGAACGACTGCTTCTCTATGTTATCGCCTTTGTTCATGCTTATCCTTTTTTCAGAATGGCTGTGGAGAGATAGTTGATGTCTCTGACCTCATCAGAGTTCAGATCCAGAATTATCTCATCCTTCAGTGTGGCACGGGAAATCACATAGGCTGTCTTTATCCCGTTGTCTTTTACAAATTTTTTCAGTACATCCAGCTTGTTATGCACCTTCATCACGAAGACTGTGGCGAATTTTTCGGTACATTCCTTCAGAAAAGAAGTGTCGTCTCTCATCTCCACCGTGCAGAAGCTCTCATCCTTCTCCGTTACAGGCATGCAGAGAATGTTAGGCACTGCCGAAATGGCAGATATGCCGGGAATGAACTCTGTCTTCACGCCGTGTTTCTCCAGTTTGTGCGCCAGATAGTTCAGCGTGGAATATATCGGAGCGTCGCCTATGGTTATATAGCTGATCTTTTTGCCGTCTTTCAGCATATCAGCCACCTGCTCCGCCAGTTCGGCGTATTTGGTGTCCAGATCGTCTTTATCCCCTGTCATGGGGAAGTAATACATATATATCTTTTCTTCCGGCACTATATCTTTGATAATGTCTTTCGCAAGGCTTCTGCCTGTCTTGTTAGACTGGGGAACGACTACGATGTCGCTCTCATTCATAATGCGGACTGCCTTCAGTGTCAGCAGTTCCGGGTCTCCGGGTCCGAGACCTATGCCGTATACCTTCATTATATCTCCTCGTCTCAATTACGTTACGATCACTCTACAAACCGCATCCTGCGGCTTATTTACCCGTTATTTTGTCTATCATGTTGCTGATAAATGGATTATCGCTCAAAAAGTGCAGATGGGTGTATGAAGCGAAGGCATTGTTCACACATATGCCGTCCTCGCTCTTCTTGCCGTCTGTCACACGGGACACGTTATAGGCGAACTCGCCGTTATAGCGCTCCAGAGTGGAATAATGGAACTCGTGACCGATGTTCACCGCGCCTCTGCGCCCCATCATGCAGTCATTTTTTATCTCTGCCCTCACATATCCCAGAGCCTGACGCTTACTGCACATTCTGCATTCCGCGTCTATGACTCCTGCGGTCTTATAGAACCCTTCATCTGTGTGTATGCCGTTGGACAGATACATCAGTCCCCCGCACTCAGCATAAAGAAAACCGCCGTGTTTCACATAATCACGAAGAAAAATGCTGGTCATGCTGTCTTCTGCCAGCTCTCTGGCATAAAGCTCGGGATATCCGCCGCCAAGATATATGAAGTCTGCGTCTTCCGGCACGTCGCCGTTCAGCGGTGAGAAATATTTTATGGCGAATCCCTTGCTGTCCAGATAGTCGATATTGGCGTTGTAATAGAACTGAAAAGCCTTGTCATAAGCCAGATAGGCGACCTTGTCCGGTTTGCTCAGCTTTTTCGGCGGAGCTATCGGCTTCTCTGTTTCGCATATCTGAAGTATGGTGTCTATGTCCACATTCTCAGAGACGAACTCAGCGCATATATCGAAATACGGTTCGTCTATCTCCAGAGCGGTCTTAACGCCCAGATGTCTGGATTCCACCAGCTTGTCCGCATTCTTCGGCAGAACACCCACTACCTCAGAGTCAGTGTGATAGGCTATGGCGTTACGCACCAGCATCGCGTGGCGTTCTGACGCTATGTTGTTCAGCACCACTCCCTTGATAGAGGCGCTGCACATCTGCTCTATGCCTCTGACGATGGCCGCCGGGGTGAAAGAACTGCCGGAGCAGTCCAGAAGCATGATGATGGGAGAATCAATCACAGACGCTATATCGGCGCTGCTGCCCTTGAACGTATGCGAATCCACACCGTCAAATATTCCCATGACTCCTTCTGTCACGGCAACATCGGCATCTCTGCATCCATCGGCAAAAATATCCGACACTGTGTCCGGATTCACCATAACGGTGTCCAGATTATACGAGTGTCTGCCTGAGGCAAGCTGTATGTGCAGGGTATCGATATAGTCGGGTCCGCATTTGAACGGAGCCACCGCCATACCCTTGTTGGTCAGATGCCTGATTATTCCAGTTGTAAGAGTAGTTTTTCCTGAGCCGCTCTTGTCAGCTGCTATCATGATTGATGAAAACATAGTAACAGATTATTTTATTATCTATAATCTTGCAAGCAGAGAAAAAAAGGGATAACCTGAAAAAATGAAAATATCCGCTCCGTCCTTCGTGATCCCGGCCGACAGAGAAAAAAATGTTCTTTATCTGAAAGAACTTGTGGACGAGGTTGAGCTTGCTTTTTTTGACAGCAGGCACGATTTCGACATGCCGTCCGATGAAGAAATTTCCGCTCTGTCTAAAATAGATACGACTTACAGCGCTCACCTGCCCACAGACGCCGATCTGAACACGGAAGAGGGATGGAGGGTGATCGACTCATATATCCATGCCCTGCGTCCGCTGAAACCCGTCAGGATGGTGATACACCCTGTGGAATCACCATATTTTCTCAGCGAACTGCTCCGCCGGAAAAAACACAACTTAATAATAGAAAACACGGATTTCTACGGGTCTTTCTTTGACGATGCCGTGGGCATGGGACACAGACTCTGTTTTGACAACGCCCACGCCGGAGATAAGGCGGAAAATTTTCTGGAAAAATACCGCGGATATATAGATGAATACCACCTTCAGGGAATTATCGGGGACAGACATCACAAAAGTCTTGAGCATATAGAAAAATCTCTGCTAAAATCCATCTTTCGTAACGCGGAAAAATACAACAGCACCGTATGCCTCGAGATATTCCACGAAGCGGACTTTCTCAAGTCATACGAAATATTTAAAGGATTATCATGATAACACTCATCACCGGAGGAGTAAAAAGCGGGAAAACTGCTTACGCCCTCTCACTCTGCGAAAAGTTTGACACCAGATCCTACATCGCCACTGCGGAGGCTTTCGATGAAGCCATGGCAAAGAAGATAGCCGACCATCAGGCGGAAAGAAACGAAAAATGGGTCACCATAGAAGAACCCGTCAGCCTTCACAGCGTTTTCGACCATGCGGAGGAGCAGAACGTGATACTCATAGACTGCGTCACCATGTGGCTGAACAACCTGCTGTATAAACAGCTGAACGCTGAAAAACACATAGACATGTTTCTGAAACGCCTCGTCCAGAGCAAAAAACCAGTGGTGATAGTGACCAACGAGGTTGGGCTGGGGGTGATGCCCGTCAGCGCCGAGGGATGCAGATACGCTGACGAGCTGGGCAGACTGAACACAAAACTCGCCTCACTGTCAGACAGAGTTATCTTTTTGATTTCGTCAATACCTGTAACCATTAAGGGAGATAAACAATGAACCTGCAAGAGATAATCAAAGCGATCAAACCCACAGACAAAGAAATATACAAACAGGCGCAGGAACGCACGTCTAACCTGATAATGCCCCCCAGAGCGCTGGGACGCCTGAACGATATAGGCGAAAAGATATGCGCCATTCAGGGCACTATGAAACCGAAAGTGGACAGCCGCATGGTATTCGTGATGGCAGGCGACCACGGCATAGTAGAGGAAAAAGTGGCGGCTTTCCCTCAGGAAGTCACCGGACAGATGATGGGAGCGTTCATAGCCGGACTGGCCTCTATAAACGTGCTGTCCAGACAGGCTAAATCGAAAGTGCTGGTGGCGGACATCGGCGCTGTGTGCGATGTGGCGGCGGCTCCTTCCGACCCTGATAATTTCTATATAGTGCGCAAGGTGAGAAAAGGCACGGCAAACTTCACCAAAGGTCCGGCGATGTCACTGGCGGAAGCCGAAAAATGTATAATGGCCGGTTTTGAGATCGCTGATGAAATGATAAAGAGATTCAAGCTTAATCTGATAGCCACAGGCGACATGGGCATAGGCAACACCACGCCGTCCAGCGCCATAGGAGCTGTATATACAGGACTGAGCGTAGAGGCTATGACAGGCTATGGATCAGGCATCGACAACTCCGCTTTCAAAAGAAAGGTGGACACCATAGCCAAAGGGCTTGAAGTGAATAAACCGGACAGAAACGACCCTCTGGACGTCCTCTCTAAAGTGGGCGGTCTGGAGATAGGCGCTATCGCCGGTGTGATTCTGGCAGGCGCTTATCATAAGATCCCCGTGCTGATAGATGGTATAATATCTACAGCGGGCGCTCTGATCGCATACGGTCTCTGCCCTGTCGCCGGCGAATATATGGTCAGCGGGCATAAGTCCGTCGAGCAGGGACATATAAAGATGCTGGAGCATATGGGGCTGGAGCCTCTGGTGGATCTGGGGCTCAGGCTCGGAGAGGGCACAGGCGCCGTGATGGCGATGCACTCTGTGGAAGCCGGAGTGAGGGTCATCACCGAAATATCCACCTTCGCCGAAGCGGGCGTAGCCACCAAGGAGATGTAACATTTTCAAAAGCTATATAAACGCTCTCAGTTTTCTGACTGTTCTGCGGTTCTCCGGAAAGGATTTTGACGGGAGACGCTCCGTATACAGCTTTGTCCTCATCGGGCTTACTGTGGGGCTGCCGCCTTATCTTTTTATGAAATACTGTCAGGCGCTTGTCCCCGGTCAGGCAATGTCCGTGATAATAGTGCTGTATATGGTGTTCATCACCGGCGCTCTGCACCTGGACGGGCTGGCGGACACGGCGGACGGGCTGTTCTCTTTCCGCAGCCGGGAACAGATGCTGGAGATAATGAAGGACAGCAGGATAGGAACTATGGGCGCCGTGGCGATAGTTATGGTGCTTATCACTAAGACGTCCTGCATATACGCTGTCAGTAACCCCCTGTGGCTGCTGATAATTCCGGCATACGCCAGATTCAGCATGGTGTTCGGCGTTTATATGTTCAAATATGCCAGAGAGGAAGGCACGGCGAAATCCTTCTTCGGAAACTACAGCCCCGCAGTATTCATTCAGGGGCTGATACCCATGGGGTTAAGCGTTTTACTGGGCGCTGTTTCCTTTGCCGTGCTGAATATATCGTTTATAATATTTATATTACTGATATCCAAACTATACAGAAGCAGGATAGGCGGCATCACCGGAGACATGCTGGGCGCCATGTGCGAATCCTGCGAAGCCTTATTACTCATTCTGGCGGTGTGCTTATGAGCGGATTTGATCACGGTGGAAACATCTATGAAGCGGCAAAAAAAGCAAAGTGCTCCGTGGACGATATAATCGACCTCAGCAGCAACGTGTCACCCTTCACCCCGGAAGCCCTCTTCCGGGATATAGATATGAAAAAACTGATATCCAGACTTCCCGAGCCGTACAGTCTGTCGCTCATCAGCGAGGTAGCGAAATTTCACGATGTGCCGGAGAATACTGTGCTGGCGGGCAACGGCACCACAGAGTTCATCCACAACATTTGCAGCATATATAAAGGTCAGAAGGCGGTGATACTCCAGCCCACCTATGTGGACTATATCAAATACGCCCAGCTGGCGGATATGACGGTCACCAACGTGGTGATGACGGAGGAATCCGGCTTCACTTTCAATGACGAGGAGCTGATGGAGCATCTGACGGATGCCGCAGTCTGCTTCATCTGCAACCCGAACAACCCCACAGGCAAGGTGATCAGCAAGGACGATCTGCGGTTTGTAGCGGACGTATGTAAGAACACTCTGTTCGTCATAGACGAATCATATGTTGATTTCTGCGTGGACAGCGCCCCCAGCCTTGTCGGGTGCTCTCTGTCCAATGTGGCGGTGCTCAGGTCTTTTTCCAAATCCCACGGCATACCCGGACTCAGGGCCGGCTATATCATCAGCAGAAACAAACATCTGGTGGACAGCCTGAACAGAGCCGTATCTCCATGGAACATGAACACCCCCGCTCAGGAGATATGCAAAAAAGCCGTCAAAGAGGCTGTGATGCCTAATCTGCGCAAGCTGGACAACATAAAACATCTGACAATGGCGAATCTGTCTGCCATAGACCAGCTAAAGGTATATGACAGCGCAGTGAATTTCTTTCTGATAAAACTGAAAAGATCCGACGCCCAGGCGTTCTGCGAATATATGCTCAGCCATCATTTTCTGGTTAGAGACTGCTCTAACTTTGTGGGGCTGAACAACACGTTCATCCGGATAGCCATGAAGGAACAGAAACACATGGAACACTTCTGCCGTCTGGCAAAATCCTATTTTGAGATATTCTGATATGAAAAAAGCTAAATCGATCATGTTTCAGGGAACCGGAAGCGGAGTCGGAAAATCCGTTATCTGTGCCGGATTCTGCCGTCTGCTCTCCCGCAGAGGCTATAAAACCGCCCCGTTCAAATCCCAGAATATGGCTCTGAACAGCGGAGTGGGCATAGGCGGAGAGATGGGCAGAGCACAGATACTTCAGGCGGAGGCTGCCGGAATAGAGCCCGACGTGCGGATGAACCCCATCCTGCTGAAACCGCAGGGCAATGCGGTAAGCCAGCTGATCAGAATGGGAAAACCGGTGGGCACATACAGCGCCAGAGAATACTACTCCCTGCACGAAACCAATCTGGAAACAGCGGTGGAGGCATACGAGAGTCTGGCGAAGGACTATGACGTCATAGTGATAGAGGGCGCCGGAAGCCCTGCGGAAATAAACCTTCAGAGAACAGATATAGTGAACATGCGCACGGCGGATTTTGCCGAAGCGCCGGTGTATATCATAGGCGATATAGACAGAGGCGGCGTTTTCGCATGGATGAAAGGCACATACGATCTTCTGCCCAGAGGCAGCAAACACAGGGTGAAGGGATTTATAATAAACCGGTTCAGGGGCGACATCAGCCTGCTGGAACCCGGAATAGAGATGTTCGAGCTGCTGGTTCAGCCCAGAGTGGTGGGCACTGTGCCCATGCTGAACCTGACTCTGGAAGAGGAAGACAGCCAGAATATAAAAAACAGCGCAAAAGGCGGATTCGTAACCGTTGCGGTGGTGAAGCTCGCCAGAATGTCCAACTTCTCTGACTTCGCCCCTCTGGCGGCGTCTCCTGACATCAACCTGATATACGCTAAGTCGCCTAACGAACTGACCGGAGCGGATATAATAATCATTCCGGGCAGCAAGAGCACCATATCCGATATGATAGACCTGCGTATGAGAGGTTTTGACAAAAAGATAAATCAGATGGCGGGATCGACCCCCGTAATAGGAATATGCGGCGGCTTTCAGATGCTGGGTAAAACAATTAAAGACCCGGAAGGCATCGAAGGAGACGTGAAACAGACCGAAGGTCTCGGGCTGCTGGACATGACAACTGTGATAACCCCCGAAAAGACCCTGCTGAACAGAGAATACACGGGAGAATCTCTCCTGAAGGATATTGATTTCAGAGGATACGAGATACATATGGGCATATCGGAGACATCGTCCGAATATGAACAGCTCGTATCGGAAAAAGATATCTGCGTAGCGGACATAAAAAATAAAATAATAGGGACATACATCCACGGTCTGTTCGATTCCGAACGGGTAATGTCTGCCCTGACTGCTCTCAGCGGGAAGAATATCAACCCCGACTACAGCTATTACAACAACAAAATGAGCCAGCTGGACATGCTGGCGGACACACTGGAACAGTGCCTTGACATTGAATATATCTTATCTGATCTACATTGATTTTATGGCGGTGGTGTCCGCTTTCTGGCTGAACTGGTATCTGGGCGAACCCGACATACCTTTTCATCCGGTGCGCATAGCTGGAAGCATCATAAGCTACTGCGAAAAATCTCTCAGAAGAAAAGGCACGATAACAGAGGGTGTGATATCAGCCCTGATCAGCCTGATCTTCACCCTGTCCGTTGCGGGCGTATCGCTGTATTACGCGGCAAAGGCGGGAGCTTTCTGGTACTTCACCGTCAGCACTATCATCATATATTTCTCCGTCAGCGTCCGTTCTCTGGCGGAACACGCCGAAAATGTCAGCTCAGCGCTGAAAATCTCACCGGAAAAAGGACGCGGCGAACTCTCCAAGATCGTGTCCAGAGACACAGCGGACATGCCGGAGGAGAAGATCGTCACTTCCGCCATAGAATCCGTATCCGAAAACTATGTGGACGCTGTGGTATCCCCCCTCTTCTATGCCTGTCTGTTAGGACCTATGGGAGCTGTCTTTTTCAAAACAGTGTCCACCATGGACTCAATGATCGGCTACAAGAACGAAAAATTCCTGTACTACGGCAGATTTGCCGCCCGGCTGGACGATGTGCTCAATTTCATCCCTGCCAGACTGTCCATAATCCCGATATACATCGCATCCCTGATTCTGAAGCTGAACAGCGCAAAAGCTCTGTCGTCATACAGAAAATACCGCAAAGCCCACGCCAGCCCTAACTCCGCGCACGCCATGAGCGCCTTCGCCGGAGCGCTGGGTATACGTCTGGGCGGGGCTGTCAGCTATTTCGGCGTGATGACCGAAAAGCCCTTCATCGGTGATGAAGGCAAAACACCTGAAAAAGATGACATCGGAAAAGCCGTGAGGCTGATGGAGATATCCTCTGTTGTATGGGTGATAATCTGCTGCGCATGCACCTGGTGGAAGCTGATATGAGATATCCGCTGATATTCGACCTGAAAAACAGGAAGGTGATATTCATCGGCGGAGGTAAAGTCGCTCTGCGCAAGGCTCAGGCGATGAAAAAGGCTCAGGCGGACATCACTGTTATATCGCCGGATGTGCTTCCAGAATTCCATGACATCGCATCCCGCATCATGACCAAAAGCTACGAAGACACAGACATCACGCCTGACGCTTATCTGGTTTTCGCCTGTACCGACTCGAAATCAGTCAACAGACAGGCGGCTGACAGAGCAAAAAAACTGAAAATTCCGGTAAATATAGCGGACGACCCGGAATATTCCGATTTTCATACCCCTTCCGTCATCACTCACGGCGACTACACCGTCTCTGTCTCCACAGACGGCAAAAGCCCTGCCGCCTCTAAACAGCTCAGAAAAAACCTTGAGGACTTTCTTAAAACAGAAAGATGAACTTTTTGTGTTTTTTGATTTTCTTTATTCAAAAATATTTGTGATACTTAGTATCTGGTGGTAAAATGCCCTATGAAAATACTGTATTTTCCCGGAATAAGATCAATTATTGATAAAGACTATGATCTGGCGATGAGCTGCAAGCTGGTTCATCTTAAAGAGATCAGCGAGTGTGACGTGTTTGACTACCACTCTTACGAGCTGAACAGCGCTCTGAAACAGACGGAAAAATACGATGTTCTCTTCGGTTCTTCATTCGGCGGTTTTTTTGCGTTCAATCTGGCTCTGCGCACTGACAAGAAGTGCATCTGCGTCAACCCTTCGCTCTATCTGGACAAACGCATATCAGCCCTGATAGCGGAAAACCCCGACAGGCTCTCCTTTCTGAAGACACTCCACCTCTCCGAGCTGATAGCCCAGCCGAAAAAGCAGGAGGTCAGCAATATTCATGTGCTGATGAACATGGACGATGATGTGCTAAACGCAGAAAAGATCCTCTCCATAGCCAGAATACACCACGCCAATACCTACGAATTCGAAAAGGGCGGACACGACAGCACCAACTTCATCGGCGAAATGCTCCCACTGATCAAACTCATTCTCGCGGATTAAATCCCTTTCACTTTTTTAAATATCTGTTATCATAGCAATCTATGGATAGCTTAGTTCTTCTCGTTTTCTGTTTTCTCTTCGGTATGGTTGCCAGAAAGCTGGAGCTTCTTCCCTCGTCCGCTCCTTTGGTTCTGAATAATTTCATCATCAACCTTTCCATGCCTGCCGTTACATTTTACTATATTCATAAGATGGTTCTGGACACATCTCTCCTTTTTCCGGTGTTCATGCCGTGGATAATGTTCATCCTTTCTTTTGTTATATTTAAATCACTGCAAAAAAAGCTGAAATTCGACAATAAAACCATGGGGTGTCTTATCCTCACATCCGGTCTGGGCAACACGTCTTTTGTCGGTTTTCCCATGATAACGGCGTTCTTCGGAGCGGAATATCTGGGTATAGGCGTCATGGTAGACCAGCCCGGCTCGTTTCTGATCCTCTCCACACTGGGCATAGCCACGGCGGCATATTTCTCTTCCGGCTCGGTCAGCCCTCTTCTGCTGATGAAGAAGGTCGCCACCTTTCCCCCTTTTCAGGCGATGATTCTGGCTCTGTGTCTGCGTTTTCTCGCCATACCTGACTGGGCTTCCTCCGCCATGAAAACGCTGGGGTCCACCATCACCCCTCTGGCGATGGTATCCGTGGGATATCAGCTCCGCTTCATAAAATCCGGCGGGATATTAAAAAAACTTTTTCTTGGTCTCGGATATAAACTTTTACTCGCTCCGGCAGTCATATATCTGTTATACGTTATAATTCTCGGCGGTTCGGGCAAGGTGATTCAGGTCACTCTGTTCGAAGCGTCCATGGCGCCCATGATAACAGCGGGCATAATCTCTATCCAGTACGGACTGGACGAGGAGCTGGCCACTATGATGCTGGGCGTGGGAATTCCGCTGTCTTTTATAACAGCGCCCATATGGTATTATTTATTCTCAGGGGTTTAGGATGATAGAACTCTATAAAGTAGAGGTGGTCTATGATGACGGCTATAAGGGGCTGACAGAAATAGACCTGCACATAGAAAGAGGCGAGCTGGTATATGTCACAGGAAACAGCGGCGCCGGAAAATCCACACTGCTCCGTCTGCTCTACGCCGACCTGATGCCCTCAAGAGGCATTGTGAAGGTGGAAGGACAGAACCTGGGCAATATGAATCACAAATCAGTAGCCTTCATGCGCAGAAACGTAGGAGTCATCTTTCAGGATTATAAACTGCTGGAAGACGCCACCGTCTATGACAATCTCGCTCTGCCGCTGGAGATATATTATATGAAAAAGAGCGTTATCAGGGACAAGGTGTATAACCTGCTGAAGATGCTCGATATATTCCAGCACAGAGACAGCGTGGTGCAAAAACTGTCCGGCGGCGAAAAACAACGGGTGGCTGTCGCCAGAGCACTTCTGAACGAGCCTTTCGTTATGGTGGCGGACGAGCCCACAGGCAGTCTGGACGCTAAAAACGCCGATAAAGTGATGGACATGCTCCTGCATAAATCAGCCAAAGGCACCACCATCCTCATAGCCACGCACGACCAGCGCATCATAAAAGAATTCCCCGGCAGGGTGATCCAGCTGGACCGTGGAAAGCTGATATACGACAGCAAGGCAAAAGGAAAAGTAAATGTCTGATCAGTACATGTACATCCTTTCAAAAGGCATAAAAATATTCATCGGCGGATTCAGACAGAATCTGGCATCCATCATAACACTGGCTACCCTGATCTTCATGTATCTGGCTGTGTTCTCCGTCAATTTTTCCGTGGCGAAGGCGGTGGGAAGCGCCACCGACAGCAGAACCCTCAGAGTGTTCATAGCTGAGGATTCCGAGCCGGAAAAGTTCAAAGACACCATGATAGAGCTGGGGCTGAATTCTGATATCAGATTTTATGACAGGGCGGACGCAAAACAGAGGGTGATAGATCGGGCTCCCGACTCAAAGAATCTGGAGGAACTGCCGGAGGATCTTTTTCCGAGATTTTTCGAGCTGACATCAGATAATCTGACCGATATCGCTCTGGCTGACGCCGCGGCGAAGATGGAACAGACAGACGGTGTTAAATCCGTTGAATCCGGAAAAAAACAGAATGAGAAAATGCAGAAGATAAAGAGAGTGTCATATGTCTTCGTCACCCTGCTGACGGTTCTTACGGGCATATCGAGCTGTTTTATCATCTTCAACACCATACGCCTGTCGCTCTACCGTCATCACAGAGCGATCATGCTGTACACTCTGGTGGGCGCCACAAGATTTTTCATCACCATGCCTTATGTGGCGGCGTCCAAGATAGAGGCGACACTCGCTTTTATTCTGGCTTACCTGATGAATAAATTCTTCATATCGTTTTTAACGGCTAAACTGCTGGCAGGGTCGTTCTTCACGCTGGTGACCCCCGGTCCGTGGTTCAGCCTGTTCTTATATATCGTTCTCATGTTCATCACGGCGTTCTCCGCTATTTTCAGTGTCGTAACATTTCTGATGGGGCAAAAGAGCGTCAATGAAGTTTAATCTGCTTTTCATATCACTGCTCCTGTGCGTGTCTGTCCACGCGGAAGAACTTTCAGACACACTGTCCAGACAGGACAGCTATCTGAAGAGTATCAAACAGCAGATACAGGAACAGAACAGTCAGATAAAAGAGATCAAAAACGAAAAGGCAAAACTGGCCGCTCAGCTGGAAAAAGCCCAGCTGGAGCTGGAATATCAGAAAAAGATGGCCGCAAAGATCAACAGACAGTTCCGAAACGTGAAAGACAACCAGAAGGCGCTTCAGAAAAAGAAGACCCGGCTGGAATCAGAAAGAGCTGAGCTGATATCCGCCATCAGAGCCGCCAACAGATATCTGGTGTCCAACGGCGAATCAGAGATCACAGAGGCGGTGCTCCTCTCCAGAGACACATCCGAATCAGCGGCGGTATCACAGATAATAGCTCAGGTGAACGCTAACCTGTACGAATCCGCAAAAAAACTGAAGACCAACGCTGAACATATAAAGAAGAACACAGAAGAACTGGAAAGAAAAAAAGCCGAGCTGGCCGCCGCCGCCAAAGAGAAAGAACAGGCGCTGAAAGAATATCAGGCGAAAAAGACCATATCCAACAACCTGTATAAAGCTGTGGCGGACGATGAAAAAGCGAAAAAAGCCTATCTGGAATCATTACAGAAAAAAGAGAAGGCTGTTCAGGCAAAAATTGCCAGAATAAAAAAAGAGTTCGAAAAGACATCCGGAGTCTCTTTCCGTGGGCTGTCCACTGAGTTCGGCAAAAAAAGAGGAAAACTTATATGGCCTGTTCAGGGTCATGTTATAGAGAAGTTCGGAATCAAAAAGATAGACGGGTTTCAGGGCGTGGTTCAGAAAAAGGGCATAAAGATAGTGCCCACGCAGACCAGCGTGAAATGCGTTTATGACGGTGTGGTGATGCACTCCGATAACGCTTGGGGGCTGGGTAACTTTATCATAGTGGCGCACCCCTCCGGTTTTTACTCCCTCTACGCCAACATGGATAATATTTCCGTGAAAAAAGGCGATAAATTAAAGACTGGAAGCAATATCGGGACAATTGATATTGACCGTGACACAAATACACCTTATCTTTACTTTGAAATCAGAATAAGAGATAGAGCGGTTGACCCACTCCTGTGGCTCTCCGCTTCGTAATACAGGGAGATTCAGATGAATTCTAGATTCAAAATTTTGCCTTTACTGACAGTATTCTTAGTAATAGCACTGATACTCACTTCCATAGCGCTGGTAAGAACCCAGAATGTATATGCCGCCAAAACCGACAGATATCAGAACCTGGATCTTTTCACCAATGCTATGTATCTGATAGAAAATAACTATGTAGAACCTGTAGATGATAAGAAACTCATCTACGGAGCTATCAAAGGCATGGCGGAGGAGCTGGATCCTCACTCTGTCTTCATGGATCCCAAGACTCTGAGAGAGTTCGAAGTGGAGACACAGGGCGAGTTCGGAGGACTGGGCATTACCATCGGCATGAAAGATAAGATGCTCACTGTAATAGCCCCTCTGGAAGACACCCCCGCATACAGAAAAGGCATCAAAGCCGGCGACCAGATCATAAAGATAGAGGGCGTGTCCACTGCAAATATATCCATAGACGACGCTGTTAACAAGCTGAGAGGACCGGAAGGTACAGACGTTACCATTACCATCCTGCGCAAAGGAGTGGATAAGCCTTTCGATGTGAAGATAAAGAGAGCCATCATCGTTATAAAAGCGATCAAATCAGCCATGATAGAAAAGAATATAGGCTATGTCAGAATGATACAGTTCACCAACGACATATCCGGACAGCTTCTGGACGCTATGAAGGCGCTGGACAAACAGGGCGCTAAATCATACATACTCGACCTGAGAAACAACCCCGGCGGTCTTCTGACCGAGGCGATAGCCGTTTCCAGCATATTTCTGCCCGCTGACAAGAACGTGGTATACACCATGGACAGAAACCAGAAAAGACACGACTACAATTCCACCACTTTCACTCACAAAGAACTGAAAAAGCCTCTGGTGCTTCTGGTGAACGAAGGCAGCGCCTCCGCTTCAGAGATCTTCACCGGAGCAATGCAGGACTACGGCAGAGCGACCATCATTGGAACAAAAACATTCGGCAAGGCGTCTGTGCAGAACATTATGCATCTTAACGACGGATCCGGGCTTAAGCTGACTATAGCAAAATATTTCACTCCTAAAGGCAGAGGAATACACGGCATAGGCATAGAGCCCGACATCACAATTGCGCTGCCCGAAGTGAAAGAGGAAGAGAAAGCTAAAGAAGAATTAGACCAGAACCTCACAGCTAACTCATCTGTTGCGGAATATGATCTGACAAAAGACGTTCAGCTCAAAGCGGCAGTGGACAAAATTAAGGAATTACCCGCAAATGACACCGTTAAAAAGTAACTTTTTTAATAGATTAAGCGCTTCCGAAAAGAAAAAACTGATAATAACCGTCTCTCTGGCGGTTGTAATGGCTGTGATAGCCTCTATGGTTATCCTGTCTTTTCTCAGAAAGGACACAGGGTCCGCTAAGACTCCGTCCGACAGCCCTGTGAAGACAACTGTCACTGGACAAAAACAGGAGACAAGAACAGCGGATAAGAAGGATGTGATGAACGCCATCGCCCTGTCTCTGTTCGATCACGGGCTGGACAGCAGCAGCATCAAAGAGAACAAAGAGCAGGAGAACAACGGCAGAACAGAGATACACATGGTGCTGGATCACAAGGACGCCGATATATCCAGCCTGAAATCATCCATCACGGACAAACTGGAAGAACTCGGGGTGAAGACCTTCGAGGGAGAGAATATAGTCGCGGAAAACGACAGCCTGAGCCTCGTCATCGAGTTTCAGGAAAAATCCCTTCCGGTTGTTAAAGAAAAACCGAAAATGCCCGCAGTGACCGGCGATTTTAAAGGCGTGAAAGCGGCGTTCGTCATAGACGACTGCGGATACAGCATACCTCTGGCGGAAAAACTCTCCGCAGTGAAATATCCTCTGGCTATGGCTATCATCCCCTACACTCCCCACAGCAAGGAGACAGCGGAAATAGTCAGAAATCACGGCAAAGCCGTTTTTCTGCACCAGCCCATGCAGCCAAAGGCATATCCCAGCGTGGATCCCGGCAAGGGAGCCGTTCTTCTGAATATGCCGGAAAGCCTCGTCAGCCTCTGGCTGAGCAACAATGTGGAGGATCTGGGCGGAAAGATAGACGGATTCAACAACCACATGGGCTCTGCTCTCACCGAAAGCAAGGTAAAGATGGATCAGGTCTTCGCCGTTATGAAGAAATACACCGATTTTTTTGTGGACAGCTACACATCCCCCGCTTCAGTCGCCTTTGACGAATGCAGAAGCAACGGTATGATGTGCGCGCAGAACCGCAAATTCATAGACAACGAAGCAGATCCGGCTTACATCCGCTCCAAGATACTGGAGGGGCTGAAAGTGGGTAAAGAGAAAGGTCAGATAATCATGATAGGACATCTCAGAGACGCTACGGTGGATGTTCTGGTGGATTTTCTGCCCCAGATTGCGGAAATGGGCGTGGATATTGTCCCCGTTAAGGAGCTGGCGGTAAGGTGATCATTTTAGGCGTGGAAACATCCTGCGATGAAACCTCTCTGGCTCTCTATGACACAGAAAAAGGCATTCTCGCTTCCAAAACAAACTCGCAGATAGACCTGCATAACAAATTCGGCGGAGTGGTTCCGGAGGTCGCCTCCAGAAACCATATCCTCAAGATAGAAGAGCTGTTCAGACAGTGCATGGAAACAGCCGCACTCACTGTGAAAGACATCGACATGATAGGCGTGACCACCGCCCCCGGGCTGATAGGAGCGCTGTTCGTGGGTGTATCATTCGCTAAGGCTCTGGGATATGCTCTTAAGATCCCTGTGGTTCCTGTAAACCACCTCAGCGCACACATACTGGCGGCGGAGATAGAGCATAAAGAGCTTCAGGCTCCATACATAGCTCTGATCATCTCCGGCGGTCATACACATGTTTATGACGTGGACAGCGCATATAACTTCGAGCTTCTGGCAAAAACTCTGGATGATGCCGCCGGCGAATCTTTCGACAAGGTGGCTAAAATGATGGAGCTGGGATATCCCGGCGGTCCGCTCATAGAAAAGCTGGCGAAAGACGGAGATGAGACTTCCGTTGAACTGCCCATAGCCATCAGAAAACAGCAGGATTTTTCATTCAGCGGGCTGAAAACCGCTGTGCTGAACAAGATACAGGACAAAAAAGACAGCCACGCCGACATAGCAGCCTCTTTTCAGAAAACAGTGGCGGACACTCTGGTGCTGAAAACGCTCAGAGCGGCGAAAGCGGCAGGCAGAAAAGAGATAGTGATAGCCGGCGGAGTGGCGTGCAACGGCTACATCAGAAAAGCCTTCGCTGAGCAGAAAGGATATAAAGTTTATTTCCCGTCTCCGAGGCTATGCACGGACAACGGCGACATGATAGCCTATGCCGCATCAAAATTCTTTAAACTGAGAAGATTTACATCATTGACAGAAACCGCACATGACAGAATGCAGCACATCAACAAATAATTTTCTGAATATGCTCACAAAACAAAGCCTGTACGGAGCGCCGCTGGCGGGAGTGACCACTCCTTCGTTCCGCAATATCGTGCGCCTTTTCTTCGACGGGCTGATCTATACGGAGATGATCAGCGTGGAAGGACTGCGCAGAAACGGTCCTGCCACCATGATCTTTCTGAAAACAAACGAAAACGACAGCCCGCTGGGCGTTCAGCTTTTCGGCAGCAAGCCGGACGGATACACGGATTCCATCCCCGTGGTGCTGGGAAAACTGACCCCCGCCGTCATAGACATCAACATGGGATGCCCCGTGAAAAAAGTGCTGAAAAGCGGCAGCGGATGCGCCATGATGAAAGACGAGCTGAACATAGCCCGTGTGATAAACGCCGCTAAGAAAGCGGCCGGCGACATACCACTCACCATAAAGATACGTCTCGGCTGGGATCTGAACAGCATGAACTATAACGAGATAATCAAAATAGCCCACGAAGAGGGCGCCTGCGCCGTAACACTGCACGGACGGACAAAGGCGGATCATTTCTCCGGCACAGTCAGATATGAATATATAGCTGACGCTGTTTCCAGAGCAAAACTCCCCATCATAGGAAACGGAGACGTCATCGATATGGAAACCTATGATAATATGCTGAAAACAGGGGTCAGCGGAGTGATGATAGGCAGGGGAATGATGAAAAAACCCTGGATATTCGAAGCCCTGCTGAACAGAACAGACCCCGACACATATCTTAAGGCAGACAGACTGAAAGAGCTGGTCTATAAGATAATGGATCTGGAACAGGCAAACGCCAGAGGCAGCAGATATCTAGACGTATCAAAGAAATACATCGTATGGATGATGAAGGGACTGCCCGGAGCGGCCAGTCTGCGCAGCCAGATATACGCCTGTCAGGACAGAGCGGAGCTGGATGTCATGATCGAGGATTTCTTTAATAGTATAAGAGATATTCAGACAGATCAGAGTTCAGAATAGCTTTCAGTTCTTCTGAATCCTCGCCGTCAACCTCCACAAACAAAAAGCAGAAAACGCCGTATTTCACAAAATCAGTCTCTCTGATCTCAAGCACCCTGCTGAATGATTTTTTCAGCTTTTCATAATCGAATCCCAGCAGTTTGCTGTCGTCTATATTCGGGCTTTTTTCAACCACCACCAGAGCGTATGTTCTGCCCCGATGCTCTTTCTCCACCTCGTCCCAGTCCACATGGACATTATCGGCGAAATATTCGTATGTATTGATTCCATAGGAATAATAGGCGATATCTGTGCAGCACCATCCCGCAAAACGCAGAGGGTTCAGCTCTATAGGCACAACACGCCCCTGACTGTCTATGCGCACCTCAATATGAAAAGGATAGTTTTTCAGCAGAGCCAGTCTGCCCAGAGACACCAGAAATTTTCTGACCTTCTCTGATATATCCTTAATTATCTCCACGGAAGTGATATAGACTCTGTCGGAAACATCTTCCGCCCCGGCGAAATTATGCTTCAGAACATCCAGTATCACAGGATCGCCGGAAGCGTTGTAATAGGCGTCTATGGCGTATTCGGTTCCTTCTATCACCTCTTCGATGATAAAACTGGAAGAGTTCAGAACGTCTTCCGGATAATAGTCTTTTATCTTTTCCACATCAGAAATTACTTTGGGGCGGATGGTTTTCCACGCCTTCTCGTCATGAACGTAGTAAACGCCGAGACTGAAAAAACCCACGGCGGGTTTGATTATGAACGGATATTTCAGATCCTTGGTGCTGAGATGCTGTATCTGGTCGAACATGACCTCCTGATAATAGAAATCAGGATACATCCCGCTGAGCAGATCTCTGAACTTCACTTTGTTTTTGAACAGATCAGTCTTTTCTACTATATCGGAGAAAGCAAGATTCTCGTTGATCCAGCTTATAGCGTTCTCAGAATTGGAATACAGCAGAGGTCTGCTGCGGAAACGGTCGGCAAATCTGGCCGGGCTCAGGAGGTTAAATCCGTCACCGCACAGCTCTTTTGCTGTATCATTTTCCAGAAGCGGATAACCGTGTCTCTTCACCGTGTCCAGCAGGAGTTTGGACACAAAAGGCTTGTCGAATATAAACATATCAGATCCTCATGCTGAGGGACAGCCGCCCTCTGTCTTTATCTATGGACAGAACTTTTGTCTTAACTATCTGCCCCACTTTCACAACCTCGGAGGGGTCTTTTACAAATCTGTCGGCCAGCTGGGATATATGCACCAGCCCGTCATTTTTCAGTCCGACATCCACAAAAGCGCCGAAATCCAGAACATTGCTGATCTTTCCGGTCAGTATATCCCCAACGTTAAGCTCATCTATGCTCAGGATACCCTTTTTGAATATCACCGGATCCACATTGTCCCTGATGTCTCTGTCGGGTTTTTCCAGGTTTTCCAGAATATCTTTCAGTGTAAACTCTCCGATGCCCAGCTTAGAAGCGATGGCGGAGGTATCTTTTCCTTTCACCGCCAGCTTAACCATCTCGCACTTGTCCACGGAAAGGCTCATGGCGTTCAGAAACGCGTGCACAGCGCCATAGCTCTCCGGGTGGATGAACATACTGTCCAGCTTCTCTTTCCCGCCGTATATTTTTAAAAATCCGGCGGACTGTTTATAGGTCTGTTCGCCTACGCCGTCCACCTTCATCAGCTCTTCTCTTGATGAAAAACGCCCGATGGTATCTCTGAATTTCACTATTTTTTCAGCGAGTGACGCTGTGAGTCCGGAAACATATGACAGAAGTGATGCGCTGGCGGTATTCAGATCCACACCTACATTATTCACCACATCTTCCACAACGTCTGTCAGAGTTTTATCAAGTTTTTTCCCCTGAACATCGTGCTGGTACATTCCCACCCCTATGGATTTCGGGTCGATCTTAACCAGCTCCGCCAGAGGATCGATAACACGTCTGGCTATGGATATAGCGCCCCTGATGGAGACATCCAGCTCCGGAAACTCCTTCTTAGCCACGTCAGACGCGGAATACACACTGGCTCCGGCCTCGCTGACTATGGTATATCTGATATCCAGTCCGTCACGGCTGATAACACCCGCCACGAACTCCTCTGTCTCACGGCTGGCTGTGCCGTTGCCTATGGCGCAGGCATTCACTCCGTATTCCTTGACCAGTTTCAGAAGGGTTTTACGGCTGCCCTCCACGTCTTCCTGCGGTTTGGTGGGGTACATCACACCGTATGTAAGCAGATTCCCCGTGGCGTCCACCACGGCGTATTTGCATCCTGTGCGGAATGCGGGATCTATACCTATAATAACATTATTGCGCACAGTGGGGGTCATCAGAAGGTTTTTCAGATTAGAAGCGAAAACGTCTATGGCCTTCAGCTCGCCCTTCTCTTTCAGCTCGGCTCTGAATTCCAGCTCCAGCGAAAGCTCTATCATCTTTTTAAACGCCTGACGGCAGCATTTCACGACAACATCGTTCAGAACAGCGCCTTTGTCCGCTGTGATCTTCTGAACGGCGTTCAGGCACATCTCCTCGTCTATAGTCATCTTCAGCTTCAGTATCTTCTCACGCTCGCCCCTGAACATGGCAAGCACCCTGTGCGGGGGAATATCCGCTATCTTCTGGTCGAAATCGTAGTAATCCTCATAGGGGTTGCGCTCATTGCTCTCCGTCTTTTTGGAGGATTCCAGCACGGCATACTGGGAGTAAAGCTCCCTGATGCGGTTTTTCACGTCCACATCATGCCCTATATCCTCCGTGATGATGTCGGATGCCATGCTCACTGCTGTCGTGGCGTCCGCCACCGCCTCGCAGATATATTTTGACGCCTCCGCATCCAGAGCGGAAAGGTCGGCTGAGGAGCGGATATAAACAGCCAGCGGCTCAAGCCCGGCTTCTCTGGCTATATCCCCTTTGGTCTTTTTCTTGGTTTTGTAGGGTTCATAGAGGTCTTCCACCTCTTTCAGGGTGGCGGCCTTCAATATTCGGCTTTTCAGCTCATCGGTCAGCTTGCCCCTTTCGTCTATGGCGGCTATGACCTCTTCTTTACGCTTTATAAGATTCTCCAGATATTCGTAACGCTCGATGATGTTTCTGATGTCCTCCGCGTCCATGTTGCCCGTCTGTTCCTTACGGTAGCGGGCAATGAACGGCACTGTGTTGCCGTCCAGAAAAAGATTGATAACGCTGTCTATATGATTTCTGTTAAAAGTAAATTCCTGATAAAGACTGTCTCTCATTAAATCACCTGATAAAATATTAGAACAACAGATTTTACATGATTGATGTTTTCAGGACAAGGCATTTCCGATTAATTCGCACACAAAAAAAAGGCGGTCCTAAGACCGCCTTCAGCTTATATTTTGAACTGACCCATAATGCTCATCAGCTCTTCCGACTGTCTTTCCAGATCGGACACTGTCCTGCTGATCTCCGCCAGAGCGTGTGAGCTCTGCTCTATTCCCGCAGAGATGGTCTGTGCGTTATCGTTGATATTGTCTATCGCCTGAACCTGCTCTTTGATAGATGTTTCTATCACATTGTTCATGTCGCTCATCTGCGATACAGATGTCACGATCCTGTCGAAGAACGTCGATGTCGTCAGCATGGTTTTCACGCCGGAATCGACCTGTGTCAGGGCGATACCCATATCGTCAGACGCCCTGCTCGATTCTTTCTGCAGGTTGTTGATGATAGATCCTATCTCGCCTGTGGCGCTCTGTGTTCTTTCCGCCAGCTTGCGTACCTCATCAGCCACCACAGCGAAACCACGTCCGTGTTCGCCGGCTCTGGCAGCCTCTATCGCTGCGTTCAGCGCCAGAAGGTTGGTCTGGTCGGCGATATCGCTGATCACGTTCAGGATCTCGTTGATCTCCTGAGACGAGTTGGCAAGACTCTCTATGGTTGTACCCAGCTGATCCACCCGGTCTTTAATCTGCTGAATCTCGCCCACAGCTTTCTGAAGCATCTTGCTTCCCTCGATGGTGCTGGAGGATGTTTCCGCTGCCACTTTGCTGCTGTGTTCCAGGTTGTCCATTATCAGAGAGGAGGATGTGCTCATCTCTTCTGTGGCGGATGCCACTCCGGAAACCTGAGAAGACTGATCGCTCATGGTTGTGGAAAGCTCTTCTGTCGCCGCGGCAAGCTCGGTGCTGCCGGACGCCACAGAGTGAGCGTTTGCCTGCACGGTCGCCACTATATCTTTCAGTTTTTCTATGAAAAGGTTGAAATATTCAGACATTCTGCCGACTTCGTCGTGTGATGTCACCGGCAGTTTCTTCGTAAGGTCGCCCTCGCCCGCTGATATCTCTTTCAGCATATCAGCCGCTGTGACAACACCTTTGGTAATTTTTGAAACAAAGAAAAGTGTCGCTGCAATGGAAGCCGCGACAACCACAACAGCAAGTATCAGAATGAAAACAGTTATTTTCTTTATCTTCGCTGCTGAGTTAAGCCTGATTTCCTCTATGGCTGCCTCTATGTCGTCAATATAGAAACCTGTGCCGATCATCCACTCCAGCTTATCCACGCTGTCGGCATAGCTGAGTTTCGGCGCGAGCTTATTGGTGGGAGGCTTCTGCCAAATATAATGTACATATCCGCCTCCATTTTTTCCAGCGTTCACAAGTTCCTTTATGAAATGAACCCCGTTGTCATCAGTCTGGTCCATCATATTTTTGCCAATATTACCCCCGCCTACTCTTGATGCCATCAGAACACCGTCGTAGCTGTATGCGAAGATATAGCCGTCATGACCGAACTTCATGCTGTTCACCATCGCTTCGGCGGAAGCCAGCGCTTCTTCCGGTGTTTCAGCTTTTTCAACTATTGCGTCCAGAGATGTCTTGGCGACATCCACTATTTCTTTCAACTCAACTTCTTTGCTGTTCATCAGCTCTTTTCTGGCAAGCTCCACCTCATCCGCTGCGGAACTGCGCATCTCGAAAATGACCGAAACAGAAATGACTACTGTAACCAGCAGAACGGGAACAATCACTAAAGATAGAATTTTTGTTTTAATGGATTTAAACATAAATCACCCCAAATATAAAAGGATCAATTTGTATCTATAAGTATAAGATATGAAACTTAGTTCAAAATGCAAACTAAATCTTACAGTTTAAATTTAATTAGTTATTTTACGATACTATCCAATTCAAAATAAGAGCGGATAACAATAACTTTTCTCTATATATTTTAAACATAATCTCTCCAGAAAAAAAAGGTTATTTTAACAAAATTAACACAAAAACATTAAATTTATGATTTATTAGTATCTTATGTACTTTATAATCATAAAATAAACAGTACTGTTTACAATCATGGCATCATTGCTTATATTAAATTATCAATATCCGACGGGGGGTTCTGATGAAAAAACCGGTTCTGTTAACTCTGTTTATGTTATGTTGTCTTTTCACCGTCCATGCAGAAATGTCCAAAGGGCAGACAGTATACGTCCCAGTATACTCTCACATATACACCGGAGACAGAGAACGTCCCTTCCTTCTGACTGCCACTGTCAGCATCAGAAACACCGATATGTCTGCTCCTGTCACCATTATCTCCGCCGACTACTATGACTCCGACGGTCAGAAGATAGCCGAATACACTCCGAAGCCTATTACCATTAAACCACTCACAGCGGTACGGTTCGTTATAAAAGAATCCGACAAACAGGGCGGATCGGGAGCCAGCGTCATAGTCCGCTGGACATCTCCTAAAGCGGTATCTGCCCCGCTGATAGAATCAGTGATGATAGGAGCCCAGAACCAGCAGGGTATTTCGTTCACGTCAAGAGGCAAGGTTATTCTGGAATCTAAATAAGACCTATTGCATCCTTTTATACTCCTCCTATATTGTTTTATATAACAGCAGTGAGGATCATCATGAAAACGATAACATACATAATAACAGCGTTGATGCTGATAACATCGGCAGTATATGCCGAACCCTCCTCCCTCAAGGGACTGAGCGAAGCGAAATTTGTAGTTGACCTTAATCAGGGCAGCGGACAGCTTCTGGCTCTGCGCCTCAGGCTCATCATGGAAACAATGGACAACATAGCCCAGAGCGATGTAAAGCCGGACACGGTGATTGCTGTGCGTGGGCAGGCGTCCCGTTTCATGACTATGGGCGACAGGTACCTGAACGAGGAAGACAGACAGACCCGTCAGGAGATACAGGGTCTGGTGGCTGAACTGAAAAAAAGAGGCGCCAGACTGGAGCAATGCGCCATAGCGCTGAGACTTCTAAAAATTGACCCGGCGGACATAGACCCCGACCTGACAGTGGTTCAGAACGGATACGTCTCTCTGATAGGCTATCAGAATCAGGGATACGCCATGCTGCCGATGGAATAACTGGACTTTCTGCGGCGGCAGGTTTAAAATACCCTAAAGTTAAAAACGCTAAGTATACTGAAAATAGCAACAACATTAGTTAGCTTAACAAATAAATTTAAGGGTATTATATGCAGCCTGCCGCCCATAAAGGAAATTTTTACTACGGATGGGTTATAGTGCTCATCGGTTTTTTCACTGTTTTCACATCGCTGGGTCTGGCTCGTTTCGCATACGGCATGCTGATACCATCCATGCGCGCTGGACTGGGCATCTCATATGACAGCGCAGGGTTCATCAGCTCTTCCAACTTCGCCGGATATCTCGCCTCGGTCGCTCTCGCCCCATACGTCATAAAAAAACTAAGACCCAGACTGGCCATATCCCTCGGTCTGCTTCTGATAGCTGTCTGCATGATCATGATATCTTCCGCTCACTCCACAGGCAGAATCGCTTTTCTGTATGCCCTGACAGGCGCCGGAAGCGGATTTGCCAATATTATCATTATGGTTCTGATCTCCCACTGGTTTTTGAGAAGCAAAAGGGGCAAAGCGGCGGGTCTGATGGTGACCGGAAACGGCGTCGCCATCATCAGCGCCGGGTATTTCGTTCCTTTCATCAATTCGATATACGGTGCTGAAGGCTGGCGTTCGGTGTGGCTGGTGATGGGCATCATAACTCTCGCTGTCAGTCTGTCCGCCGTGATCCTGCTGAGGAATTCGCCGGAGGATATGGGGCTGTCTCCCATAGGACACGGCGCCGCCACGCAAAGCGATCCCGACAAAAAGCACGGAACCGCAAAACTGCTGATGGCGCTCGGTCTGCTCTATTTCATATTCGGCGCTACATACGTCATATACGGCACATTCATAGTGTCCAGCATAATAAACGACTACGGACTGCCGGAATCCACTGCCGGAATGTTCTGGTCCTTCGTGGGATTTTTCGGTCTGTTCTCCGGCATCGGTTTCGGAATGTTCTCTGACAAGGCCGGCAGAAAGACAGGTCTGGCTGTTGTTTTCGCTGTTCAGACAGCGGCATATCTGCTTGCCGGTTCACAGATATCTAACATCACACTCGGGCTTTCCGTGTTTTTCTACGGAATAGCCGCTTTCTCTATCCCGACTATCATGGCGGCGGCCGTGGGAGACTATTTCGGCACTGCCAAGGCGGCGGTGTCATTCAGCATCATAACTTTCTTCTTCGCCGCCGGACAGACAGGCGGACCATCGCTGGCGGGGGTTCTGGCGGAGCATACCGGGACTTTTTCCGGAAGCTATCTGCTGAGCGGAGCGCTGACGGCATGCGGTGTGGTCATAGCCCTGTTTCTGCCCACTCCCGATGCGTGAAATTTCCCCGTGAATCAACGTTAAGCGCAAATCTGTAGTTTCTGTTTTTGTTTAATAATGGTATCATGACCTAAATTTCGGGGGTGCGTGAATGAAGAAATCAATTATTATTATTCTGATCGCTTTATTTATAACAGGAGTTATTTACTACGCCATGAGACCGTCTGGCAAAGCAGGACAGGACGAGCCTCTGTCAAAGGCTCTGATAGATTCCGGCATCAAGATAATAGATATCAGGACAAAGCCTGAGTGGATCCAGACAGGCATAGTTCAGGGAGCATACACCCTCACATTTTTCGACGAGAGGGGAGGATATAATATATCTGAGTTCACAGACCAGCTCAGCAGAATCGTGAGCAAGGATGAGAAATTTGCCATAGTCTGCCGCACAGGCAACAGAACCTCTCTGGCGGTGAAAATACTGCGTGAGCAGGGTTATAAAAATGTCATCGACGTTCTGGGCGGCGTGAAAGCCGGAGCGCAGAACGGGATAAAACTGACTCCCTACACCGAAGGATAACAGAAGCGGGGCTTATGCCCCGCTGTTTTTCATATCATCCACCAGCGATCTGTAAACAGTTCCGTAGAACATATCAATATACCGTCCGGTCTCTTCCCTGTCCAGATTGGAAACATACTTCCAGAATCCGTATACTCTCGACAGCTTCAGCAGTTTTTTAACATATATATCCCATGTATAGCGTTCCTGCACACGATCTATGGCGGCGTCTGACACTCTTTTCCATAGTTCAGGGTCCTTTTCGCAGTTTTTAAAGAATTTCAGTATGATGCCGGACATCTCCTCCTCATCGTTGGGATTGATGTGATATCCGCATCTGCCGTTGTCTATTATCTCCAGAGGACCGCCGTATTTTGTGGCGAACACGGGCAGTCCGCTCACCATCGCCTCTATCACCGTCAGACCGAACGCCTCGAATATCGCCGGCTGAACGAATACTCCTCCGTTTTCGGCGATATATCTGTAGAGCTCACCTGCCACTGATTTATTCAGATGCACACCCAGCCAGCGGACACTGCCGTCCAGACCGTAGGTATCGAAAAGCTGGTGCATCTGGGATATCTGGTTTCTCTCCTCTTCGTCAGAGGATGAATTGATGTCGGTGTTTCCCGCTATCACCACCAGATCCGCCGTGTTTCTCAGCTCCTGATTACCGCCGAACGCTCTTACCAGTCCGGTGATGTTCTTCACCTTGTCCAGTCTGGCCATGGTGAATATCAGGCGTTTTTTCCCTTTTTCTATCTTTCCTCTGCTCTTCTCGTCCGGGTCGCCGTATATCAGCCTGTCCAGCTCTGCGTGGGCATCGAATAGCCTCTTTTCCGTCTCGGTATACGGGAAATAAAACATATCGTCAGCGCCGGGAGAAACAATGTTGAATTTAGGATCGAACACGTTGATTCCGTTCACCACACGGTACAGACCGGGCAGCGTATAGTCGCTGTAACTCTCGTACTGTCCCATAGATTCCTTCGTTCCGGCTATCTCCTGATATGTGCTGGTTATTATGAAATCGGCGGAATTCATGCTGATCAGGTCGGCTGTGTACTGCACGGAAAAGTTATATTCGCTGTTCTCCTTCCAGTAAAGATCGCTGAAGAGGTATTTCGCCTTCTCAAGAGCATGGGCGATGTTGCAGTGGGTTATTTTCAGTTTTTTAGCTATCAGATAGGCGGACAGGCTTCCGTCCGAATAGTTGCCTATGATGAGATCCGGGCGTTTTTTGAAAAAAGACACTATCTCGCCCGCCGCCTCGGATGAAAATCTCTCCATATAAGGCCAGACAGAGAATCTGGAAATCCAGTGACGCACTATCTCCCCGTTCTCATATCTGAAAGGCACCCGCAGAATCCACACATTGTCCGTGCCGTATACCTTCTCCTCACGCTGTCCGCATGTGGTCTCTCCGGCTTCCGGTATCAGGCGGGTGATTATCACTATCTTCGGCACTATGTCCAGTCCCTGCATATATATCTGGTGTTTCATCTCTTTTTCCAGAGCCTTCACCTTGTCCAGAATGTAGACCACCTGACCGCCGGTGTCCGGCAGTCCCAGAACCTTCTCCTGTCCGAAAAAGCCGTGGGGCGACATCAGCGCTATATCGAATATCATCGGTATGTTGCCCAGAAATTTTTCCAGCGTCACATGGTCAGGCGCTTCCAGAATATCAAGAAGCAGGTTAAACATAGACTCTATATCACGGGCATAGCGCCCCCAGCCGGGGCGGAACCCGAATCCGGAGAGTGTCTGCGAAACGTCTATCCACTGGGCATCGTCAGGCTGTTCGGCTATGAAGGCGGCGCCGTCGTGCAGACTCCTTTTCAGCTCCTTCACCGTGCCGATACTCTTATCTATCAAAAGCTGAGAATCACTGCACTTGTGCAGACGCATGAACTCCAGAAGCTGTCCAGCTCCGTCATTGCCGTTGGCGAACATTAGCCCGGAAAGCATCCTGTTAAGGAACTCAACGCCTCTTCCTATGGATTTTATCTCTTTCATCTTCGGAAAATCACGGTTGAAGGGGCTGAAATCCAGCTCCAGCATATAGTCGCTGTCGGAACAGCCGGTCACTATCTGTTCCTTAACCAGAAGATAGGACGACGCGTCTGACTCATACGCCGTAAAGTCATTGGTGTTTATTGCCAGATAAGACCATATGCCTATATTATTCCTTATCATCAAATGGATAAAAGGCTCTTTCAATGTCATTTCCTGAGTATATTTCGACAGGCTCTTGAAGTGTTTCAGCTCCCCCGGACACTGACCGCACAGTTCCTGAAAGTCGCTCTTCAGGATGAACGTCTTGCCCAGTTCCCTGAGCATGCTGAAAAAAGCGAACGCCTTCGGTCTGTGCTCCGACAGCTCATTTGTGATCTCCTCAGCGAATCTGCTCATGGTTTCCTCCGTCTATAAAATTAAAATGTTTTATCCCCTCTAAAATGCCGGAGGAATATTCCGCTTCGGCAAAATATATATCCTCTCTGCCCCTGAGCCTCTCCAGCTCCGTGCTGTAGTTGCCCACCACCACGGCTTTGTTGCTGCCTTTCAGCATGTCCTCGTCATTGCCGGAATCCCCTGCCACCAGAATATTTTCCGGCTCTATCCCCCACTTCATGCTGAGGTATCTGACCGCCAGCCCTTTGGAGGCTCTCAACGGCAGGATGTCCAGATACTGCCCGTGGGACATGAAAATCTTCACCCTCAGTCCGTTCTGCCTGAACATCTTTCTCAGAGCGGCAGGTTTGGGGCATTTTTTGTCATAATAATAGCTGACCTTGAACTCTCTCTGCTTCACCGCCTCCTGAATCTCCACCCCGTCTATATCTTTCATCAGTTCCCGGACGGTATCAGGGTTCCAGAAATAATTCAGGTGCTTGCGCCATCCATCATCCGGTTTCATCTCGCCTTTGTTGTAATATATCTCAGATCCCACAGCGGTGATAAAAAAATCCGGGAAAGGAACATTCCATTCATCCAGAGCTTCCAGAGCGCTGTCCAGTCTGCGTCCGGTGGCAACACCGAAACCGATGCGCCCCTTGTTGTCTTCCAGTGTTTTCAACAGCTTTTTCAGCGACTCTTCATCTCCCAGCAGAGTATTGTCTATATCCGTGATTATCAGTTTTTCATATGTGGGGAGTTTAACCCTTGATCTTGCGTAAAAATTCATAACGGTCCTTTTCTTCATCAGCTGGCTGATGTTTTTCATGTATGTTTTAACATGTCCGTCCCATGTATATTTCTGGCGGACGTTTCTCACTCCGTTTTTAGCCATCTTTTCATATCTGTCTCTGTCTGAGAGTATGGTGAAAAGGGCGTTTTCTATGTCTGCCGTGTCCAGCGGGTTTATCAGAATACCGTTTTTGCAGTTTTTGATGATGTCTATGGGACCTCCGTCCGCTGTGGCGGCGATAGGCACTCCGGATGCCGCCGCCTCTATGAGCGTCAGCCCGAAAGGCTCTGTGAGCGCAGGATTGACAAACACCCCGCCCATACTGGCGCACAGACGGTAAAACTCCGGAACGTCTTCCGATGTGTGGCTTTTAGGATACGCCGCTCTGCCGTAGAGATCGTATCTGTCCACCGCCAGCAATATTTTATTCAGCACGCCCGCCGTGGATTTTTCCATGGAAGAGATATCGTCCCGCCCGCCTGCGACTATCACCAGATTAGCTAAGTTCTGAAGCCTCTCACTTTCACCGTATGCTTTTATCAGCGACAGGATATTCTTGCGCTCGTCCGCTCTGGACATGGCAAAGATAAAAGGTTTCAAAGGATTGGTAAGAAATCTGGATATCATAGTGAATGTTGGGTTTCTGTATGCGTCTCTTTTGAACTTCGGCGGAGAAAACCTCGCTATATCCACTCCGGGCGGAATAACCGTCATCAGCTTTTCACGGTAATTCTCGTAACACGAATACTGCGTGCTGATCTCCTGCTGGGTGCTGGCAACAACAAACAGAGCAGTGTCCAGAGCCAGCTCCTCTGCCTCTATGCGCTTTCTGATGCGGTAGCGCTTGTTTATGCTCTCATATGTCTGACCCTTCTCCATCAGTTTGCGCAGTTTCTCCCTGCCCAGCGAGTGTCCGGTGAATATGTGCGGAACTCCCAGCAGATTGGAGAGCACGCTTCCGCAGTATCCGGCATCGGCATAGTGAGAATGGATCACATCGGGGAGTTTTTTGTTTTTCCTGAAATATCGGAGCATGTTGTCGTTGAAAGAATCGAGATAGTTCCAAAGGGCTTCTTTTCTGATGTATTTTTCCGGTCCGCACCTTATGCGGACGATATTCACCTTTTCCGCTATCTGTTCCGTCTCTCTGGAATAGTCTTCGCTGACCTCTCTGTCTTTTACCAGACGGGTGAACAGATCGACCCTGCCCACGTCCGGGTGACGTCCCAGAGCCTTCGCCAGCTCCACAACGTATGTTGTCTGACCGCCCGTGTCAGCGTCACGCCCCAGTTCCAGGTTTTCACCCCTTATGAGTCCGTGCACACTGATGAGCGCTATGTATGTTCCTGTCATAGATCCCACCTCTTAATCAATTTTTCGTAAACTTCCGGACTTTCGGGCAGAGCGCCCCTCTGTCCGCATATTATCGAGGCGAACTCAGCGCCTCTGCTGATCATGCTGAATATATCCCATCCGAGGGTCAACCCCAGTATGCATACAGAAGCCATGGCGTCGCCTGCTCCCACCGTGTCTTTGAAATCCGCAGCGGGAACGCTCTCATGAACGCATGATATATCTCTGGAATGAGCCTCAGCGCCGCTCTCGCCCTTCGTCAGAAAAACAGTGTCCAGAGACAGCCTGTCCGCCAGATCCAGACACCTGCGCTCGTTTGTGCCTGTCAGCCCGTACATCGGCGATATATGGTTCAGCTCTTCATCGTTTATCTTCAGCCACCTGACGCCGTTCAGCGATTCTGATATGAAATCCCCCGAACGCCAGATATCCCTGAGGTTGATATCGCAGAAGGTACGGCATCCTTCCGTCTTTTTCGCTCTGTTCACTATGTCCATATTGTTCCGGTGTCTCAGCGCCAGCGAACCGTGATACAGCAGAAAACCGCCGTCAGGTATGTCGAAGGGACGTATCATGTCATACGCCTGATTGTCATGGATGACGAAACTGTGTGAGCGCCCGTCCATCACAACCTCCACCCTGCCTGTCGGAGCATTCTCCGCAACAGAGACACAGGACATGTCCATACCGGCGCTGTTCATCAGACGCAGCACGGAATCCCCAAGAGGATCCGACCCCACAGCAGTGACGAAAGAAGTTTTAATTCCGAAATTATGCAGATGATAACAGACATTGAACGGAGCTCCGCCTATGCGGCTGACACCGTCAAATATATCGAAAAGAACCTCGCCGAAAATTATTATTGCGCTATATTTTTCTCTTGTCATAGATATTTTATACATAAAATATATCCTATTTCACAATTTTTTGCAACCCGAAGGGACAGGTTTAAAAACTGTTTGACTTTACCACCGGTTTTAATTAAATTCTAACTAACCGCATGACTGACGCAGATTAAGGGGGAGTACCCCCGGGAAGTGCGGGTTTTTTATATAAAAGCCGTGCGTCTGGGCTGTTCAATCATGGACTGTCCGGGCGTTTTTTTGTTTCCGGACACTGGAGGCTTTTAATGGAAGATCTTAAATCGTTTGACCCTGAGCTTTATTCCCTCATCAAACAGGAAGAAGAGAGACAGATCGACAAGATCCGTATGATCGCGTCTGAAAACTATGTTTCTCAGGCAGTACTGGACGCTTCCGGCACTGTTCTCACCAACAAATATTCCGAAGGCTACCCCGGCAAAAGATACTACGAAGGTCAGCAGTTCATCGACCCCATCGAGGTTATGACCATCGAGAGAGCGAAAGAGCTCTTCGGCGCTGAACACGCCAACGTGCAGCCCTATTCCGGCTCACCCGCCAACCTCGCCGTTTATCTGGCATTCGTAAAACCAGGCGAAACAGTGCTGGGCATGGCTCTGCCCCACGGCGGACACCTGACACACGGATCACCCGTGAGCATCACAGGAAAATATTTCAACATAGTATCATATGAGCTGGACAAAGAAACAGGTCTGCTCAACTATGACACCATCAGAAAACTGGCTCTGGAGCACAAGCCCAAGATGATCATCGCAGGTCACTCCGCTTATCCCAGACAGCTTGATTTCAAAAAATTCAGAGAGATCGCTGACGAAGTCGGCGCTATTCTCTTCGTTGATATGGCTCACTTCGCAGGACTGGTGGCAGGCGGCGCTCACCCCAGCCCCGTTTCCTATGCCGACGTGGTTTCCACCACTACTCACAAAACACTGAGAGGACCCAGAGGCGGTATGCTCCTGTGCAAAGAACAGCACGCGGCAGCCATAGACAAGGCTGTGTTCCCCGGTATGCAGGGCGGACCCCACAACCACACCACAGCGGCTATCGCGGTGGCGCTGAAAGAAGCCATGCTTCCCGAATTCAAAACCTATGCGGCAAACATAGTGAAAAACGCTAAAACAATGGCAGAAAGCCTCACCGGCTTCGGATTCAACCTTGTTACAGGCGGAACAGACAACCACCTGCTTCTGATAGACCTGACAAACAAGAACATCACAGGCAAACAGGCCGCTAAGGCTCTGGACAAGGCCGGAATCGTTCTGAACTACAACGCTGTACCCTATGACACACGCAAGCCTTTCGACCCGTCAGGCATACGCCTTGGTCTTGCCGCTGTGACATCCAGAGGCTTCGGCGAAGCAGAGGTCAAAAAGACCGCCGAGTGGATGAACAAAGCAATAGCAAACTTCGAAAACGACACTGTTCTGGAACAGATCGCAAAAGAGGTTAAAGAGCTTTGCAGAAAGTTTCCTCCTCCCGGACTGAAATACTAATTGAAGAATAACGAAAGGGCGGTTTTTTCCGCCCTTTTTTTTTATCCATCATTCGGCATGATTCTCTTTAACCAGTAGATATATAATTAAAATATATATAGTCTAATATAAGAAAATATATCTATTACGTGAATTTACAATTTCCTTATATTTCTCATCTATATGAGCATCAGTCAGCCATAAGCATCATTAATTATTATTATATCAGGAAAAAAACCGTAACATCAATTTGACAATTTACTTAATTGAACATATAATCAAACATAAACTACACACTAGGCAAAAGCCGCAGGATAGCAGCATGGCAGAATACAACGGCAGTATTTTATCCGCAGACACAGTCAGCATGTTGAACGCTCTGCCCTTCAGCGCGGCTCTGCTGAACAACGAATACCGCCTTGTTCACTGTAACGACGCCCTGCTGGAACAGGCAAAGATCGGCACCCTTAGCTCCGTGGTGGATTACCGCCCGGGCAACTTCTTTAAATGCATCAACACTGACGGCGGTCTGGAGTGCGGTTCCACCAACAAATGCTGTGACTGCGCACTGAACAGATTTCTGGACAGATACAACCATGTCAGCCCGGAGAGCGCCGAGTGCCGGATAATCAGCAAGACAGATTCCAGCATCACCCCTCTGGATCTCAGAATACACCTGAAACCACTCAATTTATCCGACAGCAGACATCTCCTCTTTATTCTGGAGAACATCAGCGATATCAAGCAGAAGGAACTGCTGAACAAAACTTTTATGCATGATGTGCTGAACACTGCCGGAGGGCTCACCTCCCTTTTAGAATATATTAGACTATCCGGTTCTGATGATGATTTACACGGCTATCTGAACCTGATAAGCAGACAGGCATCCTATCTGGTCGAAGAGATCAAATCACATAAACAACTGCTGAGCAAAGATTCATCCGGGTCTCTGGAGCATGAGAAATATTTCATTTCCACAGAAATACTTAACACGGCAGTGGATATTATAAGATACTATGCTGCCATTAACGATACATCCATAGAAATGGCTCAAGACAGCGACGCTGTGGTTCTGCACTGCAACTGCACCATGCTCAGAAGAGTTCTGGTGAATCTTTTTAAAAACGCTGTAGAGGCCGCCGGAAAAGACGAGATCATCCGTGCCGGATGCAGACTGATAGAGGACAAGGCAGTCTTTTTTATTAAAAACGACGCTGTAATGGATGAAATGTCGAAAAACACCGTATTTAATAAGATATACAGCACAAAAGAGTTCGGAAACGGGCTCGGTACGCAGAGTATCAAGCTGATCACAGAAAAGTACCTTTTGGGGACTGTTCATTTCGAATCTGATGAGGAGACCGGAACCATATTCTATATCTCTGTTCCTCTGGCAGAAAACGCCAGAAGATCATAAGCACTGTTAATAAAATAACGCTCCGGCGTCTATTTCGCATATATACTATTACTTTACAATCAATAACAGCAATATCAGAAATATCATATTTATCAATCGGTAAAAGTAATTTAAACAATAATTTTTATTTGACAATAGAAGTATTCGGGTCTAGTATAACATTGTCTTAAATGTTTAGGCAGGCTAAAATGGCATACCAAAACACTGATTATTATTTAAATAACGCCAGAATATCAGAAGAATCATTAACACTGCTTAATTCGATACCCTTTTGCACGGCCATACTCTGTTCTGAGTATAAGCTGGTCTTCTGCAATGAACAGCTTTTAAAAAATCTGGGGATATCCACTGTCCATGAGGTTCTTGCGGAGCGTCCCGGCAATTTCTTTAAATGCGTCAACACAGCCGGAGGGCTGAAATGCGGCACGACGAATAAGTGTCATGAATGCTCTCTGAATCAATTCATGGCTCAATACAGCAAAGAAGAGATCACTTCTGTGGAGTGCAGGGTCATCAACGTGGTCAACGAAACCATAGGTACTCTCGAGCTGAAGATACACCTGAGCCCAACCAAAATAGATGACAAGGACTACATAATGATGATGATGGAAAACATCAATATCATCAAGCGCAATGAAATGCTGAACAGGACTTTTCTGCACGATGTTCTGAATACTGCATGCGGTCTGACGTCCATGACAGACTATTTCACCCTGTCCGACCAGCCGGAGGATCTGGGCGATTTTGCCGGTCTTCTGAAGCGGCAGACCATGTATCTGATAGAGGAGATCAAGGCTCATAAAGAGCTGATATACGGGCAGAGCGACTCCTCCCCAGACCTTGTGAAATCCTATTGTCTGTCTGAGGATATTTTAAAATGCTCTATGGACGTGATAAAACATTTCGCCGCGCTGAACAGCGTTCATATATCCATAGACTACGAAAAACTGGAGAATGCGCTTCTCTTCACAGACCACACACTGATCAGACGCGTCCTTGTGAATCTTTTTAAAAACGCCGTTGAATCTGCGGACGAAAATGAAACTATCGAGGCGGGGTGCAGGGTCATAGAAGACAAAGCTGTTTTTTATATAAAAAATAAAAACGCGATGGACGAAGAGACCAAAAGCGGCATGTTCAACAGAATATTTTCCACCAAAGAGAGCGGAAGCGGTATCGGTACTTTCAGCATCAAACTTCTGACGGAAAGATATCTGGAAGGTACAGTCAACTTCTCCTCTGACGAAGCGTCAGGCACTATCTTCTATGTGTCGCTGCCCACAGCCAACCCGGCGCAGGCCGTTGACGACATTATTGAATCCAGAGGACATACTTTATCATAGTCATGAAGTGACAGAAACTTCCTGCCAGCACAAACAAATGCCATATCTCATGAAATCCGAAATGTTTTGAGAAATTAGGCTTTTTCTTAACATATACAACAGCGCCCAAGGTGTACATCAATCCGCCGGCAACAAGCCAGGCAACCCCGCCTGCCGGAATATTTTTTACTATCGGATATATAGCAGCGATGCTGATCCAGCCCATAACGACATATATCAAGGTGGAGAGCCATCTGGGAGCGTATATGAAAAACAGCTTGAACACTATGCCGAGCGCAGCCAGAGACCATACTATGCCGAAGATGCTCCAGCCCCACCCTCCTCTGAGAGGTATCAGACAGAAAGGTGTGTATGTGCCCGCTATCATCATGAAGATCATAACATGATCGAGTTTTTTCAGTCTTCTGGTTCCCTTCTCGCCCAGATTGAATATATGATATGCCGAACTGGCAAGATACAGCAGTATCATACTGGCGCCGTATATCGAAAACGAAACAACATGCCAGACAGTAGCGTTATTAGCGGACAGAGTTACCAGAACGGAAAGAGCCGCTATGGAAAGCATAGCGCCGATGAGGTGGGATATGCCGCTTACAGGATCTTTAATAACCATAGTGCACTCCTTAAGTTGATACTATATAATGTTAGCTTGCGAACCTGTTTGTCAACCTAAAAAAGACTTATTAACACTTTTTATTTATAATAAAAAAACCGCCCCGAAAGGCGGTTTCAAGCTAACTAGCCGTCAGCGTTTATCTTTGTGATTATCTCTTTCAGTTTTTCTTCCCATATGTCGTTGCCCACCTGACATGTACCTGCGTTCATATGTCCGCCGCCGCCGTATTTCAGCATCAGCTCGCCTATGTTTGTTTTTGATGTTCTGTTAAATATGGATTTGCCTGTGGCAAAAACCGTGTTCTGCTGTTTCAGACCCCACATGACATGGATAGATATATTCTGCTCCGGAAACATGGCGTATATCATAAATCTGTTGCCGGCATAGATGATCTCTTCGTTTCTGAGATCGAGCACAACCAGATTGCCGTATAATTTACTGCATCTTTTTATCTGATCTTTAAAGAGTTCCTGCTGTTCGAAATAGAGCTTGGAGCGCTCCACCACGTCCTCGTCCTTCATTATGTCGTCGATGGAGTGGTCTTTACACAGGTCGATGAGCTTCATCATGAGCTGGTAATTGGATATTCTGAAATCACGGAAACGCCCCAGACCCGTTCTGGCATCCATCAGAAAGTTCATCAGATCCCAGCCTTCCGGATTAAGAACCTGCTCTTTGGTAAAATCAGCTGAATCGCCCCTGTCCACAGCTTCCATGATATCGTCGCCTATTTTCGGAAAGGCTTTCTTTCCGCCGTAATAGTTATAAACCACACGGGCGGCGGAAGGCGCCTCGGATTCTATTATATGGTTCTCTTTTTTACCCACACGGATAGTTTCTGAAAGGTGATGATCGAACGCTATATGGACGCCGTCCACATAAGGCAGGTTGGTTGTAATGTCGTTCTCAGTGATCTCCACCAGTCCGTCCTGCATATCTTTGGGGTGCACAAATTTTATCTCATCTATGATATCAAGATCTTTTAAAAGCACAGCGCACACAAGCCCGTCAAAATCGCTTCTGGTAACCAGTCTGAATTTTTTATCCGCCACTTTACATTCCTCCCATATTAATACTGTTTATATCTGCTTCTGTATTAATATTTATAAACGATTTTTTTTCATTTTCCGAGCTTAAAATTTGACTCTCGTCTAAATAAACTACCTCTGCCCTGTCGAAACTCTTCATCAGGCTGAAGTCTCCTCTGCTTACTGCGTCTTCAAAGACAGGTATCATCCCCACATTATAGCACGCGTAAAGCGGATGATGTCTGCCGAATATAACGGGTATCACTGCGTCTACATCGATAATCCGTTCCCACAGCTTCTCAGCATGGCTGTAAAGCACAAAGGGAGTATCCGCCGCAATAACGAACACGGGAGCGTTAAATGCCTTCAGAGCGGAAAGTATGCCCACCATGGGGCACTGCTGTTCGTATATGTCCCTGATACACTCTATCCCCAGAAACGAATATTTAGAGCAGTCCTTGGCGACAACGGCGAGCCTGTTCACCCTGCCCCTGAAAGTGTCCGCCGGATATTCTATCAGCCTGCGTCCGTTCAGAATCTCCAGAGTTTTGTCCCTGTTGAAACGTCTGCTCTGCCCGCCCGCCATGATCGCTGTGTTTTCTACCATTTGACAACCCGTATTTTTTTCTCTATTTTACACATAAATTTGGAAATGTCAGGAGCATTTATGAAACCTCTGGTAACTTTTGTCGGCACATCCGGATGCGGCAAGACCACACTGATAGAAAAGGTGATACCTCTCATCACGGCAAAAGGATACAACGTTTCCACCATCAAGCACGACGCCCACGAATTTCAGATGGACAAAGAGGGCAAGGACACATGGAGACACAAAAAAGCCGGCGCCAGAGCAATCCTGATCTCCAACAGCCGCCAGTATGCCATGATCTGCGATGCGGAAAAGGAAAAAACAGTAGAAGAGCTGACCTCTCTCCTTCCTGACTATACAGATGTGATAATCGCCGAAGGGTTTAAGAAGGAGCTTCAGAAAAAGATAGAAGTCTTCAGAAAAGGTTTTTCAACAAAACTTCAGTGCGCAGAAGATCCGAACCTGATGGCGGTGGCAACAGATATGCCCGACAACCCGCAGGTTGAGGGGCGGATTCTGCTGGATTTGAACGATCCCCACCAGATAGCTGAATTTATAATAGAAGAAATAATAAAGGCGGTCCATTAGGACCGCCTTTTTGTGTTTATCAGAGACCGCCGCGTACACAGCGTATCGACCATTCCTGAACTGTTTTAGAAGCGTCATCAGCCCAGCCGCCGTTAAACAATATCAGCTCATTGTTGTCGGAGTTATTAACCGCAGTGGTTGATGAGTGATAATATGAGCTTGAATTTTGCAAGAACGTAGAATTCAGCCCGTATGCATTCGTATAATCTACAATACTGAAAAGCTCTCTGATGTTCGGCAGACGCCAGTCGTCAAGTCCGTATACATCAAGATTCTCACAAGCACTGATCGCATCCGCCCATACTGCCGAGGGTATATAATTGTCATACCACATAAGACCGTTGACTGTGTCAGTAACCAGATGTGTTGAGTCGTCTCTGGAAAAGCTCTCATCAAAAAGAGTCGCGCCTCTCACGCATCTGGCGTGTTTCTGATATCCGGTTCCGGAGGCAGTGGATATTGTTGCAGTGCTGAAGTTTACAAACCATGCATAGCTTGATATTGAAACAGTTTCGCTGGATGTCCAGTAGTCAGAGGAATCTGTATAGGTAAACTCGGACGGCATGCCGTTGCTGTTACCGTAATGCAGGAGCATAGACATCTCACGTGCTGTGGGCAGACGCCAGTCGCTGTAAGTTCCGTCATCAAGTCCCGCGCAGTGGCTTACGGCATCCGCCCAGTAATAGTCGTTAGAGGTTACCGCCGCGGAATCTTCCCACATAAGGCCTGTTACGTTATCCAGCACGTTGCCTGAAGAAGCGAAATAATCCAGCGTAGCCCCGGCAGAGTATGAACCATCATCACCTGCTACGAGGGTAGATGTCTGTCCTGTCTTAGTGAGTCTCTTACCTATAACGTCTATGCTGAACGCAGGCAGAGCATCCGTATTCGTCCCGTCTGTAGCAGATATAACTATTCCCGTGGCTGTACCTGTCGCTGTCGGGGTGCCATACAGAGCGCCTGTAGCCGTATCAAAAGACGCCCATGAAGGTTTGTTGGTAACACTGTATGTCAGTGTGCTGTGGTCATTATCGGATATAGTCGGTACAAATCTGTAATAGTTGTTGTTAACCACCACAGGCGCTGGAGTTCCTTCTATGCTGTGAATGTTTTCAGAAGCGCAGGTGGTTGTGTTTCTGGATATCTCGCATATGGAGAAGAATGGTGTACCGTTGGGGGGATAATAGCATGTCAGTCTGAAGACTTCTCTGTCAAAATATCCGCTGGATGCGCCGAACACATATTCCATCCTGTCTGTGATAGAACTAAACATGGTAGAGAGGCTGTCTTCTGCATCCGGCACTCCTCTGGCGCCGCTGTTAGCCATGTATCCTGACTGAAATTTCAGATATCTTGTGGCTGAATCAGCACCGTCGCCATAAAAACTCAGTACAGAATAAACGTCCCGCATTGTGGAATTATATTTGTTATAAAAATAGTCTGACATCTCTTCCAGAGTAAAACAGTTGGTCTCCCAGTTGCCACCTGTCCTTCCTGTTCTGGAGACATAAACATAAGGAAGATTATAAGAGTCCACTGTGAATCCGACAGTAGACGCAGACTTTAAAGAGAGGTTGAGGTTAAGCCCAACTGTTGAACTTTTGGCTCTTGAGTCAAGCTCATCCGGTGTACCTACCAGTACAACCTCAGAGTATGTATTGCCTGGGTCATTCACATAAACAACAGCATCGCCTGTGTCCTCATAAAAAACAACATCAATGCCGGAAACAGGGTTGCCGTAATTATCCGTAACCGTAATCTCGTAGCTTTTTCCTGTTAAGGATGAGACTATGACTGTTTTTCCATCTGCGTCTGTGCTGGTCGTCACAGTTGAACTGCCGTCATAAACAGCGTCAGCAGAAGAAGATAGACCTGAACCTCCCCCGCCGCCGCAGGAAACAAGCACGAACATAAAAATAATTAAAAAAGCACGCACCAATACTGTCATAAAGTACTCCTGTAAAAATATACCGGGCTTTATAAAAACAATAACTTTGCACGCTTTAAATATTATATCATGAATAACGAAATTTAGAACTTTTTTATTAGATACAACGTATTTTTAACAAAAAAAAGCGGTCTTGAAAGACCGCTTTTTGAATATGGTATGAAATCTTATATTATTTCACTGTGCATTTGCCGGCGCTGCAGCTGACATATGCGTCAAGGAAATAGAATCTTTCAAAGTTAGGAGCTTTACACTCTTTAACAAAGTCATATGTTTCCATAGCTCTACCGCCGGAAGCGCAATGGAAAACTACAAAACCTGTTTTAGGAAGCTGACCGAGGAAAGCGTCGCAACCTTTCGCTGTCTCTTTGGAAGAGATGTTGATAGCGCCTGCGAAAGCGCCGTCAGCTACTTCGTTAGCGTTACGAACGTCAACGATTGTGACATCAGCGGGTCTTTTAGCAGCGTCAGCCAGTGTGCTTACGAAGTACTCTGTCTTGATGATGCCGGGCTCGTCACCGATAGGAAGTCCGCCTGCTGCTGCGGGAGCTGCTGCCTTAGGAGCTTCTACTGCTTCTCCGCCTTTAGCTGTGGGATATCCTGCCTGCGCCCACTCGGGAAGACCGCCTGAATATGTAACCACTTTCAGGTAGCCCATTTCAAACATTTTCTCAGCTACATAGTGAGATTTCTCACACTTGTATCCGCCGCAGTAAGAGATGTAAACAGCTCCTTTGTCTGCGGGCAGGTTAGCTTTGAACTGCTCAAATTTTGTGTCGGGAATGTTGATAGAACCGGGGATTGTGCTTTTAGCGAACACTTTCTCAGGTCTGGCGTCTATGAAGACAGCTTTGTTCTTGTCGAAAGCAGCTTTAGCTGTGGAAATAGAGATATCCGCATAGCTCTTTGCTTCCCAGTCAGGCTGACCGTCAAGATACATCTCAACATTAGTGTAACCTTTTGATTTCAGATATTTAGCAACGATAAGTGATTTCTCGCATTTCAGACCGCCGCAATATGTAACTATGTAAGCGTCTTTAGCAAGACCAAGTTTTTCGAACTCAGGATAGTATTTGGGGATCTCTGTGTCAGACAGAAGCACAGCTGTGGGGATGTGTCCTTTGTCGTACACTTTTGCGGGACGGGCATCGATCAGAGTTCCTCTAGATTTGTCCCATACACCATTGCCGACGATCTTTTTAACATCGTCAAAATGAATAAGCTTAACACCGGCTTCCTTAGCCAGCTCTGTCTGGCTCTTCGCCTCAACCTTAGCCGCAGGGGCAGCTGTCTTTGCTGCTTCTCCGCAACCCATGATCATGAGAGCCGCAATAAGTGACAGTACCATAAGCAATCTGCTCATAAAACGCATAACAACCTCCAACGTTTTTAATGCTACTTGCTGAAAAACAAACCTTGTTTGTATTTAATGATGCCAATATATAAATAATCTAATATATACTTATTTATACATAGCAATTCATTTATAATTAGTATATCTATCAGATGAATGTAACGATATAAAAACCTAACACCTTTCAAACTACTGTTCTGATTATACACGATAGCCGTATATTTTCAACGTAAATCAGAGAAAAAATTGAATTATGGACAAAAAAAAAGGACAGCCTCAGCTGCCCTTTTTATATTGATATTTGAATATCTTAGTGATGTTCAGGTGTCTTCAGGTCGAGGAACTTCTCAGCGGCGAAATAGAGCACAAGTGCGGTACCGATACCAAGAAGGAATATACCCCACTCAGCTATTGAGGGAGAGTACATTGCCAGACCGTCAAGTCCGGCGCTAACGCCTGAACCGTCTGTTGCGGGTCTCATAGTGGGCATCTGACCTGCCACTATGTAGTTAACTCTGGTGAAGTACAGACCGATCATGAAGACAAGTCCTGCTATACCGTATCTTTTTGTATCGCCTTTTGCTGTCACGAGGATAACAAGAGGAATGATAACGGCAAGGAGCATCTCTCCTACCCAGAAGTTAAGAGCCAGAGGTCCGGATATCAGAGCCATAGCGGCCTGATACTCTTCTACGGGCTCGTTGAATATAGCTGTCAGGAATTTCCACAGGTACAGGAACATCATCATGCCAATACCGCCGCCCATCAGTTTAGCAAGGGCGTTCATAGTTTTGTTCAGTTCAGCGGGAACGTTGAACTTGTAAACTATGTTGTGAACCAGCATAAGCAGACCGGCGCCCGCTGTGATACCGGAGATCACAAGGAATGTGGAGAAGTGTATGCCGTGGAACCAGGGTCTTGCTGTCAGTGAACCGAAAACGAAACCAAGGTTAGATGTAGCCAGCGTACCTACTACAAGAGCGAGGAAACCGAGGATGGCGCCCATTTTGTGGTCTTTTGCTGTGGGATGAGCCTTGAAAACGATGATAAGCTCAAGAGCAAGGATCACAAGCTCGATAGAGTAGAATATACCCATCCAGAGGATAGGAGCTTTCAGGTTGGGTGAAAGCATCATCCAGATGACCATTCTGATGGGGTGTCCGATCTCCATAAGGATCTGTGTAAAACCGGCAAGAAGAACGAATGTGGCGAGCACAACTATTCTTCTGCTGATCTTAGCAAAGTTCTCAAATCCAAAGGCGTGTCCGAGACCGCCTATGAAAGCGAGACCTGTTGATGTGATTACGAAATAAGCGTATGTACCGATGAGCATACCCCAGGGTATCTCTCTGTTAACAGCGTACATCTGCTCGTGTCCTTTCCAGAGGACGATAACAGCCGTAAGGGCTCCTATGCCTGCCAGTACAAGTCCGAGAAAGACCAGAGGCAGAACAGGGATATCTTTGTTGTAAGTGATCAGCCCTTTAAGAGCCGCCACTATACCTTTCTTTTCTTCTGCATGTGCATGAGATGACATTATTTTCCTCCGACCTTACTTAATGTAGAAGAGCCTGGGTCTGGTGTTTTTCTCAGGCTTCAGACGATATGTATCGTTCTCGGCTACAAGCTTAGCAGCTTTTGAGCTGGGATCGTTAAGATCGCCGAACACTCTGACCTTTGTGGGGCATGTTTCAACACATGCGGGCTCTCTGCCTTCAGGCAGTCTGTGATAGCAGAAGGTACACTTTTCGATAGCGTGGTGTACTTCGCTCACGAATCTTGCATCATAGGGACAAGCTGTCATACATGCTTTGCAGATGATGCATTTTTTGTAATCGATCAGAACAACACCCTCGTCTGTTTTGTATGTCGCTGATGTAGGACATACAGTAGCACAGGGAGTGTTTTCACAGTGCTGGCACTGTGAGGGTTCGAAATCGAGGCTGAGTGTGGGATAAGTGCCTCTAAGCTCTTTCTCCGCTACCCAGATCCTGTATTGTTCGTCGCCGACTTCGACGCCGTTTTCAAACTTGCAGGCAACAGTACATGCCTTGCAGTTCAGGCATTTTTTCGCATCAAGTACGATGCCGTATTTTTTCTGACTCATCGTTGCCTCCATTAAGCCTTAGCAATAGTTACAAATGTTTCGTGCAGGGCACAGTTACCGGAGATAGGCTCCAGATAATCCTCGAGGATGGCGGCCTGTGAAGCACCTTTTTTGTAAACAAGGCTCATCTGGGGTGAGAGACGTCCGAAACCGTGAGCGTAGAATACGCAGTCAGGGCGGATCTTCTCTGTAACGTAAGCCTTAATAGTCTGCTCGCCGACACTGCTGGTAACTTTTACTTCGTCACCGGAAATGATGCCGAGTTTTTTAGCTTCATTAGTGTTGATCCAGATAGTGTTTTCTTTCTGGATTTCCCACAGATATTCGTTGTTCTGTGTGCCTGAGTGTGTGTTCCAGCCGTGGCGTCCGAGGATGAAGCGGTATTTGCCGGCCTCGGGCTGACGGGGAGCTGCATAGATAGGCAGAGGGCTGAGACCTTTTTCTGCGTATTTTACGTTAGCCAGCTCTATTTTACCTGTTCTGGTTTTAAATCTGAACTCAGGTGTGCGCGCTTTGCCGTATGTGGGCTCTTCGCTCACATAGTAAACACCCTCTTTCAGCATCTGCTCATATCCGCCGGGGATAGCAGACATCTGGTGTTTAATGTATTCTTCCATGGGTTTACCGAAGATCTCTTCAGCAATCTCATATTTGAAGTCTTCTACTTCCATCTCATCAGCATCGTCCCAGAGCTCAGGAAGTTTCAGCATCTCGTTGATAACGCCGCCGGCGATGTCAAACATAGATTTTGTGCCGAAAACAGGCTCGATAACGGGCTGACGGAATGTGGCGATAGGCCAGATACCTGCGAGGTTGTGAACAGAGTCCCAACGCTCAAGGTATGTAGATTCGGGGATAACAAGGTCTGCATAGAAAGCGACTTCAGTCATCTGGATGTCAATAACAGCCATGAAATCGAATTTCTTCAGCATTTCCATTGTTTTAGGACGGTTAGGCACAGCCTCGATGAAGTTCTGCTTATAAACAACCATCATGTCAACTTTATAAGGATCTCCTGAGAGTATACCGTCTCTGAATCTAAGCCAGCTGCCGTCTTTTTCGCCGAGATATGTAACCTCGTCTGTGGGAAAGCCTTCTGAACGCTTGTCATTAGGCATTAAGTTTTTGACCGGGCTTGCTATGTCGATTCTTTCATCTGTTTTCTCGAAGTAAGGGAACAGAGGATCGATCTTTGTCAGCGGTACAGATGCCTTGGGGCAGATACCGCCGGGTGTGTCCCAGCATCCGCAGATAGCTGTCAGGATAGCGCAGGCTCTGCGGAAGTAAACGTCGTTTACATACCAGCTGGTTCTTCTGCCGGGGTAAGCAACAGCGGCGGGAGCAGCTTTAGCGAACTCTCTGGCAGTCCAGATGATCTCTTCAGCGGGGATATCGCACTCTTTTGCGGCCCATTCGGGTGTGTGAGCGGCGACCATAGCTTTCAGATCTTCGAAACCTTCGCAGAACTGAGCTACGAACTCAGCATCATAGAGGTTTTCTGTGATGATGACGTTGATAACACCAAGCACGAAGGCAAGGTCAGTACCGGGTTTAACGGGGTACCATTTGTCAGCCTTAGCTGCTGTGTTTGTAAATCTGGGATCCAGATAAACCAGCTTAGCGCCTTCGGGTTTATATTTCTGGAAGTCTATTGTGTCGGGTGTAACGATAGCTTCTGCTCTGTTAGCGCCGAACATGATAACAAACTTAGAGTTTTTAAGGTCTGCGTCAGGGAAAACACCATAAACTGATGACCATCCCTGAATAACAGAAGAGAGACACAGGGTGGGGTGTCTAACGGTGTTAGTTGAACCGTATGACTGAACCAGCATCTGGAATATCTCTTCCTGAAAACCTTCAGAAGAAGCGAAAGCAACAGAGTTTCTGTTGTCATTTTTTACTTTGTGCTCGGCAAGTTTTTTTGCCAGCAGAGCGAAAGCTTCTTCATAAGAGATTTCTTTCCATTTACCTTCGCCTCTTTCGCCGACTCTCAGCAGAGGTTTGGTAAGTCTTTCGGGGTTATAGGGCTCTTCAGCGCCTGCGTTTCCACGGGCACAGAGCATAGCACGGCTTTTGAAAAATTTGGGGTTGGGGTTAAGTTTTTTCAGTCTACCGTCGACTACATGCGCATAAAATCCGCATTTGTTTACACACATTTCGCAGCTTGACGCAATGTGCTTTTCGCCTTTTTCACCAGTAGGTGCATGGGCGTCTCCGCTAGCCACAGCCTTAAGGGTTGTGAGGTTAGCAGCGAACAATCCAGCAGCAACAGCACCGCCTGAAGCCGCAAGGAACTTTCTACGGCTCAGATTCATACCGGAAAGCTTCATATGGGGACCTCCTAGTATTGCAACAACATCAGTTAGTTATAACTGTATAAAAACATCCGTAAATGTATACGGTATACAATATACAGATATTGATACCTTTAAGCAAGGAATTTTTAATGAAAAACCAATAAAATATTCTGATTTTAAAAAAGCATTATTATTTTTGAATACTTCTTTAGTCTTTTAATATCATTCATTTACGGATTCTGAGATTCATTATCGTTATTATGATTTTACAGAACGTCGCTGATTTTCAAACCAGCGTTATTTCCGTTCGTATATAACGATGGTTATATTTTAATCATCATTTCTGACCACAAATCAAGCCATAGTGATAAAAATGTATCAACGTTGCTGTTTAGATGCAAACAAGACAAGGAAGATTGAGAGAATCGAGCATAAGCATACTTCATGTATGTGTTGCGAGTGAACGAAATCTGACGCGGTATTGTGAAGCATATAAGCGGCAAAATAAAAAAGGCGGGCACATTGCCCGCCTTTTAAAATGTATACTGATATTGATTAATATCTGTATGTGAAAGAAGCGTAGAATTTCTGAACTTTGTCAGTTACAGCCATCATTGTATTCATAGCTGTTGCGTCTTCGATCTTCACAGGTGCGCCGAGGTAAGAACCTGAGCCTGTGTAGTCATAGTCGAAGAGCTGGTAGCCGATTGTAGCGAACAGTCTGTCGCCAACGATAGGCTGATGGTAGTACATTTCATAAACATCACCGCGAACAGCAAGTTTAGAACCGACAACATCATCTTCAGCGCCTGTCATAGAAATCCAGTATTTAGATCCGTGGTTATATTCGAAACCGAATTTACCGCCGGTGTAGGGAAGCTCAGGAGTAGTGAAACCTACCCAGATGCTGCTACCGGATTTAGATGAATCTGAACCCATCATCTGATCCATGTCCATGAACTGGTACATAGCGTTTGCTGAAGAGTTTTTGGGATCTGTTTTTGACATAGAGTAAGATGCGAACCAGTCCCATCCGAATGTCTGACCCTGTGCAAGGAATGAATGCCATTCCATGTCACCCATTTTAGTTGTGGCTTCCATTCTGGAAGAAGCGCCGAATGAGTTCATGTCGAACTGATATTCGTCGTACTGACCGTCAAGGTCATAATCCATACCTGTGATAGCGAAAGGCATAACAACTGAACCTGTGAAACCATCAGTTACGCCGAAGCCTTTAGCATAGTTGTACCAGAATTTGTACTGCTCATCATCGTAGAATTTAACGATGAAACCAAGGAACTCAACGTCGTCTACATCAGGTGTAGCGATCAGACCGTTGTTGGAAGCCATAGCGTTGCTTGAACCCCAGCCTGACTCATATCCTTTACCATAGCAAACTTTGATGAATGATCCGGGAAGGAATTCTACAAGGTTTTCAAAGTCGAACTGAAGTGAAGCACCGTCGAACTGCCACTGAATGATGTGAGCAAGGGGTGAACCGCCCTGTGTAGAGTTGTTACGAAGCTCTTCGCCGGGACCGTAGTTAGAGGGTCTTCTACCGAAAGAGAAGTGGTAGGGAATAGGACCCATATCGTTTTTGTAAACGAAGTAAGCTCTTTCAACGTGGAGTTTATCATCTGTGGGAACTGCGCCTGCGTTACCATCCATGTACATAGTTTTGTACGTACCGTCCATCCACTGAACGTCAGTAGAGTCAGACCATGTTTTGTACATAACCAGACGGCCTGTGAAAGACAGGTTTTCGTTTACTGTGCTGTTCAGACGGATACGCAGTTTGTTGGTAAACATTGTATCGTTGTTAGTGTTGTATTTACGGGGCTCCATGCTGTTGAACATGAGTTTCATCATGCCTGCCTGCTCAGCTGTCAGAGTTGTACTCTGCATCATTTCGCCCATATAAACCATAAGAGCAGCAGAATACTGATCGATACCGTATGCAGTAGCAACTGTAGAGATTGTAGCAGAGTTATTACCGAACCATGTCATCATGGAAGGCGAGCTGAAAGCAGCCTGAGCTTCAGGAGTTGTTACAACATCCTGAATGAAAGCCATCAGATCCTGACCGTATGTCTGCATGAACGCATCGTTGAACCCGTCAGGGTTGCCTGAGTTAAGCATATCGTTGGTATCCCAATCAGCGCCTGTACCATCGTTAGCGAAGTAGCCTCTCAGCCACAGACCCATCATGTCGTTAGCCATAGCGGGAAGAGCTCTAACATCCTCATAAGAGATGCTGTCCATTTTTGTTCTGAGTTCTATACCAATATCAACTTTATCTTTGATACGGTGAACTTCGTTTTTGTCAACACGTCTGGACATAGTGTTGATCTGGTTCTGAAGGTCAGAAATCTGTCCTTTCAGTTCCTCAAGTGTCACGTCAGCCGCATAAGCGGAAGCCGCAAAGAACGTAAGGAGAATAAATGACAATACTTTCCTCATACAATACTCCCTATAGTATTATATCCTCACACAGTTTAATAAAAAACGGTGTGATTAAAAGGGCATGAAAGATTTACCCTTTTATATCCATAATTATCAGGCTGACGTCAGCACGTCCTCGAATATGGCATCCAGGTCTCTGATAAAGGCCTGAAGCAGTTTTGCCGACTCAGCGTAAAAAGGCATATCGGATCTCTTAGAGGTGATCTCGGCGAACTCATCCGCCATGACAACCCCGTAGTTATCCAGAACATTATATATGTTCTTCAGAGTGGAGTACCACTGCTCGATGTTCTGAGGCTCTGCCAGCCTGGTGAACATAGCGGACAGGAATTCCAGCACAATATATATGTTGTCTTCAAGCTCGCAGGAGGATTTATCAAGATAAAAGCCCTCCTCCGCCATCCACTCGCGTATCTGAAAAGTGCTCTGACCGTAGAGCATCTTGTTCTCTTCGGTGTAGAAAGATATGTAGGGAACGACTTTGTGTCCTTTGAAATCCTGCTTAAAAAGTTTGATAAAATCACTCTGCATTTCGGTTTGATCATAAAGGGCGGGAACTGTGGAAGTATACTCTGAATAGAATCCTGAAAATGTTTCCCAGTTATCTTTCAAGGTATCGTAAACATCGTCGTCGGGATATCTGAATATAAGAGACAGAAACATGGAGACATTAGCGAGAATACTGAAAGAGGCAGTATCGATATCGGCATCCTTAAGCATGGATTTAGCCTCATCAAATTTACTACCCGTTACAAACATCTTAAAATCCGTATATATAAACATACAAATAAACCTTTCCGCACGAAACCTTTATAGTTTTGTTATGCTTTCGCGCCGCATGATTAATCATAGGCACTTTTTAAAAATTTGTAAAGATATTTTAGTCAAAAAATATAATTGCCGTGGAGATGTAATACATGAAAAAAGTCTGTGCAGTTAACTATTAAGACGGTTTTGCTCCGGATAGAAACATAACAGCGACACAATTGACGCGCGGACGGCATTTAATTATTAGAAAACTTTATAAATACGAACTGTATACAGTCGACAATATACATAAAAAAAGCGGCCTTTTGAGCCGCTTTTTTTTATATTTTTTTTATCCAAGCATATCGTTCCAAATGCCCAGCGCCCAGTCCTCTTCGTGTTTTGCGAAGAGTTTTTCGCGTTTGGGAGAAACACCGCCGGATGCGGATACGATCTTTTTAATATTGTAGTCATATTTGTAAACAGCCGAAACAAAGATCGCCTCGTCGTCATTAACCATGCTGTAACATGTGTTGGCGAGCGAGGGCTCCACCGGCTCAAGCCCGTTCAGTGTGCGCACAACTGCGCTGGCGCATACTTTGCCCATTGAGTTTGCCACATATCCTGATTTAGGAACGCCGCCCACGGCGCCGTTATGTGTGGCGTCGCCTATTACATACACGTCTTTAAAATTATAAGACTCGAATGTGAAAGCGTCTGCTCTGACAAAGGTGTCCTCAGGCTTGTTCATCAAACCGAGATCAAAGGCGCTCTGCCCTGCTTTCATGGTGGGGATGATGTTAGCCACGGCTGATTTTATCTCGCCCTTCTCTGTTGTTATAACGCCTGTGGACATGTCCACCTTGGTCACCTGAGAATCCGGAACATATTCCAGTATTCCCTGATAATAGTCAGCCCAGGCTTTTTTGAAAAGGGGACCTTTGGATGTGACATCATCGTTGGCGTCACATATTATTATCTTTGATCCGGGTTTATGCTTTTTCAGGTAGTTGGCTATCAGAGAAGCCCTCTCATAGGGTCCGGGGGGGCATCTGTAGGGTGTGGGCGGAACACTCATCACCACAACGCCTCCTGGCTTCATAGCTACGAGCATATTGCGCAGAGCCACTGTTTCTGGGCCTGCCTTGAAAGCGGCGGGAAACTTCGCTATGGCCGCGGGGCTGTCCAGTCCCTCTATAGTATCATAAGCGTAGCTGATACCGGGAGAGATTATCAGTTTGTCATACTCGATTGTGCCGTCCACAGTCGTCAGCTTCTTAGACACGGCGTCCAGAGCCACTGCCTCTGTATAAACGATTTTAATTCCGTAGTTTTTCGCAAGATTGTCTCTGGTGAAGGTGATGTCGGACATCTTCTTCTGTCCGCCTATCACCAGGTTGCTTATGGGGCATGAGATAAACTTGGGGTCTTTCTCCACAAGGATAACCTCGATAGAGGGATCCTCCATCTTGGCGTATTTCGCCGCTGTGCATCCGCCCCAGCCTCCGCCGAGAACGACTATTCTTTTGCCTTTTTTAGGCATAACTTTGGCTGTCTGCTTCTGAGCTGCTGACGCTAATGTGGATGTGCCCAGCACTGCCGCGCCTGCCGCTGCCGCTGTGGTATATTTGATCAGATTACGTCTTGATATTGTCATAATGATTCCTCCCCGTTATCTAAGGCTGGAAAAAAATTCAGACAGAGCAGTCAGCTGCTCTTCCGACATGTCTTTAACAACTGCCATTTCCTCAGATTCGATGAGACCTTCTTTATAGCGCTTCATCGCCTCTTCCATATAGCCTTTGTTCTGTCCGCCTATCCTGGGGAAAGCGTCCATACCCTCGCCTTTTGCTCCGTGACAGTCAAAACATCCGTTCTCCGCGGCAATTTTCTTGCCTTTGGCAACAAGTTTTTTATCTGTTTTGTTTGTGGAGTTCATCCATTTCTTAGAACCGTAATAGGCGGAAATAGCCGCAAGCTGATCTTCGCTGTAGCCTTTCGCCACGATACTCATCTCCACGCTGCCTTTTCTGCTGCCGGCCGCATAGTCTTTCATAGCTTTGGTCATATAGTCGGTGTTCTGTCCGCCAATTCTGGCGATGTACTCGCCCGGAGCGTAGCCGTTTGTGGCGTGGCATCCGGCGCAGGATTTGCCCAGTCTTTCACCCTCAGTAACTGTCTGAGCGGCGAAAACAACAGCGGGAGTAAGCACCGCCGCTGTTAAAGCACAATAAAAAAGCAATTTCAGTTTTCTCATTCTTGCCTCCGATAAAGCATATAAGAAAAAATACCCTACAAATTTTCCGTTTGCAAAGGTATTTTCATACTTTTTCTATCTTTTTCATCTTTATTTGTTCATGTTATTTATCACATAAGATATCTGATAAATTATAAACAATGTCTTAAAATTTTCCAACGCGGATAACTTATTTACATCACAATATATTTTTCAATATATATAAGTAGAGCGGTGGAAATATACACTAGCGTTATCAGTGTTTTTGTCAGAGAATCATTGTATATTGTATACAAATAACCCTTGAAATAATATTCTTCTGGTGATATGTTTAGCTTCAGATATAAAACCAAAATTGATTTGGTTACTATAAGGAGTGTTGAAATGTTTAAGAAAGCTACATTAGTTGTTCTTGCTCTTGCCTTCATGGCAACAAGCGTTTTCGCCTTCGACTTCAACGCAGGTGACGGCAGAAAAGGTAAAAGACTGTGGAAAAGATATCACACACAGTGTGCTGATGGTTCTACTCTTCCCCAGAAAGCCGGCGCTGCTACACGCACACAGGCTCAGTGGAAAGATGCTTTCTCTAACCCTGCAAAACTTCCTTGCGGCGGTAAATGGAAAGACGGTATCAAAACAGAAGCTGATATGCAGGACGCTTTCAGATATCTGTACGACCACGCTGCTGACTCAGATCAGCCCGAAACTTGTGGTTAATAGATACTCTGTTTAACAGAAAAATCCTAAAGGCGGTCAACTGACCGCCTTTTTTTATAGGTTGTTTTATGGCAGTTAAGAAACTCTTCTGGACAGACCCTTATCTCTGCGAGTGTGACGCCGTTGTCACATCTGCGGAAGGAAACACCGTGACCCTCAGCCATACTGTGGCATATGCTTTCGAAGGCGGACAGCAGTCCGATTCCGGCACCATAGGCGGACAAAATATTCTGGAGGCCGTCAGGGACGGCATGGAGATATTCTATCATCTGCCGGACGGGCACGGTCTGAAAACAGGAGACAATGTCCGCGTCGCCATTGATCAGGCGAAAAGATACCGCATCATGCGTCTGCACTTCGCCGCCGAACTGGTTCTGGAACTGGTCTATCAGAATTTCGGACATCCGGAAAAGATAGGAGCGAACATAACAGACGAAAAAGCTCGGGTGGATTTCATGTGGGACGGCAACATATCGGAGACATTCCCCGTTATTGAGCCGATGCTTAAGGATATGACAGATAAAGACATGGATATCACCAGCGGGTTTGAAGATGAGACAACCGAAAGAAGGTATTGGGAGATAAAAGGTTTCGCCAAAGTTCCCTGCGGCGGAACACACATCAGAAAAACATCCGAGGTGGGACGACTCTCATTAAAAAGAGTGAACCCGGGGAAAGGAAAAGAGCGTATAGAAATCACTCTGGCTGATTATAAAAGGGAGCCGAAGCCCCCTTTTTGTTATTTTGACTGCTGAGTCTCTTTGCTGTCTTGTTTTTTTTCGCCGCCGGACAGTATCTGGATCAGGTTAGCCATGATCTTTTTCTGCTCATTGAAAAGAGACAGAAGACTGTCGTAGCTCTCGCCTAGCTGTTTTGACTGGCGCTGTATCTGCTCCAGACTGGTTTTGGTGTCTGAGAGCTCTTTCTCCAGCTTCTCTATTCTTTTTGTGTTGCTGGTCTGCTGTATCTCATATGTTTTGAGCCTGCCTTCGCTGGGCACCTCTGTCTGCTGAACAGCCGCCGCCCCGCAGCCGGCCAGAGAAACAGCAATAAGAACAGCGGTAATAGTTTTTCTCATAGGATACCTCAAAAATGAATTTGTACGATATATCAATCTATCACTACCACCGGCGCATATCAAGACCTTATCGGATTGTTATTTCGGCATCATTTTTCTTATTGACACGTCACCATGATTCTGATAGTCTTTACCGCTCATGAAAAAATATTTGAGGTGAAGACGTGGCTCATACAATCTCAGCACTTAAGAGAATTCGTCAGAGCGAAAAGAAAAAGCTCAGAAACAAGTCATACAAGTCTAAAATGAGAACCATGGTTAAGAAATTCAACTCAGCTGTTGAAGCAGGCGAAACACAGGTAACTGAAAAAGCCTTCAAAGACGCTGTAAGCACAATTTCTTCTATCGGCTCTAAAGGCGTAATCCACAAAAACCAAGTGGCTCGCCGCATGTCCAGACTTGCGCTTAAGATGAACGCTGCTAAATCAGCATAATCTTAAATTCTAACCAATCTAATATAAAAGGCCGGATCCTTTTGGGTTCGGCTTTTTTGTATCCATCATGAAGATAGCCGTACTGAAATCAGGAGCGATAGGCGACCTGCTGCTGATCACCCCTGCCGTGAGATCGCTGAGGGATTTTTATCCCCATGCCGTCATAGACGTTTTCTGCCCCTATGAATACTCACATGTGCTGGCTGCCAATCCATCTGTCACAAACATCAGAACATTCTCCATGACACGAATACACAGCCTGTCCGGCAGGTTCGGCGAAGCTGTGAAAATCATCTCTATGCTGAAAGGATATGACGTGTCGCTGACGCTGAACACCGACAGACGCTGGCAGGCTCTGCCTCTGCTGGCTGGCATAAAGAACAGGATATGCGTGAAGAGCAGAGGTCACAGGGCGGACGACTGTCTGAAAGCTGTTTCAGCCCTCACAGGACAACAGACTGACATGTCCGGATATGTCTTTGTCCCGGACCAGTCAGACATTGATGTTCCCACGGAAAAATACATAGCCATAGCCCCCGGAGGCGGACACAATGTCAAGATGTCGTCCCCTCAGAAGATATGGGACAAATATCCTCAGCTGATAGAGATGATACTCCAAAGAACGGAGCTGTCTGTGGTTATACTGGGAGACAGCAGAGATACGCTTCCGCTGACCGGAAACAGGATATACGACCGCACAGGCATAACCACCCTGTCCGACTGTTACAGACTGATAGCGAACGCCGAAAGGTTCATCGGCAACGACAGCGGGCTGACACATCTGGCCGCCTGCACCAAAACACCTATAACAGCCTTGTACGGTCCCACCGACCCGGCGCACACGGCGCCCAAGAACGCTGCTGTGATAGCATCCGGACTCCCCTGCTCTCCCTGCGAGACCAGAGGATGTTTTTCGTGCCCCGAAAACAGATGCATGAGAAGAATCTCCGTTGATGGAGTTTTTAATACTCTTAAGGAATTTGATTAAACCCGCAGTTTTTGTTAATTTTTTCTTAACATACACCGGCAAAGCTACATAATAATATATATTCTATTTCAACAGCAACTTATCAACAACAATATTTATACTCATTGACTATTTTATTCTCGGACCAATATTATAATTAGAATAATTTAATTTTAAATAAACCCAAGAGAGTGTAAAACTATGATGAAACTTAACAGAGTATTAAACCCGTTACTGTACATATGTTTAGCAGTGTTGCTTTTCAGCTGTGCCGCTACTCCCAAGCATGAAAGCTCCGGAGAGTATATTGACGACACAGTCATTTCATCGAAAGTAAAGATGGCTATTATCAGTGACAAGTCGCTTAAGTCATTCCAGATCAGTGTTGAAACATACAAAGGTCAGGTTCAGCTAAGCGGATTCGTTGACTCACCCCAGACTGTAGAACGAGCTGAAGAAGTGGCCGGCGCAGTTAAAGGCGTTCAGTCAGTAAGAAACAGCCTGATAGTAAAATAACACCGCGCACGGTGAAAGGAGTGCATATGCTTTGGACTTTATCTGTAGTGCTTATTATCCTTTGGCTTTTGGGCATAATATCTTCATATACTATGGGAGGATTTATCCATATCCTTCTTGTTATCGCATTATTGATGGTTCTTGTCCGGGTGATTCAGGGACGGAAGATCCTGTAGCTCATGAAAATTTATCTAAAGCTTAAAACTGATAGTAATGGAGGAACATATTATGTATAAATTAATTTTTTCAACTTTTATGCTGATGGCGCTGTTCGGATGCGCAACCAGCTATAAAGTAAATATAACCGGCTATGGAGGTCAGGAAGATTATAAAGATCAGACCTATTCTTTTGATTTATCTTCTGATATAAAGACAGACCTTGAAGCCATGGAATATATCAGAACTCTTGAAACACAGCTGGCATGCATTGGCTGGCAGAGAAACGAGAATAATCATAGTTTTGTAATCTCTCCCTCGTTCGGGGTTACAGGCGCCAAAAATAAGCCGGAGATTGACGGAAATTTCAGCTTCGGTTTTGGCATGTTTAACGGCGGCATGGAAAGCGGAGCTTCTATCGGCACCTTTATAGGAACATCAACAGCGCCGTCCAGCACCAAAGAGTTTACAAAGTTTCTGGATATTAAGCTTTTCGATAAAGGCAAAACAGACCATGCTCCTATCTGGCAGGGAAAAGTTTTCAGTCAGGATGAAACCAAAACACTTGCCGATGTTATGCCTGTTCTGATTAAATTAGCTGTGGAGAATTTTGGTAAAAATACTGACGGCAGCAAAGATTTTACCTTTGATGCTACAGATGTAAACTTAAAAGCTCTCCAGAATTGTACCGTAGAGAAACCATAAAAACAGGAGATAGCTGGCGGATGTATTTGACCTTTCACGGGTGGGCGATAATGACAGCTCTGGCGCTGACTGTCTTTTGCTGGTTCGTACCGCAGACCGTGTCTGCTGACGAAATAAAAGACAAAAATACGCTCAGCTTTGTTATGGAGAACGATATCTTCCACAGTGACCGTTACTATACTAACGGCGTCCGTGCGTCATGGCTCGTTACCCCGGGTAAAAAAACTGACTGGGCTATCCGGGCTGCCGGTCTGGTGCCGTTTTTCCCCATTCAGTCCATTGTTCACGCTAACTATACAATCGGACAAAATATGTATACCCCCACCGACATCACAGTGCAGAACCCGCCTTCTGATGACCGCCCTTATGCCGGATGGCTTTACGGCTCTGTCGGTCTCATAGCCGAAACAGGTCAGAGGCTGGATCAGCTGGAGATGACCGTAGGGGTTGTGGGTCCGGCGTCTTTCGCTGACGAAACGCAGACTTTTGTCCACAAGACAATGCACATAGACGAACCGCAGGGATGGAGTCACCAGCTTAAGAACGAGCCAGGGATTATATTAACTTATCAGCGAAGCTGGAGAAGTTTTGTTTCAGAATCGTTTGCAGGAATGCCATTCGATGTGACGCCCCACGCCGGGGGCGTGCTGGGAAACGTATTCACCTACATCAATACGGGCGTGACCCTGCGCATAGGAAAAAAGCTTCCGTCAGATTATGGTCCTCCACGCATTCAGCCCAGCCTGCCCAGCTCTGGTTTTTTTAATCCTCAGAAGAGCTTCGGATGGTATCTGTTCGCCGGAGCGGAAGCAAGAGCGGTTGCGAGAAATATCTTTCTGGACGGCAACACCTTCCGTGACGGTGAGAGCGTGGACAAAGAGCCCCTTGTAGGTGATATTCAGGCAGGGGTGGTCATGACTATGCAGAATGTCCGCATAGCGTACACACATGTCATTCGTTCCAGAGAATTTAAAGCGCAGATCAGCCACCGTCAGGATTTCGGAGTGGTCAGCGTGTCCATGCAGTTCTGATTTTATTCCGGCAGTTTTTCGAACCGCTGAACCTTTTCGAGCTCATTATCCCAATTAGCCCTGTTGGCGCAAAAAATATGCCCCTGCGGCCTGATATTCACATCAACATCCAGACTTCCGGCGGGAACCATCAGCAGAGATCCACCCATTTGAATGTTGGGAAGCGCTGAGCCGCATTCTGCGCAGAAACTTTTAATATGACCAGATTTATAGTCAAATGTTTTTACCCGGTCTTCACCTGAGAGCCATGTCAGCTTAGCGGATGAAGAGAAAAGATTAGCGGCGTGGGCAGAACCTGTGTCCTTCCGGCAGCGTTCGCAGTGGCAGAGGTAAAAATTCTCGAAATCTCCGTCAACCTCAAAAGTCACAGCTTTGCAAAGGCACGATCCGTTATACTTCATGTTTCATCTCCAAGTATTTGTGATTTATAAATTATGACATAGTAAACCGGATAATGTTCTATTAATGGCTGGATGATAAGAGGGCTGAAAATAGGACGGGGGTGTCATCAACTACACCCCCAGGACAGTATTTCCGTGAACAAGTCACGCTTTCGACGCCGTAGTCAGGTATCCGCCCCATAAGGGACGGAGCAAACGTCAAACGACAGTAAATCTCCAGAGGAGCTGTCTGATACGCTCGCAGAATTTCGGGTCGCATCCGTTGCGCCCCATATAGTTCAGGCGGTTCAGCCTGTATCTGATATAGTCGTGAAAACTGCATTTATTCTCAGAAAGATATCTGGGCTTCTGGTCGGCGAACATGCCTGATTTTGCCATCAGCGGAAGTGTAACTATCTGAAAATATATGAATTCCATCTCTCTGTTCGTCACAGAGTCGTCACTCGCCAGATCAACCAGCATATCCATGGCGCGTTCAGGCAGAGCATCCGGAAAGTCATATACTCTGTCCAGAATCTGCTCTTCCGGTGAGGCGACATGAAAATCGCTGCCGAGATCAGCTTGCTGTAAGTATCTTTCTGTTTTATCCGATGCAAGGTGTGCCATTTTTATGCTCCCTGATTTATCTGACGCAATAGTATTAACAAGTTGCGTGCCAAAAAAATCCGGGAAAAAATTGCCGTTTTTGAGGATTATTCTGGACTATTCATGAATCTGAATATATCGAAGGGAAAATTTTACCTGCTTCCCTCAGAATCTTTTCTTTTGCATTTTCATTACAAACTGGTTATAGTGTGCGCCTGAATCAACGGGAAACGGAAGACGGTGAGAATCCGTCGCGGACGCGCCGCTGTAACCGGCATCAATCCTGTCTGCGCCACTGCATAAGCGGGAAGGCACAGACGATCAAAAGGAGCCGGAAGCCAGAAGACGACCCGTTGCATAAAGAGCAGGACTGTCTCGCGTCACAGACAGAAGCATTGAATACCAGTATCTCAATACATATCTGTGCCATGACCCGTCCGCTCTTTTAATATTTTTAAAGGAGCATCGCAATGTTGACACATGTACTCGGGTTCCCGCGGATAGGAGCTAACAGAGAACTCAAAACAGCCCTTGAAACATTCTGGAACGGCAAAACAACTCTGGGCGATCTGAAAAGAACCGCCGAAACAATCAAACTGACCTCTTTTGAGACACAGAAAAAAGCCGGACTGTCCATGGTGACAGTCGGGGATTTTTCTTACTACGACCGTGTTCTGGACACAGCACTAATGCTGGGCATGGTTCCGGAGAGGTTCATTAACAAAAAACTTCTTCTGGCGGACACATATTTTGCCATGGCGAGAGGGGACTCCCTGCAAAACCTGAAACCTCTGGCTATGAAGAAATGGTATAACACCAACTATCACTACATAGTCCCGGAACTGTCTTCAGAACCGAGACAGGAATACATGAGCGAAAACATTCTGGCAGACGTAAAACTGGCAAACCAGAACGGATATGACCCGAAACCCGCTCTGATAGGACCTGTCACTTTTCTGTCTCTGTCTTCTTTCGGCGGCGACAGATGGGCGCTGGCGGACAGAATAGCGGACACATATGTGACCCTGCTGAAAAAACTTTCCGGACAATGCGAATGGGTACAGATAGAGGAGCCCGTGCTCTGCACGGAAATGGACGCCGGAGCAAAGGAAATCTTCGCAGCCGTACACAAAAAGCTGAAAGACAGCGCTCCGGGTATTAAGATGATAATGACAACCTACTTCGGAGATCCTCTCGCTAATATGAAGCTGGTATCAGGCACAGGGTATGACGCCGCGCATATAGATATGACATCATGCGCAGCCAGTGCTGAAAACATAGCGGAATCTCTGCCTGATAATATGTCGCTCTCCGCGGGAGTAGTCAGCGGTCGCAACATCTGGAAAACTGATACAGACGCCTCAGCCCGCGTGATCAGGCGCCTGTCGGATATTCTGGGCACAGAAAGAGTGATGGTCGGCTCCGGCTGTTCCCTGCTCCACTGCCCTATAGACACCGCAGGCGAAACAGGCATGGACAAAGAGATTCTCTCAAAGATGGCGTTTGCGGTGCAAAAATGCGCCGAGGTGAGACAGACCGCTGATAAAGCCCAGAACGCCTCTTTAACTCTGTCAGACCATAACCTGACATCAGGATTGGCAGATGGCGCTGACTCTCTGATATCAGAAGAAATGCTGAACCGCAAAAGCCCATACAGCGTCAGAAAAGAGATCCAGAAGGAAAAACTGAGTCTCCCTCCCCTGCCCACCACAACCATAGGCTCCTTCCCTCAGACAGCCCGGATCCGCTCTCTCAGAAAAGCTCTGAAAAGCAATGAGATCACAGAAGAAAACTATGAAAGCATGATGCTCAACGAAATCAGAGAAAACATAATAAAGCAGGAAAAACTGGGGCTGGATGTGCTCGTGCACGGCGAACCGGAAAGAAACGACATGGTGGAATATTTCGCTGAGAATCTGAACGGTATGTGCTTCACAGAGAACGGCTGGGTGCAGAGCTATGGCAGCAGATGTGTAAAACCGCCTGTAATATACGGCGACATCTCCGCTGACGAAATATTCACTCTGAAATGGATCAGATACGCCGCATCGCTGACGAAAAAACCCGTTAAGGCGATACTGACTGGTCCCGTCACCATCACAGAGTGGAGCTTTATCAGAGAGGATATCAGCAGAGAGGAAATATGCCGGCAGATAGCCATGACGCTTAGAAATGAAATAGCGGAGCTGGAAAAAGCCGGAATAAAAATAATCCAGATAGACGAGGCGGCGTTTGCCGAAGGCATCCCGCTGGATAAAAAATCCAGAGAGCAGTATCTGAACATGGCTGTCAGAAGTTTCCGTCTCACGTCTTCCGGTGTCAGCGATGAAACACAGATACACACCCACATGTGCTACAGCGAGTTTAACGACCTGATGCCGTATATATCCGCCATGGACGCTGATGTTATCAGCATAGAGGCGAGCAGAAGCAGCATGACTATACTGGACAGTTTCAAAAAACAGAAATATGAGCACGGCATAGGTCCGGGAGTATACGACATACACAGCACGAGAATACCCAGTGTCACAGAAATAATGTATCTCATCAGAAAAATGTTGAAATATATAGACATAGAAAACCTGTGGATAAACCCTGACTGTGGGCTGAAGACCAGAAGCTGGGCAGAGACAATATCCGCGCTGGAAAATATGACAGCGGCGGCGGCGCTCTTCAGAGAGAGTCAGACGAAGAACAAAAAGAAAGAAGAGATCAGTGTCTAAACAAATAACCCCGCCTGTGAGCGGGGTTATTTTCTATAATCTGTCTGCGAGCTTGCCGTCAGTTGTGAGCCGGATATAAAACCCGCTCTGTTCCAGACCGGACATATACACCACATTGATAAAAAGAAAACCGCTCTTCTCCACCACGTCTTTGAAGAATGAATTGATCCTGCTGTTCTCAAAACAGTCGTGCATGTCAAAAAGACTGTATGATGTCCCGCAGAGTGTATTCAGGGCGGACAGAAGATTCTGTCTGTATTTCACGCTGGGTTTTATATATTGATTGAACGCCTGCTGGATCTGAGCGAACGATCTCTTTTCATCAGCGGAAAGATCGCCAAAACAGACAGCGTCATCCGTATCTCTCAAAACCGCTATACAGTCACACAGCCCCATGCACAGTTTTTTTATCTGTCTGTTCTGGTGCAGTGTCCTGCCTATATACCACAGCACAAACAACGCTGTAACGGATGCGCCTGCAAGCAGTGTCATGTATGGATCGAGGCTGAAATTCATGAATTAAGCTCCTCTGCCTGTTGCGCAGAGAGATTTTTTCAGCACTTCCTCCATGCCTGTCACAACTTTCTTCAGTCTGCCCACCTGTTCATCGGTCTGGCTGCCGTGTCTTTCACAGCTTTTGATAATAAGATGCAGTTCTTTTATGCGTTCCTGAAAGTCAGTAAAACTCTCTTTTGGTTCATTTTGCAACATGTCCCTGCTCCAAAAAAATAGTGTATAACTATATTTTCGGTCAGGATGCCGTCATCTTGAGCCTTTAGCCCAGTTTTTTCATAACAGAGTCAACTTTACTGTTCATTCCCAGAGGTTTATTTTTTCTGTAATCTATCTTAACGGAAACAGATATCCTGTTGCACTCGCTTAGTGTATCCACCGCTCTGTTTATCACCTTCAGCACATCTTCCAGACTGTCGCCCTCTATGATAGTACCCATAGGGGTCAGCTCCCAGCTAAGACCGCTCTCTCTGATAACCTTCACAGCTCTGGCGACATATCCGGAAACACTCTCGCCGTTGCCCAGGGGCGATATGGAAACAAAAGCCATTGCGCTCATGATTTTCTCCTTAAAAAATGTTTTATTACTATGGAAGTTAGTATAAGATGACCACACACAAACTCAAGGATTTTACAATGGCAGAAAGAAAAAACATCACGGTGAATTTTTACAGGCTCGAATCCACTCTGGACACCTTCTATCAGGATCTGGAATACAAGCTGGAGGCTATGGCGGAAGGCGGAATGGACTATGGTTTTTTCGATGGAAAAAGCTGTGAGCTCATGTTCAAGATTTTTGAGCCCATTCAGCTCTCCGACAGAAAACTTTACCCTGTGAGCCTTATAAAAGAAAAAATATTCTTACCCGTCTGGTTCAACAGAGACGGACAGATACAGGAAGCGCCTCTGGACGGAGGCAGTCTGGGCGATGTCAGCTACGCTCTCATCGACACAGACCGTCAGGCGATACTGACGCTCTCCGGCGGTTTCGGACCTTCCGTATCCGGCTTTTCCGATTTCGTCCGCTGGTTGTCCGGCGATGCCGCTGCGGGCGCCAGCCCCATCTTCATAGGCGATGTGTACGACCAGGTGAACCAGTGGGAAATCTTCCGCAAGCTGAACCTCACCATAGAGGCTCCCGCCGTTGACTTTGTGGACAACGTTCTGGGAAGCGATCTGGGCGAAAACTTTAAAATGCTCGAGACACTCTCCGGTCTGAAAATAGATATATCCGTTTCCATGGGTCACGGCAAGGGTTCACTGCACAAAGAGGCGGTGAAGAACTTCATCAGAACCATAATGGAGGATAACTTCGCCGGAAAACTGAAAGTGATGGGAAAAAGTTTCGAGGAACAGGCAACGGCGGAACACGACATCTATAACGCCCGCCTGAAGCACAAAACCGAGATAGTAATAGCCGGAAGCCACATCAGCCCCGACGAGGCGAGATCATCGCTTTATGAGGCATATCAGCTTCATCTGGACGATATCGAAGCGGCGGCGGCAAGAGGTCTGGAAGACGAATAATCTATAACATCCATGAACGCCTGAGCCGCGGCACGGGCGTTCTCTTCTTTTATCACATCATTATCAATATCATACGGCTCAACACTACCGCCATAGGAACAGGCTGACATCTTCTCCAGAAAACGAACCATCGACTGTCTGTCGTTCTCTGCGCTCATAGCGCTCCCTAGACAATCAGATATATCCTCATACCCATGGCATCGGAATACCGAAGACAGCTCAGCGAAAAACACATCAGAAAAGACCACGGAACCGACACCCATCAGCGCCGCCTCATAACAGGCTGTTCCGGACACAGAGACCACAGCCTCAGCGCCCTTTATGATCTCTGCGCTGCCGGCGAATGGAGAGATATTGACAGTGTTCGGCAGTCTGCCCACCTCTCTGAAAAAAGACGGTCTCCTCATGCCCAGCCCTTTCGGATGTTCCTTCACAGCCAGCGTGGTACCGCACGGCATAGATTTCGACACCGCCCTGATCAGACTCAGCTGATCGGCGTGAAAACCGCCCAGAACATCTACGGACGCCTCCGGCTGACAGTGCAGGGGAAAATAAACATATTTTCCGGACGGGCGACCGCTGAATCCGCCGAATCCGGTCAGACTGGCATTCAGAAACCTGCCCACCCTGTCACGGACAAGCTGAAAAGGAGTGTGGGATGTATCGTCATATTTTTCTGAAATGCAGCGGAAGACATGTCTGAAAAGCCCGGAGACATTTCGCCCGGACAAAAGTTCCGGTCTGCTGACATCTGCGCCGGCGGGCATGAAAGGCATTCCGGTCACACTGGCGTTCCTGCCTGTGTCTACTATGTCTTTCTGAAAGATTCCTCTGAAGAAAACAAATCTGTCTTTAGGATACCTTACGGTATGCGGAACCAGAAATTCCGCTCCGCAGGCACGGGCGGCGGCGCAGGTCACCAGTTCGAAAGCCCATGTGGCCTCGGAGAATATAATATCTATTTGATTGACGGTGATAAATTTTTTGACGGCATTATACACAGCGCACAGATAGCCGTAGGCATAGTCACGGCTCTTCCGGCGCAGCAGTCTGTCGGAGGATATGATGTATGACACGGAAACATCAGAAAAATACTCCAGTTCAGACAGGGCATTCATGTCAGTTTCAGGCGCAGCCAGTGACAGATCAAGTATATCTGCCTTCTTAACGCCGTGATCTGTAAGGTATTTTATGCGGAATTCAGCGCCCGGCATTATCCAGAACACACCAGTAGCGCCCAGATGCTGTGACACGGCATGAAAGGTGACGGTCCGGGAGTGATTGCCGGTGAAGGCAACATTTGCCATAACGCATAGTTATGTGGTGAAAAAGAGAGATCAGAGCCCCAGATTGTTTCTTATTATCTCGCAGAGAAAACCGGCGGATTCCTTAACGTCCTCTTCCCTGCCGGATTTCTGAACACCGCAGACGAACACTGAGAACCCCAGTTTGTTGTTCACATGCACCTTAGCGTCAAAAGTGTTCGGCTTAGCGTCAAAATCCTCGGGATAGGCGGGAATGATGAGCATATCGTAATCTTTATATCTGTCCAGCTCGGTCAGGTCTTTCACTGTTTTCTGGATCAGTCCGCTGACAAAGATCACCTTTGCTCCGTTCGCCTTTAAAACACGGGCTCCCTTCTTCAGACCGAAATTCTCCTTCGCCCTCTTTATAACTCTTTCAGCAGAGGCGGAATTATAGGCGGCGATCATTACGGTCATCTTTTTCATCACAGTCTCCTTATTTTTCGGAGACTATAGCCCCGAAAGCCGTGTTTATGTATCAACGAATCGTGGCTTACGGGTGTCCTTTGAAAAATCTAAGTCCCGTGCTCAACAGCTTCTGTATCTGCCCCAGCGATTTTTTCAGTCTCTCTCTGTTATAAAGAGAGAGCTCATCCGGGTTAACATATTTGTTGATGTGCTCACCTTTCTCAGCCTTCTGTATCTGGCTGTTCAGGGTGATATCCACGATAGTCTCGTATGCCTCCAGCGTGTGCAGATAGAGTTCCTCGCTGATGATGTTCTTTCTCATCAGCGCCTTCATTCTCTCCACAGTGTTCAGTTCGTTCAGTCCGTTCTTCAGTGTGAAGGCTCTTACGACATCCACTATAAAGGCTGACGCTGATGATTTCAAGTTTATTTCGCCCTTGTGTTCGCCGTCTTTCTCTCCGATGAATTTTCCGAACATTGACAGAGGTATCCTGAGGTTGCTGTCCTTTTCCAGCATCTGAATGAGAAACACCGGGCTCTTGTTTATATTCTGACTGATATGATCTCTCAGCTCCCATACCAGTTTTTCGTCTCCGGCGAATCCGTCGAAATCGAATATGATAGAAGACCACATCAGCCCCATCGCCCCCGGGTTCGCCACCCAGCGGGATATTTTATGTTTCCAGTCGGATATGCGCAGTGACATTTCCGGATTAGTCACCATCACGTTTCCTTTGCATTTTTCATATCCTATATATTCCAGAGCGTCCGTATATTTTTCACCGAATTTGATGAACATCTCCATCTGCTCATCCGTTACATCATCGTCAAAGATGAAACCGTTGTCCTGATCCGGATCCAGCGCCATCTCACGCCGCCCGCCGGAACCCATGACAATAAGAGTATGCCGGACGGAAGCCAGACTGAACCCTGTCTCGGCGTAAAACTGCTCTGCGCATATACGGTATGCCTTGCGCTGTATATTTATATGCACAGACGACAGCACGGGCAGTATGTCATAGCTGACTCTGGAACTGTCCATCAGCGACGCCGCCACCTTATATAATCCGGCGTGGGCTCTCTGGAGATCATCCAGAGACTCCAGATTCTCCACATATGTCACATAGGTGTTGATGTTGGTGAACAGCATCCGTGATATGTCGTTGTTGGACAGTATCCCCACTGGCATGTTCGAACGCACAACTATGGCATATTCGCTCCTGCGCTGCTGCATCTGCGCCAGCGCCTCCACCAGAGGAAACTCAGGAGGCAGAGCCACGGGGTTACGCTCCATATATTTTTCCACGGAGGCGTCCTGTATCTCTCTCTTCATATCCGGCACAAAGCGCTGGACAATATGCTTGGATGTCAGAAGCCCGGAAAGCTCGCCGGAATCATCACACACCACTATCGCTCCGATGCTGGATTCATTCATTATCTCAGCCGCTTCATATACCGTGCTCTTTTTATTAACAGTAGTCACTGGGGATGTCATATAGCTTCCCACGGGTTTATAAGTGGACGAAGCCACAGACCAGGAAGCCCTGCCCTCCAGCTCGCTGTTGCGCTCGGACACCAGCCGCTGAAAAGAAGTGCGGAACTCCGGCACATCCTCCATCAGTTTATATACGCAGAGCTCCGGCATGAATATCATCTGACAAACTGTGTCTGCTATGGCGGTCACTCTGTAGGTGGATTTACCTACGAAGGTGGATATGCCCAGCATGCCGCCCCTCTCCACCATTATTTCAGACGAAGCGCCCTCTGTCAGCCTGACCTTGCCGAACAGCATAATATAGAGACCCCTGTGATATGTCTCTCCACGCCTGAAAAGTACCTCTCCGGCATCCGCCGTGACCGCCTCGCATTTGAGTATGGTCATCCTCAGACGCTCTTTCGGCACAGAACGAAAAGCGGGCAGTGTTTCAGCGGAAGCCAGTATCTCTTCTGATGTGGAAATCTCTGCGTACTGCATTGCAACCTCGGTTAACTTTTTATGTTAAAAGAATTATATCAGATATTTCAAATAAAACAAAGCAATTTAAAATGCGTAATATTCTTTACATAGCTTATTTTATAACATCGTAATAAATTTTTGCGATTTCTGTATTCATAAATCACTAAATGAGCCATTATGAGCGTCTGAAACAGTATAAAAAGCAATCAGCCTATTAATAGAGGCTTTAATAAGAAAACACCAATGCTATTTTTGGAAAAAATTTTTTTAACATACAAAAAATTTTCAGTATGACACTTTAACCGCATAATCGTTTTTTAACTATTATTATTAACTAGTTATAAAGAGCATTGTTAATATTGTACACAATTATCAATTGTCCCAATAATGAAATTGATAAAAAATAATCAAATCGATTAATTTTAATGTTGATTAAAATTAAAAAGTGTTTTACATTTCTCACATGAAGGCGATATAAAAATATCGGCGTTCATGTTTTCTATTACTTAACACCTTTTAGATTTTATCAGGAGGAGCAAAATGACTGCAAGAGACTTTGTAAGCTCAGACAAGTTCAATGAGCTGGTCAGGTCGAGATGGACATTCAGCTTTATTATGCTGGCGATCCTTTTTGTGATGTACTACGGCTACATCTTCCTTGTTGCCCTTAACAGGGAATTTCTGGCTAAGATGGTCGGAAACAACATCACTATGGGAACAGTTCTTTTCGTACTCGTTATTATAGGAGCCTGGCTCCTGACCGTTGTGTATGTCCTTTGGGCAAACGCAAGCTACGACAAAAAAGTAGAAGCTCTTAAAAAAGATCTTCAGTAAGACGGCAAGGAGTAACAAATGGAATCAACTCTCGGCAAACCTAACTTAACGGCGATTCTGTTCTTTGTGCTTGTTGTTATAGGCACAATGGTAATCACTTACTTCGCCGCCAGAAAAACAAAAACAACAAGCGAATTCTACGCTGCGGGACGCAGTGTTACAGGTTTTCAAAACGGTCTCGCACTTGCGGGCGATTATATGTCAGCGGCATCATTCCTCGGTATATCCGGTATGGTGGCTCTGAAAGGTTATGACGGCATGATCTACGCCGTGGGCTGGCTGGTTGGATGGCCCGCTCTGATGTTCCTCATCGCTGAGCCTCTTCGTAACCTCGGTAAATACACCTTTGCGGACGTTGTGGCTTCCAGACTTCGTCAGGGACCCATCCGTATAGCTTCCGCTGTGGGCGGCATCCTCGTTGTTCTCTGCTACACTATCGCTCAGATGGTGGGTTCAGGAAAACTTATACAGCTTATGTTCGGCATGCCCTATGAGATGGCTGAGATCATCGTGGGCGTGGTTATGCTCCTTTATGTTCTCTTCGGCGGAATGCTCGCCACCACATGGGTACAGATCATCAAGGCTTGCCTTCTTCTGTTCGGCGTTACAGTGCTCACACTGCTTGCGCTTAACAAATTCGGTTTCAGCATCAGCAACATGCTCGGTCAGGTACAGGCTATGTATCCCGATGCCAACATGCTGAACCCCGGCGGTCTTATAAAGAATCCTCTGGACGCTCTGTCACTGGGTCTCGCTCTGATGTTCGGTCTGCTCGGTCTGCCGCACATCCTTATGAGATTCTTCACTGTGCCGGATGCTAAAGAAGCCAGAAAATCAGTTGTTTACGCTACATCTTTCATCGGCTACTTCTATCTGGTTATCCCGGTAGTCGGCTTCACAGCCGCTGTTCTGATAGGCAAAGACGCTATACTCGGCATAGATAAAGGCGGAAACATGGCCGCTCCCGCTCTGGCTGAACTGCTCGGCGGAACACCTTTCCTCGGCTTCATCGCCGCTGTTGCCTTCGCCACAATTCTGGCGGTGGTTGCCGGTCTCACACTGGCCGCTTCATCAGCTATGAGCCACGACATCTATGTGTCAGTGTTCAAGAAAGGTACTGCCACTGAGGCAGAGCAGGTTAAGGTTGCCCGTATATCAGTTATCATCTTCGGTATATTCGCCGTTGGTCTGGGTATCCTTTTCAAAGGACAGAACGTTGCCTTCCTTGTGGGTCTGGCCTTCGCTATAGCCGCCAGCGCCAACTTCCCGGCACTCTTCCTGTCCATAGTATGGAAGAAGTTCACCACACAGGGCGCCGTATGGTCTATTCTGGCAGGAGCTCTCTCCGCTACAGTTCTGATCATCATCAGCCCCACTGTATGGGTTGACGTTCTTCACCACGAGAAGGCTATCTTCCCGCTGAAAAACCCCGCTGTAGTGTCCATGACACTGTCATTCGCGGTTGCTTTCATAGCCTCTATCATGACTCCTGACAAAAAAGCTCAGGATCAGTATGAAGAAGATAAGATCAGAGTCTACCTCGGTGTGGGCGCTGAATAATCCCTAAAACAACCTCTGAAAAACAAAAAGGCTCCCTTCGGGGAGCCTTTCTTATTTCCTCTTCAACGTCACTGCGAGAGTTAAACTCGAAGCAGTCTCACACAGCAAGATAACTTTATGAGATAGCCGCGTCGCAAGCTCCTCGCTATGACGTAAACCCTGTGATGTATAGAATCCGGTAAGTGACGGGTATCCTGCCGCCGTCTCCGAACAGCTCCGGGTACAGTTCCAGAAACCTCTTATATGCTGTCTTGGAAGCATGACGCCCGCCGCCCGAAAAAGTAGCTCCGGTTCCTTTCTGCTTTTTCAGAAACTCCTGCACGCTGCCTAAATATATCACATATTCCCTGACCTCATGCTCTATGGAGAATCCGTCAAAACATTTCAGAAGATCGTCCTGCTTAGGCAGAGGATAGACAGAGCCGAAACCGGTCATTTCGTTCAGAATCTTCATCTCGGCGAATGTGCCGTCCACAAAGACAGAAAAGGCAAATCTTTCCGACCCGGCCAGCATAGCCGGAATACTCTTTTCAGGATTCTGAAACCATTGCAGACAGGACGAACCGGCAACCAGAGAGAAACCTCTGTTAAACGGCAGACGCTCTCCGTCACCGCAAATATAGATGTTTTTGGAGTATGTTTTTTGCGCTTTTTTCAGCAAAGAATGTGCGATATCAATACAATAGATGTTTACATCAGAATATTTTTTATTCAGATGTTCAGTGAAAATTCCGGTGCCTGTTCCGATTTCCAGCACATCTCCGTTAACATCCGGCAGTTTTTCCGCCAGATGATCAGCCACTATCCGCTGTATGTCGCAGGAGGAATCATATGTATCGGATGATGAGCAGAAGGCACGGCGGATGTGTATCTTCATATCAGATAGTCCGCTATGACTTCCGGACGGATGAAGTGCTGTCCGCCCTTCACCCTTATCAGCTCGCAGTCAAGCATTTCCGCTATCTCTTCGCCAGCTTTTACAGGAACCACGGCGTCATCCTCTCCGTGGATTATCTTTATATTCTTTCCCTTTAAGCATACGCCATCGCCTGAATCCAGCAGATATTCCAGCCCGCTTTTTAGCCTGTCCCTGTCATAAGACACGCTAACGGACTCAGCACCGCAGGCTGTCAGAAAATCACTGATGACAGCATCCGGCTCCGACTCGAACTTTTTTATCATCCGGTTCAGAATTTTAACGGGTGTGAAGTCCGTGAAACGGATGAACGGAGATACGAGTATTATATTGTCAAATTTAAGCATTTCGTTTTTCAGCGCCAGATTGGCGCCCGTGGACCAGCAGACCAGATTTTTTCCGGTCATCTGAAAAACACCGTCCATATCGTCAAAGAAAGGCACACGAAAATTGAATCTGCCGGAAAATGAACCGAAAAGCTCAGGAAAACCGCACCATCCGGATACGAAAAGATCTGTCATATACCGCTCTTTTTCAGTTCTTCGAAGGCTGAAACTATCCTGTCGGTCTCGTCCAGCACATCCAGTCTCAGAGATATCCTCAGTCTGGCTGTGTCCGCCGGAACGGTGGGAGGGCGTATAGCCGCCACATAGAGCCCCTTGGCCATCAGAAATTCCTTAGCCAGAAGCACCCGCTCATTTTTGCGCATTATCACAGGGATTATCTGCGAAACGCTCATGGCTGTGTCAAAGCCCATTCTGTTCAGAGAATGGCGCAGACCGTCGGCAGAGTCCATCAGACGACCGCCTATGTCGGAATTTTTTATGACATAGTTCAGAGAGGCGAGACTCGCCGCTGTGACAGCGGGCGGAAGCGATGTGGAATATATGAACGACCTGCCCTTGTTGCGCAGATAGTCGATGATATCAGTATCTCCTGCCACATAAGCGCCGAAAGAAGCGAACGCCTTGCTGAACGTGCCCATATGCACATCCACCCTCTTTTCCAGACCCAGCTCGTGGGCATATCCCCTGCCCCTGCCGAATATTCCTGCGGCATGAGCTTCATCTATCACTGTGAGAGCGTTATATTCTTCCGCCAGCGAAACAATATTGTGCAGACGGCATACATCGCCGTCCATGCTGAACACTGTGTCAGTGGCTATTATTTTGTCTTTAACGTCTTTATGTTTTTCCAGCAGCTCACGCAGGTCTGCCATGTCGTTATGTTTATAGCGGACGTGTTTTGCCCCGCTGAGCGTTATTCCGTCTATGATGCTGGCATGGTTCAGTCTGTCTGAGAACACCGCAGTGTGTCTGTCCGCCAGCGATGAGAATATGGCGAGGTTGGCAGCGTATCCGCTGTTGAAAACCAGCGCTTTTTCTGTTTTTTTAAAAACAGCCGTTCTTCGTTCCAGCTCATCGTATATGCTGTAGTTTCCTGTGACTATTCTGGACGCTCCGGATGTTGTGCCCAGCTTCATCACGGCGTCCGCTGACGCCTCTCTGATCTCATGTATCTCAGACAGCCCCAGATAGTTATTGGAAGCCAGATTCAGATACTGCTCTCCATCCACGCAGACATATTTTCCCGAGCCTTCGCTCATGGAGGGCATCTCACGGTAGAGGCTTTCATCCTGAAGTTCTTTAAGTTTATGCTTGATTTTATCTCTCATGGGGAAATAATATCAGAGGTAAGATTACTGTCAATAACATAAGGAAAAAAAATGAAACCAAGCACCCCCGTCTGGCACCCCTGCACCCAGATGAAAGATCACGAAACCTACCCGATAATTAAAATAGACAGAGCAGATGGAATATATCTGTTTGACGATAAAGGAAACTCCTATATAGACGCTGTGTCGTCATGGTGGGTGAATCTCTTCGGACACAACAACCCCAGACTGAAAAGGGCCCTGAGAGACCAGCTGGACAAAGTGGAACATGTGATTTTCGCCGGAATAACACACAATCCGGCGGAGATTCTGGCGAAAGATCTGGTGGACATCACCCCGGAAAAACTTACCCGTGTCTTCTTCGCCGATATCGGCTCAGCCGCTGTGGAATCCGCCATGAAGCTGAGCTACGGATACAGGAAAAACACTGGAAATGAAAAAAAGAACAGATACATCTATCTGGACAGCGGCTACCACGGTGAGACGCTGGGCGCTCTGTCCGTATGCGGAGAACAGCTCTACAGCGAGCTTTTCGGCGCTATCATGATAGAAAATATCCGTGTGCAGGGTCCTGACTGCTACAGATGCCCTTTTAACAAAACCCGTGAGAACTGCGATGCCGAGTGTTTCTTTCACATGGAAAAAGCCATGGCAGAGAACAAAGATGCCGTCACCGCAGTGATTCTGGAGCCACTGCTCCAGTGCGCCGGAGGGTTCAAGATGTATCCGCCCGTATATCTGAAAAAACTGGTCAAGGCGGCGGAACACTACAACATCCACACTATATTTGACGAGATAGCCTGCGGATTCGGCAGGACAGGCACCATGTTCGCTCTGGAACAGGCGGGCGTATGTCCTGATTTTCTCTGTCTGTCCAAGGGTATAACATCCGGCTATCTGCCCCTAAGCGTTGTGATGACCCACGAGGAGATCTACGACGCTTTTTATGACGAATACACCACTCTTAAGGCTTTTCTGCACAGCCACAGCTACACTGGAAACCCCCTTGCCTGCGCATGCGGCGTGGAGACCATGAAGATATTCAGAGAAGATGACGTGATAAACGCCAATAGGAAAAAATTCCCCGTAATGCACGAATATATAAACAAAAAATTCGGCGGGAAACCCCATGTGGGAGAAATACGCCATCTGGGATGCGTGTCCGCAATAGAGCTGGTCGAGGACACTTCAACCAGAAAAAGTTTCGACTGGAAAAAACGCACAGGATTTCAGATATTCCGCAAAGCGATAGGTAAAGGCGCGTACCTGAGAAACCTCGGGGATATTATATATTTTATGACGCCCTACATCATAACAGAAGACGAGATGGTCAGGCTGGTGGACATAGCGTATGAATCCGTCTATGAGGTGCTCTGATGAAAAAATTATACATAACCGGAACGGACACAGGCATCGGCAAGACATATTTTTCCGGTCTGCTGTGCAGATATCTGAAGGACAGAGGCGAATCGGTATACTATATAAAACCTGTTCAGACAGGTTTTCCGGCGGATGACGACAGAAAGACCGTGCTTCAGATGTCCGGTATAGGCGAAAAGAACTCAGCCACCCTGCACACTGCGGAGATCCCCACAGCGCCATATCTGGCGTTCGATGAGTTCCCTTTCGAGGAGACAGTGGACAGTATAAAATCCGTAAACGGATACGACTGGCTGGTGGTGGAGAGCGCCGGAGGTATTCTGGTTCCGCTGGACGAAGGGCTGTTCAACTGCGACATAGCGCTGGCATGCGGGCTTAAGAACATAGTGGTGGTGCCGAACCGTCTGGGGTGCGTCAACCATGCCATGCTGTCCAGATATTTCATACGAAACGAAGGAATGGATTTCGGCGGATTCGCCGTTAACAATTATTTTATGAGCGCCAGAAACGACGCTTTCAACATATCTATGCTGAACGACCTGACGGACGGCGCCGTCAGGTTTGTGTTCAGCGATGTTATGGAATTAGCTGATATTTAAAGAAGAGACTGAACGCCGTAAAGAGCCGCGTCAGAGATGAAATCGCCTGAGAGCTGGCTGTTAGCCTCTTTTATCTTGGCATATACTTCGTTCATCTGTTTTTCGTTGAAAGCGCCTAAATATTCTGACAGAGAATCCAGAGCGCTCTTTGCTTCCTCATCGGATGATCCCGCTGAGAGATATTCTTCTGCCGCGTTCTGCTTGATGAGATCCAGAAGCGGATCTTCTGATGTGGTGCCGTTAGCCTCCACATAGTCTTCCAGAACAGAAAGAGCCTGCTGTGATATCTGAACTTTGTCGAATACCTTTCCGCCGTCGAGACTGCCGTCTCCGAAGAAAGTCTTGAGAGCAGCCAGACTGTCGGTCTGTTTAGACTCGGTTGATTTATTCTGCTCTGTAGTAGTTGTTGTTGTTTGGTTCTGGTAAAAATTTCCTGAGATTATCATCTTGTGCCCCCTGCAAACTTTGTTATGCAGAGTTAATAGCATTCTCTATGCCAGTTTAAGATGAAAATATTTTCCCCATATTGTCCAGAACTTCCTTAGCAGACTGGGTGTATTTGAAATCCGGAGTGATATCAATGTTTTTACCCTGTAAAAACACCTGAAAATTAGTACCGAATCCGCCCTCCGGCATGATAAGAGCCTTGATGGACTGCTTCTGAAGGTCGGTCTTGGCGGCGGAAATCTCTTCCAGTATGCCGGACTGAACCAGATAGAGCCACTGGGGCATGAAAGCCAGCGGAGACAGCCCTTTCTTCTGTCCATAGAGCGAGAGAGACGTGAAATCAACGAAAGCGGTGATATCCTGATAGCCTATGCGCTCGAAGAAATCATTGTTCTGTGTGTGGCGGTAGTAACAGGTGACCGTTCCGTCTCTGCGGTATGACTGATACAGCATGGGCGCCTCGAATCCGTAATCGATGGTAACCATGACCGCTCTGTTCATTTTATCCGCCATAGCCTCTATCCAGCGCACCAGATCGAGGTTTATATCCACTATCTGGGTCTCTGTCACTTTCAGGTTGATATTGTCCAGATATGACTGAAGCATGGGTGTGGAAAATTCATCGGGAAAGAACTGCATCTTTCCGTCTATCTCTTTTACATAGAGCTCTTTCAGCTCTCCGTTCATGCGGATAACACGATGAACGGGAAAAGCGTCCACCAGCTCGTTAGAGTAAAAAACACCGGAAAAGTCATTAAGCTCCTCAAAAGGAATCCAGCGCACCTTGCCCTTATGTTCCTTCTCAATCAGCTCTTTCTGACGGTTTATCAGATATCCGCTTTTTTCTATTATGGTATAGCTGACGGTATCGTACAGCTCTTTTTCATTCTGTTTCAGATAGTTCAGTATGTCGTTGGCGAGCATCCCGCTCCCGGCGCCCATCTCGCACAGGGCTTTTTCCAGCCCCAGCTCATTCATCATATAGACAAAAGATTTCGCCAGTGTTCGTCCGAAGGATTCTGAAGCGTTGACAGATGTATAGAAACTGCCCTGCTGTCCGAAGGGATTCTCTCTCTGATAATATCCGAGCCCCTCGTGATAAAGGGCTATGTCCATAAACTCCGCGAAGGTCATTCTGCCTTTTTCGCGGATGAGGTTTTCTGTATAGATCTGAAGGGTGTTGTCCACTATCTCACTCTGAAATATAAAGTTATTTCCACAGGCTCATTACTTGTGGTAAGTACGGCATTAAACTTTAATTTCTGAATAAAGTCAATGGCAAGACGCTCTATTTTGGAATCTGTACGGTTCAGAAGGAGTATGGAATAGGTCGAGCCCTCTTTGTCTATTTTAAAAGAAGCTCTTACGGTGGTATCCGCAGACAGTGAGAACACAGGTTTTTCAGGTGTGGAGACCAGCTTTCTGGTGGCTGACAGATTTTTTATGACGAAAAAATCTTTTCCGTCATCCGTACCGAGCCTTTTCCCGGAAGAATCAGCCCCCGCCTTGTCTGAACTGCTCCGGTGATATTTATCCGATTCGGCGTTCAGCTCGTTTATCAGCTCTTTGTCGGAATCCAGCTTACCCTGAGTGACAGACGTTCCGATATTCAGCTTAGGTATCTTTATCTGAAGAGCGTCCGTCCCCATGATTTTAGGGATGCTGATCTCAGGCATTGTCATGGCGGGCGCCGGAGACTGGCTTCCGATGGACACACTGCCCACCTTTGCGGCTCCGGGGTCATATGCGGGCACAGGAGGAATAACGGGCTCCTCCTTTTTCAGCGGAGGCACCAGTTCCACGTCAATTATCTCCTGTTTCGGACTGACTTTAGGGTTCAGATCCACCCCGCCGATCTGTGTGTATATCAACACATGCACCAGCAGAGACAGGATCAGAAAAAGCGTAAACCTCAATTTATTCCGCCTCGCTTATCTTATTGTGACAACGCTCCGGAAAACCGGAGTTTTTATTTACCTTCTTCCTCAACAGCTATGGCGAATTTCTGATATCCTGCCTGACGGCTGGCGTCCATGATATGAACCACCTGCCCGTGGGGCACTTCCGTATCCGCTTCAATGATAACTGTTGTGTCCGGAATGGTCTCTTTCATCTTAACCAGCTCATCCTGCACCGCCTCGGAGGCGAACGTCTTTCCGTTTATGGTTATGGCTCCGTCTTTGGTGAGCACTATGCGTATGCTGTCGTTGATCTGCTTCTCATCGCCTTTGGCGGCGGGCAGATTGACATCTATCGAGTTGGAATAGATGAACGTGGTGGAGACCATGAAGAAGATAAGAAGCAGAAACACCACGTCTATCAGCGGCGTGATATCTACAGATATCTGTCTTTTCTCCTCTCTGGAAAATCTCATTTAAGCCTCTTTATCTTTAAAAATGGTGTTGATAATCTTACTGGCGGCTCTTTCCAGCTCTATTGTGATCTTTTCGCTTCTGAAGCGCACCACATAATAGAATATGATGGTGGGGATAGCCACGCTGAGACCGGCCGCTGTTGTCAAAAGAGCCTCGGATATACCGCCCGCCAGGGGCTGAGCGTTGCCTATACCCTGATCGCTGATGGCGACGAAGGTCTTGATCATACCGAAAACAGTACCGAGCAGACCCAGCAGAGGTGATATGCTGGCTATCGCCTGAAGGGAAGGCAGAAATCTTTCCAGACGCTTCGCCTGAAACCTGCCTGATTCCTCAGCGGTCTCCATCAGACGGGCCAGAGGCACATCCAGATTGTCCAGAATGTCGGCAGCCACGGCGGCCACGGCGGATTTATTCTCTCTGCACATGGTCTTAGCTGATTCAGTATCTTTTTTCTGGAGGGTCTCCAGAAGCCTGTTCAGAAAATCAGTGGGAACATATACTGATGATCGCAGTGTCACCAGTCTTTCTAAAAATATGGCAAGAGCCAGCACAGAAAGAAGAAATATGGGATACATCAGCACCCCGCCCTTCTGCATCAGCTCCATGTTCAGATCAAACATATTTCCTCCTGTAAAAAAGATTGCTTCGCTCTCGCTCGCAATGACGTCATTGCGAGGAGCGCATGCGACGCGGCAATCTCATATAAAATTATTTTCGTTTCTTCAGCTCTTTCAGCTTCGCCCGGACAGACAAGCATACAGAAATTTTTAGTCCTAAAAAATTTCTGATAACGCTGCGTTTCGGCAAAGCCTCACTTCGCTCACGTTACACTCGTTCTGCCGCTAAAAGCGGCTGCACTCATTCCACGAACCGCATCCTGCGGTTTATTTTCTTCTCTTCAGCTCTTTCAGCTTCGCACGGACTATGTCGCCCTCGTTTCCTTTGCCCAGCTTATCATAGGAATCAGCCGCTCCGGACAGGCTTTTAGAGGCATATTCAGAGCTGGGGAACAGATAGTAACCTTTCATATAGTCAGTGGCGGCATCTTCATACCGCTTTTCATTGAAAGCTATTCTGCCCTTGTAATAATACAGAATAGGCAGACCTGTGGGAGCGCCCTCTTTTATGAGCGCGTCTATGAAAGCGGACTCCTTGGAAAGTCCGTCCTGATCTATCATACCGAAATACTTTTCCAGACCGCCGTAAAACAGCCCAGTGTCTTTATCTTTGAAATACACGGCGGCTTTTCTAACATCCGCCGGTCTGGTGTATATGTCTATCAGCTTACCGTAGCTCAGATCACGGAACCTGTCGGAACCGACTGCCAGTTCTTCAAAAATTTTCAGAGCGTCCTTCGGTCTGGCGCTTTGCAGACATTCCGCCTTAAGAAATGAAGCCTCGTCAGAGCGTCCGTCTTTCATCATCACTTCGGCATCCGCCAGACACTGCTCCACCCTGCCGGTGTCACGGAAAAGCTGTCCTCTCAGAAGATGCGCGTCCCTCATGTATACCGACACGGTGAAATTATCGAAAAAGCTGTTCAGCATCATTGTCGCCAGTCGGGTATCTTTATTATCCAGAGCCATCTTGGCAGTCTGAAGTATCAGAAAATCTTTTTTATCAAACAGCGCCCTGCTTCCGGAAACCTCTTTAGCGGCGTCTGTGAACCTGTCCTTGTCGCCCATAGCCATGTAGGATGACAGCAGACCGTACCATGCGTCAAAGCTGTTCTGCCCGCCGTCTATTATCTTTCTGAACTCCACCGCGGAATCTTTCGTCCTGCCCAGCGAGAACAGCGCCTTAGCCCTGACCAGAGCGTATCCGTCCCTGTCTCTGTCGGTGAGTTTCAGCACTTCCAGATACTGCCCGGTGAGGAAAAGGTTCTCCACATATGCATTCATAAAACGGCTGTCCGCCGAGTGCCTGTTAAATATCTCTCCGGCGTCTCTGGTACTGCCTTTTTTCAGCAGTGTCAGCATCATCAGAAGATCGCTCTCGGTATTTTTCGTCTTTATGGTCTTCAGCTGAGCTATGGCGTCATTGAATTTTTTACTGTTGTAAAGGACGGTGGCGCGCAGAAGAGCCGCCTCGTCGCCTTTGATATCCGCTATGCTTTTCCATGCGTTATCCGGATCGTTCTTAGCCAGGTATATCCTCGCTTTCAGCAGACCGCAGAAATCCTCCCCGCAGGGCTGGATAAGCATCAGGGCGTCATCATAGCGTCTGTCCAGATAGTAGAGCTGGGACAGCATATATCTGCTGACGGTCTGTTTCTGTTTGTCCTCTGACAGCTCAATGAATTTGAAAAGATATCTCTGAGCCCTGGAAGCGTCCACAGAGGCATACGCAAGCCCTCTGTAGTAGTAGGCGGTGTTTATCAGCTCACGGTTGAAGACCACGCCGTCTATGTATCTGACAGCGTTCATGTAGTCTTTCTTAGAGAGGTAGTAAACGCCCTTATAGAATTTGATATAGTCGTTGTTAATGGTGCTGTCGAACCGGAAACTGTCTATAAAATCCAGACTGATGTCCGGAAAGTTTTTTCCTATGTAAAAGAAGAACAGATTCAGCCTGTCTTCGTCAGAGTTCATGGATTTCAGAACCTCTTCGGCTTTGTCCGTGTTCTTCTCCGCTACAGCTATTTTGCCGGCTATGACCTTTTTCATCTCCGGGTTGCCTATCCTGTCAAACATCTCACGGGCGCAGCCTGTATCCGACCTGACCACGCAAGCGTCCGCTATGACGCCGGCAGTATTCTCAGTGGCTCTGTCCTTGGCGGCTGCCACATCTTCGAATCTGCCCAGGCTGTATGCAGCGCTGACATTAAAATCGAAGAATCTGGGGTCTTTGGAAGTGATAGCGCTGTTTTTGCCGTAAGCGTCTATTATCCTGTCGTATCTCTCCAGCTGAGATAGGCTGTAAAGCCAGCTATAGAGAGTGAACGGCGCCATGGAGCTGAGCCCGGAGGCAAAAATATCCATCTCCTCATAGCTTTTGGTCTCTGTGTAATAAGCCGCCACACGATCGGATGCGACAGACCTGAAATCGCCGCTTCCTGACGCAATTTTTTTCAGAATGCTGACAGCATTGCTGATAGCGCCTGTTTCCATCAGTGAGAAAGCGTAGAGAAGATTGACCTCTTCCTCGAACTTGGTCCCTTTTATTCTTTTGTCGTAATATTTTTCATAAGAGTTGATAACGTCCAGATACTGCTTGTCCAGATATCCCTTAACCACATTGTTTCTGTATGCTCTCTCGCCCACGAAGACATATGACAGAGCGGTTCCGAATCCGCCGGAATACATTCCGCCCGGGTCGGCAGAGCTGTATTTTTTTGTTTCCACATCTTTCAGTTTAAAGGATTCCTGTCTGAGATAGCTGTCGACACTAGACTGAACGCTGAATGAAACCGTGACGTGTCTGAATGACGGACGGATACTGAACCCGGTGATCTCCTGTCCGGTAAAGGCAAATTCCGGCAAATCCACGGCGGCAAAGCCGGCGGACGCGCAGAACAGCAAAGATATTATTAAGCAGATTAGTTTTTTCATTCAGCTTATATATTTACTGGTTACTCTGCTGTGACTGGTCTGGTGATGTAGGGTTAGAATCGGAGCAGCCGCCCTCACATCCCACAATACCGCTGAAAGCGGAAACCAGAAGCACAGCGAATATGAATTTTTTAATTAAATTCACCTTCATCTCCTGAGTGTTTTAATTTTTCAAACATTTTATGATCGGTCATATCAAACATCAGAGGAGTGACGCTGACATAACCTCTGGAAACAAGATAGTCGTCCGTCATTTCGTCCATGTCGGCCTCCTTCTTCTCTCCTGTGAGCCAGTAATAGTGTCCGCCTCTTGGGTCTTCCCTTTTAGTGAAGTAATCCAGAAAACGTGCCTGCCCCTGCACAGCGAACTTCCAGCCCTTTATATTAGTTTTAGACAGAGCAGGAACGTTAATGTTCAGTACAGTGTTTTCCGGCAGAGCCGAATTATGCAGGTATTTTGCGAAATAAGCGGCGATCTCAGCCGAAGGGGTGAAGTCGAACTTCTCCTTGGTGGCGAGACTGACCGCCAGCGAGCGTATGCCGAGCATAGCGCCTTCTGTGGCGGCGGAGACTGTGCCGGAATATATCACATTCGTGGCGACATTGGCTCCGTGGTTGATTCCGGACACCACCAGATCGGGCTTCTCTTTTAATATATCGCTGACGGCGATCTTAACGCAGTCGGCGGGAGTTCCCTTGATGCCGTATCCGAAAAACTCTCCGTATTTGTAAAACTCAGTTACGCGCAGAGGATCGGATATGGTGATGGCGTGCCCCACAGCGGACTGTTCTGTGATGGGCGCCACCACTGTTACATCCGCGAATTCCTTAAGAGCTTTGTAAACGGCAAAAATCCCCTCGGAATATATGCCGTCGTCGTTTGCTAATAGTATCTTCATAGAGAACAGGATACAGCAACTCATGCAGATTATCAAGACCGCAGATAAGCAAATAAATGTAAATCATACCAATACTGCCTTTTTTAGGCAGTTTCAGGCACATTGTAAAAATAAATGAAATTTTTTTTCTTATACAAAACACAAATTTTTGTTTTATTTTGCGCTTATGCTCATTATTATTGAAATTTGATAATGATATTTTTTTCATCTTTATCAGTACATTTCGAGCCTTTGCTCAACCAATAGCCATGTTTGCAAACTTATCTAAATTCTAAAACTCAAATATACCAGTATCTTAATCTAAGATTTAAAGACTCTTTTAGTTATTGACATCCAATTTTCACAGGAGTAAACATAAGCATTGGTTGGATTATCCCTATTATTCTTTTTATCAGGAGGTTCCTTAATGGATGCAATTGCATTGTCAAGGCTTCAGTTTGCTCTGACAGCAGGTTTTCACTGGATCTTCGTCCCACTGACTCTGGGTCTGATCATTCTGGTGGCGATGATGGAAACCATGTACGTTCGTACCGGAGACACCGTCTATCTGAAAATGACGAAGTTCTGGGGCAAACTTTTCCTCATCAACTTTGCTATCGGTGTTGTCACCGGTATTACCCTGGAATTCCAGTTCGGAATGAACTGGGCGGAATATTCAAAATATGTCGGAGATATTTTCGGAGCTCCTCTGGCCATCGAGGCCACCGTTGCTTTCTTTCTTGAATCCACTTTCTTAGGCATATGGATATTCGGCTGGAAAAAGATCAGCAAAAAAGCGCACCTGTTCGCTGTGTGGATGGTTGCTCTGGGGTCTAACCTCTCAGCTCTCTGGATCCTCATAGCAAATGCGTGGATGCAGCACCCTGTCGGATATGAACTGAACAACGGCAGAGCAGAAATGGTTGACTTCGGCGCGCTTATCTTCTCTCCCTATGCCTGGTCAAAGTTCTTCCACTCCATCTCATCCGGCTGGGTTGTGGCCGCCTTTTTTGTTATGGGCGTTTCCGCTTATCACCTGCTGAAGAAGAACGAAACTGCTTTCTTTAAAAAGAGCCTTAAGTTCGGCGCTGTGTTTGGTCTGGTCGCTTCGCTTTTTCTGGCGGTGATCGGCGACTCCAGCGGTATCCACGTCGCTAAATATCAGCCTACCAAGTTCGCCGCTATGGAATCACTGTGGGAAACACAGTCCGGAGCGCCTACTTATCTGATGGCTATTCCCGACAGCAAAAATGAGAAAAACACAGTAGAGATACTTCCCATTCCCAAGATGGCGAGCTTCCTCGCTTTCCACGACTGGAACGCAGAGGTAAAAGGTCTTAAGGATTTCGCTCCCGAAGACAGACCTCCCGTGGGACTCACATTCTTCAGCTTCCGTTTCATGGTTGCTCTGGGATGTCTCTTTATTCTGGCTTCTATAATGGCACTTATCTATTCTAAAAAAGATACAATCGAAAACAAGACATGGTTCCTTAAAATACTTCTGTTCATGATCCCCCTTCCCTACATAGCCGGACAGCTCGGCTGGATCGTGGCAGAGGTGGGCAGACAGCCCTGGATCGTTTACGGACTGATGAGAACATCTGACGCCGTATCCGTGAACCTCACACCCGGTCACGTCATTCTGTCTCTGGTCGGCTTCGTGGGATTCTACTCACTGCTCGGCGTGATAGACATCTATCTGCTGATTAAATTCTCTAAAAAAGGGCCTAAAGAGGCTTAAGGAGGGGAAAAATGGGACTTGATACATTACAGATCATCTGGTTTGCCCTCTGGGGGCTTTTATGGGCGGTATATTTTATGCTGGACGGATTTGATTTCGGCGCCGGCGTACTGTTGCCTTTTCTGTCTGAGTCCGAGTCCGACAGAAGAGTGATAATCAACACACTCGGACCGGTATGGGACGGCAACGAAGTCTGGCTGATCACAGCCGGCGGCGCTACATTCGCCGCTTTCCCCACTACATACGCTTATATGTTCAGCTGGCTTTATCTGCCTCTTCTGGCTATCCTTTTCTGTCTGATATTCAGAGGCGTCGCCTTCGAGTTCAGAGGAAAAAGAGACAGCGCAGGCTGGAGAAAAGGCTGGGACATCACCATCACAGTGAGCAGTCTTCTGGCTTCTCTGCTGTTCGGCGTTGCTTTCGGAAACATATTCAGAGGCATCCCCATCAATATGGTGGACGGACAGTTCGTTTATGAAGGAAACTTCTTCCTGCTTCTGAACCCCTACGCTCTTCTGACAGGCGTTTTCTTTGTTCTGCTGTTCTCATACCACGGAGCTCTGTGGCTGAACTGCAAAACAACAGGCGCACTGGAAGAGAGAGCCGGCAAAATGGCGAAAAAGCTCTTCATCCCCCTTGTGGTTGTTGCTGTTGCTTTCCTCGCTATGACATTCGTGTCCACACATCTGTATGATAACTTCTTCAAAATGCCCGTATTCTTCATAGTTATCGCTCTGTGTGTGCTTGCTCTGCTGGCATCCGGTTTTATGAAGGGAGTCAAAGCGTTCGCTCTTTCCTGCGTGACTATCATCATGACAGTCTTCACAGGCATCATCGGACTCTTCCCCAACCTGATACCCTCCAGCATCTCACCCGAATTTTCGCTGACAGCGTATAACACATCATCCAGCCAGTATACGCTGACCATAATGACCATCGTTGTTCTGATATTCGTGCCTATCGTGCTGGTATATCAGATATGGACCTACTACATTTTCAGAAAGCCCGTGGCTCCTGAAGATATAGCCGATCCGGAAGTTGAAACATACTAATCAGTTAAAACAAAGCCCCTCTTTTTCGGAGGGGCTTTTCTTTTTCATATCCGACAGGAATATGTATTAAAAAAACTTGACATAAATATACATCTATCAGAATATATATACATTCTCAATAAGCAGATGCTCGGTGACCTCCTGCAAAATTCACTGAAGCATAAAAAAAAGGAGGCATTGCCCGCCTCCTTTTTTGTCCTTTTTATCTTATCTTTTTTTACCCGGCAGCCGTGTTTTCGTTCAACATTCCCACCAGCGTCTGGATGGTCTTTTTGACTCCTTCCGCCAGCTCCGCCACACTGCCAGCCAGCATATACGCCGGAGACGTGATTATTCTGTGGTGAGTGTCCACTATAGCCTCTTTCACAGGACATTCGATGTGTTCCGAACCCATAGAGTTTATAGCGGCGGCTACTCCGGCGTCGTTACCCACTGTTATCTGTGTTTTGATTCCGGAATCTTTGAAAACCCTCGCCAGTATCACCGGAGCTATACATATCGCAGCCAGAGGTTTTTTCGCCTCTACAGTCTCTTTCACCAGTCTCAGCACATCTTTATTGATCTTGCAGTCCGCCCCGTCAAAGGCAAACGTGGTGAGGTTCTTCGCCGCTCCGAACCCGCCGGGGAAAACCAGAGCATCAAAATCCTCCGCCGTAACGTCAGCGATATCCACTATGGCGCCTCTGGCTATGCGTGCGGATTCCACCAGCACATTTCGTTTCTCGCCTTCGGACACCTTGCCTGTGAGATGGTTAACAACATGAGCCTGCTCCACATTGGGAGCCATTATCATAGTTTCATTGCCGTATTTTTGCAGATAATAAAGGGTGAGCACGGCTTCGTGTATTTCAGAGCCGTCATACACACCGCTTCCGCTTAAAACTACACCGACCTTTGCCATGTTTTCCTCCTTAACTGTTTATTACTATGATAATACCAGTTGGAAGAATTGCAAACAAGTCTACTTGCCGTAGCAGAGTCCGGCTATGTCGTCGTGGCTGTTGACTGGGACTGTAACCCTGCTGATCTCCGGATATTTCTCCAGCAGAGAGCAGACTGATTCTATATCTTTACGCTCAACCTTGCGGTCTTTATAAAAAGACGCCCGCTGAACCTTGATCATTATCCTGCTCTTTTCGGGTACAGTCTGATAGAGGCTGTCGATTATATTTTTGAGTATGCCGATGGACGTATCCACGGATACGGAAAGCTCCTTTGATATCTGGTCGTGATAGCCCATCACAGCCAGATAGTCGAACCCTGACTCCAGCATGGACTCTATGGACTGCGAATACCAGGCTATGCCGATATCTTTGTCCAGAGGCGTTTCATAATATACGTTGCCGGCGAATTTTATCCCGGGATTCACCTGCATGGCGGCTGTTTTCAGCTCTCTGAAAAAATCTGTCATGCCGGCGTTCTTCCACTCCGCCCAGGGGATGAATGTGTCCGGACATCCGCCCGGCACTTTTGTATTTTTGATTCCGGACTGACATCCGAAGAGATCATTCTCCGTCAGCTCTATCCCCGTATCGTTATAGTAAGCCGCCAAAGCATCCTTTGACGCCCCCTCTCTGTGGCGAAGGATAAAATCGTCCTGAAAGAGTATGCCCTCTATGGGGTATGAGGCCAGATCGGCGAAGAGTCTGACTGTTGTCTCTCTCGCCTCTTTATTGAATATGGAAAAACCGTAACCATCCTTATCTGTTCCATCGTCAAAATTCTTTTCCATCTTATCCGGTGTTTTCAGAAAAGAGAGTGTTCGGGTCGCCATCCATGCGTATATGCTCATGCCGTTCCTGTGCGCCGCCTTCACAGCCTCGCCCAGAACGTCTCTCACCACACAGGCGCTGTCTGTCTTGAAATAGACTCCGCTCTTACACTCACTGTTCACATCGCCGTAGTGATATCTGTCCACGCTGTTGTGAAACACACGCAGTATGACAGTGTCATACCCTTCGCTCCGGAGTCCTTTGAAGAACTCGTCCAGATTTCCGTCATACATTTTGTCGATTACAAATATCTGCGCTCCGCTTATGCGGGGATAGGATTCGGAATGAGCCGGCAGCCATGCCGCAATCAGCATGGCTGTCAGCAGGATGATTTTTTTCAGCATTATTTCATTATGTCCGGGTTGTAACCTGTCAGAGCCTTTATCTGCTCGGCTCTCGCCTTCGCTGATTCGTGGCTGAGACCTGTTCCGCATCTCAGTCTGTACCAGACTCCTTTTTCTCCCAGATCTACTTTAACCAGCTGAAGATCGCTCACCTTGCTTCTAAGGCGGTGATACTCAGATTCAGCCAGCTCAAAATTTTTGAAAGAGGCAAGCTGAACATGGTATTCGCCAGGAATTACAGGCGTTACTTTCACAGCCGGTTTTGCCTCTGTTTTCTTTGGTGCCGCCTTCGGTGCTTCCGATTTTGCGGCGGGTTTCACTGTTTCTTTCTTCTCGACGGATTTGGGTGCCTCTGCCTTGGGGGCAGTATTTTTAACCGCTGGTTTCGGGGTTTCCTTAACAGCGGGCTTAACAGTCTCTTTAGGCGCCGGAGCCTTCACAGGTTCGGGCTGTTTCACCGGTTCCGGAGCTTTTACAGGTTCTTCAGGCTTCACAGGCTCCACAGGGGGAGCGCTGAGCACAGGCTCGTCCGGTGCTGCCGCCGGCTGGGGCTCTTCCTTCGGAGCGTCTTCCTGCTTGGCCACGTTGCCCTTTTCATCCACAACATATGCCTGTTCCTTTCCGGTCTCCGGGTTGGTCATCTGCTGTTTCATCTGCTCTTCGGTCATCTTTGCTTCTTTCGACCCGCCTTTCAGCTTGTCGGCGAAGAAAGCAACGCCCGTCACCAGTATGGTGAAAATGATGAAAAAAACGATAAACAGAACTATGGTATTGCCAAAGTTTCTTTTGCCCTTAACGGGAGCTTCCTGCTCCTGTGTGTTGGTTTCCTTTTCGCTCACTGTCACATCCTGTCCGGCGCGCTGACACCCAGCAGACCAAGCCCGTTGCGCACGGCGTTACCCACGGCGACGGCTATGGAGAGTCTGACTGACGTCAGTTCGCTGTCTTCAGCGTTTATTATGGTGTTATTAAAGTAGTATGCGTGAAAAAGCGCCGCAAGCTCCTGAAGATAGTAGGCCATGCGGTGAGGCTGTCTGCCTCTGGACGCCTGTTCAAGCACACTGTTATAATCGTAAATCTTCTTGATTAACTCAAGCTCTTCTTTAGAAGAAATTTTATCAAGGTGCGTACACAGCTCGAATTTTATGCCTTCGTTCTCCGCTTTTGAAAGCAGACTCTGAACTCTGGCGTGGGCATACTGCACATAGTATACAGGATTGTCCGAGCTCTTCTTTTTCGCAAGGTCTATGTCGAAGTCGAACTGAGCCTCATAATCTCTCATGGCATAGAAGAATCTGGCGGCGTCCGCCCCCACTTCCTCCACCAGCCAGTCCAGAGTGATGAACGACCCCGCTCTGGTGGACATGGACACACGCTCACCAGATGACAGCAGACTTACCATCTGTATCAGGCTGACGTTAAAATCTCTGTCCTCGTATCCTATCGCCTCTATGGCGCTGCTGAGACGCTTGACGTATCCGTGGTGATCCGCTCCCCAGACGTCTATGACAGACATGAACCCTCTGTCGTACTTGTTCTTATGATAGGCTATATCGGAGGTGAAGTAGGTATATTCGCCGTTGCTTCTTTTAACCACCCTGTCCTTGTCATCGCCGAACTTGGTGGAGTCGAACCAGAGCGCTCCGTCCTTTTCATATATGAATCCTCTGTCCATCAGATATTTGAGGCTGGATTCAACCTCTCCTGACTTATAGAGTGATTTTTCGCTGAACCATATCTCCATATCCACGTTGAAATTCTTCAGCGTGAGAGCTATCTCGTTCGTGATGTCTGTCAGCCCTCTGGCGAGACACATAGCCACTGCCTCAGCCTCGGGCATTTCGGCTATCTTTCCGCCGTTCTCCTCCAGCAGGGCTTTGGAAATATCTATGATATATTCGCCTTTGTATCCGTCCTCGGGAAACTCTACATCTCTTCCCAGCAGTTCCAGATAGCGGACGTATATGCTTTTGCCCAGATTGTTCATCTGGTTTCCGGCGTCATTGATATAATATTCGGTGTGAACGTCATACCCTGCGGCTCTCATTATGCGGGCGAGACTGTCGCCGTAAGCGGCGTTGCGTCCGTGTCCCACATGCAGAGGTCCTGTGGGGTTGGCGCTGACGAACTCCACCATGGTCTTTCTGCCTCTGCCGTAGTCGCTGGTGAAGAATTCGTCACTCTCCACGGCTTTTTTAACGATATCCTGATAGAATGTATCGCTGATGCGGAAATTTATAAAACCAGGCATCACTGCCTCGGCAGATTTTATCAGAGGGTGCTTTACGGTCTCAGTGATCTTCGCCGCGATATCCATAGGTTTTTTACGGAATATTTTCGCCGATTTCATGGCGATGTTCGTTGCAAAATCACCGTGGTCGGGGTTGTTGGGTGTTTCTATGGTGTATTCGGGTATATCTGACTCGATTCCCTCGCTCTTCATTATCTCAGTGAGGGCTTCGTCCAGTAGGTTTTGCAGAATCTGCTTCAATTTATCGCTCCGTACATATCTTAGTGTTCGGAATATATCAGCTTCTATTTTTTTATTCAAGACAGGTTTTTTACAAAAAACAGATGCAAAATCCATCCTTTAATCCTATAATCCCTTCGAAGGAAAACATAATGTCAGAAACTACTTTTAATCCGGAATTTCACAAAAATATTGAAGAAAGCTATCCTCTGCTGATATCCATGGCAGAAACTATGCACGAGATGGTTATGCTGCTGGACGATGACAGACGGCTGGTCTACTTCAACCGGAGATTCAAGATCTTCGCCGATCAGCATAATCTTTCCGCTGACTACGGGTCCCGCCCGGGCAACGCGTTCAAGTGCGTCAACTTATCACTGGGAAAAGAGATCTGTGGCGAAACCAGTTTCTGCCGTTACTGCGGCGCGACAAAAGCCATAGAAAAAGCCCTCTGCGGCGAATCCGGAATGGAGGACTGCAGTCTGGTCTCCGAAAACGGAAACGCCTATGATCTGCGCATCAGCACTTCCTCCATAAGACTATTCGACAAGAGATTCACCCTCTACTGCGTCATGGACATCAGCAGCGAAAACAGAAAAAACGCCCTGGAAAAAATATTTTTTCACGATATAAACAATCTCTCCAGCGGACTGGGACTGATAACAGACGTGATCAGCACCTATGCGGAGGAGAACGATATCGACTCACTGAAAGAGACTCTGCCGCTGCTCACATCCGCAGTAACCAACATGAATAACGAGATAAAATCCAACTATATGCTTTCACTGGCGGAGAAGGACGAGCTGGATATCAGCCTGAAAGAGATGGACGCCGGAGATATCATCAGAAACGTGGCTTCCTTCTTCAAAGAGACCACCATAGACAAAAATATCATATTCAAAACCGTGATACCCGAATCTGACACGCTGTGCGTCACTGACGAGAACATCATCAAGCGAATCATCATAAACATGACGAAAAACGCTGTGGAGGCTTCTGAAGACGGCGAAACAGTCACCATAGGGTTCAAAAGGGATAACGGTGCGGACATCTTCTATGTAAAAAACCCGAAAGTCATTTCGGACGAAGTCAGGATGTCCATATTCAAAAGATCATTCTCCACCAAAGGTATCGGCAGGGGGCTCGGCACATACAGCATGCGCCTGCTGACGGAGAGATATCTGAAAGGAAAGGTATATTTTACTTCAGGGGAAGGAAAGGGAACGGTCTTCTATGCGGAGATACCCGCTAACCTTTAAGATCTATCAGAGTACCCAGCATCTCATCCTGTGTCTTTACAGCGGCGACATTATACTGAAATGCCCGTTTCTCAATTATCATATCTGTCATTTCTCTGCCCAGATCAACTCCGGAAGTCTGCTGTCCGCCGCTAAGCTCCACTGTGTCCTGTCTGGTCTCCGCAGCCTGAGTATAGTCGCTGACGGAGTTATATATGCTGGTGGCATATCCGGGCGTATTTACATTGGCTATGTTGCCGGCTGTGGCGGCGAGCTGATCCTCATAGGTTTTCAGAGCATTCAGATTGGCAGACAGTCCTTGTATCATTACGCACCTTCTGTTATAATTATTAATACTTTTTAGGAGGATTTCAATGACAAATGTATCTGATGAACAATTAAAAGAGCTTATCAAAAACGCTAAAACTGTCGCCATAGTCGGCGCATCAAATAAACCCGAAAGAGCCAGCAACGGAATCATGAAGTTTCTGATGAAGAACGGATACCAGTGCATCCCCGTGAACCCTATAGAAAAAGAGGTTCTGGGCGTACCCACCATAGACTCTCTGGATGAGCTGACATTTGAGCCGGACATAGTGGATGTTTTCCGCCAGAGCGCCTTCGCTGCCGAAGTTGTGCGTGAGGCATGCGGAAAAAACGCTAAGCTCATATGGCTTCAGGAGGGCGTGGAAAGCCCCGAGGCGCAGAAGATCGCCGCGGTATCCGGAATACCCTATGTCGAAGACAAATGTATTTTTAAAGAATATCTGAGACTTGGGCTGGTCTCTGAAAAATAATGAAAAAACTGCTGCTCATCATCTTTCTGCTGACGGCGGCTTCCCTTTACGCTCAGACTCTGAAGCTGGGGATGCTGACCCCTGTCCCGCCGAGAGATGAAGACCGGCTGTATAATCTGGGTTCCTACCTGCATGACAAGCTGAAAGACGGCGGATATCAGAACTTCGCCGTATACACCTCCCATGGGACTGATATTAACCGTTTCATGCGGCTGATAAAGAGCGACGGTATAGATATCGTCATATCCGACTATTATCAGTCCGCCGTGATAGCCAGGCAGGAAGGATTCACCCCTGTGTTCGCCGCCAGAAAGAACGGTTCGCTATATGAGTCCTCTGTGGTCTTCACGCTGAAAGACTCCGGGATATACAGGCTGACTGATCTGAAAGGCAGAAAGACCGCACTGACTTACAACAGCTCCGCCACAGGAAGCTGGCTGCCTCTGAAAATGATGAAAAAAGCCGGACTGAACATTTATCAGTCAGGCTCCTCATCGAAAACAGACGGCAGAACGACAGTCTTTTTCTATGCCGGCAGTGAACAAGACGCGGCTCTGGCTGTCTATCTGAGAAAAGCGGAAACAGGGGCGATGTCGGAATACGCTTTTAACAACCTTGTCCCCGATATCTATAAACCATCTCTAAGAGTGATCGGCAGATCTGAGTCTGTCTACGCTCTGTTTGTGATGCTGAACAACACAATGACCTCTAAACAGAAAGAGGCAGTGGCGCAGGCTCTGAAAGAAATGCCGGATGACGCCAAAGGGAAAAAGATACTCGAGGATCTCAGCATTGACGGGCTTTATCCAGTAGGTTTTGACTGGGAAACCCTTTTTAGTTTTGTTCTGAAATAATTCAGACAAGAATACTGTGGACATAGCACGCCAAGCTGATATAATATCGCCTCAATAAATAACGGTATGGGTCAGAATGAAAAAACTTTTTATATCAATAATATTATTTGTATTTATCATAAATTTTTCCTCTTATGCGGAGGATTCCAAGAACAGCAGAAAACTTTTTTTAAAATCAGATATAACGCTGACAGGCGATGATAACTTCACCGAGGAAGACAACAAGAATGTCGACCCCATGAACTGGAAAGACGACACCAGATTCTCCAGAACACCAAAACTGCCTCAGCAGGATCAGCCCAAACAGCCCCAGCAGACTCAGACACCCACAGCCCAGACAGGCGAGAAAAAATGCTATTACGTTACATCTCAGGTAACTAGCATCAGAAGCACCCCCTCTTTTCTGGCGGACAGAATAGGCATTTACAAATACGGCAGCTACATCTGCGAGCAGAACAGAATGGGCGACTGGATAAACACAGGCACAGGCTGGGTGAACACCAAATCACTCTCCACAAAGAATCCGGCGGAAACAGCCGCAGTGAAGACAGAGAGCAAACCGGCTGTGATGAAACCCGTAACGAAAGAAGAGCCAAAGCCAGTCATAGAAAAACCGAAAGAAACTCCTGTCCAGACGCCTCAGCAGGCTAAGCAGGAAACAAAAGAACAGAAAAAGCAGACACAGATCATAAAATATATCACCGGAGCCAAGGTTAATATCCGCACAAAACCGGACACATCATCCGAAGTTTCCGGACAGTATGTCAAAAACGAAAAGGTGGAGATCATAGAGGTCACTACCGGATGGTTCAGAACAGACAAAGGATGGGTCAGCTCCGAATACCTCTCTGACTCACCGTCAGGCGGATCACCTGTGGTTGTTAAGCAGGAAAAACCGAAAATTATCAAATGCATGTATGTTTCATACAAAAAAGCAAATATCAGAAAAGAACCTGATAAACGCTCAAAGGATCTGGGCGACTATGACAACGGCGATAAAGTCTGCTTCTATGAGTTTAAAGGCGACTGGGGAAGAAGCGACAAAGGCTGGGTCAATCTCTATAACCTCAAAGACGTGAAATGCATGTCTGTGACATCTAAAACACTGAACGTGCGCAAGACCGCCTCTTCCAAGGCAAAGGTTGTGCAGGTTCTGAAAAAAGGTCAGCAGGTATGCGAATATGACAGAAAGAACGGTTGGGTATACACAGGCAGAGGCTGGGTCAGCGGACAGTATCTGAAATAGATCAGAAGCCCTCCAGAAGTTTTTCCAGCAGACGTATGAGGTCTTTTCTCTCTTTTTCATCCATAGAAGAGGTGATCTCTTTGGTTAAGAGCAGGTGCATATCGTCATGCGCCTCGAAAAGCTCTTTTCCGCTGGAGGTCAGCCCCACCAGAGTGGAGCGTCTGTCCTGTTCGTTCGGTTTTCTCTCCACATATCCGGTTTTTTCCAGCTTATCTATGTTTATCGTCATCGTTCCCGTGGTGATGCCCATCTTCGCCGCCAGCTCCTTCATCTTCATGTCGCCGTGAGCGCCGAGCACCTCTATGGTGTGCACCTGCTGCAGAGTGAGTCCGGTTCCCCGCACCATGTCGTTTTCCCACGAAGACATCTTGTCATAAAACTCGACCAGAATTCTGGAAAGCTCTTTCATACGACTACCCCAGATACAGTGATAAGCCTCCGAAAACCACTGTCAGCGCTCCGGTGGAACGCATCAGAATGTTTTCTATTTTGTGGCTATGCATTTTATGCACAAGTTCGCTTATCTTGTAAATGGCAAATATCACAGCGGAAACAGCCAGACCAGTGGTGACTGCGTATGCGCCGAATACAATAACCCCTGACATGGCGTCTTTTGCGTTCAGCCCGTATCCATACATCAAGCTCAGTGTGGGGCATGGAATTATCATATTTACGAAACCGATGGTGAACAGCCCGGCCATCCCAGTCCTTCTGGGTTTCGATTCGCAGTGATCGTGGGAATGGAGCAGAGACGGGCGGTACATCAGAACCAGCCCCAGAATAATTATGACGCCCGCCACAGAATATTCGAGATATTGAAACACGCTTTCGGGTATGCGTCCGGAGATGGCGCCTATAGCGTATCCCATCAGCAGACAGGCGGCTGCTGTGCCGCTGATGAATGACAGGGTATAGGCGGCAACGCTCTTTCCGCTCTTATTTCCTGAAACGAACGGAGCGAGGACAACCCAGGAATGCCCGCATGGATTCACCCCGTGGATCAGCCCCAGCACCATGGATGAGTTTAAAGCTATCAGAAACATATCGTTCATATCGCACCTCAGTTTTGTTTGACTATCAAGCTAAACATACACCGGCTTATTTCTACTGTCAAGTAATTTGATTATCAAGCTATTTTTTAATAAAAAAGATGTAATATCTTTCTTGACATCTCCATGAGAAAACAGTATAAAACTCTTCCACGCCGAAGTGGTGGAATTGGTAGACACGCAGGTTTCAGGTACCTGTGGGCGTCAAGCCTGTGGGGGTTCGAGTCCCCCCTTCGGCATACATAAAGAAACCCGGCTTCATAGCCGGGTTTTTTTATGTCTATCACAGGGACGAGAACGACTGCGAACGCCGACCGAACAGGGAGGATGAGTCGGCAGGATGCCGACGGAAGTGAGCAGGCTGGCTTTTTTGAGCAGACACGATGTCTGCGAAAAAAAGAGAGTCTCCCCTTCGGCAGTTCTCCTCTAATACTCAGACAACATATCAATTCTGCTCTGAATGACTTGAACGATTTCTTTATGTATATCGCTGGATGGGCTTTTGAATATATCAGACTCTATTATTGATTCTGACAGTGTATTCATATGTTTCTTAAACGCGGAATATCTTATATCAACCACATCACAAAACTGTTTCCAATTTTCAGGTTTAACATCATCAGGGTTAAACTCACCCCCTATAGACATAGCCAGTTTCTTAGAAATACCGCTATACACTGTAGTACAGACTAAATCATAGAACGGCGCAAGTTGCGGACGACCTTTCATTCCCTCTGGATAAAGCAGGGATATATTCTTAGCGTGCGCATCGGCATTGCCTATGATGAAATTAAAAATAAACCATTTGATAAGCAATATCTTATCCGCAGCGGGCTGTCTGGATTCCTGCGTAATCAATTTGATACAGTCAGAAAAACCTGGTCCGTCATCCATCTCATATTTAACATGATAGGCATACCCAAGTGCCTGACAAAAGTCCTCCTGATGCAGACGACAGATTTTACCTTCGTTTATATATCTGTCATATCTTTCTATGAATAGCGCTGAGACTGTACCAATTTTTCGTATTTCTGTATTACAGACAGGCAACCCGCACTCTTTAGCAAGCCTGTTGCAAAAAAGCTCATTTGCAGGTAATCCGCTAAATGTTTTGCTGAACGGTTTTATAATATGAGTACTCGGCGAGTTACCGTACGGTATATAGATTTTATCGTTTTCTATTTTGACTGATGTTTTTGCCTGAGCACCGGCCAGAGAGAGACGATACATGTCGTTATCTTCCGCAGGGGAGGTCGTATCCAGCTTTTCTATTAAAGTAAGCACGTCATTATCGTTGAGAAGTTCGTAATTATCATCAGTAGATTGAAGATTAGAGTCCGATGTGATTACGACTGCTCCGGCACATTCGCCGCCGAATCTTTTAAGCAGCCCGAACACGTTTTCAGATGATATTTTTGTGGCTCTTGAGATTATCTTTCTCTGCTCGCCTTCTGGCAGTAGATTTTCAAAAAAGATGCGAGCCTCAGTTCCCTCGAATAATTTTTCTTTCACAGGCAGAGTCAGCGACAGACCATTAAGGTTATATTCGTCGTCATACTCAAACAACAGGTCAATGCCAGTGCTTATAAGGTTTCCCGCCTTGATATATTGTCCTTTCACCTCGATGAATACATTAATAGATTCCATTATTCATCACCAAGATACACGGATAATCCAGCGTATTTAAGCAGTTTCAGCACCTTGCCGATCTCCGCTGTGGGCTTTCCCCGCTCCACTTCGGATACGATGCGGTTGCCTACTCCTGCCGCTTCTGCAAATTCTTTTTGATTTAGCCCCTGCTCTTCCCTCTTCAGGCGTATCAGTTGCCCGATCTCTTCTATTTCAGTTATCTTTTTCATTTCAGTTACCTTACAGTAACTATAACGCAAAATTTAAGAAAATCAAGCCTTTAATTACCGAAAGGTAACCATAATATTATATTAATATAACGAATAAAGTATTATCAAGCTAAATATAAATGTTTATATCCCCTTATCTCTTTTCTACAAGCCTCCATGCCTTCATTTGAAAACGGAGGTGATTCTGAACCGTTATCCCCCGCCCTTTTGCGCTTGAATTAACGTCTGCGCAGGTCTACAATGTCTTATGCTTGATTATTTTAACCGCTACAAACGCCAGATGATGATGAAAGGCTTCGGCAGAGAGAAGCAGGAAATCCTGAAAAACTCCTCCGCCTTCGTGGGCGGCATAGGCGGGCTGGGCGGCGCCACGGCGGCATATCTCGCTTCCGCCGGCATCGGTCGTCTGGTGATATCTCACTATGGAAACCTGACCGAGACCAATATGAACCGCCAGCTGCTGATGGATATAAACCGCATAGGCGAGCCCCGCATAGATATAGCGAGAGAAAACCTGCTGAAGATCAACCCCGACATGAAGCTGGAGATGCACAACGTAAGACTGGATGATAAGACAGCTTATGATCTGATAAAAGACTGCGGAGTGGCAGTGTCCGCCCGCCCTAATTTCCCCGAGCGTCTCGCCATGAACTCTGCCTGTGTGCGCCTCGGCGTGCCAATGATAGAGGCGGCTATGGACGACATGTCCGGCTACTATTTCAACATATTTCCCCATGAGACCCCCTGCCTCAGATGTCTGATGTCTGAAAACAAAGAATGGCAGGAGCTGGGTTTCGGCGTTCTGGGGGCTGTGTCCGGCACCATCGGCTCGCTGGCCGCTGTGGAAGCTGTGAAGATCCTGACAGATTTCGGAAAACCTCTGAAAAACAAAATGATGCATATCGATTTTTCCACCATGCGCACCGTACAGATCAGTCTTAAAAGAGACCCTGCCTGCCCTGTCTGCTCTATCTGACAAAAGTTCTGTTGTAAAATCATCAATATACTTTATCCTTGTATAAGAACACTCCGGAGGTCTTATGTGAGAAGAACGAAAATAGTCGCAACAATCGGTCCATCGTCATCCGACAGAGAAACTCTCTCTGCTCTCATAGATTCAGGGCTTAACGTAGCCCGGCTCAATTTTTCTCACGGCACCCACGAAAGCCACGGACAGATGATAGACTCCATCAGGGAGCTGTCCGAAAAAAAGAACAAACCTGTCACCATATTACAGGATCTTTGCGGACCCAAGATACGTCTGGGCGTTCTGCCCCCCGAAGGAGTGGAACTGCGCACCGGAGAAACCTGTATCCTGACTTCTGAAGAGGATGCCGCTGAGGGTGTTCTGCCTGTGCAGTATCCCAACCTCGCCGAAGACCTGAAAATCTCCGACAGAATCCTGCTGGCGGACGGCGCAATGGAGCTGGCGGTGGAGGCGATAGAGGGCAGACGAGTCACCTGCCGGATACTCGGCGGAGGCACGGCATACACCAAAAAGGGCGTGAATATGCCCTCCACAGACCTCAGCATAGTCGCTTTCACTGACAAGGACAGGGACGACCTGATGTTCGGTCTGGAAAAAGGCGTGGACGCTGTGGCGCTTTCATTCGTCAGGGGCGCTTCCGATCTGGTAAAAATACGCTCCATAATATCCAAATCCGCTAACAAACCGCTGCTGATAGCGAAGATAGAAAAACCGCAGGCAGTCACAAACATAGATGAGATACTCCCCATGGTGGACGGCATAATGGTAGCCAGAGGCGATCTGGGTGTTGAAATGCCTCTCTATGATGTACCCATCATACAGAAACAGATAATCAAAAAAGCCCGTAAAATGGGCAAGATAATAATAACCGCCACCCAGATGCTGAAAAGCATGGTGAACAACGTGCGCCCCACAAGGGCGGAGTGCGCGGACGTGGCAAACGCCATGTTCGACGGCACCTGCGCCGTGATGCTTTCCGAAGAGACGGCGTCCGGCGAGTTTCCCGTGGAATCAGTAAAGGTGATGGACAAGCTGGCGCTCGCCACGGAAGGTCACATCAGCTATGAGATGGGTGTTAGAAGCGAGGAACACACCACGGACAAAAGCGTTTCGTGGGCGGTGGGACGCTCCGCCAGCTGGCTGGCGAGAGATCTGGAGGCGAAGGCGATAGTGGCATACACAGAATCCGGCTTCACGGTTTCCAGCGTGGCGAGATTTCGTCCGCAATGCCCCATAATAGGTCTGACGCCCAACGTCGGAACATTCCGAAAACTCAGCATGTTCTGGGGCGTTGTGCCGGGTCACTGCTCCGGATTCGCCGACATAGACGACCTCTTCGCCAATGCCGCCGAGTCAGCCGTTGCTATGGGGTTTGCCAAGCAGGGCGACAGGATCATCATCACCGCCGGAACCCCTCTGGGGACAAGAGGATCAACGAATATAATAAAAGTATACGAGATATAGGGGGCGAAATGGACGGACTGCACGAAGCGACCGGATCACTGGCTATATGGCTGATGATATCCGTGTCTGTTCTGGGACTGACACTGTTCAAGTTTAAATATGTCAGAAACAGGGTGAACATTAAAAGACAGCAGATCCACACTTTTCACAAATACGCGGCGCTGGCTCTTTCTCCCGTGCTGATACTGCATATTCTCACCACCGACAACACCAACGCAATGCTCTACACCGGAGCTTTTCTGGTGTTTGCCGTTCTGTTCGCCGGTCTTCTGTTCCGTGTTAAGGATATCAAGGCAAAATTCTTCAACCAACTGGTGTATGTGAAAGTAGCCGTGCTGGTGGTCTCTCTGTTTTTTCTGACTGTGGGACACAACACAGCGGAAAAGAACAGGCACAACATCATTAAAACCCTTCAGGATTAATAAAAAACCCCGCATAAGCGGGGTTTTTCTGTTATTTCAGTTCCATCTGATAATTATGACATTTGTTGCAGTAAAGCACAGACGGCTCATGGATCCTGTGGCACTCTGTGCAGTCCACCTCGCCCAGATGCGAATCGTGGGGGTTGATGGTGAGGTCTTTGGTAGCCTCCGCCATTCCCTCGAAACCGCCGTGACAGTTCAGACAGGACTCAACGTCCGCCGGAGAATCCGGCGTCTCCGTCTGGTGGCAGTCCACGCAGGCTATGGCGTTCTCTTTATGCTTTCCACGAAGCTCCTGCGCCACAGCTGTAGAGACAACTGCCAGTATAATCAACATGACTGCGGCTATTATTGAATATCTGAGTTTCATATGGTCTAGCCCTGTTCTGTAACCGCTTTTTTGGCTGCCAGTCTGCCGAATGTCAGACAGTCGGCAACGGCGTTTCCGCCCAGCCTGTTTGTTCCGTGAATACCTCCGGTCACCTCGCCGGCGGCGTACATGCGCTTAATGACTTTACCTTCCAGATCTATGACCTGTCCGTCAGTGTTTATGCGCAGACCGCCCATGGTGTGGTGGATGGCAGGCTGACACGGAATAGCGTAGAACGGAGCGGTCAGAATCGGTATCGATACGTCTTTTCTGTTGAACACCGGGTCTTTGCCCTGCTTCACATATCCGTTGTATTCGTCTATGGTCGCTTTCAGAACCGCCGGATCGAGTTTGGCTTTCACAGCCAGCTCTTCCATTGTATTTGCCTCATAAGCCAGTCCCAGTTTAATATAGTCAGCCACCTTATTATCATAGGTTTCTTTACTGCCTATGAGTATGGCATACTTCTGAGGCTGTTCCAGAATAGCGGCTGACACCACGTCTCTTCTGTCCAGATCCTGAACAAATCTCTTGGCGTTCACATTGACCAGAATGAATCCTGTGCCCCGCAAACCTTCTGTTATAAGGATATTCCCCTTGCCGCTTTCAGAGCGGGAGAGTGTGGGGTGAATCTGAATGTAGTTGATGCCGGATGTGTCGGCTCCGCACTCCATGGCGGCTACCATCGCCTCTCCTGTGGAAACGTCGTCGAAGTTTGTGGTGGAATATCCCACCAGTGACGGGTCGTATCTTTCCACCAGTTCCTTGCTGGAACCGAATCCGCCGGTGGCGATTATCACGGCTTTTTTTACTCTGACATATTTTGTTTTGCCGTTCTGGTCTATTTTCAGTCCTTTCAGCTCTCTGCTGCCGTCTTTACCCATATCCACTATAAAATCGATCACTTTTGTTTTCTTTTTTACAGGAATCTTGAGTTCCTTCACCTGATCATAGAGCAGCTTGACAAGTCCGCCGCCGTATTCGTTGGAAACGGCGTGGGCTCTCTTCTTGCTGGCGCCGCCCAGAAAAACGACCTTAGGAAAAGGCGCTCCGAGAGACTTCAGCCATTCCACAGACTCTGTTACCTCATCGGTGAGTTTTTTCACCAGAACGGGGTCGTTTTTGTAGTCCCCGCCTTTCAGTGTGTCTTTGAAGTGGATTTCGTGTGTATCGTCCTTTATGCCGAATTTATCACGCTGGATGGTTGTTTCAGCGGCGTTGAGCCATGCTGTGGAGAGCGAGGAGTTGCCTCCGATGAGACCTCTCTTCTCGAAGATAACGGGGCTGCCTCCGCTCAGTTTTGCGTGGATAGCCGCGGTAAGGCCCGCAAAACCTGTACCGATAACTACTATATCCTGAGTGTCGTCCCATTTGATCTTTTCACCGGGGCAAAGGATCTCAGCCGAAGCCGAAGAAGCAGAAAAAACGCCCGCAGTAACAGCGGAAGCCAGAGCTCCCTTCAAAAAATCACGTCTTTTAATGTCGCTCATCTTGATCCTCCTTAATGTCACAACCAAGTGACCATACCTAAGGATGCACCCTGACAAGCTCCACGTCAATAAAACAGGAATATTGTATTTTCTTTATATTACGCTCATTTTGCTCACAGAGAACCGCTAACGTAAATCATTGCGGTAAAAGACCCTTTCAGGACGCCCCACAGTGCCGTAATCTATATCGGCATACAGGTATCCGGAAGAGAGAAGATATTCCAGATAGCGTCTGGCGGTGTTCCGGCTCGCCTTAATCATCGTCCCCATCTCCTCCGCTGAAAATCCCTTTCCGGAGTTGTCGTCAAACACGGCGCATATCTTTCTCAGCGTTATCGGGTCGATACCCTTGGGAACGCCCGCCTCGTCCGCCGTTTCGTGTCTGGGTGAGTGTATTATCTGGTCTATCATCTGCTGTTCCACCACGGAGTGTCTGGACAGCTCGGTTCTGTATGAATAGAATTTTTCCAGCGAAGATTTGAACCTGTCGAATATCACCGGCTTCACTATATAGTCAAAAGCGCCGCCCCTGAGCGCCTCCTGAAGGGTGTTCACGTCCTTGGAAGCGGTGATGAGGATTATGTCCACAGATATACCTTTTTTGCGCATATTCCACAACAGGTCCATCCCGCTGCCCTCCGGAAAAAACAGGTCAAGCAGCACCAGCTCCGGTTCCAGAATCTCCACCATCTCTTCGCCGTCTTTCAGCGTGTTGGCGATACCCACCACCTCGAACCCACTCACCTTCTCCGTGAACCTTCTGTGGAGTTCGGATATTTTTATATCATCCTCAACGATGACCGTTTTTATCGTTTTCATATCATTGTCCTTTCGGCAGGGATACACGGAACATCACGCCGCCCAGTCTGCTTTTAGAGAACCCCACAGAGCCTTTCAGCTCAATGAGCGCTCTCTGCACCAGATACAGCCCGACGCCCCTGCCCTCGCCTTTTGTGCTGATCCCCTTCTGAAAGATATTCTCCGCCACAGCCATATCTATCCCGTGACCTGAATCCTCCACACGAAAGACCAGATGGTCTCCCGAATCACTCATGGACAGCTCCACCCTCTTCATATCGCTGTCACGCACAGCGTCGAAGGCATTGTCCAGAATATTTCCCAGAATGGTTACCATTTTTTTTCTGTCCATTTCCGCCGGAATATCAGCCATCCGGCTGTCTTTTGTTATGGAAAAATCTATCTTAAGCTCTCTGGCTCTGCTGTGTTTGCCCATTATCACGGCGGATATCACAGGATCAGGGACATTGGCGGTAACGAAGCTCATCATCTCCTGATGTATCTGCGTCTCGGACAATATCAGCTCCTGCGCCTCCTGATATGCCTCCAGCTGGATCAGCCCGGCTATGGTATGCAGTTTGTTGGAATATTCGTGCGACTGCACCCGGAGCATGTCGGAACACTCACGCACCTTATTCAGCTCCGATGCCAGAATGTTCAGCTCATCCTTCCTGCGGAATGTGATAACCGCTCCGTGCAGTCTGTCCATGTATTTCACAGGCATGATGTTGCACAGGACAGAAAGTCCGCTGATGATGATCTCCGTGTCCTCCAGAGTCTCCTGTGAAGCCAGAACCCTGTCCACATGAGCGGAAGGAAAGACGTATCCCACATCTTTTCCTGTCACGTCCTCTGTGATGTTCAGATTTCTCAGGGCTGTCTTGTTTATCATACGTATCTCTTTGCGGTCGTTGATGGCGATGACACCCGCCCTGATGCTGTCTATGATGGCTGTTCTCTCCAGATACAGGTCTGCTATCTGCGCAGGCTCAAGCCCCAGAGTTATCCGTTTCTGATATTCCGCTATCAGCAGAGCCGAACACAGCCCTGTCATGAGCATCATCAACACGAATGTCAGAGGTCTCTTCTGGTGTTCCAGAATGACCGCTCTGATGTTTTCGCTCAGATACCCCACCGCCACGAACCCCACTATCTCACCCTTGTGAAATACAGGCGAGATGCCTCTGACGGACGGTCCCAGTGTCCCCACCGCAGAAGAGACATACGACCTGCCCTCTATCAGAGCTCCGTCCGTGTCTCCTCCCTGAAATTTCTTTCCGATATTGTCAGTGTTCGGATGCGAAAGACGGATGCCGTTTTTATCCGCTATCACTACATACTGAGCGCCCACCTTCAGGCGTATGGCTTCGGCCATATTCTGGATCTGACCGCTGCCGTCTCCGTTCACCAGCGCGTCTTTCACCACAGGAAACTCGGCGATGGTCTCAGATATGCTCAGCGCTTTCTCGCCTATATGACTGCGTGTAAAATCTGCCACCAGACCGGAAAAAATAATCCCGCTGATGATGAGCTGAACCAGCACCACCAGCGAGACCATTATAAGCATCTGAGTTTTTATCGTTTTATCGGAGAAAAATGATTTCATCTGTTCCTGCTTCATTGTATTTCTCCTAATCTTAACCCCTGTTACTGATATTTCAATATAAATACGGGTGCGCCATCCTCCCTCTGCCCATGACAGCGCCCCGTATCATATATCCGTCAGACGATGAACAGAGCCAGGGCATATCCCACACAGCAAGCTGTTATAACCCCGATAAGACCGGGAAACATGAAGCTGTGGTTGAAATAGTATTTACCTATTTTGGTTGTTCCTGTTGTGTCAAATGTACAGGTTGCGATATCTGACGGATAGTTCGGTATGAAAAAATATCCATAGCTGGAGGGCAATATGGCTATCAGTATAGCGGGAGACAGTCCGAGCCCCAGACCCACGGGGAGCATCATCTTACATGTGGCTGCCTGAGAGTTGATAACGACAGACACGATGAACATAGCAAGGGCGAATGTCCAGGGATTGCTCTGAACCATTCCTGTTATGGCTACTTTGAAAACGGGCATAGCGTGCTGAAAATATGTGTCGCTCATCCATGCGATACCGAAGATGGCTATACAGGCGACCATACCTGATTTGAAAACCACGCCTTCCGGAACCTTTGCAGGTTTTGTCTTAGTCAGAACCATTATGAGACCGCCGAAAGCGAGCATCATCATCTGGATGAGTGTCGCCATGTCCACAGGTTTCGGCATGTCGGCGAGTTTTCTCAGCGAGGGAAACATACCGAGGATAACTATGATAACCAGAGACAGCAGGAAGAGATATACAGCGTGTTTGGCTGATTCGGGCAGTTTCTCATCCAGTGTGGTGGCTGTAGTGTTCTCTATCCTCTCACGCCAGATGGGGTCCTGCATACGTTTCTGAAACTCAGGATCATCCTTAAGCTCTTTGCCTCTTCTGGTGCTGTATACGGACATAGCTATCACGCCGACGAATGTCGCCGGGATTGTCACGCCTATGATGGACATGAGACTAACGCCGAAACCGGACATCTCAGACAGATAATAGACAACCGCGGCTGAGATGGGGCTGGCTGTGATGCCGAGCTGTGACGCCACGGAAGCCGCCGCCATGGGGCGCTCCGGACGAATGTTGTTCTTCAGCGCCACGTCGCCGATGATGGGCATGATGGTATAGACAGCGTGTCCTGTTCCCAGCATCACTGTCATGATGTATGTCACCATAGGTCCTATGAAAGTGACCCTCTTGGGATTAGACCTGAGTATGCGCTCAGCTATCTGAAGCATATATTTCAGACCGCCTGCCGCCTCCAGTATAGAGGCGCATGTAACCACTGCCAGAATGATCAGCATGACTGTGACGGGGGGTGATGTGGGAACCATTCTGAAGACGAAAACCTCTATCAGAAGTCCTATGCCTGATACCACGCCAAGGCCTATGCCGCCGAAACGGCTGCCGAGGTAGAGCATCAGAAGCAGAAAAAAGAATTCAAAGTATAACATGGTGTACCTCCTGTTTATGCGTTTGCATAGAACTAGGATAACACCTGCTATAAATTCGTAAAGTATTCGGAATAAATGCTTTTTTAGACTATAAAAAACTTTTTGATCATAAAGCTCACCAGATCTTTTTCAAGCTCCGCATATGATCCGCCGAACCGGAGTTCTTCACCAGCATCATCTCGCTTAGGATGCTGAGGGCGATCTCCTTGGGGTTGCTGTCGGCAATATTAAGCCCCATAGGGGCGTATACTCTTTTTAATGATTCTCCGCTTATGCCTCTATCTGTGAGGTTGCCGAATATCTTTCTGATCTTGGACGTGCTGCCTATCATGCCGATATATTTCGCCTGTGATCCGGCAACGGCAAAAAGGGCGTTTTCGTCCGTGTGGTGGCTTCTGGTGGCTATGGCTATATAGCTGAGCCCGTCGAACTCTATACTCTTCAGCACCTGTTCCATGTCTCCGCAGATAACATCCGAGGCGTCCGGAAACAGAGCCCTGTCCGCCATGTCAGCTCTGTCGTCCACTATCACGGTGGAGAACCCGAACTCTTTTCCCAGCCGATACAGCTCTCTGCCTATGTGCCCCGCCCCCACGATATAAAGCACGGGGGATTTGGCGAAGACTCTGATAAATATACGCACGCATCCGCCGCACGCCATATCAGCGTCAGTTTTCAGATTATACTGAGCCTCTCTGGAAACACCAGCCCTGATACATTCCACAGCTTCTGTCACAGCCAGATGCTCCAGCCTGCCTCCGCCTATGGTGCCTGCTGTCTCTCCGTTCTCAGCCACGGTCATCATATATCCTGTAGCCGCCGGGGATGATCCTTCGCTGTTTATCACTGTTACCAGAGCGGACGGCGTATTGGTACGCACATATTCCGCCAGCTTTTCCGCTATTATTCTGTCCATATTCTATCCCTCAGATGCGCCATCACCGCCTCCACAACACCCCCGCCCACGGCGAGAGCCTTATCGGAGATCATCAGGGCGTTTCCGGTCTCTTGCTTTCTCACATCCACGTCGGCTATCTTCATGCCCTCAGGCACTTCGTAGCCGTCATGTATCATTCCACGCACCAGCCCTTCAAACGGAGCTTTTATATCCACCCCGCCCACCACGGCTATGGTTTCGCCTTCCAGCACCACAGTCCCGATATCCTTAATAACCTTAATCTTTCCGGCGCATGGGCTGTATATCGCTCTCTCCGCCGATTTACCGCCTATCTCACCCGGCGATCCGGTGTTGGGCGCCGCATCTCCGGAATATATCACTCTGCCCAGAGTATGCCCCCGCATGGTCTCCACCACGGCGTGCACATCCTCTCCGGCGGTGAACCCGCACCCCAGCGCTACGGTAAAAGGCGCCATGTCTATCCGTGTACCCAGATTTCTCTTGGCTATCACGGCGTCCACCAGAACATCCGGCTTTATCTTTTCGAGAGAAACGCAGTCCGGATCTATGATAACAGGTATTTCGCCCCTGTCCAGAACATCTCTGTAATGTCCGGCGTCAGTCAGAACAGCGGTGATATCCTCCACCTGCGCCCTGCCGTCATACACCGCCATGCACAGAGACACAGTGCGGCGGATGGCAGAAGGTTTTTCACTCTCCAGTATAACCACGTCGAAACCGCATTTTTTCAGACGGTAGACAACGCCTGTGGCTATATCGCCTCCGCCTCTTACGGCTACAATTATCTTTTCCACAGCTCTTTCACCCTGTTCAGATCATCCATATCGTCTATGTCCGTGAACTGCCCGCAGTCCTGAAACTCCACCCTGTTCAGGCAGAACACACCGGAATCTATAACAACCCGCCCCCCCATGTCGCCCTCTATGGCTTTCAGCGCCTCTATGGATTTTGCCGGAAAAATAACGGGGTTGCGTCTCTTTCCGTCACAGACAGGAATGGTTATATGATCTTCTTTGTGATTATATATCAGTTTATCAATAGTTTCAGCTTTTAGGAGAGGCATATCGGCAGCGAAAAACATCACATCCGTTTCTATGCCTTCAAGTCCCAGGCGGATGCTGTATCCCTGCCCCGCTTCGGGAGCATCCACATATATTGTATTTATGCCGTATTTTCCGGCTTTTTCTGCTATTATTTTGTTATGATATGTCAGATTGACACGGGAAAAAGATGATACAGACAGTTTTTTCAGAAATATATCTATGACCTGCATGCCGTCCAGCTCCAGGAGGAGCTTATCGGTACCCAGCCTCTTTGACTGACCCGCCGCCAGCACCACGGCAGAGACCATCACAGCACTCTCACTCTCTCGGCGAAGACGTCTCCGCAGACTGTCATCATGCTCTGTTTTTCTATGTCGGCATCCACAGGAGAGTGGCTGAAATAGAGGATTTTCTTGCCTGAACTCGCCTTAAAAAGCCCTAATTTGTGACTAACCAGCGAATACAGGTGTTTTTTCTCTATCACATCGCCGTCTTCCAGCCCTGTCAGCACCTTAAAGACCGCGTATCTGTGAACCAGACTCTCATCCAGCCTCATGCCCAGCACGCTGTAATTGATGATGCCGATGGTATAGTCGCCGCAGGGATATATCACAGGCTCATAATGGTTCCAGCCTTTCAGCGGTTTTTTCTTCGACCCGTCAGCCTCTATCAGCATCAGGTCGAACCGTTCTTTCAGACGGTTGTATTTAGCCGGAGTATCAAGAAAGATTTTGTTATGGTCTATCCCCTCGGACACAACGTAAATACCGCATGATATCTCCTGATCATCAAAACATTTTCCGGAAAGATCCACATGATCAGCGTAATCCGGCAGATACATCTTGGTGGAGGCGGTTATCAGCACGCTCATACCTCTGGATTTCGCCTCCAGAGCAAGCCTCTTTATCAGGTTAGTCTTGCCGCCGGCTCCTGTTATAAATACAGCTCCCTTATCTATTCCAAATGCTTTAAGAAAGATATCATCCATCTTTTTTCAACATTCCCATGAGCACCTTTTCAGGAGTAATGGGAAGCTCCGTAACACGAACTCCCACAGCGTTATAAACAGCGTGGGCTATAGCCGGGGCGGGTGTGTTGATAACCACCTCTCCCAGAGACTTCGCCCCGAAAGGACCTGTGGGTTCGTAACTGCTCTCGAATGCCGTGCGGATACAATTAAAATCCTTACGGCAGGGTATTTTATATGTCATGAAAGTATCAGTGGCCATGCGCCCTGTGGATGAATAAATAACATCCTCATACAGCGCCATTCCGATACCCTGCGCTATACCGCCCTCGAGCTGCACACGGGCAAGGTTTTCATTGATGACGGTTCCGCAGTCCGCCACGGCGCAGAAATCCGTCACGGCGCATCTGCCCGTCTCAGTATCCACTGTCACTTCGGCGAATCCGGCAACGAAAGGCGGAGGGGATGTGTCGCCCCCGTATGTGCCTTTTGCTATCAGCTGATCTTTTCCGGTGAAACCGCATAGTTTTTCACCGATCTCTCTGAGTGATATACTGCTTCCGTCCTTCGACCTTATCACGTCTCCGCCGTATTCTATGCTCTCGGCGTCTGTGTGGAGCATACGGGCGGCAGTCTCTGTTATCTGTCTTTTCATATCCTCAGCAGCGGCTATCACGGCGTTTCCTGTTACATATGTCCCGCTGGAGGCATAGGCTCCCGGGTCATAAGGCACAGTGTCAATATCATCACTGGTAACGATGATGTTCTTGATATCCACTTCCAGCACTTCCGCCGCCATCTGGAGCAGAACCGTATCGCTCCCCTGTCCCATATCGGAGGCTGAGTGTATCAGGGTGAAGAATCCGCCGTCATTCAGCTTTATAAAGGCCGTTGCGGTGTCTATTTTGGCTATGCCGGAACCCTGCATGGTCACCGCCATGCCGTATCCCTTCACATATCTGTCATCTATAACGACTCTGGGATATTTTTCGTCCCAACCGATCATTTTTTTTCCGGTTTCTATACATTTTTTCAGAGCCGAACTCTTCAGCACGGCGGGATTTCCGGGAATGGAACCGTCCAGCTCATGGTGGACGTCCCCTTCATCCAGCAGATTCATCAGCCTTAGCTCGCAGGGGTCGATGCCCAGCATGTCAGAGAGCTGATTCATCGCCGATTCCTGAGCGAACGTGCCCTGTGTGGCACCGTATCCACGGAGCGCTCCTGCGGGCATCTTGTTCGTATAGAGAGCGTGACCGTAATATCTGCACGCTTCCGAGTGATAAAGTGGCAGAGTCTTATGCCCCACCACATAGAAAACTGTGGGAGCATGCTCACCGTAGGCTCCTGTATCTGAGAAGCTGTGTATGTCTATTGCTTTTATCCTGCCGTTTCTGTCAGCGCCCAGCCTGACATCCAGCATCATGGCGTGACGGCTGGTGGAGCAGGAGAAGGTCTCGTGCCGTGTGTATATTATTTTTGACGGTTTTTTTGTGATGTGCGTCACCAGAGCCGGAAAAAGCTCTGCCGTGGCTGTCTGTTTTCCGCCAAAACCGCCGCCCAGTCTGGGTTTGATTATCTTTATCATACTTTTAGGTATACCGAGTATGCGGGACAGATGTCTGCGCACATGAAAGGGTATCTGGGTGGAGCTGGTGACTACCAGACGTCCGTTATAGTCTATTGCTACGGACGCTCTGTATGTCTCCATCATTGCATGCGCCTGCGCCTGCGTCCGGCATCTCAGCCCGGACACGGCGTCGCATGACTTCAGAACCTCGTCTACGTTCCCCTGTTCGGTGTAGGTGGTGGAGGCTATGTTTCTGGAGGCATCGCACCCTATGTCGAAGTTAGTATGGGGCTGAACCGGATGCACCAGCGCCTTATTATCCAGAGCCGTATCCAGATCGAGCACAGGCTCCAGCACATCATATTCCACATGAATCTTTTTCAGCGCTTTCAAGGCGGTCTTCTCATCCACAGCGGCAACTATCGCCACCTCATCGCCTACATAGCGCACATGTCTGTCCAGAACCCTGCGGTCATAGGCGGACGGTTCGGGATATGACTGACCCGCCAGAGTAAAATAAACGTCCGGCACGTCTTTATATGTCAGCGCACATTCCACGCCGTCCATAGCCAGAGCCTCAGAGACATCGATGCTCTTGATCACGGCGTTCGGGTGCGGATTGCGGAGTATCTTTATTATCAGTGTGTTGTTATTGATCCCCAGATCGTCCGTGTATACGGGCAGACCTTTCACCAGAGCGTTTCCGTCAGATTTATGTATCTTTTTGCCGATATATTTCATTTTTTCGACTCCAGATACTTTTTTACGGCTCTGGTCTGGCTCATGTATCCGGTGCATCGGCACAGGCATCCAGCCATATAGTGCTGTATCTCTTCATCTGTTGGGTCTTTCAGTTCCTTTTCCATGGCGAGCACGGTCATCACGAATCCTGACAGGCAGTATCCGCACTGCTCCGCCCCTTCGTCCGCCATAAAAGCGGCGAAGGCTTCGGCTTCCTTCTGCACGCCCTCGATGGTGGTTATGCTTCTGCCGTCCGCTCTGGCGGTCAGATAGGCACAGGAGAGTACGGGTTTTTCATCCACCCACACGGTGCAGAGCCCGCATGAGCCTGTGTCGCACCCCTGCTTTACGCTGAGGTATCCAGCCTTTCTGAGCGTCTCTGAAAGAAACTCGCCGGGATCGGCTGTCAGCTCTCTTTTCTGTCCGTTCACGGTGATATTAACCAGCATAGGCAGCCCCCATGACGGCACGTTTCACCAGAGGCACGCAGACAGCTTTTCTGTATTCCGCTTTTCCTCTGATATTATCCTGAAAATCCAGAGCGCCTGAGCAGATTTTGCCTGCCTCTTCGGCTGTTTCCGCAGTGATTGCGCAGTTATTCAGAAACTCCTCGGCTTTTGTTACCCTGACAGCTTTCTGAGGTCTAGCTCCCACCGCCAGAGAATATTTTCCGTCTTTCACTGCGCATGCGCAGTTCAGCACGGCATAGTCTCCGTGAGAGTTTCTGACGCTGTTGAACACTGCTTTTTTTACGTTATTCTTTATGATTATTTTAGTTATTATATCTTTTGCCGGTTTTTTTGAATCCATATAGTCCGCCAGACTCATGGAAGCTCCGGAGGCGAAAAGGATGGTTACGTCCAGCACGGACATAGCCGTCAGTATGTCGGAGAAAGGATAGCGTCCGGCGACAGTTCCGCCTATGGTGGCGCAGTTTCTGAGCTGCACGCCCACTATGTCGGCGCAGGCGTCTCTAAAGAGACCGCCGAAGTTTTTCAGTATGTTCTCATCGGTTTCCAAATCACGCAGAGAGACCATAGCGCCCAGCTCGGTAGAACCGCCGCTCACAGTTATTCTGTCCAGCCCCAGAGCGGACAGGTCTATTCCCGCTGTGATATTTTTAGCGCCCATGCGCAGATAACAGCATCCGCCCAGAACAGCGGCGCCTTCAGTGTTCTGATATACGTTCAGGGCATCTTCAGCTGAAACCGCCCTGTAAAACCTTTCGATATTCATCATCTAATAGAAGCTCCCGGTCATAGATATAACAATATCCTGTTTAATACTCAAATTTGCAACACAAAAAAGGCAGGGCTTTTCACCCTGCCTCATCCGTTTATAATGTTTCTGAGTTTATTCGTGTTCGTCTTTCGGCAGGATAACGTTCAGCAGAAGAGCGATCGTTCCGGATACAACGATACCTGAACCGCCGAATATCATGCGCACGCCCTCGGGAAAGCTCACCAGAGCCTCCGGCACAGAACCCAGACCGAATCCCAGTCCCAGAGCCACTGCTACTATCACTGCGTTTCTGCCTGCCATGCTCTGCTTGGTTATCAGAGTCATACCGCTGACAGCTATCATAGAGAAAACAATAACCATCGCCCCGCCCAGAACACTGTTGGGTATCATGGCGAGCACAGCGCCCAGCTTAGGCACGAGACCGGACACGATGAGTATCACGGCTCCCACTGCCACTACATATCTGCTCATGACTTTCGTCATGGCGACGATGCCGACATTCTGGCTGAAGGATGTGTTGGGAAGACAGTTGAAAAGAGCGGCGAAAATACTTCCCGCTCCGTCAGCTATGACGCCTCCGGAAAGCTCCTTGTCTGTTGCTTCTCTGTTCGCCCCACCCATGGTGATTCCGGATATATCGCCCACTGTCTCCACAGTGGTGACGACATACATCAGAGCCATAGCGGCTATGGCGTCCCAATGAAATGATATTCCGTATTTCAGAGGCATGGGAAAGCTGAAATAGCCAGCTGACGCAAAATTGGCAAGGTTGAGCTTGCCCATGAAAAAGGCGGCAACGTATCCCACGATGATTCCTATCAGGATGGAGGACACGCTCAGAGCGCCTTTCGCGAATGATTTAAATATCAGTATTGTTACAAGAACTATAAAGCCCAGTATGAGGTTGGAGGGTGATCCGAAATCGGGAGCCTTTACCCCACCGGCGAAATACTGAACACCCACGGGCAGAAGAGAAAGACCGATGGACAGAAGAACCGTACCTGTCACCACCGGGGGAAAAAGTTTCCGCAAAGGACGCAGAAAAGAACCCAGCACTATCTCCACCAGACCGCCCACTATGGAAGCGCCCAGAATACCCGCCAGACCATACTGCTTGCCGATGGCTATACAGGTGGGAAGAAAGCCGAAGCTGGTTCCCATCACCACAGGCAGTTTCGCCCCGACAGGTCCTATAGGATAAGCCTGCACAAGGGTCACGATACCTGAAGCAAACATCGCACACTGTATCAGAAAAATCTTTTCATCGGCGGGGATCTGGAGTATGCCCGCAATGATGATGATAGGCGTGATGTTTCCTACAAACATCGCCAGAACATGCTGAAGACCCAGAGGAAACGCCTGCTTCAGAGGCGGAACTCCGTTCAGCTCAAAAGGTGATTTGCTCATAAAAACTCCTCTTTTGGTTATAAAGATGTAGAAATGTAACAAACAGGGATAAAAAATGTCAACATCAATAGTCCCGCCGGAAAAACAGAAAAAAACATCTGTGCGTTTTACCATGTCCTGACAAAAGTTAAATAAATCTATTAATTGACTTTTTAATAAATAATACGATCTTATACTCATAGGATATTTATTATGTTAAATACAAATTTAGTCAGCATCGGCGGATGCATTATTAAGCACTGTTCCGAAATGTCTGAAAAAGATCTACAGCTTGTTTTCGATTATCTCTTCCATAAGCAGTGTCTGAACTCTCACACTGTGAGATGCGGCAGAATGGACTTCACCATGTCGCCAGTAGAGCCTGAAAACCCAGAGAGCATGTGGAAGTTCGAGAGCCTGAAAAAAGATATAAAAGTCGCCATAGACAATGTTTTCGACATAGAAGAGATGTCCAGAATAGCCCACAAGGCGCTGTTCATCGCCACCGCTCTGAAGATGCGGGATATCACATGCAACGTGCGGCTTAAGAACGCTTATATCTGATATAAGCTGTTTTTGGTTGAACATGCGGGCGATCTTCAATATATTTCATTTAACAACATGAAGGAGTGTGTATGCCGCCCCTATCTCAGGAGACAGTATCTGTAACTGTCACGCCGGCCGCGGTAAAATCTGTCAGAAACGGTCACCCGTGGATATACGCGGAATCCATAATCCGCGCCAACAGAGAAGGGAATCCCGGCGACATCGCCGTTATATATAATCAAAAGAGAGAATACACCGCCATAGGGCTATATGACCCGGCTTCACCCATACGCATCCGTGTTCTGCACAGAGGCAGACAGACATCCATAGACGAAGACTGGCTGAAACGCCGCATAGAAGACTCCATAGCAAAAAGAGCGGAGCTGGCGGAGGATATCTCCACCACAGGATACCGCCTGATACACGGCGAAAATGACGGTCTGCCGGGACTGGTGGCCGATATATACGGCGCTGTGCTGGTGATAAAGCTGGACACGGCGGCGTGGATAAGACATCTGCGTATAATAAAAGACATCATGACAGAGCTGACAGCCCCCGAAAGCATAGTGCTGAGACTGTCACGCACCATAGAGGACACTCCTGAGACCTATGACGGTCAGATAATATACGGAAAGGAAATCACAGGTCCTGTGGTATTTTCAGAAAACGGAATACTCTTCGAGGCTGACCCTGTGAACGGGCAGAAGACAGGTTTTTTTCTGGATCAGAGAGAAAACAGAGCGATGGTGAAAGAACTGAGCCGTGGAAAGGACGTTCTGAACGTTTTTTCATACAACGGCGGGTTCTCGCTGTATGCCGCCTCCGGCGGAGCAAAATCTGTTATCAGTCTGGACATAGCCCATGAGGCTCTCACAGCCTCTGAAAGAAATTTCGCTCTTAATCCGTCACTATCCGGGTGCCGCCACGAAATACTCTGCGGAGACGCCTTCGAACAGATGAAACTGCTGGCAGACAAAGGACGTAAGTTCGATGTGGTGATTGTCGACCCGCCGTCATTCGCCAGAAAACAGCAGGACGTACATCAGGCTCTGAAAGCGTATGAGAAACTGACCAGACTGGCTGTATCGCTCACAGCGAAAGGCGGCATGATGGTATGCGCCTCATGCTCAGCCAGAGTATCCTCAGACGATTTTTTCGACACAGTTGTGAAAGCAGTTAAAAAATCCGGAAGAGCCTTTACAGAGACCAGCCGAACCCTGCACGCCTCAGACCATCCCGTCGGTTTTCCCGAGGGAGCCTATCTGAAGTGCGTCTATATCAGGATGTAGCTCAGTCCAGCATCAGTTTAAGATCTTCCAGCTTCTGTGAGCCGTATTCGTCATCTATCAGGTTTCCGTCATGCCCGTACACTCTGGTGTAAGGCACAGCGTCTATCTTCATCAGCTCTTTATAAAGATCAGGCGTGCCTATGAAAAACCTGAAAGGGAATTTCTCTTCCTTTACAGTGGAAACAGCAAAAGAATAGTCCTTCTCCTTTGTGATGCCAACTACCTGAATATTGTTGTTTTTCAGAAAATCCGGATTCTCCCTCAGCATCCTCAGCTCTCTCATGCAGTGAGGACACCAGGGCGCCCAGAAAACCACCATGGTCTTGCCTTTGAACGATCTGATAACCTTCTGAAGCCCGGCGTTGTCCACAGTGTCCATGGGACCGGCATATGAATAGGCGCAGAGAAGCATTAGAAAAAGTGTCAGAATAAATTTTCTCATCATTGTCTCCAAATAAAATCAACTGAGAATAAAATAGTACAACTATACTTTGATTTCAATACCGTCTATTTCTTATATATGGAATAAATAACATATGCCAGTATCAGCAGCCAGACCACAGCCAGAGGCAGCAGCACCTTGAAATAGAACGGGAGAGATTTGAAATCGATGAGAGGCTTATGAGCATAGAGCCCGACCTTCAGCCTTTTCATCAGTTCGTAAACGCTGGTGTAGCTCACAGGCTTCACCCATCCGGCGTATCTGCTCTCATTCAGAACCTTATGATCCGGAGGTATAGAGATGAGAATATGCTGAATCTCCGCCACTATAGCCGGATCTATGCCTTCTCTGGCGGAAAAAGCCCATTCCGGATACAGTTTGGTGCTGTGAAGCTGGGGCAGGTCGTCATGGACAGGATGCAGAACCCTGATATCTTTCAGGTTGACCCTGCCGCTCTTAGCCATGCGCTCCAGTATTCCCGACCGGACAGTGCCGGCGTCCGCCTTGCCGTCCAGAACATAGTCCACCACACGGTCCTGAGTTCCGGTGAAGACCACTTCGAAATCATCGAACTCTTTTAAACCCACGTCGCGGATCTCGCTGAGCCCCATCCAGTATGCGCCGAACCCTTCCGGATCAATGGCGGCGAGTGTTTTCCCTTTCATATCTTCCAGTCTGCTGATGCTCTGATTCTCCGCCTTAGTGAAGACCACAGCGGAAAAATACGGCAGAGCCTTTCCCTCATACTGGTTTATCAGAGTCAGAAAGATGTTCGCGTTGAACTTCTCTTTAAGCTGAACAGCCTCCGCCGGCTGGGTGATAACAAAGTCGATCTCTTTGTTCTCAACCAGTTTGCGCATCTGTTCAAAGCCAAAAACAGGCATGAGATTAAAAGAATACCTGTCCTGTTTGCTGTCCAGATATTTCAGAGTGGGCGTCCACCGCTGATAGGAGAGCTGAACGCCGTTATAGGCTCTGACTCCCACAGTAAAAACTCTTTCTCTGTCAGCAAAAGCAGAAGGCGCTATAACACACAAAACCAGAATAATAATCAATAACCTTCTCATAAATTAAAGTCTCCATCCTTAGCTAAAGGCAGAATTAATGTGAAAACCGCTCCGTCTCCGGTGTTTTCAGCGGTTATCTTTCCGTTCATATGTTTTTCAATTATGCTTTTTGTCATATAGAGTCCGATACCTGTTCCGTGCTCCTCCGATTTTGTGGTGAAATACGGGTCAAATATCCTGCCGATTATACTGTTGTCTATGCCTCCGCCGTTATCAGTCACTTTCAGACTGATGTTGGTTCCGTCACTCTCCATGTATATATCCAGAACACCCTCTTCTATCTCCTGTCTGGCTATTCTGGCGAGTATGGCGTCTTTAGAATTCTGCACAAGGTTCAGCACAGCCTGTTTCAGCTCACCGGGGAAACCGCTCACCAGCGAACTGGTACATTCACATTCCGGTTTTTCCGCAGTGATCTCTGAATATTCGTAGAATGAGTCGCTGCATCTGCATCTGAAACGCAGGGCGATTCCGTTGTATTTCATCTGGGCGCTGATCAGCCTGATCACCTCGGTGACGTTGACCACCATGGGAAATGTCTTTATGGTCTTATCAGTGCGGAAAAAATTTCTGAAGTCGTCTATGGTGCTGGACATATGCATCAGCATTGACATTATCTTGTTTTCGAACTCCTCCGCCTCTGTGCCGGAGAGTCTGTTCTCACGATAGTTGATAACAAAGCTCTGCACGCTCAGACCGATGATGTTCAGCGGCTGACGCCACTGGTGGGCTATGGCGTTCACCATCTGCCCCATGTCCACAAACTTCTGCTGCTCGAAGAGGAGCTGCTCGTTCTTCAGCCTCTTTCCTGTCTCCTGCTTCACCATCTGCTCGAGCTGATCATTGATCTCTTCCAGCTCGATCTCCCTCTTCTTTATCAGCTTAATCATATCATTATAAAGACCGACAAGCTCGCCTATCTCATCGTCACGCTCTATGGTTATCAGTGTCTTATAGTCTACCGACTCAATATTTTTCACAGCCTGTCCCAGCTCTTTCAGCGGTCTGGAAACCATGCGGTGCAGAATGAAAAAACTGATGGGAACCACAGCCAGAAAAACGAACAGGAGCATCATCAGAAAACCCATGGCTATGTTTCTGCTGATGTCGGATGAGAAGAAATCAGTGGTATAAAAAGCGAAGTCCACCGTCAGACCGTCTTTTATGACCCACCGCTGGTACATTATATTTTTTCCGTCTTTTCTGATTATGGATTTCGGATCGGTATAGCTCATGGGAAAAAGAAGACCGACCTTGCCCGGCGCCTGAACGGCCGTGCTGAAGACAGACTGACCGTTAATGAAATACAGAAAGGTCATCCCGCCCACATCAGACACCTGACGCAGAAAGCCTCTGTTCAGCACTGTGGCTGTCATAAGCCGGAAAACGCCTCTGTCCGAGCGTCTCTCCTGAAAATATTCCACAGCAAGCTGTCCGCTCAGCTCGGAAAAGATAAACCCGTCCTCAGAAAAATGCGTGTGTATTAAAAACTCATTGATAAAGGCAGAGTTGCCGGCATTAGGCACGTTGTCGCCGTCCAGCATCAGAACTGTATGTCCCGCCAGCGACTCATAGCCGGAATAGTATGTGTCATCGTCATTGAAAGCGAAAACAACAGGACGTCCGTTCCCGTCGAATATGGCGGCTATGCCCAGCCCGCCCAGATCGGCTGATTCTTCCAGATATTTCGCCGCCTCTCTCCTGTCCGTGTCATTCTCCAGAGACAGAGATGTCAGAATAGGCGAAGAAGACAGCAGGTCGCTGCTGTTTTTTATATCATTCTGCTTTTTGATTATCAGTCTGTTCAGCACTGTGAAGGCATTATGAAAATATGAGGAAGCTCTCACCATGCTGCTGTTCAGCTGCATGTTATAGATAGTAAAAGCAAATACTGTGCACATCAGAAGAACGGTGAAGAGCACGAACAGGAATATTTTCAGTTTTATGCTTCTAAAAACATACTTAAGCAACCGCAAGACGCACTCCGCAATAGCAACCTTTATTAAAATTTTAAACCATTAAAAAGTAAATATAAACACAAATTACGCCAAAGGTTTCAGTTAATGAATAGTATTTATATGCCGCCTTTGTTTCTGAGCCATTTGAAAAGAAAAGGCCATCCGCCCAAAACCAGAACAGACACGGATGTTGTCAGCGCTCCGTAAAAAGCGATGGGATTCTCCCGGGGCTGAGTCACCGCCCACATGCACAGGGCGCCTGCCATGAACTGATAAAAGACCATGAACGAAGAGGCGGATCCTATGTCTGTCTTCACCTGTTCCAGAACGAGACTGGAGCTGACAGGACGGCTGAACCCCATGAAAAAAGAGAAGACGAACATGGAGTTAGCGAAATATATATATCCTTTTCCGCCGAGCAGATAAACCGACAGACCGCCGGCCAGCATCCCGGCAAAGCTGAATGTAAGCATCTTTGCCTGGGAAAGAATAACGGACATGCGGGCGCTGGTAAAAGAACCTGCCATGGCGAACACGGCGTTAACACCGAAAAGCACGCTGAAAAGATGCTCCGACAGACCGAACACTTTCATATAAGCTATAGGCGAAAAAGCGATAAAACCGTAAAAAGGAGCGACAGAAATCCCCATAAGTGTGGTTGCCGCCGCGTATTCCTTCATGAACAGCAGTTTTCTGTATCTGGCAAAAGCAGAAAGGATACTTCCTGGGTTCAGCTCCTTCGCTGTTTCCTCATATCCCAGCGAGATGATGGAGGTTATCAGAACCATTGTCCCCTGAGTAAAAAATATCAGCCTCCAGCTCCCCAGCCCCAGCAGAAAAGATCCGATGGACGGCGCCACCATAGGCGCCACGGCAAGTATCACGCCGATGTAGGCAAGCGCTCTCTGTCTGTCCGCCCCGGTGAATTTATCCCGGCAGATAGCCATGACCATAGACGACGGAGCGGCGGCACCCATACCCTGTATCACTCTGAACAAGATCAGCATCACAGGACCGGTGGACAGCCCGCACAAAAAACTGGAAATGACAAAAACAGACAGACCAAAAAGCAGAACAGGCCTGCGTCCGTATTTATCAGACAGTGGCCCGAATATCAGCAGTGAAAAGCTGAATGAAGCAAACCAGAGCACCAGAGAGAGATTGACAAGAGATATATCGGTATTCCACCCTGAAGCGATCTTTGGTATGGCGGCCAGATACATATCTGTCGCCAGAGGCGGCGTAGCGCCTATCATGGACAGAAATATCAGATACAGTGATGGGTTTTTGATTCTGAAAAGAGACGACATTAATAAATTCTCCGTTAAAAATATACAAACAACTGGTTAAATTAGCACTCCAGAGAAAATATACAACATAAAATATTTTCTGGAAGCGCAGACGCCGATAATGTATCATTAGAGCAAGAGGTCACGATGAACAGAGAATTTGTCACACACAGCTTCCTTCTCCCGGAAAAAAACTCATGGATCAACCTGGACGGCAAGATGCCCACAGACAGCATTCCATATAAGCTGAGCTGGATACATATGGAATGTGACAATATAAAAACAAAAGAGTGGCTCTATGCTCAGGACGACATAGACGAAATGGTCACAGACGCCCTGCTGGCGGAAGATACACGCCCCAGAACCACCATATATCCAGACGGATACATGATAAACCTCAGAGGGGTTAACCTGAACACAGAGGAAGACCCGCACGACATGATCTCAATCCGTATGTATGTTCAGAACAAAAGAATCATCTCTACCTCCAGAAAACAGCTCCACGCCGTGGACGATCTGGCGGCGCTGCTGAAGACGGACGACGCGCCTGAAACCCCCGGGAACATCGTGGCGGCCGTACTGGAAATCCTGGCGGACAGGGCGGAGAGCTTCATCATAGAGCTGAAAGAGAGCACATACGATCTGGAATATAAGATAATAGATGAGGCGGACATAAATCAGAGACGCCAGATCACGGAGATCAGGCGGGCAGTCATAAAATTCTCCCGTTTCTTCTCTCCGCAGAGGGACGCCGCCATAAAACTGACAACCATCAAAGGGAGCTTTTTTTCTGTTTCTGATGAGCAGAGCGTTCAGGAGAGCATAAACAAACTTAATAAGTTCATAGAAGATCTGGACTCACTGGATAACCGGTGCTACGTCCTTCAGGACGAGGTCGCCGCCATCACGAACGACAGAATAAACAAAAAGATGTACTACATCTCCGTCATGGCCACCGTGTTTCTGCCGCTGTCTTTTCTGACAGGTCTGCTCGGCGTGAATCTGGGCGGAATTCCGGGCGCAAGGGATGATATGGGCTTTCTTAAATTCATTCTGGTGCTGCTGGCTGTGCTGGCGCTTCAAATTATACTTCTCGTGAAGTCCAAAAAGCTGTGATTTTTAATTTTCTTTACAAATACCTGACAATCTGAACTCTTTGTTTAATTCTTCGCCGGCTTGTTTAAGCACCTTAGAAATGATTTTTTCAATCTTTTTTTCAGTATCCAGATCGGTATCGATGATAAATTTTTTCTGCTGACCAGAATATGTCAGAGAAAAAACATGTTCCTTACCAGATAGTTTACTGATGAATAAGTGAGCACAGCCGAAACAGATCAGATCTGATTCAATCCCCATGCCCTCGACAAAAAAATTGTATTTCATTTTTATCTCCAGGAGATAATTTAATTATAAGAAAACTTACAAACTTTACAAGATATTTTTAGCAGGATCTAAACATTTAGGATAATTTTTTGATTCATTTATGGTATAAGTATGGTAAAAACAGTTATAAACAATTTATTGGAGCTGAAAATGGATTTAACGATAAAAAAGAAACTTTTCATCCCCATACTTCTGGTTTTAGTTATTGTAATATGTTCCTTCGCCATGAACTGGGTAATCATCTCCGGTCAGGAATCTGACGGACTGGTTATTAACCTGGGGGGACGGCAGAGAATGTTCTCACAGAAGATGACGAAAGAGCTTCTTATGTATGCGGTGAACGAGGGCGAATCAAAAGAAAAGGCGAAATCAACCCTCGAAAACACTATGAAAAATTTCGAAATAACTCTCAACGCTCTCAAAGAATCAGGTAAAGCGCCTCTGACAGCCGATCTCAACGGCGAATACGCATATATTAAAAAGGCGAACGAGCCTGCCTATTCCCAGCTCGGAGTGGTTCAGGGAATCTGGGCTGAGTTCAAGGAGCATGTTGCAAAATATCTGGAAACCAATGACAAAGCTGAGCTTCAGTGGGTTCTGGACAACAACCTGAAGCTGCTGGGCGAGATGAACAAGGCAGTGGGCATGATACAGCAGGCATCCGACAGCAATGTTAAGATGATGTTCCGCTTTCAGCTCGCTTCAGTCATTATCACAGTTATAGCTATCGTTTTCCTGATAATAGCATCTAAGATACTGATAGGATTTCTGAATACATTCAGGGACAGAATGCACGACATAGCCGAGGGCAACGGCGACCTGACAAAACGTCTGAATGTGAAGAGCACGGACGAAATAGGAATGGCTGCCAAATATGTGGACGAGTTCATCGCCACTGTTCACGGTGTCGTAGTCTCTGCCAAAAAGAACTCTGAAGAGACCCATGATTCCAGCTACCGTCTGACAGACACGGCGAACAGCCTGTCTGAGAACATCCATCAGCAGCTGGAGCTGGTTTCCAAGACCGGCGAACTGACACAGGAAGTGGGACAGGCTCTGGATGTTACGGAAGAGATGGCCATCACCACCACCGAGGTTATAGAGAAGAGCAACAAACAGCTTCAGGATTTTACCGAACAGCTCAACAGCTTTTCAAAATTCATAATAGCCGACAGCAGGAAGCAGTCTGAACTGTCGGACAAGATAAAATCGCTCAACGAGCAGATGGATCAGATATCCAGCGTTCTGGAGATGATAGCCGACATAGCAGACCAGACGAATCTTCTGGCGCTCAATGCCTCCATCGAGGCGGCCAGAGCAGGAGAACACGGCAGAGGTTTCGCCGTGGTGGCGGACGAGGTGCGCAAGCTGGCGGAAAGAACACAGGCATCGCTGGGCACTATCAACAGCACCACATCCGAGCTGGTTATGAGTGTGGAGAGCATCAGCAAGGAAACAGATAAACTGTCCAAAGAGATGCTGACGATAGCTGATAAATCCAATGATCTGATGACTCATGCGGACGATACGAAAGATGAGCTGGGCGTGTCGCTGGACACATCAGCTCAGCTGGTGGCAAAAACCACTCTGATAGCCACCAGAACCAAAGAACTGATAACCATCATGGAAACACTGCTCAAACTCTCTGAGGCAAACACACGCTCCGGAGACAATGTGAACGAGATAGCCAACACTCTGAATTTTAAAGCGTCGGAGCTGGCGGCTATGCTCAGGCAGTTTCAGGTATAACAAAAACAGGCGGTCTTATGACCGCCTTTTTATTATTTTCACAGAAAAAGTTAATCCTAAACTTTTTCCGATAACGCTACAATCGGCAAAGCCTCATTTCGCTCACGTTACGCTGCGCTCCACGGATTTCATCCATGAAATCTGCGGTCTTATGACCGCTTCTTTAATTCATCTATCTTTCTGATATAGCTCTCCGTATCAAACTTAGCCCTGCATCCGTTTGCGTTCATATATCTGATCTTGCCGAAAACAGGTCTTTCGAACCATGCCCTGTCGTGCACACCGCATACGCTCCACGCCACCCCGACGTATCCGTTCGGATCTCTGCCGTCCAGCGCCAGAGTGTCGTTCAGGCTGAGCGCGTATTCGAATGCGGTCTCAGGATCCGGCGTCCATTCCAGTATCTTCTTGGCCCAGTACATGCGCATGTACCCGTGCATCTTTCCGGTGAGAACCATCTCGGTCTGGGCAGCGTTCCACAGCGGGTCATGCGTGAGGGCATTTTGAAAAACGTCATAGTCATAGATATATTCACGCCTGTCGTCTCTGTGTTCATCCAGAGTTTTCAGCGCCCAGTTGTCAGCGCAGTTGATATTGTCATAGTCAGGGTTATACAGGCAGAAATTATCCGAAAGCTCACGGCGGACTATCAGCTCCTCCAGATACGCTTCCTTGTCATTATCAGGTGCGTCAGAGTTCTTCACGTTCAGCGCCGCCCTCTGGGGCGAAAGCTGACCGAAATGAAAATACGGCGATAAACCGGACTGGGCGTTCAGATTAGGATTATTACGGTCTTTGTCATATCCATCCAGCCTGTTGTCTATGAAATCCCTCAGTGCTTCATCAGCCGCCGTACATCCGGAATCATAATGAAACCTGTGACCTTTCCGGTAAGCCTCCGCTCTCTCCGCCCCGTCTCCGCCTGAAAACGGAAATCTGACGGTAACGGGTGTCAGCTCCGGATATTCAGTCAAAAACTCCGGCAGAAGCCTGTTTATCTTCGGTCTTATGGTTCTGGCGGCATACTCTTTCTTATCAGATACATAGAAAGCTGGTACGACATTGTGAGCGTCCACCTCAAAAAAAGCGGCATGTATTCTGTCCGCCACGTCCGCCTTCCACTTCCTGCTTATCTTCAGAGGTGAAAAATCCGTAACCAGACATCCGGCTCCGGTATCGGACATAAAACGGGGGATCTCTTCCTCCGGAGACCCGAACAGGATAAACAGAGGAATATTCAGCTCCTCCAGCTTGGCTCTGATCTGCCGGAAACCTTCCGCCATGAAAGAATAATGTTCAGATGATGCGCCGATGAATTCCGGCACGATGTTGAAAACCACAGCGACAGAGCTGTTCAGCGCCTCCGCTGTTCTGACGGCGCATATCAGCGCCCAGTTGTCGCTGACCCGCTGATCTCTGGACATCCAGTAGACCACCGGTCCTTTCTCGCATTTAATATTGTTCAGTTTTCTTATACGGCGTTTGTCCATGCGTCATAATAGCACCGGACACGCCCTGTGTTCAATCAGATAATAAGATGAACCGCCACTGTCCACATGGTCAGCGCCACGAACACATCCAGCATGCGCCACACTATCGGTCTGGCGAATATCTTCGACATCATGGCAGAAAAACCGACCAGCAGAAAAAACCACATAACAGAGGCAGTGGAGGCGCCCAGCCCGAAAAGATACTTATCCTGATACTGAGCGCTGATACTGCCCAGAAGAACCACGGTGTCCAGATACATGTGGGGATTGAGCAGAGTCACGGCAAGTGTTGCCAGAATGAGTCTGCGTACGTTCGTATCTGAAGCCTCGCCGGTTCTCAGTGACTGTTCTTTAAAAGCCGACATGAGCGACCTGAAACCGTATATAAACAAAAACGCCGCTCCGCCGTATGCCGCTGTCTTCAGCAGATATTGGTTGGAGGCCACCAGAGATCCCACACCAGCCACGCCCAGCATGATGAAAAAAACATCGAATGCCGCGCATATGAGCGCTATCTTGAAATGATGATTCTTCTTGACCCCGTTTGTCAGAACAAAGGCGTTCTGCGCCCCGATGGCTATGATAAGTCCCGCTCCGGTGGAAAATCCGCTTAAATACGCTGTCATGCCGCTCTCCTTGTGATGGAAAGATATACCGCCGGAATTTAAAAGTAAAATTAATTGTTTTTATAATACATTAGTTATGCTAATATTAACCATGGACTATAAACTACTGGAAGCCTTCGCCGCCGTGGTTGAGTACGGCGGGTTCGAAAAGGCGGCGGACAAACTATGCGTGACACAGTCCGCCGTGTCGCAGAAGATAAAACAGCTGGAGGAACAGTCTAAATCTGTCCTTCTGGTGCGCTCCACTCCGCCTGTGCCCACAGAGACAGGCAAGATACTGATGGCGCACTATAATAAAGTCAAACTGCTGGAGAGCGACATGGAGAGCGCGCTGCATTCCGGCGGTGACGGGTTCGTCAGTCTGTGCGTGGGGCTGAACGCCGACACTCTGGCAACGTGGTTTTTCGATGCCGTGGCGGAAACCGCTGTGCGGAACAATATTCTTCTGAGTCTCCGTGTGGACGATCAGGAGGAGACGCACAGGCTGCTGAAGGACGGTGAGGCGGCAGGCTGTATCAGCACCAGAAGCAAACCCATGCAGGGGTGCAGCGTCACCTATCTGGGCATCACAACCTACCGCATGTACGTTGCTCCGCATAAACAGGCTGAGTTTTTTCCGGACGGATTCACAACGGAAGCTCTGAAAAAAGTCCCCCTGATAGTCTATAACAACAAAGACACCCTGCATCTTCAGCTCTTTAAAGAAGCGTTCGGAAACAAAATGCCGGAATATCACGCTCACTACATCCCTTCTGTGGAAAAATATCTGGACGCTGTCGTCAGAGGTATGGGGATTGGTATGATGCCCCACCATCAATGCGACCAGCTTCTGAAAGAAAAAAGACTGGCAGACGCCGCCTGTCCGCACCGTGTGGAAACACCGCTCTACTGGCATAGATGGAACATACGCTCAAAACCTCTGGACATAATCTCTAAATCCCTTCTGGACTTCTGCCGAGTATAAAGCTATTATCCGCTTATGATTAACTGATTATGAGGGAGACAATGAATATTCACGACATTATGAAAAAAACAGCCGCTCAGGAAGCGTTCACCCACGAAGAAGTGGTAAAAATGCTCTCCATAGACCCTAAATCCAGAGACGCCGCCCTGCTGATAGGCGAAGCGTCCAGGATATCCAGAGAACTTACAGACAATACGGCGGAGGTTCACGGACAGTTCGCACTGAACCTGTCACCCTGCCCTGTGAACTGTGAGTTCTGCGCCTTCTCATCTAACTACGGTATTTTCACAGAGAAGAAAGAGCTGACAGTGGGAGAGTGCGCGGCATATGCGAAGGGTTTTGACGACACACCGGAAAACGCCTCCGTATTTCTGATGACCACCGCTAACTACGACTTCGGTAAACTGATAGAGATAGCTCAGGAAGTTAAAAAAATTCTGAGACCCGATACACAAATGATAGCCAATGTGGGCGACATGTCCCCGGAAAAGGCTAAAAAGATGAAAGACGCCGGATTCCACGGCGCATACCACGCCATCCGCATGGGCGAGGGCGACAAAACCAAAGCCCCCGTGAAACAGCGCATGGCAACCATCCGCGGTTTTCAGGAAGCCGGTCTGGTGGTTGGAACCTGCGTGGAGCCTGTGGGACCTGAGCACACCAATGACGAAATAGCTGAAAAAATTCTGATGGCGGCGTCATTCGATCCGGCGTTCAGCGGATCCATGAGACGCATCACCATCCCCGGATCATCTCTGGAAAAATACGGAATGATATCCGAGCTCCGTCTGGCGCAGATAGTCGCTGTTACCAGAATAGCCACTCCCTTCACCGTAAAAGGCAACTGCACCCACGAACCGAATGTTCTGGGAGCCTGTTCCGGCGCAAACCTCTTCTGGGCAGAGGTGGGCGGAAACCCCAGAGACACCACAGACAAAACAGAGGAAGGCAGAGGAGTTTCCGTTGGCGACTGCGCAAACCTGCTGAAAGAGGCGGAATGGAAGGTCACAACCGCCCCGTCCTCATATTATAATAAAAAACACGTTAAATTTGCTGAATATTAAGGTGAAAAATGCTTGAGCTAGACCAGATAATCCTGTTTGCCACCACATCGCTGCTTCTGGCTGCGGCTCCCGGACCTGACATAATCTATGTCATCACACGGGGACTGACACAGGGCAGAAACGCCGGACTGGCGGCTGCGGCGGGATTCTCTCTGGGCAACATAGCCCACACCACATTCGCCATAGTGGGGCTGTCCGCCATCATCAGAGCCAGCGCCATCGCCTTCACCGTGATAAAGATAGCCGGAGCGCTGTACCTGATATATATCGGGTTCAAGATATTCACCAGCAAATCCGGAGCGCAGGCTGAGAAGGATGATAAACTTCTGTCAGCCAAAGCGATATTCATACAGAGCGTCACTGCGAATATACTCAACCCGAAAGTTGCGATATTTTTCATCGCCTTCTTTCCTCAGTTCATAAAACCGGAGAACGGGCATCCCTCTGTTCAGATGGCTCTTCTGGGACTGGTCTTCATAGTGTGTACCTTCATCGTCTTTTCCGTCTGCGCTCTTTTCAGCGGGCAGATAGGGGAAGGACTGAAAAAGAGCAAGGGCGCCGGTCTGCTCAACAAACTTGCCGGAGCTGTGCTGATGGGGCTCGGCGTGCTTCTCGCCGTGTCGAAAAGAGCATGACGGACCTGATATCCACCGAAACCGGAGTGAATGGAGCCAGAGTCGTCACCGGAATCTTCGGCAGACACAGCTTTCCCATGCACAGCCACACTGATTTTGCCCTGTGCGTGGTGGAGAACGGGCTTCAGGGGTTCACCTCCAGAACGTCCAAAGCCGTCCTGCACAAAGGATGCTTCGCCAGCGTAAACCCGGGCGATCTCCACAACGGCTACAATGCCGGAACAGACGGCTGGAGACAGCATGTGCTGTTCTTCACCCATGACAACACATCTAAATTCATCTCTGAAAATGATATTAAAAAATTTGACTTCGCCTTCAGCAGAAATACTTCTGATAACACAGCTATTGCTGAAATAATCACTGAAAAAACTTCTGCCATCTCCACATCCGGAAACCTGCTGAAAAAGCAGTGCCTGTTCGAGGAGATAATGGCTCTCCTTCATTACAGAGAGAAAATATTCAGTCCCTCAAAAACAATGAAAACAGGCTCCATCAGAAAATCAGCGGAAAGGATGGCGGACGCTCCGGAGGAGAGACACACTCTGGAAGATCTGGCGAGACTTTCCGGCATGAGCAGATTTCATTTCCTGCGCAGTTTCAGGCAGTCCACAGGGCTGACACCCCACGCCTATCTGACCCAGCTCCGGCTGGACAAGGCTTTCAGGCTGCTGCTCTCCACGGACATGACTGTTTCACAGATAGCCGCCGAGTGCGGATACTGCGACCAGCCCCACTTTGTCCGCAGTTTCAAAAAGCTGTGGGGGACAACGCCCGGAAGCATCAAAAGAAAATAGCAATTTTTTTCAATCCCTCCCCTCTTTTTTAGATATAATACCCATTATGAGCACAAACATTCAGGCATTCAAACGTGGATTTATAGACGGTTTCCCTATAGCGCTGGGCGTGTCCGCCTACGGCGCCGTGTACGGCATGCTGACCAGAGGAGTTCTGACAGACGCCGAAACGGCAATGTCATGTCTGGTGGTATTCGCCGGAGTATCGCAGATCATGGCTGTCAGCATGTGGCTGCATCCACTGCCAATATTCGCCATCGTCCTCTCCACGTTCATAGTCAACATCCGCCACGTCCTGATGGGCGCATCAATATACCCCTACGCTGAGAAAGAGAAGAAATGGGTCAGCTATCTGTCGCTGTATTTCATGACGGACGAGAGCTGGGCCGTCAGCATGGGCAGAATGGGCAAAACATCCGAGAGGGTGGGCTATCTGGCTGGCTCGGGTGTTGTTCTCTATATACTGTGGTTCACGGCGAGCATGCTGGGCAGACAGATAGGCGGATACATCCCCTCTCCGGAAAAGCTGGGCATAGATTTCGCTCTGACCGCTGTTTTCCTGACCATGGCAGTCTCCGGGATCAGAGGACGCAAGGATATTCCGGTCATATTGTCCGCTGTGATAGTCGCATGGCTGTTCGAGCATTATGTAGGCGGGAAATGGTATATTCTGGCGGGCGGTTTAGCCGGAGGATTTACAGCGTGGGTGACATATGGACAGGACTAGTTTTATAACCATTCTGCTGATGGGACTCGCCACATACGCAACGAGGTTTACCGGATTCTATATAGCGGGGCGCATAAACATGACGCCCAGATTCCGCTACGCGCTCACCAGCATCCCCATAGCCATCCTCACATCCATCTCCGCGCCCATGGTGATAAACGGTACTTTGGCGGAGAAGATATCAGCCGGAGCGGTTATTCTGGCGGCAGCGGCAGGCAGAGGACTTCTCTTCTGCATGGCAGTGGGCATTACCGCTGTGAACCTGCTCAGATATCTGCTCTAAAAAGGAATGGATTCCAGCATTGAGCCAAGTTTGGAAACAGCTTTCTTAACCTTCGGCTCAGCCATCAGCTCACGTTTGTCTTTCAGTATCTCTGTCAGGTCTTTTCCCAGCGTCTGACCGATGCTTCCTGATATCTCTTTTATCTTTTCAGGCAGAAGTTTCTGCGCCATCAGAACCTTCATAGGCTCGGACAGCTCCTTCATCCTGGGGATCATCTTATTAACAGCGTTCACGAAACCATCCACGGCGGTTACGAATTTTCTGGATGTGTCGGCCTTTTCCACTGCGGCGGCAAATCTTTTCGCCAGCGAGTCGAACTCCGTCATAATCGTTTCTATCTCGCCTATGGCAGAAGTGTCAGCTTCCGCTGTTTCCAGATGCAGTTTCTCTGCCATGGAGTTCATGGCGGAGGCGAACGTATGAGACACTTCGTTCAGCGCCTTGTCGTCTCCCATCTGCCCCCCGAAAAGAGGGTTGGCGTTCAGCACGCCGTCCAGATTCATCTGAGCCGCTCTGAAATCCTCGTCTCCCATGTGGGGCGCCATTCTGGGGTATATCTCCACGGAACGTATGCCGAAACATGCGCCGGCGGTCATGCTGGCGTTTTTGATCTCTTCCGATGCCTGATTCGTCACCATCAGGGTATTGAACTCATCGCTGATGGATTCCAGATCCGGATACTGTTTTTTGATACTGTCGGCGCAGCTGTTCATTGCGCTGATGTACCCTGCCTTAGTATCAGCTTTTTTCAGGTCATCTATGTATTTTTCGGCTATTTTCTGATGTTCTTTCATGATTCTGGTTATCTTATCACTCATAACGCACCCCTGTTTGTAAAGACGGTTATGATAACCTTAAATATGCCCGAGGGCAACTACTTACTGATAACGGAATCGGTGAGGATCAGGATGAAGAACATCACGGCAGACAGGTTGATATAGTGAAAACGCATCTTCTGATATCTGAACGACAGGAGCATGGACAGACCGAAGAAAACAGTCATGGCTATATGGATCATCGGAACTGTGCTGGTTTTATAAAATCCGGCGGCGGGGATGTAGAGCAGAGCGCATATATATGCCATGGTCCACACATTAACAAATATCCTGCTCTTGCGCTCGCCGTATATACCCGAAATGGTCATGAAACCGGCTCTGGCATATTCTTCAGAATATTTTTCCGCCAGTATGGCGAAATGAGGCGTCTGCCAGAGATAGAGCACCGCTGTCACCAGCAGTATCCCCGTGTCTGTTATGTTTCCGCCGACGCAGGTATATCCTATGGCAGGCGGCAGAGAGCCTATAACAGAACCGGCCATCAGAGCGAAAGGGGTCTTTTTCTTAATAGGCGTATAGACGAAATTGTATCCGACGACTGTGACCGAGCCCAGTATGAACGCCTGAAGACTGCCCGTCAGAAAAATGAAGCATCCGCTGAGACCTATCATTATCAGAGCCAGCCCGAACACCTCGCCCGGGAGCATCTGACCATCCGGAAGAGGTCTTCTCACAGTTCTCTTCATCATGGCGTCGCTGTCCTTCTCCTGGAGCTGGTTCAGAGCTGAACAGCCGAATGACAGAAAAATAGCCGCCATAACACCGTAAAAATGTTTGGAATTGAAATGATGGGTATAAAGGCAGGCTCCCGCAAATGACGAGAGCCCTACCATCAGTGAAATTCTTATTCGTATTAAATCAAAAAAATGACCTATCATTACCTTAATGTGCCGAAATATTCTATCAGCGCCTGTATGTCTTTATCGCTCAGAGAATCATAGGGGGGCATGGACTCGTCGTATCCTTCCACGATGTATTCCCCGGGATTCTTGATAGAACTTATAATATACTGGATATTAGCGGTAAGCTCAACTTTTTTTCCATTATGAAGAGCCGTGACAGGCCTGTCCAGCAGCCCCTTAAAGCTGGGACCGACTATTATAGAGCCGTCAGTGGAATGGCATCCTGTGCATCCCTCGTTATCGGCTATTTTGGCTCCACGCTCGCCCGGTTTTTCCGCTTTTTCGCCGCCCTTCAGATATCCGATTATCTTCTCCAGATCGGCTTTTGGCATCTCGTCTTTGAACGGAGGCATCATGTCGTCATATCCTTTCACTATCTGAGTCGAAGGATCGTATATAGCCTCTTTCAGATAGGCTTCATCCGCTTTAACGGTTTTTTCAGCTCCATTTTCGATTATCACGGTATCACGGTTATAGATATCCTTCAGAGAAGGACCCACCAGCACCGAGCCGTCCATGGAGTGACAGTCAGCGCATCCGTATTTCGCCAGAAGAGCTTTGCCCTCCGGCTCCGCCTGCGCCTGCTGGTCGCCGTTAAGCCATTTGTCGAACTCGTCCTTAGTCACCACAATGACTTTGGACAGCATGTATGAGTGACGCACGCCGCAGTATTCCGCGCACTGTATGTCATATTCGGCGGGTTCGCCGCTCATGAACCATGTGTATGTCTGCATACCCGGCACAGTGTCCATCTTTATGCGGAACGCCGGAACATAAAAGCTGTGTATGACATCCACTGAGGTCATATCCAGCTTGACAGGTGTTTCCACCGGAACATAGAGCTTGTCGCTGGTCTTTCCGTTGGGATATTCGAACTTCCACGACCACATCCTCGCCGTTACCTTCACATTATAGCTGTCGGCGGGAGCTTCACGCAGTGCCTTGAACCCTGTCCAGCCGTACCAGAACATAGCGCCCACTATGATGATGGGAACCACAGTCCAGATGATCTCCGCTGTCAGGTTGCCGTCTATGTCTGCCGGCTCGGGGTTGCGTTTGCTGCTGTAGCGGAAAAGAAAATATATCGTCACAGCGGTTATCAGAAACAATATCACGAACGATACGCCGAATATGAACTGAAAAGCCGTGTCCACCTTGCTTACGGCATCTATAACTGAATTTTCCATATCAGCCCCCGTGCCTGTATGCCACATCGAAGAAGGTCATCCCGATGAAAACTGCAAGTATCAGAAAGCAGATGAACACTATTATTCTGAAAAATCTGCTCTCATACTTCATGTGCATGAAATATGTAATCACCAGCAGCGATTTGGTGGTGGCGAGAGTCAGAGCGACCGCCACGTTCATAAACCCCAGATCGATCCTGGAAACTGCCACCGTCAAAGCGGTGAGCGCCAGCAGAAGACCGAGAACAGTCCCCGCTGTTTTGATGCTTAATATATGATGTTCTTGATGATGTTCGCTCATATCCGCCTCCTCACAAAACCAGATAGAACAGCGGGAAAAGAAATATCCATATCAGGTCCACCAGGTGCCAGTAGAGCCCAGCGTTCTCCAGCTTTACAAAGTCGTCTTTGTTTATATTGTCCTTCTTCATCAGCCATACCATGACACCCATAACCACAGCGCCGATGATGACGTGTATGCCGTGCAGACCTGTCATTACAAAATACAGACCGAAAAAGATCTGTTCGCCGTGGGGCATCTCCAGCAGATGTTCGGAGTTAGGATATATCCCGTGGTGAAACTTGGCGCTCCACTCTATGGATTTATTGATAAGAAACCCGAACGCCATGATTATAGTGAGCAGGGTATACCGGATGGCGAGCTTCTTCTCGCCCCTCTGGATATATGTGATCCCCAGCGCCACAAAGAAGCTGGACAGCAGAAGAACCACAGTGTTCAGCGTGCCGATGAAGACATCCAGCTGTTTTCCTCCTGTGTGAAAATCCTGCGGATATTTATACAGATATGTGCTGTAGAGCACGAACAGCCCGCCGAACAGCAGAACTTCCGTGAAAAGAAACAGCCACATCCCGAGCTTAGCGCCCGTGTAGTCTTTATGTATCTCACTCATCGGGCGTTACCCCCTTGAAATCATAAGGACGTCTGGACGTATCCGGCTCACGGTCGAAGTTCAGCAGAGGAGGAGGAGACATGGTCTGCCACTCCAGAGTCGAACCGCCCCACGGATTCCGCCCTATCTTCGGTCCTTTTGTGTATCCTTTGTAGAGATTCACGAACATTATGATAAGCCCCAGAGCCAGAATCCATGATCCGAAAGTGGATATCATATGACCTGTCTGATACTGAGGCAGATAATCGTAATAGCGTCTGGGCATGCCCTGAAGCCCTATGACAAACAGAGGCATATAGAGCAGGTTGAACCCGACAAACAGCACAGCGAAGGCGATCTTCGCCACCTTTTTGTTATACATCCTGCCGTACATCTTCGGCAGCCAGTAGTGCATGGCGGCGAACAGCCCGAACCCTGTTCCGCCGAATATCACATAGTGAAAGTGGCTGACTACAAAGTATGTGTCGTGGACGTGTATATCTGTCCCCGCAGAGCCCAGAATCAGTCCTGTGAGTCCACCCACAGAGAACAGAAAGATGAACCCCAGCGAATAGAGCAGTGGCGGCTCGAGGGTTATAGAGCCTTTATAGAGCGTTGCCGTCCAGTTAAAGACCTTTATAGCGGAAGGGATGGCAACCACAAAGGTCAGAAGAGAAAATATGAGAACCGCAGTGTCGCTCATGCCCGATGTAAACATATGATGCGCCCAGACCAGAGACCCGGCGAAGGCTATCATAAGGCTGGACACAGCTATGGTCTTATAGCCGAATATATTTTTTCTGGCGAACACCGGGATGATATCGCTCACCACCCCCATCGCCGGAAGTATCATGATATAAACAGCCGGATGCGAATATATCCAGAAAAGATGCTGATAAAGGATGGGGTCGCCGCCCTTGTTCGGGTCGAAAAGCCCCACGCCCAGCACTCTCTCCACAAATATCAGAAGAACCGTGATCCCCAGCACCGGTGTAGCCAGAACCTGTATCCATCCGGTGGCATACAGCGACCAGGCGAACAGAGGCATTTTTGTCCAGGTGATGCCCGGCGCCCGCAGACGGTGTATAGTGGTGATAAAGTTGATACCTGTGAGAATGGACGAAAAACCTAAGATAAAAACGGCTATGACAGCCACGGAGACGTTAGTGGTGGTGAACTCCGAGAATGGAACATAAAAAGTCCATCCCGTGTCCGGCGCCCCCTGCCCGGTGAACAGAGAGAACAGCGCCATGACAGTTCCCGTGATATACAGCCACCACGACAACAGATTAAGTCTGGGAAACGAAACATCCTCAGCCCCCAGCTGGATAGGCAGGATCATATTGCCGAAAGCGGCGGGGATGCTGGGTATGACAACAATAAAAATCATGATAACGCCGTGCAGTGTGAATACGGCGTTATAGGTCTGTGCCTCCATGATGGTCTTTCCGGGGGCTATCAGCTCCAGCCTGATGGCAAGCCCCAGACATACGCCGACCACGAACATGGCCAGAAGCACATACATGTACATCAGCCCTATCCTCTTATGGTCGGTGGTGAAAAGCCAGCTCATGATCCCTGTGCGGGACGAGCCCGAGTCCTCATAGAAGCTCTTTACAGCATTTGTGTTTTCCATATTGACTCCAGAATCTATTTCTTCTTTCTGCCGCCGAAGAACAGAAAAGCAGCGAAAAGAATGATAACGAACAGTACGACAAAACCGGAAACCCTGACCGTGTTAAAGACATATTTTTTGCCCTGGGGATCATAGCTGAAACAGTATGCCACCAGCTTTTTCACGGACAGACCGGGAGTGCCTTTCTCCGCTTCCACCACAGCCATCGTCATCTCGAACGGCAGAATGTCCGTACCGTAAAGATAGCGCACTATCTTTCCTTCGGCAGAGACGGCGATAACAGCAACCGGATGAGCAAAATCCTTGCCCCGTCTCATAAACCGGAACCCCACAGACTTCATCAGCCTGTTAATATTCTCTCTGTCACCTGTAAGAAAATACCAGCCGTCAGAAGGTATCTTCCCGCCGGACGCTTTCAGGTAGTTCACCTTTTTCTGGGCGGCTGTCTGCGGTGTGTCGTTCTCATCGAAGCTGACGGAGACCAGATTAAACTGTTTTCCAGCCGTCATCTTCATCTGCGGCACTATATCTGCCAGTCTGGACTGCAAAAAATTGCAGACGTTCGGACAGCTGTAGTAAACAGGAGCTATCAGGGTGGGTTTACTGATGATATCTTTCATGGAGACAACCCTGCCGTCGGAATCCGTGAAGGTGACGTCCATAGGTATGGTCTCGCCCAGATACTCTGTGACCCCGATATTCTCTTTTTCCTCCGCTGTGGTCTCTTTATGCACATGTTCCATGGGGGCGGCGCTGTCGTCAGCCATATCCTCATGACCCATATCTCCGTGATCCATCTGCTCATGATTCATATGTTCATGGTTAACAGGCTCATCAGCGTATGCGGCGGTGAAACCGGATACACCTGTAAGAGCAGATACCATCAGCAGGAAAAAAACTGATTTTGAAAAAAATGTCATAGGCTTAAAGTTTAGAGATATAGTCAGCCAGAGCTTTGATCTCGTCAGCGGACAGTTTACCCGCCTGAGAGGTCATAGTGGCTTTCTTCGCTCCGCCGTATGTACCGTCTTTATAGCCGTTGAGCTTTTTGGCGATATCAGCGGCGGACTGACCTTTGATAGAGGGGCTGACACCCAGAGCATGTTTTGAGCCGTCGGCTCCGTGGCATCCTCTGCACTTAGCATAAAGAGCCGCACCGTCAGGACCCGCCATGGCGGCAGCGGATAATGAAATAATGGAAATGAGAAATAAAACTTTTTTCATATATATTACCTCTCTGCGCAATTGTATATTATATTTTATTCGGCATTTTAACCGCCGTCAAATAAACATTAAATAAAATTTTTATCCGAAATGTTTAGCGAAGACAGGCGAGAACACCTGATGTGATCTCCACGCTTCTGTCATCCATGCCGTTATCCTTCATGGATTCAGCAAGACCCATAAATGCGGAGTCATTGATGCTTTTGTTCAGAATATTCATGGGAACCAGCACAGGCTCGTCCAGGAGTGTCAGCCGCATGGATTCACGGCACGCTTTTTCGTCTGCGCTGACAACGGAACGGCAGGCAAAAGGACGTACAGGATGTATGGTGCACTCCCCCATCCTGCCCAGAAAAATACATTTTTTATTGGCGGCGACCCTCTCCTCTTCATCATATGCCGAAATATCCAGAGAGAATTTCTCCATATTCGATATCAGGCGCCCCAGAACAGTCTGATTGCTGCTGTTTCTCAGATGAGAAGCGATAATGACCGCCTCCGGTTTCAGAACAGGCACATGGACACGGCAGCAGTGACTGCATCCGCTTCTGCATCTGATCATGGACAACTGTTCCTGAGGGATATTCTGATCGATGTGATGCTGAGTGACGGTGAACAGTTTTTTCATCATACGGCAGAGATTGCCTGAATCCGTCCCGTTCTTCAGATAGCTGTCCGCCAGTTGTTTTATTTGTTCTGAGAAAGAACTGTCTTTTACGCTGACCATAAAGAAGTATAACATAATTATATTACTATGCCATACCCTTTATAATATTAATAAATTTCTATTTTTATTAATTAATTTATTATTGATTTTTTAACTTACCGTTTCTTCCATAGAGGTACTGCAAGGCAGACATCTGGGTATCATCACACGGAAAACAGACCCCTCGCCCAGCACAGACGTGACCTCCAGCCTGCCTTTATGACCGTCTATTATCTTTGATATTATGGACAGTCCGAGACCTGTTCCGGAGAATTCCCGTTTAACGTTGGAGCACCTGTAGAATCTGCCTGTGATTTTAGCTATCTCATCCTCAGGTATACCCACTCCGCTGTCCTTCACCTCTATGATCCTGTAGTCCTCTGTCTCATTCATTGAGATAGACAGAAAACCATTCTGCCTGTTGAACTTGACCGCGTTCGAAATCAGATTGGTCACCACATGGCGAAAAGATTCGCCGTCCAGACACATGATGGCGTTTGAGTGGATGTCTATGGTCACGGTGATATTCTTATCCTGAATATCTTTGTCGTATTCCGCCGTTATCTCACGGATAAGCTGCCCTATCTCCACAGGGATGAAGTGATACGGATACTGATTGCTGTCCAGTCTGGACAGAGTGATTATCTCGTTAAAAAGCGTGTTCAGCAGTTTTGCGCTTCTGGCTATCGTCGCCAGAGATTTATCACGGACATCAGCTCCGCATTCGTTTCGTTTATCCACAAGTATCTCGGAATATGAGATTATTTTAGTCAGAGGAGTCCGTACCTCGTGTGCCAGATTATCCAGGATATCGGATTTGAAGGTGTTTATACTTTTCAGCTCTCTGTTGCTCGCCTTCAGCTTCTCCATAACAGATTTGTACTGAGACGTAACCTTCGCAAGCTGCTCTTTCAGATTGTCCTCATTCTCCAGAATACTCTGACGCATCATCTCGAATGCCTCCGACAGCTCCTGTATCTCGTCTCCGGTTCTGATATCCACCTTGCCGGAAAAATCGCCGTGTTTGTAAGATGCGGCTGCACGGGTGAGCGTGGATATATTCTTCAGAACCATCATCCGCAGGAGCAGTCCCACGGTGAGAACTATGCCGAGAAAAGCGGCTATGCCTATTATCTCATAGTTCTTATTGTTCTCAGCGATAGCTTTCTCTATCTCCGCCAGCGGTATAGTGACGGATATTCCTCCGCGCAGATCGCCTATTTTATATCCCTGATAGTCGTGACACTCCATACATGCGTTGTTGACATAGAGAGGCGCCATGTATCTGAAATATTTTTTGTTCTCTATAGTCTCTATCTCTTCCACTTCGCTGCTGCCTTCTCTGAACATGGCAAGCGCCTTCAGCTCGAAATTATCCGGAGCGTTTTCGGGGTTTATCAGCTGTTCGCTGGTGATATGAAAACGGAAATCAGACATTCTGCCGGCATACAGCGACAGCTCTTTGGTAACAACGGCCGGCACAGGCACCACCTCGTCCCTGTTCTCCGCCACCCACTGACGTGTGATGACTATCATGTCGAAGAGCGTCTTGGCCTGAATATGCGCCTGCTGAAGGAGTATACGGTTCTGGCTGTTCCAGAAAAAACCTGTCATCAGCACAACTATGCACACAGTAACCAGAATAATTCCTATCAGCAGTTTGAAGGTAAGTTTCATTTTTTGATCTTATATCCGACACCGGACACAGTTTTTATTATGTCAGGATTCTTTGGGTTGATCTCTATCTTCTGTCTGAGGTTCTTTATATGCACGTCCAGACTTCTGGACCATGAATATATGGAGTTTTTTCCCCAGATATCGTTCACAATGGTATCACGGGACAGCACCTGCCCGGCTTTTTCGATAAAATACATCAGGATATCGTATTCCTTCGGAGTCAGATTCACCCTTTCTCCGGAGCTGAAGACCTGACGGCTCGCTTTATCTATCTGCAGATGATGAAATAGCAGTGTATCTTCAGACTCTTTGGCGTCATCTTGCGGAGAGTTTTTTTCAGACCGCCTGAGGATCGCCTTCACTCTGGCTACCAGCTCGATGTTTTCGAACGGTTTCGTCAGATAGTCATCGGCGCCGTACTCCAGACATACTACTTTGTCGGACACATTATCTCTGGCCGACAGAATAATTATGGGAATATCGTGCTCGTTTCTTACCAGACGGCATATCTGCTGTCCGTTCAAATCAGGCAGATTAAGGTCAAGGATGATAAGATCCGGCTTATCCTCCTTTATCATCTCAAGACACCTCATACCCGTGGACGCTGATCTGACGTCATATTTTTCCAGATTCAGCAGGAGCTCCAGAATATTCAGGATGTCCTGATCATCGTCAACAATCAATATCTTCGTACACATAGCTTCACCAAACCTTTTACCGCATAATATCTTTAATAATATCATGTAAAAAAAATAAAGCGATTTTTTTGTCCGGCAAAGCCATAATCACAAACTCGCCTCAACATAGAGATAACACAAATACTGCTTATTTATCAGCAGCATTCATCATTGCGTCAAAGACTGCCGTAAGAGTGCAGACCCGACAGCAGGAGATTGACCCCGATGTATGTAAAGATAGTGCAGATAAAGCCTATGACAGCTATCGCCGATGCTCTGGCGCCTGTCCAGTTTCTGACGTATCTCGCATGCAGATAGAAAGCATATATAAGCCAGGTGATCAGAGCCCATGTCTCTTTCGGATCCCAGGACCAGTACCTGCCCCAAGCCTTGTCAGCCCACACAGCGCCGAATATCAGACCGCCAATGGTGAACACGGGAAAACCCACGGACACCATTTTATAAGCGAGTTCTTCCATCACTTCGCCTCTCACACCGAATCTGGTCATTGCTCTGCCGAGCACCCCGCCGAATCTCCACACAACGGAAGTCAGAACGGCGTATGCCGCCAGAACAGCTGCCCAGCCGGCACCGCCCAGATTATTTATAGCGAAATAGAGAGGCTTATATCCGCCCTCTGTCTGTCTGGCGGAAATAGCGTATACAAAGTCGGCTGATACGAAAACGGTAACGAAGATGAACAGCGCCAGAGACACTGTCCAGAATATATAAAGCCCCTGCCTCTTTTTCAGATCCAGCGACGCCAGATGAAGCACGGCGCCCACAAAAGACACGGAAAAAGCGGCGTATGCCACAAAGCTCATGGTGGCGTGCGCCAGCAGCCAGTTGCTTTTCAGAGCGGGAACCAGAGGCTGAATCCCCTTCGCCGCTCCTATCATATCAACGAAAGAAACCGCCATGCCGGCGATAGCTGTAAGAAACGCTCCCAGAAATCTTGTCTTATACTTTCTCTCAATATAGATATTGCCCAGAATAACGCACCACGCGAAAAACAGCAGAGACTCATAGAGATTTGTTATCGGAATGGACTGGAAAAATCCCAGACCGTAAGTGGATGAAAAATCCGCCCACCGGAGCAGAAACGCGATGGTGTGGCATATAAAAGCGGCGATAACGGCATAGGACGCCGTTCTGCCGATCATTTCTTTTCTGAAGATAATATAGGCTATATACACAGCCATAGACAGCATATATACAAGTCCGGAGATGCCGAAAAGCGCTGAACTGTTCATATTTTACCGCCTATTTCAAAATATAGTTTCTGAGCCTGTCGATATCTTCACCGACAGCGGATTTGTATTTGCTTCTGTCAGCGGTCACGGATATGCGGCTGACGGAACCGTTCTTTTCCACCCTGACCCATATTCTGGTGTGGCGGAAATAAAACGCGGTGACAACACCCGCTCCAAGTATTATGAAGCCGATATACACCAGCAGTTTGCCCGGATCCTTGCTTACTGTCAGAACAGAATACTGAGCGCCCAGCACATCAACGAACTTCACTTGGAATTCATTCATGTCTCCGGATTCCTCATGTTTCTGAAAGATCCACTTATAGCCCAGAGAGACGTCATTTTCATCAAAAACTTCCAGCAGTATGGCCGGGTTCATCATCATGGTGTTGAAATTAACCAGCCTGCCCTTCTCATCCTGACCGAGCGAAGGAGCGAAGTCCTGCACCACGGCAGTCAGAGATGTTTCGGGTATTCCGAATTTCTGCCCGAACTTAGAGTGGATATTCTGAAGTTTTCCTTTTTTTCCCGCCTGAAGAGTGAAAAGCACGTTGTCTCCGGCATAAAAACCGTGGTTTGTCTGAAAAATCCTGTAGCCGTCATAGCTGATTGGCGTGTTCACCAGCAGACGGAGCTGCTCTTTCTTGTCACCTTTGATTATCGTTATATCGGAAACATATTTTTCGGGTTTCACCGAGTCCTTATAGTAGTCCACATCGAAATTATCCAGCTGTATGCTGAAAGGCAGTTTCACCTCTTTTTTCGAAGGAGTGATTATCACATCATCGCTGCTGCCCTCTACTATGGCTATGTTGCCCTTGAATCCCGCTGTGATGCCGATAAGCGCGGCAAAAAGAACTGTTATGATCCCAAGGTGAGTGATGTATACGCCGCTTCTGCTGAATCTGCCTTTTTCAGCGGCGTAATAGGTTACAGAACCGTCAGTATCGCTGACGGAGCTGAAACTCTTCAGATATCCTGTTATCTTTTCCCCGGCGTTTTCCGGTGCTTCAAAGGTAACGGTGTTTTTCGAGGTCTCAAAGATATCTCTGTTTATACCGACAGGTGTTTTGAGCTGTCTGTAAACATGCGGAAGCCTGTTGAACGTGCATACTATAAGGTTAACAGCGAAAAGAGTCAGCAGCGAGATAAACCACCATGAGCCATACATATCCACCAGACCTATTTTGGACAGGATCACATACATCTGCTCATGGCTTGTGCCGAATTTTTCGCTGAGCCAGAACACGGATTTGGAACCGGCCTCATGCTGCTGAATAAACGTGCCGAGTGACGACCCGGCTGCTATCAGCACAAACAGAAACATAGCGAGTTTTACCGAGCTGAAAAAATCGAGAATCTTCTTCAAGGAACACCTCAATAGAAATATATAATCAAAGAAAAGCGGGAGACCCTGAGGCCCCCCGCGCTTTGTTTGTCCGTTATTACTTCGCTGCGGAAGTTTTTGCGGCAGTCAAGGCCTCATCTATGAGCTTGATACCTTTCTGAGATTCGTCAATTGACTGAGTCAGAGACTCTCTCGCCATTTCGGGGTTGTGGAATCCGTCTGAGTTCTCAGCGGTCCAGTATTCCCACAGTATATGAGCTCTGAGGTGCTGATCCTGAGCCTGTTTGATAACATCTTCAGACAGTCCGGCTTTTTTGCCTTCAACTATCTTATCGATGAGTCTGTCCAGCCAGAATTCAGCTTTTCTCATCTTGCCTTTTGTATATGCTTTAACAGAGTCGATAGCGTATACTGCGTCTTTCTCTGTCCAGCCTTTGTGGCATCCGCCTGTCAGACATGATGATTTGATATGCTCTTTCGGTGTAACGGCGAAGTGTGATGTGTAGGTTTTGCCGTTTTTGCCTTTTACTTTTTCCATGTGGCATGTGTCGCATCCCACGCCTGCTTTAGCGTGAACAGAGTTGTAATGGCTCTCTGATTCGGGGTGCTGGGCTTTCCACAGGAGACCGCCTGTCAGCTGGTGCTTGAAGTCGAGCATGTGTATCTGGTTTTTATAGTGATCGTACAGACCAAACACGTCTTTATAGGGGAAGTGGTTTGTTCTGTCGTCAGCAAAAGTCACTTTCTCGCCTGTTTTTGTGTCTGTGCCGGGGTTACAGTTGTACTCAACGTGGCACTGACCGCACTGAAGTCTTGAGTCATATTTCTCAAGGATGGCGATTTTTCTTGTGTATCCTCTCATACCCATATCATAAACTTTGATATTAGTGTGATTAGGATCTTTTGCCCAGAGAGTATCCGCCTCGGGTCTTGTCAGAGCCTGAATCAGAGCGTCTCTTACGATTCTGGGCTTAGCTGAGTGAGGATCGTGGCAGTAGTAGCAGTTGAGACCGTGCTGTATCTTGCCGGACTGAATCATGGCCACAGGCTTGCTGGCTCTGGAGAAAGGAGCGCCTGCTTTAGGATCGCCCATGTATGCCCAGTCGAGGATGTGGTCCTGTGTCTTACACTGAAGACATACAGGGTTTACCGCTGTTGCAGTCTGTCTCATGAATACTTTCTGATCGTCGCTTTTAGGATCGGCGTCTTTTATAACGTTCCAGACTTTCTGGGGTTTTTCGTTAACGTATGTCCATCCGTTTTTAGGCTGGAATCTGCCGCCGAAAGCTCTGTCAACAACAAGCTGATCCAGAAGCATGAAGGGGTGGCTTCTTGTGAGACCGTGCTCTTTTGTAAAGCCGTGACCCATCATCAGTTTGTCCCAATAAGGGTTGGGAGCTCTGTTGGTCAGCTGTGATTTTTCGTCTCTGGCCGGACGGTGTTTGCTCACTGTCAGGAAAGAGTCGTGCTGGTCTTTGTGACACTGACCGCAGGCTTCCCATGATGTATCAACAACAGGGTGCTTGCTGGAATCAGCCAGGTGCTCTTTCAGACCGGAGTGACAGTTAACACAGTTCACATTCTTGTGTTTGCCCCCCGCGTGAAGTTCTTTTACTACGTCGTGACACTCGTAGCATGTTTTGGGATTCACGGGTTTTTCCTTTGCGGCCATGGCAGTGGCAGCGAATAAGACGAAGAATGCCGCCATTGCAGTGACCATTAGAAACCTTGTCACTTTAAACATGTTACCTCCTTTAATACATAAAAACCGCTATTGCATAATGTATTATGCACAGAAAAAACGTTAGAATGCTGTTAATGATATGAAACGAAGGTAAAGATTGTTAAGAAACGGCAAGAATGATATGAAAAACCGCGCGGAGAACTATTCCGCGCGGTTAGTCGGTATATTATTTCGTTTTGAACTTACTGACCATCAGATGCAGGTCGTCCGCCTGTTTCTGAAGATCCGCCACTGTCTCAGTCACCTGCGCCAAAGCGTTGGAGCTCTCATCTATTCCGGATGAGATCACCTGAGCGTTGTCGTTGATATTGGCGATGGCCGTAACCTGCTCCTGTATGGAACTGTTGATAGTCATATTAGTGGAGTTGATGCTGTTAACAGCGCTGACTATCTGCTCGAAGACCTGCTCTGTGTTTTTAATGGCATCAGCGCCTGTCATCACCTTGTTTGTCGCTTCCTTCATGTCGGCGGTGGCAGTTTTTGTCTCGTTCTGAAGACTGCCGATGATATTCTCTATCTCTTTTGTGGCGCTCTGTGTTCTCTCCGCCAGCTTACGCACTTCGTCCGCCACCACAGCGAACCCGCGTCCGTGCTCTCCGGCTCTGGCAGCCTCTATGGCGGCATTCAGAGCAAGCAGGTTGGTCTGGTCGGCGATATCGTTGATCACGCTGACTATGTTGCCGATCTCAGAAGATGAGTTCGCCAGGCTGTTTATGGTGTTGCCCAGCTTCTCCACTCTGTCTTTGATAGCCATCACTTCGGACACGGAGCTGAGCAGCTTCTGCTTGCCGTCCTGAGTGAGCACATCGGCGTTGTTGGTTTCCTGATTCGCTTCTGCGAGAGACTGCATCACTTCCTGAGAAGTCACACTGATCTCCTCTGTGGCGCTGGCGACAGATGTCACCTGGCTAGCCTGATCCTGAAATGTCACGGTCAGTTCTTCCGTTGTGGAGGCCAGCTCGGTTGAGGCGGATGCCACATTCTGAGAGCCTTCTTTAACTATAGTTATTATCTCATTGAGTTTGTTGATAAATTTATTGAAGTGTCTCGCCATGTCGCCCATTTCGTCATTGGAAAGGATGGGCAGTTCTTTTGTGAGGTCGCCCTCGCCCTCTGACACATCTTTAAGGAATTTGTTGATCGCCATGATGCTTTTGGTGATGATGCTGGAGAGGAACAGCGACACGAATATGATACCGATAATGATGACTGTCGCCACTATCACGATCATAAAAACTGTCTTGGAGATAATGGATGATACTTCCTTCTGTTTGGCGTCCACAGCGTCCTGAATATCGTCTATATAGAAGCCGGTACCGATGGTCCAGCCCCATTTATCCATATACATAGCGTAGCTGAGTTTGGGGACTTCCGTATTCTTGCTGGATTTAAACCAGAGATACTCTACATAACCGCCGCCTTTTCTCGCTTCTTTGAAAAGCTCTTTAAAGAGGTAGACACCGTTCTTGTCTTTCAGATCCATCAGGTTCTGACCGATCAGCTCCGGCTTGGCCCTGTTGGCGACCACCAGACCGTCCGCGTCATTGGCGAATATGTAGCCGTCCTGTCCGAAATGCATATTCTGGAACATCTCGGCGACCTTTGCCTTAGCGTCCACATCGTCAGGTCCCGCTGAGTCATATATATCTTTCACAGCGGAAAAACCAAGATCGATATACTGCTTCAGCTCCTGTTTTTTTGATTCTGTCATAGAGGTTCTAAGACCCTCTATCTCTGTTTTACCCATTCCCTTAAGCTGGAAATAGGCAAACCCGGTGATAATACATGCTGTCAAAAATACCGGAATAACTGACATTAGAGCGATTTTCAGTCTGATGCTAAGACTCATGAAACCTCCGTAATAAGACCCTATCTTCATAATTTTATTGTATTTTATTAATATCACTATATAGTATCTTTGCTTTGAAACAAAATAATTTCAAGCAAATCTTAAACTTTTTAATAAAATAATCAAATATTATACTATAACTTAAAATGAAAACATCAATACTGAAAAAACAAAAGCACAAACTTGCGGCAAACAGAAACCCATGGGTCTTTTCCGGCTCTGTCTACGGGTTCGATACCGTTCCGGAGAATGGAGAGGCAGTCAGGGTCGAGGATTTCGATAGGAACTTCATAGCATACGGTTTTTTCAGCAGCGAGAGCGCTATAACCCTGCGTCTGTTCTCATGGGATGAAAACGAGGATTTTGACAGTGTTTTCGAACGCAGAATAGAGGATTCTCTAAATGCCAGAAAGGTTTTCATTCATGACGACACAGACGGCTACAGGCTGATGTTCTCTGAGTCGGATTTTCTGCCCGGCTATGTGGCAGACTGCTACGCCGGACATATTTCATTACAAGTGAACACGGCTTCCGCTGTGAAATATCTGCCCCAGATGAAAGAAGCTCTGATAAAAACACTGAATCCCCTCTCCATCTATGTCAGACCTGCTGAGGAACTGCTGAAAAAAGAGAAGATACGCTTCCCCGAACACTGCCTCCACGGCGAAACACCGGAGAGCATAATCATAAAAGAGAACGGACTGAAGATATCCGCCAGCCCCATGTCCGGACAAAAGACCGGATACTATTTCGACCAGCGCGAAAACAGACTGGCGGTGGCAGCATATGCCCACGGCAGAAGCGTTCTGGACTGTTTCTGCTACACAGGCGGATTCTCCATGAACTGCGCTGTTAAGGGAGCTAAGCAGATCATCAGCGCCGATTCATCCGCCGATGCCCTGAACAACCTGAAAACTAACTTCGCCATGAACAGCCTGACAGAACCGGAAACCGTGAAGGCGGACATATTCGAATATCTGCGCCACAGGCAGAACGACACCGCACAGCACGGCATAGTCATCCTCGATCCTCCGAAACTGGCAAAATCACAGCAGGATGTTGACTCCGCCCTGAGAGCCTATAAAGATCTGAATATGCTCGGCATGAAAAAAGTCGAAAAAAACGGAATTCTCGCTTCTTTTTCCTGTTCCGGCAGGGTAAAAAGAGAGGATTTTATAAAATCTGTCTCCTGGGCGGCAAAAGATGCCGGAAAAAACATTAGGATTATCGAGAATCTGTCACAGGCGAAAGATCACCCTATCAGCCCTTTTTTCCCTGAATCAGAATATCTTAAAGGAATCATAGCGATAGTAAGCTGACTTTTTTCCGCTTTATTTTTGTTTGTCAATTTTCTGTCATTATTTTCAATATCCAGCTTTTTGCATAGACTCGAAAGAAAATATGTATTATAAGCTGTTTATTAAAATTTGTTTATTCAATGCAAAAACGCTGATTTTTGCGGAGAATCAGACATTTTACAAAGATTCGGTGCACGATGAAAAAAAGAGATCAGATTGTCAGACTTGAAAACATATCGAAATCATTTGAGGGACTGGGCGTTGTACATGATCTGGACCTGAGCATATACCACGGCGAGTTCGTCACCCTGCTGGGACCTTCAGGATGCGGTAAGACCACCCTGCTGAGGATCATCGGCGGTTTCGAAAGGCAGGATTTCGGAAAAGTATTCATAGACGGGAAAGAGGTGTCGAAACTCCCCCCCAACAAGCGTGAGGTGAACACCGTTTTTCAGAGCTACGCTCTTTTCCCGCACCTCAGCGTTTACGACAACGTTGCCTTCGGGCTGAAAATGACGAAAACCCCGAAAAACCAGATAAAAGATATGGTCATGTCCGCTCTGGACACGGTAATGCTCCGTGATTTCGCCGACCGCATGCCTCAGAATCTATCCGGAGGTCAGCAGCAGAGGGTTGCCATAGCCAGAGCTATAGTGAAACAGCCCAAGGTGCTCCTGCTGGACGAGCCTCTGTCGGCTCTGGACTATAAGCTCAGAAAGCAGATGCAGACAGAGCTGAAACAGATCCAGCGAAAGCTGGGCATCACATTCATATTCGTCACCCACGATCAGGAGGAGGCTCTCTCCATGTCCGACCGTGTGATCGTTATGAACGAAGGTGTGATTCAGCAGGACGGCTCGCCGAAAGAGGTTTATGAAAACCCGAAAAATATGTTCGTGGCAAGATTCGTGGGCGAGATCAACGTTCTGCACGCCGTAATAGAGAAAACCATGCACGGCAAGCTGATGGCAAATGTAGAGGGGCGTGAGTGCGTCCTGACGAAAGATCATAAATTTCTGGAGGGAGACAGGGTAAGGCTTCTGCTCCGTCCGGAGGATATCCGGCTGGAACATATCAAAGACGCCGACAATGACTACCCCCTTCAGGGCTTTATAGAAGAGACCACATACAAGGGAGCCACACTCGATTCCGTGGTTCGTCTGGACAGCGGAACCACCATAACCGCCAGCGAATTCTTTGACGAGGACGATCCTGAGTTTGAATACAAAACCGGCGAGAAAGTGGCTGTAAAATGGGTTGACGGGTGGGAGGTACTTCTGCCAGATGAATGAGAAGAACAGATTCAAAACCCTGTCCATATCGCTCATATCCTTCTGGCTGATCGTTTTCGTTCTGGTGCCTGTGCTGATGGTTTTCACCGTCAGTCTGCTGACATGCGAAGTTCCCGGAGAGATTAAACAGCCATTCACTCTGAACAATTACAAAGAGATGTTCGACCCGGTCTTTCTGAAGGTGATATTCGACTCGTTCAAAATGGCGTTCGAAACCACCCTGATCTGTCTGATAGCCGGTTTTCCGTTTGCCTATAACCTCGCCAGATACAAGGGCAGGTTCAAGAGCCTGCTTCTCATGCTGATAATCATTCCCTTCTGGACCAGCTCTCTTATCCGCACCTATGCCATTATTGTCATCATCAAGACCAACGGTCTTCTGAATATGGTGCTTATGTCGCTGGGGCTGATAGACGAGCCGCTGAAGCTGATGTATACGCCTCTGGCGGTGATGATAGGCATGGTATATTCGCTTCTGCCTTTCATGATTCTGCCTTTGTACGCTGTTCTGGAAAAGCTGGACTATAAATATATCGAGGCGGCTAAGGATCTGGGCGCCGGAAGGACTCAGACTTTTCTTCATGTGATCCTGCCTCTGTCCATGCCCGGCATCATCGCCGGAAGCATGCTTGTCTTTCTGCCCACTCTCTGCCTGTTCTACATATCAGACGTTCTGGGCGGGGCGAAGACACTTCTGATAGGTAACTTTATCAGAAACCAGTTTCTGCTGGTGCGCAACTGGCCTCTGGGAGCCGCCGCCAGTATGGTTCTGATGGGTCTGATGTTCATCATCATATACGTCTATTATAAAAGCTCGAAAAAAGCCGGAAGGGAGGCTATCTGATGAAAGCGCTTAAGATCAGCTACTCCTCTCTGGTATATTCTTTTCTATATCTGCCTATCATTGTGCTGATAATTTACTCTTTCAACGCTTCCAAATTCGGCACAAGCTGGAAAGGCTTCACGTTCAAATGGTATGAGAGCCTGATGAACAACAGCTCGCTGATGAGCGCCGCCGGAAACTCTCTTCTGGTGGCTGTAACCGCCGCCACACTTGCCACCATCATCGGCAGTGTCGCCGCCGTGGCGTTTTACCGTTACGGTTTCAGGGGCAAAAAGATGCTTCTGGGGCTGGTTTACGTCCTCATCATGGCGCCTGATATCGTTATGGGTATCAGCCTGCTGATAATGTTCGTAACCATTCACATGAATATCGGCTTCACAACGCTTCTGCTGTCGCACATCACATTCAATATCCCTTTCGTGATAGTTACGGTATTATCCAGAATGAAGGGATTTGACAAAAACCTGTTCGATGCCGCGGGAGACCTGGGCGCTACGGAGTTTCAGACTGTGCGGCATGTTCTTCTGCCCATGATGTTTCCGGCTGTCATAGCCGGATGGCTGCTCAGCTTCACTCTGTCTATGGACGATGTGCTTATCAGCTTTTTCGTTACGGGACCGGATTTCGACATCCTGCCCCTCCGCATCTATTCCATGGTCAGACTGGGTGTAAAACCGGAGGTCAACGCGCTCTGCACAGTGATGTTTGCCCTCTCATTGATAATAGTTATGGCATCACAAATACTGAATAAGGAGAAAAAATGAAAAGACTAATCATGACAATGCTTCTCGTTCTGCTGGCATTCTCCGCCTATGCGAAAAAAGAAGTGGTATATGTCTACAACTGGTCAGAATATCTTCCCGATCAGGTTATCAGCGATTTTGAAAAAGAGACAGGGATCAAGGTCATCTACGCCACATATGACAGCAACGAGGCTATGTATTCCAAAGTAAAAGTTCTGGGCGGAAAGGGATACGACATCATCTTCCCCTCCACCTACTATGTGAACAGAATGAGAAAAGAGGGGCTGCTGCTCCCGGTTAACAAAAAACTGCTCACCAATATGAAAAATCTGGACGCTTCTCTTCTGGACAAGCCGTATGACCCCAAAAACCAGTTCAGCGTTCCCTATCTGTGGGGTTCTACAGCTCTGGATGTGAACACTCAGTATGTGGATATAAAAAAGGCTACAACATACCGCATCCTCTGGGATCCTAAATATAAAGGAAAAGTGATGCTCACAGACGATATGCGTGAGGTTTTCGGAATGGCTCTGAGAGTGCTCGGATATTCCGGCAACGAAACAGACCCGGCGAAGATCAAAGAGGCTTATGAGCTTCTGCGCAAGCTCCGTCCCAATGTCAGAGTATATAACTCAGACTCTCCCAAAATTCCCTTCATCAACGGCGAAGTGGTTATAGGCATCAACTGGAACGGCGAGGCTTTCGCCGCCAGCGAAGAGAACCCGAAGATAAAATTCGTATATCCCAAAGAGGGAGCGATCTTCTGGGTGGACAGCATGTGCATCCCCAAGGGAGCGGCAAACGTCTCAAACGCTCATAAATTCATAAACTATATCATGAAACCCGAAGTGGCAAAACTGATCAGCGAAGAGATAGGCTACGCCAGCCCCAACAAGGTTGCCGTGAGCATGCTCGAGCCAGAGATCAGAAACAATCCCACCATATATCCTCCCCTGAACATAATCAAACAGGGCGAGTTCCAGCTGGATGTAGGAGACGCCACAACAGTCTACGAAAAATACTGGGAACTTTTAAAAGCTGGCAAATAACAAAAATAAAGGCGGTCAATCGACCGCCTTCTTTTTATCTATCCATAAAATCCATTATCCGTTCTGCGCCTTAGCCCAGCTGTCTTTCAGACCGACAGTTTTGTTGAACACCGGTCTTCCGGAAACAGAATCTTTGTCAGAGGCAAAATATCCAACTCGCAGGAACTGATAGTGGGTCATCGGTTTAACATCCTTCAGAAAAGGTTCGGCGTAGCACACAGCCACTTTGAGCGAATCAGGATTGATATTCGCTGTAAAATCCTTGCCCTCCGGTGCTTTATCCGGGTTGGTCACGTTGAAGAGATGCTCATACATCCTGACCTCAGCCTCCACATAATGACGGGCGCTGACCCAGTGGGCAGTTCCCTTCACCTTTCGTCCGTCCTCTGTCCATCCGCCTCGGCTGGCGGGGTCATAGGTGCATCTCAGCTCAGTGATGTTGCCTTCTGAATCTTTAACAACCTCTTCGCATTTTATATAGTAAGCATGCTTAAGACGCATCTCCTGACCGGGAGACAGTCTGAAATATTTTTTTGGAGGATCTTCCATAAAGTCGTCACGCTCGATGAACACCTCACGGCAGAAAGGAACCTTTCTGGTGCCGTCCGCCTCGTTCTCAGGGTTGTTCTCAGCATCGAACCACTCCTCTTTGTCCTCGGGATAGTTGGTTATAACCACCTTCAGCGGGTCTGTCACCACCATCACTCTCTGGGCGACCTTGTTCAGGTCTTCTCTCAGACAGAATTCGAGCTGTCCGTAGTCCACTATACTGTTGCTCTTGGCAACACCTATCATCTCGGCAAAGTTTCTGATGGACTGAGGCGTGAATCCTCTTCTTCTGAGCCCTGCTATGGTGGGCATTCTGGGATCATCCCATCCGCTCACCAGCTTTTTCTCCACCAGTGTCAGCAGCTTGCGCTTGCTCATCACAGTGTATGTCAGGTTCAGTCTGGCAAACTCTATCTGCTGGGGATGAAAAACGCCCAGTTCTTCCAGAAACCAGTCGTAGAGAGGTCTGTGATCCTCGAACTCCAGTGTGCATATGGAATGGGTGATCCCCTCGATGGAATCCTCCAGTCCGTGAGCGAAATCGTACATGGGATAGATGCACCATTTGTCGCCTGTTCTGTGGTGCTCGGAGTGAGCCACACGGTAGATGACAGGATCACGCATGTTCATATTGGGAGACGCCATGTCGATTTTAGCTCTCAGCACCGCTTCGCCCTCTTTGAACTCGCCCTTTCTCATGCGCTCGAACAGCGTCAGATTCTCATCCACTGGTGTGTTTCTGTATGGGCTCTCTGTGCCCGCTTCGGTCAGCGTGCCTCTGTTTTTGCGTATTTCATCGGGAGTCTGCATGCAGACATATGCCTTTCCTTTTTTTATCAGGTCAACGGCATAGCCGTAGAATTTCTCGAAATAGTCGGAGGCGTAGAACTCTCTGTCCTCCCAGTCGAACCCGAGCCATCGCACGTCCTCACGGATGGAGTCGACGTATTCCACGTCCTCTTTGGTGGGGTTTGTATCGTCATAGCGCAGGTTGCACTTGCCGCCGAACTCCAGAGCCAGCCCGAAGTTGAGGCAGATGGANNCGTTGGGCTCCGGCGGAAAACGGGTGTGTACCCTCTTATCGTTCTTGCCGTCTTCCAGATCTTTTCTGATTATATTCTTTATAAAGTTGGACGGTTTAGAGATCTCTTCTTCCATGTTCTTAGCCTTCCACGTTTTTGTCTATGAAGTCGTGCGCCTTTTTTATCCTGCGCATTGATGTTTCCACACCCAGCAGATCGAGCATGTCGAACAGATCGGGACCTCCGCCCACGCCTGTCAGAGCTATCCTGACGACAGGATTTATCTTTCCGGGCGACATACCCAGCTCATCCGCCACAGCGTGAAACAGCGTATCCGCAGCCTCTCTGCTCCACTGGATTCCGACTGCTCTCTCCATTATCTTTTCAAGAGCCGGCAGAACCATACGTTTGAACTGCTTTTTCGCCTGCTGCTCAGCGAACTCCTCAGGATCTTTGAAGAAATAGTCGGCGTTCTCAGCTATCTCTGTCACTTTTTTGGAGCGCACCTGAAGCAGGGCTATCACCCTCTTTTTGTAGACTTCGTCAAAACCGTTCACAGGGAGCCCTCTCTCCGCCCACATGGGCTCCAGCTCGCTGAGAAGTTGTGTCGGGTCGTAATTTTCCATATACTGACCGTTCATCCACTCCAGCTTCTGCTCGTCAAATACTGACGGCTTAGCGGATATCTTGTTCATAGAGAAAGCCTCTATGATATCGGTCAGGGGCATTATCTCTCTGTCGTCGCCAGGGTTCCAGCCGAGCAGAGCCAGAAAGTTAACCAGCGCTTCTGGCAGATATCCGGCCTTTTTATAATCCATAACGGATGCGGCGCCCTTTCTCTTGGACAGTTTGCCGCCGTCCGGCGACAGAATCACAGGCAGATGGGCAAACACGGGGGGTGTCCAGCCGAAAGCCTGATACAGCAGAACGTGTCTGGGGGTGCTGGCGATCCATTCATCGCCCCTCATGACGTGGGAGATCTCCATATGGTGATCGTCCACAACGCTTGCGAGGTGATATGTGGGGAATCCGTCAGTCTTCATCAGAACTGTGTCATCCACCATGGTGACGGGGGTCTCTATCTCGCCCCTGATGCCGTCCATAAAGCTGACCGAGCCTTCCAGAGGCGCTTTCAGCCTGATGACATAGGGCGTTCCGGCGTCTATCAGCTTCTGCGCTTCCTCTTTGGACATGTCCCGGCAGTGACGGTCGTATCCGCCGTGCTGTTCCTTTCTCGCCTCTTTCTCTTTGCGCACCTGCTCCAGACGCTCTGAGGTGCAGAAGCAGGGATACGCCATTCCTCTGTCCAGCAGTATCTGTGCGTGCTTTTTATAGAGGTCCAGTCTCTCTGACTGGATGTAAGGACCGAAATTTCCGCCCTTTTCAGGACCTTCGGCCCAGTCGAGCCCCAGCCATCTGAGACTTTCGAATATTTCTTTCAGAGAATCTTCCTGAAATCTGGTTCTGTCTGTATCTTCTATACGGAGGATGAATGTGCCTCCGGTGTTTTTCGCGAAAAGATAGTTAAACAGCGCGGTTCTGGCTCCACCAACGTGCAGGTAACCTGTGGGAGAGGGAGCGAACCTGACCCTGATATTTTTTCCGTCCATTTTTTCTCCATGATGTAAAAATAGTAAAGTGATATTACTTTTTATAATTAATTTGTTATAGTATCTTATTCAAGATAGATTTTCAACTGTTGTACTGCGCAGTTTTTAATGTTTGCTAACGGAGTTTCATTATGCCCAGCCTGAATAACCATCACTTCGATGTCTATGTTACATCGACATTCGATATAGCCTATGCCCTCTCCAGAGCTCTCGATCTTGTGAATCCTCTGATAAACAACCACCATCAGCGTGTGGCTTTTATAGCGGGCAGTCTGGCTCATGAGGCAGGATACTCCGAAACAGAGACAGAAAATATCATCATAGCGTCTCTTATCCACGATATAGGCGTTGTAATGGAGGAAGAGTTCAACGAACTCGCCAATTCAAAATCAACTTCAGAATCCGAGTTCTGCCACGCCATAGTGGGGGCTCAGCTCATGTCATGCCTGAAGCTTTTTCCGGACACTCCGGAGCTTATCAGATATCACCACTCTCCCTACGGCGGCGAGCACAACCCGATAGAACCGGGCAAGGCTGTGCCGGAGCAGTCCATGGTGACCCATCTGGCGGACAGAGTGGACGTCCTGCTGAAAAGAGACACCCCCAGCCTAGATCAGAAAGCGGCGGTGATAGAGAATATCAATAGGTTCGACGGGATAAAATTTCACCCAGAGCATGTTAAGGCATTCAACAGACTGGCGGAGAGGGAATCATTCTGGTTCGATATAGAGGAACAGGAAAAATATAAACTGCTGAAATATAATTTCCGCTTTTCGCATCTCAGCATGAACATTGACAATATCCTTGAGACAGCTAAACTGCTGAGCCGTATCATAGACTTCCGCTGTATATTCACAGCCAACCATTCCGCAGGCGTAGCGGCTGTGGCGGAGGTGATAGCAAAACTGATGAACTATACCGAAGATGAGGGAAAATCACTGAAAGTCGCGGGATATCTGCACGATATAGGCAAACTGGGCATACCCTCATCCATACTGTATAAACAGGGCAAGCTGGACGAAGAAGAGATCCAGCTTCTGAAAAAACACCCCTATTTCACATATTCCATTCTGAACACCTTCCAGATCTTCGACAAGATTAAAGACTGGGCGGCGTTTCACCACGAAAATCTGGACGGTACAGGCTATCCCTTTCACATGAAAGAGCATAAGCTGGACACCGGATGCCGCATCATGGCAGTGTCAGATGTTTTCACCGCGCTGACAGAGGAACGTCCTTACAGAAGCTCCCTGCCCTATGATCAGGTTAAATCGATAATGGACGATATGTGCAGGAACAACAAGCTGGATAGAATAATAACAGAGCTGGTGCTCTCTAACTTCGATTATGTGAACGGGGTAAGATATCTGAGTCAGTCAGAAGAGATGGACGCTTTCAAGACCTTTAAAAACATAATATACAACAATGAGATCTGCACAAAAAACAAAAGGTTCGTCAGCACTCTGGACTAACGAACCTTGATATATTTGTTATCAGGCAGTTCTGTTATCCTTATAAAAGGTAAGGATAGATTGTTTTTTACCGCCTTCGACCTGAACAGGGTGAACAGTCTTCTTCTCCTCTTTTTTCAGCTCGAAGTAGCACTTATAGATTGCTCCGCAGTTGTCGCAGCGGCATGAGCCGGCCTGCTTCACAACTATCTTTTCCCCGCAATCACGGCATTTAAAAGATTTCTTGGCCATTTTATTCTCCGGTTAATCACGCAATGATGTACATGACAGTCAATGTCACTAGATAATGAACCATAGCATAAACAAATTTAAATAAGTGTCAAATTATTGCAAAATTTGTTAAACAACAGGCTGCTTTAAATAATTATTATCGTCTAAAAATATCCGAGCGGAAATTATCTATACACGGCAGTTTTTTTCTGATCTCCGCTATTCTTTCCTTGCTGATTAGCCCGCTGATCACTTCCTCGTCCACTCCGGCTGACGCCACACGCTCGCCATAGGGACCGTATATGCCGGAATGTCCGGCGAAACATCCACCGCAGAGGTCAGCGCACGCGGTATATACTGTGTTTTCCAGAGCTCTCGCCTTCAGCAGGGTTATCAGGTGGTCTGTTTTCATCTCTCCGTCATACCATGCGGATGGAACCAGCAGCAGCTCAGCGCCCCTGAAGACAGCGTTTCTGAATACCTCCGGAAAACGCAGATCATAGCAAACCGCCAGAGAGCACATGATGCCCTCCAGTTCGAACACAGGAGACGGCTCGCTGCCGGGCAGCATATCATCCGACTCCTTCACCGACAGAGCATCAAACAGGTGCAGTTTACGATATTTAGCTCTCACGCCGCCGTCTTTACCATACACCACGGCGGTGTTATAGACCCTGTCCGTACCGCTGTTTTCCCACAGACAGGCGCACACGGACACGCCGTATCTGACGCACGACTCACGCAGAGCAGAAGCGAAAGCTCCGTTCTCCACATCTTCCGCCAGATCTGTCAGAGCAGCCGAATCTGTCTTTGCCCCCATTATCATCTCCGGAAACAGTATCAGATCAGAAGTTTTTTTATTCTCTGACATCACCTTTATCATATTATCAAGGTTATCTTTTTTTGTGCCTTTCAGTGATGTCTGCGCCAGGGTCAGTCTCATACGTCACCAATATCAGAAGTCTGTGTTTGCATTATCACATAAAACCTGTTAAAACCCTAGAAAAATCAGTGAGGTGTAGCATGGGATGCTGCGGCGGTAACGATAACGACAACAAATGCGGATGCTCCGGCGAAAGCGCAGAGCAGAACGGCGATATGATGACTTTTGCCTTCAATCTTGAGAAATCAATGTTTGAAGAGATCAACGAAGCGGCTAAGGCAAATGAAATGAGCTTTGAAGAGTTCATATACAACTGTCTCGAAGTGGGTCTGGCTATAACAAACGGCGAACTCGCCCTGATAGACACAGATCAGCTCAGCTGCGAAGACGACTGTGAAGATGACGATTGCGGATGCTGCGGCGGGGACAAATAATCAGGGCGTAACAATCTCCCTGAAGAGATTCACTGTTCTGGTTCTGATATCCGTCACTAATCTTAAAGGTCTTTTGGGGAATCTGAAATACCCGATAACTTTTTCGAGTCCTTCGGGTTCCTCTATGGCTTTTCTTATCATGTTCTGCGCTTTTGTTATGGTGTCATCCAGATAGAAGTGCTCCTTATCCTCCAGCACACATATATATATGATCTTCGATTCCACCACATCGTGGAAGAAATGCGTTCCGTATGACAGCTCAGGCACCAAGCCTCTCTCTATGCGCCCTATCTCTATAACAGCCTGCATGCCGTCTATCTGCGAAAAAGTTACGGGAACGCCCAGAGCCGTTACGCTGGAACCCCACCTGCCGTAGCCCATCAGAAGACTGTGAAATCCCTTCTCTTTTATCCTGTCGTTCAGTATGCCTATGTAGTCGGCGCACTCTCTCTTTTTCGCCGGAGGCAGTTTCATATATTCGTCCCAGTTCACATAGACCACTGTGTCCAGCAGCAGCGAGCTGCTGCCGCCCAGAAAAGACCCCTTAGCCTGAAAGACTGTATATTCCTCGTTCTCCCCCGCTTTTTCGTCACGGGTGCTGATCTTCTGCACCTGCACAGGTCGGCACTGGAGTATGTTTACCAGATAGTTGTTCTCGTCCTGAAAGTTCACGGTGAACTCTATCTCCACCGGGCTTTTATATTCCTCTTCGAGCACCTTCAGTATCTCCGACATGGTGCTCACCACGGAAGTCTTATTTATTATATGGTCATAGTCTATCATCCATGCCTGAATAGACGAACCGGACGACCGGAAGATCATCTTCTCCATCTCCATGTCACGGGAAGCGATTATCTTCATGGCCGGCATAAAATCCGACGCTTTCAGATCGGAGGGTTTTATCTCTCTGATATGGTTGGTAACTGTATCTATCACATCCAGATATCGCTGGCTGTATAGTCTTTTGTTCTCTATCCCCGGCATGGGGTCATCGTTTGGTCTGTTTATGGCTATCATGCGGGCATAGTCCGTGTTGCCCCTGCTGACAGCCCGTGTGCCGAGTCCGGCAACCAGACGCAGAAGCCCGGATTCCGCCTCTATCTTTTTATCCCAGATGTATGAGTTATATGAATGTCCCACACCAGCCACATGGGGAAAGAAATAATCCCCCTGATAAACGCCGGACACCCGCTGAATAATAATGGACATGATATCTGCTCTGCCGAACAGCTTGGACACCTTGCGGTAGCTGTCCACCTCTCTGTTGAACATGCTGGCGTATATTGATTTTACCACATCGGAAAGCTGAATCAGCATGGCGGAATCATCCCCTGTCAGCACACAGAAGCGGCTTTCATATTTTCCGGCGAAAGAGCTTTCGAAGCTATCCTCCATCAGACTGCTGGAACGGACGATGATCGGAAAATGTCCGTAATAATCTATCAGATCCTCCAGACGCTCTATGATCTCCGGAGGCATCTTGCCGTTCAGGATAAGCCTGTGCAGCTTTCTGGTCTTAGCGCTTTCAGGGTCATCGGAATATACCTTGTACTCATCCCATAACCCGTTATATATCAGATAGGTATAGAATGCGTCAGATCCCAGAAAGAAGCTGTCGTCATATTCTCTGAAATGCTCTATATCCTGCGGGAGCTTCTGTCTGGCTATCTTTCTGGCGATGAGCATCCCCGCCGCCTTGCCTCCTATGAAGCCCGATCCGATGGTTCTTTTTCTGATTATCTTCATCTCGTCCAGCGTCAGAAACTTTGCCGCCAGATTCTGTATCCTCTCGTCCATACCCATCAGAACCCTGCACAGCTTCTTCACGGCCTCCACCGGATCAGCTGTCTCGTCTCCCAGAAACAGACTGTCCAGACAGTTGAAATACTGCATATCGCTCCGTCTGTCCGGCGGATTCTGTATTTCGGAAGCGTCCAGAGTGCCTGTGGCGGGACGAACTCCCTTTTTCAGCTCCATTATGTATGGTTTGTACATGGACGCGGACTGTCTGTCCTTCGCCTTTCTCGGCACCAGACAGTAACGGCTCATGTTGTCGTGCATCACACGGACAACGACAGACGCCGCCTCAGTGATCTTCTTCACTGTGAACTGTCTGTGACACTTCCTCTGCATAGCTGTGAATGTGGTGACCTTCCTCTCGGTGGCTGTCTCCAGAATAATCTGATACGCATAGCCTATCAGCCAGTCAGACCCCCAGAAGCCCATCAGGCTGGTGAGGCAGTCTATGATAACGATATCGCCTATATTGACTTTTGAGATATAGCCGGAACACTCCCGGATGAAGTCCTCGAAGCCCTTGAATGGGTCAATGACCACGGTGCTGACGCCGGCCGCAGAAAGATCGAGTCTCTGATTGGCTTCACAGAAACTGATGAAATGGAATCTCCCCTCAAAAGACGACATATCTCTGAGCAGCTCGCCGGCTATCTGCCTGTAGCTGCTGGGGTCTTCCATCTGTAAGACGATATTGTCACCCTGCCTGAGTCCTCCGGCGAGAGTGACAATACCTGTTCCGGATAATTTTTTGTTCAACTATCCTCCGGTTACGAAAAAATTATTCCCCGCAATTTTTAGTATTAACGGTTTTCAGTTTTTCCACGTCTCCGGATACAACCTCTGAGTTTTTCATTCCGGAAATAACTACATTGAGAATATCCGCAACGAACGAACTCGACTTGTCCAGACGGTAGATAATCCATCTTCCGTCCTTGCGGGATTTAACTAAACCCGCATTGCGCAGCACTTTCAAGTGTGATGAAATGGTCGACATAGAAATATTCAGCACAGCATTGATCTCGCAAACGCAAAGCTCTCTAACAGCGAGCATACAGATGATCCGCAGCCTGTTGTTATCCCCAAGAGCCTTAAATACCTCAACCTCAAAGTTCATAATCCCACCTACATATAAATAATGGCAGCAAGTTTATTAAAAGTTAATTTGCTCGCTACTCTGTAACAACAGCATAACTCCAAAAACTATAAAATGCAAATTTACAGAAAGATAAATTTTGTAAATTATGCGGATTTAGTCATAAATATCAGAAATAGCCTGAAGAAGCAGTTTTTTGTTGACGGGTTTGAAAACAACCGCATTCACGTTATCCAGACTCTCTGTCTCGTTTCTGTATGCGGTAGTGACGATAATAGGCACGTCTTTATTATGACTTATCATCTCGAATCCGCTCATTTCCGGCATTGAGAGGTCAGTGATAATAAGATCCGGAGCCTCAGCGGAGAACTTCTCCAGCCCCTCGCGGCCGTCAGCCGCTATCACTATGTTTCTGAAGTATTTAGAGATCATCCTGGAAGCCATTTCTCTTGTAATGTCATCGTCTTCAACATATAACACTTTGTAATTCTTCAGCTTCTCAATATCATCCATATATAACCTTCAATACTGCATTGGTCTTATTATACATAAATTATACCAATAATAAAGAACGAATTGGTATTTTACAATCAAAGATTGGTTAAACATTAAACTTATTTTGTCAAAAATGTATCTGAATATGCTAATACTAACTATTTACATTGATTTTATTATAGTCTACTATTCTTAAAAATTATTTAGGTTTGCAGTGATATTTAATAATATAAATTTCCAGACAATCTTTGAAGACATACCTAATCCGGTTGTGCTTTTGGAAGGATGCACGCCGCTGCGCCTCAATGACGCCGCAAACCAGATGTGCCTGATGTTCAAACAGTTCGCTTCAGGTGACGGCGATATCTCATGCAGCACTGTCAACATATACACCTTTCTGGGCGAAGATATCGAAATATTCAGAAAATCCGGCGAGACAAAACTCTCTTTCAGAAAAGAATTTGTAACACCTGCCGGAAGCATGTATTTTGATATTGTTATCAAGTCCTTATCTGACGATAAACAACTTCTTCTTCTCGAGTTTAACGACTCCACCGAAGAAGAGAAGCTGAAAAAAAGCCTTAACGAACTATCCAAAGGCGTTCTGTCTTCCATAGGCGATGCCTTTTTCGAGTCGCTGGTAAAGCATCTGGTGCTGGCATGCAGCGCCAACCACGCTTTCATCTGCGAATTCACCGACGAAACAAAATCAAGAGTCCGGACTGTGGCCGTCTGCGCTGACGGCGAGATAGTTCCGAACTTCGAGTTTGATCTGGAAAATACACCCTGCAGTCTGGTTATCCACAGCGGAATACAGCAGTTCGAATCCGGCATCATGGAGAAATTCCATCTGGATCATCTGGCTAAGGAGCTGGGAGTACAAAGCTATTTCGGCATCCCTCTTATAGATTCCAAAGGCAACGTGCTGGGCCCCATGGCGGTGATGGGCAGAAAACCGCTGGATGACAGCGCCATGGCTGTTTCCATGCTTAAGATGTTCGCTTTCAGAGCGGCTGCCGAGCTGGAAAGAAAACAGAGCGACAAAAAACTTCAGAATACTATACATTTTCTTCAGACACTTATCGACTCCATCCCCAACCCTATCTTTTACAGAGATACCAAGGGAAGACATCTCGGATGCAACACCAGCATGGAGAGACTGCTGGGAAAAAAGAAGGAATACATCATCGGAAAGACCATGGGCGAGATCACAGACGCCGACTGGTGCACACAGTGCGTTCGCACGGACAGGCAGCTTCTGCTGAAAGGCTCAATAGATCCCTACGAATCAAAGATAACGACATCTACCGGTCAGGAAAAAAACGTTATATTCACCAAAGCGGTCTTTAACGACACAGACAATAACGTCAACGGGATAGTCGGCACCATTATAGATATCACTGAGAGAAAAAAGGCAGAGGAAAAGGTAGAGAAACTGGCCTATTACGACACTCTTACCAATCTGCCCAACAGACAGCTTCTGAAAGACAGGGTCAGCATCATGATCCAGCAGGCTATCAGGGGCAACGAACAGCTCGCTATTCTGTTTATAGATCTGGATAGATTCAAAAATATAAACGACACGCTGGGACACTCAGCCGGAGACACTCTGCTGACCAACGTTGCTGAAATGCTGAAAGCGCACGTCCGCTCATGCGACACGGTAGCCAGGCTGGGCGGTGACGAATTCGTCATAGCTCTCAGCAACATAACAGAAAATTCCGTGACAGGTGTTGCGGCTAAACTGCTGAACATGCTGTCCAGATCCCAGTTCGTAAACGGACACGAGGTCTTTACCAGCCTCAGCATAGGCATCAGCATCTATCCCACAGACGGAAAAGACCCGGAAACACTCCTGAAAAACGCGGATGTCGCCATGTATCAGGCTAAGGAGCTGGGCAGAAACAACTATCAGTTCTTCTCAAAAGAGATGAACTATAAGGTCATGAACAGACTCTCACTGGAAAAAGACCTCCGCCACGCAGTGGACAGAGAGGAATTCTTCCTCGAATACCAGCCGCAGGTTAACTCTCTTACCGGAGAGATGTACGGAGTGGAGGCGCTTCTGAGATGGCTTCAGCCGGAAAAGGGACTGATTCCGCCATCTATGTTCATCCAGCTTGCCGAAGAAACAGGGCTCATCCTGCAGATAGGCGAGTGGGTTCTGCTGAGAGCCTGCTTTCAGAATATGGAATGAACCACCAAGCTGAAGCGCAACATTATAACTTCAGTGAACATCTCCGCTGTGCAGTTCAAACAGAAGAATTTTATCAACAACATAAAGAATATTCTGAAGATCACCGGTGTCAGAGCGGAAAATCTGGAGCTTGAGCTAACAGAAAGCGTCCTGATGACCAATGTGACCGAAACCACAAAGACTCTGAATAAACTGAAGGACATAGGCGTCAGCCTCGCCATTGACGACTTCGGAACCGGATATTCATCGCTGAACTATCTGCGCCACTTCCCCATAGACAGGCTGAAAATAGACAAGTCCTTCATCCGCAATATCAAATATGACTCGGACAACGCCGCGATCACCAGAGCGATAATAGCTATGGCAGAGAGCCTCAGAATGAAAGTTGTGGCTGAAGGTGTTGAATCCCACGACGAGCTTGAAGTTCTGAAAAATTTCAACTGCTCTGATATTCAGGGATTTCTGTTTTCTAAACCTGCGCCCCCTAATGTTATCGAAGACTTTTTAAATAAAAAAAGAAAATAGACACCTTAGTTAAAATTTCATGTTATGGCAGAGTCAATCCTTGATAATTGCATACTTAACATATGTTTACTTTAAATTAAACAAAACCTTCACAACTACCTAATATTTAAGCTTTAGAGCATTAAAACAACTCCTCAACGATACGAAAACCAGTCGCCCTATTTGTTATAACAATAAACATTATCATGTATTACCATATTCAATATTAGTTCATTCGTTTATTAAATTAAACAGCATTGCTATTATTTTATCTTTATTGTAAGTATATTATATGATTCTTATAATAATTTGCTAGTTAATTTTCGTTTCTCTTGTGTTCCTTACTTAAATGTGTAAATATTGTGAAAGAGACAATATTAGTACGGTTAACGGAGTTTAATATGTTGAAAAATTTAAAATTATCCCAAAAGCTGGCACTAGGCTTTGGTGTGGTTCTATTGCTTATGGGAACTATCAGCCTGCTTAGTTTCACTAAATTTAAGCAGCTGTCTTTTCTGGTACAGAAAAGAGACGTTTTCGCATCTATCGTTGAGAGCATAGGTGACGCGAGGGCAAACAGAATCAGATACCTTTTCACAGGACTTAATGAGCATGGTGATCTCGTTAATGAATCTTTTGACAAAATATTAAAAACTGCTCAGGACAGCCTGACTGTTTACACTGATGAAGCAGACCAGAAAAGCATCACCAGCATCATAAAATCTGTGCAGAACTATCAGGAAGCATTCAAAAACTACCAATCGATAATATCTGCAAATAATCAGCTTATCAAACAGCTGAGAGAATCAGGCGCCATAGTTTTTTCTACATCTGACAAGTTAGGTCAGCTCAACATTTCGAACAACCTTCTTTTGATGCGCATGAATGCACTGAACTATGTATCTAACAAAACTGAAGATTTCTATAACGAACAGCAGAAATACTATCAAAAGGCCATAGATCTTGCACGCTCGCTTAACGACGGGTCAGAAAACTTCAGAATCATCACAGAAGGTCTTGAGCTTTACAACTCAAACTTTATCAAGCTGAGCGAAGGCTATAAACAACTGGAAAAAGAAGAAGAGATCATGGTTGCCACTGCCAGAGAAACACAGGATCTCTGCAGCGGCATCATAAACAACGAGAAACAGTATATAGACTCAGCTGTATCTAACGCTATACTGCTGATAATAGTGATCTCGCTTGCGGCTCTCGCTCTGGGACTGACTATAGGCTATTTCATTTCCGCTTCTATTACCAAGCCCATGGCAAAAGCAGTATCTGCCGCAAATGTAATGTCAGACGGGGACTTCACCCATACACTGGATATAAACCAGAAAGACGAGATCGGTCAGTTCGCCAAAGCGCTGGAAAGCATGAGACACAGCCTGAAAGACGTAATAGATGTCATTGTCCACTCATCTAACTCAGTAGCTTCCGCCAGCACGGAGCTGGCATCCACCACAGAAGAGCTGGCGTCCACTTTTTCCGATCAGGCGTCTCAGGTCAGCATGGTCGCCTCTGCCGTGGAACAGATCAGCACCTCATCAACACAGGTTCTCGCGTCCATCAACGAGGTCAAGGACAAGTCAGACTCTGCTAACGTGCTCACATGCGAAGGACAGACCTGCATACACTCCGCCAACGACGTAATGTTCAAAATACAGCATAATGTGGAAGAGCTCGGCACAACCGTTGCCGGACTTGCTAAATCATCTGAGGAGATAGGCAACATTCTGCTTGTGATAAACGACATAGCGGACCAGACCAACCTTCTGGCGCTTAATGCCGCCATAGAGGCCGCCAGAGCCGGCGAACACGGACGTGGGTTTGCAGTGGTTGCGGACGAGGTGCGTAAGCTGGCGGAGAGAACACAGACATCTATACAGGAGATAGAATCCATCATTTCATCTTTTGTAAGGGAAACCAGCAAAACCAACAGCGAAATGCAGACAGCGAAAACATATGTTACAGAAGGCGTCGGCAAGCTGGAGGACACCAACAAGATCTTCGAAAAGATAGTTACGGCTGTGGAAGAAATAGGTGGTGCCAGCAGCATTATCCGCACCGCAATGGAAGAGCAGGTCACCGCTATTAACAATATCAACGACAACGCCCATGTTATCTCCGGCGGACTGGAAGAGAGCTCTGCGGCTGTTAACCAGGTTTCCGCTACTGTAGCGGATCTTCAGAAACAGGCAGACGACCAGATGGAGAGCGCGGCTCAGTTCAGAATTTAATCACAAAAAAAGGGGGCTTTAGCCCCCTTTCTTATTTCTTCACAAAATTCTTATTGAAATTCATAAAAGACAATATAATATTTAAATAAGACATTTTCTGTGTTTTATGTAACCATCACATATACAAGCAGTGATAAAAAACGGCATAACACACAGATTCTCACGGCATGTGTTTATTTATAGTTCAACGCTATTTCATACACACATTAGTAACATACTTATAATATTTATTAATATACTATTCAGATAAGTTATATTTAATTAATTGCACTACCATGATAATTATACTAAAATAATTAATCATTTATATGTTCAGGAGGAGACATGTTAAAGAATCTTAGTATCAGAAACAAACTTCTTGCGGGATTCGGAATTATTCTAATATTGATGATTGCTATCAGTGCAATAGCATTTTATAAGATCAGTGATCTCGCATTCCTATTCACTAAAAAAGATAATTTCGCCGAAATAACAGTGCTGATGAACAAGGCGAGAGAGAACAGAAACAATTTCTTTCACACATCAGACGAGAAATACAAAAATGAAGTGAACGCCGCTTTTGACAGAATCAGGCAGTTATACGACACCTCTTTCAAGTCATATACTTCTGAAACAGATATCAAAAACATATCTAAGATGATGGATGTGATAAAGACCTATTCCGACGCGTTTCAACAATACGCCGCAGGTATTGAAAAGAAATCTGAACTGGTGAATGATCTTAACAAAACAGGCGAACTGCTTTTCCAGCATGTTGATCAAATCGACTCAAAGACTTTCGTTAGCAACCTGCTGATGATGCGTATCGACGCTATAAAATATCTGGCAGCGCCCACCAAGGAACATTATGACACTCAGCAGAAATTTTATAAACTGGCTTATGGTTACGCCAAAGAAAATCTAAGCGGTTACACAGAGCTGATGAAATCCCTGGAAAACTATAATAATGATTTCATCCTGGTGTCCAAGTCATACGATGATCTTTCGAAATACAGCGCAGCGCTGGTTCAGGGCGGTCTGGACGCGCAGGAAGTCTGCGGAGTTGTAATACAAAGCGAGATGGACGCCCTTGCGTCTTCCATTTTCGCCACAAAAGTATTTATCACAGTCATTTCGGTGATAGCTGTTCTTGCAGGGCTCTTTATCAGCATGCTGATCTCCAGAGCCATTACCATCCCCATGCACAAGGCGGTAGAAACAGCCAACACTATGGCGAAAGGCGACTTTACAAAATCACTCGACATAAACCAGAAAGACGAGATCGGTCAGTTCGCTAAGGCGCTGGAAAGCATGAGAAACAGCCTGAAAGGTGTTATAGAGGGACTTGTACAGTCCTCTAACTCCCTTGCTTCCGCCAGCACAGAACTGGCGTCCACCACAGAAGAACTAGCCGCCACCTTTTCCGATCAGGCGTCACAGGTCAGCATGGTAGCTTCCGCTGTGGAAGAGATCAGCACATCGTCATCTGAAGTTCTTTCATCGATCAATGATGTTAAAACAAAATCAGACTCAGCTAAAAAGCTGACAAACGAAGGACAATCCTGTATTAAATCAGCCAATACTGTAATGTCCAGCATTCAGCAGAACGTAGAGGGGCTCGGAACAACAGTTGCGGAGCTGGCCAGATCTTCTGAAGAAATTGGAAATATACTGCTGGTTATCAATGATATAGCAGATCAGACAAACCTTCTGGCTCTGAACGCCGCTATAGAGGCAGCAAGAGCCGGGGAACACGGACGGGGATTCGCCGTTGTAGCGGACGAGGTGCGCAAGCTGGCTGAAAGAACTCAGACATCCATACACGAGATAGAAAGCATTATCTCTACATTTGTAAGAGAGACGAACAAGACAAACCAGGAAATGACATCCGCAAAGACAAAGGTTTATGACGGTGTTAACAGGTTGAACGAAACAGATGCTATCTTCGAAAAGATAGTGAAGGCGGTGGAAGAGATCAGCACGTCCAGCTCCATAATCAACACAGCTATCTCAGAACAGGTCAGCGCTATAAACAACATAAATGACAACGCGCATGTTATCTCAAGCGGGCTGGAGCAGAGCTCAGCCGCTATAGAACAGGTATCTTCGACTGTTGCGGATATTCAGCATCAGGCGGATGATCAGATGGAAAGCGCGTCACAATTTAAAATATAACAAAAAAGGGGGCGTATGCCCCCTTCTCTCTCAACAATATTTCTGTGCAAATGCCTCATCAGACATAGTTATATATATTATCCCCTCAATGAAAGCTATGACGCTGGGAATAAAAGTCCAGCACAAGAGAAGATAGATCAACCCCATCATAACCTGACCCATATAAAATTTATGCACGCCGAATCCACCGAGAAAAAAAGCGAACAGCGCAGCCGCAAGTCTGTTCTTAGAACTGACAGATTGCTGCCTGACACCGCAGTTAGGGCATATCTCAGCCTTAGCGTTTATTACGCTTCCGCATTCAGAGCAGTATTTTTCATGTATACCTTTAGTCATATTCTCCATAAGCGCACCTCATATACTGATGCTATCATGGCAACGTTTTCATGTCAAAACAGTAAAACAAGCGTGTGAAATAATAACAAACAGATATTGCTTTTTAAAGTTGTATTAGTTGATCATGTAGAAGTTAAAGTGTATAAATATAA
>DKFJ01000004.1 GCA_002452335.1 Deferribacteraceae bacterium UBA6799 | reverse complement strand
CAAGCGCCTGATGATACAGCTTCAGAATGACAAGAATATCGTGGGGGTTCATGTATTCAACCCGAAATGGACGCTCACGGAATCGCTGCCGGAATTCATTCACAAATATGACCCGAAATACATAGACAGCATCGTGCAGAACAGGATCAATGACGGTCTGAAAGAAAATGTGATCGACGGCAAAAAAGTGCTGTCATATTACACCCCGATAAAGAACAATCCGGAATGTCAGCTCTGCCATCTTCCTTCCGAGGGAAAGATACTGGGCTATCTGAACATAAACATCAACCTGACCCACATGACCCAGATACTGGAGAAGGACGCGGCCAATATCAAGAAGATCATGATACTTTTCAACATCGTCCTCTTTATCCTGCTGGCGGTTCTGGTGAATATTCTGGTGGTTCATCCTGTCAGACGAATCGAACACGCCATGCAGGAGGTTGCCAACAGCAATCTGGACGTGCGGCTGGATGTGAAATCTGAGGACGAGTTCGGCAGGATGTCCCGTCTGTTCAACTACATGGCATACTCCCTCAGAAAATCTTTTAAAACCATCAGCTCCATACACAAGAGCATGATGCACAACGACCGCCTGATGACAATCGGAACGCTGACAGCAGCGGTCAGCCACGAGATAAAGAACCCGCTGAACTCCATCATGCTGAACGCAGACATTCTTTCGCTGAAATGCGGCGAGCAGAAACAGTATGCCGAGAGGATAGCCTCTGACGCATCACGGATAAAAGACATCATAGACAATACACTGAATTTCTCCAGACTGGATGACGAGCGCCATAACAGGGACATAGACGTGTATCAGTTCATGGACGATCTCTGCCACTATGCGGACAGGACACTGTTCAAATGGACGCAGATACCTTTTAAAACAGACGTGGAACGCCGTCTGGGATTCATATACGCTAACCCCGTGCATCTGGAGCAGATATTTCTGAACATACTCAGAAACGCGTCAGAAGCGGTGGAAAACAGCGAAAGCCCGCTGGTCACGCTCTCTGCCTACAGAAACCATGACAAAACAGTGATAACCGTCAGCGACAACGGCGCCGGTATCCCCACGCACATGAGAGATATGATATTCAACGAATTCTATACGACCAAACAGAACGGAACCGGCATCGGACTGTATATTGTCAAAGAGCTGACGGAAAAATACTGCGGCACCATTACCTTCGAATCCGAAACAGGCAGGGGAACTGTTTTTAAAGTTGCACTTCCCACATCTGATAAACCGCACAGCGGTATTGATAATACTTAATCAAACTGCTATAACAGAAGTAAATAAAGAAAAACCGGAGATAATATGGCGGACAAAGGAGTGAAAAAGCTCTGGGCGCCCTGGCGCATGGCCTATATTTCGCGTCTTGGAGGCAAGGACGAGGGATGCATATTCTGCTCCAAACCTCAGTCGGATAAAGACAGAGATAACCTCATCCTCTACAGGGGAAAGCATGCCTACGTCATCATGAACCTGTACCCTTATAACAACGGTCACAGTATGGTCATTCCATATAAACATACATCGGATTTCACCGATCTGAATGATGACGAAATGCTGGAAATAATGCAGCTGGTAAAGAAGACCATCAACGTTTTCAAAAAAGTGTTCAATCCGGAGGGGTTCAACACCGGGTTCAACCTGGGGCGCGCTGCGGGCGCGGGGATCAGCCAGCATATCCACTTTCATGTCCTGCCCCGCTGGGTGGGCGATACCAACTTTATGCCTGTTATCGGAGAGACCAGAGTTATCTCCGAGCATATACACGATACTTATGATAAACTTAAGGCAGCTTTCGACGAGGAGGAATCAGGATGAGAGCCATTGCAGGACTTATAAAGATCGCCGTTACACTGGTGATCATCGTTTTTGCCATATTAAACACCGGACCTGTTGAGATACAGTATTTCTTCGGCGCACCCATGCTGAAGATGCCTGTCTTCATAGTCGTTCTCGGCGCTATGCTGCTGGGTGTCATACTCACCACGCTCATGTACTATCTGGACAGATTCAAGCTGTCACACACGGTCAGCGTGCAGAAAAAACAGATCAAAAAGCTCGAGGACGAGCTTGAGCGTCTTCGCAATATTCCCTTTACCGATATGAAAGATTAGAGGTCTATGTGAAATACAATACAGATTTTTTAAAAGGTCTGTCAGCGCTGACAGAAGGAAACTTTCAGAAAGCGTCCACCCACCTGAAAAACGCCGCCATGGACAACAAGGATCGTATAGAGGCGTATTACACAGCCGGACTCGTGTTCAAAAAACTGGGACACTATGACAAGGCGCTCTACATCATCCAGACAATCCTCAGAAGCGACGATGTGGACTCCTCCACCAAGAGGGTTCTCAATGTTGAGCTGGGACGGATATTCTTCGCCGCCGGAAAATACGACAAGGCTCTGAAACAACTCGAAATGACATCCGACACGGACGGTATCCTGCTGAAGGCGAAGTGCCTGAGAGAGCTGGGCAGGTTCGATGATGCCGCCAACACCTATAAATCTCTGGCGAAAGAGACCAAGATGGACCTGAACAACGAAATAGGCTACTGCTATTACAGATGCCTGAAATCAGGTCTGGCTAATAACAATCCTCAGTGTTTTCAGAACGCTATAAAATATATCCCCACATCCCGTGTTCTGCGCATGGCGCATATCGATCAGCATCTGCTGGACGGCAGAGGCGACAAGGCTGTGGAGGAGATAGAAACGTTTCTTCAGGATGATCTGCCCGCCACCCATCAGGATATGATGAAGTTCCAGACCATCTTCTATGACGAGAACAAATTCGAATGGCTGGTTCGCCACTGTCTGAAACGTATAAATATGGGTTCTTCGAACCCGTTCATCTACACATATGTCATATCAAGGTATATAACCACCGGCAGCAAGGACAAGGCGCAGGCGTTCATCGACAGATATATAGAGAATTTCGGTCCCACACACGTCATAGCCAGAGCTTCGCTCGCTCTGGAGCATAACGCCATGCTGGCGACACTGCTGGAGAGCGCGAGTTTCTATGAGTGCTCTGCATGCGGCGAACAGGCAAAGGACTACACAGACACCTGTAAGCACTGCCACGCTTTTGAAACCCTAAAGCCCATTTAATGGAAATGTGACGGTGGAACGGCCCGAAAAAATTACTCCCATGATGCAGCAGTTCAATGAAATGAAAGAGAAGCATCAGGGGTCACTTCTGTTTTTCCGTATGGGCGATTTCTATGAGATGTTCGGTCAGGACGCGGTAACAGCGTCCAAGATACTCGGCATCGCCCTCACCTCCCGTGAAAAGGACAAGGATAACGGTATGCCCATGTGCGGCGTGCCCCACCACAGCTATCAGTCTTATCTGATAAAACTGCTGAAAGCAGGGCTGAACGTAGCCATATGCGACCAGCTCGAAGATCCGGCACAGGCAAAGGGAATAGTGAAGCGGGGCGTAACCCGTGTCATGACCCCCGGAACCGTTCTGGACGAAGCCGCCCTACCCGCCACAGACAACAACTTCTTCGCCTGTCTGCACAGACAGGGATCCGATATCTATATGGCATTCACAGACACCTCCACAGGCGAGGTCTATCTGGAAAAATCGCCGGAATCATCAGCAAAAGATATCCTGAACCGCTACTCCCCGAAAGAAATAATCACCGGGTATAAATCCGACATCCCCAATTCTTTCGAGTTCGGAGGAAGTTTTTCCGAAAACCTGGCTGTCAGGGAAGTAACCGATCATTTCTCCGTCTCATCTCTGAAATCTCTGGGGCTGGACGATGCGCAGTTCGCCTTTCCCCTTTACATCGCTTTGAAATATCTCGACCGTGTGATGCTCAGCATTACCCTGCTGAAACCCAAGCTCGTCACAGACGATGAACGTGTCTATCTGGACAGCGTGGCATCAGGCACACTGGAGCTGGTGAAGAACAGCCGTGACGGCGGCGAGGACAGCACCCTGTTTTCTGTGCTGAACCACACATCCACGTCTATGGGCGCGAGAACCCTGAAAAAATGGCTGCTGAATCCGTTGAGAAACGTGAACTCCATCCTGCGCAGACAGGAGATGACCGAATTTTTCATAAACAGGCAGGACATAGCCGAAGAACTGATAAAACAGCTAGCCGACGTTTATGACGTGGAGCGCATAGCCACACGCATAGCCGCGGCCAGATGCACCGCCAGAGACCTGATATGGCTGAAAAACTCCACCAAAGCATTCCCTATCATAAAATATCTCCTCGGCTCATGCGACAACCCGCACATATCAGAAACAGTGCAGATGTTTGATTCTCTGGAGGATCTCACTGACATCATCTCTGACGCAATAGACGAAAACCCGCCGCTGACTCTCACTGAGGGCGGTCTGATAAAAACAGGGTACAACGCCGAAGTTGACGAGCTGAAGAATATTAAAGAAAACAGCCGTGCAATACTTCTGAAAATTGAGGCGAGAGAAAAGACCGCCACCGGCATCAGCACCCTGAAAGTTAAATTCAATAAAGTGTTCGGCTACTACATAGAAATTTCTAAAGGCGCTCTTAATAAGGTGCCTGATTATTACGAGCGCAGACAGACGCTGGTGAACGCCGAAAGGTTTGTGATACCGGAGCTGAAGGAGCTGGAAGAAAAGATCCTGACCGCTGACTCCAGACTGTTCGCTCTGGAGTATGAGCTTTTTTCGGATATCCGGGCGAAGGTGGCTGAGAACGCCCACCGGATAAGACAGTCCGCCTCTGTAATAGCGGAGCTGGATGTTCTGCTTTCATTCGCTCAGGCAGCGGTTAAGAACGGATATGTCAAGCCTCTCGTGGGGGCTTTTGACGATATAAAGATAAAGGACGGACGCCATCCGGTGGTTGAAAAGAATATCAAAACAGGTTATGTGCCTAACGATATCGATCTGAACATCACCGACAGCAGACTGGCGATAATAACAGGACCGAACATGGCTGGTAAATCGACCTACCTGCGCATGTGCGCCCTGATAACCCTGATGGCTCACACAGGCTCGTTCGTGCCCGCCTCAGACGCAGAGATCGGTCTTGTGGACAGGATATTCACCCGTGTGGGAGCCAGCGACAACCTCGCCGGCGGCGAATCCACCTTCATGGTGGAGATGGTGGAAACATCCAATATTCTGAATAATGCCACTGATAAATCGCTGATAATACTTGATGAAATAGGCAGAGGCACATCCACATTCGATGGTGTGTCCATCGCCTGGTCAGTGGCGGAATATATCGCTGAGAATATCAACGCCAAAACACTCTTCGCCACCCACTATCACGAGCTGACCGATATATCCATGACATGTTCCGGAGTCAAAAACCTCGCCACTCTGGTGTCCGAGCATAAGGGAGAGCTGATCTTCATGCGCAAGGTGACAGAGGGCACAGCGGATAAAAGCTACGGGATTCATGTGGCGGAGCTGGCAGGACTGCCGAAAGACGTTGTGAAGCGTGCCAATCAGATACTTAAAAACCTTGAAAAAAATGAGCTTTCGCCCCACGGTATAGTGAACACCCCGAAACCGCATAAAGACACACAGTCCGTTGTGCAGACCATGCTGGTTTTTGACGATCACCCTGTGGTGGACGAGCTGAAAAATATGGACGTGAACAGTCTCACCCCTCTTCAGGCACTGAACATTCTGTCCGATCTTAAAAGTAAGGCGGCTAAGGACTAAAACCAATGATAAGAGCGGCTGATTTTTACACCAGAAGACCCTTTATGTCAGTGTGTGTGCTTTTCTCATCCATACCCTTCTGGGTTCCTCTGCTCGCTCTACTGATAAACGGTTCCGATCCGGCGCTGATGCTTATGACCGCCGCTTTGTCGGCAGTGTCAGGCATATTTGCCCGTTCCATGAATATAGAGGATTTTACAAACTCTCCTGCTTATACCGTTCTTAAACTGGTTCTGTTCTCCATTGTTTTCATGCTTTTTGCCGGATATGCGAACCTGGGCACACAGGCGGATAAGATACTGGCATCCATAGCGGTTATTATCATCTTCAACTTCATTTTCATCCGTCACGCTTCCGGATTCGGCTTTACCAACAGCCTTTTGTGGATATTCAAAACACTCCTGTGGGCGGCTTTTCTCTATGGTCTCGGCTCATCATACGCCATACTCGCCGTTTTCATACACATAGCCATCTTCTACCGCAGATACGGGCGGGCATAGGATGGATATCACATTTAACTGCGTATCCTCAGGCAGTTCAGGCAACTGCTATTTTTTAGAGACGCCTGACAGCGCTGTCTTCATAGACTGCGGGGTGCCTCTGAAATATATTTTATCTGTAGCTGACGAAAAGCGTCTGCTGGACAAGGAGATACATCTTTTCATCACCCACGAGCACCACGACCACATCAGCGGTCTGAAGCCCTTTGTGAACAGATTTTCCCCGAAAATCTATGCCAGCGAAGGCACAGCCTCCGCCATAGACGACAGCATCGGTCATCTGTCCCATATCTATGTTCTTAAAGGCGGATGCGAATATGACCTGAGCAGGTTCTCCGTGATACCTTTTTCCATCAGTCACGACTGCGCCGAACCCTTCGGATACAGGTTCCGTATCGGTGAGAAAGTAGCCACCTTCGCCACTGATCTGGGTGTCGTGACAAAAGACGTGGAAAGATTCCTCTGCTGCACAGACGTTCTGGTGCTGGAATCCAACTATGAACCCAGTCTGCTGAAAGACGGCAAATATCCGGCATATCTGAAAAAACGCATAGCCGGACACAAGGGTCACCTCTCCAACAGAGACGCCATGAAGATACTGGGCAGCGTCTCCGGATCGGGTATCGGGCGGGTATATCTGGCACATGTGAGCGAAGAGAACAACGATTATGCTCTGCTGGAAAACTACGCCTCTTTCTGCAAAAAAAACTACTTAACCGACACATATGTTCTGAGAAAAGAGACACCGGAAACCGGCATCATCCTCTGATATTCTTCATTTCACACAAAAATTCCAGTATTACGCCTTTCGGTTTTATGCTAGTATACAGAACTTACATTAGAAAGGTCTGCTATGAACACCACCAGAAAATCGGGCAACGTTAAAAAAATTCTTATTTTCGGCATAGGCTTTTTTGAGCAACAGCTCATTCAGTCTCTCATGTCCAAACGAAAAATGATAGTGGTGGATATACGCAGGGACCATCTGGAAAACATCCAGTCATCCTATCCGGAACTGGAGATTTTCAACGGCGACGCCAGCAGTATGCTCACATGGAAAAAACTCCCTCTGGAGGATATATCCCACATCATCATCGCCCTGCGGGATGAGGATATCGTTGTGGAGGCATGCCGCATAGCCCGCTCCGTTTATGACATGCAGATTCCTATCATACACATAGCCTATACCGACAGGCTCAACGAAGAGATTCAGGAATTCGGAGTGACAACCCTGCACCCCATAGATCTGGGTATCAAGGCTGTCACAGGCATCATAGAAAAGAACGTGGCATGGCCGCTGAACATAGGCAAGCGTCAGGGAGAGATTGTTGAGGTCAATGTTCTGAAGAACTCCCACCTGGTCGGACGCAAGCTGAAATATCTGCGCCCCTCCACATGGAACATCGCCTTCTGTTACAGAGGTGATAAGAACCTGATCCCCACAGGCGATTTTGAGCTGAAGGTCGGCGACAAAGTCATTATCGTAGGCGAGCCGAAGATTCTTAAAGGCGTGATAGATACCCTGACGAAGGGCGAACCGCAGTTTCCCCTTCAGTTCGGCTCATACATCAGCGTTCCGCTCTGTTCCCAGAGTCCCAGACTTCTGGAAGAGGCGGCGTATCTGTTCCGCCTGACACACGCAATGAAGCTGAGTGTCCTGCCTGTCATAGGCAAGACACCGAAAGATATAGAAAAACATGTTCAGTCTATGAATCTGGCTTATGAAACTGGCTATACCATCGCCTCTGTAAAAGAGGCGGCTACACAGTCTGAGCCGGGTCTGATAATGATCCCGAAAAAACGTAAGTTCGGCGGGCTTAACCTGTTTTACCGTTTCGTTTTCAAAAGGGCAAAACACCCCTTCATCCTGACAGCGGGCAATAAGGAATACGACCACGTTTACATCGGGCTTAACTCCGACTCCCCCTCTTTTGCTCTGGAAACAGGGATAGAGATGGCGAAACTGCTGAACATTCCTTTCACTGCCGTTTACGTCACCCTGCCGAAAGATATCAGGGGACACTTTGAAACCGAAAATCTTCAGCTTGTGCAGAATATGATAAACGACCACGAGCTGTCGGAGAACGCTTCCATTGATTTCCGTATTCTCGAAGGTAACCCTGTCAGAGAGACTGTCAATTTCGTCAACTCCGCGGAAGGAAGCTCCAAGATAGTTGTTCTGTCATACAGTCTGAATGACAAGATCAGCTATCTGAAACCCCATGTTCAGTACATGATAGCCGGCAGGCTGAAGTGCAGCTCGCTGATGCTGCCCACTGAGGATGTGAATGAACAAATTTGAGGCTTTTCAGCTCCTTTTCATCTGTTTCGGAGCGTATTTTGTGCCTTTTTTCAGCAGAAGGCTCTATATCCCCTCATCAGTGGGCGAGATAATTTTCGGCGTGGCGCTGGGAATGTTTTTTCACAGCATGGAGTTTGACAGAGGCACTATACACTTTCTGGCTGAGTTCGGGTTCATCGTTCTGATGTATCTGGCGGGGCTGGAGATCGACTTTGACAACATACGCAAGACCGCCAGAAAAGATCTGATGGCGTACTTTATGGTGATAATCCTGATAATTCTCGCTTCGGTGGCGGTGGTGCTCTATAGACACGATGCCCCGCTGATGGTTCTGGTATATATGACTGTGGCTGTCGGTCTGCTCTTTCCCGTGCTGAAGGAGACTGGTTTCATCGATAAAAATTCCGGTCAGGCTCTGCTGATTATCGGCGGCATAGGCGAGGCATTCACGCTGATGGGGCTTTCGCTGTTCACCCTTTTTTATCAGTACGGCTTCAGCGCCAAGGCTATCGGTCACTTTGCCGGAGTTCTGGCTTTCATGGTTTTTGTTCTGTTCGTGATGAAGTTTACCAAGCTGTTCTTCTGGTGGTTTCCCCACCTTTCACGCATTTTCATCCTGACCGGCAACTCCACCGAGACAGGAATGAGAGCAACTTTCGTTAATATATTCGTGTTCGTGTCCGTTGCTGTCTTCTTTGATATGGAGCCCATCGTGGGCGCATTCATCGGCGGGATGCTCTTTGCCATCCAGTTTCATGACAGAGAGAATATTCAGGAAAGACTGAGCGGAATAGGATATGGTTTTCTTGTGCCTATCTTCTTTATAAATGTCGGAATGGGGTTCAATGTCACAGATTTTCTGGCGCCCAATGTTCTGATGACGGGGATCATCATCAGCCTTATCATGCTGGCAGTGAGAATATTCTCTGTATTCCCGCTCTATTTCACATCTCTGCCGAAGAAGATACTGATAATCTCCCCTTTTTCGCTGGCATATCCTCTGACGCTGATGGTAGCCACAGCCGCCATCGGAAAACAGTATAATGCCATCTCATCCACAGAGTCCGCGTCCATAGTTTTCGCCGCCATGTTCACGGCGATAGTCCTGCCCAGCATCACCAGAGCGCTGGTGAAGAAACTCTACTTTTAACTATTTTTCTGCAACCTCTACACGAGGCTCACCCTGAGCCTATTCAACAGTTACTGATTTTGCGAGGTTTCTGGGCTGGTCAACATCCAGACCGAGAAGACTGGCGCAGTAATATGAAAAGATCTGCATCACTGTGACAGCAGGAAAAACCGAAAGCTCTTCTGTGATAGCCGGAATCTCTACCTTATAATCAGCTATCTTATCAAGTCCCCCGTCACCTTCTGTAACAATGGCTATCACTATGCCGTCACGGGTCTTAACCTCTTCCACGTTCGACACAACCTTTTCATAAACAGATGATTTCGGGCATATGCAGAACACAGGGAGTTTGGCGTCTATCAGCGCTATAGGACCGTGCTTCATCTCGCCCGCCGGATATCCCTCCGCATGGATATAGGATATCTCTTTCAGCTTGAGAGCGCCTTCCAGAGCTATTGGATAGTTAACGTTTCTGCCGAGATACAGAAAATCGGAAGAATCTTTGAATTTTTTTGCCAGCGACAGGATATTGTCATCCTGTTTCAGCACTTTTTCTATCACCTCAGGAACTCTCACCAGCTCCTGGATGAAGTGTCTCATTTTATCTTTTTCCAGAGTTTTTCTGGTCTGCGCCAGATACAGAGCGAACAGAAACAGCACAGCGACCTGTGTTGTGAACGCCTTGGTAGAGGCAACGCCTATCTCCGGACCGGCATGCGTATAGATAACGCTGTCGGACTCTCTGGACATGGATGAGCCCACCACGTTGCACACTGTCAGCGTCATGGCGCCCATTTTTTTCGCTATTCTCAGAGCTGAGAGAGTATCCGCCGTCTCTCCGGACTGTGTTATGGCTATGAAAAGCGTCTTATCGTCTATCACCAGTTCCCTGTATCTGAACTCGGAGGCTATGTCCACCTCCACCGGTATCTTAGCGAATTTTTCTATATAGAATTTAGCGGTTAGTCCCGCATGCCAGCTGGTTCCGCACGCCACTATCACTATGCGGTTCACCTCTTTCAGGCGGTTTTCTGCTTCGTCTGTCAGCCCCATGCTGACATTTCCCTGTTCCAGACTATACTTGCCCCTGATGGTGTCTATGATGGCTCTGGGCTGCTCGAAGATCTCCTTCTGCATGAAGTGGCTGTATCCGGCCTTCTCCGCCATTACCGGGTTCCAGTCTATTACTTTAAGCTCACGCTGAGCCGGCTTATCATCTTTGTCGTAAATATAAAATCCTTCTCTGGAGAGCAGAGCAACGTCTCCGTCTTCCAGAAAAACAAAACGTCTGGTATGCGCCAGAACTGCGGGTATATCACTGGCGGCGAACATCTCGCCCTCGCCCACGCCTATAACCAGGGGGCTGTCCTTTCTGGCTATGATTATCTTGTCCTGTTCTTTTTCGCTGATTATAGCGAGACCATATGAACCAACCACCTGTTTCAGCGTTTTCTGCACAGCTTTCAGCAGGTCGCCTTCATAGTTATCGTGTATCAGGTGGGCGATAACCTCTGTATCTGTCTCGGATGAAAAGATATATCCTTTATCTGTAAGATATTTTTTCAGTTCCAGATAGTTTTCTATGATTCCGTTGTGAACCACGGTCAGCTCGTTCGACCTGTGGGGGTGTGCGTTCTCAAAGGAGGGCTTGCCGTGGGTTGCCCAGCGGGTATGCCCGATGCCCAGCACAGCCATGAATTTTTTATCCGCTATCTGGTTTTTCAGGTTGATGAGTTTTCCGACACTCCTCTCAATGTGGATACCGTCAGTCTCCATCAGCGCTATTCCGGCAGAGTCGTATCCTCTGTATTCCAGCTTGGTGAGCCCGTCCACCAGTATGTTTGAAGCGGTCTGACTGCCTATATATCCGACTATACCGCACATATTACTTTACCCCTTTCTTCTTTTTCCAGGCTGAAACCCAGCCTTCCATATTCTGCTGTTTGGCTCTGGTGATGCCCAGAGCGTCTTCCGGAACATCCTTGGTGATAGTGGATCCGGCGGCTATCAGAGCGCCCTTGCCCACTGTGACAGGAGCGACAAGCTGAACGTCGCTGCCCACGAACACGCTGTCGCCTATGACGGTTTTATACTTATTATACCCGTCATAGTTGCAGGTGATAGTTCCGCAGCCGATATTCACATCCGCCCCTATCTCGGCATCGCCCAGATATGTCAGATGGCTTGCCTTCGAGCCGATACCCATAGTCACTTTCTTTATCTCTACAAAGTTACCTATCTTATTATCTCCCAGAAGTTTTGTTCCGGGGCGGAGCTGAGCCATTGGACCTACATGGCTGTCTTTTCCAACATAGCTTTCAGTGATGAAACAGTTGTCCTTTATCTCAGCGTCTTCGCATATCTCGCTGTCTTTTATACGGCTGCCGGACATTATCACAGCGCCTTTTCTGATAACGGTTTTGCCTTCCAGATATACGTTGGGATAGACCGTCACATCGTTCTCTATCTCCACTGTATCATCACAGTAGAATGTTTTGGGGTCGATGACGGACACGCCGTTCATCATGTGCTTCAGGGCTGTTCTGTCCCACAGTATTCCGGATGCTTCCGCAAGCTGAGCTCTGTTGTTAACGCCTAAAAATTCGTTCTCGTCCGGAGCTTCCCAAGCGAACGCTCCCTTCTTCACTATATCTGTCAGGTAGTATTCTCCCTGAGCGTTGTTGCAGTCTATTCCCTGTAATCTCTTAACCAGCTCTTTACAGTCGCAGAGATATACGCCTGTGTTGATCTCGTCCTCACGTTTTTCGTCGTCTGTGGCGTCTTTCTCTTCCACGATCTTAATGACCGATCCGTCAACGCCTCTTATCACCCTGCCGTAGCCGTGGGGGTTCTTTACTCTGACAGTTATGAATGACACGGGTTCAGACTTAGCCTCCGCTATGAACTTCTGAACAGTTTCCGCCTTTATCAGGGGCATATCTCCGCAGAGTATCAGCACCTGCCCGTCAAATGACCGGAGAGCTTCATCCGCCGCCATAACGGCATCCGCCGTGCCTCTCAGTTCTTTCTGAACATAAAAACCCGATCTGTCTTTCAGGTGTTCACGCACAAGCTCGGCGCCGTTGCCTATCACCGTATTTATCTTAGAAGCGCCGCAGTTTTCCGCGCACTCCACAGCGTAATCCACCATCGGTTTGCCCGCCGCCTTAAAAAGTACCTTCGGCGTGTCGGACTTCATTCTTGTTCCCTTGCCGGCGGCAAGAATCAGAACCATCAGTTCCATAAATGCTCCTGATATATTATTTTCCGTTTCTTATGTTTATGTAAGAGAAGATACCGTCATAGATACCCTTTGCGATATCTTTGCGGTATTTGTCCGTGGCGAGGTTGTCCGCCTCCTCTTTGTTAGAGACGAATCCTGTCTCCACAAGGATAGACGGCATCTTAGCGCCCACCAGAACATAGAAGGGAGCCTGCTTCACGCCCAGATTGTATCTGTTGTCTCTATAGAGCGTCCTGTGGGAGCTCTTCTGAACATATGAAGCCAGCTCTATTGATTCCTCCAGTTTGGAGTTAAGCATTATATCTTTCAGAATACCCTGAAGATCAGACATGCTCTTCTGGGTTGTCTGGTTTTCAAAAGCGGCAACCTGAAGGGCTTTCTTGTCGTTGGTAACGTTCAGAACAAATGTCTCCACACCTCTGGCGTTCTTGTTGGGAGCGGCGTTAACATGGACAGATACGAAGAGGTCTGCTTTTTTTCTGTTGGCGAAAGCAGTGCGCTCTTCCAGAGGAATGAAAACGTCTTTGTTGCGGGTCATATATACGTTTATATCCGGATTGTTCTCTTTTATAATTCTGGCGAGCTCCAGCCCTATATCCAGAACCACATCCTTCTCCTGAATACCGTAATATGTGGCGCCCGGATCTTTTCCACCGTGTCCGGGGTCTATCACGATACTTCTGATCTTAAGCCCGAAAACGCTTGCCAGAGTTGATGATCCTCCGGCGGCAACCTGAATCTTGGTATTGTCGGGCGATTTGGCCACGTCATTGGTTTTGACAGGATCAGATTTAGGCGAAGCAGGCACTGAAGCGCTGCTGACGTCTATAACCACCCTCTCCGGGTCTGTCATGGCAAATACGGTGAAGTCCTGCACATTGTCGCTGTCCAGCACTATGCGGGCCACGCCGGGTCTGTTATATGCCCAGCGCAGAGAACGGAGCAGCCCGTCCTTGATCTCTATATCCTGCGGTATCTCCGGAGACACCACCACTTCGTTCAGGTCGATGAAGAGCCTGGGCGGTTTGCCTATGGACGGGTCGGCCTTCAGCCAGTGTTTGTCGAACGAGGCTCTTCCGGACATATCGAGAACAACACGGGTGTAATCCGCTGTGGAAAAATATCTGACACGCTTCAGAGCAGCCTTGCCGTCCGGAATCTTTTCCGGTGTGTTTATATCTCCGTAAGCCACCTGTTTTGATGTGGCGGAGTTATCCGCTGTGTCATCCTCTTCCTTCACGGCGGGCTTCACAGCCGCAGCCGTTTTGCTGTCCATCACGGGTTTAGACCCTGTGTCCCTGATGATCGGTTTTGGTTTTACCTGTGTTTTGCCGGAGTCAGCATACATGTTGCTGAACCTGCCGTCGATACTGTCCAGCCTGTCCTTCGCCTCTTTCGCCTCATCCGATTTAGGGAATTTTGCGATCAGTTTCCTCAGCATATACTGAGCGGAGGGATAGTCTTTCTGCTGTTCATATATTTTCGCCGACTGCATGAATGCCATGGTTGACAGCTTCGAATCGTAGTTGATAGCGAGCACCTTCATGTTTCTGAGAGCTTTCAGCAGATCTTCCCTGCTGCCGAACCTGGAATAGCTGCGGTAATACGTCTGGGCGCAGTAATGCAGAGCTTCGTCTGCCATGCTGCCTCTGGGCGCTGAAGCGTAAACTTTATAGAATTTATCCGCCACCAGCAGATAGGATTTTCTGGTGACCCTGTCGGAATGTTCGATATAGTCAAAATCTTTCTTCGCGGAGTTGAATTCCTGAATATCATCCGCAAAGAGAGTGAAGACCGAAAGTATTAAAAAGAATAAAATTAAAAGTTTTTTCATTTATAAAAGTTTACCTTTAAGATATTTGCCCGTGTAGGACGTCTTGTGTCCGGCGCACTTCTCGGGTGTTCCCTCGAAGATTATCTGCCCGCCTCCGATGCCCCCTTCGGGACCCATATCTATTATATGGTCGGAGCACTTGATCACATCAAGATTATGCTCTATGATTATCACTGTGTTCCCGCTGTCTCTCAGTTTTAAAAAGATACCGGTCAGCTTGTTGATATCCTCGAAATGAAGCCCGGTTGTGGGCTCATCAAAGATATAAACTGTTTTCCCGGTGGGCTTTTTCATCAGTTCTTTGGACAGTTTCACCCTCTGCGCCTCTCCTCCGGAGAGCGTTGTGGCCGGCTGTCCAAGTTTTATATACCCTAAACCGACATCTTTTAAAACAGAAAGCTTATTACTTAATTTCGGAATATTTTCAAAAAACTCAAACGCCTGATTGACTGTCATGTCCAGAACATCGGCTATGTTTTTTCCTTTATATTTTATATCCAGCGTATCTCTGTTATATCTTTTGCCGTGGCAGGCGTCGCATTTCACATACATATCCGGCAGAAAATGCATCTCTATCTTGATGTATCCCTCGCCCTGACATGTTTCGCATCTGCCCGACTTCACGTTGAAGCTGAACCGCCCTATCTTGTATCCACGCATCTTCGCGTCCGGCGTCATGGCGAACAGCTCTCTGATATCAGAGAACAGCCCAGTGTATGTAGATGGGTTCGATCTGGGGGTTCTGCCGATGGGGGACTGATCGATATCGATCACCTTGTCCAGATATTCTGTCCCTGTGAGACTGTCATATGCCCCCGTGCGGGAGTTGGTGCCCAGAAGAGATTTCTTAAGCCCCGCCTGAAGAGTGTCCATTATCAGCGTTGATTTTCCTGAGCCGGAAACACCTGTGACGCATATCATCAGCCCCAGAGGTATTTTGACTGAAACATTCTTCAGATTATGCTCGCTGGCGTTTTTCAGCTCTATATATCTGCCGTCCGGCTTTTTGCGCTCTTTCGGCACTTCTATCATACGTCTGCCGGAGAGATACATCCCTGTCAGCGATGTCTCGCTGTGGCGCAGCAGCTCCGGATGTCCCGTGAAGACCACCTCGCCGCCTTTTCGTCCGGCGCCAGGACCCATATCCACCACATAGTCGCTGGCGTTTATGGTATCCTCATCGTGCTCAACAACTATGACGGTGTTGCCTATGTCCCGAAGATTTTTCAGCGTCTCTATCAGCATGTCGTTATCACGCTGGTGCAGACCGATGCTGGGCTCGTCCAGAACATACAGCACGCCTGTGAGACCGGATCCTATCTGGGTGGCAAGCCTGATCCTCTGTGCCTCGCCTCCGGAGAGGGTGGCGGATTTTCTATCCAGTGTTATATAGTTAAGACCGACATCGTTCAGAAACGACAGCCGTCTCTTTATCTCTGTTATTATCTTTTCGGCGACATCCTTGATAAACCCGCTGAAAACCAGCCCGCTGAAAAAATCCAGCGACTCTTTCACGTTCATTGCGGATATCTGGCTGATATTCCTGCCGCCTATCAGAACGGAAAGACTGCTTTTCTTCAGTCTGGTCCCTTTACACAGGGGACAGTCCTGCGACGACATGAAACGTTTGGCAAACTCCCTGTCCGACATGGTTCCGGTGTACAGCTTCTCTTTCAGATATCCGCACACACCTGTGAATTTCATCTCATAGGGTATCTTCTTGTCGCCTTTGAATGTATGGAGCTTAAGCGGCTCCTCCATCCCATTCAGCAGAATCTCCTGATTCTTCTGATCGAGCGAGCCGAACGGCTTGTTCATATCTATGCCGAACTGCTCGGAGAGCGCCACGAGGGTGTTGAAAAAGTGAAAATTGTCGAACTGCTCCCAGGGCTTCAGCGCCCCTTCCCTGACACTCAGTCTGGGATCGGGAACTATGGCGTCTATGTCGAAAACCTGCTTCTCTCCCAGTCCGTCACACTCAGGACAGGCTCCGAAGGGGTTGTTGAATGAAAAACTTCTGGGCTCCACCTCTTCTATGCTGATATCGCAGTCCGGACAGGTGAAGTTCTGTGAATACATGCTTATGCCGTCGTCTGTGGCAACCTCCACCAGACCTTCGCCCAGTTTCAGCGCTGTTTCCAGAGAGTCGGTCAGCCTGCGCTGTACCCCGTCCTTGATCTTTACTCTGTCTATCACCACAGAGATGCTGTGCTTGACGTTCTTATCCAGCTCTATGGGTTCTTCCAGCCTCTTCTGATCTCCGTCCACATATGCCCTTACAAATCCGTCTTTCAGCAGTTTTTCGAAGAGTTTTTTATACTCTCCCTTCTTTCCTCTGATAACGGGAGCCAGGAGCTCTACTTTGGCGTCTTCGCCCAGCTCCAGAATCCTGTCCACTATCTGCTGAACGCTGTAGCTGGTCACCGGTTTTCCGCAGGATGGACAGTGCACACTGCCCGCTCTGGCAAAGAGCAGACGCATGTAGTCGTATATTTCAGTGATTGTGCCCACTGTTGATCTGGGGTTTCTGCTTATCGATTTCTGTTCAATGCTGATGGCGGGGGACAGAAAATCTATAGAATCCACGTCCGGTTTTTCCATAAGCTCCAGAAACTGTCTCGCATAGGCAGAGAGGGATTCCACATAGCGTCTCTGTCCCTCCGCATAGAGGGTATCAAACGCCAGCGTGGACTTTCCGGATCCGGAAACGCCGGTTATAACCACCAGTCTGTTTTTAGGAATATTCAGATCAATATTTTTGAGATTGTGCTGTCTAGCGCCTTTTATGATTATATTGTCATTCATCTTGCCAGTCTTTATCTTCCAGAGAGAACATTTGGATCTGCTGGTACTTATCGTCGAACAGAAATACCATGTTCTTCTGATTTTCCCTAACACTTATTTTTTCTCTGTAGATTTGAACGTCCAGTCCTCCGTATAGTTCACCTAAAACTTTGAATTTCGGTTTCGGGTGATGTGCTTCTTTTATCAGTTTTTTCATCTGATTGTCTACAGCTTCTATTTTTGTATCGAGCTGTTTTCTGAGCACGATGAGCTGTCTCACTTTCGGGTTTTCCAGAACCTCTTTCTTCTTCAGGTTCACCCCGCCGAGAAACTCGTCTATTTTAGCTTTATTTTCCAGAAATTTATCTTTCGCTGCCTTGAGCTCGTTCATCTCTCTTTCGAAGTAGAATTTCGTACCCACATTCACCAGAAAGCGTGAATTGCCCACTGTTCCCGCCTGAAGCACACGCACCTCTTCGAAAGCGGTCACCTCGCCGCCGGCTATTACGCCCGGCTCTTTTAAAACCTCAACACGTCCGCCCGCGCGGATGCGTGAGTTATAGGCGAATTTGGTTATCTCTATATTTCCTCTGGCCTCTATGTTGGCGTTTTCCAGATAGCCCACGAAAACGTCGCCTTTGGCTCTTATCATTCCTTTATTGTCGCCCTTCACACCGAGCTTGATGATGATGTTTCCGCCCGCCTCCAGAAAAGCGTCCTGACATACTCCTTCTATGAATATATCCTTCTCCGCCTTGATGCTGAAATTGGACAGGACATCGTTACGCACATATACGTTGCCGTTGAAAACGATGTTGCCAGTGCTGTAGTCCACGTTTCCCCTGACACTATAGACGGGGTTGACCTCCAGCGTATTTCTGTTGAAGGTGACGCATCCGTCTGTCAGAGCATAGTATTCGGTATCGTCCCTTTCTACCCGGACACCCTCACCTATATATATCTCTGTGTCCACGCCTGCTGCGGCCGGTATCTCCTCATTGCGCACGGAAAGCCCGCGCACGCCGGCTGTTGCCGGTTTTCTGGTGACCAGCAGATCGCCTTCGTTCACCACTCTGATGTTATCAAGATTTTTGTAGTCCACACGCCCGTTCTGCAAAACTTTCGGGCTGTTTCTGACAGGCTCGAAGTTGAGTATCACCTGTGAGTTCTTTCCGGCGATAGGCTCAACGCCCTCAGCGACCAGAAGTTTTTCCGCCACCGCGCCCTCTTTTGACAGGCTGACGGCGTTGGCTATGGCGTCTCTGTTAATGTTTACTGTAATTTTCTCGCTCTGAAGAAGAGCCGCTATCTCGTCTGAGCTCATCTCCACGGAGGTATTGATTCCGGGGTATACATTAAGGTATGCTTTCAGACCGCTGTCAGTAACGGTCAGCGATATATCCGGCTTAATCTCTTTATCTGTCAGAACCTTTGCCACGACACGTCCGTGCTCGTCTCTGGACGTAACATATTCAGAGCTTTGCAGCCCATAGCGTTCCGATAATAATTTAGTAAATTCCCGCTCTTCTCTACTTGTGTAATTCTTTAATAGATTCATAATTGTATGGTATCCTTACAGTAAATTCCGTGAATACCCCTTCCTCGGAATCTACTTCAATATTTCCGCAGTGAGCCTCAACAATCATTTTTACTATGGCAAGCCCCAGTCCTGTACCTTTTGATTTTCCGGAGGTAAAGAACGGCTGAAATAACTTTCCTATATTTTCCCTGCAGATACCCTTTCCTGTGTCTCTGACCCTTATAACACAGGACTCCCCATCCTTTTCCGCTGTCAGAATAACGGTTCCTTTTTCCTGAATGGCGTCTATGGCATTTGACACCAAGTTAAATATTACCCTGAAAATCTTTGCTCTGTCCACTTTCATTTCGAGATCGTCCAAAACGGTGACCTCAACATGAATGTCAGTATCACGGGTCATGATCCCGGCATGTTTTTTTATCTCATTGAACAGATCGGATATTTTAAAAGATTCTATATGTATAGAAACACTCTGTCTGGAAAAATCCAGAATATCCAGAGTGAGTCCGTGTATACGTTTTACCTCGGAGAAGATAGCGTCGATATAGTCCTGCATCTCCGGATTGACATCCTCCATCTTCATCAGTTCCAGATAGGAGGAGACGATATTCAGAAGATTTTTGATATCGTGGGCGATGGATGAGTTCAGCATACCGATCACACGCAGGTTCTCGCTCTTTCTCATGTCGCTGTACATGTTGAACCTGTCAACACCCAGAGCGCACTGAGACGCTATGTATCTGGCGATCTTAACATCGTCCTCGGTAAAAAAATCGTCCTCTTTATCCGTCAGGTTCAGAACGCCCAGTATCTTGTCGGCTTTTTTCAGCGGAACGGACATGAAAGAGGATGTCTGATATCCCAGAGCGTCTCTGGAAATATCCGTCTTGTTCATGGTGACCTCAACTCCGGTCTTTGCCACCTTGCCCGCGATACCGTCACCCAGAGGTATCCTGACAGACGCATGCTCCACCTCGAAGCCGGCGTGGGCATACATCTTCAGCATCTCATCCTCAATGAGCATGAGCGATATCCTTTTGACCCCCAGATACTCCTTGGCGATATTGATGATCGCCGGAAGAAGATTATGAAGCTCAAACATGCTGTTCATCTTTTCGGAGATCTCGACAAGGACCTCCAGCAGGTCTTTTTTCAAAAGTACCTCAGAATATTGTACTGCATATCTCTCTGGGCAGGGATAAAACCCGCCCTGCGGATATTGTTGTTGATCTCGTCTGTGCTCATGCGGAAACCGACCCCGCAGGCCGCCACAACATTCTCTTCTATCATCAGGCTGCCGAAATCGTTCCCGCCGAATCTAAGCGCCGTCTGCCCCACCTTGGGTCCCTGAGTCACCCAGGACACCTGAATGTTGGGCACGTTATCCAGAAATATTCTGGACAGAGCCAGCAGCCTCAGATACTCCACAGCGGATATGTTCTCGCCCCCCAGCTCTGTGTTGTCCGGCTGAAAAGGCCAGGGGATAAAAGCGGTGAACCCGCCGGTTTTATCCTGAAGCTGTCTTATTTTATCAAAATGTTCGACAATATGCTCGGCTTTGTCATTTTTTTTAAACATCATAGTGGCGGTGGTCTTAAGCCCCAGCCCGTGAGCGACCTCCATAACAGAGAGCCACTTGTCAGACGTTATCTTGTTAGGGCTTATCTTTTTTCTCTCCGCATCCACCAGCAGCTCGGCTCCGGCGCCCGGAATGGAATCCAGCCCGGCTCTGGTGAGCCTCTTTATCACATCTTCCACGGACATCTGCTCCAGCTTAGCCATGTGGGATATCTCCGGAGCGGAGAACCCGTGCACCCACACGCCCAGAGATTTTATAAAACGGAGCATATCCTCATAGAAATCCAGTCGCAGTTCCGGATGTAGTCCTCCCTGAAGCAGTATCTGAGTGCCGCCCAGAGATTTTGTCTCCTCTATTTTCTGTCTGAGGGTATCGTGGTCTATCACATATGCGCCCTCGTCTTCAGCGTCTCTGTAAAAAGCGCAGAAGGAGCATTTGCATGTGCAGATATTTGTATAGTTTATATTTCTGTCTATAACGTAAGTTACCGTGTTTTCGGGATGAAGCTCTTTCCGCAGACCGTCGGCGGCAAACGCCAGCTCGTAAAGATCCGCTTCTTTATAGAGTCTTACAGCCTCAGAAGTGCTGATGCGTGTCACTTTTCTACCTTTCAGATCATAATTATTTAATTTTTGCATAACATCTCATTAATTGGAAGCGTTTTTTGACTAAAAAACATTGTATAAATTCTCATACAGCAATAAAATGTGTCATGTTTGACTTTTTATACGACACCCAGCTTTTTATAACTTTTTTCGCAGTGGTCGTCCGCATAGCCGCCATACTGAACACCGCTCCCGTCTTCGGCAGCAGCACGGTTAAGCCGCACATTCGGATGCTTCTGGCTGTCATCATAGGCATGATATGCATACACTCTGTGCCGAAGATCCCAATAGTTAACCCCAATCTCTTCACTTTTGTGATGATAGTGGGAAAAGAGGTTCTGCTGGGCGCCAGCATGGGGCTGATGTCGCACTTTCTTTTCGCCGGGGTGCAGTTCGCCGGACAGATAGTGGGAACACAGATGGGATTCAGTGTCGTTAACGTTTTCGATCCGCAGTCAAACACTTCCGTGTCGATCATCTCATCATTTCTGAACATAGCCATGATACTGATCTTCATCTCTCTGGGCGGGCATCTGATGGTGATACAGGCGATCATAGTGTCTTTCAAGACCATACCCGTGGGAATATTCCCTATACATCCGGAAGGACTGCAATATATGGTGAAGATGTTCTCCATGATATTCGTCACGGCCATCAAGATCACGGCGCCTGTGTTTGTCACGCTGCTTGTGCTTCAGGTGGTAATGGGTATAATAGGCAGGATGGTTCCGCAGATAAACCTGATGATAGTCGGGTTTCCCATACAGATCGCTGTGGGGCTTTCTGTTCTGGCAGCCAGCATGAATTACTTCTATATAGTATTTGAAAAACTTCTCCACAGATATTTCGAAGAGGTGGCGAACCTCATAAGATATCTGTGATACAAGGATAGATAATGGCCGGACAGGACGATTCCGAAAAGACGGAAGACCCGACGGGGAAGCGGCTTTCTGACGCCCGTAACGAGGGCAACACGCCGAAAAGCAGAGAGGTGTCCACCGCTCTTCTGCTGCTCTCTTCCGCTGTCTTTTTTAACTTTTATACCCCCTATTTCATGAAAGGGCTCGGACGCATCATGCGTGAGCTTCTCTCTCTGCCGCATTTTGAACTGACCACCACCAATGTGTATAAACTGCTGTTCTTCACCATCAGGGAATCGACTTTCGTTGTAGCCCCATTCTTTCTGATGCTGGCGGTAGTCGCTTACGCCGCAAACGTGATGCAGGTGGGCTTCGTCTTCACCCCGAAAGCTCTCAAGCTCAGCCTGGAAAGACTGGATCCCATCAAAGGATTCGGAAAGTTCTTTAATAAGAAGAGCCTGGTGGAGCTGATGAAATCACTCTTCAAAATATTCGCCATAGGCTGGTTCGCTTATTATATCGTTAAAAAGAAGATGGAGGTGATAGTCGCCCTGGCGGACGCCGAGGCTATCGCCATCATGACCTATCTGGGACAGCTGATATATGAGATCATGTGGAAGATCAGCCTTCTGGCGCTTATCCTCGCCATGATCGACTATATTTATCAGCGGTATCAGCACAAACAGGACCTCAAAATGAGCAAACAGGAGGTCAAGGACGAGTTCAAGCAGATGGAAGGAGATCCCCAGATAAAAGGACGCATCAGAAAGATGCAGAGAGAGATGGCACGCCGCAGAATGATGGACGATGTTCCGAAAGCGGACGTGGTGGTTACCAACCCGACACACTATGCCGTTGCCCTGAAATATAATCCCGGTGTGGACAGAGCCCCCGTCTGCGTGGCGAAAGGACAGCGTCTGATGGCTCTTAAAATCAGAGAGGTGGCGAAAGAGAACGGTATTCTCGTGCATGAGGATCCGCCCATTGCCCGCTCACTTTTTAAAACGGTTGACATAGGTGACGAAATACCGGAAAATCTTTATAAAGCTGTGGCGGAAATTCTTTCTCTCGTTCAGAAATTCCGGAAATCCGCCTGACGTTTATTATACATTGGTGACAGATGGCAGATATTAAAGAGTATTTAGGGGTTTTAAAGCAGAAGGAGATATCTTTCTCCGTTTTTTTCATGACAATACTTGCTGTCATGATTCTGCCCATGCCCACTATCATTCTGGACCTTCTGCTGACATCCAGTATAGCCCTGTCTGTTATCATACTGATGGTGGCGATCCACTCCGACGAGCCGCTGAAATTTTCCACATTTCCCACAGTTCTGCTGATAACCACCCTGTTCAGGCTCTCCCTGAACGTGGCCACCACCAGAACCATCCTTCTGCACGGATCAGAAGGGGAAGAGGCGGCCGGATCTGTTATCAACGCTTTCGGACAGTTTGTTGTCGGCGGGAACTACACCGTCGGTATCATCATATTCCTGATCCTCGTACTGATCAACTTCATGGTAATCACCAAGGGTTCAACCCGTATCGCTGAAGTTGCCGCCAGATTCACACTGGACGCTATGCCCGGCAAGCAGATGGCCATTGACGCCGACCTGAACGCCGGACTCATAGACGAAGACACAGCCAAGCAGAAACGCCAGAACATCCAGAAGGAGGCGGACTACTTCGGAGCTATGGACGGTGCGAGTAAATTTGTCAGAGGGGACGCCGTCGCCGGACTCATCATCACCGCCATCAACATCATAGGCGGTCTGTCGCTGGGCGTGCTTCAGTCCGGCATGAACCTGACAGAGGCGGCATCCAGATACACCATCCTGACAGTGGGTGACGGTCTGGTGTCCCAGATACCCTCGCTTATCATATCCACATCAGCCGGTATCATCGTTTCCCGGGCGGGCGGTTCAGGAGACCTCTCCGGACAGCTATACAGCCAGCTTTTCAACAGCACAAAAGTTCTGGGCATCACAGGCGGCATACTGCTGTTCTTCGCTATCATCCCCGGCATGCCCAAGATATCATTTATATTGCTCGCCGCTCTTATGTTCTATCTGGTCTACCTGAGCAAAGGACAGAAAGAGGACGAGAAAGAATCCAAGAAGAAAGAAGAGGCGGAAAAAGAGAGAGCGCCCATGCCGGAGGAGGACGAGGTCAAAAGTCTTCTGGAGATGGATGTTCTGGAACTGGAGATCGGCTTTGCCCTCATTCCGCTGGTGGACGCCGGACAGGGCGGCACTCTGCTGAACCGTATAAAGTCCATACGCCGTCAGCTCGCTCTGGAGATGGGTTTTATCGTTCCTCCCGTGCGCATCAGGGACAATCTTCAGCTGGACGCCAACGGATACGCTCTGATGCTGAAAGGTGTGCGCATCAACTCCGGCTCTATATTCCCGGATAAGTTCCTCATCATGAATCCGGACGGCAACGTTTCAAAATATGACGGCATCCCCACCAAAGAGCCGGCTTTCGGGCTGGACGCAAAATGGGTGGACATGTCTGTTAAAGAGATGGCGGAAATAGACGGATGCACCATAGTGGACCCGGCAACCGTTATAGCCACGCACCTTACAGAGATAATCAAAACCAACGCTCACGAGCTCCTCGGCAGACAGGAGACTCAGGAGCTCTTAAATAAGCTGAAAGAGAAATATCCCAAGCTGGTGGACGATGTTATCCCCAGCATACTCGATCTGGGCACTGTGAACAGGGTTCTTCAGGCTCTGCTGAGAGAGAGGGTATCCGTCAGAAACCTTCAGACTATCATGGAGGTCATGGCGACATTCGGCATGCAGAACAAATCTCCGGATTTCCTTATCGAGCGTGTGCGCATGGTACTTAAACGCCAGATAACAGAGAGCATGCTGGCGGCGGACGGAAAACTCTATGTCTTCACTCTGCCTTCAAAAGTGGAGCAGCTTTTAGCGTCTAATCTCCAGAAGGGAGACGAAGGACAGGAGATCATTATAGACCCCTCTGTTGCACAAAAAATTCTTTCAGCTATAATAAGTAAATGCGATCAGTGCGTTGCGAAGGGGCTTCCGCCCGTGCTCATAGTCTCACCCCCGCTCAGGCTGGCGATGAGACGCTTCGCAGAAAAATTTGTCCGCACGATAAATGTCATGTCTCACAATGAAATAGGAGATAATGTGAAAATCGAGAGCTTAGGCATGCTGGAGATTGGTCTATGAGGATAAAGAAGTACGAGGCCTTCGACATGAAGGAGGCTCTCAGACTTATTAAAGAGGAGCTGGGATCTGAAGCGGTGATACTCTCCACCAGAAAAGTTGTGAAAAACAACAGCTTCGGGCTTTTCTCACGTCCCATCATAGAGGTCACAGCGGGTGTGGATGACGACGAAAGACTGAAAGCCAGAAAGACCGTAGGCACAAATGTCGACGACCCCTATGCCCACACATATAAGCCTGTTTTCAAGCCGGTGAACACCGAGCCTGAAAAGAAGGAGACCGACAAGATAGTGGAGATCATCAACGCTCTGGGACTGCATAAGTTCGACAGCATGATCTCAGACATAGCAGATATCAAAAAACAGATGCTGGAGATGAAGTCCAGCATGAAAGAGAACATCTCCGTGGATCTGATCCCAGCTGTTATGGAGTTCTACTCCATTCTGGTGAAAAACGGCGTGGACGATGTGATCGCGTATAAGTTTCTGAAAAAGATAGAGAAGAGAGCCTCCACCGCAGAGCTGACCCGAAATCAGGTAAAGAACCTGACAGCGCAGCTCTTAAGTGAGCTGATACCGGTGGAAAAAGACTATTTCTCCAATATAAAACAGAAGGTGCTGGCGGTGGTTGGTCCCACAGGCGTGGGCAAAACGACAACCATAGCCAAGATAGCCGCCAATCTCAGCCTGTCGCTGAATAAGTCCGTGGCGCTTATCACCATAGACAATTTCCGTATCGGCGCTGTGGAACAGCTCCGCACCTACGCCGAAATAGTGAAGATTCCCCTGCGTGTGGCGGCAACGCCCAACGAGCTGGAACACGTTATAAACGAGTGCAGGGATTTTGAATATGTTTTCATAGACTCCATGGGCAGAAGCCAGTTCGACAACGACCAGATAGCCGAGCTGCGCAGGTTCATGGATGTGGACAGCCGGATCAAGGTGGCGCTGGTTCTCTCCATGAGCAGCAACCACGCTGAGCTGTCGGAAACCTATGACAGATATTCGAAACTTCTGCCGGAATACCTTATTTTTACTAAACTGGACGAAACAAAATATTTCGGTCCTCTGATAAATCTGCCGATTAAAAAGAAAACGCCCCTTATGTTGTTGTCAAAGGGGCAGAATGTACCGGACGATATGGAACTTCCCGATGGCAAGAAAATTGCTTTTAAAGTTCTAAGCGAGATACCGTCCATGTGGAGCGACAAATGACGGATCAGGCGCACAGCCTGCGAAAGAAGGCGTGGGAGCAGAACAGGAAGGCTACATACATCTCCGTTTCCAGTGGAAAGGGCGGTGTGGGCAAAACAAATTTTGCCGTAAACCTCGCATGTCTGCTGTCTCAGCTGGGAAAAAAAGTCCTTGTTTTCGACGCAGATCTTGGGCTTGCCAATGTTGACATTCTGCTGAACATCAGCGTGACCGCCTCCATCAGAAAATATCTGACCGGAGAAGCGGGACTTAATGATATCATCAAAAAGAATGTCCAGGGCATAGACGTCATACCTGCGTCCAGCGGATTCATGGAGCTTTCCAGCCTGTCTGAGGCCGAACACGAAAAACTGCTGGATATTTTCGTGCTCTTAGACCCCCACTACGATTTCATCATTTTCGACACAGGAGCCGGCATCTCCGAAAACGTCATCAGGTTCACTTCCATCGCTGATCTGGTGATTGTGCTGACAGTACCCGAGCCCACCGCCATCACCGACGCGTATGCCTTTATGAAGGTGGTTCACTTTCAATACGGCATATCCGACATTCACTTTGTGCTGAACAGAGTGGACGATGTGCAGGGCGTCAAAGGGATTTTTGAGAGCATGAAGAACGTCGCGCGCAAGTTTCTTAACGTGGAGCTTAATCTGCTGGGATATCTGCGCGAGGACAAGGCGCTCATCAAATCCGTTAAGAGCCAGAAACCTGTCTGCATACTCGCCCCGAACACTGCCTATGTCAAAGATCTGCTGGTCATTGCCCGCAAGATCACAGGGCAGCTGGACACGGAGATCAGAAAGGTCAACCTCTATGAGAGGCTGAAAGAGGTGTTCAAATGAGCCTGCTTAACGGGAGGGCATCATGAACTTATCCTACAGAGAAATGGCACTGCTCATCTCTTCCACGATCTTTATCATCTCATTTGTGATGAAATTCGTGATTTTAGATGTAAAATTGACTTATATGTTCAGGGACATTATAATGTTCTTCGCAATCTATATGATTGCCAAGAACTTGTTTTTTATGATAGACCGAATATTAATTAACTTCAGGAAAATAATGTGACACCTTACGAGTCCGCATCCGGCAACAGATTTAGCCGTGAAGAGAAAGAAAAGATCATTCTCGAATTCATGCCTAAGATTAAATCATGGGTACTGCGTCTCAGTACCACTCTGCCCGACAGCGTTGATGTGGACGATCTCTATTCCTCCGCCTGTCTGGGGCTCATTGAGTCTCTGGAGAGGTTTGACAAAGACAGAAACGTAAATTTTTATACATACGGCGAAAGACGGATCAAGGGAGCGATACTCGATACACTCCGCAATCTGGATTTTCTCCCGCGTAATGTGCGCACAAGGCTGAAACAGCTGGAAAGGCACATGGACAGCCACTATCGCAAAGAGGGCGTGAAACCCAGCGTGGAAGAGATTCTGGAAAACAGCGACTTCACCGAGACAGAGATACACAGGCTTCAGGAGCTGATGGAAAACGACAAGGTTCTGAGTCTGGACGAAACAGTGGGACCTGAGGGCGAATCCACACTGGTGGACTTCATCCGGTACGCCGGACTGACCCCCGAAGACGAAACAATGAAAAACAGGCTGGTGCAGAAACTGGCCGAAGAAATAGACAGCCTTAACGAAAAAGAGAAATATGTAGTTTCACTCTATTATTATGAAGAGCTGACAATGAAAGAGATAGCTGAGGTTCTGGGCATCACGGAATCAAGAGTATCTCAGATACATTCTGCGGCAGCCTCTAAGTTACAGAAGAGACTGAGGGAATTTTATGAATAAGATTACTGTTCTGGTGGTGGACGATTCCGCTTTTATGAGAAAAGCCATTGAGAGCATGCTGGCTAAGGATCCTGACATTCAGGTGATCGGCTTTGCTGCTAACGGGCTTGAAGCCATAGAGAAGGTACGCACACTTAAGCCGGACGTTGTCACTCTCGATATAGAAATGCCCAGAATGGACGGTCTGACCGCTCTGGAAAAAATAATGGCGGAAAACCCGCTCCCCGTTATCATGGTAAGCTCGCTCACCACAGAGGGCGCAGACGCCACTCTGAAGGCACTTGATCTGGGCGCTGTTGACTTCATCCCGAAAGATAAATCATTCGCCAGTTTCGGCGTATTGAAAATAGAAGACGATCTGAGAGACAAGGTAAAGAACTTCGGCAGGAGAAAACACTTTTTCTCACGCCCGAGACGTCCCGCCGCGCCCTCCGGCATGGCGGCGCCCATGGCTCCCACCATCACAAAGGCGGCTCCGAAGATCGGAGCGAAGAAAAAACTGGTTATCATCGGCACATCCACCGGAGGTCCCCAGTCGCTGCAGAAAGTTATCCCCATGCTGCCCGCTGACCTCGGCGTGCCTGTGGTCATAGTTCAGCATATGCCCCCCAACTTCACAAAATCACTGGCGCAGAGACTCGACTCACTGAGCAAGGTCAGAGTGATAGAGGCACAGGGCAGAGAACAGCTGGAGCCCAACACCGTATATATCGCCAAAGGCGGAATGCACCTGAAACTGAAAAAATCCGGCATGGGCTGGATGACAGAGGTGACACCCGATCCGACAAACACCCTTCACATCCCCAGCGTGGACGTGACAGCGGCCTCCGTGGCGGAAGTGGCGGGAAAGGACGCTCTCGGCGTTATCATGACAGGTATGGGATCGGACGGAATGAAAGGTCTTCAGCTTCTTAAGCTGAAAGGCGGAAGCGTGATAGCCCAGAATGAGGCCACCTGCGTTGTCTACGGAATGCCCAGAGCCGTTGTGGAGTCCAACTACCACGATGAGGTTGTCCCCCTCGAAGAGATTTATCAGCGCATCGTCGCTTACTGTAAATAAATAAGGAGCGTACAACTTGGCGGATATTCTTAGTCAGGAGGAGATCGACGCCCTGCTTTCCACCGTATCCACAGATGACGACATTTCCGAAGAAACTGTCGAACAGTTGGATTTTGTTCCGAAAAAGATATCCGTATACGACTTCCGCAGACCAGACCGTGTCAGCAAGGAACAGCTCCGCTCCATACGCAACCTTCACGACAAATTTGCCAGGAACTATTCATCGACCCTGTCGAATTATCTTAGAACCATCACAGACATAACACTTACATCAGTGGATCAGATGACATACGGGGAATTCCTGATGTCGCTGCCTGACCCCACCAGTTTCAACATCATCAGTATGATACCCATGGAGGGCAACACCGTTCTGGAGATCAACCCTTCGCTGGTTTTTCCCATTGTTGACAAACTGCTGGGAGGAACCGGAAAACCGCTCTTTCAGACCAGAGAGCTCACCACACTGGAACAGCACATCATGGACGGCATACTCGGTCTGATTCTGAAAGACCTCGAAGAGGTCTGGCGACAGATCATCCCCAACATCCGCATGAAGAAAGAACTGAGCGAGAACAGCCCCCACATCATCCAGATCGTGTCACAGAACGAAGTTGTCATTCTGGTGGTATTCGAGGTCAAGTTCGGCGAGGTGCTGGGCATGATGAACCTCTGTATACCGGCTATAGTTCTGGAACCGGTGCTCGGCAAGATCAGCTCCACAGACTGGCTTATCGGCGCCAAAAAAGGTCAGACAGGCGACAACGAACAGGAAATTCTCGCCATTCTCAACGAAACAGAAGTGGATACCAATGTATATATGGGACACAGCAAGCTGAACATAGAGGAGATACTCGATCTTTCCAGAGGCGATCTAATCATGTTCAAGGTTAAAAGCGACAGACCCTCAGAAATATTTATCAATAACAAGAAAAAATTTCTGGGCACTGTGGGCACTCTCGGCGTTAAAAAGGCCGTAAAAATAACCGAATTTATCACGGAGAATAAGGATGAAAACACCGCTGAGTGACGATCAACATGCCATGTTTACCAATGTGGTTCAGAATGTTTTTCAGAATACTCTGGACAGCATGTTCGATAAAGATATCACCCTGTCATTCATACAGGTTGTAAACGCGTCGCCGGATGATCTCGCCGAAGGATACGAGGGACAGACACTGATCCTCGCCACAGAGGAAAAAACCGGGATGGAAGCCGGTCTGATATTCAAAACCGTGGACATCACCTATCTGACCAATCTGATGATGATGATGGACGAACCCGGCAAAGACACTCTGGAATCAGACGACAAGGACGCCATAAAAGAACTGGCTTCTCAGGTTCTCGCCTCCTGTTCCGTACCTGTGGAGGAGAAGACGGGGGTTAAGGTTTCTTTCCGTGTGGACGATGTAATGGTTAATGACGCTCCGGCGTTATTTCAGGCTTCCGAATATATGCTGGCGGACGGCTCTCTCTCTATCGGAGGGCAGAATACCACTTTCCGCTTCTACACTGACGCTTCTCTGCTGAACCTCTTCAACGGCGGTTCAGGAGCAGGAATGGACGAAGAGCCTGATTTCGGCGCGGCGTTCAAATTTCCGGACGAGGAACAGATGTCCATGCCCGATCTCGGCGGCGGACACTCCATCCCCGGAACGCACCCGCAGAACCTTGATCTGCTTCTAGATATTGATGTTCCTGTCAGCGTCAAAATGGGCTCGACAAATATGTTTTTAAAGGACATACTTACTATGGGCTCAGGAAACATAATTGAGCTCGATGAATCCGCTGACGAGCCTGTTGAACTTGTGATCAATAACAAGGTCATAGCCAGAGGCGAAGTTGTCATCGTTGACGGTTATTTTGGTTTCAGAATTAAAGAAATTGTCAGCCGCGCAGAACGTATTAAGAAATTAAAAGATTGACAGTAACGGTTAATTTAGAAATAATATAAATAAGACAAACAAGGTGGAGGATCCGAAATGGCTTATGACCACGTGATTATTACGGTTGATGACTCTTCAACTATGCGGAGAATCATCAAAAACACGCTGACTAAGCTTGGCTTCAATAACGTTCTGGAAGCGGGTAACGGTGTTGAGGGACTTGATGTGCTGGCTAAGAACGAAGTGGATTTGATCATTACCGACTGGAACATGCCGGAGATGGACGGACTCACCTTCGTTAAGACTCTCAGAGCCAAAGACGAGTACAAAGAGACACCCATTCTCATGGTTACTACCGAAGCCGCAAAAGAGGATATCCTTACTGCTCTGCGCAGTGGTGTGAACAACTATGTGGTTAAACCTTTCACACCGGATACCCTTCAGGAAAAGGTGAATAAGCTCCTGGGACTGTAATATGTCTGATTACAAAGACATAAATGAGCTTCTGGATATAGCCAGAAGTATCAATGAAGGAAATTATGATGTTGTCAGCGTTGACGTAAACGCCGAAAACGAACTTTTTCATATCGCGCAATATTTCAGTGACGCGGTCAATAAACTGAAAGCTGTGTTCGATACGGTCGAGGACAGCTATGAAGACCTCCCCGGATTCGAAGACACACTTAAAACTATTATATCCGATTCAAAAATCGCGTCTGAGAACGTTCTCTCATGCGTGGACAGAATAAATTTCATAACCGACGATATAAAAGAAAACCTCCAGACCATAAAATCTCAGGTGGAGGCCGGCACATACAGCCAGGCGGGAGGAATCATAGACCGTCTGCGTGACAAAGCGCTGTCCGGACAGGACACCTGCTTTGATATTATAGCTTCTTTGGAATTTCAGGATATTACCAAGCAGAAAATAGATAAACTTGTTAAAATAATATACGACCTTCAGGAGAGGATGGCGCATCTGGTTCTGATGTTCGGTATAAAAGAGAACAAAATTGATGTCCACATGCTGGACAAGATAAAAGATAAGAAAGACTTACTCAAAGATCAGAATCTTGTTGACGAGCTACTCAAAGAGTTCGGGCAATAAGATCTGGAGGACACCATGAATAACGAAATGCAGGATCTTGTACAGGATTTTATTCTTGAGACCGACGAAATTATCGAAAACCTTGACCAGGACCTCATCGAGCTTGAGAACAGAAAGAATGACTTTGAACTTCTGAATAAAATATTCAGGGCGGCGCACACTATGAAAGGCGCCTCATCCTTCCTCGGTTTTGATAAACTGAGCGGTGTTACCCACCACGCGGAAGAGATCCTGAACAAACTGAGAAAGAACGAGATGCAGGTTACTCCCCCCATCATGGACGTTCTGCTGGAGTTCGTGGATATCACCAAACAGATACTGGGCGATATCAAAAACGGTACCGACACAGCCAGCATAGACGACATAGTCAGAAAGCTGAAACTCGGCAACGAGGGCAAGCTGGAAGGCGGCATGGGAGGTTCTTCAGCATCCTCCGGCGGAGATTCCGCTCCGAAGAGAGAGAGTGTTGAGCAGGTTAAAAAAGCCGCTGTGGCGATAGAACAGACCATCCGTGTGGATGTTTCCCGTCTGGACTTTCTGATGAACCTCGTCGGAGAACTGGTGCTCAGCCGTAACCGTATCGGACAGATATCAGGTGAACTGGAAAAGAAATTCGAGGGCGAGTTCCTCATAGAACAGCTTATGGAGACCACATCGCAGATCGGACTTATATCCACCGAGCTTCAGCTCGCTGTTATGAAGACCAGAATGGTTCCCATCGGCAAAGTGTTCAATAAATTCCCCAGAATGGTGCGCGACCTCTGCCGTGATATGGGCAAGGACATCGACCTTGTGATCACAGGTGAGGAGACAGAGCTTGATAAATCTGTCGTGGAAGAGATCGGCGACCCCCTGATGCACATGATCAGAAACGCTGTGGACCACGGTGTGGAAAAACCCGAAGAGAGACGCAAAACAGGCAAACCCGAAAAGGGAACCGTGAACCTGTCCGCATATCACGAGGGCAACCACATTGTCGTTGAGATCAAAGACGACGGTAAAGGTATGGACCCTGAGGTTCTGAAAAAGAAAGCCATCGAAAAGAATGTCATCACAGCCGAAGAGGCCAAGAATATGGATAACGAGACCGCATTCGGTCTTGTGTTCAAGCCCGGCTTCTCCACCGCCGCTCAGATCACTGACGTTTCCGGACGAGGCGTCGGTATGGACGTTGTTAAGACAAACATAGAAAAACTTAACGGTATCATAAACATCGAATCAGAGATCGGTCACGGTACAAGATTCAAGATGAAACTGCCCCTCACTCTTGCCATCATCCAGGCTCTTCTGGTTGAGGTTTCCGGCGAGGTTCTGGCTATTCCTCTTGTTTCCGTTATCGAGACAGTGCGCATAAACGAAAAAGAGATCCACAGCTTCGAAGGCAGAGAAGTGCTGAAACTGCGTGATTCCGTACTCAGCCTTATCCGCCTGAACGAAATCTACGAGTTTCAGGAATCCTATGATGACGATATCTATGTCGTTGTTGTGGGCATAGCTGAAAAACGCCTCGGTTTCATAGTGAACAAGCTGGTTGGACAGGAAGAGATCGTTATCAAATCGCTGGGCGAATACCTCAGCGGCAATGAAGGCATAGCCGGAGCCACAATCATGGGTGACGGACGTGTAAGACTCATCATAGACGTTGCCGGCGTTATGGAAATAGCTTCCAAGATGCCCAGAAGATTCAGAAAGAAGAAACAGGCAGAAACAAATAAAAGATCTGAAAAGGTCACAGTGCTTGTCGTTGACGATTCCGCCACAGACCGCAAGATCATCAGCCGTCTGCTGACATCCACAGGCTGGATAGAGAGCAGAGAGGTGACCAGCGGAAAAGACGCTGTGAAGATGATAGACAAACTGAAGCCCGATATAGTTATCACAGATATTATGATGCCCGACATGGACGGATATGAAGTGGCTAAGAACCTGCGTGAAAAGGGATATGAAAATCCCATCATCGCCGCTTCCGGACGCTCAGACATTTCAGAGCGCAAAAAGATTTCCGCCGCCGGGATCGATGCTTTCCTTCTGAAGCCTCTCAACCTGCAGATGCTTCTGGATAAGATCGATGAGCTTATGGCGAACTCTGCTCGTTCTTAGCTTATTCCTGCTAACTACACGGGCAGCAACAGCAAAAATATATATTTATGAGGTGGTCACGGAAACGAGACGTTACCAGACCGCCTCAAAAATGCAGCCTTCTGCTTTTTACCGCTATCACGGCGGCAGCGATACTATTTATCAACTTACGGTTGTTGACACTCTGGAAGGTGATGACCTTGAAAATGCCGCAAAAAAATATAAACTGTCCGATAAGAATATGCGGGATCTTTCTCCGCAGTCTGCTCCCCGTCCTAATGATTTTCGCCGTTTTATATGGTGGCGATAGCCTCGCTAACGAACGTTTCAAATACAGAGTCATAATCAGCCGCCCCGATTCCAACATCACCACACAGATGCGCGTATATGCAGAAAACGAAGAGGAAGCCAGAGAGAACGTGGCTCTGAACGGCTGGCAGATACTCTCCATAGAGAAGATGGACGACGCCTCCGGATCGAGAGGCATCGATCTGAACACAGCTAACGCTCAGGCGGACGCCGGAACACAGCAGCAGACCCCGGCGCAGACACAGGCTGCGGAACATGACGTTACCGTTTCCAAGATCGGCGAGGGCGACATACAGCCTTTCGGGCTGGTGAAGGTGAAAGACGGCGGCAGTGTGGATTTCAAGCTGAAGCCGGCGCCCTGTGAAACATTACAGAAACTGGTGGTCAACGGCAGCCTCGTCGATGTCACAGACACATACAAACTGGAAAATGTGCTGAAAGATACTTATGTTATCGCTGTATTTCAAAAGAACGGCAACGAATGTGAAAAACAGAAGATCAGCAACGAAGACCTGAAAGAGATCGCCGTGATCTATTTCGATCTAGGAAAATTTAAGACATCCGTTCCGGAGAAAACAAAGAAACTGCTCTCCGGTCTGAACAAAAACAAAAATTACGTCATTATAGGTCATACTGACGACGTTCGCGTCATTCCCAACGTGGAGTATAAAGACAATATGGAACTCTCTGTCAAAAGAGCAGATTTCGCTAAAACCAAAATGAACGTCAAAGGCAGTGTCAAGCTGATGGGCATGGGACCCGCTTATCCTGTCGCTCCCAATAAAAAAGAAGGACAGCCACTGAACAGGCGAGCCGTGATCTATGAGCGAAGATAACAACAACGATCAACCCTTATCCTTTCAGGATTTTTATAATATAAAGCTGAAACGCTTCTATGAGTTTGTCACAGAGGTGATGCACGACTTCACCTTCGCCGTGCACAGAACCATAAAGGAAGAGGAGAACAGACGCAGGATAGAGCTGTGGAGATCCTCCAGAAACGAAGCGGAATCCGCAATGGTGTGGATAGAGCTCGTAAAGAATGACGATAGCGTCGACAGATATGTCTCCACCGATGTTCTGCGCACAATGAACGAAGAGGGGCTGACCAAGCTGTTCTTCTTCTCCAACACCGATCTGGATAAAGATACCAGAGAGGTTCTGGACGGCAAGAACCACTACATATTCACTCCTTCCGACATCTTGGAGACCATTGACGCTCTGGAACGAAAAAAGACCGTCAAAGTAGTCAAAAAACGTAAACAGGTCAAAATCCCCTCCGGCTTTCTGCACATCAGAAACCACCTGAAACAGCACCCGCCTCAGGGAAAAAAGGTCTTTGTAAACACCAGCACCATCTCACCCATGGCGGAGCACTACATAGACATGGTCAGGCAGGTGGTTAACGAAATCGACCGTATAGACGATATAAACAACATACCGCAGGAGATAAAAGACAAGTTTAAGCGTGTTCAGGCGAAGCTGCTGCCGGAGATGCGCAAAACGCTTTATTTCAAATTCACAGACCGGTTTGAATACCTGTCGCACACTATCTACAGCATTATTGAGAATCTGATAGTGTATATTGGCGCTATTATCGAAATGGAAGCGGAAGAGGACCTGCATAAATACCGGGACAAGATCGAAGAACATCTGGAAACACTCCGGCAAACAGATGAGCGGCTGGAGGAATTTTACTCGGAACAGATGAACAAAGCGGAGTCTCTCAGCTATAAACTATTATATTACTCTATAGCCGTAATCGTTTTCATGACTGCGTTTTACATAATAATGCAATTAAAAAAATAAAGATTATCGATTTATAAAATTAATACGCCCAAACTGTTTGATTTTTGCACCATAATGAATTAAAATTATAAAGGCTTAAATTGTTTAGCTAATGCGGGCTGAGAATAACGGGTAAAGATGCAATATATTGACGAGATCCTAAACTACATCGGCGAAGTTGTTTTTGTTGTAAATGATAAATATCAGATACAATACTGCAGCCCTCAGGTCAAAAATCTGACGGGGAAGCCTGCCGAGAGAATGAATGGAAAAAAGTGCCATATGGTGCTTTTCAATAAGATGGAGCCCTGCAAGGACTGCCAGCTTAATAAACTCCGCGAGAACAAAATTCCCCTTGATATAGAGCATGATACCATTACCCACAGAGGCTTCCGCAAGCTCCTGTCGGCTAAATTCATCACCCTGTCCAACGGCGACTACGCCGAGATACTCACAGACATCACCAGCACAAAAAAGCTGATCGATAAACTGACACGCCACTCAAAAGAGCTGAAGGCGTCCAACGTCATCCTGAACCTGAAACGTAAGGAGACGGAGAAGGAACACCGGTTCATCATGAAAACCATCAACTCCCTCAATGACGGCGTTATGGTTATCAATCCCGACTTCACCATCAACATGTCCAACACCAGCCTGATGGAGGTATGCGAACTCCACCACAAGAGCATGTCGGAGCTGAAGTGCTATGAGGTTTACGGATACACTGAGCAGTGCCACGACTGCCCTCTGATCGACCCGAAGAATGTGCGTTCTTTCCGCGAGGCGGCAGGAAAAAAACTGACCATCACCATGAACCATTTCGACAAATATATCGTTGAGAGCATCAGAGACACGACAAAGGAACTGAAGCTGATAGACGAGATAAAATCCCAGCAGACCATTCTCACAGAGAAGCAGCGCCAGATGAGCCTGCTGAACGAAGATCTGCTGAGAATGAACGATAAACTGAAAACAGCCCATAAAATAATAGATGAAGAACTGATGCAGGTGGGACAGATCCAGGCGAGTCTTCTGCCCGAAAAACTTCCTGAGATCGAAGGCTATGATTTTGGCGCCTTCTACACACCGGCGGAGCACGCCGGCGGTGACTACTATGACTGCATAGAGATGAGCAACGGATACTGGGGTCTGGGGGTGGCGGATGTTTCCGGTCACGGAATCCCCGCTTCCGTTATCATGGCCATCACCCGTGCCATAATGCGCTCATACACCTATGACATCATTTCATCATCCGAGGCTGTTGCCATGGTAAACGAGATATTATGCGACAATATCCACACAAATGACTTTGTCACGATGTTCTATCTCGTTCTTAATTCATCTAAAGGGACATGTAACTTTGCCAGTGCGGGACACAACCCTCTGCTCTTTTATGACAAGTCTGAAATGCTCGTAAAGAAAATTTCCGCTCATGGAATGTTTCTTGGAGCGTTTGATATGGTAGAATATGAAGAAGGAACACTGGAACTTGATTCCGGTGATATCGTCTTCCTCTACACAGACGGTCTGAACGAGGCGATGAACCGCAGCCGTGAACAGTATGGCTATGACCAGCTGATCTCAAAGATAATGATGTTTTCAGGTCTGCCGGTAAAAGACATGATAGACAACATCATGGAGGATGTCAGGGCTTTTACCCAGGGTCATCCTTTCGAAGACGATATTACTATACTGGCTTTTAAAAAGTTATAAGGAGGACACTATGTTTGATGTTCAGGATAACGGCGGGAAAAAAGTAGTTTTTGTTAAAGGCGAAGTAAACGCGCAGACAGGCGGAGAGCTGAAAAAAGGCATCCTCGACCTCTTCAACTCCACAAACGCCGTGATTATTTCATTCAAAGGCGTTGTGTATATGAACAGCTCCGGTCTCAGAGAGATCATAGACCTGCTCAAAAGCACCAACAAGATCAAAAAAGATCTCAAACTCTGTGAAATGTCAGCAGACATCAGAGAGATGTTCACTTTCACAGGTCTCGATAAAGTATTTAAAATTTACGATACTCAAGCTCAGGCTCTGGGGTAATCTATGTCAGTCAGCTTTATCCGTTACGGCGATGTCCTGAAGATAATGGTTGATCAGGACACACCCGGCAAAGATCTCGAAGAGGCTTCCAGAAAGCTCCTCGATGAGAAAGGTGTCGCATGTGTGAGCCTGGATCTGAAAAACTGCTACTACATACAAAGTAAAGCGCTCGCCGCTCTGATTGCGTTTAAGAAAAACGCCGCCAAGATTAGGGCTGAGTTTGTTGTCAGCAACGTATGCGACAACGTATATCAGGTCTTTGAGATGGCGAATCTCACATCATATTTTACGATCAGAGAGGATTTTTCATCATATCCGGCCGAAGAGCTTATGGAAAAATTCTTTCAGGCGGACTACGCGGACAGGGTTTCAGATTTCATAGCTGAACACTACAGCGATGAATACAGACAACAGCTCCAGGGGCTCATGGAAATGAACGAACCCGAGCTGAAATACTACGCTATCCTCACAATGGGAAAAGCGCACGACTACGCCTCTGAAGACAGGATAAAACAGGAGCTGGACAGCGATCTGCCGATGGTTGTCAAGGCATCTGTCCTCGTTCTGGGCTGGTTCGGCGATACTTCCAGCAAAGATAAGATATATTCCATTCTGGAAGGCGGACTGGAAGAGCTGGCAGAAGCGGCAGCCGCTTCCATCGCTCTGCTGAGCGATGATTCAGACGCTCAGCGTCTCGGAAAACTGCTTTCAGACAAGAGCGCCGTCATCAGAACAGCCGCAGTGCAGGCACTGACACTGATAAATGACGACAACTCCTTTAATCTGCTGAAATCAGCTCTGGACAGCGAACAGGACGAAAATGTAAAAGCGTCTCTCATCAGAGCACTTTCATCCTTCAACAGACCGGGTGTTTCCGATATCCTGATAACAGGTCTGGACAACAGCTCTATCAAAGTACGCGAGGCGTCCGCCAGCGGTCTGGCTAAGATCAAGGCAAAAGACAAGCTCGCTGACATCCTGCGCCGTGTCACAGACAACGACGCATGGGTCGGATATTTCGCAGTGAAGGCGTGCGGTGACATATGCGCCGCATCAGACGCCAAGAAACTGATGGACAGCTATGACAAAGTTGATGAAAACGTCAAACTGGCTATAGTGGAAGCTCTGGGCAAGATACCCTCAGATTTCAGCGATTTCTACATGAAGATACTGAATGACAACAACGAGGATATCAGAAAAGAGGTTCTCGCCGCTCTGTTCAACGATAACAAAGACGCGGCCAGGGACGCAGCGCTCACACTCTTCACAGACGATTCAAGCTGGATCGTCCGTTACAAGGCTCTGGAGATTGTCTCCATCATCCGCCCCGAAGGCTATAAGACGCTTCTACAGCAAAGACTGACTGCGGAAGACAACAAATACGTCAAAGAAAAAATTCAGTCAATACTGGAAGAGATATGATTACTGCCGCAACGATAAAAATAAAGGATGACGAGTTCGTAGAGCTGAAAGACATCATCTATAAGAATGCTGCCATCTCTTTCGCCGACAGCAAGAAGTATCTTCTGGAGAACAGGCTGTCCAAGAGATTGCAGGAACTGAACTTCACCAGCTTTAAGGACTACATCTACTATCTGAAATATGACGCGAAAAAGCGTGAGGAGATGGAGGTTCTCTTAAATCAGGTTACCATCAACGAAACCTATTTCCTTCGGGAAAGGGCTCAGATGGACCATATGATTAAGACAACCATTCCGGCTCTTATAACCGCCGGCAAGAGAAATATCAGAATCTGGTCCGCCGCCTGTTCTTCAGGCGAGGAACCCTACTCTCTCGCCATGCTGCTGAACGAGGCTGGGCTTTTTGCAAAAGCCGGCATAGAGATCCTGGCGACAGACATCAACACCGAGGTGCTTGATTTTGCCCAGAAGGGACTCTACCGCACTATTTCGTTCAGAGGCGTTCCGCCCACCATACAGGACAAATATTTCCGTAAAGACGGATTCTCTTTTCAGCTCGACTCTGCTATAATGAGTAAAGTTAAGTTCTTTCAGGGCAATCTGTTCAACCCCATGCTCAGCGCTAAGGTTGGCAGGCTGGACATCATCTTCTGCCGCAACGTACTCATTTACTTCGATATCCCTGCCAAGCAGAAAGTGATAGACCTTTTTCACAAATCGCTGAACACTCCCGGGGCGCTCTATCTGGGTCACTCAGAGACTCTTAACAAGATCTCTGACAGTTTCAAGATGGAAAACTTCGGAGGGGGAATCATTTACAGAAAATAGTGCCTGACGGCACGGGAGAACCGCTCATGGGGTAGGGCCGATAGAAGTCCAGCACTCTTTGGTAACGGAGAAGGTTCAGGAAGTTAATCAGCGCAGCGCTGATAACAAGAATATCACTGTGACCCATGAGATACAGGAAGAGAAGGAACACCGCTCTAAATCTGTGAACGAAACAGAAGAGAGCGAGAACAAGACCATCGATCAGAACGAGAAGAGAAAACAGGAAGAACAGGAACGTAAAAGACGTGAAAAGCAGAAGGAGGAAGCCAGAAAACAGGTTTCCGACACGGGGCATATTATAGATCTGGAAGCGTGACCGATGAACAACTGTAAACTTTTAATTTTTAATAACGATGAACTACAAATTATTCAATGCCGGAGTGACGATCCGGCATCTTTAGTTGTGCATACTGCGGATATTACGGATGAGATGCTCTCATCCGCTGTCTATATGCGTCTGGAATGGTTCGAGGGAGACACTCTGAAATATGTCTCCGTCTCTGTAAAAAGCTATGACGGCAGCACCGCCGCTCTCACAAAGACATCTGAGATATTCACCGACAAGAGCGAGCAGTATCACCTGATAGACGTATCTGACCCCATAGATATTACGCCGGTGGACGCTGACAGCGTTATGGAATACCGCCAGAAGGCGGACAGTTTCAACAACCGCTTCAGAAACAGTCTCACAGCGCAGATAAAAAAGATACTGACTGAAGAATCGTATACCAATCAGCTCATTCTGAAGATGCTGATGCAGATAGACAACAAGCTGGATGACCTGCTCAGCCTGAAACAGAGCGAGCAGTCGCCGGAGCTGAAAACTTCCCGCATGATATATCTCAGCGGCGGCGAGGTATGCTTTCTGTCTCAGGAAGGCAGTCCCGGTGATATCTTCTATATCCAGACACCCCCCAGCAGCACTCCGGGCATAGCGTTTGCCGCGCTGTGCAGGATCAAATCCCTCATAGAGGCAGGCAGAAACAGACTCTGTGAGTGCGAGTTCGTTTACATAGACGAAATGACCCGTGACGGCATCATCCATTACGTCTTTGAAAAGGACAGAGAAAAACTGAAAAGGAAAAAAATAAATGGCTGAGTCCACACTTATCAGCATAGCTTTCTTTCTGATATGCGTGCTGTTCATCATGCTGCTCATAGCGTTCACACGCCTGATCAAAATGCAGAAGATGCTGACGGACGTCAGTCCTAAGGATCTGTATCCATTTCTGGAAGAGCTGAGAGAACTCGTTATCGAATCCGAGAGAATAGCCGATAAGTTAGAGGACGAGATAACAAAAAAAGAGGAGATTCTGGAGGATATCGCTTCTCTGGCAGAAGAAAAGCTGAGAAGACTGGAAACCATAAGCGATACTCTGCCTGATAATCCTGCGGCAGCTCTTTTGGCAGCCATAAGCAACACACCGCCATCGGCGGCGGCTGCACCACAGACGGCGCCCCTTCCCGCCGGCCAGCTCTCTATCAGAGACCGCATATCTGATCTGATAGCTATAGGCATGACAGATACTCAGATAGCTTCTGAGTTGGGCGTATCCACTACAGAAGTGCAGATAGTGAGAAGACTGGAACAATAATATGGAAATCGTTAAACCCGAAGTTCAAACAGCGCAGACAGCGCCGGCGGCAGAGGGTGAGGTCACCCTGAAAGAGGGCGAAGAGGTTACAGCCAAGTTTGTCCGGAGCCTTTCCACCGGAATGGTGCAGCTGAATATAAAAGGAAAGGTGGTGACAGCTGAAACAGATGTCAACATGTCTTCATCAAAGAATTTCATCGCCGTTGTGGTAAAAAACCCGGACGGCACCACCGCTCTGAAGCTCTACCCTCCCCTGCCTGAATTTGCCGAGACAAAAACAAATACATCCGGGTCGCAGAATACCTCTCCCCAGAGCCAGACCACCCAGACACCCGCGCAGTCACAGCCTGCCGCACAGGGGCAGACAGCACCTCAACAGACGCAGGCGCCTGTACAGTCAGCTCAGGCAGCGTCCCCGCAGACCGCATCTCCCGGAACGTCCCCAGCCCCCACAGCCGCGCAGGACACCGCACAGACACAACCCACGGCTCAGAACGCCTCCATGACACAGAAACAGACTTCGGCAAACATGCCTATGGATATACAGCCTGCCAGCAGACAACCCGTTGGCACGGCAACGCTGAGATCGTCCGACGTACGTCTGATACCACTGGATCAGCAGTCGTCTTCCACGCAGAAACCACAGCAACAGACCGCCTATACTTCCGGTTCCTCTGTGAAACCAGCTGAGGCTGTCATCGTGGACGGTAAAACACAGGCTGTCCGTCTGCCGGCGGGGGTGATCCCGCTGGAGGAAGGAGAGACTGTCGAAATTAATATTCTGAAAATGCAGGAAAACGGAAAAACGCTCGTATCTATAAAAGATTCGCTCTTTGAGCTGAAGCTGGGACCCCAGGTCTTCAAATCACTGCTGGCGGAAGTCACCTCTAAAAGCTCACTGATAGACCTAAGTATCCTCAGAACGCCTGTAGAGACTCTGGACCAGTCATATGTAAAACAGCAGGTGACAGGATTCGATATTGAAAAGATAATGAAGGCTTTTGGAAAATTTCAGCATGTGAGCATGGAGGATATCACTGCGGAAAAACTGAAGCAGTCTCTGAAAGATTCCGGTCTCAATTTTGAAAATAAGCTGCTGAACGGACAGGATGTGGCAGGGGACGAGAAGTTCAACGCCCTTCTGAATCAGGACACTTCCGCGAAGGACAGCCTGACACGCATGCAGGTGACAAACATGTTTCTGGCGGGGGGTATACTCGCTTTTCTGAAAACGAAGGACGAGAATGTGGACGATACCCTTCTGCGGTATAAACCAGGCAAAGAGGGCTCTGGAACTGTCTATGTTTCCACAACCTTCTCCGAACTGGGAGAAACCCTGATAATAATCCGCCAGACCAAAAACAAATTCAGCGTGTCTGTAAAGACAGAAAAGGATATTTCTAAAGAGCTTTCCGATCTCGAGCTTGAAAACGGCTCCATACACTGGTACAAATTTAGTAAACAGGATCTTGAGATGCTCGATCCTAAAAAAGATATCTCTGCCGATCTGGGCAGTTTCGAGGTGATTATCTGATGGACAAAACCCTTAGCTACCTAAAAAACTTCTTCACTGAGTCATCTGAGCTTCTTATTGTCGCTCTGATAGCTCTTTTCAGTTATTTTATAGTAAAAAAAGTCATTGTATCCGCTCTTCATAGATTTTTTCAGAAAACAGAGAACACTTATGACGATCTGATTATAGAATCCGGCATCTTCGGGCAGCTCGCTATGATAGCTCCCGCTCTGGTTTTCATCTATTCAGCGGATATCATAAAAATCCCCCACTACCTGATTCAGATCATCTCAGCGTATATAGCCGCCAACATTACGATTTTCTTTATCAGGCTTTTTACACTTATCAACAAGATATACAACCAGTTCGAGGTATCCGCCAAGAGACCGATAAAAGGCTACATACAGCTCATGCAGGTTATCACGGCTTTCCTCGGTATAATAGTTACAATATGCATAGGTGTCGGAAAATCTCCGCTGGGAATACTGAGCGGACTGGGCGCTATGACCGCCGTTCTGATGTTCGTTTTCAAAGATACCATCATGTGCTTCATCGCCGGACTTCAGATCGTCTTCAATGATCTGCTCCACAACGGCGACTGGATAGAAATGCCGAACATGGGCGCCGACGGCGAGGTTATGGATATAGCTCTCTATACCGTGCGTGTGCGCAACTTTGACAAAACGATAGTCACCATCCCCACCAGCAAATTTCTGGACAGCTCTTTCAAAAACTGGCGGGGCATGACAGAATCAGGCGGACGCAGAATAAAGAGGTCCATATCTATAGATCAATCAACAATCCGTTTTCTGGACCGTGCCTCCATAGAAAAATTTTCGAAAATCAACCTGATCAAAGACTACCTCGATCAGAAGCTTCATGAAGACATAGACGCTGAAGGCAGGGATATCAACAAGAGGAAACTCACAAATCTCGGCACTTTCCGTGTTTATATAAAAGAATATCTGAAGAATAATCCCAAACTGCATAAAGACATGACGCTGATAGTGCGCCAGCTTCCTTCCGGATCAGAGGGTCTGCCTATCGAGATTTATGTGTTCACCACCACTACCAACTGGTCTGAGTATGAAGATATTCAGTCTGATATATTCGATCACCTTACCGCTGCTGTAAAAGATTTTGATCTCAGAATTTTTCAGCATCCTTCCGGTTATGATTTTTCTAAATTAGGGTCAAGTTGATCTTCTTCGTGCCGATTTAGGGTTATAAGCGTCCGCAGCTTTTTCTCATTACGCCGGGGGTATTTATGTTTCTGTCCAGAAAATACAAAGTGACTGTCACCAACAAGAACACCGTGCTGGAAGTTAAGCACGGGTCGAATCTGTATGCTGTGCTCAGAGAGCACGGGCTGATAGAAAAGATGCTGTGTGACGGAAGCAGCCAGTGCGGCAAGTGCAAGGTTAAGATTTCCGGCAATGACGTGAACAAACCCACCAAGAAAGAGCGTCTGGTGCTGGCGGAAACCAGCATAGAGAGCGGAATGAGGCTGGCTTGCCAGTATACTGTGAAATCCGATATAAAAGTGGACACGCAGGAAGCCGCCAAACGTGAGAATGTTAATCCCGGCATCGTCAGCATGAAGATAGTGAAGAGCAACGGAGAAGTAGAGGAAAACGAATTTAAATCATATCTGCACTCGGATATGTTCATCAAACCCGACCTGCCCGCTTCCAATGAGCCTCTGCACGTTCCGGAGGAACAGGAGCCGGAGCTGATCGTTGACGACTCAGTGGATGATGATGATTTTGTTTTACGTGAAACATTTGAAGAGCCTCAGCAGGAGCCGGTCACCCCACGGTTCATGCAGGAGGAAGAGCCTGTTCAGCAGATAAAAGAACCTGAGGCAGCCCCGCAGGAACCTCAGAAAGATGATTCAGTAAAAATAACCAACAGAGCCTCCACCCCCGCTTATGAAGACGATTCATACAGCAACGACGGTCTGCTTCTGGTTCAGCAGCCGGACGGAATTCAGTATTTTCACTACAGCGCCGGAATAGCAAATCTGGCTTCCAAAGGAATGATCAAGACAGATGAGCGCATTGAGGTGCTTCTGGAAAAGCATCTGCTCAGCGATTTTATCTATAACAACATAAATGTAAAAGACGTGGAACGTGTGATAGTCATGCTGGACGACTGCTATTTCGAAGGGAAAGAGCTTTTTAACCTTGTCATATACACATCCATAAACATAGGCGGTTTTCTCATAGAGATCCTTCAGCCCATGCAGAACCACAGGGACATGGTGCGTTTTCTCCGTTTTGTCAACCAGACACCGGGCAAACGTCTGCTGATTCCTCTGGATTCTCTGGAGAAGGCATATTTCCTCGATGACGGCAACCTGTACGAGCTGGAGGCAGGATATATAGACTCCGACAGCCTGCTGTCCATGAGCGAATTCAACGGTAAGAACCCTATTATAGGACTCAGCGACGACATGCTGGAGACGACGGTTAAAGATTCTTTTCACCTGCCGGACTCCATTTCGTTCACTGTTTTTTTCCACACAGCGGTTATTTTTATGAAAACCGGGCTCGCCGACAAACGGCTTCAGCTGAAAGACAGAACCGCCGTGATGGATCTGATGCCTCTGGAGATAACTGTTAAGCTGGGCAAACATGACGGGCTTAAAAGGTTCAATGTTTTCCGTAAGCAGGGTTGCGATCTGTATATAGACCAGAACGCTCTGGACGCGCTGAACAGATTCAGGCTTTTTATCCGCACGGTGATTGCGTATACCGAGAAAAAATTCGGGAACATCGACAATATTGTTTTTTATACACTGACAGACAGCGCCACTCTGGCGGACGATCTGCTCACTCTTTCCGCTGTGCCGAAGAAATATGAGAGAAGGCTTAAGACTTTTTCAGGTGATCCTTCTATATTCGCAGTGCAGTTTTTTCAGGAGAAGGACATAGAGACATATTTTCAGAAGCGATTCGGTGTGCATGAGATCATTAGTCTGGATTCTGACGATGTTTTCACAGAGACCCAGAAAGAATGCGAGATGAAGATTATTTCCTGAAGGCTTCGGATATAGCCGTTTCCAGATCTGCTGCCCTGACGGGTTTGTTCAGATAGATACAGGCGCCCTGAGCCGCTGTGTCCTTGTATGATTTATATGAACCGAAGGCTGTGATGACAATCTTTTTAGTGTCTATATTCTTCTCGTTAAGTTTATCCATGAACTCCATACCGTTCATTTTGGGCATTCTCAGGTCAGTGATGATCAGGTCATACTGTTTGTTTTCAGCCATCATCAGACCTTCCAGACCATCGCCCGCCATGTCCACTTCGTATCCGCCCATTTTCAGTATCTCAGCATAGCCGAGCCTTGTATGTTCTTCGTCGTCCACAACCAGAATCTTAAGATCTTCCATAATCATCTCTCGCCGTCATACTTGATTATCTCCCCTGTCTGATAGATGGGGAATATTGTTGAAATTGTATTTTTATAAACTAGCTGCTGTCTGCCCTCAAAGGCAGTGAGTAGAGTATAGTTATCAAAACCGATGAGGCTTCCTCTTATCTTCACACCGTTGATTAGGAAGCTGACGATAGGAGAGCGCGACTTACGCACCTCGTTTAAAAAGATATCCTGCATGGGCGGTCTCGTGTGTTTCGGGTGTCTGCCCTGATGAGCGCTGTAGTATATCTTCGATATAAAATCTATATCCACCACCGTCTTAGCGGCGGCTACCGTAGCTATATCGTTTTTAGACAGCAGAATCTTAACCTCTGCGTCGTCCAGAAGGATATGGTATGGATCAAAATCCATGACCCTTCCTCTGAATCTCTCTTTATTCTTCATAATGAACATAAGAGGTATCTTTCTGGTGCGGGCATTATGCATAAAAACAAATTCAATCTGCGCGTGAAATGACGCCGCGGCGGCGGAACTTTCCATCGGACACTCCCCAATAACGATTGTATATATAATACAGACTTATAACCCGATTATAAATTGTTTATTTGTGTTTACAAGTTTTTATTTTATCAACACCATTTTATTCACATTTTTTATCCGCAGTACTGACCTGTGACAGTGTTGAAAGTGAGCCCCGGATTTTCAACATTTTTTCCCTTTCAAAAATCATTGACAAATTTGAGCTAAATCGCTTGTCAACACTTTACAAATAGCTTATTATTACTACGACTATATATTTAAAATATAAAACTATAAGAGGAAAGATTATGCGTTTTAAGGCCGTTAAAGATGAAATTTATCCGTTCATCCAGTACGCTAACAATTTTACAAGCCCGAAAAACCTTAATACTATTCTGCAAAATATACTCATAGAAGCAGAAAGCGATGGTGTTATCTTAAGAGCCACCGATATGCAGGTTGGTTTCAGCGGAAAGGTAGATGTGAGCGTAGAGACCACTGGCATAGCCACAGTATCCGCTAAAAAACTCCTCGACATAGTCAGAGAGATACCAGACGGATCGGTAATCGATTTTCACTTCGATGGTTCCAAGATAAATATTTCCGCAGGAAAATCAAGTTTCAAGCTCTCCACCATCAGTCACGAAATATTCCCGACAATGGCTGAGATAACACCGGAATACAGTCTGAAAATTAAATCATCAGTTCTTTTTGATCTCATAAAAAAAACAAGCTTCTGTATATCAACAGACGCTTCAAAGATCGAATACACCGGAGCGCATCTGGCGGTATACGGCAATAAGCTGGAGATATCATCAGCTGATTTTCAGCGTATAGCTACCAGCAGCGTTACTTTTGATGATGAATACGCAAATGAGTTTATCATAAATATTCCCAGAAAGACTGTTATCGAGCTTATGAAAGTACTTGATAACAACGAATATGTTGAGATAGATACTGACCGCAAGCAGATCATCTTCAAGATAGGTGATATTCAGATCTATTCAAAACTTATAGAGAAATATATAAAAAGCATCACTAAGCTGTTCTCTAACGACTATCCTCTCACAGCTAAACTTAAAAGATCAGAATTTCTCGATGTTATAAAAAGGGTTTCAGCCATCACCAGTGAGGTCACCCACGGTGTTGTTCTCTCTTTCAAAGAGGACGGGCTCACGCTTTACAGCTTAGAAACAGAGTATGGAGCAGGACACGAAACCATTGACGATTATGAGTTCACAGGAACATATCTTGATATCATCTTCAACTCCAAGCATATGGTTGAGATGGTCAACAATATAGACACAGATTACTTTGTACTTTCCATGATATCAGACAGAAGCCCCGCTATCATTCTGCCTGAGTCAGGAAATTATAAATATCTCGTGGTACCGATCTCAATCAACAGGTTCTGATGTACACTGAGCGGTTAAGGCTCGTTAATTTCAGAAACCATGCCGATTCTGTTTTCGGTTTTGACAGGTTTAACTACATAGAGGGCGACAACGGCAGCGGTAAAACCTCTGTCCTTGAGGCTCTTTATATTCTGTTCAATCTCAAAAGTTTCAGACCGCAGACCGTTAACCGTGCCGCTATGTTCAGCATGCCTTTTTTTCAGATATCAGCCAGATGTACCTCCGACGGGTATTCTTCTACTCTGCACTATAAATACGAAAAGACGGCAGATCTAAGAAACGATTCCGGAAGGATAAACAATAAAACTGCCTATCTGCTTGATAATCCGGTTATCTGTTATTCACCTGAGTATCGCCAGATCGTTTCAGACGATCAGGACGACAGGCGCAAATTTATCGACAGGATAGCTTTTCAGCTTGATATCGCTCACTTTGACAGGCTGACGGATCTGAAAAAACTGAATTCGATGAAACTTGCCGAGCTGAAGAAGCAGGACCCCTCTTTCGAATATATAGACGCTCTGAACGATAAAATCATACCTATTTCGCAAAAAGTGACGGGAGCCAGACAATGTGCCGTCCAGCAGATCAATGTGATTCTTAAGAGCCTTTACGGCGTTCTGAAGACCAAAGACGTTTTTACACTTGATTTGCGAAGCAACTCTTTTCGTCCGGAGATACTTTCTAAAGAAAAAATCGATAGAAAACCTGTTTTCGGCAGTTCCAGAGACAAGCTTTACTGTTTGTCAGATAACAGAATTTATGACAGATTTTCATCATTCGGTCAAAAAAAGACATTTGTGCTCCTGACGCTCGCTGCTGGGCTGAAATTACTTGAAGAAAACGGCAGAAGTGGTATAATCACAATGTTAGACGATTTTGAGGCAGGGCTTGACCAAAACCGCATCAATAAACTGTTTGAGATGTTTTCCTCCAGCTCTCAGGTATTCGTTACAGGGGTAAAAAATTCAAACTTTTCCGACTTAAAAACAATCAGGATACAGGTGAAAGATGACGAACATTCCCAATAATTACAGTGAAGACAGTATCCGAGTGCTCGAAGGTCTCGAGGCTGTCCGCCAGAGACCAGGTATGTATATCGGTTCTGTGGGCACCAGAGGTCTTCATCACATGGTTTATGAGGTTATAGATAACTCCATAGACGAGGCTTCAGCCGGATATTGTAAAAATATCAATGTAATTATCCACATAGACGGTTCCGTCACCGTTGAGGACGACGGACGTGGTATACCCGTTGGTATACACCCCACAGCTGGAAAACCCACTGTTGAGGTTGTTATGACTGTTCTGCACGCTGGCGGTAAATTCGACAGTAAGTCTTATTTCGCTTCCGGCGGTCTCCACGGCGTGGGCGTTTCTGTTGTGAACGCGCTCAGTGAGTTCGTGGATGTCACAGTCAGACGTGACGGCGGCGTGTATTATCAGAAATATGAAAGAGGCATACCCGCCACTGAGTTTAAAAGAACCGGTGACACTCAGAAAACAGGTACAAAGATAACTTTTAAACCTGACCACCAGATTTTTGAAACTCTTGATTTTTCATATGAGACACTCTCCAGAAGATTCAGAGAGCTCGCTTTCCTTAACAGCGGTCTGCGCATCAAGGTCAGCGATGAAAGGTTCGATACCAGCGAGGAATATTTCGCCGAGGGCGGAATAATCAGCTATATCAAGTTTCTGAATAAAGCAAAAACACTCATTCTTGATGAGCCTATCTATTTCTGTGAGATGACAGAGGAAAAGATACAGGTTGAGTTCGCCATAGTGTATAACGACACCTATATCGAGAATATCCACTCTTTTGTCAACAATATCCACACAGAAGAGGGAGGCACGCATGAGGCGGGGTTTAAGGCCGGTTATACAAAAGTTTTCAACAACTTTGTCAACAAGCATAACCTGATAAAAGAGAAGATATCTCTCACCGGTGATGATATCCGTGAGGGTATGTCCGCTATAATATCAGTCCGCATGAACGATCCGGTCTTTGAAGGTCAGACTAAGACCAAACTCGGCTCCACACCTGCCAGAAACGCTGTGGAAAGTGTTATGAACAAGTTCCTCCCCGATTTTTTCGAGGAGAACCCCAATATAGTTAAAAAAGTTCTGGATAAGGCTCTTCAGGCATTCCGTGCCAGAGAGGCCGCCAGAAAGGCGAAGGAACTCACCAGACGTAAGAACGTTCTGGAGGTTTCCACTCTCCCCGGAAAACTGGCAGACTGCCAGGAAAAAGATCCTGCTAATTCAGAGATTTTCATAGTGGAAGGTGACTCTGCGGGCGGCTCAGCTAAACAGTGCCGTGACAGACGCACTCAGGCTATTCTGCCGCTGAGAGGTAAAATCCTTAACGTTGAAAAAGCCAGATTCGATAAACTTCTTTCCAGCGAGATGATCAAGATAATCATCACCGCTCTTGGTACCAGCATCGGACAGGACGATTTCAATATTGAAAAGCTCCGCTATCACAAGATAATCATCATGACCGATGCGGATGTGGACGGCGCTCACATCTCCACACTGCTTATGACATTCTTTTTCCGTCATATGCGTGAGATCATCGAAAGAGGATATCTGTACCTTGCCAGCCCTCCCCTTTATAAGGTGAAGAAAGGCAAATCAGAAAGATATATCCAGAATGAGGAAGTGATGGAGGATTATCTGCTCGACCTCGGTCTGGAAGACGTAGAGATCCATAATGTAGGCAGAAACAGATATAAAGAGCTTCTGATCAACCTTATAAAACTGAACCGCATGGTTTCCAAGTTTGAAAAGAAAGGTTATGCCAGAAGACTTATCAAGACGCTGGCTATGTATGACGATCTGGACTTCACCAAGCTGGAGGATAAAGATTTCGCCGACGCGCTTTATAAGAAGCTCTATGATAACGGCAGCCTTCAGTCTTATACAAAATCCGGAGTAGGATTCAACTCTGAATTCGGCAGATACAACATCACTCTGGAAAATAATTCCAGAACACTCGCTATTAATACTGATCTGCTCTCCACTCCGGAGTTCAGAGAGCTGAGAAGACTCGGCATCTATCTGAAAGAGATAGGCGAAGCTCCTTATAAGGTCAAGGTAGGCGAAGAGATAATTAACTTTGAGACGCTCACTGAGTTTGTCGGCTATATAGAGGCAAGAGGCAAAAAAGGTCTTAACGTACAGCGATATAAAGGTCTCGGTGAGATGAACCCCGAACAGCTCTGGGAAACAACGGTGGACCCTGAAAGACGTACCCTTTATCAGGTGCGCATAGAGGATGCCGAGATTTCCAATGAGCTCTTCTCTCTGTTGATGGGAGACGTGGTTGCGCCCAGAAGGGAGTTCATAGAGAACAACGCTCTCAATGTAAGAAATCTGGATATTTAGGTGTGTAATGGAAGATAAAAAACGTATAGTTCCCATAACGATAGAAGAATCCGTAAAAAACAGCTACCTCGATTATGCCATGAGCGTTATCGTGGGGCGAGCTCTTCCTGATGTTCGTGACGGTCTTAAGCCTGTTCACCGCAGGGTGCTCTATTCCATGAGCGAAATGGGGGTTTTTTACAATAAATCCTATAAGAAATCAGCCCGTATCGTGGGTGATGTAATCGGTAAGTATCACCCCCACGGTGACAGCGCCGTTTATGATACTCTGGTACGTATGGCTCAGGATTTCTCTCTGCGCTATCCTCTGGTGGACGGACAGGGTAACTTCGGTTCTGTGGACGGCGACAACGCCGCCGCTATGAGGTATACTGAGGTTAGGCTTTCTAAGATCGCTGATGAACTACTGACCGATCTGGATAAAGATACAGTTGATTTCACTCCGAACTATGACGGTTCGCTGGATGAGCCGGCTGTGCTCCCAACCCGTGTTCCGGCTCTGCTGGTTAACGGAACCAGCGGTATCGCCGTTGGTATGGCTACTAACATTCCTCCTCACAGTATTACTGAGGTTATTTCGGCCCTCACCTATATGATCGATAATGAAGAATATACCGAGGACGACATCCTTCAGATAGTTAAAGGACCTGATTTCCCAACTTATGGTCTGATAATGGGAAAAAAGGATATCCTGAACGCTTACAGAACCGGACGCGGCTCAATAACAATCAGAGCCCGTGTGGTTATAGAGGAGACAAAAACAGGCAAGCCCGTTATAGTTGTCCGTGAAATCCCTTATCAGGTGAACAAGGCTTCTATGATAGAAAAAATCGCGGAACTTGTTCATGAGAAAAAGATAACAGGAATCACAGACCTGAGGGACGAATCAGATAAAGACGGTATCAGGGTTGTGATAGAGCTGAGAAAAGGCGAGAACGCTGAAGTTGTTCTCAACAGACTCTATAAATTCACTCAGATGCAGACATCTTTCGGTTTCAACATGGTTGCGCTGGTGGACGGCAAACCCCAGACTCTGTCACTGATACGCATACTTCAGGAGTTTATCAGCCACAGGATAACCGTTGTTACCAGACGAACGAAATATCTTCTCAGAAAGGCAGAGGACAGGCTTCATATTTTGGAAGGTCTGATAAAAGCCGTAGAGAACATAGACGAGGTCATCAAGACCATTAAGGCATCTAAAGACACAGCGGACGCTAAAAGAAATCTGTGTGAACAGTTCGGTTTCTCTGAGCTTCAGTCACAGTCAATTCTGGAGATGAGACTTCAGAAACTGACAGGTCTGGAGATAGAAAAACTTCAGGAAGAGTATGAGAGTACTCTGAAAGATATTCAATATTACAAGAGTATTCTGGGCGACAGACATGTGATGATGGCTCTTATCAAAGAAGAGCTGGAAGAGGTCAAAGCTAAATACGGTGACGAAAGACGCACCGAGATCACAGCCGACGTTCAGGATTTTGAAGACGAAGATCTTATCCCCAATACTGAAAAAGTAGTGACAATGACTCATCAGGGATATATAAAAAGCACTCTGCTCAATGCTTATACCGCTCAGAAACGTGGCGGCAAAGGCAAGACAGGCGCCGGAAGCAAGGATGAGGATTTTATAGAGCGCCTGATAGTGACCACAAACCACACAAGGCTCATGTTCTTCACCAACACCGGTAAAGTGCATTATATGAAAGTATATAATCTGCCGGAGGTTATGAAGGACGCTAAAGGCAGACACATATCCAACCTCCTCACTCTTGAGGCGGATGAGTATGTAGCATCCGTTCTTCCTCTGCCGGCGGATCCCGCGAACAAATTTCTGTTCTTCGCCACAAAAGAGGGAGTTGCTAAGAAGACCAGCCTGGCTGAGTTCTCCAGCGGCAGAAGCGGTATAGTGGCTATAAAAATGCGTGACGGCGATGAGATCATTGCCGCCGCTATCACATCTGATGAAGACAGCGTGATCTTCTCCACCAGAGACGGAAAGAACATACAGTTCTCATCCAAAGACGTCAGACCCATGGGCAGAAGCGCCACCGGTGTCAGAGGCATCACTCTGGAACCCAGAGACTATGTGGTTTCTATGGAAATACTCACAGGCGAGCCTTATATTCTGTCTGTTACCACAGGCGGATACGGCAAGCTGACTGTGAAGGATGACTACAGGCTCCAGTCCAGAGGCGGAAAAGGAATCAAACTTTGCAGAGTAAGCTCAAAAACAGGATATGTCTGCGGAGCAAAACAGGTGGACGACAGCGACGAGGTGATACTGATCACCCGCTCCGGTAAAACCATCAGAATAGAGGCATCCGGAATATCCAAGATGGGCAGAGACACTATGGGTGTCAAACTCATGGATATTGAGGATGACAACGAGATCATATCATTTGCGGTAATTAAGGAGGGACAGGAAAATGGCGACAGTGATGGACGGGAAGGCACTCTCTCAGAAGGTGAGAGCTCAACTGAAACTGAAGGTTGATGAGTACAAAGCTAAATACAGCCGTGTACCCGGTCTGGCTGTGATCCTGGTTGGTGAGGATCCCGCAAGCCAGGTCTATGTCAGAATGAAAAACAAGAACTGCGAGGAGGCGGGATACAAATCAATAGTAAACCGCATGCCCGACACCACCACCACAGAAGAGCTTCTGGCGGTTGTGGAGCAGTATAATAATGATGATACTATAAACGGCATCCTTGTTCAGCTCCCTCTGCCCAAGCAGATAGACGAACACAAAGTGCTGTACTCCATCAAACCGGAAAAAGATGTGGATGGTTTTCATCCTTTTAATGTCGGTCTGATGAATATAGGAGAGGAGACACTCTATCCCTGTACTCCCTATGGATGTATGAAATTCCTCGAGGAATACGGGATTGATACCACAGGAAAGAACGCAGTTGTCATCGGAAGAAGCAATATCGTCGGTAAGCCCATGGCTTCGCTTCTGTTGAAAGCAAACTGCACTGTGACCGTCTGCCATTCAAAAACAAAAAACATGGCTGAAATCTGCCGTCAGGCGGACATTCTTGTGGCGGCTATCGGAAAACCTGAGTTTGTGACAGCCGATTTTGTTAAAGAAGGCGCTGTTATTCTGGACGTGGGCATAAACAGAGTTGACGATAAACTCGTGGGCGACGTGGCATACGAAGAAGTTTCTAAAAAAGCCAGCTGTATAACACCCGTTCCCGGAGGCGTGGGTCCCATGACCATCGCGATGCTTCTGGCTAACACTATGAAGGCGTTCGAGGCTACACTGTAATAATATATGCAGACAATATACGCGGCGATCAGTCCGCTGGTGTCTTCTGCTGTCATCGTGGTTCGTATATCGGGCAGCAGAGCCGCAGAAATACTTAAGAATACCAACATCAGGGGCTTAATAGATAATATTAAGCCCCGATATGTTTATAACTGCAGATATCAGGGATCTGTAACAGATGATGTTCTGCTTACATATTTCAAATCACCCAATTCATACACAGGTGAGGATGTTATAGAAATATCTTTTCACGGCAATCCGCTTATAGTCTCCTCCGCTTTTCGGGATTTTGAGGCTATGGGGTTTGTGACAGCGGAGCCGGGGGAGTTTACCAAGAGAGCTTTTTTGAACGGCAAGATGGATCTGACACAGGCGGAGGCCGTGGCGGAGCTGATCAGCAGTAAGACTGTTCAGGGGATAGACTATTCCTACCAGCAGCTAAAAGGTTCTCTGAGATCCGAGATAGAGGATATAAAGGATATTTTTATCGCTATTCTCACTGTGATAGAGGCGCATATAGACTTTCCTGAAGAGGATATCGAGGATGCGCATGCGGAAATAGTATTCGACAATCTGAAATTACTGCATAAAAGGCTTACGGATATAACAGGCACATATGCCAGTCACAAAATAATGCGTGACGGATTCCGTATAGCTATAGTCGGTAAACCAAACACCGGCAAGTCCTCTCTGATGAACTATCTGCTGAAAGAGGAGCGGGCGATCGTTTCCGATGTGGCGGGCACAACCAGAGACTACATAGAGTCTGAATTTGTCCTTAGCGGGGTTCCTGTTAGTCTGGTAGATACCGCCGGCATGAGGTTCACAGAGGATGCTGTGGAACAGGCGGGCATAGACAGAACCCTCAGCGTGCTGAAAGATGCCGATCTGGTGGTTGTTCTGCTGGATGGGTCGCAGGCTATTGAGGATGAGGACAGACGTGTGCTGGAAGCAACAGACGGTCTGCGCAGACTGATCGTTATGAATAAGTCAGACAAAGATAATGTGATGGATGGAATAAACGCTGACTGCGTCGTGTCTGTAAAGTCCGGAAATGGAATGGCTGATTTTATCAGCAGATGCGGAGAGGTCGTAACGCTGTCTGACGCTGACAGATTTAATAAGGCTGTAATGGTGAATTCCAGACAGCTTGGTTTTTTTAATCAGATAATAGAGTGTGTGGACAGGCTGTCACAGTATGACTCCATAGACTTTGACATATTTGAATACGAGCTTAATTCCTCGCTCAGGCTCTTGTCTGAGATAACGGGGTTATCATACACAGAAGATATTTTGACTAATATCTTCAATAACTTTTGTATCGGAAAATAATGTGGATAAGTTGATGTTTCACGTGAAACATCGGCTATATTTGGTGGAACATGTTGGTATATGACAAGACCTATGACGTGATAGTGGTTGGCGCTGGACATGCCGGATGCGAAGCAGCATTGGCATCAGCCAGAATGGGCGCAAAGACGCTGTTCTTTACCATATCTATTGAGAATGTGGCTCAAATGAGCTGTAACCCCGCTATCGGCGGTCTGGCAAAAGGAAACATAGTAAAAGATATAGACGCTCTCGGCGGAGAGATGGCTAAGAATATCGATGAGACCGGTATTCAGTTCAGAATCCTGAACATGAAGAAAGGTCCCGCAGTAAGAAGCTCCCGCGCACAGGCGGACAAAGAACTCTACCGACAGAGGATGCTTGAGATCATTATGCAGGAACCCATGCTGGATCTTAAGCAGGGGATGATACATGAGGTCGCTGCGGAAAACAATGAGTGCATAGGCGTGATCAGCGACACAGGTATGCTGTACAGAGCTCCTAAAGTGGTTCTGTGTACAGGTACATTTCTGAAAGGACTTATCCATATAGGTGAGTGCCACTATGAGGCCGGGCGTATGAATGAGTTTGCGTCCATAGAGCTGGTTCATTCTCTGCACAAACTGGGGTTCGAAACCAGAAGGCTGAAAACAGGCACGCCGGCAAGGCTGGATATGGCTACTATAGATTTCAGCAGACTGGAGGCGCAGGGCGGTGACAACCCTCCTCCCCCTTTCTCTTTTGAAACGAAGAATATCAGTCTGCCGCAGGTGCCCTGCTACATTACATATACTAATGAGAACACACACGAAATTATAAGGCAGAACATGCACAGATCCCCTTTATACGCGGGGGTCATTCAGGGGATAGGTCCCAGATACTGTCCGTCTATAGAGGACAAGGTTAAAAAATTTCCTGAAAAGACACGCCACCAGATATTTCTGGAGCCTGAAGGACTTAAGTCTAAGGAATACTACGCTAACGGATTCTCATCATCATTGCCGATAGACGTTCAGATAGCGATGTACAGAAGCGTGGAAGGTCTGGAAAAAGTAGAATTCGTAAGACCCGCCTATGCCATAGAATATGACTTTGTCCAGCCCACAGCGCTCAAGCCGACTATGGAGACGAAACTGATAAAAGGTCTCTTCTTCGCCGGACAGCTCAACGGAACCAGCGGCTATGAAGAGGCTGCCGCTCAGGGACTGGTAGCTGGGATAAACGCAGTGCTGTCCATAGACAATAAAGAACCCTTCATACTCCAGAGAAACGACAGCTATATAGGCGTTATGTGTGATGATCTGGTGAATAAGGGCGTGGATGAGCCGTACAGAATGTTTTCATCCAGAGCGGAGTACAGGCTTTGGCTCAGAGAGGACAACGCTGAATATCGTCTGCTGGAAAAGGGGTATTCACTCGGTCTGATATCAAAAGACAGGATGGAAAGGTTTAATAATGAAAAACGCCAGTTTGAAACAGAGGTGCAGAGGCTGGCGGAGATCAAGGTCAATCCAAGTAAAGAGATGAATCAGAAGATGGCTCCCTACGGTGTCAACCTCACCGCAAATATCTCCGGAAAAGAACTGCTGCGCAGACCAGAGATGACATACAGCATTATAAAAGAACTCTTCGGGGGCATAGACTGTCCTAAAATAGCGGAGCAGGTTGAGATAGCGGTGAAATATGAAGGCTACCTGTCTAAACAGAAGGACGAGATAGACAGGTTCGATAAGATAGAGAAGGTAAAAATACCTTCCGATATGGACTTCGACAGTATACAAGGTCTGAGGAAAGAATATAAAGACAAGCTGAAAGCTATCAGACCGGAGACTCTGGGGCAGGCCGGGCGCATACAGGGTATGACACCCGCCGCTGTATCGCTGCTGCACATATATATTATGGGAAAAAAACTGAATGATTGAACAATATTTTAAATTCGATAAAAACCAGCTGGAAAAGATTGAGCGTTTTTATGACATGCATGTAAACGCGGAGCTCAATCTGACAGCTATAAAAGACAGAGAGGATTTTTTCAGAAAACATGTTCTGGACAGCTTTCTGATATTTACAGAGCGGAAGCACCTGCTGAAATCCCCCGTGGCGGATATCGGAACAGGCGGCGGTTTTCCGGGGATAATACTTGCGATCATGTTTCCGGAGATGAAGTTTACTCTGGTGGACAGCATAGCGAAGAAATGCAGGTTTGTGGAGGACAGCGCAAAAGAGCTGGGGCTCACCAACGTAGAGGTGATCGTCTCCAGAGCAGAAAGTATAAAAAACAGAAAATTTGCCACAATCTTATCAAGAGGAGTGGCGAAAACAGATCAGATTCTTAAATATACTGAGAAGCTGGCCGATAAAAATACAGTATGGGTATTATACAAAGGGGAAAATGCGGAAAATGAGCTGGCGGAAGCCAGACAAATGATAACAAGAAAAAATTTGGAGTGGGAAAATGTCCGTTATGATACACCGATTCAGAGAACTTATACTATTATCCGTAACGCTGATGATCTTAGCAGGGTGCGTTAGCCAGGTTCAGGTGGTTGAAGATCCTATCCGGATGTTCAACAAGGAATACTATGCCGTAAAAGACCTGACTCCTTCGGATATCTGGAAGATGAAAGAGATACTCGCCAGTGACGACATAGGCGGAGCAAGAAGCGCAGGGCTGATCCTGGGCAGACACTATGTCAGAAACGGAGAGGTCGGCAAAGGATATGAGCTGATAAAAGGAAATCTGGATGACAGCTATCTGGACAAATATATGAAGGCGAGCGGGCATATCTGGGCATATGACGCCGCTGTAAAAATGAAAGACACAGAAACCGCGGAAAAAGAGAAAGCCTATATAAACAAGATGGATATGGACGAAAAGACTGAGAAAGCAGTCAGAGTCTACTGCGGACAGGAAAAGAAAGATACGTCAGGTGTGTCTGGCAAAAGCTGTATATTCGGCACAGAAACGAAAACAGCCGCCCCTGAGCAGAAACAGCAGGAAGTGATAGTTATTCCGCCGAAGACAGAGAAAGCTCCGGAAAAAAAACCGGAAGCAGCGGCCAAAAGCGAGACACTTAAAAAGAAACTCCTGATAAATGTAAAAGAAAGCGTGAAAAACCCGGAGCTGGTTGAGGCTATGCTCTACAGCGTGAGCAAGCTGAAGATGAACGCTGATCTCGATTTCGAAGGTGAAAAAGGCGGATATGACTATATCGTGGACGCTTCTGATAGAAGCATCGGATATGGGGTTAACAAAATAGACTTCACCGTTGACAGAAAAAAACAGATAAAAAAGACAGCCGATCTGGTTATAAATGACGGAGCTAAAAAGATAGCCATAGGCTATACCGAGGGACTGAGAGACACAGCGGCTGAGATAGCTGACGAATACAAAAATCAGGCGGATTTCTATCTGTTCAACATTCAGGACAGAGATTTTCAGGCAAAACTGAATGAGATAAAAAATAAAATAGGAAAAAACAGCGGTCTTTCATATATCCTGGTCGGATCACAGACACAGGTTCTTAAGGTCGTTCCGTTTCTGAAATACTATTCTCCGAAACCTGACAGAACAGTTGTGGGCGTGGCTATAGACAGCCTCAGCAAAAAATTCTATTCAGGCGAATACGCAGAATACACCAGAAACGCTATAGTAGTCACAGATATACTTCTGGCGGAAAACGCTAACGCTGAGAATTTCAGCGGGAGCTTCAGCAAAGATTTCGGAAAAGTCCCCGGGCTGAACGACATGCTGGGATACGACATGATGATCTACATGGAGAAGGCCAGAAATCCGGAATACAAGAACGAGTATCTGACTGGAATTATAAAAGCTGATGATTCCGGCGTTACCAGAAAAACAGGAGCTTACCGCATTTTATCAGGCGGCAAGCTCAAGAAATTAGATTAATCCACTTCTATAAGTCTGTAATCAGTTGTTCCTATGCCGAGCTTTTCGGCATGGGACAGCTGAATAGACGAATCTACCTTGGGATAGATAGCCGAGAACGGGTCTGTTCCACCGTTTGCTTTAATCACCAGATCATGACAGGCCTTATCCAGAGCAACAGGATCAGTAGAAGCGGCAAAGCCTATGTCGGCTACAACCGGTCTGTCGTTTCCGCCGTAACAGTCGCAGGCGGGTGAGACGGAAGTGATTATGCTTAAAAAGACAAGTTTATTATCCAGAGCCTTGAAAACTCCGGCGGCGTATTCCGCCATTTTCTTCTGTGTAGAGGCGGAAGAAGCGTTCCAGTTGATATGAATGGCAGACTCGGGACATACGCTGATGCACATGGCGCATCCGGTACAGCGGTCTGTTATAAACGCTTTCGGTGTCATCTCTATGGCATTGGATGCGCAAAAACCCAGACAGCGCCCGCAGGAAGTACAGAGATCGGGGACGACAGACGGACATGAGTCTGAGTGCATATCGAGTTTGCCTTTTCTGCATGAGCAGCCCATAGAAATATTTTTGATGGCCCCGCCGAAACCTGTTACCTCGTGCCCTTTAAAGTGGGAGACGACCATCATGCCGTCAGCAGAGGCTATATCTGCCGCTATATGGACAGTTTTCAGAAGCTCGCCGTCTATGTCCATGTCTACAGAGTTATCGCCTCTGAGACCGTCAGCGATGATCACAGGCACCTGAAGAGTGGAATAATTGAAACCGTTCAGTGTAGCGTTGTGCAGATGATCGACACTGTTGGTGCGCATGCCTACATAGAGAGTGTTAGTGTCTGTAAGAAAAGGCTTAACTCCCAGATTATTCAGCTTCTCCAGAACAGGTCTCAGAAAGATGGGTCTGGTGAATGCCGTATTGCCGAATTCGCCAAAATGGGTCTTAACAGCTACTATTTCGCTTTTCTTAAAAAACTGCTCAGGAGCGCATCTGTTCAGGATTTTTTTTATCTTCAGCAGAGGGCTTTTGTGTTTCTTACAATCCACGGTGGTAAAATAAACATCAGAACTCATAAATTCTCCTAGAAAATAATAGATAAAATTCAAAATTCCATTAGAATAGAATTATAAACAATCTTAGTGCAACAGACACCTAGAATCAAGAGGCGTTATGAGTACATTCTTTATTGGAAGACAACCGATCATTGATCGTAAAGAACAGATTTACGGATATGAGGTATTGTTCAGAAGTGAAGTGTCCGCCAGAGCCGACGTCACAGACAACAGACTGGCAACAGCCAGAGTTCTTGTTAATGTTCTTCAGAACTTCAGCATTGAGACTATTCTGGGTCCGCACAGAGGGTTTATCAATGTTGACGACAAGATGATTTTGGACGGTACTCTGGATATCCTGCCTAAAGACAAGCTGGTTTTTGAGATACTGGAGACCAGCGACATCAACATAGACGTAATAGATAAAATCATAGAATATAATGAAAAAGGCTACAGTTTCGCTCTGGATGATCTGGAGTTTACAAAAAAATATTTCATGACGTTCAAAGATATTTTCGGTCTGGTAGACTACATAAAGGTAGATTATCTGCTGTGCGACAAGGCGCAGCTGTTTCAAAACATAGACACGCTGAAGAAATACAAGGCAAAACTGCTGGCGGAAAAGGTAGAGACAGCGGAAGACCATACAGTATGCAGAGAGCTCGGATTCGATCTGTTTCAGGGATATTACTTTGCCAAGCCGACAGTAATCAGCCAGAAGGCAGTGGATCCATCCAAAGCCGCCACAATACACCTCATAAACATGCTGAGAAAAGACGCCAACGTAAAAGATGTGGAAGGTGTCATAAAGGCACATCCGGATCTTTATATAAACCTGATGAAGTTTATGAACTCGGCGGCATTCTTCACCCAGTCGGACATAAAATCCATCAAGCACGCCATAACTCTCATAGGCAGAAACAACCTGACCAAGTGGCTGTATCTGATCCTGTATGCCGGCACGAACAATGACAGTTTCTCCAACCCCCTGCTTCTGACAGCTCAGCTGCGGGCAAAGGCGATGGAGCTGATGTGCGAAAAAAGCGCCAGATATAGAAACTGTGCGGAGAGCGCATACATAGCAGGCATCATGTCTCTGCTGGACGTCGTTTTCAACAGAGAACTGAAAGATATCGTGAATGAGTTTCATATCGACCCAGAAATAAAAAAAGCAGTGGTGGATTTCGAGGGTGATATAGGAATAATGCTGAAAATACTGAAATACTACGAGGCGGATGATGTGCAAATGCTGTTGAAAAGCCTCCAAACGGTAAGTATGAGTATTGATGAATTTAACAATATTATGACCGAATGTTACAGTCATAGTGAAAATAGCTGCGATATATAAAAAAATTGTAATTATAAAAAGAAAGATTTTATTGACGATTGCCTATATTTTTGTAAGGATATACAATAATAATACAATGTTACATTGTGCGGGGCAGTTATGAAAAGAGAAAAGTCAGAATACGCGGTTCAGGCGGTCAGCAACGCCATAGATATACTTGAGCTTTTAGGTGACAGCGACAACGAGCTGAGTATCACGGATGTGGTGGCTAAGCTGAATCTTACCAGAAGTAATGTAAACAAGCTGCTCGCCACTCTGGAAATGCTCGGCTATGTGGAGCACAACAGATACACCGGAAATTTCAGGCTGGGTGTAAAGACATTCCAGATATCACAGGCATATATCAACAAGCTGAATCTGATAGAGATATCTATCCAGGTTCTTCAGCAGCTTAAAAATGACACAAACGAATCCGCATACATCAGCGTTCTCCGTGACGGCAATGTCGTATACCTGAATGTGGTTGAGACAGAACAGGCAGTCAGAGTTCTCCCCAGAATAGGCAACGTGGGACCGGCATATGCCACCGCCACAGGAAAAGCGCAGCTTGCCTACTATGATTCCATCGAGCTGGAAAAGCTCTATGTGGGCGAGTTCAGAAAGATAACACCGAACACAATCAAAAATTTCGACCAGCTCAAAGATGAGATGGATGAGATAAGAAGAAACGGCTATGCTCTGGACAACGAGGAGTACGAGCTGGGCGTCCGCTGTGTCGGCGCGCCGATAAAAGATTTCATGGGAAACATAATAGCCGGCATCAGCGTTTCAGCCCCCACAGAGCGCATGGGCATGGACCAGGTCAGAGAGAGCATCGCCCCAATGGTGCTTGAAGCCGCAAAAGTTCTGTCTAAAAAATTCGGATACAGAGAACTGGGCTCGGAAGATTAAATTAAATCTGTGATTCAGTTGAAATAAATCAGATATCGGGGTTAAATATTAGATGAACCCTGAAGACAAAAACTACATTCTTTTTTTAACATCTGACAGCTCGCTGAACGAGTGCATCCGCACATATCTATGTGATAATGACATCCGCATGGAGATCATTACCGCCGGCAGTCTCAGTGAATATTCAGAAAAACTTCTATCAGGAAAATGTATTCTGACCCTTAGCGATGGAAATATGGGCAGTGTGATAGTCAGCCAGGCTATATCCATATCAAAATCAATAGACAGGGAACTGCCTTTCATCATTATCACCGTTAAAGAAAAACAGGACGAGGCCGCTGAATATATAGATTCCGGAGCCTGTGACTATATCACCACAGACAACATAAAGCGCCTGATACCTGTCATGAACAGGGAGATCCGAGCTTATAAGGAAGTTATCGCGGGACAGAAAGCCAGGCAGGAGATCAAGGAGCTGCTGAATATTATCAACTCGGCAGAGGATGAGATATACATACTGGAAGGCGACAGTTTCAAAATCAAATTCGCTAACGCTAAAGCGGCTAAAAACCTGAAATACAGCATATTAGAGCTGAAAGACATGAGCATGAACGACATCACAAAAGACGTTCTGCCTATCAGCTCCATAGCCGGCGGCAGCCCCTCCCCCAGAAAAACTTTTTATACAAAGATGATGCGCAGAGACAACACTGTTTATCCGGCGGAGGCTGTTTTTCAGACGGCTGAGACGGAAGGAAAAAGAGCCGTACTGGTTATCCTGCACGATATAACAGAAAAAGAGACAGCCAAACAGCATGCCGTTGTTATGAACAAGGCCATAGAGGCGTCTGCGTCCGCCGTCACCATCACTGATAACGAATACAACATCGTCTATGTGAACGAGGCTCAGTGCAGACTGTCAGGCAGAAGCCGAAAAGAGCTGATAGGCGCCAATGTGCAGACAACTGTGGATGGAAAAGGAAAAAGCGCTGAATTCTCCGGAGCGCTGAAAAGCTGTTCGGAAGGAAAAAGCTGGGTGGGCGAATATCACAAGATTGCCCGTGACAATGAAACATACACCGTTCTGGGCTCTGTCTCCCCTATTTTCGATGAGACGGGAGAGCTTGCCAACATCATCATAGTGGAAGAGGACATCAGCGAGCGCATCAGGATCAAGAGTCAGCTGATGCATGCTCAGAAGATGGAGACCGTGGGCGAGCTGACAAGCGGCATAGCGCATGATTTCACCAATATGCTCACAGCCATAGGCGGTTTCGCTTCTATAATGAAAAGAAAGATGGATGCGGAGAGCAGCTTTTACACCTATGTGGAAAAAATAGTAGAGCTCACCATCCGGGCAAAAAGTCTCACGCAGAATCTGCTGACATTTTCCAGAAAACAGATGCAGGCAGAACGGGTCATCAGTCTTAATACGCTGGTCAACACAGTCAGCGGATTTCTGGCTATGGTCATCGGAAGCAAGCTGGAGATTAAACTTAACCTCTCTGAAGAGGATGTGAACATAATAGGCGATCCTGTTCAGCTGGAACAGGTGATAATAAATCTCGCTACCAACGCCAGAGACGCCGTGGACAGAAACGGCGTGCTCACCATATCCACTGACAAGATAATGATAAGCGACCCGGCCGGAGGATTCAGGGAATACGGCGTGATCAGTGTGAAAGACAACGGCAGCGGCATAGACGAAAAGAAGATCAAAAAGATATTCGAGCCTTTCTACACAACGAAAGAGGAAGGCAAAGGAACAGGGCTGGGGCTCTATATCGTCAGCGATATCATCACCAGACATAAGGGCATGATAGAGTGCACTAGCGAACTGGGCGTGGGTACAGAGTTTATAATCAAGCTCCCTATAACAGAGAAAAAACCAGAGTGCGCTCAGGACGAAGCGGAAGTGAAAACATCTAAAAGCGCCACAATCCTGCTGGTGGAAGACGAAAAGATGGTCAGAGAGAGTCTGGTGAACGCTCTGGACGCATACGGCTATAAGGTTGTCGAGGCGATAAACGGAAAAGAAGCTCTGGAGAAATATTCAGAGTCGAAAGAGCACATAGATCTCATCATCAGCGATATCGTGATGCCTGTTATGGACGGCATAGAGATGTACGCTAAGCTCAGCGCTTCTGACCCTGACCTGAAGATAATATTCACCACAGGTTATGTGGGAGAGACTCACAAGAGAAACAACTTTGACGAAAAAGATCACATAGTGCTTCTGAAGCCCCTGCTGGTTAAAGAGCTTATAAAAAGGATAGAACAGCTTCTGTCTAGTAACAGCTAAGAATTCTCAGTTGATAATGTATAGATCGGGTGGTAATCTTAAGTTTATACCCAGAGGTGACTATGGCGGGTGCTAATACAGATATTCTGAAGAAGATGACTCTGCTATATGTAGAGTATGACGAAGATATTGTAGAAGCAGTCAAATTTTCTTTTGACGGATTATTTGACAATATTATATTTGCGTCAACTGCCGAAAACGCTCTGGATGTCTGCGGAATGGTTTACCCTGATATAATCATTACAGACATATGCCTGCCTTTCATGAACGGAATCGAACTGACAAAAATAATAAAAGAAAAATATCCTGAAACCCCGGTGATGATAGTCACAGGCTATAAAGAGATAAATATGCTCATGGACTCCATAGACGCCAGAGTGGATTCCTATATGACCAAGCCTGTCAATCTGCGTCTTCTGAAACAGAACCTGTGCAGAATGGCAGAGTCTCTGGAAGACAGGAGAAAGCTGAGCCGCAGTTCCAAGCTGATCGAAAAAGTGCTTAATAATTCAAAAGAGCTTTATCTGGCCGGAGACTCCTCCGGAATATCATACATGAACACCGCCCTGCTGGACTTGCTGGGCTACAGCGGAGTGGAAGAGGCGAACATCAGGATGTCGCACGCTCCGGAAGTAAAAATAGCGGAAAACGGCAAAAAAGAACGTATTATGACGTTCGGCGGCTGGCTGACCTCTGTTAAAGACGCTGACGGATACGAAAGCATGGTGACCATCATGTGCCCGGGTGTGCTGAAGAGCGACGCTAAGACGTTCATAGCAGGCGTGATCAGGATAAAGGATGAGGATGGATACATAGTCAGCTTTGTGGACATCAGCGTAATAGAAAGACAGAAAGAATATTTTCATCAGTTCGCCATGAAAGACCCGCTGACTGAGATTTATAATAAGACCAAGATGCACGATGAAATAACCAGAGAGAACGACCGCAGCGTCAGATACGGCGGACAGTACAGCGTTATCATGTTTGACATAGACGTATTCAGACATGTAAATGACAATTTCGGAAGGATAGTGGGCGATGCCGTGCTGAAAGAGCTGGCAGCGCTGGTATCCAAAAACATCAGAACCACAGATATCTTCGCCAGATACGGAGGCGAGGAATTCATTATAATCACTCCGGAGGTGGATACCGAGGGAGCGTATAAACTGGCTGAAAAGCTGAGAAGCGCCGTTGAGAGCCACGAATTCGGACACGCCGGACACATCACATGCAGTTTCGGTATTTCGGGGCACAGAGAGGGCATGAGCGCCGATGATATGATACGTTCCGCTGACGAAGCGCTTTTCCGGGCTAAGGCAGAAGGAAGAAACAGAGTTAAAACATCATAAAAAAGGGGGCTTTAAGCCCCCTTCTCTTTTATCAGCAGTTGCCTGATTCTACATATTCCACGATCTTTTCCGCTATGGTCTTGACCGTCTGTTCAAATTTCTCAACATTCTTCTCCAGAAGAGTCATTCTGAATCCGGGCAGAGATGTGAAGAAAGATGTGAGCGGCACAACGCATATGCCTGTGGCGCCAAGCAGATAGTAAACAAAACGCTTGTCGTGCTCAATTCTGTCCTCGGTGATTTTTTCCACCAGCTCTCTGGCCTCTTTCAGCTTAATGTTAAGTTTCTGGTTTCTGTTAAGAACAGCCTCGTTGAAAACAACGGACATATAGAAAGCGCCGTTGGAGCGGTTAACCACCACATAGGGGCAGTTCTTCAGAATGCTGTAGGCTATGTTTGAAAGTTTCTCATAATGCTTGAGTCTTTCATTAAGATAGTTGTTGTATTCCGGATGGTTCATGATGTGGGGAATGCTCATCTGAGGCAGAGTTGTGGAGCACACCTCTGACATCTTCTGGTTGAGCACGGCGTTCACAAATCTGTTGAAAGCCTCATCTTTATTAGCGTTATAAACTTCCATCCATCCGCATCTGGCGCCGGGCCAGGGGAATTCCTTTGAAATGCCCTTCATGGATATGCCGGGTACGTCGCCGATTATGTCGCTGAGAGCGATGGTCTTCTTGCCGTTATATACCATGTTAAGGTATATCTCGTCGAAAACCAGCATAAGATCATGATCCTTAGCCATTTTAACGATCCTTCTCAGGTCGTCTTCAGTGTGAACGTATCCTGTGGGGTTGTCGGGGTTTATAACGAGTATTCCCACGATGGATTTATGGCTTTCAACCTTTCTCTCGAGCTCATTGAGATCGGGAGCCCAGTTGTTGTAAGGGTTCATTCTGTATGTGTTGGGGGGGAAGGACGCATGGAGAACTTCCGCCAGAAGGTGTGTTGAGTAGGTCGGCTCGGGCAGCATAACCCTCGCGTCTACCCTGATTGAGCTATACGCTCGTGCTATTGCGTCGCCAAGTCCGTTGAAAAAGATAATGTCGTCTTTTGTGATCTGCGCACCGCCACGGGCGTTTGTACGGGCTGCGAGAAACTCGCGCACATCGTAGTCGCCTTTTGTGGGGCAATAGGCAAAAGAGAGATTGTTGTTCTTAACAATGTCGGCGATGGTATCTTTCATCCAGTCGGGGATGATCTCTCCTTTCGCCACGGGATCGCCTATGTTTTCATAGCAGATCTCAACTCCGTGCTGTTCCAGCACCTTAGCCACGTTGACAATATTGCGGATTTCGTAGGTCAGACCGTTACCGCTTTTAGCCAAATCATAACGCATGTAACACCTTCAGAAAATTATTCGGAGGCACCGCCTCCGTGACCCTTTTTGTTGCGACGCAAAAACGGGTATATAAGAAAAGACTTATATTACAACTGCACGCAGATTGCCAGTGTAATTTATAAGAAATCGGTCAAAACAGCCTAAAAATGAATAAAATGTGATTAGTTCATGTTATAATTAAAAATAAAGAAAAAATATGGGCAAGGAGTTAACAATGAAGAAACTATTATTGATGATGACGGTGGCGGCGTCTCTGCTGGCTGCCGGATGCGGCGGAGGCGACGGGGGAGACGGCTCATCCAGACTGAAAAGATTGATAGTCGACTCAAACGCAAACGGAACAGCGGATACTATGTATACGGTCGGATACGACAGCGCGTCATACATGTCGTCCATCGTTGTGCAGGACTGTTCCACTCTGCCTCTCATCAGCGGCGCAGACTGCGCTCTGGGGGCTGTGGACTATACCTATTACTTTTTTCGGGATGGAGCGAAGAATATCACCACCGTTACCAGAACCAGCAGCAGTAATGTGACCATGACATCTGTGTATGCATATGACGCCAACAACGCGCCTGTATCACTGATGACAGATACCACCAGCAACGCCAGTGTGGACTATGCGGAATACTATACCACAGACGCTAACGGCGATATCACCTCTGCTTATATAGACAACGATTTCGACTCTACCAATGACGACTATTCGCTGTTCACATACTTTCAGCCAGGCAAGCCCTATCACTATGAGCTGAACGAGGATTATCTCTCTGTTCCGGCTGTGGATTATCTGGCGGATTTTTCATATGACGCAGAAGGAAAGATCACTGACGTTATCATAGATGATAACGGCGACAATTTGAAAGACGAGTATAAGTCATATGTCTATGAAGGAAGCCGGCTGGTTCGCATAGACTCAGCGTCCACATACGGCGGCACTCCCAACTCGGTATATTATCTGGAATACGAGGGAGGGGCTGAGTATGGTACAGAGTTTCTGTATTTTTTCATGAATCTGGGACTCTATTTCTAACAAAAGCAAAGGGGGCATAAGCCCCCTTTTTTAATATTCCGCTATGGGAGTGTTGTTCGACTCCCCTCTTTTTCTGAAGTGTATCCTGATCGGCACACCGTCGAATTTATAATGTGATCTGATGATGTTCACTATGAATCTCTGATATGAGAAGTGAACTCCGTCCGGATAGTTAACGAAAATAACGAACTCCGGCGGACGTGTGCTTACCTGTGTTATGAAGTAGAATTTAACCCTTCTGTTGCCCACAACAGGCGGCTGGTGGCGCATGACAGCCTCTTCCAGAATAGCCTGAAGCTGATGGGTTGGGATGCGTTTGCTGTATTCGTCATAAAGAGCCTTGGCGGCATCGAACACTTTAAAGATGTTTTTGCCGGTTATAGTAGACGTATAGATGATGGAAGGATTGTTCAGGAACTGAAGTTTATAGTCTATATCCTTATAGAATTCCTTCGCTTTTTCATCTTTGTTCTCTATCAGGTCCCACTTGTTGGCAACGAGGATAACGGGTCTGCCCGCTTCCCAGTTGTCGGCGATAACTTTCACGTCTCTCTCTGTGAGCCCCTCGTCGCTGTCTATGACACACACTGCTATGTCCGCCCTCTCCACAGCGTCTTCCCAGCGGTGATATCCGTATTTCTCGATCTTGTCCTTGAACATTATCTTCTTCTTGCGTATTCCCGCTGTATCTATCAGCACATATTTAGTGTCCTGATATTCGAAGAAGGTATCCACGGCGTCTCTGGTTGTTCCGGGGATGGGTGTTACTATCAGCCTGTCCTGTCCCAGCCATTTGTTTATCATGCTGGATTTGCCCACGTTGGGGCGACCTGTCACTATCAGCTTTATCCTTCCCTCATAGGGGTCGGTTTTGTCATGGTCTTCGGGTATATGCGTCACTATTTCGTCCAGCAGGGCGTCCACATTACGCCCGTGAGAGGCGCTTATGCTGATGATGCTGTCCACACCCATACGGTAGAAATCGTACATCAGGTTCTCTTTGCTGTCGTTGTCTATCTTGTTCACCACCAGCTGATAGGGTTTGCCTGTCTGGCGGAGCAGATCAATAACTATCTCGTCCAGAGGGTGCACTCCCTCCGTGCCGTCTGTCATCAGTATGAAAAAGTCAGCCTCGTTCAGAGTGTGTCTGAACTGGTTCTGCATCTCTTTTTTCAGCAGTTCTTCCTTCAGGTCGAATCCGGCAGTGTCCACGATGGCGAACCTGTGTCCAGCCCAGTCGGTGACATATTCTATTCTGTCACGGGTAACACCAGGCATATCGTCCACGATGGCTATCTTTTTTCCCGCCAGCCTGTTGAACAGGGTGGACTTTCCTACGTTTGGTCTTCCTATGATTCCTATAGTAAACATTATTCCTCTATCGGTCTGCAATATTTGTATGTGGCAGGTTTTGAGCTGCCGTCAGTGTTCACAGCGGTTGCCGTTACTGTGATACAGGTGCCTATGGGTTTCTGATACACGAGAGAATTATTAACAGTATTAAATGTTTCACATGAAACACCCTCGCACACCTCGATGATATAGCTGTCTGCGTTCTCTGAATGCGACCAGGCGATGCGTCTCATATTGCCGAAATTCAGCACAGAGATCACAGCCACATCCTGGGGCAGATTCAGCTTTTTTTCCACAGGTATCTGTATGGGATACAGAGTGCCTTTGTTGCCGTAATAATCTGTCAGAACGAGGGTTATCTGATTATCAACAACATCGGACTGTAAAATATCCGTCATCTTTCCGCCGGTCTGGGCTATGCTCTTTCCGCCGGAGTATACGTCAAAACGCATAAAGATATCATCTGTCTCTATGAAAACGTTATATCCTGTGGGAGTCTTCAGATAGTCGGCCTTCGCTATTTTCAGAGGCCTTTCAAATGTCAGAGAAAAAACATAGGGCGCTGAAACCAGCCCGTATTTGACAGTTTTTTTCATCAGACGGTAAAAATATTTATGATCCGGCTCAACCTCTGTGTCCAGATATGTCGCCTTAGGACCTATCATAGTCACCCTGTTAAAGAAAGTGCACTCGTCACCCTCAGGTATCCCCTTCTCTATGATCAGGTTTTCGTTCTCCTGATTTTCTATGAGTATGCCTTCATCCGTCACCTTATAGGATATCGCAGCCGGAGGTGTCAGATCGGCGAGCTTGGATTTCGGTATCGGGTCAGTCTTCTTTCCGCAGGATATCAGAATCAGCGCGGAGAGGAAAAGCAGGCTAATTAATCTCATTTAAAAATTTCTTCCCGTTTTCTATCTGAATTTTAACGGATTCAGAGGCTGTGCCGCCATATGCCTTTCTGCTGGCAACGGAAGCCTTCACCGTGATGTATCCGTATATGTCTTCATCTATCTTATCAGAAAAACGTCTAAATTCATCTATAGAAAGTTCGCTGATGTCTATTCCCTTCTCTATGGCATATGCCACGGTGGATCCGACAACATGGTGGGATTCCCTGAAAGGAAGTCCCTTGCGCACCAGATAATCCGCAAGGTCTGTTGCTGTGGAATATCCGGCGCCTGCGGCACTGAACATTTTTTCTGTGCGGAGCCCCATCTTTTCCACCATGGGTGCGAAAATTTTCAACGATGCCTTGATGGTGTCCACAGCGTCGAAAACAGGCTCTTTGTCCTCCTGCATATCTTTGTTATATGCCAGAGGAAGCCCCTTCATAGTGGTCAGCATGCTTATCAGGCTTCCGTATACCCTGCCGGTTTTGCCTCTGATGAGCTCAGGCATGTCCGGATTCTTCTTCTGGGGCATGATGGACGAGCCGGTGCAGAAATCGTCTGTCAGCTCTATGAAGGCGAACTCCGATGTGGAGTAGATTATCAGTTCTTCAGAAAATCTGGACAGGTGCATCTGGCAGATGGCGCAGGCGGAGAGAAACTCTATGGCGAAGTCACGGTCGCTCACTGAATCCAGCGTGTTTTCAGTGGGTGCTTTAAAGCCCAGCTCGCTAGCGGTAAAATGTCTGTCTATGGGAAATGTGGTTCCGGCGAGAGCTCCGGAGCCCAGCGGACAGTAGTCCATACGCTCCAGACAGTCGGCGAAACGGGTATAGTCACGTTTCAGCATCTGAAAATATGCCATGATATACTGGGCGAAGAGTATGGGCTGAGCTGTCTGAAGGTGTGTGAAACCGGGCATATGCACATCAAAGTGCTTTTCAGCCTTGGTCACCAGCACGTTCAGGAACTCGTTCACCAGCTCCATCACCTCTTCTATCTCTGCCATGAGATACATGCGGAAGTCAACAGCCACCTGATCATTTCTGCTTCTGGCGGTGTGCAGGCGCTTTCCTGCGTCGCCTATGATGGCGGTCAGGCGCTTTTCCACAGCCATGTGGATATCCTCGTCGCCGGTGACGAACTCGAAATTTCCGCTCTCTATCTCTGCAAGGACCTGAGTGAGCCCCTTTACTATGTCGTCTCTGTCGGTTTCTGAGATTATGCCCTGTTTGGCGAGCATTTTAGCGTGAGCCATGCTACCTTTTATATCGTATTTATAAAAACGTTTATCAAAATGAATTGAGGCATTAAACTCCTCAACGAATTTGTTTGTAGGCAGCTTAAAACGCCCTGACCACATCTTCTCTGACATGACGCACTTCTCCTTATACTTAGGTTGACATTCATATATAGGTAAATTGTTCAAATTAATCCAGATAAAACTTAGAAAATAACGATTATTGAATAATTTCATATCCCAATATGATATAAGAAGTAAAGGTGACATCCTATGATAAAAAAAATCTTGAACAATATGTGGGTCAAACACTCATTTCAAACGTCTTTGGCGGTATTGATATCAATTACCTGCGCAAAATTCCTCGGACTGGCGGAATTTTATTGGGCTCCTATATCTACAATAATCGTGATGCAGTCTACACTTGGTCAGTCATGGGACGTTTCGAAGCAGAGGATATACGGCACTATTATCGGTGCCCTGTTCGCCGGAGCTTTTGATTTTGCTTTTCACGCAAGTATTAACAGCTTTAATTACACTCTTGGGATTTTCATACTTGGGCTTATCTGCCATGCTCTGAGGCTGACTATGAGCGCATACCGTCTTGGCGGCGTTACGTTCACCATCATTCTGCTGATGCACCACAACGAGGTTGCCTGGCGGATAGGTTTTGACAGATTTGTTGAGGTGGCTGTGGGCATCTGCTCCGCCCTGCTCGTGAGCTTTATCGGCTCAAAATGCCCTGTGATGAAAGATCTTAAAAAGAAATAAAAGGTTTCGTCACTGCGAAGCTGTTTACGGCTGTGCTATCTCATTTGTCCAGATAACATTGAAAGACACTATTTATCTTAATCACATAATACTTTATAATAAATATAAGAAAATTAGGTGAAATGCTTATGAAAGGTCAATGGGTAGGAAAGTATTCAGGAACAAGTTCTGGAGAAGTTATTATTAACGTTGATGAGGTTGATGAACATTATGAAATGACTGTGTATATACTACCTTTTTCAAAAGAACTACCTAGTTCAATTGCATTTATTAAAACGGAAAATAAAAATAGTGAGCAGGATGTAAAAGCAAATGTTTCTCCACTTCATCCTGAAACTTTATCTATAGTTAAATGGGAGGATATTAAAGCATTATACAGGCAAGATATTGTTCACTCAAAGACTGCTATTGTTAAGTTACAATTTAAGAGTAATGAATTAATTTTGAATGCTAAAAGTGATATAGGAATAGAATTTAATGCTCATTTATCTCAACCAAAGAACAATAAATATTCGATAATTTCAGGTAAAAATTTAAAATGGGATGAATACAAGAAGTATGTAACATCACTAGACTACTCTAAACATATGTTTCGAGGGCAAAATCAACCGTGGAAACTTAGTACTGCGTTTCATCGGCGAGGTCGTTATAGATTTGATAATTTTTTATCAAATGAAATCCCTAGCTTGCATAAAAAAATGAGTTCAATAACTAATCATTATCTAGACTTAAGTAAACCTGAAGAATATGGGGCATTTGTAAGCTTACTTCAACACCATGGTTACCCAACTCCTCTTTTGGATTGGACGCTGTCCCCTTATGTTGCAGCATTCTTTGCTTTTAGAAATTTAAAACATTTGACAGTAAAGGAAGAAAATACAAGAATTTTTATTTTTGATTACGTTAGTTGGCATGAGAATTATGAACGTCATAATTACTTAGAAAGGCCTTTTCTTCATTTTTCAGTGATGGATTTTATACCAATTAATAACCCGAGACTTATTCCTCAGCAAGCAAAGACTACAATTACAAATGTAAGTGATATCGAAGAATATCTGCAAGAAAAAGAGCGAGTTAAAGGATTAAAATTTATTAGAGCTATAGATATTGATATATCAGAACGCAATAAGGTTATGCGTGATTTACGTTACATGGGGATTACTGCTGGAACAATGTTTCCTGGCTTTGATGGTATATGTGAAGAAATGCGTGAGTTATATTATGATGAGTAAGAGATTATTATAAAAAAAGGCGGTGTCTCCACCGCCGTGTATCAGCTTATGAAAAATTCCTTCATTTTGTCCCACAGGCTTTTGGTGTGGGTGTAGGTTTCGTCTGTTACCGTGCTTTCGAATTTTTCCAGAATCTCTTTCTGTTCTTTGGAAAGCTGGGTAGGCAGAAGCACCTTCAGGTCGATGTTCATGTTGCCTATGCCGTATCCGTTTACATCAGGCAGCCCCTTGCCTTTCAGGGTGATTCTGTCGCCGGGCTGAGACCCGGGTTTGATGCTGATGCGCTGACTGCCGTCCAGAGTGGGTATCTCCAGCTCTTTTCCCATGATAGCGTCCACGAAAGATATGGGCAGTTCCATAAAGATCTCTCTGCCCTCTCTTTTGAAGAGTTTGTGAGGGATGACGGATACTTCCACGAACAGGTCTCCGGCGGGTCCGCCGTTGATTCCGGCGTTGCCTTTTCCGCTAAGGCGCATTGTCATGCCGTTTTCTATTCCCGCTGGAACTTTTACACTGAGCTTGGAAGTGACTCGTTTGGTGCCTTCGCCTCTGCACTCTTTGCACAGTTCTTTGATTATCTGTCCTGTACCGCCGCATGAGCCGCATGTGGTGCTGATGGCAAAAAGCCCCTGACGGGTCTGTATAGTTCCGGTTCCCCGGCAGGTGGGGCATGTTTCCATGGCGCCCGGTTCTGCTCCTGAGCCGTCGCATCTTTTACAGTTTTCAGTTTTAGGGACATTCAGCTCTTTTTCGCAGCCGAACGCCGCTTCCTCGAAGGATATCTCCAGATGCATCTGGATGCTGGATCCTTTCTGGGGTCTGCGTTTACGTTTGGTGTTTCCTGCGGAACCGAAGAAGTCACCGAAAACATCACCGAAGAATTCCTCGAAGATGGTCTCATTAGTGAAACCGCCGCCACCGCCGCCGAATCCGCCGTTCTTATCGTCAAAAACCCTGCCGTACTGATCGTACTGAGCTCGTTTTGTGCCGTCGGACAGCACGGAGTAGGCTTCGTTGATCTCTCTGAATTTATCTTCTGCCGCTTTATCCCCCTGGTTTCTGTCAGGGTGATACTGCATGGCCAGTTTTCTGTATGCTTTTTTCAGTTCTGCTTCGGTGGCGTTTTTTGTAACGCCCAGAACCTCATAGTAATCTCTTGCCAAAATGTCCGCTCCATACCGTTATTATTACCTACACGAATGTAAGCCGGAAAATACAATAAGGGCTGATAACATAATTACCAGCCCTTTGAAAGGTATATTTTTAACAGGATTATTTCTTGTCTTCTTTCACTTCTTCAAACTCAGCGTCCACAACGTCGTCAGCGGGTTTGCTTCCGGCGTCTTCCTGTCCGGCAGCGTCGGGCTCTGCCTGCTGTGCCTGTTGAGCCGCTTTATAGATCTCTTCGGCGAGTTTATGAGCAGACTTTGTCAGCTCTTCCATAGATGCCTTGATGGCGTCTGCATCGTCTTTTGTCACCTTGTCCTTCAGATCGGCAAGAGCTGTCTCGATGGCGGATTTTGTTCCTTCGTCCACTTTGTCCCCGTGCTCGGACAGAGATTTTTCTGTGGAATAGATGAGAGTGTCCGCCTGGTTTCTCGCCTCTACCAGATCTTTTTTCTTCTTATCTGTGTCGGCGTTCAGCTCGGCGTCCTTCACCATCTTGTTGATCTCTTCGTCTGACAGACCGCTTGAGGGAGTGATTCTGATAGACTGCTCTTTTCCTGTTCCCTGATCTTTCGCGGAAACATGCAGAATACCGTTGGCGTCTATGTCGAATGTAACCTCGATCTGCGGTACTCCTCTGGGTGCGGAGGGGATACCCACAAGGTCGAAGCGTCCTATGTGCTTGTTGTCGCCCGCCATCTCACGCTCACCCTGAAGAACGCTGATGGTAACAGATGTCTGGCTGTCAGCGGCTGTGGTGAATGTCTGGCTCTGGCGTGCGGGGATAGTTGTGTTTCTGGGGATGATTTTTGTCATCACGCCGCCCAGAGTCTCGATTCCCAGAGACAGAGGGGTAACGTCCAGAAGCAGAACATCTTTAACATCTCCGGCGAGAACCGCGCCCTGAATGGCGGCGCCCACAGCAACAACCTCATCTGGGTTGATACCTTTGTGGGGTTCTTTGCCGAAGAACTCTTTTACTTTCTGCTGAACCAGAGGCATACGGGTCATACCGCCCACGAGGATAACTTCGTCTATCTGGCTGGCGGAGAGTCCGGCGTCTTTCAGAGCTTTTTTACAGGGCTCCAGTGAGTTAACCACAAGATCCATAACCAGAGACTCGAATTTTGATCTGGACAGTTTTACCACCAGGTGCTTGGGACCTGTGGCGTCAGCGGTGATGAAGGGAAGGTTGATCTCTGTCTCACCGGCTGATGAAAGTTCGTGTTTCGCTTTCTCTGCTGCCTCTTTCAGACGCTGAAGAGCCATTTTATCGTTTTTCAGGTCGATGCCGTTGCTCTTCTGGAACTCAGAAATGAGCCACTCAACTACGCGCATATCGAAGTCGTCACCGCCGAGGAATGTATCCCCGTTAGTAGATTTAACTTCAAAAACGCCGTCGCCCAGCTCGAGGATGGATATATCGAATGTACCGCCGCCGAGGTCGTATACGGCGATCTTCTCATCGTGTTTTTTATCCAGTCCGTAAGCCAGAGCAGCCGCTGTGGGCTCGTTGATGATACGCAGAACATTAAGACCGGCGATCTTTCCGGCATCTTTTGTAGCCTGGCGCTGAGCATCGTTGAAATAAGCGGGAACAGTGATGACAGCGTCTGTCACTGTTTCGCCCAGATAATCTTCCGCTGTGGATTTCAGCTTCTGAAGAATCATAGCTGATATTTCCTGAGGAGCGTATTTTTTGCCTTTTACCTCTACCCATGCGTCATTGTTGTCTGATCCAACGATATTATAGGGGAGTATCTGTTTGGCCTTTGCCACTTCGGGAGCGTCAGATTTGCGTCCGATGAGTCTTTTGATAGAGAATATAGTGTTCTCCGGGTTGGTGATCGCCTGTCTTTTGGCGAGCATACCCACCAGTCTGTCAGAATCTGTGAATGCCACTACGGAAGGAGTAGTGAGAGTTCCTTCTGAGTTGGCGATAACTTTCGGCTGGCCGCCCTCCATAATGCTCACGCATGAGTTGGTGGTCCCAAGGTCAATACCGATAACCTTTTTGGATGTAGCCATGTGTTCCTCCTAAGATATATGTTATTAAGTAATTTCCGTATCAGTTCTTCTTGTTTACTTTCACTTTAGACGGACGGACGACTCTGCCGTAAAGAGTGTATCCTTTCTGGAGCACCATCAGGACAGTGTTGTTCTCATAGCTGTCGTCACAGTCAACCATCAGCGCCTCATGGTAGAGTGGGTTGAACTCGTCTCCGATGTTCAGCTCTATTTCCTGAAGCCCGTATTTTTCCAGTGTTTCTCTCATCTGTTTCAAGGTGAGATTAACGCCCTCTTTCAGCGCTTCCAGAGGGTTGTCGCCGGAGATGTGATCCATAGCGGTCTCGAAATTGTCCATAACGGGAAAGAGCGCAGATATCAGGTTCAGGTTGGAGTATTTCAGCTTATCGTCAAACTCCTTAGTGAGCCTCTTGCGCACGTTGTCCATCTCAGCCAGAGAGCGCAGCTCGCTGTCCCTGGCAGCAGCCAGCTCTTCCGCCAGACGCATGTTCTGCTCACGCAGAATTGTCAGCTCGTCTTTCGGCTCTGTCTGCTCTTCGGGCGTTTCCTGCATAGTCTCGTCTTTTTCTTCCATGTATATCCTCTTTTAATTATTCACGATAAAATTTTGCCGTCATTGCGAGGAGCGCAGCAACGTGGCAATCTCATTCTTATTTATTTTCAGTCAGGCGTCCCATAATATCGGAGACCAGCTCGGCTGAGCAGTCCACCACAGACACCACGTCTGAGTATCTCATGCGCTTGGGACCGATGATGCCCAGCATCCCGATCACGTTTCCGCCTCTGGAATAGGTTCTGGTGACCAGTCCCAGCTCTGACACCTCGCTTCTGCCTATCTCTGAGCCGACGAATATATTTACTCCCTTCTCGTTCTGGCATTTATCCAGAATGTCGAAGATGAATTTCTTCTCCTCAAATGTCTGAAAGAGCCCTTTGAGTCTGGAAACATCAGCGAACTCAGGCAGATCCAGAATATTGGATGTGCCGCTCAGTATGATGTCCTGTCCGAACTCTCCCCTGCTGAAAACGGCTGACGCCATGCTGTGCAGGTTGCGGAACAGGTTGTCCATCTTAGCCTTCTCTTTCTTCATCTCATCCACTATGGCAGTTTTTACCTCCATCAGGCTCTTGTCCTGAAAGTGGGTGTTCAGATAGTTGCTTATCTGGATCAGGTCGGATTCTGTCACCGTGGGGTCTATCTCCAGCATAACGTTATGCACTATGCCTGTTCTGGCGACTATAACAGCCAGAGCCGTTGTGGCGTTCAGACGGATAAACTCGATATGCTTCAGCAGCATAGTGTTGAGCTTGGGTGATATAACGAATCCAACGGAGCTGGTCATGCGTCCCAGATTGTCGCTGACCTTTTTAAATATGCCGTTTATGTTTTCTGCGGAACATTCAGATTTCAGCTGCTCCATAACGGTGCAGTCCGCAGACCCGAATGTCACCAGCTTGTCTATATAATATCTGTATCCTTCGTCAGAAGGAACTCTGCCGGAGGATGTGTGGGGCTGGAGTATGAATCCTTTCTCCTCTAAGTCGCTCATAATGTTGCGTATAGAGGCGGCTCCGAGTTTGAGCGGACCTGTCTTGGATATCAGACGAGAGCCCACCGGCTCGTTGGTCTGTACAAACTCTTCAATAATGGTTTTAAGAACTATCTCTTCACGTTCGTTGAGAAAATTCATACCCGCTTCCTAATTGTTAGCACTCATTGGTTACGAGTGCTAATTGATAGAATATGGATTAGCTATTTCTGTGTCAAGCCTTTTTTGGGCAGGAATTATAAAGTGTCGATGATGCTGTCTATGAGGCAGAAAGCGTCCAGTGCTCCGGATCTGATAAAGATATCCGGCTCGCAGACAGATGTAGACGATTCGTCAGGGTTGATGGTTATGATCTTTGTCCCCAGTGACTTAAGCTGTTTCGCCAGATAGTCGTTGGTGGGTATCTGGCTGCTGGAACCCACAAGGAACGCAATGTCCGGCGCTGTGACTTCCATTAGAAAATTCTGAAAATTATTGAACTGGCCGTCGTTCTCTATGTAGTCGAAATCGCTGAACATAAGGATGTTCGGACGCAGAAGCGACCCGCACACGCTGCATCTGGGCATGGCGTGGGCTGACATGGTGTCTGTATCCAGACGGCAGAGAGGCACTTCGGAATTGTCCCGCACGCCGTATGAGCATGCGCTGCCTCTCATACACTGAAGCCGCCACATGCTGCCGTGCACCTCTATCACTTTGTCCTGATCCAGTCCGGAGATCATGTGGTATCCGTCCGTGTTGGTGGTGTGCACAAAGCTCTTTTTGAAAAGATCTGTCACCATCCTGTTGATGACGGTATATCCTTTGTGCGGGGTGTTCTCTCTGGCGTTTCTTCTGCGCCATTCATAGAAGGCCCAGCTGTGCTGAGGGCGCACACGAAAAGAAGCGGGAGACGCAAGCTCCTGCGGCAGTAGACCTTTTTCCTGAAAAACCGGAAAGTTCCGCCAGTATCCCTCACGGTCTCTGAAAGTGGGTATACCGGAATCGGCGCTCATCCCGGCTCCGGTGAGAAAGAGGCACGACTCAGATTGTCCCAGAAGCTCTTTCAGTCTTTCGTTCATAATAGAAGTATAGCACAAAAAAAAGGGGACCGAAGTCCCCACGCTTAAAGAAAAGAAGGAATATATGTGAAATTATTGCAATATAACTATATGGTGGTGTTTTCCGCTGTCATCGCATGAAGTGGCGCATGCGCTTTGTCCTTTGTCTGTCCGTTGAGTGTAACAATAGTAACGCTGTCCTGAAGAGCCTCTATCACAACTTTCTCTGTGGTGATAAGGTGAATCTCCTTTCCGGCGTATATCACGCGGTCGCCCAGTTCATTTCCCGCTGTGATCCAGATAGAGCCTTCCTGACAATGGATGCTGACTGATCTTGCGTTTTCAAACCCTTTTGTCTGAAATCTTTTTAGTCGGAGTTCCTGTTTCTCACTCATTTTGCCACCTCGTTAGCTGATACATCCGTGTATCTTCTGTTATCATGAACCCTTATAATCTGTTTAATGCGCTGTTACTATCACTTATTTTTTAAGTCAGCCTTCACTAAAACAGAAGGCTTGGTAATTTCTAAGCGATTTTCTGATTGTAAAGTATAACAATAACAGTTATCATAACAGATACAGAAAAAAGTAAATGTATACATAACAGTTTGTATCTGTTATGCGCAAAGGTGCTTTAATGAGCAGAGTAAAAGGTGATTTCAGATACAGACAGGTCATGGATGTCATAGTGAATATGATGAAGAGCGGTGTGCTGAACCCCGGGGACAAGGTTCCGTCGCTGAGAAAGATCAGCGAAGAACAGGGCGTCAGCATCTCCACCGCCATGCAGGCCTATATGGAGCTGGAGAGCGTGGGCATGCTGGAGGCGAGACCCCAGTCCGGTTTCTATGTCGCCAGCGGAACGTCTGTTCCCAGAGAACCTGTCACCACCTCACGCCCTCTGGATCAGCCCACACAGGTTAAGAAGAGCGACCTGATACAGACAATATTGTATGCCATTACAGATCCGGACATGGTGCCTCTCGGATGCGCTATCCCCAGCACTGATCTGCTCCCGCATAAGGAGCTGACATCAATCATGCGCAGGATATTGTCCGATGATACGGAAGCCAGAGTGGAATACGGAGATGTGAAAGGAAACAAGTTTTTCCGCCAGCAGCTCGCTCATTATATGAATGCCAACGGAAACAGTGTCAGCAGTGAGCAGCTGATAGTGACCAACGGAGCTTCAGAGGCGATGACCATGGCTCTGCGCGCGCTCACCCGCCCGGGCGACCTTGTCATTATGGAATCCCCCAGCTATTTCGGTTTTATGCATCTTCTGGAGACAGCCAAGATATATGCTCTGGAGCTGCCAACCTCCCCCATCGGCGGGATACTGATGAACGATTTCAGAAACGCCCTGGACAGATATGACGTGAAGGCGGTTCTGGTTCAGCCGAACCACGGCAACCCCATGGGGCAGGTCTATCCGGATGACACCAGAGAAGAGATGGTGAAGCTCTGCAACAAAAAAGACATCCCTATAATAGAGGACGACATAAACGGCGACTTCACATTCAGCGGCAGACGCTACGGAAACCTGAAAAAATATGACAAAAACGGCAACGTGATACATATATCGTCTTTTTCAAAGAGTCTGGCTCCGGGGTTCCGTGTGGGCTGGGTGGAGCCGGGAAAATACCACGAAGAGATACTCCGCCAGAAGATAGCGGGAACCATGGCCAGCAACGATATCATGCAGCTCACGCTTGCGCATTATCTGGCATCAGGCAAGTTTTCCAGACATCTCAGGCGCATGAACTCCAATTTCAAGGCGCAGGTGGAGACCTATACATATCACATATTAAAGAATTTTCCGGAAGGAACGAGAGTGACAAGACCCAAAGGCGGATTCGTTCTGTGGGCGGAGATGCCTGAACAGGTGGACACGCTGGATATGTATCCCAGAGCTCTGAATGAAAAAATATCTTTTTCGCCGGGCGGAATTTTTACCTCCCAGCAGAAATACAACAACTGCATGCGCATCAACTGCGGTTTTCCGTGGGATGCTCGTATGGAGAGGTCGATAACCAGACTGGGCGAGCTGGCGAAAGACTATCTGTAAAAAAAGGCGGGATATGAAAATCCCGCCAATATCGGAGGCATCTGAAAATGCCTTACGAGCAAACTGTGCTTATTTCTTTTTTATGTTTTTTTCGACAGTGTCTTTATCTATCTGTTTTGTGCAGAAATACCAGTCATAGCATTTCACGCCGTCCTCTTTGCCGTCTACACGGTCTTTTGCTACGCCGCATGAGCCGGCGGGGGGAACGATCACCTCGTCTCCGGGTCTCCAGTCTGCGGGTGTGGCAACGCCGAATTCGTCAGCGGCTTTGAGAGCCTGAATCAGTCTGAGAAGCTCGTCAAAGTTGCGTCCGGTGCTTAAGGGATAGTAGATCACGGCTCTGATGATGCCTTTTGGGTCGATCACAAAAACGGCTCTGACTGCCTTGGTGTTGCTCTCGCCTTCCATTATCATTCCGTATTTTTTAGCTACTTCCATTGTGATGTCTTCTATCAGGGGGAATTTGACTTCCATATCTTTCATGCCTTTGAAATCGATCTTTTCCTTGATGTTTCTGAGCCATGCTATGTGGCTGTAGAGACCGTCCACAGAAAGTCCGACCAGTTTACAGTCGAGGTCGCTGAAATCTTTCTCCAGCTTAGCGAATGTCATGAACTCTGATGTACATACGGGTGTGAAATCAGCGGGGTGGCTGAAAAGTATGACCCAGCTTCCTGTGTAGTCTGCGGGAAAGTTTATCTGTCCTTGAGTTGTTACTGCTGTGAATTCGGGTGCTTTGTCGCCTATTCTGGGCATAGATACGTTGTTTTCCATTTTGTCCTCCGTTTTGGATAATCTTTATCAAAGAATACAGAATAAAAATAATTAGTCAATAAAAATTATTAAAAAGAGTATGCGAAAAATTATATGTGTAGAAATATTGTTTTGCTGTCAGGATCTTATAAGTGTGAAAAAAATCAGAGAACAGCCTTCTTAGACATTACACCGCCTGCCAGAACATGCTTCAGTGTCTCGAAAGCCGGTGACTCATCGGTGAGATATATCTCTCTGATACCGGATTCCCTGGTATTGATATGCAGTTCTTTCAGGCAGTCGATGATGGCCAGAGAAGAATCGACTATGTTGAAATGAGGAAATTTTTCCAGAATACGCTCTTTCAGCAGTGGATAATGGGTGCATCCCAGAATCAGAGTGTCGATGCCTGATCCGGCAAGCTCCAGCAGATACATCTGGACAACCTGCTTGGCAACGTCTGTCTCTATCAGCATCTCCTCCACTATGGGGACGAACAGCGGGCATGCGGTCTGATAGACGTTCACGTCCGGTTTTAGCGCTTTGAGAGCTTTCACATATGACTCGCTGCGCACGGTTGCTCTGGTGCCTATAACGCCTATTTTATTATTATGAGTCATTTTAATAGCGCTTTCCGCTCCCGGCTGAACCACGCCTATCACGTTAACGCCGAAGGTTTTTTTTATGGGTTCTATGGCATAGGATGACGCAGTGTTGCAGGCTATGACTATGGTGTCTATTTTGAAATTCTCAACCAGAAACCGGGCGCAGTCCATGCTGTAGCTGATGACGGTCTCAGGAGATCTGCTGCCGTACGGAACTCTGGCTGTGTCCCCCAGATAATATATGTCCAGCTCCGGAAAATGCTGACTGATCGTCTGATAAACTGTGAGTCCGCCAACGCCTGAGTCGAATATGCCGATAGCCATTTTATAACCTCAAAAAAAGTTAATTCTTATGCAGCAAGCGGAAATAATATGCCTCTCTTCAGCAATTATCAAGGCTGAATTTCCCCTGTTTTTAATGTGGGTTGTGAAAAGAACATGGCAAACAGGAACAGAAGATAGCTGAGCACCGCCAGAACAGCGAATACAGGCATAAAAACACCCAGAGGAGCGAGTATGCCCACTATGAGCCAGTGCAGGGCGATGATCTTGCCGGAATGAAGCATAATGGGGAAATCACGGAAACGGCAGATAACGGCAAGCCCGCTGATGTTCCACCCGTACAGAGACAGAAAACGGTGATAGAGTATGGTTACATTTTTCAGCATGGGGTCTGTGTATCCCACAGCGTATATTATGATATATATGACTCCGGAAACGGCTGTCATAACCAGAAAGACAATGCCGGATGTCAGAAACGCCTTCTGCTGATCCTTGAAGCCTGTCTTCACATACAAAACCAGAACGGCGGACACCGCCACAAAAAGAATAAGCGATATGCCCAGCTCCAGCCAGGGCGCCTCAAAAAGAATGAATCCGAAAAAGACGATCACTCCCACAGTGATTATCCAGAAGAGCGCCGTCTTTAATAATATCATTCTGGGTGTTCCCAGTTTTTTCATGGTGGAGAACATGACGCTGAGGGTTATGAGCGAGCTGGGAAAGGAGAACCCGAGAAAGAACGTGTTCAGCGTGAGCTTCTCGAAATCCAGCATGCGGTAATACTCCTCATTAATCATGGCGAAAACAGATATCAGAAGCCCGATCGACAGACACAGAAGAGCGGCGTGATGAAATTTTACAGCTATAGGGTATTTTCGTGAAAAGAACTCCCTGCCGAAAAAGCTGAATGTTTTTATACGCACTGATTCGACAATGCCGAACAGGGCAAAGGCTATGACTATACATAATATATACTGCTTGAAAAAGGCCAGAAAAGCGAAAGCCACCGCCAACAGATAGAAGGCGGAGAGTCTTTTCGGAAGATCTTTTCTGTCCATGGTATAGTAGAGAATGATGGTTCCGCCGGAACAGAGGTTGAACAGAAATATGTGGAGTCGCTCAAAATCATATCCGTGAACCACATGGTGCATGAATCCGAAAGAAAGCGCCGTGGTCATGGTGACAAGAAAAAGCATTTTCAGAGCGGAACTCATTTGATTCCTCCAAGCTCGTGCGTCAGAACATCTCTAAGCTCAGGATAGCGGAATCTGAATCCGCTGTTAAGCAGTTTTTCCGGATAAACGTTAGCGCCGGAGAGCAGAACTTCCCTGCCCATCTGTCCGAACATCTTCTCAACAATATATGAAGGGATTTTTAAAAATCTCGGTTTTTTGTAATATTTTGCCAGCGTATCAGAAAAATCCCTGTTTGTCATGGCGTATGGTGTTGTCAGGTTGACAGCGCCGGTGAGGGATTCAGTCTCCATTATGTGGGATGTGGCGTAGAGCACATCGTCCAGAGAGATATAGCTCATATACTGCCTGCCGCTGCCGAAGATTGGTCCCAGCCCCATCGAAAAGGGCAGCGCCATCCTCGCCAGTGCTCCGCCTGCGGGGGTCAGCACAACGCCTATCCGCATGAAAACGGTGCGTATGCCTTGTTCTATGGCGGGTTTAGCGGCGTCTTCCCATTTTTTGCATACTTTTGATATGAAGTCGTCCCCGTGTCTGGCGCTTTCCGTGATTACGGTGTCGCCTCTGTTTCCATAGAATCCGATAGCGGAGGCGCATATGAAAGTTTTCGGCGGGTTTTTCATCTTAGCCAGCGTATCCGCCAGCAGAGCCGTGCTGCGCACCCTGCTGTCGATTATTTCCCGCTTTTTCATATCTGTCCACTTGCCCTCGCCTATGGGCTCTCCGGTCAGATGTATCACCACATCGGCGTTCTCGAACTTCTCTTCTATTATTCCGGCGTACGGATTCCAGCAGACGTCTCCGATGCACAGCTTTGATTTATCTCTGAGCAGACGAATCACCTTGTGTCCCTGTGTCTGAAGGAAAGGTATCAGTGCGGAGCCCAGCACGCCGGAAGAACCGGATACTACTATTGTCTTCGGTTTCGGTTTATATTCTTCATAGAATTCTATGTCGTTTTTACATACGTCTTCTCTGTAGCGGAACATCCTCTCCAGTTTTTTTCTGGCAAACCCTCCGGCTATGGCTGTGGAGAGCGGATGCAGCGGGAGCTGATAGTCCACATGGTCCTTCACTCTGGTCACGCCGTTTTCTTCAGAAAAATAGTGCGAGTGCTCCCACAGGGCGAAAGGTCCTTTTTTTTGTCTGTCTTTAAAGAATTTGTCTTTTTCGTAGATGAGATGTTCCGCATGCCACGGAACGGAAAGCATGCCCATTTTCAGAGAGATGTTGCATACACCCCCCTCTTTTATTCCCCCTTCTTTAAAAATGAGCGATATTTGCTCCCACGGAGGGCTCAGACGAAAGAGCGCTCCCTCTCTCTCGTGCCAGTCAAAGACAGAAGAGACAGATGAGTTAATAAATGTTTCGTGTTCAATGAATTGTTTAGACATCTTTATGATTTTAAATCTAAAACGACGCAATGGCAACATAACTATAAAGTTGTACCCTATTTTTTTGTTGCGGACAGAGGAAAAGGAAAATAAAATAGTATTAATAGATATGCATTGCTGATATTGCGTTTTTTTCAGATTTGCTCAGTATTATTGGTTTTTCGTATGGCTTATTCTGGATGTAAGTGTTTTAAGTATAAGTGTATGTTTATTATTCATTCTGAATTTTATTGAATTATTTGTCATGCTTTTCAAGTTTTTCTATCATTTTAAAGTATTTTTGTTGTATATATCCTGTTAACAAATTTTGCATTGAAGTTTTTTATAATGTAATGTAAAACATAGTATCATTTCTGATTCGGAGGTGGGTATGTCACTCATGCAGAAGTTCTGGGATATTGCAAAGGCAAGAAACAAAACAATAGTCCTGCCGGAAGGAAGCGACGAACGGACCATCGACGCCGCTAATGCCATAGCCGAAAACGGACTTGCCAATGTTATAGTCCTCGGTAACGTAGCCGATATTAAAAGCATGTTTGATTCAAAAGGGTATCAGGTACGCTGTACAATTATTGACCCTGAAAAGAGCGAATATTTAAAAGATTTTACAGATACATATTATGAAAGCAGAAAATCAAAGGGCATGAGCAGAGAGGAAGCGGAGGAGTCCATGAAGGACGTTCTCTATTTCGGTTCCATGCTGGTGCAGAAAGGTATAGCTGACGGAGCCGTCACCGGCGCAGCGCACACCACAGGAGATGTTCTGAGAGCGGCTATCCGTGTTATCGGCACAAAGAAGGGCATGAAGACAGTATCCAGCTGTTTCATCATGGTCACTCCCAAGCCGGAGTTCGGAAAAGACGGCGCCGTGCTTTTTGCCGACTGTGCTGTTATCCCCAACCCCGACGCTCAGACACTGGCGGAGATAGCGGTTGCCACAGCAGACAGCTGCAAGGCATTTCTGGAGACAGAGCCCAAGGTCGCCATGCTTTCATTCTCCACCAAAGGAAGCGCGCAGAGTCCGGAGACAGAGAAAGTTATCGAGGCTACAAAAATAGCTAAAACAATAGCACCCGATCTTAAGATAGACGGAGAGCTTCAGGCTGACGCAGCGCTGCTCGCCGCTGTCGGCGCTAAGAAAGCTCCGGGAAGCGATGTGGCAGGCTCTGCCAATGTTCTTGTGTTCCCGACACTTGACGCAGGAAATATAGGGTATAAACTTGTTGAAAGGATAGCCGGAGCGGAGGCTATCGGGCCCGTTATTCAGGGTCTGGCAAAACCAGTAAACGATCTTTCCAGAGGATGCAAATACATGGATATCGTCAATGTGGCGGCTATAACGGCCGTTCAGGCTGACTAGGGGGTTTATTTAGATGGATATTCTCGCTCTTAACTGCGGCAGTTCATCGGTTAAGTACCAGCTCTATGACTGGAACAACAAAAAAGTAATAGCTAAAGGCGTGGTGGAACGTATCGGTATCGGTGATTCGTTTATCGTGCATGAGGTTCCCGGAAAAGACACAGTCAGAGAGGAATATGAGTGCCACGACCACTCCACAGCCATCGGACTGATAGTTAAGACCATGTCCAGAGGCTCCAACGCTGTTCTCGACAGCATGGAGCAGATATCCGCTGTGGGACACAGAGTTGTTCACGGCGGCGAAGTTTTTGCCAGAAGCGTTCTTATCAACGAAGAAGTTATCAAGACAATAGAAGACGTTGCGCACCTTGCGCCTCTGCACAACCCGCCCAACCTTGCGGGTATCAGAGCCGCTCAGAAGGTTATGCCCAACGTTCCCCACGTTGCGATATTCGACACGGCATTTCACCAGACAATGCCCGACTACGCATATACATATCCCGTTCCCTATGAGTGGTATGAAAAATACGGCGTCAGAAGATACGGCTTCCACGGAACCAGCCACCTTTACGTTTCCAAACGTGCGGCGGCGCTCCTGGGCAAGCCGGCTTCCGAGTGCAACATCATCACCATGCACATAGGCAACGGTGTTTCCCACACAGCCATCAGAAACGGCGTGTCCGTGGATACATCCATGGGTCTGACACCTCTTGAGGGAGCTGTGATGGGTACAAGATGCGGCGACGTTGACCCTGCCGTGCCTCTTTTCATGATGCAGCAGCTCAATATTGATGCGAAGACCATGGACAACCTGCTGAATAAAAAATCAGGCGTTCTGGGCATCACAGGCAGATTCACCGACAGACGTGACGTGATCACCTGCGAAGATGACGACTACAAACACCGCTGTACCCTCGCCCTTGAGGTGGAGGCTTACAGACTGCGTAAATACATCGGCTCTTACTATGCTGTTCTGGGCAGAGTGGACGCCATTGTGTTCACAGCGGGCGTTGGCGAAAACGCCGGTCTCATCCGCCAGATGGCCATAGAGAATCTGGAGAATATGGGTATCAAGGTGGACAGGGAGAAAAACCTCGGCACCTTTTCAAAACACGGAGAGACGGAGATATCCACACCGGATTCAAAGGTGAAGGTGTTCGTGATTCCCACCAACGAAGAGCTTGTTTTTGTTGAAGACGTGGTCGCTATCCTGAACGGATCATACAAAGACCACACAGAGTATCCATACACATTTCTTAAAAAGTAACAGTTATAATAACTTATAGAAGAGCCCGCAGATAATGCGGGCTTTTTTTTATCTAAATACATTTTTCCCCTTTAAAAATACCAAAAGAGTATTATTATATGTTTTAGAGCAACTAAAAAGGAAACCCCCTTTTGATCCTCAACCACCCGTTAAGAAAGGCATTTATAATGCCTCCTCTATTTAAAAAAGGCACGGTCGCCCCCGTGCCTTTTTGATTTACATTCACAAACTTGCTTTTAGCCGCAACCCCTGCTATTGTAGTATACTTATTAAAGTATATGGGAAATGAATGGATAATTTATTCGATAAAGAGAAACAGGAAGAAGACTTTCAGACGCAGAACATCCGCCCCAGCGGGTTTGATGACTATGTCGGTCAGTCGAAAGTCAAAGAAAATCTGAAAGTTTTCGTTCAGGCGGCGAAGAAGCGGGGACAGAGCCTCGACCACTGCCTGTTCCACGGTCCTCCCGGTCTGGGAAAGACAACACTGGCAAACATCATAGCCCATGAGATGGGCGTAAACATAAACTCCACCAGCGGTCCCGTTATAGAAAAAGCGGGCGATCTGGCGGCTCTGCTCACCAATCTTCAGGAGGGCGATGTCCTCTTCATAGACGAGATACACCGTCTTCATTCCAATGTGGAGGAGATCCTTTACCCCGCCATGGAGGATTACAAGCTGGATATCATCATCGGTCAGGGTCCCGCAGCCAGAACGGTTAAGATCGACCTGCCGCCCTTCACCCTGATAGGGGCCACAACCCGTGCCGGTCTGCTCACCTCCCCCCTGCGTGACAGATTCGGTATGATGCTCAAGCTGGAATTTTACAACTCAGAAGAACTGAAACAGATAATCATGCGCGGAGCGGGCATACTTAACACCCGTATGGACGATAAAGCCGCTCTGGAGATAGCCTCCAGAAGCCGCGGCACCCCTCGTATAGCCCACCGTATTCTCCGACGCATCAGAGATTTCGCAGATATTCTCAATGACGGATACATCTCTGTGGATATTGCCCGTGAGGGGCTCAGTCGTCTGGAGATAGACAGCGAAGGACTGGACAACCAGGACAGAAACCTGCTGCTGTCCATCATAGACAAATATGACGGCGGACCTGTGGGCGTGGACACTCTGGCGGCTACACTCAGCGAGGAGCGTGACACCATTGAGGATGTCATCGAGCCCTATCTGATATACAGAGGATTTGTAAAAAAAACCCCCAGAGGCAGAATGGCGACCGCCATGGCGTATGAGCATCTGAAGATGACCATGCCGAACCGTGTCACCATCGCTGATTTTCTGGAAGAGAACGAATAGATGGCGAAGAAAAAAAGCCGTTACGTCTGTCAGTCCTGCGGATACGTTTCGCCGGGCTGGATAGGCAAATGTCCCGAATGCGGAAGCTGGAGCAGCTTTGCCGAGGAGATAGAGGAACCTGAGGTATCGTCATCGTCTAAAGGCGCCAGACACGAACCGAGGGTGAAACCCGCCAACCTCAGAGATGTGAAGGGGCTGGAGACGGAGCGCACAGGCACAGGGATATCCGAGCTGGATCAGGTGCTGGGCGGCGGACTGGTTAAGGGTTCTGTTATACTGGTGGGCGGCGAGCCGGGCATAGGCAAATCCACTATAATGTTACAGACAGCGGGCATACTGACCCGTGGAAATAAAAAAGTGCTGTATGTTTCCGGCGAGGAATCATCATCACAGATCAAGCTGAGAGCGGACAGGCTGGGCACAGGTACCGCAGATATACAGATTCTGCCGACCAACAGTCTGGAAGACGTTTTAAGCGCCATGGACGAGCAGAGATACGACTATGTTGTCATGGATTCCATACAGACAATAGCCTCAGCAGACCTGAACTCGGCGGCGGGAACAGTGGGGCAGGTGCGCCACGTTACCTATAGGATGGTGGAGACGGCAAAGAGCCGCGGGATAACCGTTATGATAGTCGGTCAGGTGACTAAGGACGGATATATAGCCGGACCAAAACTGCTGGAACATCTGGTGGACACCGTGCTCTATTTCGAGGGCGACTATAACAGGGGTCTGCGCATACTGAGGTCTGTCAAGAACAGGTTCGGTCCCACAAACGAAGTGGGTATATTTGAGATGAGCGACAAAGGGCTGATAGAGCTGAAAGATTACTGCTTTGCCGATGATACCGCCGACAAGACGGCTGGCAAGATAAACGTACCTGTGATAGAGGGCACCAGAGCTTTTCTGGTGGAGGTACAGGCGCTTGTAGCCCCGACCTTCTATCAGTTTCCCAAAAGAAACGCCATGGGCATAGACGTCAATAGGATGAATATGCTGCTCGCCGTTCTGGACAAAAAGGGCGGGCTCAATCTGGCGGGAAGCGATGTTTATGTGAACGTGGCCGGCGGGATGAAGATAACGGAGACCAGCGCTGATCTGGCTCTGTGCGCCGCTATAACGTCATCATACAGAGAGAGGGCGGTATCGCCTAAAACCACCTTCATTGGCGAGGTAGGGCTGACAGGTAGCATACGAACCGTTTCGAATATGAAGAGCCGTGTGGCTGAATGTTATAAAATGGGGATAAGAAAATTTTATCTCCCTGAGAAAGTCGAGTTTGACAAAGAGATAGAAATCGTTTTAACTAGGGATATATCATCATTTCTTGATATGCTTTAACAGGAGTAAAGAATGGGACTTCTTCAAGGAAAAAAAGCACTGGTATTTGGTGTAGCGAATAATAAAAGCATAGCCTATGCCATCTCCAGAAATTTTATTGAGCAGGGTGCTGAGGTTGCCTTCAGCTATGCCGGCGAAAAACTTTTGAGCAGAGTGGAAAAAGTTTCCGAGGAACTCGGGGGCAAGTTTATCGTGCCCTGCGATGTTACCAAGGATGAAGAGATAGAAGCGTGCATGAACACAGTGAAGGAGAAATGGGGAAAATTCGATATCCTCATTCACTCTGTGGCATACGCTCCCGGAGACGCTCTGAAAGACAGATATGTGGATACCAAGCGTGACGATTTCAAAATGGCTCTGGACATCAGCGCCTATTCTCTCGTTGCCATCACAAAGTATGCCGAGCCTCTCATGAACGAAGGCGGAAGCATCATCTGCATGTCATATCTGGGCGCAGAGAGAGTTATTAAAAACTATAACGTTATGGGCGTAGCCAAGGCTGCTCTGGAAGCATCCACAAGATATCTCGCCGCTGATCTGGGCGTAAACAAGATCAGGGTGAACGCTATATCCGCAGGTCCCATAAAAACTCTGGCGGCAGCCGGAATATCCGACTTCAAAAAAATCTTCAACCACATAGCTGAGAACGCTCCCCTGCGTGACAACTGCACACAGGAAGACGTTGGCAAAACAGCCGTTTATCTCGCCAGCGATCTGTCATCCGCCGTCACAGGTGAGGTGATCTATGTGGACAACGGATATAACATCATCGGTCTTTAATGATACGGTAATTTACCGCGTTTTTTGATATAATCTTATCTGTCCCCTGCCATCCGGCGGGGGATAGTGCTTTTTAGGGCGGCGAAATGTCTGATAAAAACATTGTTGTCAGTGTCAGGAATCTCAATTTTGCATACGGATCTCAGGAAGTTCTGCGGGATGTCTCATTCGATATCGCCGGCGGTGAGTTTCTGACCGTTATCGGACCCAACGGCGGGGGCAAAAGCACCCTGCTGAAAATTCTGCTGGGAATACTGAAGGCTGATTCAGGTGATATAAAAATATTCGGACAGCGACCGGGCATTTCGAAGAAAGTGGGCTATGTTCCGCAGAATGTTACTGCCGGCAGGGGCTTTCCCATAACAGTGGAGGAAGCGGCGCTGATGGGCAGGATGCTGGTGAAGGGCGGACGCACAAAGCCGGAGGACAGGGAATTCATCAGAGGCGTTCTGGACGAGCTCCAGATACTGAACGTGGCGAAGAACCGCATGGACGATCTGTCCGGCGGACAGAGACAGCGTGTGCTGATGGCCAGGGCGCTGGCTTCCGAGCCGGAGCTTCTCTTTCTGGACGAGCCCGCTTCCAGCGTGGATATGGAGGGACAGGTCAGGATATATGACCTGCTCGCTAAACTGAATAAGAAAATGACGGTGGTGGTTGTCAGCCACGACCTGACGATAATACCGAAATACGCCACATCCGTTGCGTGCGTGTCGAAAACACTGCACAAGCACGATGAGGCGGAGGTCACCCACGACATGCTTCACGAGGCATACGGGGTTACTCCTGAGATGCAGGAGGACTGCCCTCTGGAGCTGATAGCCCACGGACACCCCCACAGGGTTCTGAAGGAGCACGACTGATGGATATTTTGCAATACGGATTCATACAGAACGCCATAATGGCGGGTATACTGGCGTCCATCGCATGCGGAATAATAGGGTCGCTGGTGGTTGTGAACCGCATAGTCTTCATATCCGGAGGGATAGCCCACACAGCTTACGGCGGGGTGGGACTGGCGTTCTTTCTGGGGATATCCCCTCTTCTGGGAGCGGGATTTTTTGCTGTTGTCGCCGCTGTGGTGATGGCGCTGATAACGCTTAACAACAAACAGAGAGCGGATACCGTGATAGGCGCCATGTGGGCGTTCGGAATGGCGTTCGGGATCATACTGGTTGATCTGACGCCCGGATACGGTGTTGATCTGATGAGCTACCTTTTCGGAAGCATACTGGCTGTGCCGGACACCGACCTTGTGTTCATGGCGGTTCTGGACGCTGTTATCATAATATATATTCTTGCTTACTACAGACAGATCCACGCAGTGAGCTTCGACACAGAATACGCCGCCAGCATGGGCGTGCGCACGGGGCTGGTTTATACTGTTATGCTGGTTATGTGCGCTTTGGCTGTTGTGCTTCTCATCCGTGTGGTGGGGCTGATACTTATCATCGCTATGCTCACCATTCCTCCTTTTATAGCGGAGAGGTGGTCTGCGTCTCTGAAAAAGATGATGGTGATATCCAGCCTTCTGTCGCTTGTTTTCACCCTTGCCGGGCTTTATTGTTCATATGTGTTCAACCTGACTTCCGGAGCCAGTATAATAGCTGTTTCATCAGTCAGTTTTTTCTTTTTCATCACATATGACAAATTAAGTAAATCATTTAAAAATAAACTCGCTTGATTTTTACTCTGTTATTTATTAGGCTGTAAGACTAATGGGAAAAATTATAGCAATAGCAAACCAAAAAGGCGGGGTCGGCAAGACCACAACCGCCATCAATCTGGGCTCTGCGCTGGCTTTTGCCGAGGCAAAGGTTCTCGTGGTGGATATGGATCCTCAGGGAAACGCCACCAGCGGTCTTGGTGTGTCTCTGAACGAAGGGGACGCGTCCATCTATGACGTGCTGATAGGCAGAGCGGAGGCTGAGAATGCCATCCGCCCCACTAATGTGGAGAATCTGTATATTCTGCCGGGTGATATCAACCTGTCCGCCGCAGAGGTGGAGCTGGTTACCGAGATATCCAGAGAGACCAAGCTGAAAAAAGCGCTGGGAAAAGTGAAGGACGATTACAAGGTGGTTATAATCGACTGCCCGCCTTCGCTGGGTCTGCTCACTGTCAATTCGCTGACGGCGGCAGATTCCGTTCTGATCCCCATGCAGTGCGAATATTATGCTATGGAGGGGCTGGGTCAGCTTCTGAACACTGTGCGTCTGATCCGTGAGAGTCTGAACGAAGATCTCAGTCTGGAAGGCATCCTGCTGACCATGCACGACCCCAGAAACAATCTTTCCAAAGAGGTACAGAGACAGGTGGAGGAATATTTCAGCGAAAGCCTGTTTCAGACCATAATCCCCAGAAACGTCCGTCTGAGCGAGGCGCCCAGCTTCGGTCAGTCAATTATAGAATATGATGTAAAATCCAAAGGCGCAGTCAGCTACATAGACCTTGCCAAAGAGATGCTGGAGAGGATCTGATGAAGAAAAACTCACTGGGAAAAGGGCTCGAGTCCCTGATTCCGCCCAGAGCGGACAGATCGGGAAAGATGGTGAGCGAGATAGATATCTCCGAAATAATGCCTAACCCCGATCAGCCCAGAAAGGTTTTTGACGAGGAGGCTCTGGCGGAGCTCACCGAGTCTGTCAGGAGAAACGGCATCATCCAGCCCATCGTTCTGGCAAAGGGCGAGGACTTCTATATAATCATAGCGGGTGAGAGACGCTGGAGAGCGGCGGGGCTGGCAGGGCTCAAAAAAGTTCCGGCGGTGGTCAGGGAGCTGACACGTGATTCCGAGCAGATGGAGCTGGCGCTCATAGAGAACATCCAGAGAGAAGATCTGGGCGCTATGGAACTGGCGAGAGCTTATAAGAATCTGATGGATACACATGGATACCGTCAGGAGGATGTGGCGGACGTAGTGGGCAAGAGCAGGTCAGCCGTGGCGAACACCATCCGTCTTCTGGGTCTGCCCCAGAGGGTGCTGGAGGCTCTGGAGCAGAAGCTCATATCAGAAGGGCACGCCAGATGCCTGATAGGTCTTCCAGATCACAAGATCATTGAAATACTTACAAAGATTATAGAAAATGGTCTCTCCGTGCGTGAGACCGAAAAACTGGCGTCTAAAAAAGAAAAGCCGGAAAAAGAGAAGAAAAAAGAGGACGAAAACATCTTTCTCATGAGCCTGAAAGGCGAGATGGAAGAGTTTTTCAAAACAAAGATAGAAATCAAGCGCCGCAAAGACGGCGGCACGATAGAAATAAAATACAGCAGTGACGATGAACTGGACAGGATCATCAGAACGATAAGAGGAGAGTGACAGTGATAAAAGGTAAAGACACCGGCGGAATAGACGCTTTTCTCGGAAAAAATACCACTTTTCAGGGGACTCTGATCTTTGACGGTCTGGTCAGGATCGACGGCAACTTCGAAGGTAATATCAAAACTGAAGATACACTGGTCATAGCCGGCTCCGGCAATGTGAAGGCTGAGATAGACGCAGGCGATGTTAAAATTTCCGGCAGATTTGACGGAACCATCGTTGCTAAATCTAAAGTTGAACTCTATAAGCCCGCGTTTGTCACTGGTACAGTGATAACACCCGTGCTGAAGATAGAGGAAGGCGTTGTCTTCAACGGTAACTGCCGCATGGCTGAAGACAGCGTAAGCTATAAGTCCGAAGAGGAGTAAGAGATACTATGAGAAAACCCCTTATTTTCGGAAACTGGAAAATGAACCTCGATATGAAGCAGTCGGACGATCTGGTTCGTTCGCTTCTCTCTGTTAAGATAGACTACAGAACTGTGGATGTGGGCGTTGCTCCGGATTTCTGCAGTCTGGCTATGGTGAGAAAAACAATAAAAGATATGAACATTCCTATCTCCGTGGCGGCTCAGAACATGTCCGATCAGGAGAAAGGAGCCTTCACAGGCGAGGTCAGCGCTGATATGATCCTCTCCACCGGAGCGGATACCGTCATCATCGGACATTCCGAAAGACGCGCCCTGTTCGGCGAAACAGACGTACTGATAAATGCCAAGGTAAGACTGGCTCTCAGATTTGGTCTCAGCGTGATACTCTGTGTCGGTGAGATACTGGAGGAGAGAGAGGCTGGAACGGCTGTTGAAAAAGTGCTGTATCAGGTCGGAATGGGACTCAGAGGCGTGGATATGGACAGGATACAGGACTTAACGATAGCCTATGAACCTGTGTGGGCGATCGGAACAGGAAAAACAGCGACACCTGTTGACGCTGAAGAGATGCACGCGGCCATCAGAAAACAGCTTTCCAAACTTTATGGTCCTGTGGTAGCCAACAAAACAAGAATTCTGTACGGCGGAAGCGTGAAGCCCGATAATATCGGGGCGCTGATGCTGAGAGAGAATATAGACGGAGCGCTGGTGGGCGGGGCAAGCCTGAATATCGGCGACTTCATTAAGATAGTCAACTTTAACAACTAACTTCGGAGAAATTAATGTATACTGTAGTTCTTGCTATCCATCTTTTCGTATGTTTTCTTTTGATCATTGCCGTTCTGATGCAGTCTGGCAAGGGATCATCACTGGGCTCTGCCTTCGGCGGCGGCGCCGGCGATGTTTTCGGTCCCGGAGCGCCTGTTAACATCATGAACAAGGTCACAACGGTCATCGCTATACTCTTCATGGTAACATCGCTGACACTGGCTATCCTGTCCACACAGAAGACCACTAACAGCGTTATCGATACTTTTCAGACACCCGCTGAGCAGTCTGCCCCCGCTGAGAAAGCCCCCGCTGCTCCTTTGGAGTCCAAGTGATCAGAAAACTCTTAGTTTGTCTGCTGGTTCTCACTCTGTTCGCTTGCGGGCAGAAAGATTCCAAAAACAGCGGAAAAGAGGAATCATTTAAGAAGAGAGATATAAAAGGCGCCGTCACAGGCGACGCCTTTGTGGAATCCAGCCTCGGTGACGCCACCGGGCTTATAATGAATATCACATCAGATTCCGCATCGCACAGTGTCACTTCCAAGATTTACAACGGTCTGGTGGAATACGACAAAGATCTCAACATAGTGGGCGATCTTGCCCGCAGCTGGGATATTACAGAGGGCGGAAAGGTCATTGTTTTTCATCTGAGAAAAGATGTGAAATGGCATGACGGAAAGCCGTTCACCGCTAAAGACGTTGAATTCACCTACAAGTTCATGATAGACCCCAAGACTCCCACATCTTATGACGCGGACTTCCGTCTGGTTAAGAGTTTCGATGTGCTGGACGACTACACTGTCAAGGTGACCTACGGAGAACCCTACGCCCCCGCTCTGATCAGCTGGAGCATGTCCGTTCTTCCCAGCCATCTGCTGGAAGGGCAGGACGTGGCGAAATCACCTCTGCTCAGAAAACCGGTAGGCACAGGTCCCTATAAGTTTCTAGAGTGGAAAGCCGGCGAGTCCATCACTCTGGTGGCAAACAACGACTATTTCAAAGGCAGACCCTATCTGGACAGATACATTTTCCGTATCATTCCGGACACGGCTACCACTTTTCTGGAGCTTCTGAACGGCGCCATAGATACCATGGGGCTGACACCGCTCCAATGGACCAAACAGACCGACACCAACCCGAGATTTACCAGCCAGTATGACAAATATCAGTATCTGTCATTCGGCTATTCATATATCGGATATAATCTGGCTAAACCCATGTTCGCCGATAAACGTGTGCGTCAGGCGCTTTCATATGCCACGCCGAAAGAGGATATCATAAAGGGTATCATGTTCGGACTGGCGGATGTCGCCACCGGACCTTTCAAACCAGGTACTATCTGGTATAACCCCAACGTCAAAAAATACGAATATAACGTGGAAAAGGCAAAAGCTCTGCTGGAGGAAGCCGGTTACAAGCCGGGCAAGGACGGCATAATGGCGAAAGACGGTAAAAAGCTGGAGTTCGAACTGATGACAAATCAGGGGAACACTGTCCGCCAGAGCATCTGCGAAGTTATGCAGAAGAGCTGGGAAAAGATCGGTGTGAAGGTCAATATCCGTGTTCTCGAGTGGGCTACCTTTATCAATGAATATATCAACAAGCAGAAGTTCGACGCTGTGGTTATGGGGTGGAATATCACCAACGATCCGGACATGTATGATGTCTGGCACTCATCCAACTGCGGCGGACAGAAGCTGAACTTCGTCTGCTATAAGAACAGCGAGCTGGACAAGCTGATTATCGAAGGCAGAAAAGAGTTCGATCCTGAAAAAAGAAAAGTTTTTTATCATAAAGCGCAGGAGATTCTGGCTGAGGATCAGCCCTATACATTCCTGTATGTTCCGCAGGCTCTTGTCACCATCAGCAAGAGATTCCATGAGGTATCTCCAGCTCCCGCAGGAATATCTTATAATCAGGATGACTGGTGGGTTAAGAAAGAGGATCAGAAGTATAACTATCAGCAGTAAAAAGGACAGGTTATGATGCGGTATCTCGCCGGAAGGCTTGCGGGGATGATCCCTCTGCTTTTCGGTATCACTCTTATCTGTTTTTTTGTGATACATCTGGCGCCCGGCGATCCGGCGCAGTTTCTTGCGTCGATGAATCCGAAATTCTCTGAAACAGCCCACGAAAAATTCGTAAAGATGTACGGGCTGGACAAACCAATATACGAACAATACTGGATCTGGCTTAAGCGTGTGGCTGTGCTGGATTTCGGCGATTCGTTCACACCCGATGGAAAATCAGTCACAACAAAGATAGTCGAGAGACTGCCGGTCACCATATGGCTGAACGTTGCGGGGATGGCTCTCATCTTTCTGATAGCCCTGCCGCTGGGGGTGTTGTCGGCTTATAAAAAGAACAGTATATTTGATAAATCGGTCACGGTTTTCGTGTTCATAGGCTTTGCTGTGCCTACTTTCTGGCTGGCTTTGCTGTGTATGTACTATTTCGGTGTCATCAAGGGATGGCTGCCCATATCCGGGCTGACATCATATAATTTTGACAGTATGTCATTCGGCGGAAAAGTCGCCGATATTCTCTGGCACGGTTTTCTGCCTGTGTTCCTGTCCGTTTTCGGCGGGCTGGCAGGATTAAGCCGATATGCCAGAAACTCCATGCTGGAAGTTCTGGGTGAGGAATACATCATCAGCGCCAGAGCCAGAGGCATACCGGAGAGGAAGGTTGTGTTCAGGCACGCGCTGAAGAATGCGCTGCTGCCGGTGGTCACCATCATCGGTCTGTCTGTACCGGGGCTAATAGGCGGCAGTGTTATTTTTGAGTCAATATTCGGCATAGCCGGCATGGGACAGCTCTTTTATCAGTCTGTCATGTCCAGAGACTATCCGGTTGTAATGGGAATACTTGTCATCGGCGCCGTACTGACGCTGATAGGCAACCTGATATCAGACATCAGCTACGCTCTGGTGGACCCGAGGATAAGATATGGCCGGAAGTAGACTGCTGAAAAAAGCCAAAGGCAGCTATCTGCTCTACAGCGGGCTGATCATAGTAGTGTTTTTTATCGTGCTGGCGGTCTTCGCCCCGCTGATAGCCACCCACGACCCAACCGCCATTAACTTTGATGAAGTTTTTCTTCCGCCCTCTTCCGTCCATTTTTTCGGCACGGACGAGCTGGGCAGAGATGTCTTCAGCAGATGTGTCTACGGAAGCAGGATATCGCTGTTTGTTGGTTTTGTGGCAGTGGGGATATCACTGGCAATCGGTGTTCTTTTGGGGCTTCTCGCCGGATATATCGGCGGGATAACCGATCTGATCATCATGCGGATAGTGGACATTATGCTTTGCTTTCCGTCTTTTTTTCTTATATTGGCTGTAATAGCGTTTCTCAGTCCTTCCGTATTCAACGTGATGGCTATCATCGGTCTCACCGGATGGATGGGGGTCACCAGACTCATCAGGGCAGAGGTTCTCAGTGTGCGCACCAGAGACTATATCACTGCCGCCCGTGTTCAGGGTGTTTCCGGAGTTAAGATCATGCTGAAGCATATTCTTCCGAATGTTATGACGCCTGTTTTTGTAACCGCCACGCTGGGGATAGCCGGAGCCATACTCACAGAATCATCACTGAGCTTTCTGGGGCTGGGTGTTCAGCCGCCCACACCGTCATGGGGAAATATTCTGACAGCGGGCAAGGACAACATCATGTTCGCATGGTGGCTGTCCATGTTTCCAGGGCTTGCAATATTCATAACCGTTATGGGGTATAATCTTCTGGGAGAGGGTCTCAGGGACGTTCTGGATCCGAAGAACTAAAGATTGAAAGGCGGTTCGATGGCCATCAGTGATTCCACATCAGCTTTTATCATAGTGCATCTGTCTACGGCTTCCTGAAGCGACAGGTTGAATCCGTCTCTGATATCTGACAGAGTATTAGCCAGAAAAAGAGCCTCTACACAGGGTTTGGTGTTTTCAGACGCCAGCTCGGGAGTGTGATGAAACAGCGCCGCTTCTATGGCGTATTGATTAAAATTCCATATTTTCAGAAAAAATCCGCCTATCTCTGTGTGTGCCACAGAAGCGTTGCCGGATTCCAGCTCGCTGGTGTAATAGTCGGTGTTGGCGTTCTCTTCCCTGAATTCCTGTATGCTCTTATGCTCCTGAGGGAAAAAAACCATCTGAATTATCTTGCCAATATCGTGGATGATGCCCACTGAATTGTTCAGAGAAGAGAGAGTGCATACTTTATATTTGTGCACGATGGTGTGCAGGTAATAGTTGGTTACTATGGAATGACGCACGGTCTCTTCCAAACAGCGGTTCTGGTCTGATGTCATATTCAGATTGACAGAGAGAGAGTGCATCAGAACGATATCGCGGACGGTGTTCAGCCCCATGTATATGATCGCCTTCTCCACGGAAGTTCCTGTGAAGCTGCCGTAAAAAGCAGAGTTGGCAACCTGAAGTATCTTAGATGTCAGAGTAACGTCGGTGGAGATAATTTTTGCTATCTGTCCGATGGAGTAGTCCATATTTATAGCGTTCATCAGATTTTCGTAAGTAGTCATAACGATAGGAAAGCTGTTGGTGCCTGTTTTTATACTCTGAATACGCTTGTTGTCCATGCTGGTATGCACACGGGAGAGATCCACCAGCTTCGCCCTGACCATGTCCAGACTGGCGGATGAATCCAGATAAGCGCACGCAATGCCTTTGACCACAGCTTTGACTATCACATCCTCATTCGCCTTGTCTCCGACGATGAGCCGTGTGGAGAAGCTGTCTATGGCGGCCGCCTGCTGAAGGAACTGAACGCCTGTATGTCTTTCCAGATCATATTCAGAGATAACGATATCGAATTTCTGATCAAGCAGAGTGTCTATAGCCTGATTGTACGATTGACATATCGTGACAGAAAAAGGGAGCCCGGACAGTATCTCTTTAACAGAAATACAGGCTCTGTTGTGGTTGCACAGAACTAAGATGGAAATATCAGGCTGGGGCATTTCGTTCCTCGTAACATTTCATTAATATTTAAATAGCGTAATTATAGAAAGACTAAAAGAGAAAATTGACTTTATGAGGAAAATTTCCGAAAAAAGTCTGTCCAAGAGAAATACATGAGTCGTTAGACGATAATTTTTTGTGAAAATGCAGGCTTATTATGGACATATGAGAGATATAATTAAGTTTTCTGACGAGCTTCAGATTCTGAAAAACACCGCCTGACAAAACCACGTCTGTTATACCGTGTTCGGCGCAGATCTTCTGCGCTCTGTCGAACATCCATATGGCGAAACTGTTGTGAAAAGCCTCTGCCGTCTCTTCCTTCGGGATGCCGGTGCGGATGTCTCTGATCACCCTGCTCAAAAGTTCACAGGGAGGAATGCTCCCATAGTCACGTCCGGAACCGGAGCACGTGCCTTCCAGTTTCATGGCTGAGTGAGCCTCGAAAAGATTGGTTCCGACACCGGTAACCAGAGCCCCAACGCTTTCGAAAAACCTGCCGCAGCTGGATGTCTGTATGCAGTTGATGTTTTTTTCTATCATGGACATTATCATTGCGATGTCCTTGTCGCTTATACTCAGCCGTGATGTCACTATATCCATGCTGTCTTCCAGCAGACCGAACTGAAAAAGGTAGGATATCAGCATCCTCGCCGGATGTTTCGCCGCAGAGTCCATGCCCGGCTGTGCCACTGTGGGCAGATGCGCCTCACGGGTCATGTTTCCGTTCTTCAGCAGGAGAAATTCACCGCCCCAGATGCTTCTGTCGGGCGCCAGACCGGTTCCGTCCATTATAACCCCCAGACAGTTGTCGGTCAGTCCGTTTTCCGCCATGCAGGCGAACATGTGAGCCGCGTGATGCTGAAGAGGTACAGCCTTTATGCCGGAGTCCTTGGCGTATAGTGTGCTGTGATAGTTCGGGTGGGCGTCGTGTATGATAGTCTCCGGCTCCATACCGTAGAGCCGCTTCATCTTCTCCGCTGTCTCCTCATAAAAGAGGCAGGTATCCGGATGGTCCAGATCGCCTATGTACTGGCTGACGAAGCTGTACCCGTCCTTTGCCAGCGCTATAGTGTTCTTCAGGTGAGCTCCGGCTCCCATAACGCATGCGCCAGATGAAACAGGCAGGGTTACGGGAAATGGCGCAAGCCCTCTGGCACGGCGCAGAATGTATGGAAAACCGCCAACAACAGCGGCTACGCTGTCATCGCATCTGTTATGTATCTCTCTGTTATGGTGCAGGAAATGATCTGTAAAAACAGAAAGGGTCATTTCAGCTGATTCTGCGTCTTTCGCTATGGGCTCATCCTTCAGGTTTCCGCTGGTGGCGACGATGAAGTCAGTCCGGCATGCGCCTATGAGCAGAATATGCAGAGGGGTGTATGCAGTCATAAAACCTATGGAGGAAGACATGGGGCTGATATGCTCAGAAACATCGGCGTCCGGACAATCACAAATGACTATGGGCGCTTCGGCGCTTAATATCAGGTGTTTTTCGTCATCAGAGATATTGAGCCTGTTTATGGTCTCCGGCAGACACATAACAGCCAGAGGCTTGTCCGGTCTGTTTTTGATCTCCCGAAGCCTTAATACCGCTTCATCATTTCCGGCATCGCAGATCAGGTGATATCCGCCCAGACCCTTAACAGCGATTATCCCGCCGCTGTCTATCAGTCCGGCGGCACGCTCTATGGCGGCGTATCCGGTGAGCCCGTCCATGGAAACGTCCGGACCGCAGACGGGGCATGCGTTCGGCTGAGCGTGAAACCTTCTGTCTGAAGGATTTTCATATTCCGCCTGACAGGACGGACACATTTTAAATACGTCCATCACAGTTTTGTCTCTGTCGTATGGCATATCCCGTATGATGCTGTATCTTGGTCCGCAGTCGGTGCAGTTGGTGAAGGGATAGCGGTATCTTCTGTTGGCGGGATCGAGTATCTCTGCGGCACATGCGGGACACACTGCGGTGTCCGGCGGGACGAAAGAGAGCCCCCCGCTGTTTATGGTGTGGTCAATAGTAAAACCTGAGAAGACTGTGTCGTCAGTCTGTTCGTGAACTATAGAGGTTATGACGGACAGAGGCGGCGCCAGACGGCGTATATCCGCCATGAAGCCGTCAATATCTTCCGTGTTGATGTGGATGACAACTCCATCCCCTGTGTTGGTTACAGAGCCTGTGAGCCCGCCTGCCATGGCAAGGTTATAGATGAAGGGGCGAAAACCGACACCCTGAACGATTCCTCTGACGGTTATCTTATAGGTGCTCATTTTTTCCAGAATAAAGGGGTGAAGAGGACGAGCACGGTGTATATCTCCAGCCTTCCCAGCAGCATAGCGGCGCTGAGCGTCCATTTTACATACTGCGGAAAGAAGGCGAAGTTCTCCGTGGGACCGATCAGCCCGAATCCGGGACCGATGTTGCCTATGGTGGTGAGCGCCGCAGTGAACGATGTCAGAATGTCAGCGCCGGATGTGACGGTGATGATGGTCACCAGCAGGACCATAGTTATGTATAAAAAGAAAAAACCGCTTATAGCGTATACTATGTTCTTTTTGACCGGCTGACCGTTGATGCGCAGAACGAAGACCGCTCTGGGGTGAACCAGATATTTCATCTCGTTGATACCCTGTTTCAGCAGGGTTATTATCCGGATAACCTTGATACCGCCTCCGGTGGAACCGGAACTGCCGCCCACGAACATCAGCAGAAAGAGCATGATCTGGGCGAGATAGGGCCACTGTTCATAATCGTCCGTGGCGAAACCGGTGGTGGTCATGAAGCTGGCCACCTGAAAAGAAGCGTAGCGGAAGCTGGTCATGAATGTTCCGTAGACCTCACCTTTCAGCGACAGGGTGATTATCAGTGTAGCGGTCAGAAAGATAGTGATGTATGTCTTGAACTCGGAATCGATGAGTATATTCTTGAATTTTCCGGTGAGAAAACGGAAATGCAGGGTGAAGTTGATCCCTGAAAGCACCATGAAGGTGGTTATTACATAGTCGATATAGGCTGAGTCGAACTGTTTCACACTGGCGTTTTTTGTAGAAAACCCGCCCGTAGCTACCGTTGCGAACGAATGGGATACAGCGTCGAAAAGGCTCATTCCGCCGAATTTCAGCAGAATGATCTCTGTAACGGTGAACAGCAGATAGATATACCACAGATATTTCGCTGTTTCGGTGATTCTGGGGGTTATCTTGTCCACAGTGGGTCCGGGAGCCTCGGCAGAGATCAGCTGCATACCGCCGATACCCAGCAGAGGAAGGATAGCGACCGCCAGAACAACGATTCCCATGCCCCCCAGCCAGTGGGTCATAGAGCGCCAGAACAGTATAGATTTAGGCAGAGCCTCAATGTCTGTAATGATGGACGCTCCGGTGGTGGAAAGCCCTGAGATTGTCTCGAAAACAGCGTCCGCGAATGTCGGAACGACGCCGGAGATGAAATAAGGCAGAGCGCCGGCCATCACCGCGCCAACCCAGCTAGCGGTTACCAGAACAAAACCGTCCTTGGTGCCGAGGGTCTGCGGTTTCTCGTCTTTCAGCCAGAAGAGCATGACGGAGCATGCGGTCAGCAGCAGTATGCCGGAGGTGAAAAAAGCGGTATAGGCGGTGTGTTCGTTGAAATAGACACCCAGTCCGCCGCACAGAAGATGAAAAAGAGCGATGATCGCCTGAAGTATGGCTACTGTCTTTATGATCAGTTTAAAGTGCATAACGTCACTCTGAGAAGAAAGACTGAAGATTTTCCGATGTGTCTTCGGCTGAGAAGGTGATGGCTATGTCATCCCCTTTCAGAACGAAATTGCCATCGGGGATGATGTTCTGTCCGTGTCTGGAAACAGCGAGAACCAGACTGCCTTTGGGGAGCCTGATGTCTTTTATGGCTTTGTCAGCCACTTCCGCCTTGGGATGCACCAGAAACTCAGTGACCTCGGCCATGCCGTTGAAAATCTTATAAACGCCCTTGATAGAGCCTTTTCTTATGTATTTCAGGATAGCGTTCACAGAGCTGACCTTGGGGCTGACTGTGGAGTCTATGCCCAGATCGTCGGCTATGGTGACATAGTTCATTTTGTTCACCAGAGCGACCGCCCTGCGTATGCCTTTTGATTTTCCATAGATAGCTGTCAGGATATTAAGTTCTTCGTTGTGTGTGGTGGTGATGATGGCGTCAGCGTTGAATAGCTGCTCGTCCTCGAAGATGCTTTCGTCCGATACGTCCGCGTTCAGCACCAGAGCGCTGGGGAAATCAGCGGACAGCTTTTTGCACAGCTCATAGTCCCTGTCGATAACTTTGATGTTTTTGCCCTGTTTGGAGAGCATGTCTATAACGTGATATCCAACCTTGCCGCCGCCCAGAATGACGATGCTTTTCAGCTTTTTGGTCTGTACTCCGGCTTTTTTGAGTATCTGCACGAAGCCTCTGGTGGTTGCCACGGTGAAGATGTGGTCTTTGTCTATCAGAACGGTGTCGCCGTCCGGGATTATAACCTCATCGTCACGCATAATACCTGCGACGATGAATTCTTCTTTCAGCTCTTTCTTTATCTGTTTAAGTGATTTATTCACGAAGAACGAGTCTTCGTCCACGATGATGTCCCTGAGCTGGATGTTAATGTCCTCGAACAGGAAAATATCGCTGGCGGCGCCGTGCTGAACAGTGGATGTTATGGTTTTGGCCGCTTCGATCTCGGGGTTGACCACATAGTCCACGCCGTTGAGCTTGTTTCCGAACAGGCGTGTCCTGGAATAGCTGACGTTGCGCACTCTGGCTATCTTTACGGGGACATCGAATTCGCTGGCAACTATGAAACATGTGATCATGTTCACTTCGTCATAGTCTGTGGCGCTGATGAAGGCCTCTGCGTTGGCTATGCCCGCCTCTTTCAGAATGGCGGGGTCAGTCGCCTCCCCTACCACCACAAGACAGTCCAGATGGGACGAGGCGTATTTAGCCCGTGTGGGGTTCTTTTCGATGAGAACAACGTCCTTGCCCTCTTCGATCAGATTGGATGCTATATGAAATCCGACTTCGCCGGCTCCGGCGACTACTATTTTCATGTGGGAAGAATACTATATTACTGTTGATAACTCAATATAATTGTTTTAAGCTGAGCGCCATGCTGAACGAGGATTTTAAAAGAAAATACACTGAGATTTTCGGGGACAGGGCGGATGATTTTTTCGCCTCGCTCACCCGTGACCGCTATAAACACATCAGGATCGCCCGCAGGGAAGGCGTCGATTATCTTTCGGAGCTGACAGGACTGGGGATACAGACAGAAAAAATAACGGAAACTGTTTACCGTGTGACAGATGGCGAAGACAGGCTGACGGATACCATCGGGTTTCAGACCGGGGGATTCTATATCATGAATCCTTCTTCCGTGCACACAGCCGATGTGTTCTGTTCGCTGATGCCGGAATATCCTTATATCCTGGACGTGTCCAGCGCTCCCGGAGGCAAGACGTGCGCCATTGCGGACAACCTGCGCAACCACTGCGCCATCATAGCCAATGAGCCTTCGAACAAGCGCCTCCGTTCGCTCCAGTATAATCTGGAGAAATACGGAGCCTACAGCGTGCGCACCATAAGCATGGATGGGCGGAGTCTGCATAAATTCTTTAACGGATTTTTTGACGGTATCCTTTTGGACGCCCCGTGCAGCAATGAAAACAAGATAGGCAGAAACAAAACAGTGAACGCCGAATGGTCGCAGGAGCTGGCAGAGAGAATGGCTAAACTCCAGAAGGAGATAGCCACATCCGCATTTCACGGGCTGAAGCCGGGCGGAGTGATGGTCTATTCCACCTGCACCTTCTCCATAGAGGAGAACGAAGAGGTGGTGAGACATCTGCTGGACACACAGGACTGCGAGCTGGCGGATATCAACAGAGGCGAAAACATAAAAGGCATCAGCGGCGACAGCGAAGTGGACGACAAAGTGGTTCGTTTTCTGCCGCACATGGACGAATACGATGGTTTTTTCATCGCCGCCATCAGAAAGAAGGGCGAGCCTTCCACAGGCGGAACCTATACAACATTCAAAAAGACTCCGGAAATAGATAAATTTTTCGTGGATTTTCCTGACTGCGCCGAGGTATATGAAAAGGGCGGCTCATTCTATCTGACCACCCGCATGGACAGATGCGTTAATTTCAGCAGGAACGGCATCATGCTTTTCAAACGCCCAGGGGAGCTGACGTCGCAGGCTCTGTGGCAGCTCGGCTCTATGATGGATAAAGACATGATAACTAAAGTTTCTTATGAAGACGCTCAGCGTTATATGAAAGGATTTGACATTGATATGCCCTCTGATTATCATGGCAATTCCATATATTACGAGACATTACCGGTGGGTATGGTGAAAAGCGTTCAGGGCATGCTTAAAAACAAACTGGACCGTTATTTTCTATACGGAAAAAATATTGAATGGTAGGCAGATGAAAAAAATATCCGTTCTCTTTTTTATTCTATTAACTTACTCCTCTTACGCTTCTATCCTGAATATCTCATCTCAGCAGGGGGACATTTTCAACGCTGTGGTGGTGGAAAAGGACAAGAAAAAGCTCCATCTGGTGAAGGTGACCGGAGACGGCGTGACCGTTCTGAAAAGTGTCAGCGTTCTGACAGGCAAGGCGAAGGGCGACAAACAGGTGTCCGGAGACGAAAAGACTCCCGAAGGCTACTACCGGGTGATGGGGTTTCTTTCGCGCAACAGGCTGAAGGAGATGTACGGGGACGCGTCAAAGATATACGGATACGGAGCCTATCCGCTGAACTATCCCAACGCGCTGGATAATCTGAAAGGCAAGACAGGCGGCGGCATATGGCTGCACGGCGTGGAAGACAACAGAAAAGATCCTGCCACCAGAGGATGCGTGGCTTTTGATAACGATAATGTGAAAGAAGTGGGCAGCTATCTTTCTAAAGGTACTCCGGTGATAATCACTTCCAGTGCCATAGAGGGCTCGGCGGACAAATATCACAGGCTGTTTCAGGACGCCAGACAGACAGTGCTGAAATATCTGGAAGCATGGCAGAACAATAATTTCAAAGATTTCAGCAGAGCATACAGCAAAGATTTTAAGGCCCGTGACGGAAAAAGACTGCCGGCCTATCTGAATTATAAGAAAAGTCTGATGGATCTCTACCCTAACAGAAAAATAGCCGCTGATAAATTCAGGGTTTTTTATGAATCGGAAAACGAGGCCGTGGTAGAGTTTAATCAGTATTACTCAGCGGACAACATAACCGCTTTCGGGCGCAAAACCCTCTATCTGAAAAAAGAGGACGGCGCCATGCGTATCATCGCAGAAGATTTTGAACAGACCAAAGGCTGGGATGTCAAATCTGATATGGAGGTCGCCAAGGCGGATATCAGAGAGCCGGAGACAGATAAGACACCTGTGAAGGAACCTGTGAAACAGGCTCCGGTGAAAGAGACAGTGAAAGCTCCTGTTAAGGAAGCGGCGAAAGAACCAGTGAAAGAAACTGTAAAACCAGCCGTAAAACCAGCTGTTCCCGCAAAACCCGTGGAGGTTGTGATAGAGGACAATACAGCGGACATATCAAAAGAGATCAACGGATTTCTCATATCATGGAAACAGGCGTGGGAATCCAGAAACATAGACAGCTATATCGCCCTTTACGGAGACGAATTTAAAAGCGGCGGAATGAACAGGACCGCCTGGAAAAAGGACAAAGCGAAAAAATTTGCCGTCCTGAACAGCGTCCGTGTGGAGCTGGACGATATAAAAATAGAGATACTCAGTCCCGAAAGGTTTGAGGTGACATTCACACAGAGATACAGCGGAGACGCATACAGCGATAAAGGCATTAAAACACTCAGGCTCGACAGCAGTAAGGGTGAAATGCGAATAATATCCGAACAGTGGAGAGCCGAATGAAAAGACTGATCATACTGGCGCTGATTCTGACAGCCCTGACAGGGTACACGCAGGAACGCCCCTATACCAAAATGGAGACGTACTTTAAAGGTACCAACTACGAGCTGAGCGTTTATCGCATATACGGACGCAGAGACGGGAACACTATGTTCATTCTCGGCGGTATTCAGGGTGATGAGCCTGGCGGTTTTCTGTCTGCGGATCTCTATTCCGACCTGCATCTGGAACAGGGTAACCTGATAGTGATCCCCAGAGCCAATTTCAAGTCTGTGATACTCTACGACAGAGGACCTGACGGCGACATGAACCGCCGATTTCTGGACAAACCGGAGGCCGTGGAGATGGACAAGGTGGTCTCTGTGGTGAAAAAGCTGATGAGCGAATCCGATGTTTTTCTGAACCTGCACGATGGATGGGGATTTCATAACCCCGTGTATATAGACAATAACAGAAACCCTAAAAAATTCGGACAGTCCATAATCACGGACGCAGACACATATAAATGCGAGAACGGAAAAGTGCTCGATCTGAACACCCCCGCCAATAAAGCAATGGCAGAGGTGAACAGAAAGATAAACGATGACAGGTATTCCCTGCATTACTTCAACACGGATACAGCCAACCCGAACACTCCATTCAGCGATATGAGAAAGACAGCCACATACTACGCTCTGCGTAAATACTGCATACCGGCATACGGGATAGAATCATCTAAGAATTTGCCCAGCAACGAGATGAAGGTTCTGCACCATAATTACGCGGTGAATGAGTTTATGAAAATCTACGGCATAGTGCCGGAGGTTCCCGCTGTGATAATAGAGAAACCGGCGTTGGATTTCGCAGTGATAAACGTGAACAATGAGCCTGTGAAGGTTGACAAGAACGGAACTCTCTATGTTAAATCCGGTGACGTATGCGAGATAGCCCACATAGAGTCCAACTATGAGAGAGGCATATCCGCCGACCTGATAGGCTATGGCACTCTGAACGACCTGAACTCAAAATTTATGCTGAAGCGTGACGCTGTGATAGTGGTGCGCAAAGACAGCAAAAAGATAGGTATCATAAATATCAGCGTGGATAAAACCAAGGCTGAGGCAAAACCGGAAGTGAAGGCGGAGAGCGGATACCGCTTCAGCATTATACACAACGGCGTCAGCAAGATGGTAAGCGCCGGAGCCGTGTATGATGTCGCCATAGGTGACAAGATAGAACTGAAGGTTCTGCTGGCAGGATCAGATGAAACTCCATATAAAATCAACCTGAAAGGATATGTCGCTCCCAATGTTATTAGCAACGATGGTGACGACAGAAACATAGAGATAGACATGAATCCGAAGAGATTCATGACAAAATACGCTGAAGATGACGCTAAGAGGATGTATCCCGTGGTTGTCGGTTCCGGCGGCAGCGAGATAGCAAAATTCTGGCTGAGGATGAAGTGAGGCGTGTAACCGCCATAGTCAGGGGACGTGTGCAGGGAGTGGGATACAGAGCGTCCGTGCACCGCAGGATATCACGTCTGAACGTGACCGGATATGTGCGCAACCTGCCGGACGGCACGGTGGAGCTTGATATCCAGGGTTCTGAGCCTGATGTGGAGGATGCGCTGGAGATAGCGCACGACGGCTCTCCTTTTTCGTCCGTGGACAGCATAGATATCCGTGATATGGCGCTGTCCGATATTCATACCGGATTTGTGATTAAAAAGTAAATTCCGCTATTGCGGACTTATGAAAAAGAGTATATATAAAAATTACCGTGGGGGTGCCCCAGAGGCTGAGAGAGTCCCCTAAGACCTGATTCGGGTAATGCCGGCGTAGGGAACGGTTTCTGGTTGCATATATTAGAAACTATCATACCCCGTCTCAGGTTTTCGCCTTAGACGGGTTTTTTTGTTTATAAGGAGATGCGAATGACACAGCTTGAAGCCGCAAAAAAAGGAATAATTACACCGGAAATGGCAAAAGTTGCCAAAGATGAACTGATAGATGAGAAGGAGCTGATGACCCTCATTGCCGAAGGCAAGGTCGTTATTCCTAAAAACGTTAACAGAAACTTCGATGTCAGAGGTATAGGCAAAAAGCTGAAAACCAAAGTCAACGCTAATATAGGCACATCCGGCGACTGCCCTTTTCTGGATGTGGAGATAAAAAAACTTCAGGCGGCTGTGAAAGCCGGCGCCGACAGCATCATGGATCTTTCCACCGGGGGAGACCTGAACGCTATCCGCCGCGAAATAGAAAAGAACTGCCCCGTAATGCTGGGCACAGTGCCGATATACGCAGTTGCCGCTGAACTGGCTATGAAGGACATGACAACAGACAACATAGACGAGGAAGTGCTCCTTAGAAACATAGAGAACCAGTGCCGTGAGGGAGTGGACTATATCACAGTTCACTGCGGCATAACCAGAGAGTCCGTCGCCAGAATGGACAATAGCGACAGGGTATGCGGCATCGTATCAAGAGGCGGCTCAATTCTCGCCGACTGGATACGCAAGAACGGACGTGAAAACCCCCTGTTCGAATATTATGACGAACTTCTCAAAATAGCTTATAAATATGACGTAACACTCAGCCTGGGCGACGGTTTTCGTCCCGGCGCCACAGCGGACGCCACCGACAGACCCCAGATAGACGAGCTGATCATTCTGGGTGAGCTGGCAAAAAGAGCACAGGAAAAGAACGTTCAGGTGATGATAGAAGGTCCCGGACACGTTCCGCTGAACCAGATAGCCGCCAACATGATACTCCAGAAAAGGCTGTGCAATGATGCTCCGTTTTATATACTCGGACCTCTGCCCACCGACTGCGGAGCAGGATACGACCATATAACCAGCGCCATCGGAGGCGCTATCGCCGGAGCTGCCGGAGCGGATTTCCTCTGCTATGTCACTCCCGCCGAACACCTTTGTCTGCCCGATGAAAACGACGTCTATCAGGGCGTTATGGCATCCCGCATCGCCGGTCATATAGCCGACATGGAGAAGGGAGTGCCCGGAGCATGGGAGCGCAATGTTCAGATGAGCATAGCCAGAAAGGAGCTGGACTGGGAGAAACAGTTCGAGCTTGCGCTTGACCCTGAAACAGCAAGAAGCAGATTCCAGCGCAACAAGGAGTTCGACTCATGCTCCATGTGCGGCAAGCTCTGCGCCGTAAAAATAGATAAGAGAAAATGACAAAAGACATACTGAAACTCTACCTGGTGTTAGAGACAAAAATGCTGAAAGTGCCTCTGGGCGATTTTGTAAACTCCGTGATAAAGAACGGAGTGACAGCTATCCAGCTCAGAGACAAGGGAATGACCGCCAGAGAGCAGTTCGAGACCGGGGAATATCTGGTTAAACTGCTGGCGGGAACAGGGGTTCTCTTTGTGATGAACGACAGAATAGACCTAGCCCGTGCCGTGGGCGGCAGGGTTGTGCATCTGGGAGTTAAGGACATTCCGCTTCTGGCTGCCAAAAAAGCCTTTCCGGAAATGGTCTTCGGCTATTCATGCAACGATGAGAACGATATAGCAATGGCAAAATACGCCGACTACATAGGCGTAGGTCCCGCATTCATGACCAAAACGAAGGAAGACCTTCGTCCGGTCATAGGTCCTGCGGGTATAGCGAAACTGATAAAAAGAACCGGAAAGCCGGCAGTGGCGATAGGCGGTATAAACGAAGAGAACATTTCACAGCTCAAAGGCACAGGAATAGCCGGAGTTGCGGTGTCTTCATATATCTGCGCTTCTTCCAATCCCTCCAGAGCGGCTTCACGGATGAGAGAGCTGGTAGAGAAACTATGAAGGAATTCTCTCTGATAGAGAGTTTGTCACATATGCTGAAGGACAGCGGCATCGCCCTAGGGGTAGGCGACGATGCCGCTCTCTTCGGCGACACGCTGATAGCCAAGGACATCATGGCGGAGAACGTACACTTCACGCCGGACGCTCCACTGGATCATGTCATGAAAAAACTGCTCACCGCCAATGTCAGCGACATAGCCGCTATGGGCGGAGTAGCCAGATATGCCCTGCTCGGGATCGCCGTTCCCATGGGACGGGAGATAGACCCCAAAGATATTCTGAGACCTTTCGAAGCCTATGATGTGGATCTGATCGGCGGCGACACAACATCTTCCGCCGGAGGGCTCTTCCTGTCGCTCACTATAGTGGGAACACCCAACAAATATGTTCTGACACGCTCCGGCGCTAAGGCCGGAGACCTGCTCTTCCTGTCCAGACCGGTGGGCAGAGTACGCCAGCTTCTGGAAAAAGAGCTGAATGGCGACAAGGATAATTACAATCACTATCTGGTGAGAGCCGAAACCGCTCTGGGTGACCTTCTGGGCAGAACAGGCATGGCTACGTCCTGTATAGACGTTTCAGACGGAGTGGGCAGAGACGCATCTCATATAGCTGAAAAAAGCGGTGTTAAGATTATAATAGAAAAGAATAAAGTGCCCGTCAGTCATCTGGAGGGCATAGATGATCCGGTGCTGTACGCTCTGGGTTCAGGAGAGGAATTCGCCCTGCTGTTCACCATGCATCCGGAGAAGAAGGATGATCTGGAAGCTCTCAGCGGTTCATCAGTCTGTATCGGTCGTGTGGAGGAAGGGCAAGGTGTCTATCTGGAAGACGGAGACAAGCTGACAGATATATCAGATATCGGATATGAGCATACTTTTTGAGAAGATCAAATATAAGGCAGAATATCCAGATCGGCGGGTGCCAGATCAAAATTCTTCACCTCTTCTTTCGAACACCAAGCGCTGTCGATATGTTCCAGAATTTTGAAATTATCAGTCAGAAGCTCCGACCTGTAGAAATGAAGAACGATTAACCGCCCATCCACCTGATGTTCTGTGGCGGCGATGAAGTCTCCCACGGATACGTCCGCCTCGAACTCCTCCATCATCTCGCGTTTCAGCGCCTGTTCGTGGTTTTCGCCCTCTTCCACTTTTCCGCCGGGAAACTCCCACAGACCGCCGAGCTGTCTGTCGTGGGGACGCTGAGCTATGAAAAATTTCTCATCTCTGTATAGAACAGCCGCTACCACATCCACTCTCTTCATATAAAACCTCAAAAAAAAGGCGGAGTATGAAACTCCGCCGTGTAAATTATCCTAAGATGTCGATGCCCGGCAGAGAGCCGAATTCGATATATTCCAATGAGGCGCCGCCTCCGGTGGAAATGTGGCTGATGTTTTCAGACACTCCCGCCTGATTGACCGCCGCCACGGAGTCTCCTCCGCCCACCACTACAGTGGCTGAGCATCCGCCCAGAAACTTAGCTATGCTGAATGTTCCTTCGGCGTATGACGGGTTTTCGAAAACGCCCATAGGGCCGTTCCACAGAACAGTTTTGCATTTGCCCAGTTCCTCGATATATTTTGATGTGGTTCTGATGCCTATGTCGAGCCCCATATATCCTTCCGGAATGTTCGCTTCAGCGCATTTGACAGGCTGACCGTTGAACTCGTTGGACATGATGTGGTCTGTGGGGAGGAATATTTCGACCTTTTTCTTTTTAGCCGTGGCGAATATCTCGCCAACTACATTAAGCTGGTCGTCCTCCACCAGAGATGTTCCGATGGTGTGTCCATTATACTTCAGGAAAGTATAAGCCATAGCTCCGCCGACAAAAATCTTGTCTGCCAGCTCCAGCAGTGATTTTATAACGCCTATCTTGTCAGATACCTTCGCTCCGCCCACGATAGCCCCGAAAGGTCTTTCGGGATTCTTCACAAGCTGGCTGAAATATTTGATCTCTTTTTCCACCAGAAAACCGGCGGCTTTGTCAGAGATCAGCTCCGCCATGCCGTATGTGGAGGCGTGCTTGCGGTGGCATGTGCCAAAAGCGTCATTTACATAAGCGTCTGCGTTTGCGGCGAGTTTTGCGGCGAACTCCGGATCGTTCTTCTCTTCTCCGGCGTAGAAACGCAGGTTCTCCAGCAGAAGAACATCGCCGTCGTTCATAGCGTCCACAGCGTTTTTCACTTCATCGCCTATGCAGTCTTCCACAAACCTTACAGGCATTAAGCGGGCTGAGATGTATTCCGCCACAGGCTTAAGAGTATAGTTAGGGTTCTTGATTCCCTTGGGTCTGCCGAGGTGGGAAGCGAGGATAACCTTTGCCCCCTGAGCCTTGGCGTAGTTGATGGTCTTCATCGCCTCAACTATGCGGGTGTCGTCCTTCACCTGTCCGTCTTTTACAGGCACGTTGAAGTCCACCCTGATGAACAGTCGTTTTCCTTTCAGACTTAAATCTTTAATGCTCTTAGCCATAAATCTACCTTATAAAACTTTTGTAATGAGCTCAGCGCAGCGGTTGGAGTAGCCCCACTCGTTGTCATACCAGCTCACAATTTTCACCATGTTGCCTTCCAGCACAAGGGTAAGCTGTGAGTCGAATGTGGATGATGCGGGTTCGCCGTTCAGGTCTATGGATACGAGAGGTTCGTCAGTGTATCTGAGTATGCCTTTCATAGCGCCTTCGGAAGCCGCTTTCATAGCCGCGTTTATCTCTTCTTTTGATGTTGATTTTGTCAGTTCCGCAGTGAGGTCCACCAGAGACACATTGGGTGTGGGAACACGCACAGCGTATCCTGTGAGCTTGCCTTTCAGCTCGGGCAGGACAAGACCGACAGCCTTAGCGGCGCCTGTGGATGTGGGTATCATGCTCACAGCGCATGCTCTGGCACGTCTCAGGTCTTTATGGGGCAGATCCAGAACGTTCTGGTCGTTGGTATATGAGTGTACGGTTGTCATGACGCCTCTGACCAGACCGAAAGAATCGTTCAGGACTTTCGCCACGGGAGCCAGACAGTTTGTTGTGCATGAAGCGTTTGAGAGTATATGGTGTTTTGATTTGTCATACAGGCTGTCGTTAACGCCCAGAACAACAGTGAGATCAACCTCTTCGCCGGGAGCGGAGATTATGACTTTTTTAGCGCCGGCTTCCAGATGTTTTGCGGCTGCGGCTCTTTTTGTAAAGCGTCCTGTGGATTCCAGAATAACTTCAGCGCCCAGCTCTTTCCAGGGAAGTTTTTCGGGTTCTTTTTCAGCGCATATTTTAACTTTTTTACCGTTGATTATTATACCGTCTTCTGCCGCTTCTACGTCAAATTTCGCAGGTCCGTGGACAGAATCATATTTAAGAAGGTGTGCGAGAGTTTTTGTGTCGGTAAGGTCGTTGATGCCTACAATTTCGACATCGAGCTTTCGCTGGATAATCGCTCTCAGCGTACAGCGTCCGATACGTCCGAATCCGTTGATCCCAAGTTTTACACTCATAGAATCCTCCATAATTTTATTGACCGTGTATTATATCATAAAAATTCTGATTAATCCTGCGGAGCTTCGATTTTCAGGTGTTTTCTTATGGATTTAATCTCGTCTGTAATCATCTTAAGAAGCGTGCCGAGCTCTTTGTCGGACACCACTGACTTTTTGTTAACGGTATTTATGAGTCTTTCCAGCTGATAGACTGTTTTTTTGCTCAGCTCATTGTATCTTTCCTGCTGAAGTTCCAGAGTATTCTGAAAGTTTTTCAGGGCGGTGGCGCTTCTGACCAGTTTGTTCTTAACGTCTTTGTTCTCCTGACGGAGTCTGATGAGCTCGTTCACGTTGTTGTCGGCAAAGAGTTTTTCCAGAGCCTTGCTCATTTTTCTGTTTTTCAGGAAAACTTCGTCATAGTTTTTTTCCAGATCTTTATAGGCACGCTTCAGCTCGCCCATCTCGTTCATCTTGTCTACTTCTGCTTTCTGAAAGTTTTTTACTCTCTCTTTATATTTTTCGATGGACTCGACCATGCGGAAATTTTCAGTGATGTCTATCATAAATTCGCCGAATTCGTTCAGATCACCTGTCTGGTCGTACACGGGGAACATATGATGCTCGAAATGCAGTGTGTCGCTGCCCTTCGGTATCTCGATATTCTGAGACCCGACATTCTCTCCGGAGATTATCTCCGCCATCCGGCAGAATGCGCATGGCTCTGTGCGCCCGTGGATGACCTCATAGCATTTTTTATTTATCATGGACGGGATATCCGAGATATCCAGAAAGTTGGCCAGCTCTTTATTTACATTGAGTATCAGATAGTCGCTGCTGACGCTGAAAAGGGGCATTTTAAGCCCGTCTATCAGCTTCATCATCTTGGTTCGGCTGCGTCTGAGCACTTTTACAGATTCTTCAGAATCGTTCAGAACACCGTAAAAGGATTTAGCGATGGAACTGAGGTGTTTTCTGTGCTTGTCAGAATTTATCATGATGACAGCCTTGCTGCCTTCCTGAGTAAACCGCAGGAAATAGAAGGTCATCAGGTTGTCGCCTTTTTTGAATGACTGGAAATATACCTCGCTGTTGTCGAGATACTGGATCATGGTCTGCGGAACAGGGATTTTTTCATGTTGCCCGGAGACCATCTGATAGAAATCCTGTGTTTCAGGCAGGTATAAATAAACAGGAAAAGCGCATTCACGCAGAAGCATCGATACTTTTGATATAATTGTGTTCATTCGGTTTGTCCTCTAGGTTCTGCACACGCATACCCCCGGTAAGCGCATAGACATCAATATCAGAAGCTCCCGATCTGCGCAGTATCCTGCAGCACTCTGATATTGTAGAGCCTGTGGTTATAATATCATCAACGAGCAGAATTTTCAAACTGCTTAAATCTTTTTTACAATTAAAAGCGTTTTTTACATTATTAATACGCATAGTTCTTTTTAATTTATACTGATATTCTGTTTTTCTGGTGCGTGTGAGGAGATTTTCGTATTCTGAGCCGTTCTGTTTTGCCAGATATTTTGCCAGAATCTGTGCAGGATGAGTGAACCGTCTGAAGCGTCTGGTAAAATGCGACGGCACAGCTGTAACGATATCATATCTCTTGTCTGACGGCAGATGCGCCAGGGTGGATAGTGAGTGTATTCCGGCAATTCTGTAGGTGAATTTTATCTCTCTGAGAAGTTTTTTTATTGACCCTGAGTAAACATATTCTATAAAAATATTATTATAATATTTTTTATTCAGGCAATTGCCGCATATTTTCGCGGGAACATGGGACGGATAACCGCAATTTTCGCATCTGTGAGTGAATTTCTGGAGTTTTTCAATACAATCGGGGCAGACGGGAAAATTGTTTCCGCATACTGCCCCGCAGGCTATACATTTCTGGTAAAAGATCTCACCGAACATATCAGCGGCTTATCAGGCTCTCTCCGGTCATCTCTTCGGGGATATCTATCCCCATGATGTCCAGAAGTGTGGGGGCTATATCCGCCAGTTTTCCGGTTACGTTTTTCAGCTTCACGTCTTTGTTGAAAATAATGAAAGGCACGGGGTTCAGCGTGTGAGCTGTGTGCGGCTGATTATTCTCATAGTCCCACATCTGCTCCACGTTTCCGTGGTCGGCTGTCACCGCGAGCACAGCGTTTTTCTCTTTCGCTGTTTTAATCACTTCGCCCAGACACTCGTCCACCGCTTTACAGGCGGCTACCGCCGCGTCCAGAACACCTGTGTGTCCCACCATATCCGGGTTGGCGAAGTTCATTATCACCACGTCCACGGAGTCTATCTCCTGTTTGAACCTTTCGGTAACTTCATATACGCTCATCTGAGGCTTGAGATCATAGGTGGCTACGTCTCTGGGTGAGCTCAGAAGTGCTCTCTTCTCACCTTCAAAGACTGTCTCCGCTCCGCCGTTGAAGAAATATGTAACATGTGCATATTTTTCAGTTTCGGCTATTCTCAGCTGTTTCATGCCGTTGGCGCTTATTACCTCGCCAAAGATGTTTTTCAGCGATTCCGGACCGAAAGCATAGGGGCATGTATATTTGCTGTCATACTGGGTCAATGTCATGTAGCTGACAGCGGGCATCTGTCCTCTGTCGAATCCGTCGAAAGCAGGATCGATAAAAGCGGATGTGAGCTGTCTGGCTCTGTCAGCGCGGAAGTTGAAGAAGAAAATGCCGTCCTTATCCTTCACATTGCCGTTGACGCCTTTGATGACGGAGGGTTTTATGAACTCATCCGTCTCTCCTCTGTCATAAGCCTCCTGAACAGCCGCCACAGGAGTGGCCGCCACTATGCCTTTTCCGTTGCGAACGGCGTCATAGCCCAGCTGTGTTCTGTCCCAGCGCTTGTCTCTGTCCATGGGATAATATCTGCCGGAGACAGTCGCCACTTTTCCGTAGCCAATGGAATCCATAAAAGTTACCAGTTCCTTCATATATCCCAGACCACTGTTAGGGGGAGTGTCTCTGCCGTCCATGAAGGCGTGGACGAATGTATCTGATATTCCGAAATCTTTCGCTATTTTTATGAGTCCTTTCAGATGCTCTATATGGCTGTGAACGCCGCCGTCAGAGAGCAGACCGAAGAAATGCAGATGCCCGCCGTTCTTCTTCAGCTCTGTGAGAAAGTTTGCGAATTCCCTGTTTTTCGCCATGTCGCCGTTTTCTATGGCGAGGGTCACACGAAGAAGCTCCTGATAGACGACTCTGCCGGCGCCTATGTTTGTGTGTCCCACCTCGGAGTTGCCCATCTGTCCCTTGGGCAGACCGACATATTCCTCGCTGGCGTTCAGCTTTGTATTTGGGCATGTGTTCAGCAGATTAAAGAAGTTGGGAGCCTTGCTGATTCTGATGGCGTTGTATTCTTCCGCATCCCTGAGACCCCAGCCGTCAAGGATAAGAAGTATGGTTTTCTGATTTTTCATAGCGTTCTCCAAAAAGAGGAAAGGTAAGAAAAAACCCCGAAAAAACGCCGGAGCGCATTCGGGGTTGTCTGTTACATCTTGATGAGCCCTTTCTTTTCCAGCTCAGTTTTGCAGTCGGTGCAGTAGCGGGCAAAAGGCACATATTCCAGACGCTTGTCCTCTATGTCCTCTTCGCACTCTATGCACACGCCGTAGGTGCCGTTTTCGATCCTCTGCAAAGCCTGCTCGATGAGCCTCAGCTTAAGAGCGTCGGTCTCTACCCTGCCCAGCAGAAGGTTTTTGTTGTATAGATTGTACGCCTCATCGGCTGAGTCCTGTGTTCCGTCCTCACCCACGCTCATGGCGTCATTATATCTTTCGTTGAGCTTGTCGATGAGCTCACGGCGCATCTTCAGCAGTTTTTCCCTGTGGTAGTTCAGCTTTTCCCTGTCCATACCAGCCTCCTCATTATAACCGTACCCCGCCGTTAAATAAAGTGAGCGTCTCCGGTTCTATTTATGATAAGGGTGACCATTGATGATGGTCAGCGCTCTGTATATCTGCTCTGTCAGGACAAGCAGGCTTATCCTGTGTGCCATGGTCATGCCGGAGAGTGAGATGAACTCCTTCGCCTCCGATCTGATCTCAGCCGGAAGCCCCTCCGCTTCGCCTATGTAGAAAGTGATGTCGCCGTAGGTCTCCACTCTCTTTCTGATCCACTCGGCGAACTCTTCGCTGGTGAACTGTTTTCCCGCTGGATCCATTCCCACCAGCAGTCCTTTGCTGTCGAAACCTTTTTTTGACTTGTCAAACTCAAGAGCCACCGGCATGAACCCGTTGGACATTTTTATGTACCTGTCGGTGAGGTTCTTTATCTCCGGCTCTTTAATCTTTGAAGCCATGACTATTTTTAACAGCATTCCGAGTTGCTCGTAAAATATAGAATGAGTTTTCTTATGTCAACTGTTTTCAGAGCGCATTTATGTTTTTTCAGCCTCTTCCTCTTGTGAACTCATACATAATAACAGCGGCGCTCTGTGAAACATTGAGTGAGTCAATGTCTCCGCTCATGGGAATCTTAACGTGAATATCGGCCATCTCCAGCAGCGCCGGACGGATACCTTTGCCCTCTGAACCCATTATTATGACTGATTTCTCTTCGAAAGCGGCGTCTTTCAGCGCTGTTTTACCGTCCACATCGGCTGCGTATGCCTTGTATCCGTGCTCCTGAAGTTTTTTCAGGGCGGTGGCTGTGTTCACCGCTCCCACTATCAGCGTGTGGAAGATTGTCCCGCTGGATGCCTTGCATACGGCGGATGTTATCGGCGACTGCTTTGTGAACCCCACCATTACGGTTTTGATGCCGAAGCAGTTGGCGGCTCTGATTATCGCTCCGTAGTTATGCGGGTCGAAAATTCTGTCCAGAATGACCACAGGTCCGTTCTCTATTATTTTATCGAATGCTTTGTCGAAGTTTTTCGGCTCCATGTCTTTTATTTCGGCGGCGATACCCTGCGCCTCCTGCCCGAAATAATGCTCGAACTCTTTCGGTCCGTATGTACGCTTCTCCACCGGATATTTCGACACGTCGAATGTGCTGTTCACCTTTATGTGCAGCAGCTTTACCATATCCAGTCTGAGAGCTTCCTCGACAGTGTTTCTGCCGTGTATTATCATTTAAGTTCCGCCTCTATCTCAGCCGCTACTGTCTCGGGATCGAGTCCCAGCAGTTTGAAAACGGCATCGGGTGTACCTGAGTAAGCATAGCCTCTCACGCCGAATCTCACTATTCGGGGAGCATCGCCGTCTTCGCTGAACCTGTTGGCCAGAGTGGCGGCGAGACCTGTGAATTCGTTGTGGTCTTCGTATACGAATACGGGTTTGTCTGTGTATTTCTCAAACGCTTCCATGTCGGGGTGCAGGGGGCATGAACAGTTAAGCACGGCTGCGTTTATCCCTTTCGCTTTCAGCAGCTCAGCTACTTTCAGCGCTCTGGCTGTCATGCTGCCGTAGGTGGCGATGGCGAAATCACCGTCTTTTATCACGTCCACCTGACCGTATTTAAATGTATAGCCTTTGCCGAACATGGGCTTGCCGTCTTTCTCTATTGTGGCGAGTTTTGAGCGGCCCATTCCCACGAGGAAGTTTCCGGGGTTTTCAGCGGCGAAGCATACGGCTTTGTATGTCTGGTTGGGGTCTGCGGGGATAATCACACGGAAACCGAAGAGGTTGCGCATTGTGCCGACATAGTCGATGCACTGGTGTGTCTTGCCGTCTTCGCCCACATCGATACCGATGTGTGTGGTGACGGTCTTAAGGCTGGCGCAGTTGATGTCGTTGAGCCTCTGCTGGTTATATACCTCGTCCACGCCGAACACGCCGAAATCAGCGAAGAAGCTGACCACGCCGTTCACGCTGGCGGCGCCTGCGGCCACACATGCGTGGTGTTCCTGAATACCTGTCTGAACGAAGTTGTCGGGATATTCTTTCTCTACCTTGTCTGTCTTAACGGAGCTTGCGAGGTCGCAGTCAAATACGGCGACAGGGGTCATTCCGTCTGCCTGAGAAGCCTTTACTATGTCATAGATAGCGTCGCCGAAGGCGGAACGGCAGTCTGTTTTAACATCCAGACCGTATTCTTTATCCTTGTCATATCCCACTTTCACTTCGGGGATATCCAGTTCGTGGCATGATGAGCAGAATTTGAAGTCTGCTCTGAGAGCTTTATATTTCGCCAGGTCATTTTCGAGACCGAGCTCAGCGAGAGCCTTGTCGAGCTGCTCTTCTGTCAGGGGTTTTCCGTGGTATCCGTGGATGTTTTCCATGAAGGAAACGCCCTTGCTCATTACGGTCTCAGCGAGGATCAGCACGGGTTGCTCCAGTTTCTGACCGTATTTGATGGCTGTGAAGAGTTTTTCGTAGTCGTGCCCGTCAACGGTTATCACGAACCAGCCGTCCGCTGTATAGTCATCCTTGATGTTCTGATACATTACATCTTCTATATTTCCGCTGATCTGGAGTTTGTTGTAGTCGATGAAAGCGGTGATGTTGTTCAGTCCGTGCATGGCTGCGAAGCGTCTGGCTTCCGCCTGCTGACCTTTCTGCTGCTCGCCGTCTCCCATGAAACAGTAAACGTTGAAATCTTCTCCCGCTATCTCGCCCGCCATAGCGGCGCCGCATGCGGCTGAGAGACCCTGACCGAGGTTTCCTGTGGTCCACTCAACGCCGTTCACCATGCGCTCTATGTGTCCTTCGTAGATGCTTCCCGCCAGACGGAACTGGGAGATAGCGTCGTCTATGTTAAAAAAGCCGTTGCGGGCAAGGGCAGAATATACCGCCGGGCTGGTGTGTCCGTGTGAAACATATATTCTGTCTCTGGATGAGGATTTGAAGTTTTCGGGGCTGATGTTGGCGAATTTATACACTGTCAGATACATGTCTATGGAAGACATGGAGCCGCCGGGGTGACCGCTCGCCGCCAGTGATGTCATTTTCAGTATGTCGCCTCTGCAGAGTCTGGCTGTATCCGCCAGCTCTTTTACATCCGCCTGTGTGATGTCTGTGTCAAAACCCATGCCTGCCATATCTATTACCTCTTTTTGGATATACTAATATCATTACCCTTACGGGCATGGGTTTTATATAACGTATATAATAATGTGTCAATTTATTTAGGGGCGGGGAAACTCACTTTTTGCTCATAATATACCACAGCACGGAAGCCATCATCAGAGCTCCGCCGAAAAAAGTAGCGGACGGAGGCATTTCTCTGAAGACCGCCCAGATGATGATGGGGGTTATGACCGTGCGCAGAAGGGAATAGAGGCTGATCTCCGTCGCCATGATGTATCTGGCGGAGGTGGAGACGAAAGTCCGCCCGAACGGAGCTGTCAGAAGACCCATCACCGCCATGACAGCCACGCCGTATAGGGTGAATGAGGATGTCTGCATGCCGAACGAGCTGAACAGGGCGATGAAAAACCCGCCCATTCCCACGGCCATGCTCCGGCTTATTTCCGGGTATTTGCGCCAGAGAACGTAGTTGGACGAAGCGAAAGCTGTGGCAGCCACGGCAAGCAGATCGCCTTTTATGCCTCCCGCCGTGAGCGAGCCTTTAACTATTATAAATATTCCTATGAGAGTCGTGGCGGTGGCGAGCCATGTTTTCGCTTCTGTCTTTTCATTCAGAAAGACGCGGCTGAACAAAGCGGAGAAAAGAGGAGTGGAGCTCATGATCAGCACCACGTTGGCGACGGCCGTCTCTTTGACAGACAGGACAAAAGTGGTTCCGCTGCCGCCCATTATCATGCCGGAGAGGATTATCACCCACCCGCCCTGTTTGAAAGCATCGGCTACGCCCTCTTTAAAATACTGGGTGAACAGGCTCATTGCTATGAACGAGAAGAACCCGAACAGGAACGACGCATTCCAGCCGGACAGTCCGGACAGCCTGACAAAGACTGCGTCCAGACTCATAAGAAGCATGCCGGTGAGCACATATGTTAAGCCCTTTGATCTTGTTTCCATAATCATAACCTCTAAATCATACTCTATAGTATGATAAAGTAATACTTGACAGTATGGCTGTCAAGGGGTTATCTTTTAGTATGTCAAAATCACTGGAAAACCACCTGAGAAAACAGAGTCAGATAGCCGATGCCGCCAGAAAACTTTTTCTGGAGAACGGCTACGCCAGTACAGGCATGGACACCGTGGCGAAAGAAGCCGGAGTCACCAAGCAGACCGTATACAGATATTTTCCTTCCAAGGAGGAGCTGTTTCAGCACATCATAAAGAGCATGTCTGAAAAACAGGCGGCGTATACGTTCGGCAGTCGCGGGGTTCTGGAAGAGCTGATACATTACGGCGAAGACCTGATACTGTACCATATACAGCCTCAGAGGCTGGAGTTCTGGCGGCTGATGGTGGCGGAAGGCGGAAAAGGCGGAAGCATCGGAAAGATGTTCAGAGAGATAAACCAGACCACCAGAAAAACCCCTCTGATCAACTATCTGAGGGACAGTCTGAACATGAGCGACCCGGAAAAACTGGCGGACATGTACTGCTCCATGCTGTTATATACCCGCCCGCAGATACTGATGGGCAGTGCCGATGTTCCGGACGCTGAAGCCGTCAGAGACCATGCCCAGCTTTCCGCTGAAATATTCGTTAACGGTCTTTTAAGCCTGAAAATCTGATTAATGCTATACTTTTGAATGGATCGGCACACATTGTGACGGAAACGGCACAGTATTTTTTCACGAGCCGGCATATCATAACCTCATGGAGGCAGATATGAAAAAGATAATTATGGCAGTTATCATAATGACAGCGGCTGTCTGCGCATACGCGGACGGTTTCAGGGTTTACCTTCCCGATGTGGGCAAGGTGTTTTCAAACGCTCAGGTTTTTAACGGTTTCGGATGCTCAGGCGAAAACAAGACCCCGTCAGTGAAATGGGAGAACCCTCCCAAAGGCACACAGAGCTTTGCGCTGACCATGTATGATCCGGACGCTCCCACAGGCTCCGGCTGGTGGCACTGGATAGTGACAGATATTCCGGCAGGTGTAAAAGAGATAGATAGCGGAAGTCTTCCGGAAGGAGCGGTGAACATGAACACTGATTTCGGTCAGCCAGGATACGGCGGTCCTTGTCCTCCTGTCGGGCAGAACCACAGATATATCATAACTCTGCACGCTCTGAAGGTGAAGAGTCTGGGTGTTCCTCCGCAGGCTTCTGGAGCCATGACAGGGTTCATGATCAACGCCAATACGATAGAAAAAACATCCGTGACAGTGAGATATGGAAGATAACAGCACGAAGGGAAAAAGACAGATAGCGTTCAGGCAGGGGCTGGGTGCGGCAGGCGAGATTTTTCAGAACTGCCAGCAGCCCCTGCGGCATGTTGTGATAGATAATCCCTGTATGATAGTGGTGAAGCATGGCATAAAGCATTTTGACAATGCCTCCTGCCATCTGGTTATGAATCAGGGCGACGCTGTGGCTGTGTGGCGTGACACCTGGTTTGATGTGACAAACTATAACGGAACCGATGGGTATTACTCTGCGGAGTGGATCAGCTTTGACCGGGGGCTGGTAAAGGATTTCGCCGGAAAAGCAAAGAACAGAAAGAGCTTGGAAACTATTGAGATCAGAGATATTTCAGGCGGGCTGAAACGGGCTTTTGATGAGATCTACGGTCTGCTGAAAGATCCGGCGGACATACCGGACGAAATAGCGCGGCACAGGATGGAGGAGCTCTTTATCTGGCTGGATATGGGTGGATATTTCGGATGTATGCCGGAGGATGTCAGCCTTCCATGGAGTCTCAGACAGATAGTGTCGGTCGATCCGTCCCGCATATGGGACTGCGCCGGACTGGCCAGATTGGCGGGGATGAGCGAATCAACTCTCAGGCGCCGGCTTAAGGAATATAATACCACCATAGCGGACGTTGTGACGGACGTGCGTATGTCATATGCTCTTAATATGATTCAGTCCACTGATTTCAGCATAACAAGAATATCGGCGGAATGCGGTTATGAGTCGCCGTCCAGATTCGCAGTCAGGTTTAAAGAAAGATTCGGTTTTTCTCCCTCGTCAGTCAGACGGGGCAATTTCGCCGAGCGCTGATATGATCATCTCCGGTGGGAGATCCCTCATGCATTTGAAATGACCTTCCGGGCAGGAGTCCAGCCCGTGAATATGGCAGGGGCGGCATTTGATGTCGTTATTTTCAATAACTTTTACCCCGCTGAATTCAGGGAAAAATCCGAAATGTCTGGTTGTGCTTCCGAATATCGCCACAGTAGGCCGGTTCAGCGCCACAGCGATATGCATTGGTCCTGAGTCTGTGGTTATCACCGCTTCGCAGGAAGCGGTAGTGTCGAAAAGCTCTCTGATGGATGTTTTACCTGTTTTGTCTATCGCTCCGTCAACTTCCGGAACATGACCGTCTCCGGCGAAAACGGGTGTGTATCCTCTCTGCTTCAGCAGCTCCGCCAGCTCTTTTATATACGGATAGGTTTTGGTCGCTTTGCTGGCGAAAGGGTGAATCAGTATGTGTCGTTTTTCCGGTGTTTTTCCGGAGAAAAGGACAGGGCGCAGTTCTTCAGGCTCCGGCATATCCACGCCGAAAGCCTTTGCCAGAGGCTCGAAATATTTCAGTGTGACGTGCATGCCCAGTCTGGGGTTTTCTTTTCTGCTTTTCACATATTTTCGTCTGGCGGACGAATCCTTGAGGTATCTGTGGTACTGGGCGGGGGAAGTGAACCTGAGCAGCATGGACAGGGGTTTTGAGTGCAGATCTATTATGTGGTCGTATTCATCCAGCTCGTTCTGTATCAGCCCGAAGTATGATTTAAGCCCGTTGGACTTATCATAGCAATAGACCTTGTTTATAAAATCCAGTCCGTCAAAAACCTCACGGAAACGGCAGTATGTAAGAACATCCGCCTGAGCGTCTGGGAAAAGCTCTTTAAATTTTCTGATAACGCCTGTTGTGAGGACAATATCACCCAGCGCGCTGAAACGCACGAAGAGTAGTTTCATTTAGTCGGCCTTCACTGTTTCATATCTGCCGGGAGCGATACGTTTCTCCTCTTTGTCCAGCAGTTTGATAACGTCTTCAGCGGAAATCTCCAGCATACATTTAAAATGTTTTTTAGGGCATTTTCTGTGTCCGTGCAGACCGCAGGGACGGCATGACAGCCCCTCTACCTCAGCCACACGGCTCTCTTCGTCATAGGGGGTGAATCCCAGATTTTTTACAGTGGGTCCGAATATGGCAACACATCTGACACCCGCCGCAACGGCAATGTGCATAGGTCCGGAGTCGTTGGTTACCAGCAGGGTAAAATTGGCTATCAGAGCCGGAAGCTCTTTCAGCGATGTTTTTCCGCAGAGATTGATATGTTCGTGTCTGGCGGCGTGAACCAGTCTTTCGGCGGCGGGGACATCTTCGGCTGAGCCGATTATCACGGGAGTGTACCCCTGCTCTTTCAGATGGTCCGCCACTTCGGCGAATCTTTCCGCAGGCCACATTTTGGTAGCCCACACGCTTCCCGGCGCTATGCCGACCAGTTTCTCACCCAGAGAGGCGAAGCGGTCTTTTGCCTGCTGATCGATATGTACCGCCAGAGGAAATTTTTCCGGAAGCTCCTGAAAAGCCGCCTCATACAGAAGCATGTTTCTCTGCACCTCGTGCAGATCCATGTCACGGGCGCGGGTGGCGGTGAGCAGTGTGGACAAAGCCCCCTCCACGAAGCCGATCCTGACAGGTATCTTAGCCAGAAAGAGCGTGAGATTGGTTCTGACAGATTTATGCGGAGCTATGACCATGTCGAAATTCTTTTCTCTCAGAACTTCAGCGAAGCGGAACATTCCGCCTATGCCGGAGTCTTTGCCCCGTTTGTCGAAAGCGATAACCTCGTTCAGGAAAGTAAGCCCCTGAAACAGAGGAACATATTCAGGACGCACGCAGAAAGCTATATAGGCGTCCGGATGTTTTTTTCTCACCGCCTGAATGAGCGGAGTGGTGAGCACGCTGTCTCCGAGGAATGAGGGATTAAATATCAGTATTCTCATGTTCTTCCTGTCTGTGTTTTTTATGAAATATACAGGTGACGGAGTTTTTTATCAATAGGTACATGGAGGCGTAAAAAAAGCCCCGCCTTGTTAGAGACGGGGCTAAGAGGGAATTATGTTTTAAACAGGATCAGAATCTATAGACAGCTGAAAGGGAGATAACTTTACCCCCCAGATCGACTCTGTCGTCAGAACCGTCTATATGAGTTACTTCCTGTTTGTTGTAAAGGTATCTGGCGGAAGCTGTCATGGCGCATACAGCGGAGAAAGGCACTGTGTAGCCTATCTCAGCGAAATAGCCCAGTGTGGAGGCGCTGTCTGAGCCGTCTTCCAGATCCACATAGTTATAATACATACCGCCGCCGGCAGAAACAGAGAGGTTTTTGAATATCTCGTATTCAAGTCCGAGCTCCGCTCCTTTGGTGTTGGCTGTTATTTCGTTTTCGCCTTCTATGGCGTTATATTGCAGAGCTCCGATAGCGGAGAGTCCGCCTGTTATTGATTTAGAGGCTTTTACAAACACATTGTATCCGCCGTCCATGTCTTTAGCGTTAGGTATGAAATATCCTGCTCCGGCAGAAACTGAGATTCCTTCCTGAGCGCCGGCTGTTGCCGCTGTGAGAGTTATCAGAGCCGCAACTGCAAGTTTTTTAGCGGATATCTTTTTTCTGAAAAGAGCCGCGAACAGTCCTGCCAGCATAAGTATCAGAAGCATATCGGTGCTGCCGTCTGCCGCTGAACATCCGCCGCCGCCATGGGCTCCGAAAATGCCTGTGTCTGTTGAGCCGCCGCCTGAACTGCCTGATCCGCCGTCTTTAGCGAGTGTCAGTTCGGAGAAGTGGTTTATTGTCACAACATAGACATTCTCCGCAGGGTCGAAGTACCAGTAGCCGTCAGGGTTTGAGCTTGTGCCGCCGTATGCTACCTCGTCCAGTCTGTTTCCGCTGAGATATATGCTGACTTCGCCGTCTTCGTATGTCAGCTCGTTTGCGCTGAGCCATACAGTCAGGGGAGATGAAAGAGTGTGAATCACGTTTCCTGCTCCCACGCCGTTGGATATGAACATAGTAACGTCAAAGTTAGCAGTGTTGTCTGTGATCTCCTGAGCCTGAACAAGCAGACCTATGTCTGAGGAGTCAACTGGGTTGCCGCTGTCGTCCTCTGCATCGGGGAAGTTGTCCATATCTTTGAATATCAGATAAGTGTCGCCGTTATCGATTTTTACCTCGGAAACGGTAGCGTTGTTGATAACATTGCCCACATTGACCTGAGCCACAGTATTGACGGTGATCGTATCTCCGTCGCCGTTGGTTTTCTGAATGTTCAGACCGGTCTGAACGTGCGCGGGATAGTTATCTGTCAGAGCGCTCACAGAGTTAAGTATCTGTGTGGATACCGCTGAGGCGTTCTCGGTGTCGAGATCGTCAGATGGGATCTCTGTTCCTGTGGCTCCGTTGATAACATCCAGAACAGATCCGGGGCTGGAAACGGAGAAGCTGAATTCATCGGACGGTGATCCTATTCCTGTGGATGACAGGGGAGTTACGGTCCATGTGTATGTTCCTTCGGGAAAGGCTATCGGGCATACCCATTCATAATTCGCTCCGGCATCTGCGGATGTCAGGTTAGAGAGTGTGAGCTCCCAGTTGGGTATGTCTACGTTTCCTGTTACGTTTATTCTATATTTAGTCGCTCCGGAAACCACACTCCACTTGAATGTGACATTGGAAGTGGAGACGCTTTCGGATTCAGCGGGAAAGATCAGTGTGGACTGACCGAGAGTAACGCTGATGGAGGAGTTTTCTATCTTTGTATTTACCGTGTAGTTCAGCGCGGTGGGCGAAACCACAGGCACGTTAAAAGAATCTGAGTAGATTGATGTATGCTGAGGAGCTGCCTTAACCTGAATCTGGCAAGTGCCGCTAGCGGCTATGGTCTGCTCTGAGCAAGTGTCTGATACGATGGTAAAAGGATTGGCGAGAATGTTGTTTTCCGCCACTGTGCCGAATGTGACACTAGAGCCGCTGATGTTTGTCAGCGTAATTGTTTTTGTCTCTGTCTGTCCGGCTGTCAGATTATATGTCAGCGTCTGGCTGGAGAAGCTGACAGGGTTGCTGACCGCTGTCACTGTGAAGGTGGCATCGTTTGTGGCGCTGGGGTTGCCTGCGTCTGTGACTGTCAGTGTGATGGTATCGGATGTTCCGTTAGCCGCTCCCGAGGGGATTGTAACGGAAACGGGTACGTCGGCGTATTCCATAGCGGCCAGTGTCACGCTGGATGAGCCCAGAGAGTTGGTCCATGTGTTAGCGCTTGCTGATGTCACATTAAATGTGGCAGAGGAAGAGCCAAGGTTCTGTATTCTGGCTGTTGTATGGATGACCTGTCCGGGAACGCCTGATTCGCTCGCCGGAGCGAATATCTGGGCGATACCGCCGGGGCTGAATGTTTCATATGCTATGATGGTCCAGGTGGCTCCTGCCGCCAGAGAAGATTTGTTCCACTGGAGCGAATAACCTGCGTCCACATAGTTGGGGTTGGTTGAGTCTTCGAGAAGTCCTGTCTCCATCTGGTCGTTATTGGAGCTGTAACCGCCCCCGAAATAATGAGATGCCGGAGTGGCGGGATGCGCCATGAAGCTCATATATGCTGTATCTGTCACGTTTGAATTTGTCAGATAAACCATTTTAGCGCTGCTGCTGTAGAATGAGTTGGAGTCGTCATCGTATCCGTAATAGGTATCTCCTCCGTGAAAGAATTTAAGGGAGGATTTTGCGGATGAGGAGACGTTTTTGATCTCCCATTTTTTTTCAAGATACCTGTTGCCGTCTACATATGTAATGTAGGAGGTGATCTGTATATCTCCGCCGAAGGCTGTAGCCACGGATTTAAGTGTAGTGTTGTTGACGATCTCCACGGAAACGGGAGTGATGTCGCCGTCACAGCTGCCGTTGAGATAGTCTGAGCAGTATGAGGTTCCGCCGATGTGGAGCACGTTTGCAAAGCTGGCTTCATCGTAATACTGGTAATAATATCCCGGACCATCGCTGAGTGAGGTCATGTAGAGCGATACGGACGGTGTGCCGTCATCTGCCAGGGCTACTATCAGCGGGTCGCCTTTAAGAGCTGCCCAGTTAAGCGAGCTGCTGAGAGCATCGCCGACCTGAAAGGCAATGCCTGCGCCCGTCAGAGCGCCCAGCGAGCTGTAGGTTGTGTTTGCCGCCTGTGCCGAGAATGTTCCTGCGATGAACATTATCAGCAGGGCGAATGTCCTGATGATTCTGAACATAAATTCCTCCGAATAGAATTAAATATAGTTTCCCACATAATGATAATGTGTTTCTGGTGCAATTGATATACCCACACTATGGGTATTTTTTCTGAACTGATAAGTTTTTATCACCGGCAGAGATAGTTTAGATGAAAACTAATGCCGGCGGTAATGTCTATTTAATATTGTATTTAAATTTTTTTTGTTGAAACGCTTGCTATAAGGGTGGTTGTCTGCTATTTTTCTACCTATGGAAGAATTAGACAAACACAGACATAACATTGATGATATCGACCAGAAGATACTGGAGCTGCTGAACAAAAGGGCGAAAGAGGCTATGTCCATAGGCGAGATAAAGAAAGCCGCCGGAGAGCCTCTGTATGTTCCATCCCGTGAGAAGAAGATTTTCGAGAGACTCACCGGGATGAACTCGGGTCCTTTTCCCAACGATGCTCTGCGCTCGGTCTACCGCGAGATAATATCCGCCTCACTGTCTCTGGAGGAAGTACAGAAGGTAGGATACTTCGGTCCTGAGGGCACTTTTACAAACATGGCGGCTATTAAACAGTTCGGTCTTTCGGCGACACTTGTTCCGGTCAGGAACATTCCCGAGGTTTTTGACAGCGTGGAGAGAGGCAGGCTCGCCTTTGGTGTTGTTCCGGTGGAAAACTCGCTGGAAGGCGTGGTCAACCACACTCTGGACACCTTCACCACCAGCAACCTGAAGATATGCGGTGAAATATATCTGGAGATCAGCCACAACCTGATGAGTAAGACAGGAAAGATGGACGGTATCAAAGAGATATACAGCCACTATCAGGCGCTGGGTCAGTGCCGAAAATGGCTGGCGCAGAACTGTCCCGATATCCCCGTGCACGAGATAGATTCCACAGCCAAGGCGGCGGAACTGGCGGCAAAGGACGAGACGATTGCCGCTATATCCGGCGAGGCGGCACAGCTGAAATACGGTCTGCGTGTGGTGGAAAAGAGCATAGAGGACAACCCGAACAACTTCACACGTTTCCTGCTGATAGGCAATTATGAACCGCTACCCACGGGCAACGACAAAACGTCCATAGTTTTTTCTGTGGCGCACAGGGCGGGGTCTCTTTACGAGGCGCTCTCTGTTCTTGCCAAAGAGAACATAAATATGACAAAAATAGAATCCAGACCCTCCAGACAAAAGGCGTGGGAATACGTCTTTTTTGTTGACGTGGAAGGCCACATAGCGGATAACAAAATAAAAACCGCAATAGATGGTCTGAGCGAACATACGGCATTTTTAAAAGTGCTCGGCTCATACCCCAAGGGGGAAAAATGACAGATTACAAAAAACTTGCAGGGCAGGCAATTTGTGACATTGTGCCCTACAAACCCGGCAAACCGGTGAAAGAGCTTGAAAGAGAGCTCGGTATCAAAGAGGCTGTAAAACTCGCCTCAAACGAAAACCCTTTCGGTCCTTCTCCGAAGGTGAAGACCGCCATTAAAGATTTCTTTCCGGAGATATCACGTTATCCTTTCGGAGACGCTCACTACCTCCGTACAAAACTGGCGGCGAAGCTGGAAGTTCCCGCTGATATGCTGCTCTTCGGCACAGGTTCCAACGAGATTATCGAGCTGGCTATCCGCACGTTTCTGAAAGACGGCGAGCATGTTATCAGCCCCGCTCCTTCATTCTCCGTTTATTCATCCATCGCTCAGGCGGCCGGAAAAACATGTAAATGGATCCCCTGTAACGAGGATTTCTCATTCAATTTCAAAGCTCTGCTGGACGCTGTGGACGAGAAGACCAGAATGATCTTCATCGCTAACCCTAACAACCCCACAGGAGCATATACCAAGGATAAAGACCTGAAAGCCTTCATGGAAAAAGTTCCTTCAGACGTGGTAGTCGTGATGGACGAGGCTTATGTGGAATTTGCCGACGCAAAGGATTTTCCCGATACTATGACCTATCTGGACAAATACAAAAATATTTTCATCATGAGAACCTTCTCCAAGGCATACGGTCTCGCCGCTCTGCGTGTGGGCTACTGTGTGGCGGACGCCATGGCCATCGACATGATGAACAGAGTCCGTCAGCCTTTCAATACCAACATGGCCGGGCAGGTTGCCGCTGAAGCCGCTCTGGAAGATCAGGCATACCTTCAGAAGGTGGTCAGAAAAAATAAGAAAGGCAGAAACTATATCCAGAAAGAATTCAAGAAAATGGAACTTAAATATATTCCCTCTCAGTCCAACTTTGTGCTGGTTGAGGTGGGGGACGGTGAAAAAGTTTTCAACGAACTGCTGAAAAAGGGCGTTATCGTGCGTTACCTCGGACCCGGGCTGAAACCCTATGTCAGGGTTTCCGTGGGAACCATGAGCGAGAACGAGTTTTTCATCGAACAGCTTAAAAAAGTTCTGGGCAAGTAATGATAATCGTATTTAAACAGGGCGCCGCCCAGACCGACATAGACTACGTTCAGAGGAAGCTGACTGAGTTCGGCTTCAAGACAAACGTGTCCGATAACAACGGTCGGGTTATCATGGGCGCTATCGGCGATGACAGAGCCCTGCGTGAAAAACCACTGTTCACCATGCCAGGCGTGGAAAAGGTAGTTCCTATTTCCAAACCTTATAAGCTGGTGAGCAAGGATTTCAAACGTACTGAAACGGTTCTGGACATCAAAGGAATAAAAATAGGCGGCGGAAACGTTGTGGTTATGGCTGGTCCCTGTTCTGTGGAGAGCAGAGACATGCTCTTCTATCTGGCGGAGCGCACCAGCAATGCCGGAGCGAAGATACTCCGTGGAGGCGCTTTTAAACCCAGAACATCTCCCTATGCCTTTCAGGGGCTGGGCGAGGAAGGTCTGAAATATCTGCGTGAGGCGGCGGACGCCCACGGAATGCTTGTCATCACAGAGCTGATGGATGTCAGGGATATGGATCTGATTTGTAAATATACCGACATCATCCAGATAGGCGCCAGAAACATGCAGAATTTCCGTCTGCTGAAAGATCTGGGCTCTGTCAGGATGCCCGTTATGCTTAAGCGGGGGCTGTCTGCCACTATGAAGGAACTGCTCATGGCGGCGGAATATGTTGCCGCCGGAGGCAATAACGAGATAATTCTCTGCGAGAGGGGCATCAGAACCTTCGAGACCGAGACCAGAAACACGCTGGATCTGTCGGCTATACCCGTTCTCAAAAGTATGAGCCACCTGCCCGTTGTGGCAGACCCCAGCCACGGCACAGGACGCAGGGACTGCATACTGCCCATGTCTCAGGCGGCTGTGGCGGCGGGAGCGGACGGCATTATGGTAGAGGTGCATAACTGTCCCGAAGAGGCGCTGAGCGACGGCGACCAGTCTATACTTCCCGATGATTTCGACGTTCTGATGAAGCGTCTGAACATAATAGCAAATACCATAGGAAGAACACTTAATATCTGATGAAGATACAAAAAATAGCATTTGCGGGGCTGGGGCTCATTGGCGGGTCTCTCGCCCTGTCTTTTGCGGAAAAAAATATCAAACTGATTGCCTATGACAAGAACCCCGAATCTCTGGCGAAAGCCGCTGAAACGGGGCTTTTTGAATATCTGACCGATGACGCCGGGACTCTTCTGAGCCTTGATTTTGACCTTTTATATATCTGTCTGCCGGTGGCTTCCGCCGTGGCATTCATCGATATGCTGAAAGCGAAAGGATACAAAGGTCCGGTGACAGACGGCGGCAGCACCAAGGCGGGGATAGCGAAGGCCGCGCAGGGACTTAATTTCTGCGGTGGACACCCCATCGCCGGGAAAGAGGTCTCCGGATTCACCCATGCGCAGGCGGGGCTTTTCACCGGAGCGTATCACATACTGACCCCTCTGGAGGGCGGTTTTGATCCGGCGCCGTTAAAGGAACTGCACGAGCAGATAGGAATGAGGGTCTGCGTGATGAACGCGGAGAGCCACGACAGGATATTCGGGCTGATAAGCCACCTGCCCCACATCACTGCTTTTGCTCTGGTGCAGACTGTTTTTCACATAGACAGCGCGGCTCTGGAATATACAGGCGGCGGATTCAGGGATTTCACCCGCATAGCCGCCAGCGACAGCGTCATGTGGGCGGATATATTCACAGAGAACAGTGACAATATGCTGAAAATGATAGACGAGTACATTCTTTCGCTCAATGAGTGGAAGTCAGCCATAAATAATAAAGATACCGATGCTCTACGCAGTATGATAGACAAGGCCGCAGGCATCAGGAGAGCTCTGAAATGACAAAATTCAAACAGGTAAAGAGCCTGAGAGGCACAGTTCGTGTGCCTTCCGATAAATCCATCAGCCACAGGTCGTTCATGTTTCTGTCTATGGCAAAGGGCAGAGGCAGGATCATAGACCCCCTGCTCTCCGCTGATACCAAAGCGACAATGGCGGCTATGCAGTCGGTTGGTGTGCAGTTTGAGGAGACAGTGGACGGATTCGTGGTGACATCCGAAGGATATAAAAACTTCAGAGAGCCCGACAACGTGATCGACTGCATGAATTCCGGAACCACGGCGAGACTGCTGTCCGGTGTGTTCGCCCCTTCGGGCAAATACGTTGTGCTGACAGGAGACGCCTCTCTGCGCAAACGTCCTATGGACAGGGTCATTCAGCCTCTGTCTGCCATGGGTGTTCAGTTCGCCGCCAGAAACAACGGAAGCCTGCTCCCTATGACAATTCTGCCTTCCAAAACCCATCCGGCGGATATCATAGCCACCACCAAAAGCGCGCAGGTGAAGAGCGCTGTTCTGCTGGCCGGTATTCAGACGGACGGCATCACAACCTATACTGAAAAAGCGGTTACCAGAAACCATACAGAAATAATGCTCGCCGCTCTGGGGGCTAACATAAAGACCGAGGGACTGAAGATAACAGTTGAGGGCGCTGCCGACCTGCGCTCCATGGACATAGTGGTTCCCGGGGATTTTTCATCCGCCGCTTTCTTTCTGGGCGCGGCTCTTATGTTCGAAAACTCCGAGCTGATGCTGGAGAACGTGGGACTGAACCCCACCAGAAGCGGTATGCTGACAGTGCTGGAGAATATGGGCGTTAAATACGCCATTGAGAACGAGAGGGGCGGAGCGGAAAAGCTGGGCGATATCATAATCAGCTCACAGCCTTTCCACGGATGCGAAATCGAGGGCGATATCATCGCCAATATCATAGACGAACTGCCTATGATAGCCACACTGGGGCTTTTTGCCGACAGCCCTGTGACCATCAGAAACGCTAAGGAACTGAGAGTGAAGGAGAGCGACCGTATAATGGCGACTCTGCATAACCTGAACGCTCTGGGCGCTGAGACTGAGGAGTTCGAGGACGGCATGAAGGTGTATCCGATAAAGAAAGTGAACACCAAAGCGGAGCTGAAGTCGTTTGACGATCACAGGATAGCCATGATAGCCATCATGCTGGCAAAACGTTTCGGCGGAGATATCACCGTGGACAACGTGCACTGCGTGGATGTATCATTCCCTACATTTATGGAGACATTCTCCGGGCTGGAGGCAAAATGATAATAGCGGTAGACGGTCCTGCCGGAAGCGGCAAAAGCACCGTAAGCAAGGTTGTGGCGAAAAATCTGGGGATAACATATCTGGATTCCGGCGCTCTTTACAGGGCCTGCGCATATATAGGCATCACACATAACCTCACCGGAGACGCACTGTGCGACAAGGTGTCCCACGCCGTTATGGAGTTCGACACCGCCGGCAATCTTTTTTTGACACTGGACGGCAGAACCGACGACATATCCAAGGTGATCAGAACGCCCGAGATAGCGGCTAACGTCAGCGCTGTGGCGGCTATGGAAAAGATCAGGGCTCAGGTGAACGAGAAGCTGAGATATATGGCGTCAAAAACATCTGTCATTATGGACGGACGTGATATTGGAACTTTTGTCTTTCCGGACGCCGATTATAAATTTTTTCTTGTGGCGTCTCCGCGGGAAAGAGCCAGACGCAGACTGAAAGACTATGAGGCGATGGGACTGACGAAAACCATCGATGAGATAGAGCAGGAGATAATCACAAGGGATAAACTCGACTCCGAACGTGAGCACGCTCCGCTGAAAAAGGCTGAAAATGCCGAAGAAATCGACACTACTGACTTGACAATAGAGGAAGTTATATCAATAATAACCGCAAGAGTTAGCGCATAAAAATTTTTGGAGCGCAGGTGGAAATTATTATAGCAGACCACGCCGGATTCTGTTTCGGTGTGGAAAGAGCCGTAGGTCTGGTCGATGAGACATCGAAAAATAACAAAGATGTCTATACTTTAGGTCCGATCATTCATAATCCGCAGATTGTAAAGAAATTCTCTGATCAGGGGGTTGAGGTTTGTGAAGACCCCGAATCTTTTAAAGCCACTGACACTGTTGTGATACGTTCCCACGGAGTTCCAAAAAAAATTTACGGACAGCTTCAGGAAAAATCTGTTAATATAGTTGATGCTACCTGTCCTTTCGTAAAAAAGGCGCAGAGTTCGGCGCAAAAACTGGGCAAAGGCGGGGCGACAGTTGTCGTTTTCGGGGAGAAGAACCACCCCGAGGTTAAAAGCATTGTCAGTTTTATAGATTCTGAGTTTTTCGTTGTTTCGGACGAGTCGGATACCATGGAACTTCCGTTCAGAAACAGCTATGCTCTGGTGGCTCAGACCACTCAGAACTCGGAATCATTTGACAAAATAGCCGAAATACTTAAAACTAAGTGTGAGACGCTCACCGTCACAAACACCATATGCAATGCCACCAGCCTCAGGCAGGCGTCCGCCATCAATCTGGCGGGTCAGGTGGATGTTATGCTGATAATAGGCGGCAAGAACAGCGGAAACACCACAAGATTATATGAGATATGTAAAAGTATCTGCAAGGATACTTACCACATAGAAACTAAAGAGGAACTTGATACGGACATCTTTAAGACAAGCCGGAAGGTTGGCATTACAGCCGGCGCCAGTACCCCCGGCTATCTGGTAGACGAAGTAATAGAATTTTTAAAAGAGGTCACTAATGAGCAGGATTAACGAAAACGGCGGAGACAACATGCGTATGGAAGATTTCGAGGCGATGCTGGAAGAATCTCTTCAGCAGCCCGAAAAGAACTCTGTCGTGAAAGGAACAGTCGCACAAATCAATGACAGTGATGTCCTTGTAAATATCGGCTACAAAACTGAAGGTATAGTACCCGCAGCCGAGTTTATGAAAGACGGAGAGCTGTCCATTAAAGTCGGAGACGAGATAGAAGTGCTCTTTCTCGGAATCTCAGGCGGAGGCGGCTACCTGAAACTCTCCAGAAAGGCCATAGAGAAAGAGACCGACTGGATAGACGTTGACAACGCTCTCGAAAATAATGTCCCCCTGATGGTGAAAATCACATCCGTAGTGGACAAGGGATTCCTTGGCAAATACGGCGAGATAGAGTGTTTCATCCCCGAAAACCATATAGATTTCAAAAACTCATCTATGAAGCCTGAGGACTATGTCGGTCAGACTTTTGAGTGCAAGGTTCTCAAATCAAATAAAAAACAGAGATCTTTCCTTGCTTCACGCAAACTTCAGATGATCCAGTCCATAGAAAAAGACAAAAAGAGCTTTTTCGATGGAATCAACGAAGGTGATGTGCTGACAGGTAAAGTGAAGACTATAAAACATTACGGCGCGTTCATGAACTTCGGCGCTGTGGACGGTTTCCTGCGTAAGAACAATATCGCATGGGGCGTTGTGAAGCACCCCAACCAGTATCTGGAAGAGGGCGATGAGCTCTCCGTGAAAGTTCTCTCCATCGACCTTGAGAACGAGAAGCTGGAAGTCGGTCTGAAACAGATGTCTGAAGATCCCTGGGAAAAATCAGCAGAGAAATATCCCGTTGGTACAGACGTGAAAGGTGTTGTTGTCGCCAGAAAGAACAAAGGATTCGTAATGGAGATCGAGCAGGGCGTGGATGGATTCATCCCGCTGGAAGAGATATCATGGCTGAAAAACGCCAAGATAGCCATCGAACCCAAAGATGCTGTTATCGGCAGAGTTCTGGACGTGGACAACGAAAAGAAAAAACTGATAATATCTCTGAAAGATCTTCAGGAAAACCCCTGGAACTCTCTGAAATCAAAACACCCCAAAGATTCCATCGTGACAGGAACTATCAAATCCATCACCGATTTCGGTATATTTGTGGATTTCGGCGAATTTCTGGATGGTCTCATCCGCAAGAAAGACATATCATGGACAGAAGAGCCTGTTGATCTGAACACTCTCTATAAAGAGGGCGACAGCATCGAGGCGAAAGTCCTGAACATAGACTCTGAAAGAGAAAGAATCAGCCTCGGTATCAAACAGATGGAGACTAACCCCTGGAGAGAGGTGGGCAAGATGCTCCCCAACGGAAAAGTTGTGGATGTTAAAGTTACCGCCGTTTCAAAAGAGGGTCTGGAAGTTGAGCTCCCCAGAGAGCTGAAAGGCTTCATCCCCGATAATGAGCTGGATATGGACAGAGTGGATCCCACAGAAAAATTTGCCGTGGGCGACACTGTGAAGGCCGTGGTTCTGCGCAACGATGCCAGAGAGAAGAAGATTCTGCTCTCCGTTCGCAAGTTCATGCATGACTCAGAAAAACGTGAAGTGAAAGAATACATGAAAAAACTGGAGCAGTCAGACGACAGCAGCTTCAGCCTGGGCAACATACTGAAGGGCAAACTTCAGTAATCTTTCTCTCACAGTTGAATAGCTATATACACGGCGGGGCAGATTCAGATATGGATTGACCCGCCGTATCTGTTTACAGGGTGACATATGAAAAATCTTTTTCGTTTCTTCGGCAAGGCGTTTCTGTTTTTTCTCGCTTTCGCCATCGTTGTCCGGATAATCTCTGTCATGGGCGGCATGGAGGAAGATCTGGTGATGCAGGACAGCATAGCTGTTGTGCGTCTGGAAGGCATCATTCTGAACACCAGAGACCTGGAGAGTGAGCTGAAAAAGCTGGATGAGAACGACCGTATCAAAGGCGTGATACTGGAGATAAACTCTCCCGGCGGGGCTATAGCTCCGACGGAGATGCTCTATCTGCGTCTTCAGAAGATGAAGAAGCCTGTCTATGCCGTGATGGAGTCAATGGCAGCTTCCGGCGGATACTATACCGCTGCGGGATGCGACAGGATATATGCCATGGACACCACAACCACCGGCAGCATAGGTGTTATCATGGAGTTTTCCAATATTCAGGGACTTCTGGACAAGATAGGCGTGAAGACAATAGTGGTGAAGAGCGGAAAGATGAAGGATGTTCCCTCCCCTACCCGTCCCATGACGAAAGAGGAGGAGGAATATCTTCAGGGGAGCATCAACGATTTTTATGAGATGTTCCTCAGAGATATTCTGAAGACCAGACCGATAAAAGAGGAAAAGCTCAGGGAAGTGGCGGACGGACGTGTTTTCAGCGGCCGTCAGGCTAAGGATCTGAAGCTGATAGATAAGATAGGCACCAGAGATGAAGCCATAGAGAACATGAAGACAGATCTGGGCATGCCCGATCTGGATGTCCGTGAATATTATGAAGAGGAAAAAGGACTGGTGCGCCAGATGCTGAGCCAGGCGAAGAATTTCACTTCAACACACATGGCTGACGGACAGATATATTATCTCTACAGACCGGGATTATAGATGGAACTGAGCCAGCTTAACGCTTTTGCCGTTACTGCCGAGCTGAAAAATATGACCAAGGCGGCAGACAGGCTGAATCTCAGTCTGTCCGCTCTGTCCACACAGATAAAATCGCTGGAATCTGAGCTGGAGATACCGCTCTTTAACCGTATGGCGAGAGGTGTGGAACTGACGCCGGAGGGAGCTCAGCTTCTGGAATACGCCCTGACGGTCACAGACGCCACAGAGAGCATGAAGCGCCACGCAATGCGCATGCAGAAAGAGCTGAAAGGCAGCATCACCATCGGCGTGAACACCGACCCGGTATTCCTTCGCATCACAGATATCAACACAGCTCTGCTGCACAGGCTGCCGGATGTTTCTCTCCGGTTTGCCATCAGCGAATCGGGCAAAACGGCCGAAATGCTGAAAAAACGTGAGCTGGATATAGGCTTCGTCTACACCCGGCTGAACGACAGCGAGGTTCATTCCGAAAAGATAGTTCAGGTAAATATATGTATGGTTGTGTCCAAAGGTCTGCTGAAAGACCCGCAGAACACCAGCTGGGCGGATCTTTCGAAACTCCCAATGGTTAGCGGCAGCAGCGACTGTCCGTTTCAGTGGGTGCTGAACACTCAGTCAGAGGAATATAAACAGCCCACCAAGACCGTTGTGGCGACAGATGAATATGTGATGATGGAGCTGGTGAAGAACGGAATGGGGCTCTGCATCATGCGTGAGGACAACGCCAGAAAGCTGGAGCGAGAGGGTCATGTGGACGTTCTGGAGGACAAGACTATCTCTATACCTCTGTGTCTGGCGGTTCTGAGATCCAGAAAGGAAGAACCGCTTATCAGCACAGCTCTGGAGGCAGTATATTCTGTATTCGGGGTGGAATATGATTAAATATTTTCTGACGGCGCTTACCGCTGTCATGTTTTTCGGATGCGCTCACAACATGGATACTGTGACGCAGATATCCACCATAGACGCGCTGCTCGCCGGGCATTATGACGGTTCTGAGACTCTGGATGACATGAAGTCTCACGGCGATTTCGGCATAGGCACATTCCACAGGCTGGAAGGCGAGATGATAGTTCTGGACGGCAGAGTATATCAGGCGAAGGCAGACGGCAGGATATATGAGCCGGCAGATATGACGACTCCGTTCGCTTCCGTATCGTTCTTTAAAGCGGATGATAGTAAGACAATAACTGAGGCGGTGGACTACACCGGGCTGATAAAAACAGCCGACTCTATGGCGCCGGATATAAATCTTTTCTGCGCTGTCAGGGCGGAAGGAACATTTGCCGTGATGAAGGTGCGTTCCGTTCCGGCGCAGAAAAAGCCTTATCTGCCTCTGGCAGAGGTGGTTAAGACCCAGTCTGTCTATGAATATCAGAACATAAAGGGAACGATAGTCGGCTACAGGCTGCCGGAATATGTCAAAGGACTGAATGTGGGCGGATACCACCTGCATTTCATAGATACAGACAGAAAGACCGGAGGACATATACTGGGCTTTACCATGCTGAGCGGTACTGTGTCCGTGGACGAGCAGAACAGGCTGTTGCTGATACTGCCGAAAGAGGGGCTGAAAGATCTGGATCTGACAAAAGACAGAGCCGAAGAGCTCGAAAAAGTGGAGAAGTAGCTATGAGATATATACTGGTTATGGCGTTGATTGTCACAGCTGTGTGCGGCTGCACAAAACAGGCGTGGTATGAGGGAGCGAAAACCGGTCACGCTAACGACTGCAACAGACTGGACGGCGAAGCCAGAGAAAAATGTCTGAAAAATATTGATATGAGTTATGATGAGTATGAGAAGCTGAGAAAGTAAAAAGCCCTATAACCTTTTGATTAGATTATAGGGCTTTAGACGTTGGGTGGTGTCACCTCAAAACCCATTGGAATTTCTCCTTTCCCTTACCTCTCTTACAGATGCGTTTCATTGAACTTCTTCCGCTTATACAACTTCCGTCATAAATCTGAGGTTTCGGGGGTTCCGTCTTTTTTTTAACTGCCTTTTCAGGTCAGCTATAAATTTAATATGTGTCCTTACGACTTTTTCGCAATGGTTTTTTTTGATACCGAAATATTTTTTTATGTGCAATTACATTCAAACAACATATAATCAGATTGTATATTACAGGTGGTGATGATGTTTTCAAAGGTTTTCAGCGCTCTGGTGAACGGAATAGACGCGGACATAGTCGAGGTGGAGACAGACATATCTTCTGTCGGTCTGCCGTCATTCAGCATGGTCGGTCTGGCGGAAACGGCGGTCAGAGAGAGCCGTGACCGTGTGAAAGCCGCCATGAAAAACATCGGGATCAACATCTTCTCCCACCCTATAACTATCAATCTGGCTCCGGCAGATATAAAGAAAGAGGGAACGCATTTTGACCTGCCCATCGCCATAGGGCTGGTATGTTCCGGCGGGATGCTGAAAGATGTGCCAAAAGACTGTCTTTTCGCCGGAGAGCTGTCGCTGGACGGCGGGCTGAGAGGAGTCACAGGGATTCTGCCCATAGCGGCCGGAGCGAAGAAAGCCGGATTTTCCAAGCTGATAGTTCCATCTGACAACGCCGATGAGGCGGCTGTGATAGACGGCATAGACGTTTTCGGTTTTGATGACTTCTCCTCAGTGCTGAAGTTTATCACTGACGGATGCGCAGGCGCAGCGCATGTGCTGGACAGAGAAAAGATATTTAATAACAATAGTATATATGGTGTGGACTTTTCCGATGTTAAAGGACAGTTCGCAGCCAGACGGTGCGCGGAGATAGCGGCGGCGGGTATGCACAACCTTTTTATGCTCGGTTCGCCCGGCAGCGGAAAAACCATGATCGCCAGAAGGATACCGACCATCATGCCGGCTATGACTCTGGAAGAGGCCATAGAGACGACTAAGATACACTCTGTGGCGGGGCTGATCCGCTCCGGCAGAGATCTTGCCGGATCGAGACCTTTTCTGGCTCCGCACCATACATCCAGCAATATCGCCCTGATAGGCGGAACATCGAAGGCGACACCGGGACAGGTGAGCATGGCGTCCAACGGTGTGCTGTTTCTGGATGAGTTTCTGGAGTTCAACAGAAGCGTGCTGGAGACCCTGCGTCAGCCTCTGGAAGACCGGCATGTGACAATCGCCAGAGCGGGCAGGACTGTTACTTATCCGGCGAATTTTATGCTGGTTGCCGCAGCCAATCCATGTCCCTGCGGATATCTGGGAGACAAGCAGCGTGAGTGCAAATGCACAGCGTCTCAGATACAGAAATACAGAGGCAGGCTGTCCGGACCTCTGATGGACAGGATAGATCTCCATGTGGAGGTTGCTTCTGTGGATATATCCGAATTGTCCGCAATGAACGATGGAGAGTCCTCTGACGCTGTCAGATCAAGGGTTGTAAAAGCGCACGAGATACAGAAGAAAAGATTTCATAGCTCTAAGACCGGATACAACAGCAGGATGACGGAAAAGGAAGTAAAAAAATTCTGTGTGACCGACGCTGCCAGTCTGAAGATACTGGAAACGGCCGCCAGAAAATATTCCATGAGCGCCAGAGCCTATACGAAGATATTGAAAACATCCAGAACCATAGCAGATCTTGATTCGTCGGACGAGATCAGGTCAAAGCATATTCTGGAAGCGCTTCAATACAGGCTGATTCAGGAATAATCAGATATTGCTGATAAAGATAGTTATCCTTGTGCCTCTGGCGGTGTTCTCCGCCTTGATAGACCCTTTGTATTTTTCTTCTATCAGTCTTTTCAGGATATAAAGTCCCAGACCTTTCTGTTTGCTGTTGAAAGATGAAGTGGTGTACGGCTCGAAGACAGAGCTGATTATATCGGCGGGGATACCTCCGGCATCGTCCTCCACGGTGATCATAGTGCCGTCCATCAGAGAGGCGGCGCTGATGCGTATATTTACAGTTTTCTGATTTCTCTTTTTCACGGCAAAGGCGATGTTGTCCAGCAGTTTTATAAATATTTCCAGAATATCCTGTTCGGTAGCTCTGATTTGTATATCATCCGCAACCTCGACTGTTATCTTCAGTGTGGAGAAGATCATGATATTCTGAATATATTCTACAGCGTGGAGACATTCCGCGTGCAGGTTTATCATCTCCAGCTCGTCACTCTCCTCATACAGGCGGGTGAAGCGGGTGATGGTGCCGGACAGGTTCTGAAGCTCTTTCTGAGCGTGTGAAGATATCTCTTTAATATATTCCGGCGTGGCCGATCCGCTGAGCACCTCTTCTCTGATATCCTCCAACATCAGTGAAACAGCGTTCAGCGGCTGGCGCCAGTGGTGCGCTATGTTCATCAGCATTCCGTTCAGCGCCCTGTGTCTCTGGTGTTCATATATTATCCGTGCGCTCTCGATATTCTTGGACGTCTCTTCATCCACTTTCGCCTGAAGCGACCTGTTGATATTGATCAGCTCGTCTGTTCTGGCTTCTATAGTGTCGCCCAGACTGTTTATGCCCTTTACCAGAGAATTGATCTCTTTGGATGATTTCAGATCCAGAGGTCCGTAGTTGCCGTTTTCCATCCTGCTGAGATGGGGCAGGATGATGTTGAATGGTTTTCTTACCATGATATAGAAGATAAAGATGAAGAAAATGATGATTGCGGCGGTGAAAGTGCCTATGCTCAGTATCACGGTGATGGTGTTCTGTCTGACTATTTTATGATAGTGTTCGCCGTTGGAGTAGATAATGATCTGCCAGTTCCACGGCTTAAATGTCAGCTCGGCGTTGGCATAGCTGAGACTATTGTGTCTGATCTTGTGCAGTTTTATGGTGTCTCCGCATGAATCTATGAGAGCTTTTCTGTTTTCTGTGATGGCATAGCAATACTGGCTGTAATCGGCGAATTTATCCAGCTCGGTCAGTGTTTCCTGTTTGATGGTGGGTTCCAGCGTTTTGAACATTTTCTTGTCGCTTCCATGTGTCATAAACAGCGTGGTGTATTTGCTCTCAGTGATGTAAAAGACCCTCTTCACCTCATTGTTCACGTTGGACTGGGTTATGGTTTTCAGATCCTGAAGAGAGCTGTTGTAAAGCACCTTCGCGCCCAGATATGTGAAGGCGATGCTGATCATGATAACAGGGGCAAAAACACGAAATAAGAGTGATGATAATAGTTTTTCAAAAAATCGGTTCATTATTTATTATACAGCATAAATTCTTTTTTCATGCGGGAAAAAATCGTTTCATCGGCGGGAACAGCGCCATATTTAAAATTATAGTCCATCAGCTTAGCGTCTTTGGCGTCCTGCGGGTCATTGACCGGGTCGAAGCTGAGCATGGCGTTTTTCAGCCTTTCTATCTCTTCGCGGCTCATGGTTTTCGTATTAACTACTATGGTGAATCCGGGATAAGGCTCGCTGGTGGATATTATCTTTATCCCCTGAAACTCATAGTTCTTGGCGATGGCTGTCTGAAGAGATCCCGTCTGCGCCTTTCCCAGCAGAACATCCAGCACCACGCCGGTGTGGTTTCCGCTGTAATAATAATCCACGGAATCTATGTCTCGGCTCAGTTTGCCAAACTCCAGAAAGGCATTGAACCGTCCGCATGTGGAGAGAGGTTTTGTCAGAGCGATGGTTCCTCTGAAGTCTTTCAGAGAGGACGAGCCATCCTTCATTGCTATTATAGAGCATGTATAGCTGGGGGTTCCGTCTTCGGATATCAGTGTGGCTACCCTTTCAAGATAGGGGTATTTTTTTTCGATTTCCAGCAGAGGCAGTGGTCCCAGATAGGCTATATCCACCGTGCCGTTTTTAAAATCGTTAACTATTCGGGTGTTTTCCAGATTGTATTCAGTTTTGATATTCAGTCCGGATTTGCGCACCAGCATTTTTATGAAAGGCTCGTGTATTTTCGCCGATGCCTCAACCTTATCTTTTATCACGGGGGAATAGATCAGCGGTCCTGTCTTGGCGTCCGCCTGAAAAACAAGGGTTAATACTATGATGAAAAGCAGACTCCTCATTCTATTTCACCTTTAATAAAGATCACTTATATTATTATAACACTATTGTCCCGAATTGATAGTTATTGCTACTAGTAAATAATTATTATTTATTGTTTGCGTGTGAATTATCCGGGAGAAAATATGACGATATTCATGACAATGTAGTAATCCAGGGTATATAATTAAGTATGAGGATATCTAAAAAAACTGAGTATGCAGTACACAGCATACTCTATATATCCAACAAGAACCGCTGTGTACTTCTGGATGAGCTGGCAATGCAGGGAATATCCAGAGAGTATCTGGCAAAGGTCATGCGTATGCTGACCAAAAGTAAAATACTCAAGTCCTCCGTGGGGGTTAACGGAGGATATGTACTGGCCAGAACGGCAGACATGATTACTCTCGAAGATATTTTCAATGCAGTAGAGGGCGAAAATTTTTACAAATGCGAAGCTGAAGCCAGAAGGTGTGTATTAGGCGAGGATTGCAGGCTGTCCGCAATTTTTCAGGATGCCAGAGAAAAGTTTCTGGAAGAACTGAGGAAATATACTATAGCGGATATTATAAGCGGGCTGGACTCTGAATTAAGCTGGCTTAAAGCGGAGGTTACCTGACGCTTTCCCACCAGCGGTCCGCCGGCATGTAAATGCATGGATTGACAGGTTCTCCCTGTATAGGCGTGGTATAGACCAGACCCCTTCTGTCCGCTTCCCTGGTGAATCGTTCTATGGGTTCTGTCCATATGAAGTCTGACAGTTGAAATGTGCCCCAGTGAATCGGCAGCACAGCCGCCGCTTTCAGGTCGGACGCCGCCTGTACAGCTTCCTCGGGTGTCATATGGTTCTGTTTCCATGCCTTGTTGTAGGCGCCTATATCCAGCATGGCAAGGTCGAACCCGCCGTATGTCTCGCCCAGAGTTCTGAAGTCCGGGATGTAGCCTGTGTCGGCGCTGAAATAGAGCTTGTATTCTCCCGGTTCTATGACGAATGAGGACCAGAATGACCTGTTGCGGTCGAAGAGTCCTCTTTTGGACATATGGCTTGCCGGAGCCGCAGTGATGACGAGGTCTTTCATCATGAATGATCCGCCCCAGTCAAGTTCTATTATCTTTTCCGGAGATACTCCCCAGTCCTCCAGATATTGCCCCACGCCCAGAGAGACGATGAAAAAGCGTGTTCTGTCGTTCAGCTCGGTCACGGCTTTTTTATCCAGATGGTCGTAGTGGTTGTGGGATATTATTACGGCGTCCAGTTCGCCCGTATCCACGCCCTCCAGAGGCTGTATGGATTCGAACCTTTTCGGACCGATGAACCGTGAGAAAGAGGCTCTCTCTGAAAAGACCGGATCGGTCAGTATCTTCATATCGTTATATTTGATAAGTGTGCAGGCGTGGCTGACCCATGTGACTTCCAGCGCCCCGCCAGTGTCGGACTGCACATAGTCTGAGCTCATTTTGATAGCCGGTGGGGGTGTTGACGGCTGCAGATCCCGTGAACCGAACAGAACCTTCATAGCGGATCCGAAAACACGGGAGACCTTGTGTTCGTCCGGCGCCGTGTTGTGAAATCTGCCGTTTTTAAAATGCTCGGAATCATGTTGGGGTTCGGATGCCGGAATAAAGAAATAACCCGCCAGAACCAGCGCTATTATCAGAATCCATTTAAACATATCAGATACCTATTTCCACTCTCCGAAATGCACCGTGCAGTTCCTCTCTTTCTTAGCGTTATAGAGGGCGATGTCCGCGTTCTCTATCAGGCTTTCTTTCCGTGTCTTTTTATCCGGAACTGAGGTTGATATACCTATACTGACAGTTATGAAGACAGGTTGTTCATTCTCATTAACAAAAACAGGTGTTTCCAGAACTAATTTTCTGATGCCTTCTGCTATGTGCTTTGATCCCTCTTTCGATGTTTCCGGAAGCAGTATTATGAACTCCTCTCCGCCGAATCTGGCGGCAAAATCCGCCGGACGCTGCAACATGGATGTGATCGCATGTGCCACAGCTTTCAGGCACTCGTCCCCACCTATGTGTCCGTAGGTCTCGTTAAAACTTTTAAAATAGTCGATATCCAGCATCATGACGCTCAGCTCGAAACTGTTCCTTACGGCTCGTTTCAGCTCTTTATCCATGATCAGATTAAAAAATCTGCGGTTAGGTATACCGGTCAGACCGTCAATGTTAGTCATCATCATAAGTTTTTTGTTCAGACTGCGGATATCGTCCATCGATCTGTTGGCGGTATTTGCCAGAATTTTGAGCTCCTGAACGCCTGTTTCATCCAGTCTGTTATCATGATCCGGTGAATCTTTTAATTGTTTGAACTCATATGTGAGCGATCTTACCCTTTTCAGCACGAATACGTTCATCAGAATGGTCACGGCTGCGCCGGCGACGATGAATATCAGCATTATAACGCCTATGGTTGTGTAGAGCATCCCGTCAGCGTATCTGAAGATATCCCTGTTGAGGCGGAACGACAGAGTGAGGTTGTCCGCGCTGTTGATTATGGGGCTCATCAGAGTCAGGGAGATGTCGTCTTTGTCTCTGATGTATGACGGAGTGAAGATCTCCGATCCATCCAGTGTTCTGCCGGGGGCAACGTCGTGCATCATCAGCGTATAGCCGGAATTGTCATAGGTGGACTGAATAAAGTTTTGCAGAGTCTGTATTATGAAAATGAACCCGTTTGGGCGGAATGTCATATTGGAATCGGTCACCTTGCTGAACACGGCGATAAATACCTCGTCCGAACCGGCGGAGCGCAGAAAAAAGAAGGGCTCTTTGTTGTTATACATCTCCAGAATGTATGCCTGTTTTGCTTTCAGAACGTCCGCTATGCATGTTTTGTCCATGGCGATAGTGTCGCTCACCAGCGAATACAGTGTGTTCATCCCCGTGTCGGTGAAATACATGGCGTCGGCGTTGATGTTCATAAGGGTGGATGGAACAAGATTGCTCTTGGTATATTCAACATCACGGCTCTGTATAAAATTATAGGTATCGTCCCAGACGCCCCAGTCTGTGGCTGTCTGTCTCAGTCTGCTGATGGATTTTGATGTAGTGTTTTTGAGGAGGTCGAGCTGCTGTTTGATGTATCTGCTCTCAACATTTCTGAAAGTCTCCCTGTATGTCATGTTGAAGAACAGGCATACGGAGAGAAAAGTCAGAATAAGCACCGGAATAAGCACCAGGCTGGTCAGTTTGCGCAGAGTCATAGCCACGTCCTGAAAATTAGTATGCTGAATATTTAGAGCACTAGAGTTAATATAACCTTAAATGATTTTCAAATCAACGAAGAGGCGCCATCCAGTGAAGATTTTAAATTATACAGAAGGTGCCGAGGTTTATTATTTACTTTTGAACAGAAAATATCAGTCATGTGCGTCAGCTCTTCGGCGCTGTGGGCAACACCGGTCAGGAATCCGCATCTTTTCATGAATTCTGCGTCAAAAGCGCTGCCGGTGATCAGGAATTCGTTCGCTCCTGCGGATGTCATCAGTCTGGGTATCGCCTGTGTTCCGCCGAATCCGGTGATGATGCCCAGCTTCGCCCCGGGATGGGCGAATTTGCTCTTCGCTGTGGCGAACCGGAAATCGCAAGCCGCGGCAAAATCCATGCCGCCGCCCATGCAGAACCCGTCTATCTCAGCGATCACGGTCTGGGGCATTGTGCGTATAAGCCCGAAGAGAGTGTTTCCCAGACGAGAGAACCATTTCGCTTCGAACCCGCCGTATGTGCTGAGTGTGCGCAAATCCGCGCCCACTGCAAAACATCCGCCGTCACCGTATATTCTGACTGTTTTCACGGGGCTTGCCGCCGCCATGCGCAGGTTTCTGATTATATCTTTTATAGTTTCCACATCCAGCAGGGTGAACTGCCCTGTGGAGGGGATCAGTCTTATATAAGCTGTTAGCTCTTCTATCTTTGTTTCTATCATTATCAGAACCTGTAATCTTCCCAGCGGTCTTTGAACTGCGGGTCACGTTTTTCCACGAACGCCTTTGTGCCTTCTGTCTTGTCATAGGTGGAGAAAGAGAAGGTGAAGGCGTTCTGCTCCAGCAGTAGACCTTTGGACAGTTCCATGTCGATGGTGTTGTTTATGGTCTCTTTCGCCAGTCCCACGGCGAATGAGCTTCTTTTTGACATCAGAACGGCCATCTCTACACCGTTCTTTTCCAGTTCGGATTTATCGGAAAGCACTCTGGAGACTATGCCTTTTCCGAACAGCTCCTCTGCGCTCACAGGTTCTCCGGTGAACACCAGAAATTTTACGAAGGTTTCGTATGTCTTTCTGGCGACCAGCTGTGTTCCGCCGAAACCGGGCATGAAGCCGTAGGCTGTTTCATTGAATCCGAACCTGCTTTTGACTGTGGCGAATACCATGTCGCACGCCAGAATCAGCTCGAAGGCGGGACCGAAGCAGTCTCCGTCCACCAGAGCCAGCACTGGCTTTTTCATATTTCTTATCATGGAGATCAGGCGCTGACCCCTCAGGTTGTAATGCTTGGTCTCTATGTGGTCCAGACCCTGAAGCCTGTCTATATCGTGTCCTTTGGAAAATATCCCGTCCACGGCGCTTCTGATTATCACCATATTTACGGATCTGTCGCCTTCCGCCAGCATCAGAGCGTCATAGATGCCGTCCAGCATCTCCTGACAGATGAGGTTGCCGGTCAGGGAGCAGGCAAGGTCTATACAGCAGGCTCCGTTCATATTCTGATGAGAAACGGGATTATTCATCTAAACACCTTCAGCGCCGTGACTGCCGCCAGAAAAAGTACGATGAACAGGCATATCAGGGCATATTTTTTTTCTTTATTATAAAAAAAGATTAATACAAAGTAAATAAGTGAAATCGGTGGAACGAGTATCAGTATGATCACACCGAGATTTATAATCCTTTCGTCCGGCAGAAGCAGACCTGCCGTCATCAGTATCAGGCTGGATATAACGCCAATCCGCATGAGTCTGGATATTGTCTGTTCGGTTTTCATAGATGCACCGACTCATAGAGCATCTGTAGAGCGACATACAGCACGAAGAAGATGAACATCAGGCGTATCTTTCTGCTCTTCACCTTTGTCAGTCTGCTGGTGGAGAATTTTGACCCCAGCACAGCGCCGATAACCATAGTGGCGGTGGCGGAGGGATGCAAATATCCTTTCAGCAGATATGGGATTGCGGCGGACGCTGATGTGAAGCACACCATAAAGTTGCTGGTGGCGGTGGCTGCCTTGATTGGCATGCGGGCCAGAATGTTCATGGCCGGTACCATGAAAACACCCCCGCCCAGACCGAGCATTCCGGATGCGAGTCCGGCGAACCCGGCGACAGAGCCGGTGGCGTACGGTTTTTTCACTGTATAGTATTTCATGCGCCCTTCCACGGCGTCGTAATAATCGTTATCGAACTCAGATGTTTTCTCCGGTCTCTCTGCCAGCGATGTGTCCTCGCTCCTGCTGTTATACATGAGATAGGCTGTCAGAAACATCGTGGCGGCAAACACCATAGACACTGATCTCTGGCTGATGCTGACAGTTATCACGCCTCCCATGAAAGCCCCGGCGACAGCCATGGATTCCATGAACAGCGCAAACCGGATATTTACCATATTTTTCAGCAGATTGACGGAAGTGAGGCTGAGAGATGAAATAACGATAACCACCAGAGAAGCGGCGATGGCTTCGTGAACAGGGTATCCGAAAAAGACTGTCATCACGGGAACAATGAGCGCGCCTCCTCCGATGCCCAGCAGGAACGCCAGCACCGAAGCGGAAAAACCAAGAATAAGCAGTCCGAAAAGTTCTATTCCCATACGAACAGGCTAAGATTTTAAATTAAATAAGTCAAGTGTCTGAATCGCTCAGAGGAAAATGCCTCTGGTCGGTGTTTTTGCGGAACTCTTTTTTCAGCGCTCGCTTGCTGGAGTCTTTCAGCAGTTCTTTTCTGATCTCTTTTGCGTCGCTCATGCTCTTTTTGCCGGAGGGGTCACAATCACGCAGACTCTCATATCCGTGCTCTATGGTGTCAAACGCCTGCTGGAGAGCCGCCTCTCTGAAAAATCCGCATTTTTTCTCAAAGTCCGGCTGGGTGATTTTTTTCAGATATCTGGTCACTTTATGCACCTGCAGATGCTTTTGCGACAGAACACCAAGACGTATAGCCGCCACCTCTCTTTTGAACCAGGTGTCGCTGATGCCCATGGTGCGCAGAAAGAGCGCCCCGTAATGCGGCGAAAATTTTAGAAGACGCTGAAGCTCAGCGCTGTAACGGTTCAGATGCATGGATTCCTCCGCCATCTCCAGCAGAAGATGGGAGCGCATGCGTCCTGAGTTCACATAGGCTATGTGCTGCGGCACCATATGGTTGTGGGCTATGATATCAGCCGAAAGATGGGCGCTGTATCCGTATACGAACGCTCTCTCCTCATCGCTGTCTGCCGCCTGAGACATTTTCGACACAGTTGCCCAGCTGTGTGTGGGCAGGGATTTTTTGAACGAAGAAAAATCCTTGAACAGGTTGAAAAGATCGGGGAAGATGTTTCCGCACATAAAGAATGACGGATTCAGCCGGATGATATCCACACTGGTGTTCTCCAGAATATGCATCCCTATGCTGATGTGCGTCTCAAAACCCCATGCGAATGCCGAACTCGGCAATATGATTATAGTTAAAATAACGGCGAAAAGTTTCATATAATTTAATTTAACACTGTTGCGTACTATTACAACAGCTATAATTTATAATAAAGATTATCATTTGGTTGACAATGGTAAATAAGACCATTATAGTATGTTTAAAAGAGGTGGTGGCATTGAAGTACAGGGCGCTTGATCTGCTTAAGAGAACGGTTTATCTCCGTGATGTCTGCGATGAGCTGACAGAGGAAGAGGAGAGGGAGCTGGTTCTGGCGGATGAAGAGTTTAAGACCATCAAGTCCGGTCTGAGCGAAGAGGAGCTTAACTGGATGTATCAGGGATTTGCCGTGTGGTACGACAAATTCATGAACATGGAGACTACGATGTTCATAAAACCAAGAGGAGGATAATTATGAAAGAAAAGGCACTGGAAATCAGGAAACAGATTCTCCCCATGAAAGATGCTTATGAAGAGCTGGATCCGGAAGAGCGCATCGAGCTGAAAAAACTTCAGAAAGAACACGATGATCTTTACGCCACTCTCAGCGACGCTGATATAAAATGGTATGATGATAAATTCGGTACATGGTACACACAGTATCTTGAGGTAGAGACCAAGATATTCATCAAACCCTGCGAAGGTTAAGGATAAAAAACTTCTTTAAGATAGAGCCCTGCGGCAGGCGCCGTGGGGCCTCCTTTTTTTCTGTCCTTGGTTTCCAGCATCTCTCTGACTCTCTCCGGTCCGTATGATCCCCTGCATCCTTTTATTACCGTTCCGGTAATTATCCGCACCATGTTATGCAGAAAACCGTTTCCGGTCACTTCCAGATGGTAAAGGTCGCCCGCCCGGTAAAATTTCGTCTCCAGCACAGTCCGGACGTTGTTCTGCTTCAGGCTCACCAGAGCGCAGCAGGATGTGAAATCATGTGTTCCCTCGAACTCTTTCAGTATCAGAGGAGCCAGATCCATGTCGGCTCTGCCCTTCACCCACCATGCCCTGTCTTCATAAAAACATGAGCGGACTCTTGAGTGCAGGATTTTATACAGATAGGTCTTTTTCTGAGCCCATTTCTGAGCGTGGAAATTCAGAGGCACATCCCATGCTTTTGCCACGGATATGTCCGGCGGCAGTATGCTGTTAATCCCCAGCACCAGCGATTCGTCCCCGATATAGGAGTCTGTGACGAAGTTCGCCGTCTGTCCCATGGAGTGAACTCCTGAGTCGGTGCGCCCGGAGCCTACTATTGTGACCGGTTTTTTATAGAGTTTCCCCAGCGCCTTCTGCACTTCTTCCTGAATGGAGGGTGAGTGGCTCTGGCACTGCCAGCCCGCATAGTTGGTTCCCAGATATTCTATAATCATGGCTTTGTTAAACCGCATAATACACCGCTATCACGACAGCAGTCAGAGCTATCATCAATTCGTATTTATTAGGCATAGGCACAGCCACAGCGCTGTATCCGCCCTGTTCCACTTTTGCCGCCGCTGTGTCGGTGTGCGCCAGCAGACTGTGTATCAGCGGTTTAATATACTCATTGGGGCGGAAAAGAACCCTGTAGGTGTGTTTCTCATATTCCGGAGAGAGAGTTATCAGCTTTACCGTGCGTTTGGCGTCTTCTATGAAGATAGGGATGAATTCCAGCGCCACCAGCATCACCACACGCAGGTTTTTTCCCGCTGTGCCCCTTACAGGCATGGACAGGATAGACACCAGCGCCTTAGCGTCCGTGGTTTCCGAAAGCAGAATTGAAAGGTATATTATCAGAAAAAAACGGTAAGTAAGAATCACGGAATCATTCAATCCGGAACCGAAGAAAAAATTCATTATAAAAGTGATTATAAGGATAATTATAAAGGGTTTAACCTTGTAAAACAAATCCAGCGGGCTCAGCCTCGCAAATATCTGCACAGCCGCCGCCAGCAGTGTCAGCATTGTGTATGACAAAAGCGACACAGATATCCCGGCTATCTGTATAAGGCAGAGAAATACTGTCAGTTTAACTGCCGGATTGAGCCTGTGGAGAACAGAAAGCTCAGTATTCTGTCCGCCTGTGGTCATCTGCCGCTCAGGATTTTTTATCTTCGCTGTCGCCTTCTGTGATTTTGCCCTGATCGTTAGACTTGGGTGTGATGTCTACCACATCTTCGGCGTCTTTGGCCGCTTTTTTAAAGTTTTTGATGGCCTTGCCCATGCCGTCGCCTATCTGGGGCAGTTTCCCCGCGCCGAATACCACAAGAGCGATAACAAGTATAATTAAAATTTCCTGTGAACCGAGTCCGAACATAATGTTCCTCCCATATGTATCTTTCTAATATATTGAAAAAACTAAAAGTTCAATCGTTATTTCTTCTGCGTCTGAGCCTGTCGTATCCGTATGTCAGCCCCAGAAATGCCAGAAACCATGTATAACCTATTGACGAAAATACGGTTTTCGTGCTTATCAGTTTTGCTTCGCAGTCCAGATAGCCTTTTTTACCCTGTTTCAGGCTGCCTTCTATATCACCGTTGGCTGCCAGACAGGCGGAGATTCCCGACTGGGCCGCTCTCAGTACATATCTGCGGAACTCCACCGCCCGCATCACGTCCGCCGCCAGATGCTGTGAGGGTCCCTGTGTTTTTCCGAACCAGCTGTCGTTTGTTGCTACTGTCAGGATGTTTGCCCCGTTGTCCACCTGCGGGCGGACAAGAGAGCTGTATGCGCTCTCATAACAGACAAGTGGAGCGGCATTTAGTTTTCCGGCGGAAAAGATTTTTGCATCCTTTCCAGCGGAAAAATCCTCAGCGCCTTTGAAAAAGTAATAATCTATAGGTTTGAAAAGGGTTTTCATCGGAAAATATTCTCCGAAAGGAACCAGATGGCGTTTGTCGTATATGTCTGTTTTATCATTGTTCAGCATAAATACGCTGTTGTAGTATTTTATATTTCCGTCTGAGGAGGCGTTGCGTATCCCTCCGGCTATCAGGGGGGTGTTTTCGGACATTATGCGCATCAGCAGATATCCGGAGAAGGATTCGTCCAGAAAAGCCGGATAGACTGATTCGGGCAGCATGATCAGATCAAATTTTTCCGGTTCGGATTTTCTGAGCATTTCGCTGACTGTCAGAAAAATATCGTCCTGCTTTGCCCTGTCCCATTTATCTTCCTGTTTGTATGCCGGCTGAATTATCCTGACGCTTAAATCGTCTGATTCATATTTTCTGTTTTCCGCCAGAAAACCGTATGTCAGAAGAGCCGCCAGAAAAACAGAGGCTAAGGCTATGGATCTGTTGTTCCGGGTTATAAAAAAATCAGCGAGCGCTATGTTGAAATAAGCCACCGCAAGGGATATCAGATGTTCTCCGCCCAGATCGGCGGCCTGTATGACAGGCAGAAAAGTGTACTGGGTGTGCGACAGGTTGAGCCATGGAAAACCTGTCAGAATATTTCCCCTGATGATCTCCAGGCATACGAGAATACCTGCCAGCAGTAGGCTTGATCCCTTCTTTCTGGCGTAAACCCATCCGAATACAGCCCAGAACAGCGCCAGCATAGCGGCAAAGCCCATAGCGGCGGAAAGCCCCACAAAAAAAGGTGAATTGCCGAAGTGGGATACTGATGTGATGATCCAGCGCAGATTTATGAAATAGTATATGAAACCGAAAAGCCAGAGAGTGAAGCCGGGTCTTTCGCTCTTCGCGGAATAGACGAGAGCGGGAACCAGCGCTATATACGCCAGAAACCACATGTCGAACCCGGGGGAAGCGAGGGTCAGCATGAGAGCCGAAACGGCGGCTGAAAGTAAAAGCATAACCGGTTTATTCATGGGGATATTCTAATACAATACTGAAAAGAGAGCAATTAAAGAAAATGAAAAGGAACTTACATCCGGCAGCCGATGCCGAACCTGCGGCAGAAACGCCCGAAGCGTGTCTGATCCAGACATTCGCCGTCTGATACTTCCACCTTGATCTTGGACGCCATGCCTCTGCCCAGCACTATTCTTGTGCCTTCACAGATCACCGCTACTTCACCGTCTCCTGTGTTCTGGGCTATTTCGAAGGACGCTCCCTCATGGAGCCCCATCTCTTTCAGGCGGCGGGCAAAACGGCAGTTGTGCATGTCGTCGCAGTCTATGATGAATTTGAGGATAGTGCCTCTGCTTCCCGCCTTCAGCATAGCCAGGGTCATACAGTCTGTCAGTACGGTTTTTTCACAGCATGCGTTTGTCACTTTTTACCTCTTCGCTGTTACTATATTACTAATGAGTTTCATTATCAATATCAAATTTTTATTCTTATGCATAAAAGTATAAAAAAATTGTGGCAGTATCCTTAATAAAAAGTTATTCTAAAGCTGAAAGATTAATCAGCGGAGCGTAATATGGCACTTAGCTCTAAAGACACACACTCTGTATTCACAAAATTTCTGGCTGAAAAAAGTCTCAGAATGACATCCCAAAGAGAACTTATTCTCAAAACTTTCTGTAAACAAAAGAAACATGTGACAGCCGAAGAGCTATATGACATCCTGAAAAAGCTGGATCCCAGTATCGGTCACGCCACAGTGTACCGCACGCTGAAACTTTTAAGCGAGGCGGGGATAGCCCGTGAGCTGAATTTCGGCGAAGGATCCGTGCGCTATGAGCCCGATCTCGACCGTGAGCATCACGATCACCTGGTTTGTGTGAAATGCGGTGAGAATATCGAGTTTCTGGATGAGGAGATAGAGGCGCTTCAGAAAAGAGTGGTGACAAAATACGGCTATGAGCTGGTGGACCATTCGCTCAACCTGTACGGTGTCTGTCCGAAATGCCAGGAAACCAAATAAAATCCGATCATACCTGAATACACTGTGGGAGAAAATCCCCTGTGTCCATAATTTCCTAATACATTAAATCTGTAACAGGTACTATCTTTACGCCCATCTTTTCGATCTCTGCCAATGAATATGGAAGCGCCGCCACTGTATCGTTTCTCAGGTGCCCTATGGCTATGGTGCTGCCGTTCGACAGAGCTTTTTTGGCGGCGGCGACGAGCTGTCCGTGGACATGATTCTGCTTGTCGCTTCCTGTTACCAGACCCGGTTCCTCGTTATCCAGAAAGGTGCTGTTCACCGCGCATTTCATGCCGAGTTTTCTGCATGCGCTGAATGCCTTCGAGCTGCCGGATGTGTAGCTGTCCAGAAATCTGGGGGTATACTGCTTTATGTATGTGAGAGCTTCTGTCATCTTCTCTTCGCTTTCCGTGAAGGCCGATCCGGTGTGATTGTTCGCTCCGTCCAGCGTCATTCCGAAATACTGCATATTAGCCCTTGTGATGGATGCTATCAGAGCTTCGGGCATATTCAGAAAGATAGCTCCCTTGCCCGGGTCGAACTCCGGATATGATTTCGGCTGCATGGGATAGTGGATGAAGAGCGTGTTGCCGGAGTCCTTGGCTATCTTCGCTGTCTCTCTGCCGTACGGAGTATAGGGTATCACGGCGAAAGTGACGGGGTATTTCAGCGAGGCCAGCTTATGAGCCAGAGGCACGCTGTATCCGCAGTCGTCTATCACCAGCGCCATTTTTGCTGTGTATTTTACAGCAGGTTTTACCGGCTCTTTTCTGACAACAGGTTTGTCCTGTTTTTTTACAGGTTCTTTTTTTGTCGCCACCGGCTCTTTTTTCGGAGCGGGTTTAGGTTTGACAGAGAAAGTCAGCGTGTATTCCCCGTGGGTGTCTTTCACCTTCAGGGGTTTTTCAGACGTTATAGTCAGATTATTTTCGGTCAGATATTTTTTCAGGTCTGTTTCCAGCCCTTTAGCATTCTTTTCCGAGTCGGATTCCAGATTAACTGTGCTGTTTTTGATGGTGATGCTGTCCTGATCCAGTCTTTTGTCGAACATGAACAGTTTCACAGCGTTGGGCAGACTGATCACCTCGATTGGTTTTTCAACCTCAATGGTCTTCTCTATGGTTTTTTCTATTATTTTCACTTCGGGTTCAGGCTGTTTAGCAGGTTCATTTTCCTTTTTTTCAGGGAGAGGAGGAGCTGACAGCACGTCTGCGTGTTTCGGGTCAGGTGTTTTCAGCGGTTTTTCCGCCGTTGTTTCCGCGATCGGTTGGGGTGTTTCAGAGTATTCGCCGGAGAGGCGCAGAAACATGAATCCGCCTATGAGCAGTATCAGCACGATGACAAATAGCAGACTGACAGGAAGCTGGTTCTGCTTTGATCTGGCGGCTGACTTTCTTCTTTTGACAGGTGTCCGTCTGGGTGCTTTTCTTGGAGGCATTTTACCAGGACATTATGACCGCTTGGTCAGACATAAGCAGGTTGAAAACATAAGAGGGCTCAGCCTGCTCGCATCCGGCGATTATGTCGGAGGCGCTGGTTCCCAGAGCTTTCAGGCAGTCCATTCCCACGAACACTCTTCCGCCGTCTTTGATGAACTGTCTGATGCAGTCCAGATTGTTCTCCGGTCTGGTGGGGATGATGAAGGGTTCTTTGGTCTTATCGGCTACAGAAACACCCTGCGCGGTGAGCATGAGTATCACTGTGTCTGTGTGAGACAGAGCAGTTCCGGCGAAACGAAGCGCCTTGCCCGCCTTAAGAACGTCATTGGATGAGAGATGAACGATTACTACCTTATCAGCCATAATAAACCTCCGAAGATGTTTTATTATACAATAAGGCTGTATAAATAAAAGGATTTTTTTAGGCTGCGCCGAAGTACGACAGCTCTATCAGTTCCTGAGCCTTTTTTGATATATATTTTCTGTCGTGAGTACCGCTGCTGATGGGGCTCAGCCAGGCTGCTCTGGCGGTGGTCTTTTTCAATCCGATGAAATTAAGAAAATGCGGAGCAAAACTCATGTCTCCGTACCAGCAGACGCTGTCACAGTTCTGTTCGGAGAAGGGCTCTCCATCTATGGTTTCATATTTTATACAGGCTGGCACAACGTCCACACCCGTTTCTGTGGCTCCGGCAATGAATGTGGAGCGGAACGGCAGGATCTTTGAGCCGTCGGTGGAAGTGCCTTCCGGGAAAAGCACAACGTTGAACCCCTGCCTTATCAGTTCTGTCAGACCGGAGAGTTCATCCTTGATATTACGGGTGCTTCTGCGCTCTATGAAATAAGTGCCGCCTATCTTTGCCATGAAACCCAGAAAGAATGTGTTCTCTACTTCTTTCGATGAGACATAGACCGCCGGGCGTATAGCCGAATAGACCAGAATATCCAGATATGACATGTGGTTGGAAACTATCAGGCTTCCGCTTGCGGGGATATTCTGCTGTCCTTCCGCTGTGATGCGCAGATTAAGAAAGCGTGTTCCCCATCTGCATATCTTATGTGTCCACCAGGCGGATACTCTGCGTCTGTTCAGATCGGTCACAGCGTAAAAACGCAGGAAGAGCGCTCCGAAGATATACAGGGCAAAGAAGAAAAGAACGCCTGTGAGTCTGTATGTCCTGCGCATATTATTTCAGAAACTTTCTGACGAAACCGTCGTCCATCTTCTTGCGGTCGATGAGAGTCAGGTAGTCATAGCATTTAAACGCTTTATCATACGCCGGTTTTCCGCAGATGAATCCGCCCGCCTTCATGTATGACATCAGAAGGGCGGGGACGAGATTTCCTGCCGCCTCTCTGAAGAGGGCGAAGCGGTCTTCTCCTGTTTTTTCAACCATGGCGTCAAATTTTTTGTCCTTGAACTTGCCTCTGGGACGCACACAGGCGAACTCCTTGGGGATATATCCGCCGTTTTTCAGCCAGTGGTGGATGAGAGCCGTCTGGAATGTGTCGTCCGAGTGGATGGACGAACAGCCGAACATGTATCTGCTGTCTGTGATAGTCATGTAAGCGCCCAGACCTCTCCACAGGGCGGCTATGGTGGCGCCGTTGCGGTAGTCCGGGTGAACGCATGCCCTGCCCAGCTCTATCTTGTGTCCGGAGAGCTCAGTGAGAGCCTCCATGTGGAATTCTTTTTCGGAGTAAAACTTCTTATTGTATCTGGTGCTGTTCAGGCGGTATGTGCCCACTGGTTTGTTGGTCTTGCGGTCTATGACAGCGAGGTGATCGAAGAAGGTGTCGTATTTATCAACGTCAATACCGTAGAGGTCTGTCTTATAAGCGTATTCACCGTAAAAAACCTGATAGCGCAGCCTGAGAACATCCATCAGTTCATGACCGTTCTCTATAATTTTTATAATAAATCTGCTGTTTTCCTCACAAAAATTTGTGTTGGGTCTATAGGTGCGGATGCGGAATCTGAGGGTTTTGGATACGTCTTTGATAGCTCCGACAGCTTTTTTAACTTTTTCGGGAGCCAGTTTCTCTTTAATGGCGTTCATATATACCTCTCGCATATTATGCCTGAAAAATAACAGCGTCATGTCAGAATACGGTTGGTGTTTTGTCAGAGAATCTAAAAATATGCAAAACGGGGGTAAAAATTGACAAACTTATGACAGTTATAGGAAATCAAGCTGACAGGGCGGGCATATATATGCCCTATATATACTTGTAAGAGGTTATGCCATGGCTCAAGCAGATCTGCACTGCCACTCAAAATTCTCAAAACATCCCTCCGAATGGTTTCTTCAGCGAATCGGGGCGGCGGAATCATACACAGAGCCGGATTTCATATATCAGACGGCGAAATCAAGGGGCATGGATTTTGTGACTATCACCGACCACAACGTGATGGACGCTTCATACTACCTGACAGAGAAATATCCGCAGGACACCTTCACCGGTACAGAGTTCACGGTCTATTTTCCGGAGGACGGGTGCAAGGTGCATATTCTGGTATACGGACTGACGCCTAAACAGTTCGATGTGCTCCAGACAGTCAGACGGGACATATATCAGTTCAGGGAATATGTCAGAGAGCAGAAGCTCGCCTACTCTGTGGCGCACGCCACTTACAGCGTTAACGGCAGGCTGGCTCTGCACCATCTGGAGAAGATGATGCTGCTGTTCGATGTGTTCGAAGGCATAAACGGAGGACGGGGCAAACTGCACAATACCACCTGGGTGCGCATACTGGAAAACCTCACTCCCCTCGCCATAGAGAACCTCTACTCCAGATACCGCATAGAGCCTATCAGCTCAGACCCCTGGGTGAAGGGCTTCACCGCCGGATCAGACGACCACGCCGGACTCTTCCTCGGCAAGACATATACACTGACCAGAGCCTCCAGCCCGGAGGAATATATCACCCGTATCAGAAACAAGGAATGCAGACACGCCGGACGCTACAGCGATTTTCACTCGCTGGCGTTCACTGTTTATAAGATAGCCCACGACTTCAGCCGAACAAAGAAGAGCGTGCATTTCGCCGGAGGTCTTTTCAGCAAGATCACCAGCTATATCTTCGAGCAGGAGAAACCCAGCCTGATGGACCGTATCAAGCTGAAGGGATTCAAGATGAAGACCGCCAACAAGGATGCCGGAAAGATCAATCACATGATAGCCGATCTGGTGGAGGAGATGCGCAAAGAATCCTTCAACAACATAGAGAAGAAGCTGAATATGGTTTACCATAAAGCGTCCGACATCTCGGACGAGTATTTCCGCCTGATGATCTCCTACATGGCGAAAGACGTTAACAGCATCAGCATGGACGACCTCTACAGAAGCATCACCACGGCTCTGCCGGGAGTGTTTCTGTCCATTCCGTTCTTCAGCTCCTTTAATCAGATATATAAAGACAGGGAACTGATAAACCAGCTGGAGGAAAAATTCAGCTATGGATCAACCCCAGTCAGAAAACGCATACTCTGGTTCACCGACACCATCAACGACCTGAACGGCGTTTCCGTGACACTGCGCACCATAGGCAAACTTGCCCATGATAAAGGATATGATCTGAAACTGGTGTCCTGTCTGACTCCGGAGGAGATAGACCACAGGCTGCCGCCCAATCTGATAAATCTGAAACCCATAGAATCATTCGGACTGCCCTACTACGAAAAGATAACCATAAAAGTGCCCTCCATCATCAGGGCGCTGGAGCAGATATACGATTTCGAGCCGGACGAGGTATACATCTCCACTCCCGGACCCGTGGGGCTGCTGGGGCTTCTGGCCGCCAGACTGCTCTCCGTGAAATCCACAGGTATCTATCACACGGATTTTACGGGTGAGGCGAAGGAGATAACCAAGAACGACTCGCTGGTTAATCTGGTGGAGGCGTACACACGCTGGTTCTTCGACTCTGTTACCGAGCTGAAGACCACATCCGCTCAGTATGTGGACTATCTGGAGGGCAGAGGAATCAGCCGCCACAAGATGAGTGTGTTCAAAAGGGGCATAGACGCCAAACTGTTCACCCCCATGGACAAAAGAGAGAAGGGTGTTTTTACCCTGTGCTACGCCGGCAGGGTGTCACAGGATAAGAACCTTGATTTTCTGCTTCAGCTGTTCGATGAACTGGACAAAAAATACAGACTGCGTCTTATCATAGCCGGACACGGTCCATACAGCCACAGGATAGAGGAATTCGCCAAAGGACGTGACAACGTTATAGTGAAAGGCGAGATAGATCACGGCAAGATGCCGGAGATCTATGCTCAGAGCGATCTTTTTGTCTTCCCGAGCAATACCGACACATTCGGCATGGTGGTTCTGGAGTCTCAGGCATGCGGCATCCCCGCCATAGTTTCCGACATGGGCGGACCGAAAGAGATAATCGAGGACGGTATGACAGGCATGGTAGCCCGTGCCAGCGATTATGCCGACTGGACAGACAAACTCACCAAAATGATAGAGCTGTGGCAGACCGACATAGCCGAATACAGAAAGCTGGGCAGAAACGCCAGAGAAAGAGTTCTGGAAAATTTCAACTGGGACAGGGTTCTTGAAGAACTCTTCACCAGAAGACCCGGCGCTGTGACATCTTCATCCGCTGTCAGCGAAAAACTAGCTGTCTAAATGGGCAAAGAATTTGTAAAAGAATTTCTGCGCAACGCTCCCTCATTTCTCAGAGGCAGAACGGCAGGTCAGCTCGTCATACAGACCACCGATTTCTGTAATGCGAAATGCCCCCAGTGCGGCATGAGAGTGCAGGAGAAGTTTCAGCGCAGCAAACTGGACAAAGAGACGATGCTCTCCATCATCGACAGGGCGGCGGAAAACAGGGTGAAGGCTCTGTCTTTCACTGGCGGCGAACCTTTCCTGTTCGAGGACACTCTCTTCGACTGCATCAACTATGCCCGTCTGAAAGGCATCCCCTATCTGCGAACAGGCACAAACGGATTTATGTTCATGGGCGCTGAGCGTCCGGATTTTTTATACCGCATGAGACAGTTCGCCCAAAAGCTGAAAGAGAGCGGACTCTACACCTTCTGGATCAGTCTGGACAGCTGGGACATACTGGAGCACGAGACAGGCAGAGGACTGAAAGGTGTGACCGACGGCATCCGCAGGGCTCTTCCGGTTTTTGCGGAGGAGGGGATCTATCCCTCCGCCAATCTGGGTATCAACAGAACTCTGGTTCGGGGCGGTATCAAGGTGAACAGCGAAAGCACGGAGTCGGAGAAACAGCTTTTTTATAAGGCTTACCGGCACGGTTTTGATAAATTCTATTTATTCGCGGCGTCGATGGGCTTTACCATCGCCAACGCCTGCTACCCTATGAGTATGCAGGAGGGAGCGGTCTATAAAGCGGAATCGTCAGACGACATGGTTACATATAACGACACAGAAAAACATCTGCTCTTCAAGGCTCTGTACGACACCATAGCCGAGCACAGGTCTCATATACGCATATTCACCCCGAAGAGCTCTCTTCTGATGCTTATACGGCACTATGGCGGCGAGACAGGGGCGGGGTTTGCCTGTTACGGCGGGATAGATTATTTCTTCGTTAACAGTGCCGATGGTCACGCGTATCCCTGCGGGTTCAGGATCAGCGACGATCTGGGCAGATATGACGAGCTGGATACGCTGAAGATCAGACAAAAGCCCTACTGCAAACAGTGCGACTGGGAATGTTTCCGTGATCCGTCAAACCAGACGGGAGTTGTGGCGGAGCTGTTCCGGTCTCCGTTAAAAACGATAGGTTTTATATTCCGTGACAGAAAGTTCATGAAGGACTGGATAACGGACATTCTGTATTATTTCGCCTGCGGAATGTTTAATTTCAGACTGAGCCCCAGATATGAACGGATGAGAAGATTTTCTAAAAATTGATTCTGATATCCCTGCCTTTTATAGTGATATGACCGTCCGCCGTCATCTGTTTTATGATCCGTGACAGGTTCTCAGGCGTGCAGCCCAGCAAAATAGCCAGTTCACATCTGGGCACAGGCAGGCGCACGGTGTCGGACATGTTTTTTTTGGAGTGCTCACGCAGATATTTTTCCAGCCTCTTGCGGGTATCGGTCATGCTGATGTTCTCTATATATGACATATAGAAATCAAACTCTCTTTTACAGCTTTTCAGCAGATTTTCCAGAAGATGCGGATTCTTCAGAACTTCGTTCTTCACTGCGGATTTATCTATCACCAGAAGCTCTGAGTCCTCCAGAGCGGAAGCCGAAAGCAGGCTATGTCCGCCCATGATTCCGTTGGCGAATGATTCTCCCGCCGAGCTGTATTTCAGCACGATGTCCCTTCCCTCTTCGCTGGTTCTGAACAGCTTCACCAGTCCGCTGACTATAAAGAAAGTGTGGCTGATCTCCTGCCCCTGACTGAATATGATGTCCTTCTTTTTTTTTACTGATATAACGCTTGCAGATGCTATCTTTTGCGCCAGCTCAGGGTTTTCGACGCCGAACCGTTTTTTTATGAATTCGTTTACAGCAGATTTTTTTTTAGAAATCTTAACACCTGTCAATGCAATCTCCGTTGTTTGATAATAAGACTCATTATCATTATTCGGTTTGAGTTTGTCAAGAATAATCGGGGAAAATCAAACCCGACCGCAATTTTAGAAAAAAAGAATTGAATACATCAGGAGGTTACTATGAAGGGACTGGCTTCCGCTCTGGCTGTGCTGATGGCTGTGAGCGTCACGGCACATGCCGAAAATCTGATGCAGGATACGATATATCTGGACGAGGTATCCGTAACTGCTCAGCAGACACAGCAGCAGAATATGACATCCACCGATTACAGGGTGCAGGAGAAGAAGAGGAGCAACAACATAGCGGATTTTCTGGAAAGAGATCCGGAAATCAGTCTTAAAAGAAAAACAGTGATAGGCGACAGCGGAGATGTGATGACTATCCGGGGTCAGAGCGGACAGAGAATCATGCTGAACCTGGACGGTAGAACCATCAACTCCACAGGAACGAACGGCGGCAACTATATAGATTTCAGCACAATACCGCTGGACAATATCGACCGCATAGAAGTGATAAAAGGCGGCAGCAGCGCAGAATACGGCAACAACGCTCTGGGCGGCGTCATCAATGCCTATACCGTCAGACCGTCAGCGTCTCCGAGAGTCAGTCTTTACGGCACGCTGGGCTGGCTGGATGATGAGGATACATTCTATAATGTGAGAGGCAGTTATTCTCAGAAATTCGGCGGGGTAGGAATCAGCCTCGGTCTCAGCCATCAGGAGGCGGATGCCTATCTGTGGAACAACGACTACAGCTCCAGCCACATAGCGCCTAAGATTTATATCGACACTCCATGGCAGGGCGGCGAGCTGGTTCTGGGATATGACTATACCAAAACATACAGAGGGATGATCAGAAGCAACAGGGTGTCCGCAGACCCGGACAACCCAGGATATGAAGAGGAAGTGGATGACGCCGAAGTGCTTTCGCTGGGCGAAACCTTTGCCGGCGGAGCAGGGGGACAGGCGATGAGCCTTGTGGGAGACGGCGCTTATTATGACAAGATAAAACAGTTCTATACAGCCACATTCACCCAGAGCATAGGCTCAAGCGCATTCTTCGAGCTGTCTGCTTTTGCCAACCACGAGGACAGATTCGACAGAAACTATGCTTCGAAAACTATGGGCGGGGTACAGGAAGGCGCTTTGGTTCTGGATAGAAAGGTAGAGGTGGACAGAAGCTACGGATATAAAGCGAAGACAGAGGTTCAGGCCGACAGGCATAAGCTGGTCTTCGGGGCGGAACAGAAAAACCTGAGAGCGGGCGCCATTGATGTGGATTATGTAGCGCCCGGACCCTGGAAAGGCGGAATCGCCAGCTCTGATTCAGAGCCGAAGATAATAGCTGAGGGAGTTTTCCTGTCCGACAGCTGGGATATCACAAAACGCCTGACTATAGACATGGGGCTCCGCTATGACAGCTATGACGCCAGCCAGTACAAGACAAAGAGCGGCGTTATGCAGAGGCAGAGATACGAAGACGACAGCATCACTCCCAAATTCGGGCTGACATATGCCCTGACTCCCAATGACAAGATAGCCGTGTTTGTTTACCAGAGCTACAGAACACCCACCATACCGGAGATGAACCACTTCTCCGATGCTCTGGGAGTCTCTCTGCTGGAGGACGAAGAGCTGAAGCCGGAAAAGGCGAACGCTATCGATATAGCGTATAAACACAGTTTCGCTGGCAAGAAAGGATATGTGAAACTGTCAGCGTATCATTATGACATAGATGATTATCTGCTGATGGGAACCAACCCGGTCACCAATTCCGGCAGAATCACATACAACATTGAGAACGCAAAGTTCACCGGAGTAAGCGCCGAAGGAAGATATTCTCTTACAAAATCTTTAACAGCGGGCGCCGGGCTTGCATTCACAGAGTCAGAGAAGAGCGGCGACCCTGTTTCGGAATCATACAGCGAATACGCCTCTGACGAGGTGGATTATGTACCTGATCTGAAAGGAAACGTTAATCTCGTGTGGAAAATATCAGAAAAATTCAGTCTCGACACCACTCTGAGCTATGTGGGCGAGAGAGAGTATTTCTACTATGGAAAATCCAGAGAGCTTGATCCCTATATGCTGCTGGGCACCAGCCTCAGCTGGGCGGCGAACAAGAGTACTGTGATTGAGTTTTATGTGGATAACATCTTTGATACAGATTACGAAGAGCAGTACGGATACCCCGCGCTGGGGCTGAACGGCGGAGTGAGTGTAAAATGGACATTCTGAGAAAAAAAGGACAGAGCGCCGAAATGTGGGACAAGAGAGCTCTGAGCTATCCGAGATATTCATCATCTCCGGATACCTTCGAGGCTGAGATAATAAAAATGACTGAGGAGGCGGGCGTCGTTCTGACGCGCGCCTCTCTGCTGGATGTGGGCTGCGGCAGCGGAAAGTTCACCATCGGGCTGGCGAAGAAAGCCGGGCGGGTGCACGGGATAGATATATCCGGCGAAATGCTGAGGATTCTGATGGAGGACGTAGAAAAAGAGGGTGTCAGCAACATTACCTGCGAAAAGACAGGCTGGGAGGGTTTTGACAGTAATATCAGATACGATCTGGTCTTCTGCTCCACCACACCGGCTGTGAGAACGCCAAAGGACTATCTCCGGGTTCACGATATAGCCCGTAAGGCGGTGATATATCTCGGCTGGGCAGGCAGAAAGGATTCGGACATCACTCTGGAGGTCTGCGCCGCCCACGGCGTAAAGATCAAATGTTTCAACGATACTCCAGACCTTAAAAAATGGCTGGATGAACAGAAGGTTCCCTATAAGAGCTTTGTGAAAGAGAATAACTTCGAAAGAGATTATCATAGAGACGAAATAACTAAAATGTGTCTGGACGCCGTAGCAGATGATGAAAACCGCTCCGTATATAAGATAGATCAGATTCTGGACAGATATTCTCTGCCGGACGGCAGAATCAGAGACAGACTGTATTTTCGCAGGGAGCTGATAATATGGGAAAAATAACCTTAACGGCGGCAATAGTTATCTGCCTGAGCTTTACCGCTCACAGCGCCGTGGTGATGGATATGCTGGGGCGCAGGGTGGATGTGCCGGATAAGAAGATCGAGAGGATTATCGCTCTCAGACACAGCATGAGCTTTATTTCTTATCTCGGCGCTCAGAGTATGGTTACCGCAGTAGAGAGGATAGACAAAAAGGACTATGAGAAACGTCCGTATGTCTATGCCAATAAGGATATCGTGAAGGATCTCCCGGTGGTAAGCGAAGGCGGGGCGAAAGGAATTCCCAGCAATGAGATGATGATATCACTGAAGCCGGACGTGATATTCACCGTAACGCAGGACGCCTCCGAGGCTGATCTGATGCAGAGAAAACTGAGGATACCTGTGGTGGTGCTCCGCTATGGATACAGCGGAGTGGAGTTCAGTGATATATACCGCTCACTGGAGCTGGCGGGAAAGATTCTTAACAGAGAACAGAGAGCGGCTGAGCTGATATCATACATGGAAAGACTGAAAAAAGAACTGGATTTCAAACCGGATAAGAGAGCCAGAGCCTATATAGGCGGGGTATCTTATAAAGGTACACAGGGCATGGACAGCACGGAGGCGAATTTTCTGCCGTTCCGGCTGGCAGGTGTGGAGAACACCGCCGATTCAGCCGGGTTGAAGGGACATGTCTTTCTTCAGAAAGAATATCTCACGCTGATGAATCCGGACATAATATTTATCGACAGCGCCGGGTTTTCGCTGGTGGCTGATTCCCACGCAAAAGACAGCGGATTCTTGAAAAGACTGAAAGCGTTTGCAGGAGGAAGGGCATATCTTCTGCCTGCGAATACTTATTATTACACCAATATAGACCTGATGCTCGCAAACGCCTTTTTTATAGCTAAGATAGCGTATCCTGACAGATATAAAGATCTCGATCCGGACAAGAAGGCTGGTGAGATAATCAAAGTCTTTACCGGTAAGGATGTTTTTCCGGTTGTGAAAAAAGATATGGGCGGTTTCCAGCGCCTGCGTCTGACAGACCGTGAGATAAAAGCGGAGGTCATTCACTGATGGGCGGCAGATTCTTTTTCTGGCTTGTGATGACATTTCTCCTGTTCCTGTTCGTTATGCTCGGTGTGAAGCACGGAGCGGTACAGAGCTCATGGGGCGAGGCTCTCATGGCTCTGTTCCGGACAGGAAACAATGATGATCTTATATATTTCATATGGCATCTGCGCCTGCCAAAAATTCTGGCGGCGCTGGCTGTGGGCGGGGCTCTGGCGGTGAGCGGCGTTATTCTTCAGAATATTCTGCGCAATCCGCTCGCTTCGTCATTCACTCTGGGTCTGTCTCAGGGTGCGGCTTTCGGCGCGACATTTTCCATTATCGTGATGGGTTCAGGCATGGGATCCGGTCTTCTGATGGGCAATCTGGGGATGGTGGCTTTCGGAGCTTTCGCCGGGGCTATGCTGTCTGCGCTCATTATCCTGCTGTTTTCGTTTGTCAAAGGAATGACTCCGCAGGGACTGATACTGGCGGGTGTGGCTATGTCGGCTTTTTTCAGCGCCTGCACCATGCTGCTTCAGTATTTCTCTACCGATACTCAGCTTGCCGCCGCTGTTTTCTGGACATTCGGCGATCTGGGCAAGGGGAGCTGGTCGGAGGCTCTTACTGTTCTGGCGGTGATGGCGGCGGGGGTTCTGTTCGCTCTGAGGCACAGCTGGGACTACAACGCTGTTCAGTGGGGCGAGATGCACGCCGAGGGGCTTGGTGTGGAGGTGAAGAAGATCAGGATATATTCTCTGATAGTGACGTCTCTGATGTCCGCCTTTGCCACTGCGTATTACGGCGTGATCGGTTTTGTGGGGCTGATAGCTCCGCACATGGTACGGATGATGTTCAGGCACACGGGGCATAGTTTTCTGATACCCGCCTCCGCTCTCTTGGGCGGTGTTTTTCTTCTGGGGGCGGATACTCTGGCGCAGATGGTTTTTTATCCTCTGGCTCTGCCTGTGGGGGTCATCACGGCTTTTGCCGGGGTGCCTATGTTTCTGTTTATACTTATGAAGAGGTCTATAAAAAATGGTAAAGGCTGATAATGTCGGTTTCCGGCTGAAAAACGGCAGAAAGATACTGGATGGAGTGACTCTGGGGCTGAAGAGCTCTGAGATATGCGTGGTGATAGGTCCGAACGGAGCTGGCAAGTCCACTCTGATGAAGGTGATGAACGGCATCATAAAACCCACGGACGGCAGGGTGAATATAGGCGATGAGTGCGTTTCCGGCATGCAGAGGCGTGACATAGCTAAGAAGATAGCCTATCTGCCTCAGACGACTCATCCTGTGCCGTGCAGTGTTTACGAGACTGTTCTACTGGGGCGTAAACCATATATGAGCTGGTATCCGAAAAGACACGACTACGAAATGACAGAAGCCGTGATGTGTGAGCTGGGAATATCCGCAATGCGGGATAAATGCGTAACGGAGCTTTCAGGCGGCGAGTTTCAAAAGATACTGATAGCCAGAGCTATGGTTCAGAAAGCCGATATCCTGATGCTGGATGAGCCCATCAACCATCTGGATGTTAAAAATCAGCTTGAGATAATGGATACGGCGGAGCGGGTGACGAAGGAGCACGGGCTTTCCACCATGATAGTTCTGCATGATCTGAATCTGGCGCTCAGATACGCTGATTCTGTTCTGCTGATGGATGGCGGGAGACCTCTTTACTGCGGAGAGAAGGACAGTCTGTCTGAAGAAAAACTGTCTGAGGCATACGGAATCAATATATCCGTGAAGAAGATAGACGACAGAAGCGTTGTGATGTACTGACGCTACAGACTGAGATACCTCACAGCCAGCAAAATGGCTATCGCCTGCTGTTTGTTGGACACTCCTAACTTATGAAATATCCTTTTTGTGTGAAATTTGACAGTGTTTTCGGAGATGGGCATTATAGTGGCTATCTCCCAGCTGGTTTTGCCGTCCGCTATCCAGTCGGCCACCTCTTTCTCTCTGTCGGTGAGAGAGCTGACCAGCTTGATCATTTCCAGACGTTTTCTAATCACCGTCAGGTGCGGCATCAGAATATTCATCACCACCGCTGTGCGTTCGTCCACCTGTTTTTTTGAGTCTGCGAAAGAAACCAGAAAAGAGAAGTCCTTCGGCTTGGAATCAGAAAAGATGGAAAAACCGTAATTAAGACCGAAGAATTTTCTGCGCTCTATGATGTGAAGCTCCTCCGGAGAAAGCTCCCTGTCGTATGAATCCCACAGGATAAACATGTTTCTGATACCCCGCTCCAGTCTCTGCTCCGCTTCTATCCGAACAGGGTCATTGTTTATATAGCCGTTCAGACCATATTCCAACATCCACTCGGAGGGGTTGGAGACATTGTGCAGGTTTATGCCGTATCCTTTGCAGTAGGATGTTCTGGTGAAACAGTATAGGATAAACCTGAATCCCAGAAAGTCTGCGATGTCTTGTAGAAGCTCATCAAACTCTTCATCAGACGACAGTTTCAGGCATCTGTTCATGAAACAGAGGGTGGATACCAGATACTTTCTGTTCAGAACGTTCAGTTCATCGGGTTTGAATGTCATTATGCTACCTGCGGCGCGTTTATTGTATCTTACCACAGAGAGCCTGCTAAAACTTTAGTTAATAGATAAAATCTTATCTGAAAATACTTTTATAAACAGAGAACTGTTTGGCTATCCTGCCGCTTCTTCCGCCTCTATCCATGGCGTAGCTTTCCGCTTCTTTTTCCCAGCCGTCATACAGACCGATGCCTGTTCTTTCCAGATATGAGCTGACTATCAGCTTATAGTCCTTAGGGTTCAGCGGATAAAAGCCGATGGCCAGACCAAAACGGGCAAAGAGCGAGGCGTTTTCATTCACCACGTCCCTGTCGTATATATCGCCGGAGTCAGACGCTGTTTCAGTTATCATATGCCGTTTGTTGGATGTGGCGACAAAGACGCAGTTGGCGGGTTTTTCTTCCAGTCCGCCCTCCAGAACAGATTTGAACATTCTGTAGAGTGTGTCGCCCGTGTCGAAAGACACATCGTCCAGATATATCATGATGTATCTGTTGCTCATCTTACGCACCTGAGCGTAGAGGTCATAGAGAGTGATTATGTCGTCATGGCGGAACTCCACGGCTGTCAGCCCTCTGTCAGCGTATTCAGTCAGGAGCATCTTGATGATGGCGGATTTACCCAGCCCCTTTTCGCCCCACAGCAGCATGTTCAGGGCCGGTTTGCCGCTGACGAACGCTTCTATGTTTTTAACAGCCAGATCGATCTGCCTGTCGATGGATATCAGGTCTTCACGGCGCACAGGTTCTATGTGTTCCACCTGAGTCAGCCCTTCTGAGGACCATCTGTATGCGTGTATATTATTTTGCAAGAGCTTTTACCGCCTCTTTAGCGTAATAGGTTATGATAATATCCGCTCCGGCTCTCTTGATAGAAACCAGAGATTCCATCATGGCTCTGTGTCCGTCCATCCATCCGAGCTGGTCTGCCGCCATGATCATGGCGTATTCACCGGAAACATGGTAAGCGGCCACGGGTCTGTCATAGTTTCTCTTCAGGTCGCTGATGATATCCAGATAGGGCAGAGCCGGTTTCACCATTATGATGTCCGCTCCCTCCATGATATCCAGTTCAGCTTCTTTCAGCCCTTCCGTTCTGTTTGCCGGATCCATCTGATAGGTCTTTCTGTCGCCGAACTTAGGTGTTGATTCCGCCGCCTCACGGAAAGGACCGTAGAAAGCGGAGCAGTATTTCACCGAATAGCTCATGATAGGCACGTTATGATATCCGTGCTCGTCCAGAATATCTCTCATCACTTCCACCCTGCCGTCCATCATGTCGCTGGGGGCGACTATGTCCGCTCCGGCCTTCACATGGGTGAGAGTCTCCAGAGCGAGATATTTCAGGGTTTCGTCATTGTCCACTTCGCCGTTCTTTATGATTCCGCAGTGACCGTGGTCTGTGTATTCGCACATGCACACGTCTGTTATCACCAGCAGGTCTTTCACATTCTCTTTGATGGCTTTCACGGCTTTCTGGATGATGCCGTGCTCGTTGTAGGCTTCTGATCCCATCTCGTCCTTATACGCCGGAATGCCGAAGAGAATTACGCCGGGGATTCCCAGCTCTTTTACTTCCTGACATTCTTTGATGATGTTGTCTATGGACATCTGAAAAACGCCGGGCATGGAAGATACCGGGTTTTTTACGTTGTCGCCTTCGCATACGAAGAGGGGATATATGAAGTCAGCGGGGGTCAGCACTGTCTCTCTGATCAGTCTGCGCATAGTTTCTGACGATCTGAGTCTTCTGGGTCTGTCTATTGGAAATGCCATTTCAACACCTCATAATTGGTCTATTATCTTTATCATTCCCTCGAGGGTATATTCCTCCGGGACGTAACATTCGTATCCGTATTTTTTTATCTCTTCGGCTGTGGTTCTGCCTATCGCCACCAGAGACCTGTCTGTGCGGCAGGAGTCAAAAAAAGCTCTGACGGCGGAAGGCGAGGCAAAGGTTATGACCTCTATGCCGTTCTGGCGGATGAAGGAGTCTATTTCGTCCCCGCTCCTTTTTACCTCCACTGTCTTATAGATAGTGACAATGTCGGCGGCGCATCCGTTCATTTTCAGCCAGGTGTGAAAATCCCCTGCTCTGGTCTCCGCCCCTGCTAGCAGAATACGTCTGCCTTTCAGGTCTATGTCGGAAAAGAGCTTTTTCAGCCCTTCGGCGGAATATTCATCCGGCATCATATCCACAGAGTATTCGGACTCTGTCAGAGCGTCTGACGTGGCTGAGCCCACGGCGGCTATTTTTCCGAAGGTGACGCTGTTTCTGTAAGGCTCGAAATATTTCACGGCGTTCAGACTGGTGAAGACGCCGTAGTCATAGTGTCCGGAGACGTCAGCCTCCACGGGCACACATTCTATCATCGGCAGAGAAAAGGGGACGTGTCCTGACTTTTTCAGCAGTCCGGCGAATTTTGCCGTTTTGTCCGCTTCTCTGGTTATCAGTACGTTCATGCGTTTTTGTAGATTTCGTCCAGAATAGCTTTTCCGCCGCTGTTCAGCACTTTTTCAGCCAGCTGAATACCGAGCTGTTCGGCGTCTTTTGCCATTCCTTCGATAGTTTCCGTGATGAAAACGTTTCCTTCGATATCGGATACAACGCCCTTCATCACTATTTTGTCCCCGCACAGCACGGAGTGTCCGGCTATGGGAGCCTGACATCCCCCCTCCAGCTTTCTAAGGAAGGCTCTTTCGCACTTGACCCTTGTTTCTGTGGGTTCGTGGCGGAGAAAATCGAGGAGTTTTTTCATCTCTTCGTCATTTTCACGGATCTCTATGCCCAGAATACCCTGACAGCAAGCCGGCAGCATGACATCCACATTGAAGGTGTCCTTCACCCTGTCATGAAAACCGAGACGCACCAGCCCTGCCTTGGCGAGGATGATGGCGTCATATTCCCCCGCTTCCAGCTTCGCCAGGCGGGTGTTCACATTGCCTCTCAGGTCTTTTATGATTAGATCGGGTCTAACTTTTTTCAGCTGAACCTTTCTGCGCAGACTGCTGGTGCCCACCACGGCGCCTTCCGGCAGATCGTCCAGAGTATTATATTTCACTGATACGAAGCAGTCATAGGGTGTCTCTCCCTCCGGGCTGGCATAGAGTATCAGTCCCTCGGGAAGCTCCATTGGCACATCTTTCATGCTGTGTACGGCTATGTCGGCTGTGTTGTCCATGAGCGCCTGCTCTATTTCCTTAACGAAAAGCCCTTTACCGCCTATCTTTGCCAGCGGGACATCCAGTATCTTGTCGCCTTTGGTTTTGATCACGTTCAGCTCAACCTCCACACCGTGCTCTTTCATCAGCAGAGCTTTGATGTGTTCCGCCTGCCACAGTGCCAGATTGCTTCCACGGGTTGCGATAGTGACTTTTTTCATTTTTCATCCTCGAGTTCAAACAAAATTTTCAGAGCCTCGTCCAGAGAATATTTACCTTTCACGGCGGATACGTTCTTCAGGTTTTTCAAAGGTGTGTGAAGAACTTTGTTCATGTATGCCGATACCAGATATTCCAGCTTGGCCTGCTCCTGTTCACTGTCTATTTTGAATTTTGCGGAGAATCTTTTCAGCTCCGCGTCTTTTATCTCCTCGAACTGTCCTCTGAGCGATTTGATCAGAGGCACGATCTTCATGGATTCTATCCATTCATAGAAGCCTTCCAGCCCGTCCTCGATGAACTCCATAGCCTTCACGGCCTCTTTCTCCCGCTGTTTGCGGTTGGCGTCCACCACTGCTTTCAGGTCATCTATATCATAAACGTATACGTTCTCTATCCTGTTGATCTGCGGATCTATGTCTCTGGGGACAGCTATGTCTATGAAGAACATAGGTTTCTTTTTGCGGTGCGACATGGCGTCTTTCACGTCCGCTGCCGTCACCAGAAGCTCTGTGGCGCCTGTGGAGCTTATGATTATGTCGGAGTTTTTCAGCATATCCTTGAACGCTGAAAACTCAACAGCCTCTCCCCCAACCTCGCAGGCGAGTTTCTCCGCCTTTTCATAGGTTCTGTTGGTTACGGTTGTCCTGCCTATTCCCGCAGTCATCAGATGTTTCGCCGCCAGCTCGCACATCTCTCCCGCGCCTATTATCAGGGCGGATTTGTCCTCCAGCCTGCCGAAGATCTTAGAAGCAAGCTCCACGGCGGCATAGCTGACAGACACCGGGTTTTCCCCTATGCCTGTATAGGTGCGCACTTTTTTGGTGGTTTTTATGGTGAACTCTTCCAGTTTTTTCAGAAAAGTTCCCGCCCCGCCGTATGTGCGGCAGTTTTCGAAAGAGTCCTTCACCTGTCCGAATATCTGGGGCTCTCCCATGACGAGGGAGTCCAGTCCGCAGGCCACACGGAAAATATGGCGGATAGAGTCCTCCCCGCAGTGGATGAAGGTGTATTTTCTCAGTTCCGTGCGTTCCATCCCGCAGTGTTCGGAGACTATCTCCAGCACACTTTCGATGTTGCACAGAAAGTCATCGGTGACTATGTAGTATTCCACCCTGTTGCAGGTGGAGATTATCATGGCCTCGTATATTCTGTCGTTTGCCATGATCTGCGTATACATCTGTTCCAGCTCGCTCCCGTCCACAGCGAGACGTTCTCTCACCTCGACAGGCGCGGTATTATGATTGAGACCTAAAACTGCAAGCTGCATAAAATATTATCCCGCTACAAAAAAAGCTACGCCGATGTAGGTGATTATCACAGAGATAAAACCGACAATGGTAGAAAGGGCAGTGTCCTTGGGGGACATGCCTTTAAGCTGTTTATAAAATGTGATGCTGCTGTAAATAATCCATGTGATGATGGCAAAGACCAGCTTGGGACTGAAGACGTTTATCCGTCCGCTGGAGTAGATCATCCACACCAGCCCCGCCAGAAGCCCGATGGTGAAGGTGTAGAAGCCTATATACAGCGTGGTGTTGATAAGCCTGTCTATGGTGTCCAGAGGAGGAAAACGGCGGAATATCACGCCGAAGTTTTTGTTTTTCAGCTGGCGTTCCTGAATGAAATACATGATGCCGCAGAAGGTGGACACCATGAAAAACGCTGTGCCGATGATGGTGAACGGCAGGTGGATATAAAGCCAGAGGCTAGCCGCCTGGGGGTTGTGCATGGCGCTGAAACCGCCCAGAAGACGGGCGCCTATGATGAAAAGGACAGCCAGCGGGAAGATGAAAAGCCCGATGGACGGTCTCTTGAATTTAAAGAAAAGAAGGATATATGCGAGAAGGAGCGCCTGAGACAAAAACAGCAGAAGCCCGCTCATGGAGCCGAAGGGATTTGCGTGGGCGCTGCTCCAGAGCGTGATGAACTGAGCGGAGGAGAATATCAGCCCCAGCACAGCGAACAGATTTGTTATGGTGACCAGTCTGCCGTAACCCAGAAAAAAATAGAGGGTGATGTGCAGAAGCGCCAGCACGGAACATAATATGGAAAGGTCAAAGTACATCTCTACCCCGTTGTGAACGATTAAGTCAGAAATATATTAAAGTATATATAACCTAAGCCTTTTTTTGAAGGAAAATTTTGTTAACTTTATTTATCACAAATTATTTTTTGGACAAATTAAACATAATGATATAAATTAACTCTTAAATGCTTGGCGAACCTATCTCACTCAAACATAAAGAACTGCTGGACAAGAAACTCAAATCCGTAAATATACCTGTATCCGAATACAGCTTTCAGAATCTTTATCTTTTCAGAGGCAACCATGACTACCGTGTCTTCGAGGCGGACGGCTTTGTTTTCGTGAAAGGCGTGACCTATGACGGCGGAAACTATATAATGCCGGCGTGCGATATCAGAGAAGTTCCGCTAGATACGCTGAAGAAACTTCAGGAGCACTGCGATTTCTTCTTTCCCCTGGCGGAGGCTTGGCTCGGTCATTTTGAAGGGATGGATGTTGAGTGCACATTTACCGACGGCGACACAGACTATATCTATACTACCGAAAAAATGTCCACCTATCCCGGACGCAAACTGCACAAGAAGCGCAACCTGCTCAAACAGTTCGTGGAAAGCTACCATGCGGACGCCTATATGATAGACGACAGCAACATGGCGGATGCCCGCTTCATTCTGGAAAAATGGCAGGAGAACACCGGAGCGGCTAAAGAGGAAACGGATTATTATGCCTGCACAGAGGCTCTCGATCTCTATAAAGAGCTGGGGATATGCGGAGGCATATACTACGCTGACGGAAAGCCGGCCGCCTTTATCCTCGGAGAGGAGCTGACGGATGACACATACGTCATGCACTTTGCCAAGGGTCTGGTGGAGTATAAGGGAATATATCAGTACGTTTACAACGATTTTGCCAATATTCTTCCGAAAAAATATAAATACATCAACTATGAGCAGGATCTGGGAAGCATGGCTCTGCGCATAGCCAAGACCAGCTATATTCCGGATGTCCTCATAAAAAAATACCGTCTGAAATTTATTTGAAAAGCAGAAGGATAGCAAAAGCTATCACGGCTACAGATACGAATCTTTTCAGAAAAACATTGCCCGCCTTAACAGAAAAACCCGCAGCCATAACAGCCCCCACAGCCATTCCGGCGCCCAGAGCTATGCCGGGCAGATAGACCACTTTGTCAGCGTAGATGAATATGGCGAGAGACAGTGTAGCCGTCAGCAGGTTGATGAACATCTTAACAGCGTTGCCTCGCACATAGTCCAGCCCGTAGAGAACACAGTATGCCAGAACCACAAAACCCACGCCTGCCTGAATAAACCCGCCGTAAAGTCCCACGAAAAAATATACGGCGGATGCCGTTACGCCTGATTTCATGGTGAGGGTAAAATCTGTCAGCTGTTTGTCCGACTGCGGTTTGAAGAAGGTGACGAGGGTCATGAGAACCATGAAAAAAGCCAGATATTTTTTGAAAGCGTCCTCGGCGACTATAGTGGCGAGATATGCCCCGATGACCGAACCCAGCAGGGACGGGATCACGGACATCAGACTCATCTTCACCGGAAAATAGCCCATCCTGCGGAATTTACCCAGACCGAAGAGTGATTGTATCCATATGCCCAGCCTGTTTGTGGCGTTCGCCACTGTGGGTTCCAGACCTGTGAATATCAGGATAGGTATGGTTAGAAAAGACCCCCCGCCTGCGAGAGTGTTCAGTATTCCGGCTAAAAAACCGGAAGCGAAAAGAATTAAAAGCTGTATCCAGATGTTTTCCATTTGATGGAATTCTACTCCTAAAACATAGGGTGGGCAAACAGAAAAAAATGATCTATAAGTACAGTATGAGCAAAAAAGAACTGTCCGAAAGATTTGAAAAATATCTGGCGGAGAAATATCCGGAGGCGAAATGTTCTCTGGATTATAAAGATCCTTTTCAGCTTCTGACCGCCACCATTCTATCCGCCCAGTGCACGGACAAACGGGTTAATATCGTCACAAAAGAACTCTTTAAAAAATATCCCACGCCCATGGACATGGCGAACGCCGACTATGACGAGATGTGCGAAGTGATAAAGAGCACGGGGATATACAAGAACAAGGCGAAAAGTCTGATAAGCATGGCGAAAGATCTGACGCAGAAACACGGCGGCATAGTGCCTGACAGCCTGAAGGAGCTGACCGCTCTGGCGGGTGTAGGCAGAAAGACCGCCAACGTTGTTCTGGGCAATATATACAACATGCCGGGAATAGTTGTGGATACCCATGTGAAAAGAATAATGAACAGGCTGGGGCTGGCAGACAGCGGTGACCCGGTTAAGATAGAGAAAGAGCTGGAAGTTCTGGTGGACGGAGAGAACCACTGCATGTGGGGACACAGAGTCATCAGCTTCGGCAGGGATATTTGTACGGCGAAACAGCCGAAATGCGCTATATGCGGGGTAAAAGATGTGTGCAGATACTACGCTTCACTTTGATATGATATCGGGGATCTCAGGGGATATGTCTCTGGGGGTTCTCTGCGGTCTGGGGCTGGATATTGTGGAGACGGCGGCGATCATCTCCGACATGGTACAGACGGAGATAAACGCAGAGATGGAAGATGTCAACGTTGCCGGGGTCATGTGCAAAAGGCTGAAGCTGAGCCTGCCGCACGAACATGCCCACAGAACCATGAAAGATATACGCAGGATGCTGGAGGGCTCAGCCTTTGAGGAAAAGGTGATCGCTGATTCCATCGGCATCTTTGAGATCATCGCCCGCGCCGAAGGAGATGTTCACGGAAAAGATCCTGAGAAGGTGCATTTTCATGAGGTGGGCGCTCTGGATTCTATATTTGATATAGCCGGGTTCGCCTACGGCGTGCATAAGCTGAAGATAAATAATATAACGGCCACTCTTCCGGTGCTGGGGACAGGTTTTGTGGAGTGCGCTCACGGGGTTATGCCTGTGCCGGCTCCAGCCACGGTTAAGATTCTGGAAGGCGTGGAGATCCGCCCCTCTCAGGAGCCTAACGAGATGACCACCCCCACAGGAGCGGCTCTGCTGAAATATTATGTAAAAGATTTCGGCTCATTCGGCGGAAAGATATTGGCGTCCGCCTGTTCCACAGGAACCAAAACTTTCGAGACTGTGCCTAACATGCTCAGAGGCGTTCTTCTGGAGCAGAAAAGCTCCAAAGGCGGGCTGGTTATGATGGAGACAGGTATAGACGACTGCCCGGGGGAGATGATCGGGCATCTTTTCACTGTGCTGGCTCAGCATGCTGTAGATGTTACTGTCTGTCACGGAATAGGAAAAAAGAACCGCCCGGTGTTTGTAGTGAATGTTCTCTGCCACGGGAGCGAGGTTAAGAACTGCGCCGGAATACTCTTTGCCAACAGTTCCACCGCCGGGGTGAAATATTATCCCGTGGAGCGCATCATCATGGACAGGGAGATAATAACCGTGAACGTCATGGGCGAAGCTGTGGCGGTGAAAAAACTGACATACGGCGAGACCGTGAAATACAGCCCTGAGTGGGAAAGCTGTCTGGCAGCGGCGCACAGGCTGAATACTGCTGTGATGAACGTTTATGAAATGGCGAAGGCGAAGACTGACGGGTATTAGAGAGTTTTTCCGTTTGCCAGCATGTCGGCGTATTCCTCTATCCGCACCGGCTTGCTGAAATAATATCCCTGAACCTCATCGCAGCCTTTTTCCCGGCAGAACTTTATCTGTTCTTCCGTCTCTGTTCCCTCTGCGACCACCATTAGGTTCAGTGATTTCGCCAGCGATATGATAGATTCGGATATCACGATGTCGTCTGTGTCGTCGGGTATATCTTTTATGAAAGATCTGTCTATCTTCAGGATGCTTATGGGGAATTTCTTCAGATAGCTCAGAGATGAATAGCCTGTTCCGAAATCGTCTATGGATATTCGTATGCCTTTTTCCACCAGTTTCGCCAGATAGATTATGGTTGTCTGGATGTCTTCCATAACGGTATTTTCTGTGATCTCCAGCTCCAGATTTTGCGGCGGCAGTCCTGTTTCTTTCAGGATATCGCACACGGAATCTATGAGTGTTTCGTCTCTGAACTGCCTGGCGGAGAGGTTTACAGCCACGGTCAGGTGGGGGAATCCGCCTCTGTGGAGCCTTACTGTGTCCTCACACGCTTTTCTCAGAACCCATCTGCCTATACTGATGATGTGTCCTGTGTCCTCAGCTACGGGAATGAACTCCATCGGAGAGATCATATTACCGTTCTTATTCCATCTGATGAGAGCCTCAGACCCTGTTATCCTGCCGGTGAGAAGAGATACCTTTGGCTGATAGTAAACTTCGAAGTCGTTGTCGTTTATCGATTTTCGCAGCTCTCTCTCCATGTTTACACGGTTCTGAACTCTGTCGTTCATCGTTTTGGTGAAGAGCTGATAGCTGTTCTTTCCTGTTTCTTTCACACGGTACATGGCGAGGTCGGCGTTCTTGACTATGGTGAGCACATCGTCCCCGTCATCCGGATATATGGTGATACCTATGCTGGCGTTAATGAAAAAATCGTTTTCGTGTATGGAGATAGGGTGAGCGAACTCTGACAGTATCCGTCGGGCTGTCTCCACGGCGTTGTTTTCGCTCTCAATATCCTGAAGGATAATCATGAACTCGTCGCCGCCCAGACGTGCCACCGTGTCTTCCAGTCTTACACATTCTTTCAGTATATCGGCAACTTTCTGTCCGTGTCTCTTGGCGAATGCCAGAGCCATTTCCAGACGGTCATTGAAGAGCTGGCGGTTAGGCAGTCCGGTCAGGGTGTCGTGGTGTGCCTGATATTTCAGCTTCTCTTCGCCCTGCTTAACCTCTGATATATCGTGAAAGATAGCTACGAAGTGGGTTATTTTTCCGTATGAGTCTTTTATGGAGTTGATGGAGAGCCATTCTGGATAGGCGTCCCCGTTCTTTCTTCTATTCCATATCTCGCCGCTCCAGCCGCCTGTTGTCAGCAGCTTAGACCACATCTTTTCATAGAAAGCGTCATCGTGCTTATCAGACTTCAGTATTCTGGGGGTTTTGCCTATGGCTTCAGCCGCTGTATATCCGGTGATGCTGGTGAATGCCGGGTTGACCTTCTGAATCACTCCGTTCTGGTCTGTGATGGTTATGCCTTCCACTGTGTTTTCCAGAACGCTGGCGGCGAGGATGAGCTGACGCTCCTTCTCTATCTTGTCCTCTATCTCTTTCACCAGCTGGATGTTGGTGTTGTAAAGCTCGTTTGTGCGCTTTTCAACCAGCAGTTCCAGATGGTTTTTATATTTTTCCAGCTCGCTCTGAGCCTTTTTTCTTTCGGTGATGTCCAGAGTGTATTCTATCATCTGAATGACGTTGCCTTTTTCATCGAAAACGGGATGTCCGTGGATCTCGTAGAACAGCCTGTTGTTGTCCTTGTCATAGTGGACGTGTTCTGTCACCACGGAGACTTTGTTGTTCTTGACCTGATGAAACGGGCAGTCATAGTTTTCCATATAGCAGGGCAGCTTGCTGTGGTGCAGCAGCTCATAGCATTTTATTCCTTTGGCATGTCCGGCGGCACTGTTGGATACCACCACATCCATTGTATGGATATCTATAACGAAGAAAGGATGCGCCACGGACTCGATGATATTGTTCAGGAAGGAGAGCTGTCCGAGCAGTTTGTCATTTGCCTGCTTTTTGTCGGTCACATCGGTCATGGAACAGATAAATCCGGTTATCCGTCTTTTTTTATCCCTTTTGTATGCCCATGACATCTCTATGAAAACATCAGAGCCGTCACGTTTCACATGTCTGTGTGTAAATCTGGTGGGCAGAGCCTCTGTGGCCGCCGCTTTTTTAAAATTTTCCGTCACGAACGAACCGCTGTTCTCATCCATCAGCATTGTGAGGCTGTTTCCGCACATTTCATCCGCTCTGTAGCCGTATATATTCTCAGCGGATGGGCTGGCATAGCTGATGATGCAGTTTATATCCATCTCCACTATGCCGTTGGATATGGTGCTGAGCAGTGTGTCCAGCCGGGTCTCTGCCTCGCAGAAATCGCATGTCTGAGTCAGATATCCGCATACGGCCGCAGTGCCGTTATCTGCGGATGTGAAAACGAATGAGGCGGAAAGAAATATTTCTTTTCCGTCTTTTCTCACAGCTTTGAATTTAGGGGAGTTTGCCGATGATTTTTTAGAATAGACGCAGTCGTCGAGCATATCTATGATCATGGTTCTTGATTCTTTTGTCAGCAGGTCTTTGAATTTGAGAGTACCAACGTCCTCTTTTGTATATCCGAGGATTTCTTTTGCGCTGGCAGATATATATGTGACAGGATAGCCTGATTCTGTTCTGAGGCAGAAAAAGACAGCGCTTCCGTTATTTAGCAGGTTATTAAGAAAATCAAATTTACCTGACGAATTAATGAGTTCCATAGCAAAACCTATCAGATATAAGGTATAAATGCAAGCGAATCAATGATTTAACTGTCGCTTGAAAAAACAGTACGAACAGTAAATCCGGTTATAGAGCATGTTCAGCTCCGCTGTGTTGCGTTTATCAGCAGCCTGCATTTTGGAGCAGTATTCCCGCAGTGATTCCGCCTGCATATTAGCGGCGGCTCCCTTCATTTTATGTGCGACATGGGTTATATCTTCGGCGCTGCTGCCGGTCATGGCGTTTTTCAGGTTGACTATCTCTTCGTCAAAAACAGCCAGAAACTCTTTCATCAGCATGCGCATGGTCTCTTCATCCAGCCCGATTATATCTGCCGCGCGTTTAATGTCATACGGACTGTCGGCGCATTTGCATGTGGAGACTGCGTCTGTGAGTTCTTTTATCTTTTCGAGATTAAAAGGTTTTTCCAGAAAAAAATCGAAACTTCCGCTGTCTGAATATTCTTCGTCAGCGGAGATGCACACCAGAAGAGGCGGCATGATCTTCTTTGCCTCGCACGAACGGCGGATTATTTCGGCACATTCCGGGCCGGTGTAGACAGGCATGTTGACATCCAGAAAGACCGAGTCATAGGTGCCCTGTTCAAACATTTCGATTGCCTCCCGTCCGTCCTTTGCCATAGTGCATACGGCATTGAACCTGCTCAGGAGCTTTTCGAGCATCATACGGTTGAGCTGATCATCCTCTGCGATCAGGATATTAATTGAACATGACATAATAATAACCTAAAAGAATTCTATGGACGACTGTTCATCCTCGGACGCCAGAATATCTCTGAGCTCGGAATCGTTTCTGCCCTGTGTGAACATTTCATCTGACAGGATCTTGTCGTCCAGTTTGTTGTTAAAGGTCTCGAATTCTTCGTTCGTATTATCCACGAATTCAGAGAACAGTTCCAGAAGCCTGCGGGTGTTGCTGTCGAAATAATTCATGTATTTTTCGCCGGTGAAGACCGATCTGAAATCAGTGAGCTGAGCCTCCAGATCGTATGTGCTCCGTAGCATCTTCTCTCTTTCTGATTTGATGGATGAGTCACAGATGGTTTTCAGCTCAATACCGGCGTCTTTGAATGTGCTCATGAAATCATTCTGAAGTTTCTGCCACAGACTGATGTTAAAGTGGAGTTTTTCTATCAGTCCCTGAAGCTCTTTTTCCGTGCTGATCATGGAAATTACCACGCTTCGCAGATCCTCATCGTTTATGCGGGCTACCTCTATGGCTGTTACCACCACCAGGTTTTTAAATGTTTTTGATTGTTTGCCCAGATTGTTTACTCCGGCTGTCGCCTTGTGTATCACATTCTGGGATTCATCTATGCTGGACTGAAGGTTTCTGATGGTTTTGCATATGGTGCCGGAAATAGATTCCACCCTGAGCAGTTCTTCTCTGAGAATGTTTGTTTTGCTGATGATATTCTGAAGATCCGTGTTGAAGGTGTAGATGAAATCTTTCATTACGGACTGTATGCTTTCGATCTTTTCCTGAAGAGACATTTTTATGAAATCCAGCTTGTTCAGCGCTTTTTCGTACACGCCGAAGATCATACCCGCCTCATAGGCGTCTGAAAACTCATTAGTGTTCAGCGCGTCGTTGATTATCTCCAGTTCCTGGGAGAATATATCGTGGAACTGAGAATTTTCTATCAGAACAGAGACGTCGGAGGATATTACCAGCTCTTCCATAGCGTCCATGGCGAGCATGCCGGAATTGCCCGATATATCGCTTTTGATTATGTTTTCCGCGATGTAGCGGAATTTTTCGTAAACGGCGGAAAACTCTTTTGTAATATCGTCCAGCAGAGTTTTAACCGTTGTGGAATATTTCTTTATCTCTTTACTGATATGCGTGATGGTCGAGCCTTTTTCACCCAGCGCCATTGTCCGGCATATGGTGTTGTATGACAAAAGCTCGAGATCCTCCGTTATGGAAAGAAACGTTTTTGTTGCTTCCTGAAGTTCTGAGCGCATCTGTTCCATGTTGAGGCTGTCGATCTTGGTATTGATATTCAGCGAAATGTTGCCCACCACTTTTTCTGTTTCGCCGACAAAGTTTTCAGAGTCTTTCTGGATGCTTTCGCCGACCTCCAGCATAGCTGAGAAGGTGTTGGTTCTATGTTCGATGATCTCGTTGATGATCCCTACGATCTGATAAAAACACTCGTTGATCTCGTCTCTAAGTTTTTCGTATGCCTTACTCATATTTTCTCAATATATCCGACAGCAGGCTTTCTGTGACAGGTTTGAAACCACATCGTCGAAACCTGATCCGTCGAGATATGATCTTTCTCCCACATCCGCAGTGAGGGCAATGTATTTTGTATTCGTCCATTTTGTATTCTGTTTCAGAAACTGTAAAACATCCACACCTGTGACGCCCGGCTGAAGCCTGAAGTCAACCAGCGCTATGTCCGGCTCAGGCATATCATCCGTATGTTTTTTCAGGGAATCGAGGGATTCTTCAGTCACCACTGTGTGGTTTATCTTTTCTAAAAGTATCCTGCACATTTTCAGGTGCAGTGTGTTGTCGTCAATTATAAGAACATGCATAGAGTCACCGCTTAAAATAATTTGTTGACATTAAGAACCAGCACGGCCTTTCCATCCCCCAGAATGGTCACTCCGCCGATATAGTTCAGATGGGCAAAATATTCGGGCACAGGTTTAATGGCGATATCCATTCTGTTAAGAAGCTCATGGACTATTATACCAGTTTTTCCCGCGTCAGTAACAGTTATTACAATATTTACTTCATCGGCAAGCTCTTTCTCCCCGTCGCCGAGCAGCTGTGAGAGCTGTGTGAGCGGAAGTACGTTGCCTCTGTAGTATATTCCCTTGCCGGAGTGCAGATCCTTAACCTGTGTTTTGCTGACTTTGATTGTTTCCGCTACGTTTTCAATGGGGAAGGCGTAGTGCTCGTCATTCTCCATCCGCACCAGCAGAGACGTGGACATGCCAATGGTAACGGGAATCTTCATAACGACTCTGGTTCCGTCGCCCATGGACGACTGAACGTCTATTATACCGCCCACGCTGGTGATGGAGCTCTTCACCACGTCCATTCCAACGCCCCTTCCGGATATATCTGTAACCTGCTCCGCAGTGGAGAACCCGGGGGCAAGGATAAACTGAATGATCTCTTTTTCGGTCAGATTGGCGTCTTCTGCCGCCAGACCCTTAGACACCGCTTTTGCGAGAACCTTTTTAGGGTCTATGCCTCGTCCGTCGTCGATCACTTCTATATATACGAAACTTCCTTCGTTATATGCCTTAAGGATTAGATGCCCTGTGTCCGGCTTGGATGCTCTGCTTCTGTCCGCCGGCGGCTCTATGCCGTGGTCGCATGAGTTGCGCACCAGATGCACCAGCGGGTCTGAGAGGATATCGGCTATCTTTTTGTCTATCTCTGTGTCTTCGCCGATTATGCGCAGGTCTATCTGTTTATCCTGTTTGCGGGCGATATCTCTAACGACTCTGGGGAATTTGTTGAATATCTGCTTTATGGGGACCATCCGCAGAGACATGATATCCCTTTGCAGATCCTGCGATATTCTGGAGATCAGGTTTGAGTTGTCCTTAAAATCCTTTAAGAGGCTGGTGGGCAGGTTGAACTCACGGATGAGTTTCTGCACCATATACTCGTATGCGTTCTTGGCGACTGTCAGTTCGCCGATGGTGTTGGTGAATTTGTCTATCTTCTCCTGATCCACTTTCATGGACTGGGAGAATTTTTCCTTTGATCCGTCTTTTGACTCCGGCTCTTCCGCCGCCGCTCCATATCCCTGAACACTCTGAGCGGGCACGGATACTTCCATCGCTTTCATCACTGTCTGTTTTTTCAGGGCTATGTCCAGATCCTCTTTGCCGATCTTGCCCTGATCCACCAGTATCTCGCCTATCTTCTTCTGCTGAGCCTTTGCCGCCTCTATCTCTTCGGCGCTTATCTTGCCTGTTTCCACCAGCAGTTCGCCCAGTTTTTTAGCGGGTGATTTCAGCCCGTTGATGTAGTTCTCTATCTTTGTCAGTTCTGTCTGATAGTCATCGCTGACAGACGCTTTTTTATCAAAATCAGAGGCGAGCTGCATCAGGTCTGTGAAACCTATGAATCTCGCTGCGTTATGAAGCCCCTGTGAGGCACGCTTCAGCATGGATTTTCCGACGGGCGATGATTTGGCTATGCTTATCATCTCCATGAACTGATCCACCTGAGACAGGAATATTTTAACGTCTCCCGACACCGGAGCGGTCTTTTCGCCCAGAGTCAGCATAGACTCTTTAAGGTTGTTGAGTTGGGTGTATGTCGCCGGCAGGGCGGGTATTTCTTTGTTTATCAGGTCTTTTACGAGTTTCTTCACATCGGAGATGACGTTCAGGATGAATTCCGCCGCCTTAGTGTCGAAGAGCACAGCTCCGGCACGCACCTTGTCCAGCATGTTTTCTACAAGGTGGGCGTATTTCTCCAGAAAGGTGAACCCGACGTATCCGCAGTCGCCCTTTATATTGTGAAAAACTCTGAAAAGGTTGTCCACAGCCTCTTTAGATCCTTCACCTGTCTTCTCTATGTCTATCAGGAAGTTTTCCACAGACTCGAAATAATCTTCGATACCGGATGCCAGCTCCACCAGCATATCCTGATCTATGCCGTCTGTGTTCACAGTTTCCATATGAGGCGCCGGCGTGATATCTTTTTCTGCCGGAGCGGGCTGACGGGTCTGTGCTTCTGCGGGAGCGTCTGTGGAGATCTCCTCCACGGTCATCAGGTCGGCATCGAAAGCCAGATCGTTTATCTCTTCCACTGAGGCATCGCTGATAATGTATACGCTCGGGCGCAGATAGAGCTTATAAGGCTCATATGATGCCATCAGCGGAACATTGTCAGTGGGCGTTTCCGCCAGATAGAAAACGGAGAGGTCTTTAATATTGTTCAGCAGGGTCAGCGGGTCATACCCGTTCTCCAGCATTTCGTCAGTGAAGTTAATCGTTATTTTATATGTTTTTCCGAAACCGGGGTTGTTGTCTCTGAGTATTTTCGCCACACGCCCATCAGCGGAGGCTGCGGGTGCTTTTGTCTCTTGTACCACGGTTTTCGCCTCTTTTGCCGGGCCGTTGCCGGACATGTTCTCATAGAGTCCGATCAGCTCTGACAGGTCTCTGGTATAGGGTTTGTTGTCTCTGGCGAATTCCACCATCTCAAACAGCACGTCCACGCCTCTCAGCAGCAGATCGGTGATATCTGCGTCGATCGTCAGCTCGTTGTTGCGCAGCTTGTCCAGCAGAGTTTCCAGATGATGAGAGAACTCGGACATATTGTCGAACCCGAACCCTCCGGCGCTCCCCTTGATGGTATGTATGCTTCTGAAGACGGCGTTAAACAGCTCTGCGTCTCCCTCTGATTCGGCACGGAGGATACTCTCATTGGCTCCCTCGAGAAGGTCTGTCGCCTCCTCTAAAAATCCCTGTCTGAATTTTTCCATATCTATCTGAGTCATAGTCCGCTCCAAATCTACATTATGCCTAAAAGCATTTTTATATTGAGTATCAGATCATCGGGTTTCACGGGTTTGGTTATGTACAGATTGGCGCCTGATTCATAGCCTTTTTTTCTGTTTTCCAGCTCTTCCTGAGTGGTGATAATGATAATGGGGGTCTCTTTGCCCGCCTTGCGGTATTCCTTGATAAAGGTGATACCGTCCATTCTGGGCATGTTCAGGTCGCAGAGCATCAGGGCATAATTGGTCTGCATGGCCTTCTCCATAGCGTCCATTCCGTCTATGGCGCCGTCAGCCTCGAACCCTGAAGATTTGAGTATATTGCTGTGAAAGTGTCTGACCATATCGGAGTCATCTATTACCAGTACCTTTATACCCATCTTCTACCCCTTGTAATATACAACGTTGTTCCCCATGCGCTTCATGCTGAAGGCTGTGGTTATCCTGCCCACGGACTCGCTGTGTCCCAGAAAGATATAACCGCCCCTGTTCATGGAGATATAATAGTGGTCCACTACCTGTTTTCTCGATATCTCGTCAAAATAGATGAGAACGTTGCGGCAGAAGATGAAATCGAATCCACGCTTTTTTCTCATCATTACTCGGTCCATCAGGTTCAGGTGCTCGAAGTTCACCATGTTCCTGATCTCCGCCGTGGGGACGTGATAGCCTCCGGTGGTGTTGAAATATTTTTTATAATATTCATCCGGTACGTCTTTCAGGCTCCGGTCGTCATATTTAGCGTCTATGGCCTTAGCCAGAACATTTTCATCTATATCGCTGGCAAGTATCTCCACATTCCATCTGGGCAGATTTTCCAGCATCTCCCTGACTATGATGGCCAGAGTGTACGGTTCCTCTCCCGTGGAGCATCCGGCGGACCATATTCTGAGGTTATAATCGTTCGCCGCCGCCTTTCTCTCTGTGATCTCTGTCAGGCAGTGTTCGGCGAAGGTCTCCAGCGTGCCGAACTCACGAAAGAAATATGTTTCGTTTACGGTCAGCAGATTCATCAGCGACTGGAACTCGTCCCCGTCATCCTTGAACTTAAGGAATCTTAAATAGTCCCTGACGGTCTCCAGCCCCATTTCATTAAGTCTTTTTTCTACTCGTTTATTAATGAAATAGCGTTTTTTGTCTTCAAATTTAATGCCTGACTTCTTATAAATGAAAGCTGTCAGGTCAGTGTAATCATCGTTGCTGATGAACATATTTTAGCGTTATCTCCTACAGGGTTTCCAGAAGGTTGGCTAGCATCCGTCTGCTTTCTCCCTCTGCCATTTTCAGTTTGTTTTCGGTGATTCTGATGGCTCTGTCTCTGTTTGTTTTTGCCAGATATTCCAGTGATGTCATGGATATCGTTTCGTTCTCGTCCGAAGACAGCTCTTCATACAGAGATTCTTTGCCGGGCATGTCCATATTGGAAATAACGTAAAAGAATGTGAGTCTTTCGTCTGTGGAGCCTTCTGTGTTTTTCAGGCTCTGGAGAATATATTTTGTGTGTTCGTCGTCCAGTTTATGTATGTTGTTTCTGCTGATGATCTTCAGTAGAGCATTGCCTATCTCTCTGAAATACATAGTGTTTCTGTTGTTCAGAAATGAGAGCAGAAAATCCAGATGGCGCGCTGTTCCCCTCTCGCCCACCAGCCGGAGCACTGTCGGCTTATATACGCTGTCCATGTTTTTTCCGCCCAGAATAGTGAGCACCCTGTCCACTGTGGAGGGCTGCCCCATTATTATGAGGGTTTCCAGACAAGACATGCGGACCATCGCCTCTTCTGTGTTTTCGAATATTTCCATGATATCAGAGAGCGATTCTTCGTCATATATTTTGCCCAGATACTCTATGGCGGTTATCATCACATTGGGCGCTTTGTCCTTAAGAGCAGCTCTGAGAGCCGGTATGGAATATTTTGAGCTGGTGGCTACCAGACTGTCCAGAACCAGTTTCCGAACCTCTTTGTTCGAGTGGTCCATGATGGATGTCAGATATGCCACAGAGTCCTCGCCCTTCGATCCGAATATCTCTATGGCGCAGTTTCTGACATATGCGTCAGAAGATTCGAAATATTTCGCTATATCTTTAAAATAGGCGCTGATATCCAGAACTTTGAACGCCTCAACTATCAGCTCCCGCACAAGCCGGCTGTCCTCATGATAAAGGTGCTCTATCAGAACAGGATAGAGGGTCTCGTCCTTATCGGCGAGCACATCCTCCACGGCATATATCCTTTCCGCTTCATCCGGGTTTCTCAGACTGTTAAGCAGCGTCTGTTTGTCCACTTCAGACTCTCCCTTTTAATATTATCCTATGATCTTTTTGATCACTGCCAGCAGGTCATTGGGCTTGAACGGTTTCACGATCCATGCCTTAGCGCCTGCCAGTCTGCCTTCCTCTTTTATAGACGCCTGTGATTCAGTGGTCAGCATTATCACAGGGGTGAATTTATGTGTCGGGTTCTTTTTTACCTCTTTTAAGAAGGTGATACCGTCCATGTTGGGCATGTTGACATCTGACACTATCAGGTTGAATCTGCCTGTCTCCAGCTTTTTCAGGGCGTCCACGCCGTCTCTGGCATCCACAACCTCATACCCTGCGGACTTGAGTGTTGCCGCCACCAGCTGACGCATGGTGATGGCGTCATCCACAATCAGAATTCTTTTCATCCGATTCCTCCGGTTAACTCATCGGGCTTCATGCCGTATGCGGCAAGAGCGCAGTCTATAGCTTCATTTGACTTTAAATTAATTTTCTGACCGTTTTTAGCGGCTGTCTTAACCAGAGATATGAGAATCTGGAGGAACACGGTGTCTATCGTGCCGACTTCAGAGAGATCCGCCTCTATCTCTTTTTTGCTGAGGTCGCATTCGTGCAGGGCGCTCAGAAATTCCTCAGCCATAAAGATCTCTGATTCAGATGGGAAAACAATCTTAATCTTCGTTTTCAGCTCTTTTATCTCCATCTGTCTACCATCCTTTGTCCACTTTTCTGGTTATCTCAGAGGCTATTTTGTAGCTGGGCAGCACAATATCCACACTGCCGTTCGCTATCGCCTCTTTGGGCATGCCGAACACTACAGATGTCTCTTCTGACTCGGCTATGTTGTATCCGCCGGCATTCTTTATCGTCATCATGGACGCTGCGCCGTCGTTGCCCATTCCGGTCATTATCACTCCAATGGTATCTTTGCCGAAGACTCCGGCGACCGATTCCATCATTATATCCACACTGGGGATGAAGGCGTGGTCAGGTGTTCTGCCCAGACGCACGGTGATCTCCCCGTTCATTTTCTTATACAGGGTCAGGTGGTGTCCCGCCTTGCCAACATAGCAGACGCCGGGGGTTACTATGTCTCCCGCCTCCGCCTCTTTGATATACAGCAGCGAGGCCTCGTTCAGCCTTCTGGCGTATGCCTCTGTGAACCCCACAGGCATGTGCTGCACCATGAACACCGCGGCGTTCAGATCCGAAGGCAGAGCCGGCAGAACATCGAAGATGGTCTTGGGTCCGCCTGTGGATATGCCGATGCACACCGCTTTGAAATCGCCTGTGTTCTCCGCTCTTTTCACAGGCTCCGGGGCTTTTTTCCGGAGCATCGCCTCCGGAGCGGGTCTTGGAACTGTTATTCTTCGTGTGAGCTTGCCCAGACCCATTCCGGCTGCCGCCTTTATCTTCTGAACCAGCTCTCTTTTAACTATCTCTATATCACGGGATACTGTGCCGCTGGGCTTCGCCACGAAGTCGAAGGCGCCGTTCTCCATCGCCTCGAAAGTGGTGTCCGCCCCTTCCTGTGTCAGCGAGCTGAGCATTATCACGGGACATATGTTGTTCTCCGTGATTATCTTCAGGGCTGTCAGTCCGTCCATCACGGGCATGTTGACATCCAGCGTCACCACGTCCGGTTTCAGCTCCATCGCCTTCTGAACGCCGTCTTCGCCGTTTCTGGCGGTTCCTATGACCTCCACTCCGAAGGCCTCGTCCAGCATCTCTTTTATCTTTTTCCGCATCAGAGCGGAATCATCGACTATCAGTACCCTGATTTTTTTCATTCAGCCTGCATTTTCTCCAGTTTAGTCATTTCCGCCTGAGAAAACAGATCCTCTATGTTCAGCAGCAGGATCATTTTGTTTGTTTTGTCCACATTCACCACGCCGGCTATGAACTCGGCGTTGATGGTGGCGCTCAGCATGGCCGGCACATCGTCGATATCGTCCTGACGAATACGCAGAACCTCGTCCACGCCGTCCACCACGAATCCTACCTTCATATTCTTCAGGTTGACTATGATGACACGGGTGAATTCGTCCCGCTCCTTCGCTGTGAGATCGAATCGTGTTCTCAGGTCAATCAGCGGAATCACTTCTCCCCTGAGATTGATGATGCCTTCAATGAATTTAGGAGTTTTCGGTACTTTGGTAACGTTTGTATATCTGTTTATTTCCTGCACTTTCTCTATGTGGATTCCGTATTCTTCATTCTCTATGCGGAAAGTGACGATCTGTCTTTCTGTTTCGTTTGATTCGGTGTTAAGATCTGCCATAGTCAGGTTCTCCGTAGTTTGACCGGACGCTTTCACCAGCGCCTCCAGCTCATGTTTAGAAACGATGAATCTGGGCTCCAGCGCCATAACGAGCCTCTCTCCTTTGCCCAGTTTCAGGATGGCGGTTATTTCGCTCTCTTCCGAATCGGAGAAGGTCATGGGCGGTTCTTCTATCAGTGATTCCTCTACGCTCAGAACGGCATTTACCCTGTCTGCGGAGAATGCCACCATTATTCCGTTCACGTCCACGATGATAACCCGTGAGCTCTCCTGAAGAGCGGAGTCTTTTCTGCCGAATTTTCTGTGGAGGGAGATCAGAGGTATCACTTTGCCTCTGAGAGAGAATATTCCCAGAACATAGTCAGGAAGCCCCGGAATGGCTGTCACTTCCGGCATCCAGATTATTTCGTTTATACGGTGAATCTCCACCGCGTATTCCTGTTCCAGAATGTTGAAGCTGATGAATCTCTTCTCTTTTATACTGGCCGCCGTCTCGTCTTTTTCCGCTGACGGCTGTTTTTTATATGTTCTGTGTTCCGTGTCTCTGAGATTGGCGTCCTTCTCTATTATCTCGTCTGTGGCGAGAATCTGGATCAGGGTCACTTTGGCGCCGTCTGTCACTTTCAGTATGCCGCTGATGTATTTTTTATCCACGTCAGCGCTGAGCATCTCCGGAAAAGCGTCAATGTTATGCACTTCCGTTGATTTTACTTCGCTTACGGATTCCACCACCAGCCCGGTGAGAGTGTCGTTTTTCTCTATGACTATTACACGGGTGTCGTCAGTATGGGTACAGGGTTTTCTGTATCCGAGCCTGAGAGACAGATCGGTCAGAGGCATCACCTCGCCCCGCAGATTACTCATGCCCAGAACGTAGTCCGGCATTTTCGGCACACGGGTGATATGCGACAGACGGATTATCTGCTTCACATCGTCAATGCCTATCCCGAATGTCTCGTTTCCCACACGGAACGAAACGTATATGTTATCCTGCTGACCTGATTGCGCTGTTGACATCTATACCTCCTTAATCAGTATTAGGAGCTGTTAGAATGTCTGCATTTCATCAGCCAGTGACGCAACCTCTTCCGCCGCGGAGGATATTTCCTGCAATCCTTTCACCTGCTCATCGGCAGCGGTTTTCGCTTCCTCGGAGAGTGATTTCAGATTTTCCGCCGCCTCACGTCCCTGATCACACGCTGTGCCGACTTTGGACACTTTGTCCTCGCTGGCGTCCACATGGTTTGAACAGGTGACATAGAGCTCTTTCAGATGCTTTCTGATGTTGACCACCTCCACAAGGTTGTCAACTGCGTACTGCGACTTTGTTATCTGAACACGGATGAGAGATGTTATGTCTGCCAGCTCGTTCTGAAAGTTGACGACTCTTTCATACATCTCATCGAGGATATCTTTCATTTTGTCAGCATTGTCGGCTGACTCGTTAGCCAGAGAGCGGATATCCGCCGCGACCACAGAGAAGCCTCGTCCGTATTCGCCGGATCTGGCCGCCTCGATGTTGCCGTTAACGGCGAGCATATTGGTCTGTATGGCTACGTTGTTTATGGTGTCTACGATCTTTTTGATGTTGCCGAATGATTTATTGAGGACAGTTACCTCTTCATGGACATCTTTCAGGTTGTTGATAGATGTTGTAAATCCCTGAATTATAAGTTCAATTCCATGTTTAAAATCTTTGAACTGGCTCTTGAACTCGTCCACGGCGGGTCTCACCTTTTCGTTGAAGAGTTTTCTGGATTCCTGAATCTTGCCCTCTTTTACCAGAGACATGATCTCGCCGGCGCCTATATGCACATGGTTGTGGGGTTCGCGGATACAGTCGTAAGCCTTCTCCTCTTTGCCGGATTCAGGCTTGTATGTCGTATACCATGCTCCGAAAGCGCATTTTGTGGGGTCGAGCTGTCCGTGGAAGTCGTGGTTGTTGTTCATGGCGTCTTCGAGCTGGTTGATGAAGACTATGTGGTCCAGCGCCTTGATCTCGTCCATGGCGTTGTCCACCAGAACTCCGTGCTCACGCATGATCTCCCAGCTTTCTTTGACGGCCGCTATATCTTTATTGATCTGGTCGAATTCCTTTGTGATGCCGTTGATCTCTGAAAATATTTCAGATGTGCCTGTGTCCATCTGGTCGATGGCTTTGAGAACTTCGTCAGCGGAAGCGTTCAGCTCTTCGATGGTGGAAGAAAGCTCCTCAGCCGCAGCCGCAACCTCTTCGGATGATTTGGCTATATCGGTGGACTGTTTCAGCTCGTCCGCCATTTCCGCCAGTTCCTGAGAAGCCACGGTGAGCTCGTTGAACGCTTTGGTCTGCTCATCGGTGAACTTGCCCACTTCTTCTGCTGCCGCGGCGTTCTGCTCAGCGGATGAAGCCAGTCTGTTCACCAGATCCATAGCCTTGGTTGATTCGTCGCTGACGCTGAGAGCGCCTTTTTTGATCTTCTGCACTTCCACGCCTATCAGGTCTGTGTGGCTGCGCACCTGACCGCACTGTTTGCTGATGAAGTCCGCTTTGAAAAGGTTGGTTCTGGACAGGATGAGGAAACGGTCAACCTTATTGACCACTGTCGCCACCTGTGTGAGCGACTGATCTATTACGTCTTTGATATTTTTTGCTGATTTTTCGGATACTTCCGCCAGAGTTCTGACCTCATCAGCCACAACGGCGAAACCTTTTCCGTGTTCTCCTGCTCTGGCGGCCTCGATGGCGGCGTTAAGAGCGAGCAGGTTGGTCTGGTCGGCGATTTTTGTAACCACCTGAACGATCTGTCCGATGGAGTCCGCCTTCTCTTTGAGCTGGTCTACCAGAGCGGTGGATTCCTCAACCTTCTCTGTGGCGTCCTTAACGCTCTCTTTCAGCTCGTTTGCGGCGGTTACGGTCGCTCCGACTTTTTTTATCAGTTCGCCTGTGAGCGATTCATATTCCAGTGTGGTGTTCAGAACGTTTTTGGCGTCTGATTCCAGCGCTGTGGTGTCTGTTTTTATCCCTTCGGCGCTTCTGCTCGCCTGAGCGGACGCCGCTGATACCTGCTCCATAGACGCGTTAAGCTGGTTAGCCGCGCTGGATGCCTGTTCTATGGCGGATGCCATCTCTTCGGATGCTGTGGCGAGTCTTTCCGCGTTTGACTGCTGTTTCGCCAGTGTTCTGGCTCTGGCCTTTTCCACCGCCTGTTTTTTTGATTCTTCTCTGCTGTATCCGGATCCGATACCCTGCTTGACGAGTCCTGTGTTACCTGTAAGGCTGGTAGGTTTAGCCAGCTTTTTCATATATGCCTCCGGTAGACTTGCTAGTATATTTTTATATTATCTATGATATCAGACGCAAAATCTGATTTCAGCGTAAAATCCGTTGTTTTTCCTGAATTAACATCTTTAGCGCTAACAGTGACGATGCCGCATTCATCTATATCAAACTCAATATCAATTAAGGCTTCTTTAGTATTATTTTCTACTGTAAAATCAAATTTTGCAAGGCTAATAAAGTAATCCGGGTCATTTTCCGGACTGTCAGACACATTCAGGCTTGATTTCGCCATGTCTTGAAGCACATGCACGGTGATTTTATCTATGTCTGCGCTGGCTGTTGTGAATCTGGATGTAAAAGATACCGGGTAGGGTTCATTCTTTTCCAGTATGATCTCGAAATTGCCGTAATCATCTTCCAGACCGAGATTGTGGCTGGTGACATCAAAGAATTTTCTGTCGCTGAGCAGTCCTGTGCGCATGCCGGCGTTAACCGCGGCTCCGCAGACCACAGCCTCTTCCGGGTTCAGGTCTTTGCTGACGGAGCTCTGGAACATGGATTCCACAAACGCCCGCACATTGCAGATGCGGCTTGCTCCGCCCACAGGCAGAACACGGCTTATATCCTCCGGCTTCAGTCCGTTGTCTTTCAGTATATCTTCGGTTATCTTTTTAATGTTGGCTATTATGGGCTCTGTTATTTTGTTGAACAGCGCTTTGTCCAGCTCCTTTTTGAAGTGCAGAGGACCTTTCGGGGTGATGGTGATGTATGGGATCACGAGATTTGTTTCGTTCAGACCGGACAGCTCCATCTTCGCCTTCTCCGCCTGAAACAGAAGCTGCTGATAGGCTATGGGGTCGCCCTTCAGGTCTATACCGTGCAGTTTCTGGAAGTCGTCGTTCAGATAATCAGCCACAGCCACGTCGAAGTCGACTCCGCCAATCTCTGTGGAGCCTCCTGTGGCTATGACCTTCAGGCAGTCCTTGTTCAGCTCGATGATGCTGATGTCCAGCGTTCCGCCGCCCAGATCAAAAACGAGGCAGAGCTCGTTCTCCTTTTTACCGATATTGTTGTAATAGAGAGCCGCCGCCGTGGGCTCATTCAGCAGAGTGAGCACCTCGAAACCCGCCGCCTGCGCTGCTGAGCGCACAGCTTCTCTCTGGAGATGGTCGAAATAAGCCGGAACGGTTATCACCGCCTGCGCCTCTGTTTCGCCTGTGTAGTCCTTATGCAGGTTTTTCAGCTTCTTGAAGAACATCGCCGCCAGTTCCACCGCCGTGTATTCGTGACCGTATATGGTGAACCTCTTGTCTGTTCCCATGTATCTTTTCACGTTGGAGATGGTGTTCTGGGATTCCAGCATCTGCATGCTTCTGGCGTTGTCGCCGGTCACTGCTTCCGATTCATTTTTGAAATATATTACGGACGGCAGAAATCTTTTTCCGCTTTCGGATGAGATGACCTCTATCACGCCTTTTTCCTTGAATATCGCTATCATTGAGTTGGTGGTACCGAAATCTATACCTACCGGATATCTGCTCATTTTGACTCTCCTCTGCCGCTCTTTATCTTTTCCAGAATAAAGTCGGCCAAAAGGTTGAAATCCATGCATCCCCTGCTGTGGGGAGCGAACAGGTTTATGGGAATCCTGTATTCCGGAGCCTCGGCTATCTTTATATCGTTGCGTATGCGGGGCGATATAAGCGCATCGCCGAAGTTCTCGTGTATCTCTTTTATCACTCTTTTGGAGTGGTTGCTTCTGATGTCGTACTGGTTCGGGATTATGCCTGACATGCGCAGGTCGGGGTTGAATGCGGCATTGATGCGGTATATGGTCTGGGTGAGCTGCGCCAGCCCTTCTATGGCGAGGAAATTCAGCAGAATGGGTATCATGACATATCCGGACGCCGCCAGAGCGTTCAGAGTGAGCGCCGCCACAGTGGGGGGCGTGTCTATGAGTATGTAGTCATAGTCGTTTTTAAAGTCCATCAGAACCTTGGTCAGGCATCCTTCGGGGTTTGGCTTGTCCAGAAGCTGCTTGATGAATCCTGATGAAAAAGAGGTGGACGCCGGAAGCACATCATAGAGCCCGTGCTCTGTTTTATACAGGGTGTCCTTCGGCGAGCATTTGCCCAGCAGAGCGTCATAGACGGACAGATAGGTGTCGTAGGTGTTTACACCCGACCAGAATGACAGATGCGCCTGCGGATCCAGATCCACCAGAAGTACCCTGTATCCCCTCTGGCCAAGCACTCCGCCGGTATTTACAACTGTCGATGTCTTTCCGCTACCGCCTTTTTTGTTTGCAAATGTGACTATTGACGCCATTATGCTCATGATAGATGATAAATCGGAAATATTCTATAAATATTAATAGGTTTTTTCTGCTGCCGGGCTTAGTTTAAAACATCTGGACAAATCGCCGTGTTTATGAAAATCTGTAGAAAAACAGAAGGTATTTTATGGAAAAAGCTCTTTTTCTGGATCGTGACGGGATCATAAATGTTGATAAAGGATATATACACAAAAAAGAGGACGTTGAGTTCGTGGATGGGATCTTCGATCTGTGCTCACTGGCGAAGGAGAGAGGATACCATATATTCGTGGTGACCAATCAGGCGGGAATAGACAGAGGTCTGTATAGTCATTTCCATGTGGATATCCTGCACGGCTGGATGAAAGAGCAGTTCAGAAAGAGGGGAGTAGAGATTTCGGAGATGTATTACTGTCCGCACCATCCGGAGTTCTCCGGACCCTGCGAATGCAGAAAGCCTGAGCCGGGGATGCTGCTGAAAGCGATGGAGGAGTATGGTATAGACGCTTCCGCTTCGGTGATGATCGGCGACAAATCAGGAGATGTTCAGGCGGGCAAAAGAGCCGGAGTGGGGCTGTGTATCCTGGTTTCCAGCAGATATGTGGACGATATTCCCGAAGAGGCGGATATAGTAGCTGACAGCTTAGCCGGTGTGTATGAGATATTAAGAGACAGACTCTAGGCTTCTATACGGTTTCTGCCTTTTTCCTTTGCCAGATACAGAGCGTTGTCGGCCTGACGTATCAGATCTTCCAGAGTGTTCTTTCCGTCCGGGATAAAAGTCGCTACGCCTATGCTGATGGTGATCCTGCCGAAAGGCGAATTTTCATGGATCAGTCCTGAGTCCTCCACGCCCCTGCGGATGTTTTCCGCCACCTGCAAGGCGTTGGATATGTCGATATGCGGCATGACAACAGCGAATTCCTCTCCGCCGTATCTGGCGGCCAGATCATTTATTCTTTTCGAGTTATTGCCTATCACTGTTGCCACGGTTTTCAGACATTCGTCGCCTGCCTGATGTCCGTACCGGTCGTTATATTTCTTAAAGAAGTCCACGTCCAGCATCAGCAGTGTCAGCGGAGACCTGCTTCTGGATGCGTGAGCCCATTCTTTTTCCAGTGTTTCGTTAAAATGTCTGCGGTTGGCTATTCCGGTCAGTTCATCCGTGTTGGACATTTTCAGCAGTTTGATATTGGCACGGTTCAGCTCGAACGTGCGCTCCTCTATCTTCTGCTCCATCGTGGTGAATACCTCGCTCAGTTTGCCCGCCATGGTGTTGAACGAACTGCTGAGCTGGTTCAGCTCGGTCACATTGCCGAAGTTTTTTATGGTGCTTTTCAGGTTTCCTTCCGAGATGTCCACAACATGAGAGTTCAGCTCTTCTATCGGCTTTGCCAGATGGTTTCCTATGCTGAAGATGATCAGCAGCCCGATAAATGCCGCCACCAGAAACACGCAGGCGGTTATCAGCAGATCGTTGTTGAAACTTTGCAGATAATCTTTTTCAGCCAGCACGATATAGACGTACATCTTCAGTCCCAGATCGTCTGTGTATGTCTGTTTGTTTATCAGGTATCTTTCACCGTGTATGTTGAAGAATTTTTCCCCGTCCGGTCTGTCGGCGAGATCTTTAAAACCGGCGATGAAGTTCATGCGTTCGTCCGGATATGTGGACGGGGTGTATCTCTGTGTGTGGGATTCGCCTTTGGTATATACCGGAGCGTCGAATGTGGTCGCCAGCAGATTGTTGTTGGTCTCAGTGATGAAAGCGAAGCCGTGAGCCCCGAGATTAAGTTTTTTCAGATAACCGGAGACTTTGTTCAGCGAGATATCGGCGGTGATGGCTCCCACGAAGTTTTTACCTGTCTTGTCATAAACGGGGGAAGTTACGCCTAGTCCTAGTTCATCATAGGGCAGGTATTTATACACAGGATACCATGTTGTCTTGCCTGTCAGCTGCGCCTGGACAAACCACGGACATTCGGACGCCTTATAGACCTCGCCCTCTTTTATCAGCCGGGTGGGGTTATAGTCTTTGTCCACGTCATATGTGCGGACCTTCATTCCGTTAGAGAGATATGATGTCATCAGTCTGACATGTCCTGTTTTCAGGTCTCTGGTGGCGCCTACATATTCGCCGTTTATGCCGCCGAAAGAGATGAATGTCAGATGGGTCAGATGCTGTATCTGGTTTATGAAATGTTTCTGAAGCGCTATGTTGTCGTATGGGTCCAGTCTGCCTACACGGATGAAGTCGGCATTGACATGGGTCACCACGGATGTGAGCGAAAATAGACGGTCAAGATGCGCGGTGACTCTGATGCTGATGTCTTTGGCTATGGTCTGCTGAAACTCCTTGATGGATTTCTGCGCTGACATATAGCTGAACACAGACAGAAAAGTCACCATAGACCCGAAAAAAATAAAAAAGGGAACCAGAATAAACTTTCGCAGAGATATCTGTTTTCTGCTCTTAGGCTCTGCCAGTTCCGGGTTAACTGTTATCGGCAAAATGCACCTGCGGGATTTTTTAACATTATAGCAAATATATAAAATAAAAACACATTACTTTTATGCAAGTATATAAATAACTATTCCATCCAGAGAACTTTGTCTCTGCCGGTATGCTTACCAAGATAAAGAGCGTCGTCCGCCTTTTTAATGGCTTTTTCCAGCCCCAGATTCTTATCGAACTGAGACACGCCGAACGTCATTGTGACGCTGAATTTTTCTCCGGCGTATGAAAGTGGGGTATTTTTCACAGACTCTCTCAGCTTTTCCGCCACTGCCACCGCTTTGTTCAGATCGGTGTACGGCAGCATTATCAGAAACTCCTCGCCGCCCCAGCGTGATATAATATCCTGCTGGCGGAGGTTCTCCTGCATGATCAGCGCCAGCACCTTCAGCACATGGTCGCCTGTGTCGTGTCCGTATGAGTCGTTTATTTTTTTAAAGAAATCTATATCGCCCATTATAAGTGAGAAGTTGCTGCCGTTCCTTCCGCATCTGGAGACTTCTATAGCCATCTGGTTCATGATGTTTCTGCGGTTTGCCAGCCCGGTCAGCGAGTCGGTCAGGGCGAGCTGCTCTATCTTTTCGTATGCTTCTGTCAGCTCTATGTTTCTCNNTCAGCTCCAGATGGGTATGTATCCGCATCAGAAGCTCCGCCTCATGAAAAGGCTTAGTGACGTAGTCCACGCCGCCCGCCTTGAATCCTTTGACGATATCTTCCGGCTCGGTCTTTGCCGTGATGAAGATCACGGGGATATTGGCGGTGTCCGGATCAGATTTTATCTTCTGGCAGACCTCATATCCGTCCATCTCAGGCATCATGATATCCAGCAGAATCATATCGGGCGTGTTGGAATTGATGAACTCCAGCGCTTCATATCCGTTCATGGCGAAAGCCAGCCCGTATTTGGTGTTTTCTTTCAGAATATTTCCAAGAACTTTCAGGTTTTGCGGGTTGTCGTCCACCACCAGAATAAGAACTTTTGAATCATCCTGATAATTGTTTTGGCTCATTTGGTTCCTGCCTCTTCATGCATGGAGCTGAGTATTTTTTTCAGACTGTCTATCTCCATGTTGTCAATGGCGGTCTGGATTTTTTCAGCCAGACGGCGCATGTTGCTGTTGTTGTGTGTGTCTGCGGTCTGCTTAATTATATCAGAAATTTTCTGAGCCTGCTCAATATTTACCGCCGAAAAACTGTTTTTGAGAAGCTCTGTCAGCTCCCCGTTTTTTTCCGGCAGAGCGATCAGCTCGTGTATCAGCATATTGACGTTATCCGTATCGTTTATGGAGTCAGGAGGCAGAATTTCCTCTGTTTCCAGAAACTTCATCAGCGTGTTGATTATGCTTTGAAAATCGACAGGCTTTGATATCACGTCGGCCATCATGGCGGAGGATGCGCCGGCGGACTTGTCCGGCAGGAGCTCCACCAGAGGGATGTGGGATGTGGCGGAGTTGTTCTTCAGCAGGGATGCTGCGGCATCGGCGCTCATATCCGGCAGGTTTTTTTCCAGTATGATGAGAGACGGTATAACCTCTGCCGCTATCATGGCGGCGGCGGTTCCATTCTGCGCTTCCAGCACGAACAGCCCGCAGTTTTCCAGCATGTCCCGGAGCATGTGCCTGTGTATCTCGTTTCCGTCCACCACCAGAACTCTGGCGGGTCTGAAACGGGCTGATCCTATTCTGGACGCTGAGCCGAATACCTGTTCGCTTATCTCCACTCCCGGCAGATACACAGTGAAAACACTGCCTTTATCCGGTCTGCTTTGCAGGGAGATGCGGCCGCCCATCATTTCGATCAGCTTTTTGGAGATGGACAGTCCCAGACCTGTCCCGCCGTATCTCTGCTGGTTATGTCCGGCTCTCTGCCGGAAGGGCTGAAAAATATTTTCAAACTCGTTTTCCGGTATGCCTATGCCCGTGTCTTCCACGTCTATTATCAGTGTGAGTCTGTTGTTCTGTTCCTCTTTTGTAGAGACTGTCACTTTCACAAAACCCTTGTCTGTGAATTTGACAGCGTTGCCCACCAGATTCAGCAGAACCTGACGCAGTTTGGACGAATCGAATATCAGAGCCGGCGGAACCTCCTGTCTGATTATAGACATGAGAGATAAGCCCTTCAGCCGTGCTTTGAGAGAAAACATGGATATTATCTCGTTCGTCAGATGGCTGATGCTGGCGGGAGCCGGATCAGGATGGTATCCGCCCGCCTGAAGTTTTGAAATATCCAGAATATCATTTATCAGCTTCAGAAGGGCATTGGAGCTGTTCTTTATGGACTGGACATATGATTTTGATTTATTGTCGCTGATCCGTGTGGACAGCAGTTCGCTGAAGCCTATTATGGCATTCATCGGCGTTCTGATCTCATGGCTTATGTTGGCGATGAATTCGCTTTTTGCCCTGTCTCCCCTTTCCGCCTCTTCTTTGGCGCTCTTCAGATCGTCTTCATATTTTTTTCTTTCGCTGGTGTCTCTTGCTATGGCGTATATGAGTCTGTTTTCCAGATCTGCGGAAGCATACCATGACAGCCAGACAGTCTTTCCGGATGAAGATGTGTGTCTGCTTTCATAGTCTTTTATGCTTTCGCCCTGCACCAGTCTTTTCAGTATCGTTTCTGCCTGAGCTCTGTCTCTTCTGGAGAAGATGCTCAGAAACTGTTTTCCGGTGATATCCGCCGCCGGAATACACAGCAGGCTTTCAAAAGCGGAGTTGACATACCTCATCTCTCCGCTGAATGTTACTATGCAGATGATATCGTGGCTGTGTTCGAATATTCTGTCTCTTTCGGCTCTGGTTCTTTCGGCTTCGGTTATATCCACCATCTGCGCCACCAGATACAGGGGAATGCCCTCAGGGTCTTTTGCCAGAGCCGCACTGACGGAGACTATTCTCGTTCCGCCGTTTTTGTGGATGTATTTCTTTATTACGCTGTATTCTTTCCTCTCTCCTGTCATGAGTGATCTCAGCAGGTTCTGGGACGATTCGGTATACTCTTTCTGCATGAAGTCGTATATGGATCTGCCGCTCATCTCCTGAGGGGCATAGCCGAGCATGCTGGCAAAAGCTCTGTTTACCTGCATCATTTCGCCGCTGACGGAGATGATCGCCATGCCGTTGGCGGATGATTCGAAGGCGGTTCGGAATCTGGTTTCGCTGGCTTTCAGCTCGCTTGTGCGCTGCTCCACCATTTTTTCCAGCTCTGTGTTCAGGCGGTTTATCTTTTCTTCGGCGTCTTTGCGTTCTTTCAGTCTCCAGACGCCTTCCATGAAATGTGCCAGACTGATCGATTCGCTTGATGTATATGACGTGGGTTTTCCGCTGAGAAAGAGGATCAGGCTGACGCCGCCCTGAGCCATCAGCGGGAGTATCATGTAAAATGGCTGAGAGGCGCTTATGAAAGGTTCGTTGGTCTCCAGAACCTCGTTCAGCCCGGGCATGTCCGCGTGGTTGATATATACGGCGTCCAGCAGTGAGTAGACAACCTTGTTGTGTTCATTCATAGAGGCGACGAGCCTCAGTTTTCCGGACTGTCCGTCCATGATGCTGACTGATCCGCTCCGGCTGTCTGTCTGTTCCACAGCGCTGTCCAGAGCGTACTCCAGAATATCTTCGAACTCCGCTTCATACATCTGCCCCAGAATGGCGAGGGAGCGGTTTCTTTTTTCGTTCATGGTGGTGAACAGCTCTGACTGTTTTCTGTCCGTTACATCGCTGGCGAAGAGCACCACGCTTGATATATCCCTGTTGTCTTCCAGAATAGGACTGATCCGTGTTTCATGCCATCCGCCCATTGATCTGAGGTCGAAGTTTCTGGTGATGCCCTCGGATACCGCCTGCTGAAATTCAGGGCGTATGGCTGCGGAAGCCTCTTCCGGCAGAATATTCCAGATGCTTTTTCCCAGCGCTTCGTCACGGGTCTTTTCTGTTCTGGTCAGAAACTGGCTGTTGCAGTCTATGATATCCGCTGACTTGCTCAGCATCACTATTATATCTTTTGATGAGTCGAAAATCTTTCTGAGGGTCAGCTCCCTTTCCCTGATCATCTTTTCTATGTTCAGCATATCGGTGATGTCTTCACCGGAGGCGACCACGGACACTCTGCCGTCGTTCTCTGTCAGGTGTGAGATATTCCACAGTATCTCCCTGACATCGCCGTCGGAGGTTTTAACGGGAAAAAGCCCGGAGTCGGGACGTGAATTGTCTCTGAAGCCTATTTTTAGTATATCTTCAGCTTTCTCGGCTGAATCATTGGGGACAAATGTTTTTATGAAAGGCAGTCCGGAGATATCGCCGGTTTTTTTATTCAGCAGATCGGCCGCTTTTTTGTTAGAGAGTGATATCCTGCCTCTGTCGTCTATGACCAGAACAAGGTTGGCTGCGGCCTCCAGATATTTCTTCGCCTGTTTCATCAGGCTGATGGCGTCATACTGAGCCGATCTCAGCTCGGAAACGTCCTTTGCCACGCAGTTTATGTTATTCAGCTCATATGATTCATCGAAGTGTATGCTTATGCTCCACAGCATGGAGCGGATCTTACCTTCTGCGGTTTTCTGCCGGTTTTCCATGGTGGCGGATGACACATTGTTCTTAATCCACAGTTCGATCAGGCGCCCGGTCTTTTCCCTGTCGTTTTCGTGGGTGAAATCCAGAAGAGTGTGTTTCGTCAGCTCTCTCAGGGGCAGACCGTAGATATGCTCCGCCGCCCTGTTGGCGTATATTATTCTGCCGTCTCTGCCCAGCGTCAGCATGGGGCTTCCGGAGCTTTCCACCAGCTCTTCATAGAACATGCTGCTGTCCCGCTTCGCCCTGATGTCGGCGGTGGGGGCTGCGGCTGCCAGTATCTCCGAATAGTGCAGAGGACACACGCCGAAGAGAGCGCTGATTCCATCAGATATCTCTGTCTTTTTTTCAGATGAGAAATTATCAGAGACGAACATGATGTTAGCGCCGCTTAGATTGGCCTGAATCTGCAGAGGCGAAGGGGCTGCGCCGGCATTTCGGCAGTCTATTATCACCAGATCGAAATACATGGTGTGCATCAGATGGATACCGGAGGCTGTGAAATGGTCGAAGGACGGTTTTTTACCCGCAAAAAGAGACTCAGGGTCGTCAGAAATTACGGCGATTCTGAAACGGTCCAGAAACATATTTGATCCTTAGGGTCAGTTTGTCTGTTTGTCCGCCGAAGGGAGAGTGATGGTGAATACGGATCCCGCGGCGCTGTTTCTGACAGTGATGGCGCCCTGCATCTGCTCCTGTACCACAAGACGGGACATATACAGCCCTATGCCTGTGCCCTTCCCCTGTTTTTTTGTGGTGAAATAAGGCTCGAACACCCTGTCGATGATATTTTCCGGGATGCCTCCGCCGTTGTCCTCTATCTCCACGGATGTATGTTCGCCAAGGCATTTGATATCGATCACGATACTGCCTTTCTCCGCTTTTGACCTTTCCAGCCTTTCCAGAATGGCGTCTTTGGAATTGGACAGCAGATTGATAAGTATCTGTTTGAACATCCCCGCGTCGCCTCTGATGGATATGGTGTCGCTGGCTGACAGGCACTGTTCGGGTATCCTCAGCTCGAAGAAGATGCCCAGCCCGTTATATTGTCTTTCCAGCAGAGATATAACCTCTTTTGCTGAATTAATAATGTCAAAATAGTCTTTTCCGGAGTCGGTCCTCACCAGCTCTGTGAATTCGTCTATGGTGGTGGACATGTGCATGAGGAGTTTGAGGCATTTGTCCACATTGTCTTTCAGATATGTTTCACTGATGCCGTTATGGTCATATTCGTCCAGCATATCCTGAACCAGAAGCCCCAGAGAGTTCAGAGGCTGTCTCCACTGATGGGCAACAGCTTTCATCATCTGTCCCATCGCCGCCAGCTTGCTCTGTTCGTGGAGTATGCGCTCGCTCTTGCGTCTGTTCTCTGTCTCTATCTGAACACGGTTTTCCAGTGTCTCGTTCAGTGTCTGAAGAGCTTCTTTCTGCTGCATCAGCAGTTTTTCTATCTTCTTTCTTTCAGTTATCTCGTTTTCCAGAAGCTCGTTGGTCTCTTTCAGCTCTTTTGTCCGGTTAAATACCTCTGCCTCCAGCTTTTCGTTGAAATTGCGGAGTTTTCTCTCGGACGCTTCCAGATGTGAAACTGTTTCGCTCAGCATTTTGTTGGCGGTTTTGTTTCTGTTATACAGCTCAAAACTCTCTATCTGGTGGGCGGTATCATGCATTATTATGGTTATCAGCGGAAACACGGCATCCGGAATATTTTCTTTCGGCATGTCCAGCTGTGCTATGAACACGCCTCTGGTTCTGGAGACTGTCGCCATGACGTGCAGCATGACATAGCTGCCCAGTTCTTTGCTTTTTATGATAACGGCGCTGTTTGATTTGATCGCCATGGAGAAGGTGTTGTCCAGAATAAGTCTGTCTATCTCCTCCACCAGTTTGTTCTTATCGGCTTCCGGATAGAATCGGGACGGGGTGAAATGTCCGGTGTTCTCTTCCACCAGAAAGAATCCGGCGTTTTTCAGCTTCACCAGGTTTGTCATTTTGTTGTAGGCGTTATCTATGAGTATTTCGGAATTTTCAAGTTTGTTAAGGCTGATGTGAATATTTCTGACAGAAAGCACACCCTCCAGAGCCTTAAGAGTTTCACTCTTCTCCTTTTGCAGGTGTTCCAGTCTGGTTTCCAGAAAATCGAGATGATCTTTTTCTGTCATGTCTTTACCTGAAGAACACGTCTTCTATCTCCGTGATCTGCCTGTCTGACTGGCTGACTACGTTAGCTATTACAGACGTAGAGATGCCCAGAGAGTCCCAGACCTCCATGCTGATGGAAGGCACAATGTGTGAGCTGGCCACGGGTGAACCGAAGGCCACTGCCAGACAATCCGCTATCTCAACTATGGACGCCTCAGTATGAATGGGGCGTGTATGGTGGTGATATTTGATATTCTTTACGAGCTGTCCGGGAAATTTCCATTTTTCTAGCAGGGCGCTGCCTACCTCCGCATGGTCGAATCCCAGCACCTCGAACTCTATTTCGCACAGGGGTTTGTTCAGCTTATGCGACAGATACAGGGTGTGTGCCGACTCGTCGGGCAGCACTCGGAATATAACCAGACGTCCTATGTCGTGAAGCAGACCGGATACAAAAAGCCTCTCTGTGGAGACCTCTTCGATATATGTGCCCAGAAGACGGGCAAAGACGCCGCATGTTATGGAGTGGCGCCAGAAGATCTTCATATTGGTGAGCTCAGTGGGGATGCCTTTGAAAGCCTCGATGGCGGATATACCGACGGCAAGCGTTCCCAGCTCTTTTGTCCCGATGATGGTTATGGCTCTGCGGATGGAGTCTATCTTGGACGGAAAGCTGTAGAAAGCGCTGTTGACGATCTTCAGCAGTTTCGCTGACAGGCTGGTATCCTTCTCCACCACGTCTGCCATGTGGGATGCGGAGCTGGTGGGAGAGGCCAGCACATCCTTGATCTTGTAGTAGATATCGGGGAAAGAGGCTAATCCGACCTCTTTCTCTACTATAGAGGCGGCTGATATCTGTCCTTTCACAAATGATTTCGGGAGGCGCGCCTCCTCATATTCGGGGGCAGGTTTTATTATATCCCGTCCTTTTGCCTCTATGTGTCTGCTGAGAGTCAGTCTGTTTATGCTGTATATCTCCTGCATGACAGGCACGGTTAGGTCGGCATGTTTGTATTGTTTGGAGAGAACTTCTTCCGCCAGCGTGATTGATTCGGGACTGATGTCGGCTTCCGCCGCCTGTTTCAGGGTTTCCATATCCAGACCGGCGATATAGGCTTCCGTGATGCCCCATGAACGGGCGATTTTCAGGTGTTTCTCTTCGAGGACGGAACCGGACGGCAGCAGGAATCTTCCGTTTGGACAGATAAGATCCTTTTCCAGCGTCATACCAGGTTTTATGTCATCGAGATATATAAGTCCCATCGTCAGCCCTGTGTTTGTATTTCGTTATTTAAATCTATCATAAATAAAAAATTAATACAAGGACAGCTGTTAATCACGATAGTAGGACAGAGTGATGCTGAACATAGCTCCGCCGCTGATGTTTTCCGCTATCAGAAGCCCGTTCATATGGTCCTCTATCATGATCTTGGACATGTAAAGACCGATACCTGTGCCTTCACCTTCGGGTTTCGTGCTGAAATAGGGGTCGAAGATCCTGCTCAGAGTCTCTTCGGGGATATTTCCGCCGTCGTTGCCTATGTCGAGCTTCAGGCGGTCCTGTTTGTATTGTATATGGATGTTGATATTTCCTATCTTGTTGTTGCCTGTGGATTTTCTGTAGTCAGATATTGCGTATCTGGCATTTTGCAGGATATTGAGTATAACCTGTTTCAGTTCGCTGGGGTAAACGCTGATTTTTTTGTCGTTTATCGGTTTATAGTCTTCAGGGATTTTGTTCTCACAGCTTATCTCCGTGGTTCCGTCCGTGATGGCTATTTTATAGTTGATGTGCTGGTTGCGGAGCTGTGTAGCCACCAGCGACATGCTCTCGAACACCACATCGGCTATATCTATCTGCTCCATGGTATTGCCGGAGTGGAAGAAGTTTCTGAAGTCGTCTATGGTGGACGACATATGGTTTATCAGACGCATGGCGTTCATGATGAAGTTGTCCAGATAGGGTCTGTTCACCTCGCCGGCATCGTGGGCGTCTTCTATATCCTGAACATAGAGCGCCAGAGCGTTCAGAGGCTGACGCCACTGGTGTGCTATGGCGTTTATCATCTGACCCATGGCGGCGAACTTGGCCTGTTCGAAAAGCATCTGCTCGTTCTTTCTTCTTTTATGAGTTTCGTCCTGAATACGTTTTTCCAGTCCCTTGTTTATCTCTTCCAGCTGTTTCTTGCGGTTGATGAGCTCCTGCTCCATCTTCATACGTTCGGTGATGTCCCGGAAGACGTAAACAGATCCTATCATGTCGCCCTTAGAGCCGAACATGGCGGATGACGTGATGTAAACCGTTATCACTCCAGCGTCTTTGGTGACCATGTTTGCCCTGAATGTTTTATTGGTGCTCTCGGAGAAATCTATTACCCTGTCGGTTATCGGTTTTCCTGTGTCGTAGTCATATACCTGCACTACCTCGCTGATGCTGTGTCCCAGCAGAAAGCGGTATTTCTGACCGAGGATGATCTCCGCGCTGCTGTTGATCAGCGTTATCCTGCCGTATTTATCGGCGGCGATCACTCCCTCGCCGATACTTTTCAGCGTAACATCCAGACGCTCCTTCTCTCCCTCCAGCTCGCTCTGTACCTTGGTGATCTCTGTTATGTCCATCACCACGCCTATGAATCCCTGTATCTTTCCGCTGTAGTTGAACTGAGGGGATATGGTGCAGAGAGCGGGGAAGGTCACTCCGTTCTTCTTTATCATCTCTATTCTCTTAGTGACCATAGAGCCTGAGTAGCGGCTTTCAGAGCACATCAGCGTGATGTCGTCCGCCAGCCCTTTTATCAGTCCGGCAACAGGGAGCCCCAGTATCTCCGGCAGCTTATATCCGAAGATGAGCTGAGTTCCGGTGTTGGCGTCCAGAATCACCGGTTCCTGGTCCAGAGAGATTATTATCAGTCCTGTGTTGGTGGTGGAGTCGAATATGGACCGGAGGTATTCCTCCTTATCCTTCAGCTCTTTTTCTCTGCGGTCTATGGTTATCGCCATTTTTTCAAAGCTGTCGTAAAGTGTACGGAGTTCTCTGAAAACGCCTTTTTCAGCTTCGTTGAAATGCAGGAAAGTTCCTCTGGCTATCATTTCGCTTCTTTCCGTCAGCAGCTTCATAGGCAGAATCAGCTTGATCCTGATGAAGTAAAGTATGAGACCGGAGAAAACAGCGAGAAGAACAACAGAGAATACAGTGACAAAGAGTATCTGCCTGTAGAAGAACAGGGCGCTTTTGACAGGCTGCTCGTATATCAGATACCAGTCGCTGGCGTTTATCTTATGTATCGCTCCGACATATATCTCCCTGCCGTATTTATATCCGTATTTTATGTGGTGTCCGGTCTTTCTGATGCTCATCAGGGGGTGTTCGGCCAGATTGAAAGCCGAAGAGTTTGCTATGTTGGAAGCGATGATATCTCCTGAGGCGTCGGCAATGTAGATATTGGCGTCCTTATCGGGCAGAGCGTTCACCATGGTTTCGCGGATGCTGTCCAGGCTGATGCTGCCCACTATGTGTCCGCTGCCGAATCTGGCAGAGAGGGTGACTATATTTCTGTTGGATATGGCGGACAGGTGCGGTCTGCTCCATTCTGTTTTCATGTTGTCTTTGTTGATATCGGACAATTTGATTCCCACAAAGTCTTTCGGGGCATATGAGGCGAACTGATCCAGATTTATATAGGTTATCTCTTTGTCGTTATTGATTATAAAGATTGACTCAAAGATGTGGTCGTTCTTTATCCCGTTGGATATCATGGTTTCCAGCTGCTGCTGTGAAAATTTTTTCCCGTCAGCGTTCTCCGCTATGGTCGCCAGCATTTTATAGGGGTTCTCCAGCTTGGCGCTGATGGAGGACGAGACTGAGTCCGCTATAAGATTTATCTTGTACATCACATTATTTTTGGAAGAGGTATAAGCGCCGGACAGAAAGAAAATGACGACAAGCGCAAGGGGAAGTATGAGGAAAAGCGAGAACGCTTTTACAAAAATATTGCCTAATGATGAGTTTCTGTTCATTCTGCCAGCCCGATACGCTCTGTTTTTCCGGATTTTGTAACGAAAAGATTCAGGGGCATATACGAGTCGCCGTATTCGTCGAATGAGAACTCAGGTATCAGCTCAAGATGTCTGGCAGCGGCGGATACAGCGTCGTAGAAGCTGGCTCCTTTCTCCAGATCGGGCAGGGCGTGGATCATCATCACCATGCTCTCGTGACCGTAAAGGCTGAACCATGATGGTTCCTGTCTGTATTTTTTCATATATCTGCTGCGGAAAGCTGTGTATTGTTTCGTGTTTTTGTCTATGTAATAGTCGAAGAGGTATACGTCGTCTCCGGCTTCTCCGGAAAAACGAAAGAACTCGTTGGACAGCGCCCATGCTCTGATAAGTATCTTTGATTTGAACTCCGCCTTTTTGATCTGCCATATTATCAGAGCTGTGTCCATAGCGGACGCCAGAATATAATACATCTGCGGCGGGTTATTCTTGTCTTTCATTATCAGCGTGTTCATGCTTTCGCCTGATTCCGGGTTGAACGCCCGTATATCTCTGATGCGCCCGCCTCTGCTTATGAATGTTTCAGTGGCGTTCTTTACCAGATCTCCGGCGTATGAGCTGTTTCTGGAGTCGTATATGATAACCATGTCCTTGATGTTCATTTTTGTTATCAGATATCTGGAGATGTTTTCAGCCTGTCTGCGGCTGTTGTGAGGCATGGTGCGCATGAAGTGGTCGTCTTTGCCTGCCAGCTCGGATGTGCTGACCGTGGGACTGAGCATGAACATATATCTGCCGTCCAGATACGGAGTGACCGCCGTCGCCACATTGCTTATGCTGGGACCGATGATGTAACGGATATCCGCTGATTCGAAAGAACTCATGGCGGACAGTCCTTCAGACGGTATGCCCTTGTCGTCTTTCACAACCAGATTGACGGATTCATCCGCTCCGGATTCTTCCAGAGCCAGCATGGCGCCTTTCAGCGTATCCTGACCCAGATCGGAGTACCGCCCGCTCAGTGTCCCCAGAAAACCGATGTCGGTCTTCTTCTCCTGAGTTTCACATCCAAATAAAGTTAACGCGATTGTCAGCGCAATTAATATTCTGAGCATTATTTCTCCGCTTTCATAATATCATAAATATCTGCGATAAACAATGTGCGGGCGCAGAAATAATACCTTCCTGGGTCAATGGTCAGGCGTATGCGTCGTAATAGTTTCCGGTTCTGGAATTTCGTCGGTTCATCCTCTGGTTATCCTGATCCACGCTCTCCACTGACCGTTTTCTGGATGCCTGCCGATATGCCGCATCATCATTATACGTTCTGATACGCTCACTCTGGGCATACTGCTGGGCTTGTTTTTCTGCGTTTTTCTGTTTTAATTCTTCGAGCATACGGGTGTATGCTTCCTTTGAGGCGGAGCCGCCTATAACGCGTGACATGAATGCACCTTTCGGGACATCCGTGTTGATATTGCGCATCCGTGCTATTATCGTATCGGCAGGTTTGGACATTACTTAAGAAAAAAATAAAAAAAATATCAGAAATTATCCAGAGCCTTTTCCTGCTCTGCCTGCTGGCGTCTGCGGATTATTTTGTTGTATGTGGATATTATATCTTTTCTGGTGATGATGCCCAGCAGTTTGTCCGGATTATCCGGATCGACCACAGGAAGCATCTCGGTCTTTTTGAACCCGATATTCTCTATGGCGTCAGACAGGGAGTCATCCGGAGACACAGCCGGAACGTCTGTCTCGCATACCTCGCCGGCGACAACTATATCTTCCAGCCCCTCCTCCTGAACAAACTCACGCAGCTCTTCGAAGAGCAGTACGCCGGCAAAAGTTCCGTTCTCCCTTATCACGGGGAAGTTATTGTGCTTTGTTTTGGAGATGAAGGGTATTATCTCGTTAAACTTCATGTTTTCAGGGATCACGATAGGGTCTGTGCTCATAACGTTCTTAACCTTAATATCCTGAAGCACCTGAAGAAAGAACTCTCCCTTGTGCATGGGCGAATCGCTTCGCTGGGGAACCTGATTGACATACATGGTGGTTTTCCGCAGAAGCAGAAAGCAGAGCGTGCTGACCCACATGGATGGAACAAGGAGATGGTAGTTTCCCGTCATTTCGCTGACCATGATGATGGTAGACAGGGGCGTATTGGCTATGCCGCTGAAAAATCCCGCCATCCCCACGACCACAAAAGCGCCCGGTTCGGGGGCGAGCATGGGGGCTACCTTGTTCAGTGCCACTCCCACCAGACCGCCCACGCATGCGCCGATGACCATGGACGGACCGAATATGCCCGCAGATCCGCCGGAGCCTATGCTGAACGATGTAGCGTATATCTTTGCGAAGATCAGTATCAGAAGAAAAATAAGTCCTAAATGGTTCTGCATGGCGAGCTCTATCTGAGAATAGCTGCCAGCCAGAGTCTGTGGTATGAAAAAACCGATGCAACCTGTGAGCAGACCGCCGATGGCTGGTTTGATATATGTCGGCAGATGCATGGCGCTGAATGAGTCGTGTATTCTATAAAATGTTCTGACATAGAACCATCCGAATCCGGCGCACACAAAACCCAGAGCGGTGTAGCCCACCAGCTCGACAGGGTTTTTGAAGGCGAAGTCGGGTGTTCCGAAAAGAGGTTCCCATCCGAAAAAACTACAGAAGATAGAATAGGCGATGATGGATGTGATAGTAGACGGCAGAAGCGCTTCGTATTCCATATCCGAGCTGGAATAGAGAACCTCCGAAGCGAAAATGGCTCCCGCCAGAGGCGAACGGAAAATAGCGCCCACTCCAGCGCCCATTCCTGCGGCGGTCAGAATCCTCTTCTCCCTGTCGGATAGATGGAGTGTTCTGCCCAGAAATGACGCGAATCCGGCGCCTATCTGAGCGATGGGACCTTCCCGTCCTCCTGATCCTCCGGTTCCTATGGTTATGGCGCTGGCGATGGTTTTTACTATCGGCACCTGCCAGCGGATGTTTCCGCTTTTATGGTGTATGGCTTTTATGGCGGCGTCTGTGCCGTGTCCGGAAGCCTCGGGCGCAAATTTATATACAATATATCCGCTGACAAGACCCCCGAGAGCGGGGACTATGAACAGCAGCCAGCGTTTGAACTCAGTGTGTGAATGTCCGAAAAAAGCAGGCTCTCCGGCTGTTTCTCCTATGCGCAGACCGACCAGATGATCCAGAAAGATGTATTCGCTCCCCTGAAGCATGAGAAAGAAGATGATAGCGCCTATGCCGGCGACTGTGCCGACAGCAGTACCCAGAATGAACCACCGGCCGATTACGGGCAGTGTTAATATTTGCAGTCTAAAATTTTTCATCTCATATAATTTTAGCGCGTTTTGCGCTCAAGGCAAGAACTAAAGAACTATTTTTTGAATATGAACAGGGCTTTCTTATCTGTGTATGATATCAGGCGTCCTTCTTTTATCTCCAGACGGTATCTTTCGGCGTAGTCTTCAGGCAGGTTCTGAAACATGTTCTCCACCTGAGAGCAGACCTCTTCAGAAGGGTTCAGGCGTGTCACCCATTCCCTGAAATCGTGACGTTTGGGAAAAATTGCGGCTTCATATGTTGTGAGCCCCTCTGCCTCCGCCATGCCTTTTATGTCTTCCACCGTGTGGGATTTTATGTGGGTTGGGTCACGCATCAGCTCTATGGCGTTCAGATGTTCATCCCCGTCATCCACTATGGAGTCTATCAGGATGAAGTAGCCGCCTTTTTTCAGTATGCGGGCGACTTCGCCGAAGAACATGCAGGGGCATCTGAAATGGTGCATGGCGATACGGCATCCCACCAGATCGAACGTATCGGAGAGAAACGGCAGATACTGAGCCTGCGCCAGAACGGGAGCGTCCAGACCGAAAGCCTCTCTGCCCTTTTTCAGCATATTCAGACTGAGATCGGTTGTTATCTTTATATCGGCGTTGAATGCGTTAGCGAAATGTCCGGCGGCAGAAGCCACGTCCAGCGATCTTTCAAACCGCATGGAGCCGAATATGTCGGTGAAATATTCCAGGTCTGACCCAGTTCTGTGGTCTGAGCTTTTCAGATAATTGTCTGAGGCGCTGTCGAAACCCATGTTTATACTCTTTTCAGAAAATCTATTATCAGACCTGTCTGGGTCTCGAATTCCAGCAGAAAGGCATCGTGTCCGTAGTCGGACTGAATGTTGTGCCACTCGGTCTCTTTGCCCTGTTTCTTCAGTATGCCCACCAGCTCTTCCGTCTGATACGGAGGAAAGAGGAAGTCGGACGTGAATGTCAGAAACAGCGACTTGGCGCTGACAGCCGACAGAGCGTCATCTATGTTGCCCCTGCCGTATGACAGGTCGAATATGTCCATGGCTTTCAGCACATAGAGATATGTGTTGGCATCGAACGTCTCGGTGAATTTATATCCGTTGTATCGGAGATAGTTCTCCACCTCGAACATGCCTGTGAAGTCGTAAATACCCTCGAAGGTGGCGTATCTTCTGCCGAATTTATTATGAAAGGCAGGGTCGGACAGATATGTGATGTGTCCTGCCATTCTGGCTATGGCGAGACCGTCCACGGGGATCTCGTCTCCGTAATAGTCTCCGCCTTTCCATCTGGGGTCTTTCATAATGGCGAATTTGGCTATGGCGTTAAAAGCGATCGCCATGGGTGTTATCCCCGCTGATGTGGCTATGGGGATTATGCTGTGAACGCTTTCGGGAAAGGTTGCCGCCCACTCCAGAGCCTGCATGCCGCCCATGGAACCTCCGGCGACACAGAAGAGTTTTTCTATGCCCAGACGCTCCACAAGTTTTTTCTGGAGGCGCACCATGTCTCTGATGGTAACCACGGGAAACCTCAGACCATATCGCTCGCCTGTGGCGGGGTCGACAGAACTGGGACCTGTGGTGCCGAAACAGCTTCCGAGGAAGTTGGAGCAGATTACAAAATATTTGTCCGTGTCGAACGCCTTGCCCGGACCTATCATCGAATCCCACCATCCGGGTCTCTGCTCATCGGATCGGTTGAATCCGGCGGCGTGGGCGTTTCCGGTGAGAGCGTGACAAACCAGTATGGCGTTGTCTTTATTCTCATTGAGCCTGCCGTATGTCTCATACGCCACGGAGACGGATGAGATCACACGACCGCTCTCAAAAGAAAAGTCGTCTTTAATAGTGATATACTGCGTCTTTACAACGCCGACAGAAGAACTGTCCGTCATTTAACCGCCTTAAGCGCCTGTTCGAAATCTTCGATCAGGTCATCGATATTCTCTATTCCCACGGCAACCCTGATGAGTTCATCGGGAATGCCCGCCTTCACCCTGTTTTCAGCGGAGAGCTGACGGTGAGTTGTGCTTGCGGGGTGTGTCACGATAGTTCTGGTGTCGCCGAGGTTGGTGGCGTGTATGGCTATCTTGACACCTTCGATAAAAGTTTTGCCCGCTTCCAGTCCGCCTTTCAGTCCGAATGACATCATTGCGCCGGAGCCTTTGGGCATATATTTTTTAACAGCGGAATAGTTTTTGTTGTCGGGCAGGTCGGGATAGTTGACCCATGCCACTTTGTCGTTGCTCAGCAGATATCCGGCGAGTTTGTATGCGTTCTCGCAGTGTCTGGGCATACGCAGGTGCAGAGTCTCGAGACCTTGCAGAAGCTGGAACGCGTTCATGGGTGACAGGCATCCGCCGACATCGCGCAGAACTCCGGCTCTCATCTTAACGGCAAAAGCCATAGGACCGAATTTGTCAGCGTATACCACTCCGTGATAGCTGGGGTCCGGCTCGCAGAGATTGGGGAAGCGGCCGCTGGCTTTCCAGTCGAAGTTTCCGCCGTCCACCACGATACCGCCCATGGCAGCGCCGTGTCCGCCGATGAATTTTGTCATGGAGTGCAGAACGATATTGGCTCCGTGCTCCAGCGGGCGGAACAGATAGGGTGTGGTGTAGGTATTGTCCACGATAAGAGGTACTTTATGTTTTTTAGCCACTTCGGCTATTTTTTCTATGTCGGGGATGTCGCTGCCGGGGTTGCTGACAGATTCTGTGTATATCGCTTTGGTCTTGGCGTCCACGGCTCTGTCGAAGGCGTCTATATCGTCCTGATCCACCAGACGGACTTCAATGCCCAGAGAGCGGAAAGTATGCACGAAAAGGTTGTATGTGCCTCCGTAGAGTTTTCCTGAAGCGACGATGTTGTCGCCTGACCCTGCCAGAGTGGTGATGGCCATGTATGTGGCGAACTGTCCGGCGGAACCGGCAACAGCTGCTGAGCCTCCCTCCAGAGCGGCTATTCTGTTCTCCAGAACCTCCACTGTGGGGTTGGACAGTCGGGAATAGATGTGTCCTGCCACGTCCAGATCAAAAAGTCCTACGGCGTGCTCAACGCTCTTGAACTCGTAAGCGTTGGAGTAGTATATCGGAACCTGTGTGGCTCCTGTTTTCTCATCGGGTCTGTATGATCCGTGGATGGCTATTGTTTCAAATCTGTGCTTGCTCATTTGGTTCCTCCGCGTATAAAAAAAGCCTCTATTCCTTAAGATGGAAAGAGGCAGTTATGTACATAACATATAGCTTATCTTTCCGCTCCGGGCAGGAATTAGCACCAGTCATCGGACGATTAAGTCCGACCGGCTGCTGTAGCATCATCGGGCCTTGTCCCTCCGCTACTCTGGATAAGTTCTGTCACAATATATATAAAAAGGTGTTTTGTAAAGAGTTTTATTAGGGCGGCAGTTTTAGCTGTTCTTTTTATCGAGCAGACCGGACCACTGTTCTCTCAGCGGGGTGATCAAAAGAGCGATGGAAAAGAAGGCCGCCATGACAACCTCAGAGTCGGTGAAGTTGTTTTCTGTGAGTCCCTCCGCCATGTAAACGATCAGCACGAATAGTGCCGTCTTGGCGTACGGGTTGTCGTATATGGCTCTGCCTATGTGCCGGAACAGGGCGCTGATAAACAGAAAAAGGGCGATGAGCCCGAAAAAACCGTTAGTGAAGGTGTACTGGAGATATGAGTTGTGGGCGTGGGCGACGCTCATCACCGGGACGTTTATCATGGGGCGTATGACCTCTTCGAAGTTGCCTTTGCCGTATCCGAACAGAGGCTTTGCCATGATCGCTTTGGCTGTGGTTTCCCAGAGAACCAGACGTGTACCGACAGAGGTGTTGCTGCCGCCGGAGATTTCCGCGCCGATGTGTTTGAACCTCTGTCCCAGAGAGCTGTCGAAATACATCAGTGAGAACAGGACAGCCAGACCAACCGCCACGGTAATCAGTCCTTTGCTCCTGAACCGGTAAATGATCATGGCGGATAGCGTCAGCATGGAGGCCATTATTGATCCTCTGCTGTCTGACAGTATCAGAGCGGTGAGAGCCGCCAGAGCGAAAAACACAAAGAGTATCTTCATCTTCCTGTCGGGGGGAGGGGTGAAGAACAGAAATCCGCAGGCCGCTATGAACATTATTCCCATTTCGTTGCCGTATGTGAGAGCGTGGGACAGAAACCCGTTGGCTCTGACATATGTTTCAGAAGTGGCGAAGTAATAGGCGTCATATCCGAGATCCATGAGAATCCCTATGAAAAAAAACAAAAAGATCTTTTCCCTGTTTCTGCCGTCATACAGCAGATAGACAGCAAAAAGGTGAAAATACACCCAGAAGCTGAAAAAACTTTTCAGAGAGTTGGTCATGTCTGTGCCGAATATTGTCGAAAGGAATTCCGCCATCACCATCAATAAGAAATAAAGGAAGTAGGACTTTTTAAATAATGAGAAATCTCTGGTTTGATACAGCTTCACTGCCGACATGATGATGAGCAGCGCCAGAAGAATCTGGGTTGCGGAAATAGAAACGGTGGATGCCGTGGCGGACAGCCCCAGCACTATAAATTCCAGCAAGAATCACCTATCTGTTGTTTTTCAGAACACAGGCGAAAAATCCGTCAGCGTCTGTTTTGTATGGTAGAGAAACGAAAAAATCGTTATTTATAAATATTTCGTCACATTGTGGAGAAACTATAGAGAATGTGTCGTGGTTCGTCAAGAAGTTCTCTATCACCTCTGTGGTCTCCTCCGGCTCCAGCGAGCAGACAGAATATATCAGTGTGCTGTTCTTTCCCGTGAATCCGGCTGCCTTGTCCAGCATCTCTTTCTGTCTTTTCGAGCATTCTTTAATGTCCCTCTGTTTTCTGAGCCAGCGCACTTCCGGGTGTCTTTTTATAGTCCCCAGAGCGGTGCAGGGCGCGTCCAGCAGGACGAGATCAAACTCTGCCTCAGTGTCCAGCTCCAGTATGTCGGCGCACACGCAGTCGACATTCTTCAGGTGAGCCGTATTCTCTTTCAGCTGTTCATAGCGTCTTTTGTTTTTTTCCACGGCAAAAACTCTGGCATCAGGATAAGTTCCGGAGAGCACAAAAGTTTTTCCGCCGGGAGCGGCGCAGCAGTCCAGCACTGACATGGGAGATATATCCCCCGCCAGTCTGGCTACCGAGTAGGACGCGTAATCCATTATATACCCGTCCGATTCATCCCGCACTTTAGATATCTGCATGGTATCTCTGCTGACACTGTAAAAAGAAGGTTTCTTATTGAGATCATTGAGAAAATCATCCAGCTCGGAACCAAGTGATTTTTCCCATCTGTCTATGAACCAGTCAGGAAAATCCTTGCGGATATTGTATCCGGCCATCAGTTCGTCTTTTTTTCTGGCGAGGTTTCTGAGAACGGCATTAACAAAGCTCCGTTTGCTCTTGTCCACCAGAGACACGCTTTCGTTCACGGCGGCATACTCGGGTATGTCGTTCATGAAGAGTATCTGGCATGCGCCCAGGGCCAGAGCGGCTCTGGCATCCGCGTCCGGCGCGGTTTTATACAGAGTGCCCAGAGCCTTCTCTATGAACCCCAGATGTCTGAATGTTTCGAAATATATCTTTCTGTAAAGGCGCTGTTCCGCTGAATCCAGAAAATAATCCTCTTTCAGGATGCCCTGATAGTAGGATTTCAGGATATCAAACAGTCGGAACCGGTATTTATCCGCCATTAACGGGCGCCTCTGGCTATCTCTCTCAGTCTTTTAATGCGCTCCTCCACCGGAGGGTGTGTGGAGAACAGGTTCATCGCTCCCCTCGCTGAGAAGGGGTTCATGATGAACATATGGGCTGTGGCGGGTTTTGCGTCATCCATAGGATGATATGCCACGCCGTTGGATATTTTGTCCAGAGCTGATGCCAGCGACAGGGGTTTTCCGCAGAGACGCGCGCCCTCTTCGTCCGCTCTGTATTCTCTGGAGCGGGATATCGCCATCTGGATAAGCATCGCCGCTATGGGAGCGAAGATGGACACCACTATCATGGCTACCATGCCCAGGGGGCTTCCGTTTTCTTCATCGTCTCTGTGTCCGCCGCCGAAAATTGCCGCCCAGCGTGCCATATCCGCCAGCATCATAACAGCGCCGGCTATTGTTGCGGCGACAGTGCCTATCAGGATATCACGTCCGCCGATGTGGCTCAGCTCGTGGGCTATAACGCCCTCCAGCTCGTCTTCCGTCAGCATGCCCATGATGGCTGTGGTCACCGCCACTGCCGCGTGGCTGGGGTTGCGTCCTGTGGCAAAGGCGTTGGGTGTGCCGCTCTGCATCACATATACTTTAGGCATGGGCAGTCCGCCCTTGTTTGCCAGATTTCTTACGATCCTGTAGAGAGCGGGATATTCCGCCTCTGTCACTTCTTTGGCTCTGTACATCGCCAGAACCATTTTGTCGCTGAACCAGTAGGAGAAGATGTTCATCAGAAACGCTATAGTAAACGCTATGTACATCCCTCTCTGTCCGCCGATGAGCCCTCCCACGAAGACGAAGAAAGCCATAAGCAATGTCATGAGCAGAACTGTCTTCAGAGTGTTCATACTGCCTCCTTGAAATTATATATATTTTTTATTTCATTCTCTATTATGTCCGTATCTATCCGGGTGCTGCAGCACTCTCCGTTGGGTCTGCTGTTGCAGAATCCCAGCACGGGGAGCGGATATGTGTCCTGTATGCCGCTGATGAGGTCTCTCTCGCAGGCAACAGCCAGGATAAGATCGGGACGGGTCTCTTTCACTATCTTTCGGGCGATAGTGCCGCCTGTGGCGATATTAATTGATATATTATATCTGACGGCGATGTTCACAAGATTTTTTATATCGCATCTTCCGCATCCTGTACATTTAGAGATGTCTTTTGTCAGCTTTAGTTCACAGGAATCGAGCTGAATGCAGTGCGGAAGCAGAATAAGCATCTTTTTAGGGGATCTGTTTCTGAGCAGGCTTCTCACCATGTCGTTGTTTATGTTTACGAAGGCTCTGATGAGTCTGTCCTTGTCCACGCCCACATATTTTGACGCTCTGAGCATGAACGGAAGTGTCAGGCGGGTGGATACCCTGCGGAATCCCTTCACGGATCTCATGTCCTTTCCCGTCAGGGCGGTATAGGCGAACAGCACGCTGAAAAGCGTGACCGAAGAGGCGAAGACGATGAATATGGCTGTGACGGCGTAGGACACGATGGAAGAGACGTAGTTCGCTCCCACCATCATCAGATACCATATAACAAGCCCGGCGCCGAATATGATACTGGCACACATGAAAAACAGCGCCATGAAGATGGCTCTGTCCTTTGACATAAATCTATTCAAATTTTTCATTACCAGTCAGTTTGGCTCCTGCCAGAAAACTGGCTGAGGGCATGCGTTTTTTTCCTTCCGGCTGAAGCTCCGTGATCACCAGAGCGTCCGTTTTACATTTCACGCTGAACGTTTTTTTTGTAACGTCAAAAATTGTTCCCGGTTCTATATTCTTATCACAGGGAACGACATCAGCTGCGAAGAGTTTGAACATTTTGCCGTCCAGATAGGTGTGGGCAACAGGCCATGGGACGAATCCCCTTATCATGCACTCTATCTCGGCGGCGGACTTCTCCGTCCAGTTTATCTGACCGTCCTCCTTCTTCATCATGGGGGCATAGGTCATATCTGCGTCGTTCTGTTTTATGGGTTTTATACTGTCAAACTCTTTAAGTGTTTTTATCAGCAGGTTTGCGCCGGTTACGGACAGCTCTTCGGCTATCATCACGGCGTCTTTTTTGCCTATCTCTGTCTTTTCCAGCAGCAGAATGTCTCCGGTATCGAGTCCGGCGTCCATCAGCATGGTGGCAACGCCTGTCTCTTTCTCTCCGTTTATCACTGCCCAGTTAACGGGAGCGGCGCCTCTGTATTTAGGCAGCAGAGAGAAGTGTACGTTTATCGGGGCGTATTTCGGCACGTCCAGCACCGCCTGAGGCAGTATCTTTCCGTATGCCGCCACCACGAGAAAATCCGGAGCGGCGCTTTTCAGCTTTTCCAGGATCTCTTCATTATTCTTAAGACTCTTAGGCTGAAGAACCTCTATGCCCTGCGCTTCCGCGTATTCTTTCACGGGGGGCGCCTGCATCTGGTTTCCTCTGCCTTTGGGCTTGTCGGTCTGGGTTATCACCAGAGCAACCTCTATATTATTTTCCACTAATGCTTTAAGTGTCGGTACAGCCATTTCCGGCGTACCCATGAATACTGTTCTCATGCTCTCTCCGATATCGTTTAGCAATATACTATATTAAAGGAAAAGAAAATCAAGGTGTTTAGGATTATTTGACTTCCGAAAGGGTCTGTCTGTAGGTTTCTATGTTTTTTCCGCCCAGTTCCATGGCTTTTTCAGCGGCTTTTACTGCCTCCTCTTTTCTGCCTGTTTCGCTGAGGATCTGCGCCAGATTATTCCATGCGTCAGCCTCCTGAGGATATTCTCCTGTCAGCTTATAAAATATTTCAGCGGATTCGTCTTTTCTGTCATTAAGATAGAGCGAATTTCCGTAGGCGAACATAACAGTCCTGTCTTTCTGCCACCTTTCATATGCCGCCTCATAGGTTTTAAGAGCGTCTGCCCGGTGTCTGCCGTTTTCATAAGCGGCGGCGGAGTCCAGCAGTCTCAGACTGTCTGCGCCGGACGGTATCTCTCCCGGATCCAGCAGAACGAATCCCCAATAGCCCGCTCTGGCCCACACATGGTCGAATGTCGCCTCTGTGAAGGGTTCGTTCTCTGTGAGTCCTGAGTGCAGATATACTGTGCCGTGCCGTCTGCTGATGCCTGTCACCACAGCGTAGTGCCAGACAGGATGCCACGATAGTCCCAGGTTCAGAAAGACAACCACAGGTCTGTCTTCTGTCAGCTGGCTGACCAGTTCGTCGGGCGATGTGACGGTATAGGGTATTTTGCCGTACCTTCTGGCGCCCTGAAGCATGTCGGGCTGAAAAGTGCCTTTTTTGGAAGGGGTGTAGACGACGGGTATCAGGTCTTTCTGATCCACCGGCACGCCCTTGTCCTGAAGAGCCATCGCCAGCGAAGCCGGACCGCAGTTATATTCTGTCTGGGGCTGAAAAGGAACGGACAGGGCTATCTCAGGAATGTCCTGAACCGCCCTGTCCCATCTTACTGAAGTTTTTGCCGTGCATCCCGCCATGAAAAGAGCGAGAGCTATGAAAGCGAGATGTCTGAAAGGCATTATTTTACTGATTTTGTAAACGGGAACACCTTGGTGAATCCAAGTATATCTGTTGCCAGAAGCACGAGGAACACAAGCACTGCCGCTCCGACCACCACGCCAAGCCCGCTTCCGCCTGCGGGAGCGTTTTTCAGATCATCAGCGAAGGCGACCGCCTCTGCGTCAGACATGTTCTGCGCTCTGCTCATGGCTTCGTCAGGGGCGATGCCCATGTCAACGAGCTGGGTCTTAACATCCTCTCTGGATAGAAAGGCGGTGATGTCCGCTCTGGCGTTTTCAGCCTGAGCTGACTGAACCATGGACTGTGTGCCGATCATTTTGGCGTGAGCCAGATTTGCCGGGCCTGTGATGAAGAGCATTGCCATTATCAGTAGCAGGCTGATAACGGGAGATGTCATTCTCATTTGTCTCATAGATGTCTCCTTGAAAATAATATTATAATTATATTCTCAGGCGCTGAAACCCGCTACTGGAAATAATGTTAAAAATAACTTGTGTAATAATTATGTGCTTATGATGGTGAATACAAGGTTCGCATGTGTTGGCTTTATGTCTCCACACATATTGGAAGAGATTATCAGTCAGTTAGCTGTCTTTTCTGCATATTTTCGACACATTTTCTTGTTTTTTTAGAGATTTAGCCCAAGTTAAGGCATGAATAATAGTGTCGATTCGATACTCATACAGAATCTATCCGACAAGGAGGACGGTTATGAATGTATCATCAAACTATTCGGTCTCATACAGTTCGCTTACCAGCGGCAGCATGAGTATCAAGGGGCAGTCAGGCAGTTCAGAAGAGGACTCTTCGTCAAAAGCGGCATCGACTTCTTCATCTACCGACACGGTTACTCTGTCCAGCTACAGTATCGGCGGGACAACAGTCACAAAATCCGAATTCGATCAGTATGACACAGACGGAGACGGAGAGATCAGCGCTTCAGAGCTGGAGGCTTATGAAGAGGATCAGGAGGAGGAGGACAGCGCCACAGTGTCCACGTCTACAGACACAGAGAGCACAAACTCTCAGATAGTGGATCAGCTCACCATGAGCAGTCAGACAACTGAAGAGGCTCTTCTGGGCAGTCTGGGATCAAATGTAAACACTTATGCATGATCGGTAAATGTGCGGACAACAGGATGTTGCCCGCACGTTTCTGATTTATTTTAATGCTATTTCCAGTTTCGGTTCTTTTACGGCGTTTCGTGAGGTAACCATGTTTATGGATTCCGGCGGTATGCCGTATTTCTCTTCCAGATGTTTTTTCAGCATTCCGAATCTGTCTGCGGACACCCTCATCCTGTCTCTGTATTTCAGACTGCTTTCCGGATAGCATGTAACCGTCAGCAAGGCTTTGCCTGTTTTAGCGCTTACGGATTTTATGATGCTGAAGTCCGGGAATCCGCCTTCGGGTTCTGTGGTCTGCGGGCGGTAGATCAGAGGGGTGAATATCGGTTCAGCCACAACAGCGACATCGGAGTTGAATTTATATTCGGACCTGATGTAGTTGGCGAGCATGTCGGTCTCCTGCTGAGTGCAGGGGGAGTCTTTTTTGACATACAGTGTCAGCAGGGTCTTTTTTGAGGAGGTCATGCTTATCTCATAGCTCTGCACAGGATAAGGACTCAGGAGATCGGACAGTCCGGCGACCATTTCATCTGTTTTCGCGCGGAAGCTGACTGCGGTGGATGATACTGTCTCCACAGGCGCAAGAGGAGCTGTTTTCTGCACTATGGCGGGCTTGTTGTTCACTATGTCGTCTTTCAGAGCCACCTGAGTCACAGTCAGAGTGCTTTTGATGCCCAGACGGTTTTCGATGGCAGATTTCAGGAGCATTACCTCCTGTTTGGCTATGGGTTTGCCGGATGCCAGCGCCAGACTGATATTCAGATTTCGTTTGTCATCCATGTCGTATGTCAGGCTGAAAACGGTGGCGTTCTGGATCTCCGATACCGCCTGATTGATGACCCGTCTTATTTTGAGCATCTGGATGGACTGTTTAAGAGTATATGACAGCGGCAGTGAGACCGCGGCTATTATCAGTATTATTGTGATAAGTTTTCTTTTGATATAAGCGAAATCCTTCAGGTTATTGAAATATGTGAAGCCGAAGATTATGCCGCTGAGGGCTGTTGTGGCAACTATGGCGGTGAAGTTGGTGAAAAAAAGCAGGAATGATCCTACGGATATCTGCCAGTTGCCTGTTCCTATGCCGAATCCCACAACACTTAAAGGCGGGATGATGGATGTAGCGATGGCGACACCTGTCAGTGTGCTGACGGAGTTTATCTTTTTTGACAGAAAGCTGACCGCCACCACCAGACCGGAGAAGACGGCGATGAAGAGGTCGTAAAGGTTAGGTCTGGTTCTCGCCAGAATCTGACCTGTCAGATCGTTCAGCGGAGAGAGATATGACAGCAGGGCAGCGGACGCTATGACATATACAAGGCTCTTTCCCAGAGTCTGAAGCGACTGTTTCATCAGCCTTTTTTCCGATGTGATGTAGGCGAAGCCGAAGCTGATAATGGGACCCATCAGGGGCGAAATGAGCATCGCTCCGATGATAACGGCGATACTGTCCGTGATCAGCCCGAAGAGCGCTATGAAGTTTGCCAGCAGCAGAAGAGTGGTGTAGGAACGGGTCATCTCCGACTGGGCGTACAGATCCTCTATCAGGTGAGGGTCGCTGTCTATATTCAGATATCTGAGCAGCCGTTCAAATCTGTTCATTCCAAACCTCCGCTGGGCGTGTTTTCTCTATATTTTGTAATTATATAACCTTTATTGCTAATAATAAACCGTTTATGTTAATATAACAGAGCAGGCGGTATGTGTAATGGATAAATTAACCAAATATTTTGATTTTGTCCCTTATCTTGTTTTTATTATATTTCTAGTGTTTTCGATATTTTTATACAATGAGTCCAATCAGTCTCTGCGCAATGATATAAACAAAACACTCACGCTGAACTCTAAAGACATGATGAACGCTGTGGTCTCCCGCATGAGCACATATGAACAGGTGCTCAGGGGCGGAGAGGGGCTGTATGTTGCAAATAATTACGAAGTCAGCAGAGATATGTGGCAGAACTATATCTCCAGACTGAAACTTCAGGATAAATTCCCGGGCATGCAGGCGGTGGGGTTCACAAAAATTGTCAGAAAGGATGAAGCCGCAGAGCATATCGCCGCTATGAGAGCATCCGGAATAGACGATTATGATATTCATCCGGAGCATTACAACGACAAAATGGTGATCGTTAATAATATGTATCCGGAGACCAGAGAGAATCTGCGTGTGCTTGGGTTCGATCTGCACAGTGAGCCCATCAGGGCCGCCATGCTGGATTATGCGGAAAAGAGCGGAAAGACTGCTCTGTCCGGCAGGATGATACTGAAACAGGAGGTCAACGAGATATCAGCGCCGGCAGGTGTTCTGATGGCGCTTCCTATATACCGCAACGGACAGATATACGGCTTTATCGCCGCGCCGTTCCGTGTGAACAAGCTGATGGAGGGTATCTTCGGCTCCTCATACGAAGGAGTGGAGCTGAAGATATATGACGGTATCAACGCAGAAGACAGGCTGATGTACAGCTCGTCCGGCGCTTCCGCTGTGGTCAGCCCCTATGAATATACAGTTCCTGTAGATATCTATGGGCGTGTCTGGCTGATGCAGTTCAGCGCGGGCGCTTCTTTTATGAAACAGTTTGACTTCAATAAACCTCTGATAATACTCATAGGCGGTGTTGTCACCGGGTCTCTTCTTGCCATGCTGGTCTTTATCGTGCTCAAAACCCGAACCAGAGCCTTCGAAATAGCCGAGCACATGGCGCAGAAGTTCAACGAGAGCGAGGACAGATACCGCAGGACTTTCGAGCAGGCGGCGGTGGGTATCGCCATGGCGTCCCTGGACGGAAATATAATTAAGACCAACTCTTGTCTGACAGCTATAACCGGATATTCCCAGCACGAGCTGAAAAATATGAGATATCATGATCTGGCGCATAATCCGGATGATGAAGAATTTGAAAATATGGTTATGAGGCTTACCGACAGGCGCATAGACACCTATGACACCGAAAAGGTGGTGGCGAGAAAAGACGGCGCGATGATCTGGACCAATCTTACGGTCTCCGCTTTTTTCGACAGCAAGGGCACTCCTCTGTACCTCATCTGCATTGTGGAGGATATCACCCGCAGAAAGAAGGCGGAAGAGGCGCTGGTGGCGCTCAGTCTCCGTCAGGCGGCAATACTTGACAATTCGCTGGTGGTGATAGCTCAGGTTAGGGGCGATGTGGTGGAGTGGGTGAACAATGCCGCCGAGAGCATATTCGGCTATCCTGTGGAGGAGCTGATCGGGCGTAGTGCGACGATAGTGCATCCCTCGGATGAAGCCTATGAGGCGTTTCACAGTTATCTGCGGATGTCTGAGGAATACAACAAATTCGGATATGCCAGAAAACAGATTCAGCTGAAAAAGAAGGATGGAAGCCTGATATGGGCGGATTTATCCGGTAAACGGATAGGAAGCGAAGCGGACTCAACTCATATCTGGGTCGTAAACGATGTAACCGAGAGAATAATAGCCGAAGAGAAGCTGAAAGAGCTGAACGCAAATCTGGAGAATAAGGTGAGCGAGGAGACTGATCTGCGTATAGAGCAGGAGAGGCTTCTGATGCAGCAGAGCAGACTGGCCGCCATGGGAGAGATGATAGGCGCTATCGCCCACCAGTGGCGTCAGCCGCTGAACATCATGGCGCTGATGATACAGAACATAACCGATGATTTTAAGGACAAAAGACTGAATGACGCGGATATGGAGCTTTTTCAGCAGAGAAGTCTGGAACAGCTTTATTACATGTCTTCCACCATAGACGATTTCAGGAATTTTTATAAATCCGACAAGATCAGAACCCGGTTTTCACCTTTGGCGCAGGTTGAGAATGTTATGAAGCTGATAACATCGCAGATGCTGGCCAAGCACATCACCCTTAATGTGCGCAGCAATGGAGACGGAGTGCTGAGCGGCGTCCCCAATGAGTTTTCACAGGTGCTGCTGAACCTGATTACTAATGCGAAAGACGCTATACACGCCAGAAAGATAAAGAACGGAGTGATAGAGATATCCATTAGCAGCGACGAAAAAGAGGTAACAGTTTCCGTTTCCGATAACGGCGGCGGTATAGCTGACGACATATCGGAAAAGATATTCGACCCGTATTTCACCACAAAAGGTCCGGATAAGGGGACAGGTATCGGGCTTTACATGAGCAAACTGATCATACATGAGCACTTCAACGGCGAGCTGTCATTCAGAAATCGGGACGGCGGAGCGGAGTTCACGCTCAGGATCCCCAGAACAGACGTTTAGTCAGAAAAATATCTCTCGGTGAAAGCGCAGTTCTTCGGTTTCAGCCATGACGGGAAATTATAATATTTGTCTCTGATCTCTGTCAGATATGAGGTTTTATAGTCATCGTATCTGAATCCGTGTCCCAGAACTATGCTCATCTGAGCGTCGAGAACATCGAATTTTCTCACGTCGGTCTTTTCAAAAAATCTAAAAATATCCTCGTCCGGTTCTCCGGCGAAGATCACTGCGGCGTCTTTTCCCGCCAGACTGCGTATATCGAAATCGAAATCCTCCTGTCTGCCGTATTTTGAGGTGCTGAAAAGCACATGGACGTCTTTTGTGCATATTACGCTCAGTGTCGAGGAGAGATTATACTGGGTGGAGGCGAAGGTGTATCCGTCCAAGTCGCTCAGTTGTCCGCATATCTGCTCCGGTGCGGAGTAGGCGGCGGCATAGGGGTAAAACTTCTGATCTTTCAGCAGAGTCACCGGCATCAGAAAAACGGCGGCGAACAGCAGAGCGTGAGCGGCTGTGAAAACAAAGCTGTATCTGACAGACTTTATAAGATTGTCCTGTCGCAGCCCGCCTGCCAGAATGAACATATACGGCACGCAGATCAGAAACCAGTGCAGACCGATATTTTTTCTGAATGATAAGAGCAGATAGAAAACCACAGGCACAATGAACATGACGGACGGAAAAAACTTTCTGAAATTTTTCACCCGAAGATCTTTTAGCATATACCAGATCAGCCAGGGTGTGGCTATGTAGAGGGATTTAAGAAAAAAACCGAGATAATTCGCCGCCAGATCAGGCTTTTTAGCCGTTCGGTTTATCACGTTGAACATGATGTTGTTCCAGCAGTGGGTATAGTTGTAATACATGTTCTGAAGGAAAAAGAGTGAGACCGCCAGGGAGAACAGAACCAGATGCGTCAGTTTTCTCCTGTGGGCGGACATCAGGGTATACAGCACCAGAGCCAGAAAAACGGGGAACGCCAGATATTTCGACATAAAAGCGCAGCCGAAAACGACTCCGGCGGTCAGGCTCATGATCAGGCTGTCCCTCTTCAGCGCCAGATAAAACATAAGCGAAGCTGTAAGGCAGAATATGAAAAGCAGTATATCGTTGGAAAAAGGCAGTATCAGCAGATGAACAGGAGACAACAGGTAGAGATATGCCGCCAGCTCGGCGTTCTTCGGATAAAACTCTTTTGCCGCCAGATATATCAGCCATCCGGCGAAGAGACCTGCGGCGATGACGACCAGGCGGTAGAAAACATATGAATCGCAGATATGCGACAGCAGATAGATGACCCAGCCTGTCATGGGGGTGTGGTCGTAATAACCCGGCTGAAAAGTCCTGCCCCATGTGATGAAGTATGCCTCGTCCCCTGTCAGCGGGAGCGCATAGGCTGCGAATATCTTAAAAAAAACAACTGCAATAGATAGATAAAAGAACCGTCTGCTTGCGTTTTCCATATTTCCTCACGCATTTCAGCTATACGCTATAATACCTTTTATAGACATGTCCGCAAGATAATTGTTCTTTTAAAACATCCCTATTTATTTTTATAAAAAAAAGGTATATGACAGCCTCACTAACTTTTCGGAGAATATATGCGTAAAATTGTCATCGCCTTGATAATGATGTTTTCTGCCCTTTCCCTCTTTGCCGCCACAAACACGAAACAGACGGCAAAAACCTCCGCAGAGACCAAAGCGGCTCAGGCGGATCTGGTGCCTATGCCCTCCCGCGCGAAAAGCTATGAGAGATACACAGAGATGTATGATATCTACAACGGAAGCAGAATAGCGAAAATAGTCATGCTGGGGGATTCCATAACACAGGGAGCCTACTGGAACGAGCTGATGCACAGGGGTGATATAATAAACAGAGGCATCCCCGGAGATACCACGGTAGGCATGCTGGAGAGGCTGGACACAGTGGCAGGTCCCACAGTGGAGCATGTTTTCGTGCTGGCCGGGATCAACGACATCGCTCAGCACTACACCGCAGATGCCATCTATGACAGATATGTCAGGATAATAGAGTTTCTGAAGAGGAGCGGTATAACACCGCATATCCAGTCTACGCTTTATCTTAGTAATAAGAACCCTAACTATATCGCGGTGAACAAACAGGTGGTGGAGCTGAACACCCTTCTGAAAAGCTACGCTGTGAAAAACAGTATAGATTACATCGATCTCAACTTTCTGCTGTCGAAAGGCGGCGCTATGATCAGCGATTACAGCTATGACGGAACGCACCTGAACTCTAAAGGATATCTGATATGGAGATCAGCTCTGGCAAAATATATGGCTCCCCAGTTCGAGGTTCCGGTGGAAACATCTGTGGACACTTCCGCTGAAGCACCTGTTCAGACAGAGCAGAGCGCCGATATGCCGTCTGCCGAAAGCGGCGGTGACACTTCTGCGCCAGCGCCTCTGAGAGATCCTCAGAACTAGTCTTTATAAATACAGACTCTGTTCCGTCCGCCGTTTTTCGCTTTATAAAGCTCATCATCGGCGTTTTTAAAGATGGTGTCCAGAGTGATTCTGGTGTCCGGAACAGATGTGTATATTCCTACGCTGACGGTCATGTGTATATCCATACCGTCGGCGTTTATAATTGTCTGCTCCAGCCTGGAGCGGATCTTTTCCATTTTTTTATACAGAGAGTCGTCTTCACCTGATGTGGTGAAAACAGCGAATTCCTCTCCGCCGTATCTGGCTATGGTGTCTGTCTGGCGTCCGAACTCAGATTTCAGTAAATTACCGAGCTCCTGAAGACATTTGTCGCCGGCTAAATGTCCGAATGTGTCGTTGATCTTTTTGAAGTGATCTATATCCAGTATGGCCATAGAGAATCTTATGCTGCTGCGCTGGCAGATAGCGAGAATTGTTTCGCCGGTGGCGGAGAAATATCTGCGGTTATACAGACCTGTCAGCGAATCCTTTTCACTGAGCTCCTTCAGCTTCATATTGGCTATCTGGAGCTGTTTGTTCAGTTTGCGCATTTTATTGCCCCAATAGCTCACTATCAGGAGCAGAAAGAGAACTCCGGCAAGGGCTTTCCAGAAAAGACTGTAGTCGAATCCCTGCTCGTATCGGATGCTCATCCATTTGTTCATCATCTCTTTTTTCTGGTCTTCGCTGATCGAATCCGCCATTTTCTGAAAAATATCTCTGAGCAGAGGTTCGTCATTTCTGGCGGCTACCGCCAGTTCCAGATCGAAAGGCATGCGTCCGGATATCTTTATATCCGTGATCTTTTGCTGGCGTATCTGATAGCCTATGGTCGCCATCGTGTCGATGACTCCGTATACATCTCCGTTCTGCAGGAGCCTGATGCCTTCGGCGTTGGTAGGTGTCTCCACCAGATGTATTTCGGGATAGAGTTTTTTGAAAAGCTCGGTGAAGGCGTAACCTTTTCCCATGGCGAAGGTTTTATCTTTATAATTTCTGATATCGTCTATGTAGGGATCGTTGACTGATGTGGCTATCACTGTGGGCACAACCAGATAAGGCGTTGTGAAGTTCATATATGACAGTCGGTCCGGAGTTTTCATCGCCAGCGAGAACAGATCGCATTTTCTCTGTTTGGCAAATTCCATTGACTGCGCCCATGATTTAGTGGGTACGAGCAGTATGTTGATGTTGGCGTTCTGCTTCATCAGTTCGAAGAAATCTGCGGCGATCCCCTCGTGGACACCTTCTTCGTTTATATGTTCAAACGGCATCCAGGCGGGGTCGATGCACATGCGTATCAACTTCTTCTGTGAGAGATACGCTATTTCGTCATTGGTAAAGCTGACTTTGTTTGCGGATGCGTCATATTCCTTAACATTCAGCCATGTCTGCTCCAGCTTTATCTTTTCCTGGGGGGAGATGCTGTTCATGGTCTTCTGGAATATGGAGAAGAGCTCCGGATGCGCCGGGCTGATGCCGAAGCGCAGGTCTTCCATTCCCACTCCCTGCTGGAGAAACTGTTCAGCTATGCGGACATTCACAAGGGCATATTTTTTTATGATACTGTCGCCTGTAACCAGTGATGTTATCACCGCGTCCAGCTTTCCGAAGGAGAGGTCACGAATCATGTCGTCCTGAGAGTCATATTCGACAATACCCGTGGTGAGGGTGCTTATCAGTTTTTCTTTAAAGAAGACGTCTCGTGTTATTCCTACCTTTTTTCCTATCAGGCTGGACAGGTTTTTGTATCCGCTGAAGTTGTCACGAATGAAGACAACGTTGGGTATCTTGTAATATTCTTCGGTATACAGGGTGTATGGAGCCCTGTCCGGCGTGTATGATATGTTGGCTATGGCGTCCAGTTTTTTTGATTTGAATAAAGACAGGTTGTTGGACCAGCTGTCCACGTTGTAGCTGAATTTCAGCCCTGTCTTTCTGCTGATGATCTTCAGCAGATCGGTGGTATATCCGGTCACGCCGCTGTTATAAATGTAGCTGAAGGGAGGATAGTCCGGCAGCAGACCCATAGACACGGTGGGGTGCGATTCTATGAAGGCTTTCTCTTTCTCGGTGAGAGACAGCTCTTTTACAGACACTTCTTTTCCCATGAAAACAGCCCATCTGGTCTGGGTTTCTTTCATCTGGTTGTCCGGTATGGCGGCCAGTGATTTCAGCAGAATGCTGTGAAGTAATTTGTCGTTCTTGTGCACGCCGATGCGGAAATCCTCATCCTGAAAGCCTGGAATACCCACAGACCCGGCAGGCTTGATGTTGGAGAGACTGTTTTCTCTGGCGATGTAGAGTCCGCTCAGCTCGCTGACTATCACGGCGTCAGTCCAGCCGAAGGCGAGAGATTTCATTATTTCGGTGAAGTTGGCGTATTCCACCAGATTCAGTCCTGTGGCTTTTACGGCGTCTTCATAGTATATGTCTTTAAGAATACCGACTTTTTTTCCTCTCAGTGATTCGATGGGTGATGTTTTTGACAGTTCCATGTCCTTTCTGGTGAAAAAAACAGTTTTGCGAACGTGAAATGGCTCTGTGAAGAGCATGAAAGAACTGCGCCCTTTGGTGTATGAAACCTCGTTGAGAGCGTCTATATTTCCCTGAATGAATGAGTTGTATATGTCTGACCAGTTACCGGCGACAAGTTTGAAGTGCAGACCGGACTGAGCCTCCACCTGCTTCAGAATATCTATTGAATATCCGCTGATCATCCCGTTCTTGTAATAGCTGTAGGGTTCGTTGCCTTCGACAACGCCTATGGAGACCGTCTTTTTTTGGCTGATATAGCTCAGTTCTTCCGCAGAAAAATCAGGTGCGGCAAATACGCTTCCGGATACCAGAAATGTAAGTGTCACAGCAGACAGAAAAAATAAATACCTGAGCATTCGACCAATCTTCATATCAACTCCGTTGGTTTGAGAATATTTTACTACTGAAACAGGCTGATAACAAGTGAAAGGAATAGTTTTTGTCTGAATAGAAAAAGGCGGAAACTCTGTGTTCCCGCCGTAATGGTTTATTAGAGAAGCTTGTAGGCTGTTTTCAACATGGAAACAGTTGTCTCCCAGTCAACACATTTATCTGTTACAGACACTCCGTATTTCAGCTCGCTCATACATTTCAGTCCGCCTTTGGGGATATCCTGATTACCGGCGTTCAGGTTGCTTTCTACCATCACGCCGATGATATCCTTCTGACCTGATTTTATCTGTTTTATGACATTTTCCAGCACTTCCGGCTGTTTGTTGTGATCTTTATATGAGTTGGCATGGCTGCAGTCCACCATTATGGCGGTGGAGAGGTTGTTCTTTTTCAGCAGCTCCACGGTGTTGTCGATATCTTCGCTGAAGTAGTTCGGCGCGTCATTGCCGCCTCTGAGAACAATGTGAACATCGGGGTTGCCCGCTGTGTGAACCAGAGCGGTCATGCCGTCAGTGTTGATGCCGAGGAAGCTGTGGGGGCGGCATGCTGTCGCCATGGCGTCCGTGGCTATTTTGAGCCCGCCGTCTGTGCCGTTCTTAAATCCCACGGGGAATGACAGACCGCTTGCCAGCTCTCTGTGTGTCTGCGATTCTGTGGTTCTGGCGCCTATTGCTCCCCAGCTGATCATATCAGCCAGATACTGGGGGCTGATGGGGTCGAGCATTTCGCAGGCGATGGGCATGCGCAGCTCGGATATGGCGCACATAAGCTGACGGGCTATCCCCAGACCTTTCGATATCTGGTGTGTATGGTTCATGTCCGGGTCGTTTATCAGACCTTTCCATCCAACTGTTGTTCTGGGTTTTTCAAAATATACACGCATAACGACGAAAATCTTGTCGCTTATTTCATCAGCCAGCTGTTTCAGTTTTTCGGCGTATTCCAGAGCGGCCTTCGGGTCGTGTATGGAGCAGGGACCGACTATAGCGATCAGTCTGTTGTCCTCTCCTCTGAGTATGTTTCTGATGATGTCTCTGGATGTGTTGACGTATTTGCCCGCTTCCACAGACAGGGGAAAAACCTGTCTCAGATCTTTCGGTGCGATTATCGGTGTGACTTCTATAACATTAATATCGGTTGTTTTTACCATGTTATCCCTCGTTTAAAAAAAGTTTAACATCTCTAAAGCATGTTTAGTGAAGCTAATCTATACAAAAATTGTGACATTATCAAAAGGTTTTTTTCACTTTTAAGTAAACATTGGTAAAAAAATAAAGGCCGCATCCTTCCGGAAACGACCTTTATTAACATGCGAAGAGTTTTAAATCTGTCCGCCGCCCAGCACTTTATAGAGTGTTACCAGGTTGCTCAGGTATGCCTGTTTGACACCCACAGCGCCCTGTTCAGCGGAGAACAGAGTTCTCTGCGAATCCAGCAGGGTCAGGAAGCTGGATACGCCGTTCTTGTATCTCATTTCAGACAGCTCATAAGTTTTTCTGGCGGAAGAGACCAGATCGTTCTGAGCGTCCATCTGGGCTCTGTATGTGCCTCTGGCAGCCAGAGCGTCCGCAGCCTCTTTGAAGGCGGTTTGCAGAGCTTTTTCATAGTTGGCGGCGGCTATCTTCTCGCTGATTTCCGCCACTTCCAGATTGGCTTTGGTTCTGCCTCTGTTGAATATCGGGATAGTCATGGACGGGGTAAAATTCCACGCCAGAGCAGATCCGGATGTGAACAGGGTGGACAGGTTGTCGCTCGCCAGTCCCATGGAGCCTGTCAGGCTGAATGTGGGATAAAATGCCGCGCGCGCAGCGCCTATGTCGGCATTGGCGGCTTTCAGACTGTGCTCGGCACGTCTGATGTCCGGTCTGGAGAGCAGAACCTCTGACGGTACTCCCTCCGGCAGATCCTTCATGAAGCCGATGTTGTCTATGGTGTCGCCGTTTTCCAGCAGGTCGTCCACGGATGTTCCCGCCAGCAGTTCCAGAGCGTTCTTAGCCTGAGCCGTCAGTCTGGTGTATTGTGCCACAGCGGTTTTAGCGCTCTGCACTGATGTATCGGCCTGATAGACCTCCAGCTGTGTTCCGGCGCCCAGATCATATGATTTTTTTACAACTTCATATGTCTTCTTGTCTGATTCGTATGTGTCCAGCGCCAGCTGAAGCAGTTTTTTATTGCCCAGATATGACAGATAAGCGTTAGCTGTCTCTGATATCAGTGATATTCTTGTGCTGGTCTTCGCCTCTTCTGTGGCGAGATATGTTTCCAGCGCCTTCTGGTTCAGGCTTCTCACCCTGCCGAAGAAATCCAGCTCATATGCTGTGATGCCCACGTTCGCCCCAACGGAGGTAGCGGTGTATTCCGCTCCTGTGGAGCTTGCGTTATCCGGCACGTTCTGGCGTGTTCCGGAAACCGATCCGTTTACGGAGGGCAGGCTGTCTGATCTCTGAATCCTGTACGCCGCCTGAGCCGCCTGAATGTTCAGCACAGCGACTCTCATGTCACGGTTGTTTTCCAGAGCTCTCTCTATTATCTGTTTCAGGCTTTCTGACTGAAAGTAGTCCTTCCATGCGATGTCCGCTGCCTTGCCGGCTTTATCTGTCATCAGATAGGCGTTGCCTTTGGGCCATTTTTCGCTGACGGACATATCCGGACGCTCATATTTCGGTATCATCGTACAGCCCGCCACAAGAACGGAAAGCACTGCCGTTGTAAAGATTTTACTGATCATCGTCTACCTCGTAATCTGAACCCTTGAATCCTTTTTTGTTAAACCGCTTCTCTATAAGTATAAAGAACATCGGTACAAATACAATAGCAAGGAATGTCGCCGACAGCATACCGCCGATAACGGCGATACCGATGGCGTTCTGGCTGGCTGATCCGGCTCCGGAAGATATCGCCAGAGGAGTAACGCCGAGGATGAACGCCATAGATGTCATGATGATGGGGCGCAGCCTCATCTCAGAAGCGATCATAGCCGAGCGCAGAACCCCGTATCCGCCCTTTTCATGCAGATCTTTAGCGAATTCCACGATCAGAATGGCGTTTTTCGCCGACAGACCGATGGTAGTCAGCAGCGCCACCTGAAAGTATACGTCGTTGGAAAGGCTGGAAAGCAGAGTTGCTGCCACCGCGCCCACGATTCCCAGAGGAACTATCAGCATTACGGCAAAGGGAACAGACCAGCTTTCATAAAGAGCGGCCAGACAGAGGAAAACTATCAGCAGAGAAAGAGCGTAGAGCAGACCTGTCTGCGATCCGGCCATTCTCTCTTCATATGATATTCCTGTCCATGACAGCCCTATGCCCTTCGGCAGTTTTGCCGCCAGATCCTGTACGATAGCCATCGCCTCTCCGGAGCTGACTCCCGGCGCCGGAGCGCCCTGAATGTTTGTGGAGGACGTGCCGTTATATCTTTCCAGTTTGGGTGATCCGTATTCCCAGCGTGCCTTGGAGAAGGCTTCGAAGGAGACCATCTCGCCCTTATTGTTTTTCACATACCATTTTTTTACGTCTTCTGGAAGCATCCTGTATGGAGCGTCACCCTGAAGATATACTTTTTTGATCCTTCCCTCGTGGAGAAAGTCATTAACATAAGACGAACCCCATGCTGTCTGAAGCGTGTCGTTTATATCGCCGATATCAACGCCGAGAGCCTTCGCTTTTTCAGAGTCTATGTCCAGCTTAAGCTGGGGAACGTCAGACATACCGTTGGGGCGTACGCCGGATAATTTCGGATTCTGAGCCGCCATGCCCAGCATCATGTTTCTGGCGTCCATCAGAGTCTTGTGACCCAGACCAGCCTGATCCAGAAGCTGGAAATCGAAACCTGTGGCGTTACCCAGCTCGATAATTGGGGGCGGCATGAAGGGATATATAAAGGCGTCTTTCACCGCATAGAGCCTCATCATCGCTCTCTGGGCTATGGCCTGAACCTTCTGATCGGGGCGTTCCCTTTCAGACCAGTCCTTCAGCCTTACGAATCCCAGACCCATGTTCTGTCCGCGTCCGGCGAAGCTGAAGCCGGTTACGGTGAATATGCTTATGATATTATCTTTTTCCATGGTCAGGAAATATTCTTCAACCTTCTTGGTGCTTTCTCTCGTCCTTTCGGTGGTTGATCCGGGAGGAGCCTGTATCATCAGCATCATGATACCCTGGTCTTCATCGGGGAGGAAGGCAGTGGGAATCTTGCTGAACATGAACCCGAGACCTCCAATGATGATCCCGTAAATTATCATGAATCGTATTGCTCTCTGGGCAACATATCCGATGCTTCTTCTGTAGGCTGTCCTTCCCGCGTTGAATGTTCTGTTGAACCAGCCGAAGAAGCCTGTCTTGGTCTCTTTGTGTCCTGCCTCAACCGGCGCCAGCATAGTGGCGCAGAGAGCGGGGGTCAGTATGAGCGCCACCAGAACAGACAGACCCATAGCCGAAACAATGGTCAGAGAGAACTGGCGGTAGATAGCTCCTGTAGAACCGCTGAAGAAAGCCATAGGAACGAAAACAGCCGCCAGAACGAGAGCGATACCGATAAGAGCTCCGGTGATCTGCTCCATTGATTTCTTGGTGGCCTCTTTGGGCGAAAGCCCCTCTTCGCTCATAACCCTCTCTACGTTTTCCACAACAACGATGGCGTCATCCACCAAAAGCCCGATGGCCAGAACCATAGCAAACATGGTCAGTGTATTGATGGTGAATCCGAAAGCGGAGAGTATACCGAATGTGCCCAGCAGAACCACGGGAACGGCGATGGTGGGTATCAGCGTCGCTCTGAAGTTCTGAAGGAAAAGGTACATAACGAAGAAAACAAGGACGATGGCCTCTATCAGCGTTTTGATAACCTCTTCAATGGACAGCTTTACGAAAGGGGTTGTGTCGTAGGGATATACGACGCCCATTCCTTCGGGCATATATTGTGTGAGTTCGTCAACTTTTTCTTTAACAAGTTTAGCTGTTTCCAGAGCGTTGGCGCCGGTGGCAAGGCTCACCGCCATACCGGACGCGGGCATGCCGTTGTATCTGGCTATGGTGTCATAGTTCTGCACGCCTATCGCTACTTGGGCGATATCCTTCAGCCTGATCTGCGAACCGTCCGTATTTACCTTCAGAAGTATTTTTTCGAAATCTTCAACAGTTTTCAGCTTGCTCTGCGCCAGAATGGTGGCGTTGAGCTGCTGTCCTTCCACAGCGGGGTTTCCGCCCAGCTGACCTGCTGACACGTCTACGTTCTGCGTGGTGATGGCTGATTCAACCTCTGGGACAGAGATGCTGTAGCTGTGCATTTTGTCGGGGTTGAGCCAGATACGCATGGCGTACGGCTGTCCGAATACCTGCACGCTGCCCACGCCTCTGACACGGCTGATGGGGTCAACCAGCTTGGAGTTGATATAGTCGCCGATGGCGTTCTGATCGAGTTTTCCGTTCTCTGAGTACAGACCGACAACCAGCAGAAAGCCTTTGGAAGCCTTGGCAACCACAACGCCCTGCTGCTGAACTTCCTGCGGGAGTGAAGACATGGCAGTCTGCACTTTGTTCTGAACCTGAACCTGAGCGATGTCGGGATCGGCTTCCGGTTCGAATGTCAGTGTTATCTGAACGTTACCGGATGAGTCACTGGATGATGAGAAGTATCTGAGAAAGTCGATACCTGTCAGCTTCTGTTCAATAACCTGTGTAACGCTGTTTTCCAGAGTTTCAGCGGACGCTCCGGGGTAGGAGGCGGTTATGCTGACACTGGGCGGGGCGATCTTGGGATACTGCTCCACGGGCAGGGTCCATATGGCGAACACCCCCGCAAGCATGATAACTATCGCAATTACCCATGCGAAGATGGGTCTCTCTATGAAAAATCTTGGCATTATATTATTCCTTACTCAGCCTTTTTTGCGGGTTCAACAGGTGATACTGCCGCTCCGGGGGCGATCTTCTGAAGACCTGCCGTCACAACTCTGTCTCCTGCCGCCAGACCTTCTGTCACGAGCCATTTGTCTCCAAGAACCTTGGATACTTTGATGGGGCGGACATTAACAACGTTGGAAGCGTCCACAGCCCAGACTGTGACACTGCCGTCAGCGTTTCTGGATACCGCCTGCTGGGGTACTGTTATTGCGCCTGACTGTGAATACTGGGCAACGTTAGCCTTCACGAACAGACCGGGCAGAAGCTCTCCTTCAGGATTAGGGAAGAGTATTCTGAGCTGAACGGTTCCTGTGGTTTCGTCCACGGTGACATCTGAAAACTGAACCGCTCCGTTATGTCCGTAGGCTTCTGATGAGCCTTCCAGAGTGAGCGTAGCTTCAGTGTGCGATCCGTTTTCGCTTTTGAGCATCTTTTTCAGATTGATGATGTCAGCGGCGGACTGGTTAACGTCCACATAGATTTTGTCCAGATTCTGCACTGTGGCAAGAGCTGTCGCCTGATTAGCCGTTACGAGCGCTCCCTCTGTGACGGAGGATTTGCCTATGCGTCCGGATATAGGGGCGAAAACCTTTGTGTAGTCCAGATTAATCTTCGCTGTGGTGATGGCTGCCTTCGCCTGTGCCACTGCGGCTTTTGCCTGTGCCAGTGCGGAAACGGCATCGTCATATTCCTGACGGCTTACGCCGCCGGCGTCCACCAGCTCAGAGTATCTTTTTGCTCTGGGTTCAGCGGAGGTCAGGTTAGCTTCCGCGCTTTGCAGAGAAGCCACAGCGCTCTCATATGCCGCCTGATAGGGGGCGGGGTCTATCTGATAGAGCTGCTGACCGGACTGAACACGGCTGCCTTCGGTGAAGAATCTTTTGATGATGATTCCGGAGACCTGCGGGCGTATCTCAGCGATCTGATACGCTGAGGTGCGTCCGGAAAGTTCTTTTGTAAATGTGATGTCGCCCTGGCTGACAGTGAACACCTCAACCTCAACGGGAGGTCTCTGTCCTGCCTGCGCCGGCGCCGCAGTCGATCCGCCTTTGCCTTTGTAAAAATAAAAACCTGCGCCGAGGATTAAAAGCACGGCGATCACTGCTGCAATCTTAATTTTCATACGTTCCCTCTCTATTTAATAACTATCATATTTATAAGTTTGATGGTGTCCTGCTTCATTTTCCCTGTGTCCATACAGGTCATGTTTCTGTAAAACATTGATTTCAGAGGTCCTATCACTGTGCCGAAAACCATATCTGCCAGAATATACGGATCCACGTCTATGAAGATTCCTTTGTCGATTCCGTCTTTCAGCAGTTTTGCCAGCGGGTCTATCACCATGTGGAATCTGTCTCTGTACTCGTCCTCAACAGTCCTGATGTTGTACATAAAACGGAAATAGACACACACTTCCTCGTGAACACGGTAGACGCTGTCTATAAACATCATGAGGCTCTCTTTCGGGGGATGCGATCCGTTGAAGATGTCTCTGTTGGATTCCAGTATAGGTGTGATGACTGAGTTATGAACATGGTTCAGCAGGTCGTCTCTGTTTTTAAAATAATTATACAGAGTGCCTTTCGCCACTCCGCATTCTTTTGCCACCTCTTCCATGGTGACGGCTTCCTGCCCGTGAACCAGTTTCATTACCGTATCGACAATGTCCTTCTTTAACATATTGTCCAGCAGCGCTTTTTTTCTGCCTGCCTTGCTCATTTCATATCCGCTCCTATTATGTGATGACTGCGGAGTCAATTAATGACTGTGAAGTCATAATATGGCCGGAGGGGTTAAGTGTCAAGGGAATAAATTGTGATGGAAAGTAAAAAAAACTATTTCGTCACAGGCAGAGTTATGATTATTCTTGCTCCGTTTCCGGTGTTTTCCGCTTTCATGGATCCGTTGAAATGGTCCTCTATTATCACTTTGCTCATGAAAAGCCCCAGTCCCGTGCTTTTAGCGTCATTTTTTGTTGTGAAATAGGGTTCAAATATTTT
>DKFJ01000003.1 GCA_002452335.1 Deferribacteraceae bacterium UBA6799 | reverse complement strand
TACAGGATTGTGATTCCTGTTGTCGCGGGTTCGAGCCCCGTCATCCACCCTCTTACAACAACGCTTTGCGAGTGTGGCGGAATTGGTAGACGCGCTAGACTTATGATCTAGTGTCCTAGACGTGGGGGTTCGAGTCCCTTCACTCGCATTTCTTGACCTACTCAACATATCGCGGGTGTAGCATGCTCTCCCGTCAGTCCGGCTGATTCAATATTTTAGCAGAAAACAAAGAATCAAGACTCCCAAGGAGATATAAATGAAAGTTACAGTAACGGATAAGGAAAAATCCCAGAAAGAAATCAGCGTGGAAATACCCGCAGAAGTGTTTCAGGACGCGTTTAAAAAAGAATTCGACAAAGTTGCGAAAAATATAAAAGTTGCCGGTTTTCGTGAAGGTAAAGCCCCCAAAGACGTAGTGATGAAAGAGAGAGGACACGCTATCCGTGTTCAGACTCTGGAGCACGTTATCAACGAAGCCGTCAGAACATCCATAGAGCAGAACGACATCAGAGCCATGGGACAGCCCGAGGTTAAGGATGTTAAATTCGAAGACGACAACTCCCCCATCACTTTTAAAGTATATGTGGACGTTTTCCCCGTTTACGACATAGCTAAATTTTCCGGATATGAGTTCACTAAAGAGGTGAACGAGGTTACAGACGAGGACGTTAAAACAGTTATAGAGAACCTCCGCGGACGTCAGGCGGCTTTCGAGCCTGTTGAGGACGGAGCTGTTGAAAACGGATGTATGACAGTAATCGATTTCGAAGGCAAGCTGAACGGGACAGTGATCCCCTCTGCATGCGCTAAGAGCTACTCTCTGGAGATCGGTTCAGGCACATTCATCCCCGGATTCGAAGAGCAGCTGGTGGGTCTGAAAAAAGGCGATGTGAAAGACATCACCGTTACATTCCCCGAGAGCTACCATGAAAAATCACTGGCAGGTCAGCCCGTGGTATTCACAATAACTCTGCACGAGATCAAGAAAAAGGCAATGCCCGCTCTGGACGATGCTTTCGCTAAATCCGTGGGCGAAAAATATGAAACACTCGACGCTCTGCTGAAAGCTGTTAAAGAAGATCTGGAAGCTGAAGCCGCTGATCTTTCCAAAGATGCGCTTTACAATCAGATGCTTGATAAAATAATTGATGAGAACCCTTTTGAGATCCCGACTGTCATGATAGTAGAGCAGGCGGACAAACTGGCTGAGCAGACACTGCGTCAGTACAGCATGTACGGAATGGACCCCGCTCAGTTCGGAATAAACAAACAGCAGCTCGCCGAGCAGAACTTCGGCGTGGCTGAGCGCCAGATAAAAAGCGCTCTTGTTATCAACAAAATTTCCGAAAAGAATAACATCAATCCCACAGACGAGGATGTTGATAAGGCAATTGCGGAATACGCAGAGAAATTCGACAAAAAAGTTGACGAATTTAAAAAAGAGCTGGAGCAGTACGGCGGCATCAATTCTTTCAGAAACACAGTATTCACAAACATGGTTTACGACTATCTTACAGCCAGCAACACCATATGCGAGAAGGTAGTTTCAAAAGCTGAAAGAGACGCCAAAATAGCCGAGGCTTCACAAAAGGCCTCTAAATAAGGGAGCGTAAATGAGCTACTATGTACCTTATGTCATAGAACAGACAGGCAGAGGAGAGAGATCATACGATATCTACTCCCGCCTGCTGAAAGACAGAATAATATTTCTGGGCTCTCAGGTTGAAAGCGGTATAGCTAACTCCATCATAGCGCAGATGCTGTTTCTGGAAGCGGAAGATCCTGACAAGGATATCTTCCTCTACATCAACAGCCCCGGCGGTGTTGTCAGCGACGGTTTCGCCATCATAGATACTATGAACTATATAAAACCTGACATATCAACAATATGCATAGGTCAGGCAATGAGCATGGGCGCGGTTCTTCTCGCCGCCGGAACAAAAGGCAAGAGATACGCACTGCCCAATGCCCGCATCATGATACATCAGGTTCTGGGCGGTGCTCAGGGTCAGGCGACCGATATAGAGATTCACGCGAAAGAGATACTCCGCATTAAACAGCATATCAATGAATTTCTTGCGGCTGCGACAGGTAAAACGCCTGAACAAATTTCCAAGGATTCTGACAGAGACAACTACATGTCGGCTATTGAGGCTAAAGAGTATGGTCTTATAGACGATGTATTCACCAAAAGGGCTTGAAATAATTTCACGCAAAGATATTTTGGTGGATAACGGAAAAAGCCACACGCATGGCTTTTTCATTTTTCTGTTTTGAATCGATGAGGTGTGCCCATGGCAAAAGCTAAAAAAGAAATTCTCTCCTGCTCATTCTGCGGCAAAACTCAGGATGAAGTTAAAAAGCTCATAGCCGGACCTAATGTGTTCATATGCAATGAGTGTATAGAACTGTGCAATGAGATACTGAAAGAAGATATAGAGGACGGCATCAAAGACGATCAGGCGCTCAAACTCCTGACTCCCGCCGAAATCAAAGATAAACTGGACGAATACGTTATCGGACAGCAGGACGCTAAGAAGGTTCTGAGCGTGGCTGTGCATAACCACTATAAAAGAGTGCTTCACGGAAAAAAATCCGAAGTGGAACTGGAAAAGAGCAACATCCTTCTTCTGGGACCCACCGGAACAGGAAAGACTCTGCTCGCCAGAACACTGGCCAGAGTTCTGAACGTGCCGTTTGCCATAGCTGACGCCACCACTCTGACAGAGGCCGGATATGTGGGCGAGGATGTGGAGAATGTGGTTCTCAAGCTCCTTCAGAACGCTGACTACGATGTTCAGAGAGCACAGAACGGTATCATCTTCATAGACGAGATAGACAAGATAGCCAAGAAGACCGACAGCCCCAGCATCACCAGAGACGTGAGCGGAGAGGGTGTTCAGCAGGCTCTTCTGAAAATAATCGAAGGTACCATAGCCAACGTTCCGCCGCAGGGCGGGCGCAAGCACCCCCAGCAGGATTATATTCAGGTGGATACATCCAACATCCTGTTCATAGTGGGCGGAGCATTCGACTATCTGGACAGCATAATCAAGAAGCGTGTGGGAGAAAAATCCCTCGGATTCTCCAGCAAATCAGCTGAGTCAAAAGACATGAGCCGTTTCGACCTGCTCAAACAGCTCAGACCTGACGATCTGGTTAAATTCGGACTGATCCCCGAGTTCGTGGGCAGGCTTCCCATAGCCGCCGCTCTTCAGGATCTGGACGAAGAGGCGCTGGTGCGCATACTTCAGGAACCCAAGAACGCTCTGGTTAAACAGTATGTCCAGATGTTCTCTTTCGATAATGTTAAGCTGACCTTCACCAACAGCGCTCTGAAAGCTGTGGCGAAAAAAGCTCTGTCCAGAAAGACAGGGGCGAGAGGTCTGCGTTCCATACTGGAAGAGGCGATGATGGAGATCATGTACGCAGTGCCCTCCGACAAAGAGATAGTGGAGTGCATCATCAACGAAGACGTCATCAGCGAGGGAGCGAAACCCATTCTGATGTATGAAAATAAAAAAGAAACAGCTTAAATCAGTGAAGCGGAGCCTAAAACTCCGCTTTTTTTAACTTCTACTTGCCCTTTTTACTAAAAAACAACTATTATAGTTAAAGCAATGCCGTTTCGTGGGCATTGCTTTATTTTTCGATGAAAATTCAAGGTGAACAATGGAAAGAATTGAACAGTATCCTCTGATCCCTCTCAGGGACATGGTTATATTTCCTTATATGATTACACCTGTCTTCGTTGGGCGGGACAGATCGGTTAACGCCGTGGATGCCGCTGACAGCGGAAACGGATTAGTCTTTTTTGTTTTGCAGAAAGATGAGGATGTGAATGACCCTGAGTTCGATGACATATACAAGACAGGCGTCGCCGCCAAAATACTTCAGGTGCTTAAGCTGCCTGACGGCACTGTTAAGCTCCTGGTGGAAGGCATGGGGCGTGGAAGGGTTCTGTCAGTGGCGGACGAGAACGAGTGTCTCTATGCCAATGTGAGCCTGCTGGAGGACGGAGAAGTGCATCCGGAGGAAGAGGGAGCGCTTTTCAAAATGCTCGCGGAGAGTTTCAGACAGTATTCAGAGCTGTCTAAAAAAATAAACGAAAACGTGATGAACGCCGTGGGCGAGATAGACGATATAAACAGGCTGGCTTACTCTGTTATATCCTATATGCCCGTGAAAAATGACGAACAGCAGACGGTTCTGGAAACCGATGACGCTCAGGAGAGAGCGGAGAAGGTTATAGAGACTGTCCAGACATACATAGAACTGGTAAAGATGGATAACCGCATCAGACAAAAGGTGAAAAACCAGATGTCGAAAGCTCAGAAGGAATACTATCTGGGCGAGCAGGTGAAGGCTATCAATGAGGAACTGGGCAGGGACGATGATTTCAAGGCGGATCTGGACGAGCTGGAAGAGAGAATAAAAGAGGCGAAATTCTCAGAATCAGTCAGAGAAAGAGCCGGAAAAGAACTGAGAAAGCTGAAGCTGATGTCGCCCATGAGCGCAGAGGCGACAGTTGTCAGAAACTATCTGGACTGGCTGCTCAGCATGCCCTGGGGAAATTTTTCTGAAGACGTGCTGGATCTGAAAAACGCTGAAAAAATACTCGACAGAGACCATTTCGGTCTGGAAAAACCGAAAGAACGTATTCTGGAATATCTGGCGGTGAAGACCATAGCGCCGGATATAAAAGGACCGATCATATGCTTCACAGGACCTCCCGGAGTGGGGAAAACATCTCTGGCACGCTCCATAGCGGAAGCCATGGGCAGGGAGTTCGTGCGGATGTCGCTGGGCGGCGTTCGTGATGAGGCGGAGATCAGAGGACATAGAAAAACATACATCGGCTCCATGCCGGGCAAGATTCTTCAGTCGATAAAAAAAGCGAAAAGCATGAACCCTGTGTTCCTGCTGGACGAGATAGACAAGCTGGGTTCTGATTTCAGAGGCGACCCGTCGTCGGCTCTTCTGGAGGTGCTTGATCCGGAGCAGAACTCCACGTTCATGGACCATTATCTCGAGGTGGAATTCGACCTGTCCAAGGTGCTTTTCATCACCACCTCCAACAGCATAGACGGCATCCCCAGAGCGCTTCTGGACAGGATGGAGGTTATCAACGTCAGCGGATATACCGAAAAAGAGAAATTCGGCATCGCTTCTCAGTTTCTGATACCGAAACAGCTTAAAGAGCACCGTCTGGACGATGAACGTGTGAAGATAGCTGACAGCGCCGTTTACGGAATCATCAGAAGCTATACGAAAGAGGCAGGAGTCAGGAATCTGGAGCGTAATATCGCTTCGCTTATCAGAAAATCAGCTAAAAAGATAGTTGAGAACCCAAATCTGAAAACTGTGAAAATAAACGGTAAGAATCTGGAAAAATTCCTGGGTAAGGAAAAATTCCGCATGGAAGCGATACCGAAAGCCGTGGAGACAGGAGTCGCCACAGGGCTGGCATGGACACCTTACGGCGGAGATATCCTCCAGATAGAGGTGGCGGTATACAGAGGCTCCGGCAGGATGCAGCTCACGGGAAAGCTGGGGGATGTGATGAAAGAATCCGCCCAGACCGCTTATACCGTTGCGAAAAGCTGCGCCACCAAACTTCAGATCCCGGCGAAGAGATTCAGCGATTTCGATGTGCATGTGCATGTTCCGGAAGGCGCAGTGCCTAAGGACGGCCCCAGCGCCGGAATCACCATGACCACAGCCATATTGTCCGCACTGGCAGAACGCCCGGTGAAATGCGACATCGCCATGACCGGAGAGATAACCCTTCGTGGACGAGTGCTCGCTATCGGCGGACTGAAAGAAAAGGTGCTGGCGGCTCACAGAGCTGGTGTAAAAGAGGTTATTTTCCCGAAAAGTAACGAGAAGGACTTGACAGACATTCCTTCTGATGTTAAAACAATGCTCCGGTTCCATCTGGTTGAGCATATTGACGAGGTTTTGGAGCTGGTACTAATTTAAATACCAAGAAAGGATGTGATTACAGTGGCAATTAACGCTATTGTAAAAGTTGACGGAGATAACGTCGACTACGCTCTGAAACTTCTGAAAAAGAAGATCGAGCGCGAGGGTCTCATTAGGGAGATTAAAACTCATACCTATTATGAGAAACCCACAGAGGTTCGCAGAAAAAAACTGCTCAAAGCAAAACGCAAACAGCAGAAACTTCAGCGCAAACTCAACGATAAGTATAAATATTATTAATGCTTATCGAGCCTTGGTTAAAGTATCACTTTAAGCGGGGCGAAACGTGGAAACGCGTTTAAATCGTATGGAATAGTTGCTTGAGAAAAGCGGCTGTCTTTATACAAAAGACCGGTGGAGCGAGGCCTCTGCCGGTCTTTTTACGTTTAAGGTTTAGTCGAGTTATTTGACAAAAAAAAGCGGAGCATCAGCTCCGCTTAGTATTAATCCTCTGAATCGGGTTCGTTTGCTCCGCAGCATTTTTTATATTTTTTGCCGCTGCCGCATGGGCAAAGGTCGTTTCTGCCTACTTTCGGCAGGTCTCTCTTGATAGGAGACTTTTTCTCTTCGGGAGCTTTTTTCTGCTCAGCGAAGATGTCTCTCTGCTCCTCTTTGGTCTGCACGCGTTCCTGCTGTTTTTCCGCTTCTTCTATGTCGTTTCTGTTGTCCAGCTCCACATGGAAGAGGAATCTGACCACTTCAGCGTTTATCCTGTTCATCATACTGACGAAAAGGTTATATGCCTCTCGTTTATATTCGTTCAGGGGGTCTTTCTGACCGTATCCTCTCAGACCTACGGAATCTCTCAGGTGGTCCATGTGCAGGAGATTCTCCTTCCACTTGGAATCCAGAACGTTGATATAGAGGAATCTGGCCACTTCTGCGAAATATCCGCCGAACTGCTCTTTTTTCTCTTCAAGTTTTTTGCTGATCTCAGTTCTGAGACGCTCCAGCTCCTGCTGATACACTTTTCTGTCGCTGCTGAAAGCGAACTCCATGTCAAATACTGAGTAAATATCTTTTTCGAACGATTCGAAATCAGGACGTTCGGCGCTGTTGATGTGCGCTTCGGTCATGGATTCGATAACGTTTTCGATGGTTTCCGATACAATTTCATCAGCGGACTCGCCCTGCATAATGTCACGGCGGAGAGAATAGATTACGTTTCTCTGCTGGTTCATAACGTTGTCATAGTCCAGCAGGTGCTTTCTGATCTCGAAGTGGAATGCCTCCACCTTCTTCTGAGCGCCCTCGATGGATTTTGATATGATGGAGTGCTCTATGGATTCGCCCTCTTTCATGCCCAGTTTCTGCATGATGGCTGATATCTTTTCCGATCCGAAGATACGCATGAGGTCGTCTTCCAGAGAAACAAAAAATCTGGATGATCCGGGGTCGCCCTGACGTCCGGCACGTCCTCTTAGCTGGTTGTCAATACGGCGTGATTCGTGTCTGTCTGTACCTATGATGTGCAGACCGCCCAGTTCTATGACTCCTTCGCCCAGTTTAATGTCGGTACCGCGTCCGGCCATGTTGGTGGCGATGGTGACTGCTCCTTTTGATCCGGCGTCTTTTACTATCTCCGCTTCTCTCTCGTGGTTTTTGGCGTTCAGAACTTCGTGTCTGATGCCTTTTTTGGTGAGAAGAGAGCTGATCAGCTCAGATTTTTCGATGGAGCTTGTACCCACCAGAACGGGTCTGCCGGATTTATTCATCTCTTCTATCTCCGCCACAATGGCGAGATATTTTTCCTTGGCCGTGCGGTAGATCACGTCTGTGTAGTCTTTACGGATCATCTTCATGTTGGTGGGGATAACCGCCACGCCGAGGTTGTATATGGATAAGAATTCCTGCGCCTCTGTAATGGCTGTACCAGTCATACCGGCGAGTTTCTTATACATTCTGAAGTAGTTCTGAAAAGTGATGGAGGCCAGAGTCTGATTCTCGCTCTCTATCTTAACGCCTTCTTTCGCCTCCAGAGCCTGATGCATGCCGTCTGAATAGCGTCTGCCGGGCTGAAGTCTTCCGGTGAATTCATCTACGATGACCACCTGTCCGTCCTTCACCACATAGTCCACGTCTTTTTTGAAAAGAGCGTGCGCCTTCAGCGAGTTATTAACATTATGCAGGACATCCACATGCTTGATATCATAGAGGTTGTCTATCTTCATCTCTTTTTCCAGCAGGTTTATACCGTTGTCGTTGAGCTGAACGGTTCTGTTCTTTTCATCGAATGTATAGTGTTCTGTGGGGTTCAGCAGTCTGACCACAGCGTCCACGTCATAATATTTTTCTGTGCTTCTCTCGGTGGGACCTGAGATAATCAGAGGAGTTCTCGCCTCGTCTATCAGGATGGAGTCCACCTCGTCTACTATGGCGAAGTTAAGCTCGCGCTGCGCCAGGGGCTCATAGGGGGGCTTCATGTTGTCACGGAGATAGTCGAACCCGAACTCGTTATTTGTTCCGTAGGTGATATCCGCCGCATAGGCTTCTGAGCGGGTGACCTCTCTGAGGGTAGTAGTGAAGGCGTTTTCGTCCTCCCACTCCACTATGAACGATCTTTCGTGCTGAATGATACCGACGGTCAGACCGAGAATTTTATAGATGGGGCTCATCCATTGAGCGTCACGTCTGGCGAGATAGTCGTTCACCGTTACCAGATGCGCTCCCTTGCCGCTGACGGCATTGAGATACATGGCGAGTGTCGCCACCAGAGTTTTACCCTCACCGGTTTTCATCTCTGATATCTTGCCTTTGTGCAGAGCGTATCCGCCCATCAGCTGAACATCAAAGTGGCGCATATTCAGCGTGCGTCTGCCCGCCTCCCGAACGAGGGCGAAAGCCTCACTGAGGATTTTATCTTCGTTTTCGCCGTTTTCCAGACGCTCTCTGAGAGCCAGTGTGACTCCGGCCAGATCAGCGTTGGAGAGAGCCTGCATTTTCGGCTCCAGAGCGTTGACAGAATCAACCATAGGCTGCATGGACTTGATATAGCGTTCGGCATATGAGCCGAAGATTGCTTTAGCTATTGATTTAAGCATGAATGAAACTCCAAAATCAGTTAGAATTTTCGGTCTTAACTATCAGCCAGTAAATGACGCCCAGAACGAGTATCGAGCCGAGGATAAAACCATGCTGAAGCATGTTTGTTGTCTCATGTTTCAGCGTTATGATCATCAGGTCACGAATAAAAGCGATGAGCGCGACACTGATAAAAATCGAGTTTTTAAACTTTCCGCCTTTTATCATCTGTATCTCGGTGTGCATCAGCTCCACCAGAACCCAGATGATAAGCAGTGAACCCAGAGCGGTTATGAGAGCGTGGTCGCTCTGTTCGTGAAGCATGTGCAGCGCCTCTTCGATGAACACCCAGCCCGCCAGAAGAGTGAGCAGCATCAGAACGGTTACCAGCGCTGTGTGCATCAGAAAGGAGAATTTTTCGCTCAGACGCACCACGGTGCTGCGGTATGTATGCACAGGGTTATAGCTGCTGACGAGCTTGTCATAATATGCGCTGATGACTATCTCGTTGTTGATATCGAGCATCTTGTGCATGGACAGCAGAATCCCTTTTCTGCGGATGTCGTCATCCATAATCACGAATATTTTTTCGTGCATCCACAGACGGCAGAAGCTGATGAGCGTGGAGATGATATCCTGCTCAAAATTATATTTACTGAGAGAATAGCCGAGTTTATGCAGAAAAGTGAAATAAGCGTTGTCAGGCATACCGTCAAATACACGGTCATACCACATTCCCATCTTTTCCATGTTGGCTTTGATAGCTTCTTTCTGTTTGTCGCTCAGCTGGAATGTGTCTATCTTTTCTGCGGCGTCTTCGAGGAACTCGTCTTTATATTTTGCCATAAAAGGCTGGATATAAAGGAGATGTTCTATATCTCTTTCTGTCAGTTCATAGTTTTTGGAGAGTGTTTTGCGGTATTTCATGTGCTTATGTCTCTCGTAAAAGGTAAATTCTTAAAGGAATAGATATTTATTTTTGTATCATGTTAGGATAATATATCATGACAGTAAAGTAAAATAAAAGTTCGATGTACGGCACAGGATGTGCCCACGGAGCAGATTTATCTGCGCAGTGTGAGCGGAGTATGGATTTTATTCATACGTAGCGTTAGCATAATTTTTTCAGGACGGAAAAATTATGTAAACCAGGTTGTAAAATAAAAGTTCGAAGCAGCCTATTTTCATAACAGGGAGCAGGACAGTGACAGCAAGAAAATCAGAAATCTCCAGAAAAACAACGGAAACAGAGATCAGCATCAGCCTGAATGTGGATGGTGAGGGTGTTTATAAGATAGACACCGGAATCGGTTTTCTGAATCACATGCTGGAGCTGTTCACCAGACACGGTTCTTTCGACATGACGCTCACCGCCAGAGGCGACCTGCACATAGACAGCCACCACACGGCGGAGGATATCGGCATAGTGATGGGTGACGCTTTTCGAGAGGCTCTGGGGGACAAGAAGGGCATCCGCAGATACGGCTTCTTCCTCCTGCCTATGGACGAGACTCTGATAGAGTGCGCTGTGGATTTTTCCGGACGTACATATCTGAACTTCGACGCTGAGATTCCCGCTGACAAGGTGGGCGATTTCGACACAGAGCTCACGGAGGAATTCTTTAAGGCTTTCGCCGATAGAGCGGGCATCAACCTGCACATAGTAAAAAGATACGGGCGCAACACCCACCACATTATAGAGGGAATTTTCAAATGCTTCGCCCGGGCGGTGAAGGACGCTGTGCGCATAGAGTCCGACAGGGTGATGTCCACCAAGGGCTCACTGGATAAATAGTTATTAAATCTGAGGTTTAAATGATTTCTATCATAGATTACGGCATGGGAAACCTGAGAAGCGTGGAGAAAGCTCTTCAGTCGCTGGGTTACAACGCCGAAATAACATCCGATCCTGAAAAAGTATTAAAATCTGACAGAGCGGTTCTGCCGGGGGTGGGCGCTTTCGGCGACTGCTATGCCGGGCTGGAGACTTCCGGACTAAAAGAAGCTGTTCTGGGGTTTATAAAAACCGGAAAACCCATGCTGGGAATATGTGTTGGCATGCAGCTTATGTTTGAGAAGAGTCTGGAGTTCGGCGAGCATAATGGACTGGGCATATTCAAAGGTACAGTAAAGAAATTTCCCGATTCCATGATAGAGCAGGGGATGAAGATTCCGCAGATCGGCTGGAACCAAATTGACAAAAAGTTTGAACATCCTTTACTTGACGGCATCACCACAGGGGACTATTTCTATTTTGTTCACTCATACTGCGTTAAAGCGGAGGAGCAGGGAGTAGAGGCGCTCTCCTGTTCTTACGGAGTGAATTTTACCGCTATGGTTGTGAGAGACAATGTCGCCGCAACCCAGTTTCACCCGGAAAAAAGCCAGAAGCTGGGGATAAGCCTGCTGAAAAATTTTGGAGAGTGGAAATGCTGATAATACCCGCCATTGACCTTCTGAAAGGAAAAGCCGTCAGGCTGAGACAGGGGGATATGGATGATTTCACCGTATATTTTGACAACCCGCTGGATGCCGCGAAACAGTTCGCCGATATGGGAGTCAAACGTCTGCACATCGTCGATCTGGACGGAGCGAAAAAAGGCGAGGCGACCAACTTCGACCTGATAGAAAAGATAGTGGCGAAAGCCGGAATGGATATAGAGGTTGGCGGAGGTATCCGCAACATGGACAGACTGAAGGCATATTTCAACATAGGGGTGAAATACGGCATACTCGGTACTGTGGTTGTGAAAGACCCTGACTTCGTGAAAGAGGCTATGAAGACATACCCTGACAGAATCATTCTGGGTGTGGATGCCAAAGACGGATACGTTGCCACAGAGGGCTGGTATGAAAAGAGCGGTGTTACAGCGGCGGAGCTGATCAACAGCTACGCCGGATACACAGCCGAAAGCGTGATATACACCGACATAGCCCGTGACGGCATGCTGACAGGCATCAATACCGAGGCTACTATTAAGCTGGCTGACGATATAGCTTATCCCGTGATCGCTTCCGGCGGTCTGAAGGGTATAGAGGATATAGAGGCGCTCGCCGGCAAAAAAGGCATATTGGGAGCTATAACAGGAAAAGCCTATTATGAAGGTAAAATAGACCTGAAACAGGCTCTGAAATTACAGGAAAACAATGGATAAATTCTTAAAATTATATGCCGTGGGGTTCGGCTCCGGTCTGACAAAGTTTGCCCCCGGCACATTCGGCACAGTTTTCGCCGTTCTTCTGACTGCGCTCACAGGCACACTGCCCTACTGGGCGAAGGCGGCAATATTTCTGATGCTGCTGGTGGGCGGGGTGAAGGCCGCGGACAGATATGAGCAGCTCACAGGCAAAAAGGACGCATCGGAAGTTGTCATAGACGAGATAGCGGCCTATTACATGATATTTCTGTTCTATCCGGTAAATATAGTAAGCCTGCTTATGGGTTTTGTTCTTTTTCGTATTTTCGATATCACAAAACCCTATCCGATAAAAAAACTGGAAAAGATAGAGGGCGGTCTCGGCGTGATGCTGGACGACCTGCTGGCGGCTGTTTACTCTATGATAGTTATGATTCTTTTATACGGCGGATACGCTCTGCTGTATTCACATATCTGATTCGGGGGATGAAATGTCTGTAAAATGCTGTATCTTCGCTGTCGGCAGTGAGCTGCTGGAAGGGAGCATCGTGGATACCAATTCCGCGTGGCTGGGCTCCAGACTTACCAAGGCCGGGTTCAATGTGGACCAGGTGAGGCTGATTCCCGACAACAGAGAGATGATAGTGGATATTTTCAGCCGGGCTCTGGATGAGTATGATCTTATATTTACCACTGGCGGGCTGGGACCTACTTTCGATGATCTGACGGCGGAAACGGTGGCGGAAGCCGCCGGGCTGAAGACCGTGATGCATGAAGAAGCAAAGGCGCATATGATAAGCCGGCTTTCCAGATATAACGTGACTATCAAGGACAGTCACTACAGACAGGCGATGCTTCCGGAAGGATGCGTGACATTTTCGAACGGCAGCGGGACAGCTCTGGGTTTCTCTGTCAGCAGAGGCAAAGGCACGATAATAAGCATGCCCGGCGTACCCTATGAAATGTATATGATGTTCGAAAGCCATGTGCTGCCGTATCTCAGAACAAAATTTGATATGAAAGAGCGTTTCAGCGTGGATATCCGCATAGGCGGTCTGCCTGAGTCGGATGTGGATGATGTGCTGAGGGAATTCGGCTTTCCCGAAGGCATGGAGTGTATTATAAACGTTGCCAAGGGCGAGATAATAGTCAAGCTCAGGGGTTTTGATAAAGATATTCTGGATGAATACGCCGACAGGGTGAAAGCCAGATTTCCGGAACATTTTATATGCTTCGGTAACGAAACTATCGCCTCCATGCTGCTGCGTCTTCTGAAAGAAAAGAATCTGACGCTGTCCACAGCGGAGAGCTGTACAGGCGGGCTGATAGGCAAAGAGCTGACAGATGTATCCGGCTCCAGCGAAGTGTATATGGGCGGGATAATCGCCTACAGCAACGATGTGAAGATGCGTCTTTTGAGAGTGCCTGAAAACGTACTGATTCAGCATGGAGCAGTCAGCGAGGAATGCGCCAAAGCCATGGCTGTTGGCGTGGCAAACCAGATACGCACCAGATGCGCTGTTTCCGTCACAGGAGTTGCCGGACCCGGAGGCGGTACGGAAGAGAAGCCTGTGGGGACTGTCTGCATAGGATATGTGGTGGACAAAACCGTGGTGACAAAAAAATATCATTTTTCAGGCGACAGGGAAGCTGTGAGGATACGCACGATGAAGACAGCGCTCAGAGAGCTTGCCGACCTTATAAAAAAACAGCCCTAGCGAAGTATCTCGTCTACTATAGAATCCAGATCGAATGTCATGGTGTCGAAAAGCGCCTTGGGGTTGTTGCGTTTGGAGATTATTTTCTCGGATATCTCCGCCAGTTCTTCCTTTGTATCCGCTTTTTCCATAAGACCGTTGTCTATCAATAATTTATCATAGTGCGAAATGAATGAGCGTGTGGATATAGTGGGCGTTCCGAAGAAGCATGCCTCGGAGTTCAGCGTACCGCCGCCGCCGATGAAAAGATCGGCGAACGCCAGAAGATGCTGGATAACCATCTTTTCCTCCACAACAGTTGCGAAGGGGAACATAGCCTTCAGAGGCTCCGGCTCATATCTGGGTATCAGGATGATGTTCACATCCATCATGTCTTTTATTATCTTAAGTCCGTCATAGAGCATGGGATATTTTTTGCCGACGTATGACGCCTTGAACTCTTCCTCTCTTACCACTATAGTCTTTTTGTTTTTGTCCAGACCTCTGGACAGAAGAAAATCATCAAAAAACTCTCTGTCCGGCTTGAAATCGTGAAGCCATGCCACCACATCCAGAAAGTTGTATTCGTGTATCTGATCGGACTCCAGAGAGAATCTTTCGAAGATAGTCTGGGGAACCATATAGGGTCTGAACGCCTTGGTGGACAGAGGCAGTGTCAGCCTTGCCTGAGGCAGAGCTTTTTTGAAATTAGCTGTGCAGTCAGACAGAGGGATGTCATAGAAATTGACTATCGGTATGCCCAGCCCGAAAGCGACCCGGTTGGCGTCCACGCTGCACAGACACACCAGCTTGGTTATGCTGCACTGCTCTATATATTCCATCAGGGCGAGCTGTCGGTGGATGGAGGCTTTCAGCTTGTCGCCGAGGTTTGCCCCGCCGAAAAATCCTCTGTTCACAAATTCCATCTTATAGAGGTTCAGCAGGTCCACGACCTCTTTGTACCCCTCACCCTCACGGGCTGTTATCAGCACAGTTTTTCCACGCTCTTTTATCTTTTCGATAAAAGGGCGGAAGAACATCACGGATTTGGGTGTTACCAGATCAAACCAGATCAAAGTATGCCTCTCTGGACATATTCGTCATACCACCAGGGGTGTATCTTTATCACGTCTATGTCGCTGAAGATATATCCGTATTTTGATGAGCCGTAGTTTATCATGCCCACCGCCGGTATCTCCGGGTTGATCAGTGTCATTTTGTTGGCGCAGGTATAGAGACAGTCGGGATGGCATCTCTTATTCTCAATATCGGCTAAAACCTGCTGTGCCTGGGTGCTCTCCAGAACGGTGTCGAAACCGCCAGCCTCTCTTATGTTGCCCAGCTTCAGATAGTCCAGCCAGAGAAGACAGGGAAAAACATTTCCGTATGGGTCAATGTCCATGTTCCGCCTGCCCATATAGCAGTTGAAATCGATCTTCTGCCCTTCGTATACAGCTTTCTGCAAAAGATATTTGCTTCTGTATCTGCTCTTGTCATAGCCTATTTTGATGAGCTGTTCGTCTATCTGTCTCAGTTCGTCGTCTGTCCAGAAAAAGCTCTCTTTGGAAAGCGGGCAGTTCTTCAGATTGTCCTGAGTGTTTTTGTAACGCTCGCTGCTGAAACGTCCATAGCCGATATACAGCCCCACGCCCATTTCTTTGGCGAAGTTGTATATCCATTCTATCAGGTGCAGGTTCTCTTTATAGATGGTGAACTGAAACCTCAGCACCATGCCTTTCAGTTTTTTCAGCCGCTCTATGGTTTCCAGCGAGGTTTTGAAACCGTCCTTGCGCAGACGTATCTTTGCGTTGGTCTCTTCATCTCCGTCCAGCGAAATATCCAGACGGTAGAGCGGGTGCTTTTTCAGCACATATTCTGCCACCTCCACATGTCTGTCCGGAAACCATCCGGTGATGGGGGAATCTATGACAACGTCAGAGTGATATTTATATATGCTGTCCACCGCGCGGAAATATGTGTCGCTCATGTGCGGTTCGCCGCCTGTGAGGTGCACTTTCTTCAGATTAAGGTGTTTCGATGAAAAGACGCTGTCGAGCTCTGCCTGTGCCAGTTCCAGGCTGTTGATACTATCTCTTCCAGCGTGGCGAACTCAGGCGCCCAGCCCAGAGACGAGACGGCCTTTTCCGCGTCGCCCACCAGAACCGGCGGGTCTCCGGCACGTCTGCCCTGTGCCTCCGATTTTATCTTTTTTCCGGTTATCTTTTCAGCGCAGTCGATGACCTCTTTCACTGAATAGCCGTTTCCGTTGCCCAGATTGAATATATCGCTGTCTCCGCCGCTCAGAAGCCTGTTAAGCCCCAGTATGTGCGCAGACGCCAGATCGGTAACATGTATATAGTCTCTGACGCAGGTTCCGTCCGGAGTATCGTAGTCTGTGCCGAAGATCTTTACCGTGCCGTCTGACATGGCGGCTCTGAGCACCAGAGGAATCAGGTGGGTCTCAGGATCGTGGTCTTCGCCTATGGCGCCTTCCGGATCGGCTCCGGCGGCGTTGAAATATCTGAAAATCATATATTTCAGCCCGTAGGCATGGCTGAAATCTTTTATTATGCTCTCCACCATCAGCTTCGTCCGTCCGTATGGGTTGATGGGGTTCTGCGGGTGGTTTTCTGTGATAGGCATCTCAACCGGAACGCCGTATGTGGCGCAGGTGGATGAGAATATGAAGTTTGCGCAGCGGTGTTTTCTCATCGCCTTCAGCAGATTCAGGGTATTGGAAACGTTGTTGAAATAATATTTTTCAGGGTCCGTGACGGATTCGCCCACATAGGCGAAGGCCGCGAAGTGCATCACGGCGTCAATGGTGTTCTCTGAAAAAATCCGGTCCAGAAGAGCCGTGTCCGCCATGTCGCCGTGTATGAATATTCCGGAGCTGACAGCCTCTCTGTGCCCGTATATCAGGCTGTCCAGAACTATTGTGGAGTGTCCCTGCCTGTTCAGTTCTTTTACGGCGTGGCTGCCTATATATCCGGCTCCGCCCACTACCAGCACTGTGCTCATATGTCATCTCCGAAGGGCACCATCGCCCTGTATTTATGATAAAGGTGTCTGTACGGGTGATAGCTGTTGGAATGCCACGGCTTGACTGATCTGGTATAGTGGATTATCACAGGCTCTGCCTGAGCTTCCTTTATATCTTTTCTGTCTGACGTGGATTCCATGATCTCCCAGACGAAGTTGAATCTGGGGTGCATCTTTTCCCAGCTGTTCCGCAGAAGGATGTTCAGAACGTCCTGATCCCACCATAATATATCGTCTCTCCTTTCCAGAGCGAAAGTCATCAGTTTCCTTGTCAGACCGTCTTCTCGCCATTTTTTCAGGTTGATCAGCATGACTCCGGCGTTGAAATAGTCAGAGTCTGACGGGATGCCGAACTGGGCGAGGTGTTCTTTATTGCTATCAGGAAAAAGATGCTCGACAGCGTGGAGATATTCATCGCCCGTCTGTATGGCTGCCAGCTCCGACACACTGCCGTTCACTATCAGGTCGCTGTCCAGATAGAGAATCTTGTCCACGTCATCCGGCAGGATATCCGCCATGCAGAGACGGAAATATGTAGCCTGTTTTATGTGGTGTGTTATCCGGAAATCTTTGAAAAGTGACGGGTCTATATCCAGCGCTGTTATTTCCACGCCGTATCTGGATCTGAAAAAAGAGAAAGCCTCTTCAAGATCATCCCTGACGCCGTCATATATCAGAAAAATTCTGAAGGTGATGTCACGGTTGTTTTCCAGAAGGGAGAGCAGGGCTGTGGAAAAGTGTACTATATAGTTTTTGTCGATGGTGAAGACAGCATCAAGTTTATTGCTCATACAATGTTGTCCAGCCGCATGAACGGTTTTTTCATTCTGTCGGTCAGGGAGGGGTTTATCTTCTGGTGTCCGCCGTATATCACTATGTCCACGTCTTTTTCGTATTCTGACAGAAAAGCCTCTGTGGTCACGACATCCAGTCCCCAGAATTCTCCTTTGAAGTTGTCGTCTATCATCAGAACACTTTTACCTGGGAACAATTCGTTCATAAAATCGAGCGTTGCCTTGCCGGCCGCTCCGCATCCGAATATGGCGACCCTTTCGAAAAATTTCAGCAGGCCTACCATCTTCGGCTCATAGAGCCAGGGAATGATGAAGGAGAAAGGTTCGGTGCTGAACTGTGGTGCCGATGTCTCCGGAAGCGGCGAGTCGAAGAAGCGGTCGAACAGCGCCAGAAATCGTGTGCTCATGACCTGCGTAGAATAGTCTCTGATTGCCTTTTGAAATGCGCTGTCTGCCATAGCTGACAGCTTTTTCCGGCTGTTTTGCAGCTCTGTTACCCTGCTTACGAAATCATCTATTACACAGTCGTCTATGATGAATCCGTTCTCGTTGTTGTCAATGACCTCCGGTATGCCGCTCTCTATGCGGTTTACCACCGGCACACATCCGTATGCCATCGCCTCCAGAAGAGAGAGGGGTGTTCCTTCAAAATCGGATGTCAGGACAAATATATCAGCGTCAGAAAGGTATCTGTTAATTTCTTCTCTGCCCACTCTTCCGGTGAAGAGGACATTGCCTCTTTCCACCTGCTGAGCCAGCTGCTGTTTCAGCATGGGCGCGCTGGAACCGTCGCCCACGAAGACAAACCGGTAGTCACGGGTCTTTTTATCCAGAGCCAGCACTATCTCAGCCAGTCTGGAAACTCTTTTCTGATATTCCAGCAGTCTGCCGGTGTAAATGATGTTTATAGGGTTCTGCCCGCTCTTTTCCGGCATGGAATCAGGAATATCTATGCCGTATGGGATCACGCCGGTTTTTGCCTTCAGATAGGGGTCGGCGGAAATCAGCCTGCTCTCAATGTATCTGCTGACGCAGACCATGGAGTCAAAATAGCTGCACATCAGCCGGGCGGAGTCGTAGTAAACCTGTTCATCACTGTGGAGCACGAACAGTCTCATGATGCCGGAATGCAGAAAAGGCATGGCTGAGAGCATGCTGAACATATAGTTGGGGATGATGACCGCCTTTTCATGGCTGTTCAGGAATTTTATCAGTGAGGTGATCTGCTGTTCTTTTGTGGTGTATCCTTCAAACAGACGCACAACCGGAACAGAACAGACATCCGGAACAGCATCTGTGCCTGTGTAGAGGATGGATGCTTCATATCTGCCGCTGTGTATGCTGATATGGTTTATCAGGTTTTCGCAGAAGGTCAGAACGCCGCTGATGCTCATACTGGGGAGAATGAAATATACCGGAATCTTTTTCATGCCGCAACCCGGGGAGTAACATTATAGTTTATTACAGATCGTCTAAGATTATCATAAGGATAGACCTGTTTCAACAGGCATGTGAAACTGAAAATGATAACAATTGCTCCGGTGATGTGTTATGATGAAAAATAATAAAACCGGAGAGAGGGATAAATGCGCTCAGATCCTAATTCACCCACTTTTGTTTGTGACGGTTATGAATGTCACTGGCAGATGACGAGAATAGAGAAGATAGCTTTTCATACACTGATAAAAAAGATCGCCCCTAAAAACGCGCTGGAGATAGGAACATATAAAGGCGGCAGCCTTCAGATTCTGTCGGAGTTTTCAGAACACGTCTACTCCATGGATATCACGGATGAGCCGAAAAAGAATCTTTCACACTTATACACCAATGTGGATTTTATCGTGGGGGATTCAAAAAAGTATTTGCCTGATTTTCTGACAAATCTTCAGAAAGAGGGAAAAGGGCTTGATTTTATCCTGATAGACGGAGACCACAGCGCCAGCGGGGTGCGCACGGATATCAACAATATTCTGAAATATTATGTTCCTCAATCGGAGCTGTTTATCATATGCCATGATTCATTCAACCCTGGATGCAGAAGAGGCATAGTTGAGGCGGAGTGGGCTGATTGTCCATACGTTGATATGGTTGAGGTGGACTTTGTTCCCGGCGTCTATCACTATGAGGCTTTCGACACGGCAGAGGCGAGATCCATGTGGGGCGGGTTCGCTCTGGCGAGGCTCATGCCGGAAAAGAGACAGGAACCATTAACGGTGCATCAGTCTCAGCAGGGGCTCTTTAACGCTGTATATAAGGATTCTACATCCGGCTGACTTATTCCACATATTGCAGTCTTATCAGCGGGATGGTCAGTTCGGTGTTCAGCCTGGGGTTCAGCTTCTGATGTCTGCCGCAGACAATCACTCCGCAGCCTTGCGGGGTATCCGACAAAAATTTGTCAGTGGTGATAATCTCTGTGCCTTTCAGCGGTTCTGTTCTGGCGTCATCAATGATTATTAACTTTTTTGCGGGAAGATATCCCGTCAGAAAGTCGTGAGTCATGCTTCCTGATAGTCCAGCTCCGAATACTGCCACACGCTTGTGCTTAACAATTTCTTTCAGGTCATCCAGCATTTTTTCTCTTATGGTTATCGGTGCTGTTTCTTTATAAAGCAGAACATCTATCTGATGTTTATTCAGATGACCCTGATAGTCCAGCGGAACATCTCTTTTTTGCTCCTCGCTTATCATCTCTTCGCTCAGTGTTTTATCTTTTTCCAGAATGGACAGATATCTCCTGATGAGAGCCGGGATGTCGCTGTCGGACATGTAATAGTGCCACAGATGAGCTGAAGCGCTCTGTGAAATCTGAGTACAGCTCTTAATCTGAAGATTATAGCTGTTGTCCAGAACATGAATACGCATAGCTTCTGAAGAGCACACAGCGGCATTGAAGGCTATCTGATCGTGGTGCGATCTGCTGTCTGAGAACATCAGCCAGTTGCTGAGCCATTTTTCTGACAGTCTCTTTGCGTTATCGGTGTCTTTCCAGAACTGTACGCCGGCATTAAGATATCTGTTCTGTTCCAGACGCCATCCAAAACTTGTCAGAGCGCCGTTCTCCGGCTCCACTGACGGGTCGAATATGCCTTTGTTATGGTTAAGTGCCGCCGCCAGATCAGCTCTGACTGTGAATATTTCGCTTAGGCTCTTTCTGGGCAGAGTGTCCGAATCCAGATAAACCATATCGCCATCTATGAGTTTTCTCATATTGCATCTGATAAATCTGCTGGAGTAGAGCGGATCAGTGTATGGAGTGTCCATGATAACGCACCTGTCGAAGGCACGTATCAGACTGTCGTCCCTGTATAAATGGTATGAGCGTGTATCAGTCAGCAGTATTATTTCGGCATCCCTGTGCAGCCTGCGAAGAAAGAGCGCGGAAATAATCGTGACTCCGAAATAAATATTTTTGTCTCCGGTAAGTACATAAACAAATTTCATATCTTTCCTAGCATATGTTGTTAAGCCTGAGCAGAGGGATTTTGAGATGCTTTGTCAGTTCGGGGCTGATCTTCTGATATCTGCCGCAGACCACCATGTCCACCTTGTTCTGAAAATCGTTTACGAAGATGATAGAATCTACTATCTGGATACCGTTATGGTATCCATGCTCATTGTCATCGATTATCACTAAGGTCTTTCCTTCAAAATATCTGTCCAGAAAATCCAGAGTCATTCTGCCGGACTTGCCAAGTCCGAAGACAGCTACAGTTTTAGCCGTTTCCAGACACTGCGCGTCTGTGAAGGAAAGACCGTCGTCCCGTTTTTTGCCTTTTTGAATTGAATTCCACAGATATCTGGGAAATATTTTATCCTGTCTTGCGCTGTCAGAATATAGGTTTTTCATCTCTACGGATATTACTCTGTCCGCGTATCCGAATGCCTCTTTTATGTCGAAGGGAGGCTTTTCTATATCGTATCTACTGTGCATCGCCGCTGCTTCTGAAAGATCAGCGTAATCGACCCTAACAGTTTTTGCGTATTCTGCTCCGTATTGAAAGAACTCCATAGCAAAAGACATATCCAGGTCATTCTGACGCGCTTTCCAGAAAGTGGTGAGTATATCGGTCAGATAGCAGTGTTTCTTTCCGTGGAGAAAGGCTTTTCTGGCGATGTCCGGGTAGCTCTGTTCATAGTCGTGAACGCCCACCGTGATATCTGTCTGAATGAACCTGTATCCGGAGTCGGTCATTTTATCTATTACATAAGATTCCGGTCTGAGAATTTCAGGGTTATGAGCTACCTTATCAACAGCTTTGTTCAGGAGTGATGTTCTGAACAGATGGTTGCCTGCCGGACGGAATACGGAGAAGAGCTTATCAAAGACAAGCCCCTGAACACAGAATGTATCCGGCGGCAGTGTCAGAGCAAGCTCTGTCAGCTCAATAACAGCAGACCTGCTTATCAGTACGTCTGCGTCTATAACCAGTGTCCACTCCTTGCCATCCATTATTCCCTTCTCAAAACACTCCTTCACAGCCAGACTGAAAGGAGCCGTTTTCACGGCGATTATCTCTGTTGTTAATTCTTTCAGCAGAGCCAGCGCCGCCTGCTCTGTTCTTTCTCCGGCGCTTCTGAGTATCACTGTTGTATTTTTCATGGCTTTCTGAAATATATCTGTGTGGGATGGCTCAGGGGAACGTTTTCTATTTCTGTCAGAGAAGCGGTTTCTCCAAGCCTTATGAGAGTTTTTTTGCAGAATCCGTTTAAATGTTCCAGCGGATGAAAAGCATTTTTGTCAGCTTTCCATGTTTCAGTGATGAATTCTTTTATTTCGTGCCCGGCATTAGGTGTGGATAGGCGGATTGCCCCGCCGCTCTTCAGCAGTCTGCATAGTTCTTTCAGCAGACCAACAGGGTCAGAGACATGCTCAAAAACCTGATGAGCATTAATAAAATCATATCTCTCTTTTGATCCGCTCAGGGAAGAGATGGTCTTTATGCCCATTTTTTCGGCGTATCTCAGACGTTTTTTTGAAAGCTCGAATCCTGTGACGTTGATGTTAAACGCCTGTGCCATTCTGCACCAGAACCCCCAACCCATTCCAAAATCCAGTACATTTATCTCGTGCGGCATCTTTTCTGTGAGAGAAATGATGACCGACATCTCTTCGGCGTATGTCCTGTATAGCTGGGCATCTCCGTAGAGCTTTTTGTTCAGGCTGTCTTTGCTGTCGATCCATTTTTCGTATAACTGGAAAGACAGGCTGTCGTTCAGAGTATAGGCCTGCCTGAAGAGCCCGCATTCCGCGCACTGTCTTATTTCATATGGGGTACCGCTGAAAATATCCGTTGGGACCCTTCCGCCGTAGTATTTAGTGATGAAATTCATCACTCTGGGGTCTGTATATAGCGCGGAAACTATTATATCGAATTTTATGCAGCCGCAAAGAGGACATGTTTCTCTTGCGGTGAAAGGCTTATTCTTTTGCATATATAAGCTCACTTATATCTGATCCGGCAAGTTTCTTTCTCATCCACATCTCCGCTGTCAGCAGAAGCCATTTATGGTGAGTATTATGATTTTGCAGCACGTCATCCAGTCCGCTCCGGCATATGAACCCGTGTTCCGCCATCATACCGTTGGTAAGCGCTCTTCTGCATATGCCTGTGATGTCTCTGTCCCATGATTCCAGAGGGAAGCCGAATCCTTTCTTTCTCTGTGTCAGAATATTCTGCGGCATTATCCCGTTAAGCGCTTTTTTCAGCAGATATTTTCTCTCTTTATTTTTATAAAGGATATCACCGTTCAGGAGAAAAAACCTGTCCAGCATTTTTTTGTTTAGAAACGGTACTCTGAGCTCCAGCCCTTCAGACATGCTCGATATATCGTCACGGCTTAGAACCTCATCCGGAAGAAATGTGTGAAAATCGAGAACCTGAGCCCTGTTAACAGGGTGCATGCCGGGGCTGTCATATTTCTTCAGAAGCCACAGATGATCGAAATCAGTCTGTCTGCCGCTGAGCCTGTTCTGCATTTTTTCGTCAAAGTAACCTTTGTATCTGAAAAAGATATTCAGCATATCGGCAGCATTTTCATTAAATCTGTCATAAAAATCATCGTACCACAGGTATCCGGCGAAGATCTCGTCCGCTCCCTCACCGCACAGAAGTACTCTTATATTTTTTTCCACAGCCATTCGGCACAGCTTGTTTATCGCCACAGCCGAATAGTTGAAGAAGGGTTCATCGAACCATTGGAAATAGTCCTCCAGACCGTCCCTCAGAGTTTCCCAGTCCATGACTGTCTCGTGCAGTTTTATTCCGAATGATTCAGCGGACATACGCGCGTATTTTCTTTCGTCATATGCCGCTTCATTGAACCCGCAGCAGAACGCATCGATGGTATCCATGTGTTTCGACATGAAAGCCCCAACGGCGCTGGAATCTATGCCGCCGCTGAGCAGAAGTCCAACGGGGACGTCTGAGTTCAGATGCAGTTTAACATTGCTATTCATAAAGGAACGCAGTTCCTCCGCCTCGGTATTTTCATCAGAGATGTCTTTTATATTGTAATCCCAGTTGCGTGAGATTGATATTTTTCCGGCTGTCAGAGTCAGTGTGTGTCCAGGCTCCAGTTTGTACATATTCTTATAGGGTGTCATAGGTGCCGGGAGATACCTGTAGGCAAGATAAGTCCGCATTGTCTCCGGATCAAATCTGATTCCGTTATCCTGAACAGCGGAAAACGATTTTATTTCCGAAGCGAACATGAAGTCTCCGTTATGCGAATAGTAATACAGAGGTTTGATGCCTGCCGGGTCACGGGCAAGGATGAGCTTCTTTGCTCTGCCGTCATATATCGCCAGAGAGAACATGCCGTCTATCATTTTTACGATATCTTCACCCCACCGGAGATAGCCGTGCAGGATGACTTCGCTGTCTGATGTAGAGCGGAAGACATAGCCGTCTTTTTCCAGACGTTCTTTTATCTGAAGATAGTTGTATATCTCTCCGTTAACGGTGATGGCTGTTTTGGCGGCGGTATCGATCATCGGTTGAGTGGCGTTTTCTGACAGATCCATGATGGAAAGTCTGGCATGACCCAGAACGCACATGTCGTCCACACGCCTGACATTGCGATTGTTAGGACCTCTGTGTCTGACTGCGTCCACCATCTTTGCAACATCGGATTCGTGAACGTTTCTGCCGATATATCCGGCTATGCCGCACATGTCGCTTTAGCCTCCTTTTCCCAGCTGAATTGTCGTGGATAGATTGCATCCGTGTATACAGGCGCATTTTGTAAGCTGCTTTCTGTGATTATCAGCTTCATCTGAGTTCCATGCTTTGTAAAGATTCCAGTCCCAGTTACGCATATTACCGAATGGAACGACCTGTTCACATATTCCAATATCTCCGTTGTGATATATCACGCCGTCATTGTCTCCGGCGTGGCAGATGGATATTCTTTTTTTCGCATTTAAAATTTTCAGGGCGAGATCAATTTTTTTTATATTCAACTCAGAAAGATATGTTGGATGTGACATGCGGATACGGTCTATCAGCCCCCGTATCTCGTCTTCGGACGCTGCCGCGCTTGCGGGTCCGTATTCCGGATTCATCAATTGTCCGGGGATGAGAAAACTGCTGAATGAATTACCTCTCAGCAGTGTTATCTTGCTCTTTATCCCCTCTCTGCTGAAAAACTGCATCATATCCTCAACATCTCTCAGGTTATCTTTCATTAGTGTTACTGATAAGGAGTATGAAAGCATAGGGTTATCACGGCTGAGACTCTCAATTCTTTCTGCTATGGAGATAACTCTGTCGAAACATCCTCTGAGCTGCCTGTTCTTATCGTGGGTTTCTTTTAAGCCGTCCAGAGAGAGCTGGAAATAGACAGGTTTATTGCAGTTTTTGAGTTTATCCAGTGTCGGGTTTATTTTATCAGTCAGATAAGCGTTAGTATTTACCGCCAGAGAGGAGACCATTTCGCATGAAAGGGCTTCTTTGATGATATCGTCAATATCCTTTCTGGTGAACGGCTCTCCGCCGGTCAGCGACAGATGACATTTTCTGCTGAGTGAGTTCAGGAGCCGGCTGAGTGTGTCAATTCCCAGAGCGTCGTCCGATTGGTTCAGGCTGCTTCTGTAGAAACAGTGCTGACAGCCTGCATTGCACACTCCTGTCACAAAAAGTATGAGACTGCTTGGTGTATCATACGCCAATTGATCTCTCCTCTGTATATCTTCGGATAGCAGAAGCGCTCAGAAAATCTGCGTCTCTGCGCCAGTCTATTTTTTTATTGTTTATTATCATAGAAATCAGTTTTTTCAGAAACGGCGCCTCTTTCCATCTTTTGTTGGCATTCATCCACCGGACAGCTCCGGTTATGCCGTCCAGCTTGTAGGCCACTTCGAGATAACGAAGAAAGCAGAACAGCTGGAAGTCAGGTTTTATCTTCTTAGACAGGTCGTTTTCATGGTGGATGGCGGCGGATTCCCAGCTCACTGCACAGTTAAAGCCCATTCTGCGGACTTTCAGGCAAAGCTCCCTGTCTTCACCGATATAAAACCAGTAAGGATCGAAACCGCCTGTCCGTAAAAAGACATCTCTCCGGATGCCCAGACAGGCCGACTCGAAATGATCGCAATACACTATAGGTTCTTTAGTAAAAGAGTCCTTCTTTAGCATTTTGCTGATGTTGTATCCGTTCCTGTCATAATATTTTGCCTTAATGTATTCGGGTTCTCCCGTTTCAGAATCCAGAGGACCGCAGCCTCCGAAACAGCCCATGGTTTCATCAGATGTCAGAACGTCTCTGATACTGAGCATAACATTTTCCGGAAGCTCCACATCAGAATCAAGAAAAAGCAGAATGTCTCCAACGGAAGCATTAACACCTATATTTCTGGACAGAGAGGGACCTGAGTTGACGGAGTTTCTGATATATTTTACTTTGTCCCTTTTAGTTGCCGTAGCTATGTCATCAGAACTGCAGTCGTCAATCACGATCACCTCGTAATCCTTACAGCTCTGGCTTTCTATCGAGTCAAGACACCTGATGATGTCGTCTTTTCTGTTATAAACAGGAATAATAACTGATATCATTACTTGTATATGCTCCTGTGGCTGTAAACACAGTAACGGCACTCATCGTCCGGATATATGCCGTCGATTATATTCTGTCTGATTTTCACAATCTTTTCGTTGTTCCAGGCATCCATCAGGTCTTCGTAGTCGCCGAGGTATCCAAGAGAGTTCAGTTCTCCCAGAACAACCGCCCTGCATGCGTGTGGAATTATATTTTCCTGATATCTGGCCGGATCGTTGCCCTGTACAGGCCATACCTGAAATTTCTGCCAGAAAACATCACAGCCTTTTTCGTTTATATCGGCCGGCTGTGGGCAATATATCTCATAACCAGCCTCATGGCACACGGATATTGCCCTCTTCAGTTCGTCTGTTATCAGAGTATCCGAGCTGACATATACTGAGTCACTGGATGTGTAGCTGTCAAAGTCATACGACATCAGGTTGTTCACATTGATTACGCAGTTTCTTATGCCGTTTTGTTTTAGCAGGGATACAAGTTTTGACAGACTGGAGTAGTTATATTTTGTAATTATATAATAAATGTTTAGTTTGATGTCTGATTTCTCGGATATCTCACTCAGGCATTTCATAGTGAAATCGAATGACGATCCCTGTTTTATCCTGTTGTGTTCGTCGCTCTCTCCGGAAAGAAAATCCGTAGCGACATATCGAAGAGATTTTTCGCGGCTGATCAGCTGGTTTACCAGATCCATGCGCCTGAACAGATCTTCGTGAAAGTTCGTCTGGATTGATGTCTGTCCGTAGATTTGCGCGGCATAGTCCAGCATGTTCAGAGCGTCCGGATTAAGGAATGGCTCCCCTGTCCCGCAGACATGAACGAAAGGGACGTAAGCCTTTCTGCACATATCAACGGTCTTTTTAAAGAAATCAAAGCTCATGTGGTAATGTATTTTATATACTTTGCTTTTTTCACCTGAGGCCTTAGCGTGGTATGAACAGAAGAGGCATTTGTTTGTGCAGTAACCGGTTATCCCTATGGTTACCCATCTGGGTGGATAGGAGAGTACGGAAGATTTCATATTTTCTGCGCGGTATCTTTCTTCGAATATTCCGAGCTGTTTTTCCCTGCTTTTATCAGTTTGCATATTTAGTCCGTTAATGAGCCTCTGTTTTTTTATTAGAGCCTGACGCTTTCAGGAATGCTTTGATGACCTCACTATATTGGTATCGGTTTCTTTCAGAAAAAATGTACTTATTATCACAAACAGAGGACTGGCTGATGAGCTGTATGTGTCTTTTAATGATAAAGATCAGGGCTGGTTCGTCATGCCGGCTGACATCAGGAAAGAGAGACGGTGCCAGACTGTGCAACAGGATCATTCTTCCTTTAAAATACTGATCAAATAGATCAGATATATCCAACTGTCCGTTAAGATATTCAGAGAAGAGTGTTTCCATTTTTTGCGCTATGTGGTCGCATCCGTTTGCGGTGAAATGCGACTGCATATCATCGAAAGTCTTTTCCGGATCGGCAGCGAATTGTCGTTTGTACCTTCCGGTAACATATCCATGCCCGGTAATATTATCAAATATATCGTGCCTGATCATGAGGTGCTGACAGTTAAAGCATTTCATATAATCAGGCAAAAAGTCTTCTGAGTACAAAAATCCGTCAATATTAGGTTCGCTGTGCAGAGAGGGAACCCTCTCCGGAGCGAGATGTATTGTACCTGAGGCATCAGTTTCATAATTTGCGGTGTTTTCGTCTGCCACAATGAAAGTATATTCATCCGTTATCCGAAGAAATTGGTCAATGTATAAGGATATTTCCGTGGAAAACTGATTGTTGATGCAGATGACAATATATCTTTTTGCAGGTGAAATATATGGTTTATTGCTGTCGCTTTCTGACTTTAACAGTGAAAGCATATTTATCATTTCTGTGGCTTTAACGGCGAACTTATCAGTATCTTTACCTGTGATGGATACAAGCATCTTGCATGACGCTTTTTTCAGAAATTCCGCCACACTCTCTCCGCCGGGCAGAGGGAAGGTGTTCAGGTATATGTCTATGACATGCCCGTATATATGCGGATCGACCCAGCCTGTGAAGATGAAGCGGTCGGATATGCCCAGCGATTCAACCTTTGGCCGTTTTTCGTCTATGGGACCGTCACCGCATGCCAGATAAACCGCCTCCGGATGTTTTTTTAATATGTCAGCCACAGTTTTAAGATATTCATCGGACAGCTTCATCAGACGCCCGATGCTTCCAAGAACTATTTTATGCGGCGGAAGAGTATCTTTGATCGCCTGAGCTTTCACTCTGTTCTCAGTTTCATGCGGGTTGAGATATTTATCCAGCATGGGCAGGATGAATCTGTTAACCTCGTATCCGCCGTCGTATCCGTCGTCGAAATGGCATATCCTTTTGTCTATGCCGTGGACATTATATCCGTGGTTTCCGTGATCCCAGTATATTTGCAGGGGAGCTGTTCTGGAAGAGAACAGAAAATTGGACTGTGTCCTGTTGCTGGTGATTATCAGGACGTCTATGCCGTCTTCGATTATTCGTTCTCTCAGCTTTATGTTTTTATTGAAATGGCTGTAATAGTGGAGCATGTCGGCATCGTCTATCAGATCGTGGTTGCTGATATATTTTGTTCCCGTTCCGGTGACCTCGTCGATATATTCCTGAGAAGAGACGGATTTTTCTATGTATGCCATGTCGTAGACGTAGAGGTCGAATCTGCCGTCTTCTTTCAGATAGTGCAGAAGCGAAATCAGAAGTTTTACAGGTGAAGTCCCCGCCAGACGGTCATATACGAACGCCAGTCTCTTTCTGTCTCCGTGGTTTGTCTGCGTCACAGGTTTAAGTCCCCATCTGTCCATGTTCGATGTCACATATTCCGAGAAGGGCATCTCCAGCCTGTCGTTGAATTCTTTCATACAGCTCTGCTCGCTGCAGTTGTTCAGAAACAGATGGCTGATGGGAAAATGCATATAAAAAGCCAGCTCGTCATCCTTGTCCTGAACGGCTTTGCGGAATATCTCCATCCAGTTGTCCATCAGCATCATATGCGCCGGATCTTCCTTATGCACCATATTCCAGATGACTTCGACAACCCACATAATCCCTGCTTTTTTCGAGAGGATGTCCCTGTCGGCAAAGCGGAAGTTAAAGACATTTTTCAGCAGAATATTCATGGTCTCTTTAGCGTCCGGATAGTGGTAACGCAGGAAGGCGGCGAAGCCTTTCAACTCGCCATAGCTCTTAAAGCACCTGAAAGATTGTATCTGAGACATTCCGGCTATGAAATCATCTCTGAAATCCTGCCCCTGAAAAGTCTTCAGATAAAATATTGTGCGGAGCAGATAGAGCCTGTTATAAGCGTCGTTCGCATTGTAAGACGAATCTATTGCCGTCAGGATATAGGATACTTTGTCAGAAGGTGATATCTTTGCCGGACTCAGCCTGTAGAGAGAGGCGATATCCTCAAAAAAAGGGATCAGGCTGAATTTTTTATAGTTAGGGAGAATCACATTGTCACGCAGTATGGTGAAAATCTTCTGATAGCTTTCTTTATATTTTATATCTTTGTGCAGATGGTGTCTGTTTTCAAGAATTATGAACTGACGAATGACTTCCAGAGACAGGCTTTTACCGGAAAAGAGGTTGATAGTTTCTTCTATATACTTGTCAGGGTTAAATTCTGTGCTCATGCTGAATTGTAATACAATATGGCTTTTATGTATAGTCTTTTAGTCTGATATCAGCAGTCTGGATGAGAGCCGGGAATAGCTCTCTGATTGTGGTGCCGTTCAGCGTAGTGTTTTCTGCTATGTTGATGAACATTATCTTCGCAGGGTATCCCAGCCATTTCACAGTGGTGAAATCGCCTTAGCGGAAATATGCGATCATCTGGGTATTTTCAAATAGGTCAAACTGCACTATAATTGCCGGAAATCAGTCATACGGCTTATAATCAGCCCACGCTGAATTATAGTATAATATCAGAGGATTGTATAGTGAATTTGGGCTTTATTGCGGTTTGCTCATGATAGGTCTGGTGATATTAAGAGAGGATACTGGCGGTCTCGCCGGGCTGTCGCCTTATGGTCTGCCTTTTTCCGTGCGGAGCTTTAACGGCGGGGACAGTCTGGCTCTCAGAGCTGTCAGACGCAACGCCAGGCTGTGCTCTTCTGCCGTCATAGCTGCCGAGCAGGCGGATTTTGAGGGGATGCGGGGTATTCTGGGGTCGTTCGGCGATGTCACATATTTTATAGAGCCATCCCACAGAGGCATAGCGCCTCTGGTCTCCCTGATAGCCCATCAATACGTGGACGAAACCATTCTGCTGACTCCCGGCTGGTACGATTTCGACGATGAAGAGGCCTACGCCGCCTCTGTGTCGGAGGCGGAAAAGCTGGCTGCAAAGGGACATATAGTAAAGATAGGCGGGGGCATGGTCTGTTTTCAGGCTTCCGTTCTTTTAGAAGAGTTGAAACGCATAAGCCCGGAGTTTTACAGCATATCGTTTCTGGTGCACAGCAATAAGCGGAGCACACAGGTCACACATAAATTCTGCGGAAAATATATGGAAAAATTTCCTCCGGCGACAGTAACTGACGCTTTGCTGTGCAAAAGTGAGAACAAGATACTGATGCCGCCGGTGAAGGGGTGCAGGGTGATGGATAATTTCAGCACGATATACGAGTCAGCATCAAGGGACAAAAACGGCAACGCCTCCGCAAACATGGGCGACAGCTACGGCGTGGCGGAGTTTTCCGGCGCCAAGGGCAATATGGTCTTTCTGGAGCACCGGGACGTCACCCTTCTGGGCGTGGACGATCTGGTTGTGGTGGACACGGGAACCAGGCTGATAATAGCTAAAAAAGGCGAGGACATAGAGCAGAGGCTGAAAGAGCTGAACGGCTGAGGACAGCCCTTTTCATAAGAGAATTTTTGTAGTAATATGAGCAGGAAGATAAAAGATATACGGAGGATGTATGGATTCTGATAAGAGAAAAGCACTGGATCTGGCTCTGGGCAAGATAGAAAAAGATTTCGGCAAGGGCGCTGTTATGCGTCTGGGCGATAAACCTATCGAAAAACTCCCTATAGTTTCCACAGGTATCCTTTCTCTGGATATCGCTCTTGGGGTCGGCGGGTTTCCTAAAGGTCGTATAATAGAGATATACGGAGCGGAATCCAGCGGTAAGACCACCATAGCCCTGCACGCCATAGCGGAAGCGCAGAAGGTGGGCGGAGCGGCGGCGTTTGTGGACGCTGAGCACGCTCTGGATCCCGTATATGCCAAGGCCATCGGTGTTGACACAGACAACCTGCTGGTCAGCCAGCCGGACAGCGGCGAAGCGGCTCTGGAGATCACAGAGACTCTCGTCAGAAGCGGCGCTATAGATATAATAGTTGTGGACTCCGTAGCGGCTCTTACTCCCAGAGCGGAGATAGAGGGCGAGATGGGCGATTCTCACATGGGTCTTCAGGCGAGGCTGATGTCTCAGGCGCTCAGAAAACTCACCAGCATAGTGAACAAATCTCAGGCGACACTGATATTCATAAACCAGACACGCTCAAAAATCGGCGTGGTATACGGCAACCCGGAGACAACCACAGGCGGAAACGCTCTGAAATTCTACGCCTCCATGCGCATAGAGATCAAAAAATCTCAGGCGCTGAAAGAGAAGGAAGAGGTTGTGGGCAACCACGGCATAGCCAAGGTTGTTAAAAACAAAGTCGCTCCCCCCTTCAAAACAGCCGAATTCGACATCATGTACGGTGAGGGAGTCTCCCGTGAAGGGCTCATCATAGACATGGGCGTGGACGCCGGATTCATCAACAAGGCCGGTGCATGGTTCAGCTATAACGACGCTAAGATGGGTCAGGGAAAAGAGAATTCCAGAACCTATCTGAAAGAGAACCCCGAGGTGGCTCAGGAGCTGGAAGACAAGATCAGAGCCAGATACGCCATGGGTGAAGCAAAAATGCCTGAATCCCACGAGGAATAAGGACCGGTTCGTAAAATGGATATAAACTCTATCCTGCGGCAGGCGGCTGAGACAGGAGCGTCCGACGTTCACATTAAGGTGGGTCGTCCGCCTGTTGCGCGTCTGCACGGGGAGATGGAGGATATGGCGGAGTTCGGCATAGTCACGGCGGAGGACGCGGTGAAGATGGCGGGGTCCATAATGCCTGCCTCTATGAAGAACGAGTTCAAGGAAAGAAAAGAGGCTGATTTCGCATACGCGCTGAAAGGCACAGCCCGCTTCAGGGTCAATGCCTACATACAGCGGGGCATGATCGGCATGGTTCTGCGGGTGATACCGGAGACTATACCTCTTCTGGACACTCTGTGTCTGCCGGATATCATAAAAAATATAACGGAAAAACAGAGGGGACTGGTGCTGGTTACAGGCATCACGGGCAGCGGGAAGTCAACAACTCTCGCCTCCATGATAGACCATGTGAACCGTACCCGGAAAATAAACGTAATAACTGTGGAAGACCCCATAGAGTTTCTGCATACGGACAGACTGTCCGCAGTTTCCCAGAGAGAGGTAGGTGCTGATACCAATTCCTTTGCGGAGGCGCTGAAAAGAGCGCTCAGACAGGATCCGGATCTCATACTGGTGGGCGAGATGAGAGACGCGGAGACCATAGAGACAGCTCTGCATGCGGCAGAGACAGGGCATCTTGTTATGTCCACCCTGCACACTCTGGACGCTCCGGAGACCATCAACAGGATCATATCGGTCTTCGAACCCCACAGGCAGGAGCAGGTTCGGCTTCAGCTCGCTTCCGTCCTGACGGCGGTGATATCCCAGAGGCTGGTGCCCAGAACGGATGTGCCGGGCAGAGTGCCGGCTGTGGAGATAATGGTTACCACCTCCACCATCAGAGAGTGTATCAGCGACAGGGAAAGAACTCATGAGATCACGGATTTTATAGAGCAGGGCAGGGACATATACGGTTCACAGTCATTCGACCAGTCGCTTATGGATCATATAGAGAAGGGATACGTCACTGAGGCGGAGGCGCTGAAATGGGCGAAAAAACCGGACGATCTTAAGCTGAAGCTGGCGGGATTTTCCAGCGGAACAAAATAAATATGTTTCCCAAGAGAAAGATAAGATCAAAGACCCCTATGGACTACGCCCTCAGGGTGCTCACCAGAAAGGATTATTTCGAATCTGAGATGCGGGATAAGATCACAGAGCATTTCGGGCGTGAGCAGGCAGACGAGACCATAGAGCGGCTGAAGGAATACGGATATGTTGACGATGTCAAATGCCGTGAGCTGCTGATAGTCTCCAGACTTAGAAACGGATACGGCGTATTCCGCATACAGCAGGAGCTGAAAGAGAAAGGAGCCGATGACGATCTGACGGATATTGACGACATCGCCCTGAGGCATCATGTGGACAGGGAGGCTGTCATGACGGACGCCGTCAGACGGTTTCTGGAGAATAAAAAGGCGGAAACGCCATATGAACTGAAGCAGAAATGTATTGCCCATTTTTACAGAAAAGGGCATCCTTTTAGAGATATAGAGAAAATAATCGACAGGGAGCTTGAGAAATGAAAGTAATATTTCTTCAAAACGTTAAAGGCGTTGCGAACAAAGATGAAATAAAAGAAGTGAAACCCGGCTACGCCCAGAACTTCCTCTTCAAAAAGAAAGTGGCGATAGAGGCCACTCAGGCTAATCTGGATGCTCTCGCCGCCAGAAAACAGCAGGAGAAGGAGAAAGAGGCTCAGAAAATGGCAGACGCCAAAGCTCTGGCTGATAAGCTGAACAAAGTCGGCATCACCCTGAAGGGCAAGGGCGGAGACACAGGCAAGCTCTACGGCGCTATCACAGCGGCGGACATAGCGAAAGGTCTGGCAGACGCCGGAGTGGAAGTGGACAAGAAGGATATCGCTCTTAAAGACCCGCTGAAAGAACCGGGCGAGTTCAAAGTAAAAGTAAAAATATATCATGAAATAAACGCAGAAGTAAAAGTGACGGTAATAGCTGAATAATGGCAGATATGAAACGTGTTCCCCCGCATAATAAAGAGGCAGAACAGGCAGTTATAGCCTCTATCTTCATAGACGATAAAGCGCTGGACAAGGTGGCGGACAAGCTGCGTCCCGAGGACTTTTATGTCCCGTCCCACCAGCACCTATACAGCCGCATACTCCAGCTTCAGGAGCAGGGGCGCCCTGTGGACGTGGTGACCGTGATGGGCATCATGACCGATGAGGAGCTGTCCAAGGCGGGCGGAGTGGAATATATCGCCTCTCTGGTGGATATCATCCCCACATCGGCAAACGTGGCGCACTACGCAGAGATAGTCAGAGACCGTTCCACACTGCGCAGACTCATAGGCGTGGCGGTGGAGATGACCGAATCCTGCTACGAGCAGCCCGACAATGTGGCGGAAGTGGTTGAAAACGCAGAAAAACGCATATTCAGCCTCGCCGAGCACAAGCTGAAGAGCGATGTGGAGCATATCGGCGTGCTGATGCACGAGACAATGGATATGCTGGACAAGCTGTTTCAGCGCAGCGATCAGCTCTCGGGCATTACCACAGGTTTTAAGGATCTGAACGATATCACCAACGGTCTGCAGAACTCTGACCTTGTTATCATCGCCGGACGTCCCGCCATGGGAAAGACGGCTTTTTCTCTGAATATAGCTCTTAACGCGTCTTACTCCGATCAGAAATCAGTGGCGTTCTTCTCTCTGGAGATGTCTTCACACCAGCTCGCCCAGAGGCTTCTGGCGGCGCAGGCGGGTGTTGACTCCAGAAAGCTGAGAGCCGGCAGGTTCAGCATGGAGGAGTGGCAGAAGCTCTCCGGAGCGGCGGGCATACTCAACGAGATGAAGTTTTTCATAGACGATACGCCGTCTATCAGCACCATGGAACTGAGAGCAAAATGCAGAAGGCTGAAACGCCAGCACGGGCTGGATCTTATTTTTGTGGACTACCTTCAGCTGATGGGAGCGACCAAGGGCGACAACAGAGAACAGCAGATATCGGAGATATCCAGATCGCTGAAGGCTCTGGCTAAGGAGATGGACGTCCCCGTTATCGCTCTGTCCCAGCTTAACCGTGGAGTGGAGCAGAGACAGGACAAGCGTCCCCTGGTGTCTGACCTCAGAGAGTCAGGAGCCATTGAGCAGGATGCCGACATCATCATCTTTCTCTACCGTGACGAAGTGTACAACGAAAACACTTCGGAGCCGGGTGTGGCAGAAGTTATTCTGGCAAAACACAGAAACGGACCAACCGGAACTGTGCGCCTGTCATTCATCAAGGAATATATGCTGTTCAAAGACCTCTATAGGGGGTAGATGTATAAAAAATAATACAGCGTATCGTTCCATTCTGTTGTATTTATCATACAAATAATTGACAACCCCTTGAATAATAAGGGTTTCGTGTTTGGCATGGCTATTGCTTCATTATTAGCATGAGACAGACAACGCTTAAGAAAAGCATAACAATAGAAGGTATCGGACTTCACTCCGGTCACAGAATGATTATGAACATCCATCCCGCATTTGCGGATACAGGTGTCTGTTTCAAAAGATCAGATGTTTCCTGCGAATATACCAAAGTAACACCCTATACAGTCACATCCACTATGCTCGCCACAACAATACGCTGCGGCGAACAGACCATCAGCACCATAGAGCACGTTATGTCCGCTCTGTACGGTCTGGGTGTGGATAATGCCATGATAGAGGTTTCAGGTCCCGAGGTTCCCATACTGGACGGATCATCCGGACCCTATGTGCAGAAGATACTGGAAACAGGTATCAAAGAACTGGGCAAACCCAGAAAATACATGAAATTCAACAAGAAGATACGCCTTGAAAAAGACGGCAAATGGGTAGAGATACTCCCCTCCCGTTTCTTTAAGGTTACCTTCGATATAGATTTTGACGTGGAGACCATCGGTCAGCAGAAGGCTTATTTCGAGGTGAACCCCGAAACATTCTCAAAAGAGATCGCTTCCGCCAGAACTTTCGGGTTCAAGCGTGAGGTGGAATCTCTGTGGCAGATGGGGCTGGCAAAAGGCGGCAGTCTGGAAAACGCGGTCGTCATAGACGGCAACGACATTATGAACCCTGAAGGACTCAGGTTCAAAGATGAGTTCGCCAGACACAAGGTGCTGGATCTCATCGGCGATGTGTCGCTGATGGGCTACAGAATATTGGGACATATCAGGGCTTATAAGTCCGGTCACCAGCTGAACAACCTTTTCGCGCGTCAGCTGGTAGAAGCAACTAACTCATACTCTTTAATAGAAACGCAGGAAGAATCTCCTGCGCTGCATCAGACATTGGAATTAAAACCACAGGGGCTGGCCTGAGCACCGGAAGTCTTATTCTTCCGGTGCCGTGGTCAGAAAACAGTTCCGGTTCTTTAACAAATCTATCTTACAGTTTTTCTTTTTCTGTCATAGCGAGGAGCTTTGCGACGTGGCTATCTCATTATGTTTGAACCGTATGCACGGTTGAGATTACCACGCCTTCTTCGAAGGCTCGTAATGACAATATATTTCCTCAGAAATGACATCGTGTCATTTCTTCGCAACGCTTCGTTTCGGTATAACCTCACTCCGCTCACACTGCGTACGCATCAGAAACTAAAAGCTTCTTCTGCTTCTCCGTGCGGCACATCCGTGTGCCTGGTCTATCCTCTCAGAAATCCAGAACATCCTTATCGAATCCGCAGTATTTTACAAACTCATCAGCCTGTCTGCTGCTCAGTGTTATCTTATCCGGTTCGGGCATATTGTATGTGCTGTCAGTGACAAAGAAATCATTCTCTGAAAGATCCATGGGTTCTTTGTCTCCGTATTGTTTTTTCAGGCTGTTATGAAGAGCCAGAACAAAAGCCAGAGCGTTGTTGCGCATCTCTTCGGTATTGCCCTCTGTCATAAAGGTCAGCTTGGGCGATGTGTTCGACATGCCGTACATGATGAAACCGTCAGCGAAATCAACCCTGATCTGCCCTTCGAACTCTGTTATACCGCACCCGCCCTTTATGGTGAACAGGTTGCGCAGCACTGCCACAGCGTCCGCAGTGATGCTGTCCTTCTGCTCGTTGCTCGCAGCCACCGTGCGTATCTCTTTTGTGGTGAATCTTTTCGGAACGCCGGCAAAATAATCTGAGAGTTTTTTGATGCCCAGAGCGTCTATGATCTGCTCCAGAATGAATATATTTTCCACTGCGTCGTCTCTGGGGATGCCGTCTTTCGTATCGGTGGAGAAGAAATGCAGGCTCGCCTCTATCTGAAGATCACGGTAACCTGTCGCCTGTACGAACGCCTCGATAGTGTCGAATCCTGCCAGAGCGGACATCAGTTTCATATTTTCTGTTATGGTCTCTTTCCACAGGGAGTGCCCCTTAGGGTGAAAAACAGTTTTGCCGCCCATTGATTCCACATACTGCTTAACAGCTCCCGTATATCTGGCGTCTATATAGAATGTATTGGCGATAGCCTCTATGGCCTTCATATTCGTGGTGTTAATCTTCAGGTCTTCCAGAGCTTTTCTGAGAGCAGGCAGGGCGATCTTCATCTTATAATCGGCGAGCATGAAAGCAAGAGCGTCTCCCAGATAGTGTCCGGTGCCTGATGTGGTGAGCGCTTCCGAACCTTCGGTCAGGGATCCTCTGTCGGCGTCCAGATCAAAAGAATGCACACGCATGCCTTTTTCCAGAGCTTTTCCAACTCCGGTCACTTTCGCCAGCATCTCTTTTCGGGTGGGGTCTGCCAGCACATGACCGCTGTTGACATCCGTATCTTCGCCCAGAATCAGGGTGTCTTTTCCCAGGATATCCAGAAACAGGTCTTTATACATAAGCCCTGTGCCGCCGAAGAGGTTTACTGCGACCATAGAGTTATCCCTTTGGTTGAAGTATTTCTTATATATATCTTTCATCTTTAAAAAATAAATATCCCGTCCTTCCTGCTTTTTATCGGTCACCTTGCCGTATTCTGAGCTGTCCAGATCTCTGATCTGGTAGCCCTCTTTCAGAAAAGTGTTCATCTGTTCCAGCAGATATGTGTGGACGCCCTGAGTGGATATTCCGAATTTTGCTCCGTTGGTGGTAACCTCCACATGGGATCTGGTTATCTGCACGTGCGCTTTGGCGGCGAGCTGGTTCTGGTTCTGGTATACCTGACCGGAAGATGATACGCCTATGTCGTATACGTTCACTCCCTGAGATATTATGCCCTCAGCCATCGCCTCCGCCAGCGCCCTGGATGTGGGGCCGTTGTCATAACCTATCACTATGGTGTCGCCTTTTTTCAGGCTCATTCTGACGCCTGATTTCAGCACAAATTCCTGACAAGCGAGTATAGTGCCGACAGTTCTGACAGCCTCCGGGGTCAGCACAGCCTTTTCGTTGAAAAAATCGCCGGGCTCGCCCACATAGGCTCTGATGTCGTAGGATGTCGGTTTCAGCAGTTTATCCGCGTTTTTTACAACGGCGGAAGGAGCGTTAAGAGCTTTGAATTTGTCTGACATGATATACCTCTTGCGTAATCAGGATTTGCTTTCTAAAATTAAGGCATAGAGGCTTGCTGGTCAAGCCCTGTTGTCTATAAATTTTTTTTAAGAAGTGAATATGTATAAAACGCTGAGCAGGCTTGTTCTTGGTTTATTGGTTATATCCGTTTCTGTTCTGTTCGCTGTGATCCTGTGGATATACACGGATGACAGCACGGAAAAGAAATATGAGGCGGAGGCGAAGTCCTATTCCGTTCTGATAGGCAGTTTTATGGAGCACATCATATCCGAGAGGCAGGAAAGGCTCCAGATAGTCGCGTCCATTTCCGACAGCGAGATCAGACAGAGAGCGATAAGCGAGTATGCTCAGTATATCAGAAAACATTATGATTTTGAGGCCGGTTTCAGCGTCGGCGAGATGAACAGGTTTTTTCAGCCTGTGCGCAGTGTGGATGATTCCATTGACATCAGCAGAATAACAGAGTATCTGCCGGACAGTCTGAAAACATCCCTGCTGTCCGGCGGTACCTATACAGGAACTTTCAGAGGAGGGTTCAGCCCGGACTCGCCAGATGAATATCTGATAATGATGCCGCTCATGAACGAAAAAGGTTTCGACGGAGCGATATTCGACCTTTTCCGAATGAGCAGCTCCGGAATGTATGGCTCTGTGTGGCAGAACGGCATAGCCGGCGCCAGAACGGAGCTGGTTGTTCTGTCTGAGCCCAGGCTGGCTGTCAGCGGAGAGACCAGAGACATGCTGAACATCAGACAGAGAACAGGAAAGGACGTGGCGGATTACAACGGTTCCAAGGTAGCGTTTTATGATTTCAAAACAGGCAAAACTGAATTCTGCCTGATATACCGCACACCGAAAATAAACAGGCTGATGGCTCCCGCCTGTTGTCCGTGGCTGGAACAGTACATGTCATATATAATTTTCATGCCTGTGGTGCTTTTGTTCACCCTCATTATTCTGGAAATAGCGAGAAAGAACAAAAATCTGGGTATGGAAGTGATAGAGCGCAGTCAGCGTCTGGAAAACCTGAAGACAAAATATGAGAGTATATTCAAGACGATTCCCGAATATCTGGTGCTCTATCAGGATGACGGTCTGATTATAGATAAAAACAAAAAATTTCTGGAATTGATAAAGGACGGCAGCAGCAGAACCCTGTATGACGTTGTGAAAGAAAGGGATAAGTTCATATATGAGGTTAAGGCCATTCCCACCGGCATAGTGGAAAACATGGGGGAATACACGCTGATAAAAGATGACGGCACATCGGTCAACGTTGCCGTCAGCACCACACGCATGCATATACAGGACGAAAGCGCTCTTCTGACATCCTTCACTGACCTGACCGAGTTCAAGAGGGTCCACAGGTCTTTCTATCAGGATCAGAAGAGGGAAGAGGTGGGTACTCTCGCCGCTGGTATGGCGCATGATTTCGGAAACATTCTCCAGAATATCGCTTTTCAGTACAGTCTGGCAGACAGAACGGACGATACGGAAAAGAGAGGAAAGCATCTGGAGAGTATAAGCGCCATAGTGGAGGGCGCCAGACTATATCTGGACGGAGTGCTGAAGAGCACTAAGAGCTCTGAAAAACCTTCCGTGGTGATGCCCGGATCGATTCTGACGAAAAACGCTATAGAGATAACGGGGCACATACTGCCTGCGGATGTTACTATCCAATACAGTGACATATCCGGCGAATCAATGATAAAAATGAACGAGAGCAGATATATACAGCTTATAGTGAACCTGTGTCAAAACGCCTCGGACGCCATGGACAACAGAGGCGTCATACACATTGTGACAGACGTGGAGGAGAAGGTTTTCGGGCGGTTTTTCCGTCTGAGGGTGAAGGACACGGGCAAAGGCATAAAACCAGAAGAGATAAAGAATATTTTCAGACCTTTCTATACTACCAAAGGCAAGGGAACGGGTCTGGGGCTGGCCACGGTGAAGCAGGTTGTGATGGACTGCGGCGGTATGGTGGATGTGGTTAGCGCCCCGGGTGACGGGTGCGAATTTATAATAATGATTCCGGAGTCGAAATGACCTCAAGAGAGACACAAACAGAACAGGCTGCGCTGGAAGCCGGGCTGAAGCCCGCAGACAGCAGAGTGCTGGGATACATAGCCAGACACTCGGAGTATATCGGGCAGTGGATGCTGCACAACCCCCATGAGTTTCACGCTATAGTAAAAAAATTCAAAGTGCAGAGAAACAAATACTCTATTCTGGAGGATATCTTTGAGATGGATGTTCTGTCCATGTCCGAAGAGGACTTCATGGAGCATCTGCGCATAATCAAGATGAGGGAATACGCGAACATAGCGGCGTCTGACCTGTGCTTCGGGGCAGGATGCGCTGAGATCACCGCCCATGTTTCCTCTGTGGCGGCTGCCGCGTGCGAGGCTGCCTATTACTATTACAGCCACCAGCTGAAAAGCCAGCATGGAACACCCAGAGACGAGCAGGGACAGGAGGTGGGCTTCTGCGTGATCGGTCTGGGAAAACTGGGCGGCTGGGAGCTGAATTTCAGCTCTGATATAGATATAATGTATGTATACGGCTCCGATCTGGGCAGAACAGACGGAGATAACAGCATAGAGAATCACCTCTATTTTACCAGGATGGCGGAGAAGATAACCCACTGCATAGGCGAGCGGACAAAGAACGGAATAGTTTTTCGTGTGGATCTGCGTCTGCGTCCGGACGGGGACAGAGGAGCTCTGGCTCTGCCTGTCCGCAGCTATGAGATGTTTTATGAGACATACGGACAGAGCTGGGAGCGGATGATGCTGCTGAAGGCGCTGCCTGTGGCAGGGTCTAAGGAGGTGGGCGAGGCTTTTCTGAAAGCCGTCAGACCGTTCGTTTTCCGCAGGAGTCTGGACTATAACCTGATGCAGGAGCTTCAGGATATCAAAAAGAAAATAAATAAGAGAGTGGATCTGAAAGGGGCTAACATAAAGCATGTGAAGCTGGGATACGGAGGCATCAGAGAGATAGAGTTCGTGGTGCAGACGTTTCAGATAGTCCACTATCCTTCCAATAAAGACGTGTATAACCATAACACGCTGAAGAGTCTGGAGATTCTGGCGAATCAGGGAGTTATGCACAGAGAAACAGCAAAAATGCTGGCGGAATCCTACTGTTTTTTAAGAAAGCTGGAACACATGGTGCAGATAGAGAACGAGCGCCAGACGCATGTGGTTCCGGAGACATCCGAAACGTTTCCTCTGTATCTGGAGCGGTGCGGGTTTACATCTCCGGCGGCGTTTAATCAGAGATACTCGGAGGTTACCAGGAGGGTCAACGCCGAGTTTGCCAGCCTTTTTAAAGACGCCGGCACCGAAGAGGGAATCATGCTGATATTTGACGAGGAACTCTCAGACGAAGAGGCGGCGGCGGTTCTGAAACAGTTCAGGCTGAAAGAATCGGCGGAGTGCATCAGAATAATCAGACGAATCATGCAGGGACAGAAAAACCGCCCCCGACCTGTCAGCGACAGACAGATACTCAAGAGCCTGCTGATCATGATAATCAAAGAACTGGCGGACAAATCAGACAGCACCGGCGTTCTTTTGAACTTCGAAAGAATGTTCACAGGCGGCACTACGATATACATGCTCCACGATATCTTTACCGAGGCGCCTTATATCATTACCAAACTTATAAATATTTTTTCATACAGCCGGTACCTGACAGATCAGATAATGGGCAACCGTGACCTGCTGGACTATATATATGACCCCAAGAATATCGATTTCAAAGCGGACAGCGTGAAAGCCGATTTTCAGGCGGTTACGGCGAAATATGCCGAAGAGCCGGAGCTGGTTCCGGAGGCGGCGAGGATCAGGCACAAAACGTTCATCTTCAACGCCGGATACGCTTATCTGAACAAAAAGAGCAACATCATAGACACCATGACGTCCCTCACCGAGCTGGCCAGAGGCACAGTGGATTTCGCTTTTTCATATACCTACGATCAGCTGGCGGAGAGATACGGACAACCGAAGACAAAGGACGGCAGAGACTGCGGATATCTGCTGATAGGCATGGGCAAGGTGGGCAGTGTGGAGATGAGCTTCGGCTCGGATATCGACCTGATATTTCTCTATGAAGACCACGGAAACACTGACGGGGAGAAATCGATCACCAATCAGGAGTTCTACTCCAAGATGGTGCAGAGAGGCATCACGTTCCTCAGCACCTATACCCACAACGGATATCTGTATAAAACTGATATGCGTCTGCGTCCCAGCGGATCCAGCGGAACGCTGGTGACCACCATAGCCGGATTTGAGGAATATCAGAAAAAATCTGCTATGCTGTGGGAAAAACAGGCGCTGATGCGCTCCAGCGTTATCAATTATTCATCAAAACTGGCTCCGGAGTTCAACAGGATAAAATCAGAATCCATCTATGTGTGCAACATAGGCAATAACGGCGTTAAAGAGGTCTACGACATGCGCATGCGCATAGAGAGCGAAAAAGGTATGCCGTATGAAAAGAACGACATAAAGGCGGGATACGGCGGGCTTCTGGATATAGAGTTCTCGGCCCAGATGCTTCAGCTTATGTTCGGGTGCAGATATGACGAACTGCATACGCCCAACACTCATGACGCTCTGCACTCGTTCAAGGAGCTGGATCTTATAAACAGCCGTGATTTCTATGCCCTGCATAAGGGATATCTGTTCTTCCGCCATCTGGAAAATCTGGTGCGGATATATGAGAACACCGATACTTCACGCCTGCCCAAGGATGAAAAACTGCTGGACAAACTCAGCGAGTTCTTCGGTTATAAGTCGGACGGAAGCTCTCTGGTGGATGAGTATCAGAACATCAGAAGATCTGTCAGAGGCGCTTTTAAGAGGATTTTCGAGTGGTACGGCGATGAAAATAATACAGGTCATTGACTATCAGACTTTCGGTGAGAGCTGGCTGGACATCGCCGTTATGTCGGCACGCTATGCCGACAGGCTGTGGTTCCGCATAAAGAATGTCAGTGACGACCTGATGATAAAGGAATGCGGCAGGCTGAGAAAAGCTCTGCCCGAAATGGATATCGTATTATCCGGAAAACCTGTAATAGCTGTGATGTGCGGTATGACCGGAGCCCATCTGAACAGGGACACCTATGTAATGGAGATTCCAAAACTGTTAAGGGGATATTCCGCTCATTCCGTGGAAGAGATCCTGTCGGTTCAGGCGGATTATTATACTCTCAGCCCTATATTTATGACTAAAAAGGACTACGAGGTAAAACCACTTGGCGTTGTGGACGTAAGCGGACTGCACAGAGAGATATACGCTCTGGGGGGAATCAACAGCTCCAACGTCTTAGAGCTCAGAGGCATGGGCTATGCCGGGGTCGCCGGAATAGGTTTTTATAAAGAACTGAAAGAGATCAGAGAGATAATCAGCTCTTTCTGACGTCCGCAAAGACTGTATAATAAACCATGCCGTTTCCGGAATCGGTTAGTCTGGGCGGTATCATATCATTTATAAATCCCTCTTTCATGGGGATGTTCTTCCAGCAGAGGATCAGCTTTTCCGGTACATCGTCAGTAATAGCGGCATCCGCTTTGAAATATCCGTATTCGTTCTCCACCGTCAGCTCATCGCCGTTCTTCACGCCGAGTTTTTCAGCGTCTTTCGGGTTTATCATCACAGTTTTCAGCCTGTCCGCTATCTCCGGCGTATGCTGAGAGTTCAGATAAAGGTGATGAGAGGCGCTGAACAGCTGAAACCTGTCAGACGTCTCCGGAATAACCGGCTCAATGGGTTCGTCTTTATACGCTCTTTTGGCTAAAGTCTTCGCCTTCGGTGGTGCGAACTCAAGAGGTATATTCAGCCTGTCCGCTATATATTTTGCGGCGTCCATATCTGAGAGCTCATCTGTGAGGCTCTCTCTGACATGGAAATGCTCGAAGAAATAGCTCGCCATAAAGTCCTTCTGGGCGAACATTCCGCCGACTTTCAGAAACAGGTCGCAGTTCTCGGATGTTCTGGTGTGGCAGGTGTCCACAACTATCGTGGGAGTGCTGTTGATTCCTTTCACCCAGTTTTTTGCGTCCGGATAGGTCATGGCGGGGTTGGCGGCTACGTTGATGAAAAGATCGAACTCGCCTGACGCCAGCTTTTCCGCCGCTTCGTTTATATGCACGAAATTATTGAATTTCGCCGGAAGGGATTCCCAGAATCTTTTTGACCCGTGACCGTAATACAGCCTGTCGGTGTTTCCGGTTTTCACTGCCAGACGGTTTATGAGCCTCACGGCGTTCATTCCGTTGGTCTGACGCTGTATCCCAAAACCCTCTATAAAGGCGGTTTTGCCTGATATACTGCTGAACAGATATTGAAAATCATCGTTGTTAATACCTGATAATTCTAGATATCTTTGTGCATTCTCAGATTTTTCATATCCCAGCGAGCAGAGCAGGGCATATGCCAGCAGTCCGTCGCATCCCGGGTTTATCCGGATGTATCTGTCGGCGATAGCCGCTGTCTTTGTTCTGACAGGATCGATATATATAATTTTTTTATCGAGTTTTTTAAGGTCTTTCAGGTGGCTGTAGAGATGCTGGCTGATCACAGCGGCGTTCTTTCCGAAAAGGATTATGGTGTCGGCGCTCTGAATATTCTCCACGGGAGGGTTGAGCTCCGTGCCGAAATCAGCCTCGTGGGCATCGCCGCCTGTGTTGTCGCAGACGCCTCCGGTCACTTTATAACAGTTTTCAAAACCGCTCATCAGAACATCCCAGTAGCCCATGTTGTACGCCAGACTTCCAGAACCTTTTACATACAGTATCTTTTTGTCTCTGTACTGCTGGAGCATATCCGCCGCCGCGTTGAGGGCATCCGTTTCGGAAGTGAATTCCTCTTTCTGAGCGCAGTTCATGCGGTATGATCTGACTGAATTGCCTATCTCTCTTTCGGCGAACAGCTTGAATTTAGCACAGACAAAACCGGTGCTCTGCCAGCTTTCCTTTTTGCCTTCAGTTTTTAGTTTTCCGTTTGTTATCTGTGCCTTCAGAGCACAGAGGTCGGGGCAGTCTTTACTGCAAAATGTATTCATGAGGCAATTTTATCTTGCATAGAACGAAAATCAATGATTATTTGTATAACTTACAAATTTTACGCCGGAGGACATTATGCCGTCATTTGACATAGTGAACGAAATAGATATTCAGGAGCTGGACAACACCGTCAACCTGGTAAAGAAAGAGTGCGAGGGACGGTTCGACTTCAGGGGCTCAGATACTGAGATAGACCTGAACAAGAAAGACAAAATCGTGAAGATAACAACGTCTGACGATATGAAATGTCAGGCCATCAAAGAGATGATGATAAAACACGGGGTGAAGAGAAATATCGACAGCCGTGTTTTCAGCTTCGGCGAGCCGGAGAACACATCGAAAGGTCACAAAAAATTCGAGATAAAGATAGAAGAGGGACTGGGCAAGGACAACGCCAAAAAGATAGTGAAGATCATCAAAGACTCCAAGCTGAAAGTGAACGCCTCTATTATGGATGAGCGTGTGAGGGTGGAGGGCAAGAAGATAGACGATCTTCAGGCAGTGATGCAGATGATGAAGACATCCGATCTGGATGTGCCTGTTCAGTTTGTAAACCTGAAAAACTAGAAAAAACGGGGGAGCGGAAGCTCCCCTTTTTTGTGAGATAGTCGGTTATAGGCAGTGTCGTGGCGCTGACGAATATACCGTGTGGGGGTCGTATACCTGAGCATAGGCGCCGACTGAGAGAAAAAGCAGGATAGACAGAAGTCTAATCCACATTACATTCACCTGTGGTTTTGACTTCCACGCCGTTGCTGTAGCATCTTGTCCAGCCGGGAGTTACATATTCAGTGCCCATAATTTTTGTCCGCCTCTCCTTCATTTCGAAAGTGCCGTGGTAGAGCCCTTTTTTCATATGCTGTATTGTCAGCAGATTTCCGTTATCCCATGCTTTCAGGCGGGTTTTTTTATCGCCGAGCTGTTCGATATATATGACTGAACTGTTGCCGTTTACCTTAACCGCCAGCACTGTTTCACCGGTATTCATGTCTCTGAATGCGGGGATAACTGAAGGCGTCGGTATCGGCAGGTTTCCTGTCACTGTGGCTTGACTCAGTGTCCTGATGTAGTCTGGTTCGTTAATGTTATTCAGGTACATGGTTACAACATTGACCGTTGTGCTGTGTGATTCGTACTTGCCTATTACAGAGTCGGTTTTGCTGACATATCGGTAGGTTATCTCTCCATTTGCCTTATCCGAAGGGCAGGAGAAGCTGATGAATTCCGGGTTTATGGTTTCTGTTATGCCGAAGAACATGTCAACTCCGGTGTTTCTTCCGGTCGTTTCAGCGAGATTTTTTGTGTCATAATATTTGTAAAAGCCAGTGGTGTATATCTTCGCGATGTCCTCTTTTGTGTATCCGCATACGGATTCGTCATTTAGAGCCGTGGAGCCGAAAAGGTCGGAAAAATCTTTTCCCGCTGTATCCGAGCAGAGCTGTTTCACCCTGTTGACAAAAGGGATGCCGGTATCTGGAAAAATGAATGAAGGCAGAGAATAATCAGCGGCAAAGACCGTTCCTGTCAGCATGACAGCGGATATCAGCGACATCAGTATATTTTTCATAAAGCCTCCTGATAATGATTATACATCTGCAAATGTTGCTGTGTATATGGGGAAATTGCGGGTAAAAATTTGATGTCTAAGATATTTTATGTATAGCATTTGATTGTCTGAAGCACTTGGGGTTGTTTTAAAAAAATCATCATACTGATTTAACTTGCTTGTCTTTTTATCAGGAGTTATTTAGAATAGCTTATGTCTTGTACTATATCTATACTAGGCGGAGTGGGCGAGATAGGCATGAACATGTATGTCTACGAGACCGAACACTCAGCTATAATTGTGGACTGCGGCGTTATGTTCGCCGACAACAACTTTCCCGGGATCGACTATGTGATCCCGTCATTCGACTATATCGAAAAGATCAGAGACAAGGTGAAGGGTGTCTTTATCACCCACGGACACGAAGATCATGTGGGCGCCGTGCCGGTTCTCCTGCGCAGGTTCAATTTTCCTGTGTACGGAGGCAGACTGTCTCTGGGGATTCTTCAGGCGAAGAGCAGGTCGAGAAACAGTCCGTTCAATCTGAACTATATTCTGGCGAGAGAGACGATCACGGCAGGGGATTTCTCCGTGACATTTCTGCCTGTCACTCACTCCATCAGTGATACATACGCTCTGCACATAGTGGCCGGGGATTTCTCCGGACTGCACGCTTCTGATTTTAAGATAGATCAGACGCCCGTGGGCGGAGAGCCGTTTAAGCCTTCTGATTTTACGGCGCTGGGGGAGCAGGGACTGACAGCTCTGCTGATAGATTCCACCAATGCCGAGCGTGAGGGGTTTACCCATTCGGAGAGCAGTATCCGCAACGATCTGCTGAAGATATTCAGAAACGCTCAGGGGCGGATATTCTTCACCACCTTCTCTTCGAACGTGGACAGATTCCGTCAGGTGTTCGAGATAGCCAGAGAGTGCGGGCGCAAGGTTGTTCTGGAGGGTGCGGCGCTGGACCGCAACGTATCCATAGCGGCTTCGCTGGGATATGTGGAGATGCCCGAGGATCTGATAGTCGATCTGAAGACAGCCAGACGTATGGACCCAGACAAGATATGCTATATAATAACAGGCTGTCAGGGAGAGACCAACAGCACCCTTTACAGGGTTGTTTCCGGCGAACGCAAAGACCTGAATGTGAAAGAGGGCGATACATTCGTGATATCAGCGAGAGTTATCCCCGGCAATGAAAAGAATCTGATAAATCTGGTAAATATGATATATAAATCAGGCGGAACGGTTGTTGACATCGGCAAGAACAGGATACATGTATCCGGTCACGCCTCTCAGGAGGAGATCAAGCTGATGGTGAACTTCACCCGCCCGCAGTATGTCATCCCGATACACGGCGAGCCGATGCACCTGATCACCATGAAGAGGATGCTGAAATCCATGAGCATGGTGGACAATGACAACGTGCTTCTGCTGGAAGACGGAAAACGTGTGACATTCCACAACAACGAGCTGATAAAAAAGGGCGATGTACCCCACGGGAAGGTTTTTATCGACCTCCGTGGTCACTTTGCCATGGACGAAGAGTCTATCAGAGAACGCAAGCACCTGTGCCGTGACGGAGCGGTGAGCGTTCTGATGCTGAAAAATACTGACGGAACCTATGAAATGCCTCCCGTGGTGGAGACAGCGGGGTTCAGTCTGGACGAAAAATATATAGACAAGCTGAAAGATTTTCTGACAGAACACATGGGAGAATTTACAAATTCTGCCGATTATGATTATTCAGAGATCAAAGAGGGTGTGAGGAGGCTTACCAAGCGGTTCTTTAAGAAGACGCTGGACAGAAGACCTCTGGTCATCCCCGTTGTTGCGGAGAAGTAAATGGATTACACTACAGCTATTATTTTGGGTATAGTACAGGGGTTGACGGAATTTCTGCCCGTCAGCAGCTCGGGGCATCTGGTTATTGTCCAGTCGCTTTTCAAGGATTTTGTCCAGCCGGGCATGCTCTTTGACACCCTTCTTCACGGAGCGACACTGGGAGCGGTGGTGGTGTATTTCCGCCACAGGATATTTGAGTTGCTCATCAGTCCTCTGGGGCTTATCAATAATGATTACAAGATTATCTATTTCGAAAACAAGCGCTTCTTCTGGGGAATCATCATAGCGACCATCCCCACGGGCATCATAGGACTCTCTCTGGAAAAGACGGTGGAGGGGATGTTCAGCACTCCGTCATACGTCGGATATTTTCTTATCGCTACATCTGTACTGCTGCTCTTCTCCGACAGATTCCACGGGCAGAAGCTGATCAGCGTTGTCCCCGCTTTTCTGATAGGGATAGTTCAGGGGCTGGCTGTTATTCCCGGCATATCCCGCTCCGGCTCAACCACTGCCGCAGGGCTCTATCTGGGCATCAAACGCTCAGAGATGGGAGAATTCACATTTTTAATGTCCGTTCCCGCCATTTTAGGCGCTATAATATTACAGTCCAGACATCTGGGCGATGTTGCCTCCTCCGAGATACCTATGTATCTCGCGGGTATGGCGGCGGCGTTCATCACAGGTTTTTTTGCCATCGGCATGATGGTATATTTTATCAAAAGGGCAAACCTTAGGCTTTTCGCCATGTATTGCCTGGTAATGGGGATAGTATCTATAGTATGGATATAGAGACCAAAGGTATCAGAACAGACATAGTTTTTTTAGCAGTTCTATTCTTTTCGGTGTTTGCGACACTGGCGATATACTCTCACTCAGAAGCGGACCCGGGATATACTTTTATCGTTTTTTCCAACTATGACCAGCATGTAGGCAACCTTTTCGGGAAATCCGGAGCCTATTTTAGCGATTATCTGGCGACATTTTTCGGATGGACTACCTTTGTGCTTCCTTTTGTGCTCTTCTGGTTTGCCTGGACAGCGCACAAGCACAGAAAAGACATGTCAATGAAATGGAGACGCTCCATATTCCGATTCATACTCTTTCTGCTGGTGCTCTATATGCTGTCCACCCTCACCGGATTCATGGGCGGCAACGATTTTATCTTTTCGCAGAAACCCACAGGCGGCATAGCCGGGTTGTTTTCTGCTGATCTCTTCTCCTCTCTGGTGGGACGGGTGGGCGGAGTAATAGTGAGTGTGTTTATCCTGCTTCTTCTTCTGCTGGCGCTGTTTCCCAGAGTGATTATCAAATTTGTGAGAGAAGGCGTGAAAATGCCTAAAATAGATATCCCCGCCAGAAAAGAAAAACCCGCTGAAAAGCAGGAAGATGAAGAGAATTTCAACGATTTTGACTCCGGCGGCGTCTCTGTCAGAGGATATACCCCTCCCGCATCTGACGGTTCGCCTATCGGCAGCAGAAACCAGACACTGTCCGCTCCGCTGGCGGATGAAAATCTGATGAAAAAAGATGATAAGTCGTCTAAGCCTGAGCCTGTGAAAAGCTCAGAGGTGGATGACGATACGCCTCTGGATCCTGTGTTTGAAGATGATAAGCCCGCCGGAAACGGCATCACTATAAAACCTCCTGTGCAGATGGAAAAATACGCAGGGGTATATACCGTTCCCCTCAGCCTTCTGGATGAGCCGAAAACCGACAGCCGGGCGGAATCACACGCCGAGCTGAAGGCGAAAGGCGATATGCTGGTTTCTAAACTGGCTGATTTCGGTGTGAACGGACGCATCAGAGAGATTCAGCCGGGACCCGTGGTTACGCTTTATGAGTTCGAGCCGGCGCCCGGAGTGAAGATTAATAAGATAGCTAACCTTACTGACGATCTCGCCCTTGCCATGTCTGCGGTGAGCGTCAGAATCATAGCCCCCATCCCCGGAAAGTCCGTGGTGGGGATAGAGCTTCCTAACAAATACAGAGCGATGGTCTCATTGAGCGAGCTGTTGCAGTCCAGAGAATACAACGTCAGCGCGTCTCCTTTGGCTTTTGCCATGGGCAAGGACATAGCGGGCAAGGCATATGTCAGCGATCTGGCCGCCATGCCGCACCTGCTGGTGGCGGGAACCACCGGAAGCGGAAAATCCGTGGCGGTGAACACGCTGATCTGTTCCATCATATTCAAGTCTTCGCCGGACAAGGTGAAATTCGTAATGGTAGACCCAAAGATGGTGGAGCTGAGCATTTATGACGACATACCTCACCTCGCCGCGCCTGTGGTGACTGACCCTCGTAAGGCGGCTAATGTTCTGCGCAATGTGGTGGAGGAGATGGAGAACAGATACTCCGCTCTGGCATCGCTGAAAGTCAGAAATATAGATTCATATAATATGAAGGCGGAGAATGACTCCAGTCTGCCCAAAATGCCCTATCTTGTGGTTATCGTTGACGAGTTCGCCGATCTTATGCTGGTGGCGGGTAAAGAGGTGGAGCAGTCCATCATCCGTATAGCCCAGATGGCGAGAGCTGTGGGCATCCACCTTGTGCTGGCGACACAGCGTCCTTCTGTAAACGTCATAACCGGTATTATAAAAGCGAACATGCCCTCCAGACTGTCATTCAGAGTATCGTCCAAAGTGGACTCCAGAACCATTCTGGATACAGGCGGGGCGGAAGTTCTGCTGGGCAAGGGAGACAGCCTGTTCATGCCGCCGGGCATGAGCGACACCACCCGTGTGCACGGATGTTTTGTGTCTGACGAAGAGGTGGGGCGCATAGTGGAGCACCTGAAAACCCTCGGCGAACCGGAATACAACATGGATCTGGTGCGTGAGCAGACATTTGACCCGGACGAAGTGGACGACAGCGAGATGGACGAAAAATATCAGGAGGCGCTGGAACTGGTTCGCCAGAAAGGTTTTGCCTCCATATCCATGATACAGAGATACCTGAGAATAGGGTATAACCGTGCCGCCAGAATAGTAGAGATTATGGAAAAACAGGGCATCATCGCCCCCAGCGACGGCACATCGAAACCCAGAGAGATACTTATCAAAGACTGAGGTTTAAAACATGGCTAATCTATCTATCGACTATATGGGAATGAAGCTCACCAGCCCCGTTATGGCGGCTAGCAGTACGCTGACCAAAGACATAGCAAACATCAGAAAGGCAGAGGACGCAGGAGCGGGAGCCGTGGTGCTGAAATCTCTCTTCGAAGAGGAGATCCGGCAGGACAGCGGGCTCAGCAGTGACGACATATCTCACTCGGAAGCATATGACTATATAAACGCTGACGCCGCTATGGTATACGGCTCAGGCGAATATCTGGAATATGTGCGCAAAGCGTCTGAGGCTGTGGGAATCCCCGTTATCGCCAGCATAAACTGCGAGGGCGGCAGATGGTGGACAGATTTCGCTGTCTCCATAGAGGAGGCGGGAGCGGACGCCATTGAGCTGAATATATCATTTGTGCCGTTTGACGCTTCTCTTACATCCGCTGAGGTGGAAGCCAGATATATCGAAGTGATAGAGAGCGTTAAGAGCAAGGTGAAGATACCCGTGGCTGTTAAGATCGGTGATAATTTCTCTTCCATCCCATACATGGTGCAGAAGATAAAAAATGCCGGGGCGGACGCCGTAACCCTGTTCAACAGATATTATCAGATGAAGATAAACACCCGTACGCTGGAACTGGAGCCTGTGCATTATTACAGCGAGACACAGGAGGCGTATAACGTCATCCGCTGGGTCGCCGCCGTGAGCAGACAGTGTCCCGTGGACATCTCCGCCACAACGGGAGTGCATGACGAAGACACGCTGATTCAATACATTCTGGCGGGCGCAAAAACCGTTCAGACAGCGTCTATGCTTTATAAAAAAGGATTTTCAGCTATCCGCGACCTGAACACAGGACTTGATAAGTGGCTGGATAAAAGAAACCTGGTAAGTGTGAAAGACGCTGTGGGGCTTGCCATGCGCAAGAAAATCAGACAGTATCACACCATAGAAAGGATTCAATATATAAAGGTGGCAGACGGTCACCTGCTTCAATAATATCAGGCGATAACGTCTATCAGGCTGCCTTTTTCGGCATCTGCCTGAGCCCTGTTCACGCTTCCGCCTTCCAGAATGCTCAGAACGGAGCTTCCGGTCATTTCCTGCGTGTCCAGCGCCATCTTGGCTACTTTGATACTGGCGGCGTAGGCTGTCTCGGCCTGTTTCATCTGTGATGCCGCGGAAGAGAGTGATGCTAAGTCCATAAAATACTCCTTAATCATTTATCGGTCAGAATTTCTGAGTCTTAACGAAAAAATAGTTTCTTTAGCAATTAAAATAATCACTCAACAGTTTATAATTAGCCTGATAAAACATTGTAATTTACATAACATTTGCTATAATCGTGAACTGATCCCATGAGAAGGAGTGACTTATTATGAAAAAACTGGCAATCGCAGCTATTGCGGTATTTCTGTGCATGACAGCGCAGGCAGAGATCAGACTCGGCGGACTCTTTTCATCCACAGGTCCCACCAGCTTTCTGGGCATGCCCGAGAAGCAGACTCTTGAAATGCTTGTTGATGAAGTGAACAAAACGGGCGGTATCAAAGGTGAGAAGATAGAGCTTTTCATCTATGACACACAGGGCGATGAGAACGCCGCTATCAACGCATTTAAAAAACTGGCTACAAAAGACAACGTTGTCGCAGTTCTCGGACCCTCCAGAACAGGTTCGGCTCTGGCTATCAAAGGTCTGGCGGAAAAATATAAGCTGCCGATGATATCCTGCGCGGCCAGTCTGGACATTGTGACACCTGTCAGCAAATATATATATAAAACACCTCAGTCTGATACACAGGTTGCGGAGAAACTTCTCGAATATCTTGTGAGCAAAGGCAAAAAGAATATAGCTATCATCACAGAGCAGAGCGGATACGGCTCCACAGGCAGAGATGCCATCCTTGAATACGCTAAGAAATATCCGGTGCATATCATCGCTGATGAAAAATTCCGTGATAAAGACAAGGACATGACATCTCAGCTCGCCAATATCAAGGCGAAAAAACCTGACGCCACCATCTGCTGGGCGGCAGGAACAGCACCCGCCATCATCGCCAGAAACGCTCAGCAGCTCGGCATGAAAGACCTGTATATGACACAGGGCGTGGCATCAGGCAAGTTTATCGAGCTGGCAGGCGACGCCGCTAACGGAATCAAGCTGACCTCCGGACGTATCGTGGTGGCTGATAAACTCCCTAACAATGACAAATTCAAAAAGACTCTGATGAAATACAAGACAGACTTTGAGTCTCAGTTCAAGGCTCCGGTTTCCGCTTTCGGCGGACATGCGTATGATGCCTTTATGCTTTTCAAAGCAGCCTATGAGAAGGGCGGCAACAACAGAGACAGAATAGCCGAGGAACTTCAGAAAGTGAGGGGACTTATCGGTATTGCCGGCGAGTTCAACATGACATCCGCAGATCACACAGGGCTGTCTAAGGACTCATTCGTTGTGGTTGAAATTAAAAACGGCGAATTTGTTCTCGCTGATTAAAAAAAGATTGACTGCGATAAAAAGATAGGGTATATCAATATCCCTATCTAACGGCGGTGTAGCTCAGATGGTTAGAGCATGCGGCTCATATCCGCAGTGTCCGGGGTTCAATTCCCTGCACCGCCATTCAGTTGAAAAGGCTTAACGGAAATCCGTTAAGCCTTTTTTATTTAAAAAAACTTATAATTCAATATCCTTCTCTAGAAATGCTCAAAGTACGACTTCGATAACAATAACTATGAAATGATGAAAAAAAGCTGTATATGTGATAAATGTAAAGCATATATTACATTTTTTTGGAGAACATCATATGAGCAGTTTCAATTTCGATATTAATAAAGACTACGGTTTTACAGATAGAGTCAACAGTTTAGAAGAATTGCGTGAGTGGGATTTATTCAGATTTAATAAGATAAAACAAATTTCTGAGGAGTGTACTGAAGTCCTTGATTTTGGGGCGGCCTCAAGATGTCTGTCAGAAATACTGCCGTTCAGAAACTACAAATCAATTGATTTCTGCGCAGCATTTAAACCTGATATCGTGGCTGATATATGTGATATGTATATGATAAAAGATGAAGAGTACAGTGGGGTGATCTGCTCCGCAGTTTTGGAGCATGTTTACAATCCTTTTAAAGCAGTTGAGGAATTATATAGAATCATGAAAAAAGATGGTTATTTATATGTTTATGTCCCATTCTTATTCAAATATCACGCACCGAAAAGCGGAGAATTTAAAGATTACTGGAGATTCACCAAAGATGGTATACATCACCTCTTCATGGAACATGTGAAGTTTTCCAGCATGGAATATGCGCCGATCAGATATGAAAAAGAGACAATAATGAATCTGACAAAATTATTTGGGAAAAGAAGTCTTTTTCATAAAATTATTGGAAGAAAGTTGTATAAAAATGCGCAATATACAGATGAAATGGTGTCCGGGTTCAGTATTTTATGCAGGAAATAAATTTTAACCATTCTGTAAGTGTGTGTTTAAAGACTAAACACTGACTTAGAGGCAGGTTTCAATGTTATAAATAAGACTTCCGGACAGCGAGGTCTATACGATTGTCTTTTTATTCGGTTTTTTGTGGTTCTTTTGCAGGATACAGTTGGTGCAGTTGTCCTGATCTATAATCAGCACCGATTCGTTGCCGAACCAGAACGACATGATCCAGTCGAAGAACACCGCCACCTGTTTCTTGAACATCCCGATCTTATACAGATAGGTCATCTTCCACAGCCAATAGGCGAACGCTCCTCTGAACTTAAGCCCGAACAGATTCACAACGGAGTTGTTTTTTCCCAGAGAAACCAGATAGCCGAAATGCAGATAAGAGAACTCTATGGGCTTTTTGCCGTTTATCAGCCTCAGAATGTTCTTCACCGCCATAGCGCCCTGCTGCATAGCGAGAGGAGCCACAGGAGGCAGTATCTTTTCTTTATACTCATAGGCACAGCTGTCGCCGATAATGAATATCTCTGGAGCGTCCAGATTCTTCGGGTTCAGAGTTTTTGAAATATGCAGACGGCAGTCGCGGGTTATCTCTCCGCCGACATTTTCCAGATACTGCTGACCTTCCACTCCGGCTGTCCATACAGTGATCGTTGAGCTCTTGTCAGCGTCTTTGCCGTTCTGGCTGTAGCTGATGTGGGTCAGCCCCACTTCTTTCACCATAGCGCCGTTTATGACGTTTATACCGTTTCTTATGAGCACTTCCTGCGCTTTCTGCGCCTGTTCTTTGTCTATGCCTGGCAGAACGGTTTTGTCATATTCAAAGATGGTTATGTCGTATTCGTCTTTTGTTACTGTGTTGTATTCTTTTTTTATCTTTGCCCGGATGAAGTCGTTCATCTCGCTCGCCAGTTCCACGCCGGTGATACCGCCGCCTATGATGGAGAAAGACAGGAGTTTTTTCTTCTCCGCGCTGTCTGTCATGGTGCTGGCTTTTTCCAGAAAGTCGATTATCAGATATTTTATGTGGATGGCGTCTGTTATGTTTTTGAACTCAAAAGCGTTTCTCATGGCGCTTTCGTTGCCTCTGAAGTTAGTGCGGCTTCCCGTGGCGACTATCAGATAATCGTATTCGTATTCACCGTTTTCACAGATAACCTTTCTGGCGTTCTTATCTATATTGTGGACTTCGTCTTTAAAAATTTTTACGCCGCTTTTCACGCAGATTTCCCTCAGGGGAAAAACGATGTTCTCCGGCTTTATATTTCCGCTGACTACTTCCGCCAGCATGGGTGTAAAGAGTGAATAGTTGTTCTTGTCTATGAGGGTCACATCAACTTTTTTGCGTCTGATGTGTTTTTTAAGGAATGATAAGGCTGTCAGTCCCCCGAAACCGCCTCCGAGAATAAGGATTTTTTTCATATTCCTGCCTCTGTATGTTTATAGATATAAAATACACCATTTTTGTCTTATTGTATACCTATAAACTCAGAAACGGAACCCCGCTGTCACCAGTCCGCCGGAGCTGTTTGAGTCGAAGAAAGAGATATTAGAAACGGATGCCGCATGAAAACCAGTTAATGATATAAACTTGCCTTTGCTGCCGAACACATTGTTGAAGGTGTAAGTAGCGAAGAGGCGGTAGCCCATATCGTTTCTTGTTTTATCAAAATAGGGATTCATGGAGTCAAATTCCCGGAAAATGGTCTCAGCTCCGAACACTAGTAAATCTTTTTTGGCTGTCAGCATTTTGAACATGATTCCCTGACCGAAAGCGTCTGATGATTCGGCATCGCCGTCTCTGTTGTCCATGTTGTAATAGAGATAAAAATCTGCCGAGCCTTTGCCTTTTTTCTTCAGGGTGTAGCCCAGCCTGATCTCTGTTTCTATGCCGTCTCTGCTCAGCGTGTCGTATGCGTCTCCGGCGTCATCGTCCTTTATGTCGTGCCTCAGCACAGACGCCTCAGCGAACAGAAAAGACCCTCCGATGCCTTCATATCTGGCGGTGAGACCGGATATGGCTTCGCCTGTTTCTGTCCTGCGCTCCAGATAGGGGTTTTCCCAGGCATTTCCGGCGATATATTTAGCGGAGATATCCAGAGAGGAATCCTCGGAGAATTTTTTTGTGATGCCCGCAGAGAAAGCTGGGTCAGGTGAATCCAGCGGTCTGCCGATATGGAAGACCATATCTCCGGTTTCGTATTTCAGTTCGCCAGTGACTATAGGCAGTGTTTTTGAAAAAATATTAACTGTCTGATCCCTGTTGTCTGCGGATACAGACATGTTGTCGTCTGTGGAGATATATCCGGCGCCAAAACCGATATAACCGCGAAATTTGTCAGCGGCAAAAGCCGAAAAGGAAATCATTACCAGAACTGAAATTAAAATAATGCGCATTATTCATCCTCTATGTCGAACTCTTTTATCTTATTGTGCAGAGTTCGTCTGGAAATCTCAAGTATTTCTGCCGCTTTTGACTTATTTCCTCCGGTTTTCCGCAGTGCCTTCACAATAAGGTCACGTTCGTTGTCACGGATGCTTAACCCGCCGTCCTGCGTTCCGCCGAATGACGGAAGGGTGGCAGCCTCCAGTTTGGCGGAGGTGGTCAGAATCATGCTCCGCTCCACTATGTTTTCCAGCTCCCTTATGTTTCCGGGGAAGCCGTATGTGTTCAGTTTTTTCAGATATGCCTGATCGGCTGATTTCACAAGCTTTCCGAATTTCTGGGCGTGCTTGTCTATGAAGAATTTCACCAGAAGGGGTATCTCCTCCTTGCGTTCTCTGAGAGGGGGAACCTCCACGGGAAAAACCGCCAGACGGAAATAAAGATCTTCCCGGAACTCGCCTTTCTCTGATATTTTTTTCAGATTTTTATTGGTGGCGGCTAGGATGCGCACGTCTGTCCTGATTGTCTTGGTATCGCCGACACGCTCAAAAGTGCCTTCCTGAAGCACTCTTAGAAGTTTCGCCTGAACAGAGAGCGACAGCTCGCCTATCTCGTCCAGAAAAAGGGTGCCGCCGTCCGCCGCCTCGAAAAGCCCTGCCTTGTCCCGCACAGCTGTGGTGAAAGCTCCCTTCACATGTCCAAAGAGTTCGCTCTCTACGATATTTTCGCTCAGGGCGGCGCAGTTGATAGCCATATATGACTTATCTTTTCTGCGGGAGTTGTCGTGTATGGATCTGGCGATCAGTTCCTTTCCTGTGCCGGATTCGCCCAGAATGAGCACTGTGGCGTCTGTGGGGGCGACCAGCTTAAGCTGGCTGATGATGCTTCCCAGACCTGTTTCCGAATATACCCCACCGAACACATAGTCGGTGGAGGGGGCATATGATGGGGCGCTTTGTTTCGGACCGCATTTTTCCAGAGCGGACATGAGCTGATCCATATCCACAGGTTTTGTCAGATAGTCCTCTGCTCCCAGCTTCATCGCCTCAACTGCGGTTTTCACCGTGGAAAAGGCGGTGATTATCACCACAGGAGTATCTATGCCCCTCTGGCGCATCATGCCCAGAGTGGTTATGCCGTCCATTATATCCATCTTCATGTCCAGAAGAACGGCGTCAAAATCCTGTTCACCCATAAGGGACAGCGCCTCCATGCCGTTCTTTGCTTCGGCTGTGGTGTGTCCGGCGTCTTCCAGATGCAGTTTCAGCATCAGTCTGTGGTTCTGTTCGTCGTCAACTATCAATATACGCATCAGTAGGTTATCTCCACTGTAAATTCTTCGCCGGCGTGTATGCTGAACCCGAAACCGTGCAGGGACAGTATCCGTCTGACTATGGCGATACCCAGCCCTGTGCCCACGGTTTTTGTGGTATAGAAGGGCGTGCCTATCTTCTCCGTGTCGAAGGAGGGGTTTTTTACCTTATTGGTTATCTTCAGGCGGTGCTGAAGCACCTCTACGGATATTTTAGCATGCTCGGGCGATGCCTGCATGGCGTTCAGCAGCAGGTTGAAAAGCACCTGCTTCATCTTCGCCCCGTCCGCCTCTATGGTGGTGTGCATACCGGACAGGTCTATGCTGATGCCCTTCTGCGCGGCGTCTATCTCCAGCAGTTTTGCTGTGTCCGCCGTCAGGGAGAAAATATCTATCTGAGAAGTTTCCGGAGTCAGGTCACGCCCGTATGTCAGGAAATCGTTCACGATCCTGTCCAGACGTGAAAGTTCGTCCACGCATCTGAGCGCTATGTCGTTCTGAGCGCCTTCAGATTTTTTCGCCAGATACTCTATCAGTCCTTTAACAGTGCTCAGGGGATTTTTCAGTTCATGCGCCATCACCAGAGACATTTTGCCCATCTGCGCCTCTCTGTCTCTCAGCTCCAGCTCTTTTGCCCTGTCCTCAGACAGCTTTATCAGCCGGAGGGTATAGAGAAATACTGCGCCGAGAACAAGCTGAAGAAGAACCACAGCGCCAAGAAACGTCAGCTCGGAGTTGCGCACTGTCTCCAGAGAGGACGCATCGATAAGAACAGCGCCTATGAGCTTCACAGATTTATTTTCCGGAAAGTGATTCATCATCCCCTGTCCGAATCCACCGCCCATGCCCATGCCGTATCCGCCGTTGCGGGGTTTCAGTGTTCTGTATATGAATATGCCGTCGTCCGTGTCCGCTATGCCTTTGCCGGTCAGAGTCACAGCTGGCGGTGTTATGCCGCCTGTATTCAGGATGACAGAGCCGTCTTCATTGAACAGATATATGGATCTCACGGCGGATTCCGTGTCCGCTTCGTGCAGAAAACTCTTCAGTCTGTCGGAATACTGCGGGTTAAGAGCCATCATCGCCCGTCTGCCGCCCTCGAAGGTGGACAGGGCTGTTTTGCCCAGCATAATCAGGGAGCTTCTGGCGTTGTTTATCGTGGCTCTGGTATTGTATATCTGCATAACCATCACAGCGAGATTAAGCACCAGCGCCAGCACAAGAAGAATCTTAAGTGTCCTGTTTGTTTTCATAAGACTAGAATATACCAAGTCCTCGTAAATTTAAATTAGTAAAAAATTCACACCTATGCGCATATTTTGCCCATATACAAAAAAAGGCGGTATCTGCATACCGCCCGGTTTTTATTTTGCCAGCGCTTTTTCAAACGCTTCTTTCACGCTTCTCAGAACGGTCAGTCTCGCCGCCTTTTTATCATTCGCCGGGACTATCGTCCAGGGGGCGTGCCGTGTGCTGGTTTTGAAGAACATCTCGTTGTAGGCGTCCTTATACTGGTCGTTTTTCTCTCTGTTGCGCCAGTCCTCATCAGTTATCTTGTGCTGTTTCCAGGGAATCTCCTGACGCTCTTTGAACCGCTCAAGCTGTTCATCGTCGGATATGTGCAGAAAGAATTTCAGCAGCAGAACACCTCTGTCCGCCAGATGCGCCTCAAAACTGCTGATCTCGGAATATCCTCTGAACCAGTCGCCGGGAGGGGTGATGTTTTCCAGGCGCTCCACCAGAACACGTCCGTACCAGGATCTGTCAAAAATGGATATATGACCTGCTCTGGGCACCTGACGCCAGAAACGCCAGAGATAATGTCTGGACAGCTCCTCGGATGTCGGGGCGGCGATTGATGTTACTTTTGAGAGCCTCATGTCAAAGGCTCTGAGCAGACGGCGGATGCATCCGCCCTTACCGGCGGCGTCCCATCCCTCGAAAACTATCATAGAGCTGAGTCCTTTTTTATATGCTTCCCATGCCAGCGGGCGCAGCTCAGCCACCAGGGTGTCCATCTCCTTGCGGTATGTTTTAGAATCGGTTTCGCCGTTCTGCTTAAGCGAATCCAGAACATTGGGAAAAGACAGACCGGTGATGTTGTCTGTGCGGCTTTTCGGCAGTTCCGCTTTCAGTCCTCTGTTCATATAATCCAGTATTATCTGGAGAAAGCGAATCTCTCTGGTTCGTCTGTCTGAGCAGTCTATTATCTCCCAGGGGGCGAACTCATTGTGGGTGGTCTTATACGCCATTTCGGCGCTCTGGGTTATCTTTTCATAGTTGCTGTAATACCACTGGGCCCGTTCGGCTATGTCATTGCTCTGCTTAAATTTGACGGCGAGTTTTTCGTGGCGTTTTTTCTGTTCTTTTTTAGAGATGTGAGCCCACATCTTTACTATCACTGTTCCGTCCAGAGCCAGCATCTTTTCGAAATCGGCGGCTTCTTCCAGTTTTTTTGTGAACTGCTCTGCGTTGTCAGTGCCTTCCAGATGTCTTTTGATGCAGCGTTCGTACCAGCCGTTGAAATAGATGCCAAGTTTTCCGCCGGGCGGCATGGCGTTCCAGAAGCGGAAGTAGTAGGGGCGTTCCTTCTCCTCGTCCGTTTCCTGCCAGAAAGTAGAGGTCTCTATCATCCTGGTGTCCATGATATCAGCCATGAAGTTTACCAGATCGCCTTTTCCGGAGCCGTCCAGTCCCGTGAGCACCACTATCATCGGACGTTTATATTTTTTGAACTCGTATTGAGCGTTAATCAGTTCCGTGCGGAGTCTTTGGAGCTCCCTGTCGTATTCCTCTTTGGATATGGTTTTCTGTTTCTCAAAACTATCGAGCATACATCATCCTCCGGAATGGCATAAGATTTGAAAGGTTATTATATAATATAACATGAAAACGAAAAACTTACTGACAGATAATAAAATATATTGAGTCAGCGGGTCAGGGCTCAAGGGAGACTATGGGCAGGGTTATGGTGAAGCAGGCTCCGCCGTTTTTGTTTTCCGCTGTGATGGTGCCGCCCATGTGAGATGTTATTATTGTTTTGCAGATATAAAGCCCCAGACCTGTTCCTTCCGTTTTGGTGGTTTTGTTCATCTCGAAAAGAGCGTCAGGGAGAAGCGAGCTGTCTATTCCTCCGGCGTTATCGCTGATTATGATCTGACCGTACTTTTCATTAAGGCCGTATGAAATATCCACACGCTTATGCTTCTGCTGGGATGCTATCAGCGCCTCTTTGGCATTGTTCAGAACATTCAGGCAGACCTGTTTGAACTCGTTTTTAAGCCCGAAAACATCAAAATGTCTGTGATCGTGAAAGACCACTTCTATGGCGTTTTTTTCGAACTGTCTGTCAATAAGAGCATAGATCTCTTTTATGGTCTCACAGGCGGTAAAAAGCTCGTTCTTTTTGTCGTGTCTGAAAAAACCGGAGAAATCGTTTATAGTCTGGTTCATGAACTGCACGCTGGTCATTATCATCTGGGCGTTGTTGATGAGCGATTCCTTGTCGGCGGTTCCATCCTCCGCGTCAGATACTATCACCTGAGCCAGAAGCCCCAGAGAGTTCAGAGGCTGCTTCCACTGGTGGGCTATAGCGCCTATCATGGCGCCCATTTCCGCCATTTTCGACTGCTGATACAGGGCGTCCAGAGTGCGGGTCTTTTCCTCCTGCGCTCTGATGTCGTCAGTGATGTCTGTGGAGATGACTAGAATGGATTGTACCTCTCCGTAATTATTCATTATAGGGACTTTGTCGGTTATTACGGTGCGCTCCCCTTTGTTTGTGATATAGCGCTGGATTATTCTGCGGATTGGTTTTCCTGTCTTGATTATCTCCAGATCGTCGTCATAATATCTGCCGAAATCTATCGGGAAGAAATCCTTAACAGGTCTGTTCTCCATCTCGTCTATGGACACGCCGAACATCTGGGCGGAGTATTTGTTGCCCATCAGAATATTGTTCTTGGTATCTTTCATAAAAATGGACAGGGGCAGTGAGTCCAGTATCAGGTTCAGCTCGCTGGTCTGGAGTTTCAATGTGGAAAAACTGTCCGCAAGCTGCTTTTCCATGTTTCTGAAGTTATCTGTCAGCTGAACTACTTCGTCGAAGACAGACTCTTTCCACTCCATCGTTTCTCCACGGCTGATCTTGTCCGGAAGTCCCTTCGTGCTTTCGGCAAGCTCTGTCAGATGATACGCCGCTCTTCTGCTGAAAAGCCATGCGGAGAGTATCGACAGCAGTATCATGACAAAAATGATGATCATCGCGTTGAAGCCTGTTTTATTCATGAATTCCACATAGTTGTTCAGAGGCAGTTCTCCGATCAGCTTCAGGGGAATCTCATCAGAGATGATACCTGATCTGATATAATAGGAGTTTTTCCAGCGTGTCATAACGGACGTATTGGCATTGGGTCTGGGAGTCCATTGATAGACGTCATTTTTCACGGGAACTGCTATGCCGAGGATTTTTCTGTCCATGTATTTTATGGAGTCCTCGTACTGCGGGTTAGTGCTCAGCACAATATTTCCGTGACGGTCGATAAGAGTGAAATAGGTTTCAGAATCTTTGGTCAGGTTGATCATCATGTCTTTGATAGCATGAAAATCGATAGATCCCTGAATAAAACCGTATATTTTTCCGTCTCTGTTTTTGATGGTTTTTACGAGCGCTACAGTATTTCTCTGTGATCCTGTTATGCCGCTGTCTATGACATCAGACACATAGATGTTTTTATCAGCGGCGGCGGAGAAGAAGCTGTGGCTGCTGAAATCCTTGTTCCTGAGACTGACTATCCTTCCGTTCTCCTTGGTGAAGGTGGATAATGCTTTCAGCTCCGGATCGATTATGCTCAGATTCTTGAATCCTGATGTGGATTTGAGTACGCTTATCAGATGGTTGTCTATGTGAAACTGATCGTTGGCCTGATAGATGCTGTCGCCGGAGAGAACCAGATCCGAGAGCAGGACCTCTTTTTTGATCGATTCATCGAAAAAGCTGACCATAGATGTGGCGGTGGCGTTATACACTGTGTTCAGTCTGGAAGTAAGCTCGTCAGACATGTTGTCTCTGCTTTTTTTCACGTTTACTATTATAAATATGAGAGCGGGAAGAACGGCGGTGATCACCAGCATTTTAAAGAAGATATGCTTGAAATACACCCGCTGATAGCTTCTGCCGGAGATTTTCATCGTATAGTTGAAAAGATGAAAGATAGCCGAACCTATCAGGGTATTCACTATTCCGTTTGTGCTCTGTTTCAGCATTATCAGCAGAGTTGAGTTCAGATCCATTCCCATTATCAGGTGATAGGTGACGAAAATCATGGCGAAACCGCAGGTGACCCAGTATATCAGATCGATAACGATCATATCGCCTGTTTTTTCCCGGAAAAAACTGACGAAGGCCGTTTCCGCCGTGAAAATAATTATAGCGTAGGGGTGATTCCACAGCACATAGGTATAAAGCGAAGCTATGAAAGCGGGAAGAATAGCGTATCTGCCTATGTATTTGACCGCAAGCATGGCGAATATGCTGCCGAAAAGCACGTCAACGTTAAAAAACAGCTCAACCCTGAGATAGTTGCCTGCGAACCCCAGAACAGAAAAAATAATAATAAAAAGCCAAAAAGTAAGCGGCTTTTTTTCAGTTAATAAATCCGCACTCATAATGAGTCCCCGAATAATAGTAATACATTGTATGTTACCATATGTCTGTTATAATGTTAGTATAAGTTTAGGATACAGTATATACAAGGCTAACTTCTTTCAACCTGTAAAATCTATTTACAGATAATAATGACTTGGCGCAGAGGTTTGTTATGACGGGATCATATATTGCGATTGCGTTCTTTTTTATATTCTCTCTCATATTCAGCAAAAAGATCGGTCTGGACATTACAAAACAGATCAGCGTGGCAGGCGTGCGCTCAGTTTTTCAGATGTTTCTGATGGGGATCGCTCTGGAATATATCTTTAAACTTCAGAGTGTGTGGCACGTTATATATTTTGCCGCTTTCATGTCAGTCTTTGCCGCATACACGGCGAAGGACAGGGTAAACGCCGAATGCTCCTGCATCCTGCGGGGGTTTCTGTCCATATATATTCCTTCCATGCTGGGGCTTCTGCCGGTGATTCTCAGCGGCGCTGTTCCTATACAGATGAACTCCGTTCTTCCCGTTGCCGGAATGGTTGTGGGCAACTGCATGAACGCCTACAGCATCACTGTGGACAGACTCCGGGCGGAGGCGAGGGCTAACCTGCCAACGATAAAGGGCATACTGGCGCTGGGGCTTCCCATGGACACAGCGGCGAAAGACAGCGTGAACAACTCTATCCGGGCGGGAGTCAGACCGGTTCTGAACAACATAGCGTCTCTGGGAGTGGTTCTTCTGCCGGGACTTGCGGCGGGGCTTATCATGGCAGGTGTTTCTCCGCTGAAAGCTGTTGTATATCAGCTCGTGGTGATGTATATGATTTTCGGGGTCAATTTCCTGACATCCTATATCGCCTGCCGGCTGTTCATGATCGAAATGGTGAAGACAGCGGCTACTGAGGTTACCGCATGACGCTTTTATACTTTCTGGATCTTTTGGGTACGTTTGCTTTTGCCGTCAGCGGCGCTCTGGCTGGGGCCAGAAAAGAGCTGGACATATATGGAATCAGTTTTCTGGCGGTGGTGACCGCCGTCGGAGGCGGCACAGTCAGAGACACCATGCTGGGGCGTGTTCCACCGTTTCTGTTTAAGGATCTGAACTATCTCTTTCTGTCGCTTCTGGCTGCCGTGATCGTTTTTCTTTTTCACAGCCATGTTAATAAGAAATATAATCTGCTGGTGTGGATGGATGCTCTGGGGCTGGGCGTGTTCAATGTCATCGGGATCAACATCGCTCTTCACAGCGGGGTGGGATATATCGGCAGTATGATATTCGGCGTCATGACAGGGACACTGGGTGGAATGATGCGTGATGTTCTGATCGGCTCAACGCCTTTCGTCCTGACCAGCGAAGTTTACGCATCCGCCTGTATAGCCGGCGGTTCGCTCTTCTGCGCTCTGGACTACGCCGGATTTGCTCAGACTCCAAACACCGCTCTCAGCGCTGTTCTGGTCTTCTTCGTCCGCATGTACACGCTTAAAAGAGGGCTGCATCTGCCACGGGTCAAATAGATTATCTGTTGTCAACCACTCTTACGGCCTTTCCGGGGGAGCGTTCCAGAGTTCCTATCTTCAGAAACTGAACGTCCACATGAAAACCGAGGAAATCGTACAGCTTGGTCAGCAGTCTGTCTTTGTCCTCTTCTATCATTCCGGATGTTTCAACAGCCAGCGTCACATCGCCCTTCTCGTTCTTTTTGTCGAGAATAATGCGGTATTCCTCGCCTATATCGGTGAACTCCATCAGGATAGATTCTATCTGAGCCGGGTAGAAGTTGACTCCCTTCACTTTCAGCATGTCGTCGGTCCTGCCCTTGAGTCTTGCCACTTTTACAGTGTGCAGACCGCATTTGCAGGGTTCTCTGCTGATTATCTTCGTGATGTCTCGGGTGCGGTAGCGTATCAGAGGCAGTCCCTCACGGGTGAGGGTGGTCACCACCATCTCGCCCTCCTGCCCGTCCGGCAGGGGTTCGCCCGTTTCGGGGTTTATTATCTCTACTATGTAGTGGTCGTCCCATACATGTATTCCGTCGTGTTCCGTGCAGTCTATTCCCAGACCGACGCCGCCTGTCTCTGTCATTCCTATGATGTCGAATGACTCTATGCCCATCTCCCTCTCGATACGTTTTCTCATGCCGTCTGTCCAGGTTTCAGCGCCGAAGATTCCCACACGCAGCTTGGTCTTTCTGAAGTCGAAATCTTCCTGTTTAGCCACCTCGATCAGTCTCATGGGATAGGACGCTATGGCGCAGAGGCATGTGGTTTCCAGATCTTTTATGAACTGAAGCTGGAGCATGGAGCGTCCGGCGCCCATGGGTATTATAAAACTTTTAAGCTTTTCAGCGCCGTAATGAAATCCGAATCCGCCGTTAAAAAGCCCGAAAGAGGGAGTTATCTGAACTATGTCTTCTGATGTTACTCCGGCAGTGGTGTAGCATCTCGCCATCATATCGCCCCACTGGTTCACGTCACCTTCGGTCATGGGGTTGATGATGGGGTGTCCTGTGGTTCCGCTGGACATATGCATGCGTATGCACTGCTTGGGCTCGACACAGGCGAAGGCGAAAGGATACCCTGTGCGCAGTATCTCTTTTGTCATGAAAGGCATCTTGGTCAGGTCTTCGTATGATGTCACTCTGTCTGATTCGTATCTGGACCAGTAAAAAGAGTTCGAGTTTTTTATATGATGAAGAGTGGTTCCGAGCTTTAAAAGCTGGATATCAGACAGTTTGTGCATTTTCTACTCCGTACTTTACAGCGTCTATATTAATTTTCGGCGCATTTTTCAGTATTTCTAAGGCTTTGTCAACATCCAGCCCCCTGAAACATCCCAGAAAAGCGCCCAGTAGTATCTGTCCCGCAAGTATCTTATTACCGAATTTTTCATTGGCTGTGCCTGTGGCGTCCAGAGAGATTATTCTGAAATCACCTTCTATGGCTGTTTTGTCCTCTGTGTCCAGAATGAGCACGCCGCCCCGGCGCAGATAGGGCAGGTTGCGCAGAGCCTCGTCACGGGTCAGGCTGATGATGAAATCGCCGTCGCCCAGAGCCACGCTGGCGCTCTGTCCTTCGCCTATCTTAATATATGTGGCGACTGAGCCGCCCCGCATAGCCATGCCGTGTGTTTCGGCGGATATGGCGCTGAGCCCCAGCCCGCTTGCCAGTGTTCCTATCATGGCGTTAAGGGTTATGACCCCCTGTCCGCCTTTTCCGCAGATAACGCCTTTTATCATTTTCTCACCCCTATGGCTTTGTTGGGGCAGACCTGTAAACAGACCATACAGCCCACGCAGGCTGATTCATCTATTTCTGCCATATGTTTGGGTCTGCTGCGGGATATCGCCGGACACTCGAACCAGTCATAGCAGATGGTGCAGTCTATGCAGTTGTCCAGTATTACGGCTGTTTTCTTATTTTTATATCTTGTTTTTGTAACGCACTCTTTACGGAAAATAACAACAGCGGGAGCGTTGTTCTCATGGGCATATTCCAGAGCCTCTCTTAAGGCGTTCACGCTCTTCAGCAGATTATAGGGGTCCACTGTCACTATGTTTTTGACCCCCGCGCCTTTACACGCCTCTTCTATGCTTATCAGCCCGCTCATGTGGGGAACAGGCTGAAAACCTGTCATGGCGGTGGTTTCGTTATCCAGAACAGCCACCACTATGGGCGCTTTATTAAGAACGGCGTTGGTCAGTCCCGAAACGCCCGTGTGAAAGAATGTGGAGTCGCCTATGGTGCAGATGACCGGTTTATCCGGGTTAGAGCGTTTCATGCTCTCAGCGAACGTGATGGACGCTCCCATGCATATGCAGGTGTCCACGGCATTCAGATTGATTCCCAGAGTATAGCATCCTATGTCGCCGGGGTAGATGCCGTCCGGCGCAGCCAGCTTCATGGCATAGAAAGCGGGTCTGTGTCCGCATCCGGCGCACAGTCTGGGTTTCAGAGGCGCTGGAGAGCCGAAGCCGCTGTCTGTTTTCTCATCTATGGGGATTCCCGCCGTTTTTTTCAGGCAGTTTTCTATGATGTCGGCTGTCAGCTCGCCTTCAGACGGGATGAGTCCGGTGAGCCTGCCGTCGGTTTTTATGGTAAAGTTGCGTTCGATGACCGGAAAAGTCTCTTCCAGAACAACTATTTTGTCATATACCATCTCGGCCTCGATGACGAACTGCTTATCCAGAGGGAAAGGCATGTCCACCTTGATGATATCGAACGGAAGCTCCAGAGACTCTATAACGTCATGCGCCATGGCATATGCGTATCCTGACGCTATGACTGCCATGTCGTGCTTCTTTTCGGGCATTTTCGGGGCGTTCTCCGCCGCCAGAATCTCCAGCGTGCGGTTCAGCTTTTCGTGGAGCATCCTGCGGAATTTTGGTGTTGCCGCCCAGCGGGAGGTGTCTTTTATAAAAGAGCCTTTAATGGCGGGAGCCGGCTCTGTATCTGTGGAAAAATTCTGTCTGGAATGGCACACACGCATAACAGGGCGCACCATGACCGGCAGCTGATATCTGGCTGAGATCTCATAGGCTTTCAGGGTCAGGCGATATGCGTCCACCGGGTTGCAGGGGTCGAAAACAGGCATCTTGGCGCTCACCGCGTACATCCGGCTGTCCTGCTCCGTCTGGCTGCTGTATGGACCGGGGTCGTCAGCGGACACCAGAACCATAGCGCCCTCCACGCCTGTGTATGCCACAGAGAAGAGCGGATCGGCCGCCACATTGAGCCCCACCATCTTCATGGCGCACAGGGTGTATGAGCCTGATACTGCCTCGCCGGCCGCCAGCTCCAGAGCGATCTTTTCATTCAGCGACCACTGGGAATACCTTTCAGGAGCGAAATGCATGAAAGACGATAATATCTCGCTGGAGGGAGTGCCGGGATAGGCATACGCGCTTTTTACTCCGGCGTGATAAGCAGCCAGAGCCATAAGTTCGTTGCCCAGAAAAAAACCTTTAACCATAAAAAAGCCCCGATTGATAAAATTGCGTAAAAAAGAATATACACAAAGGAGATTAGATTGAAAACAAAAAAAGGGCATAGGATTTACCCATGCCCTTTATAATTTAAAGGTCTTCGAGAATGAATTTTCCGTTCTTAACCCTTACCATTACCAGAGACGATGTATCCAGACCGCAGTGATCCTCTTTGGTGATGTTGTAGATGCCTGTTACGCCGGCGAAGTTTCTTGTGGTTTCCAGCGCCTGAACGATGGATATGTTCTCCACTTTTGAGCGTTTCACGGCGTTCAGCATAAGATTTATTCCGTCATAGGCGTATATAGCGTGGACAGATGTAGCGTCTATCAGTTTGCCGTATCTTTTCAGAAAGCTGTCGATGGTTTTTTTCTGGGGGTCGTTAGAGGGGATGCTGTCCGCCACCAGAATTTTCAGAGCGGGCATAACAGAGCCCTCTGCGGAGCTGCCTGCCAGCTTCAGATATGAGTGGTCGGCTATTCCGTGTGACTGAATCATCAGCATGTTTTTGTCCAGCGCCCTGAGGCTTTTGGCTGCCACTGAACCCGCCTTGCCCACTGTCCAGATAACCACTGCCTGAGGCTTGGTGGAGAGCACTTTTGACATCTGGGTTGTCATGTCTGTATCTGTCATATTGAATTTTTCCACTGTGGTGATGGTCATACCGGCGGAGTATTTATTTATCTGATCCAGTCCGTCCTGACCGAACCCTGTGGCGTCTATGACGACACCTATTCTGGTCACGCCTTTCTTTTTCAGATAGGCGAAGGCTTTTTCCACTGCTGTGGATGTCTTCTGCGGTGATTTGAACATAAAAGGTCTAACAGGCTCAACAGGAGGTGTTCCGCCGACCAGACCCATTGTGGGCATTTTGGCGGATGTGATGTCGCCCATGATGGCCATTGCGCCGCCCGTAGAATTAGGACCGACTATGACATCGACTTTATCCATTTTTATCAGTTTTTTCACGAAGGTCATCGCTTTATCGGGCATGCCCTGTGTGTCGTATGAAACCAGAACGATCTTTTCGCCCAGCAGATTCGATTTATTCGCCTCTTCGATGGCGCCTGTCACTATCTCTTCGGAAGGTTTTCCGATGTTGGAGATTGGTCCGGTGAGAGCCAGCAGAGCCCCTATTTTCACCTCTGCGTACGCTGATACGGACAGAAGCAGAAACAGTATGGCGGCAGTCAGTTTTTTCATCTATTCCTCCATAAGAAAAAAGGCCGTGAACATTCACTTCACAGCCTTTTATATGCTTTTACTCTTGTATTTTCCAGCTAAAAAATTACATCTCTTCCAGAACGAATTTGCCGTCTTTGACCTTTACCATCACCATAGATGACAGATCAAGCCCGCAGTGCTCGTCCTTGGACAGGTTGAAAGTACCGTTCACTCCGGCGAAGTTTTTTGTGGTTTCCAGCGCCTGTACAACGGATATCTTCTCTGCTTTTGAGCGTTTTACGGCGTTCAGCATGAGGTTGATGCCGTCATAGGCATATATAGCGTGAACAGAAGTGGCTTTTATGAGTTTTCCGTATTTTTTGTTAAATGACTCTATCACTTTCTTCTGGGGATCGTTTGCGGGCAGGCTGTCCGCCACGATGATCTTGAGAGCGGGCATTACTGAGCCCTCAGCGGCGGCTCCGGCCAGATTCAGATAGGCAAAGTCGGCTATCCCGTGGGACTGCACCAGCAGCATGCCGGGAGCCAGCGATTTCAGGTTTTTAGCGACGATAGACCCGATCTTGCCCACTGTCCAGACAACTACCGCCTGAGGTTTGGTGGAGAGAATTTTGGACATCTGGGTTGTGACGTCTGTGTCTGTCATGTTGAATTTCTCAACGGCTGTTATCGTCATGCCGGCGGCGTATTTGTTTATCTGAACCAGACCGTCCTGACCAAATCCTGTGGCGTCCACTGCCACGCCTATTTTTGTGATGCCTCTCTTTTTCAGATAGAGCAGAGATTTTTCAACAGCGGTGGATGTTTTCTGGGGTGATTTGAATACATATTCCTTAACAGGGTCAGTGATGGGTGTTCCGCCGGCAAAGGCCATGTTGGGGAGCTTTGCTGACATTACGTCGTTTATAACGGACAGCGCTTCGCCTGTTCCGTTAGGACCGACGATGAAATCGACCTTGTCTTTAGCTATTAGCTTTTTTGTATAATACTGCGCTCTGTCCGGCAGAGACTGGGTGTCGTACACCACCAGAGATATCTTCTCTCCCAGCAGATTGTTCTTATTGGCGTCGGCTATGACGCCCTCTACTATTTCTTTGGCGGGTTTGCCAAGGTTGGATATGGGACCTGAAAGAGCGAGCACCGCTCCCACCTTTATCTCTGCGTAGGCGGATACAGAGAAAAGAGCAAGTATGAAGACCAGAAACTTTTTCATGTTTTCCTCCGGTTAATTATAAAAAAAGGGCTGTTGGTTTTCACCCGCAGCCCTTTGTTTTTTTCAGTCTGTAAGCGAACCCCTATTCGTGGCAGTCTGAGTGCCAAAAGCAGAAAAAAAAGCTAAAAAAGAAGCCTGAAAACAGGGTGTTCACGTTATTTTCTATCATGAGATAGATTATCAGACAAATTGATTTTCATGTCAATATGAAAATCATTTAAAATACAAACTTTTGTAAGAGTGGCTCTAATTTAGTTTTAATCTGCAACTATTAACTTTTTTAACCTATATTTGAATATGCCGTTTTTTATAAAACTGTTTAATGCTGATATTATATTGATATATATGATGTTATTGTGTTTATCCACTGCATTGTTAACTTCTGTTTAATGGATTATGGACGCCTGTCCTATGTGAAAACAGTCTGAAATATGCTCAAAAATGTTCAAAGAGATATTGAATTAAAAGCCGAAGAGCAGGGAACACAGAGACAATAATGATATAATGAGTGAAAGTATTGCATAAATAATAAAGTGTTTTAAATGTTAAAAAGCTTTATACAGGCTGAATACAACGGATATCTGGCGCAAGATGATATTATGTTAAGCTATAGAATAACAAAGTTTTGCTAAAGTGGATAACATAAATCATAAGTACAACATTTTGTCTGTGTGTCTATGTATGATCTGTCGTAATGTCAGGCATGTGTCATAATAGCGGGCGGAAGTTTGGTTTCGTTTAACAGAGGCTGCCTTTTGCTATACCGCCTTCTGTCTGGTTGTTCAGGACTATAAAAACCGGGTCTGTGTCATGGAAGAATTAATAAAATATAAAAAATAATTAATAAAACATAATTATAATTAAAAAAGATAAAGAAGGTGTATAAATATCAATTTAAAGTTAATTTTGTTCATTAAGCGCATGTAGCCAGATTTTCAGCATTAAAATAATATAATAGAACAGAGTTGTGATAATTGGTGTATTTAGTAAGTGATGTTTACAGGTGATAAATTTTTGTTGAATCTTGTAAAACTGTACTAATATTACGCTCGGAGGATGAAATGAAACGCGTATTTATTGGTGATATGCAGACAACATCATCGGAGGTATATAATATGAGCAACGCAAAAGAAGCAGCTGTAAACACAGGTACAGCTCTCGGACAGATAGCGGAGACTGTGATCGCAGACTCAACCGCTAACCCTGCTCCTCTTGGTCTTATGGGATTCGGTCTTACAACAGTTCTCCTTAACCTGCACAACATCGGACTTTTCGGTATCGGCAGTGCAATCCTGGCTATGGGAATTTTCTACGGCGGTCTGGCACAGATCATCGTGGGCATTATGGAGTGGAAAAAGAAAAACACTTTCGGAACAGTGGCCTTCACATCATACGGTCTTTTCTGGCTGACACTCGTGGGCATAATTGTTCTGCCTAAATACGGTTTTGAAGCAGCCGACACAACAGCCATGACAGCGTATCTGTTTCTGTGGGGTCTTTTCTCACTTGTTCTTTTCATAGGTACATTCAAGCTGAACAAAGGGCTTCAGGTTGTTTTCTTCCTTCTTGTTGTGCTTTTCATGCTGCTGGCTATCAGCGATATGACACACAGCGCGTCTCTTAAGAAATTCGCAGGATTCGAAGGCGTTCTCTGCGGTCTTTCCGCTATGTATGTTGGCGCCGCTCAGATCCTTAACGAAGTATACAAACGTACTGTTCTTCCTCTCGGGGAATAATCCTAAAACGTGTTAAGTGAATCCGGCGGTCTTTTGCGGCCGCCGTTTTCTTTTTATTGAGATGATAATGGATGTTACAAAAATAGACACAGGCGACATTAATTTTGCGGGATGGACAGTGAGGATAGTCGGCGGACAGGGCGTCATATTGGACAGCTCCGGTGCCGAATCAGCCTCTTTTACTGTGCAGAGCGCCGAACAGATCACTCTTCTTAATGGTGACGCAAAGTTCGCCGATATGGCTCTGATCGCTCTCAGAAGTTTTCTGAGATACGGAATTCACTGCGGATAAACTTTTACTTTTCTCTGACATAATTACTCCCCCCTGTTCTTGTATATATGCCTGCTCTCTGGTATGATGCCTTATCAATGCTTTATGGGATCTTACGGAGCGGATATGATAGTGTATCTCATCAGACACGGACACGCAGAGGACAGAGAGACATTCAAAGGCAGTGATATCGACCGCCCCCTCACACAGAAAGGCACGGACAGAGCATCCGCCGCGTTCAAAAACTTCCTAAAAAAATTCGATCCCCCGAAAGCAGTCATCACATCCGGCGCTGTGCGTTCTGTGGAGACCGCCTCTATCCTTTCCGAGCTTTGCGGTGTAAAATATGAGATAGTGAAGAGGCTCAATCCGGGAGCAGATATCAAAGACTATATCGAAACCATATCGGACTGGCGCCACGCAGAGGTTATCGCCATAGTAGGACACGAGCCGGAGCTTAGCGGGGCGGTGTCTTTCATTACATCCGGCGGATATCTGAGACTCACTATGAAAAAAGGCTCCATATGCGTGCTGGACGGCAGTGTGCTTGTGGATCTTTTACAGCAGAAGGCGCTATTGTAAAAATGACATACTACTACACGGAAACCAGACCGAAAGCAGACGCGAAATTCAGGATCAGATATTCCAGAAAACCCGGAGAGAAGCTGACAGTGAAAGACAGCTTCGACTGGCTGCTGGTTAAGAATGACTGCTGTCATTACGATTCGGACGGAGCAGAGTTTCTCTATAAAGACGGGCAGGACGCAGCTGCGGACATAGCCGGCACGATAAAAAAAATCTCCAAAAACAGATTTATGTTCGACAAATTCAGCGTCAGAACTATAGAATGGACCTTCACCACACCGCACGAAAACAACGGCGAGATCATAGAATTAAAAACAGGCGTTCATAAAGCATATATAATAAGGACAGAAAAACCGGAAGATGACATGGCTCTGCATTTTTGTCTGGAGGAGATATCATCCTTCGGCGAAGGTGTTCTGAAATGTGTCAGAGAGTCCGGGGACAGCATGCTGAGCTATTCCACCAGAGCGGAATGTCCCTATGAGAAGGATGCTGTGATCAGAGACAGCATGTCGGCCGTGCATCAGCATCTTCTAAAACTTATCACGCTGAACAGAGACGGTGTGCTGAAAGGATACGATACAGAGTTTCTGCACGATTTCAGAGTGTCGGTCAGACGCATCCGTTCCGCCATGTCCATAGTGAAGAATGTATATACCAAAGAGGTGGAGGCGCAGTACCGTGTCCGCTTCAGAGAGATGGGCGAGCTGACAGGCAGGGCGAGGGACATGGACGTTTATCTGGAAGAGATAGAGGAATATGCCGATATTCTGCCCGAAGAGATGCGTGACGGGCTTATGCCAATCAGGGCGCATTTCGAAAAAATCCGTGAGAGAGAATACAGAAAACTGCGCAGATTCATCCGTTCGCAAGAGTTCGATGAGCTGATGAACGGATGGAACAGAGTCACCGGAACATACAGCGAGACAGGGCGCAGAGGTTTTATAAAAACTGATAAGGCAGCTGAAAAAGCTCTGAAAAAAGCGTATGATATAGCCGATACCCTGACGGCACAGATACACGGCGAGACCACCGACGCTCAGATGCACAGCATGCGCATAGCTTTTAAAAAACTGAGATATACCATAGAGTTCTTTTCGCAGGTGATAGGAGGGGCGAGAACAGCGGACGTCCTGACGGATCTGCGCGCGCTCCAGGATTGTCTGGGCAGATACAACGACTTTTCGGTGCAGAGCTGGAATATGACGGGTATAATGGTAAAACAGACAGACGCTAAAGTCTCCGCCGTGTGCGGATATATCCTGTCATACCTCTCAGCCAGAAAGGAAGCCGAGAGACAAAACGCTGAAGGGCTGATAAAGGCCTTTCGCAAAAGACGGAAACACATCAGATCTTCTCTGAGAATATGACCGTCAGGAGAAAGATATGGGCGCTAACGATAATATAAAGGTGGCAGTGGTGGACATAGGGAGCAATTCCCTGCGTCTTCAGATATCCGAGGTGAAGGACAAGAGCTACCGTGTTCTGGAAGACTATAAAGAGATGCTCCGGCTCGGAGATTCCATATATACCCAGGGGTTTTTTTCTAAAGAGAATATAGAATCGATAGTGGCGACACTGAAAAACGTGAAACGGCTGGCAGAGAGCAAGGGATGCGAAACCATCCGTGCCATAGCCACCGCGGCATTCCGAGAGGCGGACAATCTGGGGGAGACACTCGCCGTGATAGAAGAGGAGTGCGGGCTGAAGGTGGAAGTAATCAGCGGGCAGGAAGAGGCTAAGCTGACATACATTGCCGCCAGCGCCAACTTTGAGCTGAAGAACAGAAGCGCTGTCATCTCCGACATAGGCGGAGGCAGCGCCGAATATACAGTGGTCAGAAACAATCAGGTGGAGAAGGCAAAGAGTCTTCCTCTGGGGTGCAACAGGCTCACCAGAGAGTTTCTGCCGGACGACCCGCCTAAATCAGCGCAGATACTCGCCATGAAAGAACACATCGGACACATCATAGAAAGACTGAAGCTGCCCAAAGGGCTGGAGATGATGATATGCACCGGCGGCTCCATGAACAACGTTGCATACATCTGCCATTACAACGACAGAAACGTCAGGGATTCTCTGGTGAAATATGTCGAGCGGAAATATCTGAAAAAATTCATCAGCGACATCAGGTCTAAGCCTACTGCCGACCGAGTGAAGATAGAGGGGATGGAGGAGAAGCGCGCGGATATAATTCTGGCGGCGGCCATCCAGACCGATATGATACTGGAAGAGACGGGCATAGACGGATTCTATACTCTCACCGGAGGGCTGCGGGTGGGGCTGACTATCGACACTATAAACAAAATGGGCATCGAGCTCCCGTTCCAGAACAGCATGGACAGCGTGCGCTATTCCAGACTGGTGGAGATAGGAAATAAGTTCGATTTCGACGAGGCTGGGGCTTTTCAGGTTGCCAAGCTGGCGAAGATGCTCTTCGCCGGAGTAAGGGACGCTCTGGCGCTGAACGACAGAGACTGGCTGCTGCTGGAGGCGGCGGCTCTTCTGAGGGACATAGGAAAACACATTGCTTATTCGAAGCATCATAAGCATGCTTATTATATGATAAAGCACTCCGAACTGGTGGGCTATACCCACGAGGAGATAGAGGTGATAGCCAATATCGCCAGATATCACAGAAAGAGCCCGCCCAAAGCGGCTCATGAGGAGTTCGCCGCTCTGACTCCGGAGATGCGTGAAAAGGTGGAGAAACTCTCCGCCCTCCTGAGACTGGCTATCTCTCTGGACAGGACGCACAAGGGTCTCATCGACAGTCTCGAAGTGACTGTGAACGAGAACGAAGTGGAGATCAAGCTGGTGACAGAGAACGATATCACCATGGAGATAAAAGACTTTGAACGAAACAGGGATCTGCTTGTCAAATTATTAAAATTGCCGGTCAGGTTAGTATGAAAAACGGAATTTTCGCCGCTATAAATATCGGAGCCAGCGCATTTCGGATGCACATCAGCGAATATACGGACGGAGATGAGAGACCGCTCGAGTATCTCATCAAGCCCCTGCGTCTGGGCAGAGATACCTTTACCAAAGGACATATAACACTGGAAAGTGTGTATGCAGCCACAGAAATACTGAAAAAATTCCGTCACAAGATGGACGAGTACGGCATCAAAAAGAACTACAAGGCCGTGTGTACCAGCGGGGTGAGAGAGGCGGGCAACCGCGCGTTTTTCATCGATCATGTGCGTCAGGAGACAGGTCTGGAGCTGGAGATCATCCAGCCCTCCGACGAGATATATGTTAAATATGTTACAGTTAAGAATGATATAGACGGTTTTGACGATTTCGAGAAAGAGGGCGTCCTGCTGGCGAATATCTCCAGCGGAAACATCGCTCTGGCTGTGCTGAAGGACAATCAGAATATCTACTCTGGCGCTCTGCCATACGGCTCGCTCCGTCTGCGCAGGATGTTCAGCGATACGCCGACACACATCAGGTACAAGGCGTATGAACAGTATGTCCAGAAGATGTGCTATTCCATAGGAAACGCCCTGCCGGTTGGCTTTGAGCTGAATCATCTGGTCAGTGCCGGCTCGTCTCTGAATGTGCTTCTGAATATTTTTAAACCTAAGAAGAATATGCTGAAAAAAGCGCAGCTCGAGGAGCTTTACGAAAAGGTAAAGCACATGCCCAGAGACACCATAAAGAGCGTGATGAAGATAAGACAGGATGAGGCGAGCGTGCTTGTCCCCACTCTTGTGACGTATATAAAGCTGATGGAATTTGTGGGGACTGATTTTGTGCGGTTCTCCCACATGACGTTTCCGCACATGCTCAGCCTGTTTTATTCCAATACAGTCAGGGACAAGGGATTCGTCGGCAGGGTGCGCAACACTCTGTATGGTCTGGGCGAGAGGTTCAACATAGACCGCAAACACGCCGATACCATATCCGAGTTCGCTATGAAACTCTTCGATGCTCTGAAGCCACTGCACTCGCTGGGCAGACAGGAGAGATTCATTCTGGAGGCGGCGGCGATACTCTCTGACGCAGGATACTACATCGATACCAGAAAACATAATCAGCACTCTTATTATCTGGTGCAGTCCATAGAGATTCCCGGACTTCCACGAGAAACGGTAAAGCTGATATCCTATCTGGTTCTGATGCACAACGGTGATGTGAACGACTGGTTCGAGAATAAATATCATTATTTTCCCATGGAAAAGCAGCTTCTGATAAAAAAGCTGGTGAGCATACTCAGAATAGCGGATTCGCTGGATTCATCCCATATGAATCTGGTGCAGGATTTTGACGTGGATATACTTCAGGGAAAAATAGTGATCAGGGCGAAATGCCGCAAGATGGCGTTTCTGGAAAAACACTCGTTCGAGACAAAGAGTCAGGTATTTGCCGAGACGTTCGGTATTCCCATAGAGCTTGAGACCAGAATACTTTATGAATAAAAGGATGACGATATGAACACGGTAAGCCCGTATATAAACAGAGAGCTGAGCTGGCTCGAATTCAATAAAAGAGTCATGATGGAGGCTGTGGACCCGGATGTTCCGCTTCTGGAGAGGCTGAAATTTCTGGCGATCTTTTCATCCAATCTCGATGAGTTTTTCATGATTCGTGTGGGTGGTCTTCAGGATCAGAAAGAGGCCGGATACTCCAAGCTGGACATCTCCGGATGCACCCCCGAACAGCAGCTTGTCGCCATCAGCAGAAAAGCGCACGAGCTGACCAATCAGCGCCAGAAGATATATAAGACCATCAAGTCCGATCTGGAGAAGGAGAATATCGTTATCGCTCCTGATATTGACGCTGAGCTGGACGAGATAGCGGAAGCGATATTCAACGAAGAGATATATCCTGTGATCAGTCCGGTAACTATCTCATCCAACAATCCCGTACCTTTTATATATAACTTCAGGCTGTGCGTTTACGCAGTCATAAAAAAGAACAATATAATCCACCACTCAGTGATAATCCTGCCGGAGAATCTCCAGAGGATCTTTAAGGTTAAGCTGGATAAAACATATTATCTCTTCGCGGAGGATATCCTTAAGCGTTATCTTCAGATAGTCTATCCGGATTATGAGATTCTGGACAGCTACTGTCTGCGTGTGACAAGAAACGCCGACCTGACGCTGGACGAGGAGGAGTCGGACGATCTTCTTCTCTCTATAAAGAAATTCCTGAAATCCAGACGCAAAGGCGGCATATGCCGGGTCGAGATAGATGGAAGACTGCCCGCCGACATTCTGGAGAAGATGTCTCAGGAGATGAATTTCGACAAGGACGATGTATACGTTATAGATGACCTGATAGATATGACCTCGCTTTTCGCCATCACCGGAGCGAAGCAGGAGCTGTGCTATCCGCAGTTCAACCCTGTGATGCCGGACGGATTTTCCGCAGACAGCGACATATTCGAAAAGATAAAGAAGAAAGATCTGATAATGTACAGACCTTTTCATGATTTTTCACTGGTTTCCAAAATGGTTGCGGCGGCAGCGGACGATCCGGACGTTCTGGCTATCAAAATGACTCTCTACAGAGCGAACAAAAACTCGACTATCCTCGCAAGCCTCTCGAAGGCGGTGAAGAATGGGAAACACGTCAGCGTTGTTATCGAGCTTAAGGCCAGATTCGATGAAGAGCGCAACGTGGACTGGGCGAACATGCTGGAAGAGGCGGGCTGTATAGTGACATACGGCATAGCCGGGCTGAAGATCCACGCCAAAAACCTTCTGATAGTGCGCAGAGAGAACGGAAAAGTGGTGCGCTACACCCATATGTCCACCGGAAACTATAATGAGTTCACCGCCGGAATATACACCGACGTGGATTACATCACAGCGGACGAAGAGGTCGGCAAAGACTGCGCCGCCATGTTCAATTATCTCATGGGATATACCGACATAGGCACATGGAACAGGTTTTATCTGGCGCCTAACTACATCAAGCCGAAGATACTGGAGCTGATAGATGAAGAGATCGCCTTCGCCAAAGCGGGGAAAAAGGCGAGGATGATAGTAAAAGTAAACTCCATTATAGACAAACTACTGATAGATAAGCTGATAGAGGCATCATGCGCCGGGGTGAAGATAGATATGATAGTCCGGGGTGTGTGCGGTATCAGAGCGGGTATAAAAGGTGTCACCGAGAACATCAGGGTCAGAAGCATCATAGGGCGCTTTCTGGAGCACCCCCGTATAATATATTTCCACGCCGGCGGAAAGAAGCGGGTGTTTTTCAGCACCGCCGACTGGATGGAGCGCAATATGGACAGGCGCGTGGAGCTGTTCTTTGAAGTGCTTAAGAAAGAGCCGAAAAATTTTCTTCTGAACATCATCGACCTGAATATGAAAGACAATCAGAAGACATGGATCCAGAAGGGCGCCGGATATGAAAAAACAAAAAGCGCTGATGACAAACTGTGCTATCACGACTATCTTATAAATAATATCGAGGATCTCCATAAGGAGGCTCAGCTGTGAGTAAGAAATGCGGTGAAAAACCCGAAAAAGATAAAGAGAAAAAATATACATGCGGAAAATGCAAAGCGGAATCCAATAAAAAGGAGAAGCTCTGCAAACCCGAAAAGAAGTAATTCTCTGATAATTTCTTGACCGAAACGGCTATTTAGTTCATTATTCCGTTATCTTTTATAACCAAGGTAAAGCTATGCTCGCAAAACGCATCATCCCCTGTCTGGACGTGAAGGACGGCAGGGTTGTGAAGGGAACTAATTTCGTAAATCTCAGAGACGCCGGCGACCCTGTGGAGGTTGCTGAAATATATGACTCTCAGGGAGCGGACGAGCTGACATTTCTGGATATCACCGCCAGTTCGGACAACAGAGGCATCATTCTGGACGTGGTTGCGAAGACCGCCGAAAGGGTCTTTATGCCTGTTACAGTGGGCGGCGGGGTCAGAGAGATAAAAGACATCAGAAATCTGCTGAACTCAGGGGCGGATAAGGTGTCTATCAATACGGCAGCGGTACATCGACCGGAGTTCGTGGAGGAATCAGCTCTGCGTTTCGGCTCTCAGTGCATAGTTGTCGCCATAGACGCGAAAAGACGGGTGAACGGCACAGGCTGGGAAGTATACACCCACGGCGGACGCAATGCCACAGGCATAGATGTTCTGGAGTGGGCGGACAGGATGCAGAGATACGGCGCGGGAGAGATTCTGCTCACCAGCATGGACTGCGACGGCACAAAGGACGGATACGACAACGGGCTGAACGCCGCAGTGGCGGACACAGTGGGTATCCCCGTGATAGCTTCCGGCGGGGTGGGCAACCCTCAGCATATATTGGACGGGCTTACTGTCGGCAAGGCGGATGCGGCTCTGGCGGCCAGCATATTTCACTTCAGGGAATATACGGTGAACGAAGTGAAGCAGGTTTTAAAAGCGGCCGGAGTGCCTGTGAGAATAACAGAGTAAAACGAGACAGCGACGTCGCTACGCTTCTCGCTATGACGTCATTGCGGGCGAAGCGTCGCAATCTCTTTCAGGAACATAAAAATGGACACAAGTATCATTGGAAAACTGGTGGATGTTGTCAGGGAGCGCAAGGCGAACCCCAGCGACAATTCATACACCTGCAAACTTTTTGAGGGCGGAACCAACAAAATAATCAAGAAGCTGGGCGAAGAGAACGCCGAGCTGATAAAGGCTCTGCTGGTGGAGACAGATAAGGATGTGGCAGGCGAAGCCGCCGACTACATATATCATATGGTGGTAGCTCTGGAGATGAGAGGTGTCGCTTTCGAGGAAGTGACCGCTGTGCTTACAGAGCGTTTCGGACATTCAGGCATCAGAAAGTGATGAAAATTCCCTCAGAACGGGAAATTTATGTTAAAGAAATTATAACTTGACTTTGTTAAATCAAGTGCAGTAATATTGTCGCTCTTTGACCTTACAGGTCTTGTACCACGGAGATGGATATGAAGCTGTCATTTAAGGAATTGCTTGAAGAGGGCGGCCACTTTGAGGGTGCCTGCGCTTTTAAAGAGGATGACATGGTGGTTGAGGTAGATAACTACACAGCCGATTTCTTTCCTACCGAAGCGGGACTTTATATGGATCTGTCGTTCAGCTACAGCTACTCGGCGCCCTGCGCCAGATGTCTTGAGCCGGTGAAAAGCTGGGGAGAGAACAAAGCGGGGATACAGCTGATAGCCGCTCTGCCGGACGGCATGACGGAAGAGGTGGAGCTGTCAGACGACGATATGGGCGTCTGCTATGTGGAGAATGACGAGATAGATCTGGAGGACATGGTCCGCCAGGAAGTTGTTTTCTATCTGCCTGTGCGGGTGATTTGCTCTGAAGACTGCAAGGGACTCTGTCCCGCGTGCGGCGCGGATCTGAATCAGGGCCCGTGTAAATGCGCAACCAAGGCTGACCCAAGGTGGTCGGCACTGAATAAACTAAAGAACAACTAGGGAGCTTAAAATGGGTGTACCCAAGGGTAAAACTTCAAGAATGAAAAAAGGCAACAGAAGAAGCCATCATCACGCGACAACTATGGCTTACAGCAAATGCTCCAACTGCGGCGAGCTGAAGCTGAACCACAGAGTGTGCCCTTCTTGCGGTTACTACAATAAGAAACAGGTAGTGGCGAAAGAAGAGATATAATATGAAAGTCGTCGTCGATGCCATGGGGGGAGACTACGCCCCTCATGAGATAGTCAAGGGTTCTGTAGAAGCTGTTAAAGAGTTTAACACTCAGCTTATCCTTGTGGGCGACGAACAGCAGGTCAGGCATGAGCTCGACCTCATCGGTCCCAAAGCCGGTCATAATATCGAAATAGTCCACGCCGAACAGGTTGTATCTATGGACGATCTGCCTTCGCAGATTATCCGCGCGAAGAGGAATTCCTCTATCCATGAAGGTCTGCGTCTGGTTAAGCAGGGTGACGGAGCGTCATTCTACAGCGCCGGAAACACAGGCGCCGTTATGGCTGTGGCTAAAATGATTCTCAAAACACTTCCCGGAATAGACAGACCCGCCATCGCCGCCGTGATGCCCACAGTGAAGGGGCATACTGTCATGTGCGATGTAGGGGCTAATGTCGACTGCAAGGTGGAGAACTATATCCAGTTCGCCATCATGGCCAGCGCATACGCGTCTATCATCATGAACAAAGAGAAGCCCACAGTGGGGCTGATGTCCGTGGGTGAAGAGGACGTGAAAGGCAACGAGACCACAAAAATGGTTTTCAAACAGCTCTCCGAGCTGTCTAAGCAGAACGTAATAAACTTCTACGGCAACGTGGAGGGCAAAGACCTCTTCAGAGGCACATCCGACGTGATAGTCGTTGACGGTTTCGCCGGAAACGTGGCGCTGAAGGTCTCCGAGTCCGCCGGCTGGTACATATCCAAAATGCTGAAAGACGAGATCCGCTCATCCACCCTGTCAAAAATCGGAGCGCTCTTCATGATTCCCGCTCTGAAACGCATCAAAAAGAAAGCCGACCACTCATCATACGGCGGAGCGCCTCTTCTGGGCGTGAACGGCGTGTGCATAATCGGACACGGCAGTTCAAATTCTATAGCGGCGAAATACAGTATCAAAATGGCGCACGAGCTGGCCGTTAAGAACCTGAACGACCAGATAGAAAAAACAATAACAGCTTCCGGTTCCGGAATCAGCTGACCGCAGTTAAATCAGAAAAATTCTTAATGAGACAATCTTGAGCTTTTACAGAAAATCGTTCATAAGCAGTCAGCAGTTGACAAAAAAAGCTGTTTCTGAAACAATGACAGCCGAAAGTTAATCAAGGCAACTATTTAACTTTTGATGAACTCGATAAGGTGATATGATGAACATATATTCCAGAATCACAGGCACAGGATCCTATTTTCCCTCCAAAGTAATGACTAACCAAGATTTTGAAAAATTTTTAGATACATCTGACGAATGGATAACCACCCGCACTGGCATAAAAGAGCGCCGTGTGGCAGAGGGCGAGTTTTGCAGCGACCTGGCGGCAGGAGCGGCGAAAAACGCGATAGAAATGTCCGGTATAGATAAGAACGATCTTGACGGCATCATTGTCGCCACGTTCACACCGGATACCATAATGCCTTCCACTGCCTGCCGTGTGCAGCACAAGCTGGGGATCAAAAGCAACTGCTTCGCTTTCGACATGGCGGCTGCGTGTTCCGGTTTTCTCTATGCCATGAAGAACGCTGACGCTCTGATCAGAGCCGGCAGCGCTAAAAATATACTGGTTATCGGTGCCGAGCATCTGACTGCCTGCATTGACTGGCGGGACAGAGGCACCTGTATACTCTTCGGCGACGGAGCGGGGGCTGTTGTTCTCTCTGCCTCTGACGAGCCGGGCGTCCGCAGTATCTTCACCTATGCCGATGGTGAATACGGCGAGCTGCTGAAGCAGGACAATATAGGATCAAAATACCTGAAAACAATGATAGACGAACCCGCCATAGATCATATGATCCATATGAAGGGCAACGATATATTCAAAATAGCCGTCCGCGCCATGGCAGATGTGGCTCAGGAAGCCGCAGACGCCGCAGGATTCTCCGCTGACGACATCAACTGGATGATCCCCCACCAGGCAAATCTGCGCATCATAGACGCGGCCGCCAAGAGACTGGGTGTTGACAAGGACAAGGTTATTATCAATCTTACTAACTACGGCAACACATCAGCCGCCACTATCCCCACAGCGCTGGACATGGCAGTGAGGGACGGACGAATTCAGAAAGGACACAATATTGTCTCTGCCGCTTTCGGCGGGGGACTTACATGGGCGGGAATGGCGCTCACATTCTGATTTATTAAGGGATTTACACATTTAACCAATGAGGTAATTTGATATGGGCAAGACTGCTGTTGTATTCCCCGGACAGGGGTCTCAATTTGTAGGTATGGGCAAAGATTTTTACGATGCCTGTCCCGAGGTAAAAGCTGTTTTCGACAGCGCTGACAAGGCGCTGGGCTATTCACTGACAAAAATAATGTTCGAAGGCTCGGAAGACGAGCTGAAAACCACATATAACACTCAGCCCGCGCTGCTGACCATGAGCTACGGCATATGGCAGGTGGTGAAGGACAAGGTGAAGGCGGACTTCTTCGCCGGGCATTCTCTGGGTGAATATTCCGCTGTGGCCGCCGCCGGCGGTCTCACATTTGAAGAGGCTGTTGTCGCTGTGCACAACAGAGGCAGGTTCATGCAGGAAGCCGTGCCCGTGGGCGTGGGCGCTATGGCTGCCGTGATGGGTATAGATGACGAAGCCGTGGTGGAAACCTGTAAAGAGGTTTCCGGGGTTAAGGTTGTGGAGCCCGCTAACTTCAACTGTCCCGGACAGATAGTTGTGGCAGGACACAAAGAGGCTGTGGAGGAATTCTCTGAAAAAATTAAGGCAAAGGGCGCAAAAAGAGCCATGCTTCTGCCTGTTTCAGCGCCTTTTCACTGCTCTCTCATGAAGCCCGCCCGTGACAAGATGGCGGAGTATCTGAAAAATAATGTATCCATAAAAGATCTGAGCGTCCCGGTGTTCAACAATGTTGACGCTAAAGAGGAAACAGCGGCGGCCGACGTTTATGACGCACTGTGCAGACAGGTGGACGGAGCTGTTTTGTGGACCACACTTATAAAAAATATGATAGAATCAGGTGTTGACAGATTTGTAGAGGTGGGCGCCGGACAGGTGCTGACCGGACTTATCAAAAAAATAGATAAAAACGTGACAGTGGAGAATATCTCTAAGGTCGCGGATATAGCGGGGTAAATAATGCTCGAAGGAAAAACAGCGCTTATAACAGGATCATCCAGCGGAATAGGCAAAGTAATAGCACTTAAAATGGCCGCTCAGGGTGCAAAAGTCGCCATCAATTACATTGACATAGCAAACATCAAGGCTGACGCGGAAGCCGTGGTTAAAGAGATCAGAGATAACGGCGGAGTGGCAGAGGCTTTTGCCGCTGACGTGTCTAAAGAGGACAGCGTCAACGACATGATAAAAGCCATAGAAGAGAAGCTGGGAACAGTAGACATTCTGGTGAACAACGCAGGTATCACTCAGGACACACTCATCATGCGCATGAAAGTGGAGCAGTGGGAGAAGGTTCTGGATGTAAACCTGAAAGGCGCTTTCATCTGCACCAAAGCTGTTCTGAAAGGTATGATGAAAAAACGCTACGGCAAGATAGTGAATATCGCCTCCGTTGTTGGATTCTCCGGAAACCCCGGACAGGCGAACTATTCCGCCAGCAAGGCCGGTCTGGTGGGTCTGACCAAGACATCCGCTCAGGAGCTTGCCAGCCGTGGGATCAGGGTCAACGCCGTTGCCCCCGGATTCATCCGCACAGCCATGACAGAGGTTCTGCCGAAAGAGGTTATCGATGCTATGCTCGCCAAGATATCTCTGGGAACTCTGGGAGAGCCGGAGGACGTGGCAAAGGCCGTGATGTTCCTCGCGTCTCCTGAGTCAGACTATATCACAGGAAACACAATTCACGTCAACGGCGGAATGTATATGTAACCGAACCCGTAAAGGGTTAATAATATGTAAAAATACGGATATAGTGTTAAAAACTGTAGATTTATATCCGTTTTAATAGTAAAAGATTTGCTTGAGTTAGAAAAGCACACTCTTATGAGAAACCAGGAGGACAACCAATGTCAGATATCGCAGCAAAAGTTAAAGAGATTATTGTTGAGCAGCTTAACGTAGATGCTGACGCTGTTAAAGACGACGCGTCTTTCATCGACGACCTTGACGCTGACTCTCTTGACACAGTAGAGCTTATCATGGCTTTTGAAGAAGCATTCGACCTTGAAATTCCTGATGAAGAAGCCGAGAAGATCAAAACTGTCGGCGACGCCATCAAACATATCGAAGCAGCTAGCAAATAAGTTTCTGAATTTTAAGGGGGCTTATGTGAGCCCCCTGACCTTTTCTAAGTGGAGGACTTTGTGAGTAAAAGAGTAGTTGTAACAGGCTATGGTCTTATAACACCCCTGGGCAGCGGAAATGAAAAGAACTGGGAATCACTGATGAACGGAAAGAGCGGTATCAAGCCGATACCCGCTGAAAGACTGAACACAGAAGAGCTCCCTGTTAAATTCGCGGGACTGGTGGACGATTTCGACCCCGCGGCGTATGTAAACGATCCTAAATCAGTGAAGAGACACGAGCAGTTCGTGGTTTTCGCTATCGCCGCATCCGCTATCGCAGTGAAAATGTCCGGCCTCGATTTAGAAAAAGTTGATCTCGACAGATGCGGAACACACATCGGTTCCGGTATCGGAGGTTTCGAGGCCATCGAGAACACTACCAGAGATTTTGACGCAAAAGGCGTGAAGAAGATATCTCCCTTCTTCATCCCCACATCTATCATAAACATGGCTTCCGGCGCTGTTTCCATTGAGTTCAACTTCAAAGGACCCAATTTCAGCGTTGTTACTGCCTGCGCCACAGGAACACACTCCATAGGCGAGGCGGCTAAAGTCATCCAGAGAGGCGATGCGGATGTTATGCTGGCAGGCGGCACAGAGAGCGCTATAACAGCGCTTGCCATTGGCGGATTTGCCAATATGAAGGCTCTGTCACGCAGAAATGACGATCCCGAAAAAGCGTCACGTCCTTTCGACGTTGACCGTGACGGATTCGTTATGGGAGAGGGAAGCGGTATCATGCTTCTGGAATCCTATGAGCACGCCGTGGCAAGAGGAGCCAAGATACTCGCTGAGTTCGCCGGATACGGCGCCAGCGCCGACGCTTATCACATGACTGCTCCGGACGAGACTGCCGACGGCATCACCAGATGTATGAAAGCGGCTCTGAAAGACGCCGGAATAAAACCCGGAGACGTCGGATATATCAACGCTCACGGGACATCAACACCTTATAACGATAAGATTGAGACACTGGGTATCAAAAAAGTGTTCGGAGAGGACGCTTCCAAAGTGAAGATCAGTTCCACCAAGTCTATGACAGGACACCTTTTGGGCGCTGCCGGTTCAGTGGAGGCGATATACGCATGCATGGCTCTGGAAAACCAGATCCTGCCCCCCACTATCAACTATACTACGCCGGATCCCGAGTGCGATCTTTACTATGTGCCCAACAAGCCCGAAAAATGCGAATTTAAATACGCCCTGAGCAACTCGCTCGGTTTCGGCGGAACTAACGGTACACTGATATTTAAAAAATATGAATAAAAAGCTGAGTTCGGATATCGAGACTCTCGAACATAAGCTAGGTTACAGCTTTAGCGACAGATCTGTGGTGTTGGAGGCTCTGACCCACAGATCTTACGCTCATGAGAAGAAGAACAAAAAAAACTATGAACGTCTCGAATTTTTGGGCGACGCCGTATTACAGCTCATAGTCACTGAATATCTGCTTGACAGGTACAAGGACTATGATGAGGGGCTTCTTTCAAAACTTCGTGGATACTTTGTCAGTGAAGGTTTCCTGAGCAAAATAGCGACAGAGATGGAGCTGGGGGAACATATCCTTCTTGGCAAAGGTGAAAAAGCGTCCGGAGGAAAGTATAAAGAATCACTCCTCTGCGACATATTCGAATCTGTTGTGGCGGCCATCTATCTGGACGGCGGCTATGACGATGCCAGACAGATCATCATTAATCACTTCGGCACAAAGATAGACGAGGACATCTCCAACAGTACCTTTGTGGATTCCAAAAGCGAGCTTCAGAAGATAACCCAGAGGCAGTTCGGATCATTGCCGGAATATACCGTTATCAGCGAATCCGGTCCGGAACACGACAAGATATTCAGAGTCCGTGTCCATGTGGAAGGGCTGGTGACAGAGACGGGAACAGGCAAAACCAAAAAGAATGCCGAAAAAGACGCGGCCTCCAAGGCGCTGAAGACTCTGGGTAATGACTTCTAATATTCTCCCCGTTTTCATATCTTTTTCCGGATGCAGACAGAGATGCGTCTATTGCAACCAGCACAGCATAACAGGTCAGTCGTCCGGCGATATCATTTCTTCCGCTGAGGGACAGATTAAAAAATATCTCGAAATATCAAATAAATGGGATGAAGTAGCCTTTTACGGCGGAAGTTTCACCTGCCTGAATCAGGATATCAGAAAAAAACTATACGACATGGCGGATGACGCCGGAATAAGAAACAAGAGGTTCTCCACCAGCCCTGACTGTGTGAATGACGCTGTCATGGCAGAGGCGGCTGAAAGAGGCGTGACAACAGTGGAGATAGGTGTTCAGTCGCTGGATGATGAGGTTCTGAAGGCAAATAACAGACCCTGTGATGCCGTGGAAACCACAGAAGCCGTGAAAACAGCCAAAAAATATATAAAAAATGTTGCCTGTCAGATAATGACTGGTATGTATAAAGAGAATTTCAGAAGTTTTTCCGACACGGTGGACAGTGTGATAGGGTTGATGCCTGAATATGTGCGCATATATCCATGCGTTGTTCTGCGTGATACCGAGCTTAACAGGCTGTATGAGTCCGGGGACTATGTGCCTCTGCCTCTGGATGAGTCCCTCGCCAGAAGCGCCTATGGGCTGATACTGCTTGAGGCGGCGGGAATAGATGTCATACGCATAGGGCTGCAGGACGCTGATGACCTGAAAAACTCCATAACAGCCGGCGCGTATCATCCGGCGGCAGGGGATATGGCAAAGACGATAGCGTTCGCTGTCTACTACGGTCTTGGTTTCAGCATAGAGACGGACAGCAGATATATGAATGTCGCCCTCGGATACGGGGGATATAATAAAGAACACAGAGAAGACAGGGTGATAATAAAAGAGGGCGCTGTTCCCTCCCTGCGCTCTGTGTGTGAAAAGATAGCGGAGTACAGAGATGAGGATTATAAGCGGTTCATACAAAGGGAGACAGCTCGCCACGCCCAAAGACTTGTCAGTCAGACCCACAACGGATAAGGTGCGCAGCGCCGTTTTTTCTGTTCTGTTTGATACAGTTGACGGAGCGAATGTTCTGGATCTTTTCTGCGGAACAGGCTCATACGGGCTGGAAGCCCTCAGCAGGGGAGCGGCCTCTGCCGTGTTCGTTGACACAGATGTGACATATATTCAGAAGAATCTGAAAGGTCTTGAAGAGTTCTCAGCGGACGTTGTGAAGGGCGATATCTTTAAAGTTCTGCCGCAGATAAACCGCGGGTTCGACATCATATTCATCGACCCCCCATACGCTGTATATACGCCGGATGAGATCCTGGCGCTGTTGAAAGACAGGGAAATCCTTGCAAACAATGGTGTTATAGTATATGAAGAAAGCATTAGAACAGAGTTTAAAATCTCTGACAGCCACTGGTCTTTAGACAGTGAGAAACGTTACGGCGACACGATTATCAGATATCTGTCCCTAAACGGCTAAAGGTGATCTATGACAGCAGTATATCCCGGAACATTCGACCCGCTTACAAACGGGCATATGGATATCCTGAAAAGAGCGGTAAAACTTTTCGGCGATGTGATACTCGCCGTTTCTGAAAATAAAAAGAAAAACACTGCGTTCACTCTGGAAGAGAGGATAGCCATGGCGAAAGAGGCTACAAAAGATATGCCCTCGGTCAGGGTTCAGCCATTCTCGTGCCTTCTGGTGCATTTTCTGAAAAAACACAGGGCGACGGCAGTGGTCAGAGGTCTCAGAGCGGTCAGCGATTTCGAGTTTGAGTTTCAGCTCGCCCTGATGAACCGGAACATGGATCCGGAGTGCGAGAGCGTCTTTCTGATGCCTAACGAAAAATTCATCTTCTTAAGCTCCAGCACGATAAGAGAGGTCGCCATCCACGGGGGCGATGTTGCCCAGTTTGTTCCCGAATGCGTCAATAACATGATAATAAAAAAATTCGGAACTCCTGTCTCTGAGTGTAGATAAGCCTTAATTCGTTGATTAATCAGCTATAAAATGCTATCATCTGGTGTCGGGTCATGCTGAACCTGAAAGGTGTGCCCAGTATTACGACATATCCCGGGAGCTGCACATGAAAAAGACCATAATGCTTATTGACGACAGCGTTACCATCCACAGGGTCATTGATCTGTGTGTTGATAAAGAAAAGTATAACGTTGTCAAGGTTTTTAACAAAGACGAAGCCGAACAGGTCATAGTAAGCGATAAACCCGATCTGATACTTCTGGATAACAAACTGCCCGACATACCCACAGCCGATATGATAACACTGATAAAATCCGAATGTCCTGCCTGCTACATTATCCTTCTGGCGGGAGCGTTCGATCAGTTCGATAAAGACCAGTGCGTGTCTGCCGGAGCGGACGACTATCTGTTCAAACCCTTCGACGCGAAGGCTCTGGACGCAAAGATACTCTGCGGTCTGGAGGGAGAGTGCGGAGGCGAGGCGGAGGATGTTCAGCCTGAATTTTCCGAAGAGGAACTGAACGAGATAATGCCTGAGATTGATGAAGAGATAGAGATTCCCGCCATAGAGGATGATACGGATATTCCGGAAATTCAGCCGGAAGAAGAGATAGAACTGCCCGAACTGGAGGATGATATAGTCATCCCGCCGGCGGCTGAAGAAGAGATAGATCTTTCCCTGGCAGATTTTGAGGGGCTTAAGGAAACCGATGAGGAGGAGCTGATGCTGCCTGAAGAAGAGGAGGCGTCTGCCCCTGAGCCGGAGATGAGCCCTGTGAGCGATGAGCCTGTGGCTCTGGATGATCTGGAGCTGGATATTCCGATGGAGATTCCGGAGACGAAAGCGCAGCCGGATATGTCCGATCCTTTCGCCGGACTGGTGGAGGCGGATGAAACCGTTCTGGAGGAAGAGCAGGCAAAAGCGGAAGAACAGAGCACGCTGGACGGGCTGGATGACGTTCAGGAGGCTGATGAACTGGACGGTATACTGGACGGCATCAATGAAGATATAAAAGCGGACGATAACTCAACCGACCTTTCCGAGGCTCTGGAGGACGCGGAGGAATCTCTGGCGGAATCAGAAGAGGAACTGGAAGAGGTTATCAGTATGGGCGATGAGACCGAGCAGGTCATAAAGGAACTGGACAACGAGGAGATTCTCCCCGATGAGCCGTCGCTGGAACTGCCCGAGATAGAAAATGAGCTGAATTTCAGCGACATAGGAGCAGATATCCCGGATACAGCCGGAGAGATACTGCCTGAACAGTCTGTGGATGATATATCCCCGGATGAGATCCCTGAAGAGGCTGTTGATGAAACAGCTGACGCCGCTGATGCGGAAGAGAATGAAGTTTTAGCGGCTGTGGAGACCGAGGAAGAGACAGAAGAAGTTGAAGTCGAAGAGGAAGTTCCGGAAGAGGAAGTGAACTTGAGCGTATTCAACACAGTGGAGCTTACCCCTGCTGACGAGATGGAGCCTGAGCCTGAGTATAGCGAGCCCGAAATGCCTAAAGTATACATCAGCGCTGAAAAGCTGGTGGAGGCTGTTTATGAGGCGATAGACGAAGATACTCTTAAATTTGCCATTAAAGAGGTTCTCACCGACAAGATAGGCAGGATTCTGGAAGAGGAACTGCCGATTCTGGTGGAGAGAGCCATCAGAAAAGAGATAGAAAGACTTGTGAAAGGAAACTAGGGAGGAACATATCGTGTCTCTGGATTATAAAAACAGCGGAGTCGATATAGACGAGGGAAACCGCTTCGTCTCTGTGATTAAAAAGACGGTAGAGTCAACATACAACAAGAATGTCATGGGAAGCATAGGCGGGTTCGCCGGATTCTTTGACATTTCCGCCATGAAGGGAATGGAACACCCTGTTCTGGTCTCCGGAACAGACGGTGTGGGAACCAAGCTGAAAGTGGCTATAGATACGGATATTCTGGAAACAGTGGGCATCGATCTTGTCGCTATGTGCGTTAACGATATCATCGTTACAGGCGCTAAACCTCTGTTCTTTCTGGATTATATGGCGACAGGCAAGCTGTCTGCCGAGAAGATGGCGAGAGTTATTCAGGGTATAGCCGAAGGATGCAGACAGTCCGACTGCCCGCTGGTGGGCGGCGAGACGGCAGAGATGCCAGGAATGTATGACGGAGAGGATTTTGACCTTGCCGGATTTGCCGTAGGTATTCTGGACAAACCGAAAGCGATTACCGGAGAACGCATAGAGCCGGGCGACGTGCTGGTGGGTCTCTCATCCAGCGGTCTGCACAGCAACGGTTTTTCTCTGGCGAGAAAACTGTTCTTCGACAGCCTGAAAATGGCTCCGGACGATACGATAGGCGATGGCATTCAGCTGAAAAAAGCTCTGCTGGAGCCTACCAAGATATATGTTCCCCATATAATGAAACTGATCGCCGAGGGTGTGGACATTAAAGGAATGGTGCACATCACAGGTGGCGGATTCTATGACAATATTCCCAGAGTTCTTCCCGAGGGAACAGGCGTCAGGATAAATCCCGACTGTTTTCCCCTGCCACCTATCTATAAATTTATTCTGGAAAAATCCGGCATAGCTCCCAGAGAGCTTTACAGAGTTTTCAACATGGGCATCGGCTATATAATAGCCGTGAAAGAGTCCGAAGCGAAAAAAATTGTAAAACTTCTTGATGACGCCACTGTCATAGGTAGTGTGACAGCCACCGGAGAAGTGGAGATAGAGGGAATAAATTGAAAAAGATAGCGGTGCTTCTGTCCGGCAGGGGCAGTAACTTTATTTCCATCAAAAAACAAATAGACGAAAAAAATATAAACGGCGAGATAGTCGCCGTGATAAGCAACAAGGCGGATGCTAAGGGACTGGAATATGCCCGTGAGCAGGGTCTCTGCGCCACATATCTCAATCCTAAGGATTTTGACGGCAGAGAGGCTTATGACGCTGAGATAGTGCGCATTCTGAAAGAAAAGAACGTTGACCTGGTCTGTCTGGCAGGCTTCATGCGCATCATCACAGGGGTCTTCTGTCAGGCTTTCCGCAACAGGATACTGAATATCCATCCGTCTCTTCTGCCCTCTTTCAAAGGGCTGGACGCTCAGAAACAGGCTTTTGACTACGGCGTAAAATTCGCCGGATGCTCTGTTCATTTTGTGGATGAGGAGATGGACAACGGAGCTATAATCCTTCAGGCGGTGGTGCCTGTGCTTCAGACAGACGATGACCACTCGCTGGCGGAGAGGATTTTGAAAGAGGAACACAGGATCTATCCGGAGGCTGTCAGGCTGTTCTGCGATGACAAGCTCAGGGTAGAGGGAAGAAAGGTCTTCATAGACTAAGGAATATCATGAAAAAACCGATACTGCTTCTGATCGTTTTTTTACTGGCGGCATATTGCTACGCAGGGGGGAAACCGGTGCTGGAGAACGGCGTTAAAGTTATTGACATCAAAAGACCCTATACGGATACGGTCTCTATCGTTTTTTTTGTTAAAGGCGGAATTTCCAGAGAAACACAGGCTAACAACGGTATCGGCTCTCTCTTCACATCTGTGTGGATAAAAAGCAGTGAGATACTGAAAAAGGTTGAGTTTTACGGAGGATCTGTTTATGCCTCCATGAATCCTGACTTCATGGAAGTGACACTCGCCATTCCATCAGAGCAGTTTGACAGGCTTTTCGGATATTACATTCAGCTCATCAGCAATCCTGTTATAGATGATGAAGTTTTCAAACGTGAGCAGGCGCTCCAGAAAGAAGAGATAATCTCTGTGGAGGACAACCCCTCCGGTAAATCATATAAAAACTTTTCGAAGGCGACCTACGGTTCCCACCCCTATTCTCTGGCGGAAGAAGGCACTATGGAGAGCGTAAGCTCGCTGACCGCTCAGGATCTGAGAAACTACGCTAAAGAGATGCTGATGGGATCCAACATAACTCTGGCTGTCGCCGGAAAATACAGCGATGACGAGATGGAGCGGATCAGAGCCGCATTCAGTTTTCTGCCGAAAGGGAAACCCTATATACCCTCATGCGCCGAAAGCCGCATAGAAAAAGATTCCACAGTGGAAGACTCGGACAAAAATGTAAAACAGGCTAAACTGTATATCGGATATAACGCTCCGGACGCGGCAGATCCTGAATATCCCGCTGTGAAGGTGATAGCCGACATACTGGGCGGCGGAATGAGCAGCAGATACTTCAGCGCTCTGCGCAAGGATAAGGGATATGCCTATTCCGTGGGCTCAATATACGCTTCCAGACTGTGCTCATCCAGATTCGTGTCATACATCGGGCTGGACTATGCCAACGTACCTGACGCCATAGAGTCCATAGAGAAGATAAACAGGGAATTTGTAAACGATCTTACCCCGCAGGAGCTGGAATCGGTTAAGAACTATATGCTGGGCAAGATACTCACAGACTCGCAGACCAACGCTAAACAGGCATGGTACGCTTGCTTCTTCGAGAATGTGGGGCTGAAAAGTACATTTTTCAGCAACTATATAGATGTTTTAAAGAATATTTCAGCGGACGATATCAAAAAGGCCGCAAAGATATTTGACGGACCGAAGACGGTCTATATCCTGAAGTAAATTCAAAAATTTTAATTTGAACAGGTGTACATTCAGCCGCATTTCTGATACAATACACCTTTATCTTATTTAAGGGATTAAAGGTACATGGACGAAAGCGGGATCTGGGAAGAGGTACTGAAGTACCTGCGTAAAGAACTGGACGAACAGGTGGTCAAGATATGGCTGGAGCCGCTGTCTATAGCGGAGCTCAGGGGCGATATGATCACATTGAGCGCACCTAATAAGTTCTATAAGCAGTGGGCGGACAACAAGTATCTGTCAGTTATCAAAAAAGTCTTTAAAGAAAACCTGACAATAGACGCTGATGTGTCCATCATCGTTGGTCTGGAGAAAAAACCGCAGGCTGTCGAGGGCGCAAGCGTACCATCCGGCACGTTCATTCAGATGCCCAAGAACGGAACCAATCTCAACAAAGACTATACCTTCGAGAATTTTGTCGCGGGAAACTCTAACGAGTTCGCTTACGCCGCATGCCAGGCTGTTTCCGAGGGACAGTTCATGCAGTATAATCCGCTCTTTATTTACGGCGGGGTGGGGCTTGGTAAGACCCACATGATGCACGGCGTGGGCAACAGGATTCTGGAAAAATTTCCCAAGATGAAGGTGCTCTACTGCACCAGCGAAACCTTTACCAACGAAATGATTAACGCCATCCGGATGAAAAAGATGGACGAGTTCCAGAACAAATACAGAAATATCGACCTGATGCTTTTCGACGACGTTCAGTTTCTGGCGGGCAAACAGAGAAGCACAGAGGAATTTTTCAATACATTCAACGCCTTGTATGATAATCAGAAGCAGATAATCATCACCAGCGACAAGACTCCGGCTGAGATTCCCGAGATGGAGGAGAGGCTCAAGAGCCGCTTTTCATGGGGACTCATAGCAGATATCCAGCCACCCAGCATAGAGGAGAAGACAGCTATTCTCATCAAACGTGCCGAGCACATGGGGCTGAACCTGCCCAGCGAGGTAGCTCTGTTCATGGCGCAGAATCTGGTGACCGAGAATATCAGAGAGCTGATAGGCGCTCTGGTGCGCTTAAGCGCTTTTTCATCCTTTCACAAGAGGGGTCTCACGATAGATCTTGCTCAGTCTGCGCTGGAAAAATTTCTGGTGAAGAAGGACAGAGCCGTATCCTCTGACGATATCATTGACGCCGTCACAAAATATTTCAACGTGAAGCTGGCGGATATGAAATCGAAAAAACGCACAAAGAGCATCTCCATGCCCCGTCAGGTGGCTATGTATATGCTGAGAGAGAAGATGAACCTGTCTCTTCAGGAGATAGGCGCTCTGTTCGGCGGACGCGATCACTCCACTGTTCTGCATGCCGTTAATTCCATCGGCGACAAGAACAAAGAGAGCAGAGAGATTCAGCTGATCATCAGCACCATAGAGAAAGAACTCTATTCATAACTTATCACTTTCGTCCGGAGTGCTGATATAGCTCTTCACCGGATGATCTTCCCTGAGCACAGGCGTCAGCTGACGTTCGTGTTTTGTCAGCAGATTCATAAAGTTAATGAACGTGTCGGCGTCAGTTGTATAGGTGTTAACACCCTTATCAGAGCCGGCGAGGCGCTCGTACCCGTTTTTACCTGATATCAGATATGATATGGTGACCGTTTTGTATTTTCTTTCAGGTTCCAGAGGTTTCCATTCTCCTGTTTCCCTGTCTTTTATCTCTATGTTAAAAAATCTTTCACCGGACGGCTTGGATGCGTCTATGTCATAACGTATGCCGTATCCGTATGGAAAAGCTCCGTCAGAGTTCTGCTCGGCGATATAGTCGAGGGAGCCCTCCAGAGCCGCCCTGATGTCTGACCCGGCGGCCTGCGTCTCATACAGCGTGTTGCCGTAGGGCATCAGAGAATAGATACTGCCGATAGACATGGGTCCTTTCGGTATGCTGCCTCTCACAGAACCGGCATTCAGCAGAACCAGATCCGCCGTTCTGTTCATAATATAAAAAGCTCTGGCGACTGCCGGCACAGCGTCCGAACCAAGAGGCAGAGTCACTCCCTCCTCCGGATGCTCAGGCACACGGGAATGGAGGATGTCAGCGGACACCTGTCCGGTCTCTGTCTGCTTAACTGTCTCTATCTGGTCTCTGAATGTTTTTATCACAGCCGTAACATTAGCGTCCGGTACAGCCGATGACTCCAGAACCAGATGAGTGGCTCCGTTACAGTCAGCGACTCTGCTGCCGTTAAATGTCACGTCGAGTTCTCCCACTGCCCTGCCGAAACTCCATGCCTGAACCACACAGACCTTGTCCCCGTCTCTGTTCACCGCTGTTGACGGGTAAGCTCCGTCAGACACCAGACCCAGATAAGAGAAATCGCCAAGAAGTGAGTGGGAATCTCCGCCCACTATCACATCCACACCTGTCAGCGAGGCTGCCAGACGGAGATCCTCCTCATATCCGATGTGGCTGAGGACTATTATCTTTTCTATTCCCTTCGCTTTCAGGGCGTCTATATAGTTCTGCGTACTCTTTGTTTCATCACGGAAATCAATCATACTGGAAGGATTTGAGCTGTTTTTGGTCTTCTGCGCCGTGGTCACGCCGATGATGCCGTACCGCTCCGTGCCAATTGTTTTTATAGTATAGGGACGGACACGGATCTTTAGAATATTGCCTGCGCGTGGAACTACATTGGAGCTGATGAAAGGAGCGCCCACACTGTCTATCATCATAGCCAGCAGATCGTCTCCCCTGTCAAAATCGTGATTGCCTATGGCGACGGCGTCGAAACCTATCAGCCTGAGAACCTCTGCGTCCGGCTGTCCGTTGAAAAGCGAGAAATACATCGTTCCCTGTATCATGTCTCCGGCATGGAGGACCATGCTGTCCGGCGAGGATTTTCTGAGCTCTGAGATCAACCCGGCTGCGATATCCATGCCGCCTATGGCTGTCTGTTTTTCTCCCCCGGCGTCATGTGTCTGTGTCATCACAGGCTCCAGATAGGAGTGGGTATCGTTCATATGTATTATTTTCAGATGTGTGTCTGCGGCGGAAGCACATAAGAATGAGAGCAGGAGAGCTGTTAAGCATAATGACAGAGTTTTCATATATCACCATCCTGGTATGATATCTGATTTTACACCCGATTATGTCGAGGAGGCAAAAAAAAGCCCCGTTTTCACGGGGCTTTTATGATTAGAATATGTAGGTTTCTGTGGAGAGTCTCTCGTCTATAACTTTTGCTATCCTCTCCTCTGACTCTGTGGTGGGGGCGTCAAAGGTGACGGAGAAACGCAGGAAATGTCCGGCATCATCCCACGGAACGGAAGAGATCAGCTTTTCTCTGATGAGGAAATCGCAGAACTGCTCAGCGTTCTCGAACTTGCGTCCGGAGACTGTCGCTTTGGGGATTCCGAAATACAGATAGAATGAACCCTTGGGCTCATTAACTGTGAATCCGTGTTTGCGCAGAACTTTTGCCAGCATGTTCAGCCTTCTGGCGTATTTATGTTTGGTAGTCTCTATCATTTTTGGGTTTTCCAGACAGTAGCATCCTGCTTTCTGTATCGGGATGAACTGACCGGAATCGTTGTTGTCCTTCACTGTGGCGAACGCCTTCACAAGGTGCTCGTTACCGCATACGAATCCGAGTCTCCAGCCTGTCATGTTGTATGACTTGCTGAGTGAGTGGATTTCTATACCCACTTCCATAGCGCCCTCTATGCTGAGGAAAGAAAGGGGCTCTTCGCCGTATGTCAGCTCTATGTAGGCAGCGTCGGAGATAACAGCTATGTCGTTCTCCTTAGCGAATTTTACCACTTCCTGATAGAACTCTTTTGTGGCTATAGCGCCTGTGGGGTTGTTGGGGTAGTTCATGTAGAAGAATTTGGCTCTCTTTTTGATATCATCGGGGATATCTTTCAGAACGGGGAGGAAGTTGTTCTCCTGAAGCAGGGGCACGTTATAAACTTCTCCGCCGAGATATTTTGTGATCGTTCCGGAAACGGGATATCCGGGAACAGTCATGATAGCCACGTCGCCGGGGTTGATGAGGCAGATGGGTATCATAGCCAGAGCGGGTTTTGAACCGATGCTGTGGTTGATCTGTGTCATGGGGTCCATTTCCACGCCGAAACGCTTTTTCATATAGTTAGCGGCGGCGATCTTGAACTCGTCTATACCGTTATCGGAATAGAATCTGTTCTCTCTTTTGGTAGCCTCCAGCTGAAGCACCTTTACCACTTCGTCATGTGCCATAGCGTCCGGCTCGCCAACGCCCATATCTATGAGCTCAACTCCGGGGTTGTCCTTCATAGCGGCACGCTTAGCCCTTTTGATTTTTTCAAACTTGTAGATGGTGGTGTCCTTTCCGAACATCTTCCCGCCAAGTCTTTCTGAAATCATGTTCTCCATAAACTGGCTCATTGTTTTCTCCCTAAGGTTTCTTATTATCATGCCCCTGATCTTCGCAGATGGTGCAGTCTGGGCACATCTCCGGCTTGCAGGGTTCGATATATATGTTCACGTCGGCATTCTCTATGCCGCGTTTTATTCTCTGTTCGATATCCGCCCGGATATCATTGCCCTCTTTCAGGGTCATTTTGTTATACAGCACCAGATGCATGTCGATGAAACGCAGGTTTCCGGCGGAGCGGGTGCGCAGGTTGTGCACCTCTACTATTTCATCGCTGTGGCTCTCCAGAATCTCCCGGAGGATGTGCATATCCTCTTCAGGCAGAGTCTGATCCAGCAGTTCACGGGTGACCTGAAGGTTGAGCCGCAGAGCGGAAAAGATAATATACACCGCAATTACGGCACTGACAATAGCGTCTATTATGTGAAGACCTGTAATTTTAATAATTATTAAAGCGGAAAGAACACCAACTCCGCTAAGGATATCTGTTTTATAATGAAGGCTGTCCGCATGGAGCACTGTTGAGTTCAGCCTGATGGCAGCTTTTTTCAGGAAGACCACCAGAAACAGAGTGATGATAATGCTTATTATCATTACTGCTATGTTTATGCCGACGGCTTTTATCTCTGTCTTGTCAGTGATGTTTATATAAGCCTTATAAAGAATGAAAACGCCGGAGAACAGGATTATGAAAGACTGTATCTGAGCCGCCAGAGGCTCGAATTTGCTGTGTCCGTATGGATGATTTTCATCCGGAGGACTCATAGAGACCTTGATGGCGAAGAAGTTAATAGTGGAAGAGAGGATGTCCAGCATAGAGTCGAAAGCGGATGAAAGCACCGCCAGCGAGCCGGACCAGAGTCCCACGAATGCCTTAAAAACAGCAAGAAACACCGCCGTGGCGATAGATATCTTGGTGGCGTTAAGTTTTGTCAGTCTAATGGTTTTTGCTCCTCAGGGGGCTGCTGCCTGCCGTACAGGTTAAACCAGACGCTGAAAAGTCCGAGCAGGGCAATGAGGATTATAGCTGGGGGTTCGGAAAATATAAAGACAAATATTATGGCTCTGATGATCGGAAAAATCCTGAGTTTTATCATCCAGTGCGTCATGATGTCAAAACCCTGAAAGGCGTACAGAGTCATCATTATTATAATAAGATTCAGCCCGATGTGCCTTGTCATGTCCTGTTTGATGAATATCAGGGCAAATCCGGCTATCAGCAGCCAGACCAGATTGTCCGGCAGACGGAATTTCGGAAGCTGTATTCTTCTCATTTTCGCGTAAAGGTTGAGAGCGATATGCGCGGAGAAAGCTGTGAATACATAGTTGACCGCGGGGAATATGAGCACGATAGAGAGCGCCGCCTCACGGGTCATGGAGCTGACCTTCAGAAAGTAATCCTCTCCGGCGACAGGAGACTTAGACGCTTTTACCGCATCCAGAAAGGTTATGAGAGCTTTTTCCGCTACGTCGGTCATTTCGTTTCTGTAGGAGCTGAAGAAATATACGGCGATGAACACAGACGCCAGCGTCAGCAGGGGCGTCACGGCGGCAGGTATCCAGGGTTCCAGTCTGCCTGATTTCAGATATCTGTGGATGAAAAGCGCAGGCGCAAGAACAGATATCAGATAAAAACCGGCAAGAACAGGACCTATGCCGGCGAGAACGGCGATCAGACCCGCCAGATAGAGATCGGAGAATCGGTTCCTTTTTCCCAGATCAAAGTACAGAAGGAGAAGCATCGGCGAAAAAACAGCCGTTACGAGACCTATCTGCGGCACGAACGCCATCAGGGCATAAAAAAGAACTGATGCTAAAGGATAGAGTATAAACTGCATGGTATAAACAAAGGGGAGGCAAAAGCCTCCCCGATTAAATTATCTGTTGAGGCTGAAAGGCAGCAGAGCGATAACTCTGGCAGTCTTAACAGCGGTTGAGAGGGCTCTCTGGTGCTTAGCGCATGTGCCTGTAAGTCTTCTGGGCATTATTTTGCCTCTTTCAGTGACATACTGGCGGAGCAGCTTAACATCTTTGTAGTCAATATCTATAGCTTCTGTGCAGAATTTGCATACTTTTCTGCGCTGAAATTTGCGTCTTACAACAGCCATTTTCTTTCCTCCTAAAATGGAATATCGTCTTCGTCTATGGCACCGGCTGAAGGTACATCGAAAGCTCCTGAGCCGTATTCACTCTTGCTGTCTTTTCTGGAGACGAACTGAATGTTTTCGGCGACCACCTCATGCTTGGAGCGTTTCTGTCCTTCTGTTTCCCATGTGCTGTACTGGAGTCTGCCTTCAATCAGAAGGGGCATGCCCTTAGTAACATATTCGCCGCACATCTCGGCTGTTTTGCCGAAAGTGACGATGTCGATAAAGCATGTTTCTTCCTTGTCCTTCATCTTTCTAGTAACAGCCAGTCCGAATTTTGCCACAGGCAGATCACGTCCGGGGATAAAACGAACCTCGGGGTTGCGTGTGACATTTCCGAGCAGCATTACTTTATTAAGGAAGCCCATAAAATCCTCCCGCAGAAATTATTCTGCTGAGTCTTCTTCTGTTGTTTCTTCGCCCTCGGGCGCGTCAACCACTACATCGTCAGAGTCAGATTTCTCGTCATCTTCTCTGGGTTTTCTGACGCCGGGTTTTTTGGCAAAACGTTTAGCGCCGGTATCCTTTTTAGGATTGAGTTTGAATTTTTTCTCATCGATGGCGACAATGACAAATCTGAGAACGTTTTCGTTGTAACGGTAACGGATTGTCAGCTCGTCAGGATAGTTTTCGGAAGCCTCAAACTGGATAAGATAGTAGTAGCCTTCAGCGTAGTTCTCTATGGAATATGCCATAGTAACTCTGCCCCATGCTTCTACCTTGATGATCTTTCCGCCGTTCTGCTCGATGTTGTTCTTATAGAACTCAAGCTCTTTTTCGAGCTCATCCTGCTGCAGGTCGGGGCGGACGATGAATACGGTTTCGTAAGTGTTCATATATCCTCCTTCGTGGATTAAATAGCCGTATATTTTATATATATACAGCAAAGGTGGTTGAAACTTATATCCGCTCGGGATATATATGTCAATACTTTTAAGAGGGAAATCATTAATTATGGCTGGTTTTGAAAAGGAATACACTATCACTGCGGAGGAGGGCGGCAAGAGGCTCGACTCCTATATCTCTGCCGTGACGGATATTTCCAGATCCCATGCGGAAAGGCTCATATCAGAGGGGCATGTTTTAGTGAACGGCGTTCTGAAAGAAAAAAAATATAAAATCAGCGCAGGCGATGTGCTGGATATAAAGGTTCCGGCGGAAAAGATCCCCGATCTGACACCCAGAGAGATGGACATTTCCGTCATATACGAATGCGGCGAATATGCCGTTATAGACAAACCGGCCGGGATAACAGTACACCCCGCCGCCGGAACGGGTGACGACACGATAGTGAACGGTCTGCTCCACAGGTTCGATATCAGGGACGACAACGACGTTCGTCCGGGGATAGTGCACAGGCTGGACAAGGACACGTCCGGAATTCTTCTGGTGGCGAAGAACAGAACCGCCAGAGAGAAGCTCTCCGGGCTGTTCGCCGGCAGAGAGGTGAACAAAAGCTATCTGGCTGTCTGCTGGGGAAATCCGAAGTTCGACCATATAGTTGTGGAGGCTCCGGTGGGGCGGCATATTAAGGACAGAAAAAAGATGTCCGTGACCGAAAACGGGCGCTATGCTAAAAGTGAAATCACTGTTCTAAAACGGCTGAAGGGCGCTTTTTTGGCAGAAGTTAAAATATATACGGGGCGTACACACCAGATCAGGGTGCATATGAGTCACCTGGGTTTTCCCGTTGCCGGAGACAAGGTGTATGGTAATAAAAATTCCCTTAGTCTCAAGATAGATAGACAGGCTCTGCACTCCCACAGGCTGGGCTTTACAGACCCCTTTTCCGGAGAGAAAATGGAGTTCGTATCACCCATGCCGGATGACATGGAAATGTTAATAAAAAGACTGGTTTTGTGATAATATTCTGAACTTGCGCTAACTAGTTACGGGTGTTCAAACCCGCCCGGGATGCCGGAAATCTTTTAATCCTAAAACGATGTTTCTTGTTGACACCTTTACAGCTTCATGATAGATACTGCATACTGTATACAAAATACAGAGGTGAGGTATGAGTGGATATTTGCCTATAGTACTTTTTCTTCTTGTGGCTGGAGCTCTCGGCATAGTTATTATGTTCGTAGGAGCCATAATAAGCCCGAAGAAATATGAGAAGGTTAAATTCAGCGTTTATGAGTGCGGTATGCCTTCGCTGGATGAGAACAGAAAGCGTTTGAACCTGAGGTTCTACATCATCGCTATGCTGTTTGTGATTTTTGATGTGGAGACAGTTTTTCTGTATCCCTGGGCCGTGGCATTTGACCTGATCGGCCTGTTCGGTCTTATCGAGATGATACTTTTCATCGTAATTCTTGTTTTCGGCTATTTTTATGCATGGCAGAAAGGAGCGTTAGAATGGGTTTAATCGAAAGAAAACTACCTGACAACGTACTCACTACATCTGTTGATACCGTTATCAACTATTGTAGAAAATCTTCTATCTGGCCAGTGACCTTCGGTCTTGCCTGCTGCGCTATCGAAATGATGGCCTGCGGCGCGGCAAAGTATGACTTCGACAGGATGGGTATCATTTTCCGTGGTACACCCCGTCAGTCCGACCTTATGATAGTTGCCGGGACAGTGACAAGGAAGATGGCCCCTGTAGTTAGAAAGGTCTACCTGCAGATGCCCGAACCCAAGTGGGTTATCGCAATCGGAAGCTGCGCGACCAGCGGCGGTATCTATAACACCTATTCTACAGTGCAAGGTGTTGACGAGATTATCCCCGTTGATTTCTATGTTCCCGGCTGCCCCCCCAGACCTGAAGCGTTCTACGATGCCATCGTAGCCCTCCAGCAAAAAATCATGACTGAAAAAGTCATAAGAAAGTAAGGAGAGGATGCAATGACATTTGAACAGCTTGTCCAAAATCTGGACGCACAGTTCTCTGGAAAGCTTAACTGCTATACAGAGTACAAGTGCAACTTCATAAAAGTGAAAGACGCCTCCGTTTACAAAGACGTTCTTAAAGCGCTTAAAAACGACGCATCTTTCCTGTACATCGTAGATGTGGTTGCCACACACTGGCCCAAAAAGAAAGAGAAGTTCGAGATAACAATTAACCTGTTTTCTATCCAGAACAAGCTCAGAATTTTTGTTAAAGTCGCCGGTGAGGACAACAAATTCCCCTCTATCACAGACATCTGGAAAGGTGCCGACCTGATGGAGAGAGAGCAGTACGACCTTATGGGCATTATCTTTGAAGGACACCCGAACCTGAAGAGGGTTCTGCTTCCCGAGTTCTTCGAGGGTCACCCTTTAAGAAAAGACTTTCCGCTTAAAGAAAGAGCCTGGTTCAACAATGCTGATGAGCAGGGTCTCGGTCTTAAGTTTTCAAGGTAGGGACTGATAATGAGCTATAACAACATTTCAGAAGTAATTACCGTCAATATGGGACCTCAGCACCCCTCTACACACGGGGTTTTGAGGCTTGTGGTTGATCTCGACGGCGAAACCATTGTCAATGTGGAGCCAGATGTAGGCTATCTGCACAGAGGCACTGAAAAGCTGGCCGAGAACAGAACATATCACCAGTGCATCCCACTCACAGACAGACTTGACTACCTTTCACCTCTTTCAAATAACCTTGCCTACTGCCTGGCAGTAGAGAAGTTTTTCGATGTTAAGATACCTGAGAGAGCGGATTATCTCAGAGTAATACTCGCCGAGCTTGCCAGAGTTGCTTCCCACCTTGTGTGGATCGCTACTCACGCTCTCGACATCGGCGCCATGACTGTTTTCCTGTATGCCTTCCGTGAGCGCGAGGAAATCCTCGACCTCTTCGAGATAGGTACAGGTCAGCGTATGACAAGTTCCTGGATCAGAATCGGCGGTATCAGAGCTGATATGCCCGAGGAGTTCTTTGTCAGAGCTAAGGATTTCGTAGAAAGATTCGACAAAAATGTTGATACATACGAAAACCTGCTGACAAACAACAGGATCTGGAAAATGCGTACAATCGGTATCGGTCATCTCTCCGCTGAAGATGTTCAGGATTACGGAACATCCGGTCCCCTTATGAGAGGATCAGGCGTTGATTTCGACCTGAGACGTGACGAGCCCTATTGCTGCTACGATAAGTTCCAGTGGGAAATTCCCGTACAGCCCGAAGGCGATACATACGCAAGATATAAGGTCAGAATGAAAGAACTCCGTGAAGCTAACAAGATCGTTGGTCAGGCTCTGGAAACACTGCCTGCCGGTCCTGTTATGACAGACGACCCCAGAGTGGCACTGCCCGCTCACGAGGACGTTTATGAGCGCATGGAAGCTCTTATCAGAAGATTCTATATAGTTTCCAAAGGCTTCAAAGCACCTAAAGGCGAAACATATCAGGGTATCGAGGCTCCTAAAGGAGAGCTCGGATTCTATATCGTTTCCGAAGGCGAGGAAAGACCTTACAGAATGAAAGTAAGAGCTCCTTCCTATGTCAACCTCGGCGCTCTGAACCATATGGCTAAAGGCCACATGCTTGCTGACCTCGTTGCCATCATCGGTACAAATGACGTTGTACTCGGTGAGATCGACAGATAAGGGGTGACAAAAATGGCTAACGACGTAAAGGAAACTGAATCAGCTAACAAAGAGATCGACTTTACAGCATGCGATGAGATATGCGAAAAGTACAAAGACTGGAAAGGGGCTACAATCCCCGTTCTTCAGCAGGTACAGGAAGCATACGGCTATCTCTTTTCAGAAATAGTTGAGAGAATCGCTGATAACCTCAATATGTCTGCGCACCAGATATACGGGGTTATAACCTTCTACGCGCAGTTCTATACTCAGCCCAGAGGAAAATACATCATCAGGGTTTGCAGAGGAACAGCCTGCCACGTACAGGGGTCAGGACGAATCTCAGAAATCGTTAACGAAGAATTCCACATTAGAAACGGCGAAACAAGCGCTGACCTTAAGTTTACCCTTGAGGAAGTGTCTTGCATCGGCGCGTGCGGAATGGCTCCCGTTATCATGATAAACAATAAAACATACGGCAACCTGAAACCTGAAGAAGCCAGAAAGATCTTCAGGGATTATGCAGAACTTCAGGGGTAGGTTATGAGTTACACAACAGATCACGTTGAAGTACACGTCTGTATGGGAACTGCGGGAGTTGCTTCCGGCGGACACGAGGTTATGGACGCTCTGAACGAAGAGTTCGAGAAGAGAGGCCTCAAAAACGCGGAATCAAAAGAACGCAACTGCTCAGCAAAGCAGACAGGATGCAGAGGACTCTGCGCCCGTGACGTACTTATTGACGTTTATATCCCCGGCAAAGACCCCATCACATACGAGCACGTTACCGCTGAGATGGTTCCCACTATCGTGGAAGAACACATCGTTAACGGCAACATCGTAGAGAAATGGGCAGCCAAAGCCGACTACTTTCAGTTTTATGACAAACAGAAACGCTACGTTCTTGCTGACTGCGGACGTGTCGATCCTGAGAGCCTTGAAGACTACATGTCCCTCGGCGGATATGAAGCCATAAAAAAAGCTCTTACCATGACACCCGAGCAGGTTATAGACGAAGTCAAAAAATCCGGTCTCAGAGGCAGGGGGGGCGGCGGTTTCCCCACAGGTCTGAAATGGACCTTCTGCCGTAACAGCCCCGGCGATCACAAATATCTTATCTGCAACGCGGATGAGGGTGACCCCGGCGCGTTTATGGACCGTTCTATTATCGAAGGTAACCCCCACGCTGTTATCGAGGGTATGCTTATCGCCGGCTACGCTATCGGATGTGACGAAGGCTACATCTACTGCCGTGCGGAATATCCCCTTGCTATCGAAAGGGTTATCAAAGCTATTAAAGACGCTGAAAAAATGGGAATTCTCGGAGACAAGGTTCTCGGCACTGACTTCCACTTCAAACTGAAGCTGAAAGAAGGAGCCGGAGCGTTTGTTTGCGGCGAGGAAACAGCTCTTATCGCTTCTATCGAAGGCGAAAGAGGAATGCCCCGTCCCAGACCTCCTTTCCCCGCTGTTAAGGGTCTGTGGCAGAAACCCTCTAACGTTAACAACGTTGAGACTTTCGCCAACCTTCCCGGTATCATCCTTAAAGGTTCAGACTGGTACGCAGGCATCGGAACTGAGAAGTCAAAAGGTACTAAGATCTTCGCCCTTTCAGGCAAGGTTAAGTCTACCGGACTTGTGGAAGTTCCCATGGGTATTACAGTCCGCGAGCTTATTTTCGATGTTGGCGGCGGTATTCCTAAAAAGAGAAAGTTCAAGGCTGTTCAGCTCGGCGGTCCCTCAGGCGGCTGTCTCACACCTGATCACCTTGAGACTCCTATAGACTACGACTCACTGATCGCGGCCGGAGCCATGATGGGTTCAGGCGGTGTGGTTGTTATGGATGAGACCAACTGTATGGTTAACGTTGCTCACTTCTTCCTGACATTCACACAGAGAGAGTCCTGCGGTAAGTGTATCCCCTGCCGTATCGGTACCAAAACCATGCTTGATATTCTCGCGAGAATAACAAATGGCGAGGGCCGTGAAGAGGATATTCAAAACCTGCTCGACATCGGTCAGGATATTAAGACTGCGTCACTCTGCGGTCTGGGTCAGACAGCTCCGAACCCCGTACTTACAACTATTAAGTACTTCAGACATGAGTATGAGGCACACATCAGGGACAAAAAATGCCCCGCCAGAGAGTGCGCCGAGCTCATCGAGTTCGTTGTTGTGGACGACAGATGCAAGAAGTGCGGTATATGCAAAAAAGCATGCCCTGTTGATGCTATCACATGGGAGAAAGGAACAGTCGCTTACATAGACAAGAGCAAATGTGTGAAATGTCGTGAATGTATCGTCAACTGTCCTTTCAACGCAATAGATTAAGGCAGAGGAGAGACACAGTTATGGTTACTGTTAAAATTAACGGAAAAGAGGTGCAGGTTCCCAAGAACACGCTGATCCTCGAAGCCGCAAAGGAAGCAGGCGTGTCCATCCCGACACTCTGCCACGACTCCCGTCTTAATCCTTTCGGTGCTTGCAGGGTTTGTCTTGTGGAGCAGGTGGGCAACCCGAAACTTCAGGCTGCCTGTACTACACCCGTTACAGACGGAATGGAGATCATCACCCAGTCCGACAAGCTCTCCAGAGTTCGTAAGACAGCTATAGAGCTGCTTCTTATAAACCACCCTCTGGACTGCCCCGTTTGCGACAAGGGCGGTGAATGTACTCTGCAGGATCTGACATATGAAGTGGGCGTTACAAAAGTCCGTTTCGATGCCAAGCCGAACGACACACCCGTTGACCATACCAACCCGTTCATAGAGAGAGACATCGACAGATGCGTTCTCTGCGGACGCTGCGTTCGTATATGCGACGAAGTAGTGAACATTCAGGCGATCAGCTTCCTGAACAGAGGTACTGATACTATTATCGGAACTTCTTTTGAACAGCCCTGGAACTGCGAATACTGCGGACAGTGCATCAGCGTTTGTCCCGTAGGCTCGCTGAACAACAGAATCTATCTGTTCAAAAACAGACCCTGGAACCTCGACAGAGTCCAGTCTGTCTGCGGTCTCTGCTCATGCGGATGTACTGTTGACATAGACTATGAGGGCAGCGAGGTATTCCGTATAAAAGAGAATCCCGAAGAGGGAATCAACCACGGATATATGTGTGCTAAAGGACGCTTCGGATTTGAGTTTATCAACTCTATCCAGCGCGAGACTGCAGCACAGGTAAAAGCCGGCGGCGAAGCTAAGAAAGTATCATTCGACGAGGCAGTTACTGTCGCAGTTGAAAAACTTAAGAAAGTCAAGGAAACAGCAGGAGCAGACTCAGTCGCTGTTGTGGTTTCTCCCAGACTTACTAACGAAGAGGCTTTCCTTGCCGCTAAGCTCGCCAAAGATGTTATAGGCACACAGAACATCTTCTCCACAGAGACATCTGAGATACTTCCCGGAGCTACTCTTGAGGAAGTTGAGCAGAGCGACTGTGTGGCAGTGCTGAACATCGATGTGACAGAAGCCAACCCCATACTCGGTCTTGCCGTAAGACATGCCGCAAGAATGGGCGAAGCTCCTCTGGCTGTTTTCTATCCCAGCTTCACCGCTCTGAAAAGAGTTGCCAAGAAGTTTGTGACAGGAACACCGGACGCTGTCAGAGAGGCTATGGTGAAATATGCCGACGCTGTTGCCGGCGCGAGCAACGAATACAGCGAACTGGCAGGAAAACTCACTTCAGCCGAAAGACCTGTAGTGGTTTTTGACCCCTACAACAAAGCGGACGCGGCTCTTGCTCAGAAAATCAGCAAAGCATGCGCTAAAGTTAAACTTGTCCCCGCTAAATCAAAGAACAACTCGGTAGGTATAGTTGATATGGGCTGCGGAGCTAAATGCCCCACAGAATTCTCAAAAGGACTGGAAGCCGGCAAATTCAAAGCCGTTCTGGTTTTCGGAGAGAACGTATCAGCAAGATCAGTCTGGACAAAGGCAGCGTCAAAACTGTCCGGTCTGGAGCTGCTCCTTGTAACAGACCCCTTCATGAGCGAAACAGCGGCTCAGGCGAATGTTTACATTCCCGTTGCTACCTTCGCTGAGAAGGACGGTTCTTTTACTAACCTCGAGGGACGTGTGCAGACCATCGCTAAAGCAGTGGATAAAGGAGTCAACACAGACGCTTGTGTAGCTTCCGCCATAGCAAAAGGCATGGGTTCAGCCCTCCCCGCCGATGTTACAGCTGTTAGAAGCATGATAGAGAAGGAAGTTGCCCTGTATTCCGGCATTGACTGGAACGGCGGCACTGTTTCCTACCCTTATGTTTTTGCAGGTGATATCGCCGCAGAAGACGGCATGGCAAAAGGAAAAGGGAAATTCTTCCTTTACACAGCCAGCCTGAGACTGCACTCCGGTTCTTTCACAAGATGGTCTCCCGACCTCGCGAAAGTCTATGGTTCTCCTGTCCTTGAGATAGGCGAAGAAGACGCAAAAGAGCTTGGCCTCGCTAACGGCGATAAGGTCAAAGTTTCCGGCGAAGGTTTCAGCGGAGAGTATCCTGTTGAAATAGATAAGAAAGTCACTAAGGGATGCGTGGCGCTCCCCGAGGACTTTACTGCGACAGCCGGCATTTTCTGTAACGGAAAATGTGTTAAGGCGGATATTGTAAAGTAATGAAAGTTATAGATAAGAGGTAGGGAATGGTACTCGCGATTGTATTTACACTAATCAAGATACTGATTATCATTGTGTGTACGCTCACCGGCGTTGCCTACATGACCTATGCCGAACGAAAAGTCATCGGTCATATGCAGGTACGCCTCGGTCCCGTGCACACAGGTCCTAAAGGACTTCTGCAACCCCTGGCCGACGGTCTGAAACTTATGGCGAAGGAAGATATGACACCGGACATGGTAGACAAACCCGTGTTCTATGTGGCTCCTTTCCTCGGCATGGTTCCGGGTTTGGCCGCTTTTGCAGTTATACCCTTTAGCGAAAACATATACGTTGCCAACATCAACGTTGGTCTTCTGTATGTGCTGGCACTGTCCTCAGTAGGCGTTTACGGTATAATTATGTCCGGTTGGGCATCTAACTCAAAATACGCTACTATGGGCTCTCTGCGTTCATCTGCGCAGGTTATCAGCTATGAAACAGCTATGGGTCTGTCGATCCTCGGTCCTGTTCTTCTTGCGGGTTCACTGAACCTGAAAGAGATCACCGAGGCTCAAAGAGGTCTCTGGTTTATGGTTCCGCAGTTCGTGGCTTTTGTCATCTACTCTATTTCAGCGGTTGCCGAAACCAACAGAGCTCCCTTCGACCTTCCCGAGGCGGAAACAGAACTTGTTGCGGGTTTCCATGTGGAATACTCCTCAATGAGATTCGCTATGTTCTTCCTGGGCGAATATGCCAACATGTATGTAGTTGCATCCATGTGTGCTGTTCTGTTCCTGGGCGGATACACAGGACCTCTGCTTCCTCCTATAGTTTGGTTCCTTATCAAGATGCTGGCGTTCATGTTCTTCTTCCTGTGGCTGAGAGCTACTCTCCCCAGACTTAGATTCGACCAGCTTATGAATCTTGGTTGGAAAATTCTGATCCCGATAGCGCTTGCCAACCTGCTTATAACAAGCATCGTTGTCTACGCGATCAGGAACTAGGGGTGATATGATGAAGAACATTTTTGAAACAATCTTCTTTACAGAGATTCTTCAGGGTCTCGGTATTACCCTGAAACATATGTTCATGAAACCCGTGACATATAAGTACCCCTTTGAGGCGACTCCTATACAGGACAGATTCAGAGGAGTTCAATATATTAAGACTACCGCCGACGGCAGAACAAAATGTGTTGGCTGCTATCTCTGCCAGAAGGTATGCCCTTCAGAGTGCATCCACATAGAAACAGACTGCGGTCCTAACGGCGAGAGACTTATCAGAAAGTATGAGCTTGATCTTTCCAGATGTATCTATTGCGGATACTGTGAAGAGGTCTGCCCTGTTGACGCTATCCACATGGGATGGGAGTGGAACACTGTCGCTCCTACCAGAGACAACTATGTCATCAACATGAAGACACTGTCTCAGAACTATAAAGATAACGTGGAAGGCAACTGGAAAAACAAGCATCTTAAAAAGAAACTTGTGGAAGGAGTACAGCAATGAACGAAATCTTTATGAATATAGGATTTTGGGTGCTGGGCATAACAGCCGTGGTTTCCTCTCTGTTTATGGTAACCAGAGAGAACCCTGTTCACTCCGCACTTTGGATGCTTCTGACCTTTTTCGCTGTGGCCGGCATATTCATTCAGCTCGATGCTGAATACATCGCCGCCATACAGGTTATGGTATACGCTGGAGCCATTCTGGTTCTTTACATGTTTGTCGTTATGCTGCTTAACCCCAAATCGACAGGCTTCATCAAGATGCCCTTTAAGGTAGTTCTTGGCGGAGTTGTCGCTGTGGTGCTGTTCGTGCAGATACTCATGACTCTCATGGGAACAGGCGTTATCAAATCAACTCAGCTCGGCAATATTAACTATCCCGAAGGCTTCACCAACGTGAAAGCATTCGGTACAGTAATGTTCACACAATATATCGTTCCTTTTGAAGTGGCATCAGTTCTTCTGCTTGTTGCTATGATTGGCGCGATCGTGATAGCGAAAAAGGATTAAGGGGGAAACGATGCTGACTTTAGCACATTATCTTGTCCTTAGCGCAATAATTTTCAGCATAGGCATAGCGGGAGTTCTGATACGCAGAAACCTCATCGTTATGTTCATGTCTCTGGAACTTATGCTAAATGCGGTTAACATCAACCTCGCAGCCTTTTCCAACTATCTTCAGCAGATGACAGGACAGATTTTCATCGTCTTCGTCATGGCTGTAGCCGCTGCCGAGGCCGCTGTTGGTCTTGCTCTGATCATTTCACTGTTCAGAAACAAGCAGACCATTAACGCTGATGAAATTAATACAATGAGAGGATAGAGGTAGGTTATGATCTTTGCAGTATTAACACTACTTGGACCCCTGGTAGCTTTTCTTATTAACGGACTTCTCGGAAGACGTTACATCAAGAATGCAGCTCCTGTGGTTGCCATTGCAGGTGTTAGTGTTTCCTTCGTCTGCGCTCTTATACTGTTCTACCTTGTATCCACACAAGGGTTCAGTGTAGACGGAACACTTTATACCTGGGTTATTGCGGGTTCCTTACAGGTACCGTTTGGTATTCTTGTGGATCCCCTGACATCCATCATGCTTATAGTTGTTACAACGATCTCTCTGATGGTGCACATTTACTCCATCGGATATATGCACGGTGACAAAGGATTCTGGAGATTTTTCACATATCTTTCAGTATTCACACTGTCCATGCTGATACTTGTTCTTGGTAACAACTTCCTGATGCTTTTTGTAGGCTGGGAACTCGTGGGTCTGTCTTCATACCTGCTGATCGGTTTCTGGTTCTTCAAGAAAAGCGCGGCTGATGCTTGTAAAAAAGCTTTTGTAATGAACAGAATCGGTGACTTCGGTTTTTACATCGGTCTTCTTCTTGTGATCTTCACATTCAGAAGCCTTAACTACTCCGATGCTTTCAACGCTGAAGCTATTCATCATGTTAAAGAGACCACTTACACAGTATTTGGTATGAATTTTTCTCTGCTCGACCTTATGACATTCGGGCTCTTCTGCGGAGCGATGGGTAAATCTGCTCAGTTTCCTCTGCATACATGGCTGCCCGATGCGATGGAAGGTCCTACCCCCGTTTCAGCTCTGATCCACGCGGCTACAATGGTTACTGCCGGTGTTTATATGGTTGCCAGATGCAACGCTCTCTTCTCTGAGGCGCACATGACAAGCCAGTTCGTCATCTTCGCTGGTGCGACAACAGCTTTTCTCGGCGCTTCAATAGGTCTTACTCAGTACGACCTGAAGAGAATCCTTGCTTACTCAACCGTATCTCAGCTGGGATACATGATCATGGCAACAGGTGTCGGCGCGTATGTCGCTGCTATCTTCCACCTGTTCACACACGCTATGTTCAAAGGTCTTCTGTTCCTCTGCTCCGGTTCTGTTATGCACGCTATGCACGACAACCTGGACGTCAGAGTTATGGGCGGTCTGAAAAAGAAAATGCCCATTACACATTGGACATACCTGATAGGCTGTATAGCCATCGCCGGTATTCCTCCCCTTGCGGGCTTCTGGTCTAAGGACGAGATCCTCGCCATGACATACGGCTCCGGACACACCTTCGCTTGGCTCGTAGGTACAGGCGTTGCCGGTATGACAGCTTTCTATATGTTTAGAAGCTACTTCCTGGTATTCCAGGGAACACCCAGAGATCAGCATCTGCATGATCACGCGCATGAGTCTCCTATCGCAATGACATTCCCTCTGGTTTTCCTTGCGATCTGCTCTGTGCTTGTGGGTATAGTTTTCGGCTATCCTCTTGAGGACGGCTTTATACACCATTTCCTCGGACCGGTACTGACACCCGCTCACGCCCATGCGCATGAGATGGCTCATTCTACAGCCACAGCCCTTATGGCTCTGTCTATAGCGATAGCCGTTGCAGGTATCAGCGTGGCATACCTCTTCTATGTGAAGATGTATCCCGTACTTCCCGAGAAGACAGTCAAGACATTCAAGCCCGTTCACAAACTGCTGCTTAACAAGTGGTACTTTGACGAGCTGTATGACTTCCTATTTGTTCACCCCATCGTAATGCTTTCCAGCGTTGTGTTCTGGAGAGCCATAGACGTAAACGTGATCGACTTCACTGTCAACGCTTTCGGACGCGTTCCGATGTGGATCGGCAGTGTGGCAAGACATATCCAGACCGGTCGCATACAAACATACATATTTACTATGGTTGTCGGCGTTATCGTGCTGGTAGCTTTCTTCTACACAGTGTAAGGGGGACGGAAATATCATGGAACATATACTCAGTATTCTGATTTTCTTCCCGCTTGCGGCGGCTCTTTTCCTTCTGGTCTTCTTCAGAGGCGGCAAGAGCACCATGTGGGCAGCTTTCGCAGCGAGTGTGGTTGAGTTTATATTCACCATCCCGCTTATGACAAACTTTGACAAGACAAACGGCGGTATGCAGTTCGTTGAGCAGACATGGTGGATCAAGTCACTTGGAATACAGTACTACCTTGGTGTAGACGGTATCACTATACTTATGATCTTCCTGACAACACTGCTGACAATGATAGCTATACTGGGTTCTTTCACTTACATTCAGAAAAGACAGAAAGAGTTCTACATCGCTATGCTTGTGCTTGAGACCGGTATGGTCGGTACATTCCTCGCGCTGGACTTCTTCCTGTTCTACATCTTCTGGGAAGCAATGCTTATCCCCATGTACCTGATCATCGGTGTCTGGGGCGGTAAGAGAAGAATCTACGCTGCTGTTAAGTTCTTCCTGTATACACTGGCCGGTTCCGTGCTGATGCTGCTTGCCATCATCGCTCTGTACTATGTACACGGTCAGGTCACAGGCGAATTCACATTCGACATACTTAAGATCACATCTCAGTACGCGGCTTACAGCAAGGGATTCCAGATGCTTATCTTCGTGGTGCTGTTCATCGGCTTCGCGATCAAAGTACCTATGTTTCCCGTGCATACATGGCTTCCTGACGCACACGTTGAGGCGCCCACAGCCGGTTCTGTTATCCTTGCCGGTGTACTGCTGAAGATGGGTACCTACGGTATGCTTCGTTTCTGTCTGCCTATGACACCTTACGCCACAATAACTATGATGCCCTATGTAGCTGCTCTGTCAGTTATAGCGATCATCTACGGCGCTCTGGTGGCTATGGTTCAGAAAGACATCAAAAAACTGGTCGCTTACTCATCTGTTTCACACATGGGTTTTGTGACACTCGGTATATACGCTCTTAACCAGGCCGGTATAGAAGGCGGTATCCTGCAAATGTTCAACCACGGTATCATTACAGGCGCGCTCTTCCTTCTGATCGGTCTTATCTATGAGCGGACTCACACAAGAGAGATAGCAGACTACGGCGGTATCGCAGCCAGCGTGCCTCTTTATGCGACTATCTTCCTGATCTTCACTATGGGTTCAATCGGACTTCCCTCTATGGGAGCGTTCATCGGTGAATTCCTTGTCCTTGTGGGCGCTTTTGAGGCGTTCTCTGACTGGGCAATCCTGGCTGCTATCGGCGTGATTTTCTCCGCTGTTTATATGCTGTGGATGTTCCAGAGAGTTCTGTATCAGAGCCTTAACAAGAAATGGGAGAATCTCGCTGACATGAATCTTAGAGAGGTTATCTACATATTCCCTCTGCTTGTAATCGTGTTCTGGGTTGGTCTCTATCCTGAGACATTTACCTCTTATATCCATGAGAGTGTAAAACAGCTTGTTGAGCATATGGCTACAGCAGCAGTGGCAATGAAGTAAGGGGGGAGGCAGAGATGACACCACAAGCTATGATGAACCTCGTATCAATTGCTCCTGAAGTTCTGATGACCGTTTTCGGTCTTATCCTGGTCGTACTTGATGTAATGACCAAGGGTGAAAAGAAATCAATGGTCGGGTACTTCGGCATTGCTTTCATGATAATCACTGCTCTGATATCCCAGCCCGCTATCGGCGGAAAATATCTGGGATTCGGCAATATGGTAATGTGGGATACATTTTCATATGTATTCTTCGTAATATTTGCTCTGGCTTACACTCTCACAACACTCGGCTCTGTTGAGTATCTGAGAGACAAAGGCATACTGAAAGGCGAGTTCTACACAATCATGTTCTTCAGCATTATCGGCATGATGTTCATGGTTTCAGCTTTCGATCTGACAGTATTCTATGTAGGTCTGGAGACAATGGCTATCTCCATGTATGTTCTTGCCGGTTTTAACAAAAAGTGCGCAAAATCTGCTGAGTCCGGTGTTAAATACTTTATCATCGGCGCTTTCTCATCAGGAATGCTGCTTTTCGGTATGACATACGTTTACGGCGCTACTGGCTCCATGAACTATCTGGAGATCGCTGAGGCTCTTAAAAACGGCGCCGCTGAAAACGCGACAGTGAAGATCGGTCTCATACTTATGCTGGCCGGCTTCGCGTTCAAAATTTCAGCTGTTCCTTTCCACATGTGGGCACCCGATGTTTATCAGGGCGCACCCACACCCGCGGCCGGTTTCATGACCGTTGCTCCGAAAGCTGCCGCTTTCGCTTCTCTGGTCAGATTCGTATGGATAGCGCTTGAGCCCGTTGCAGGACTCTGGGGAACATTCTTCTCCATCCTCGCTGTGCTCACGATGTTCTACGGTAACCTTGTCGCTCTTTCTCAGACAAATGTTAAGAGAATGCTCGCTTACTCAGCTATCTCTCACGCCGGCTACATGATGATCGGTCTTGTGGCTATGAACAAAGAGGGATATCAGGCTATAGCTCTGTATTCTCTGATATACGCATTCATGAACATCGGAGCGTTCACACTTCTGGGCGTTCTGAAAAACAAAGGAATGGTAGAGGACGAAAGACTGGAGAGCTTCGCTGGGCTTGCTAAAAAGAACCCTATGTACGCTCTCGGCATGCTGATATTCATGTTCTCTCTTGCCGGTATTCCCCCTCTGGCGGGCTTCATCGGTAAATACATGATCTTCATGGCCGCTATGAAAGCCGAGCTGTACTGGCTGGCTGTTATCGGCGCCCTGAACAGCGCCCTGGCATGCTACTACTACATGAGAGTCACAATATACATGTACTTCAACGAGCCTGAGTATGAAGTTGACGCCACTATCGGCCGTTCAGCTTTCATCACCAGCTTTATCGGTGCTGTTGTTGTTCTCGCTGTAGGATTCTTCCCCTCTGCTTTTATCAGCTTTGTTAAACATCTGCTGGTATAAGGAGAACTAAATGGAAGCAACAGTTATTGAGGCACTGAAGGAAGCGGCTCAGAAAGAACAGCTTACGCTGGACTTCTATATCAAACTTCTGGATATAGTCGCCGAACTCAGCTCAAAAGAGATAATCAAAGAGCTGATAGAGACTAAGAAAAAGTTTAAAAATGTCATAGAAGAAGCCATCGGATGCGGCTGCCTTGATAATCTGGGACGTGACTCAAGCTGTAAGCTCAGAGACCTTGGTATTGGAAAGACCGGACATTCCGAAGTTGTCACAAACACTCTGAATGTTCAGGAACTGCTTCTCATCGCTATACGCCATGAGGACAGCTCCATGAAATACTATGAGTCTATGGCGGAAAAATTCAAAGGCTCTGATGCCGGAGAGGCTTTCACCAGGCTGGCTTACGACGTTGCCTGCCACAAAAAAGATATACAGTATCTCTACGACGATATTGTAAATCTGGAAAATTAATAAAATAAGCCCGCTCATTGAGCGGGCTTTTTTTATGTTCATATGTTTACGGAAATTCATACATCCTGTAGAATTTCCGATACCGTTCCACTCGGAATAAATCCTCGTTTCACTTACGTTCCGTTCGCTTATCCAAACAAGTTTGTCTTCACTCGCTCCACGGACTTCATCCATGAAGTCAGATTTACATACAGAAATTCATACATCCTGTAGAATTTCCGATACCGCCTCTGCTACTTACAGGCGGCGGAGAATTTGGCGCTGACACTGAAAGGAGCGTCTGTTCTGTCCGGTTCGGAAACAGTCAGCACAGCCGCCTTGGCCATGCGTGTGGACTCTCTGAAAACAGGTATGGAATCAGAGAAATCAAGCGCTATATCCTTTACAGAACAGGGGTGTCCGGAAGCTTTGGAATACTCCTTTACAGTCCTGAGCACTTCTTTTATCGCTCTGGATTTCAGCTCAGTACGCTTAGCGTCTGACTGAGCCTTAGAAACAACCCACCTGACAGGTGAAGAAGACATTACATAGCTGTCAGAGTCTCCAATATGGCTAAATATAGCGTTATAGATCAACTCATACTTTTTGATATCGGTAAAAGAGCATGAGAAGTCCAGATCGCCTGAATAACCCTCCATAGTCTGCTTACCGTCTTTGTAGGAGTACACGGGAGAGATTCTGTATCCGTTGAAGCCGCACATGGGCTTGTGCTGCTTAACAATGGCAGAGAGAGCCTCAAGAGCCTTGGAAACCTCAGCCGCGTCGCTGTGCTTATAAGAGAGCGACATGCCGGATGTCATAGAGTCGGGCTGGATGGTATCGCTCACAGTAACAGAATCTGTAATAACGATAGGATCAGCGAGCTTAACACGGGCATGCGCGCTGAAAGCTACAAACATGGACAGCAGTATAGCGGTTTTCTTCATCAATTAACCTCTTTGTAAGTTGTTCCGTCAAATTTATAAACCTTTCCGGCTATCAGGATATCGTGATAATCATTAGTTATCTGCGGCAGAGCCTTAACATCGAAATAAGGTATCCTGGGGGTATCAGGCAGCATAGTATAGCTGTAGTCATCCTTAATCATGACATACAGCGGATAGGTCTTATTATCGCTGAAAAGGTAATGATAGGTGCTGGCGATGAAATCCTGTCTGCCGTCCCCGTTCAGGTCAGCCTCGAAGATCTTAAAATCTTCCGGTTCGGGGCGCAGATTCTGCGGTGTCAGCAGGATTCTGTCATGGTCCTTTCTGGTATCAACAACAAGACGCCAGATATAATCTCTGAGATAGACTTCGTGTTCGCTGTATTGTCTGGCTGTGCCGGCGGTGGCACAGGAGAGAAGCAGCAGCGCGGCGATGGAAGCAAAAAGAGTTCGCATATGAGCCTCCTATTCGAGCTTCATATCCCCGCTTTCAAGTTCCTCAAAAGCATCGCCGGCACGCTTATGTGTAAGCTCATATTTTATCTTTTCTGAACGCTCAGTCTGATAATCTATTATAGTCTGTTTATCAACACACGCCTGTACGAAAGCAATACGCTGTTTTTTGGAATACTCGATATTGGGGAATTTAGTATTTTTCTGTACGAAAATGGGTGATTCTGCGTCATTTTTGAACATATAAACGAAGGCCTTTTCCTTAGGATCCTTCAGATTATGATAGTTTTCATAGATGATGTTTTCGATGATGGCCGTCAGCTCTTTATTCATTCTGACCAGAGCGGACGATTTGGCTGCGTCTATGGATTCAAGCCCGCCGTACTGCGCGTCATAGACACACACGGCGGAGGGCACGTTTTTCATATACCAGGAGGGCGCTCCCTCAATCTTTACGTTTGTCTGCACAAGAACGTATGTTTTGAAAAGATAGGTGGCCAGAGTTTTAACAAGCGCAAGAGCAATGGATTCTATCATAAACGCACCTCGGTAGATTAATATATAATCATACCACCTGAATGAGGCGAAATCTGTTAACTTTTCACATCTGCGGGTGTTCCGTAATCACCGTCCGCCATGCGTTTTTTTATGTGCTTTTTGACAATATCTCTTTTATAAGGAGCGAGATGGTCTATGAACAGAACACCGTCAAGATGATCTATCTCATGCTGGCAGGCTCTGGCGAGCAGTCCGTCCGCCTCTATCTCTATCTGCTCTCCGGAAGGGCTTAAAGCTCTCAGAACGACATTGGCGTATCTTCTGACCTTTTCATACTCTCCGGGGATGCTGAGGCAGCCTTCGTCACCGAACTGTTCGCCGTCCTTCGCTATTATCTCCGGATTTATAAGCTGGAGCAGGGTGTCAGGCTCTTCTCCGCCAGTGTAGTCTATAACAACCACACGCTTATTAACACCAACCTGAGGGGCGGCAAGCCCGAGTCCTTTCTGAGAGTACATGGTTTCGGTCATATTGTTTATAAGCCTGACAATATCCTCTGTGATCTCTTCGACAGGCTGGGATTTTTTTCTTAAAATATCATTCGGGAATGTAAGTACGTCTAATATCATGTTTCCTCCGTGGTGATAATATAATGATATGAAGTGATAAAATCAACCCAGATAGTCATCCAGAGTGTAAACTGTGAAATAGGAATAGATAGCTCTGCGGAAAGATTCCCTCAAGGCTTCATCTTTTATGGAATCAGCCAGTCTGTCGGCATAGAGTTTCTCTTTGTCTGTCATGGTTTTTTTTGAATGTGTAACGATATCAACACGCTGGGCTCTTTTCTTATAATAAAAACTGAGTGAAGAGACCGCCAGACCGTAGCCCTTCATGCGTTCAGTAAGCTCGCCCTTCATAAAATTAAGCTCGGAAAGCCACGTCTGATCGTGCACAGCTATGGTGAGTACCCCGTCAGAAAATTTTACAACGGTGGTCATAAAGTCGATGCCGTCGCCGGCAGCGTTTTTCCATGCTTTCGCTATGGCGGCGTGCTCGAAAATCTTTTGGTCTATTGTGGTGGTCAGAACGTCAGAGAGTCTCTTCATCTGAGTTCAGCTGTTCCTGAGCATATTGACTGACGACATTATCCAGATAGTCGGTTATCTCTTTCGTGCCTTCCTGCATCAAAGAGGAGAATTTGAAATAAGGTACATCAGGTTTTTCTGTCTTAAGAAACTGCTCAAACTCGGCTATATTTTCCTCGTTGGGATAGTCCATTTTGGATATGCCTATCACCTCGGGTTTCTGAGCAACCTCTTCAGAGAACTGGTGAAGCTCACTGCGGAGAACGTTGTATCTCTCTACCATCGACTCATCTACGGAAGCGTCTATGAGATGCAGCAGAATCTTAGTGCGCTCAATGTGCTTCAGAAACTGAATTCCGAGTCCGATGCCGTCTGCCGCGCCCTCTATCAGCCCCGGCATGTCAGCCAGAACGAACGAGTTGCCGTAGCTGCCTTTTACCACACCCAGATGAGGCACGAGAGTGGTGAAAGGATAGTCCGCCACCTTCGGCTTAGCCGCTGAGACAGTGGAAATAAAAGTAGACTTGCCTGCGTTGGGAAATCCGATGATGCCCACGTCCGCCAGAAGTTTCAGTTCGAGATAGATTTTAACTTTTTCACCGTCAGCTCCGGGTTCGTGACGAGTGGGAGCTCGGTGAGTGGGAGACATGAAGTTAGCGTTTCCTCTGCCGCCTTTACCGCCCTTAGCCACAACAATCTGCTGACCGGGTTCTGTGAGATCTGCGAGGATCTCATCCGTGTCAGCGTTGACAACTATGGTCCCGCAGGGCACTTTGATTATCTGGTCCTTGCCTCTGCGCCCGTGCATGCCTTTTCCCTTTCCGTGGACGCCTCTTTCCGCTCTGTAATGGTACTGCTGGCGTATATCCATCAGGGTGTGCTTGGAATCGTCAGCTATCAGAATGATATTGCCGCCGTCTCCGCCGTTTCCGCCGTCCGGTCCGCCTCTGGGCACATATGCTTCTCTGCGGAAGCTCATGCATCCGTTGCCGCCGGCGCCCGCTGTAGCCATTATTTCGCATGTATCGATAAACTTCATAAAAGGCTCCCGTAAAAAAGGGTTAAAACTGATATCATTATATTATATAGGAAAATGAAAAAGAAAAAAGCCCGCTTGAAGGCGGGCTTTAAGATTATGCTCTTTCTGAGAGAATGTTGATGAACTTGCCCTTGCTGCCTCTGTCTGCGAATTTTACAAATCCGTCTGTCAGTGCGAACAGTGTGTCATCTTTACCAATGCCGACGCCTTGTCCGGGTTTGAACTTAGTGCCGCGCTGTCTGACGAGAATATTGCCCGCGATGACTGATTCTCCGTCATATTTTTTTACGCCGAGGCGTTTGGAATTGGAATCGCGTCCGTTTCTGGTTGAACCGCCAGCTTTCTTGTGAGCCATTGTACGCCTCCCTTAGCCTACTTTAATATCGCCGATTTTCAGCACAGTCTGGTGTGATCTGTGACCGTATCTCGATTTGTAGTCTTTACGTCTTCTTCTTTTAAAGACGAGAATTTTGTCATCCTTGATCTGGTCGAGAACTTTAGCAGTCACAACAGCTTTAGCAACGAAAGGTTTGCCGACGCTGAGCTGCCCGTTCTCGCTTACAGCGAGTACGTCACTGATCTGAATATCAGAATCTACTTCGGCGCTGATGCTGTCAACCTTCAGCACATCGCCGGGTTTGACAGTGTATTGTTTGCCGCCGCTCTTTATGATTGCGAACATTTCACATACCTCCAACAGTCCTGTATAAAACAGGGAAGTCAGTTATACATGGACGCCTATATTAAGTCAAGAAAAAAATTCAAGTTTCTTCGGTTGACAAACAAGGAGTCCATAGATATAATCACAGGCTTACGAAAAAGTATGCTAATACCGTAGTCTTTTACTATAGAAAGGAGAGTTTCAAATGGCACAGCTCACTATGAGAAAGCCCAGCAATCTGAAACGCAAACGCGCTCAGGGATTCAGGGCAAGAATGAAAACAAAAGGCGGAAGAAACGTTATCGCCAGAAGAAGGGCGAAAGGCCGCAAGCGTCTCGCCGTTTAATGTCATTGTGCTTTACCGCACAGGACCGTCTGAAACATGGACGGGATTTTGACAGAGTCTTCAGACAGGGCAGAAAAAGATGGGGACGGTTCGTCTGTCTCCATTATATTATAAGCGCCGAAGACCGAACAAGGATTGGGCTCACCGTCAGCAAGAAAGTTGACAAGCGGGCGGTGAGACGTAATCTGGTTAAAAGAAGGCTCAGAGAAATTTTTAGAAACAACAGACAGATTTTTCCTGATTGTTTCGACATTGTTATAAGGGCGCTGCCGGGATGCGCTGACGCGCAGTATGGTGAATTACAGGATGAAGTATTACAGCTTGCTGAGTCTGTTGGATCTGCGAAGACCGATAATCCTGATGATAAAACTGTATAAAATATTTATTTCTCCCATGCTCGGCAACAGATGCCGCTTCTATCCATCATGCTCCGATTACGCGGTGGAAGCCCTTAAGAAAAAAGGACTGATTAAAGGTTCCGCTATGGCAGTTTGGCGGATACTGAGATGTACTCCCCTGTCCAGGGGCGGGTACGACCCCGTTAAATAGGAAACACCCCTCGGAGGTTATTCGTAATGAATAAGAACACACTACTGGCTTTTGGTCTGAGCGCGCTGGTGCTTATCGGTTTTCAGATATTCTTCGCACCCAAACCCCAGCCCGCCGCAACAACCCCTGAATCTCAGACATCAGCCGTATCCGATGCGCAGTCCCAGCCCGCTGTCAAGCTGGAGATGGAGAAAGCTCCTCAGGCTGTGGAAAAACTGGAAACTTTCGACATCACGACAGATCTAGCTACCTACACATTCAACGCAAATACCGGAAACATCAGAAAAGCCGTTGTTACAAAATACGGCAAACGTGACCTTGAAAATATCGTCTTCGACAGCAAAACCGAAGACTCTTTCTTTATAACAGTTCCCCTTGTCAGCAAATATACCGCTGAAGTGAAAGAAGGGGACAAAGAGACCACAGTGACCTTCTCCGGATCCCAGGGAGACATGGTGGTCGCAAAAAAATATGTAATATCTAAAGACAGCTACCTTGTAAAAGGTGATGTGACTGTCAGCAACACAGGCGGACGCACGCTGAACCTGCCCCTGCGCATGGGGCTTGCCGGCGGCATCAACAGCGCTCTGAAAGAGGACAAATATACTTTCGGCGGACCCCAGATGTTCGACGGGAAGAAGCTGAGAGAGAAGAAAGTATCGAAGATAGACGAGCCGGTTAAAGCTGAGAAGCCTCTCTGGGTGGGATATACTTCAAAATATTTTCTCGCTGCTGTGGCTAACGGTTTCGACAAGGGTGAAATCGTTAAAAAAGACGATGTTGCGGATGTATACGGAGACACTGAGGTTCAGGTGAACCCCAGCGACAGAAAGACAGTTGAGTTCTCTGTGTTCGCCGGACCCAAAGAGTATGATCTGCTGAAAACATACAAACTGAAGCTCGAAAAAAGCATCGATTTCGGCATCTTTTCTTTCATAGCCATACCCATGCTGAAATTTCTGAAGATTTTCTATAACTATGTGCACAACTACGGCGTTGCGATAGTGCTTCTTACTATCGTGGTGAAGCTGCTTACCTTCCCTCTTACGCAGAAGAGCATGGTGAGCATGAAGAAAATGGGTTCACTGGCGCCTAAGATGGCAGAGATAAAAGAGAAGTACAAAGCGGACAAAGAGAAGATGAATCAGGCGACTATGGAACTCTATAAGAAAGAAGGCGTTAACCCCTTCGGCGGATGTTTTCCCATGCTGCTTCAGATTCCTATATTCTTTGCGCTGTATAAGACCCTTCTGCTCTCCATAGAGCTTCAGGGCGCTCCCTTTTTCGGCTGGATAACCGACCTTTCGCTGAAAGACCCCTACTATATCACTCCTATCATTATGGGTGTTACAATGTTTCTTCAGCAGAAGATGTCTCCCAGCACAGTTCAGGATCCTATACAGCAGAAGATGTTCATGCTGATGCCCGTCATCTTCACATTTATGTTTCTCACATTCCCCGCGGGGCTTGTGGTTTACTGGCTGACCAACAACGTACTGTCTATCGCTCAGCAGTATTACATCAACAAAAAGCACGGTTAACAGGTTATTTATGAAATATTTCGAGATAGAAGGAAAGACAGCGGAAGCGGCGGTAGCCAACTTCCTGGCAGAGAACGATATTCCGAAAGACTTTGTGACATTTGAGACCCTGGAGGAGGGAAGCAAAGGATTTCTGGGATTCGGCAGCAAGAATGCGCTGATAAAGATAAAATTCAACGATTCCGAATACTACAAACGCAAAGGCAGGCTTGTTCTGGCGGAGATGCTGGATAAGGCCGGTTTTCACGAATGTACCATAGAAACCAAACACAGACACCCGGATGTGATATTCAACATCATATCACCCGATTCAAAACTGCTGATAGGCAAAAACGCCCAGACTCTGGACGCTATGCAGTTTCTGCTGAACCGTATGGTCAGCCGTGAGGAATCCGAGGGGATCTTCATAGTGGATGTGGAGGACTATAGGGACAGAGTGGTGGAACAGCTTAAAGACAAAGCGATCAAGCTGGCAAAAACTGTCCGCAGAACAGGAAAACCGATCAAAATGGCGCCCATGGTAACTATGGTGCGCAAAGAGATACATATCGCCCTGAAGCAGATTAAAGGTATAAACACCGTGAGCAAGGGCGAAGGACATCTGAAAGAGATTCTGATTGTTCCCGACAGAAAGACGGGTGGTCCCAGAAGACCTTTCAGAGAAAGAAACGATAACCAGAATCAAAATAATAATAGTGAAGAACCTGCTGTTCCGCAGGACAAAGAGACTTCACAGGAAGCGTAATATGGTTAAATGGCTTTTAGTAATACTTTTAGTCGTCGGAGCTATTAAGCTGTTCCGGAAACCCGAAGCGATCAAGGCGAAAGAAGAGCTCAACGCTGTTGACACTGTGCAGGACCCTATCACGGGTACTTTTGTCAGCAAAGATACAGAGTACAAGGTAAAATACTATGACAAGGTATATTACTTCAGCTCAAAAGAATCTATGGACAAATTCATAGCTGAAAAGAGAGGTTAACATGAAGATATTTCTGGATACCGCTAATATTGCGGAGATCAGAGAGATAAAAGATCTGGGTATTCTGGATGGTGTTACAACTAACCCGTCTCTGATAGCCAAAGAGAAGAAAGATTTTAAAAAGACTGTCGCCGAGATCTGCGACATAGTCTGCGGACCTGTCAGCGCAGAAGTAATCGCGCTGGACTGGGAAAACATGGTGAAAGAGGGCAGAGAGCTCTCAGACATCAGCGAGCACATAGTTGTAAAAGTTCCCTTCACAAAAGACGGGCTCAAGGCGACCAGCATACTCTCAGGCGAGGGTATCCCCGTTAACGTTACACTGATATTCTCCCCCAATCAGGCTCTGCTGGCATGCAAAGCCGGAGCGGCATATATCAGCCCCTTCGCCGGCAGACTGGACGACATAGGTCACGACGGAATAGCCATCGTCAGCCAGTGTCAGGAGCTGGTAGAGGTCTACGGATTCGAGACAGAGGTCATAGCGGCCAGCATCAGAAGCACAGCGCACATGCTCCAGTGTCAGGAGATAGGCGCGGACATAGCCACCATTCCCTACAGCGTGGTTATGCAGATGATGAAACACCCGCTCACGGACATAGGTATAGAAAAATTCCTGAAAGACTGGGAATCAGCTGTAAAATAACTATGACAGGGCGGGGTTAACACTCCGCCCTTTTTGTATCCATTCGCTACATTGCGAAGTCTTTATATTTTTGGAGGACTATATGGCAGATATCAAACTGTATCAGGTGGACGCTTTCACAGGAAAAGTTTTCGGAGGAAACCCGGCGGGCGTATGTCCTCTGGCGGAAGAGCTTCCGGATGAGATGATGCAGAAGATAGCGGCGGAGAACAACCTTTCTGAGACAGCCTTTATCTTCACCCGTGACGGCAGTCTGCACATCAGATGGTTCACACCGGAGACAGAGGTGAATCTCTGCGGACACGCCACTCTCGCCTCCGCTTTCGTGATGTTTCACCACGAGGGTTTCACCGGACAGATTCTGGAGTTCCAGTCCAAAAGCGGACGCCTGAGAGTCAAGAACAAGGGCGACATACTGGAGCTTGATTTTCCTGTGACCTCATATGAAAAAACAGAGTCAGTGGAAGGACTGGCCGAGGCGCTCAGAAAAGCTCCATCAGAGATATATCTCGCAGATGATGTTCTCGCCGTGTTCGACAGCGAGGATGATATCGTGAATATGGAGCCCGACTTCAGAGCTCTGAAGAATCTTCCTTACAGAGGCGTATGTGTTACAGCGAAGGGGAATTCATGCGATTTCGTCAGCAGGTTTTTCGCTCCTAACGTTGGTATAGACGAAGATCCGGTGACAGGTTCCGCTCACTGTCTTCTGACTCCATACTGGACTGAGAGACTGAATAAGAAGCTGATGACAGCCCGTCAGGTTTCGAAAAGAGGCGGCATGCTCTTCTGTACGCTGGACTATGACAGGGTACTGATCGCCGGCAAATGCGTTCTGTATATGAAGGGGATCATCAGTCTCTAAGCGCTGACCTTCGGCAGATAGATTGTGAACACAGCGCCTTCATCTGAGTTGGAGGCGCTTATCTTTCCTTTCATATGCTCTTCAATGATCATTTTGGACATATAAAGCCCGATACCGGTTCCCTTCCCCTGGGGTTTGGTTGTGAAATAAGGGTCAAAAATCTTGTTCAGAGCGTCTTCCGGGATTCCTCCGCCGTTGTCTGAGATGCTGATATTAACAGAATCTTTCAGAGCCAGCACAGCTATCTGTATGTATTTCTCGCCTGTTTTGTCTGCCAGAGCGTCTTTGGCATTCTGCACCAGATTCATAAGCACCTGACGGAATTCAGAAGAAAACCCGCTGACAAGAGTCTCCGGATATTCGCAGGGTGGGCGGTTCAGGCTGTTGCAGGATTCGAACTCCTTCACTTGGCATCTGCATGACACAGTAAAACCTATGGAGTTATGCTTTAACTGTGCCTCCACCAGAGAGACAGTATCCACCACAGCGTTTATCGCTTCGAAATTGGTTTCCAGGGTGCGTGGGTCGAAAAAACTCCGGAAATCGTCTATGGTTTTGGACATGTGCTGAACCAGCTGAAGCGTGTCAGCTTTAAAATTGTCCAGAGTCTCCATGTCCAGTGTGCCGTCCTTAAAACTTTCGTATATAAGCTGAACATATAGCCCGACAGAGTTTATCGGCTGGCGCCACTGGTGGGCTATGGCGTTCATCATCTGCCCCATGTCGGCAAATTTTTTCTGTTCGAAGAAGAGGCGTTCGTTTGTGATGCGCTTGCTCATCTCTGTTTTGACACGCTCTTCCAGCTCCTGTGTGAGGCTGGTCAGCTTTTCCATGGTCTCCAGAAGTTCTATCCGGGATTTTTCCTCTTTTGTCCTGTCGGTCATCGTCATTACGATTCCGGCGGGCTGACCTTCCAGGGAGTGAGGGGTCATCTTTATCTCCGCGAAAAAATTGCCTTTTGTACCCAGATTTACCCACTGCTGGATGCGGACATGTTTTCCTGTGAGGCACTTATTAGCGGAGGGCAGCAAAAGCCCTTCTTTAATTGATTCATTGACAAAATCTCCCAGATGTCTGGAGGTGATGCTGTCCAGATCTGTGTTGAACATCTCGCAGAAAGCCCTGTTGGCGCTCTTGTATTTCAGATCGGCGCCAATATAGGCGGAGTAGTCATTCACGGAGTTGTATGCGTCCGCCATTATCTTCAGGCTTTCATTAGCTTTTTTCAGGCTGAAGAGATTCCGGCTGGTGAATTTATAAAATCCCAGTCCGCCGCCCATGATTATCACCAGAGAGATAAAAGCCGCGGAGACGGCCGCCTTCAGCTTGGGCAACAGCATGCTGCTGTAGTCAGTCTTTGCCACTATTCCGAAGCGCATTCCCTCGATGTCTATGTAGTCATATGCCGCCAGAACCTTATTGCCGTGGTGATCCCGTCCTATGGATCTGCCTGTTCTGCCTGCCAGAGCCTGAGCGAGAGGCGTGGATTCGTCTATGGACGCCATATTGATTATGTCTGTGGAGACCTCTTTGCAGTCATCACGGGAGAGGAGAGTATATTTTTTGTCATTCGACCTTACGATGAAGTCGCAGGTGTATTCGCCATCTGTAATGAAGTCGAAACTGTTCTCTATGACATTGAGCGTCTTTTTCAGAGCCTCTTTATCGCCTGTGGAGCGGTAGGCGGCGTATATGCTTTCGAAGAAGCTCTTTCTGATGTGGACTATCTCCTCCATCCTGTCCATGAACATGCCTCTGGTCTGCATGAACCAGTATGTCATGACGGTGGAGGCGACAGCTATGGAGAGCGAGCACAGCAGCAGAAAGAGTAAGAGGGCTCGTTTCGTGTCATTCATATAGCATCCTAATAAAAATATATAACTATGATATCATATTAAATATTGAATGTTGCAAGATTTAGACAAAGATTTTCGGGTGATAACTGTTATGTTAATGTTACATTTTCACAACGGACATTTTTGTCTGTTTCTTTCTGCAAAATCTTGAAGTAGAATATGATGTATTTATATGCGCATGGAGTTATACCTATGAGATATCTTCTGGTGTTTTCCGTTGTGTTTTTCTGCGTTTCCGCCTTTGCGGACGTTACACTGACAGAAAAGACTGACGACACAGTATCCGTCAGCTATTTTTCAAAAAACAGAATAGCTGTTTATGAGGACGATCAGGTGCTGAACATCACCGATCTGAAAAATCAGCTCATTTACGGGTTCAATCCCGATAATAAAACCTTTTTCAGAGCTACGTTCAAAGAGATGAACGATATCTATAAACAGATGTCGGCGGAGTCTGACGGTCAGGATGTCAGATCATCCGGCGGAGTCACCGTGAAAAAAACAGGTAAAGGCGAATATGCCGGATATGCCTGTGACAGGTACGACGTGTCTGTTACCGGACAGAATGTCTCATCTCAGATATGCGTGTCCGCTCAGGTGCGTCAGCTTCTGCTGGGCGAGATGGACGCCGCCGCTCTGAAGAGATGGATGACGATAATGGATTTCGAGAGCGCCTCTGATCCCATCAGAGCCAAGCTGGACGAGATCTCCGATAAAGTGGGCTATGTGGTATACGAGAAGACCATAGACAACATCCCAGGATTCACATCCATGTCGGAAGACGGCTATGTGACGGTTCTTCAGTCGGTTTCCACAAAACCGGTGGACCCTTCCAGATTCAGCATCCCGAAAGGATATAAGCTGGTCCCGACGATGCAGGCTCTCGGCTCGGACGAATAAAAATAAAGGCGGTCACCTGACCGCCTGATTTTTTTCTGCTATATCGTTAACCACATCCTGCGGTTAGTTTTTGTCATTGCGAGGAATGAAATGACGAAGCAATCTNNGATTGCTTCGCTGCGCTCGCAATGACTATTAAATCATTCATTAGACTCGGCGGCAAGGCTGGAGATCGGGATGATCTTACAGAATCCGCTGAAGACTCTCTCCGGGTTTGTCTCATACTGCTGTCTGAATTCTTTCAGGCTGGCGTTATACTCTTCGTCTATGTCAACGCCGGAAAAGGCGTTCAGAAATCCGTCAATATGGTGTCTCAGAAACTCGGTATCCGCCAGCGTCAGATATTCTATCCTGCGCACGCCCACGCCGAGCTGTTCATCCGCCACATTTCCTCTGATATACGCCGCTCCCGCTGTCATGCCGCTGCAAACATAGTAGCCGATGGGCATCTCTCTGTTCACTATGTTCAGCACGATACCGATACCGCCCTGAGCGTATTCCATGAAATAGTCGCCCATACCCTTTTCGTGTCCCAGTCCGTATACCGCCACGGGGGGCTTGCGGTTGTGGAGCTTCTGCTCGAATGATTTAAGGAAATCCGCCCAGGTGCTTCTTTCTCTTCTGGCGCGTCTCTTCTGATATCTTCTGGTCAGCTCGCTGAGAATTTCGTTCCTTTCAGCGCCCTGATATCTGTCCACATCGATATTTTTCCAGTCTTCCGGCAGTCCTGCCTTCATCAAAAGCAGGTTGCGCACGCCGCCGCTCTTTGCCACTCTGAAAGTTCCGCTGATGGCGTAGGCGGCGAAGAGGTCGCTCACGTCTCCGGCTATGTTTATCTCAGAGGGATTGGATGTATTGGCAACGCCCACCTGAGCGTTCGCCGGAACACATGTGATGGTGGAGTGGTTGGGGATGACGTTGATTTTCACATCACGCACAAAGGCGAAAGCGTGGTTGCCCACCAGTCCTCTGACTGTGATCTCGTCGCATTTTACGCCTGTTCCTATGGTTCTCTGTCCCATCACATTATCCAGATAGAACTTTCTGACGCCTCTGTCAGAAGCCTCTTTCATCAGATGGTTCAGGTGCATGGACTCTATCTGGTCGAATCCGACATCAATCTTCAGGCTGTCGCCATCGATGTTTTTAAGAATTTTATCAAACTGCTCAGAGTTTTCGGCGAACACTGCCTCTCTGGTTTTAAATATCTTTTTAGTACGTTCCTTCACGGATACATGGGGAACCTGTTTGGGGAATTCGCCCTTTCCGAATGTCTCGAACAGCAGAGGATCGCTGCCGTGATAGCGGAAGCGTCTGGCGCCGATCACGTCGGCGTGGTTTGACATTCCCAGCCCCGCCGCCATGCCTTCCATGTCTTCGTGAAAACTCTTTATCATCTTCACTATGCCGTCGCTGGCTGTGACGGGGTCTATCCTGTGTCCGTATTTTCTGGAGGTGATGCCCCAGGCGCACTGACCTGTGTGGCATCTCTGGCACAGGGTGCATCCCAGAACGTGGAGTGTGCGCATGCCCAGTCCTACGAAATCGGCTCCGGCCAGCATGGCGAGCATAGCCCCGAAGGAGTCCATAACGCCGCCCTCGGCTATGATGCTGACATGCTCTCTTAAGCCCTCCTGACGGAGAGCCAGATCTGCCTTGTGGGTCAGATAGACTATATTCAGTCCTCTGTTCTGAAGATCCACAAGGTGCGCCGCTCCGGTGGAACCGTCGCCGGCCTTCACGGTGATATAGTCGAACCCAGCCTTGGCAATGGCCACGCATATCTCCGGAAAGTTCCAGGCGGTGCCGTAAACGTCAGCGCCTATCAGTTTGTCGTCTCCGAGAAGCGCCCGGAGAGACTCCACCCTCATGGGCAGTTCCTCTATAGAATATTGAAGGTGCTGGGGGTTGGGCGAACTCAGGTGTCTGAGCGCCTCCACACAGCGGAGCAGTGCTATTTCATAGTCATTCTTTTTGTCCTGTAAGCGTCCGCCTTTGCCTTTTTTGGCATCCTGTCCGTATTTCATGGAGAAACCGGCGAACTTATCCAGCTCCACCCACGGACCGAATCCGCCTGAACCGAACTGAAGTATGCAGTGTCCGGCGGCGGGCATCATATCCGGATGGATGTATCCCTCTCCGGTGAAGAAGGGTCTGCCCAGCTTTATACACGCCATCATACGGGCGAGAACCGCCTCGTGGCTGTTGGAACCGTATGACTGGTGAACGTCCATTATGGGCACATCACATCTGAATCTGGCTGTTCTCTTACCCAGAGTCATGCCCCGCATCTGTCCGGCGTATTCGTTCATGTGGTCTCTGGTGGGAGACAGGATCTCGGCGGCGTCTATCAGCCAGTCTGTGTAGAGCTTTGATTTGCCTCTGCCCATGTGCGCTGAGGAGACTGTGGATTTTCCGGCGGCACGGCTGATTATGTTGTTTATCTCCTCGTGTCCTGTCAGGGTCACGCCTATGTCGTGGTAGTCTGGGTTTTCGTATACCTTGATGGCTCTCTGGGGGCACATCTTCACGCATCTTTTGCAGTTGCAGCACTCATCCGGGTTTATCCAGAGTATCTTTTCCAGTATGCGTATGCCGTCAGTGTCTTCCGGAGAGACTCTGTTGCCGTCGGCGTCATAGCAGATCTCTTCCATGCTGAAAACGCCTGTGGCAGAAGAGGGGTCAGTCAGGTTATGGGTACATGCTTCCACACAGGTTCCGCAGTGGACGCATCCTCTGCCCGGTTCCTCTATTTCGTCTGTCACCTTCACCCAGTATTTAGCGCCCTGCGCGTATATGCCTCTTGACTCAGGCTCTGAGTATTTTATATGTCTTTGGAATACAACATCTTTATTTATCATTTTTCTTCCACCCGTAGTCCAGTGATTCTACTGTTTTGTTCTTCACTGTGAAGCCGACTATGCGTCCCGCCTCCGGATCGAACATTTTCAGCTCTTCGTGCATGAAATAGGCGGCGGAGATCACCGCTCTCTGTTCCGAACCGAGCAGGGCGATCTTGTCGTTGACTCCGACGGAAAAAGACCGGAGATGGTCTCTGTCGGTGAATCCCACCAGAACGTCATCCACCAGAGTGATGGCTGTTGCCGGACCGCTCATCTTCATGCGGAAGAGTATGGGGTCGCTCATCAGTTCGTTGTATCTCTCACGTTTTTCCTCTGTCATGCCTTTCAGTTCCTGCGGAAATTTACGGCAGATGATCCACTCTATCTCCTCCAGAGTGTAGCCCTGGCGGAGCAGATACGACACGGCGAGGAATATTCCCTCCGAGTCAGTTCCCACGGTGAGCATGATATTGAGCTGTTCCAGCGCTCTGGCGTTCGCCATGTCGCTGGAGAGGTGACCGTTGTGGACACCGGCTACCTCGCCCAGAGATATGGGCTGGGGTCCCCACCAGAGTCCTCTTCCCTGGCTGGTAGGCCAGCGCAGGTGGATGAGACAGGCGTCATAGAATCTGTCCTCATACTGGGGCAGGTCATAGATGTCTATGGTGTCCTGAAGCTCGAAAGCGGTGAGAAAAGTACCGTTGTTCTTCGAGCTGGAAAAGATTCTGGCGTCGTCTATGTACTGTTTGTTGAACCTGCTGACTATGGTGGCGATGTATCTGCCCTCGTCAGAGATTTTTTCACGGAACATCATCTCCTCCGGAGACGGCGGAATGATGCTGTAGTGCATTATAACCGGCAGGTCGTATTCGTAATAATATTTTCTCTGCACCATGTCACGTTTTTCGAGGATGCGCAGACCCTCTGCGGCCAGCACCTGCTCCAGTTCGGATATCTTTCCGGCGGAGCGGAACATGATGTGAAAATTATAAAAACCTGAGTCTTTATACAGGCTCTTGAGCGTGACTCCGGCGCCTGTGCGTCCTCTGTACTGGAGACATCTGGCGGCTTTCAAGAGAGCGCTCAGCTTGAAATCGCCAGCCACAGCCAGCAGCCCGCAGGCTCCCTTGGGAAGACCCAGCTCGCCTCCTGAAAAATCGTTGATGCTCAGCTCTCTGGAGCGGGAGTATTCATCTTTCTTAATTATCATCTTCGCACTCCCCGCCCAGAACATCGCAGGCTTTTATATATTGTTTCCGGCGGAACTCGTCCAGCTTGGACCCTTCCTGTGTAACGGTGAGAGCCGATCTGGGGCATGCCTCCACACTTTTGTATGTGGCGGAGCAGAGTTTTTCCTCCAGAAATTCGTAGAAATGCTCATCCTTCTCCGGCGACCACTCACGGTTCAGCTTTATAAGTGAGCCGTCAGAATAGTGGTAGCACCAGTCGCACTGGATGCATATGCCGCAGTTAAAACATCTGGACGACATCAGGACAGCCATGTCCTCGTCCACTGTTTTCACCACTTCGTCAAAGTTGCCTCTGCGTTTTTCAACGGGGAGTTCCTCCTCCACCAGACGTCCGAGGGTATCGAAATATTTTGTATTAAGAGTTTTGTAAAAGGCTGTGTCCCGCTTGGGAGAGGCGGCGATGGTTTCGCCCAGATATTCTCTGACCGCCTTCGCAGTGTCCTGCGCCAGACCGACCACACGCACCACCATTCCGGTATTGTCTGTGGCGCCCATGGCGGCGTCGCCTGTGATGAATATCCTGCCCGATTCGTCAGACTGAAGATCGGGACAGATCATTCTGGGGAAATCCACGGTGAAACGTTCTCCAACAAAGTGCATGTCGGGTCTGTCGCCCACGGCGAGCACTATGCGGTCGAACTCCATCTCCTCCAGCAGACCGGAAACGGCGAAGGGCTTTGCTCTGCCGGTCTCGTCCACAGGACCCAGCTTCATCACCTGTGTGATCAGCTTCAGCTTGTTCCCGTGTTTTTCTATGCGCAGGGGAGAGCGGAGAAAGCTGTATCTCACGCCTTCTTTCTTGGTGTCCTCCACCTCGCCCTTGTGCGCTGTCATCTCGCCGACAGTACGGCGGTAGACCACGGTGGGTTCAGCACCCAGACGCACGGAGCATCTGGCAACGTCTATGGCGGAGTAGCCGCCGCCGATGACGCCTATCTTTTCGCCTTTCTTTATCTTCAGTTTTTCGGCATGACCGAAGTTGATCTCTCTGAGGAAAGGGATGGCGGATTCCACACCAGTATAATGTTCGCCCTCTATGCCAAGCTCCACGGGTTTGTGAGCTCCGGAAGCCACTATCACTGCGTCATATTCATGGGCTAGATTCAGAAATTTGTTCTTATCCACGGATTCGCCGCATTTTATGTTCACGCCTGCGGCTTTTATGAATTCCAGCTCTTTTTCAAATACCTCTCTGGGATATCTGAAAGCGGGGATCCCCTGAGTCAGTAGTCCGCCGGGAGTGGTCTGCTTTTCATAGACGTCTGTTCTGTAGCCCTCTTTCGCCAGAAAATAAGCGGCGGAGAGTCCCGCCGGACCGGAACCTATGACGGCTATCTTTTTGCCTTTCTGCTGTGCTGATATTTTCGGTTTCAGACCTTCGGCGTAGCCGCGGTCTGAGACGTAGCGTTCCATCGCCTTGATATCCACCGGCTGATCAAATTTGGTTCTGTTGCACGCCGTCTCGCAGGGGTGGTCGCAGAATCGTCCGCAGCCGGAGCTGAAAGGGTTGGTCTCTTTCAAAACGTAGAAAGCCTCCTCGAATCTCTCCTGTGAGGCCAGATAGAGGAAACGGGGTATGTCGTTTCTGGCATAGCAGCCGTGATTGCCCAGATGATCTCTGGCATAGCACGGGCTTACCTTGTTGTAATATAAAGGAAAAAGTTTTTTCACCGATACCTCCCTCGATGTATGCGGTTAGTTATTGTGTAGTTCTCAAGTATAACGCAGAAATATAATAGAATCATTAAAAGACATGTTCAACATGAAATGCGGAATAATGGGATAAATTTTATCTTAAATATTAATTTTAGCTGATCTGGCCAGCGCCAGCAGCTTTTCCACCGCCGCTCTGACGTCTGATTCCGCTGAGTCTGACTGTTCGATGCATGATATCACGGCTTTTGAGGCGGCGGTCAGAGCCTCTGCCGAGGCTTCAGCTCCCGACTGCGGTCTGGGCTGGGTCTCCGGCAGTCTGTAGATACAGCAGCCCATATCCGCCGCTATAACAGAAAGCACATCGGCGCACCTGTGGTTTATCAATACCTGTAGAAAATTTTCCAGAGTAGCGGATTTTGTGCTGTCATAGGCATAGTTTTTTATCTGGTTTTCGGATATGCCCAGCTCTTTAGCCAGACGTTCTCTGCGAATACCCTTTCTGTTTACTTCCTTGAACAGCACTCCGCTGATATCGCATGCGTATTTTCTGTAATCGACCATTTTAACCCCCTTAGATTAGATATACAGGGTGATTCCATATCTGTGAATTTTATGCCCATAGCGTATAATTATATTCTATACTCAAAAATATATCATCTGGCAATATAATTTTCTAAAAGTGAATAAAAGGAGCCGAAATGAAGTCATTTATAGTTTCATGCGATTTCAGAGGCAGGGTCGAGGACGAGTCGGCGGCGGCAGGGGTTCTCAACAGATACAACGGAATCAGGGTTAAGCCCGACACATGGTATCTGCTGGCGGAAGACAGCGCCGAGCATATCTTCTGTTCGCTGAAAGAGGCCGCTCCTGATATATATATCTTTCTGGCGGAGCTGACACGGGGGCACATGATATCACAGCCGTGGCCTGTCAGGTCATGGTTCAGCAAAAACATAGAAGACTGAAAAAATATCCCTTGCGCAAATTTATGTCAGGCATATGTTAGAAATATCAGCCAAGGCGGGCAAACAAGTGGGAGACGCTTATAAAGTCTCGTGTGAAATATGAGCCTCGCGCGGTTGTTAAAATAAATCGAGGAGGTAAGACGATTAATACCTCGAGAGTAAGCCCCCGTTGAAATTGTTCTGAATCAGTCAGGGCAGTGCGGGGGCTTTTAATTTGCCCATTTTCGTCACTCGACATTTTTCATCAGCTATATTAGATTATTAACATACCAATTATGATTTTGCGGAGTTCTCAATGACCCGTGTGAAAAACGCCCGAATATATCTTTTTTATATACCTGTATCTGTCTGCGCCCTATGCGCTTCCGGTTTTTTTCTGTGGTTGGCGGGCGCTGTGGAGCTGACGTCTGATTCTGTTGTTTCCATTGTTTTCGGCTTTACCCTGTCTTCCGTGATAATGCTCAGATACGCTCTGAGAAAGCAGTCTGACGAATACACAGGCTTTACAGATTTTCTGCGTATACCCTCTCGTGAGAGGCTATTTCAGGGGGAGACGGTTTCTTATGATATTTCAGTGCCTTACGAGGAAGGATATTCCTATACCCTGATAAAACCGGAAAAGTGGATGAAGCTCACCGGAGGACGGCTCTTCTTTGACGTGCCGGATGATCTGCCCGCCGGATTTTACGGATACAGCGTGCGGATGACGGAGATAGCGTCCGGCAGGTTTTCAGACGTGTCAGGCAGTATCGAGGTGATAGCGCCGGACAGAATAACCGGAAATGTTGTGGAATCAGGTTTTCTGAAGATAGAGTCATCAAGCCCGGTGGATGTGCTGATAGGCACTGCCGCTGACGGGTCGCTGCGCACATGGATATACGCATCACTGCCTTCTTTTCTGAAGATAACGGACTGGGGAAACAACCCGGAGTTCAACCGCTGGGGCAGTGACGATGAAGAGGACGAGACCAATAATATTTTCGAATACGTCACAATGAAGAGATATGGCCGTTTCCTGATAAAGAAGACGCTGGTTTCCAGCCATAAAGTATTCGGCAACAGGATAAGAGGCGACAGATACGATATAAAAACACTGCCGGACGGACATATCGGCATGGAGCAGACCATCGCCTCCATGATGACATCCGACAGACCGCTGGTGCGTGGCAAAGGAATGATTCCGGTGCTGTTCATCCACGGATATAATTCCGGGGCGATGGGCATAGGCGGAGGAAAAAGCACATGGGGCGGACTGCCGCTGATGCTGGACAAGAGAAACTATCTGGTGTCCGAGTTCCGCTGGAGAACATCCCAGAGATTTCAGGATGCCGCCGCAGCTCTCGCCGAGGCGACAGAGCTTCTCTATCAGCATACAGGTAACAGGGTGCACTATGTGGCTCACTCTTTCGGCGGATTGCTCGCCAGAACATATATTCAGGGGCTGGCAGAAAAAAGACCCTATGCCGGAGACGTGGCAACACTCGTGACATTCGGCACGCCTCACTCAGGTATATGCCAGAACGAGTGTATGAGGTTCGGAGCTGCCATGCCTGCCGGGCAGTGTTTCGACATGAGCATCACCTCCCAGATTTCCGGTTATCAGGCAGGGCTGGATATAGAGGAGATGGAATCGTCAGAGATATTCGGCACAGAGCCGGAGGCGGGATATATCCCAGCCATGCTGTGCGATTTCGTGCGCCACAGGATACCGGACGGCATCAGTATATGCAATGTGATAGGACTGACCAACAAAGATATGAGCGACGAGACGGAAGACGGCGACAAGGTGATAACCTACGGCGGGCAGAGATTCGCACCCATGCTGACGGTGAGAGGCGTGGAGCCGCTGCTGACCGACTACGGCGGATTCGGGGGGATAGTTTCCGAGACTGTGCTGGGCGCTTCCGGACGGGATGTGCGCCCCGGTGATCATTTTATATTTACTCCGGATATGTACGGCTATGTTCACTCTCCGCTGATAGGCAGATACAGACAGTCAGAGGTGTATGTGAAATGCACAGACCCCAACGTCTGCTCCCATCCCGCCTTTATCCTAATCAGGGATTGGTTAGACAAAAACAGTTAGCCGCAGGAAGCGGCTCACGGAGCAGGTGATTTTACAAACTCCAAAATCTTTTCAGCGGTGGAGTCCCAAGAAAAATATTTTGCCGCAAGCTCAGCTCCGGCTGAGGTTCTGTCACGGTATTCCGCTCTGTCGGAAACTATTCTGTCCATTTTTTCGATAAAATCTGTGCTGCCGAATTCCGCCTCAACAATGATATCTTTCAGTTCAGGATATTCACTGACCAGCTTAGGAACCGGTGTCGTGACCAGCAGAGATCCGGACATCAGGGTGGATGTTATTCTGTCGTGCACACGCAGATGCTTAGGGGTGATATTCAGACTGACGGAGAATCCGCCTATCATGTCCAGATACCGCTCATAGGGGATCATCCCCTGATACAGCATATTGTCAGCGCCGGCGCAGAAGTCTCTCATCTTTTCATCACCTGCCATGGCGCATGATATATTTGTTTTTTTCAGAAGACTCAGGATGGATTCCCTCGCCAGTGTTTCATAGAACCTTTCTATGATGATGAACGCTTCGGACAGCGACTCGTTATATTTGATCTTAGTGTCAAACAAACCCACTCCGGAGGATGATATAAAGAAATCTGTGAGCAGATTTTGTTTAAGAAACCGTTTTTCGCCCCGGATATTCTCATACACCTTCAGGCAGTAGCTGAATACCGCCTGCTTCTGCTCCGGCGTCAGCGAGGATGACATCAGCATCTTTTCGGTATCCTGATTGGTGTTCCCGATACTTCCGGCGAAGAGAACTGATCTTTTTTTGCTGTCTGGTTCTATATTGTTTTTCAGAGACGCCGGACAGCCGTATAAAATCTCACGGCAGTTTTTCACACCTGCCTGACGCAGTATGTCGGCGTTGTCCAGTGTGATAACGCTCAGATATTCGCTGTCGAAATTGATAGATTTCGTGGTGAGCCAGATGTAGGGATTATCCACCAGATAGGTGTAGTGGGGGATCTGAAAAAAATCGTAAACGGTGCTGAGCTCCCCGTCCACCCGGAAGTTCGGGAACATCTGGTTGAAGCTGAACATCCAGTCCGGTCTGAAGCTGTCTATCAGCTTTCCGCCCTCTTTCAGACCAAAATCATTATGCTCTCTGACCGCGCACTCCACTCCCAGCTTCCCGAAAGATTCTTTAAGCCGGCTCACAAAGCTGCCGACCCAGCCGGAGTTGCTGTTGGCGGTGAAAAGCAGCGCCCTCATGCCGATTCCTATCCGTTAAACAGGCTGAAATAGTCAACCCTTTCAAAAACCTCGAGTTTTCCGCCCGCTGTGGCGTTTCTGATCTTTCCGCCCGCTTTCTCAAAGAACTTTCCGGCCTTGGCATAGCCCTGCTCCATCCTGTCCACCATGGGGTCGTGCCATCTCTTGCCTTTGCCGAAATAGTCCGGGTGAAAGTGGTTGGGGTCATCGCCTGTGGATGTTATTTTCAGTCCTTCCACGTCAGCGTCCTCTGGAATGACGTAGTGATGATCGAAACCTATAAGGTATAGCTCCCTGATGCCGAGGTAATATGCGAGCTGCATGCAGACGTATGTTACCGATCCGCCGGTGAAAACCTGTCTGGCGGCGTTGGTGGAAAAATAGGGAAAATCGGGATAATTGTCATATCTCATGCGGACGTTCAGCCAGTTGGTGCATTCGTCCGGTTTCAGGCAGTAGCGCAGGTAGTTGCCGAACCATTTCTGCGTTCCTTTCAGCCTGTTTATCTCGTCCGCTCTGTCCTCCGCCACGAAGTTATCCTCCACAACGTAGTGGGTGGGCAGAAATCCCATTTTCTCATAGTTGAGATAGATGCTGTTAACGCCGATTGCCACTTCGTCTTTCAGCAGTGTCAGATCGAGCTTGTTCAGGCTGGGTCCGTTGCCTATCAGAAAGGCTCTTTTGCCCTTGTAGGCGTTATGATATTTTATGATGTTGCGGTGATTCTCTGTCAGCGGGATTCCCCTGCCGGCCATCTTATAGCCGAACGTCTCCACCACCAGCTCCATGGCGCTGGAATCATATTTGTCCTTATAGGGTCTGGTGTAGCCGTCTATCAGCTTTGAGCGTATCTTTCGGTATGCCTTGTAGGGCAGTGAATTCTTGATGGCGTCATTCATTTAGTCACCTTTCATTTCTCTGTATATCTTTTCATAGTTTGCGGTCATGGTCTCTTCGCCGAATTTTTCAGTGACGAAATCACGGCAGTTTTTTTGTAAGTCTTTTATCTCTTCTCTGTGAGTGTACAGATATTTTATTTTGTCCGCCAGCTCCCCCACGTTCATCGGGTCGAAGAGCCATCCTGTGCGCCCCTCTATGACCATCTCCGGTACGCCGCCGTTGACAGAGCCCAGAACCGGGGTAGAGCACGCCAGCGATTCCAGCACAGTGTTCGGCAGGTTGTCTATTATGGACGGGATGCAGAAGACGTCGGCGCAGCTATAATATCTGCTGAGAGCCTCTGTGCCTGTGACGGATCCTTTCAGAACCAGCCGGGGGTCCGATCTGTCCGTTTTGGCTGTGCTGCCTATCACCACCGCCTGCATATCCAGCTCCGGCACCAGATTCAGCGCCTGAATCACGGCGTCCACATTCTTTCGCTTCCAAGCGCCTGTGCCTGCCAGAAACAGCAGGGTGAATTTATCCGGATCTATACCCACATATCCGCAGGCTTCCGCTTTTTCCACGGGAACCATAGCGTCCAGCGGGATGCCGTTGTTAACTGTTTTTACGGGTTTTCTGCCTTTGGTTATCTTTTCCGCCAGACCGGACAGCCAGTCAGACGGCGGGGTGAATATCACCTTCGCCTGTTTACTGTTCAGCAGGTCGTCAGGGTTATAGAGCTTTCTGCGCCACGTTGCCACGGGGCAGTAGGTGACCTCTTCACTGTCCAGAGCGGTTATCCTGTAGTTATATCCATAAAGAGCGAACTGGTCGTGCATAGTCCACACCACGGGAAAAAGTTCCGCCAGTTTCGCTATCTGTTTCTGGGTGAAATAGCAGTTGTGCAGGTGGATTATATCCGGATTATATTGTTTCACACGGCTTAAGAACACGGAAAAGATCAGGTTGCGGTATGCCTCTCCCCTTGTGAGTTTAGCTATCAGACGGGCTGATTTGTATACCGCCTTCTTGGCGAAGGAATAGGTGCGCCCCAGATGCCACGGGCGTATCCCTGTGTTCTTGTATAGTGAGTAGTCGTTTTTCTGGTTTTCGAAAACGTACATGACCTCGTGGCTCTTCGCCATGCCGGCGGCTAGCCTGTATGCGGCGATGGAAGCTCCGCATCCGTAGTCGTTTTCGCTGTATATCAGCAGTCTCAACGCAGGTACCTCTTGCGGTATTTTTCAAAGACCTCTCGGATCGATTTCAGCTTTTTTATCTTAAGCGAGATGCTTGTATAGGGTGTTTTGAAATATTCGTCAAGAGTATGCATCAGTTCGGAGACAACTTTTTTTTCCGTATCCAGCCATTTGGATGTTTTCAGAAAATTTTCCTTTTCCGTCTTGTGCCAGCGGGCGTATTTTTCCGCTTCTTTTTTCTCGTGCTCATGCCAGCGGTGCACATTCGCCAGCTCCTCCTTGGCGTTGTTCAGCCCCCTGCGGAAGCTGTCTATGCCGTCTTTCAGAAACTCACGGCAGAACACCAGTTTTTCCAGATAAGTCATAACAGCTGAGTAGTTGCCGGAACAGTCTACCTTCTCCTCTGAGTCTGAGCGGGTGAATACCGCCTCTACCGCCTCGTTGATGTAGAGAGGCTTGAAACCTCCCAGCGCCATAATATTCTGGAGGGAGACCGAGTTGAAGTTATGTATGTGGGCGTGGGTCAGGTATTCCAGAAAATCGAAATTATATGTATTGATGCTGTGTATGTTCATCAGTCCGGGGACCTCTATGTACAGCAGCCCGTCGGGATTAAGCAGTTTTTTCAGTTTTTCCGTCTCTGCCAGCGGTTCGGTGAAATGTTCGAACACATGGCTGAGTATTATGATGTCGAAAGTTTTTCCGGCGGACAGCATGGTGTCCGCGTCGCCGTAGACGGCGTTGATGCCCTTGTCCTCACATTCGCTGATACAGTCGGAGCTGTATTCCGTGGCGGTCTCAGCCACGGAGACATTGTGAAGCGCCGCCTCCTGTTTAAGCTCGCTTAGAACGTTTCCTGTTCCCGCGCCTATCTCCAGAACATCCAGAGATTTTCTGCCGTTCAGGAATTTTTCAATGAGGTTAAATATCTTTTTTCCCTGCCCCAGTTTGAAGAGAGCCTGCTGTTCGTGCATGTGCAGGTGTCCGTAGTTCAGGGCGTGATAATATTTTTCGTAATATTCCGCCAGAGAATCTTTGGCGAGAGACGGGTTCGTCAGCACCAGCCCGCAGTCACGGCAGATGAGAGAGCCGAACGGAAGCCCGAACCGGTCGGTCTCCGTCAGTTTTTCCAGAGAGCTTGACCCGCATGGACAGACCGTTATCTCACGGGTGCTTATAACGCCGCTGTCCAGTGACATCAGAAACTGCTGTTTCTTGTCAGCCGCTGTGGGGTTCAGGCGTCTGGGTATACGGTTTTTTTCGAGGAGCAGGTCTCTGAACTGAGGAAAATTAACTTCACTCATATGTCTCCCACGTCTGCGGAGGTGTCACGAATCCGAAAACACGCTCCTGCGGCATTACAGAAAAGTCAGGGTTCAGGTCACGGTAAAGAAACTCGCTGCCGTCCACCACCGCCATCACAGATATGTAGCTGTCGGGGTTAAAGATACACGGAGCGGTCAGGCTGCCTCTGATTATATTACTTTCACAGGAAAAAGCAAATTTTGCGTGATCGCTGTTAAAAGATGTTATGAGAGTGCCTGTGCTGTTGTAAACGGGAAGTCCGATTATCAGATTTTTCGGACTGAAGAGCAGACGGAACGAAAAATCGAACCGGATGGTGTCGCCCAGTCTGTATATCTCTTTGCTGAATGTATGGGTTACGTCAGCTATCTTGTCGTTATTGCGGAAGATATCGCCGTAAAAAGGCTTCTGCGGTATGAACGCCTTAGGTGTTTCCTGTGAGCTGAGATAGAGCTCTATCGCCTCTTCCCTGTCGCCGCAGAAGACCGCTCTGCCCTTGTTCAGCACCAGCACCCTGTCGCAGAACATACGGACGTCGTTCATGGAGTGGGATACGAAGATCACGGACATTCCATTCCGCATGGAGTTGATTCTGGACAGACATTTCTGACGGAATACGAAGTCGCCCACCGCCAGCACCTCGTCCAGAATGAGTATGTCCGGCTCCACAGATGTGGCTATGGCGAATCCCAGACGGGATTTCATTCCGCTGCTGTACGTCTTGACCGGCTGGTTTATGTGTTCGCTCAGCTCGGCGAAGGCTATGACCTCATCGGTCTTCTTCTGTATGTCGGCACCGGAGAAACCGTTGATCTTCAGGTTCAGGCGGATGTTCTCCGCCCCTGTCAGCTCCGGTTTGAGACCGGAGGTGACCTCCAGAATGGCGGCTGTACGTCCACGCTTGGTCACTGTGCCGGATGTGGGCTGGATGACCCCCGCTATAATCTTCAGCAGGGTTGATTTTCCGTGACCGTTGCGCCCGATGATGCCCAGAGTCTCGCCCCGTTTCAGCTCCAGCGACACATCACTGAGCGCCCTGAACTGTTTGTGGCGTTCTCTGCCTGTTATGCTGAAAACCTCTTTCACCCGATCAAACGGGTTGTCGTAGAGGTTGTATATCTTAGAGAGTTTATCCGCCTTTACCACTGTTTCGCCGGGCATCACAGCACCTCTGCGAAGTGGGGACGGAGTTTTTTGAACGTGATGATGCCCAGCAGCAGAAATGCGGAGCTGATGCATACGAACATCGCCAGCGGATAGATATCCTGAAAAAACCAGTGTCCGCTGATGAATATGTTTCTGTATCCCTCCACCACATAGACCATAGGGTTCAGGTAGAGGAGTATCCGGTATTTTTCAGGCACCGCCGAGGCGTTCCAGAAAATAGGCGTAACCCAGAAGCCAGTCTGGAGAACCACCTGGATTATCTGGCTCATGTCTTTGGTAAAAACCCGCACAGCCCCAGCCAGCCAGCCTATGCCCAGCGTCAGCATGAAGACGCAGAAGAGATAGAAGGGTATCTGGAGCCAGTAAACGGTAGGGTAGAAACCCTTGTATACCGCTATTGCGGCGATGATGAACAGAAAGACCAGATGCAGGTAAAACGACGAGATGATTTTAACCAGCGGGAGGATGCTGACACGGAAGTCCACCTTTTTAACCAGATGACGGTTGTTCACCACGGAGTTCATCCCGCCGTTCACGCAGTCGGCGAAGAAGACCCACGGAGCGTATCCGCATATCAGGTAGAGGATGAAGGGGACTTTGGCGTCCGGCTGTCTCTTGAACCCGACGGTGAAGACCAGCCAAATGGTGAGCACAAAAATGACGGGGCGAAGTACCGCCCAGAGCATGCCCAGATATGACCCCAGATACTGCTGACGGAAATCGTCCGCGGACAGGGTATAGATCAGGCTCTTTTCTCTGTAGATATTCACGGCGAACTGAGCCGCTTCTCTGAAAACATTTGTCATATGATATATTTATCGGCGAAATCGCCGTAGTCGGTAATGTAGTAGTCGGATACTTTCATCAGCTTTTCGTTATTGTATCCGCAGAAGATTATCCCGTTGTCTCTGGCGGCGGCCATGTCGTTTTTGGAATCGCCTATCAGGATCACTCTGTCTCTGTCGTATCCGCCGTCGCTTATTATGGTGTTTACATTTGCCGTTTTATCCGCCGGAGAACCGTAGACATAGGTGAAATATTCCGCCAGTCCCAGTTCTTTCACCAGAGTTCTCAGCTCGTTCTGTTCCGTTCCGGAGGCAACGTGCATGGGCAGTTTTTTATAATATTTTCTGATGAAATCCAGCGTTTCGGGGATCAGGTAGATGGGATTGGTAAGCTCCCTGAGCATCATATCGGAGAACTCGGCGGCATAGCGCATGATTATCTCGTCCGATACAGGCTGACGCAGAATGGTCTCGAACATATAGCGTATCTTAACGAAGCGGGACAGCCCGCCGTTGTCCTTGTGATAGGCTATCAGGCAGTCCACAGCCTCTGCCGGAAATCCTGTGAAGAGGTCACGGAAACCGTTGTCTTTTATCTTTTCGGAGTCCAGAACCACTCCGTCGAAATCGAATATTATCGCCTGTGTCATAGCTCACCTATGACAGTGCAGGGCAGTCCGTCCGCCCCGTCCACCCGCAGAGGGGAGACGATCAGGCGCCTGACCGATCTGTAGTCTTTATCTGTGAGGTTCATGTCCTCCAGCAGAATGATGGGTGAGTCAGGGTTCAGAAACGCCTTGTGCGCCTTGCGCCCTTCCGGTCTGTCGGCGAAGCTGGACACGGAGATGCTGTCGAACCCGAACAGCCTGACATTCCTGAAATTCTGTCTGATATATTCCGCTGTGTCTTCGTGAAATCCTGGGTTTTTCATGAGCTGATCCGTGTCGTGTCTGTCGAATCCTGTGTTCACTATGATGCAGTCGGTATCTTTATCCGCATTAATAAGTCTGCTTATCAGTTCGTCTTTTATGACGTTGTTCTCCGGCGTGATATCTATGAAAAGCGGTTTTTCAAAAAACCAGAAATCCGCCGGAAAATCAGCTATGGTCTGTCCTCTCTCGAAAAAATGACAGGGCATATCCACATGCGTTCCTGTGTGCAGGCTCATGGACAGAAGGGTATTGTTCGCCGGATCGCCCTTTGACATATCGGATATTTTCGTCAGTTCCGCCACGTTTTTCGCCCCGTATGTGGGGGTGTTTCCGCTGAGAGTGTGGGACAGATATATCCTTTTAATCTTCTTCTCCCTGAGAGTGTATCTCCCTGATGCAGTCCAGAATCCCCTGACCCATGTCTATGTATGGGTTGGGCACCAGCTTTTTGCATACGCTGGGGTGAAAGGAGTAGGGGGTTATCTTGTAATGGTGGTCGTTCAGCTCGTGGTTCAGCCGGATGTCCACATCGTTGTTCAGTATCTCTTTTATCATTATGAAGAGCTCTATTCTCTTCATCCTTTCTATGCCGGTGAGTATTATGTGCTCGTTGGCGTATTTTTCGCTTTCGATGATGTCCGCTGACATAACGGCGGCGTCCTGAGCGTGTATATACTCACGCACCTCCTGACCGTCCCTGTCGTGGACTATTTTTTTATCCGTGATGGCGCTTTTCAGCACAGAGTAGAGGTAGTTGTTCTCATAAGCCCGCTCTCCGTACACGGAGCCGTAGCGGATGATGGTGAATTTCAGCCCGTAAGCTCTGAAATATTCCTCGGTCAGTTTCTCTGACGCCAGCTTGCTGACGCCGTAGAAAGACCCCTTGTCGCTGAGGGCGTATGCGCTGGATGCGTAAACATATCTCTCTATGTTCTTGTCACGGCATCCTTCCAGAATGTTCAGATTGCCCATGATGTTGGATTCGATGGTCTCCACAGGCATGGATACAGCCTTGTCCAGATTCGCCATTCCGGCGAAGTTGTAGACATATGATATATCGTTAGTGATAAGCTCGCTTACTTTCTGCCTGTCCAGTATGTCGCAGGGGACGAAGACGCATTTTTTCGGCAGATATTCGGACATGCGGATGTCTGCCACGGTGACCCCGTAGCCTCTTTTTATCAGTTCTTCCGCCACATAGCATCCGAGGAAGCCGGAGCCTCCGAATATGACGACGTTTTTACTCATTAGAGAACACCTCGTTTTTCAGCCTGTTTTCCGTGAGAAAACGCACCGCCTCCTCCACAGACTGAATCTCCATGTCATATCGGCTGTCGATGGTCGCAGCCCCCATGTGACAGGTCATTATGACGTTTTTCAGTCCGGTTAGCTTGCCGATGTAAGGCTCATGGTTGAAAACGTCCACACCCGCACCGGCTATCACTCCGGCGGTCAGCGCCTCATAAAGGTCGTCCTCGTTCACTATGCCGCCTCTGGCGGTGTTTATCAGAAAGGCGTGGGGCTGCATCATCCTCATATCGGCGAGGGTGATGAAATCCCGTGTATCTTTTTTCAGCGGCAGGTTAACGCTGACTATATCGCTGTTTTTCAGCAGGGTCATTTTATCGGTATAGGTTATTTTTTCATTCCGCCCGAAGATTATGTCCGGGCTGATATCGTGCGCCAGAATGTTCACGTTGAATCCGGAGAGCATATGGGTGAGGCTTTTTCCGATGCGCCCCATCCCGATGATTCCTATGGTCTTGCCATAGAGGAGCATGCCCATGTGGCGTTTCCATTTTCCGCTCCGGATCAGGTTGTCTGACTGGGTTATCTGTCTCGCCAGATCGAGCATCATGCCCACGCACAGCTCAGCCACGGCGGTTGTGGGAGCTTCCGGCGTGTATGCCACACGCACTCCGTATCGTCTGCACAGGTCGAAATCCACCCCGTCCAGTCCGACGCCCACACGGGATATCAGCTTCAGATTGGGGGCGTTTTGGAAGACTTCTTCTGTGATGTTTTCCGTTCCGGCTATTATCACGTCAGCGTCTTTCACCTCCTGCGCCAGCTCGGCGGAGGTCAGTTTGCGCTCATAGCGGTTCAGCGCCACTTCGATATTATGTTTTTTCAACAGAGCCATTGGCTCCGGTGTCGTTTCTGAGAACGGGTGTGTGGATACGAATACCTTCATCTATTTTACCTTTGCCATTTCCTCTCTGGCCTTCTGCCCGAGGAAGAGAAAATCCAGACTGAACGCCAGAAACGAATAGCCCAGATCTATTTTTTCTTTCAGTTTATCATATTCGGGGGCGATAACGTGGAAACCTAATGGAAAATTCGCCTTTTTGCAGACCTCTTCCACTTTCAGGAGGGCTTTTTTCACCTCTGGTCTGTCATATTCTCCGGGTACGTTCATCGATCCGGACAGGTCATATGGTCCCACCATTATTCCGTCTATGCCTGGTGTGGAGATTATCTCCTCCAGATTATTCACGGAGTCGATGTGCTCCACCTGAGCTATTATCACGGACTCGTCGTTGAGCCACTGTTTATATTCGTCAAAACCTGTACCGTATTTCTGCGCCCGGGCGAGCCCCACGCCTCTTTTTCCCATGGGGGGATATTTTACATAGCGCACTGCCTGTTCGGCGTCTTCACGGCTGTTCACCATGGGAACTATTATTCCGTCCGCTCCGGCGTCCATTATACGCTTGATGATCACTTCCTCGTTTTTGCTGACTCTCACCAGAGCCTTCATCCCCGCCGCCTGAATGTGTCCCATCAGGTTCTGCGCCATGGTAAGGTCTATCACGCTGTGCTCCATGTCTATGGTCAGCCAGTCGAATCCGGCGGATGCCATGATCTCCACCACGGACTGATGTCCGATGGTGACCCATGATCCCACGGTGAGTTCGTTGTTTTTCAGCTTCTGTTTCAGCGACATCTTTACGCCCCTTTGTATCTGGAGTTTATGCTTGCCAGATATGATCTGTTGAGTGATATATATCTTCTGCCCTGCGCCTCTCCGAACCGGAAGAGGTTTTCGGTCATATTGTCGTGATTATTCTGATATTCTACATAATTTCTGTCTCTGAAGAAAGAGGGATGTGCGTCCACCACCGTCTGCATCAGCGAATCATACTGAACAGAGCTGTTGTGTTTCCAGAACATGCTGTCGTTCGGGCTTCTGCCGTCAGCACCCAGCAGATAGATTTTTCTGCACATGGCTGACGCCAGTGGCAGCATGAGATATGTCAGTATGTTGTCTGTGACCTTCACTGTCAGGTAGCTGTGGGAGGGCAGGTTGAATTCCGGGTTTCTGCCTATGCCTATCAGCCTGTTTTTAAGCGCAGGATAGTGCGCCAGCATGAGCGGCATCATGTTTTCCGGAATGGCTATGTATGTGTCGTATTTTTCCACTGTTTTCAGCACGTCCCGGCGGAAGTTCTCCGCATATCTGTTATAGCTGAAATGATAAACCGGATCGGCAAAGACCAGAATATCCGGACGGATGTATTCCATGAACTCGTCATTCTTCACCACGCTGTTGCAGATGATCTTCACCATGCCTCTCAGCTCCGGGTATTCTCTGTATTTTGAGAACGATTCCCCGGTGAGAAAACAGCAGGCGCTCTCCTTATGCCCCATCTCCTCTGTCATACGGATGAAATTCTCTTCGGATATGTGTCTGTATACGTCTGCGCTGTTCACCGCCTGACCGTATAGATAGCTCCACGCCACGCATTCCTCCGTGTCGTAGAAGGCGGGGTCCACCACTATGCTTCTGTGCAGGCGGAAAAGATTTTTTATGATACAGGCCTTGCTGGATATCAGAAAGACATCCGCCTCGGTATCTTTGTTGATAAAAACATTCGGCGGCGTGTCGGCTGTGTATCTTGATCTGACGTAGAAATTGACCGTGTCCGGCGCATACCATCTGACCTTGGTGATGAAGTCATTCAGGCTTTCCTCATTAAGCCGGCAGGTCACCTTCACTTTTCTGAAACCGGACGGGGTATGGTATCCGGTGAGGTTTTTCAGCAGTTTTCTCACTACTTTATAAAAAAGCCAGAGAAGACGGTTAAACGTCATTTAGAGTGCCTCTTGATATAGAGCAGCTCCGCCAGCTCAAAATCCTCCGGCTCGTCTATGTCTACCGCCTCCAGCTTGTTCATCTCGTACATGGCGGGGTTCGCGCCGATGCGTTTGTTGCCGGATGCGGCGAATGATTCTTTTGAAAATATAAAGAAGTTCGAGTTCTCTTCATATACTGGGGGCAGATCCTGTGTGCGCAGAAGCTCTTTCGGGTTGTGGTTCACCGGTTTTCCGTCCTGCCAGTAGAGGCGTGTCTGAAGACGTGTGACGGAAAACACTGAATCATGCCTGTTCAGGTTGTCAAAGAAAAATTCTATCGCCTTGTCCAGGGTTTCGGAGGTCACCAGCGGGTTTGTGCTGTGGGTCTGCATGAAATACTGCCCGTCCAGTCTGGACAGGTCGTATCCGATGATATCGTTCATCGCCACGAAATCACCCTGTATCTCAACGGGTCTGTCGATTATCTCCACTCTGTCGAAATTCTTCAGAGCGTCCTCTTTGATCACCGGACTGTCGGTATTGATAACCACTTTTTCGATGCCGCCGCATTTCAGCAGTGTCTTCATGACGGCGTGATAGAGCGGCGCTCCGGCGAAATCTCTCATGTTCTTATTGGATACTCTTTCTGAGTGTCCCTTCATGGGAAGAAGGGCGGTAATTTTTTTCTGCATGTCAGCACCGCTTGTATTTAATTAAAATGTCATAGTACCGCTTTATTATAACTGCAACAGATTTTTATTGATATTTTATTTAATCGGGATGATATATTTCTATGGGGGAAATATGGCTGTAATAACAAATATTGAAAAGATCAGAAATTTTGAGCTGGGCGATGCTGTCAGAGCCTATCTGGACGAGCTGGTTCACAGTGATTCCGCCGCTGTGAAAAGAATATTCGCTCTCGAGGCTCCTGCTTTTGTCAGATACGATATTACGGATGATATTTTTGCCATCGAGCAGAGCTTCTTTACCAAAGACAGGGAGAACTGCTTCTTCGAATCCCACAGAAAATTCGCGGATATTCAGATAGTTCTGAAAGGCAGAGAGCGCATAGAGCTTATGAATATAAAAGATCTGACCATAGATGAGAGTTATGACGCAGGAAAAGATCTGGTGACATATAAAACAGGCGATACCGGACATCACCTGAACATGCTCGGAGGAAGCGCCGCCGTGTTCTATCCGGATGACGCCCACATGTGCGTGGTCAGGGCAGGAGCGCCGGAGAGGGTCTATAAGACCGTTCTGAAAGTACCGGTGGATATGTTAAAATGAGAGTATCTTTTCGTAAAAGGCTCTTGTTTCGCTAAAACATCTGTCCCATGAAAAAAGAGACGCGTGGGCAAAACCTTTCTGAATGATTTCGTTTCTGTGACCGCCTCTTTTCAGCCTGTCTATGGCGTCTGAAAAGCCCTCCGGAGAGATCTCGTCCACCAGAACCCCGCCTTCTCCCGCTGATTCCGGCAGAGATGACGTGTTGGAGGCTATGGCAGGACATCCGCATTTCATCGCCTCCAGAACAGGTATGCCGAAACCCTCATACAGCGAAGGATACAGCAGACACAGCGACACTGCGTATATATCTCTCATGGTTTCGTTGGAGACGAACCCGAATTTTCTGTATCTGTCTTTCAGATGCTTTTCCAGCAGAAATTTTTCTTTCTCAGTCAGTTCTTTTCCGCCGAGTATCAGCAGAAAACATCCCGACATGGCGCTGGAGATGACAGCGGTCTCAAAATTTTTGTATCCGCCCCTCTCCCCCACAAAGACAGTGAAGGTTTCGTCCGGCAGATTCAGGGACTCTCTCAGCTCCGTCCGTGTCTTAGCGGAAGGCGAGAACCCCTCGCTGACGCCGTTGTGTATCACGGTTATCTTCTCTTCGGGTGTTTTGGGAAAGAACCGCAGAAGATCTCTTCTGGTGTTTTCGGATATGCAGATAATACCGTCGGCTTTTTTGACCGCATGGTGTTTCTGGGTGGTGTGCACCAGTTTTCTGAGTCCTGTGGAAAAATGTTCATAGGTGAAGTCATGCACAGTGACTATTTTTTTTATTTTTTTGTCCGTGATGTCTCTGTAGTAGCTGGAGTGAAATATGGAAGGCGTCTCCACAGGCACTGTCAGAGGCATATAGCGGGACAGGGTCAGAGGAAGATCCTGTTCGTATATTATCTTCTCAGACGGAATGTCGAAAGATTCCCGGAGTTTGTTGCCGCAGGCGCCCATCCGCTCGATGAACCGAACATCGTCCGTGTCTGTCAGGCGCGCGGACAGCTCGTGCCAGTAACGGCTGATTCCCCCTGAATTCTGCAAAAAATAGATGATATTGTCGTAGTATATTTTCATACAAGAGAAATATAACATGAATCCGAATAAATTTAAGCTGAAATAATATTGCAGACGTGAGTTTTTCAAATATAAACAATAACTTATATTGAAATCAAATTGACAGGCAGGTGGTAATCATTTAAAAGAAAAGATTATCTTTTTTTGAGGCGTTTTTTGAGCAGACAAAACACAAAAATAAAAAAGGACGACTGTATACTCGTGGCGGGAGCCACAGGGCTCGTTGGTTCCGCCATTGTGCGTGAACTGGCTGAGCGGGGATATACTAATATCGTCGGAACATATTATTCCAAAAAACCGGCTCCGGTATATAAGAACTATCTGGCGGATTATAGTTCACTGGTGAAGTCAAAAAAGATCAGAATGATGAAGGTCGATCTGACGAATCAGAAGCAGACCATTAACATGTTTGATAAAATACGTCCGGTGTGCGTTCTGGACAGCGCCGCCAGAGTGGGCGGGATATACGCCAACAACACCTACAGAGCGGATTTCATCTATGAGAATCTGCGTATACAGAACAACCTGATACACTATTCATACGAATTTGACGTTAAGAAACTGTTATTTCTGGGCAGCAGCTGCATCTATCCGAAGCACGCTCCGCAGCCTATCACCGAGTCTTCCCTGCTTACAGGGGAGCTGGAATATACTAACGAACCTTATGCCGTGGCTAAGATCGCCGGGCTGAGGCTCTGCGAGAGCTACTACATTCAGCACGGATGCAACTTTATATCGCTGATGCCCACCAATCTGTACGGCTATAACGACAACTATGACCTGAAAGGATCTCATGTCATTCCCGCTCTGATTCGCAAGATACATCTGGCAACACTGCTGGAGCAGGACGATATGAAAGCCCTGACGGATAATCTGAAACACGACTGCGATGCTCCGGACTGTATGGAGTTTCTGAAAAAACTGGGCATAGAGAGAAAGGACGATAAGGTCGTTCTGAGCCTGTGGGGCACAGGAAAACCCCTGAGAGAGTTCATGCATGTGGACGACATGGCTGACGCCGCCTGCTTTATCATGGAGAATATAAACGCCTGGGACATGGGAGACAGAAGCGGCCAGTACCGCAATGCCCACATAAACATAGGCTCCGGCGATGAGATATCCATAGGAAAAGTGGCGGATATGATCAGGGATATCGCCGGGTTCAAAGGCGAACTGCGGTTCAACCCGCTGATGCCTGACGGCACCCCGAGAAAACTTCTGGACTGCTCCCGCCTGCACAGCATGGGATTCTGTCACAAGATAAGTCTGGAGGAAGGTCTCCAGTCTGCTTATGCCGACTATCTGAGCCGTATCTGATGCCTCTCCTATCTATTGTTACAATAGTCAGAAACCATAAAGAAGGTCTTTTAAAAACAATTCACAGCGTCACCGCTCAGCATTTCACCGACTACGAGTATATCGTGGTGGACGGAGCTTCCGAAGACGGGACACTGAATGTTGTAAATGAACATAAAAGTTTATTCTCAGTAATTCTTTACGGACCGGATGGCGGAATTTATGACGCTATGAACAAAGGTCTTGCGAAAGCGTCCGGCGAATATATTATTTTCATGAATGCCGGAGACATCTTCGCCCATGAATACTCACTGAAAAATGTTTTTGAAAAGGTTAAGGACGATCCGGACGTAATATACGGCGACTATACGGTGAACTACGGATATATGAAAAAATATGTCAGGGGACACCGTCTGAAAGATATATGGAAAGGCATGCTCACATCCCATCAGGCTCATCTGGTGCGGACATCTGCGGCGGCGGACAAGGGTTTTAACTGTGCGCTGAGACTGGGCGCGGATTTCGACATGATTTACCGTCTTTATAAAGAGAAGAAAAACTTCCTGTATATCCCCTGCGAGATAGCCGTGACGGAACCCGGCGGTCTGTCCGATAAAAAACGCCTGACAGTATACAGAAACCATCTGGACACCATCAGCAGATACGGTATCAGTCCATTGCAGTTTATGTATTACATTTACGCTTTTATAAATGCCGCGGTTAGGCTCTGGCTGAAAAAGATACTGCCGGATAAGATGGTTAGAAAGATCATCAGGATGAAGGTGGACAGATAGATGGCAATGAAATACAGGCAGGACATAGAC
>DKFJ01000012.1 GCA_002452335.1 Deferribacteraceae bacterium UBA6799 | reverse complement strand
CTGTAGGCGCCGGCGTGGTTGTTGAGATTACAGAGTAACAAGAGTTAATAATGGAAAATCAAAAGATAAGAATCAAGCTTAAGGCTTTCGATTACAGAATTCTGGATAAAGCTGTAAAAGACATCGTCTCTACAGCGAAACGTACCGGTGCAGAGGTAGTGGGACCCATCCCGCTGCCTACTTCCATCGAAAAGTTTACAATCCTCAAGTCTCCTCACGTTAACAAGGACGCAAGAGACCAGTACGAAATAAGGACTCATAAAAGGCTCATAGACATCTTTGAGCACAACCCTCAAACTATTGATGCCCTTATGAAACTGGAACTTTCCGCAGGCGTTGACGTAGAAATAAAACTCTAAGAGTTAGAAGGTATTTAGAAATGGCAAAAGCAATCATTGGAAAGAAAGTAGGAATGACACAGGTCTTTAGAGAAGACGGTACCGTTGTGCCTGTCACCGTCGTGCAAGCTGGCCCCTGTGTTGTTACCGAAGTCAGGAATCAGGAAAAGGACGGGTACAATGCCATTCAGCTGGGTTTTGAAGAAATTGTTAAAGACAGCAATGTCAATAAACCCATGGCCGGATATTTCAAGAAACAGGGTGTTAAACCCCACAAGTATCTGAAGGAATTCAGATCTCAATCCGGTGCGGAGACAGCTGTCGGCGAGCAGGTAAATGTTACAATCTTTGAGGAAGGCGATCTCATTGATGTTCAGGGAACATCCATTGGTAAGGGCTTTCAGGGTGTCGTTAAGCGTTACAACTTTCGTGGCGGTCCGAAAACTCACGGTTCTCACTTCCACAACGTACCCGGCTCTATAGGGATGTGTGAATTCCCCGGCGAAACAGCTAAAGGAAAAAAGATGCCCGGTAGAATGGGCGGAAAGACAGTTTCCGTTCAGAATCTTACCGTGGTGAAAGTAATCCCCGAAACAAACCTGCTGCTTATTAAAGGTGCGATACCCGGCTTTTCAGACGGAATAGTTTACATCAAACAAGCAGTTAAGGCTAAAAAGTAAGCAGAGGAACTAATGGCTACTTTTGACGTGAAAAACGTAAAAAACGAGAAAATAGGACAGGTTGATCTGAGCGACGAAATAATGTCATATCCTGTAAAACCTGCCCTTATGCACGAAGTGGTGATCATGCAGCTTGCGTCACGCAGAGCTGGGACCCACTCAACGCTGAACAGAGCCAGAATGGACGGCGGACGCGGTGCCAAACCCTGGAGACAGAAAGGTACAGGCCGCGCCAGATCAGGCTCTAAGAAGTCTCCCCTCTGGAGAGGCGGAGCAATAGCATTTGGTCCCCATCCGAGAGACTATGAGTACTCTATGCCCAAGAAAAAGGTTAAGAACGCTCTTAAATCCGCAATCAGGGCCAAGAGTGAAGCAAATGCCATCCACATCATCGACGCAATGAGCGTTGCTAACGGCAAGACTAAAGAGGCTGTTGAGATCCTTAAGAACTTCTCAGCAGACAGAAAAGTCCTCATCGTTTACAAAGAGATGGACGACAAAGCCAAACAGGCTTTCCGCAACATCCCTTATGTAGACCTTCTGGACGTTAACGGTCTGAACGTTTACGATGTGATCAATGCCCGCACAATCCTGCTTTGCCAGGACGCTATAGCGCGCATTCAGGAGGTTCTCGTATGATGATTACTATCTATGATGTGATCAAGAAGCCCCTCATAACAGAGAAGGCTGTTGAGATGAAAGAGAACCTCAATCAAGTAACTTTCGCCATCGACCCCAGAGCTTCCAAGAAAATGGTTAAACAGGCCGTTGAGAAGCTGTTCGAGGTAAAAGTGAAAGATGTCAGGACTATGAACTACAAAGGCAAGGCCAAACGTTTCGGACGCGCAATGGGCAAAAGAAACGACTGGAAAAAAGCAATTGTTGTTCTGGCTGATGGCGAAAAACTGGAATTTGTATAAGAGAGGAATCTTAAATGGGAATCAAGAAGTTTAAACCGACTTCTGACGGAGTAAGGTTCAGAACAAACAGCGACTTCCAGGATGTCACAACAGATACACCTGAAAAGTCACTCCTTGCCCCCCTTGCCAAACACGCAGGCCGTACAAACAACGGTCGCATTACAGTTAGGCACAAAGGCGGCGGTAACAAGAGAAAGTATCGTCTTATAGACTTCAAAAGAAATAAAGACGGAATCGTAGCGAACGTAAAAACTATCGAGTATGACCCCAACAGAAGCGCAAGAATCGCTCTTGTCTTTTATGCTGACGGTGAGAAAAGATATATACTCGCTCCTCTCGGTCTTAAAGTTGGAGACAAGGTATCCAGCGGATCAGAAGCCGATATTAAACCCGGCAACGCTAAAATGCTGAAAGAGATGCCAGTCGGTACAGTAATTCACAACGTGGAGATGAGGCCCGGTAAAGGCGGTCAGCTCGCCCGTTCCGCAGGAACATACGCGCAGCTGCTTGCTAAAGAGGGAACCTATTGCCACGTCCGCATGCCCTCCGGCGAGATCAGACTGATCAAGGCTGAATGTAAAGCCACTATCGGTCAGGTTTCTAACACAGAGCATGAGAACATTCAAATCGGAAAAGCGGGCAGAACCCGTTGGAAAGGCGTCAGACCTACAGTTCGAGGCGTTGCGATGAACCCCGTTGACCACCCCCATGGTGGTGGTGAGGGTAGAACTTCCGGTGGCCGTCACCCTGTGACACCCTGGGGCGTTCCTACTAAGGGCTTCAAAACAAGAGCTAAGAATAAGCCTTCTAACAAGTATATTGTTTCCCGCAGGAAGAAGTAGGAGGATTGACAAGTGCCTAGGTCATTAAAAAAAGGGCCCTTTCTGGATGATCACCTGGAAAAAAAGGTGATGGCAGCCAAAGAGAGCGGCGATAAAAAAGTCATCAAGACTTGGTCTAGAAGAAGCACAGTGATTCCTGAAATGGTCGGCCAGACATTTGCAGTTCACAACGGGCAAAAGTTTATCCCTGTTTTCGTAACAGAGAACATGGTAGGTCATAAACTGGGTGAATTCGCTCTCACCAGAACGTTCAGAAGTCACAAGAAAGACGACAAAAAGGTTAAGGGTAGATAATATGGAAGCTATTGCTCGCGCTAGATATCAGAGAGTATCTCCCAGAAAAACACGCCCTGTCGCTGATCTTATCAGAGGCAAAAAGGTAGAGGAAGCGCTTGCTATCCTCAAGTTCACTCCCAACAAAGGCGCAGAAATTCTGTACAGAGCCGTTAAATCCGCTGCCAGCAACGCAGAGGAGAACAACAGCCACGCAGATGCCAGCCGTATGGTTGTGAAAGAGGTCAGAGTGGATGCAGGTCCCGCATGGAAGAGGTTCACACCCAGAGCCTACGGAAGAGCGTCCCTGATCCGCAAGCCTACCAGCCATATCACTGTTGTGCTGTCAGACTAAGGGAGGTATTTGGTGGGACAGAAAGTTAATCCTAACGGATACAGAATCGGTATTAACAAACCCTGGAAATCAACATGGTTTGCAAATAAAAAAGAATACAGACAACAGCTTCTTGAAGATATCAAGATAAGAAAATATCTGAAAGAGAAGCTGAACCAGGCCGGACTCGCCAGAATCGGCATCGAGCGTATGGGTAACAGAGTGCGCATCACTCTGAACACATCACGCCCCGGTATCGTTATCGGCAAGAAAGGCGCTGAGATCGACAGGCTCAAAAAAGAGCTTAAAAGATTTACAAGCTCTGAAGTTCTTCTGGTCATCAGAGAAGTGAAGAAACCCGAGATCAACTCCGTTCTGATAGCTGAGAACATCGCTATGCAGATCCAGAGACGTGTCGCTTTCAGACGCGCCATGAAGAAAGCTGTTCTTCAGGCCATGAAATCCGGCGCTCTGGGAATCAGAGTTGCTTGCTCCGGTCGTCTCGCTGGCGCTGATATGGCCAGAACAGAGTGGTACATTAAAGGACGCGTTCCGCTTCAGACTCTTCGTGCCGACATCGACTACGGCACAACAGAGGCTCTGACAACCTATGGTATCATCGGTATCAAGGTTTGGGTCTTCACAGGCGAGGTTCTGGAAGACAGAGGCAGAACAGAGGCAGGTGAGTAATGCTTACACCCAACAGAATGAAATATAGAAAGCAGTTCAAAGGCCGCATCAAGGGTGTCGCCTCCAAGGGTCACTATGTGGCTTTCGGCGACTTCGGTCTGGCTGCGGACGGCAAAGCTAAACTTACAAGCCGTCAGATAGAATCCGCGAGGATCGCTATCAACAGATACCTGAAGAGAGGCGGTAACCTGATCATCCGCATCTTCCCCCACAAGCCCATCACATCTAAACCTCTTGAGGTTAGACAGGGTAAAGGTAAAGGTTCTGTGGAATACTATGTAGCATGCGTTAAAGAAGGAACAATCCTTTATGAAGTTGGCGGTGTTACAGAAGAGCAGGCAAAAGAAGCCTTCAGAAGAGCTTCACACAAGCTGCCTGTAAAAACTAAATTCGTAAGAAAAGAGACTGCGGAGGCTGCACAATGAAAGCATCCGAACTCAAAGCAATGAGTGAAAAAGAGCTTCAGGCAAAAGAAATGGAGCTCAGAGAGAATATCTTCAGAATGAAGTTCAAACTGGCAACTGGAGATATTGAGGACTCCTCGCTTATCAAAAAGGCTAAAAAAGACATAGCTCGTATTCAGACTGTTCTGAATCAGAAAAGCAACGAGGGCAAATAATGGAAGCCAGAAACTTTAGAAAAGTAAGAAAGGGCGTGGTAGTCAGCGACAAGATGGACAAAACTGTCGTCGTTAAAGTCGAAAGCCTGAAACTCCACAGCCGCTATCAGAAATTCATCAAGAGCACAAAAAGTTTTAAAGCTCATGATGAGAACAATGAATGCAAAGTTGGCGATACCGTAGAGATCGTAGAAACTAGACCTCTCAGCAAAGATAAACGCTGGAGAGTTGTTAAAATAGTTAAACACTCTATCGAAGCCATTGCCGGGGAGTAAGAGATGATACAGGTAGAATCCAGACTCAGAGTTGCGGACAACTCCGGAGCTAAGGAAGTGCTTTGCATCAAGGTCCTTGGCGGTTCTAAAATCCGCTATGGAAGAATAGGCGATATCATCGTCTGTACAGTAAAAGCAGCCGCTCCCGATTCAAACATCAAAAAGGGATCTGTTGTTAAAGCTGTTATCGTGCGTACTGCGAAAGAGCAGCGCCGTCCCGACGGAACATACATCAAGTTTGATGACAACGCGTGTGTTCTTCTGGGCAAGCAAAACCTTGAACCTATCGCAACAAGGGTTTTCGGACCCGTTGCCAGAGAGCTCCGCGGAAAAGGATATCTCAAAATAGTTTCAATGGCTCCTGAAGTACTCTAAGAGGTTTGGTCAATGAGTGTTAAACTGAAGATCAAAAAAGACGATCCGGTTATCGTTACCACTGGTAAGGATAAAGGCACAAAGTCTAAGGTCGTCAAAATGGACAGGGATAACTGCAAAGTCATTTGCGAAGGCGTAAATGTGGCTAAAAAGCACGTTAAACCTAACCAGTTCAATCCCGATGGCGGCATAGTTGATAAGACAATGCCTCTGGCGGCATCCAATGTTATGTACTACTGCGAAAAATGCGGTAAAGGCGTAAAACTTGGCATCAAGGTTCTGGAATCTGGTAAAAAAGTCAGATTCTGCAGATCTTGCAACGAAATCGTTGACAAGGATTAACGGAGTTTTAAACAATGGCGGAACTTAAAAGAATCTATACAGAAGAAGTTGTACCGAAACTGATAAAAAAATTCGGTTACACCAACATTATGCAGGTTCCGAAGATTGAGAAGATCACACTTAACATGGGTGTTGGCGAAGCAGTCAGCAACTCAAAAGCCGTTGAAGGCGCTGTTAAGGATATGGCTCTCATCGCTGGTCAGAAACCGATAGTGACAAAAGCTAAGAAATCTATCGCTACATTTAAACTGAGAGAAGGCATGCCCATCGGCTGCAAAGTCACTCTCAGAGGCGAGAAGGCTTACGACTTTATGTACAGGCTGACCAGAATCGGTCTTGCAAGGGTTAGGGACTTTGCGGGTGTTAACCCCAAATCTTTCGACGGACGCGGCAACTTTGCCATGGGTCTGAAAGAACAGATCGTATTCCCTGAGATTGACTATGATAAAATCGACAAAATCCGTGGATTTGACATCATCGTCACAACAACAGCTAAAACCGATGAAGAGGCCAGAGAGCTGCTGAAAGAACTCGGAATGCCCTTCGCAGGTCAGGAGGCGTAATTTGGCAACTACAGCTAAATACAACAGTGGATTTTCTAAAAAGAAATTCAAAGTTAGGGAATACAACCGCTGCCCCATTTGCGGCAGGCCAAGGTCATTTATGCGCAGATTCAACATGTGCAGACTTTGTTTCAGGAAATTCGCATCCGAGGGAGAAATCCCCGGTGTAAGAAAATCCAGCTGGTAAAATAAGGAGACGTAAGTCATGGGAATGACAGATCCTATCGCAGATATGCTTACAAGAGTGCGTAACGCTCTTATGGTAAAGCACCAGGAAGTTCTTGTTCCTCATTCTAAAATGAAAGAGGCAATGGCTACTCTCTTCAGAGAAGAGGGTTATGTAAAAAATTTCCGTGTTGTAACAGACGGAAATCATAAAAATATAGTGATTCACCTGAAATATAACGATAACGGCGAGTCTGTTATCAGAGGCATCAAAAGGGTATCAAAACCCGGACAGAGAGTGTATGTGAACACTAAGAATCTTAAACCTGTACTTGGCGGTCTTGGAAACGGTGTTGTTTCTACCTCAAGAGGTATCAAGACTGTTAAGCAGTGCATCGCCGAAAAAGTCGGCGGTGAGTACATTTGCCAGATATGGTAATGGAGAGCTAGATGTCTAGAATTGGTAAAAAACCTATAGATATACCCGCAGGCGTGAAAATTGTTCTGGATAAGAACACTGTTCACGTTGAAGGACCGAAAGGCAAGCTCCAGCAGGACATCCACTACAAGGCTGATGTGGAAGTTGAGGGCAATGTCATCAATGTAAGCAGAAAGGACGAGACAAAACTCGCCCGCTCTGTGCACGGCCTTACCAGAACACTGATCAGCAATATGGTGACCGGTGTTACTGAAGGATATGTGAAAAAACTCGAAATAGTCGGTGTCGGCTACAGAGTTGCTCAGAAAGGTCAGGATCTTGATCTTTCTCTTGGCTTTTCACACCCGGTAGTGGTTACTCCTCCTACAGGCATTGAGCTTGTGGTAGAGAGCCAGACAAAGATCGCCGTTAAAGGTATCGACAAGCAGCTTGTTGGACAGGTTGCAGCGAATATCCGTAAACTGAGAGCACCCGAGCCTTACAAAGGTAAAGGTATCAGATACGAAGGCGAGCGTATAATCAGAAAAGCCGGTAAAACCGGTAAGAAATAAGGGGAGTTGAAAGTGGCTAAATTTTCAAAATCGGCTGCCCGTATCAGAAGGCATGTGCGTAACAGAAAAAAGGTTCAAGGCAGCGAAGCAAAACCTAGACTGGCTGTTTTCAAAAGCAATAAATACATCTACGCTCAGGTGATAGATGACTCCAAAGGCACAACACTTGTGGCCGCCAGCTCTCTTGAAAAAGAGCTGAAAGAGCAGTTCAACAGCCGCGTAAACCTTGCCTCAGCTAAAGCTGTGGGCATGGAAGTGGCTAAAAGAGCCGCTGAAAAAGGCATCAGCAAGGTTGTTTTCGACAGAGGCGGATTCCTTTATCACGGCAGGATCAAAGCTCTTGCTGATGGCGCCCGCGAAGCCGGACTTGAGTTCTAAGGAGGTATGCTTTGAATAACGCAGTAGCTAACGGCGAGAGCACTCTCGTTGATAAAGTGGTTAACATTGGCAGAGTTACAAAAGTTGTTAAGGGTGGTAGGATATTCAAGTTCACCGCTCTCGTGGTTGTGGGCGATATGAACGGCAAGGTCGGTATCGGTCACGGTAAAGCCAGAGAGGTTCCGGACGCTATCAAAAAAGCCCTTGAAAACGCCAAAAAGAGCATGGTTGATGTACCTGTTGTAAACGGTACTATTCCTCACGACGTTATCGGGAAATTCGTTTCCTCTGAAATCGTGATGAAGCCCGCCGCACCCGGTACAGGTATCATCTCCGGCGGTGTAACACGTTCTCTTTTTGAACTCGCAGGCGTGCAGAACATTCTCTGCAAGTCCACAAGAAGCAGAAACCCCTATAACTCGCTCTATGCTGTTATGGACGGTTTCAAAAAAATAAGAACTCTTGATGAAGTTGCTTCCCTTAGAGGCAAAAGCATTCAGGAAATCATCAAGTACTAAGAGGTTACACAAATGGAGCTTCATGATCTCAGACCGGCTCCCGGTGCTAATAAAGATAGAAAAAGACTGGGACGAGGCAGCGGAAGCGGCCACGGTACAACAGCAGGTAAAGGTACAAAAGGGCAGAAAGCCAGAAGCGGCGGCGGCACAAGACCCGGATTCGAGGGTGGACAGATGCCTCTGAACAGAAGGCTGCCTAAAAGAGGTTTCAATAACGCCAGATTCGCGACAGTATTTGAAACCGTGAACCTTGACACCATTAACGATGTCTATTCAGCGGGCGAGGTTGTAAACTTCGAATCACTCTGCGAGAAAGGACTTGCTAAAGGCAACAAGGACGGTATCAAAATTCTTGGCAACGGCGAGATCAGCAAAAAGCTGAAATTCGAAGTTGATAAGATGTCCGGTTCCGCTAAAGAAAAAGCGGAAGCGGCAGGCTGTGAAGTGACTATTCTGGGGTAATTGATGTTTAAAAAATTAGAAGAGATCTTCTCAATCGCAGAACTCAGAAAGAGAATCCTTTGGACTCTGTTCTTTCTGTTTGTATACAGGATAGGAACTCACGTTCCTACTCCGGGTATTGACGGCGAGGCGCTCAGCCAGTTTTTCGCGCAGCAGTCGGGCAACCTGCTCGGCTTCTTCGACATGTTTACAGGCGGCGCATTGTCCAAACTGACCGTTTTTGGTCTGGGTGTTATGCCCTATATCTCCGCGTCCATCATCCTTGAGCTGATGACCGTGGCGGTTCCCCACCTTGCCGAGCTGAAAAAGCGCGGACAGGAGGGCAGGGACAAGATAACACGCTACACAAGATACGGCACTGTGCTCATCAGTATGATCCAGGGGCTTGGTATTGCTATCGGTCTCGAAAGCATGACCTCACCCGCGGGTGTTCCGGTTGTAATGTTTCCCGGCATGGGATTCAGGCTGGTATCCGCTATCACTCTGACGACAGGTACGATATTCCTTATGTGGCTTGGCGAGAAGATCACTGAAAAAGGTCTCGGTAACGGTATGTCCGTACTGATTTTCGCTGGTATCATCGCGGGATTTCCCGCAGCGGTCAGCCGCTCGATAACCCTGCTTAAATCAGGCGAACTCCAGCTGATCATGCTGGTCATAGTTCTGGGCATTATTTTTCTTGTTACTGCGGCCATCGTCTTCATGGAAACATCTAACAGACGAATACCTATACAGTATGTAAGAAAAGGCGGAAGCGGCGGTAGCGGTGCAGTGACATCCTACCTGCCGCTGAGGCTTAACCCCGCCGGGGTTATCCCGATAATCTTCGCTATGTCAATCATAGCGTTCCCCAGCACTCTGGCTACATTCAGCCAGAATCCTGTTGTGCAGAAGATCAGTTACTGGTTCTCACCCAGCTCCGCTGTGTATTACCTGATAACTGTAGCTTTTATCATCTTCTTCACATATTTTTACACCTCGATAATTTTTAATCCGGATGACATAGCCGACAACATAAACAAGTCAGGCGGCGTTATCCCCGGAAAACGTCCCGGTGCGGAAACAGCTAAATTTATCGACTTTACTCTTTCCAGACTCACATTCGTGGGCGCCATATATCTGGGCGCTGTGGCTATCTTTCCTCAGCTCATGATACAAGGATTCAGTATGCCCTTCTACTTCGGAGGAACATCGATCCTTATCGTTATAGGCGTTGGTATGGACATGATAGCTAAGATCGAATCCAGCCTGGTGACAAACAACTATGACGGCTTCCTTAAGAAGGGAAGAATTAAAGGCAGAGGTGGCTACTAATGATTAATCTTATATTTCTGGGCCCTCCCGGGGCTGGTAAAGGAACACAGTCTCAGAAGATAATAGACGATTACAGTGTTGTGCAGATCTCTACAGGCGATCTCCTCAGAGCGGCTGTAAAAGCAGGCACACCCCTTGGCAAAGAAGCAAAGGTCTATATGGACGGCGGTCAGCTTGTTCCTGACAGACTTATAATAGATATGATGAAAGAGCGTTTTCAGTCTGACGACTGCAAGAACGGCTTCATCCTCGACGGCTTTCCCAGAACCACAGCTCAGGCTGAGGCACTGGACGCTATGCTCGTGAACGACCTTCAGACATCTATCACACACATCATCAGCCTTGAGGTTGACGATGAGGTTGTTGTCAGCAGAAATACCGGCAGAAGAGTATGTCTGAAATGCGGCGCGACATATCATATAAAATTCAACCCGCCTAAAAACGGCGGCGTATGCGATAATGACGGCGAAACTCTGGTTCACAGAGATGACGATCAGGAAGACGTAATCCGCAAAAGACTTGCTGTTTACCATCAGACAACAGCATTGCTTAAAGACTACTACGGAAAGACCGGAAAATTTCATGAACTCAATGGAGACGATAAACCCGATAACGTATACGCGAAGATAAAAGGTATACTGGGTTAATGGTAACAATAAAATCACGTTCCGAGCTTGAGCTCATGGAAGTGCCCTGCAAAATAGTGGCAGAGGTGCTCGAAAAACTGGAAGAATTTATAAAACCGGGAATGTCAACATTAGATATTGACAAATTCGCGGAGAATATAATAAACTCTCGGGATGCTCTGCCCTCGTTTAAGGGATATCGGGGCTACCCTTCCTCTGTCTGTGCATCCGTCAATGAAGTTGTGGTACACGGAATCCCCTCCCAGAGGGTGATACAAGAGGGTGATATTGTCAGCATAGATGTGGGAGCCTATAAAAACGGGTTTCACGGAGACGCCGCAAGGACTTATGCGGTGGGCGCAATATCCGAAAAAGCGGAAGATCTTATAAGAGTGACGAAAGAGTCATTCTTTAAAGGCATAGAAAAAGCCGTTGACGGCGGACGTCTCACAGACATCTCGCACGCTGTGCAGGTTTATGTGGAGTCCCACGGATACGGAGTTGTAAGAGATTTTTTTGGTCATGGCATTGGCAGAGAACTGCACGAAGAACCAACGATTCCCCACTATGGGAAACCGAATCGCGGGTTGCGGCTGCGTGCGGGGATGGTATTAGCGGTGGAACCTATGGTTACCGCCGGTTATTACGGTGTTAAAACCCTCAAAGACGGTTGGACAGCGGTCACAGAAGACGGCTCTCTAGCGGCACATTACGAAAACACTGTAGCCATCACAGCCAACGGACCGAAAATACTAACGTTGTAAAAGGCATATGGGAAAAAAAGAAGACGTTATCGAGGCCAGCGGGACGGTGCTTGAAGCGCTGCCGAACGCTATGTTCAAGGTAGAGCTTGAAAACAAGCACGTAATCCTGTCGCATCTCTCTGGAAAAATGAGGATGCATTTTATAAGAATTCTCCCAGGAGACAAGGTGACAGTGGAGCTTTCTCCATATGACCTTTCCAGAGGCAGAATTACTTACCGACATAAGAAATGACGGGGTGAAAAATGAAAGTTCGGGCTAGTGTAAAGCCTATATGCGCTAAGTGTAAAGTTATCAAACGCAAAGGGATCATCCGCATAATATGCGAGAACCCCAGACATAAGCAGAGACAAGGTTAAAGGAGGCTTTTTGTGGCACGTATGCTGGTGTAGACATACCAAACAACAAAAAAGTCGAGGTTGGCCTGACTGCTATTTACGGCGTTGGCCGTGAAACTGCGAAAACAATACTTGGCGTCATCGGCTGCGACCTGTCCAAAAGGATAGGCGATCTTTCTGAGCAGGATATATCTGCTATCAGAAAATATATCGAGGACAATCTTATGGTTGAGGGTGATCTTCGCAAGGAGATATCTCTCAATGTTAAGAGACTTATGGAAATCAGCTGCTACCGTGGACAGAGGCACAAGATGCACCTGCCCTGCAGAGGTCAGAAGACCAGAAGCAACGCAAGAACCCGCAAGGGTCTCGCCGGTAAACGCGGTATCAAGAAAAAGTAAGGATTAGTGAAGATGGCTAAAAGAGGCTCTAAGAAAAGAGAGAAGAAAAACGTACCTAGAGGCGTTGCTCATATCAGGTCAACTTTTAACAACACTATCGTAACATTCACCGATGTACAGGGCAACACTGTTTGCTGGGCAGCGGGCGGCGGCGTGGGTTTTAAAAACTCCCGTAAGTCTACCCCCTTCGCAGCGCAGATAGCCGCTGAACAGGCCGCTAAAAAAGCTGCCGACAACGGAATGCGTGAAGTGGAAGTTAACGTTAAAGGTCCGGGAGCCGGTCGTGAAAGCGCAATCCGTGCTATTGCCGCCGCCGGAATGAAAATAACCGTTATCAGGGACGTGACACCTGTTCCCCACAACGGTTGCAGACCCAGAAAGAAGAGAAGAGTGTAACGGAGGCTTAAGTTGGCTAGGTATACAGGTGCAGTATGCAAACTTTGCCGTAGAGAGGGCATGAAGCTCTTCCTCAAAGGAGAGCGTTGCTACAAAGATAAATGCGGTTTTGAGAAAAAACCCTTCCCTCCCGGTCAGCACGGGCAGGCACGCAAGAAAGTGAGTGACTTCGGTACTCAGCTTCGTGAGAAACAGAAGGTAAAAAGATTATACGGAGTGCTGGAAAAGCAGTTCAGGATCTATTTTGACAAGGCTACAAGAATGCAGGGGATTACAGGCGAAAACCTGCTTCAGCTTCTTGAGAGACGTCTTGACAACATAGTTTACAGATCCGGATTCGCCGGCAGCCGTAAAGAAGCAAGACAAATGGTTGGACACGGACACTTCCTCGTGAACGGAAAACCCGTGAATATCCCCAGTTACCTCGTAAAAGCCGGTGATGTTGTCGCTGTCTGCGAAAAAAGCAGAGAGAACTCCAGAATCAAAGAATGTCTGGAAACAGCAGAAGGCAGAGGCGTTTCAGAGTGGATAGCTCTGGATAAGCCCAACTATAAGGCATCTGTGAACAGAATGCCTGCGAGGGATGACGTAGGTTACGAAATCCAGGAACACCTGATAGTGGAACTTTACTCCAAGTAACGTTTTACACGGAGGTTAAGATAATGATCATCATGAATTTTCATGAAATCATAAAGCCCAGAAAAATTGAAGCCGTGGGCGAGGTCACTGACAGAAAAGGCGTTTATGTCGCTGAGCCTTATGAGAAGGGTTTCGGCATAACAGTAGGTAATGCGCTGCGCCGTGTTATGCTCTCTACTATAGAGGGTACAGCGGTAACCGCCGTCAGAATAGACGGTGTCAGCAATGAATTTGCCTCACTGGAAGGTGTTTATGAAGATGTCGTCGACATACTGCTGAACATCAAAATGCTGGAGCTCCAGCTCCATACACACGAAACAAGACGTGTGTATATTAAGAAAAAAGGCGAAGGACCTGTAACTGCCGGAGACATCACCGGTGATACTATGGTCGAGATACTCGATCCTCAGCAGCACATCTGCACACTGACCGATCCTAACAAAGAGCTCTACATGGAGCTGGTTGTAAAAAGAGGAATCGGATATGTGCCCGCTGAAGAGATCGAAAAAGATATGGACGAAGTGGATATGCTCGCAGTTGACGCGGTTTTCACACCCATCAAAAAGGTAAACTACTTCGTTGAAAACGCCCGTGTAGGTCAGAGTACAGACTATGACAGGCTGACTCTGGATATCGAGACCGACGGTTCTATCAATCCTGAGGACGCGATAGGTTTCGCAGCCAAGATCATCAAAGATCAGATGAATCTTTTCATCAACTTTGATGAACCCGTGGTAGATGAGACAGTAGCGACAGAAGAGAGCCAGAACGATCACCTGCTCGACCTGCTCGATAAGAGCATCGAAGAGCTGGAACTGTCCGTCCGTGCTTACAACTGTCTGAAAAATGCCAACATCAAGACACTTGCCGAACTCTGCATGAAAACAGACGCAGAGATGCTGAAGACTAAGAACTTCGGCCGCAAGTCTCTGGAAGAGATCAAAAAAGTTCTCTGCGAGCTTGGTCTTTCTCTGGGCATGGATCTCGAAGCCATTGGATATAACAGTATAGATTCGGAGGAAGAATAGATGCGTCACGGTATGAGCGGAAACAGACTCGGCAGAAAACCTGCCCACAGAAAAGCGATGGTACGCAACCTTGCGACATCACTTGTGGACAACGGCCGTATCGAAACTACCGTTGCCAGAGCGAAGCAGCTCCGCATGTTCATAGAGCCTCTGGTTACTCTCGGCAAGAGAGGAGACCTTGCGGCAAGAAGAACCGCGATGAGCAAACTGCCTAATAAAGATGTTGTTCATAAAATATTCGATGAGATAGCTCCTAAGTTTTCAGAGCGTCCCGGCGGATATACAAGAATAATCAAAACAGGCTTTCGTCAGGGCGACAACGCTGCAATGGCGATAATCGAGTTTGTTGACTAAACAAAATAAATAAGGGGGCATTAAGCCCCCTTTTTAATTTCAAATCTACAGTTATTTCTTTCTCCAGATCTCTTTTCCTGCCGCCGATGTGTCCGGCAGATTATAAATCCACATCGCCTGAAAATCACTACCATCTTTAAAAAGCATTGTCACTCCGGTTTGTGATTTATCAGCGGAAGAGAATACGAAAGCGAAAGTTTTACAGTCTCTGGTGATACCTTTGCCGAAGAATATCATAGCGTCTGCGCTGCCTTCAAAACGGTAGGTGCCGCCATATTCTGTTATCTTTATCCCGCCGGTATAGGTGGGCGCTTTAGAAAAATTATCACCAGGTTCCCAGCCGGAGAGGTCATAAAGCCCAGTTATCCCGCATGGGTCAGCGGCAAAAACAAAAGCCGGAAATATTATAAGCATCGCTAAAATAAATTTCATATCAGCTCCATAGATGTATATTCTGATTTTATTACAAAAAAAAACTTATTTAAAGGGATATGATTAAATTTTCTTTACGGAGATATTGTATTTTTGTATACGGTAATTGATCTGCCGGACTGTCATATTCAACATGCGCGCCGCTTTTGCCTGAACCCAGCCAGCCTTCTGAAGCGCGTTCAGGAGCTTTTCTTTTTCAGACATGCTGTCTGTCTGTATCAGTACAGGGGGCACTGTGTCCTGTGCGTATGCCTCTTCATGCTGACCGCAGAGTGACTTTGAAAGGCACATCTCACCGGCCGCGCAGGCGAAGTGCTCCGCTTTTATGATTCCGTTTCCGGCGCTCAGCGCAGCTCTTTCCATGCAGTTTTCCAGCTCCCTGATGTTTCCGGGAAACTGACAGTGCATGATAGAGCCGACAGCCTGCGGATCGAGAGTAAATTTTTTGCCGTATGCCTTACTGAGCTTTTTCAAAATATGTTCGCATAGCTCAGGAATGTCTTCTTTTCTCTTTCTTAAGGGTGGAAGGTCGATAGTAAAAACGTTCAGTCTGTAGTAGAGATCCAGCCTGAACTTGCCCAGCCGGACAGCTTCCTCCAGATTTTTGTTTGTTGCGGCGAGGATCCTGACATCAACTTTCACAGGTTTGTCGCTTCCCAGCTTGTCCACCATTTTATCCTGCAAAACCCTCAGAAGTTTGCTCTGGGCATCCAGGGGCATGTCGCCCACCTCATCCAGAAAGATTGTGCCGCCTTCGGAAAGCTCAAACTTGCCTTTTCTGTCGGATGATTCCCCGCTGAAAGCGCCTCTGCTGTAACCGAAAAGTTCGCTCTCGATAAACTCGGCAGGGATAGCGGCGCAGTTGACAGCCACAAACGGCTTGTCAGAGCGGCTGCTGTTATAATGTATAGTCTTGGCGACAACTTCTTTTCCTGTTCCGCTCTCGCCTCTGATCAGAACAGAGGAGGAGGACTGTGTAACCATATTGATCTTATCATATACGGTCTGCATCAGTTTTCCTTTGCCCACCAGCTCTTTAAAGCTGAATTTCTCTTTAAGCTCATTCAGCATAGACAGCTTTTCCGCTTCGAACTGATTACGTTCTTCCGCAACAGCACTTATAGCGCTTTCAAAATAATCGATGCGGTTAAGGAAGGACGCTATCATGTTCGCTATCATTTTCAGCACTTCCACATCGGTGGTTATGCTGATCATTTTGGAGACAACCTTGTCCACAGCCAGAACGCCGTAGGTCTTGCCCTGATAGTTAACAGGAACAGCTATGAAAGAGATACGCTCGCCTGTTTCGGGTCTTTTCAGCTTGTTCAGGAAAAGCGGCTCCTTGTGGATATCGGGTATGAGTATAGGCACGCCCAGACGGAATACCTTGCCAACAACGCCTTCATCGCAGGCGTAGCTGATCACGGAATAATCAGGCTCCGCAATGCCTATTGTAGCCTCTATTACAAGTCTTTGTGAGTGTGAATCCTGAAGAAGGATGAAAGCACGCTCCATAGAGAGTGTGTCCTGCATCAGCTTAAGCGCTCCGGAGAGAGCGTGGCGTCTGTTCGCCGAGCTGTTGAGCACAACGCTGATCTCGTAAATAGTGTTCAGGGCTGTTTTGTAATAATTGATATTAACCATACAATCAGCGGAGCAATATATATGCCACGAAAAACAGCTCTACAGGCTTATATTTTGTTCAGAATAGAGGATAAGTGAACAAAAAATAGACACTTAGAGGGCAAAAAATATTCATAAAGAATAACGTCAATGGAGCAAAAGTGACAATATGACAGCATTAGAACAGTTATTATAAAATTAGGCATGAAGATTGCTTGATAACAACGCAGCGAACAACAAAACGAAAGGAGAGTAGAATGGCTGTTATCACCGGAACCAGAAGAAACGGTACTACATGGGTACCTAAGTTTGTTACTAAACTTGATAAGGACACATGCATAGCATGCGGCCGCTGTTTCAAGGCCTGCGCTCACGGTTGCCTTGCTCTGGAAGAGTATGAGGACGACGATGTTGAAAAAATGTACATGACAATCGTGAATGAAGGCACTTGCATCGGATGCGAAGCCTGCTCAAAGGCCTGCCCCAAAAACTGTTTCTCACACTCAGAAGCAGAGGCTTAACAGAAACGATACTATCGGGGGCGGTCAGCCGTCCCCCGGTTTTTCGGAGGATTCTATGGAACTGAAAGTTAACCAGAAAGTTCTGGTAAAGAAAATGATCAGAAACGACGGCTCATGTCAGGGATGCAGCAGGGGAACCCCTGTGGCATATGACGGTATGTCCGGTTTCATCTGCGACATATCAGAGTTTCACTTTGAGCCTGTATATGTTGTTCATTTTATGGATATCAACAAAAAAATAGGTTTCAGAGCTCCCGAACTGGAAGTTCTGGAAGATTTTGACGAAGAGACAGGCAAGTGGACTGTCATAAAAGAGACCCCTGAGTTTGTTCCTCCAAAAGACGGCGGCTGTTCATGCAGCAGCGGTCACTGCGGATAACAGTTTATAACCATACAGCGGGGCCAGCGGAGATCTTTTAACATGTTTAAGAGCTCTCCTCTGGTCTCTCTTTGTTTTGAGAGATATTAACGAGATAGCGACGCTTCGCTCGCTATGACAGGATAAAACTCCAGGATGGAGTTCGTGGAGCGAGTAAAAACGGCTTTGCCGGATTTTTTAATAATAATTTACTTTAAACCACAGGATGTGGTTTCACGAGGGAGGCTGAGCCGCTTTAGCGGTGAAAGCCGTACGGAGTGTAAGCGAAGCGAGGATTTATTCCGAGCGTAGCGGTCATTAAAAAATCCAGGACGGATTTTTTAATAATAATTTACTGAAGTATCGTAACGACCGCCGAGGACAATATATTCCTTTTCGCCGCAGAAGCTCAGATTGGGAAGCACCTCGGAGAAGAAGACAATCTTAGTATAGGGTATTTCGGATGTGAGTATATAGTCTCCGAACTGGGACGCTATCTCTTTATCCGATGTAAAAGATACGAGTGAATTTTGTTCGATGCATATTCTTGTTTTATCATATTCTTTTACTACCAGGTGCTCGGAAAGATCGTTTACGCCCCTGTAGAGGGTTATCTTAGGTAGACATTTTCTGTAGAAGGTTTCCAGAATACACTGCGTATAGGTATAGAGGAGATCGAGCTGATGAAAAATAAGGTTTTTGTTATGCCTGCTGTCCATCTTTTCGACCATAAAGCCGTAATACGCCTCGCAGTCAACATCTGTGATTATCTCTTTATGAAAAAAAGGCGTGATGCCGAACCGGCTCTCCACCCAACCTTTCATCACGGCTCCCTCCACGGAGTTGGAGTCGAAAAGCCATCCTTTCAGAAGCCGGGTGTAACTGCCCATTTTCTTTCCGTTATGTTTTTCGTTCAGGGAGAAGAGGGTGTCCATGGCGTTGGTAAAGGTGACGGCAGCGTCCTTAACGGTGCTCGCCTGCTTGATAGTATTAAAAATATCCGCGTAATACTCCCAGACACCGCTGATGGTTATCGGAAGCACGTTCAGGTTATATTCCGCGCTTACAAACATATATGTGGGAATATTGATAAGATTCGTATAATGGTAGAACCTTTTAATATCCTTCAGCGAGGAGATGCTGGTTTTGTCTCGTTTTACGCCCATGAATAAGAAATAGAGTATTATGTGAGAGTTTGCAAATGAAAAATAAATTATTTGAGAGAGCGTTGGGGAGCTATCTGGGTTTTGCCGCAGGAGACGCTCTGGGCGCTACCACCGAGTTCATGAATCCCAGAGAGATCAAAACCGAATTCGGTGTTCATAATAAGATAGTGGGCGGCGGCTGGCTGAAGCTGAGGGCGGGCAGGGTTACAGACGACACAGAGATGAGCCTGGCTCTGGGGGACAGCATAGTGGAGCGCAGGGCGTTCAACGTGAAAAGCGTGGCGGAACACTATGTGAAATGGATGAAATCAAAACCTGTGGATATAGGCTCCACCGTGCGCAGAGGATTAAGGGATTTTGTGGTGAACGGCACACTGGTCTCTCCTGAGTCTGAGCAGTCAGCCGGAAACGGTGCTGCCATGCGTAATCTGCCCGTGATACTTTACGCTTATAAAAACTGGACATATTTTGAGCATATGGCTCTGGCTCAGGGACGTATCACTCATAACAATATACATTCTGACATAATAACGCTGATATTTGGCGAGATGATGAAAGAGCTGCTGACAACAGGCGACAAACTGAAGGCTCTGGACATTGGCAACAGGATAGTTAGGGAGAACCCGAAATACTCCTATTCCAACTACAAGGGAGAGTGCTCCGGATATGTGGTGGATACCTTTAAAACCGTGATGAATTATTTTGCGGAGGGCGAGTCTTTCGAGGACACTCTGGTTCTGGTGGTGAATCAGGGCGGCGATGCCGATACCAACGGCGCCATAGCGGGAATGCTGGCAGGGGCGCTTTATGGTGTGGGTGCGATACCTAATAAATGGATCAAGAAACTGGACAGGGAAGTCGTGGACTCAATAAAACAACAGACAGAAACTCTTCTGAGTCTGGATGTGAGGGTGGAAGATGAGATTTGAAACAGGTAATCTTCTGGACTATGTGGGTAAGGCGCCGGTGGTGATAACCACAAACGGCACTGTGCGAAAGAACGGCAAGGCGAATCTGGGCTCCGGCAACGCCAAGGAGATGGGGGAGGCCCATCCGTGGATCGAGACCAAGCTGGGATGGCTGCTGGATCAGTTCGGAAACCATGTGCACTATCTGGATGAAAATATAATCAGCTTTCCCGTGGAACACTCATGGCAGGAATACGCTGATATAGATCTGGTGAGGCGTTCGGCTATAGAGCTGGTGATGCTGGCGGATCAGTCCGGCTGGACAGACATATATATGCCTCTGCCCGGGTGCGGCAAGGGCGGTCTGCGCCCCAGCGATGTGATAGCTGTTCTGGCGCCTATTCTGGATACAAGGTTCATTGTGCTGAACAAGGAATAATATAAATTGTTTTACTGATAGTGGTTTGAAGGGACATCTGCGGGTGTCCCTTTTTTGTGCGCGGCGCATATGCGGTCAGGTGATGCAATTTTAATCATCGATGAGCAGAAAATGATTATGTAAGAAAAGTGACATAAACGTTTTATTTCTCGGATGCGTCCATTGCTCAGGTATGGTTAATCATACAAAAATAACCCTTAATTTAATGTCGAAATAACCGGAATCGGCTGTGGGACAGTGTTTTGTGTATTGTCATTAAAATTACAAACAAAAAATATCAATAATGGTTAAAAACCTTCCAAAAATGTTGTCTATATACTGACACAAACATTACAAATGAAGAAAATGCTTTATTATCCGTATCTTGCGCAAACTGGCACGTCTTTTGATATATATTCCCCGACAACGATAAAACAGGAGGAACCTAACATGGCTCTTAGACAAATTGCTTTCTATGGTAAAGGTGGAATCGGTAAATCAACAACATCACAGAATACTCTGGCTGCTATGGCAGAGATGGGTAAGAAAATCATGATCGTGGGCTGCGACCCTAAAGCTGACTCCACACGTCTTATCCTTCACTCTAAGGCTCAGTCAACTATTATGGAGCTTGCCGCTGAAGCAGGTTCAGTTGAAGACCTCGAACTGGATGATGTTCTCAAATCAGGCTTCCTTGGAATCCGCTGCGTTGAGGCCGGCGGCCCCGAGCCCGGCGTAGGCTGCGCAGGACGCGGAGTTATCACTGCTATCAACTTCCTCGAGGAAGAAGGTGCATATGAGGAAGATCTTGACTTCGTATCATATGACGTTCTCGGTGACGTTGTGTGCGGTGGTTTTGCTATGCCTATTCGTGAAGGCAAAGCTCAGGAAATCTACATCGTTACATCAGGTGAGATGATGGCTATGTACGCTGCCAACAACATCTCCAAAGGTATTCTGAAATACGCTAACTCAGGCGGCGTTCGTCTTGCAGGTCTTATCTGCAACGAAAGACAGACTGACAGGGAAGATGAACTGATCACTGCTCTGGCTACAAAGATCAACACTCAGATGATACACTTCGTACCCAGAAACAACGTTGTTCAGCACGCTGAGCTTCGCAGAATGACTTGCGTTGAATACGATCCCAAATGCGCACAGTCAGATGAATACAGAACCCTGGCTAACAAGATCATCAATAACAAAATGTTCAACATCCCCACACCCGTTACAATGCAGGAACTTGAAGACCTCCTTATGGAATTCGGTATCATCAAGCCTGAGGATGAGAGCATAGTAGGAAAAACAATAGCTTCCTAATCATGCATATGGATCTCTTAAAGTGTCTCTCCTATACGGCACACTGCCGGCCGTATTTTTCAGACATTTTAGAGATTTCTTTAAAGGGCGCATGAGGCGCCATGCAGGGGTCTGAAAAGACCGGAGCAATGACGAAAAAACACGAGGTTTATTATATGGCTAATAAAACTGTTAAAGAGCACGGCGTAGAGGTTATGGAGGAGATCCTTAACGGATACAACGATGCTACCAAAAAAGATAGAAAGAAAAAACTGGAAGTGGTTACAGCAGAAGAAGAAAAATCCTGCATCGTAGCCAACAGAAAGATCCGCCCCGGCGTTATGTCTATGAGAGGATGCGCTTATGCGGGAGCTAAAGGTGTGGTTTTCGGACCCATCAAAGACATGATACATATCAGCCACGGTCCCGTAGGCTGCGGACAGTACTCATGGGCAGCCAGACGTAACTTTGCAAACGGTATCCCCGGCATAGACAACTATGTGACCATGCAGATTACATCTGACTTTCAGGAAAAAGACATCGTTTTCGGCGGAGATAAAAAACTTACAAAACTGATACAGGAAGCTGACCAGCTCTTCCCTCTTAACAAAGGTGTTTCCATCCTTTCAGAGTGCCCCATCGGTCTGATCGGTGACGACATCGAGGCTGTTGCCAGAGCCACAGCGAAAGAGATAGACAAACCTGTTATCCCCTGCCGCTGCGAGGGATTCCGCGGTGTTTCCCAGTCTCTGGGTCACCACATAGCCAACGACTCTCTGCGTGACTGGATATATGAGGCAGAGGTTCAGGGTGTTGAGATAGAGGACAGCCCCTATAACATCGCTCTGATAGGCGACTACAACATCGGCGGTGACGCATGGTCATCAAGAAAGATTCTTGAGGCTATGGGGCTTAAGGTTGTATCCCAATCAACAGGCGACTCAACAGTGAGCGAGATTGCCAACCTTACAAAAGCTAAAGTGGTTCTGATCCACTGCTACCGTTCTATGAACTACATATCCAGATATGTAGAGGAAAAATTCGGTATTCCGTGGGTTGAGTTCAACTTCTTCGGACCTACTCAGATCGTTAAAAGCATGCGTAAAATCGCTGCTCTGTTCGATGAGACAATCCAGAAGAAAACAGAGGAACTCATTGAAAAAGAATACATGCCCGCTTTCCAGAAGATCGTGGACAAGTACAAACCCAGACTCGAAGGCAAACAGTGTATGCTTTTCGTGGGCGGTCTTCGTCCCAGACACACCATCCCCGCTTTCCGCGATCTTGGTGTAGAGGTGACTATCACCGGTTACGAATTTGCCCACAACGATGACTATGCCAGAACACTGGAATATGTCGAAAACACAACCTTCATGGTTGACGACATGAACGAATATGAAATGGAGAAACTCCTGGAAACCTTCAAACCCGATCTTGTCGGTTCAGGTATCAAAGAGAAATACTCCACACAGAAGTCAGGTATTCCCTTCCGTCAGATGCACTCATGGGACTACTCAGGACCCTATCACGGTGTTGACGGCTTCGCGGTATTCGCCAGAGACATGGACATGGCAGTAAATGGTGCTGTTTGGAAAAAACTGACACCTCCGTGGAAATAATTTAGAGGGAGCATAACATGAGCGAACATACAAAAGACCACGTAACCCTTTTTGACGGTAAAGAATATCAGGAGATGTTCGAAGACAAGAAAAAGTATGAGAACGTTGAGACTGATGAAAAAATAAAAGAAACACTTGAGTGGACAAAAACTCAGGAGTACAGAGACCTGAACTTCGCCAGAGAAGAACTGACTATCAACCCTCTGAAGGCTTGCCAGCCTCTGGGCGGTCTGTTCGCGGCGATCGGGTTTGAAGAGACTATGCCCTTCGTGCACGGTTCACAGGGCTGCGCTTCATACTTCCGTTCACACTTTATGCGTCACTTCCGTGAACCCTTCCCCACATCATGCGATGCCATGACTGAGGACGCGGCGGTTTTCGGCGGACACAACGCTATGTATCTGGGTCTTCAGAACACATATGAACTGTACAAGCCCAAGATGATAACCATGGTTACATCATGTATGTCAGAGGTTATCGGCGACGACATGAACTCTTTCGTGAAAAACGCCAAAGAGCAGGGATTCATCCCCAATGATCTTCCCGTTACATTTGCGCATACTCCTTCATTTGTCGGCTCTCATGTAGTGGGATATGACAATACAATGATGCACATCCTTCAGCAGATGGGTCAGAAAAGAGACCACAAAACTGACAGGATCAACGTGATCATGGGCTTCGATACATATATTGCCAACTTTGAAGAGATTAAAAGAATCTTCAAACTGTTCGGCGCTGAGATGAACCTGATCTCTGACCCTTCAGAGACACTGAACTCACCCACCGACGGACATTACAAAATGTACAGAGGCGGCACTCCTCTGGATGATCTGAGAGACGCTCCCAACTCTAAAGCGACTCTGCTGCTCCAGAAGTATTCCACTATCAAGACAGTGGAGTTTATCGAGAAGGAATGGGGACACCCTGTAAAAGTGGTTAACCCCTACGGTATCGAAGGCTCTGATGATCTGATGATGGCCATCAGCGAGCTGACAGGAAAACCTGTTCCCGCTGAGCTTGAGCTTGAGCGTGGACAGCTGATAGACGCCATTGCCGATTCATACTACTGGATACACGGCAAAACATGCGGTATCAACGGCGACCCTGACTTCGCATACGGTCTTTCCAGATTTGTGACAGAGATGGGCGCAGAGCCTGTTCATGTTCTGGTTACCAACGGTTCTAAAGAGTGGGAATCAGACACAAGGACTATGCTTGATAAATCAGAGTTCGGTAAAGCCGCTCAGCTGTGGCCCGGAAAGGATATGTGGCACTACCGCTCACTGCTTTTCACTGAGCCGGTTGACTTTATCATCGGTAACTCATACGGCAAATATCTTGAAAGAGACACAGGAATAGCCCTCGTAAGGATCGGCTTCCCTCTTCAGGACAGACACCACCTGCACAGATATCCCACAATAGGATATAAGGGCGGCGTACAGATGCTGACATGGATCGTTAACAGAGTTCTTGACGATGTTGACAAGAAGACCATGTACACAACCAGCTATGACATCCTTCGCTAAGAGCTTATGAAGGTAACATTAAATACAAAAGGGGACGTATACACTGTATACGTCCCTAAAAAAGACATGGAACAAATAGTGGTTTCCATAGACACCAAGGGTGCTGTCTGGGGCGGCGAATTCACTCTGGCTAACGGGTGGATTCTGGAGTTCGAGGCTTTCGATGAAATGCCTCAGCTGCCTAAGACTGTGGAAGCTAAACTGCTCAGCAGAGGAGAGTAACGCCTCCTCAAGGAGATACACATGAGACTGGCAATCCAGCAGCTGACAGAAGAACCGTCCTGTGACCATAATCAGAAAAAAACCGCAGAGCAGAAAAAAAATGCCTGTAAAAAACCCACGCCCGGAGCGACAGCCGGGGGCTGCGCCTTTGACGGCGCCCAGATAGTCCTCGTGCCCATCGCGGATGCGGCGCATATAATCCACGGACCCATGACCTGTACCGGACAGAGCTATAACAACAGAGGGACAAGAACCGACAAGGGTTCCTTTCACCAGTACGGGTTTACCACGGATCTTTCTGAGCTGGACATAGTTTTCGGAGCTGAGAAGAAGCTGAAGGAGTCAGTCAGGTATGTAGTAGAAAAATTTTCGCCCAAGGCAGTGTTCATATATTCAACATGCGTTACAGCCATGTCGGGCGAAGATATCGGAGCGGTCAGTAAGGAGATGCAGGAGGAGCTTAAGGTTCCGGTCATCCCCGTTGACTCTCCCGGATTCTCCGGAAGCAAAAACCTCGGCAATAAATTCGCCGGGTTTTCTCTGATCAATCATGTCATCGGTACGAGAGAGCCGGAGAAGATACCTATGTTTCCCATAAACCTCATCGGCGAATACAACATAGCCGGAGAGCTGTATCAGGTGGAGCCGCTTTTTGAAGAGCTGGGGATAACCCTGTTTTCAAAGATGACAGGCAACGCCGGCTATGACGAGATATGCCATGCCCACAGATCCAAGCTGTCCGTGGTGATATGCAGTCAGGCGCTCATATCTCTGGCACGCCAGATGAAGGATAAGTATGAGATCCCTTTTATGGAGGGTTCATTCTACGGTATGGGCGAAACCAGAAAAACTCTGGTGAAAATAGCCGAAAATCTGGGAAGCGATATACTGAAAAAGAGAGCCGAAGAGCTCTGCGACAGAAAAGAGAAGGAAACGTATGAAAAACTGGCTCCCTATCTGCCCATTCTGAAAGGCAAGAGGGTGCTGGTATACACAGGCGGTGTCAAGAGCTGGTCGGTTCTGAACCAGCTGGAGGAACTGGGCATGGAGGTTGTAAAATCCAGCACCAGAAAATCCACCGAGGACGACATCGCCAGAATACTGGAATATTTTGAGGGCAACGAAGACGGTCTGATGCCGAAAGGTGACGGCAAGACCATTCTGAATCTGATGAAACAGTATGATGCCCATCTGCTGCTGGCAGGAGGGCGGAACATGTATAACGCCATGAAGGGCAAAGTCCCCTTTGTGGATGTGAACCAGGAGAGACATTTCGCCTTCGCCGGATATGACGGCACTCTGGAGCTTGCCAGGCGTCTGGTGTATACTCTCACATCACCTGTTTTTGAAGTGACCACAAGACCTGCCCCCTGGGAGGTGTCATTTGGTTAAGATAATAGAAAAACCCCTTGCGGTGAACCCGCTGAAAAAGAGCCAGATAATGGGCGCTATAACAGCCTTTCTGGGGATGCACAGAGTTATGCCTCTGGTGCACGGAGCGCAGGGGTGCATGGCATTTACAAAGAACTTTCTCACACAGCACTTCCGCGAGGTAACCCCCATGCAGAGCACTGCTGTGTTCGACATAGCCACCATCATAGGCGATGATTCCAACCTGCATCAGGGTATCGCCAATGTGATAGACAAACAGAATCCGGACTTTATCGGGCTGGTGACCACAGGCATGACCGAGGTCAGAGGCGATGATATGAAAGGATCGATGTTCCGTTTCAGAGAGAAATATCCGCAGTATGCTGAAACCCCCGTGGTGTCTGTCACTACTCCGGATTTTAAAGGTGACGCGGAGACAGGTTTTGCCTCCGCTGTGTCCGCCACACTGGCAGCGCTGCTCCCGATAGAGCCTGTGCGTGACTACAGAACCAGAAAACTGATAAATATTCTGGCTGGAATGCATCTGAACGCCGCCGATATAGACTGGATCAGACGTGTGTTTGAGGATTTCGGTCTGGAGGTTATCGTCCTTCCGGATATCTCATCCAGCATGGGCGGACAGGTGACCAGATTCTATACTCTGCCGGAAGAGGGCACCACTATCGATATGATACACCGGATGGCTCAGGCGGATTTCACCATAGCCATAGGCGGATGTATGGAGCAGGCGGCGGATATTCTGCTGGAAAAATGCTGTATCCCTTACAAAAAATTCGACAGCCTCACAGGCATAACATATTCAGACGAGCTGATATCATGGCTGATGGACTACACAGGCAGACCCGTGCCGAAATGGCTGAAGGTGCAGAGACAGAGGGGCGTGGATGCTCTGCTGGACGCTCACTTCTCTTTCGGCGGAAAGGTATTCTCCATAGCCGCTGAGCCTGATCTGCTGTATAGTCTCGGCAATTTTATCACCAGAGAGATGGGGATAAAGCTGGAGTGCGCGGTCACCACCGCCAGAAGCGGCGCCTTCGAGGAGCTGGAAGCCGAGAACATAATAATGGGCGATCTGGGCGATCTGGAGGAATACTCCAAAAAGTCAGACTTCATACTGGCGAACTCAAACGCAGTGCCCATGTGCCACAGAACACACCAGCCTCTGTATAAGATCGGCTTTCCGATAAAAGATCAGTTCGGGCATTTTCACAGGGCTTTCGTGGGCTATGCCGGAGTTATGCAGCTCGCTTTTGACATCGGCAACATCTGCCTGTCACTGGATATAGAAAAGTCGCACTAAATACAACAGGAAGAGGGTCGTTTAGTGTCTCTGACGGGGATATTGGACGGTCTTCTTAACGGAGAACACCATGAAGATAGGATTCTGCACAAACGACATGAAGAACGTGGATGAACACTACGGCAGAGCCACAAAAGTAGCTATCTATGAGATAGACGAAAAAGGCTACAGCCTGGCTGAGATCAGAGAGTTCGCCGCTCAGGAAGACGGCACAGAGCACAAGCTGGACACAGGTTCCAAGGCGGAGGCGCTGAACGACTGCGCCATCCTGTATGTGCTCCAGATAGGCGGACCGGCTGCGGCGCACGTTATCAAAAACAAGATACACCCTGTAAAGGTTCAGGACCCTATGCCCATAGACGAGATACTGGAAAACCTGAAGACAACTCTCGGCGGCAATCCGGCTCCCTGGCTGAAAAAAGCTCTCTACAGAGACAGAGCGCCAGAGGGTATCTGATATGGCGAAGAGCTTCAGAGAAGTTATCATAGCGAAACTGAGGTCGTTTGACGCTCATGGCACATGGAAGAACATTGCCGATGAAAAACTGCTCGCCAGATATTTTGTAGTAACCAAAGAGGATAAGAAAAAGATAGACGCTTTCGGTCCTATGTCTCCGGAAACAGTGGCTAAGATCAGGCTGTTTTACGAGGCTGTGGCTCAGACGGTTGAAGAGAACTGCGGACGCATTGTCGTCACCGCTCTTGATATTAATTCCGAAGGTTTCGGGCGAGCTCTCCTGATAGACGAGGATTTTATCCTGCTTCAGAAGGTGCATAGAAACGCTCATAAATTCGGCTTTGAAAATCTGGAAGAGATGGCTGATGAGGGTGAAAAACTCACCGCCAAAGCGCTTGGTAACGCTAAAAGACTTGGTCTTATCGACTGATCACTCACCTATAGCATATATATCTATGAAGAAGGCGGACTTAAGTCCGCCTTCTTTATTTACTGTAAGTGATTTCTATATCTGCGCATACGCCCTGATAACATGCGGTGCTGTCTGCAGTCCCGTATGTGTCTGAACGTGCCGATATCTGTTTTTTGTTCTTCTGCACCCGCAAAGGAGATTGCGCCGACCGGGCATATTCTCTCGCAAAGTCCGCAGGATACGCATTTTTCCTGAGATATGCTATAGCCCGTCCCGCTCTTTATGATAGCGTTTTTTGGACACACCGGCAGGCATTTACCACATTTTATGCATTGTTCGCCAATAGAGTAGCTCATATGTCACCTAAAGCCTGTCAAAGTCTCTGTGACGTCTGAAATGAAAGAAATCGCGACCGGGACGCCTGTGCCTGTTTGAACAGCATCTGTCGTCGGGTCTTTTTACGTCGTCAAAATTATCAATTATCTTTTCAGCCAGTTTCAGAAACTGTTCCTGCTCCTCGTCAGTCAGCGCGCCGAACAGCGATTGCGACATGCCGGACAGAGCGGATGAAAATGATTCGAGCGCCTTTGTACCTTCTTCTGTCATATAGACGCGCATGACTCTCTGGTCGTTTTCGTCCTGCTTTCTGATAATCAGCCCGGATTGCTCGAGGCTCACCAGCATTTCTGTCATGGATGACGGACGCATATCCATCATTTCCGCCAGTTCCATCTGCTTTGCGCCGATGTTTTCGGAGATCTGCGCCAGAAGGTGCGCCTTACCGCGGTGCATCCTGCTGTCGTGCATGTCGTGGGCATGTTTGTGTCCCTCTCTGTGTATCAGCCTTGTCAGATGAATGAATGCCTTTAAGAGTTTTCCTGATCTATCGTTCATGATTTCCTCCGTTTTTGTTAGGTTCCTAAATAAAATTAAACAAAAACGGCAGGCTGTCAAGATATTTTTTAGGTACCTAAATAAATTGAGGCAATAAAAAAGGCGGTCATGGGGCCGCCTGGTTAAAATTATTCTTGGTTACAGTTACTTGCCGAGAGCTTTGCCTCTGGCGGTGTGTCTCTCCTGCTGAGAGAGTATCTTTTTGCGCAGACGGATAGATTTAGGAGTAACCTCCACCAGCTCATCATCCGCTATGAAGTGGATGGCTTTCTCCAGTGTCATGGGGGGGACGGGTGTCAGGGTGATGGCATCATCCTTTCCGGAAGCCCTCATGTTTGTCAGTTTCTTCTCTTTACAGGGGTTGGCGTTCAGATCGTTGTCTTTGTTATAAGCGCCGATTATCATTCCCTCGTAAACAACGTCTCCGGGGTGGATGAACAGCACGCCTCTGGGTTCCAGGTGGAACATACCGTAGGCAACGCCTTTACCTGCTCTGTCAGAAACGATGGAACCTGTGAATCTGCTGGGGATATCGCCTCTGTGGGGTTCATATCCGTGGAGAAGTGAGTTCATGATGCCTGTACCTTTTGTGTCTGACAGGAATTCGTCACGGTATCCGATGAGACCGCGGCTGGGTATGGAAAACTCCAGTCTGGCTCTTCCTGTTCCGTGGTTTATCAGGTTGGTCATGCGTCCTTTTCTTAAGGAGAGTTTTTCTGTCACAACGCCGATGAACATTTCATCACAGTCGATGAAAAGGTGCTCGATGGGCTCGCAGAGCTGACCGTTTATGGTTTTATAAATTACTTCGGGTCTGCCCACGCAAACCTCGAATCCTTCTCTTCTCATGGTTTCCAGAATGATAGCCATCTGGAACTCGCCTCTTCCTTTCACTATGTAGCTGTCTTTTTCGGGAGTTTCCTCCACCTTGATAGCCACGTTCATGAGGGTCTCTTTCAAAAGTCTTTCCTTGATACGGTTAGACTGGACGAATTTGCCCTCGCGTCCGGCGAGGGGACCTGTGTTGGGGCTGAATTTCATAGACACGGTGGGTTCGTCCACTGTGATTCTGGGGAGAGCTTTGGGTGATTCTTTGGTACAGATGGTATCGCCGATGGTGATCTCCTCTATACCGGAGAGAACGATGATTTCGCCGGGCTCGGCTATTTCTGTCTCTTTTGTACCCAGACCTTCATATATCTGAATCTTGCTGACACGCAGTGTCTGTGTGTCTTCAGCGCCTATGCGCACCAGTGTTTCGTTAGATTTGGCTGATCCGTTGATGACCTTGCCTATCGCCAGTCTGCCCAGATAGTCTGAGTAACCGAGGTCGCTCACCAGCATCTGGAAGGGCTCTGTATCGTCATAGCTGGGGGCGGGGATCTCTGACACTATAGCGTCGAAGAGGGGCTTCATATCCGTTCCCTTCTCGTCCAGTGTCTTCTGGCATATGCCCTCACGACCGATGGCGTAGTAGAGGGGGAATTCTATCTGCTCGTCATCAGCGCCCAGATCGATGAAAAGATCGTATACTTCGTTCAGAACTTCATCGGGTCTGGCGTCCTGACGGTCGATCTTGTTTACCACCACGATAATTTTGAGTCCTGCCTCGAAAGCCTTACCCAGAACAAAACGTGTCTGGGGCAGGGGACCCTCGGAGGCGTCCACCAGAAGGATAGCTCCGTCCACCATAGAGAGGGCTCTCTCAACCTCGCCGCCGAAATCGGCGTGACCCGGTGTGTCCAGAATGTTTATCTTGGTGTTGCCCCATTTAACAGCGCAGTTCTTAGCGGAGATGGTGATACCTCTCTCACGCTCCAGATCCATGCTGTCCATCAGCCTGTCGTCGACTTCCTGTTCCTCACGGAACATGCCGCTCTGTTTGAAGAGAGCGTCCACCAGAGTTGTCTTTCCGTGGTCAACGTGCGCTATGATAGCTATATTTCTAAGATTCTCATTTTGCTTTTTTGCCATTTTATTGCACCTGTATTATTTGCTCGAAAAGTAGAGCCAATCAGTATTATACAGTTTTTAAAATAATAAAAGGCTTTTCTGGGTATTTTGCAGAAAAATGAAAAGTTATTTTGATTTATGCGCATTGCAGGAGGTCATTTATGAGATGTATATACAAAATCAGGCACATGGATGTGCCTCACGGAGGGAGATTTTTCAACCAAGTTGAGAAAATCTTCCGGAGTGTGAGCCTGGATTAGGCTTCTGCCTTTCCAGGCGTTAGCTCATAAATGACAGGAGGTCATTTATGAGGTGTATAATCAGGAGCAGTTCGCTTCCCTGCTCAGAATTATCTCTATTGTCGTTCCGCTGCCGGTATTTTTTGCTGTGATTGTGCCGCACATATATTTTTCGATGACTGTTTTCGCCATGTAGAGACCGATGCCTGTGCCTTTTCCCTGTTCTTTTGTGGTGAAGAAGGGGTTGAATATCTTGTCGATTATATTTTCATCGATGCCTATGCCGTTGTCTGTTATCTCCATGCTGATGGTGTCCGAGTCTACATTCAGGCTGATGGTTATCAGTCCGTTGCGGACCGGGTGTTCTTCCAGAGCGTATCTTTCCGTGATGGCGTCTATGGAGTTGTAAATGATGTTCAGCAGTGTCTGCTTGAACTCATTGAGAAATCCGTTTATCTCAGTGCCTTTGTATTCGCATTCCGGCATTTTCTCCAGAACACTGCACGCCAGCTCTCTTTTGGAACATTTGCATTTTACCGTCAGCTTCACTCCGGCGGATGAGAGAGACGCGTTCAGCATGTCGCCTATTTCTGACAGCACCTTCACTATCTCGAAACGGGTCTTAGAAACGCTGGGTTCGAAAAAAGTGCGGTATCTGTCGATGGAATCGGAGAGTTTATTCAGCAGGTTCATATTGTTCTTTTCGAACTCTTCTATGTATTCAGCGCTCAGCTCGCCGCTCTTGAACGCTTCGGACAGATCCTGAACATACAGTCCCACAGCGTTGATAGGCTGGCGCCAGTGATGCGCCAGAGCGGACAGCATCAGCCCCATATCGGCTACTTTCTGCTGCTGGTTGATTATCTGGTCTTTTATCCGGCAGTTGTCCACTTCCTTGCGGATGCGTTCCTCCAGCCCCGTGTTGACATCTTTCAGCGAGCGGATGGCATCGTCGTGCTCTTTTTCCAGCTCGGCTATGGATTCTATGAATCCGTGTCTGGCGACGTAGATTATCAGCATCACGCCTATCAGACACATCACGGCGGCTCTGATTATGTGGCTGTTGAACCACTCTTCCAGACCGCTGGTCTTCGCCACGAAAACTATCTTGCCCACGTCAATTCCGGAGAAATCTATCAGAGAGAATTCCTTGATAACCTCATAGCGGACGCCGTTGTACGCGATATCTTTTCTGGTGATGTCCCATGTGCCTTTCTCCATGATCTTATTGATCGGGATGCTGGTGTTGTTGAAATATTCCGGATTATATATTCCGTCCGGAGAGCATTTCAGAAGCTGTCCGGCTTTCTGGTTCAATATGATGATATTGCGCATATCGGAGATGGAAGAGACCCTGTTGGCTATGAATGACAGGTCGATGCCCAGCTCCAGAACACCATAGAACTCGCCGTTAGCCGCCAGAGGCTGAACAAACCTGTGACTGATGGTTGATGAGCAGGTCTCCAGCCCGAAAGCCGGTTTTTTGGTATGAAAGACTGATTTCAGTATAGGTCTGGCGTCCAGATTATTGTCGCCGAACTTTTTAGGGTTATGCATGCGCAGAAAGAAAGTTCCGTCCGGCAGCAGAAAATTGATGGTTATGGGCGACTGGGGAAACAGTGACTGTAGAGACGACAGATAGGGGGACATGATGGAGAAAAGCCGCTCCCTGTCTCTGTTCTTCAAAGCTGACAGAATATCAGCATTGCTTGTCATCAGATACGCCTCTGATTTCAGAACGGCATTGGATCTCTTGCCTATGCCTTTATAAAAACGATCCACCAGAGCCGAGTGCTCCGCCCTGAGCAGAGCTGTATTACGCGAAAAACGGTACCATTCGTCCAGAAGATAAGTTCCGACTATCAGTACCAATATAGCCGCCAACATGTAGATGGTGCGGTTTTTAACCTTCATTGCAGGCTCCGGTTAAAGACGTGTTTATCTAATAGTATACCACTTTTAGGAAATATGTAGAATAAGAAAAAAGCGGGGCGGAGAACAGAACACTCTCCACGTTCAAAGAAGATTAATCTTTTGTGGGGGTGACAGACCTTCTTTGAACTCCCCGCAAATCTGACTATGTTTGGCAAAAATTTTTGTTCTAAAAAATTTTGATGCCGCTTCACCTCGGCGATGCCTCAGCTCCGCTTAAGATGCATGCTCAAACCACATCCTGTGGTGCTGTATTACTTGTTAAGTATCTTTTTCATCATGTAGTTGATGTCACGGAAGACGAGAACGTCTTTTCCGTTCATCAGACAGTATATGGGTCTGCCGATTTCGGCGCCTGAAAGTCTTGCGTCTTTCACCGGAAGCAGCAGAGAAACGAGTCTCTTGCCGGAGCGGATCACCATGCTGGCGGTCACATGTCCGATATCGAGATCCTCGACGTTTCCTTTGATAAGTTTGTAGCCGTCTTTTCTGAGAAGATCAGCCACGCCTGCTCTGTCGATCACATCTGAATGAGTCATAATAATACCCCTCTAAGCTGTTTTAACGCTGGATTCCAGCCTTTTTATCCCGGCTTCCCATGCAGCCTCTTCAAGCCCTTTGTATGCCTGTCTGGTGTCCATGATGATGCCCTTCAGCTTCATATCGTCTGCGGCGTTCTTTCCCGCCACGGTACATACCATAACGCTGCAGTCCTTTATCAGCTCCGCCACATTTTTCAGGTGGCCTGAGAGCTTTATGCATGCCTGCGAGTTGTCATAGTCGAGAGTTCTTATCTCTCTTAAGTGCGCTCCCCAGCCGGAAACTTCATAAACATAGAAATTTCTGGCGTTTTTAAAGGAGACGTCCGCCATTCTGTGATTGTCTGACGCCACTGCGACCAGCACCATTTTATTTCTGCTGACGGTCATTTTGCCGTCCGCTGATTTTTTGTGTATGTCCAGCGCCCTGATGGAGCGTCTGGATGAGAGAACCTGCGACTTGAGAGCCATGGAGTTCTCTTTCACGTTTTCTGTCACGTTGTTGAAATCCCAGTCCTGCCCCAGCTTGCCTATGGCGTCCGCTCTGCACTGCCTGCAGTGCTGCATAACATTTTCCAGACCGCCCATAACTTCGGCGCACTGAAATCTGATTCTGCCTATCATTTCTGGTGTGGGTTCCGGTACTCCATCATTAGCAAATTTTGTTCCGTATTCTGGTTTGCTCATCAGCGGGATTATATTGTGGATGAAAACACCCAGCTCTTTTATCTTCGCAGATACTGCCGGAATATGAGAATCATTAATGCCTGGAATAAGTACGGTGTTTACCTTGACCAGAATATCTCTTTCCACCAGTTTTTTGATTCCTTCGAGCTGACGCTCGAGCAGGATGGCGGCGGCGTCTTTTCCGTGGTATGTTCTGCCTTCAAAATGTATCCAGCTGTATATTTTTTGACCAATTTCAGGGTCGATAGCGTTCATTGTGACTGTCACATGTCCGATGCCCAGCTCTTTTATCTCGTCCACATGATCGGGGAGAGAGAGACCGTTGGTGCTGATGCAGGGGATCAGTTCCTTGTCGTATTCCTTCAGCAGACGGAGTGTCTCGAAGGTTGCCTCCGGGTTAGCCAGAGCGTCTCCGGGACCGGCTATGCCCACGACAGAGAGGTTCTCTATGGAGTGTTTCACCATTATGACCTTTTCCAGAGCCTGTTCGGGGCTCAGCGTGCCGGATGTCACTCCGGGGCGTGATTCGTTGGAGCAGTCATATTTTCTGTTGCAGTAGTTGCACTGGATGTTGCACGCCGGAGCGACCGGCAGGTGGATTCTGGCGAATTTATGGTGAGCTTCTTTATTGTAGCAGGGATGTTTTTCGATTTTGCTTTTAACTGTTTCTCTGTCCATATCGTCCTCCGTCTTGACGGGTTATTATCAGCAACGCATGTGCCAGTTTCTGCCAAAACGAATAACGCCTATATATATTGACATAAAACCCGTTCCGGCATATCCGGCGGTTCAGAAACATGACATAATGCGTATTTTTTAAGCAGTGAATATGTCAAAAATCATCGTTTTTGTTTTAAAACATGGCACACCTTTTGCATGTATAACCGCATGGGAGGTGCTACATGATTATTGACGATACAACCCTCAGAGACGGAGAACAGACACCGGGAGTCGCTTTTACCAAAAAAGAGAGACTGGAGATAGCCCGCAGGCTGGACAGCATCGGTGTTCAGGAGATAGAGGCGGGGATACCTGTCATGGGCAGGGAAGAATCCGCAATGTTCGAATCCATCATGGACTTAGGGCTTAATTCCAGAATCATAGCGTGGAACAGAGCGCTGGTCGGAGACGTGGCAGCGTCTGTCGCGGCAGGCGCAAAAGCCATAGAGATATCGCTCCCGCTCTCAGACATACAGATAGACACCAAGCTGAATAAATCCAGACAGTGGGTGCTGGATCAGATAAGGTCAGTGCTGGAATACTGCTCAAAATTTGACCTGTATGTGTCCGTGGGCGGTGAAGACGCGTCCAGAGCGGACATTGAGTTCATAGAGGAATATGTGGATACCATACAGGCATATGGAGCGGACAGGTTCCGTTTCTGCGACACAGTGGGCATCCTCGACCCTTTCCGCACATATAATATGACCAGGCGCATCAGAGAGCGCACATCAATGGATATAGAGGTGCATACCCACAATGATTTCGGCATGGCGACAGCCAACGCCCTGGCGGCTGTTCAGGCAGGCGCCACACATGTGAACACCACTGTGATGGGGCTGGGCGAGCGCGCGGGAAACGCTCCTCTGGAAGAGATAATCATGGCTGCCAGACATGTTTACGGCAATCTGGATACGTTTAACACCAAGCATCTGCGTCCCCTTTCAGAATTTGTGGCTCAGGCTGCGGGCAGACAGGTTGACCCTCAGCGTCCGGTAATCGGTGAATTTATGTTCACCCACGAATCGGGAATACACACAGACGGCGTGCTGAAAAACCCGAAAAACTATGAACCGTTCGACCCTGAAGAGCTGGATATGAAACGCAATCTGGTGTTCGGCAACCAGTCCGGTCTGCACGTTCTGGAGCATATTCTGGCTCAGGAGGGGATCCATCTGGACAAGTGGCAGCTCACAGGTCTGCTCTATGAGGCGAAAAAACTCGCCAGAAAGAACAAGGCCGTTCTGAACAACAAAGACGTGACAGGTCTCTGCGCCAGACTGGGGCTCAAAAGCGCTTAAGTTACGACTTCAGATGATTGCTTCGCCGGCACTCGCAATGACAGGTCTTTTCACGTCATTGCGAACCTGCTGTAAGCAGGTGTGGCAATCCCCCAGTAACAATTATATTTTGCGGAAATTCTTCCGTCCGTGGAGAATTTCCGATACCGCTCCACATCGGCGAAGCCTCAGTTCCGCTTACACTTCGTGAGGCACATCCTGTGCCTTTTATCACTTTTTCTTCCTTAACACCGTAACGGATTCCCCGGCTATTCCCCAGTTGTCCGTATCCACTTCGTCTATGATGACGAATGTGGTGGCGGGGTTCTTGCCCAGCACTTCCTGAAGCATCTGTGTGGAGCGTCTGATAAGCTCCGCCTTCTGTTCGGGGGTTGCTCCTTCTTTTGTTATTCTGATATTTACGAACGGCATACATTTCTCCTTCTATATATTGAACAGCCAGCCAAAAGGATAGCTATGCTCACTGCGCAAAAAACAGCCGATACCAGCAAAGCACCGGAAAAACTGCCAGTCATCTGGGCGGAATAGCCAGCCGCCACAGGTCCCAGCATCTGCCCCACGCCGAAAGCGGAGGTGACCAGACCCACAGCGAAAGTAGTGTGGCTTCCTGCCAGTTTTCGTGAGAAAGCCACCGTCAGCGACACTATACCCAGAAAAGTAGCGCCGTAAAGCGCCGCCGCCAGCATCACAGCCGCAGGATTTTTCGACACAGCTGGCAGAACACAGCTGATCCCCAGAACGACATACGCCGGAATCAGGTTGGTCAGATATCCTCTCCTGCCTGCCGTCATGGAAAGATAGACAATGCCCGGTATGGCGGACAGCCCCGTTATCATCCATGCGGCGTATCCGCCGAATCCTTTCAGGTCTTCTATGCTGTTGATGATAACCACCAGAAAAGTTCCGTTCACAATATAGGCGGCGCCCATGAAAAAATAGGCAGTGCCCAGAAAATATATGTACGGGTGCATTGGTGTTGTTTCAGCCGGAGCGTCTGTTTTTGACGAGGCATATTCTCTGTCTGAGCCTATGAAGCACAGGGGGAACAGCGCCATAGACTCTATGAAAAAGACTATCCACATGTTCTGCCAGCCTGTATATCCCGTCATAATCAGAACAGACAGCCCCGATATGAATATCCCGGCGCCTATGCCTGTGTATATCAGTCCCGCTAAATGAGCCCTGTTGTCTCTGGCGAGATGCTCCAGCACCACGGCAGAGAAGAGTATGAACATGCCGGCGCTGGCAAATCCGGATATGGTTCTGAGCACAGCCCAGAACAGATAGTTTTCGCTGAACGGCATCATCAGAAGAGTGACTGCGTTTACGGCATACAGGGCGTAGAACCATGTGAGCTTTTTATAAGAGCGGTAAAACATGAAAAAAAGAGAGCCAGCGAGATATCCGGCATAATTAAGAGACGCCAGCTCGCCGGCCTGCGCCACGGTCAGCACATCCGCCTTCGCCATAATGCTGATCATCGGGGTGAAGGAAAAACGGGCAAGTCCCATGGCTGTTATCATGGCGGTGACACCCGCCGCTATCATTCGTTTATTTTTCATAATAGAATATAATGAATAAAATGAGATTTTGCTAAGAAAAAAGCCGGGCGTAAACCCGGCTTAACTTTTATTTGAAAGCAGAAAGAAAAACACCCGCCGCCACAGCGGAGCCTATCACCCCGGCGACGTTGGGAGCCATAGCGTGCATTATCAGAAAGTTTGTTGGGTCTTCCTTCGCTCCCAGAACCTGACAGACACGGGCTGAGTCAGGCACGGCGGATACTCCGGCGGCGCCTATGATGGGGTTTACCGGATCACGGCTGACCCAGTTCATTATCTTGGCGGCGATAACGCCGGAAGCCGTGGCAACGGCGAATGATGCCGCTCCCAGAGCGAATATCTTAACAGAGCTGGGGGTCAGAAATGTCTGGGCGTCTGTGCTGAGCCCCACCGTGAATCCCAGAAGTATTGTCACCATATCTATCAGAGCCGCTCTGGCGGTGTTTGCCAGACGCTCCGTCACGCCCGATTCCTTCAGCAGATTGCCGAAGAAGAGCATGCCCAGCAGGGTTATAGAGCCGGGAGCTATGAGCGCTGTGAGTATGAACCCCACTATGGGGAACATAATCCGCAGTCGTTTGCTTACCGGTTTTGACGGTTTCATGCGGATCAGGCGTTCTTTTTTCGTTGTCAGCAGTTTTATGATGGGAGGCTGGATCACCGGCACCAGCGCCATGTAAGAATAGGCGGCGATGGCGATAGCGCCCAGCAGATGCGGGGCGAGTTTGCTGGATAAAAATATGGCGGTGGGTCCGTCCGCCCCGCCGATGATGCCTATAGCGGCGGCGTCATTGGTGGTGAACCCCAGCAGGATAGAGCCGATGAACGTAACGAATATCCCTGCCTGAGCCGCAGCGCCCAGCAGGATCAGTCTGGGACTGGACAGCATACAGGAGAAATCCGTCATGGCGCCTATGCCCAGAAATATTAGAGGCGGATAATATCCTTGAGTAACACCTTTATAAAGAATGGAAAAAACGCTTCCCTGCTCATACACGCCGATGTTCATTCCGGCGGCGAAGGGGATGTTGCCCACGACAATGCCGAAACCTATCGGGACAAGCAGAAGCGGTTCATAGTCCTTAGTGATCGCCAGATAAAGAAAAAAACATCCCACAGCGAGCATTAGCAGGTTTCCGGAGCTGAAGTTTCCGAATGCTCCGCTCTGCAAAAATTTCCAAATTATTTCCATAAATTTATTCCTTCATTACAACCAGTTAACGTCATTGCGAGGAGCGAGGCGACGCGGCAATCTCACTTATGAGATTACTTCGCCGTATAGACGGCTCGTAATGACGGCGGTTTTACGCAAAAATTTTATTCGTATTCAGCCAGAGTCTGACCTTCTCTGATGTTGTCGCCCACTGCCACGGGAACAGCCTTTATCTTTCCGTCTATGGGGGCGGCTATGGATGTTTTCATCTTCATCGCTTCCATTATCAGGATTACATCCCCTGTTTTAACAGTGTCACCGGCTTTTGCTTTCAGCTCCACCACTATGCCCGCTATGGGGCTGTCCACGCTGGAAGAGCCTCCTGATGTTTTTTTCACCGGAGCGGCGCTGACCGTTGTCTGCTGGGGTGCGGATGCCGGGGTATAGTGGGGCAGGTTGCCCAGAGGAGATGCGGGAAAACCTTCTCCCTCGTCCAGAACCTCAACGTCAACTTCGTACGCAACCCCGTGAACTGTGATCTTCAGTTTCATATATGCCTCTTATCTTTTAATATTTACAGAGTGAGAACCCATAAGGACACTTCGTCCCTGGTTTGACCAGCCGGAATGGGAAGACGCTCTGGTTACCATCCTCCGCACTGTTTTTATCCTGAATCTGCCGTTTATCATGGTGGCCGCCGCCGCTGATATCAGCACCAGCGTCAGGTTGTCTATATTCTGATCCTCCACGGAATCCTTTACCTGCGGAGCTTTGTATGGAGTCGCTTTAGCGTCCAGCCATCTCATGAAGGAGATAGCCAGAGAGATCAGTGTCAGGGAGACAAAAACCACAACGAGTCCGGCAAAGGTGAGGTTAAGAGCAAAAGTCATAGTATCGCTCATATATCACCTTAAAGCGGGATAAGACCGTGTTTTTTCTGCGGGCGCAGTTCTCTTTTCGCTCTGAGAGCTTCCAGACTCAGCGCCAGCGTCATAACGGTCTCCGCCGGATTGATTACGTCGTCTATATATCCTCTGCCTGCCGCCACATAGGGGTTGGTGAACAGCTCGGCATATTCTTTCGTTTTCTCCTCCAGAACTTTCTTCGGCTCTGATGAGGCGTTCATATCTTTTTTATACAGCACGTTCGCCGCTCCCTGAGCGCCCATAACGGCTATCTCGGCAGTGGGCCACGCATATACCCTGTCTGCGCCCATCTCCTTGGAACACATGGCGAGATAAGCTCCGCCGTATGCCTTGCGGACGATGATGGTTATTTTCGGCACGGTGGACGCGGCATAGGCGAACAGCATTTTCGCTCCGTGCCTGATGATTCCGCCGTATTCCTGCTCCACGCCGGGCATGAATCCGGGTACATCCACGAATGTCACTATCGGTATGTTGAATCCGTTGCAGAAACGGATGAATCTGGATGCCTTGTCGGATGAGTCGATGTCCAGCACGCCCGCCTTCACCATGGGCTGGTTGGCGACCACGCCGACTGTGCGTCCCTCTATGCGTCCGAATCCTATTATGATGTTGGGTGCGAACTCGCTCTGAACCTCCAGAAAGTCGCCGTTCTGAACCACCTGAGCGATGATGGTGTGCATGTCGTAAGGCTCTTTCGGATCCTCCGGAAGCAGAGAGAAGAGCGATTCGTCAGGAGTCAGCATTTCGGAGACCATTTCCGGATAGAAGGGCGGCTCTTCCGTGTTGTTGCTGGGTAGGAAAGAGAGCAGCTTTTTACAGAGCTCTATTGCCGCCGGACCGCCGTCCGCTGTGAAGTGGATGACGCCTGAATAGTGGGCGTGGCTCTCCGCTCCGCCCAGTTCCTCCGGTGTTACATCCTCTCCTGTCACCTGTTTGATGACAGCCGGACCTGTGATGAACATCTGTCCTTCGTGCTTCACCTGAATGATGAAGTCGGTCAGAGCGGGTGAATATGCCGCTCCGCCGGCGCATGGACCGGCTATGATGCTGATCTGTGGAACAACGCCCGACAGCAGTACATTGCGGTAAAATATATTGCCGTAACCGGAGAGAGCGTCCACCCCCTCCTGAATTCTGGCACCGCCGGAGTCGTTTATAAAGATGAACGGGTCGCCTGTCTTAAGCGCCTGATCCATGATCTCTGTTATCTTTTTAGCGGTCATTTCGCCAACGGAGCCGCCTGCGACAGTGAAGTCCTGGCTGACTGCGTATGCTGTTCTGCCGCCTATGCTTCCAGTACCCGTAACTACGCCTTCGCCTGGAAACTCCTTGCCTTCCAGCCCGAAGTTAGAGCATCTGTGCTTCATGAAGAGCCCCTGCTCCAGAAAGGTGTCCTGATCGAACAGAAGTCCGAGGCGTTCTCTGGCGGTGAGCTTGCCCAGCTTATGCTGCTGCTCTATCTTTTCTTTGCCTCCGCCCAGCCATGACGTCTGTTTCAGTCTGAGAAGCTGATCCAGTTTTTCTTTGTTAGTCATATTCCCCTGCCTGAAAATCCTTATATACCAGAGGATAACACCATGATGTCATCTATCAAGCCTATTATTGTTATTTATTATTAAAATATTCCGTTTTATTAACCAAGACGTGCGCAAAGCTCTAATCGGGTAGGATAAAACCGCAGGGGACGAGCGCAAAAAAATAATATTGAATTAAAGTTATTACTCTGTTTTAAAGCCGGTTTGGCTGAGTATCTCCCGCATGACAGCAGGAAAGATCACCTTGTGAAACGGAAGCATGGCATACCAGTAGAGTCTGCCGGATATGCCGTGCGGATAGAAAAAAGCAGTCATGATAAGGTCAGTGTCGATAACCTGAAACTCGAGCCAAGCCCTTCCGGGGACTTTCATCTGCGCCTGAAGCAGAAGCCGTCTGCCCTCCGCCAGATCAGCCACTTTCCAGAAATCCAGAGTGTCGCCTATGCGCAGGTCGGCGCTGTCTCTTCGCCCTCTGTTCAGCCCGTATCCTCCGGACAGCTTGTCTATCAGCCCTCTGATGCGCCACAGCAGGTTGTATGTGCCCCAGCCGTTTCTGCCGCCCAGAGATTTCACCGCGGTGAAAGCATCTTCCGGCGTTCTGTCTCCTATGTTTCTGATGTATCTGTCCTTATACACCGCTATAGATATGTCGTGCACCAGAGGCACATCACACTGTCTGCCGCCGGATGAGTCGCACCAGCTGCTTATCACCTGATGATCCTCTATCTCTCTGAGCGCCATCCTGAACGATTCCCTGTATGATACGGGGGTGATATCGGGAAAAAGCTCCGTGGCGTTACCGTTCGTCTTCACTGTTTCGCTGGAGAGCCCCTCTATGAGAGCTGACGCTATGGAGTAGGTGACAGGGGTGAAGAGTATCAGCCAGTAAGACGACAGTGACGGAGTGAGAAAAGGGGTGGGGATTATATATCTTTTCAGCCCCATGACCTCCGCCGCCTGATTCATCATGTCTTTGAAGCTCATTACCTCGGCGCCTATGTCTATTATACGGCTGCCTTTTATATTTTCATCAGCCGCTTTCGCCAGATAGCTTATCACATCATCCACGCCGATGGGCTCTGTCAGGGTGCGAACCCACTTCGGCGTTATCATCACCGGCAGTTTCTGAGATATGTTTCTGATGATCTCAAAACTGGCGCTGCCGGAGCCTATGATCACGCCGGCTCTGAACCACAGCACGTCTATCTTATCCGGTTCCGACGACAGGGTTTCGCCCGTCTCTATCCGGCTCAGCAGGTGTCTGCTGGCTGTGTTTTTCACACCGAGACCGCCCAGATAGATTATTTTTTTTACGCCGTTGTTCACGCATGCCCTGCGGAAGTTTTCAGCGCTGGCTATGTCGGTGTGCTCGAACCCGCCTGTTTTGCCCATGGAGTGTATCAGGTAATATGCGGTGTGGACGCCTTTCAGCGCTCTGTCCAGACTGTCTGTGTCGAAAGTGCCGCCCTCGGCGATTTCGCATTTTGACCGCAGGATGTTGTCCGTCTTGAATCTGTTTCTGACGAACAGACGAACGTCCTTTCCTTCGTCAGCGAGCCTGTGCGCCAGACGGTGACCTATGTAGCCCGTTGAGCCTGTGATTAATATTTTCATGTCAGACCGCCCGGAATTTGAAGATGAAGCACTTGCCGTTGGTATCGTCATAGAATATGTGCGCGTCATCGAATGTGTTTAACAGACTTTTCGCTGTGAAGAGCCCTATGCCTCTGCCGGCGTCGTAGCCCTTTGTGGAAAAATATGGGTCGAACAGCTTCTGTTTGACTTCATCGGTTATCTCCACGCCGTTGTCGCAGATGTGTATCAGACAGTAGCTGCCTGCCTTTTCAAAAACAAGGTCTATCCTTCTGTCCTTTTTGTTATCTATCTCCATCAGAGCGTCGTAGGCGTTTTTCAGCAGGATGAGCAGTATCTGCTTGAAAACGGATTCTTCTGCGTGGAGGTATATCTCCCCGAACCCGCAGCTTCGGTCGCACACCATATTTCCGCGTCCGCATGAGTGAAAGATCATATCGTCGTTAGTGAACTGTTTTTTGTTCAGGCTGCCGCCCAGCATACAGTTGATATGCACTTCTATGCCGCTGTTCTCCAGTTCCGGACGCAGAAGTTTCAGAACCTCGAACACCTTGTCTTTGACCTCCAGCCTCCGTCTGCCTTCCGTCTTTACGGTGGAGGTGAAGAGGTTGATGGTTTCACTCATCTCCTGAATGATATTCGTCGCCTGATCAGCGGATTCTTTGATGTCATTATTTCCGGAGTCCTCTTTCATGGACTGTACCAGCAGACCGACATTATTCAGCGGCTGGCGCCAGTGATGGGCTATGAGCCGGAGTATTTCGCTGACGGATGAGCTTCTGGTGCGGGTTATCAGAGCTTTTTCGCTCATTTCCCTGCGTTCTATCTCTGTTTTCAGAGTGGCGATGGTGTCCAGTTTCTGCTGATAGGCGTCTATCAGTTTTTTTCTGGAAGATATTATGAGGAATATTACCAGTCCGGCAGAAAGCAGGTATGTGGCTATGGTCATTATCGTTATGAAGAGCATCTTGTTGTGCATGATGGTCACCGGGAAGCTGAGGCTGAGACCGCCCCTGATATCGCCTATTTTGTATCCCTGATATCCGTGGCACTGCATGCAGGTTTTGTCTATGTAGACAGGGCGGACATAGTAGAACATGATATTGTCTATGCCCTTGTATTCTATTTTGCTGTATTCGGGGTTGCTGCGCTTGATATAACTCAGTCCGTCTGATTCCCACTGTTTCGGGAGATTGATGTTATTCATCGGTTCATCGCTTATCATGCGCATGTGTATGCTGCCTTTATCGGACAGAATATCCGATACCATCCGTGTCATATACGCCGGGTTGATTCTGGTCAGCTCTTTGCCTTTTATCTTCAGATCTCTGTCTTCCGGATCCAGATAAGGGTTAGGCTTTATGCGGCTTTTAGAAGCGAAAACCTCGCCCGCCTCAGAGTTCCACTGGCGAAACGCCAGCGTGACATCGGCTATGTCTCTCGCCTTGTTCAAATTAGTCGTGCGGAAATGAATGAAACCCTGATAGAGCTCATACGAACACAGAAAAACGAGGAAAATCAATGTGATTATCAGGAATGAATATTTTTGCATATTTGCCTGTTCGTTAAACTTATATTTCTGACTATATGTTATTATAGCGTAATTATGCATACAATTTTTAGTTAAATTTTGTAAAAAAGTATAATTCTGCCCTGATATATCATTTTGTCATGATTAAACCATAATTGATACATACTGAGAGCATATAAGAGCATTATTTTATAATAGCCGTAGATCTGCAGCAGCGATTCCTATTCAAACATTGGAGGGAACTATGAGTATCAGCAGTATCAACAGTCTGACTTCATATCTGTACAGCTATGCGACAAACAGCACATCGAAATCATCCGGTTCGGAGACGTCATCGTCATCCGGATCTTCTGCTGTTGACGCGTTTTACAGTGAAGTAGACACCAGCCAGGACGGGACAGTAGATCAAAGTGAACTCCAGGCGCTTGTTGACGATATTACAGCCTCAACAGGGCAGACAGTCGATGTCGCTTCGCTTTTCAGCGAATACGACACAGACGGAGACGGTTCTTTCAGCGATGATGAGCTGAAGAGCTTTATGCAGTCCAACGATATCAGACCGGCGGGCGGACCTTCAGGACCTCCTCCTTCGGGGTCTGCGTCGGGTACTGAAGAGGATGACGAGGAAGAGGATTACAGCCTTTCAGAATATTACATGAATCTTGTGAATTCTCTTCAGAACAGTCTGTTCTCTGATGATGATGAGGATAGCAGCGGCACGTCCGTCGCGTCATATTATCAGAGCGACTACGGATCTGTGATCCAGAGTCTGTATTCTACAGAGGTTTAGTAAATTAGAGGTTTACGGCTGAAGCTATTAACAGAAAAAGCGGCTTTCGGCCGCTTTTTCCAGGCGTGCAAGGAGTACTTAAAAAGGAGGTTAGGCTATCGTTTCTGATGCCTTCCTTTTAAATAAGTATAAACTATAAATATGGATAAAGTATGGATGTATTGTGTTCTTCATCTTGCGGCAGAAGAATAGTTGGAAAAATGTAAAAGGAAAAGTTATCCTCGATACATGAGACATATGCTGAGAACAAGACTGTTCTATAAGATTTTCTTTGTGGTTCTGCTTTCCGTGGCTCTCGGAGTCGGTATCATGGCGCTCATTGTGGGCTATCTCGGCTACCGCAACTTCAACACATATCTGACGGAATCCCGTCTGGAAGAGCTCAGCTGGCTTAATGTCAAGCTGGGAGAATATTATAAGACACACGGCAGTTTTGAAGGGATAAAGAACGCCTCTTTAGATTTTCATTCATCACTGCCCATTCCGCCGAGTCACGGCGGGGAGCGCATGGGTCCGCCTCCGGGACCTTTTGGCACGGGGAGACCTGAGAAAGACTCTAAATCGGATGAGAAAGAATTTATAAAAAAAGCGTTTTTGGACGATAACGGCAATCTGCGTCCGGAGATGTTCATCAGGCTTGAGCATTTTCTTGTTCTGATGAATAAAGACAAAAATATCATTACCGGAAATAAAAAAGATCACGAACAGTTCGTGTTCAGACCAATATTGTCGGACGGAGTGTTGGTGGGATATCTCGGGATGAGACGCCCGCCGAATATAGAGCACCCTCTGGCGCTGGGTTTTCTGAAACAGCAGGGGAGCCACATGATCGTCAGCGGAATGCTGATTATCATACTTACGGGTACTCTGTCGTGGTTTTTTACCAAGCGGGTTCTGGCGCCGGTTAACAGTCTTATGTCCGCCACCAAGAAGATATCTGTGCGCAATTTTGATTTCAGTCTGGACAGGGAATCAAACGACGAGCTGGGCGATCTGGCTGAAAACTTTCAGAATATGTCCGATGAGCTCAGAAAATATGAAATGAACCAGAACAGGTGGATATCGGATATATCCCATGAACTGCGGACCCCTCTGTCTGTCATATTAGGTAGTATAGAGGCTATGCAGGACGGTGTCAGAAAAGCGGACGACAGCACGCTGGGCATACTCCATGCGGAGGTGCGCAGACTGATAAGGCTTGTTAACGATCTGCACGAGATCACCATGGCGGAATCCGGCAATATGAAGTTCAGCTTTTCCATCGAGCGGGCGGACAGGATAATACGTTCTGTGGCGGACATGTATGTCATGCGCGCGGAGGAGTACGGGTTCAAGATAGAGCAGGTTACATCCGGATGCAAAGTGATGTTGAGAGCGGATGTGTCACGCCTGCGTCAGGTTTTCATCAACCTGATCGAAAACTCGCTGAAACACGCCAAAAGCCCGGGCGTGATACTGATAGGCTGCGTGGAGAAGGACGGCAGGGCAGTCATAACATTTGAGGATACCGGACCTGGAGTCCCGCCGGAGCATCTTCCGATGCTTTTTGACAGACTGTTCCGCTCGGACATGAGCAGAAACAGAAAAACAGGCGGAAGCGGGCTGGGGCTTGCCATATGCCGGTATATAACAGAACAGCACGGCGGAACCATATCTGCCTGTACAGGGAGTATGGGCGGTTTGAAGATAGAGATAATTCTTCCTATGGAGAGTATTGATGAATAAGAAAATATTGATTATCGAAGATGAACAGCAGATAGGTGCTCTGCTTAAAGATTATTTTGAGCAGTCCGGATTCGAAACCCACACCATGCAGACAGGGGCAAAAGCTGTGGAAACCATAAAAAAGCTGGTGCCTGACGCCGTAATTCTGGATCTGATGCTGCCCGATACAGACGGGCTGGAGATATGCCGTCAGGTGCGCAGGTTTTCCAATCTGCCTATATTGATGGTAACGGCGAAGGTGGAGGAAGTGGACAGGCTCATCGGGCTGGAGATGGGAGCGGATGATTATATATGCAAGCCGTTCAGTCCCAGAGAGGTGGTTGCCAGGGTGAAGGCTGTCCTGCGCAGACTCACTCCGGATGTCAATGAAGGCATCCTGACTGCCGGTCCCATTGTGATACATCCTGAAAAGTATCTGGCTGTTCTCAAGGGAACAGATCTGACGCTGACCAGAAGCGAGTTCGAGCTGCTGTATATAATGGCGAAGCATCCCGGAAGGGTGTTCTCACGTTCCGATCTCATATCCGGTGTTCACGGATACGAGTTCGAGGGATACGAGAGAACCATAGACAGCCATGTGAAAAACCTGCGGAAAAAGATGGCCGCCGTGCTGGATTATGATCTGATACAGACGGTTTATGGTGTCGGATATAAGTTCGAGTCCGGGATCTAGTGTCTGATGAATAAAAAAAAGGCGGTCAACTGACCGCCTTTTGATTATATTTGCTGAAACAATTATGCTTTTGAGGGAGAGATGTCTCTCAGCAGTATCTCGATTATCTCTGCGGCTGTTATAGAGTCGCTTCCTTCCTTGATGAACTCCCTGATCTTTTTCAGAGTGTCTCCGGCTGTGATGAGAGTCTGCTCCACATATCCGCTTTTATATATGCTGGGGAGTCCGATGTTTGCCACCAGAGCGTTGCAGAGGCACTTTCTGCCTTCTGTCTCTTCTCTTTCCCCGCCTTTGGCTATGTATGCGTCTATGGGCTCAGCGGCGCAGCGGTAGCCTATGGATCCGTCCTCTTTTTTATAGAGAGATCTGAGGTATCCCAGATTGCAGATCCTGGGTCTTTTCAGATATACTTCCAGCTCCGCCAGAGTATTCTGAAGCTTAACCACTTTGAAAGGAAAGCCTGTGGGTGACGCCTTGGGGTCTGTGAAGACATCGGGCAGTTTCTCTATGATGGCTTTTTTTATGCTGTCGATGAACCCTGACTCTTTGCACATGGCAAAGATAGTGCCCACCTGAATCCCCTGAGCGCCGGCGGCTATCGCTGCCTTCAGCTTTCCGGGTTCGCCCCATGATCCGCCCAGCCAGAAGGGAACTTCCAGCGATTTTATTTTTTCCAGCTCCACTTCGTCCTTTTCAGAGTAGATGGGCTCTCCGCCCGCGTCCAGCTCTATTCCGCCTCTGGGGGGAGCGTTGTGTCCTCCGGCAGAGTTGTGTTCTATAACCAGACCGTCCACGGCGGGCTTAGTCTTCTTAACCATTGTGGTGGCGAGAATGTTGGAAGAAACGATAGCGTAGAATTTAGGTCTTTTAAGCTCTGTGAGCTTGTCGCCCATGATCAGTCTGGGGCTGAAATCGATTTTAAATTCCTCGTCCTTGTCTGCTCCGGCTACATTCAGGCGCAGAGAGGCATCCTCTCCGGCGGCGAATCTGTCCAGAACACCGGGTATCTCTCTGGGGATACCGGCTCCCATGACTATGTAGTCCACTCCGGCGAGCATAGCGCCGTATATGGAGGCGAGGTTGGGGAGTATCACTTTTTCCATCAGGTTGATCCCGACGGGGTTTTCGTGTCCCTCTTTAGCCAGAAACACCTCAACGAAGTTAGCGACCACAGTCAGTGACTGAAGCTCTACGCTGGGAGTCATGGTATACATTTCTATCTGTTTGAACGGGGTCCCTTCCGGGATGCCGCCTTCGACATAATATTTATTTAAAATATTTTCGGCTACGTTTTTCAGGGGAAATGCGGCAAGCGCTCTGCGCATTGAGCCGTCTGTATCTCCCAGCTGAAGTCTGCGGACCAAAATAACATCCATAGCGGTTCCGGAAACCACACCGATCTCTCCGCTCTCTCCCACAGCTCTTGCGAGTCTCCAGTCAGAGACGCCGGCGCCCATTCCGCCTTGCAGTATTCTGTATTCTTTCATCTTTTCCTCATATAAAGTAACATGTGCGATTTTTGCGTGTTGGCTTAAGATTATAATATCATCTCCGTACATGCAAGAGAGTATTTGTCCGTTAATAAAAAAAAAGTGCGTAAGCGAATAAAAGAATTAGGAATTTTCTAATTATGAATTTATAATAACATACTGGAATTTATTAAAGAGAGGGCATTATGCAGGTCAAACTTAACGAAGATATTCAGAATATCCTGATAGAAAAAGACAAAGATTCTGACGGATACTATAATATCAACATAGATTCCAGGGTCAGCGTTAAGGTTTCCAGAACCGAGCTGAAATTCATGCACGCTCTTATCGGGGCGCTGCTGGAGGATAACCCGAAAGCTGGCAGAGACGGACTGAGAAAGGTGATGGTGGAGGCGCTCTCCTCTCACAGGTCGAAGTTTCAGGATGCTCTGAGAAAGATGAAGCAGGAAGAGATAGCCTTCGCTGTGTGGTATGCCGGCGATCTGAGAGTCTCTCAGGAGATACTGAAACATATGTCCAAACGCTCGGCGGATGATGTTCAGGCGGCGGTCAGGGAGACCATAGAGAGACGTATCAGAAAAGAACGCTCAGAAGGCAACACGGCTTTCGAGGGTCAGATGGAGGAGTACGGCAGAAACGCCGTTACGGCTCTTCTGAAGCTGGTGTTCGATTCCGACACTATCCCCATGTGACCTATACAGAAGATTTTATCATATATATTAAGTCATTGGTTTCTTCTTCAGTGTACCCGTCCTGCCGGAGGAACCGTCTGTAGGCGTTTATTATCTCTCTGCATTTCTGGTGTCTGCTGAGTGAGTTATAATATTTATACGCCATAGCCACCATCTCAGTTTCGGACATATAGCAGTCCATCCACCTGTCGAAAAATCTCTCCGGAGAGAAAACGTCCGGCAGAAAAAATCCCAGTCTCTGCATCAGTTTCAGCATAGAGAGGAAGGCTGCGTCTATCTCTCTGCTTTTCTGCTGCACAGGAGCGATACCAGTGACATTGGCGAAGAAGCGGTTTTTGAAGAGATCCTGCGCCTTCACCAGCGTTTCCATGGATAGGGTATATTCGCCCCTGCTGTAGTGCTCTTTCGCCTGTTTGGTGTGCTTCAGAAACAGATCGGCATCGCTCTTTATGTTCTGTAGTCTCAGAATTCCGTTCTGGAGCGTCAGATAATTTTTCGGATCCAGCCCCGGAAAAGCGTCCGCCATCATCTTTCTGAACCTTGAAATCAGATTGTCAAAGCTCTTTCTGGCGTGATCTCTGCTGCTGTCCGGCCAAAGATATGTCTGCATGCTCTCCTGTTCTATCACATATTCGTTTGCCGACAGCAGAATGGCGAGCATAGTGCGGAAGTTTGCGCTGATGTCCGAGCAGTCCATTGTTTTTGTCCCGACAGATAGAGCCAGTGTGCCCAGAGCCCGGATATGCAGTACGGGCATATATTTTCCGGCGGCATCGAAAGCGATGTCGTGTTTATCATATGCCAGCTCAGTTGCGGAGGAGTAGGTTGCCTGGTCTGTGATGGCGTAGGAGCATATGCTCAGCGTCACCTCCGGCAGCAGTCCGATGAAGTGAAACATGCCTGTTCTGTTGAACATCTTCAGGGATGCCACGGCGTGTTCTCTGGCTTTCAGCCTGTCGCCTATGTTGTTGTAAAGATAAGACAGATAAGCGTATGAAGCCGCCGCCGCATTGATGTTCGCTCCCTGTTCTCCTGCCATGACTGCCTTCAGCAGGTAATGCTCAGCCTTTTTGTGGTTTCCGCTCAGGGTATAGGCCGCGCCGGCCATGTAGTAGGCGGTGGATAAAAAGAATGGGTTGCTTTCGGTGTTTTCACGTCTTTTGACCGTCTCCTGGGCAAACTCCCCGGCGGACGGATCGCACTCATAGGCGGCATGGATGGCCTTTATGCCGTAAAAGAGTGATGATATATGGGGCGGCATGATATCCAGCATGCTTTCATTGAACATATTCAGAGCCATAGCGGTCTTTCCCGACAGACCGCAGGAAAGGCTGTAGTCCGCCTCAGCCAGAGCGAAGAAGGTGTTTATCCTGCTGTCCAGTTCCAGATGCATTCTGCCTTTCTGTTTAACGGCTTCCAGCAGCACCTTCATGGTGCTGAACTTTCCGCTGACCGCTGTGTAGTATACCAGCTGGTGCATCACAGACAGCTTCTGCGAATAGTTAAGAGCGGATGTGTTGAGCTTGACTATCATAGCGTCGCAGTATTTCTCCGCCATGACGCTGTCGCACATGTAGATATAGGCGGAGCAGTAGGCGGAGTATATCTTCATCCTGATATTGCCTACGCTCAGCTTCTCTGCGAGAGACATGGCGGTGTTCAGATATTTCATAGCTTCCGAAGGGCTTTTCAGATACAGACATCCTATCCCCAGAGAGAGCGAGACGTGCAGTTCTTTATGGTCATACGAAGCGGTGGTGTCCGCCAGCTCCAGAGCCGTGCGGAAGAATCCGCCGCCTTTTTCCATATCGCCGTCCGCTGAGCAGTAGATATCCACCAGCCCGCAGGCTGTCGTCAGCATGCCTTCCTCTGACCCTGATCTCCGGAAACAGTCATAGGCGTGCAGCAGGATAGCTGCTTTTTTCGGCACTGTGATATATGTCTGGCTGTTGCAGTAGAGAACCGCTGTCCAGGGATTATTCTTCAGAATATCGGCGTTCAGCATGGACATCACGCTGTAGAGCGATTTGCCCAGATCTGTGGATATCAGACTGTAGTATACCTGACTTATGTACTTTTCCAGTTCATCGGTTCTGCCGGAGCATATCAGATATTCCAGAGCTTTTATCTGCCGTCCTTTGGCGGATTCGTATTCAAAAGCGGTCATATAGAAAGACGATATCTCGTCACGGGAAAATATCTGTCCGGCGGTGTTCCTGAGCCATTCCCTGAATATACCGTGAAAAGAGATCAGTCTGTCGTCCGACAGATATGTGAATACATTCTTTCCCAGCATGTCGTTGAGCACCGACAGAGTCTTTCCGGATATATCCAGAGTTGTTACAAAGCCGGAATCGAACCTGTCCAGCAGCGAGAGCTGGACGATATTTCTGAAATATTTCTGGGGGTATTTGTCTGTGAGAGGCTGAAAATAGCCGCCGAACAATGCCGGGATATCCTCGTTTTTCAGAGGAGTGTTATCGTCTGATGAGAGCATGCGGCGGAATATCATCAGTATACCCGCCATCCATCCTTCTGTTATGCGGTATACTCTCTCCAGACCGGAAAAGGACGGTCTGTCATCGAAATAAGCCACGGTCAGCTCACGGAATTCGCTCTCGGTCACCTGTAAAAAATCGTCATCGATCCTGAAAGTGGTTCTGTTCAGCTTGGCGAATTTTTCCGGAAACACACAGTTGCTTCTGGTGCATATGATAAAGCTGAGCAGACCGCCGGATGATGTCAGGGCTGTCAGTATAGTCATGCAGGCAAGCCCTATGTCCGGCAGGAGATGCACATCGTCGAAGATTATCACGGTTCTTTTCAGCAGATGCTTTTTCAGGCTGCGCAGGATGTTCTTGATGTGGAAATCCGTTTCGTATGATTCCACCCCGTCTAAGATCGCCTGCTCGAACTCCACGCATCGGTATTTCGGATACATGGACTTAAAGAGACTGTGGAGTGAACCGCAGAAAAAAACAGGATCCCTGTCGCTGTCGGTGATTCGGTAATATATGGAGCTGTCGTAGAACCTGCCGGCGATGTTTTCGGCGAACACGGTTTTTCCCTGTCCCGCTTTCGCCTGTATCAGGATGATGCTTTTTGATTCGGTGTGATTTTTCAGGCTATCCGCTTTTTCTCTGCGGCTGATTATATATTTGCGGCTCTCATTGTCCGGATCGCCCGGTTCAGTATGGTCATTCATATGGTTGTCCTAAAATATTAATATTTATTACTAGATATTTGTGTTTATGGTTAGATTATATTTAAGATTTTTTTAAGACGCAAGTGATATTATGAGTTATTAAAGAGCGGTGTATTGCAGGTATGCCGCCGCAGACGTGTAAACGTCTGTTATCCCCAATATAACTCCTATCTTGTTTCCTTGAAAAAACCTCTGAGGTACACCCCACCTCGGAGGTTTTTTATGTAATACTGCCTGAGAATCATTGCCTTGACAACGGATTTATTTTGATTCAATATCTTAAAAGTCAAATGGGTGCAGGCGGAAAAAGGGAAACCGGTTCGAATCCGGTGCTGTCCCGCAACTGTAAGCCGGACAAAAGCCTTACACAGCCACTGAAATTTTCGGGAAGGCAGGGCGAGTAGGAAGATGGCAAGCCAGGATACCTTTTCTGTCTATGAACTTTACGAGGATAGAGGAACCCCGTTCCACGTTCAAGAACACCCCTGACAGTATAATATTTTTACGGAGGCATCAATGCGCGCACTCATCCTGTCCGCAGTGGTGATGCTGTTCACTGTTTTCGGTGTTTTTGCTTCGGAGAATTCTATGGAAAAACAGAAAACAGCGGTAGTAATCGCCGCATTCGGAACAACCTATGACTCAGCCCTGAGCTCACTGCTCGGCATCTCTCATGAACTGGAAAAAAACACAGGCGACATCCCTGTCAGAATGGCGTTCACATCCAACATCATCAGAAAGATCTGGCACTCCAGAAAGAACGACACAGAGTATAGAAACTCTCATAAAGAGGTTCCGGAATATCTCTATGACGTGAAAAACGTTCTCGGCACTCTGGCTGACCTTCAGAATGAGGGTTACAAGACTATCGTGGTTCAGCCCACATACATCTATGCCGGAGAGGAATACGCCGATCTGCTGGCGTATACAGATGCTCTGAACGGCATCAAAACCCTGAAAGACAAATGGAAACCCTTCACATCCATCGCCGTTGGAAAACCGGTGACCGGCGCATATGAATACAAGGAAGACCTGAACAGATTTGCGGAAGCGCTGAAAGCGGACGTGGATCTCGCCAGAAAGAACAAGACAGCTCTGGTCTACATGGGACACGGCAACGAGCATCTTTCCACCGGGATCTATTTCGAGCTGGAGATAGTGATGAACGCCATGTATCCCGATGTGAAGACATTCATCGGCACAGTGGAAGGGCATCCTGACATAGAAGACGTGATCGCCGGGCTGAAAAGCGCAAAGGTGAAGAGCGTCACTCTCAAACCTCTGATGATAGTGGCGGGCGACCACGCCCAGAACGACATGGCTTCCGATGAGGAAGACTCATGGAAAACCCTGCTGACAAAAGCCGGGATCAAAGTTCTCCCCGTGATAGAAGGTCTGGGAGAAAACCCCGGTGTCAGAAAGATCATAGCTGACAATATGAAAAAAGCCGCTGAAGAGAACGGAATCAAGCTGCACTGACAGCTTTTTATACAAACCTGAATGCCGGAGTGCCCTCACACTCCGGCATATTGCAAAAGGGTAAAATGAAAGAACTGATAATAATAGGTGCCGGGCTGGGTTCCGGCTCCATCACTCTGGACGGGCTGAACGCTCTGCGCGCCGCTGACGCTGTGCTGTATGACAGGCTCGTGCATGAGGATATAATAAAAATGATCCCCGACACAGCGGTGAAGGTGAGCGTGGGAAAAGATCCCTATTCACACAACTGCATCCGTCAGGAGGACATCAACTCCATCATCCGTGAGCATATAGCGGAAGGTAAAAAGGTGGTCAGACTGAAAGGCGGAGACAGCACTCTGTTCGCCCGCTCTCTGGAAGAGGCGGAGGAAGCGCACAGGTGCGGAGCGGTCACTCGCATCATCCCAGGAGTCACATCCGCATCGACTCTGGCGTCTAAAATGACTAAGGCGCTAACAGACAGAAGGAGTGTGTCCGGCTGTGTCTTTATCACCGGACATCTGAAGAACGGCGAATGTCAGCACAACTGGAAGGCGCTGGCAGAGCTGGGTATGACTATAGTGGTGTATATGGGCGTGAAGAACGGCGGATATATCGCCGGAGAGCTGATGAAGAACGGAATGAGCGGTCAGACTCCCTGCCTAATAGGCAGCCGTCTGGAATCAGCCCATGAAAAACTGTGCGTAACCACGCTGTCGTCTCTGGGGCAGATCCTGACCACGGAAGAATATCCTCACCCGGCGACGATCATCATCGGAGAGTCGGTGGGCTGATCAGCCTGCGGCGCACACCGCGCAGAAGGCTCTCTCGGTATTGTTCAGATATCTCTCGCACTGCCTGGTGACATCATATCCCAGAAGAACGCCGAGTATAAAATCTTCTTTTTCATTAAACTCATTCAGGGGCTTCTCGCCGAAGCTCCTGATTATGCTTATGCACGGGCAGTCGCCGAAAAAGAAATTGATTCGCCCGTCCTTAGACGCCAGCTCATACCAGGCTATGCCGCTTTTGGACAGCTTCATCCGGCAGAGATCCGCCTCGTGCTCTTTGGCTGTGTACAGCACCAGACGCCTTATGCCCTTCTTATACTCATACACCATGTGGGAAAAAAGCCTGTTCTCTTCTCTGGACATCAGTTCACCTTCTTGGCGTCAGCATGAAACAGGCATCCTCCGCAGTCGCCTTTGCAGTCCAGCACCTCTTTCAGTATACAGCTAACGGAATCCGGGCTGGTTTTATCTGTGCAAACGAAGGGGATGTTATGTTTGCGGCAGATATTCTTCGCTTTGTTGATCATGTTGTGGCTGGCGAGCTTGGTGAGGAATACTACGCAGTTGGTACATTTGACACTGGTTTCAAAGGAGTTGTTCAGCTCATTGAACACTTTCGCTTTGCATCCTATCTGTTTCAGTGCCGACAGATATTCATTTTCTCTTCTTTGCAGTCCGCCTATAATACATACTTTCATAGCAACTTACCCTCAATCAATAAAATGATATTGATAATTAATATCAATAGTGCTCAAAAGTCAATCAATTTTTTTGTTTATTTTGCGGATGCCAGAGATTAAAATATCGCAGAAGAGGTGATTGATTATGAATATGCTTGATCTGATTAAGAAAACCCGTTCCTATCGCAGGTTTGACAATTCCCGTAAGCTGGACGATGTATTCATGTCTGAGCTGATAGACGCCGCCAGGCTGGCTCAGTCCGCCGCTAATGCTCAGCCTCTGCGCTATGTAGCAGTGAATACGGATGAAATGTGCGCAAAGATATACCAGCATCTGAGATGGGCGGGCAGGCTGAAGGACTGGGACGGTCCTGTGGAGTCCGAGCGCCCAGTTGCCTATATCTGTGTTTACGCTGATAAAGAAGCTCCTGCTGTGGCAAACGCCGTGGTGGATTCCGGCATCAGCATGCAGAACATGTGCCTCTATGCCATGGAGAAGGGAGTGGGGAGCTGCATGATAGGCAACTGTATTAAGAAAGAGATAAACGGGCTGACAGGGGCAGGGGACAGATACGAACTGCTCTGGGTTGTGGCTTTCGGATATCCTGTGGAGAATGTGGTTCTGACCGACTGTGAAGGGGATGTCGCTTATTACAGGGATAAGGACGGCAATCACTTTGTCCCGAAATATAAGAGTGAAGACGTTCTGCTGAAGAAAATATAAAAAAATAAGGCGGTCTGGTGACCGCCTTTTTTTATTGGCTCAGTTCTTTCAGCGCCAGACGGAAGAGTTCCTCGAACCCTGAGTCCGTCTTATATATTTTATTGACCGCTTTCTGACAGTCAGCTCTGGAATATCCCAGATTTGTCAGCGCGCTCACCACGTCGTCGGTGTTTCCGGCGGCAGATGTCTCACCTGCCTGAGCGGCTATCTGACCGAATTTATCTTTCAGTTCCAGAATGATGCGTTCAGCCGATTTTCTGCCTATGCCGGGGATAGTTGATATGAGCCCGGCGTCTCCGTTCACCACGGCGTTCATGAATTTTTTCGAATCCATGGCGGACAGTATGGCAAGAGCCAGCTTCGGTCCTATCTTGGATATGGTGAGAAGGAGCAGAAAAAGGTTTTTTTCCTCTATAGCTGAGAAGCCATAGAGAGCCACGGCGTCCTCACGCATAACAAAGTGGGTGAAAAGATTTGCCTGATGCCCTGTGGCGGGCAGATTTCTGTATGTGGCAGCCGATATGAACACTTCATAGGCAACAGCGCCTGTGTCTATGACGGCTGTGTTGAGTCCTTTGGTCAGGAGCTTTCCCGAGATACTGTATATCATGCAAACCTCCCGGTTATGTTGAATCCCAGACATATACCGCACGCCAGAGCGTCTGTGGCGTCCAGCGGGACATTGCCTATCTTGCGTCCGAGAAGCAGTTCAACCATGTGTTTCACCTGCGTCTTGTCCGCTTTTCCGTATCCTACCACCGCTTTTTTTATCTGAAGAGCGGTAAACTCGCTCACTTTCAGGTCTTTTGACAGAAGTGTGGCTATGATGGCTCCTCTGGTCTGTCCCAGAAGCATAGCGCTCTTAACATTCACGGAATAAAATACATCCTCCACAGCGGCCTGAGCGGGGGCGAACTCCTCCACCGCCTCTCTGACACCCGCGCATATCACGGCGAGTCTCTCGGGCAGAGTATTTTTAGAGTCCGTACGCACCAGCCTGTGGGCGACATATTCCACCTTGCCCGGCCACACCTGCACAACGCCTATGCCTGTGCAGTTCAGCCCGGGGTCGATGCCCATGACTATTTCCGGCACTTAGCCTTCCAGCTCCGCCATTGTGGCGTCGTCAGCCTCGAAGTTGGAGAAGACTTCCTGAACATCATCCAGCTCTTCCAGAGCGTCTGTGATGTTAAAGAGCTTTCTCAGATCGTCAGCGCCGAGGGGTATTTTATTTTTAGGTTCTTTAGTGACTTCGGAGAAATTCAGCTCGTAGCCTTTCTCTTCCAGTCCTGTTTTCACGGTGAAGTATTCGGAAGGCTCGGTGATGATCTTGAAAACATCTCCTTCGTCAGAAACATCGTCAGCGCCCAGCTCCAGAGCCAGCTCGAAGAGAGCCTCCTCGTCCGCCTTCTCCTTGCTGATCTCAATGATGCCTTTTGACTCGAATATCCAAGCCACGCATCCAGCCTCGCCCATGCTGCCGCCTTTTTTGTTCATGGTGCTTCTCACTTCCGCCACTGTGCGGTTTCTGTTGTCTGTGAGAGCGCAAACCAGAATGGCGACGCCGCCGGGTCCGTATCCTTCGTAGTTTATCTCTTCGAAGGCATTTTCGCTGCCTTCTCCCGTACCTTTTTTGATAGCTCTGTCCACGTTGTCTTTCGGCAGGTTGCATTCCTTGGCCTTATCCAGAGCAAGTCTGAGACGTGAGTTCATGAGGGGATCCGGTCCGCCCTCTTTAACCGCCACCATAATCTCTTTGGCTACTTTTGTGAACGCCTTGCCTTTCTTGGCGTCCTGAGCCGCTTTGCGGTGTTTTATGTTTGCCCATTTACTGTGTCCGGCCATTTGATCCTCCGATATATCTTTTAAAATTATATTTTTAGTAAGATTTGAGAAAAGAGTGATGATTATAACCAAATCTAGTGTGATTGGTAAAGTTTAAAATGTCTTTCGGCATAAAAAAGGCGGACATTATGCCCGCCTTTATCTGAATATCATCGGCATGACTGCCGTTATTTTATGGTTTTGAACCTGCTTACGAGATTCTGAAGATCTGCCGCCAGATGGCTCAGCTGTTCCACAGCCATAGCGGTCTCTTTGGACGCCAGAGAGTTCTCTCCGGTGATCCGTGAGATATTCTCTATGCTCTGCGCCATCATCTCTGTGGCCGATGCCTGCTCTTCGGTGGCTCTGGCTATCATATCCACTTCGTTGGAGACGTTTCTGACGTTGGTCTGGATAACATCCAGAGCCTCTTTCGCCTCTTCCGCCTTTTTCTGACCCTGTTCCACCTGCTGAACGCCTTCGAACATTCCTGCCACAGCTCCGCCTGTGTCTGCCTGAATGCCCTGTATCATCTCGGCTATCTCCTGAGTGGCTTTAACTGTCTTTTCAGCCAGCTTGCGCACTTCGTCAGCCACCACGGCGAATCCACGTCCGTGTTCGCCGGCTCTTGCCGCTTCGATAGCGGCGTTGAGCGCCAGAAGGTTTGTCTGGTCGGCTATGTCATCGATAACCTGAATGATCTGACCGATCTGTTCGCTGCTCTCGCCCAGCTTGCGCACTGTGGCGGCGGAGTCGGAAACAGTGGAGGCTATCTGCTCCATCATGTTTCTGGTCTGTTCCACCAGAGAATGTCCGGCGGTGACAGAGTTGCTCGCCTCTTCGGCGCTGTTGGATACGTTTGCGGCGTTCTGAGCCACTTCTATTACGGTGGAGTTAACCTCTTCCACAGCGGACGCAGTGCTGGCAGCCATCTCTGATTGTTCTATGGCTCCGGAGGCGATGGTTTCGGCGTTGCTGGAGAGCTCCGCTGATGTGGACGCCAGAGACGCCACGGAATCGGCAACCACGCTGAGCGCTTCGCTGACGTCTGATGCCATTTTGTTGGTGGATTTCACCAGCTCGTCCACTTCATCATTAGATATCACTTCCATGCGGACTGTGAAATCACCCGCAGCTATCTTGTGCAGAGCATCGTTCACCTTCTCCAGACGTTTGAAGATGTATCTGGAGTTGATGAGATAGAGTATCAGCAGTATCACAATGGTCACGCCCAGAAAGATGAATCCGGAAACGATAAGGTTTCTGGTGATGGCTGAATAGATGGGGGCTGTGGGAACGAATATCTCAAAAGCTCCGTGCAGTTCGCCTTCTTTCCAGTTTTCCATCTTTACGCCGGTCGGGTCTAACCCGTCGCTGTTGCCCCAAAGATCCTGAGACATGCTTGGGTCGCCGTGGCATGATTCGCACATCTTGCTCAGACGCACAGCTTTATAATATCTGATTTGTGATCCGGCTGTATCGTGATACACATATTCAGGCGTGTTGCCTGTGCCTTTATCCAGCTTTCCAAGCTCTTTCAGAGCTATAAGGTCAATCTCATCCGGAGTGTTCTTCGGATTTCTGGGTGATATCTTAGGTACTTTGAATTTCAGCCCTGCTTCCTCCGTCTTCAGCTCCATGACCTTCATAGAGCCGACTATCGGAACTGTCAGCAGAAACTTGCTGAGATCCTGCTTTATGCTCTCGTCATACACGCCCGCCTCAGCGGCCATCGCCATGTATTCCCTGACTCCTTCCGCAGCCAGCACAAAGCTTCTCGCTCTCTGTACCTGAGCGTCGAACAGATTCTTCTTCATCTGAAAAAAGTTTACTGTGAAAAGCACAGTCATACCCAGCAGAACTGTTAAAGCGACAAATAGAATTATCTTGACATGTAATTTCATCGACAAACTCCCAAAAAATAATATGGATTACTATACACCATATCAATTCTTTGTTAAATATCTAATTAGATAGTTTCCTCTACTTTCTGAGAAACTTTACTATCCTTTCTGTTCATATACTTGTTCAGAGCGTCAAGGTATGCCTTGGCGCTGGCGACAACGATATCCGTATCCGCTCCTTTTCCTCTGACGGTGTATCCGCACTGTTCGAACTCGGCGGAGACTGTTACCTCGCCCTGAGCGTCTTTTCCCTCTGTGAGCGCCTTGATCTGATATGTTTTCAGGCGTCCGGGGACACCGGCTATCCTCTCGATAGCTTTCATAGCGGCGTCAACGGGACCATCGCCGATGGATGCGTCAGTCACGAGCTGGTTGTCGCCCACTTTCAGTCTTACTGTGGCTGTGGGGATGGCTGTGTTTCCGCTGAATATGTTTACTCTGTCCAGCTCGAACATGTTCTGCGCGCCGGATGTCTGGTTGAGAACCATGTTTTCGATATCTTCGTCAAAGACCTCTTTCTTTTTATCGGCGAGGACTTTGAATGACTCGAAAGCCGCCTGAGACTCAGCCTCGTCCAGCTCGAATCCGAGAGCCTTGAGCCTCTGGAAGAAGGCGTTGCGTCCGGAGTGTTTGCCGAGAACAAGGCTGTTGGCGGGATATCCCACGCTTTCAGGTGTCATGATCTCATATGTGAGGCGGTTTTTAAGTACGCCGTCCTGATGTATGCCCGCTTCGTGAGCGAAGGCATTTTTGCCCACGATCGCTTTGTTAGGCTGGACGTTTATTCCTGTGATGCCTGTGAGCAGTTTGCTTGAGCGGTAGATCTCTTTTGTGTTCACACCGAACTCGACATCGTCAAACACATCCTTGCGCACTGTCATGCCCATGATAACTTCTTCGAGAGAACAGTTGCCCGCTCTTTCGCCGATACCGTTGATGGTACATTCCACCTGGCTGGCGCCCGCCTTAACCGCTGTGAGCGAGTTAGCCACGGCGAGACCGAGGTCGTTATGGCAGTGTACGGATATTCTGGCTTTGTCCACGTTGGGGACTCTGTTCATGATGGCGGAGATTATTTTGTCGAACTCCATAGGCACGGTGTAACCCACTGTGTCGGGAAGGTTGACTGTGCTGGCGCCCGCTTTGATTATCTCTTCCACTACTTTGCAGAGGAAGTCTATGTCGCTTCTGGTGGCGTCTTCGGCGCTGAACTCAACATCATCGCAGAGGTTTCTGGCGTATTTCACAGCGTCAATAGCTATCTGAAGAGCCTCTTCTCTGGATTTTTTCAGCTTATACTGAAGATGTATGTCGCTGGTGGCGAGGAAAGTGTGTATTCTGGGGCGGACAGCGCCTTTCAGAGCGTCCCAGCCCACATCTATATCTTTTTTATTAGCGCGGCAGAGACCTGCCACACCGCAGTTTTTGATTACAGCGGCGACACGGCTGACAGCCTCAAAATCGCCGGGTGATGAGATGGGGAATCCTGCCTCCATAACATCCACGCCCATTTTTTCTATCTGGAGCGCCATTTTAATCTTCTCTTCTGTGTTCATGGAGAACCCGGGAGCCTGTTCGCCGTCTCTCAATGTGGTGTCGAAAATCATGATCTTTCTTTTAGACATAGTTCTTACTCCTTAATTATTATTTGTATACTCATCAATTGTTGTTGTCTAGTCCGCATAGCATAGTTTTGTCCTCCTCCATAAAAATATCGAAAAAAAAAGCCCCAACCCTTTCGGGCTGAGGCCTTCGCTTGCTCAAAAAAGACGTGACGCCGTGTCACATCTGCTCGCTGAAGTCGTCCTCAGTCTGCCCCGATGGGTGTTTCAGTTTTTTAAACGCTGCTAGCAGCAGACCGCTTAGCGCGTAACCTACTGATAGCACGAATAGAGATATTTCAGGTATAAGACCAACGACAAATATTAACAGAACAAACATTACAAGTACATTGTAAGATTTCTGCTGAAAAAGTGTTTTGCCGCTGTAATATCTGACGTTGCTCACCATGAGGAAGGCGAGAATATAGATTGTAAGTGTGAACCAGATGGGAAGGGTGATGGATTCGGGGTCGCCGAACTGATCCTTCACAAATAACACGCTGGCAGCCACAACGCCCGCAGCAGCAGGGATGGGCAACCCTATGAAATATCTGGGGTCGATTTTTTTAGTCATTACGTTGAAGCGGGCAAGACGAAGAGCGCCGCACGCCACAAAGAGAAAAGCGGCCATCCAGCCGAGTCTGCCGTAAGGCTCGAGAGCCCATTTATATACGAGAATACCGGGAGCGACACCGAAAGAAACGAGGTCGCTGAGCGAGTCGAGCTGAATCCCGAAATCGCTGGTGGCATTCATAAGTCTTGCTATTTTACCGTCCATGCCGTCAAAGATGAAAGCGACAAGAGTGGCGCTGGCGGCGTGGGTGTAGTTTCCTTTCAATGAGGCTATGATTGAATAAAATCCGCAGAAGAGCCCCATGATTGTCACGAGGTTCGGCAGTACATAGTTTTTATTCTGTATAGCGGGGTTCATTTTATCTAAGCACCTGTATATTTGGCAAGTATGGTTTCGCCAGCCTTAACAATATCGCCGTTTTTAACTGAAAAGTCAAATCCTTTCGGTATGAAGAGTTCCAGTCTGGAAGAGAACTTGATGATGCCCAGCCTGTCTCCCACGGGGAGTGTGTCGCCCTCTTTGGCGTAACAGACTGTGCGGCGGGCGATCAGTCCGGCTATCTGTTTTACAGTGATATTGCCGTAACTTGTTTCGACTTCTATGATATTTTGTTCGTTTTCATATGACGCGTCCGGACGGTCGGCGGGCAGAAATTTGCCTTCTTTGTGTGTAACGGAGGTCACCTTGCCTGTGATGGGCATGCGGTTGACGTGCACGTTGAACACGTTCATGAATATGCTGATCTTGGTGTGTGCGCTTCCGTTGTGTTCCACGGTGTGCACCTCGATCACTTTGCCGTCAGCGGGGGATACCACAACATCTTTATACGGCGGGATGGAGCGTTCGGGATCTCTGAAAAACCAGAGACAGAAAGCGCCGAAAACTGCCGTGATGAACAGAACCAGCTTCACCGGGAAGATGATGAGAATCAGAAAAACGGCTAATGAACCGAGTACAAAGGGAAAACCCTCTTTTGCTATCAAGCGGACACCTCTTAATATAAATTGATACTATCTTTTACCCCGCTTGCACAGCGATGGCAAGAAATAGATGAAAACATTTCTCTTATTATATGCTGAATAAGATAATTCTCACAGTGGAAAAATCAGGGAGATTGAAAAAACTGAAGTTTTCCTCATTAATCAGCGGTTATCCGAAGAACTGTTTCAGCTCTATCTGCCTTTTGAAGACATATTTTATGATCTGGTTCCGTTCTGATTCTTTTGTGATGTTGAACCGGAAACTGACCTCTGTCTTTTCCTGCACTTTCTTCACACGGATAGCCACACAGGGCAGGTTGTCCAGCTCCGGCATGGCAGACGACAGATCCAGCAGAAATTCCTGTTTGTTCTCCAGCCAGCCGGAGGTTATCAGTTTTCCGCCGCCGCCGGAGATATCGTTCACCACACAGTCCACTGTTTTGTGGGGAATACGCATGTTTTTGTCCGGACCGCCGGAGTAGAACAGCTTTATCTTGCCTTTCACCCGGGTGTCCACACGGTAGAATTCCCTGAGCTGGCTGCGGGTCATGGTTTTCGGAACTTCCAGCTCCGCCAGTGTCATGCTGCCCGCGGTTCTTCTGCCTGATATGTTTGTTTCGAAACGAAACCGTCCGGAGTTGTTCACGAACTCAACTATCGCTTTTGTACCGGGAACCATAGGCACCGGCACGCCGTCTGAGGACGGCTGGGCTATCACTATGGCGGATTTGTCCACGTCCTCCACTCTGGAGTCGTAAACGCCTGTGTATCCCTCCTTCATCAGGGATATGGTTATCTTTGTATTTACTGTCAGATAATTTTCTATATTTTTGATCTCTTCTTTCTTCATTCCGCCATTCTCCGAAAAAATAATCTCAGTGATAATCTCCGGTTCCGTTGTATCTTCATGCAGTTTATTTATTATGCTCAAACCGAACACAATCCGCTCCTTATCATTATATCATAAATGGTTATAATTGCTTTTCTTATAAGCGATTGATACTTATACAATCGCTCATAATCCGCTATTAATTAGTGAAATATTACCTTTTTACCGTGGTTATTTTAAGGAGAGCGTGCAAAATCATTGTAGAAAAATCATATTGAATTATAATAGAATCCTTCCGATAATAAAGAGTACGTTTAGAAATTCAGGGAGATTATATGGAATGGGAATTTTCTGCGGAGCAGATCAATGACGGAGAGCTTACTTTCAGCCTTGCCGAGTTCACTAACAAACTCTACAGACTGGTGTGCGCGGATGCCGTGAACGTCATGGGGACTTTCATCCCCCAGGCGGATACCACAAGGCACGAGCTCAATCCCGTTGAGGACTATTATGTCCAGTACTATGTCTGCTTCTATAACTATATGCTGTGTCTGGCGACAGACAGAAGCCGCAGGACGTTCACATCTCATACCAAGAGACTGAATATCCAGCAGGATATCAAAACCAAATTTCTGGACAAGAGGTTTCTGACCGATCTGGCTCAGGAACAGATAGAAACGGTCGATATGTTTAAAGCGGTTCTGAAAAGATTTGTGTCTGAGCTGATAGAATCAGGCATCAGCACAAACAGACTGCCCCAGATGATATACATGCAGCAGCTTAATTCTCTGTCGTCCATCATCCCCACCATAATGAAGGATGAGAACGCCAGAAAAATGATAATCCGCATAGAGTTTCACGACAGCCTCATGGGGAGCCTGAAAAAGATATTCAGAATACCGACAGGTGTCTGATGGCTAAAGAAAAAAACAGCGATATCAAATTACTGAAGCTGGTGAACAGGGTTACGCCGAACAAATCCATTACCATGGGATATGTGCTGTATCAGTCTGAGATAATCAGAACTTCCACAGAGGTTACCTTTAACATCAACTTCATGCCCATAGTAAAAAACGAGCTGGAACAGCAGACGGACGACAAGCCCGAGCAGACAGCCGAAAAAGCGGAGGATGCCGCTCAGCCCGTTGTGGAATCTATGGTGCATACAGGACCGGAGAGCGAGTTCAAAAAAGACAACAGACTGTCCGCCACCGCAGACCTGATAACCAAAACAATCAAATTTCCCCACATGAATAAATTCAAGCTGGAACAGACATACAGAGGCTATGGTCTGGGTACTTTCGCCATGAACGAACTGGTGAACAACCTTAAGACTATGTTTCCGGATTTTGCCGTGGAGCCTGTCTATTTCTTCTTCGACCATAAGAGGGACGATGAGGACAGGGACGCTTTCTTCGGGTTTATGGAAAAATTCGGCTTCTGGTTCAAGTTTGACGATGAAAACAACAACAAAGGGCTTCTGAATATAGAAAAAGCCGAGATGCTGAAATCCGCTCTGAAAAAAGACACCTGTGTGGAGCTGGAGCTTGCTCCCTTCATTCGTGGAATTTTCAAAGAGCGTGATGATGTCCGCAAAGAGCTGGGACGCATCAAGGCTGAATATAAAAAGAACAATACATATATGAACCGATTCGAAAAGGATCAGGCGATCCGATTTCTTACCAATGTTATCATCGGTATGGCGCTGATAATCCTTATGCTGATGTTTTTCTGATAAAATAAGAGATAAAAAAAGCGGGGCTTTTACACCCCGCTGTGGTTATATTATCTTTTTGGCGGCGTCTATGACTGCCTGTGGATTGAATCCTATTCTAAGAGCTCCCCAATGCTTATTATTCACAAACAATGGAACGCTGATATCGTTCACGACCTCTCCCGTGTCTCTGGTGTATGTCTGGATGAGGAAGTCGGATGTGTTCTGCGCCGCTCTGAGTCCTGTGTGGTCGTTGAATATCCGCTTGTCTCTGCTGGATACGGTGTCTTTCTCCGTGTTTCCGGTGAGTTTGGCGGAATATTTGCTGTTGTGTGTGGGGGCATATCCGTTTACGTCCACGCACAGAGAGAAGATCGCTCCTGTGACATCGGACACGATTTTGTCGTACATGGGCTGGAAGACGCCCTCGACTTTAGAGTCGTATTTTGTATTGTATTTCGGCGGGTTGGTGCCGGATATCTGTTTGTAGCCTTTATCGAAAACATCCACGCCCTGCTTAGCCAGGTCGGTCAGAACCGTCTCGAACCTGACTTTATATGATTTCGCCGTATCCAGAATGTTTTCCATGTGTCCCATGCCTATTTTGAACTTGGCTACATTGTCCTGAATGTCCTCGATGTGGTTGTTCAGGGCGATGGTATTCTGCTGGGATTCCTGCATCATGTGGTTAACCAGATAGGCGGCGTCTTTGATGGCGGTGATGTTGTTGTGTATCTCGTGGTTGTTCTCTGTAAATTCGTCCAGAGATGATGATATCTCCTCTATGCCGTGTCCGGTGGATTCGAAATCAGTCACCATGTTCATAAAGCTGGAGGATGTGTTATGCACTACCTGCTTTGTTCCAACGATATATTCATTGATAGTGTCTGTCTGCTCGGATGTGTGTCTTACCTCGCCGATCATCTGGTTGATGTTGGCGGAGATCTCTTCTGTGGCGGATTTTACTCTTTCCGCCAGCTTGCGCACTTCGTCTGCCACCACGGCGAATCCTCGTCCGGCTTCCCCCGCTATGGCGGCCTCGATGGCGGCGTTCAGCGCCAGAAGGTTAGTCTGGTCGGATATATCCTCTATCAGAGATACGATATCTCTGATGGTTTCAGATTTTTTTGTCAGGTTGCCCACAGTGCTCTGAAATTCGCCCAGCATGTTGCTGATGGCGTCCATGTTTGTGGTGAGGGCTTCCATCTCAGTTTTTGATTTTTTAGCCTTTTCCAGATTTTCTCTGGCGGCGGTGCTGATGGCGGAGGAGTGTCCTCTCACCGTATCCACGGAGTTGGTGGAGCGCTCGCTGACGTTGTATATGATTTCTGAAAGTTCAGTCTGGTTGTTGACCTCTTGGAATGTTTTCCCCGTGTTACGCACAACCTGAGCGGACTCCACGCCGATGCTGATGCTGAGCATTCTTATCTTCAGCATGAGCTTGCGCAGTTTCATCATGAAAAGGTTGTAGCCGTATGCGAGATCACGCATCTCGTCATAGGTCAGCAGGGGCATTTCGATGGAGAGATCGCTTCCGCCTTCGCCTATCTCTTTGAATATCTGCGCCATCTTCTTGATAGGCTTCACTATCATGAAGATGAAGAAAGCCAGGATGACGAGCAGAGCGCAGGCGGCGGTGAACATGAAAAACAGAGTGAGCCAGAACCCGTCTGTGGAGGCGGCGATGACTTTCTCTGTTACTTCGGGGCTGAGCCCCAGCGATGTGATAGCCTGTGCCGTGTCGGCGCGCATGTGGATGAACAGAGCCATCGCGGCGAGCTGAATCATGACGACAAAAAGAATGTTGCCAAGAAGTTTTTTGGTGAGCGTGTTAAAAACATTTTTTTCCAGAGCTGTGTATAATTCTTTAATCATGTGAAATCACCTTATCTGGTAATCATTTTATTAACTGTATTCCGACAATTTACCACATAGGTTAAGTTTTGCAACTATAAAATAAAAGAGACAAAAAAAAGACTTTATGTTCTAAATTGCTGTTAAAGGTGGTATTTTAGTCCATTAACTTTTTTTATTCTTTCGTAAGTGTCTTGTAACTCGTCAAAACTATTAACAGTCACAGTAACTGAGACGGATGTATACGAGCCTTTGCTGCTTTTTATTTCTCTGAAATCCTGAATATATGCAGATTCGAATACATTTTTAACATCTTTAACAAACGATTCGGTATTTTCACCCATGGCTTTATATGTATATATAACCGGAAACTCCATAAGCTCTTCCATTTTGTTACTCATCCCTGTCCTCCTCCACTGTCAGCTCCATTCCGTTTACTGAAGCGACCTTCACTCTGTCGTTTTTGTTAAGCTCCGCTCCTCTGGCCTTCCATATCTCGCCGTGTATGAAAACATGCCCGTGTGTGCCTTCCCAGTCGGTGACGTGTCCTGTGAGCCCTATCATCCCTGTCTGTCCTGTGACAGGTTTCGTTCTGAAATCCTTTACAATAAGCCTGCCGAGCAGCAGCACCACTGCGGATATGCACGCTATAACGGAAAAAATAAGCCAGATTGAAACACCGATTCCCATATTGCCCTCTCTGGAAAACATTAGATACATCCCGAATCCCATACAGATAACAGCCCCCAGTGTCAGAAGACCGAAGCTGGGCAGGAAAATCTCCGCAGCCAGAAGCCCCAGTCCCGCAAGGATCAGAAGCAGGGCGAGAGAATTGACTGGGATTATATTTATTCCAGCCAGAAAAAGTATCAGCGCCACTATGCCGGCTCCGGCGAAAGCGAATGTGCCGGGCATCTTGAATTCCAGTATAATAGACGCTATCCCTATGAACAGAAGCAGTATCAGTATGTTGGGATCACTGAGAAAAAAAGCCGTCTTCTGCATGGCGCTGGGTTTCAGATACGTGATCCCGCCAGCCTCGAACCCCAGCTTAGCCGCCGCCAGTGCGAAAGCGTCCTTATCCGTGTTGGCCATGGCGTCTACAAGATTGTTCTCCAGAGCCTCTTTCGCGGTGAAGCTCTTTGATTCCGTAACGGTGAGAACCGCTGCTTCTGCGTTTCTGCTTCGTTTCTCCGCTATGGAGCGCATGAAGGCGAGGGTGTCGTTCTGCACCTTTTCCGCCATGGCGCCCTCTATGTCCTTTCCGGTGATATTCACCGGATGGGCGGCGCCTATGTTCGTTCCTTCCGCCATAACGGCGAAATCGGCGGCGAGGGTTATGAATGTGCCCGCTGAGCCTGCCCTTGCCCCCTGCGGAGCGACAAATACTATTATGGGTACGCCGGATTCAAAGAAGGTCTGTACTATGTCTCTGGTGGATTCCAGCAGTCCTCCGGGGGTGTCCATCCTTATCATTAGGGCGGCGTCCTCGTTCTTCGCTTTTTTTATAGCCTCACTGATGTATTTCTGGCTGTATCCGCTGATGATGCCTTTGACGTCGCACACCAGCAGTTCCTTTGCGAATGCGGACGTGAAGGCGGTCAGTATCAGAAGAACGATGAGCAGTCTTTTCATTTTTTATCCTTATATTTTTTTCATCCGGAAAAAGCTGACTCCGAGCTCCGGAACAAACTTCCGGTAGTATTTTGTCGGCAGATAGTCGTCCAGACGATCTATATACACACTATTATATACGCTTTTCAGCTCTTTGACAGGCTTCAGATTTTCCTCTATCTCCAGAGCGTAGTCAATCTGGTCTGTCGCCATGCAGATTGTACCGCCTTTTTTCAGTTTTTTCACCATCAGCTCGATGAACTCTGTTTTCAGCAGGCGGCGTTTTTTATGTTTTTTCTTGGGCCAGGGGTCAGGGAAGTTGACATAGAAGTTGTCCACGCTTCCGTCTTTCAGTATTGATACTATGAATGTGGCGTCGAAGTGCATCAGCCTGATATTGCCGTGCGTCACCTGGTTCGCTTTTCTTATGGCTCTGTTGAATATTCTTTTCATCACTTCGAACCCCAGATAGTTCTGTTCGGGATTCGCCTTGGCATATTCGCTGATGAACTCGCCGTTGCCTATGCCTATCTCCACGTTCATGGGCTTGTCGTTTCCGAAAATATCTGCCGGGATGAGCCTTTTATAGGCGTCGTATTCCCCGCCGTGGCTGAACTTCTGTATCTTCTCTATCTGCGGTCTCAGGGTGTCTGCGTATAAAAATAGGTCGTTCTCAAAATTTAGCTGGATTTTAATCTTTTCTTCTGGCATTGTGTCTTTCCCTTATTAAATATTAGCTTAAAAAAATGCTTGTGAAGCATCGGAAGATATGCTAGCATTTTAAGCTCTCGAAATCAAGGAGGTAGGTACGATGGCCAGAAGATGTGAAATCTGCGGAAAAGGACCCATGTTCGGTCACCAGATAAGCCACGCTCATAATGTATCAAGAAGGGTTTTCTATCCCAATGTACATAAAATCAGAGTTGTAGTAGACGGTGAAGTGGTTCGCAAGACTGTCTGCACTAAGTGCATGAAAGCCGGTAAAGTACAGAAAGCCTAATTATATTTCTGTTTTTCTAAAGATCGCTAAGTAAATAAAGCCTGCCATTGCGCGGGCTTTTTGCGTTGCTCAAAAAGACGGCGCAATGAAACCGCAGGAGGCGGTTCGCATAGCGAGAGCGCAGTGAGGCTTTGCCGAATGAAGCGTTGACGGAAAAAGTTTAGGATTAACTTTTTCCGTAGATATAGTCAGGGCGGGCTTTTTGCGTTGCGCTCTTTTCGTCATTGCGAGCCTGAGTATCAGGCGTGGCAATCTCATCCAATTTGTCAATTCAGTGCAAAATCACCATTGGTTTTACATTACAAGTTCATTTTTTCAGCATAATCATGTTAGTATTGGTTAGTGTGTAATATTTCAATATGTAATATTGCTGTGCTGCATTATTTGCTTATTTCGGAGGTAAAGATGAGGTTCTTTAGCGGGATAATAATGGCACTCATGTTTGCGGCTGTTTTCGGCCTGTTCGGTTGCGGCGGCGGAGGCGGGGGCGGAAGCGCCCCAGATGACGGAACTGTCACTGTTAAAACAAAACTTGATATGACTGGAACCAGATCCGCCCGGTCGGCTTCCAGCGTGCATGTCACTGTATATCTGGCAGACGGCAAACAGGTGGAGATGTCTTCTGTGGACGGGATCAATTATGAGGCAAATATCACATACGCTGATGGTTCACCCATCTATATAGAGGCAAGGATAGACGATATATATCTGAAGCAGTTCGTAGAATATCTGAGTGTGGTCGGCGGCGAAGCCGCTTTGGGAAATACTACACCGGAGACAACACTTTTCGCCGATCTGATGTGGATTGCCACCGGAAATTTATTATATGACCTTCTCGGAGCTTCCAATATCAGCAGTATAGTCAGAGAAGTGCAGACTGTAGTGGCAAACGGCACAGGCGGTTACTCCACTCTGCTGAATACCTATACCACCAACCTTACATGGGACAGCACCGGAGGCGTTGACTATACAACAACTGTCTATGAGGCATATACATACGTTATGTCAAACGGCATATCCATAACGGCGGAAGGTGTGGAGGACTCCGCGGAGGCTGTGGTGACAGCTATGGAGAATATGGTTAGTAACTATTATCTGGATAATGTTACGCAGATTGCTCAGTTCTTTTATGCCGATCGTTTTCTGGATGAGGGCGATAACTATGAGGGCAATGTAGCAGGATTGACAGGATTTGACATATATGACAGAGAGGGCATTCCATCGGGAACCACTATTACTTTTTCCGACGCGTCATTTTCAGCTCAGTGGATGGATGCTTCTGATTCGGCGTATAATGCTCTGAGCGCAGACGGTATGCCAATGTACAGGGTGTATCAGAAATACAGCGTAGCGGCCGATGACGGTTCGCACGTGGTGTATGAAAAAGGAGTGGACGAATATAAACAGCAGATCACCCCTGGTATAGTGCAGAAGATAAACGGTAGCTGGTATTTCAGGGGAAATCAGGAGAAAGCGGAATACTCATTCGCTAACTTTGTGGAAGACGGCGAGATCTATTTCGAGGTTTGCAGAGGCAGCGCCTATGCAATACAGTCCGGATCTGTGACTATAAACAATGTAGCGACAGCCCTCACGCCGGATTCCGAATGTTTTTACACAACGGTTACCAGCGGCAGTCATTTTGAAGAAGACGCATACATAAATGTAACATTCACAGACGGCTCAACAGAGCAGAAGGTTTTTACCATGCCGTCAGATGATACCATGACACTGACTATGCTGGATGCTACCGCCACTCCTTCCGGATCTGATACGAACATTGATGTCCGTTACAGTTTTTCGAGTGTCAGCCCTATGGATGTATGGGTGGCTGTCTATAACGACAGTGGTGACGAAGTAGCTCTGAGAGAGGGTGTTCCTGTGAGCTACAGCAACTGTGTTATTACCATCCCCACCACGATGGTAACAAGCCCGATGACGGCGGCTGTATTCTATTTCGACAGATATGGAAGAGTCTGGAAGAAAGACATAGGCGTTACTTTCTAAACATAAATACGCAGGGGCGGGGATTTTCTCCGCCCTTGTTTTTTCATCCAGCCGAATGTAATATTAAATATGATAAAACGTCTGGCTGTATATATAAGCATACTTGTCGCTGTTCTTTTGTCGATCACCGCCGGCATCTATTTTGCCCAGTCAAAAAACCTGATAACCGAAGATATGAATTCTCAGGCGGATATCATCCTGCGTCTGAAAAAGAACGGAATAGAAGATTTTCAGTCCAGAATGAAGTTTCTGATGGTTTCATTCTCCGAAAACGGCGTGTTCAAAGATTATTTCAAAGGAAAATCAACCCACACTGACGTAGAAAAACTTTTCATGTCCTACTGCTCATCCATAGAGGATATTCAGGCGATGCGTCTGGTGGACATGAACGGCGATATAAAAGTTTTCGTCAGAGAGTGTGAGAATCTCTCCGGGGCAAAGGACTATAAGCCTATCAGTCTGGCGAACAAGGATTTTTTTCTAAAAGTAAAGAATGCTGATTCCAGAGAGCCATACTTCTCCGATTTTGAGAGGGGGCATCTGCCGGACGCTGTCTCATTCTGCCCCTCTATGATACGGAGCATGATGCCGCTGTATGACGGCGACAAGGTGCTGGGGTATCTGGTAGTGAATTTCTGGGGGAGCAGACTGGGCGAGACAGCCAGCCAGCTGGACGCTAAGCGGGGCTATTCGTTCATCACAGAGGTGAACGGCAGGGTAAAATCCAGAGACGGTGTTTTCATCTTTCATCCGGAAAAAAAGTATGAGTTCGCAAACCAGTTCGGCACAGAGTTTTTCTTTTCAAACATATTCGGCGCTGAGAATTTCAAAATATTAAAGACCACTGAGCAGAATGTCATATTGGTAAAGGACGGCATGCTGTTCTTCACAACATATTATCCCTACCGTGACAGGTCCCAGTCGTGGAAGATATGCACCGTGCTGTATAACGACTATTTCTTTCAGTCGCTGACGGCTCTTCGCCACGAGTTTATCGCAGTTCTGCTGTTCAGCATAGTTCTCAGCATCGTCACCGCCGCTGTTTTCAGCAGATATTTCATGAAACCGTTCGCCGATATCAGGCTGGCGTTGGAATCATACAGCAGCGGAAATTTCGACTATCCCCTGAAACCGGAATATACAGGCGAGATCAATGAGATAGCCATAAGCATACGCAGGATGGCGGATGATCTGAAGATATACATCGACAACATAAAAAACACCCAGACCAGAATGGAGCTGATGAACAGGCTGTCCGCTCTGGGGGTAATGGCGGGCGGTGTGGCGCACGAGCTGAACACTCCGCTGAACTCCATCATCATGCTGATAAGTCTGGTGAAACAGGAGATGGGGACGGAGAACGAGGATCTGGACACCATAGAGCATGAGGCGAAAAGGTGTGTGGATATCATAGAAAATCTTAAAAAACTGGCGCCCATGAAAGGAGAAGCCGCGACTCCGGAGGATGTGGAGCTGAAATCACTGATAGAAAAGACTCTGCGCTATGCGTCTTTCGAGGCGGAGATAGAGACTGATCTGACGGAGGCGAATGTCAGCGGATATCCAACCCTGCTTCAGCAGATGCTGATAAACCTGATCCAGAACGGCATAGACGCTTCAGATGAAAACGGCGTCATCAGAATAGGTCTGCGGACGGAAGACGGGTTCGCCGTTCTGTCCGTGGCAGATAACGGGTGCGGAATATCCGATGATGAGCTGGACAAGATATTCGACCCGTTCCACACCACAAAAGACCCTAACAGAGGCATGGGGCTGGGGCTTTCTCTGGTGCATCAGATAGTGAAAAAACATAACGGACGCATAGAGGTGAAGAGCGGTCAGGGCATCGGCTCCGAATTTATCATCCGTATGGAGCTTAAGAAATGAAAGTGGTTCTGATAGAAGATGATTCCGTGCTTAACCGCACCATGAAAAGAGTTATAGAAAAACATTACGCCGTTACGGCCTTCACATCTCCCGCCAGCGCTGTGGAATATATATCTGAAAACGGCGCGGATGTGGTGGTGACGGATATCCGCATGCCGGAGATGACCGGGTTTCAGGTGCTGGAAAAAGTGAGATCAGCTTCGCCGGAGACAGCCGTTCTGATGATAACAGGGCAGAGCAGCATAGACGAATCCGTGAAGGCTATCAAATCCGGCGCTTTCGATTATATCCCGAAACCTGTGGACACCGAACTGCTGATATATAAACTCGACTTCGTGAATGAAAAGATGACCCTGAAGGCGCTGGCAGAGACCGCCGTGAAAAAACACGGTATGGTGACCGCATCCCCTAAAATGGAGGCGGTGTTAAACACTGCCGGCAGGGTTGCCAGAACCGATTCTAACGTTCTGATAACAGGCGAGACAGGCACCGGAAAAGAGGTGATAGCCCGCTTTATCCACGAGAACAGCGACAGGGCGAGGCGCCCGTTCGCCGATATAAACTGCTGCAACCTTCAGCCGCATCTTTTCGAAAGCGAGCTTTTCGGGCATAAGAAGGGCGGATTCACCGGAGCGGATTCCGACCGCAGAGGCATCATCCAGTCCGCTTTCGGCGGAACTCTCTTTCTGGACGAGATAGGCGAGATGCCCATCGATCTTCAGCCGAAATTTCTGAGATTTCTGGAGACAAAAAGTTTTTACCCGGTGGGAAGTTCAACTCAGGAACAGGCGGACGTGCGGATCATAGCCGCCACCAACAGGGATCTGTCTGTCATGGCGGAGGAGGGTACATTCCGTTCCGACCTCTTTTACAGGCTGAATGTTATCAATATTGAGCTGCCTCCATTAAGACAGCGCAGAGAGGATATCATCCCTCTGGTGCATCACTTCATCGAAAAATATAAACACATCAATACCCGTGTGCGTGGTCTGGACGCCTCCGCAGAGCAGTGTCTGACCGCCTATGACTATCCGGGAAACGTCCGCGAGCTTTCGAACATTATAGAGCGGGCGATGATTCTGGAGCAGGGCGAGCTTCTGGGCTGTGACGCGCTGAACATAGGTTGTCCGGTGGAGCCTATGGGGCTGAGTCTGGACAGCGTAATGAAAAAACACATCCTGAAAGTGCTGGAGATGGCAGGCGGAAACAGACAGAAAGCCGCCGAGATTCTGGGTGTGGACACCTCCACAGTATACCGCAAGCTGAAAGAATACGGACTTAGCTGACGCATTGTAACGGGCTGCTGTTATCTAATAATCCTAAAAAAATCTTTTTTTATTTTGCATAGAGCTATGGCAGGTTTTTTGCATTTTGCAAAAACATGTACGGATAATTGCCTTTTCAGGGGCGAAAATCCGGCATGCCTATTGCGTATATATAATTGACTATTGGAGGTGAAAAATGCGTAAAGCATTGTTGGTTGTTTTTATTGCTATCGCCGCGCTTCCTGTTTTTGCCTTTGAGGCGGATTCCACCTGCGTCAAATGCCACGGCGATAAGGAAATGGTTAAATCTCTGGGATATCCCCAGATGTATCTTGACCCGGCCGAGATAGACAAGGAAGTTAACATGGGTGGAATATCCTGCGTTAGCTGCCACCTCGGCGACAACACTAAGATGAACAAGGATGAGGCTCACAAGGATATGCCCCGTGCTTTCTACGCCGCTGTAGGCGCTAAGCACAAATATCAGGCTGTGGGCAGAGAGATCACAAATTTTGACCCTATCCAGCCGAAAGGCGCTGACAGAACAAAACTTCTGTCACGCAAGCCCGACCCAGAGAAGGCGAAAGAGCTGGGAATAAAGATGATCCCCACGCTTTTCTATCATGATCACGACCCCAAGACCATGGCTTACAGCCCCGATGTCGCTAAAAAGACCTGCGGAGCCTGCCACGAGAAAGAGGTTGAGGATTATAACAAATCCGGTATGGGGTTACAGAAAAGCCAGAGAGGATTCACACACTGGACAGCTGAAAAACCCGGACCTCAGAACTGCGGTCCCTGGTTCGGCGACAACTATGAAAAGCTGAAAGGCGAATGTTCCAGAGGCGAAGAATATACCGAAAAGATGAACGCCGGGCTTGACAGAGGCTGTAACAAATGCCACGCAAGCTGCGCCGACTGTCACTATGAGGGATATAAACAGTCCAAGGCTCGTCACCAGTTTACCAAAAAACCTGACAAGCTCTCATGCTATGGCAGCGGAAAAGGCACAATATGCCACGCCGGACCCATGGACAGAAGAAGAGGAGCAGGTTATCTGCGTCAGGAGTTCGCTTTCCCTGTTAACGAGCTTCCTCAGGATGCTCACGACAAGGCCGGTCTGAACTGTACAGACTGCCACGAGAGCAAAGACCACTCATACGGGCATCTTTCATCTCAGAGCGCAAAAGATTCCTGCAACAAATGCCACACTGAGATCGTAAGCGCATACAAAGAGAGCGAGCACAAGAATGTTGACTGTACAAGCTGTCACGTTCAGGCTGTGGGCGCATATCAGATGACATTCTGGGGACCCGGAAAATCTGAAGGTCAGCCCAACCTCTTTACCAAGCATAAAGAATATTACGGAACAAGAGATCTGCCCATGCTTGTGAAACATCCCTCCACTGGTGTTTGGGTGCCCCTGAAACCCTATCCCATGGGCACGATGAACATCAACGCGAAACTGAAACAGACAGGCAAGCTGATGCTTCGTGATATTCCCAAAACGACTGTCAAAGGCAACACGTCCATCGGACAGCCGGAGACATTTGACGTGGAAAGAAAAGCGGATCAGGTGAACGATATGTATATCATCACCGGGCTTTTCAAAGGATTCGGTCTGAACGACAAGATGCTGGCATGGATACAGATGGACAAGATGTCTCACTCTGTGGGCAAGGCGAGAGACTGCAAAAGCTGTCACTCTTCTCATGAGCAGAAATCTACATCCTGGTATACCTATGAGCTGGCAAACGATGTGAAAAAACCTTTTAACGGTTCATACACCGTAACAGCAGACAAAAAAGGCATCAGATTCGAAAACTTTAAAAACACTGAGATTGTGCCCGCTGACGGTATGAAGGTTGAGGATTTCGCTCCCTTCGTAGCCAACACTACAGCATGGAATGTTAAGGGCATCGACTTCGAACTGAAGTTTGACGACAAAAAATATGCCGCAGGTTTCGGCGAATATCAGAATCTCTACGCAGAACTGCACAACAGGATCAGCAAAGAGAAAGATAAAGCGAAACTGGAGCAGCTGAAAAAGATCAAAGCTGTTATGTATCACAACACCGCTTATGCGGCGAAGATGCTCAGCGAAATGAAATAAGCGCATCAGGAACCGTATTGGGGAGGAATGATGCTGCGGGCTTCCTGTTTAACGACAGGGAGCCCTTTTTATTTAAAAAAATGCTTGCAAAATGTTATAGATAGGCTATTCTTTCAATCTCTAAACCCGACAAAAGCACAGGGATTCCTTTGCTGAATGCAAAAGAAAATTACGGGATGTAGCGCAGCTTGGTAGCGCACTGGTTTCGGGTTCCAGGGGTCGGAAGTTCAAATCTTCTCATCCCGATTTGAAAAAGAGGGTATCGGCTTTACGCCGGTACCCTCTTTTTATGTCTAAATATATCTATAAAATCGACATATCTGATTGACATGTTTATCTGTTCGACATATGTTTGTGATATGTCGAAAAATAAGATAAAAATAAACATGTTGGTGTGGTATGTATAATCCAGCAAAACCATATAATGATTTACCTATATTACCGCCAAAAGTGGAGATAGAGACAAAGGCTGTGCTGAAGCTGGCTATCGAGGCGAATAAGGCTCTGGCGGAACTTAATTTCGCAACGAAGATGCTTCCAGACCCTACAGTTCTTATAAACACCATACCTTTGCAGGAAGCCAAAGCAAGCTCAGAGATTGAGAATATTGTTACGACTTCTGACGAGCTTTTCAGAGCGTCATTTACGGATAATACCGATGTGGATTCAGCCACTAAAGAGACTTTGCGGTATCGGCAGGCGTTGAAAGCTGGATGCGAAATGCTGACCGCAAAGCCTATCACTACCAATATGATTTGCGAGATATGCTCAATAATCAAGAACACAGAAATGAATATCAGAAAAGTTTCGGGAACACAGATTAAGAACGTGGCGACTGGCGAGGTTTTGTATACTCCGCCCGAGGGCGAAAAGGTTATCAGAGATTTGCTTTCCAACTGGGAAAGATTTCTGAATGAGAATGCAGATTTTGACCCGCTGGTTAAAATGGCTGTTCTGCATTACCAGTTTGAGGCTATTCACCCTTTTCTGGATGGCAACGGAAGGACGGGAAGGATTCTGAATATGCTGTATCTGATGCAGGAGGGGCTTCTTGCTTATCCTGTGCTTTATCTCAGCGGATATATTATCAATAACAAGGCTGACTATTACAGGCTTATCAGGGGCGTGACAGCGGGCGAAAACTGGCAGGACTGGATTATATATATCCTGCAAGGCATCCGTGAAGCATCTCTGGAAACTGTTCAGAGGATAGAGAGCATTTCGGCTCTGATGAAACAGACTTACGAGGATATAAAGCGTTTTGCTCCGAATGTTCCAGCAAAAGAGATGAATGACCTGATTTTTACCCAACCATATTGCAGGGTTAAAAATATTGTTGATGCTGGCATCGCCAAACGCCAGACAGCAATGGTATACTTAAAAAACCTTGAAGACGCAGGCATCCTCGAATCTGTCAAAGCTGGCAGAGAGGTTCTGTTTGTGAATAGGAAGTTTTTAAAATATCTAAGTATTTCGGGGCAATGATGCAAAATATAAAAGTTGAAATAAAAGCAGATGCTTTAAGTAAAATATCGAAGGCTTCACCAGCTTTTGCTATAGCTGAATTGATTTGGAATGCTCTTGATGCTGATGCCACTAAAGTTGAAATATCAATTGCAAAAGGAGAAACCAGAATTGAGGAAGTCATTATTAAAGATAATGGCAAAGGTTTTTCATACGATAATGCACCATCTTTATTTAAATCACTGGGTGGTTCATGGAAAAAGAATAGTTCAGCAACACCAGTATATGCGAGGTTTCTACATGGCAAAGAAGGAAGAGGGCGTTTTAAGGCTTTAGCTATAGGTGCGTATGCAAATTGGGACGTACGCTTTGAAGGTAAAGATAAGTCTGAGTTTTTCCATATTAGTGCTAGTGCCGATATGATGACCAACTTCACATTATCTGATCTTGCTGAATATACAGAAGAGAATTATGGCGTTGAAATAATAATAACTGAGTTAAGTAATCCTGCATACTGGGAAAATTTAAATGAATTACGTGATTCTTTGATTCAGATTTTTGCTACATATTTAAATAATTATTCAAATGTTGAAATAATAGTAGATAATATTCCGCTTAAAATTTCAGATATAATCCTTAATCAAACTGATGAGCATTTAGGTGAATTTAATGTTGATGGAAAATTGCATAGTTTTAATATAGAGGTCATCGAATGGGATAAAATTCAAACGAGAGAATATTATTTATGTAACGAAAACGGGATACCTCTTTCAAAATTCACATTCAAGGGTGTTAAGGGGGTTGGAGAATTTAGCTTTACCGTATTTATAAAGTCAAAGTGTATTTCGGATATGAATTCAAGCGGTGATTTGGATTTAGTGTTTCAGAGTGGTCAGCTTGAAGAAGTATTCGAAAAATTGAGAACATTTTTGAAAGATTATTTTATTAAGAGAACAATAGCAAGCTCTAAGTCAATTATAGATAAATGGAAGCAAGATGATATTTACCCATTCTCAGAGGATACAGAAGAAAAAGTTGATATAGCAGAAAGACAGATGTTTGATATTCTCGCTCTCAATATTAATTCTCTCATGAAAAGTTTTGCTGAAAGCCCAAATGAAATTAAGTCATTTCAGTTTAGAATGTTAAGGCAAACAATCGAAAAATCACCAAAAGACTTAATAAAGATAATTGATGAAGTAATAAAACTTCCTCGGCAAAAGCAAATAGAGCTTGCTGAGCTACTGGAAAACAATGACTTATCATCAATTATTTCAATGTCAAAACTGGTGTCAGATAGGTTGAAATTTATATATGGATTGGAAGAAATAATTTTTTGTAAAGATAAAAGAAAGCATTTCAAAGAAAGGTCTCAATTGCATAAGATTCTAGCGGATAATACTTGGTTTTTTGGGGAAGAGTTTAACTTAACTGTAAATGATCAGTCATTAACGCAAGTATTAAGGGCTCATAGAAAGCTTATAGGTAATAATACACTTATAGATGATGATGCCGTTAAAAGACTGGACGGTTCCACAGGAATTGTTGATTTGATGCTATCAAGAGACATTGGGAAAAATTATATTAATGAGAGAGAGCATTTAATTGTAGAGTTGAAAGCACCAAAACTTATTATACGTGAAAAAGAAATATCGCAAATTAAGAGTTATGCAGATGCTGTTTGCAAAGACCCAAAATTTAGAGGTAGTAATACTAAATGGACTTTCATACTGATTTCGACTGATGTTGATGATCACGTAGAGTCTGAACGTAACCAAGAAGGGAGAAAATATGGAATAATAAGAGAAAACAAAATTCAAAACTTAGGACATATGACTATATGGGTTAAAACTTGGTCTGATATTTTTTCAGAATGTAAGCATCGAATGAAATATATAAAAGAAAGCTTAGAATACAATATAGATGTTGCAGATGGTATTAAATATCTTAAAAATAAATATTCAGCATATCTTGATGGGGTAGTGGAGTGAAATGCTGAGGTATAGTTATCAACAGAATAAAAATTTGGCACAGATTTGGCACACTTTTGCCCCTTTTGGTCGGTTTTGGGCGGAAGGGTGGTATTGATAAATAAGGGTTTTTAGGCGTTTTGACCCCTCGGAATTAAGTTCAAATCTTCTCATCCCGATATTTTAAAAGGGCACAGGTCTTCTGATCTGCGCCCCTTTTTTTAATGACTGAAGAAAATATCATTCGTGCCCGTTTGTCGTCAATCCACTCATACTAATAGTGAATATCAGATATTCAGCCGGTAATTTATTGCTATTTTTCTAAAAATAAAAAATAGTTCTTGCTATATTGTTTAATAAGCGTATGGTGAATGAAGTCATTCAATACTTGATGCAAGTTTGAAAAGTTGTTACTAAATTAAATTGGATTTACGAATCATTTCCGGCAGTTTACTAAGCCTATCAATTGATCATTTCAATATACGCCACATAAATTTGTTTCCGTTCATGCTTCAGAAAAAGGTTAAAACCCCATTCCACTTGTTTGTATCAAATTCCTTACTTATCAGATCTGTTTTGACAAAAAAAAATTTTATGGAGCATAATATGAACATTTATGTAGGCAACCTGAGTTTCTCAACAAGAGAAGAAGACATTTTTTCAATGTTTAACAAAATCGGCGAGGTGGATTCTGCCAGAATAGTAACTGACAGAGACACAGGCCGCTCAAAAGGCTTCGGCTTTGTCGAAATGTCTGACAGCACACAGGCTCAGTCAGCAATCGAAAAACTCAACGGTACAGAGTGTGACGGCAGAAACCTCACTGTAAACGAGGCAAAACCTAAAACAAACGACCGTGGAAATTCAAGAAGATACTAACATCTTCACTCTGACAGCATAGTTTGTCAGCTATTTGAAAGAAATAAACCGGACAGAGATGTCCGGTTTTTTTTATGTGAAAAAACCTGTCAGATCATCATTTCTTATAAATCATTAAACATAACCAGATATTTCCCTGATTGGTAAAAATACCATAACACATTGATAGAATGGTATAAATACCACCAGTGTTGTTTGACAAACTAATTATGACGTGGGAATATTCAGATAGTGATTATTTATGATTCAATTATTTAATGGAGGAAATTTATGAGGTTCTTACGGGTGATATTATTCCTTGCCGCGGCGGCTGTTTATGGCTGCGGAGGCGGCGGAGGCGGAGGAGCTACGGTCGACGATGTCGATGTCAGCTACCCCGCAAACGCATATGTGAGATCCGGCGATTTCAGCTATAGTCCTGCTGTGATCAGCTCCGGAAGAGGCGGTTTGGTATATTCCATATCAGGCAATCCGGCATGGTTGAGCATAGACGCCGCAACGGGTGTCTTATCCGGCACAGCGGTTACCGGAAACTATACCGGCATAACAATATCAGTGTCTGATGGAATCACAACGGATTCGCATACATTCAGCGTCAGCGTCTATCCCTGGGTCATCACAAAGACCGGTCATGATAAATGCTATGACAACTCAGGCGCCGAGACAGACTGCGCCGGAACAGGGCAGGACGGGGAATATCAGATGGGTGCTGAGCCGTCTTTTACCAGAAGCTCAGACGGAATAGTGACAGACAATGTAAACAGGCTTATGTGGCAGGATGACGCCGCTCCGGCACTTAAAACATATGCCGCGGCAGTAGCGGACTGTGCAGCGCTCACTTTGGGCGGATACAGCGACTGGCGACTGCCTGGCATTGACGAGATGACGTCCATAATAGATTTCAGCAAATTCAACAGCGCTGTCTTCAGCGTTTTTAGCAACATCAGCCTTTCGCAAGACTACTGGACATCCACCACCGATCAGAATACCGGTACAGATATGTGGATAATGGAGCTGGGCGGTCCGACACTATTTACGGATGCGCCAGCAAATACCAACTATGCGGTATGTGTCAGAGGAGATACTTTACCCGCGCCATCATACACCAGAGACCTGACATATGATATTGTGACGGACAATAATACAGGGCTTCAGTGGGAGGATGATGTTGACCCCGGAACGGAGACGCAGACTGACGCTATAGCGGCATGCTCGGTTCTGACTCTGGGTGGATATACAGACTGGCGTGTGCCGAATGTCCGTGAGCTTTTGACTATTGTGGACTTGGGTCACTATAACCCCGCTTATGATACGGCTGTTTTTACACATGCCAGAGCCGCAGAAGACCTCCACTGGACATCCACCGTTACTCCATTTTCAACTATAGACGCATGGGATATCGATATGAGTAATGGTACCTGGCAGACAGATACCAGATTCTCAGGTTTAAGTCGTTCATTCCGTTGTGTGAGAGGCGGATTCTCCGAATAATTCATATTATGCGCAGGCTCTTTCCATAAGAACCTGCGCTCTTTTCATCTTTTTAGTAATATGCATAAATAATTTATAATAAAGGGACGCTACACGTTCGGGTAGTAGATGAAACTGTGATGATAGGCTAAAGTATAAAAGGAGGTGACTGATGCGTTCCTTTTATATCCTGATTGTCTGTCTCGTCCTTATGGTTTCTGGATGCGGAAAAGAAGACTCGGCCGTTAAGGCTGATTCATATGAATATACTGATTCCACAGCCACATATTCCGGCTCGAAGGTTATCGTAACCACCGACCGCACAGGAAAAGCATCCGTGAACAGCAGCACTCTGGGCTTAGAATATAATATCTACACCGTTAACAGTTCCGGCGATCCGGTAACCGGTATAGCCGTTGTTTACAGCGAGGATAAAGGAAAATCTGTCATCAAAATAAAATACGGCTCCAGAGTATATTCCGATGTGATACTGATAGGAACCCCCATGGATCTCAGCTCAGTTTATGAAAACAATAACTGCGCCTTCGGCTGTTAGCATCGTCTGAGGATACGTCGACGAAAGAGTCAGGCTTTCAGGTTTCCTCCTGATGACTCTCTAAGAAAATAGCAGAAACTGGGGGCTAAAAGTAAGATTAACGGGGATGCCATTAAGAAGGCTAATTCAATGTCAAAAAAAAGCCCCGCTGTTCAGGCGGGGCTTAATATTATCTGTTGAGCAGGGGAAACCCCAGCTCTTCTCTGTGTTTCAGATAGTTTTCGGCGCACAGCTTGGCGAGGTTGCGCACTCTGGCTATGTAGCCTGTTCTCTCTGTAACCGAAATGGCGCTTCTGGCGTCCAGCAGGTTGAAAGTGTGGCTGCATTTCAGACAATAGTCATAAGCGGGCAGGGGAAGCCCCTTCTCGTTTATGTGAACGCACTCCTTCTCATACATATCGAACAGCTTGAACAGCATGTCTGTGTCGGCATGTTCGAAGTTGTGAGCGGAATACTGCACCTCGTTAGCGTGGTAAACATCTCTGTATGTTATTTTGTCATTCCATTTGATGTCATATACTGACTCAACACCCTGAAGATACATGGTGATGCGCTCCAGACCGTAGGTGATCTCTCCTGAAACAGGTTTCAGGTCGATACCGCCCGCCTGCTGAAAGTATGTGAACTGGGTGATTTCCATCCCGTCCAGCCATACTTCCCAGCCCAGACCCCATGCGCCCAGAGTGGGTGATTCCCAGTCGTCCTCGACAAAGCGGATGTCGTGCTCTGTCTTGTCTATGCCGAGCTGTTTCAGACTCTCCAGATAGAGCTCCTGAATGTCGGAGGGTGACGGCTTTAATATCACCTGAAACTGGTAATAGTGCTGAAGCCTGTTGGGGTTTTCGCCATAGCGTCCGTCAGTGGGTCTTCTGCTGGGCTCGACATAGCAAACATTCCACGGCTCGGGACCGAGACAGCGTAAGAATGTGGCGGGGTTGAAAGTTCCCGCTCCAACCTCTATGTCGTAGGGCTGATAGACTATACAGCCTTTATCCGCCCAAAATCTCTGAAGATTCAGTATAACATCCTGAAAATACATTAATCATTCTCCGTTATTTTTTCGCTCTGGCAGCGTGCGCCTTAAGAGGCAGAGCGTGCAGTTTGATAAATCCCGCAGCGTCTGTCTGGTTGTATGCGCCGGCATCATCTTCCATAGATACCACAAGCTGGTTGTAAAGAGAATACTTAGATTCCCTGCCGATACATGTTACGTTGCCTTTATAGAGCTCCAGTCTGACTTTTCCTGTCACATATTCCTGTGATTTTTCCAGCAGAGCTTTCAGACACTCCATCTCGGGGCAGTACCAGTATCCGGCATAAACCAGAGAAGCGAATCTGGGCATCAGAGTCTCTTTCAGGTTGATAGTGCCTCCGTCCAGAGTGAGCGCCTCAAGGTCGCGGTGAGCGGCGTGCAGTATAGTTCCTCCGGGTGTCTCGTAAACACCTCTGGACTTCATGCCCACATATCTGCTCTCCACCATGTCGATACGTCCGATGCCGTGTTTACCGCCTATTTTATTCAGCTCAGCCAGCATAGCCGCCGGGCTGTATTTTTTTCCGTTCAGTTTAACAGCTTCGCCCTTTTCGAATTTGATCTCGATGATCTCAGCCTCATCGGGCGCTTTTTTAGGATCGGTTGTATATTCGAACATCTCAGCGGGGGGTCTGTTTGCCGGGTCTTCCAGTATTCCCGCCTCGAAGCTGATGTGCATCAGGTTGTCGTCAGAGCTCCAGGGCTGGTCGGCTGTCGCCTTAACGGGGATGCCGTGCTCTTTCGCGAAATCCATAGCCTCTTTACGTCCTTTGATCACGTTAAAGAACTCAGGCTCTCTCCACGGAACGATTGTTTTCAGTTCGGGGTTCAGAGCGGCGGCTGTCAGCTCGAAGCGCACCTGATCGTTTCCTTTTCCTGTGGCGCCGTGGGCGAGGAATTTAGCGCCTGTTTTAGCGGCTACCTCAACCATTCCCTTTGCTATGATGGGTCTGGCGAGAGATGTGCCGAGCAGATAGCGTCCTTCGTATACGGCGTTGAACTTAACAGCCTCGAATACGAAATCCTTAACGAATTCCTCTTTCAGATCGAGAGCGTAGAAATCTACAGCGCCTGATTTCATAGCTTTCTCTTTTATCGCTTCCACATCGGGAAGCTGTCCGAGGTCGGCAACATATGCCACCACGTCATAACCTTTAAGCTGAAGCCATTTCAGAATGACTGAAGTATCGAGACCGCCGGAATAGGCAAGAACCACTTTGTCTTTTGCCATTTTGATCCTCCGAAGTATTAATTATAGTATTTTATATCGTATCATACTGCTTGTTGCGTCGTTTGGGCGTAGCGAAGCAATCTTTTACTTTTATTCAAAGAAACTTCAGTTTCCCATCACCTTGAGCATAACTGCCTTCTGAGCGTGGAGACGGTTTTCCGCCTCGTCCCAGACTATGGACGCTTTGCTCTCATATACATCCTCAGTGACCTCCAGCCCCATATATGCCGGCAGACAGTGCATGAAGAGAGTGTCTCTTCCTGTCGCCTTCATCAGGGCGGCGTTCACCTGATAATCTTTAAAGATCTTTTTGCGCGCCTCTTTTTCCGCTTCCTGACCCATGCTCGCCCATACGTCAGTATAGATGAAATCCGCGTCCTTAACAGCGTCATAAGGGTCACGCACCAGCTCTATTTTAGCTCCTGTGGCTTTTGCTGCTTCCTTCGCCTCTTTCACCACCTGCGCTTTGCACTCATAGCCCTCGGGGGATGCAACGCTGATGTCTATGCCGAACTTAGCCGCTCCATAGAGCCATGACTGCGCCATGTTGTTTCCGTCGCCTATGAAAGCGACCTTCACATCATAGTTTCCCTTGTATTCATAGATGGTCTGGAGATCAGCCATCACCTGACAGGGGTGAAAATCGTCTGTGAGACCGTTGATAACAGGCACTGAAGCATACTGCGCCAGTTCCTCTATGATCTCGTGACCTTTGGTGCGTATCATGATTCCGTCCACATATCTGGACAGTGTTCTCGCTGTGTCTTTCACAGTTTCGCCCCGTCCGAGCTGTATGTCGTTTGCGCTGAGATAGAGCGGATATCCGCCCAGCTCATACATGCCCACCTCGAAGGATACCCTTGTTCTGGTGGACGGCTTTTCAAATATCATCGCCAGCTTTTTACCCTCAAGGTGATGGTGGCGGACATTGTTCCTGTTTTCAGCCTTCAGCCTGACGGCTGTCTGTATCATCTCTTTGAGCTCGTCAGAGCTCCAGTCTCTCAGTGTCAGAAAATCTCTTTTCAACTTAAAAACCTCCGATCTCAAGCTCTCTGGCGGTCTTTTCCAAAAGTCCGAGACCCTCGTCGAGCTCTTCATAAGAGGCAGTCAGCGGCGGATATATCCTTATCACGTCATTTCCTGCCGGGACTGTCAGCAGTCCGTTCTCTATCGCTTTGTTAATAAAGTCTTTTTGTTTGCCGGGAACTTTGATGCCTGTCATCATTCCGATGCCCAGCACAGTAACTTCTGTCTGGTAGAATATCTCTTCCATACGGGTTTTGAAATAGTCGCCCTTCTCACGCACTTCCTGCATGAAGCCTCTTTCGGTCATTACATCCAGAACAGCCATAGCGGCCGCGCATGCCAGATAGTTTCCTCCGAAAGTGGTTCCGTGGGTGCCGGCGGACATATATTCGGCTATATCAGGTCTCGCCATCATGGCGCCCATAGGCACGCCGTTGGCTATGCCCTTCGCCAGGGTGATGATATCGGGAGTCACGCCGAAGTGTTTATAGGCGAAGATATCGCCCGTTCTGCCGAAACCTGTCTGGATCTCGTCCATTATCAGCAGTATGTCGTTTTTGGCGCAGTAGTCGGAGGCGTTCACCAGAAACTCTCTGTCTATGGGAGCGAGTCCTCCCTCTCCCTGCACCGCTTCTATCATCAGGGCGATCACGTCGCCTTTTTTTGCTTCGTTCACGAAACCGGCAAAGTCGTTCATCTGAATATGAGTAAAGAAATCCGCCACCGGCTCATATCCTTTCTTTATCTTGTCCTGTCCTGTGGCAGACAGCGTCATGAATGAACGTCCGTGGAAAGAGTTTTCGAAAGTGATTACTCTCAGCCTTTTGCCGTCATATTTTTTGTTGCCGTATATTCTGGCCAGCTTAAGGGCGGCCTCGTTGGCCTCCATGCCGGAGTTGCAGAAGAAAACGTCACCCCCGAAACCGCATCGGCTCAGCCTGTCCGCCAGCTGTTCCTGTACGGGGATGTGGTACAGATTGGATGTGTGGATGAGTGTTTCAGCCTGTTTCTGGATAGCTTCTGTGACTTTCGGGTGGCAGTGTCCGAGGTTCACCACGGAGATGCCGCATCCGAAATCCAGAAAAACCCTGCCTGTGTCGTCGGTAAGCCTTGCTCCTTCGCCTTTCACGAAGGTCAGGGGATACCTGGCGTAGTTTTTAAAAATTGCGGACATTTGCTACCTTCTTTAAATTATTCAGGTTTGAGGGAAACAATATTAAAAGCACATTTCACTTGTAAATTCAAGGTTTTTCAGGTTGATTTTTGTCAGGTTACAATATTATGATGAATATCACTTAAGGAGGTGCCGGATGTTATTCGAGGCAGTTACCGCCGTGGACAGATATCAGGCTGCCAGCAGACACATGCAGGATCAGACCCTCAGTATGGATAAAGTGCTTGTCATTGCGGGGATAATTGTTTTTATCGTTCTGGTGGTGATTTTCGGCAGAATGAGAAAAAAATAGCGGATAATCAGGCTCAGGCGTAGAAATCCTCATTCAGATTTCCGTTTTCATCCATGACCTTTTTGAATCTTTTGTGGATCAGATACCACTGGTCAGGATACTGTCTGATAACTTCTTCGTATATCTTGTTTATCCTCAGTGCCAGATCGTATATTCTGTCTTTTGGCTTTAGAGTTTTGTCCGGGTACAGCATGGGATAGAATATCAGCCTGAAACTCTTTTCCGTGCGTATGAGAAAAGATGGCAGAACGGGTACGTCACGTCTGACAGCTATCATGGGGATTCCTTTGATAAACGTGGTGTTCATGCCGAACATGGGTACAAATATGCTGTCTCTGACGGTTGCGCTGTGATCCAGCAGGGCGCCCACGGGTATTTTGGCTTCCAGCATATCCGGTATCTTTTCAGCGATGTTTCTGTGGTGCAGGTATATTACTTTGTCGCTGGTGCGCTGTTTCATCAGAAAATCATCAACGCTTTTGTTCTTTATCCGTCTGGCTATGATGGCGCCTGTTCTGTCAGCTACCATAGGGGCGATAATGGGGATCAGCTCCCAGCAGCCTATGTGTCCGCTTACAAAAAAGTAGGCTTCGCTGTCTTTTGGCGGCTGGTTTTCCGGATTCACTATTTCGATGCTGTCGATGAATTTTTTGTCAATACGGTGGCTGTAAAATCCTTCTATATATGTGGCGAAGCTGTGTTTGAATGAACTTTTTGCAACGGCTTTAATGTCATCAACGCCTATTATCTCGCAGTTTTTTTCAGCGACTTTTCTGCGTTTTCTATTGAGGATATAAAAGAGACTGCCCAAAAACATACCTGTTCTGCGCAGCATCGGGAAGGACATTCTGTTGAATATGAAATAGGCAAGTCTAAGAAGGATATACACTTTTTATAACCCCGCCCACTGTGTTCAGAATATTGTTCTGGGCGCTGTCCATCTCAGCGAAAAGCCCGTCAAAATCAGCGCCGTTATTGCCGTTTCTGAGATAATACGCCATTTCAGCTGAATTTTTTACCACTGTTACGGTGTGATACTTAGACGCCAGTTCGAAAATCTCCCTGAAGTTGGACATATTATGTCCCACGCAAACATGCCTGCGGAACTGGAGCGCCTCATAAATGTTATGACCGCCGGTGCCGTTCATGGAACCGCCCACGAAGATTTTTTCGGATATGGAATAGAGCTCCTCCAGTGTGCCGAATCTGTCCACCACTATCACCTGAGTTTCACGGCTGTTTTCGGACAGTGTGCTGACGGTCAGCCCGTTCGATCTGGCTGTCTCCACCGCCTCCTGAATACGGTTTTTATGGCGGGGCGCTATGACCAGCCTGTCCTGTGAGGCCGATTCGATGAAGGCTTTCACCGCTGTCTCCTCTTCACCCCTGTGGGTGCTGGCGGCAGCAAATATGGAGAGACCGTCCAGAAAAGCGAAGAAATTCTTTTCGGGAGCGGGTTTTCTTGTCTGAAATTTTATATTTCCCAGAGTGGATACGTTATTGATGTTTCCTGTGACGGCGGCGAATTTCTCCGTATCGGCGTCGCTTTTGGTGTAGATATGCTCAAATTTTCTGAGCATCCTGCCGAAGAGGAATCTGTATCTCCTGTAGCTTTTAAAGCTCTTATCGGACATTCTGCCGTTCAGCAGGAACAGACGGGTGTGTCTGGCCGCTGATATTATCAGGTTGGGCCACAGTTCGGTGTCCACGATGATGAGCGCTTTCACGTTCAGATAGCTGATGATGTGCGCCACTGCCATGGGGTTCTCCAGCGGCAGCAGAAAAGCCGTGTGGGGTTCGATGCTCTTTTCAGCCTCGGCTTTCCCTGTGGCGGAAGTAGTGCTGACCACCACTTTCAGTCCGGGTATATCCTTTTTCATCATGTCTGTGATTAACTTTATGCTGCGCACCTCGCCCACGCTGGCGCAGTGAAACCAGATGGACGGACTGTCCGTCTCCGGCAGGGTGATGAACCCCAGCCGCTGAAAAAAATCTTTGTCTTCTCCTCTTTTAAGAGCATAGAGATAGCCGAAAGGCATGATGAAAGGCATCAGCATGATGACCATGAGGTTATACAATATTTTTATGATAGTCACTTATTTGTCCAGTTCAGATTTATTCTTTACTGAGGATATATTAATGAGGTTATGTATGCAAATATAATTTTTTCTGTTGCGGTGGGATATAACTAAATGGTAAAAAATGCGGATATGGAAATTAGAGGAACAACCGTAGTAGCGGTAAAAAAAAATGGAAAAACTGCTCTGGGGGCTGACGGTCAGGTCACCTTCGGAAACACAGTGCTGAAGCACAACGCTAAGAAAGTGCGAAAAATATATAATGACAGAGTTCTGTGCGGGTTCGCCGGATCGACAGCAGACGCTTTTACTCTGATGGAGAGGTTCGAGGCGAAGCTGGAACAATATTCCGGACAGCTCTTAAGAGCCGCTGTTGAGCTGGCGAAAGACTGGCGCACCGACAGGTATCTGCGCAAGCTGGAAGCCATGATGATAGTAGCAGACGCGAAAGAACTCTATATAATCACAGGCAACGGAGACGTGGTGGAACCCCAGAAGGGTGTCGCCGCAATAGGTTCCGGCGGTCCTTTCGCTCAGGCGTCCGCTATCGCCCTGGTAGAAAATTCCGAACTTTTACCCAGGGAGATTGTCGAAAAATCACTGCGGATTGCTGCGGATATTTGTATATATACCAATGACAGCCTTACCATTGAGGAGATTTAGTGGAAGACTACACACCTAAAAAGATCGTTGAGGAACTCGATAAATATGTCGTGGGACAACACAGCGCCAAAAGAGCGGTAGCCGTTGCCCTCAGAAACAGATACAGAAGAATGCAGCTCCCGAAATCAATTCAGGAAGAGATATCTCCCAAAAACATCATCCTGATAGGACCCACCGGCGTGGGAAAGACAGAGGTTGCCAGACGTCTGGCTAAGCTCGCCAGATCACCCTTCATCAAAGTGGAGGCGAGCAAATACACCGAAGTGGGCTATGTGGGCAGGGACGTGGAGAGCATGGTCCGTGATCTGATGGAGATAGCCGTCAGCATGGTGCGGGAGGAGAAGAAGGAGAGCGTTATCGACAAAGCGAAGGCGAATGTCGAAGAGAAACTGCTCGATCTGCTGATTCCCCCCAGCTCCGGATATGCCGAGGCGGAGACATCCACCAGAGACAAATTCAGGGAAAAGCTGAGAAACGGTGAGCTGGACGAAAGACCCGTGGAGGTGGACATAGATGATGCCGCCCCTAATGTGGAGGTCTTTACCAATATGGGTATGGAGGACATGACATCCGGACTGTCCGATATGCTGAAGAATATGTTTCCGGCGAGAAAAAAGAAGAAAAAAATGAAGATATCAGAAGCCAGAACCGCTCTGGAGGTTCAGGAAGCGGCGAGGCTCATAGATATGGATGATGTGAAGGAGACGGCGGCGCAGCGTGTGCAGCAGTCAGGCATTATCTTTCTGGACGAGATAGACAAGATATGCGCGTCATCATCCCAGGGAACCAAAGGCGGCGATGTTTCCCGTGAGGGAGTCCAGCGCGATCTTCTGCCCATAGTGGAAGGTTCCACTGTAAATACGAAATACGGAATGATCCGCACCGACCATATATTGTTCATAGCCGCAGGAGCGTTTCATACCGTTAAACCCACAGATCTCATCCCTGAGCTTCAGGGACGTTTTCCCATCAGGGTAGAGCTGGAATCTCTCACCACAGATGATTTCATCCGTATTCTGAAAGAACCCCAGAACAGCCTGACCAGACAATATTCCGCTCTGCTCGGCTCTGACGGGGTAGAGGTGGAGTTCACCGACGACGGCATAGTGCGGCTGGCGGAAATGGCGGACGAGCTGAACAGCTCTCTGGAAAATATAGGCGCCAGACGTCTGCACACCATCGTGGAAAAACTGCTCGAGGATATTTCATATGAGGCGCCGGACACAGACGAAAAAAAGGTAACGGTTAACGCCGCATATGTGGAGGAGCATCTGGGCTCCATAGTGAAAGACAGAGATCTCAGCAAATATGTTCTTTAACGTCTGAGCGAAGACGAAGTATAGATATTGTGTATGAATATTATAGAGGTTTGATATGAAAAAGCTGATCCTACTGCTCGTGCTTATGATTCCGCTGGCGGCTTTTGCCCGCTTCGAAAAACTGGTGACCGATGTGGACGATATGTTCGGAAAGATATCCGGATATGTTGTCAGCTCTGAAGGTGAATCAGTATACACCGACCTCGGAAGGGACAAAGGCGCCTATAAAGGCATGGTGGCTAAGGTATACAGAGAGAATGAACCCATAATCCACCCCATCACCGGGCAGATTCTGGGCAACAAAAAGATATATGTCGGCGACATGATTCTGGACGACGTTCAGGAGAAATTTTCCACAGGACGTCTGACAGTTCAGCAGAGAGCGCCGAAGCAGGGCGATATAGTTGTGGTTAACCCTCCTATAGACGTAGTGATCAAGGTTGAGGATATCCCCACACGTCTCGAGGTTCTTTTAAGAGAAGAGATCAGCAAGGCAAACAACATAATGATCAGAGATAAGGCGAGACTGGCAGTTACATTCACCCAGAAGGCGGAAGGCGGTATCGGATATACTGTGAAAGACACACAGACAGGTACTGTGGTCTATTCAAAATATTTTTCCGACATAGATACCGAAGCGGGCAAATCTATGAACGCCGCCAGAGATATTCTGTCCAGCAAACCCATAGATAAGCCTTATAAATCAATGGCTGTAGGACACGTTAAAAAAGATGATCAGATCTATCTGACGCTGGCTACCAGCCGTGATGTGGATTTCTATACATTCGATGGGAAAGAGTTCAAACCCGCAGGCACTCTGGGTGCGAAGCTCAGGTATATCCAGAACGTGGAGACAGCCGACCTGAACGGAAACGGCATAGACGAGATTTTCATCACAACAGTTGTGGGCGATTCAGCGATCAAATCCTTCGCTTATGAATTCGACGGTAGCAAATATGTTAAGATAGCTGACAATATCCCCTATATCCTGCGTACAGTTTATGTGAACGGTCAGAAAAAGATCGTTTCGCAGATGATGGGAGGCGACGGAACATATCTGGGGAATATATCCGAGCTTATATATAACAATGGAAATTATGAGCGCGGTCAGTCGCTGAACACTGCCGGCAAGGCGACCATCTATGGTTTCGGTTACGGAGATCTGGATAAAGACGGCACAAATGAAGCGCTGGATATCAACTCTGACTACAAGGTTGACGTGTATAAAAAAGGCGCCAGACTCTATACTTCCATAGAGCAGTTTGGTCAGACACCTTACTACTTCCTGATGAAAAGCGAGATAAACACTGAGTTCAGGACAACAGACGAGGGAGAAGACCCTTTCCTGACTGAGAGCAAGAGAAGATATATCAAAGGCAGGGTTTTTGTGAACTCTGACGGCAATATATACCTTGTCAAAAACGATGAGAAATACAAGATGCTGGCTAAGACGAAGATATACGGGTCATCCAATTTCGCCGTTTTCAGCTGGGACGGACGCAGACTGCGTCAGCAGTGGGAATCTGATGTTATGCAGCCCACTATCGTGGACTATTTCATGTATGAGGAGTTCGGGCGCACATACCTCTTCATGCTGAGAAACTACAGCGAAAATATACTAAAAGACGACAAGTCGCAGATAATATATATAGAGAGTAAATAAGACGGGTAATAAATTTGTCTTTTAATTCCGGCTTTTTTAGTGTAATATCATAAGATGATATCAGATATGCCGTTTTTTTCTTAAGTTTATCACACGGTGAACGATTAGAGAGGATGTGCGGCGGTGTTAGACAGTTTATATATAACGTTATCTGACTTATATTTGTATGTAATTTGACTTGCAAAAACAGATATTTCGTTATATTTTGACCGCCGATGCGGTTGCTGACAGGGCGTATGTCAGCCTGAATTATCCATAAGTGGATGTTATTTATAACAAAAAAAATGTCGTTTTGATGTTGACACGCTGAAATTTGCATGGTAGCATCTAGACGATTATAATAGTTGCGGTGTAATATCCGCAAAGGCAAAGAGAAGAAAAAAAGGTTTGTAACAACCTTAATGTAAAACCTACAGGAGGAAACAATATGAGAAAACTTTTAGTTGCTCTCATGATGGTAGCTTTCGCAGCTACAGCTTTCGCAGCTGATATTAAATTCAGCGGATCTTATGAATTCGACGGTAAATACGTCAGCAACTACAACCTGAACGGCGTTACTACAGATGATGACGCTGTTTCCGGTGGCTTCTACGAGCATGACTTTGATCTGTGGATGACTGTTAACACAGACAAAGACACATTCTTCAAAACAAAACTTGAACTGGTTGACTCAACAATCTCCGGCGCATCCGGTTCTGACTCCGCATATGAAGCTGGCACAGATTTTTCTGTACAGAGAGCTTGGCTGGGTCACAACTTCGGAGCAGTTCTTCTTGAAGCTGGTCTGATGAACGCTGGCGCATGGGGATACGCTTTCGCTGATGACGCTGAAGGCGCTTACAGAGTTAAAGCTACATTCAACGTAGCCGGCGGTAAACTTTCTGTTCTTACACAGAAAAAATCAGAGCAGTTCGATGACGCTGTTGAAGATTCAGAGAAAGATGATGCTGACAAGTATTCTATCGGATACAAAGGCACTTTCGGCGGTATCATGGTAGCTCCTAAACTGGACTACGATATCAACGCTGATAAAGATGCTAACCAGGGCTATGACAACAGCGACAACAAGACTATCGATTTCGACCTTGCTGTTGGCGGTAAATTCGGCGCTCTTAGCGTAGAAACAGAATTCAAGTACAACGCTACATCATATGCTGATGAAGTTGAAGGTTCTAGAGAAGACTTCAATGTTTACGGTATCTATGCTAACCTTGGCTACAAAATGGGCCCCGCTACAATCGGATTCCTGACTGCTTACGGTTCAGTATCTGACGATATGCCTTCAAAAGGTTTCGACTTCGATGACGATTTCGATTCAACATTCATCCTTGGTGATGACCTCGGTGTAGGTGGCGGCGACGACCTTACAGGTTTCTGGGCAAACGCTCTGTACGCTCTGTATGATGTAAACGACAAACTCAGCCTGATGGCTAAATTTGCTTACGCTACATCTAACTGGGATGAAGATGCAGGCGCTAACGCTTACCTTGACGGCGCTACAGCTTGGGAATTCGATGCATCAGCTAACTACGCTATCACAAAAGAACTCAACTACTATGTAAACTTCGGTTATGCTAAAGTTAATCTTGATGTAGATGGCTACGATGTTGACGATGCTATCGTACTCGTTAAACACGGTCTCGTACTTAGCTTCTAATCACCTAACAGTGATCTAGATATAAAAAGCCCGTCTATGTGACGGGCTTTTTTTTTATGTAAAAATATGTATACTATAGAAAGAATTTAATTAGTCATTGCGAGGAGTGCAACGACGTGGCAATCTCAAGCATATGCTAATATTTGAGACTGCCGCACCGATTTCATCGGTTCGCAGTGACGCTAACAATTGGAGTTTCCATGCTTGAGATAATTAACCTGAACAAATCATTCGGTAAAGCCGACACTAGCATACATGTTCTGAATAATTTTAATATGACAGCTGATAAAGGTGAGCGGGTCGCCATCGTCGGTCAGTCAGGCGCCGGAAAATCCACACTGCTTCAGATAATAGGCGGGTTAGACAGCATAGACAGCGGTATAGTAAGTTACAAGGGCGAGAATATCTTTGATAAAAAAGGCCGCGATCTCGACCGTTACCGCAACGAAGAGATCGGATTTGTTTTTCAGTTTCATTATCTTTTAGATGATTTTACAGCTCTGGAAAACGTCATGATGCCTGCTATGATATCCGGCAGAACTAAGTCAGAAGTCAAAGATCATGCCATGACTCTTCTGGACAGGTTTCATCTTGCTGACAGAGCGTCTCACTTCCCATCGGAGCTTTCAGGCGGAGAGCAGCAGAGAACAGCCCTTGCCCGAGCACTGATGAACAAACCTTCGCTGATTCTGGCGGATGAGCCGACGGGCAGTCTGGATAGAAAAAACAGCGATGAAGTTCTGGCGATGTTCGACAGCCTTAAGGACGACGGTATCACTGTGCTGATAGTAACGCATGATGACGAAATAGCAAAATCATGCGACAGAATAATCAGGATGGAGAAAGCATGAGAAAGATAGGAATTATAGGCGGAAGCGGGCTTTACGAGATAGATGGATTTGTTTATAAAGCCGATGTAGAGATCGAAACACCCTATGGCAGACCGTCCGACAGCTACAGACTCTATGAGTACAACGGCATGGAGTTCTACTTTCTGAACCGTCACGGCAGAGAGCACGGAACACCTCCTCATAAGGTTAACTACAGAGCTAACATTGACGGTTTTGCCCAGCTGGGGATAGACAGTATAGTGTCTTTCACCGCTACCGGCGGTATCAATAAAGTATTCAGACCCGGCGATATCGTCCTGTCAGATAACGCTATCGACATGACCAGCGGACGTGAGCACACATATTATTCTGAGGGAACTATCTACCACATAGATTTCACTGAGCCTTTCTGTATGAGGCTTAGAGACATGGTGAAAAAAAGCGCTGACAAAGCCGGAGTCTACATGCATGACGGCGGAACCTATGTATGCACCAACGGTCCCAGACTGGAAACGGCGGCGGAGATAAAGGCTTTTGACCGCTGGGGGGCTGATCTGGTAGGAATGACACTGTTTCCGGAGTGCTCTCTCGCCAGGGAGAAAGAAATGTGCTACACCAACGTAAGCATCATAACCAACTATGGCGCAGGAACAGGAAAGACAAAGCTGACAGTGGAAGAGGTAATCACAGAGATGACGAAAGCGGGAGAAAAGCTGAAAAGAATAGTGAGCTGTCTGCCGGAAATATATAATGAAACAAGGGACTGCGGGTGCGCATACGCACTCACAGGCACAAAAATAAGCAAGAAATAATGAGATTGCCACGTCGCTGACGCTCCTCGCAATGACGCCTCTTGGTCATAGCGAGGAAGCCGTAAGGCTGACGTCGCTATCTCTATAACGGGCAAATATAGTGATAAAAAAAAGTTATCCTTTAAATAATATATGCACATACAGAACAGGCGGAAAGGCAGAATACTACAGCCGGGTAAGAACCGATGCCGAGCTGAAAGATGCGCTGAGCTTTGCTCATAAAAATAAACTGGAAATTATAATCCTTGGCGGCGGATATAATGTGCTGATACACGACAAAGGTGTAAAAGGCATGGTGATAAACACCGCCGGACTTAACGTATATATAATTCGAGACGGTGAAACCGTGTATGCCGGAGCCGGAGTCTCTATAGATTCTCTGGCAGAGTGGGCATGTGAAAACGGGCTGAGGGGGCTGGAGGATATGTCGGGTATACCGGGCACTGTGGGCGGAGCGGTGAAGATGAACGCCGGAGCCTTCACTCAGGAAATAAAAGACACAGCCGCAGAGATAGATATGATGTCCACGGACGGCAGGATATATCAGGCAAAAGGCGCTGACGCAGGGTTCGGATACCGCAGAGCGGATAATCTGAAAGGCGTGGTGCTTGGCGCAAAATTTCATCTGAAAAACGCAGACAGCGAAGAGCTGAAGAAGAGAAGATCAGAGATACTGGCGAAAAGAACAGATAAACAGCCGCTGGACTATCCTTCCTGCGGATCAGTTTTCAAAAGACCGGAAGGAAACTTCGCCGGAACGCTGATAGAGCAGTGCGGGCTGAAGGGATACAGAATAGGCGGCGCCATAGTATCCGAGAAACACGCAAATTTTATACTTAACATAGAAAACGCTACATCATCAGATATCTATAATCTGATATGCCATGTAAGAGAGACTGTGAAAGAGAAGACGGGAATCACACTGGAACAGGAGGTGCGGTTAATTGGCTTCTAAGACCAGCTCCTGTCAGGAGCTGACAGAAAAAGAGAAAAGGGAGCTGGCGCTAAAAGTCTATCCCACTCTGAAAACAGTCAGAAAACAGAATCCCATAAGACGTCTGCTTCGCTTCGGCGGAGGCGCTCTGGTTCTGCTGATTGTCTGCTCATGCTCAGTTGCGGCGGTTGCGCCGTCAAAACCCGAACCCATGGCGGAACAGACTTCCGTGATGATAAAGAACGGCATGACAAAAGCGGACGATCCAAAAGAGTTTGAAATGTCCATGCCGGAGTCGGAATTCAGTCTGGCAACGGTTTATAAATATTCCAAAGAGCCTACGGTAGTAAATATTTCGTCTGATGTCATAGATTTCGACTATGACAAAGGCACGATGGTGCTGCTGAAGAAGGACCGTCTGGAGACCAACAGACCGGAATGTCTGGCCGTAAATCTGGATGGAGAGTATACGTCTGTGCTGCTCAGGGGTTCTCTGGCGCTGATAGGCGGAAGAAAAAAAGCTGTGCTGGCGGACATAGACAGATGCGGAACGCTGGCGGCGGCAGACACGGAGAGAAAGGGAGTGTCGCTGTCTGACAGCGGTTATCTGGAATTCACATCAAACAGCTATACGCTGTATGACCGATACAGAACAAAAGAGATATTCAGCGGTACTTTTCTGGGCAGAGTGATATACGGACAGCTGGGAAAAGCAAACATGCTGTTCGCCACGGACAACGGCAAGATAGCGCTGATAGACACAGCCACCAACAAGTTCTCGGCTATAACAAAAGATCCTATAGGCATCAGACAGATAAACTATGTCGATTCTGACATCTACGTCTATACGGATGAGAACAGACTGCTCCGCATGCAGGCGGATTTCGGCAGTGCAGAGATAAAGGTGATAAACAGGGCGCAGGGAAAAGACGGCTGTTTCCTGCTGAAAAAGAGCGGATATATGTTCTGCGACGGATATGTCACAGGGACAGAGAGCGCTTTCAGATCACCTGTGGGCGCTGATTCCGGATTGTATTCAGAAGGACTGCTGTTTCTGAAGAAGGACGGTGTTCTGGTCTTCGTGGACAGCGAGCTTAATTTCAGAAAATCAGTGGTGCTCGGCACAGAAAATATAGGAAAAGTCTGCCTGAAAGACGGGAAAGGATTTTTCAAGGATCTGGACAGAAGCGTGAAATATTTTTCCGCTGATGGGATGGAGCACATTTCGGATAAATATCCTGAAGACTGCGACCATACATTCAGCATGTCAGAAGGCGCAGTGCGTGATTCCGCCGGAAAGGTGATATTCCGCTACGCCGAGTCTGTGAACAGATCCATTAAGGCAGTAATGCTTAAAAGGATAATAGATAAAGATATTTACTATTATTTCGAGGCTAAGAAATAACAATGACTCGTCACTGCGAACTGATGAAATCAGTGTGGCAGTCTCAATCGATTGTTAATGATTAAACTGGTCGGTAATTAATTATGCCTATTTGAGATCGCCACGTCGCAAAACTCCTCGCGATGACAAACCAAAAAACTATCTTTGATGTCTCGGACGTTTTTTAACGATTATCGATGCTTCTTTCATCTTGCGGTATATTTCTTCATCGGAGACTTTGTTTCTGGCGGCAATAACATTGGGTTCGTTGGTCTGATAGCAGGGAGGCAGGGTGTTCAGCGTGATAGCCATGATATCCAGAACACAGCTGCTGCATGTGCACACATCAGGGTTATGCTCAAGAAAGATCGGAAAAATCTCCCACGCTCTGTGCTCGTTGATGTTTTTCAGCATCTCTATGTCATATTGATTGATTTTAAGCATAAAACCACCTACAATTTTGTGTGTAAGACGTTTTTAGGTCTTTTTATATATAGCATCCCGGGGGCATGTATGCAAGACAAATTGGCCGTTGTGGGCGGCGGAAGCTGGGGTACGGCGTTAGCGGCTCTGGCAGCGCAAAATACTGACAGTGTGGTGATATACGCTGTAGAGGACGACCTGGTAAAGAGTATCAACACCAATCATATAAACAACCTTTTTATGCCGGATATGAAACTGCCGGATAATGTCACAGCAAAACCTTTCAGCGAATTAAAAGATCTGGACTGCGGACGCATAATATGGTCCGTGCCTACGCAGTTCTCCGCCAAAGTTGGCAGAGACTATAAAGAATCATTCACAGGTAAAAATATTCTGATAGCTACCAAAGGCATAGAGATAGAGAGCGGAAAGCTGATCGTCCATGTCCTGCGTGACGTGTTCGATGCGGAGTTCGCCATTCTGTCCGGTCCGTCATTCGCTAAAGAGGTGGCACAGCAGAAACCCACCGCCGTGAGCATCGCCTCGAAAAACGAGAAGGACGCTGTGTGGTGGCAGAAGAAACTGTCCGGCGCCTACTTCAGATGTTATTACACAGATGACGTGACAGGCGTGGAGGTGGGCGGCGCTATCAAAAACGTGATGGCGATAGCCACAGGGATAGCTGATGGTCTGGGTTTCGGGTACAATGCCAGAGCGGGACTGATAACCCGTGGTCTAACAGAGATGGCGAGGCTGGGAATAGCTCTGGGCGGAAAGCCGGAGACCTTCATGGGGCTTTCCGGAATGGGCGATCTGGTGCTGACATGCACAGGCGATCTGTCCCGTAACAGAAACGTGGGGCTGAAAATAGCCGAAGGCATGAGCCTGAAAGATATCACAGAATCCACAAACATGGTGGCAGAAGGGGTTTACACCACCAAGGCGGCTTACAGTCTGGCGAAAAAGATAGGCGTGGATACGCCTATCATCAATGAGGTTTACGAGATTCTGTATAACAATAAAGACCCGAAAAGATCTGTGGTGGATCTGATGACCCGCCCGCTCAAGAGCGAGCAGATATGAAGATAATCATAGACGGCAGCTACATAGCCTTCCGTACATTTCATAAATCACCGCCCCTGACAAACTCCAAGGGTGTTCCCACCGGAGTGGTTCACGGGGTTCTCAACGTTCTTCTGACACTGGCGAAGAGATTCGGCAAGGAGAACGTGGCGATAGTCTTCGACCACAAGGATAAGAACAGACGACACGAACAGCATCCGGAATATAAAGCGACCAGAGACGCCACACCGGAAGATCTGAATATTCAATTTCAGATACTGGATGAGCTTATCCCTTTGATGGGCATAGCTTATTACCGCATAGCCGGGTACGAGGGCGACGACATAATGGCCACCCTCGCCATGAACGCGGACGGAGAAGCCGGGATTCTCACCAAAGACAAGGACATCTTTCAGATAGTCGGCGACAAGGTGAAGATATATGACTCGCAGACCAATGAGTTCTACGGGCGTGAGATGGTTTTTGAAAAATACGGAGTGTATCCGGAGAAGATGGGCGATCTGCTGGCGCTGGCAGGGGACACATCGGACAACATACCCGGTGTAGCCGGTGTCGGACCGAAGACTGCGGCAAAGCTGCTGGATGATTACGGCTCTCTGGACGGCATATACGAGCATCTGGACGAGATAAAGGGCAAGCTGAAGGATAAGCTGGCGGAGAACAGAGACAACGCCTATCTGAGCCGTAAACTGGTGGAGCTGGACATACTGCCCAGTGATCCCGAACCGGAGATCAGGGAGAACAGGGATCTTCTGCTGGAAAAGGCGCAGGAGCTGGAGTTGAAGAGCGTATATGACAAACTGCTGTCCGGCGGCGAGCCGACCGCTCAGGAACCGCAGGAATATACTATAGAAGCGATATCCGAGGGAACGCCTGACAAACCTCTGCTGGCGGTGTATGACAACGGAAAGATATATCTGGCGGATAAAGGCGGATACTGCGAATATACAGACCAGAATCTAAACGGTATCAAATATTTTTACGATATAAAGAACATATATAAGCAGACCGGATTCAAACCGGAAAGGGCATATGACCTGATGCTGATAAGCTGGCTGAACGATCCTGATTCCGGCGGTCTGGACAAGGCAAAGACGGAAGAGGAGGGCGGATTTCTCTCGAAACTGCTCGCCAGAGCCGAAGACGAGGTTTCTCAGCTGAAAGACAACGGGCTGGAAGATATCTACTTCAACATGGAGCTTCCGGTCAGCTATGTTCTGGGCGACATGGAGAAGCGTGGAATAGGCTTCGACAAAGAAGTGATGAAGAAGGTAGCAGACAGGCTTCAGGACGAGGTAGCGGATATCAGCGACAAGATAAAGAATTTTGTTGGGCACGATATCAACCTGAACTCGCCCAAGCAACTCTCCGGTTTTCTGTTCGATGAGCTGTCTCTCAATCCTCTGAAAAAGACCAAAACCGGAAACTCCACGGATGAAGAGGCTCTCAGAGCTATGATGCCTCTGAACCCCATGTACGCTCATATACTGGAAGATATTCTGAAATACAGGGAGCTGAACAAACTGCTCTCAACCTATGCCCTGCCGCTGGGCGACTATACAGACCAGCAGACGGGCAGAATACACACATCATTCAAACAGACAGGAACCGCCACAGGCAGGCTTTCTTCTGTTAACCCGAATATGCAGAACATCCCCATGAAGGGTGAATACGGCGTGCTCCTGCGGGGGGCTTTTGTCCCCGCCGAAGGCTACTGCTTTGTTTCGTTCGACTATTCGCAGATAGAGCTGCGGATACTGGCGCACCTGACAGGAGATGTGAACCTGAAGACCGCCTATCAGCACAACGAGGATATTCACACCAAGACAGCGGCGGGAATATTCAACGTGGCGCCGGAAAGTGTGAATTCAGACATGAGAAGGCTTGCAAAAGCGGTTAATTTCGGTATTTTATACGGGTTGAGCCCCTTTGGTCTGTCCCGTGACACAGGAATAGCCCAGAAGGACGCTAAGACATTCATAGAGAGATATTTTGCGGCTTACCCCTCCGTCCGCTCTTTCATCGATAAAACAGCGGAAAACACAAAGAGAACAGGATACGCCGAAACGATAGCCGGACGGAAACGTTTTATAAAAGAGATCAACAGCAGGAACAAAACCATAGCCATGCGCGGCGAGCGCATAGCCGTGAACGTGCCCATGCAGGGCTCTGCGGCGGATATTATTAAGCTGGCGATGATTGAGTGTTCCGGAGTTACTGCCGATAAAGGATATGACGCCTATATGGTGCTTCAGGTGCATGATGAGCTGGTCTTCGAGGTGAAAGAGGCTCAGGCGGACGATTTCGCCCGTGATATGCAGGAGATTATGGAAAACGTGATGAAGCTGGATGTGCCGCTGGTGGTTAACGGAGCGAAGGGAAATAATCTGGGAGAGTTGAAGTAATGAACAAGCTGAACAATATTATCAGAGAGAACGCCGATCTGAAAGACGAGATGAAGAGACTCATGGAGCTGGTGAAAGAGAATCAGGTGAAGCATGAGGCGTTTCGCATGGTCGAGTTTTCGTTTCTTCTGGCGGAATCGCTGAAGGAGATAATAGAGAAGCCCCTTCATTACATCGAGGATATATTTGACGTGGACAGGGCGGTGCTGTTCATCAACGGTGACGTGATGGATTTCGACCGTGAGGCGAACAATCTGGATTACCGCATCTTCTTCATGCCGGACAAGATGTTCAGAACGTTCTTTCTGGAAAAACGTCCCTACAGCTCCAACAGCAGGCTGAACCTGATCAGCGAGCTGGACGTATACGAAGATATGGAATCATACATGATAGCGCCCCTGCTGCACGGGGAGAGCATCATCGGGTGTCTGGCGCTGTTCAGCAAGAGCGCGGAGAAATTCGGCGGAGAGGTTTCCACTGACTTTGTGAAGGATCTGGCGTCCATAGCCAGCGTTTCCGTTCAGAAGCTGTATAATACCGAAAAGATTTTCCGCCAGACCAGAACCGATTTCCTGACCGGAACGTATAACAAACTTGCCATGGCGGAGTTTCTGGACAGACTGATGGCAAAATATAAAAGATACGGCACAGGATTTTACTTTCTGATGCTGGACATAGATAATTTTAAACAGATAAACGACACATGCGGTCACCTCACAGGCGACAGCGTGATAAAAGAGATAGCGGACGAGATCAAGTCGGGGCTGAGAGTCAGCGATGTGCTGGGACGTTTCGGCGGTGACGAGTTCTTCATGATTCTGCCCAACCACGAGACGGCGGATATCTTCACCCTCGTGGAGAGGATACAGGACATAGGCAAGAGGGTTTTCAACGCATACGGATTCACCTTCGCCAGCCTGTCCGGAGGCGTGGTGGCGGTTCCCGGCGACATAGCCGAGAACGACACAGCGGAAGATATTGTGCGCATAGCGGACGGCAGGCTGTATTACAGCAAAAAGAACGGTAAAGGCTTTTTCACAGGTGTATAGATGATAATTAAAAAGACTGATAAACGCTTACAGGACATATTGAACAGAGGCGACATACTGGAGGGGGAATATCTCCAGACAGTGCTCGGAATCATAGACAACGTGCGCAAAAACGGCGACAAAGCTCTGAAAGAATACACTCTGAAATTCGACAGATACGACATAGACAAAAACGGCATGGAGATAACCAAGGCCGAGATGAAAGCGGCGTGGGACGCTCTGGATGACAGGCTGAAAAAAGCTCTGGAGAACGCCAAAAAGAACGTGGTGGAATTCCACGAGAAACAGCTTGAGTCCACATGGTTCTATGACAACGGCAAAGGAACATATCTGGGACAGAAGGTGACAGCCCTTGAGAGCGTGGGGGTATATGTCCCCGGCGGAAAGGCAGTGTATCCTTCCAGCGTTCTGATGAACGTGCTTCCGGCGAAGGTCGCCGGAGTGGACGAGATAGTGATGGTGACCCCTGCCACAGGCGGACATGTGAATCCGGTGGTTCTGGCGGCGGCTTATCTGGCGGGCGTTGACAGAGGGTTCAAGATAGGCGGGGCGCAGGCAGTGGCGGCTCTGGCATACGGCACTGAGACAGTGCCTCAGGTGTGCAAGATCACTGGACCCGGAAACATCTATGTGGCGCTGGCTAAAAAGATGGTATTCGGAAAAGTTGATATAGATATGATAGCGGGACCCAGCGAGGTTCTGATAGTGGCTGATTCCACAGCCGATCCGGACTATGTGGCGGCGGACATGCTGTCTCAGGCGGAACACGATGAACTGGCATCCGCCATAGTGGTTACGGACGATATGGAGCTGGCGAAAGACATTGAGAACAGCGTATACGCTCAGCTGGCGGAACTGCCCAAGAAGGAGATAGCCGGAAAATCTCTGGAGAGATTCGGCGCTATCATCGTAACGGACGATCTGGACGAGGCGGCGGACATAGTGAACGAGATAGCCGTGGAGCACCTGGAGCTGGCGGTGGCTCATCCTATGGAATTCATGCTGAAGATCAGAAACGCCGGAGCGATATTTCTGGGACAGAACACCCCCGAGCCGGTGGGCGACTATTATGCCGGACCCAACCACGTTCTGCCCACAGGCGGAACGGCGAAGTTCTTCTCTCCGCTGGGGACATATGACTTTCAGAAGAAATCCAGCATAATCTACTATTCAAAAGAACAGCTGATGGCTGATATGGAAGATATAAGAGTTCTGGCGGAATCTGAGGAGCTGATAGCCCACAGAAATTCCGTTCTGATCAGAAAGGATGACTGATGATAATCTATCGTGGAAAGGGCTATCTGGGGCTTCTGATCCCCGCCGTATTCGTGATAGCGGTTAACCTGACCGTGGATTCCATCATGGGTGACGGATATTATAAGGCGCACGGGATAATTCCGGCGCTCACCGTGATGCTGTCCGGCGTGACGGTTTGGGTTATCGGAAAGAATCTGAACAGCGTTGAGGCGAGGGAACTGATGGATATGAAGACCCGTGAGGTAATAGTTATCAAAGAGGTTCACTCCATGTTCGGAGTATCACTTAACTATATAGGGATTATTCTGGTGCTGCTGGGATTTATGATATTGAATTAAGGCATCAGGAGCGATTCTTCGTTCACCTTCATACCGTCTGCGTAGATGTCTGCGTCTATGCGGAAATATTTGTCCCTGCTGATGTCTCTTAGCATGATGGTCTGCTTATCTGAGAGGATGTTCACCAGCTTCTGACGGGATATCAGTCCCTGTTCTCTCTCTTCTCCCCTTATCTCCGGAGTGTTTATTCCTCTGAATCTCACAGAGATCTCCCTGCCTATTATGTCCGGATATCCGGCTATGTTGCACTTGATGGTGTCGCCGTCTATGACGGATACCAGCTCGCACTCGGCATCGCCGTATGTATTGGCGGAGGCGGACAAACACAGAAAGATGGTGAAAAGAGATAATATTAACTTCATGTGTAATTAAAACACGTTATGCGGATATAAGAAATAGACACGAATGACAAATATATATAATTTAGCTGGATATTTTAGTATAGGTCTGGCGGTCTCTGCCCTTGTGCAGTAGTTTCAGACCGAGAAAATAGACGAATACTGACAGCAGGGTCACGCTGGCAGTCACTGCCTGATGAGCGCCCAGAGAGTCGGATACCACGGCGCTGACAAGCATCAGAAACAGCGGAAATATATAGACGATCATCATACTCTTAAAAAAGTCACGCTTCTGAATATCTATGCGCACCATGTCGCCTTTTTTCAGGTCATAGGCGTTTTTGAACCTTACCCGGATGTTTCCGGATGACTGCATGGTGCATGCCCCGTGTTCCTGACAGCCTGTGCAGGCATGGTCTCTCATAACCTCCACCACGGCTGTGCTGTCGTCTGTCACCTCTGTCACCATTCCTGTGTGGGACATTACAGATGTCATCAGAATCTGCTCCTTATTATCCTGAATATACTGAGTGACATAATAAGATAATTGAGAGCCAGCACAAGGCTGTATATGAAAATGACTTTGTTTTCAGTGAGTTTGAAATATCCGCATGCGGAAAAAACCGCAACTATGCTGATAGTGCGCATGATGTTGAACATGAGGAACATTTTCTGTTTACCCAGCACTGTCAGGATATTGATGATGGGCACCACCACGAACTGAGCCAAGAGAGATATGGACAGCATGGAGGCGAACTGACCCGCCTGATGCCATGGCTTGCCGAAAACCAGAACGAACAGCGGCTCTCCGGCGGCCTGTAATATTATGAACGGGATGAGGCTGAGCAGAAACAGTTTTTTCGCCACCTGCTTAGACAGGTCATATATCTTTCTGGGGTTGTTCGCCCCTATGGCGGCAGTCTCGGCGTAATAAGCCTGTCCGGCGGACACCCCGAAGAGTATCACGGGCAGAGACAGAACAGATATGGCAAGCCCCAGCTGACCTACCGTCGCCACGCCGAATATCTTTCCTGTGAGCAGCAGCGGCGCCTGTATGGAAAACGTCAGCAGAAACTGTGACGGCAGACGGTACATAGGAAAATCAGCGTAAAATCTTGCCGTGCGGACAGTTCTTTTCAGTGTGATGTGCTTCAGCGAGTCTTTGATCTGTTCTTTGAACACTTTAATATATGTAAAACTGCTTCCCGCCTGAGCGTATGCCTGACCTATCAGAAGCCCGGTGACGCCCAGCGGCGTGAATCCCGCCAATATCTTTATGGCGGAACCTATGAAAGACTGGTTTATCTTTGTTTTCGCTATCGGTTTGAAAGCTTTGACACGGGTGGCGTATGAGCTGAGCGTCTCATAAATGCCTCCGGCGAACTGTGTCAGCACTATCAGCCAGATGTAAGGCTCGAGCCCGTGGGCGTTCGCCATGCTGAAAATCTTTTCTCCGGCGGTCAGAAAAACCGCTAGGGTCAGCAGGGTCATGATTATGATTATCCCCAGATTCATCATCATGATATTCACCGCCATATATCTGCTCTTCGGCAGGGGAACGGCGTAAGAATAGCAGAGAGTGCTTAGTGGGGCGATCAGCGATGTGAAGGCGATGAACAGCGACAGTATGCCGAAGCTCTCCGGAGCGAATATGCGGGTAAGTACCAGCGAAGAGAGAAAACCTATGCCCTTCGCCGCAGTGGTTCCCGTGGCCAGAATCATCATGTTTTTGAAGATTCCGCCTGTGCCGTCCGCGTTCAGTCTGTTTCTTATCCTGGAAAGAAGCTTATTCATCAAGGCTGACTTCGATCACTTCTGATTCTTCGATAGGAGCGTCAGCGGCTAGCTGTTCTATCTTTCCTGTGCCTTTGTTGAAGATGAACTTTGCCGGACCTGTGGGCGCCGAGATATGCTTTTCCGTGCCGTAGAAAACCAGAACAGTGCCGTCATAGGCGGTTTCGTCCGCTCTGACATAGGGCATGGGGTGCATGGACGTGTTTATCAGCTGTTCTATCTTTTCGTCTGTGTGCTGATATTTGTTATAAAGCAGGTTTCTGGATGTTATTATGGATTTCAGCTTGGGCGCTTTTTTGATATCCGGATTCATCTTAGCCAGTTTTCTTATCTGGTCGTCCGTGTCTTTAAGAATCTTTTCCAGCTTGTCCTTGTTAGCCATCAGATCGTTCAGCTTCTGCTGGAGATCATGTTTGACCCCGATAAAGATTTTGAAAACAGGGCATTGATCCAGACCGATCTTTCTGGCACGGACAAAACTGAAGGCGTGAATCTCTCCGCCGGATATCGTGCCGTCTGATGAGTGGGTCTCTATGAATCCTTTACAGTACAGTCTGGAGTTCAGACAGTGATATTTTATGTATATGGCGTTGTCGGCGTAGACTTCCGCATTCTCTATGAATCCGGCGAAAACTTCGTGTCCGGCCCTTACAACACATTTTCCTGAAGATTTTATTCCTGTTTTTACGGTGATGTCGTCTTTTGCCGTGAGACATGCGTCCCTGACAACGCCCCAGACGACTATGTTTTTGGCGTTTATGGAAAAACCGCTTAAGACGTCTCCGGAGACGGACACAGTGCCGTCGAAGGTTATGTTGCCCACTGAATAGTCCACGTCTCCGCTGACGGAATATATCGGATTGACGCTGAGCCTGTTGTTCTGAAAGATGACATGCCCGCCTTCAGCCGCTATGAATCCCTGTCTCGTTTCGTCATATGCGACATTCTTGCCTTTGTGGATCACCAGCTTTCTGCCTTTGACCGCCGGAATCTTTTCTCCGGTGACCTTCATGCCGTCGGTGCCTTTTGTTTCCTCGTGATAGGATATCAGAAGCTGGTTCTCTTCCGCTGTGACTATGTGGTTTATCTCACGGTAGTCCACGCTGCCGCTTGCCAGTTCTTTCGGTCTGCGCTCTTCTATATCGAAGTGCAGTTTTATCCATGCGTCCTTGCCGTCCTCTTTCGGCATACCCTCGGCTGTCAGAATATCCTCGACTATATATCCGGAGTTGAAATACTGTTCGGCGTGCCGGATATTGTCCCATCTCAGGAGTTCTTTATTCAGATGTTTCTCCAGAGTCAGATATCTTTCTATGGCGTCAGAATCGAGTGTTTTGCCTTTGTTGATAGCGGGAAACATGGTCAGCTCGGCTGTCATGCCGTCATCGGAAATGTGCACGGCTATGCGGGAGTCTATGTCCATGTCGGTGTCTATGTGAATGGTGGCAAGGGAGTTTTCATCGAAGTGTATGACTATCCAGTCCTGGCTGATGCCGTAGACATGCTCCAGCATATTGCGCAGTGTCTTTTCATTGTGAGCTTTCAGCGTGTTCAGAGTCGCTACGGGCATGGTGTGTCCCCTATTTTATCTTGTTCAGGGCTTCCAGAAGTTTTTTAGCTCTATCGTGTTCCGGGCTGACCCGCAGGCAGTCTTCCAGCTGTCTTTTGGCGCTGGAGACGTACCCTGTCAGGGCGAAAGTCTCAGCCAGCATATATCTGAACTCAGCGTCTTCCGGGTTTATCACCACGGCGGAGGCGAAGAGTCTCTTTGCTTCTTCGGGGTTGTCATTTTTCATACTGGCGGAAGCGTCGTCATAGAGCTTCTGGGCGTCATGCTCCGGCTCCCTGAATCTGATAGTGGAGAAAAGCTCGTTATAAAGTCCTGTGTCGGATGGCGAAATGGATATCAGCGTAACTTCGCCCAGCAGGTTTTTTCCTCTGAAGACATGCGCCACAGTGTTGTCGCCCTCGCTCTTTTCCATCAGCAGCGTGATTCCGTCCACCTTCACCTTGTCATATTCCGTGACGTGCAGACTGGACATAGTCTTTCTGAGGAAGATAGGCAGAAGCCCCACCTTCTCCTGAAAGAACTGCATGGTGAAATCAAGCTCGTTGTTATATCCCAGTATCCGCATACGCTTATAGATGGGCGTGATGGCGGAGAAATTGTTCATTATAATGTATCCGTAGTCAGGGTTGTGGAAGGTAACGGAGAGGTTGCCTTCTGTGTTTTCTATGGATGACAGCCGGAAATTGTCAGGCACTTTCAGACCGTATGACAGAGGAATGGGGATCAGCGCTGTGTCTCTGGGCGCTGGGTCGAACCTGACTGTGGAGATATCCGGCAGAGCGTCCAGATTATTTTTTGCTCTGAAGAGGAAATAGAGTCCGGTGGAGAGGATTATCACCCAGATAAAAAAGAGCGATACACCCCATACGCTCCTTTTGTATTCGAAGCGCACACGGAACTGAGGCTTGTTCAGATAGATCAGCGCCAGAATACATCCAGCTATCTCAGTGTATATCTTCCAGTCGTCCGGACCGAAGCCCAGCAGATAGACCCGAATCAGCACGGCTGTCAGGCAGAGATAGAGCACTATGCAGGCGTAATATCTGCTGTATACCATACCGTTGTACAGCACAAAACCGGCATGCATCAGCAGAAAGCAGAACAGCGCCGTGGCGAAAAAATATCCGACGGCAAAATTCATGCTGACGCTGTCCAGCACCATATCGGGATTGAGAGCATAGATCAGCCCTGTGTCCGATGCTGTCAGCATCCCCGCAAATATCATTAACGGTCCCAGAAATGTGAATCCGGGCACTCTTTTAATATAACTTCTGTACGCCATATCCTATTTTATCAAATTAGTTTTTATTTGAAAAGAATTTAAATTTTCTCCGCAAAAACATCTATATCCTGTCCAGATGCTTCTGCCAGTCAGGTTTCTTAGGTCTGTGGAGAATGAGATGAACAAAAGCGAGAATAAAAAACAGGTAAAAAAACCTGACATCCGCTGTGACGATATAGATAACCAGCCCGAAAACGGCCACGGTCTCTGAGCAGCCCACAGCGAGAATATATGAAATGAACAGCTTTTTTCCCAGTCTGTCGGGGTTTTTGACGCCCCTCGCCAGCAGGGCGGAGCTGTATTTCGCCAGCGGAAAGAATATCATGGAGATAATCAGGAAAACAGTGCCGATGCGGATCACAGAATCCAGCGGCAGATAATAGTGAGTATTCAGGTCAAAGCTCTCTGACAGAGCCACGAACAGCGGATAGAGAAAAAGCCCCGTGGTCATGGATCTGAACATCTTTACCGACATTTCAAAATAATTTTCAAAAGACATGATCACCCCTTAACATACACTTTATACCATGACAAATTAACACTCTCAAGATAAGAAAAAAGATAATATTAGTGTTTGATATATGAATTGTGCTGTGATAATATATGCGACTAAAAAATTTCAGCTTGGCTGGATTTTTCTGTCATAGCGGGGAGGCCTCGAGACCGACGTCGCTGTCTCTATTTAATAATAGAGGTTGCCGCGCTTCACTCGCAATGACGAAAAATCAGTTGTTAGAAGTATTTTAAAGGAAGCAGACCGGGACAAAAAGCCCCGGCGGTCGAAGTGAATGTCCGTGACAGGATCTAAGACACTTTCTTTGATATAAAAGGCTGCCGATCCGGAGTAGGTGGGCTGTCGCAAGACAGTTTACACAGGCCGGCAGACCAAATATCTTATGATGGAGTTTAATATGATGACAGGAGCTCAAATCCTCGTTGAATCCCTTATGAAAGAAGGGGTAGACATCATTTTCGGATACCCGGGCGGCGTTCTTCTCGGTGTATACGACACACTTTTCGATTCTCAGGAAGTCAAACACATTCTCCCCAGACACGAACAGGGCGGAATCCACGCCGCGGACGGCTATGCCAGAGCCACAGGCAAAGTGGGCGTATGTTTCGGAACATCAGGTCCCGGCGCCACCAACCTTGTAACCGGTATCGCCAACGCTCAGATGGACTCTATTCCTCTGGTTGTTTTCACCGGACAGGTTGCCACCAACCTCATAGGGGGAGACGCGTTTCAGGAAGCTGATATCATAGGCATCACCAGACCCATAGTAAAGCACAGCTACATGCTGACAGATGTCGAAGACACTGCAAGGGTCATCAAAGAAGCCTTTCACATAGCAAGAACAGGACGTCCCGGACCTGTCGTTATCGACCTGCCCAAAGACGTTATGTCTGCCAAGACAAAATTCGAATGGCCGGATAAAGTTAATCTGCCCGGATACAACCCCACTGTAAAGGGTCACCTGGGACAGATCAAAAAAATGCTCCGCATGCTGGAATCAGCGAAAAAACCGCTGATATACATGGGCGGAGGCGTTGTTTCATCTGAGGCTAATGAGGAGCTGGTAAAATTCAGCGAGATAACAGGCGTTCCCGTTATCTCATCTTTCCTCGGTCTCGGCGGTTTCCCCGGCACACACGAAAACTTCGTGGGATGGCTGGGCATGCACGGCAACTATGCCTCTAACATGGCTATGGCCGAGCCGGATTTCATCCTCGCCATCGGAACACGTTTTTCTGACAGATCAACAGGACGCATCAGCGGATTCGCTCCGGATGCCAAGATAGCACATATAGACGTAGACCCCGCCAGCATCAGCAAGAATGTCGCTATAGAAGTTCCCATAGTGGGCGACTGCAAAGCCGTTCTGAAACAGGCGCTGGGCGAGATAGACAAATATAACTGGGACAAGATGGCTCAGCCCAGAAAGGACTGGTTCGCCAAGATAAAAGCATGGGACAAGGAACATCCCTTCGACTATGACAGAAAAGCGGACGTTATCAAACCCCAGTATGTTGTTGAGTCAATATACAAAGTTACCAAAGGCGATGCCATCATCTGCACCGAGGTAGGACAGAACCAGATGTGGGCAGGACAGTTCTATAAGTTCAAGTCCCCCAGACAGTTCATCTCCTCCGGCGGTCTCGGCACTATGGGATTCGGTTTTCCCGCCGCTGTGGGCGCTAAGCTGGGCATGCCTGATAAAGAAGTATTCGACATTGCCGGAGACGGCTCTTTCATGATGAACCTTCAGGAGATATGCACTGCCATGCAGTACAACATCGCCGTTAAGGTCGCCATCCTGAACAATAAATATCTGGGAATGATCCGCCAGTGGCAGAACATGTTCTTCAACAACAGATACAGCCACTGCTGTCTGGACTGCCAGCCTGACTTCGTTAAACTCGCCGAATCATTCGGCGCTGTGGGCATGCGCATAGACAAGAAAGCCGATGTGGAAAACGCCATCAGAGAATCTCTGAAGATCAAGGACAGACCTGTTATCATGGATTTCTCCGTGGACAGGGACGAGAACGTTTTCCCCATGATACCCGCCGGCGCTGCCGTTAACGAAATGCTGTTGAAATAAGGGAGGCAGGAACATGATGAGACATACAATATCCGTACTTGTAGAGAACAAATTCGGCGTTCTTGCCCGCATAGCAGGACTTTTCAGCGGCAGGGGATACAACATAGAGTCTTTGTCCGTTAACAAGACAACAGACGAGAATATATCCATTATGACCATCGTGACCATAGGCGACGACCGCATAGTAGAGCAGATAATCAAACAGCTGAGAAAGCTGGTGAACGTTCTGCGTGTGCGCAACGTCAGCGAGATGGACCACATAGAGCGTGAGATGATCCTGGTGAAGGTGCACGCCACACAGAGAACCAGACCCGACGTGTTCAACATAGTGAACACTTTCAGAGGCAAAACTGTAGACATCACCAACGAATCAGTGGTAATAGAGCTGACAGGGGCGAACGACAAGATCCTTGCGTTTCTGAACGTGATGGAGCCCTACGGCGTGATAGAGGTTGTGCGCACAGGCGCAATAGCCGTCTCCCGTGGCGCTAAGACAACCAGCGAAGCTAAATAATTTTTTTCGTATATATTTTTGGAGGACACACTAAATGAAGGCTTACTATGAGAAAGATACCAACCTTGAGCTGATCAAATCTAAGAAAGTGGCCGTTATCGGCTACGGCAGCCAGGGTTACGGTCACACAAACAACATGAAAGACAGCGGCGTTGACGTATGCGTTGCACTGCGTAAAGGCAGCCCCTCATGGGCAAAAGCCGAAGGCGCAGGTCTTAAAGTTATGGAAGTGAAAGAAGCCGCTAAATGGGCTGATTTCATCATGGTGCTCGCTCCCGACGAAATTCAGGGCGACATCTACAGAAACGACATCCTTCCCGGTCTGGAAGAGGGCAACTATCTGGCTTTCGCTCACGGATTCAACATCCACTTCAACCAGATCGTTCCCCCCGCTAACATAAACGTTGTAATGATAGCGCCCAAAGGTCCCGGACACCTCGTTCGCGCTGAATATCAGAAAGGCGCCGGCGTTCCCTGTCTGATCGCTATCTATCAGGACTTCACAGGCGATTCCAGAGAAGTTGCCCTGTCTTATGCCAACGCTATCGGCGGCGCCAGAGCAGGCGTTCTGGAAACAACATTCAAAGAGGAGACAGAGACAGACCTGTTCGGCGAGCAGTCAGTTCTCTGCGGTTCTCTGGCACAGCTCATCCAGTACGGATTCGAGACTCTGACAGAGGCAGGCTACGCTCCTGAGATGGCTTACTTCGAGTGTCTGCACGAAGTTAAGCTGATAGTAGACCTCATCTATGAAGGCGGAATCAGCAACATGCGCTATTCCATCAGCAACACTGCCCAGTACGGCGACCTCACAAGAGGTCCCAGAATCATCACTCCCGAAGTTAAGGAGCGCATGAAAGAGGTTCTCTATGAGATCCAGTCAGGTCAGTTCGCTAAAGAATGGATGCTGGAAAACAAAGCCGGATGCCCCACATTCACAGCTCTTACCAGAATGGGTCAGGAACACCCCATCGAGGAAGTGGGCGGAAGACTGCGCTCTATGATGAGCTGGCTGGGCAAAAGCAAAATCGTTGATAAGAGCAAAAACTAATATCTGCACAAAAAGTTCTTCCTGAACTTTTTGCGATAACCGCTCTGTACAGACAAAGCCTGTACGGCGCTTACACTACAATATAAATCATAAACAAAGTTTACGATTTATATCTCCGTGAGCCACCTCCATGTGGCTTATGACAAACAAACATGAAAGGCGGTCTTCTGACCGCCTTTTTTTATGTCCTGAATCACCTCCATTTTTACATAAAGCGATAGACAAATATATATTGATATTGTATGTATGTGTGTCATAAGTTATTAATATACAAGAAAATATTAAATTAATGTCAGAGATTTTACAGTTTATATTTTCTGACAACTGTTCATATGTGTGATGTTGCTGGAAATGTTTGAATAATGGCACGGAAGGAAGAGTTAAAAATGCGGGAGGTTTTATGAGCCTTAAACTAAAAATTATCGTTACTGCGCTGGCGATCTTTTTTGCCATCGCCCTGACTCTGGTAATGACCAGCTACTACGACTTCAAAAATATGACTGCGCAGATGATAAAGGAAGCTCAGGTGGCGCAGAGCGGCGAGGTAGCGGCCATGCTGGACGCATGGACCAAGGCAAAAAAGAACTCTATGGATGTTCTTGGAAAGAAGCTCGCGTCTGACGGAGACAGCTTTTTGTCAGATGTCCCGTCACACCAGAAAGAGTTTGCGCTGGTTTCCGACGCCGGATCATTCGGTATGGTTTACTTCGGAGCGGATTCAGACGGTTCATTTTATCAGTCTCAGGATGTTGAGATGCCTGCGGATTATGACCCCAGAAAGAGACCTTGGTACGATCTCGCAAAAACGTCGGAAAAAGTTCTGGTGACAGAGCCTTATGTCGATGTTACTACCGGAGACCTTTGTCTTTCATTTGTAAAACAGATCAATATAAACGAAAATTTCGCCGGTGTTCTCGGTTCAGACATATATCTGAAAGACATGGTCACTACTATTCTTAGTAAGAAAAACGGACAGACCGGCTATACATTTGTTATGGGCAAAGACGGCACCTTTCTGATTCACCCGGACGAGAGTCTGGTGATGAAAAAGAAAATAACCGACATAGACCCGGCGCTCTCAACAGTGATGAGCGATCTGGGTAAGCAGAAATCAGGATTTGTGACATACAATGACAACGGAACGGACAGGCTGCTGGCCTATACAGAGATACCTGAGCTCGGCTGGGTCGCCTGCGTAACCATTGAGAAGAGCGAGGTATACGCCCCCATCGTAAAAAAATCGTTTAGCCTGATACTTATATCTATATTGCCGATACTGATCGGTTCACTGCTTTTTTACGCTCTGATCAAAAAATTGTTCGAACCTATCAAAAAGCTGATAGAGAGACTGAAAGCCATAGCAGAGGGCGACGCCGACCTGACGCATAAACTGGACGAGGACAGAAGCGACGAGCTGGGCGAAATGGCCAGACAGTTCAACAAATTTCTCGGGCGCATGCGTAATATCATGGTATCTGTCAGCGATCTTTCCGGCGGCATGACCAAGTCTATATCCGAGCTGTCGTCCACCGTCGGCAAGATATCAGGCGGTCTGCACAGCCAGACGGACGAGACAAACGGAGTTGCCGTGGCTGTGGAAGAGATGAACCAGACCATCACCCAGATAGCTGAGAGCGCAAACGATACGTCGTCGCAGGCCAACGCCACCATAGACAGCGCAAAGACCAGCAAAGAGGCTGTGCTGGACACAGTGGCAAAGATGAATGATATAGCGCTGAACGTGCGTGAGTCATCTGACGTGATCAAGCGTCTGGGCGACTCATCCACAGAGATAGGCGAGATACTCAACGTGATCAATGACATAGCCGATCAGACCAACCTGCTGGCGTTGAACGCCGCTATCGAGGCGGCCAGAGCCGGAGAGGCAGGCAGAGGTTTCGCCGTGGTAGCGGACGAGGTGCGCAAGCTGGCGGAACGCACCCAGAGTGCCACAAAAGAGATATCTGACATGATAACCGTGCTCCAGCAGGAATCAAAAGACGCAGTGGTAAAGGTGGCAAGCGGCGTGGAGCAGGTGACGGACGGAACAAGATCAGCCGATAGGGCAGAAAAAGCAATATCCGAGATATTGGACAAGACATACCAGACCACAGACATGGTGAACAGGATAGCGGCGGCGGCGGAAGAGCAGGCGGCCACGACTACGGAAATAGCCAGAAACGTGGACAAGATAAACAACATCTCCTCACAGAACAGCTCGGAGCTGGCGGAAATATCCGAATTCGCCAAAAAAGTTTATGACAACGCAGAGGAGCTTCTGGCGGTGGTCAGACAGTTCAAACTGCATTAATAGAATCAGGGCGGTCTTCTGACCGCCTTTTTTATATCCGCACAAAAAAGGTCTTGAAATTATTTTTTATGGGTCTATCATCTCTTAAAAGGTAAAAACGTGAAAAGTTATCAAAACATCCTTAAAACACTTTCTGACGGTTTTAACGGCACTCACGCTACCCTTATGTCCATGTCTTCTTCCATGATGATGCACGGCTTCCGTGCATAATATTTTTTAACCTAATCATACAATCTACGTCGGCTGTTTGCAGGTTTAATACCTGAGTTAAGTCATTTACGTCATTGCGAGAAACGGAAGTGACGAAGCAATCTAATTCATTACATGGGAGAATTATCATGAGAACTATAGATACAGAACTTTTACACGGCGGATACACACCGAACGAAGACGGCTCCAGAGCTGTTCCTTTATATCAGACCACCAGCTATGTTTTCAAATCGGACGAGCATGCGTCAAACCTGTTCGGTCTGAAAGAATTCGGCAATATATACACCCGTCTGGGCAACCCCACCACTGATGTGCTGGAAAAACGTCTGGCGGCGCTGACCGGCGGCACGGCGGCAGTTGTGCTGTCTTCGGGAGCGGCGGCAGTCAGCAGCAGCATACTGAACATCGCCTCCGCCGGAGACAATATCGTCAGCACCACCAGCCTCTACGGCGGAACATACAATCTGTTCAAATACACTTTCAAAAGATTCGGAATAGACGTTCGTTTTGTGGATTCGTCCGATCCTGAAAATTATATTAAGGCGGCGGATGAAAACACAAAAGCCTTCTACATAGAGACCATAGGCAACCCGGCTAACAATCTGGACGACATAGACAGAATAGCGGAACTTGCCCACAGCATAGGCGTTCCTCTGATAGCGGACAACACGGTTGCGCCCTATATATTCAATCCGTTCGACCACGGGGCGGATATCACCGTTTTTTCACTGAGCAAATATATATGCGGTAACGGCACTTCCATAGGCGGAGCTATAGTTGAGAAGGGCGGTTTTAACTGGAACAACGGCAGATTCTCCGGGCTGTCCGAACCGGACGAGAGCTATCACGGACTGAACTACTGGGACACGTTCGGCAGTCATGACAAGGCGCTGGTGCGGGGCGTCGCATACAGCATCAAGGTGAGGCTTCAGCTTCTGCGTGATCTGGGTGCTTGCATCAGCCCGTTTAATTCCCACCAGATAATTCTGGGGCTGGAGACACTGCCTCTGCGCATCAGAAAACATGTGGAGAACGCCAAGGCTGTGGCGGAGTTTCTGGAAAATCACCCGAAAGTAGCGTGGGTGAACTATCCCGGGCTGAAAAGCCATAAGGACAGCGTCAGAGCCGAAAAATATTTTAAATACGGAGCGGGCGCCATCATCGGTTTCGGCGTTAAGGGTGGACTGGAAGCCGGAAAGCAGGTTGTAAACAGGGTTAAACTGTTCTCGCATCTCGCCAACATAGGCGACGCCCGCTCGCTGATAATACAGCCGTCCGTCACAACACACAGCCAGCTCAGCGAAATAGACAAAAAGGCTTCCGGCATATCCGATGATTTCATCCGCCTGTCCATAGGGATAGAGGAAACGGAAGATATAATCAACGATCTGAAACAGGCGCTTTCCTAACGTGCTTTAAGGCGGGGTGAGTTGCTCCGCCTTAACATCTTTTACAATTATTTCATCGATTTTACAGTTGTGTCGATATTTATCGAATGTTATCATCAGTGACTAAATGTTCGTTGGGGGTAGACAGTGACTATCAAGACCAAGGTACTTGCGGCATTGGTGATTCCGATGGCCGCCTTATTATTTTATTCTTTTGTTTCTACTATATCGGAATACAGAACTTACAGCGGGATGAAGACAGTGCGCACAATGGTACAGGTGTCCTCCTCTGTCAGCCGTCTGGTGCATGACATGCAGAAAGAGCGGGGCATGACAGCGGGATACATAGGCAGCGGCGGCTCAAAATTCTCTTCTGAGATAAAAACACAGAGAACGGAGACGGACGCCCGCCTGAAAGAGCTCGGCTCTTTTGTCAGGGACAACAGCGGGCGCATACCTTCTGAGGTGCTTCAGATACTGGAGAGCGTTATTGGCTCTCTGGGGCGTTTATCAGATATCAGATCGCAGGTGGATGATCTGAAAATATCCGCTTCAGACGCAATAGGCTATTATACCGGAAATAATGCCAAGCTTTTGTCGTCTATAGAAAAAGTGTCTGTCATGACAGACAGCGCTGTGATCTCCAGAATGATGCAGTCATATACCGGTTTTCTGGAGGCGAAAGAGCGTGCGGGCATAGAGCGCGCAGTGCTCACCAACACTTTCACCAGAGATTCTTTCGGCGAAGGGATGTATGAGAAGTTCATCTCTCTGGTGACACAGCAGGATACCTATATCAGTCTTTTCAGAGGGCTGGCGGAAAAGAGCATGATAGAGGCATACGATGCCTCAGCGTCTGATCCGTCGTTCGCCGGTGTGCAGTCCATGCGGGACACCGCCATGCAGAAGGCAAAAGAGGGCGGGTTCGGTATTGACGCGGAGGAGTGGTTCTCTACCATAACCAAAAAGATAAACGCGCTGAAAAAGATAGATGATGAAATAGCGCTGAAGATCGACGACAGAGCCTCAGAGCTTTTGTCATCAGCCAGAAATATACTGATATTCAATCTGATACTGATGGTTTTATCACTGTCGGCCATGTTCGGGCTGCTGTATATCATCATAGTGCCCGTTCTGGGTAATATACGCAGGCTGATATCGCTGACTGCGGAGCTGAACAGCGGGGAGGCCGATCTGACCCGCCGCATCAGGGTGGATTCCAAAGATGAGATAAAAGATCTGGCGGACAATGTTAATACGTTTATCGCCGGGATAGAAAAAATAGTCGTAGAGGTGAAGGAGACATCAGACACTCTGGCGTCAAGCAGCGCCGAGCTCTCCGCCACAGCGGAACAGCTCTCCGGTACTTTCGCCGAGCAGACCGGACAGGTGAACGATATAGCCAGCGCTATGGAGGAGATGAACGTTACCTCCAGATCTATAAACGACCACATCAGCGATGTGAGATCCGTTACGGAAAACGCTTATGCATACACCAGCCAGGGCAGCAGACAGCTGGGCAGCGCCATCAGCACGATCATGAGTATAAAGGAGAGCACCAACACTCTCTCTGATACCATAGGCAGGCTGAATGTCTCATCCGGAAAGATAGAGGATATCGTGGGGTCTATATCCGACATAGCCGACCAGACCAACCTTCTGGCGCTGAACGCCGCCATAGAGGCCGCCAGAGCCGGCGATGCCGGACGAGGATTCGCCGTGGTGGCGGATGAGGTGCGTAAGCTGGCGGAAAAGACCCAGAGCTCCACAAAAGAGATCGTGGATATCATACAGGAGCTTCTGAACGATGCCAGATCGGCGGACAGAGATATGTCCAGCGCAAAGGACAATGTGGACAGAGGCGTGCTGATAATCGAAGAGACCAACAGCGTCTTCGGCAATATAGAACAGTCCGTATCATCCGTGAAGAGCGCCAACGATTTTGTGATAGTCTCGGTGAGCGAACAGGCGGATGCCATAGAAAACTCAACAGACAACACATCCCGTTTCTCCGTGGGACTCTCGGAGAGCGCCACGGCGGTCAGACAGATAGCGGAGACTGTGGAATATCTGGAACAGCAGGCGGTCAATCTGAACAATATGATAGGAAGATTCAGAACCGTTTGAATAATAAATTTTTTATATAAGACTTGATTTAAACGCCCGTTCTCAGTGTATAATCAAACAAGTATACTGAGAGGCGGGCGTTTTTTATGAAAAATATACTGCTGAAAAAAGAACTCTTCGGCGGTTTTGTCAGACAGCTCCTGACGCAATATAAGGTTGCCGCCCCTGTGAAAAAGGGCACTAAGAGCTTCACTTTCGAATATGTGAACGGAGCGGATGAGATATGTCTGGATCATGTCCCCACCATCCTGCCGCCGAAAAAATATTTTCTGCCCCAGCACGAAACACTGCTGGAGTACGACACCACAGACGGTCAGAACATGCAGGCGTATGTGGAGATGGAGCCTATGGTTATCGTGGGTGTCCACTCCTGCGACATAGCGGGCATACAGTGTCTGAACCACGTCTTCATGGACAGACCGAAGGACTACCACTATCAGGCACGCCACGACAAGATACTGCTGATCGGCTATGAATGTCTTCACAAATGCGACCAGTTCGCCTCCTGCGGACTGATGAACACCCACACGCCCACAGGCGGATATGACCTGTTCATGACAGACATAGGCGACTATTACTATTTCGATATAAATACTTTCGCCGGAGAACAGATGACGTCTCTGTTCGAAGGGTTTCAGCCTGTTTCGGCGGAGGCTGAAAAGCTGCTGAAAAAAGCCAGAACCGACAAGAAAAAACTCTTCAAAAACGAAACAGACGTCAATCTGGGTGAGATTCCGTCCATTTTCGAATGGGGATTCGACAGCCATGTGTGGGACAGAACAGCGGAGAAATGTCTCTCCTGTGGAAACTGCACCAATGTTTGCCCCACCTGTTACTGTTTCGATGTTATGGACGAGGCGGAGCTGAATCTGAACAAAGGTCACAGGATAAGGGTGTGGGACTCATGCCAGAACGAATCTTTCGCTCTGGTGGCAGGCGGAGAGAATTTCAGAGAGAAGAGAGCCCAGCGGGTGCGACACAGATTTTTCAGAAAATTCAAATATCCGGTGGACAGATACGGCAAATTTTTCTGCACGGGATGCGGAAGATGCAGCCGTCAGTGCATGGCGTCCATCAATCTGAAAGAGACCATATCAAAACTGAAAAGCTCATGGGGCGAACTATGAGAATACCATTAAAAAAATCCGGCTATGAGATAATGAAGGCCGAGATAATAAAGATAACACCGATGACCGCCACGGAAAAGATGTATGAGATACGTCTGAAAAACGGCGAGAGTCTGGACCACGAGCCGGGGCAGTTTGTTCAGGTGTCCATGTTCGGAGCAGGCGAAGCGCCTATATCCGTGTGTTCCAGCCCGACCAATCAGGAGACTTTCGAGCTGTGCATCCGCAAAGTAGGGCGGATGACATCCATGCTCCACGATCTGAAGGTCGGAGACGAGGTAGGCATCAGAGGTCCTTTCGGAGTGGGATTTCCGGTGAATCTGCTGAAAGGGCGGGATCTGATATTCGTGGCGGGCGGTCTGGGGATAGCTCCTCTGCGGTCTCTGGTGAACTATGTTCTGGACGAGCGCAGGGATTTCGGCAGGACGGATATCCTGCTGGGGTGCAAGAGCCCGGAGAATATGCTTTTCGGCTCTGAGGTTGCCCAGTGGGGCAGCAGGATGGATATAAACTTCTGCTGTACGGTGGACAGATCTGACCCCGATTGGAAGGGCAATGTGGGGCTCATCACGGCTCTCATCCCCGGAGTAAATATCAATCCCGAGAATACCTTTGCCGTGGTGTGCGGTCCTCCTGTGATGTACAGATACGTCATAACCGAACTGATGAAGAAAGGACTGCCGGAGAGCAGAATATATGTTTCTCTGGAAAGACATATGAAGTGCGGCATGGGCAGGTGCGGTCACTGTCAGATACATCAGTATTACTGCTGTATGGACGGACCAGTATTCTGCTATGACAAGATAAAAGATCTGGAGGGCGCGATATGAGACCGAGAGTAGCGTTCTTCGATCTGGCGTGCTGTGAGGGATGCCAGCTTCAGGTGGCAAATCTGGGCGAGGAGCTTCTCGACCTGCTGGGGCACATAGAGCTGGTGGAGTTCAGAGAGGTGATGAGCGAAAAATGGGAGGGCGAGTATGACCTCGCCATCATAGAGGGCAGTGTTACCAACGAAGAGGCTGTCCACCGGGTGAAAGAGATCAGAAAGAGATCAAAGACCGTCATGGCATACGGCGCCTGCGCCGTGAACGGCGGCATAAACGGCATAAAGAATACCAAGCCCATGGAACAGGCGGGCAGAGATGTTTACGGAGACAGGTTCAAAGATTTTCCCACACTGCCGACAATGGCGGTGAGCGATGTGATAGAGGTGGAGTATATCGTGCCGGGCTGCCCGATATATCCGCCGGAGTTCTTAAAGGTGCTGAAAAGCGCTCTGGCAGGGCTGGAATATGTAATACCAGACCACGCCGTGTGCGTGGAGTGCAGGTTCAACGAAAACGAATGTCTGTACGAACAGGGAATCAACTGTATGGGACCCGTGACCCGTGCCGGATGCGGGAGCTGGTGTCCGAACAACGGCAACAAATGCTATGGGTGCAGGGGACTGCTGAGCAACCCGAACATGAACGGCGCGAGGGACGTAATGAAAAAATACGACCTCGAACCAGACCTGATACTGAAATCAATAGATATGTACAACGCAGCTGGGCAGAAGGAAGAATAATGTCAAAACCACATGTAGTTGTCATAGCGAGGAAGCCGACAGGCTGACGTCGCTATCTCTATTGAAACAGTATTACGTTAACTAACTAAAGAAAGGTAAATATGAGCAAAAATTTATCGGTGAATGTGGAATTTCTGACCCGTGTGGAAGGACACGGACACATAATAGTCGACATGAAAGAGGGCGTGCTGAATAAGTGCGTTCTGAATATAGTGGAAGCTCCCCGCTTTTTTGAGAGCATGGTGAGGGGGCGGAGCATTTTTGAGCTTCAGCACATCACCAGCCGTATCTGCGGGATATGCTCCTGCGGGCACACTCTGGCGAGCATACAGGCGGCGGAGGCGGCTATAGGCTTCACACCGTCCGAACAGACGACTATTTTGCGCAAGATACTGCTTCATCTGGAGAATCTGGACAGTCATATCCTGCACATATACATGCTGGCGGCTCCGGATATGCTGGGAAAAAAGAGCGCCATAGCTCTCGCCCAGACAGACGGCGAAACAGTGAGAAGGGCGCTCCGCATGAAGAAATGCTGTAACGATGCCTGTTCCATACTGGTGGGCAGACACGTTCACCCTATTTCGTCCACCGTGGGCGGGTTTACCAAGATTCCGTCGGAAGCCGACCTGCTGTCTATGCGTGAGATCTTTGTGAATATTCAGAATGAGATAGCACCGACTATAGAGCTGGCGAAAACATTTAAATTCCCAGACTTCGAGCGTGACACAGAATATGTCGCCCTGAAAAACGACACGGAATACGCCATGCTCAGCGGAATGGTGGCGTCCACGGACGGCGTTCTGAAGAGCAAGGAAGAATACAAGAACATCACCAACGAATATCTGGTAGATCACTCCACCGCCAAACACGCCAAACTGTCCCGTGACGCATACATGGTGGGGGCGCTGGCTAGATTTAACATAAACTATGACAGGCTGAGTCCGGAGGCGAAGGATGCCGCTGGCGAGCTGGGGCTGAAACCCGTGTGCAGAAACGCTTATCTGAACACGGCGGCGCAGATAGTTGAGTGCGCTCATTTCTGCGCTGACGGCATACGCCTGATAGATATCCTGCTGGAAAAAGGTACGGACAGGTCGGAAGCCGTTCTGGTGGGGCTTAATGAAAACGATGTGATACCTGTAAAAGCCGGTACAGGGGTGGGTGCCGTAGAAGTACCCAGAGGACTGCTGTTCCACTGCTACAGCGTGGATGAGAACGGCAGAGTGCTCAGCGCCGACTGCGTGATCCCCACAGGGCAGAATCTGGCGAATATAGAGCTGGATATGCGCAAACTGGCAGGGCAGGTGTGTGAAAAAACAAATGAGGAAGCGACGCTGTTATTCGAGATGATGGTCAGAGCGTATGACCCGTGCATCTCATGCTCCACTCATGTTCTGGAGGTTGAAATTGTCAGATAACATCAGCGAGATAATGCCGGCGAAAGATGGCGTGACACTGTATGTGGGTATAGGAAACAGTCTAAGAGGCGATGATATAGCTGGGATGATGATAGCGGAAGGGATAGAGACGACAGACAGAGTAAAAACGCTCGCCGCCGGAGAAAAACCGGAAGAAGCCTATGACGAGGCGCTGGCGCTGAAACCTGCCAAAGTGGTGTTTTTGGACGCCGCCGATATGGGACTGCCCGCCGGAAGCATGGAATTATTGTACGAGGATACCATCTCCGTGAAAGCAATGACGACACACAAGATGCCACTGCCTCTCATCAGCAGACTGATCCGGGAGGAGACCGGAGCTGATGTGGTGATCTGCGGGATTCAGCCGGAGAACGTTGATTTTGGCGCTGGAATGTCAGTTTCTGTTAAGGAAACCTGCGAATTAATCATAAAAACGATAAATAATGCCTGAAATATCCAGAAAACTTTCCGCCGATACGCCGTTCGGCGTGATAAACTTCACTCATTCTGTCAGAAAAGGGCTGAAAAGAATATATATCCGCATAGACCGTGACGGCTCTGTGGTTCTGCGGTCTGCCCCCCTGCGTGGTGAGGACGCTGAATATATCATATCTCAGAAAGCTCAGTGGATTCTGGCGAAACAGAGCGAAAAACAGTCAGAACCGGATATGGATCCGCTGAAGTATGTCGCTTATCTGGGTAAAAAATACAAAACCGAAAGGATTTTTAATCAGAAAATGCCGTTAGGCAGGATAAAACTGTCGTTCGACGGCGAAACAGCTTTTTTCGAATATAATCCGCTGGCCATGACGGATGATAAGCTGACAGATCATCTGGAAAAATTCTACCGTGACGGGGTTAAGACAACTGTGCCTCAGATGGTGGAAAAATGGGTCGGCATAACAGGGCTCAAGCCTGTGAAGGTGACATACAGAAAGACCAGAAGCCGCTGGGGAAGCTGTTCCGGCAGAGGAAACATCTCGCTGAGTATTTATCTGATGAAGCTGTCAGAGCGTGCTATAGAATATGTGATAGTCCACGAGCTGTGCCATCTGAAACATCACAATCATTCCGAAAAATTCTGGTCGGAAGTGCAGAGATATATGCCCGACTATGCTATAATCAGGAACAGCCTGAGGAGGGGAATATGAGCAGAGAAAAACAGCCTGAACTGGCCGCCGTATGCGGGCTTTACTGCGGAGCCTGCTCACTTTATATAGCCACAACAGAGAACGACACGGAAAAACTGGAATATTTTGCAAAATCATATAACACTGATGTGGAGGGCATGAAATGCCTCGGATGCCGATCTGATGTGCTGACGGTATTTTGCCGTGAGTGTGAGTTCAAGACCTGCACGGACGAAAAGAATATAGGTTTCTGCGGTGAGTGCGGCGAATACTGCGACGCGTTCAAAGAGTTTCAGCAGGCAAAACCACACAGGATAGAACTGTATCAGGACCTGAAAAGGATATCCGAAGTCGGCCCGGAAGAGTGGATGAAAGAGATGGAAAAACGATATGCCTGCAAAAGCTGTTCAACTATAAATTCGGCTTATAATATGACCTGTAGAAAGTGCGGACACATGCCGTCAAGCGCATATTCGGCGGAACACAGTGATAAGGCGGCTGATTTTCTTAAAAAACTTGGCCGTGACCTTTGAACTCCGTCCACGGATAATATTCGGGCGGGGTATCCGTTATTTCCATCGGTTCTTTCGATATAGGATGAATGAACGTGAGTCTGTGGTGGTGCAGGGCTATAGCGCCGTTTTCCAGAGTTTTTTTGCTTCCGTATTTGCCGTCGCCCGCTATGGGCAGACCCACAGCCGACAGCTGCGCCCTGATTTGATGGTAGCGCCCTGTTTCCAGCTCCACCTCCAGCAGAGACAGCCCGTTTCTATGATCCAGCAGCCTGTAGCGGAGGACAGCTTCTTTCGAGCCTTCGTGGGGTCTGTCTGTCACTTTCGCCGTGAACCTGTGGTGTGAGTGGTGGTGCCTGAGCGTACCCTCTTTTTCATGCGGTCTGCCTTCCACCACGGCGAGATATATCTTTTTATGCTTTTTGTCTCTCATGGACTGGTTCAGCCGGGATAGCGCCTTGTCAGTTCGGGCGAACAGCACAGCTCCGCTCACCGGAGTGTCCAGCCTGTGCAGAGCGTGCAGAAACACGTTGCCTTTTTTGTCAAAATTTTCCTTAAGCCATATTTTCGCTCTGTCCTCCATACTGTCTGTATGGTGTTCAGACGGCTGGGTGGCGAGTCCGGACGGTTTGCTGATGATCAGAACATGGTTGTCGGAGAAGATTATCTTCATTTTTCAGTCTGTTTCCACGCGGCGAAGAATCCGGCGGGTACCGGAATCTCCGTTTCGCCCTTATCCAGAGTCAGTTCACATGCCTCTGAAGCGCCGTTGAAATCTTTCATCATCTGATACAGCAGATTTTTCAGCGTCATGGGAGTATATCCGGGAGTGTGGCATGTCAGCACTATGAACGCGGGTTTCTGGCTGAGAATATTTCTGATGAGTTTCAGTATCTCCGGCAGGTGGGTATCTATTTTAAATACTTCGCCCTTAGACCCTCTGCCGAAGCTGGGGGGATCGAGAATCACGCCGTCATATTTTGATCCGCGTTTATCCTCACGTTTCAGATATTTTATCACGTCGTCTGTTATCCAGCGGATTTTTCCGCCGGGGATGCTGTTCAGGTCAGCGTTGCGCTTGGCGAGATCGTTTATCTTCTGCGACGCGTCCACATGGGTCACGTCCGCCCCTGCCTTGGCGGCGGCTATGCTTGCCGCTCCGGAGTAAGAGAAGAGGTTCAGCACCTTAAGCGGTCTGTTCGCTCCGGCTATTCTGTCGGTGATATACTGCCAGGAGAATCTGTGTTCCGGAAAAACGCCCAGATGCCCGAAATCGGTGGGGCTGATGTAGAATTTTATTCCGTCTATCTCTATGATCCATTCATTGGGCATATTTTTTCTGTATGACCAGCTGTTTCCGCCCTCTCTGGAAAAAACGGCGTGGGTGTCGTGCCATTTTTCAGCCGGCAGGGTCTTTTCCCACACAGCCTGTCCGCAGGGTCTGTCCACTGTATATTGTCCCACCTGTTCCAGCTTGCGTCCCTGTCCGCTGTCCAGCAGGCGGTAAGATTGTTTTTCTGATGCCATAGTACCTCCACAGGATAAACTTAGCAGATTGTATGAGTATCTCAAGATGTTTGTTGATATAATAATAAATTACACCAATTGACATAAAATTATAAGAAGATTAAAATAATCCGTTGCGTTCATTTATGGAGGTAGCTATGCCGATTAACTGGAATGAATATGATCCAGGGAGATTTTACGACGAGCTTTTCGAGAAGAAAGGTGTCCCCAGAGAGGCCAGTCGCGATGTCTTCAACCATTTAAAAAATCTTTCATCATCCGATGTTTATGACAAAAAAGCCAGAGCCGAAGCGGCCATAGTGGAGCTGGGGATAACCTTCACCGTATACAGCGACGGGGCGAATATAGACCGTGCGTGGCCGTTCGACATCATCCCCAGAGTGATCTGCGGGCGTGAATGGGCAAAGGCGGAAGAGGGGCTGAAGCAGAGACTGAAAGCTCTGAATATGTTCATAAACGACCTGTACAACGCTCAGGAAATATTAAAAGCGGGAATAGTGCCTGAGGATGTGATCACCACATCCAGAAACTTCCGCCGTGAGTGCATCGGGATAACCCCCGCCCACGGAGCCTGGGCAAACATATGCGGCAGCGACATAGTGCGGGACGGAGACGGAACACTCTATGTGCTGGAGGACAACCTCCGTGTGCCTTCCGGCGTGTCCTACATGCTGGAAAACCGCAAGATAACCAAACGGGTCTTCCCGGAGCTTTTTAAGGATATCAACATAATCCCTGTGGATGATTACCCGGCTAAGCTGTTCGACATGCTCACGTCGCTCTCTCCTGTGACAGACAGAGAGCCGGAGATAGTCGTTCTGACGCCAGGTGTTTTCAACTCCGCCTATTTCGAGCACGCTTTCCTGGCGCAGCAGATGGGAGCGGAGCTGGTGGAGGGCGCCGACCTCTTCGTGGACACAGACGACAAAGTATATATGAAGACCATATCCGGTCTGACTCAGGTGGATGTGATATACCGCAGGATAGATGACGATTTCATCGATCCTGAGGTCTTTCGCAAGGATTCCATTCTGGGCGTGCCGGGGCTGATGAGAGCATGGAAAAAAGGAAACGTGGGCATCGCCAATGCCCCCGGAACAGGCGTGGCTGATGATAAGGTCGTATATGCCTATGTCCCGAAGATGATAGAATTCTATCTGGGCGAAAAGCCCCTGATACCCAATGTGGAGACCTATCTATGCCGTGAGGCGGATCAGATGGACTATGTGCTGAGAAATCTGGAAAAGCTGGTTGTTAAGCCGGCTAACGAATCCGGCGGATACGGCATGCTGGTCGGTCCCCACGCTGAGCAGGAGCAGATAGACCAGTTTAGAACGCTCATTCAGGAAAATCCCAGAAACTATATAGCCCAGCCCACGCTGAGCCTCTCCGTGACGCCTACCATCACTGATGACGGCGGTCTGGCGGGGCGTCATGTGGATCTGCGTCCGTTCATTCTTCAGGGCGAGAGCTCGTATGTCACCGCCGGCGGTCTGACCCGTGTGGCGCTGAAGCCCGGTTCGCTGGTGGTCAATTCATCTCAGGGCGGCGGCAGCAAGGACACATGGATAATAGATCCGGAGGAGGTGTGATATGCTCTCCAAAGTAGCCAACAGAGTTTACTGGCTCGCCAGATATATGGAACGGGCGGAAGATATAGCAAAACTGGTGAACGTATACACCAACCTGATGCTGGACATGCCCAAGGGCACAGACATAGTATGGTACAACCTGATAACCATTATGGGCGCGGAAGAGGCTTATCACGAGCTGTATCAGGACAGGTCGGAGAACAGCGTTATGTCTTTTCTGATATCAGACGGCAAAAACCCCTGTTCGCTTTTCGGCTCTCTCTGTTTCGCCAGAGAAAACGCCAGAACCACCAGAGATATACTGCCCACTGAGGCGTGGGAGGTGGTGAACGAGCTGTATCTGCTGGTGAAGAAAGAGAAAGATAATCTGGACACCAGAAGCAAAAGATATAATTTTTTAACCAATATCATAAAAGGATGTCAGAGACTGGAAGGGATGCTGGTGAGCGGTCTTTCACGCAACCACACCTATAACTTTCTTCAGATAGGAAGGCTTCTGGAAAGAGCGGACACCACCACCAGAATTCTGGATGCCGGATCGATGATCCTGTCCGCCGGACAGAAGATGAAAGGAACGGAGGGCATTGTCTGGATGAACCTGCTGAAAACAATGAACGCCTATCAGATGTATAGACAGTCCGTCAGAAGACGGGTCGCCAGCAGCGATGTAATAGATTTTCTGCTGAAGGACACCCAGTTTCCCAGAGCTGTGGAATACTGCGTGGACAGCGTGGGATATCTGGCTTCCAAACTGCCTAACAACGAGCCTGTTCAGGTGAAGGCAAAGGGTGTGAAGGTTCTTCTGAACAGTTTTTCAGCTAAGAACAACAGCATGAAGGATATGCACGATCTTATGGATCAGGTTCAGCTCGCTCTTTATGACGTGGATGCGGCGGTCAACGACACATGGTTTAACGCGGCGATAAGCTGATGAAGAGGTTTTTTTGTTCCTGCGGGGCAGAGATTTTCTTTGACAATACAATATGCGTAAGATGCGGAAGGCTCGTGGGAGTGGACGCAGAGGGGTGCGAGATGTTCACCCTGAAGCCGAAGAAGAACGGGCTGGTAGCCGCCACTGTCGGATATAACACCCGCTACTACAGATTCTGCGAACACAGAAGTCAGGAGAGCCTGGGATGCAATCTGCTCATCAGAGAGGAGGATTCCGGCACTCAGTGCGTATCCTGCCGTCTCACCAGAGTGATTCCAGACCAGAGCATCCCCAGAAACCTTGTGCGCTGGCGGACGCTGGAATCAGCCAAGAGACGGATGGTCTTCAATATGTATAAGAACCGTCTGCCGTTCGAAAACCGCTATCAGAACCCGGTGAACGGGCTCTGTTTCGACTTTCTGGAAGACAGAAGGTCTAATCCCAATCTGACAAATGACGTTGTGTATACGGGACACAGCAACGGCGTGATAACAGTGAACGCCGCCGAGGCAGACCCGCAGTACAGGGTGACCGTCAGAGAGGAGATGAACGAGAGATACAGAACCACTCTGGGGCATTTCCGCCACGAGATAGGACACTATTTCTGGATGAGACTGATTCAGGGGACGAAATGGGAGTGGTCTTTCAAACAGCTATTCGGGGATCATAACGAGGACTATGACGCCGCTCTGAAGAGATACTATGCCGAGGGTCCTGATCCTAACTGGCAGGAGAACCACATCAGCGCATATGCCAGCATGCACCCGCTGGAGGACTGGGCGGAGACCTGGGCTCACTATATGCACATGAACGACACTCTGGAGACCGCCACCGCCTTCAAGATGCTGGATGTGGATATAGATCAGACTGAGTTTAATATCGTTCTGAACAAGTGGGTGGAACTGACAGTCATTATGAACGCTCTGAACAGGAGCGTGGGCAAGCCGGACGCCTATCCCTTCATCCTCAGCAGCACTGTATATAAGAAGCTGGAATATGTCCGCGAGCTGATCGTGGCGTGCAGATACTGATCAAAAAATAACCGCTCGGTTAATCTGTAATCAATAATCTGAATATAATTTAAACACTCGCATCTGAAAACACCGCCGGTCTATTATGTGAGACTATCCGGAAATGACGATATACGCAGCGATGGTTGCGAATGTATCTTAATAACTGCGGATGCTTTTATCATCTTGAAAATGACTGCTGCTAATAATTAATTTCAGACAATAACTTTATTTCGTTTTGATATTAAAAATCTTAATAACCTGAATATCACATTTTTCAAACAATATTCGTTGTTTCTATAGGAGGTTTAATGTCGAAGTATTTGATTTTATAATAATGGCATGGTTTTGGCTATTTAGAAATATATTCTGTGGGGAGGGATATCTATGCCTGAAAACCAGACAGTCACTTATAAAGATATAGAAATACCGAAGTCTCTTGCGGGCGTTATCGGTCACATGAAGAGTGTGGATGAGTACAGGGAAGAGCTCCTGCGTCTGGGCGCTCAGTGGGATCTGCTGACCATTCTGGGGCAGATGGTGGGCACCGGAACAGACATGACCGGCACCAGAAAAGGCTTCTCTGATCTGACCAACAGGCTCCTGTGTCAGCTCGGCATGGAGAACATGCGCAAGATCATTCAGGAGATAGGTTCCAAGGCTCAGGTGGCGGTGGATATTCTGATACGCAACCTGTTCGAGAGGACAGCGGATATAGGGTTCTTAGCCACGGATGATGATATCAGGGAATTCATCATCAAGACTGAGGAACTGAGCAGTCCTGTCCCGCACGATGACAACGAAGACGGTGAGATAATCAACCGCACGAAAGAGAAAGAGATGCTGAAAACAGCTCTGATAGAGCGGTTTCATGAATATACGGCGAAATATTCGGTCTATTTCAACATAGTTCTGCTGGATACGGACGGTAATGTTCTGGTTCAGCTGGACCAGAAGAACAAAGTGACCAAGAGCTCCGATCCGCTGATAAAGGAATCCATAGAGACCGAGGGCGAATATGTGGAGGTCTACAGATATTCCGATATTCAGCCGAACCAGAAAAAATCCCTCATCTACGCATACAGAGTGACAAGAGAGAACGGCAACAAAGACGAAGTACTCGGCGTGCTTTGCCTCTGTTTCCGTTTTCAGAACGAGCTTGAGGGAATATTCAAAAACCTGACAACAGAAAGCGACTGGTCGGTTAAGCTGATTCTGGATAGTGACGGCATAGTGATCGGCTCCTCTGACGGCTATCAGGTGCCCATCGGCTCACGCATGGACATGGTGCTGGACAGGGAATACGGACTGATCAAGTTCGCCGGAAAGAAATATATAGCCAAGACATGCCCCACCAAGGGATATCAGGGTTTTTTCGGTCTGGGATGGATGGGACATGTGATGATCCCCATAGAACAGGCCTTTGAAAACGACTGCGATACCAAAACACAGATAAACGAACAGCTTCTGCATGCGGTGATGAGCGATCCCAGACTCTTTTCCGGTGAGCTGAGGAGTATTCCCGTGCAGGCGGATAAGATCCAGAGCGATCTGGAGCGGACGGTGTGGAACGGCAATGTGAAGGAATCAGACCCGGCGTCCAAGGTTCTGCTGTGGAGCATATCCGATTCCGGAGCCAAGACCAAAAAGATCTTCGAGCAGTCCATAGGCAACCTGCACAAGACCGTCATAGACTCCATGATGAGCAATGTGTGGTTCTGGGCGGCGCTGGCTGTGGACATCATGGACAGAAACCTCTATGAGCGTGCCAACGACTGCCGCTGGTGGGCTCTGACCTCTAAATTTAAAAAAATCCTGGACAGCCAGAACGTATCCGCAGAGGATAAGGAGACCATCTCCGGTATTCTGGCGTATATAAACGGGCTCTACACAGTTTATACCAATCTCTTCGTATATGACGCTAACGGCCGGATTCTGGCGGTTTCCAACCCGACGGAAGAGCATCTGACCGGCACCGTGCTCACAAAAGATTTCGTCAGAAATACTCTGGCGCTCAGAGAGAGCAGCCAGTACAGCGTTTCCTCCTTTGCCCCGTCCGAGCTTTACGGCGGCAGACACACATATATCTACGGCGCCTGCATCACTTCGTTCAACAACGGACACAGGGTGCTGGGCGGCATAGGGATAGTTTTCGACAGCGAGCCTCAGTTCAAGGCAATGCTGCACGATGCCCTGCCCAGAAACGAAAAAGGCGAGGTGGACGAAGGAGTGTTCGGAATATTCGCAGACAGAAAAGGATATGTTATCAGCTCTTCTGACGACAGCATAGCCACCGGAAGTCTGCTGGAACTGGACAGGGATTTCTTCACTATGAAAAACGGCGAGGGAACGTCCCGCATTATAATGTACAGCGGCTGCTACTACGCTGTGGGCGCGCACACCAGCAGCGGATACAGGGAATATAAACAGGGCGACGGATATTCCAACGATGTTGTCGCGCTGATATTCACTCCTCTGGCGAAGGTTTCTGACAGCAGAGCGGCGGTAGTAAGAAAGCGCTCCTCCAACATGAAAGTGGGCAAAAAGAAAGAGGGTTCTGACTGTATAGAGGTGGCGACATTCTTCATCGGCACAAAATGGCTGGGCGTTAAGGCGGATAGGATAATAGAAGCGATCAATCCGGACGGGCTGACGACAGTCCCCGGAAGCGTGCCGTTCGTGAAGGGACGCCGTATATACAAAGACATCCCCATTCTGGTGGTGGATATACGCTCCATTCTCGACCTGCCGGAAAAAGAGATGGATTCAGAGACTCAGATAATAGTGCTGAAAACTCAGGACAACAGCATGTTCGGTCTGATAGTGGACGGGCTGGGCGAGATTCCCGAGATATGTATGAGCAGGGTGGAGCAGTCCGACCATGTTTTGGACAGGAGCAAATATACCGAATGTATAGTTAAGCCGGAACCGGGACACGACGACGAAGAGATGCTGATGGTTCTGCGTCCGGACGGCATCATAGGAAAGCTGAAAGAGATGCTTTAACAGACGGTTATATCATAAAGATGTAATTAATTCTATAAAACTAAAAATATAATTGACATTGTCCCGCCAGAGGCATAGATTTGTTTCATCGGAGGATCTCATGAAAGAGAGAAACAAATTTATTCTTCTGGCGGCGGTCTTTGCCGTGCTTTATTTCACGCCGTTTCAGTCGGTCAGGATATCATCAGCCATTCTGGAGAGTTTTTACCTGCTCAATGATTATGTCAGAGAGCATACGCTGACCTGTCTGATTCCGGCGCTCTTTATAGCCGGCGCTATCAGCGTCATGGTTTCACAGGCGTCTGTGATCAGATATTTCGGAGCGGATGCCAAAAGGATAGTGGCATATGGAGTTGCCTCCGTGTCCGGCAGCATCCTCGCGGTTTGCTCCTGCACCATACTTCCGCTTTTTGCGGGGATATATAAAAGGGGAGCCGGGCTCGGTCCGGCCATCGCTTTTGTATATTCCGGTCCGGCGATCAATATTCTGGCGATAGTTCTCACCGCCCGCATACTTGGCTGGCAGCTTGGTCTGGCGAGGGCTGTGGGAGCCGTTCTGTTCTCCGTGGTGATCGGTGTTATTATGGCGCTGATATTCAGAGAGGACGAGAGAGAGGCTCAGCAGATAGGCAGATTGTCAGACAAAGACGGTTCGCCAGCTCCGACTATTCTGTTTTTCACTGCTATGACAGGTGTTCTCATATTCGCCACCTGGGCAAAACCTTCTGAGGAGGGAACACTTTTTGCTTTGATATATCATTATAAATGGTTTCTGGCGCTGCTGAGTCTTGTGTCCGTGATCGGTCTCAGTTTTGTGGTTCTGGATGCGGAGAAGCGCCGTCTGTGGGTTATGGAGACGTGGGAATACGCCAAGCAGATAATACCTCTGCTGTTCATCGGCGTGCTGGCCGCAGGTCTTCTGCTGGGCAGACCCGGTCACGAGGGCATCATCCCGTCTGAGTGGGTGGAGCGTCTGGTGGGCGGAAACGGTTTCGGCGCTACTTTCTTCGCTTCTGTGGTGGGCGCTTTCATGTATTTCGCCACGCTGACGGAGATACCTATCCTTCAGGGGCTTCTGGGCTCCGGAATGGGCAAGGGACCCGCTCTGGCTCTGCTTCTGGCTGGTCCGGCTCTCAGTCTGCCGTCCATGCTGGTTATCAGAAGCGTCATCGGCTGGAAGAAAACTATTGTATATGTGAGTCTTGTAATTATTATGTCAACTATGGCCGGAATGATATTCGGTCAATATCTATAGGAGATTGATATGAAAATAAAAGTTTTGGGACCCGGATGCAGAAATTGTCAAATTATGCACGAAACAACACTTCAGGCTGTAAAAGAGCTTGGACTAGACGCCGAAGTGGAATATATAAATGATATGGTTGAGATTTCAAATTACATATTGGCCACACCCGGTCTGGTTGTAAATGAAAAAGTTGTCCACGAGGGCAAGCCGCTGCCTACTTTAAGCGAAGTGAAGATTCTGCTTAAGCAGTCCACACAGGGCAAGAGCGGCGGATGCGGGTGCTGCTGCGGAGGATAGATGAATAAGAAGAGGGTTCTTTTCGTATGTATTCACAACAGCGCCAGAAGCCAGATGGCGGAGAGTTATCTTAACGCTCTGGCGCCGGACAGATATGAGGCGGTGAGCGCGGGGCTGGAACCCGGCCGCCTGAACCCTTTCGTTGTGCGTGCCATGGCGGACGACGGAATAGATATATCATGGAACAAGACCAAGAGCGTGCATGGCTTTCTGGGGCAGAGCTTCGATCATGTCATAGCCGTGTGCGACAAAGACGCAGCGGACAGATGCCCCGTGGTGCCTGTCACAGGCGAAAAACTCCACTGGCCCTTTGACGATCCTTCATCTTTTAAGGGAACAGACGAGGAAAAATACCGCTTCGCCCTGTCTGTCAGGGATTCGATCAAGGCGAAGATCATCGAATGGATCAAAGGTTAAAAAAATAATTAAAATTTAACATGACAAATATAGAAATTCGTATATATTGATTTCGGTTATGAGCATAAGCCTATAAATAAGGGGTGTATATATGACTGAAACACGCGAAATGAACAGGTTAAAGAATTTTCCTGTGACCCTTTTTTCCACTGTGATGGGTGTTACCGGACTTGCCATCGCATTTCTGCGCTACGGCGCTGTCATGGGCATAGACATGTCTGCGGCAAAATATCTTCTTTTTGGTGTCAGCGCATGGTTTACCGTGGTTCTTGTTACCTACATAGCGAAACTGATAAAATATCCCGAAGCCGTGAAAGAGGAATTCTTTCACCCGGTTAAGCTGAACTTTTTCCCCACCATGTCCATTTCCCTGCTGCTGCTCAGCATCGGATACGAGGGCATATCCCACGAGGCTTCCAGATATCTGTGGATGCTGGGGACTGTGGTTCAGATCACATTTACGTTTATTATCATAGACATATGGTTTTTTGGAGATTTTAAGATCACGGCTGTCAACCCGGCCTGGTTCATTCCCGTGGTGGGCAACATAATAGTCCCCGTTTCCGGAGTGAGCCATGCCGGAGCGGAGCTGGGCTGGTTCTTTTTCTCCATAGGGATAGTGCTGTGGATAGCTCTTTTCACCACAGTGGTCTACCGTATGATTTTTCACGAACAGCTTCTGGCGAAGTTTCTGCCCACGCTGTTCATCATGATAGCTCCCCCCGCTGTGGGCTTTATATCCTATGTTAAGCTGACAGGTTCTCTCGATCCCTTTTCCAGAATACTCTATTATTTCGCCCTGTTCATCACGCTGATGCTGTTCTCTATGTTCAGAAGACTGAAGAAAGTGCCGTTCTATGTCTCATGGTGGGCATACACCTTCCCTCTGGACGCCATGACTATCGCTACCATTCTGATATATAAGATGACAAAATATCCGCTGTTCCACACGCTGGCTACGTTCATGCTGATTCTTACATCGGCTGTGGTGACTGTTGTTTTTATCAGAACAGTAAAAGAGATGGCGGGCGGCAGGGTATGTGTGCCTGAATAGGCTCTATTTGGTTCCTGATTTGAATTTTTCCACTGTATTTCTGATGCGGATGAGGTTCTCATAGTCTTTATATCTGGCGGGAACAAAGCGGTCTATGCTCAGCTCGCCCAGGACTATGCGTCCCTCTATCTCGTCGTCCATGTTCAGCAGTATACTTTTCAGCCTGCTGTAGGTGTATTCGTCCATAGACGGCGAAGCGACAAAGGGCGGCGAGATGACTTCCGGCGATCTGTGAATCACCTCTATGGCTGATGTCTGGTTGGGATTCTTCTTCTGATATTCGTCATATACAGCGCCGTCAACGGCGGCGGCGTCCACCACTCCCTTATTCACCAGATAGATGGACTGTTCGTTGCTCTGGGTGTAGAAGGTTTTTTTCAGAACCGCCTCCGGAAGCTGTTTGAACATGCTGATGATAAGATATGACGGATAGAGCGATCCGCTCCCAGTCAGTTTGTCGGTGAAGGCGAATGTTTTGTCTTTGAGCTGGGTTACTTTTTTTATCCCGAATTTTTTGTTAACGATGATATAGGTTCTGTATGAGTGTCTGCCGTTTATCTCAGGAATTGCTATGATGCGTATCCTGCCCTTGGAGGAGAAGGCGGTGGAGCAGACAGAGGCGAAGTCCACCTCGTTGTTCGCCAGCTTGCTGTCCACGTTCTCATAGCTGGTCTCCATCACAGGCTCTATGTCTCTGCCCAGTTTTCCCGACAGATAGCTGTAAAAATCGTTCAGGGCGTAGTCAGGCGTTCCCTCCGGCACGATGGAGGCGATGCCGAATTTCAGCGGCTGGGCATATGAGAGAGAACAGAGAATAATTATTAAAAATATACGCAGTATTAGCATAAATGATTATAGCGTTTAAAAAAGATTTTCGCCATAAAAAGAAGGGCGGGGTGTCTGCCCCGCCCAGCGTGATTTGATCTTAAAGGAGTACGGATTCCGCCAGCACTTCCGCTATGTCTTTTACAAAGATGCTTTTGGCGTTCAGATCCTTCATGCCGTCCGACATCATTGTCATGCAGTAGGGACATGCGGTGCAGACTGTGCCCGCTCCTGTGTCCAGCGCCTGCTGAGCTCTGTTCACGTTGATGCGTGAGCCTATCATCTCTTCCATCCACATGCGCCCGCCTCCGGCTCCGCAGCAGAAGGACTCCTCTCTTGTCCTTTCCATCTCTGTGGGCTCTTTGCCTGTCAGCGCTTTTATAATGTCTCTGGGCTGTTCGTAGACGCCGTTGTGTCTGCCCAGATAGCATGAGTCGTGATATGTCATGGTGGCGTTCTTATGGCTGTCTTTCACCGTGAGCTTTCCGGTTTTAACCAGATCGTTTAAGAGCTCGGTGTGGTGAATCACTTCCAGCTCTATGCCGTATTGTTTATAGTCGTTCTTCAGAGTGGTGAAACAGTGGGGGCACTGTGTGATTATCTTTTTCACGCCTCTGGTTCTGAACATTTCCACGTTTTTCAGAGCTGTCTGCTCGAACATATATTCGTTGCCCAGCCTGCGCAGGCTGTCTCCGCAGCAGAGCTCGTCCTTGCCCAGTATCCCGAAGCTGACGCCCGCCTTCTCCATCAGCATGGCAACGGCAAGTGTCACCTGTTTGCTTCTGGAATCGAAGGCTCCGGCGCATCCCACGAAATAGAGATACTCTGTCTCGTTTTCAGCGAAATCTTTCACCTTGAGCTGGCTGAATACTTTGGTGCGCTCGCCGGGAGCTATGCCCCAGGGGTTGCTTCTCTGCTCCATATTCTCGAACAGGTTCAGCAGTTCCTCGGGAAAATCAGAGTGCATCTGCACCAGATTGCGTCTCATTTTCATTATCTTGGGAGCGTGCTCTATGAACACGGGGCATACTTCCATACAGGCGCCGCAGGTTACGCAGGACCAGATGGTGTCTTTGGATATCTGATGTTCGCCGTCGCCTATCAGAGCTGTCTCATCGGCGTTCAGGTTCTCCTTGATGCCGTGTATCAGCGTTCTGGGGTTCAGAGGCTTATCTGTGAGATTGGCGGGGCAGTTCACCTGACATCTGCCGCACTCCGTACAGGTAAGGCTGTCCAGAAGGTCTTTCCATGTGAGATCTCTGTAGTTGTCGGCTCCCAGCTTGGTGTCCAGACTGAATGTCTCTCTCTGGGGGAGCACAGGTTTGTCCAGCGCTTTGAAATATACGTTTGGAATAGCTGTGATGATGTGCATATGCTTGCTGTATGGGAGAAAATTAAGAAATCCCAGAAGCAGCACGGCGTGTATCCACCACCAGACAGCGCCGGCGGATTCTATCGCCTCGGGTGTCATCCCGGCGTACATCTTGGCGAATATTGACGATATCGGTATGAGACCTCCGTTCAGCTCGCCCAGAGCTATCTCCGCGCCTGTGATGCCGAAATAGGCTATCATCAGACCGGCGATGGTGGCGAGGATGCCGAATGCCTCGAAGGTTCTGGATTCAGGGTACAGGGGCTTTATTATCTTTCTTCCGGCGGCCAGTGTCACGGCTATCATTACCAGCACGGACACGAAGTCGAACATTGCCTTCAGCACATAGAGGGCTGAATCGGGAAGCAGTTTAAACGATACAGAGGGGAAGATTCCGTTGATGATGAACTCGGCGTTTGCCAGCACCAGCACCAGAAAAGCCCAGAACAGCATGGCGTGGTTCGCGCCGAAGCTGCCTTTTGTCACGCTCTTCTGTTCCAGAGCGTTATTAACCATGGCGGCGAGTCTTTCGGATGCCCTGTCGGTTCTGTTGACGGGCTTTCCTCTTCTCACCAGGGAAAATTTCTTGTTCAGGCTGTATGCGAAGAACGCCAGCGAGAACAGAAGCACGGGTATAAAAAGCATGTTATTAACCATCTCATATTCTCCTTACGCGTTTCTTCTTTTTCTGATCTCTTCAGTCAGAGCGGGGACTATCTGAAACAGGTCGCCCACTATGCCGTAGGTCGCCACCTCGAAGATGGGGGCATCTTTGTCCTTGTTTATGGCGATGACAATCTCGGAATCCTGCATACCCACCAGGTGCTGGATAGCTCCGGATATGCCGCAGGCTATGTATATTTTCGGTCTGACGGTTTTTCCTGTCTGCCCCACCTGTCTGGAGTGTGCCATCCATCCGGCATCCACGGCGGATCTGGAGGCGCCCACTGTGCCGCCCAGTTCGTTCGCCAGTTCTTCCAGTATCTTGAAATTGGTCGGGTTCATCATGCCTCTTCCGCCGGAAATGATTATCTCAGCGGCGGATATGTCCATGTCTTCCGCTTTTTTGTCAGAAACGATCTTTAGAACCTTGCTGAGGATATCCTCCTCTTTCACCGCCGGATTCTCTTTTATTAGTTCACCTGAGGCTCCCGGCTGTTTTTCGGGCATGTCCATCACTTTCGGACGGACAGTCGCCATCTGGGGACGGAATTTGTCGCACATGATGGTCGCCATGATGTTTCCGCCGAAAGCGGGTCTGGTCTGCATCAGGTTGCGCTTATCGTCTATGTCCAGCCCTGTGCAGTCGGCTGTGAGCCCGGTGGCAACCTCAGTGGCGACAGCGCCGGCGAGGTCACGCCCCATACCTGTGGCTCCCATCAGGATGATTTCGGGTTTATATTTTTCGATCAGCCAGCACATGGCTCGGTGATATGCCTGTGTGCGGTAGTTTTTGAAAACGGGATTATCTATCTGATATACTTTTTTAGCGCCGTATTCGAAGGATTCTCTGGCGATATGGTCTACATTTTCACCCATTACCACGGCGCAGAGCTCGGCGTCCAGCTTTTTTGCCAGCTTGGCTCCCTCGCCCAGCAGTTCCCATGAAACATTGGCGGGGACGCCCTCGGTCTGTTCGATGAAAACCCACACGCCCCTGAACTGTTTCAGGTATTCTTTCAGCTTCTTATCTTCGTCAGACAGCTCCTCTTCGGTTCCGCCTGCCGCCTTCTGCTTTTCCCATTCGGCGAGCTGAGCTTTCTGCTCGTCTGTCATATACATGTAGAGGGCTTCGGCGGGGCATACCTTGGCGCATTTGTCGCAGCCTATACATTTGTCTTCTATGATGGTGGGCGAGCCGTCCTCGTTCATCTTCACCGCATCCACGGGGCAGGCGCTTTCGCATCTGGCTCCGCAGGCGATACAGGTGTCTGGCTTCAGCCTCGCTTTTCCTCTGGGTTTCTTTATCTTTTCAGCCATTTTTCAGCCTCTTTATATCGTTATAATGTCTTTTTCGAGCATCTTTTCGATGAGAAGATACGCTATTTTGCCGGGGTCTGTGATGCCCTCGCCGATCATCTCGCCCTTGTCACGCTGGGGTGAAAAGATCTTGCTGACCCATGTAGGCGAGCCTTTCAGACCGCATGTGTTGACATCGAGCCCGAGAACCTCGTTGCTCCATGTCTCCACCTGAGCCTCTTTGGACCTGAGCCTCATAGGCACAGTGGGATATCTGGGGCGGTTGATCTCACGGACGACAGTGATCATAGCGGGGAGTTTTGTCTCCACTGTTTCGTATCTGCCTTCCAGTTTTCTGCGCACGATGATTTTTTTTGATGATGTTTCCAGATCTTCGATCCTGTCCACCAGAGTGAGCTGTTCGAGATCCATACGGGTGGCGATGCCGGGTCCCACCTGGGCTGTGTCGCCGTCGATGGTCTGTTTTCCGCAGAAGACGATGGCCACCTCATCCTCCCCGTTCAGTTTTTTGATGGCGGCGGTCAGCACGTTGCTGGTTGCCAGAGTATCAGCTCCGCCGAAAACACGGTCGGATATCAGGATGGCTCTGTCCACGCCCACGGAGAGTGCCTTTCTCAGAGCCGCCTCAGCGTTGGGCGGTCCCATGGATATTGCGGTCACTTTGAAACCGTATCTGTCCTTGAGCCTAAGACATTCTTCAAGAGCGTGAGTGTCATACGGGTTGACGATGAAGGGGATCCCGTCTCGTACGAGGGTATTGGTCTTGGGGTCGATCTGTACCTGTGTGGTGTCAGGTACCTGCTTGATGCATGCTATAACCTGCATAACTACCTCATATATATTAATTTACCATGATATTCCCATGGTCTATTATGCATGTTCTGTACTGCGTTCTGTATAATTAAGGAATAAATGAGTGGTCCGCCGCCCCCCAGCAGAAACACGATCACCGTTTGTATACGAGAAAATAAATAAACAAACGCTGTTTATAATCAGGTAAATTAGCACAAAAAAAAATTAATTTAAATATTTTTAACGAATATTTACAAAAAAAATAGAATGGGTGTTTGATTGAGTTCGGTAAAAACCATAATAAACACATGTTTAAGACATTCTGGTTCTATGAATTTATTGTCCAATACCCCATGCATCTGCACGGTGGTATAATCCATTATGAACAAAAGCGATTATTCCACTGTCAGAATATAAAAAAGAACGGGAGTCACATGAATTTAAAAGCATTACGCTATGCCTCCTTATGCTGTTTTCTCACCATGGGATGCGCTTCTGTGGGACCTGACTATGTCAGTCCGGAGACGTCAGCGCCTGCCGTGTGGAACTCACAGGCGGCCGGTGTCGCCTCTGAGGCTGAGAACCCTGAGATTCTGGCAAAATGGTGGCAGACATTCAACGATGATACGCTGAACAGTCTGGTGGAGATGGCTGTAAAAGGCAGCAAAGACCTGAAAAGCGCCGGATACGCTCTGTCCGCCTCCAGAGCAAAGCTGAGAATGACAGACGCAGGCAGCCTGCCCTCCTTCGAGGCGAACGGCTCAGCCAGCGCTGTGCATTACGGCGATACTTCTCTGGACGATCAGGATGTGGAGAGCTTTTCAGCCGGATTTGACGCTTCGTGGGAGCTGGATCTCTTCGGCGGTCTCAGACGAGACACAGAGGCTGCCAGAGCCGATATGGAGGCCACACGGGAATCCCTGCGTGACGCTCTGGTGTCTGTGCTTGCAGAGACAGCCTCCGCATATATTTCTGCGCGCACCTCACAGAGCAGTATAGCCACTGCCGAGACAGATATAAAAATAAACGGCGAACTCTATGACATCGCCGAAAAAAAATACAGGTCAGGTCTGGCGGACGCTTCCGATGTGAAGCAGGCTCTGTATCAGCTCGAATATTCCAGAACGGCGCTGAACGACCTGCGTGCTAAACTGAACACCTCGTATAACCGTCTGGCAGTGCTGACCGGGCAGAACCCCGGAGCTCTGAACGATCTGCTGAGCAAAGAGGGGGTCATTCCGGAGATCCCGCTGACCATCGTTACATCCATTCCGGCGGACGTGATAAGAAAACGTCCGGATATCAGAAAAGCTGAGCGGAATCTGGCGGCGCAGACAGCCAGAATAGGAGCAGCCAGATCGGATATGTATCCTAAATTTTATCTGAAGGGAACCATAGGCTACCAGTCGGACAAGGCGGGGAGTCTTTTCGAAAGCAGAAACTCAACCATGAGCATAGGACCGACATTCAGGTGGGCGCTGTTCGATCTGGGAGCTGTGCGGCAGAATATCAATGTTCAGACAGAAACCCAGAAACAGTATATGACCCAGTACGAGGCGTCTGTTCTCAACGCCTTCGAAGAGGTGGAGAACGCCCTTAACTCGTTCGATGAGGAATACAAAAAGAACAAACAGCTCAAAATAGCCATGGACGCCGCTTATGACGCCTATGATCTGGAGCTGAAGAAATATAAGGCGGGACTGAACGACTACACATCTGTGAAAACGGCTCAGAGCGCCTATATAAGCTATAAAGACAAACTGACCCAGAGCACAGGCAGCGCCGACACCTATCTGGTGACGCTGTATAAAGCGCTGGGCGGCGGCTGGGAAACCTATGAGGAAAAAAATGAAAAATAAGACAGAAGCAAAAGACATAGATTCCGTTCTGGCATCGGGAAAGAAGGGCGGAAAGAAACGGAAACTGCTGATCATAATACTCTCCTGCGTTCTGGCTGTGCTGGTGCTGGCTCTGATATTCAAAGGCAGAGGAAGCGGTTCCGGCGCTCCGCAGTATATAACGGCGGACGCTGTGCAGGGTGATATAAAGGTTGAGGTATCCGCCACCGGAACACTGGAACCCACCAACGAGGTCAGTGTCGGTACGGAGCTGTCAGGTACCATCAAGGATGTCTTCGCCGACTACAACAGCGTGGTGAAGAAGGGCGAGCTGCTGGCCAGAATAGACACCACAAAACTTCAGGCGCAGGTGACACAGTACAGAGCTGCTCTGGAATCCGCCAGGGCGAACGTTCTTCAGACACAGGCCACAGAGAAAGAGACAGGCATCAAGCTGGATCAGCTGAAAACACTATATAAACTAACAGACGGTCAGTCACCGTCTAAAACAGAGATAGATGCCGCCGAGGCGGCATACGACAGAGCCGTGGCAAACACTGCCAGCGCGAGGGCGTCCGTTGCTCAGGCTCAGGCCACACTGGATGCCCTTTTAACAGATCTCGCCAAGGCAGAGATAAGATCCCCTGTGAACGGCGTAGTGCTCACCAGAGAGGTGGAGGCGGGACAGACGGTGGCGGCTTCATACTCCACACCGGAGCTGTTCACCATAGCCGAGGATCTGAAAAAAATGGAACTCCATGTGAATGTAGACGAGGCGGATATAGGACAGGTCAGAGAGGGACAGACCGCTTCTTTCACCGTGGACGCTTATCCGGACAAAACATTTGAAGGTTTTATCACCCAGGCGAGATACGGGTCGGAGACAACTGATAATGTAGTGACATACGAAACGGTTATTCAGGTGGATAACTCCGACATGCTCCTGCGTCCGGGTATGACAGCCACCGCCGATATCACGGTGAAGCATCTGAAAGACGTGGTGAAAGTGCCTTCCGCCGCGCTCAGATATTCTCCGCCGGAGGTTACGGAAGAACCGGAAGAATCTTTCATCAGCAAGCTGATGCCCAGACCGCCCAGAGTGAGAAGCTCCAAACCGGCAGAGACAGACAACAAGGAAATGATTACGCTGTGGGTGCTGGAAAACGGAATTCCGGAACCCTATCAGGTGAAGCTGGGGGATTCTGACGGAAGCTACCGTCAGGTGGTGTCAGGCGGTGTTAAGCCGGGGATGAAGCTGATAACAGGCGCAGCGGGAAACGGTAAATAGATATGTCTGAGTCAAAAGCTCCTCTGATAGAGCTGAACGGAGTAAAAAAGATATACGGCATGGGCGCCACAGAGATGCAGGCGCTCAGAGGAATAAACCTGACTATAGAAGAGGGAGAGTTCGTGGCGGTGATGGGACCCAGCGGTTCCGGAAAATCCACCTGCATGAACATACTGGGATGTCTGGATACCCCCACGTCCGGCTCATATAAATTTATGGGCGTAGAGGTCGGTTCTCTGGACAGAAACCAGCTCGCCAAGCTGAGAAGATATTATATAGGTTTTGTTTTTCAGGGGTTCAACCTGCTGAACAGGACAAACGCTCTGGAAAATGTGGAACTGCCGCTGCTGTATAGAGGTATACCTGCGAAACAGAGGCACGAAGCGGCCTCAAAGGCGCTGGAAATGGTGGGTCTGAAGGGCTGGGAGACGCATAAGTCAAACGAGCTGTCAGGCGGTCAGCAGCAGAGGGTTGCCATAGCCAGAGCCATAGCGACCGAACCGAAGGTGCTGTTCGCCGATGAACCCACAGGAAACCTGGACACGGCGAGAAGCAACGAGATCATGCAGCTTCTGACATCGCTGAACAGGGACAGGGGCATTACTATCGTGATGGTAACCCATGAGTCAGAGATGGCGAGCTATGCCGGGCGCATGATACATTTTCGTGACGGTCTGGTGGAACACGACAAGGAAAACGAACAGGTGAACTCATGATTATTAATACATTCCTGCTGGCATTCAGGGAAATACGCAGAAACCTGCTCAGATCGTTTCTCACCATTCTGGGAATTGTGATCGGCGTTGCCGCCGTGATATCTCTGGTGACCATCGGAAACGGAGCCACTGCGTCCGTCACCGAGCAGATAGCCAGTCTGGGCAACAACATGCTGATAATCACCTCCGGCAAGAGGATGCGGGGTCCGGATCAGTCCGCCGCGCCCGCTTTTGATCTGAGCGACGCCAAGGCGCTGGAAAAAGAAGTGCCGTCTCTGGCGGCGGTAACGGCCACGGCTTCCGCATCCGAGACAGTGGTTAACGGAAGCGAGAACTGGTCCACCACTGTGACCGGAACCGACAATAATTTCTTCACCATAAGAAACTGGAGCATCGACACCGGACGTTTTTTCGAGGATACGGAGATGCAGGGCGGGCGCTCTGTCTGCGTGATAGGCGCTACCATCAGAAACGAGCTGTTCGGCAGTCAGAATCCGGTGGGGCAGTCGCTGAGGGTTAAGAATTTTTCCTGCCAGATCATAGGTCTGCTCCAGTCGAAGGGTCAGTCCACCATGGGTAGCGATCAGGATGATATAGTCGTGATGCCTCTGAAAACAGTTCAGAGAAGGCTGACCGGCAATAAAGACATAAAGATGATGCAGGTCTCCGTGAAGGACGGCTATAACACGGACACCGCCATTTCAGAGATAGAGACGATAATGCGTGAACGCAGACATCTTTCATATAACGAGGACAATAACTTCAGCGTGATGGATATGAAAGAGATAACCAATATGCTGACAAGCACAACCAAAGTGCTCACTGCGCTTCTGGGAGCTGTGGCGGCGGTCAGTCTGCTGGTGGGCGGTATCGGCATTATGAACATAATGCTGGTGTCTGTTACCGAGCGCACAAGGGAGATAGGCATCCGTCTTGCCATCGGCGCTATGGAGAAAGAGGTTCTGCTTCAGTTTCTGGTGGAGGCTGTGGTTCTGTCAGCCATGGGCGGTATCATAGGCATCGCGCTTGCGCTCACTGCCTCTGTGATTTTGTCCAAGGTGATAGCTGTGCCTTTTATCTTTGACGGCGGGATAGTGCTTCTGTCTTTTCTGTTTTCCGTGGCAGTGGGGATTATTTTCGGATATTTTCCGGCGCTGAAGGCGGCGAGACTGGATCCCATAGAGGCGCTGCGCCACGAATAGACGAATTAGCGGAAATATCCGGCGGCATATGAAATGCCGCCCTACATAAAGAGAGATGGCAGTGGGACACGTGGAACAGAAACGCCCGCCAATAGTAGGGCGGGGTTTTATACCCCGCCGAGATCATAAATCGTAATACAGAGATTCGCTGAACGGATGTTCTCCGGTTGTTTGGGTGATTCCGCTTCTTACAGGGTTAGCTATTATATATTCAGCCACCGACTTTATATCTTCGTCACTTCTTAATATATGATCGTAAAAACTTTTCTGAAATTTGACAGCCAGAATAGCCTGTCTGAAACCTGACACGCATCTACCTTTAAGATATTTGACAAACTCAATTGCCCCAAATTCAGGTGTTTGCAATATCAGGAGGTGTATGTGGTTGGGCATAACAGAGTAAGCGTATACGTCAATATTAAATTCTGATGATATATCAGTAATTTTGGATGTGATGATTTGTGAAGCGGTTAGAGTTTCTGAGTCTGAGCAGACAAAATGGATTATCAGGTGAACAGCCTGTCCATGAACATAATAGGCTGTTTTATCTTTTAGTCTTATGCGTTTTCTTGCCGGCTTAATGTTTTCCATGAGTGTGTGTTTTATCAGGCGGCATATGAAATGCCGCCCTACATAATTAAAAAGTCTATTTCCGTTTTTTTAACGGGCGGATGTATAGAGAGGTCATCCGGCGGTATACTTTCACGCTTCCCTCGCTTTTCGGGCGGAAACGTCTGTATTTCGTCTTTTTGATATCCTCCAGGGTTTTATGCCCCGGAGCGTTAATGTCCTGAAGATGCTGGGACAGGTCGATGACAGGCTTGGTAATGCGCAGGCTGAGATATCCGCCCACCAGAGCGGCTGTCAGAACGATCAGCAGATTCATCATAACCAGCCCGCTGATGCTCATCACCACTTCTTCGAGTATCGCCATCCGGCTGATGTAATACACCACGGATCCGGCCTTGGCGCTTCCGTATGTCAGGTCTTTTTGTATGCCTATATTTCTGATGTCGCTGACTATATTCTCTCTGAGCACGTTAGCGTCGGCCACATATCCGTCCTTGTCGTCATACACCACCACGTTGTCTATATAGGGCAGAGCGGACGCGACAGAGTCTATCATGGTGAACACATTGTATATGTCTCCGGTGGCAACGGCTCTGGACAGGTCTTTATACATTATCTCGTGTTCAGCGTTGATATAGTTCTTAGCCATCTTGTAGGCTGAGACGTACTGAATATATGAGAACATGATCATGTTGGCCAGAACTGTGAGCAGAGCCAGCAGACTGACGATGAGTATTGCTCTCTTGCTCAGTTTTTTCGGCAGACTGATAACGGCGGAAGCTGTCCACGACATATATTTCTCCTTATGATGATATAAGTATATACGTCTTAACGCCCGATGACAAGATATGGCGGAATTTTCACACACGTCTTGCCTGCCGGCGTTATTGCTGTTATATTGTTTTATCGGAATATAATAAGCATTCGTTCACGGAGGTCTGCATGAAAAAACTCTTCATAGACGGACAGTGGGTGGACACCGGAACCTATATGGACGTTTATAACCCATATGACGGTTCGCTGGTGGATACCATCTGCACCGCTACGCCCGAGCTCACCAACAAGGCGATAGACGCCGCATATGCCGCCAGAGAAACCATGAAAAATCTCTCCGCGGCCAAAAGAGGCAGGATACTGGACAATATGTGCGCTCTTATCGAGCGTGATAAAGAGGAGATAGCCCAGATCATCACGGCGGAAGCCGGAAAGGGGCTGGTCTTTTCCAGAGGAGAGGCGGGCAGAACAGCCGAAAATTTTAAATTCGCCGCAGACGAGGCACGCAGACTGGGGGGGGAACTGGTACCCTATGACGCGTCTGATTCCGGAGCAAACAGATTCGGATATTATAAACGTTATCCCATCGGGGTTATCGGCGCTATCACGCCTTTTAACTTTCCGCTGAACCTGGTAGCGCACAAGGTAGGTCCGGCTATAGCCGCCGGAAACCCTATAGTGCTGAAACCGGCATCCACAACACCTCTGACAGCTGTGAAGATTGTCGAGCTTCTGCTGGAGGCAGGGCTTCCCGCCTGCGGAATCAACCTTGTGGTAGGCTCAGGATCTGTGGTGGGCAACGCCATGGTGGAGTCAGACAAGATCGCCATGATAACCTTCACAGGCTCACCGTCTGTGGGGCTGGATATCAAATCAAAAGCGGGTATCAAAAAAGTGACTCTGGAGCTGGGGTCTAACAGCGCCGCCATCATCCATGAAGACGCCGATATCAGATACGCGGTTCCGAAATGCGTCATAGGCGCTTTCGCTAACAGCGGTCAGGTTTGTATCTCCATTCAGAGAATATACATACATGAGAGCAGATATCAGGAGTTCCGCGATATGTTCGTGGACGCTGTGAAGGCGAGCCGGAACGGCGACCCGAAGGACGAAAAAACCCTCGTGGGTCCCATGATAGAAGAGAAAGAGGCGATCAGAGCCGAAAAATGGATAAACGAGGCAGTGGCAATGGGAGCGAAAGTCGCAGTGGGCGGCAAACGCACCGGAACCCTGCTGGAGGCGACTGTTCTGGAGGATACCAACGAGCAGATGACTATAGTCAGGGAAGAGATATTCGGACCTGTGGTCTGCATTATGAAATACTCTACTCTGGACGAGGTGATAGACCGTGTGAACGACAGTCAGTTCGGTCTTCAGGCGGGTATCTTCACCAACAATATTCAGAATGCCTTCAAAACGATAGACAGGCTGGAAGTGGGCGGCGTGATGGTGAACGACATGCCGACATTCCGTGTGGATCAGATGCCCTACGGCGGAGTGAAGCTTTCCGGTACAGGCAGAGAGGGTCCTAAATTCGCCGTTGAGGAAATGACTGAACTTAAGACAGTGATGTTCAATCTTAACTAAATGAAGCTGAACAATATATATGATCCCTGCCGTATCATTGCGGCGGGGGTCTTTTTGATTACAATGTTTATATGCTCTCAGGCATATGCCGCTGTGGGCATGGAGAGCGTCAGGGATTTTTTCCCGAAAGCCTCCGAACTGCCGGGCGGGTCTGAGCTGTGGCTGAACGGCGGGGTGAAGACGAAACACGAAAAGAACTACTCTGTCTATACCGCCAGCTACACCTATTATTCCGGAAAAGCCGATAAACTGCTGAATATCAAGCGGAAAGCCAGCTATAAGACCGATGTCGCCATCTATTCATACAACAGCTTTGTGGACGCTTCGGAGATGTTCCGCAACCTGACTCTGAACGCTCCGAAAAAACGCTCCCAGATGGTACGTTTCGGAGACATGGGACAGTTCTTTCTTTTTCCTAAATCCGGATACATAAACGACGCCGATTTCTATCTTGTTTTCATAAGCCGCACCTTCGTGGTGTGGATACATTCCGATGACGGATTCGCCATCATGGATGTGGCTAACCCTGTGAACGATTCCATCAAAAAATTCATAGCCGACAACCCTAAGCTGTATATGCTGAAATCCCTGCATCTGACAGCGGAGGGGCAGGGGCTTAAACCGCAGACTAAAACACTGACATTCACTGTGGATTATCCTTCTTCCATAGAGATTTCCGGCAGGGTTTTCGACAAGAGGATGAATCCTCTGCAAAATATCGCTGTGAGGATTCAGGAAACCGGAGATACACTGACCACAGATAAAAAAGGCGTGTATAAAAAAGTGATAAATCTGGACGGTACGAAGGATATAGCTCTCTCCGCCAACTTTTACATGGAGCCTGTGAAGAGCTCCGGCGCCTTTGAAAGCGGGCTTTTGGAAACAACGCTGAAGAGCGGAGGAACGGAAGACCGGATACAGCTCTGGAAACTGGAAAACGTATCAGGAAAACTCACAGGTACCGCATATGTGAAGACAGGGTCCGGATATTCCGGGTATCCCGTCAGCGGAAAACTGGAAAAGAACGCCGATGTAACGCTCACTCTGGACTGTGCCAGAACCGGTCTGGATTTCAAATGCGAACAGAAATTCACCGGACAGATGAAGGACGGAGCGATAACCGGAAGCTGGAAAGGCACAGGCGGCGGCGGGACTTTCGTCAGCGATATGAAGGCGTATGTTCCTGTTAAAAGAAAAATAATAATAACTGACGATATAGCGGATATAGCTGTCTACAGAAGCGCAAAGGACGGTTATGCTCCTGCCTGCGAGCGTTTTCCCGTGATATCTGCTTCTGACAGAGACAACACCGTGCTGTTTGTGAAGCCGGATACGAAGAGGCTGGGTATCGACGGCATACGGTTCATCAGCGCCAGACTGGTGATGACCCATCTGCTGAAAGATCAGGCGGGCAGTCTGTCTGTCTTCGCCTATGAGCCGGTGATGAAGAACGGGCTGCTGACACTGGGCGCTGGCGGATACGCCGGACAGCTTTATGCAGCGGCGGAGCCTTATAAGGCGGAGTTCGATGTGACAGACATAATAGCCGGAAAAGGTTTCGTTCTGGGCACGGTGAAAGAGACGGGTAACAGAGGCGTACATAAATTCTCCGGAACAGCAGAAAAATATGACACGCTTAAGCCGTATTTTGAGATAACCGAATATGCTGAGAAGGCAGGGAAGAGCGTTGAAAAACCTTTTGTTATGAATAAAGTCCCGAAAAAAGACGGCGACTGGCTGTCGGACAAGAACAGAGCCCAGAGGGACGGAATTCCTGATATGTGTTTTTCGGGCAGGTTTTTTCATCCGAACGGCAGGCTGACAGATTTTACCCTGACCATAAGCGGATCGTCCAAAAAGGTATATAACACCAATCCCCTTGACATTTATCCAATGGTAGGATTTATTAGGGACAATGAACTGCTGAACAGACATGACGGCAGTCTGGATATCACATTCGGCGGCGGAGCGGAGACCTATGACATATGCGTCAGCGGAACCTACGCGCCGGAGAAAGGCGAAAGGATATCATACAGATACACAGTTAATTCGAGCCTGTACGAGGGCTTTGCAGAATAGGAGAGATCTATGGAAGAATACATCGGGCTGATAGTATTCATTGTTTTTGTGATACTCATCAGCAGACTTAAGCCGGGGGCGGGCTGAGGCGCCATGGGCGACAGCTGTAGTATCGAGGATCGATACAAAAAACAAAAAAAAGATAAAAAAGAAGAAGAGCAAAAATGACAGATCTTTATAGCAAGATAAAAAACAGCTTCTTTCTGCTGGCAGGACCCTGCGTGATAGAGAATCAGGACATGATCCTGAGGATAGCCGACAAGGTTCAGAAGATCACAGACGAACTGGGCATCACATATGTATTCAAGGCTTCCTTCGACAAGGCGAACAGAACGTCTGTTTCCAGCTACAGAGGCGTGGGCATGGAAGAGGGGCTGAAGATGCTGATGAAGGTGAAGACCGAGACAGGGCTTCCCATCGTCACAGATATTCACGAGTCCTATCAGGCGGCTCTGGTCGCTGAAGTGGCTGATATCCTCCAGATTCCCGCTTTTCTGTGCAGACAGACCGATCTGCTGACGGCTGCGGCGGAGACAGGCAGGATAGTAAACATAAAAAAAGCGCAGTTTCTGGCGGGACACGACATGGCGCACCCTGTAAAGAAGGTGACCGACAGCGGCAACACAAAGGTGATGCTGACCGAGCGCGGCAGTATGATGGGATATGGAAATCTGGTGGTGGACTACCGCAATCTGGCTGATATGGCTGAGATAGGCTGTCCTGTGGTGATGGACGTCACCCACTCTGTGCAGAAACCCGGAGGTCTGGGCGGCAAGAGCGGCGGAGACAGAAAATATGTGCCTCTGCTGGCTAAGGCGGCGGCGGCGGCGGGCGTGGACGGTTTCTTTTTTGAGACGCACGAAGACCCTGACAACGCTCTGTCTGACGGACCGAATATGATAAAACCCGAAGCGCTGGGCGATCTGCTGAAAACTCTGCTGGACATCAGAGCGGCCATAGGCAAGTGAAAGGGCTATACGTTCACATACCCTTCTGCGTGAACAGGTGCGGCTACTGCGGGTTCTATTCCGAGGCAGGTCAGGCTGAGCTGACTGAGAGATATTTCGACTGTCTTATCAGAGACCTCCTGTCTTTAAACGAAAAAAAATACGACACATTATACATAGGCGGCGGGACACCATCACATGTTCCGCCTTTTTTGCTGGCAAAATTTCTGGATAAGATCAGTGATATTCACTTCAAAGAATCCACCATCGAGGCGAACCCTGAGAGCCTGTCTGATGAGTTTCTGAGCGTGGTAAAAGACTTTGGCTTTACCCGCCTGAGCATGGGCTGTCAGAGCACAGACGATGGTGTGCTGAGGCTTTTGGGCAGGGCGCACAGCTGTGCCGATGTTTTCAGAGCCTATGACATGGCGAGAAAAAAATGCGCTGATGCGGATATTAATCTGGATATGATATACGATATCCCCTCCGCTGATAACGCCAGGGCAAAGAAGACGCTCAGCGATATAATATCTCTGGCTCCTGAGCATGTTTCCGCATACAGCTACAGTTTCGATACGGGATATCTGGCGGACAGGGAACCGCACGAAGATTCGCTCTATCTAACTGTTAAGCACAGCCTTCAGAACGCCGGATATCATAAATACGAGATATCCAACTTCGCCGTCAGGGGACACGAAAGCCTGCACAATATCAATTACTGGATGATGGGCGATTATGACGGAATAGGCGCTTCCGCCTGGTCTATGGCAAACTGTGACGGCAAAAGAATTTTGCGTGGTAAAGCGTCTGATATCAGCGGGTATATGGACGATCCGGAGAGCTTTGTTTCTGAAGAGGTTACAGAGGGAATACAGCGGATCTGCGAAGATGTTGTTTTCGGACTAAGGATGCTTGACGGTGTTGATATTTCGGGTTTAAATAATAAGTACGGTGAAAATATCAGAGACGTTCTGAAAGGACCTCTGGAACATCTGGAAAAAGAAGGTCTGACACGATGGAATGGGGAAAAACTTTGTCTGACAGAAAAAGGCGAGCTTTTACTGGATTCTGTGCAGGAGTATTTGTGGGGCTTTTTGCCCTGACTGTTTATGCCGGATGCGCCGGAGACTGCTACACCTGCCATCCTAAGCTGAAGGGAAACAAAGACCATCTGGTGCTGGGCACCTGTGTGCAGTGCCATAATCCGTCCACACAGAAGATACTGACATTCGGCTCAAAGGCAGAAGGGTGCGGAGACAACTGTTTCGAGTGCCACAAAGAATGGCCGAAAGACGGCAACCACGCGCCAATGCTATATTGTAAAGATTGTCACAAGAAATTTGAAAAATGATTTCACAATAAAACTAGTTTGTGTTATATATCAATATATTGATTTTCGAATCTAAGGGGTGTTAGATGAGAGTATCCTGGACCGACAGTCTGGCGAGCGGACACGCAGTGATAGATAAACAGCACATGGAGCTGTTAGATCATATAAATTCATATTTTGATAGCCTCGACAGAGTCTATGAACACGAAGTGATCGTTAAAACCCTCAATTTTCTGGTAAAATACGTCAGATTTCATTTCGGCACAGAAGAAGAGCTGATGAAAAAGCATGTTTATCCGGAATTCAGACAGCATCTGGAAGCCCACAGAAAGCTGGTGGACGAGCTGATGTCATGCTACAAAAAGCTGATATCCGACGGCTACAGCGAAGAGATAGTGGAGAGGCTCAGGGTTCTGCTTCAGGAGTGGTTCGTGGATCATATCATGGTCAATGATCTGAAACTGGCAAAATTCCTGAAAGACTGCGGCTAGATACGGCTATTTATTTCGCCGCGGATTCTGTTGCCCGGATATAGTCAGTGAGCTGCTGTATCCTTTCCGCTGACAGCTTCCGTATCGAATCTGTTCCGCCCAGTTTTATCACGTTTTTGTATAACTCGATCGATTCCTTATATTTTCCGAGCACGTCCTTATTCCTTGCCATAGCGTACATATAGTAAGGATCGGCGGGCGACGCGGCTGTCGCTTTCGCGTAGGATGATTCGGCTCCGGCGTTGTTTCCTGTGGATTCTTTTATCAGTCCCGCTGTGTAGAAAATCTGTCCGTTGTTCGGCAGTTCTTTATATCTGGAGAGCAGATCCAGAGCGTATGAACTCTGTCCCAGCTTGCTCAGCTCGTTTGCGGCGGCGCATATCACGGAAGCGTCAGCGCTTTTCTTATATTTTTCTATGGTCGGTATCACTTCCTCTGTCATCCCCGCTCTTATTCTGGCGGAGAGCAGACCGGACAGTGTGTATTTTGATTGCTTTTCGCTGAGCAGACCGGAAAAAAGGTTTTCCGCTTTTCTGTAGTTTCCGGCGTCCAGAGCCTCAGAAGCCTGAGACAGTCTGGTGTTGTAGTCTATTTTATCGTCATATTCCTGTTTCGCTTTTCCTGTCAGCACGTTTGAAGGGTTGCTGTGGTATACGGGCGCCTGCTGAGGTTCATAGGCAGCTGTCTGAGACTGCGTTACCGGTATCTGCTGTGGCTGCGCTGTCTGGGGCAGAGCAGGGTCCTGAGGCTGATGCTGTGGAGGCATCATGGATGTCAGCTTGTGGTTTCCGGCCGGGTCGGCTTTCTGAGCGGAATCAGGCTGCGCAGAACCGCCTGGCGTATTCATTTCCGGCAGTCCCTGCATGGTCAGCAGTCTCTGGCGGTTTGCCGCTGTGGGGTCATACTGCTGGACAGGCGAGGTCTCCGTTTTCACTGTCTGTGCGGGCTGATCCGGAACAGGAACGCTCTGCGGTTTTTCCGGCGCTGGTCTCACCTGATAATCCGAACTGCCGTCCGGCAGAAAGAAAGTAGCCGCGAAAGCAAGCACAGAGAACACCAGCAGTCCCAACAGCACCTTGTTCGGTCTGGAGTGAGATGAAGGGGACAGATTCAGCAGACTCGGCGGTACCGAAGATCTGGAAACGGCGGGTTTTGTGATTTTTTTCAGGCTGTCCAGTATCAGGCTCATAATGATCCGTCTATTATAGTGGTGGTGAGGAATATCACCAGCTCACGTTTTTCTGTTTTTTTCGCTTTTCCTTTAAAGAGGTTGCCCAGAACAGGTATATCGCCGAGAAAAGGTATCTTCTCTTCCAGCGTGGTCTGAACGTTGCTGATCAGCCCGCCCATAACCACGGTGCTGCCGCTCTTCATGTTCAGCACTGTTCCCGCCTCTTTCATATTCACTATCGGATAGCTCGCCACTGTCTCTCCGTCTGCGTTGATAATGGTCTTTTCATCCTCCACATCGGAGAAGATGGGGACAATATTCAGTGTGACGGTTCCGTCATCTTTTATGTGGGGGGTGACACCCAGAATCAGTCCGTCCAGCACCATCACCCTGTCATAGGTATATGTGGTGGTGGTGACTCCGTCTGATGTCTCATCATCTTTGGTGATCTCCCAGTAGGGCAGGAGCTGACCGGATGATATCATGGCGCTCTGACCGTTCATTACCCTCAGTCTGGGGTTGCCTACTGATTCCACCCTGCCCTGAGACGCCATGAACGTGAGAAACTTGCTCACATTGCCGCCTGTGATGGTGCCTATGGGCGAGAGACCTCCCAGAAGTGCGTTGTTGGCATAGCCGAGGTTGAATGTGCCGGAATAATCGCTCTGGAAGAGATCGCCTGTCCAGTTGATGCCGTATGCGCTGGAGTCGTTCAGAACAACCTCCACCAGCCGGGCCTCTATCAGAACCTGTTTGTTGAGCTCTTTCAAAATTTCGGCGAGAAATTCCTCTATCTCTTTCATCTTGTCCGGAGTGGTGGTAACCCTGAGTATTCCGGTGAAAATGTTATAGTTGTATCCCTGAGTTCCTTTGAAATAGCTTCCGCCGGATGCGGAGGAAGAGGTCGCTCCGGTCTGCTGTGCCGCCGGAGACTTTTTGGAGGCGGAGGAGGACTGCAAAGCGGGTATCTGGCTCAGAGCGGACTGTAGGGTCTCCTGTGCTCCGGGCTGACCGGGCTGGGCAGCCGTTACAGCGGGAGCCGGCTCGTCCGCAGAATCTGGGAACATGATGGACCGCACATGACCGATTATCTGATCCTGTATGTCTCCTCTGTTTTTATCGCTTTTATATTCCAGTGTATAGTCGCCGTGTATGAAAGTGTTTTCGTCACCGCTCGCTCCGAAGATATCTCCGCCTATCAGAGACGACTGGGAAGGAGTGGTTCTTACATACGGCATCTTAAACATTTTTGTTATTACGGATTTTATTTTCAGTGAGTTGCCGTCTATCTGATAATAGACTCCGGCGTTCTCTGTTATTGCTTTCAGGGCGTCTCTGGCGGGCATGCGCTTCACAGTGAGGGTGAAAGGTTTGGACACGTTCACATCCGGACTGATTATCAGGTTGAGCCCTGCCTCTGCCGCTATCATGTATAGTATGCTGGAGAGTGTCTGGTTCACTGAATCGATCGATACATATACGTTTTCCAGAGGATCGGCGGTGATGACCGTTTCTTTCACCACAGGGGGAGGAGGCAGCATCGCCGCGGGTCTGGCAGCCGGAGTCTCCACCGGTTTTTTCTCTGCCGCCGGCAGAACGGTTGTTTTCATCTTTTCCACTGATGCGCATGAAATGACAGATAATGTCAGAATTACCGCTAGTATTGAACGTAAAACCATTGCTTACCCCATTTTCCTTCAATTAAAACACAGCCGTCGCCTATGGCGGTGACCTTGTCGCCGTTAGAAAGAGTATCCCCGGGTCTGACCATCACGCCGCCCAGCACGGCATATTTTTTTACCCTGCCGTTGAAAACGGATACCGGGATATACTGAGGAACAGTTAAAGCCTGATCCTGAGCCTCTGTCTGTTGGATATCTTCTGTTTTTTCCGGGTTGAACATGTGCTTCAGAAACCTCTCTCCGTCGAAATAAGACAGATGAAAAGGATGAAGCTCATAGTTGTTTCTGCTGTCTGTCAGCGCCCGGATAAAGTCCGCGTCGTTCTTATCATTATCCGGATGCAGTGAGGATGATACGGCAGACAGTTTTTCTCTGTATGCGCTCTCCAGATAGGATTCTAGCACAGGTTTCATGAAAAAAACACACAAAAGCGCCGCCGCCGGCAGTGAAACCTTAAGGCAGTCTGTGAGTGTGAGCAGCCTGAATCTTTCAAAAGACATAGTTGTCCCCCACATACGGCTGGGTGAGCGTTATTTTAAAAGTAACGGATTTTCCTTTGTTTCCGCTGATGAAAGAGACAGAGCGTATGTTGTACACAGGCGCCGTGCTGGCGGAGAAATAATCCGTAATGGCGGATATTTTGCCGGGAGATGTGGGCGACACCGTGAATTCCATATCTATAGACAGTCTGCTGTTCTCGTCTTTTATACTGTCGGAGTATTTGCCTCCGTACAGGTCTTTTATATGTTCTGCCGTTTCCGCCAGAAATCTTTTCGCTTCGTTCTTCTGCATATAGGGCGGGCTGACCGTGTTCATCAGGTTTTCCAGTTTTGCCTCTCCGGTTGTGATATCGGACGTTTTGTATCCGGACGCTTGTCTCATGATGTCCAGAGAGGTCTGCTCTATCTGAGAGGCGATGCTGCTCAGAAAGATGTTCAGCACTCCCAGAGAGAATATCAGCAGAGCGAATACCACAGAAAGCCTGAAGCTTGTCAGTATCTTTTTCATTGCCCCGCTCCTTCGTCCAGTCGGGTGAAGCTGAGGTTGATGTTGGCGGACATGCTGGGCATGTTGAAACTGCCCGTGTCTTCGACTGTGTATCTGGTTTTTATATTTTCGCTGCTCAGAAATCCAGCTATGGAGTTCTTGATCTTTTCGGCGTCTTCCAGACTGCCGAAGCGGAGTTTTCCGAGAACTATAACTTTTGTTCGGCCTTCAGTATTCTGCTCGAATGTGACATTGTCAAAATCAGCCAGATTAAGCAGTCCGGCGAAATCCGGAAAGCATCTTACGGGGTCTGATTCCCCTGATTTTATAAGCGTGTAGTAGCTCAGATCGTATTTTTTGTCCGCCGCCCCGCTGATCACTTCAGAGAACTGGCGCAGTCTGTTTCTGGCCAGAGAAGTGTTTTGCTCCATGTCGTTTTCGGCGTCCTTCATGCGAAAAGCGGAGACCGCCGTAAAAACAAAAAGCAGAAGAAGCACGATGCAGGCGGCTGTATTGCTGTAAAAAAGCAGTGATCGTCTGGTCTGCTCCCTGATGACCTCCACAGGGGTGAAGTTGTAAGATCTGTCAAGCAGACAGAGAGAGATCGGCACGATGAACTCCTGAAATAGTTCATAATTACAGTTGTCTATGACCGCCCAGGGGGTCAGGGTCGCCTGGGGTGTCCGGGAAAACTCGAAAAACATGGCGGACAGCTCCGGCATATCTGTCAGAGCGCCGGAGAGAATCACATGGTCGATTCCCAGATGCATATTTTTTGTGACGAACATGAATGTGAGGTTAAGATACTCATAATAGCTGTTCATCCTGTCTTTTATGTCTTTTCCTATGATATTGCTGCGGGTATAGAGGATCACGTCGCCTTTGCTGATGGTGACGCAGATCTTGTCTCCGGAGGCATATGCGTGGAAAACAGTTTCATCGGGAAAATATTTTACTGTCAGAGCGCACAGGGCGAAGTCAGTCAGGGTAAAAAGGCTGACGTTTTGTTTCTGTTCATCGCTCAGCGAAGGCATTTCATAGAAGATGCTCTCCGGAGCCAGAAAAACCCTGTAGGGAATATTGCCGGCGGAATCCGGCTGAGCGTATATATTTTGCTTATATATCAGAAGATATTCTGTTTCATCCGCCAGAGTGTCTTTCAGCTTGTTCAGAGCTAATGTGCGGAATGTCTTTTGGTCTTTAATAGGGGGGAGATTGAGTGTTTCGTCTATATAGTCATAGTAGTCGATGCCCACATTAAGCGGCATGTTTTTTGAAAGGTGCTGAATATTCTCGGCGTCCGTGTTATAATGTTTCAGCAGAGTCAGTTTTGAGCCTTTTTTTTCCACTACAACAGACTTGGCGTGCACCTTTTCACGATGCTTAGAATACTCTGTGCTGAATATTTTCATAAACAACAATACAATATTTGGCAGAGGATGTTCAAGAGATTTTATATTGATATGAGAAAAATCATAGTAATAGAGGACGATGTCTCCATCAGGGGGCAGGTATGTTTCTCGCTGGAAAAAAAGTATGATGTATCAGAGGCTTCCTGCATGTATGACGTGCAGGCGGATGATGACGTCATGCTGTACGACATAGCGGTTGTGGATCTGGGGCTGCCGCCGTCTCCGGACACCTCGGAGGAAGGGCTGAAGGTCATAGAGTACCTTCTGGAGCACTCCTGCGCTAAGATAATCGTTCTCACAGGGCAGGATACGGAAGCCGCCGCCGCCGAGTGTCTGAAAAGAGGCTGCTTTGATTTTCTCACCAAACCTGTGATGATGGACAAACTTCTCTTTTCTATGGAAAGGGCGGAACTATTTCTGGATACAGAGAGAAATCTACAGAAAACTGGTGTGGAAAAGGTTGAGTTTCAGGTTCAGATGGGCGATGGACTGCAAAAACTCAGAGAATGCGCCGAAAAGAATATAATCATGAAAGTTCTTAAAGATACAGGGTTTAATGTTTATAAATCCGCCAAGATTCTGGGTGTCAAGCGTGAAAGCCTGTATTATTTCATAAAAAAGTTTAATCTGGTAAGAAAAAACGATGATTGATCTTCTGCTGTACAGTTCACTCGCCGTCAGCCTCGCCGTGATACTTTTTATGTACAGGCAGAACAGCATCAGTCCTTCATTTATCAATATTATTTCCCGGCTTATCAAAATGAACGAACTCGACGGGTCAGACCCCTCGCTCTTTGTCAGAAATCTTGACGCCTTTCTTTCCAGACTCGGCATAACCGATTATGGATATTACATTAATTATCTGAACACTGAGTATTACCGTCCGAAAAGAAGCGAACGGGATTCAGTGGTTAAGTTCGTCTATACAGCGGACTACACTGTTTTTGTGGAGCTTGTGCCGCGTTTCGCGCCTCTTCGGCAGAACAACAGAGCCAGAATGCTTACCGAGATCATCTTCATGATCATCCTGTCCGATATCAGCATCCAGACGAAATCAGCAGAAAAAGCGTTCAGAAAATCTTATGAACTTCAGGCTTTTATAAACCATGATGTAAAGAATCTGATCCAGTTTGTCAATGTTCTGGAGCATAATCTCAATGAGATAAACGAGGGCGAGCACAAAGACTATGTCAGGCTGGTTCGATACCTGAAGAAAGGCATTCCGGGACTGAAACACAGGTCTGATAAAATATTATCCGCTCTGTCGTCCACCATGCCGGAACCGGAGGGTCTGCCGGAGGATGTCCGTATAGTGGAGCTGGCGAAGGCTATCGCCGATTCGTATGATGTGGAGATGAACACCTCCACGCCCCACGATATGGTTGTGAGAGCCGATAAAAAAATATTGAGCATTATATTTGATAATATTATTAAAAACTTTTATGATAAGAGAGTTACGGAGCGGGGGATATCCTTCTTCATGGATGCGGTGGACTCAGGTGGCAGGGTTATTGTTACCCTAGGCGATACCGGTTCGCTGATACCTGACTGCGAGAGGATATTCGAGCCTTTTTTCTCCGGAAAGTCTGGCGGGCTGGGCATTGGGCTTTTTCACTGCCGTAACGTGGCGGAGAGTACAGGCAGCAGGCTCAGAGCGGAAAACACAGAAGTGGGTCCGCAGTTTATTCTTGAATTAAAAAAAATGTAATCATCGGAGCGTTACTAAATGACAGAGAAAGGTTTTACTCTGATCGAGATGGCTATCGTGCTGGCTATCATCGGTCTGATTGTCGCCGGGATAGTTAAATCCACAACGCTGATAGACAGCGCCAGAGCAAAGAATGTGCTGACGCAGGCGACAGCACTGATAGACGCTCAGCACAGCTACTATGAAAGAAACAGGCGCTACGCCGGAGACCTCAACAATGATGCTCAGATAGACTTTAGTGCCTATACGGCGGTCAGTTTCGACGGGGAAGCGGGGTCGTCTAATGACGCGGACTATTCTTTTAACGAACTGAAGGATATGGGATTGATAAAGTCTGATATTTCCAATAGCGAGATAGCCTCCACCGTGAACGAAGGTCAGATGCATTTCAGCGGAGACGAGATAACCGACTCCGCCGGGAACAAGACGCCGGTGAACATGGTTATAATCACATCCGAGACCTGCTCGGCGGCATTCCAGCTGGAGATGGCGCTGGACGGCACTCAGCCGGACGGTACAGGCTCAGCGTCCACAGGAAGCGTCAGACAGGTGATAGACGGAAAACTGGCAGTGTCCGGATCCTGGACATCCAGCGGCACATCCTGCGTTTCTGACGGTTCAGTGGATACATCCTCTCTCACAACTATCGCAGTGATATTCTGAACAGTATAAAAAAAGCCGTATCTTTCTGAGATACGGCTTTATATGTTTCGTTTAAAACTATCTTAATTATTTTGAGCTGACTATGAATTTCATCGGGTTGACCGGAACGCCGTTCACGAGAACCTCGTAGTGAACGTGGGGTCCTGTGCTTCTGCCGCTGTTGCCCACCTGTGCTATTCTGTCGCCTTTTTTAACCTTTTCGCCGGCGTTGACCAGGTTAGCGCTGTTATGAGCGTATTTTGTCATGTAGCCGAATCCGTGGTCTATGATAACCACACGTCCGTAGCCGTTCTTTCTGCCGGAGAAAACAACTGTTCCGGCTGCTGTGGCTCTGATGGGGGCACCGATCTTAGACGCGACGTCCAGACCTTCGTGGAAGACCCTTCTGCCTGTGAAAGGCGATATTCTGTAGCCGAAGTGGCTGGATATCCATCCGTTTGTGGGCCAGATAGAGGGGGTGGAGCTTAAGAGGAGTTTCTGCTCCTCCAGATAGTCTGCCAGCTCGGACAGGCTCAGCGCCTTTTTCTCCAGCTCTGTTCCCAGGTTGGTCAGAGCGGATGAGAGGTCTTTGAAATAGTCCTTGTCCTTGCGTGCGGAGATGGAAGAGATATCCTGAGTGACATCAACTTCTTTACCGCCGATGGCGAGCTGTTTCTTACCGTTGCCGGCTTTGCCGTATACGGCGAGGCTTCTTACCTTGTTCTCAAGCTCGGAGACAGACGCCAGTTTGTCGTTTATAACGACCAGCTGGTTTTCGTATCCGTTTATCTGCTTTTTAAGTTTGATGTTTTCTGTTTTATAGGTGATGAGAACTTGCTTTTCTTTGTAAAGGTTGGAAAGGTAATAAAATCCTGCCGAAGAGGCTGCGACGTATAGAAAAACAGCGGCGAGAAAGACGACTATGAAAGTGCTGCTGATCTTTCTGGTCTTGACATCTCCGAGACGTGACTCGTCGAAGATCATGACCGTGAACTTTTTCTTCATTACGCCTCCTGTAAAATTATTTCGTAAAGTATATTACAAACTGCCGATAATATCAAGATATTACTGTAAATGCAGCCGCTGCGCTATCTAGCTGTTCTTATTAACCTATCGGTTGTTATAAGAGAGAATCCAGTATTTTTTTGACCGCTTCGGCACAGTCGGGCAGAGGCACCTCTGTGGTCTCCCCTGTTTTTCTCACTGTCACTTCAGCGCATCCTTTTTCCAGAGTCTTTTTGCCCAGTGTTATTCTGACAGGTATGCCTATCAGTTCTGCGTCGGTGAATTTCACTCCCGCTCTTTCGTCCCTGTCGTCCAGCAGAGGCTCCATGCCCATATCGGACAGTCTCTTATAGACCGCTTCGGCGTGGCGCATTACCTCTTCGTCCTTCACGGCGAGCGGAACAACCACCGCTTTGAAGGGGGCGAGCTGAACAGGCCAGATGATGCCGTTTTCGTCATGGTTCTGCTCTATGGCGCTGGCGGCCACGCGGGTCACGCCTATACCGTAGCATCCCATGATGAATGGCTGGCGTTTGCCCTCTTTGTCCAGAAACATAGCGTTCATGGATGAGGAGTATTTCGTTCCCAGCTTGAATATATGTCCTACCTCTATGCCTTTGGTTATCATGTATTTTCCGCCGCATTTGTGGCATGTGTCGCCTTCGCGGGCATTGCGGAAATCGTCCACATCGGCAAAGTCGAAGTCTCTGCCGTGGTTGATGTTGATGGAGTGTGTCTCTTTCAGGTTGGCTCCCACACAGTAGTTCACCATGGACGCCACCGCATAGTCGGCGTATACGGGAACTTTGATACCCACGGGACCTGAATATCCTGCGGGACCTCCTGTCGCCTCTTCTATGCTGTCATAGCTGGCGAGCTCCACTGTGGTGGCTTTGAAATAGTTTTTTACCTTAGCCTCGTTCATTTCGTGGTCGCCTCTCACCATGATGGCGACGAGCCTGTCGTCCACTCTTACTATCATGGTTTTGGCTATCTGCTCGGGTTTTATCTTCAGAAAACCGGCAACGTCCTCCACGGATTTTACTCCGGGGGTTATGACGTCTTCAGCGGGTTTCAATTCTTCTTCGGATTTTACGAATTCGTTAACGCTGATAGCTTTCTCAACATTAGCGGAGTAGTCGCATGAACCGCAGGATATGACAAAGTCCTCGCCCGTGTCCGCCAGCACCATGAATTCGTGGGAAAAAGAACCGCCGATGGAGCCGGTGTCGGCCTCCACCACTTTATATTTCAGACCGCATGATTCGAATATGCGGCAGTATGCCTTATACATCTTTTCATAGCTGATGTTGGCGCCGGCGTCGTCCATGTCGAACGAATAGGCGTCTTTCATCATGAACTCCCGTCCTCTCATCAGACCGAACCGGGGGCGAACCTCGTCACGGAATTTTGTCTGTATCTGATAGAGGTTTATGGGCAGATTCTTATAGCTGGAGATATAGCTGCGCACCACGTCTGTGATGACCTCCTCGTGGGTAGGTCCATAGCAGAAATCCCTGTCGTGGCGGTCTCTGATACGCAGAAGCTCCTTGCCGTAGTAATCCCAGCGTCCTGATTCCTTCCACAGCTCGGAGGGCTGGATGGACGGCATCAGCATCTCTATCGCTCCCGCCTCGTTCATGCACTGTCTGACGATGTTCTCCACCTTGCGGATCACCATCAGCCCCAGAGGCAGATAGTTATATACTCCGGATGCCAGCTTTTTTATCATGCCCGCTCTCAGCATCAGCTTGTGGCTGATCACCTCTGCCTCCGCGGGAACCTCTCTAAGGGTGGGGATGAAAAAATTGCTGTATCTCATTATTGTTTCTCCTTGTTCTCTGTTATCAGCGTGTTTCTGAACCAAACATCCTGCTGAGGAAACGGAATCTCTATATCATGTTCTTTGAATTTATGCCAGAGCGACTGTAAAAAAACATTTCTGACGGCGGTTATCTGGAGTCCCTGCGTCATATCCAGCCAGAAGAGGGCGACAAAGTTCAGCGAGCTTTCGCCGTATTCCAGAAACCAGACCTCCGGCGTGCGCTCCTTGACGACGTGTTCGCTCATGCTGAGTGTTTCCAGCATCAGCTTCTGCACCAGATCGATGTCGGAGGAATATCCGACCCCTACGGGGATGCGCACCCTTATCAGGTTGTCGTTTCTGGTGTAGTTTATGATGGTTTCGGATATGAATACCGAGTTGGGAACCATTATCTCTATATTGTCGAAGGTTCTGACTGTGGTGGCGAACATGTCTATGGATGCCACAGAGCCGAAAACAGTGTCGGATGTCACGCCCACAGCCCGTCCGGCTGAACCGGGGAGCTCCACATAGTCGCCTATCTTAACCTTTTTTGAGAACAGCAGGATGAACCCGCTGACATAATTGTTTATGATGGTCTGGAGACCGAACCCGAGACCGATGCCCAGAGCGCTGGCTATGGGAACCACTATCTTCCATGTGATGCCTGTCACCAGCATAGTGATTATTATGATAATCAGAATGCCTATATTGCTGAGCAGAACTTCCAGAGAGCCGGAATCGGATGTCTGTACCCCGCCGAAGACCGCCACCCGGAGATATTTTGATGTGAGGAACAGCAGACTCCTAAGCAGGATGAAAACGAGCACGGCGGACATGAGCGACGCCAGAGACAGCCTGAAAAGCTCTGAATTGATCAGATAGGTCTTCTTCAGCGTGTGCATCAGCTCCGCTATATCCAGCACATTATATCCCAGCGAATAGAAGATGTAGATGGATGACACAACGGCAAGACGGATAAGATTTTTCTTTATCAGCTCCCATTCGAACTGAGTGTAGTTCTCCGGAGAATATATCCGCAGCGCCACAGAGTCCACATTTGAGTTCAGCTGAGACAGAAGGGCGGCCGCAAGAACCAGAAGTCCGGCTGTCATGATAAACCTGAAATCCAGCCTCAGAACGTCCACCACCCATAGAAATGATATAACGCTGAAAGCAGTGATGAGAAGCCCCGGAGGGATCCTGAAAATACCTGGGATGCGTCCTTTCTCCGCTATATGCGTCATGAGCGCCGGGAGCATCTTTTTCAGATAGATATAGAAGCCCAGCGACAGGAACAGCCTGATAAGCCCGGACAGGAAATGCATGAATGATTTCAGCCCGTGTCTGTATTCCGATCCGTAGAGCTTCAGCAGGTCATAGTAAACCGCCAGCAGTATGGCGGCGAGGATATACCACATCACTGTGGAATAGCATCTCTTGACGCTGATGTTTAAAAAGCGTGAGGGGATCTTCAGAATGGAGCCTGTCAGCCAGTAAAACGCGAAATAGTTCAGCATGAGATACAAAGGATCCTGCTGTCTGGTTCGCAGAGAATAATAGCTGAACACCACGAACATAAAAGGAAAAAGCACATGCACGAATATCTGCATTCTTTCGTTCACATGTTTTTTCGTCAGTTTCAGTTTATAGAGGTTGATAATGATGTATCCGGTGACGGCGCACGCCAGAGTGAAGGCGAATATGGACGGATTCTCCGCTATATGCTGAACCAGTCTGGAGAGACACGCCGAAGACGCGTCTGACAGGGTGGTTAGAAAAACATTCGTTTTACTGCTGACAGACATTTATCACCTCTGATATCTCTTAGAGTATAAGGTGTTAATCCGTATCAGTAAACACTTATGTTACGGTATTTCTCCGAGCATTTTCGCTTTACTAACCATCAGATATTTTGATAGAATCAGTAGAATCACAGAGGGAATTCACATGTCTAAGAAAACCGTAGGTCAGCTTTTAAAAGATTACGGATACGTCACCGAGGAGCAGATTCAGGTCGCTCTGGAAGTGAAGAAGATAAGAGACAAGCTGCTGGGCGAGATACTCATCGAGCTGTCGTTCGTCTCACCCAGAGAGATCGCTCTGGTAGTTGCCAAACAGTCCGGAAAACCATACATAGACCTGAACGAGCACCCGCCGTCTCTGGATGCGCTGAAACTCTTCGACAGAAGCATAGCCAAACAGCTGGAGATAATCCCTCTGGAGAACAGACCGGACAGGCTGATAGTTGCCGTTGCCGATCCTTTCAACATCAACACTCTGGACATTCTGAAACGCAAGGCCGGAAAAGATATAGAGATATTCGTAGCCGATAAAGAGACCATTTTTAAAAACATAGAGATCAACTATTTCCTTCTGGAAAGACCCATAGATGAAGAGATCGCAAAGATAGTGTCCAAGGCTGTCAGAACAGGCAACCAGACAGAGATACCCTATCTGCTGGAGCTGATAATCAACAGCGCCATCATCTCCAGAGCGACTGACATCCACATATCTCCGGAGGACATAGGCACACACGTCTTTTACAGGGTGGACGGTATACTCCGCCACTTCTATGTCTTTCCGAAAGAGATGCACTCGGTCATCACCTCCCGTGTCAAGATCATGTCCGGAATGGACATAGCCGAACAGCGCCTGCCTCAGGACGGTTCCATGACCCATACTTTTTTCGATGAGTTCTTCGACATCAGGATATCCACCATCCCTACTGTTTACGGCGAGGGGATGGTTATGAGAGTGCTGTCCAAGAACGTGTCTTTGTTCAACATGGACGGGCTGGGTTTCGAAAAACCCACACAGCACAGGCTGGAAAAACAGCTCTCCAGACCCCACGGCATACTTCTGGTCACAGGTCCCACCGGATCGGGCAAGACCACCACTCTCTATGCCTCACTCAGAAAGATAAACTCCCTTCAGAGAAAGGTTCTGACAGCGGAAGACCCTATAGAATACAAGTTTCCGTTCATAAAACAGACTCAGGTCAACGAAAAGGCGGGATATACCTTCGCCCGTGCCATGAGAGCGTTTCTCAGACAGGACCCGGATGTTATTCTTCTGGGTGAGATGAGGGACGAGGAAACATCGGAAATGGCAATGAGAGCCGCTATCACAGGTCACCTTGTGCTGTCCACACTGCACACAAACGACGCTGTTACGGCTATCCCCCGTCTGTTGGAGATGAATATCAAAGACTACATGATAGCCTCCGGCGTGGGCGGCATTCTGGCTCAGAGGCTCGTCAGAAAGGTGTGCATATTCTGCCGCAGGGAAGAGACCATCACCGGGGCTAAGCTGCTGGGCATGGGTATTCCGGAGGAGATGCTCGCCAGAAACGGCATATCCTTCGACTCCGATGTGAAGTACATGCGGGGTCAGGGATGTGAGATGTGCAAGAACACCGGATATTCCGGCAGGGGAGTCATCAGCGAGTTTCTGGAGATCGATGATGTCATAGGCGACCTGATAGTGACCGGAGCCTCACCGCTGAAAATATTCACCACCGCCGTGGAGCGGGGAATGATACCCATACTGGAATCGGGACTTATTAAGATGATGAACGGCGTCACCACTCCTGAGGAGATTCTGAGGGTTGCTCTGTAATGGATATGTATAGAGTCAGGATACTGGATTCCGCCGGAAAAACAGTCAGAAAAACCATAGAGGTCGAGCCGGGTGAAGATATTGCCGGTTATCTGAGCAATCTGGGCGTGAATGTTGTCGGTGTTGATAAGATTTCAGCGCTCTCACGTTTTTTTATACGCAGAAAAAAGATAAAGATGCAGGAGGTTATAGAGACCATAGACAACCTGCATATGATAGTAAAATCCGGAATGCCTATCACCTCCGCTCTGGGCGATCTGGCAGAGGACGCGGACAATCAGGCGATGGGCGATATACTGTCTGATATCAGCAGCCGTCTGCAGATGGGTATGACCTTCTCCAGAGCCATATCGAAATATACCGACGTGTTTACCGATGTTGTGGTGAATCTGGTGCATATCGGCGAGGAGACGGGGCAGCTTGACAACACACTGAAGAACGCCGCCCAGCATCTGAAAAAAATGTCCGACCTGAAATCAAAGACCAAATCAGCTCTGATTTATCCCGCCTTTGCTTTTTTCGCTATGATGGCGGTGATGATCTTCTGGCTGGTGGTGGTCATGCCGAAGATGATAGAGGCGTTCAGATCGTTCAATATCTCCCTGCCTCCCACCACAAGGTTCATCATGGCTCTGTCAGGGTTCATGGAGAGCTATATCCTGTATCTGGCGGCGGCCGCTGTGGTCTTAGTGATAGCCAACTCGGCGCTGAGAAAAAATAATGTAAAATACAGATATCATACAGATATGCTTATGCTGAAGCTGCCCGTCATAGGGCTTGTGGTGTCTAATTTTAATTTCGCGTTCATAGCGGAGTATATCCGCCTGATGATAACCGCCGGTCTGCCTCTGTATACCGCTCTGAACATCATGGAAGAGAGCATGACAAACACTGTGTATAAAAGATCCATATACAATGTCAGAGACATGATAGCGTCCGGTTCCTCTTTTTCTCAGGCTCTGGCGGAACAGAACCTGTATCCGAAGCTGGTTACCAGAATGATCGGGATAGGGGAGCAGACGGGAAATCTGGACGGACAGCTGGGCAACGTTGCGGAGCATTATTACTATAAGGTTGATATGCTGGCGACCAATATGTCGAAGATGATAGAGCCTATAGTGATCGGCGTGATCGGTGTTTTCATGCTTATTATTATGATAGGTCTTATGGGTCCCATCTTTACTCTTATTTCCAGCATGCCTGCCTAATCTCTGTCGTTACGAGCGCAGCGAAGTAATCTCATAAATCTGGTAGATGATAAGCAGTGTGAATCCTCAGTGGAAGGACTTGAAGCTCCTCGCAGTGACAGTTTCGTATCAAAAATTGATATTGCTGAGGAACGGAAACCACTTGAAGAGATATATGCTGATGGTCTGAAGACTGTCTGTCGCCATCAGAAAACCAATGATGATCAGAAGTATTCCCGATGCTTTCTCCACTATCATGACGATCTTGCCCGCCTTGCGCACAGAGCTGAATACAAATCCGACAGCCATGGCTGACAGCAGAAAAGGTATCCACAGACCGAACCCGAAGACGGAGAGCATCAGCATGCCTTTGCCCACGGTCTCCTCGGAAGCCGCCATAGAGAGTATCCCCGCCAGAATAGGACCTATGCAGGGTGTCCAGCCGAAAACAAAAGCCACGCCCAGAAGAAAAGCGTTGATAAAGAACGGAGCGCCGGATTTGGCGGTGTAGTTCCATTTTTTATGTGACATCAGTTTTCTGATGTGGAAAACGCCGAGCATATGCAGACCGAGTATGATGATGATAACTCCGGCGACCTTGCCTATGATCAGCTTGTAGTCTTTAAGAAAAATACCGATTTTGGTTGCGCTGGCGCCCAGAAGAACGAAAACCAGCATAAAACCCAGACCGAAAAAAACAGCGCCGAGAAAAACTTTCAGCTTGGCTGTTTTCTTGTCTCCGGAAGTCAGCGTTTCTATGGATTCCCCCGACATGAATGAGAGGTATCCGGGCAGAAGAGGTAAAACGCATGGTGATAAAAAAGAAAGTACGCCTGCTAAAAAGGCGGTGTAGTAAGATATATTGTCCATTTACATTATTTATAAATTTTTTCTTGATAAAGCAATCAATATTTCACATCATAAGAGGAATAAAAATTATCAGAGGGAATAATGAAGAAATCTTACAAGTTTATATTGGCGGGTGTGGTATTCGTCTGCGTGGTTGGATATCTGTTCTTCACCAGCTTCAGGTCGGAGAGCGTATATTATCTCGAAGTGTCAGAGGTGAAACAGAATCCCGAAAAATATAACGCCAAAGGAATGAGGGTCACAGGCGAAGTTATGCCGGAGGATCTCAGCAAGGATTTCAAAAAACAGTATCTTGCGTTCACCATAAAAGATATCAAGGGAAGCGAAGACACAATGAACGTTGTATATAACGGTATAATCCCCGATACTTTTAAGGTCGGCATACACGTTATTGTCGAAGGCAAGTACGATACAGAGAACCATATATTCAAGGCTGCGTCCGTGCTTACAAAATGTCCTTCAAAATATGAAGCGGACGTTGAACAAAAATAGTTTTTCGCTGTCTTTATTGAAACAATTTTAGTATGATTTCGATTTAAAGGGAGATTTATGGGACAGTTAGGTAATTTATTTCAAATACTTGGTTTATTTGCGGGTTTTGCCGCGTTCGGCATGTATGCCTATGCCGTTGCTACACAATCTAAGGAGAATGCCAAACTGGCTGACTGGTTCATGCTTGGACAGACCGCAGCTGCGTCACTGGCCTCCTGCGTGCTGGTGTATGCTCTGGCCACCGGATATTTCAAGATGGAATATGTGGCTCAGTACACCGACCTGAAACTGCCGTTCGTATATAAAATAAGCGGATGGTGGGCAGGACAGGCGGGTTCTCTGCTCTTCTGGGGCTGGCTGGTGACAGTGTTTGCCGCCATAGAGATCTTCCGGACAAAAAATTATGACACAAAATACAGGTCAGCGGTGCTCGCCACATCTGCCCTGACATCTACATTCTTTCTGATACTCACGATATTCGTGACCAACCCTTTCCATGAGCTGGATTTCTTCCCTCCGGACGGACTGGGAATGAACCCCCTGCTTCAGAACCCCGGTATGCTGTATCACCCGCCCACCCTTTTTCTGGGGTATGTGGGATTCACCATCACAGTGGGACACGCTCTGGCTGCTCTGATGAGCAGAGACACATCAGCGGCATGGGCAGCGGACACACGCAAATGGACGATGATAACATGGGTTTTCCTGACCATCGGTATCGTTCTGGGCGGCGAATGGGCTTATGTTGAGCTGGGCTGGGGCGGATACTGGGCATGGGACCCGGTGGAGAACGCTTCTCTGCTGCCGTGGCTTACATCCACAGCTCTTCTGCACTCAGCTTTTATGTATGAGCGCAAAGGCAGACTGAAAATATGGACACACATGCTGGCGCTTCTGTCGTTCGAGCTGTGTCTCTTCGGAACATATATCACCAGAAGCGGTGTGCTGGATTCAGTGCATACTTTCTCCAAATCTCCTCTGGGATATTTCTTCCTCTTTTTCATCGTTCTGACAACAGCGATATTCGTCAGATATCTGATGCCTATGATGCAGAATCTGGCTGACAAAGATGACGTTAAGTTTAATTTTTTCTCCCGTGACGGTCTGTTCTTCCTTTCCAACTGGCTGTTTCTGGGGCTCACCATAGTTATTCTGGTGGGGACCATGATGCCTGTTCTCTCCGGAATGGTAATGTCGGACAAGATCACAGTGGGGATACCCTACTATAATAAAGTTTCCGCTCCTTTCTTCATGCTGCTGCTGCTTGCGGGCGGTCTGGCGCCTCTGATGTCTTTCGGCGGCACAGAGAACAGAAACGAGCTGATAAGAAAACTTATGCCGTCCACCATTGCTATGGTGCTGGCAATGGTATATCTCGCCGCCACAGGCAAGGGTCATCCTCTGCCTATGGTGCTGACCGGTTTCACCACCTTTTCTCTGGTGACTATCATCACCAGAATAGTCTCATCCGTTAAGGCGGGCGGGGTCAGTGTTCTGACCAGCAACAGAAGATTCTTCGGCGGTATGATAGTTCATATCGGTGTAGTGATGGTGGCATACGGCGTTATCGCCTCATCATTCTACAACCTCCAGAAGGATGTAGTGGTAGCTCCCGGAGAGCAGTTCGAGTTCGCCGGATATGATCTGAAAGTAGGCGATATCTCTTTCAGACAGATGCAGAACTACGTTTCCGCATACGCTCCGGTTTCCGTTTATAAGGGTGACAAAAAGGTGCTGACACTGGCGCCCGAGAGACGCTTTTATGAAAAGAACGAAGAGGCCTTCGCCGAGGTGGCTATCAACTCCAAGCTGACAGGCGACCTTTATCTGATCCTCTCCAGCTATAGCAAGACGGAGAACTATGTGGGAATACAGGCGGTATATCAGCCTTTTATCACATGGATATGGATCGGCTGCGTGGTGATGGTTCTGGGCGGTCTTTATGGAATTTCGGGCAGGACAAAAAGGGATGCCTGAATCCTTAGTCGAGTTTAAAAACGTAAATAAAAAATACGGACACATCCACGCTTTGAGGGGTGTGTCCGTCTCCTTTAATAAAGGCGAGTTCGTCAGTATATTCGGACCGAACGGCGCCGGCAAATCCACCTTTCTGAAGCTGTTATGCACTATGACAGCGCCGACATCCGGACAGATACTCTATGAATCTGTTCCTCTGAACAAACTTCAGGACAGCTTTCGCAGTAAATTCGGCGTGATATCCCATCAGCCGTTTCTCTACTCCGAGCTGACCGCTATGGAAAACCTGCGCTTCTATGCCAAAATGTACAATGTGGCGGACATAGACGACCGCATCAAGACTCTGCTGGACAAGGTGGAGCTTTATAAAAGGCGCAACGATAAGGTGAGGGGATATTCCAGAGGCATGCTCCAGAGGCTGTCCATCACCAGAGCGCTGCTGCACGATCCGGACATAGTGGTTCTGGACGAGCCCTACACAGGGCTGGACACTCACGCTTCCGATATTCTGACACGCATTCTGACGGAGCTCTTCGGAGAGCATAAAACCATCATCATGGTGACGCACAACATGAAGCAGGGCTACGACGCCGCTTCACGTCTGGCTATCATCAAGGGCGGCTCGCTGGTGCTGGATATGAACAAGAGCGACATCAGCATAACTGATTTCGAGCATAAATACACCGAGGCGGTGAGCAGATGAAATATCTCAGCACCGTTTTAGCTATTATAAACAAAGACCTTCTCCACGAGCTTAAGTCCAGAGAGATAGTGGTCTCCATGCTGCTGTTCTCCGTGCTGACGGTCGTGGTATTCAGCTTTATCTTCGAACCCGGCTCAGAGTTCAAAAACGAGGTGGCAGGGGGCATCCTGTGGATGTCATTCGTATTTGCCGGAATTCTGGGACTGAACAAATCCATGATGAGCGAGATAACAGGCGGCAATTTTTCGGCGCTCCTGCTGGCTCCCGTGGACAGAAGCGCTATATTTTTCGGCAAGGCGGCGAGCAATTTTCTGTTCATCACCCTTGTGGAGATTTTTACCATTCCGCTCTTTATGGTGCTGTATAACGTTAATATTTTTGCCAACGGCTTTATGCCGGCTGTCATATTCGTGCTTGGCACATACGGTTTTTCCATTCTGGGTACACTGTTCTCCATCATTTCGGTGAACACCAGAACCCGTGAGGTCATGCTTCCGCTCCTTCTTCTGCCTGTGATAGTGCCTGTGATACTGGCTTCTGTTCAGGCGCTGAACGTTTATATACTTGGGCACGATCCGGCGGACGCCGACAAATGGTTGAAGCTGCTGGGCTCATTTGATATTATATTTACAGTCGTTGTTTTCGCTGTGTTCGATTTTATCGTAGAGGACTGATATGTTAAAAAAAATCTTTAGCGTTAAATCACTTGATATCCTGATGGTATCATTCATAACCATTGCTCTTTATATTGCGCTGGTATCGGCTCCATCAGAAAAAGTGATGGGCGCTGTTCAAAGAATATTCTATTTTCATGTGGCATCGGCGTGGATAGCATTTTTCGCTTTTTTCATCACGTTTGTGTTCAGCATACTTTTTCTGATAAAGCAGGACTACAGGTTTGACGACATAGCCGAAAGCTCGGCAGAGATAGGTATTCTGTTCTGTACGATAGTTCTGATAACAGGTCCCATCTGGGCCAGACCCATCTGGGGCGTCTGGTGGACATGGGATCCCAGACTGACCACCACCACTATCCTGTGGTTCATATATGCCGGATACATCATGCTCAGAAAATTTATCGAAGAGGCTGATAAAAGGGCGAAATTCGCAGCGGCGATAGGCATTATCGGCTTCATAGACGTTCCCATAGTGTTCTTTTCCATCAGATGGTGGAGAACTATCCACCCCAATGTTGTTCAGAAGGGCGGCGGCGGACTCCATCCGGATATGCTGAATGCCATGCTCTTTGCTATATTTGCCTTTTCCCTGCTCTATCTGGCTATGATGATTAAACGTGTGACGATAGCGTCACTCAACAGAAAAATAGATTCTCTCGGAGAAAATCATGAATAATTTCAATTATCTTTTTGCCGGCTACGCTGTTATCTTCATCCTGCTGGGAGCTTATTTCGTCAGCCTCGGCTCCAGGATAAAAGATCTGAAGAACAGAGTGGATTCACTGGAGAACAAATAGTTATCGTCTCAGCATCAGCCTTCCGGCGAGAAGAGCTGACGACATGATGACACCCAGCACGGTAAGAAAGGCGTGCCATCCGAAAGACTGATATATCAGACCGGGCAGGACGGAGCCCAGCGCTCCTCCGGCGTAGTAAAACGCCACATAGAGCCCGTTGGTCACTCCCTTGTGCCTATCGGCTATCTTGTTGACGTATCCAGCCGCTGTGGAATGGGCCATGAACATTCCGGAACAGAAAACGAACATACCGAAAAACATCACCCATATACTTTCGGAAGTGAAAAGCAGAAGCGATCCGGTGAAAAGCGTCAGTCCGGCGAAGATAGTGTTCTGCTCTGACCTCATAACTCTTATTATCTTTAAAATATTCAGCGCCACCACGATCCCCATGATATATCCGGTATACATTACGCCGATGAGCATTTCTCCCGAATCGGGGCTGATCTGGCGCATGCGGAATGGGATAAAATTCAGCACGGCGGCGAACATGAAAAACATGAAAAAAACCATCAGATAGACAGCGGGAAAGATTCCGGCGGTCAGAATCTCTTTTGCCGCCTGCGGGTTGATCTTGGTTATGGACGCCTTATTGGAAGGCAGTCTGCGCATCAGCAGAGCCGCAGTCAGCAGACTGAACCCCAGTATGAGAAACATCATCCTCCAGCCGAAATAATGCGACAGCAGACCGGAAAAGAATCTGCCTGAAAATCCACCGAATATGGTTGATGATATGTATATCGCCAGATTCTTTTGTATATCGGTTTTGGCGGATGTGTCAGATATATATGTCATTATACCTGTCAGAACGGCAGGCATGGCGCATCCGAGCAGAACACGGATAAAAACCAGCAGATAGTAGTTCTGTGAAAAGTAAAACATGAACTGGCACAGGGCAAGCATGCTCAGCGAGGCGACCAGAACAGTTCTGGCGCAAACCGCCTCCAGCAGATATCCGTAAAATATGGGCGCTACAGCCAGAGGTATCATGGACGCTGTGGTCAGCAGCGATACTTCGGACATGGTGAGCCCGAACTCTCTGGCTATCAGAGGCTGTATCGGCTGCGGGGCGTACAGGGATGAGAATGTCAGCACAGAGGCGAATGTTATTATGTATAAAAGCCGCCTGTCGTTCATCAGTATGCTCTGGCGTACTGCGGGGGTATGGGGGCTTCATCCCCCAGTTCTCCGGCGGCGTCTATAGCCCATTGGTGGTTTCGCAGAGATGCTCTGCCGATCATCACTATGTCGGCTTCGCATTTTCTCAGTATGGTTTCCGCCTGATGGGCTCCGGTGATGATGCCCACCGCAGAGACGGGTATGTCCGCTCCGTATTTTATCTGTGTGGCGAACGGCACCTGAAATCCGGGAGCGGCGGGTATCTTGGCATGCGGCACAAGTCCGCCTGTGGAGCAGTCGATGAAATCAGCTCCGGCGGTTTTCAGCATTTTCGCTGTTTCCACTGCTTCCTCCGGTGTGTATCCGCCCTCCGCCCAGTCTGTGGCGGATATACGGACGAACAGGAGGTTGAATTCCTCTATAACCGGTCTGACTGCTGTCACAACTTCTTTCAGAAAGCGCATCCTGTTTTCCAGACTGCCGCCGTATTCGTCCTGACGTTTGTTGGACAGGGGCGACAGAAACTGATGCAGAAGATATCCGTGGGCGGCGTGTATCTCTATTATTCGGGCTCCGGCTTTCTGAGCCCTTATTGCTGATTGTTTGAATTTTTCCACCAGATCCTGTATCTGTTCAGGGGTCAGCTCATGGGGCGTCTGATGTTCTCCGCTGAAAGCGACTGCGCTGGGAGCATAAATGGGCGACCATCCGTTGTTGTCCGCTCCGGCGGGTTTTCCGCCTGTCCAGGGTCTGTCTGTGGACGCTTTGCGTCCGGCGTGGGCAAGCTGTATGCCTGGCAGAGCCCCCTGTGATGTTATGAAAGCGAATATCTCTTTCAGCTTTTCTGTCTGACCGTCATTCCAGATGCCCAGATCATAGGGGCTGATCCTGCCCTCCGGCTCTACAGCTGTCGCCTCCAGTATCACGGCGGCGGCGCCTCCGGCTGCCAGAGATCCGTAATGCACCAGATGCCAGCTGTTGGCCAGACCTTCTCTGGCGGAATACTGACACATAGGCGGGATAATTATTCTGTTTCTCAGGGTTACTTTGTTAATAGTGAAGGTTGAAAACAGGACAGACATTTGCTCCTCCAAAATCACAGGCAGAGATTAACAATATTGTAAAATATATCCGTTTCTCAAGCAAAAAATTATGGAATAGCGTTTTTTTGTGAGATGATATACACTGGTGTTCATATGAGGTGCTTATGGATATTTATGAAAAACTTCTGAAATCAGCCCTGAAAGCCTCTGAGGAACAGGAGCTTCCGGATAGTATTTTGGCTAAAATTAAAAAAGTTTACGACAATAAAACATCAGATGAAAAATCGGTCTCAGCTCTTCTGGAAATGCTCGATGAATATGAGCCGTTCGCCGATGTCGGCTGCGGAAATGAGTCATACAGCACAAAGGACATAGAGAACGCCGTCAACAGACTCATCGGCTAAGGCACAGGATGTGCCTCACGAGGGAGGCTGATGCGCTTTGCGCTGAAAGCCGTACGGAGTGTGAGTGAAGCAGAGACTTAGTCTCTGCGCAACGGTTTGACAAAAATAACAGGAGGTTATTTTTGTTTGTGGTTGCTGTCGGCTGCGGAAATGAGTCATACAGCACAAAGGACATAGAGAACGCCGTCAACAAATTAATATGATTGTAGGGCGGCATTTTATATGCCGCCGCAGTCAGATCAAAATAATGTAATTGCCTGAAAACGGCATGCGGGGATACATGCTCCGCAGCCTGTGCAGGTCTGTCTGTCCACGTCCGCTGTTTTGCGGTTGGATGAGTCGGTGGACAGACTGATGGATCTCACCGGACACTGAGAGACACACGCTCCGCATCCGGTGCAGGAAGACTTGTCTATCTCCGCTTTAAACATTTTCCACTCTGTATTTTTTTGTGAGCCCGTTCATAAATTTTCTCATAAGCTGATCGCCCAGCGCCTGATAGTTTCTGTGGTCCTCTCTGCGGAAGAACGCCGATATCTCGGATTTTGTCACGTTTGCCCCGCCCAGAGCGAATATTTCTATAATATCAGTATCTTTCATCTCCAGAGCGATGCGCAGTTTTTTTACTATATCGTTATTTCGCATCGGGTTTCGCTCCTCTTTTATATGTTATAAAACCATCCAGAAAAGCGTTCAGCAGTTCGTCCGATGTTTCCTTATAATTTGCGTCGTCCTCTTTCGAAAAGATCACGGGGATATCCTCCCTCTTTATCTTCATGCCGCCCAGATCCCAAATATTGAGCAGTTTATTGTCGTTCAGATTCATGGCGTATCGCACACGCCTTAATACATCGTTGTTGTTCATTCATTCATTCCTTATTTTTTTCTGACGCACCGGACACGGTTCAGATATTCCTTGTCCGTCCAGTAGTCGCTTCCGTTGAACATATATACCACTCTGGCGTTCTTTTTGTCTTCTTTTGAACTCCAGTAGGTGTCGTTTGACTGATTGCGGAATTTCACACGCACAGCGGGTGTTTTGTTCGGGTCAGTGAGACTAAGCAGTTCCTTCACCGTGGGCATCCGCCATCCGATGACCCCGTTCAGGCTCAGGGTGTCGCAGTAGGTCACTGCGTCCTTCCAGAACATCTCTTTTTTTGCGGCGTCTTCATTGTCCTGCCATACAAGCCCGGTGGAAGAATCCACCGTGATTAGTTTAGGCGCCTGAACAACCGGAACAGGTTTTATGTCTTCCGGCTTTTTGCCCAGCTCTTCAGCCGCCGCTTTCAGTCCCTGCGCCGCGGCCATGCCGATCCATGTGTCCGCTGTCTCTGTATCTTTTACAGTACCCAGCCCGTTCTTTATCATCAGTCCCAGATTATACTGAGCGTAGGCAAAGCCCTTGTCCGCTCCGGCGCTGAACCAGGATATCGCCGCTGTATAGTCCGGTTCCTCGCTCTGCTCATACATACAGCCCAGAGCGTTCATAGCCTCCGGCATGCCGGCCTCCGCCGCACGGGTCAGCCACAGCGCGGCGTCAGAAAAACTCTGGTCCGTTCCTGTGCCGTTCTTATACATCAGCCCGAGATTATACATCCCCAGTGTGTTTCCGCTCTCTGCCGCCAGAGTGTACCATTTCAGCGCTTCCGGGTCATTCTTTTCCGTTCCCAGCCCCATGCGCAGCATATATCCTATGTTGTTCATGGCGTCCGGATTTTTGTTTTCCGCGGATTTTTTATAGCTTTTTAGCGCTTCGGCATAGTTCTGCCCGGTACCTCTGCCGTAGAAGAGGTCGTCGCCCCTGTCATAGTCGGCGTCGGCATAGCAGACAGAAGCCCACAGAAAGAGCAGTGTCACAAGAAAACGCATCTATTCCCCTTGAAAAAAGAACTTATTGCTTTAAGACCGCTGTTTCGGTAAATTGACTTATACTATTATATCCGAAGTGACGCAATATGACAGATATATTTAAATTTATCACCGCTTTTATGCTGGTTTTGTGGTGTTCGGTCTCTTTTTCCGGTGTTACTGTGTCTCCGGACGCGGATATCAGAAAAGAGCCGGCGGGAATAGACGAAAGTCTGTCCATGTCCCGTGCCGTTCGGTCGTCTCTGCTGCCCAGACTCAGGGTGGACGCATCGCCTTACGAGGCGGAGCTGGCACGCCTGAACAAAAAAGCGGGCGGATACAAGGCGCTGATAAATCAGCTTAACAAAACCATCGCCGAAGCGGAGACCGATGTTGAGCGGAGACTGGTGAGCCAGAGGCTCAGGTCTGTGCAGTCAGAGGCGTCAGGCGTTTACAAACGTCAGGACGTATACTCGAAGATGGTTTCAGCAGTGAAAATGGTGAACAAGGACGGTTTTTTCTCCGACAAAGAGGGAGCGCTCAGCAGACTGAACGCCTTCCTGTCGGTGAACGGCAGGGACACAACGGCTGTGTATCTGCGCGGGTATGTTCTGTATGATCTCAAAAGATATTCTCAGGCCTCAGGTGATCTCAGAAAAGCCATAGACAGCGGAAAGAACGACAGACACACTCTTTATCACATGGCAATGTCACTGTTCTATCAGGGAAAATATACAGAAGGTCTGGGGTATTTCGATAAAACAATAGAGAAGGACAGCGGCTATGCCGTGGCTTATTACTACAGAGGGCTGTCACAGTTCAGGCTGAACAGGTTTCCTCAGGCGACAAAGGATTACAACGCCGCCGTGTTTCTGGATAAGTCTCTGGCAAAACCCTATTAAGGAAAATTCATGAATCTCGTCTCCGTAGACAAAATATCCAAAAAAATGGGCGATAAACAGCTCTTCACTGACATTTCATTCGGAATAGAAGAGGGGCAGAAAACAGCGCTGATAGGCGTTAACGGCTGTGGGAAATCCACCCTGCTGAAGATTCTGGCTAAGAAGGAACAGCCGGACACGGGAACTGTGTCGTGGAACAGGCAGTGCGTGATAAACTATCTGCCGCAGATGCCGGATTTCGATCCGGAGGATACCATACTGGACGCAGTGTTCAAGAGCGGCTCGGCGGTGACTGAGCTGATCAAGCGGTATGAGAAACTGTGCCATCATCCGGAGAACTCAGAGCAGTACAGAGACGAACTGGATAAGGTGATGACCGAGATCAACCGTCTGGACGCCTGGCATTTCGAATATGAGATAAAATCCATACTGGGCGAGCTGGGGATAAACGACACGGATATGAAGCTGGGCACTCTGTCCGGCGGCATGCTGAAAAAGGTTGCTCTGGCGCAGGCTCTCATAGATGACGGAAACCTGCTGGTGATGGACGAGCCCACCAACCATCTGGACATAGAGACGGTGGAGTGGCTTCAGACCTATCTGAAAAAAACCACCAAATCCATACTGATGGTAACCCACGACAGATACTTTCTGGATGAGATATGCAGCAACATCATAGAGATAGACAGAGGTACTGCTTTCACATACAACGGCGGATATTCGCTCTATCTGGAGAAGAAGGACGAGGCGGAAGCCCAGCTTCAGCGTGAGGATCAGAGACAGAGGAACATCCTGCGCAATGAGATGAAATGGCTCCGCAGGGGCGCAAAGGCGAGAAGCACCAAGCAGAAGGCACGCATAGAGCGTATCCACGCCATGCAGGACAGAGAGGTCTACAGAGAGGCGGACAAGCTGGAGCTGGAGATACAGGCTCAGCGCATGGGCAAACATATTCTGGAGATCAAGGGAGTGTCGAAATCCTATGACGGGCGTCCTGTGATCAAGCCGTTCACCTATACATTCAAACCGAAAGAGCGTCTGGGCATAGTGGGCAGAAACGGAGCGGGCAAATCGACCTTTCTGCGTCTGGTGACAGGCGAGGAACCGTCTGACACGGGCGAGGTGATCCCCGGGCTGAATACAGTATTCGGCGTTTTCGACCAGCACAGCAAGGAGCTGGATCCGGATAAAAGGATGATAGATACTGTCAGGGATATCAAAGAGGTGCTGATTCTGCCCAACGGCAAGAGCATCAGCGCCGGACAGGTTCTGGAGAAATTCCTCTTTCCTTCTGTGATGCACCATACCCCCATCAGAAAACTGTCCGGCGGAGAGAAGCGCCGTCTGCATCTTGTTCTGGTGCTGATGAATAATCCTAACTTTCTCATTCTGGACGAACCGACCAACGACATAGATATCAAGACCCTGTCCGTTCTGGAAGATTTTCTGGATGATTTTCCCGGATGCATACTTGTAGTGTCCCACGACAGATGCTTTATGAACCGTGTCGCCGACAATCTGCTGATATTTGACGGCGAAGGCGGAGTGGAAGTTTTTTACGGCGATTTCGACGACTATCTGGAAGAGAAAAAGCTGGCGGTATCCGAAGAGAAGAAGCAGGCGCCGAAAAAGGAAACCGAACAGCCGAAAACAAAGAAGAAAAAACTTTCGTACAACGAACAGAAGGAATATGACTCTCTGGAATCAGACATAGAAAAGCTGGAAGAAGAGAAGACTGAGCTGGAAAAGAAGCTGAATGCCGGCGACGACGACTATTCCAGTCTGACTGATATGCACAAAAGGATAGAAGAGATAGATGAACTGATTCTGGAAAAGATGGAGCGCTGGGAATATCTTTCTTCGCTTATATTAGAATGATACTTTTTCAGTATCACAATTGCATTGCTGGAGTTTGTTCTTCAACTCTTCTTTGATAGTATACTCGTTAAGAGCCTTTACTAGCTGACGACCGACCTCATAGGCAAGGTTAACAGGAACTGCATTTCCTATCTGTTTGTAAATTTGATTTAAAGAACCAGAGAATTTCCAGTCATCAGGAAATGTTTGTATCCTTGCGTATTCTCTAACAGTAAAAGGGCGAGTTTCATCAGGGTGGCATCTTTCTGTTTGTTTCTGTGCTGGTGAGCATGTTAGTGTAAGACAAGGTTCATTCCAACTCATCCTGCGAGCTATTCCTGTTTTTCCACCACTGAGATAGAAGCTCTTAAGCATATACTCTTTTTGTACTTCTTCAGGTAAATCTTTCCAATATCCACCTTGAGGAACTAGTGAAAGAATTTCTCGTTTGCGTTTTGGATATTTTTGACCTGGAGAATCAGGAACATCGCAGTGGTATAATTCTCCTGACTTCAAAGCATCTTTAACTGTATAAATCTTTTTGTACGGTAAAGGGAATTCAAATGTAATTCCTGAGCCCTTTCTAATACCAATTAAAAAAAGTCGTTCACGTTTTTGAGGTACTCTATAAAAAATTGCCTTAAGCACTCTTGGTGGAAAAACATCATAACCGAGTTCATTAAGGACAGATTTCATACCATCAATGGTTCTGCCTGAATCATGATTAAGAAGTCCTCTTACATTTTCACCAATGCATATTAACGGTTGAACTTCTTTCACTACCCTAGCAAATTCATAAAATAAAGTACCTCTTGCATCTTCGAAGCCAAGTTTTTTGCCTGCGTAACTAAAAGCCTGACAAGGAAATCCTCCACTTACAATATCAATTTTATTTGCATATTGCTTAAAAGAAATATTTCGAATATCGTTTTGTATAATATTCCAGTCTGGTCTGTTAATTCGTAGAGTATTACAGGCATTTGAGTCAACTTCATTTAAAACGGACGAGGTGATTCCAGCTTTTTCAAAACCTAATGCTAATCCTCCAGCTCCTGCAAAAAGTTCTATGCATCTATAGTTTTTTAAAGGCTCAGATAGTTTACTATCAAAATGCTTTTCATTATCAAATAAGAATCTCAGTGCTTCAAATTGTTTTAATGATTCGCTAGTATATACTCTATAATTATTTGGCAATCTTGTTGGTTTTAGCTTGCCATTTTTATCCCATCGTCTTAAAGTTTCTTTTGACACAGAAAGGTAATCTGCTACTTCTGTTAAAGAGTAATATTCAGACATATTAGCCTCATTATGTAACCATGTGTAATGTTGCGTAAGGTTACAAGAAAAAATATATTCGGTCAATGGTAAAATTGAATGACAAATGCAGAAAAACAAGTAATTCTGGATAGAGTGAAAATTTGGTTTAATGAATCAATAGCTAAACAGCATATCATTAATACCGAAAAACTGAAAAATGCAAAAGAATTTAATATAAATCCTTTTCTAGCAGTTTATTTAGCAAATTTTCTTTCTGGGACATCTCAAGCGAGAGATATTGCGAAAGCGTTGATTTTACCCAGAGTTCTTGGCACATCTATTACAACTTCTTTTGGAACACAAATGCAAAGGTTTACTAATGATGTTCTTTCTGCATTTGGTAGCACAACTGCCGGTATTGATATTGAATTTATTGACCAATTAGATGGTAGAAAGAAATATTGCCAATTGAAGGCAGGTCCAAATACAATTAATAAAGATGATGTTGAAACAATAGCCGGGCATTTTAATGGTGTAATCAAACTCGCTCGCACAAATAATCAATCTCTTGCATTTGATCAGATGATAGTTGGTGTTATATATGGGTGTGATGCTGATTTAAGCAGTCACTATAAAAGAATAACAAGTCAGTATCACTATCCTGTTATAGTGGGAAATGATTTTTGGAAATGCTTAACTGGAGATGATAATTTTTATCATGATATGATAGATGCTATAGGTGAGGTAGCAATTGAAGCTAACTTTACTGAAAGATTAAATGAAATTATAGATGAATTAGCTAGAAATCCAGAGATAAGCAAATTAGCACGATGATATAATTATTTAAATGTTTCCTGGCTCTATCCACTAATTATTCGTCTCAGCAGGTTTTTATGATTCAGCACAGCCTGAACCAGCTCCGGGTCGAAGTGCTTTCCTTTCTCCTGTTCCACTATCTCAATGGTGGTTTCGAAAGGAAAAGGCTCTTTGTATGGGCGTTTCGACAGCAGAGCGTCTATGACATCCGCCAGACCCACTATGCGCCCTATCAGCGGGATGTCCTCTCCGGACAGCCCCATCGGATAGCCCGTGCCGTCCCATTTTTCGTGGTGCGATCTGGCTATTATAAGAGCGTTATGCATTATTTCTGAGCTGGGGTTAGAGAGTATTTTGGCGCCAAGATCCGGGTGTCTTTTGATTATCTCGAACTCTTCTTTGGTCAGTTTTCCCGGTTTCATCAGAATATCGTCCGGTATGCCCAGCTTACCCACATCGTGCAGAACGCTGGCGTGTCGGAGCTGTTCCACTGAGTGGCTGTTCATCCCCGTTATCTCTGCTATCATCACGGATATGTCGCTGACTCTTTTCAGGTGGTCGTATGTATACTGGTCTTTGTGCTCTGCGGCTCCGGCCAGACGATAGAGTGTGTCCACATGGGCGTTATGCAGTGTTTCGGCGAAGAGTTCGTTAGCTGTTTTATAGTTGTTCAGGTTTGCGAGCATCTCGTTAAAGTTTTCCTGAGTCTCATATACCTCTTTGAAATTGGTGCATATGCTTATGGGTGTGTCGAAATGCAGCTCTTTCGCCTTTTCTGTGGCGCGGCTCAGCTCCACAAAGGGTTTCGCCAGCTCTCTGGCTATCAGGCTGCATATGATTATAACCATTACCAGAACGAAGACAGACAGATATATCAGAGCTCTGAATCTGCTGTAGAGAGGCGCCAGATAGTCTTTCGCCGGGGTATACATGCCCAGTATCACGTTCATCCCGTTGATATTGGCAGGAACTGCTATCGCTTTATACTGCCCGTTCTCCGTCTTTATGTTGAGGATACGTCCGAAATCTTTATTTTTCATATATTTATTTGCCAGAGTTTCCATGACTCTGTCTTTGAACTCAGACGCTTTCGGGATGATATTTTTGATATCACGCATATCGCTGTAAACTCTGGAAAGATCGGAATGAGCCAGAATATTGTTATCGCTGTCTATCACGAACATGCTGGTGTTGGTGGTGAAAGAGCTTTTCAGCAGGAAGTCCGAGATGGTTTTAATCTCCAGATCGGAGGCGACCACTCCTATCAGCTTTCCCGCTTGATATACAGGTTTGGAATAGGTGATTCCCGGCTGTCCCGTAATGAAAAAAGTATAGGGAGAAGACCACTCAGGCATTCCTTTTGTCTCGGCCAGCTGATACCAGGGGCGGGTTCTGGGGTCGTATAAGTCCTGTGTGAGGATATTGGTTTCGAACCTCACGCTGCCGTTATACCATGATTCGGTGACGGTTCTTAGGCCGTTTCTGATACGGACTATTTTGTTGAAATAATAGATTTTTTTGTCGTTTTCGAACTTCTGCCTCTTGCCCACCAGAAAGAATTCGCCATTAGAGTTGGAGTAGTAAGAGGTGTATACGTCTTTGGACGCTTCCAGATTTTTTATGAGGCTGAGAACTATCTTCTGGTTGGCGGCGTCGTTGTCCAGAATACTCATATCCCCCGGCATCAGGGCTTCCACAGCGCTCACTGCGTTCAGAGCGGGCTTGGTGATGATGTTCACATGTTCCGCCGCATCAGATACGGAGCGGAGGATGACCTCGTCGGCCAGCATGTGCAGGGCGGATTCTGAGAATTTTGTGGACAGAGCAAGTATTGTCAGAGTACCGATGACAGAAAGCGTCACAAGCAGCGAGACGATCACGAAGGCTATGCTAAGTTTTTTATTGATTTTTCTACAGCGGTACATCGCACCCAACGGTTATAAATAATTATATGTGAATATACCGCATTTATATGAAAAATAAAACAATTTAAATGGTAATCGTTCAGGCTGTGAAACATACCCTTGTCTTATGTGGATTCTGAGGGGATAAAATGCTAAGTTAATAAGAAAAGAGATGATAAGGGGTGAAAAATGTTCCGGATAATTCAGATATTACTGATTCTCGCTGTTTCTTCCGGCGCTTTCGCCGCTACTTTTACAGGCACGGGATACGGTTCTGATATGGAAAGCGCAAAATCTCAGGCTCTGTCTGATCTGTCGTCACAGCTTCTGGTGCGTGTGTCATCAGAATATACGCTAAAAACCAGCGGTACATCAGACAGCGCCGGACAGACGGAATCGGCTAAAAATATAGCTCTGTCAACGGACCTGCCTCTGGTAGGGGCTGAGCTGAGCTATAATCAGGAGTTCGGCGAGGTGAAAGCCACCGCTGTTATGTCATCAGAAAAGACACTGCCTATGTATAAAAATATGCTGGGCGATCTGAAACAGAGAACCCTCAGCATTCTCCGTTCTGCCGATGGAAAGACAGGAAGGCAGGGTATCGACCTTCTGAAGGAGGCTTATGCTCTGGCAGACAGATACGAAAGAGTATACACAGTGGCCAAGATTCTGGGCGACACGGACACTTTGCCTCTGGAGACTGATTCTGCTGATATCTCCGCCAGAATACTGACCATGCAGAAGAAAGCGTCCACCTTGTCAGACGCCGCCTATATCCTCTGCGACAAAATAGATAAAGAAGGCATATATGTTTATCCCCCGTCCGTGACAGGCAGCCACGAGATAACCCCTTTCGCCGCCGCTGTTCAGGCGGCAGTTACGGCTAGAGTGAAGGGCGCGGATTCTCCGGAACATGCCCGCTTCTCCATGCGCGGCGAATACGTTCCGGCGGGTAAGAACATTATCCTGACATACAGGCTTTTCGACAGTGAAAAGAACACCCTGAGCGCCTCCTCCGTGGAGCTGGCGCCGTCCGCCTATGCCGGGCTGGACTATCAGCCGAAAACAGCTGATTTTGACAGTCTGCTGTATCAGGGTCTGGCCGTATCATCTGATTTTCATGTGAGTATCGCCACAAACAAAGGCTCCAGCAACCTGCTTTTCAAAAAAGGCGAAGAGATAGAGATACTGGTGAAGACATCCGGTCCCGCCTACATATACATAGTGGGATACACCGTGAAAAAGAATGAGAAGAACTCATATCTGCTGGAACTGGCGAACGCGGACGGCAAACGACGGTTCGTCCGGTTCATAAACGCCGACGACGCCAATAAATGGGTCAGCCTGGGCGAGTTCGAGATAGTGCCTCCCTTCGGAACAGAGAGCCTGCATGTGGTGGCATCCGCCGTTTATTCTGAGGAGATGATACCCGGTACGGACTATGATGTTAAAAGCGGGCTGTATCTGGTGGACAAAAATCCAAATAAAGCAGTCAGCATGACACGCTCTGTCATAAACAAAAGCCTTAAAAAGCAGCTCAATGCGGTGTCCGAGGCTGTGCTTACATTTACATCCGAGAAATAGCGGGTAAAAACAGCACGGCATTATAAAACAGAGCGTTTTCTGATGATGCCTTATAATGTTAGGTTAAGTTGCGCTGTTTCCGTTTTTATTCAGTCATATTTCCGGCATGGTTCGGGGTGGTTATCACCGCTGTCAGGGGAACAGAATCGTCACTGTAAAACAAACAGTGTTTTGTAATAGAGATGTTAAAAAAATTATAATGTTTTTTTCGTGGACTGATAATAAGCGGATGGTGGTTTGCGCTTTTCTGATGTGTGATCATTTGTAAGAATAATTTCAGGCGCATAGTTCTATAACCCAGCCATAAAAGGATATTTCAATAATTCTATATATAAAAGGTATGATTTTGACGCCGGATATTATGGGGACAAAAACAGACTTTCGCTATTTTTGAAAACTGTTTGAATCAATGTTTTAAAAACAAAATCTCATTAATCGTCTATTGCATTATTTTTTCAGTTATGTATTTAGATACTCATGGCGGAATACACATTTTAATTATCCGCCTCTCCCACCATTATTTGCATAAACTGGACGTATTTTCTTAATTTCAACTTTTTTTTCGAGGTTTGTTATGTCTGATAATACTCTGTTTTCAACAGGGCTCAACAGGCGTGATTTCCTGCGTCTCAGCGCGGGTCTTACCGCTATGATGGGTCTCCCTTATGCTATGCATACCAAGGTGGCGGAGGCAGCTACCGCCGACAACCGTCCCCCCGTGATCTGGCTGCATTTTCAGGAATGCACCGGATGTTCTGAGTCGCTCATCCGTTCCGGACATCCGGACCCGGCTGCTCTCATACTTGATTTAATCTCTCTGGATTACCACGAAACACTGATGATCGGTTCAGGATATCAGGCCGAAAAATCGCTGGAAGACAGTATGAAGGCGAACTGGGGCAGCTATATCCTCATAGTTGAGGGCGCTGTGCCTCTGGCTGAGGACGGCATCTACTGCAAAGTGGCGGGAAAGACCGCCGTGGAGTCCCTGAAGCACGCCTCTGAAGGCGCAGCCGCTGTAATCTGCATAGGCACCTGCTCGTCTTTCGGCGGTGTTCAGGCGGCAGATCCCAACCCCACACAGGCGGTTTCCGCCGCCAGTCTGATAAAGGACAAACCGGTGATCAACGTTCCCGGATGCCCGCCCAGCCCTTATAACCTGCTGGCGACTGTCCTTTATTACCTGACATTCAAAAAACTTCCTAAGCTGGACGCTCTGAACAGACCGGAGTTCGCTTACGGCAGAAGAATACACGAGCACTGCGAGCGCAGACCCCACTTCGACGCCGGCAGATTCGCCGAGCAGTTCGGAGACAAGGGGCACTCAGAGGGCTACTGCCTCTATAAACTAGGATGCAAAGGTCCGGTCACATTCGCCAACTGTTCCGTGCAGAGATTCAACGACGTGGGCGTATGGCCCGTGTCCATGGGACACCCCTGCATAGGCTGCACAGAGCCGGACGTTATGTTCCATACATCCATCTATGACAGATGTCAGATACACGAGGTAACACCCCCGGATTTCTATCCTAACGCCAATCCCGCCAAGAGGGGCAAGGGAGCGGATCCGCTCACCACGGGCGTGATGGGAATGGTGGCGGGAGCCGCCATAGGCGCCAGCGCCATGCTGGCTAAGAAACTGCCGAAGGAGGGGGAAGATGAAGACCACGAGGCGTAATTTCCTGAAAACCGCCGCAATGGGCGGGGCGCTGATAGCTGCTCCCCTGTCTCTGCGCGCGCAGGAGGAGATCACCGCCAACGAAAACGCAGTGGGCATGCTCTATGACTCCACACTGTGCGTGGGCTGTAAGGCCTGCGTGACCAAGTGTAAGCAGGTCAACGACATGGCTGCCGCTCCGGCGCCCACCGACAAGGATCGTCTGTGGGATTCTCCGCCTGATCTGGACTACCGCACCAGAAACATCATAAAACTCTATAAAGAGGATGAGGACGGAAAGAACTGGGCTTATGTGAAATATCAGTGCATGCACTGTGTTAAGCCCTCGTGCGTTTCCGCCTGTCCCGTCAGCGCCATGCAGAAGGAGGAGGGCACAGGCATCGTCTTCTATGACAAGAACAAGTGCATCGGATGCAGATACTGTCAGATCGCCTGTCCGTTTAACATTCCGAAATTCGAATGGCCTGAGGCTTTTCCGAAGATAGTGAAATGCGACCTGTGCAAGTTCACCAATCTGAAGCTGAAGGGCGAACCCGCCTGCTGTGAGACATGTCCAACCGGCGCTGTGATATACGGCAAGCGCAAGGATCTGCTGGCAGAGGCAAAACGCCGTCTGGCGGCCAACCCTGAAAAATATCAGAAAGAGATATACGGCGAATACGAGGTGGGCGGAACGAACGTCATCTACATCGCCGGAACAACATTTGAAAACCTCGGATTTCCCGAGCTGGAACACGATTCCGCCGCACTGATGTCTGAGCACGTTCAGCATACGCTGTATAAAGGATTCATCGCTCCCGTGGCTCTCTACGGCTTTCTGGCTATGGTCGCTCTGAAAAACAGAAAGACCAAACAGCAGGTGGAGCACGAGCACGAGACAGATCATGAACTGGAAGAAGAGATCAAAAAAGAACTGAAACATAAAGACGGGGGTAAATAATGGTACATCATGATGAATATCATATTCATAAGGCGAAGATACTGACCCCTTCGTTCTATGTGCTTCTGTTTTTTACGGTTCTGGGTTTTCTGCTGATCGGCGTGCGTTTCGTGAAAGGAATCGGCGCCGTGTCCAACATGTCCGACGGATACCCCTGGGGCATCTGGATCGCCTATGACGTTGCCACCAGCACGGCTCTTGCCTGCGGCGGATACGCCATGGCCATCATTATCTACATCATGAACAGGATGAAATATCACCCCCTGATCCGCTCGGCTCTGGTTACCAGTATGTTCGGGTATATGCTGGCGGGGATGTCCGTCATGGTGGATATCGGACGCTACTGGAACTCATACAGCTTTTTCATCCCATCCCGCTGGCAGACCAACTCTGTCATGTTCGAGGTGGCGGTGTGCATCATGGCATACAACGTGGTTCTGATGATAGAGGTGCTTCCGGCTATTCTGGAGCGCTTCATCCACTCCGAGACCACTCGCTTTCCTAAGCTGAAGCACTATGCGCTGATTATCTATCCCAGACTGGACAAGGTGCTGATATTTATCGTGGTTCTGGGGATAACCCTGCCCACCATGCACCAGTCGTCTCTGGGGTCTATGCTCATCATCGCCAAGTCGAAGCTCAACCCCATCTGGCACACGGAGTTTCTGCCTCTGCTGTTTGTCATTAACGCTCTTTATATAGGTTATTCTGTTGTTATCTTTGAGTCATTCATGTCCTCGATATCTTTCAACAGACCCTTTGAGTCAGAGATACAGAGGCTGTCGAAGGTCATTCCCTATGTCACCGCTGTCTGGCTGTTCGTCAGGTTTGCCGACCTGTGGTACAGAGACCAGCTGGGGGCTGCTTTTGCAGGCGACTATAACTCATGGATGTTCATCACCGAGATACTTCTGATATCCGGCGGTACTTTCATCCTGATGTGGAGACAGTACAGAACATCGCCCAGGATGGTGTTCATATCCGCTATGCTTCTGCTGATAGGCGGCGGCTGGTACAGATTCAACGTATATCTGCTGGGATTCAAGCCCCACGGCAACTGGAGCTATTTTCCTTCGCTGCCGGAATTTTTTATTACAATCGGTCTCGTGGCTTTCGAGATTCTGGGATACATGGTGCTGGTGAAACTGTTCCCCATCATGCCCAAACTGCATAAGCACGAAGCGCAGACCGCACAGGCACATTGATTTTTTTAGACTGCTTCGTCACTTTGTTTCTCGCAGTGACGTCATTGCGAGCCTGGGCGAAGCAATCTTTTATAATATTTTACGAGGTATAAGATGTCAAAAAGAATTACGATAGACCCCATCACAAGGATTGAGGGACACCTCCGCATTGATTTTGAGGTTGAGGGAGGGCAGGTGTCTAAGGCGTGGTCTTCCGCCCAGATGTGGAGAGGTATTGAAAAAATATTGATAGGCAGAGACCCCAGAGACGCATGGGTTTTTGCCCAGAGATTCTGCGGAGTCTGCACCACTGTACACGCCATCAGCTCGATACGCTCGCTGGAAAACGCTCTGAATGTGGAAGTTCCGCTGAATGCCCAGCTCGTGCGAAACATGGTGATAGCTCAGCACAGCGTGCAGGATCACATCGTTCACTTCTATCACCTGTCTGCTCTGGACTGGGTGGATATAGTGAGCGCTCTGTCCGCCGATCCTAAAAAGACGGCTCAGATAGCCCAGTCTCTTTCCGACTGGACAGGCAACAGCGAAACAGAATTCAGAGCCGTGAAAGAGAAACTGACAGCCTTCGTGAAAACAGGCAGACTCGGTATATTCGGCTCAGGATACTGGGGACACCCGGCGATGAAACTGAGCCCCGAAGTTAACCTGCTGGCGGCGGCGCACTATCTGAAGGCGCTGGATTATCAGAAAAAAGCCGCTCAGGCGGTGGCTATACTCGGCGGAAAGAACCCCCATATACAGAACCTGTGTCTGGGCGGTGTCGCCACAGCTATCAATATGGACAACGAAGCCACGCTGAATATGGAGCGTGTGGCTCTGATGCGCTCTCTGATGACAGAGACCAGGGATTTCGTGAAGAAAGTTCTCTTCAACGATGTCGTGGCGATCGGAAGCATGTATAAAGACTGGTTCAAATACGGCAGAGGCGTTGACAATTATCTCGCTGTGCCGGAGTTTCCTCTCGATTCTAAAATGACAAAATTCGATATGTCCGGCGGTATCATACACAACGGCGATCTGAAAAATTTCAAAAAACTGACAGACCATAAGGACGAGGCTCTGATATCCGGCATCACAGAGTCCACAAAACACGCCTGGTACAGGGACGATGAACCGAAAAATCCCTTTAAAGGCGAGACAGAGCCGATGTATACGGATTTTGAGCCGGACGGAAAATATACATGGTGCAAGGCGCCCCGTCTGGACGGACGCCCTGTTCAGGTGGGTCCGGTGGCTCAGATTCTGGCGTCATACGCCGCCGGAGACAAAGAGGTGAAGGCTATGGTGGATTCCGTATGCTCCAAACTGGGCATCGGCGTGAACGACCTTCAGTCCACCATGGGCAGACACGTCACCCGTGCCATCCGTTCTGTTATCATGGCTGATAAGTCTCTGCTGTATCTGGATATGCTGATGGACAACCTGGCGAAGGGCGACAGCGTGTACGCCAACCACACCGAAATGCCCAAAGGCGAATATCAGGGCGTGGGATTCCACGAAGCGCCCAGAGGTACACTGTCTCACTGGATGGTGATAGACGACGGCAAACTGAAAAACTATCAGGCCGTTGTCCCCTCTACATGGAACGCAGGTCCCAGAGACGAAAAGGGAGTGGCAGGACCCTATGAGGCGAGCATAAAAGGCAACCCGGTGGCCGATCCGGAAAAACCTCTGGAGGTTATCAGAACAGTGCATTCATTCGACCCCTGTATAGCGTGCGCCGTTCACTCCATAGACCCCGAAGGCAAAGAGATCACAAACATCAGGGTAAGATAATGAAAGTAGTGGTGTTCGGAGCCGGAAACCTTCTGCTGAGCGATGAGGGGCTCGGTGTTCATCTGGTTAAGAGGATGAACGAAAAATACGCCCCTTCGGACGATGTGGAGTTTTATGACGGCGGAACTATGGGTATACTCGCCACCCACAAGCTGGAGGAGACGAAACACGTTATCATAGTGGATTCTCTGGAGGCAGAGGGAGAGGCAGGCGAACTCCGGGTTTATCAGAAGGAGGATATTATGCTGGAAAAAATTCCGGCAAAAATGTCTCCCCACCAGATAGGGCTTCAGGAGGTGCTGACTCTGAGCGAGCTGAGGGGCAAGGCGCCGGAATCCATCACTTTTTACGGTGTGATCCCCGCTAGCCTGGACAGCGACGTGGAGCTGAGCCCGGAGGTATATAAAAGGATGGAAGAGATAGATGAGATGATAGTCTCGGAGCTTAAAACCTTCGGGATTGACATGTGTCCCGCTTAGACACCTTATATCAGTTTCTGAAAACTGCCGAACCGGAAGGAACGGCAGTTTTTTTATGTCCGGGCAAAAAAAAACAGCGGACCCGCTGTAAAAGGTCCGCCGTTTTTTTAGTGCTTAAATCTTATGTAAGGTAGGTGGCTTGTGGCTTCAATTTATTACGGAAATTTCTTTGTCCTAAAAAATTTCCGATACCGCTCCGTCTGCCGTATCATTGCGTGGAGCGCAGCGACTCGGCAATCTCATTCATATTCTATTATAACACCAAAAAACACTTTTGTTTTTTTAGCGATATGATTTTTTTAAAAAATCCCCGGCGTGTTTAAGATAACGCCGGGGTCAGAAGCGGCTGCTGCCGCCTATGCATCTTTGTTATATTTTTTAGTTATATTCGGCGCCCTGTCAGCGGGCAATATGCCCGCTTTCCCAAGACCTCCCCCAAATATGAGTAGTGACAATAGCAGGTATGTGGTGACATACCCGGCTAACGAGTTGCGTTTATAAAAGCAATGGGTGTGCCAGTTTGGATATTTTTGATAAATCATTTACAGATAAGGATAATATCGATAGTAGCGTGTGTTCATATTCTTGAAATTGGCTGAAATTAGCCATGCCTGAACGGTGCTGTTTATTAAATATTGCTATTTATTAGTATGTTGCAGTATATGGCGAAATTTCGCCGGAAGCGAATGTCAGGATATATTGTGTTTTTCCAGCTTATATCTCAGCGTTCCTCTGGGGATGTTCAGCAGTCGGGACATTTTGGATACGTTGCCTTTCGTCATGGTGAAAGCTTTTGTCAGAAGCTGTTTCTCTATATCTGACAGGATGTTTTCCAGATCAGCCCCGCTTTCGGGGATCTCCGGCAGAGATCCTCCGCTCTTGCCGTGTTTCTCTCCGGCTATCTCTCTGGGCAGCATATCGGCGGTGATGGAGCTGGCGCTGTTCATGATGCAGATGCGTTCCACCATGTTTTTCAGCTCTCTGATGTTGCCCGGCCATGAATAGCTTCTGAAAAGATCAAGGGCGTCTTTCGATATCTCATTGATATTCTTTTTGAATTCAGCATTGAAACGGCTCAGGAAAAAATTGAGAAGGGGCGGTATGTCGTCCCTGCGCTCTCTTAATGGCGGAAGATATATAGGAAAAACGTTCAGTCTGTAGTACAGGTCTTCTCTGAACTCCCTGGTGTTTATGGCCTCCTTCAGGTCTTTGTTGGTGGCGGCTATTATGCGCACGTCTATGTCTATGTTTCTGGTGCTGCCCAGTCTTCTCAGCTTCCGCTCTTCCAGCACTCTGAGCAGTTTCACCTGAAGATTCATGTCCATGTCGCCTATCTCATCCAGAAATAGCGTGCCTCCGTTCGCCTCTTCCAGAAGCCCTGTCTTGCGTGATTTCGCATCGGTGAAGGCTCCTTTCTCGTGTCCGAAAAGCTCTGATTCCAGAAGGTTATACGGCAGTGATCCGCAGTTGATGTCTATGAAGGGTCTGTCTTTTCTCGGGGAGAGGTTGTGTATGGCTCTGGCGGCAACCTCTTTTCCGGTGCCTGATTCGCCCGTGATAAGCACCGTGGCTGTTTCGTGTTTTGCCACTTCGGCTATTTTTTTAAATACTTCCTTCATGGGGCGGCTCGATCCGACCACCTCCGGAAGCTGAACGCCGTCCCTTTTCAGGGATTTCAGCTCTTTTTTCAGACTCTGGGTCTCCAGAGCCAGTCTGACGATCAGGTGTATGGCGTCCGCCTTGAACGGTTTTTTGATGTAATCGTATGCGCCCATCTTCAGCGCTTCCACGGCTGTTTCCACCGTGCCGTAACCTGTGATTATGATGACCAGAATGTCCGGCACTGTCTCCTTGATCTCTCTGAGTATGTCCAGTCCGCTGTCTCTGCCCAGATTGAGATCGAGAAGCACCAGATCTATGTCGCTTTCGGAGATACGGCTGATGGTGCTCTGCCTGTTTTCCGCTGTGAACACGTCATAACCTTTCAGAGAGAGGGTTCTCTCCAGATTTTCACGAACGAATATTTCGTCATCGACAACCAGAATCTTTTCCATGACATCCTCTATGCGAATAATGAGTAATTATAATAGGTGGCGAAAATTCGTCAATGATTATATGGCGAAAATTCGCCTTATATCTGCGGGAATCTTATTATGAATTCAGTTCCTTTGTTTTTTTCAGATTTCACCAGGGTCTCCGCTCTGTGAGCGTCCAGAATTTTTTTTGCGGTGTGGAGTCCTATGCCTGTTCCGTCAGGTTTTGATGTGTATCCATGATCAAAAATTTTCGTCAGTTCGCTTTCCGATATGCCTGAGCCTGTGTCTGTGACGGTGACAACTGCCGCGCTCTCTTCTTCGGCAACTGAAACGGTCAGCGCTCCTCCGTCCGGCATGGATTCGATGGCGTTATTGATGATGTTTATAAATACCTGTTTCAGCTTGGGGGCGTTTACCATGCGCATTTCGGTATCACGCAGGTCTTTTATCAGGCGGATGCTGTTTTTTTCGCAGCGTTTTTCAGTTATCAGGAGGATGTCGCCGATGATATTCTCTATCTTTCCGGCGAAAAAACCAGACGGATAGGTGATGGTGTCTGTGAGATATTCGGACAGCAGGTTTTCCAGACGCTCCACCTCGTACAGCGCCTTAACTATCAGTTCCTGTTCGTCCGGTCTGCCGGACAGTCGGTCGTGGATACTGTCCAGCATGACGCTGAGCCCTGTCAGCGGACTGCGTATCTCGTGGACAAGTTCCATAATAAAAGGATTTATATCTTTTTTCATTATTGTGCCTTTCTGTTATGGATTATACAAATATCAGCCGCTAAAAGCAATATATTGAAAAAACTGACCTTTCACTATAATATTAAGTCATCTGTTTTTCGGGTGAAACAAAATTATCTAATGGCTAGATAATTTCATACCGGTGTAGTATAATTGACTTGTGCGTGAGCGTTTTTTTTATTTAATTAATAATAACAGGGAGATATACTGTGAAAATATTGGTAGTGGATGATTCCGGATTCGCCAGAAGGGCGCTGATAAAGCTGATAAATGAACAGCTGGAAGGTTGGGCTGTCATAGAGACAGGGGAAGGAAAACAGGCCATGCCTCTGTTCACTGAACACAGACCGGAGCTCGTTTTTCTGGATCTGACCATGCCGGAAATCAGGGGCGAGGATATTCTGGCAGAGATCAAAAAGACCGATATACCCAGCAAGGTGATAGTTGTTTCCGCGGATATACAGCAAAAGACAAGGGAGATCGTGATGGGTCTGGGAGCGGATTATATGGTGAACAAACCTATAAACGCCGAAAAGATAGCCGAGGCTCTCACCGCAGTTATGATTTGAGGTAGATATGGAGAATCTTAGTGAACTTCAGACGGAGGCAATGGGCGAGCTGTTCAATATTGCCTACGGGCTGGCTACATCGCTGATTTCTGACTCAATAGGGATGCACTCCAGCATGTATGTGACGGAGATGGAGATCATAGATATTGAAAATCTGGCGGATACCATAGCCGGCGTCATAGACGGGGATAAGGAGTATTATCACGTTTCTCAGGTTTTTCTGAACTATCTGGAAGGAGAAACGGTGATGCTGATGAGCAGGGAGTCCGCCGCGGCTCTCACCGAATGTTACAGCAGGATAGATGATATGCTGGATGATTCCAGCGAGGAAGATATCAAAAGCTGTACTCTGGAGATATCCAATATAATCACATCCGCTCTCATCGGGCGCATAGCCGACCTGACGAACACGGAGATATTTTTTCAGCCTCCGGAGATAAAGCCTTATAAAACATCCGAGATACACGATCTCAGGCGGGGTTCTGAATTTTCGCAGGTGATCGTGATAAAGGTTATCATAGATATAGATTCCACAGAGATCAAAGGGCATATGTATGTACTGCTGAAAGAGCAGTCTTTCAGCCGGTTTAAAGAGGCTCTTGATTATTTTATTGAGCATTACGCAGGGTAGGTGACATGACCGCTCCCAATTATCTGGACCATATACTTAACGGGGCTATGGTTCTGGACGAACAGTGTACGGTTCTTTTCTGGAACCATTGGCTTGAGATTCAGACAGGGATCAAAAGAGGCGATATAGTCGGAAACTCTCTTTATGATTTTTTTCCGGATATCAACAAAAAACTCATCGAACGCAAGCTCAGACAGGTCTATGCGCTGAACACTCCGGCTTTTATAAACGCTGAGGCGGAGAAATATCTTCTGAAGATACCGTCTAAAAAGATATCGGGCAAAATATACGACTACATGCTTCAGAATGTCGTTATTTCCGCTTATGACAAAAAAGAGAGATACACGCTTTTCATGATATACGATCAGACGTCTCTGCTGGAAGCCAGAGTCCGTCTGGAAACCAGCACCCGTCTGCTGGAGGAGCAGCACAGCCTGCTTCAGAACACTCTTGATTTTCAGGCGAACGTTATCTTTGTCATGGATGACAATAAGATAGTCAACTATAACAATAATTTTCTGGAAGTTTTCGGATATGACTCAGTGGAGAGGGTGAACTCCGGCGAAAGAGATCTGCTCAGCTATGTCAGTGCCGAAAAAAACGAAAATCTGAACGATATATACGGTTCTTTCAATAATTTCATTCTGGACAGCCTCAACAGAAACAGACTGAACAAAATATCCGTTGCCGATAAGAATACCGGCAGAGAGACGACCTTTCTCTTCAGCGTCAGAAAGATGCCGGAGAACAGCACCATAATCGTGTCCATGACGGACATAACACTTCTCCAGAACAGGGAGAAGGTGCTTCAGGATATCAATCTGGAGCTGAGCAGAAGATATGAGGACAAAAACACCGAACTTAAAAAACTCAACTTCGATCTAGCCAGAAACAGAGACCAGCTCAGAATAGCTCAGGAGGTTGCCAGCATAGGCAGCTTCGAGTATTCGTGCGCCACAGGCTCTATCTTTCTCAGCCACGGTCTGAAGATTATTTTCGATAACCCCGACATAGCCGCGCTCAGCCTGCCTGATGTTCTGGCCTATCTTAAGCCGGAATACAGAAAAGCCGTTTCGGATAAGGTGGCTCTGGCATGCAGAGAGGGCGGCGATTTTTCCGCGTATGCCGAGATCGTTTCCAAAAAAGGCGTGGAAAAACCCATAGGCATACACTGCCGTGTCTTCGGCAGTATGGATGAGGGCAGACGCCTCACCATCACCATGAACGACCTGACGAATATCAAACAGCTTGAAAATCAGATCAAAGACAGGGAACAGCTGGTGTCTTCTCTGTTCGACGTGGCGGATATCGGATTTGTCATTACAGACAGATCCGGCGTGATTTTCCGTGTGAACAGCGCTTTTCTGAGTATGACCGGCTACGAATCGGACGATCTGATAGGCGCCAGTCTGGACAAGCTGCATATAGAATCCTATAAGAGCGACTACGGGCAGTATGAGCGTGATGATAAGGACGCTCTGTCTGAGGTCACTCTGACGCACAGGAACGGCGCAAAGCTCTACGCCTATATGAATGTATCTACATTCAAAGGTCAGGACGAGGATGAATACAGGGTTCTGGCGCTGACCGATATAACTGACAGGATCAACCTGCTGTCCGAACAGAAAGAGCAGGAACAGCTTCTCATCCAGCAGTCCAAGATGGCGGCAATGGGCGAGATGATCGGCGTCATAGGGCATCAGTGGAAACAGCCCCTGAACTCTATGAGTCTGATACTGGACAACATAAAATCAGACGTGGAAGACGATATGCTGGACATGGAGATGCTGAATATCGGCATAGACAGATGTCTGGAGCAGATACATTTCATGTCGGAGACCATAGATGACTTCCGCAGTTTTTTCAGCCACGAAACAGTAGTTTCGGCTTTCGACCTGAAAAGCACGGTCAATAACACTGTCAGACTTCTGTCGCCCCTCTTCGAGCGGCACGGCACAAAAATAGATATAGTGAGCGAGCTGGACAAGAATGTATATGTGACAGGCATCGCAAACGAGTTCAAGCATACTCTGATGAACCTGCTCTCCAACTCCAAGGACGCCATCTCCTCCAGAATACTGAATGATACCAGGTTCAAAGGCAGGATAACCATCTTTATGAGTGTGGAAGACAGCTCCGTATTCATCACTGTGTGCGATAACGGCGGCGGTATACCTGAAAAAGTTTTGAGTCACATCTTCAAGCCCTATTTCACCACCAAAGGCGACAAGGGAACAGGTATCGGCATGTATCTGGCGCAGATCATAATCAGCAAGAAGATGAACGGAAGCATCACTGCGGAGAACAAGGGAGAAGGAGCCTGCATCAGAATAACCCTTCCGGTTTCCTGACCGTAATGTCTATCTGAATATATTTTTCAGCGAAGAGATCACCTGATCCGTCTCCACTTTAAATTCCGTATATAAAGCAGGCAGGGATGAAATGTTTTTGTCTTTGACCGCTGTATAGAGTTTTTTTGCGGCGCTGTACAGGCTGTCGGCGCAGCATGAGCCGGCGGCGCCCATCAGGGTTTGCAGAGTGAATAGACACTCATCATATCTCTCTTCATCCAGCAGTTTTTGGATGTCCTCAGCGCAGTTTTCATATGATTTCAGAAAAACCCTGAGAATCTCCATAAGCTGGGCTTTGTCATTCACATAGTTTTTCAGCCATTTTTCAGTATTTATGCCGTATATTCTGCCGTCCGCCTTCAGCGAGGAGCTGTGCAGCGCGACAGACATCCCTTCGGCGCTGATATGGGTTCTGGGGATCCATTTTCTGATGATGTCCCTCAGATCCTTCCGGCTGAACGGCTTGGTTAAAAAATCGTTCATGCCCGCCGTTATGGCCGCTGTGCGTCTCTCCGCCACAGCGTCTGCTGTCATGGCGACTATTGCCACGTCACGGCAGTGGGGGAGCTGTCTTATCGCTTTCGCCGAATCGATACCGTCCATCACAGGCATCTGCATATCCATGAATATGATATCAAACTCCGCCGCGCGGGATTCGTCCCGCATTATTTCCAGCGCCTCAGCGCCGTTTTCCGCCAGAGCCGTTGTTATTCCCGCTGAGTGCAGCAGTTCCATAGCCACCAGCTGATTTATTTTGTTGTCCTCCACCAGAAGGGCGTTAATGTTCAGGCTGAATTCACCCGGTCTGTTCTGGCTCAGCATAAAGAGCAGGCTGTCGTCCGTCTCCGCCTCTGCTCCGTTTTGCGGGTCGGTGTCTATGCTGAGGCACACTGTGAAGACCGCTCCTTCACCCCATGTGCTTTCGACAGATATACTGCCCCTGAGCATGTTAACCAGTCCGGAGACTATCGACAGTCCCAGACCTGTTCCGCCGAACATTCTGGGTGATGATGTCTCCAGCTGTTCGAACGGCTTGAACAGAGTCTCCTTCATATCCTCTCTGACGCCAATACCAGTGTCTGACACGGTGAACTTAAGATCAGCATGAAAATCCCTGACGCCGACCGCTTCCGCCGTTATCTTCACATAGCCTTTTTCGGTGAACTTCACAGCGTTCGCTCCCAGATTCAGCAGTATCTGAGATATTCTGAGCGGATCACCGATCAGATATTCCGGAATATTGTCATCCACGTTTATAATCAGTTTCAGCGATTTTTCATCCGCTTTTTCCTGAAGGACAGGACGGATGCTGTTCAGCAGTTTTTTGATGCTGAAAGGAATGTATTCCGGCTTAATTGTGCCGGATTCTATTCCAGAGAAATCAAGTATATCGTTTATTATCCCCAGAAGCTGATAGGCTGATTTCTGGCTTTTTCTGAGATAGTTCAGAGAATTTTCATCATTGACGGATTTCATCAGTATCTGGTTGAACCCCACAATGGCGTGCATGGGGGTTCTGATCTCGTGGCTCATATTGGCCAGAAAAGAGCTTTTGCGCCTGTTTGCTTCCTCTGCGGAGTGTCTGGCAACCAGAAGCTCTCTGGTGCGACCCTCCACCAGTTCTTCCAGAGACTGGGAATACATAGCTATTTCGGAGTATGCCTGGGACAGCTTCATCGACTTTTCGTCCAGCGCCTCGGCCAGCACCTCCAGCTCATCTCCTGTGCCTACAGGAGAGCATTCCAGAGGCTTTTTCTCGTCGCTGTTCTTTATTTTTCGGCATATCTGCATTATGGGGCGTGATATGCTGCTGCTGAGCTTCTCCGCCAGCAGCATAACCACAAAGACAGTTACGCACGCCGAAAACAGCTGAAAATAGATCAGGGACTGGTTTCTTTTTTCTGAGGTGTTTTGCAGCATCTGCACGGAATCATCCAGAGCTGATAAGAGTTCGTTGCTGTGCTCCTGTATGAAACCGATTGCTTTCGGGTCGTTCGGATTGTTCATGATTTTGAGGGCGGCGAATTTGTATTCCGTCCAGATCCGCAGAATTTTTTCCATGTGTCGTCTGATATTCTCATCCGGTACAGGCAGAGTGCTTTCCGCAGTGAAAAACATGTCCACAGGCGCCGGACCTCCGCTGCGCAGAGCGTTCAGAGTGGTTTCGAAAAGCCGGATGTCGGTGTATGCCTCGGATTTATATGTCAGCAGTTTTTCATTGTCTTTCTGATGGATGTTTATCAGAAGCAGGTCTTTGGCCAGTCTCTGGGACAGCATTCTCTGTCTGCCTGCCAGATTCACTATAAGACTGTCACTTTTTTGTTTGTCGGCGACATAAAAAGTTCCGAGGAAAATAAAAGCGATAAGCACCGACATAGTAATAACAGGGATCAGGACTTTATATTTTATACTCATAATGAAACTCAGGTGGTGTGTATTGATGAAATTTATCACACTGGGTTATATAAATCAACGAATATAGGTAGTAAAAAATATTGAACGTAAGAAGCGCGCCATGAACCCGGCAGGGTGTATAATTCATTATGAGGTGAGATATGAGACATATAAAACTTCTGATTCTATCCGTATTTTTTGTATTTTCAGCCTTGGCCGGACATACTGCGGAAAAACAGAGCGCCTATATTGCGGCGGCTGTGGAAGGTCCCAGCGGATCGGCTCTTCTCAGCGGTGTGGCGGCGCGCGCTCCTTACTACATCTTCTATGACAAATCGGGCAGAGTGACCGAGTCCATTCAGAACCCTTTTCGCTCCCAGCAGGCGGCGGGTCCCAGGCTGACTGAGTTTCTTGTTTCCAAAGGTGTTAAAATTTTTATAGCCGAATCTTTCGGAAACGGCAGAATGCCTGCCCTGCTGACATCCAGAGGCGTCACGCTGAAAGAGTCCAAGGGAACGGCTGATGACGCCGTCAAGCAGTTGATTAAGAAGTGATTATAAAAAAGCAGGGCTCCCCTGCTTTTTTTTGTGTGAGGTTCCGGTTGTTTCGGTTAAAAGTGCCTGACAGCTTATTTGCTTGTAGATTCCGCGGTCTTTTATGCTAAAATCTTTGTATCCTGCATACATAGAAAGGGTCTAATGAGAATAACCTGCGCTGCTAATACCGAAAACCTGGCGGATATACTGGATAAAACAGAGAACTACGCTGAAAAAGCGGGTCTGTCGCAGGAGCAGTCGCTCCACCTGCTGATGCTGACTGAAGAGCTGGCGGTCAATGTGATCAACTATGCCTATGACGGCAGGAACGGCGGGCTGGAGATAGAGACTGTGGCGGATGACGAGAGCGTTCGTCTGACCGTATCGGACACGGGAAAAGAGTTTAACCTGCTGCTGATGCCTGATCCTGACACATCGGCTCTGCTGCGGGAGAAAAAAGTGGGCGGGCTCGGCATCTATCTGGTGAAGCAGTTTGCCGACAGCATCTCCTACCGCAGGGAAGACGGAAAGAATATAACATCGCTGACCTTCAGAAGGGACGGCTTCGGAATATCGAGGTAGTTATGGATATAATAGGTTTTTTTAAAATAAAAGAGAGAGGGTCGTCTGTATCCAGAGAGACGCTGGGCGGAGCGACCACCTTTATGACACTGGCATATATCGTTTTTGTTCAGCCGGTGGTTCTGTCCGCAGCCGGAATGGATTTCGGGGCTGTTTTTTCGGCGACGTGCTTCAGCTCCGCCATCGCCTGTTTTCTGATGGGGCTTCTGGCGAACTATCCCATAGCGATAGCTCCGGCGATGGGGCATAATTTTTACTTCGCTTTCGCTGTCATCCTCGGCATGCAGATCCCGTGGGAAAGAGCTCTGGGCGCTGTGGTGGTTGCCGGCGTGATATTCTTTATCATATCTCTGACGTCTCTGCGTCAGGTGATCATAGACGCTATACCGAAATCTCTGGGAGCGGGCATATCAGCGGGCATCGGGCTTCTGATAGCTCTGGTGGGGTTCGAGTGGTCGGGCATCATAGTCTCCGCCCCCGGAACATACGTCGGTCTGGGCAGTCTGAACGAACCGCCTGTTCTTCTGGCGGTATTCGGGCTTCTTGTCATATCCGCCCTCATGGTTCGCAGAGTTACCGGGGCTATTCTGATAGGTATTCTGATAACAGCCGCCGCCGGACTGCTGACCGGGCTTATACATTTTCAGGGAGTGGTTTCCGCTCCTCCGTCCATGTCTGCCACATTTCTTAAAGCGGATTTCTCCGGCATGTTTACAGTGGATATGCTGGTTATCATAGCGGTCTTTCTGTTTCTCGATATCTTCGACACCATAGGAACGCTGATCGGGCTCGCCCCTGAGGCGGGTCTGGTGAAAGACGGCAGGATCATCATCAACAGGAACGCCTTTTTGGCGGATTCCGGAGCAACAGTGGCGGGCGGGCTTTTCGGCACATCCACCCTGACCAGCTATGTTGAGAGCTCCGCCGGTATCAGCGCTGGTGCCAGAACAGGTCTGGCGGCCTTGGTTACGGGCGTTTTTTTTCTGATAACTCCTTTTTTCAGCCCCATAGTAAAGATGGTGGGCGGGGGTATTCCGGTTGGCGGGAACACTGTGCTGTACCCCATCACGGCTCCGGCTCTGATCATCATCGGCGTGCTGATGATGAAATCGGCTAAGGACATAGAGTGGACATCACCTGCTGAGGCTGTCCCGGCGTTTCTCACTATCACGGTTATGCAGCTCAGCGTCAGCATCACGGACGGCATAGCTTTCGGCTTTATTTCTTACAGTTTTCTGTCCATATTCAGCGGAAAATTCATGAAGGTCAGTCCGGCTATACATATATGCGCCGTGCTGCTCATTATCAGATACATCTGGTTTGCGGCGTGATGTATGAAAATATCAGGAAATATAGTCAACATTGAGCTTAGGGAAATCTTTCCCGGCACAGTGACAGTGGAAAACGGAAAAATCATTGATATAACCAAAGATGACGCCGTGTACGACAGATATATACTGCCGCCATTCATAGACGCCCATGTGCATGTGGAGAGCTCTATGCTGATACCCACCGAGTTTGCCAGACTGGCCAGTGTCCACGGCACTGGAGCCTGTGTGAGCGACCCGCACGAGATAGCGAACGTGCTGGGGGCGGAGGGTGTCCGCTTTATGCTGGATAATGCCTGCAAAACGCCTTTCAGATTCTTTTTCGGCGCTCCGTCATGTGTTCCGGCGACGCCCTTCGAAACAGCCGGAGGCAGGATCACAGCGGATGATATAGAGACGCTCTTTCAGGACAGCCGGATAAAATATCTCAGCGAAATGATGAATGTCCCCGGTGTTCTCTTCGGAGATGAAACCGTTATGACAAAGATCGGTCTGGCGGAAAAATCAGGTAGACCTGTGGATGGTCACGCACCCACGCTGACCGGAGAAGATCTCCGGAGATACGTTGGAGCCGGAATCACATCTGACCACGAGGCGATAACGCTGGACGAGGGCAGGGAAAAGATAGCGCTGGGTATGAAAATACAGATCAGAGAGGGATCAGCTGCGAAAAACTTCGAGGCTTTATATCCTCTGCTGAACGAGAACCCGGATATGTGCATGCTGTGCAGTGACGATCTGCATCCGGATAATCTGGCGGACGGTCACATAAATCTGCTGGTGAAGAGAGCGGTGAAAGAGGGCGTGGACGTTTTCAATGTTCTGACAGCCGCATGTCTGACGCCGGTCAGACATTACGGACTGGAATGCGGGCTGCTGAGAGCGGGCGACAGCGCCGACATGATTGTGGTGGACAATCTGAAAGAGTTCAACGTTATTGAAACATATATAAAAGGAATAATCTGCGCCGGAGACGGTGAACCCTATCTGGAAAATATCCGCGAGGCGCATATGAACCGTTTCGAGGCTCTGGATAAACAGCCGGAGGATTTTCTGGTCAGGGCTGACGGTTTGCTGGACGTGATAACTGTCACTGACGGACAGCTGGTTACCGGCAGACAGAAGGCTGAACCCAGACAGAAAGACGGATATGCCCTAAGCGACACAGAACGGGATATTCTGAAGATCACAGTGATAAACAGATATGCCGATGCGCCGCCAGCCAAAGCGTTTGTAAAGAATTTCGGACTGAAAAACGGAGCTTTCGCGTCCAGCGTTGCCCATGACTCGCATAATATCATATGTGTGGGGACGGATGACAGGAGCATAGCGAGGGCAGTGAATCTGGTGATAAAGAACAGCGGCGGGCTGTCGTTTGTTTCCGGCGGTACAGAGATGGAGCTGGCGCTCCCCGTGGCGGGGCTGATGACGGACGCTGACGGATACGAGACAGCGGAACTCTACAGGAAGATAGACAGGGCGGTGAAAGATGCCGGATGTGTTCTGAGCGCTCCTTTCATGACGCTGTCATTCATGGCTCTTTTGGTTATTCCCTCGCTGAAGCTGAGCGACAGGGGACTGTTTGACGGTGATTCTTTCAGTTTTGCGGAGTGATACCGGAATATACGTTGAAAGCGTCTTCCATAGCGCCGGACTTGATTCCCAGATACGGAAAATGACCGTACCACAGGCTCAGGTTCTCTTCTCTGGATTTGTCGGGATTTTCATTTTTCACAGCGTACATATACAGCGCAGTGGCCAGACCTGTTCTGTCTGAGCCGCCCATGCAGTGTATCAGTATGGGTTTCGGAGCGTTTCTGACAGTTTCCACAAATCGCTTCATATCATCAACTGGCGGCTGGTTTCTGGACGACCACTGAAAATCATAGTGGGCGATACCCAGTCTCTCAGATACAGCCAGCTCTTCTTTATACCACTGTTTATTCGGTCTTGCGCCTCTCAGGTTGATTATGGTTTTAATACCGTATTTTTCGTGCTTCTGCTCTATCACCTCCGGCGCCGGCTGAGCGCTGCGGTATAGCTCGCCGTCCAACACGGTGAAGAAGTTGCCGCCCACAAAGACATACCAGAACCATACGCAGAAGAGTATGAGAAAGACAGATACGGCTGAAAGAAGGGCGTGTTTTAACCTGAATTTTATACGCAAAAAACTATTCCTCTATATTTGTTTCATTAGAGACAAGTATAGGCGGATAAAGTTTAAAATCCATGAAAAAAAAGACCCGTGCGAAAACACGGGTCCTTTAGATGTTATTTCTTTTCGGTCATTTCCATGTCGATGGTTATCTTCACTTCGTTGCCGACCTGAAGTCCGCCGTTGTCCATCAGTCCGTTCCAGCTAACGCCGAAATCGTTTCTGTTGATCACTGTGTAGGCTTTTGCGCCTCTGCGTTTATTGCCCCAGGGGTCTGTGACAGCCTCTGTGGGACCCTCCACCTTCAGCACCGCCTCTTTTGTGACGCCTCTGATAGTCAGGTCGCCTGTGACAGCCAGCGTTCCGTCTGAGTTTTTGCTTACCTTTTTCGAAACAAATGTCATTTTGCTGTATTTCGCCAGATCGAAGAAGTCCGCTGTTTTCAGGTGGCTGTCCCTCTGGGCTACACCTGTGTTCACAGAAGCTACGTCGATCTCAACCTTTACGGATGATTTTGTGATGTCTTTTTCGTCAAAATTAACAACGCCTCTGACCTCCGGAAACATTCCCTGCACGTCGGACACCATAAGATGTCTGATGCTGAAGAGTGCGTTTGTATGGTAAGTGTCTATGTTCCATTCTGCCGCCTGAGCGGCTGAGCCGATAGTGAAAACCGCTATAATGCTTAATATGAGCCGTTTCATGCCAGTCTCCTTTTAATGATTGGTCTCTTAATGTTAAATTAATCTGCCGGGCGGAATAAGCAATAGAAAAAAGACTGTTTTGGTGTGATACATGTTTGAATAAGTTGTGATGATAGTGTAAAATGATGAAATTTATTATTTAGAACATTTTATTTGTTCTGCAAAAAATTATGAAATATAATTGAGTAATATTTAACCATTTTGCGGGGTAGTGTTTTGCTGACGAAGATAGTGAATTTAAATGAGATTGATACGCTCAAGCTTATCATAGACGCTCTGGATGCCCTTGTCTATGTGGTGGAGCTTGACACATATGAGATACTCTTCGCTAACAGAAAATGTTATGAGGAGTTCGGAGATATCGCCGGCAGGAAGTGTTTTGAAGCTCTCCAGACAGGCATGACAGGTCCGTGCGGCGGATGCGCTTTTGCCGATAATGATTTTAAAGAAAACACATCTAATTATAAATGGGAACATACCAACTCCAAAAACAACAAAACATATCTTTTCAGCAGCAAACTGCTGAGTCTTAACGGCAGAAGGATCAAAATTCAGGTCGGTATAGACATATCCGAACAGAAAAAACTGGAAGCCGAGATATACGGACAGCAGAAAAAGAATATAGAGACATTCGAAACATTCACCAATGCCACCATCGAGGGGCTAATTATTTATGACAAAAACAAGAAGTGCTATAAGGTAAATAAGGTAGCTCCCGAAATACTGGGCTATACGGCTCAGGAGATGATAGGCATGGACGCTATGGATTTTATAGCGGATGAGTCTATGGAGCATGTGCGGACTGTGATACAAAACCGCAATCAGGAGCCTTATGAGGCGCTGATGGTGAGAAAGGACGGGTCGAAATTTCCCGCTATTCTCCGTGGCAAGGACATTATGCTGAATAATGAGACCATTAGGGTTTCGGCGGTGATGGATATAACCGAGATAAAAGAGAAAGAGGAGCTGATATCCAATCTGGCCTATTACGATTCGCTGACATCTCTGCCCAATAGGGTGCTTCTGGAAAAACAGGTGACACAGCTGATATCCAAGACTCAGCGGACAAAGATGTACTGCGCTATGATGTTCATAGATCTGGATCATTTCAAAACGGTGAATGACACTAAAGGACACATGGTGGGCGACCAGATTCTGGTTGAGTGCGCCTCCAGGCTGAAAAAGATCACGAGAGGATACGACATAGTCGCCAGATTCGGCGGTGACGAGTTTATCATTGTGATAGACACCCAGACAACGGATAAATCCAAAGCCATAGACATGATAACTGCCGTGGCGGAAAAGATAATTAAGATCATAAAGAAACCTTTTGAGATAAATAAAGATATCTTTCAGCTCAGCGCCAGCGTCGGGATTGTGGATTTCAACGATCAGCAGGATTTTGTTGAACTGCTGAAACTGGCGGACAGCGCCATGTACCACGCAAAAGACAACGGCAGGGACAATTTTAACTTTTTCAATCCGGATCTGCAGAATCAGATACAGAGAAAAGCGCTGGTTCTGGAAAGGCTCAGAGACGCGGTTAATAACAATAAACTTCAGATACATTATCAGAAACAGGTGGACTGCTGTCAGCATGTCATCGGCGTGGAGGCTCTCGCCAGATGGAATGACGATGTTCTGGGAACTGTGAACCCCGGGGAGTTCATCCCGCTGGCAGAGGAGAGCGGTCTGATAGTGCGGTTCGGCGAATATCTTCTGGATGAAGCGGGGAAACTGCTCGCCGAATGGAGCGCAGACGAAGAGAAGAGAAAATGGCGGGTGTCTGTGAACATAAGCATGAATCAGTTCGACAAGGAAGATTTTGTTAATATCGTCAAAGGAGTGGTGGATCGGTACAGGATTCAGGCGAATGTTCTGAGGCTGGAGATTACCGAAAGCCTGCTGCTGAAAAACGCCGAGAACGCTCTCAGAAAAATAGAATATCTGAAAAATTTTGGTGTGACTATCTCCATAGACGATTTCGGCACCGGGTATTCGTCTCTGTCATATCTGAAAAAACTGCCCATAGACGAGCTGAAGATAGACAGGTCTTTTATAAAAGATATTCTGACAGATGAAAACGACGTGACGATAGTCATGGCTATTATCGCTATAGGAAAAAAATTCGGATTCGAGGTGATAGCCGAGGGCGTGGAAACCACAGAGCTGTATGAAAAACTGAAAAGCATGGGCTGCGACTATTATCAGGGCTTCCTTTTTTCCAGACCGTCGCCGAAAAACATGCTTTAGCCTTCGATAGTTTTTTTATCCGACATTTCGATCAGTTTCAGCAGATATCTTGATTTTACCTGTTCTGTCGCCATCAGACGCTTGACCGGAGGCAATTTCAGCACTGCGCCCAGCACAGCCGCCATGGCTCTGTGGGAGAACAGGGCTCTGTTGTCGAAGATCAGATGTTCCAGACCGCCCCGCTCCACCGCCATCATCACCGCTTTATGCACCCCTGTTTCAGGTGTTATAACGCGTTTTTCTCTTGTTTTCAGTGTCAGAGCGTCAGTTCTGCATCCTTTCAGGCAAACGCCGCATCCCAGACATATTTTTTCGTCCAGTTTGGCGAGCTTCATTTTAGGCTTTTTCGGGTCGTTTGCGGAGACCATGGTCATCGCCTCCACAGGGCATAGCTCCGCGCATTTTCCGCATCCGGTGCATTTATCCGCCTCTATCTCCGGAAGAAAATATGATGTGTGTATAGGGTTCATAATGCCGAATTTGCGGGCGGCTATCATCGCCTCGCAGCAGCATCCGCAGCAGTTGCAGATAAAGCTGACCTCTGTCTTGCTGTTCTCTCCGAACTGCACCAGATTGTGATCATATGCCTGCGCCAGCAGGTCCATACATTCGGAAACGTCTATCTGTCTGGCGTATCCGTGGCGTATCAGGGAACTGCCCACGCTGTTGAACGTCATGCAGATGTCCATGGGCGCGTCGCATGCCATTCCCATGTGCTGCATTTTATGGCGGCAGTAGCACATGCTGACGCCTATGTGGCTGGCTGTTTTTATCACTTCCGTGGCTCTTTCGTAGTCGAGCACATAGAGATTGTTGTCTTCGGACAGGACAGGCTCGTTAACAAAAACACGTCCGAGCTGGGTCTCGCCGTTCACGAAGAGATTTTTGATAAAGTCTTCCTCGACATTAAGATATTGATAATAGAGCTGAGCCAGAAGAGCCTGGTCCACATCGCCTCTGGTGCGCATCATGGAAAACTCGAAAAAACCTGCCATTGGGGGAGGCAGAACGTATGTCATCTCGCCGTTTTCTATAATATCCAGCAGAAGCGCTCTGTCGCAGAGCAGATCGAGCTGTTTTTTTGCTTCCGGTTCGCTGACCTTCCATATTTCGGCGGCTGTTTTCGCTTTAAAAGGTTTTATGGGGATCTGGGCAATGAGAGCCGCCTCTTTTTCCGTCATCAGGATGGAGAGTATCTTGTAAAGTGATTCGGATGCAGGAGCGCCCTGCGGGAATCTGTTGATCCTGCTGATGAGGTCGCTGTATCCGTGCTTTGCTGTGTGATGTGCCATAATAAACCTCTTCTTATGTCAGTATAGCAGATGAGTCGGTTTGAATGCTAACATAAAAACATGAGCATTAATAAAGGTTTTGAAATTGTCGTTGTTTTGTCACATGTTCATCAGAAAAAATCATGTATATTTAATAGAAAATGCATGGAGGATACAATGGATACATCAAATATGTCGCAGGATGAGCTTGACCTGTGGTCAGATATCAATAACCCGAATAATGATGCGGATATGGACGATTGGGCAGATGCGCATAATCCTAATAATGATTCATATTTAGACGATCATGATGACTAAACAGACAAGGGATAAAATGATATGGCAAGTGAATACAGATACCCCACAATAGGGGAGTTGTGGCGTTTTATATTCGAGTGCACAGGCATTTGGGCTTTTTCAGAGAACAAAGGGTCTCTACAGACTAGGCTCAGGAGACTGGCTTCAGAAGAGTTGTTTTCACTAAAAAGTCAGGCAGATATTGAAGAAGAATTTCGTGCGCTTCTTAATGGGCTATTTAATGATGAGGAATTGAGTTCCGCTGTTATGACTCTCATTGATGAAGTTATGATGTCGTATTCTGCCATTATTGCTTCATATATGGCACAGTACACGAAAGAGGAAAATATAAAATATCTATTGTGTTGCAGCGGAGTCGGGCGTTTAGCTTTGTCCACCTGTAAACAGCTGGCAAAACTGAGGAGGAAGAATATTCCATTCGGGGTGAGTATAGATTTATTTACCCCTGATTTTGCAGCAGATGGGGCTGTTGTTTATCCTTTGAGCAAGATGTTATCGTTTTTGAATAATATCAACCTTAGCAATAAAAGTAGCGTGGCTAAAAAACATGGTGAAACATCCGCTGATTCAGTCAGGAGATACCTAAACAGGCTTGATAAAGGATATGGAAAGAAAAATCTGGAAAATCTTTTTGAAAAACTGAAACCGCTACTTTATTTTAAAGAAAACCAGGAAATAGAGAATTATCTGAAATTCCTTGTTTTTATCGCTTATACATCAGAGGAAAGTTATAAAAAAATTGATGATAAACGCTTTTTAAGTGAATTGGTGAACGAGTTTGTCCGGCAGTTTCAGAATATTAACAGTGCTATGAATGAGACATTATTTAAGATGTTTTCTGATAAAGAAATAAAACAGGCAAGCAGGGATCAGTGGGATGATGTTGTCGATCGCTGGGCTTCAGACGCGTTTGATAGATTAAAAAATTTTATATATTATGTGTCGAAAGACATTACCGTAGATAATATTCATTACTTCAGAAAATTGTATTCAGATGAAAACAGAGAGGGTATGGTTAAAAACTATGAGTTATTCGGAAAAGATGCAGTTTGCTTTTCTGAGTGGTACTTAACCAATCATTTTGATTTTCCGGCGCCGTATGATTTAATTGAGGCGGATGCTGATTTGAATGATCTCAATTCGTTATTCAGATCAAAAACCGACATTGATACATACAGAAAGAAGGTTGATCTCTTTAAACTGAAACATAAAAAGACTCTCGAAAGATATCCATGGATATCAGAAGAGCTGGATTCTGACATAGCGTATCTGGAGAATGATTTTGACAGATCGAAAGAGCACATCAGCCGTGCTTTCGGTCTTGCGAAATATTCTGCGGGCAGTGGCATTGTGAGGATTATTGCCAGGGCATTCGAGCTGAGCGCCAGATGCGGTGACAGAGAGCTTTTCCGGCAAGTGTACAAGTGGGGAAAATATACTGAGAATATCAAAATCTTCGGCGGTGCTGACGGCTGTTATAAAATTTATATGGGTGACGGATCATTTGTTATTGTGACAGATAATGACGCTTTTGAAAAGGTATCTGAATATTATCTTGATTAACTTTGCAAATGGGAGATACGATTTCATCAATTAGGCTTCGTTAAATGATTTGATTGTGCTATAATACAATATACACAACTTTATTTTTTGTTGCTAGGAGCGCATTATGGATAAAATATCCCTTAAAGAGCTCGCTTTTCCACTGATTAAGGCTATAGATAGTTTTAATTATCTATTAAAGTCGCACCAGAGAAGAACCGCTGTTATTGCGTATCGTATCGGACAGGAGATGGGACTGACCCACGAGGAGCTGGTTGATCTGGTTGTTGCGGCGGCACTGCACGACATTGGCGCGCTCTCCGTTCAGGAGAGGGACAGCCTCATTCAGGAGGATGTTGAAAACCCTTCCCCTCATTGTCTTATGGGATATAAGATGATGTCGATATTCGATCTGTTTTCGGATATAGCCTGGATCATCAGACATCATCATATACGGTATTCTGATTTGGACAGGTATCATGAGGATATCAAAATCCAGAGCCATATCATACACCTGGCGGACAGGGTGGATATATATATTTCTCCTGATCTGTTCATTCTGAACCAGAAAGCGAAGGTCACGGAATCTATTCTTCAGAGAAAGGGCAAGGTTTTTCATCCGGACGTCTGCGATGCTTTTGTCAGAGCTTCCAAGCCGGATATCTTCTGGATTGAGATAAACGCTCTGACTATGGAGCAACTCTTTGCGCGGATAGATTTTATCAGCGCTATCGAGCTGAGCAAAGAGCAGATAGAGCAGTTTGCCCTTACCATTTCCCGCATTATAGATTTCAGGAGCAGGTTCACGGCGGGACATTCCTTCACCGTTGGGCATTTGGCGAGATATATAGGTCAGATTCTGGAGCTGGACGAGGACACATGCGAAAAACTGCTGATAGCCGGATATTTTCATGATATAGGCAAGATAGGTATTGATACGAAATATATAGAGAAGGAAGGTCCGCTGACCGACGAAGAATATAACATGGTGAAACTGCACTGTTATTATTCCGGTCAGATACTGAGCGAGCTTAATTCTTCCGCATGGTTCAGGGATGTTGTCAGATGGTCTCAGTACCACCACGAAAGGCTGACGGGGGACGGATATCCGTTCTGCATCAAAGGCGAAGAGATAGACACCGGAACGAAGATAATCGCTTTTTCCGACATGATATCCGCTCTGACTGAGGACAGACCATACCGCAGACGGCTGAGCATAGACGAAGCTTTTGAAATCATCGATAAATATGCCGAGGAGAATATTGATCCTGACATTCTGAAAGTGCTGGATAAGCATAAGCCGGAGATCCAGCGTATTGTTGACGACTGCAAGGTGAAGGCCGAGCGGTATTATGACGAAACCGTTGAGTATAATTAGATAAGTTAAAGCACCCACAAGGGTGCTTTTATTAATTGCTGTCTATGTAAGCCCTAAACATGCCATTCTACTATTGCAGGCATATTTTGTTTCTACCTGTGCGTTTTGCTTCGTATAGAGCCACATCGGCTCTTATCAGCATGTTATCCACGGTATCTTCGGCGACTATCTCCGCAATACCGCCGCTGATGGTGATCTTTGTCGAGTCTATAATAACCAAATCGGCTAATTTTTCCCTGATTCTCTCCGCCACTTTTTGTGCGGAATCAATATCTGTCTCAGGGCATATCACCAAAAATTCTTCACCGCCCCATCTGCCCAGATAATCGATATTTCTGATGCTGTCCGCCGCCAGAACCGCAAACCGCCTGAGCACTTCGTCCCCTTTCTGATGCCCGAACGTGTCATTGACGGTTTTAAAGTGGTCTATGTCAAAGATAATGATGCTGAAAGGTCGGTCGTATCTCGAAGCTCTTTCGAACTCTTTTTCCATTATCTGAGATATCTTTGCCCTGTTTAGCAGTTTTGTCAGCATATCTGTGCTGGATATTACGGTCAGTTTTTTGTTCAGCCTGTTCAGACGAAAAATCCAGAAAAGACTGACGATGATAGCTACCGCAAATAATGACGCGAATTTGTAAAAAATCCGGTAGTCGAGTCCTTTTTTGATTACTATAGCTACATGGTCATTGACTATCTTTTCCCGCTCCACGGGTGTTATGGACAGAACAGCTTTATTCAGAATATCCCTGAGAATGGGTTCAGCCTTTATCACGCCTATGCTCAGCTTGTTTGTAAAATCAGGCATTTGTCCGGCTATTTTCAGATTAAAAAAGCCTTCCTTTCTGATGGTGTATGCGGCAATGATGAGCGATCTCATGGTCATGTCCGCCTCGCCGTGATCCACCGCCTCGAATGCTTCCTTCTCTGATTTTACAATTAGAATCTTCAGGTTAGGATATTTGCTTCTGACAAGCTCCTCCACGGATGTCCCTTCCGGAAAGACGATGGTCTCATTGTCCAGAGCAGATGGGTCAGAGATGTATTTATGCTCGTTTCTGGTGATGAAGACATTATAATCCGTGAAATGCGGTGCAGTGAATATCAGCCATTCTTCCCTGATGCGGGTTTTATTGAGAAAGCTGAGCGCCTCACATTTTCCCTGTTTGGACGCCTCTATGCTGGCATCCCAGTCGGGCGTTCTGTAAAGCACCGGATCCAGACCGACACGCCCGGCGGCCAGCCGTAGCAGGTCGGCGGCAATGCCGTAGTATTCGCCTTTTTCATTAACAGCTTCAAAGGGATACCAATCGGGATCGACACACACGGTAAACGTCTTATGAGTTTTGACGTACTGAGACTCCTGCGGTGTCAGGGTGACAGCAGATGCTGAACAGCAGAATAGAAATAAAAGCAGAACTGTGATTTGTCTCATGGATCATTTTAACATAATAATATTACAAAGGTAAGATTGATTGATGGGCGAATGTCTATGTTTGATTTCTTTTATTCGTCTGTGCATTTGGTCATTGTTTACAGCGACTTCCCAAAAACGCAAAAAAGACACCGGAAGGTGTCTTTCTTTCGTATGGAGGCGGTGGGAATCGAACCCACGTCCGAAGAACTTTCGACCAAAGGCGCTACATGTTTAGTCTATGTGTTTATCTTTTTCCGCCAATCGAAACACAGACAATTCTAAAGGCAGAAGCAATCCCTAAATTTCACCCCTGAGCCGGGACACTCACAGGGACAATCCCACTAGTTTTTGTGCCCTAAGTCAGACCATGGGAGAGTCTTAACTAAGGACATCGATGCCTTAAGCGGCAGCGAGTGCGTATTCGTCGTTAGCAATTATATGCTTTGGCTTTACTAACGGGGTAACCCCCCCGACATGCTCCCGTGACCTACGATTTCCCCGTCGAAACCGTGCGCCCCCGAGTATAGACAAAAAAGCCCCAAACATAGGGGCTTGTGAAATATACTATATTAGTCACTGATAATTTTGCAACAATTTTCCACTTCTAAGATCAATAATAAAGTGCTAAATATATCTCATACCTTTAACACGGGAGATGACATGAATCATAAAATATGCGTGATAGGACTCGGATACGTTGGTCTGCCTCTGGCGGCTGAATTCGCTAAAAAATATATTGTAAAAGGTTTCGACATCAGCAAAAAGCGTATAGCCGAGCTGAACGCCTGCACTGATTCCACACTGGAGATGACCACAGACCAGCTTCGTGAGGTCATGGGAAAAAACATGACAGCCACATGCGAACTGGACGACATAAAAGAGTGCAATATATTCATCGTCACCGTCCCCACTCCAATAGACAAACACAGACGCCCTGACATCACTCTGCTGATAAAAGCCAGCGAAACAGTGGGCAAAGTCATAAAAAAAGGCGACATCGTAATCTATGAAAGCACAGTCTATCCCGGATGCACAGAGGACGACTGTGTGCCTGTGATAGAAAAAGTCTCCGGTCTGAAATTCAACGTGGATTTCTTCGCCGGATACTCTCCCGAGCGCATCAACCCCGGCGACAAAGAACACACCGTCTCCAAGATAAAAAAGGTGACATCAGGCAGCACGCCCGAAACAGCCGAAACAGTCGATCAGCTCTATAAAAGCATAATCACCGCCGGAACTCATAAGGCGGAAAGCATAAAGGTGGCAGAGGCGGCGAAGGTAATAGAAAACACTCAGAGAGATGTGAACATAGCTTTCATCAATGAACTGTCGCTGATATTCAACAAAATGGGCATAGACACAGACGCCGTGCTGAAGGCGGCGGCTACAAAGTGGAACTTTCTTCCGTTCCGTCCCGGTCTGGTGGGCGGACACTGCATCGGCGTGGATCCCTACTATCTGGCGCACAAGGCGCAGGAGCTGGGATACAACCCCGAAATGATTCTTGCCGGACGCAGAATAAACGACAACATGGGCTCATATATCGCTAATCAGACAGTCAAGCTGATGATAAAAAAGGGTCACAAGATAGAGGGCGCAAAGATTCTGGTTCTGGGCATCACTTTTAAAGAGAACTGCCCGGACATCAGAAACAGCAAAGTGATAGATATCATCCATGAACTGAAGGATTTCGGCTGCGGCGTAGATATTTTTGATCCCTGGGCGGACAAAGAAGAGGTGCGGGAGGAATACTCGCTGGAGCTTACAGAGAAAATAGAAGACCTTTCATCATACGCGGCGGTGGTTCTGGCGGTGGCTCACAGCGCCTTCAGAAAATACGAACCGGAGATCATGTCGCTTCTGGACGGCTCAAATATGGTGGTCTACGACGTGAAATCTTTCTTTGAAAGATCCAGCGGAAGGCTTTAAGACTATTTAATTTTCAGATCACGTCCAAGCTCACGCTTAAGATCGCGCTCCTTGATGGTGTTTCTCTTGTCGTGGGCTTTTTTGCCTTTTGCCAGAGCTATTTCCACCTTTACCAGCCTACCTTTCTGATAAACGGATATGGGCACCAGTGTGAGCCCGGCTTCCTTTATCTTTCCTATCAGGCGGTCTATATCCTTTCTGCGCATCAGCAGTTTTCTGCTTCTGGTGGGGTTGTGGTTGTTTCTGTTGCCCTGCTCATATTCGGCAATGTGAGAGTTAACCAGCCACACTTCATTTGCCAGTATCTTTACGAAAGATTCCTTCAGACTTATTTTTCCGGCTTTCACAGACTTGACTTCAGTTCCCTGAAGCATAATCCCGGTTTCGAATGTCTCCAGGATCTCATAGTCAAAGAAAGCTTTTTTATTTTTTGCGAAAGTACTCATTAACGTTATCAACTCCGGTACCGATTATATACTAAGGTTAACACAAAAGGCATTGTTAATCTTTTGTGATGTCTTTTAGGAATTGCATTTTTTAGATTGAAAATCAACCTGTTTGATGTAGAATCAAAATTATTTTTATGGAGTCCGACTTTGGCTGCTTCAAGTGAAGATTTTTATACCAAGATACCTTTTATGGACAATGGCACCAAAAGGTTTATTAACGAACTCAATAAGTTATCAGATGCTATGAAGAACGGTGAGGGACGTCAATATGTCGTCTTCACACTCGATTTTCTCAATGATTACACCGAAAAGCATCTGGTTGACGAAGAAAAAGTGATGATCAAATATCGTTTCCACGATATAGAGAATCACGCCGTTCAGCATGATGAGTTCAGACACGAACTGTCCAAAATTGTTGAGGAATACGCCTCAAAGGGTGCTGACCACAGCTTTCCCCTGCTGGTGCAGAGAACAATGGCAGGCTGGCTCAACAGACATGTGAGCAAAGCTGACAAGGTTCTGGGCGATTATATAATGTCCGTGATAGAGAAATCCAGAAAGGTTTAGCCTTTCGCCGCAGGGCATCCCTGACATTTCGCTCCGCCGGCTGAGGGGCAGGACGCTCCTTCGGATTTTCCATATCCCTGAGAATACCATCCGCCGCCTTTCAAATGAAAAGCAGAAGATGACATTATGCTTTTCGCCTCTCCCTGACATTCCGGACACTCTATGGATTCCTGCTTCTGGCTGAAGCTCTGTAATTTTTGTGTTACTTTGCCGCAGTTCTGACATTCATATTCATATATAGGCATATTGACCTACCTCTTATTTTTTTCAAAAATATATCGCAATGTTCTGTTTTTGCAAGAAATTATTTGGCGAAAATGACGTAATCTTTATGAAGCCAGCCTTCAGAAACGCCTTCAACCGGTTTGAAGCTGACCAGCATCCACTCTGCTTCCCTTTTCTTCACTGCCACTCGGTTGCCTCTCTTCAGCTTGGCGGATACGTCATATTCTTTTCCCGGTCCGCTTCTCACGTTCAGCACTCCGGCGGCGATATACCCTGTATTTTTATCGGTTTTGGGTTTTTCGGTTTTCGGTGTTTCCGGCTGTCTGCCGACATCGATTATCTCTATTGGTTTCGGGGATTCATTTTTTACCGCCGATACGGTCCCTTTAACCTGCTGAACCGGTTTCTGCTCTTCGGTCTGCTCCTTTACAGGTGTTTGCGCTACGGAGGCTGTCTGTTCCTTCGGCTGTGCTTTCGCCTGCGGAACGACCCATTTCGGTATGGAATATCTGTTGTATGCGTACATGGAGCCGGACACGACGGCAGCGCATAAAAGCAGAGCGGCGGCGATATATTTCAGCTTAGGCGGCAGACCCGGTTTCTTCAGTTTCAGACTGATAGCGGCGTTGTTCAGATGAGCGTTTGTAAGGCTTTTGCTCTGATCCACATAAGCGGACATGAGAGTGCGCTCCATCAGCAGATTTACCAGTCTGGGGTTTCCCTTGCTGATGTTGAACAGCGAGGCGTAAAAGTCCCTGTCCGGATACTGCCCCTGAAAACCAGCCTTGGACAGGCGGAAAGAGACATATTTAGATATCTCTTGCAGGTTCATGTATTTCAGATTGAGAAAAATGGTGACACGCTGCTTCAGCTGGCGGAGTTCCTCCGAGTTCAGCTTTTTGTCCAGCTCCGGCTGACCTGCCAGAATGAACTGAATGAGCTTGTCAGTCTCCGTCTCCAGGTTGGAGAGGATCCTCAGCTCCTCCAGAGTGCGGTTAGGCAGATTCTGCGCCTCGTCCACCACCAGAATGATCTTCTTTCCCTGCGCTTTCTTTTCCATGAGAAAATCACGAAAACCTGAGAAAAGAGCGTTTTTGGACTGTCTGCTGTTTATCTGATATCCGAAATCCTCCAGAACGGCTCTGAACATATCCTCCGGTTCCAGAGAAGGAAAGAGCACATAGGCCGTCTCAATATTCTCCGGCGCCTCGTTCAGAAACTTCCTGAGGGTAATGGTCTTTCCGGTGCCAGGCTCACCCGTCATCACCATAAAGCCTTCATTGGAATCAGCAAAATATTTCAGAGATTCCAGCGTCTCCATGTGTGAGGGAGACGAATAAAAGAAAGACACGTCAGGAGTGATCCTGAACGGGTGATCTTTGAATTCAAAAAACTCAATATAGCTCATGTTTTCCCGGTTTTAAGCAATTTTGTCATAATTACTGTAAAAAATGTGAATGCACAAGGGTAAATTAAAAATTAATGTTAAGATGCACATAACCTTTGGTGATGGCATACAGGGACACGGTGGATACAATGATCCAGAGTATAACTGCCATGAGCATAGGTCCTCCGCCGATTTTTTTCAGCTCGGAGCGGGTGAGTCCTGAACCCACCAGAAAGAGGGTGGCCACCATGAGTCTCTTGCCTGTGAAGGCCAGCCCGTGCCATACGTCGGTCAGTGACGGCAGATATGAACTGATTGCGGCGGCTAGAAGAAACCCCAGCAGAAACCACTGAAACTTCGCCTTGCTCTCGGATTTGTTCAGTTTGGCTCCGGCAAATGAGATCGGCAGAATCCACAGCGCCCGTGTCAGCTTGACAGTTGTTCCCACAGCCAGCGCCTGTGTGCCGAATATGGCGGCGGCTCCCACAACAGAGCTGGTGTCGTGGATGGCAAGGGCGCTCCATATGCCGAAATCGGTCTGACTCATATTCATCAGATGACCCACATGTGGAAAGATGATGAGCCCCAGTCCGTTCAGCAGAAAGACCACAGCCATGGCTATCGCTGTGTGCGCGTGAGAGGCTCCTATGGCCGGAGACATGGCGGCTATGGCGCTGCCTCCGCAGATGGCTGTGCCGCTGGAGAGCAGTATTCCCAGATCTCTGTCCACTTTAAAGAGTTTCGCCAGCAGCATTCCGACTATCAGTGTGCCGGATATGCTGATGAATGTAAGACCGACAGACGCGGCGCCCACCTTCAGCACCACAGAGAGCTGAAGACCGAAGCCCAGAAGGACCACGGAGAGCTGGAGCAGTTTTTTTGACAGTCCGCCTGTCACTTGCTGAATCGGGTTGCCCCAGATAAGACTGATTCCGGCGCCTATCACAAGAGCCACGGCAGGAGAATGATCCACCACGGCGAGAATGGCGCTTAGGGCTATCCAGAAGATTGGTTTTTCAAGAATATTTTTCATCGATCCACCTTATATTAGAAAAAATTGTCAGGCAAAAGTGGATATACTTTCGTCAACAAAACTTATTATATATCTTTTTAATATAAGCGCAACTTATAAGTGAAGTAAATTTTATGTCAATTATATTAAATCACCTTGTAAAGAGATGTGGTAGTATTACAATAGATTTAATCTGATTCTCAGGACGTCAAATATGAACCTAACAATGGTAGCTACTACTCTCAGCGACAAGATAAGAACCAAAGGAATTAATCTGGGCGACAGAACGAGCCACCTGCCTCTGTCATTCCGTCTGGGTGAAAACCAGTGGATAGTGGTCTTCCGTTTCGGTGTGGTGGTCACAGTGGGGCTTAACGAAAAGGAGATTCAGGATATCTTCTCCGAGCTTCAGCCGTTCATGGACAACCCGCACAGCGTGCAGAAATCTGAAGATATCGCCATAGAGATAGGGGCGAAATCCGACAGCATAGAGAGCGGCAGCGTCAGTCTGGTGGAGCTCACCCGTGAGCATGTTCTCATCATGTCGGATATTCTGGCTAAGAGCGTAATGCTCGAACGCTACGAATCCCTGATGCTGGAGATTTTTACGGAGACGGAGCCCTTCGCTGAATACCTGATAAAAGGGAAAGGCGGCAAGGTGCGCCCGAACGAGCTGAAAAGAACCATCGGTGCGACTCTGATGACCCAGCAGATAATGGTGGGCAGGGTAGAGGTGAACGACAAACCGGAGGTTCTGTGGGAGCATCCGGAGCTGGAAAAATTCTATTCCCGTCTGGAGAACGAATACGAGATCAGAGAGCGCAACGACGCTCTGGAAAAGAAGCTGAGGCTCATCAACACCACGGCGGAGACCCAGCTGGGGCTTCTGCATAATGCTCATTCACTGCGGGTGGAGTGGTATATCGTCATCCTCATCGTGTTCGAGATATGTCTCACCCTTTATGAGATGTTTTTAAAGCATTAATGTCTGTTGTCTTTCAGAAGCAGAACTGAAGGAACACTGATTATAAACATCACCGCCACCAGCAGAAAGACGTGGTTGAAAGCCATCATGGCGCTCTGCTTGGTGATTATGCCGTTTATCATCCGCATGCTCATGTCCTGCGACATCTGCGGGTCGTATCCGGATGACAGGAATTTTGACACGAAACCGTTGTATATATTCATGGTCTGGTCGCTGACGGCCGTTATCTTCTCCGTCAGAAAGCTGTGATATACAGACTCATATCTGGTTAGGAGCGTTGCGGACAGGGCTATGCCCACTGAGCCGAAAACCTGACGCACAACATTATAAAGTCCTGTGGCGTCTGTCATGTTTGATTTTTCCATAGTGGAGAGCGCCACAGTGGAGAGCGCCACGAATATCATGCCGAAACCTATCCCCTGAATCACCTGCGGAACAAATATATCCCAGTATCCCATATCCAGAGACAGAGACGACAGCTGCCAGAAGCTGAATCCGTTTATGGCGAGTCCTGACGCTATCAGCGGTCTGGGTCCCAGACGGGTATACAGCTTGCCCACCAGAGGCATGCAGACAGCCATGGCCAGGCTTCGGGGCATCATCGCCAGACCGGAGTCAAAGGCGGGATATCCGAGAAGTTGCTGAAGCAGAAGCGGCAGAAGAAACAGCGATGCGAACAGGCTGACCCCCAGCACTCCGCCCAGAAGCGTTCCTGTGGTGAAAGTCCTGTCTTTCAGCAGGCGCAGGTTGACCGCCGGCTTGTCGGTGTTCAGCTCCCTGATGGTGAACAGGATAAGCCCGATCACAGCCATAGCGGCTAGTATCGTGATATACTGCGATTCGAACCAGTCCTTTCTCTCTCCCTCTTCCAGCATCAGCTGAAGAGCGCCGAGACCGACTATCATGAAGGCGAGTCCGGGGATGTCCCATTTCTCCTTCCTGCGTTCCATATACGGCGGATCGAAAACATAGGTGTATGTGAGGAACATGCTGAGCAGTCCCACGGGTACGTTGATGTAAAAAATCCAGGGCCATGAATAGTGATCCGTGAGCCATCCGCCAAGTGTGGGACCGATGGCGGGACCCATGACGACCCCCAGCCCGAATATGCCCATAGCCAGACCCTGCTGGTGGGGCGGATAGTTCTCTCTCATAATAGCCTGAGATATGGGGACTAGAGCGCCTCCGGCTATACCCTGAAGTATCCTGAAGAATATCATCGACCTGAGATCCCACGAAAGCCCGCACATCACGGATGTGATGGTGAACATCGCCACGCTGAACATATAAAAGTTGCGGCGCCCGAAGCGGGAGCTGATAAGCCCGATGATAGGCATTATTATAACGTTTGCCAGAATGTATGATGTGGACACCCAGGCTATCTCCTCAACGGACGCTCCCAGATTTCCCTTCATATAGGGCAGGGCGACGTTGACGATGCTGGTGTCCAGAGCGCTCATGATCGCTCCCGACATCACCGTCAGTGTTATCATGAACAGGTGTTTCTGCGGCTGGCTCATGTTAGTCGGTCTGCACGCTGGCTATAACTGACAGACCGGGTATCAGAGATATTTCGGCGCTGTCTATGCTGTCCAGGATAATCTTGACAGGCACACGCTGAACCACCTTAACAAAGTTTCCTGTGGCGTTCTCCGCCGGAAGCAGGCTGAATGATGACCCGGTGCCGGGCTGGATGCTGTCCACATGTCCGGCTATCTTAACAGATGGGAAAGCGTCCGCTTTTATCCTGACATACTGTCCGATGCGGATGTCCTCCAGCTGTGTTTCCTTGAAATTAGCCTCAACCCAGAGCTTGTCATAGCTCACCATGGATATCACGGTCTGACCGGGCAGAACATATCTGCCTTCCTTCACGTTGTTCTGACCGATCAGTCCGTCTGAGGGGGCGTATACCACTGTGCGGTCGAGATCCAGCTCAGCCGCTCTGACAGCCTGAAGCGATGCGTTCGCCCTGAACTCCGCCGTTTTTCTGTCGGCTCGCAGTGTGGTGAGTGTGGCGAGCGATATCCCCACAGAAGACTCAGACGCTTTCTTCTGCGCTCTGGATTCGTCCGCTTTTGCCTTTACGCTGTCGAAAAAATTTCTGGATACCAGATTTTCGTCAGCCAGCCTGCCGTAGCGGTTCATCTCTTTCTTGGCAAAGTCGTCCTCGGTGGACGCTTTTTCCAGCAGTGATTTTGACTGGTTAACCGTCTGCTCCGCCTGGCTGATGGCAGCGTCTATGCGGGCTATCTGCGCCAGCGCTGCGGAGAGCTCCTCTTTTTTCTGTTTAAGCGCTATCTCATATTCTGTTCTGTCCAGCTCGAAGAGCTTGCCGCCCTTCTTCACCTTCATATTGTCCTCTATATATACCTTCGTTACCTTTCCCTTCACCATGGGGGCTATGGGAACCACGTCGCCCTTCACGAAAGCGTTGTCGGTGGATTCGTGATGAATATTGAATATTATCTTCGGAACGGCGTACACCGCCAGCAGTATAACGGCGGCTGCCAGCCCGGCAAAGAGCGCTGTTTTTTTGCGGCTGACTGTGGTCTGTCTTTTTTCTTCAAACTTTTCGCTGTATTTTTGCGCGTCCATGTTATTCTCCCAGTTTAAATCCGAAATAGTCGAGGCTGGTTCCCTCTGCCCTGCGGAGCAAAGCCAGTGCCGTGCTGTGATCGTACAGAGCGTTGACCGAGCGTATCTGAGCGTCTATCAGGTCATCCTGAAACTTCAGTATCCTGAATGTGTCGGACAGTCCCTCGTTCATCTTTTTCATCTCCTGATCCAGAGTGGTTTCCGCCAGAGAGATAAAGGTGTTCGCTATGTCATACCGTTTTTCAGCGCTTTCTATGCTGTTGATGGCTGTTCTGATGTCGGTTTTGGTATCGTTCTCAGTCTTTTTCAGAGTATATACAGCCGCCAGTTTTTCATTTTTCAGCGAAGCCGTTTTCGATTTTGCTTCCCTGGCGCCCAGCGGATAGCTGAGGTTGACGCCCAGGAGCCACTGAACGCCGTCCGCCCTTGTCATGTCAAAAAGCGAGTCGGAGTAGCCTCCCTCGAATTTGGTGGCTGAGTTCTCCGTTCCGGACAGACCGGAAGCGCCCAGAGTACCCACCAGATCAAGTTCAGGGAGCTGTTGATTGTTCATGTATTTAATTGTCAGATCGTATTTTTTCAGTTCAATTCTTTGTTTTTCTATGTCCGGGCTCAGCTTGAGCGCTGTTTCGTATGAAGAAGGACAGTCTGTTTTCTCCGCATGAAAAACAATGTTTTCGGTGGTTGTGTATTCTCCGCTCACCGGTGCGTTTGTGAGATTGGACAGTCTGTCCGCGGCGTTCTTCACCGCCTCTTTCGCTGAGACGACTCTCTCCTGACGTCCGGCGAGGGCTGTCTGCGCCTGCTGAACCTCTGTCACGGGGATTATCCCGGCGGCGTATCTTTTCTTGTCATATTCCAGCAGAGACTGAGCCAGAGCTTCCGATCTCTGCGCCAGCGCCAGAATATCTCTGGCTCTGGACAGGCTGTAGTAAGCCTTCTCTATTGATTCCGCCGTGTCGAGCATGCCGGAATACAGTTCGAATCTGTACTGCATGGCGGTCAGTTCGGCGTTTTTCACATCCGTGGTGTTAATGTCTCTGCCGAAATTTTTCAGCAGAGGCTGGGTGATGTTCATCAGAAATACATTTCTGTATGAAGGATCCAGAGAATAATAGGGGTTGTTCGAGCTGAGCCTCTCTGTTTTGAAAACAAACTCGCCTGTCATACCGCTGTAGTGCAGTTTTTTCAGCGACGCTTTGCCTGTGTATGAGTGATCCCTCAGATAATCCATGTTGTATGGTGTGTAGTCTGTGGGGTCTTCACTGCCCTTCGCCGTTACGGAGACGGTCACGGAGGGGTCGAATCTGGAATCGGATACGTCCGTTAGATCTTTTTTGGCGTCCGCCGTGCTCTTCTGTATCTGGATGGAGTAACCTCTGGTCAGTCCGTCTGTGATCGCCTGATGGAGGGTCAGTTCATCGGCATACGCCGATAATGATGCTGACAGCAGGAAAAAAATAAAAAAATACCTCATCTTAACCTCTGCTTTTTAAAGCGTTGTCGCAAAAATCAATGCATGTCTCATACACCGAGCTGAAGTCCACCTTATGCAGGTTGGACATTCGGGTCATGCCTATCAGCATCGCCTTGAGTATCTTGGCTGAGTTTTCAGCGTTCACGTCATGTCTTATGGAGCCGTCTTCTATGCCTCTTTTGATTGCTGCCGCTATGACGCCTACACTCTTTTCGCTGTTTCTTCTGACTATTTCGCATCTGTTTCCGTCATGATCCAGATGGGACGGCACATCACGGTGCAGAACGGTGAACTCCGCTCTGTTCTCCTCGGCATAGCGGAAGTGAAACGCCATGATGCTCCTGATGTTGTCAAGTCCTGTGCTGCCGATCTCGGATGCTATCGTGATCTGTTCCATATAGTCGATAACCATGTTTTCATATATCTGGCGCAGGATTCCCTGCTTAGTGCCGAAGTGATAAAAAACCGTTCCCTGCGCCGTATCAGCCGCCTGAGCGATCTCCGACGCGGCTGTTTCGTTAAAGCCTTTCACGGCGAACAGCTTTGCGGCTTCTTTCAGAATCCGTGTCCTTTTGTCCATTTACTTCTCCTGACTGAGTAGTCAGTCAGTATATTCAGTTTCATACTAATTGCAATACAAAATATTAATCAGAGCTATTTTTTATCTGTATAGGATATGAGCTGTTGAACAAAAATACTAAAAAGGTATCTTAATACTAAAAGGGAGTGTGCTATGAAGATATCAAAATATATTGTTCCCATGCTTCTGATGTTCACTGTTTCCGCTCCGGCGGAGGCGGCTAAGTATGAGACGGCGATATTCGCCGGAGGGTGTTTCTGGTGTATGGAGCCGCCGTTCTCTTTTCTGGGCGGGGTTAAGGACGTCTCTGCCGGATATACTGGCGGTCATACGGAAAACCCCACATATGAACAGGTTTCCACCGGCAGGACAGGGCATTACGAAGCTGTCCGAATTATCTATGACCCGAAGAAAGTGGACTATGACAAACTTCTGGATATCTTCTGGAAAAATATAGACCCCACAGATGACGGAGGTCAGTTCGCCGACAGAGGCACACAGTATCTGACGGCGGTGTTCTACACCACGCCGGGGCAGAAGGAGACAGCTCAGAGATCGAAAGAGGCTCTGGGAAAATCAGGTAAGTTCAAGGCTCCCATAGCCACGGCAATTCTTCCGGCGAAAAAGTTTTATCCGGCGGAAGACTACCACCAGAACTATTTTCAGACCAACGCAGATCATTACAAAAGATATAAAACAGGTTCGGGACGTGCCGGATATCTGGAAAGAACCTGGGCGAAAGACAGCAAATGGGATGGTTTCAAAAAACCGTCGGAAAGCGAGCTGAAAAAGAAGCTGAAGCCCATGCAGTATGACGTTACGCAGAAAGAGGGCACAGAACGTGCCTTTGCCAACGAATACTGGGACAACCACAAAGAGGGGATCTATGTGGACGTGGTTTCCGGCGAACCGCTCTTCTCCTCCACGGATAAATATGACTCAGGCACAGGCTGGCCCAGCTTCACCAGACCCATAGAAAAATTGTCGGTGACCGAGCATTCGGACAGAAAGCTGTTCAGTGTGCGCACAGAGGTGCGGAGCAGGCACGCCGACTCTCATCTGGGGCATGTGTTCGATGACGGACCAAAGGACAGAGGAGGGCAGAGATACTGCATCAACTCCGCCGCTCTGAGGTTCATCCCGAAAGAAAACCTTGAAAAAGAGGGTTATGGAGAGTATTTACAGCTATTCAATAAATAAGGGGTTGCAGCATGATGGAATACAGATTTCTGACAGGTCCCGACGACGCTTCTTTCTGCCGCAGGGTGACAGAGCATCTGAATGACGGCTGGACGCTTTACGGCGGTCCCGCCCTGACCGTAAACGAAGGCATAGTGATAGCCGGACAGGCAGTGACCAGAGAGAAGAAGGACGCTCAGGGGTTTTGCAGCAGAAATGCCTGTTCAACAGAGTAACAGAATATATGACAGAAGGTCATTTTTAGGAAAAATCAGTCGAACATGGGGTGCAGGTTATCCATGCGCCCCTTCACTGACAGCTTCTTTCTGATGCCCAGCACTCCGGCGTGACCCTGAAGGTCTATCTCGGATGCGGACGGGTTCTTTTTGTTCAGAACGATCCTGCCTTTCATCTCCAGCTCTGTTCCGCCGGGTTTCGACGGCTCGGCTTTCAGCGAGAGGATTTTCAGTATGCCGCTTTCCGCCTCCACAACGGCGGTGACGTTCTCGAACTCTATATCGCCCAGAGGTGAAGGCATCACAGCTTTTTCCACCTCGGCGTATACTTTTGATATTTCATTTCCGGTGCTCAGAAAACCTTCCAGATGCACTCTGCCTTCCATGCGGATGGGTTCTCTGATGAAATCCAGCGCCTGACCGGATGTCTCCAGAGTGAATTTCACTGAGTCGGTGGACACCACAGCGTCGGCGTTGTAAATTCCCTTCGATCTGACAGTGGTTTTTTTGCGCATCAGCATCAGCGGGTTATGCCCGAAACTGATGTCGCCTATCTCTCTGCCGTCTATAGTAACACCGAAATATTCCGTGGAGAACATCCTCTCGGATACTTCCTGCGCTTTGAAAGTCATTCCGGTGTTTTTCTGGGTGTTTGAGATTATGCGGTCTATGAACGCCTGATAAGGCATGAACAGCCAGAGTGACGCCGTGAAAGACGCCAGAAAGACAGCGGCGGCTATGAGAGCTTTATTCATTGTTTTTCCGCTTCTATGACCAGATTCAGCCTTTTTTCGTTATCGAACCGTTTCTTTATGCTGACGGAGGTCAGGCGTATGTTGGATGGTGTCTCCATCAGGCGGATGAACTCCACTGCCTCGTCCCCTGTCAGGCTGTCCAGACGCATCACAGCGGCTTCTGAGGCTCCTGTCTTTTTCGGTTTCACATCGGATAGCCTTTCAGACAGTCCGGTCTTCTGGGCGGTTTCTTCGATATAGGTCAGAAGTCCTGATTCCGTTGGGGTGCTCATGCCGTCCGGGCGCATGGATCTGACGTACAGCTCCAGAGCCTTCTGAGTTTTCTCCTGAACAGCGGCGATGGACGCGTCGGTCTTTTTCTGTAATGACACAAAAACGCTGTGTGTCCAGTAGAACACCAGAAAAATAAGCCCCAGCGCTATGATTGCGGTTTTGAGCCTGTTGTCCATCAGAACCTCAGAGTGAAGGAAACTTCTCCCTCACCTTTTTTTGTATTGATGATATTCACATTTTTTCCTGTTTCTTTGCTGAGCTTCTTCTTAAAATCCTCGATAAAGGCGAAATCACGGGCTGTGCCCTCATAGGTGACGCTGTCGCTTTTGATATCTATGGACGTGGCGGTCACAGCGTCTGTCTGTGTTCGGCTTATCTGCTCCAGAACACGGGTCACGGCATATGCGGAGGCGGAGTCTTTCTTGGCCGCTTTCGCCATCAGCATCCCGTATGGGTCGGGTGTGTCCGCCGTGCCTGCCTTGACGTATACGTCGTTCAGCATGGCTTCCGCCGCCTTCAGCCTGTCTGTCTTGTCGTGCAGACGGAAATAATATCCGCTGAAGAAAAGCAGCCAGCAGAGCAGGGCAGCGGCAACGGGCAGTTTATATTTATTGATATCCATATTGTTCTTATTAACGGACGGGATGGAGAGTGACGCTGTTGTTACGGGGATGTCTCTGACAGTGGATTCGGCAGAGGGAATATGCGTCAGAACATCGTCCCTGACCTCCACGGACACAGTGCCGAACGAATGGATGAAATTATCAGAAACGCTGTAGAGCATAGTCAGGGGGGTGGTCACAGAACCGGCTCTGTCTATCGTTTTTCTGATGTCCGTCCTGCTCAGCAGGTTCGGGTCGAAGAGAGCTATCAGGATGTGTTCGCCTTTTCTGTAGAATCCGAAATCTTTTATCATATCCTGCGGAAAACCTGTCAGCAGGAAGTTTTCAATGAATTTCGCCGGATTTTTTCCGGCGGACTGCGGAAACTGCATATGGGTATAGGTGATGAGGCTGTCGTCTATCACCAGCCTGAACCCCGGCTTCAGATTATCGAGAGCGGAAGAATCCACTGGGGTTTTTGTTCTGCCGTTCAGCAGAAAGAAGCCTTTGCTGTTCAGGATCAGCTGTGTATCAGTAGAACTGTTCATCCGGTCCCGCCATAAATCTTATTAGACGCATAGTGTTCACGTTCTTGCTTACCAGAGCGTGATAAAACCTCGGTCTGTTGTTTAAGGTTACTGTAGTCTTTATATAAAATAAAGAGCTTTTTACCGTGATATACGGAAGCGCCTCCATATAGACAGATTCGGATATTCCGGCGGCAGTCTTAACTGTGGAAACGTCCTTAAAACCGTCCGACCCGGCGTAGCTCACTATGGAATCGGCGCTGTTCTTCAGATCCGGCAGAAGAGCGGAGATGGTTTCGGCGTCAGCGAAGTTGATATTTATGGTCTTTTCGCCTGTTCCGGCGGTGAAGTATTTTTTCATCACGGGGTAGTCTTCCGCCGACATGATGAGCTTCAGCTCCGCCAGACTGTTCAGCGGGGCGTTTTTGGTGCGGATGTCTGCACCGTTGAACGTATATGTGCGCCCCTCGCCGCCGCCTGTGGAGGTTATCTCGTCAGAATCTATGTAGTCGGCTATCTCCGCGCAGGAGATGCTCTTTATATTTTCATCGTCAAAAACCTTTTCGCATGCCGCCATGAATACGTCATAAGCCTTGTCATCCGTCAGCTTCAGCGTGTTCAGGTCTATTTTCGAGTTCACGGGTCTCACATAGACGGATACTGTTCCGTAGGGGACTTTGGTCGGCGGTATTTTTGCCCAGTCGTCGAAGGCGTAGTCATAGGCGTTGTCGTCTTTTTTTATGACCTCTTCCACGCCCTTCACGGCGGAAACGGCATATATCTCCGACTGGCTGTCATAGAAATCGTCGGATGTTTTTTCATAGCTCTTCATGCTGTTCTCATACATGACGATCACCGCCATGGCGCAGAAGCTGATAAAGATCAGCACGCTGATGAGCACCGAGCCTCTGTTGTTCATTGCGACACTCCTTCGGATGTCATGGCGCATCCCGATGTCATTCTGAAGGTGTGTCCGGCGTGGCGGAAGGATATCTGTATGATGGTGTCTGATTTGTCGTATTCCTCGGTGAATCTGTATCCGTTGTGGGAGAGAGCCAGCAGATCCTCCGTGTCCGGCAGAAGCCTGAGCTCCCACTCATATTGAAGCTCGCCGGATGTTTCCCTGCGTATGAGCCATCCGTCATCCACATAGTAGGTCACGTCCACGGGAACCGTTTTTTCGAGCTTTATGCTGTTTGATGTTGTGAAGGATATTTTTGAGTTTTCCCCGGAGCCGTCTATGGTCAGGGTGTCTTTATAGAGCTGAGCCATGTCCGCCTTGATCAGTTTGCGGAAATTCATCAGCAGGGCGTTTTCGCTGTTTTTTTTCTGAGCCGCCTCACGGGTGTTCAGAACGGATGTGAGCATGCCGTACAGTCCCGTGATTATGATGGCGGAGACTGCCAGCGCCGCCAGCATCTCTATCAGGGTGAATCCTTTATTGCTGACTTTCATAGTAATAGTACACTGCCCTGATGTCGTTCGATTCGCAGGTGAGCTTCATTTCGTTTACTTCGGAATAGAGCGCCGCTCCGGTCTCAGTGGAAAATTTTATCTCTGTGCCGTCCGGCAGCCTTTTTTTATCTTTAAAATTCTTTCCGGGATAGTTCATCAGCTCCATCACACGCTGGTAGCAGGCTTCGGTCACAAATGCCTTCTGCTCGCTGTAGCTCGCCGTGTCCGCCGAGACGTACGCCAGACGGTAAACACCCAGCATGCCTATGGACAGGATCACCAGCGCTATGAGAACTTCCAGCAGGGTGAATCCTCTGTTCATCGGATCACCACTGTCTTTGTGATGGGATCGGCGGAAATGACCCTGCCCGACGAATCTGTCAGGTCGAACTGGTCGAAAACACCGTCAGGGTAAAAACATATGACATACTGCCCCCCTGTGGAGGGAGAACCGTTTATATCCGCCGACATTATAGGATCAGACGCCGGCGTCAGCTTCTTTTTCTCTTCCGTATACATGGCGGACGAGCCTTTTTCGCCACGCAGACAGACCTGTCTGTTCAGCTCTTCGGCGTTCTTCAGCTGTTCTGTTATCAGCGAGCTGAAGACATCTTCCCGGCTCTGTCCAGCTATGCCGTTTTTCGCCAGCTTTGGCATCAGGGCTGATATGCCTATGCCGATGATGATTATCACCACCAGCAGCTCAATCAGCGTGAAACCGCTACTGCGTGATCTCAAAACTTTTGATGTCGGCATTGACTCCTTCGCCGCCCTCTTTTCTGTCAGCGCCGTAGCTGATTATCTCATAGTCTCTGTCATTCTCTCCGGGGCTTCTGTATATATATGTTCCGCCCCAGGGGTCTTTGGGCACGCCGCCATCCAGATATCCGCCTTTTTTGAAATTAACAGGCACAGGCTCGATCCCCGTCTGGGTTATCAGAGCCTCCAGCCCCTGTTCGGTGGTGGGGTATATGCTGTTTTCCAGCTTATATATCTTCAGAGCGGATTCTATCGCTCTGATATCCAGCTTGGTCTTGGTTATTCTGGCTTCGTCAGGTTTATCAAGCAGTTTGGGAACTATCAGACTGCCCAGTATCCCCAGTATCACCAGAACCACTAATATCTCGATTATTGTAAAACCTTTGTTATTTTTCATTTTTTCACCCGTTACCAAATAAATCCGTTTGACAGAATACTACAATAAAAAGGATAATTTGTCATGGTTAAAAAGTCTGAAAACACGTCAGTTATTTTTGGTTTTTTTGTGGCGGCGGGTCTTTTGTGGCTCGGCGTCAGGCTGTATTGGGGCGGAGTGGTTTTTCCCGGGGTCTTCGAGGCGCTGGTGCTGCTGGTTATAGCGCCGGTGTGCGAGGAGCTTTTTTTTCGAGGCTTCGTGCAGGATATTATCCGGAGCAGGCTTGCTTACGGGCTTTTCGGTGTGTCTCTTGCCAATGTTGTCACGTCTGTCCTGTTCGCCTGTGTCCATCTTTTTTCATGGGGCGCTTTTCACTCTTTTCTGGTATTTTTCCCCTCGCTGGCGTTCGGATATGTGTATGACCGCACGGGCAGGATCAGTTTTTGCGTTCTTCTGCATGCTTTGTATAATCTGAACGCATTTATTGTTTAAAAATATTTCCGGAGATGGTAATTTATTTCTATGAAAACAGCTAAAATCCAGTTTGTTATATATCCGGTGATGGTGGGGGTTTTTCTGGCGTGGTTTGTCACCGGCGCTCTGAGATATTTCGTGTCCGCTCCGCAGGCAGGCACTACAGGGATAAAACAGGAGCGTGTCCGCCAGGACGGCGGCATGCCTGATTTCGGGCTTATCAGGAGAAAGAACATCTTTAAAGCGGACGTATCCGCCGTGAAAGAGACTCTGGACGCTGTGGGCTTTTCAGCGTCATCCGCTCCGGAGACCGCCGCCCCCAGGCAGTCGCTCAGACTGTCCGGCATACTGAAGGGGACTTATATGTCCTATGTCATTCTGAAGGCAGACGGCAGAAACCTTGTGCTGAAGCAGGGCGAGGAGAAGGAAGGATACCGGCTGAAAACAGCATATGACGACCATGCGGAGATAGAGACCGGAGGCGGACTGACCACTGTCTATCTGGAAAACGCCAAAGGCGGTTCCGAAAGCGCCTCCGCAGGAAAAATGCCGTCCAACACCGATAAGATGACCATGCCCAGAAAAGAGCTGGTGGGCAAGCTGTCCAACATCAACTCCGTGATGAAAGCCGTTATGATAACTCCTTTCGAAAGAAAGGGTAAGTTCGTGGGGTACAGGCTGACGAAGATGAAGCCTGATTCCGCTCTGGCGAGGCTGGGACTGATATCCGGCGATGTTATCATCCGTCTGAACGGAAAAGAACTGAAAGACCCGGCGATCTTTTTCGACGCTCTGTCCAATACGGAAAATCTAAGTTCCATTACAATAGATCTGGAAAGAAACTCAGCAAAAAAGACCATCTATGTGGAGATAATATGACCGTCAGAAAACTCACTCTAACAATCATTCTGTCACTGTTCTGCCTGACGTCGTTCGGGGCGGGATTCAATGTGAACTTCAGCGATATGGAGCTGAACGATTTTGTCGGTTTTGTTTCAGAGTTCACTAAAAAGAATATAGTCTATGACAGGTCCATGCTGAAGGGAAAGGTGAGCATCGATTCCCAGTCCCAGATACGCTCCGCCGATGTTCTGGATATCTTCGCCTCCACTCTGCGTGCCAACGGGTTCGAGCTGGTGGACAGGGGAAAATATTATGAGATAGTGCGCCAGAGCGACTATATGGATATAGACGATTCCTCCGGCACAGAGGGGGGCAACGCCCTGATCACCACTGTGATATATCCTAAGAATTTTGATTCCAGAATTCTGGCTAACGTGCTGAACAAGCTGAAGTCGAAGGGCGGATATGTGGAAGTGATGAAGGGCATGAACGCCGTAATCATCAGAGACCGCCTGAACAGAATAGTAAAAATACGCAATTTTATAGATAAGCTGGACACCAGAGCCGATTCGCTGACTCTGCGCACGGTGAAGGTGGAGAACGCATCCGCCGTGAACGTGGCGGACAGGCTGGTAAAGCTTTTCGCGGAGATGGAAAAAAAGAACTATATCGCCTCCGACCCGGTGGTGGTGGCTGACGAATATTCCAACATGCTGCTGGTGGCGGCTGACGAGCACGATTACGAAAAGCTGATGTATATCATCAAGCAGCTCGACACAAAAAGCCCCGGAAGCTACAACGCGCCCAAGGTATTCTATCTGAAGAACGCCAGCGCGGAGGACGTGGGAAAGGTGCTCGCCAGCCTGACAGGCAACATCAGCAACCCCACGGACAAGAAGGCGGACAACACAAAAGCGTCTGTGACCTATGACAAATCCACCAACTCCATCATAGTTTTCGGTGATCAGGATCTCTATGCCAAGGTGGAGTCTCTGGTGCAGAAACTGGATATACAGAGAAAACAGGTCTATGTGGAGGCTCTGATTCTGGAGACCACACTGGACAGCGGAAATAAATTCGGCGTGGAATGGCTGGCAGGAGCCGGCGGAGACAGCGCCGCCGGAACGATAGGATATGTGAACGATTCCGGATCTCTGGTCAACTTTCAGTCGTCCACACTGGACGGCGAATCGCCCAATTTCAGCGCACTTTCCGGCGGGTTCAATCTGGGCGTGCTGGGAAATATCATATCATACGAAGGTGTTAACTTTCCCACTCTGGGGCTTCTGGCTAACTTCGTGAAGACCGCCAGCGGTATAAATATTCTGTCCAATCCCCAGATACTCACTCTGGATAACGAAGAGGCGGAAGTTTTCGTGGGGGAGAACAGACCGTTCCTCACCAGCACCAAGTTCGACTCAAACAACAATCCCGTTCAGACATACGACTATAAAGACGTAGGAGTGAAGCTGAAAATCATTCCCCAGATATCAGCGGACGACACCATCACGCTGAAGATAGAGCAGGAAGTGAAAAAAGTGTCCGAAAGCACAGTGGACGCCACAGCGCCCATCACACTCACCCGCTCCACCAAGACAAAAGTGAAGCTGAAAGACGGCTCCATGATGGTGATAAGCGGACTGCTGAAAGACGACTCCACAAAGAGCAACTCCGCCGTGCCGGGGCTGGCCAATATCCCTGTGCTGGGCTGGCTGTTCAAGACCAAGTCCGGCAGTTATGAAAAGACGAATATGATGGTCTTCATCTCTACATATATTATTAACACCCAGCAGGAAGCGGACAAGCTGACGGAGAAGAAGCATAACGAGTCTATCGAATTCAACAAAGAGATAGACGAAAAGATCCGCAAAGAGTTTAAATAATGCAGTACAGCGAAATACTGGAACTGTATCTGAAATATCCCGACCGCACCGCTTTCGCTCCGGAAGCCCGTGACGGCTCCGCTGTGATCCTCTATCACGGCGCTCAGGGGCTGGAAAAGGCGAGGCATCTGTCCATGCTGTCCGGTTGCCCGGAGGTGTGCGAGGCAGACAGACAGCGCATATATTCCGTAATAGAGTCCATAGAGTCCGCCAGATCGGACGAGTTTCAGGCTCATGTGCAGGAACTGGACGAAGGGGACGATATCCTGTCCGCCTCATATGATGACGCTCCTATCATACGTCTGGTGAATACCACTGTTATCAAGGCGGTGAAATCAGGCGCCAGCGATATTCATTTCGAAGGGATGACAGGCAGATTCGCCGTGCGCTTCCGCATAGACGGCAAGCTGGCGACTGTCAGGGAATTCCCGAAAAATATTCAGGACTCCGTGGTGGCGAGGATCAAGGTCATGTCCGATCTGGACGTGGCAGAGACCAGAAAACCGCAGGACGGACGCATCAACCTGAAGATAGGCAGCCGTGACGTGGATATCAGGGTTTCCACCATACCATCCGTAACAGGCGAAAAGGCTGTATTGAGGATTCTGGAAAAATCTGCCGGAACCGTTTCTCTGGAGAAGACAGGTATGCCCGACAGCATGCTGCCGGCTTTTAGAAAGATGATCAGGCGTCCAAACGGTATCATTCTGGTGACAGGTCCTACCGGATCGGGTAAGACCACAACTCTCTACTCCGCTCTGGGCGAGATAGTGAGTGACGACATAAACATCATGACCATCGAAGACCCGGTGGAATATCATAACGAAAAGATAACTCAGGTTCAGGTGAACAGAGCGGTGGATATCACATTCGCCTCCGCCGTGCGCTCTTTTCTGCGTCAGGATCCGGATGTGATTCTGATAGGCGAGATCAGGGACAAAGAGACTGCCCAGGCGGCTGTTCAGGCATCGCTGACGGGTCACCTCGTGCTGTCCACACTGCACACTAATTCAGCGCCCACAGCAGTGGCGAGGCTGATAGATATGGATGTTGAGCCTTTTCTGCTCTCCTCCTCTCTGGTGTCTGTCATGGGGCAGAGGCTGGTTAGAAAGCTGTGTCCGCATTGCAGAAAAGCGGTGGAGACGGACGCCTATGTCCGTGAGTTCTTCGCCGAAGCCGGAGATATGCCGGGGGTGATATACGAGCCTGTGGGGTGCGATGAGTGCATGCACACCGGATATTCGGGCAGGACGGGGATTTTCGAGATGCTTAATGTGGACGACAGCATCAGAAAGCTGATTAACGCCAAGGCGGACGCTTCCGAGATAGCTCACGAGGCGATGAAGTCCGGATACAGACCGTTCATCTATCACGGTTTTCATCTGGTGGGCTCAGGAGTGACATCTGCGGGCGAAGTGATAGCCGTTACAGGATCAAAATAATGCCTTTCTATATATATGATGGGGTGGACTCTCAGGGAAAACCCGCCAAAGGACAGATAGAGGCGCAGAGCAGAAACGCCGCCCTGTCCAGGCTGATGGCGGACGGGATTCTGGTCTCCTCCATCAATGACGCCCTGCGTAAAAAAAGGGGGCTGTTCTTTAGTTTTTCGTCAAAAAAGAATACGGCTGATATCTTCTTTCAGCTCTCCATAATGCTCTCCGGCGGAATACCGCTGACCAAGGCGCTCACAGTGACCGCCGAAACCCTGCGGGACAAAAGGATGAAGCGGGCTCTGCTGGACATCTGCGCTAAGGTGTCGTCCGGAATGCGCTTTTCTGACGCCATGAAGGAGCAGGAGGGAGTGTTCAGCGAACTTTACATTCATCTTATCAGGACATCGGAGAAAGTCGGCAGACTGCCTCAGGTGCTTCTGGATATTTCCCGTTTCGAGGAGGAGCGCAGGAAAGCGGGGGAAAAGATAGTGGGCGCTATGATATATCCGGCGGTCGTTCTGACGCTGGGTTTTGCCGTGGTTACTTTCATGCTGGCGTATGTCGTTCCCAGATTGCAGGATATTTTTAAGAGCGCCGGAGCGGAGATACCTGCCGCCACGAAACTTCTTCTTTTTGTTTCATCATTTCTTCAGGTATTCGGTCTGCCTTTGTTTCTGGTACTGCTGGTATGTCTTGGTGTTTTTCTGAGAGCCTACAGAAAGAAGGGGACTTTCCGCATGAATCTGGACAAGAAGCTCTACAGGATTACTATTATAAAAGATGTCACCGCCGCCAGACTGTCGCATGTGCTGGGTTTCCAGCTGAAAGAGGGACTGCCTCTGGTGGAGGCGCTCAGAAACTGCGCCGGAAGCATAGGCAACGCCTATGTGAGCGAGGGTGTCAGGGATATAGCGGACAGCGTGGCGTCAGGTAAAAAATTCTCCGACAGCGTGAACGAGAGCGGGCTTTTCAGCGAGCTGTTCTCCGCCGCCGCCGCCACAGGCGAGAAGAGCGGCAGTCTCTATGAGCTGATGGAGCACGTCAACACATACTATTCCAGAAAGACCGAGCAGTTCACCGCCCGGTTTGTTTCCGTTGTGGAGCCTGTTTTTATAATGTTCATAGGTATTGTAGTGGGTTTTATCGTCATTTCCATCATGGAGCCTCTGTTCTCTATCAACTCTCTTGTGAAATAAATTTTCAGACGACAGCATCTGTCGCTTATGCGCTTTATTCTGTGCAATGGAGGCGGATATGGAAGAATATGAGAGAGAAAACCTTGCTGATATTTTGGCAAAACTGATGTCGGCGCTCATAGCGCCGTTGGTTTGGTACGGACTGTACGTTGTGTCTGAAAGCGGCGTTGAGTTTGACTTATTGACGCTGCTCTTTGGGTCATTAATAGTTTTTCCGTTTATATATTTTCCTGTGAAATATCTAACATCAACCGCATTAACTGTTTTTGATAACATCAACGGGGCAAACAACAAAAGAAAACTCGGTAAAAAGTATGTGACACAACTGAAAGCCTACGATCATAAAACGGTTTACGGTAAATATTATGTCGCTGATTATGACCTGAAATTGTCTGACGGAAGAGCATACTCAAAGATGACTGAAGATAAATATGTTATTAAGGGCGAGGGGACATACAGCGCTGACGGTCTGACCGGAAAGATAGAGCTGCTGTGTGAATGGGTGCCTGTATTATGCTTGAAAGCCGATAAAAAGCGTCTTTCCGGTATTAATACAGAGGTTGTTGACAGAAATACATTAAGATGCTCTTTCAGCTCTCTTTCTGTTGACGGGCTGTCTGTCAGCGGTTTCCTCGAATTTTATAAAGTTAAGGATTTTCAGGAAAAGATCATTCAGAATACTAAGTAAACTGTATTATATTTTTTTGCTTGTTTTTTACATGGCGGATAGAGTATTTTTAAGCCTGCTTAAAAAGAAAGTCATAATATATTTGAGAGGGTGCATTGGGTATCGAGAATATCAGAAATTTCAGTATCATAGCTCACATTGACCACGGGAAGTCCACCATAGCCGACAGACTCATTGAGTTTACCTGCGCTGTGGACAAGCGTCAGATGAGAGATCAGATTCTGGACAGCATGGACATAGAGAGAGAGAGAGGGATAACCGTAAAGGCGCAGACCATCAGGCTGAAATATAAGGCGGATGACGGCGTGGAATATATCCTGAACCTGATAGATACCCCCGGACACGTTGACTTCTCATATGAGGTGTCCAGAAGCCTCGCCGCATGCGACGGCGCTCTTCTGGTGGTGGACGCGGCACAGGGCGTGGAGGCGCAGACCATAGCCAACGCATACATGGCTGTGGAACAGAATCTGGACCTCGTTCCGGTGCTTAATAAAATAGACCTGCCCAGCGCCGATCCCGAAAAGGTGCAGGCTGAGATAGAGGATATCATCGGCATAGACGCTTCCGAGGCTGTGAAAGCCAGCGCCAAGGCCGGTATAGGCATAAAAGAGATTCTGGAAGCCATCGTAAAGCGCATGCCAGCTCCTGTGGGTTCCGCTGACAAGCCTCTGAAGGCGATGATAGTGGACTCATGGTACGACTCCTATCTGGGCGTTGTGGTTCTGCTGCGCATGATAGACGGCGAACTGAGAGCCGGAGACAAGGTGCAGTTCATGGCGAGCAAGGCGGAGCGTGTTGTGGACGCCGTGGGCTATTTTCTGCCAAAACCAGTTAAACACGAAGTTCTGCTTCCCGGCGAGGTCGGTTTCATGACCGCCTCCATAAAGGATATCAGAGAGATAGATATAGGCGACACAGTCACCAATCCGAAAAAACCTACCGAGAGTCCCTTTCCGGGGTTCAAGAAGGTTAAGCCGGTGGTATTCTGCGGTATGTATCCCGTGGATTCAGCGGACTATGAAGATCTGCGGGACGCTCTGGAAAAACTGTCGCTGAATGACAGCTCCATCTCATTCGAGGCGGAGACGTCAGCCGCTCTGGGCTTCGGATACCGCATCGGTTTCCTCGGTCTGCTCCACATGGAGATCATTCAGGAGAGGCTGGAGCGTGAGTTCGATCTGGATCTGGTGAGCACAGCGCCCACTGTTATCTACCGTATCAAAAAACGCAACGGCGATATGATAGAGATAGACAACCCGGCGGGCATGCCCGACCCCACAGAGATAGAATATATCGAAGAACCTGTTATCGCCGCCACTGTTATTCTTCCTGAAGAATATGTGGGCGGTGTTATCCAGCTTCTGATACAGAGACGTGGAATTCAGAAAAATATCAAATATATCAGCGAGACCAGAGTCATTCTGGAATACACGCTGCCTCTGGCCGAGGTTGTGATGGATTTCTATGACAAGCTGAAGTCGAACTCCAGAGGCTACGCCTCTTTCGACTATGAGATGGACGGATATCAGAGAGCCGATCTGGTGAAGCTCGATATTCTACTGAACAAAGATAAGGTGGACGCCCTCTCTATAATAGTGCATAAGGATCAGGCGTTTTATAAGGGACGTGATCTGGCGGACAAGCTGAAGGACGTTATCCACAGACAGATGTTCGACATAGCCATTCAGGCGGCGGTGGGCAATAAGATTCTCGCCAGAACCACAGTGAAGGCATTCAGAAAGAATGTTACCGCTAAATGTTACGGGGGCGATATAACCCGTAAGAAAAAACTGCTGGAAAAGCAGAAACAGGGTAAAAAGCGCATGAAGAACGTGGGCAACGTGGAGATTCCGCAGGAAGCGTTCCTCGCTGTGCTGAAATTAGGTGACAGTTAAAATGAGCGAAAACGAGACAAAAGAACAGGACACTAAAGAGCAGATCACAGGCGAAAAGCCGAAGAAAGATTCCTTCCTGGACTCCCTCATCGTGGCGGTGGTTATCGCTATGATAATAAAGGGGATCCTGCTCCAGACATATACTATTCCCTCTGAGTCTATGGTGGGAACACTGCTGAAAGGCGATTTCATCCTGCTGAACCGTCTGGCATATACATTCAGCGAGCCCTCAAGGGGCGATGTGGTTGTTTTTGAGTATCCTCTTGATCCGTCAAAAGATTTTATCAAACGTGTGATAGGAACCCCCGGCGACAGGATAATGATGAAGGACAAGGTCATCTATGTCAACGGTGTGGCTCAGGAAGAGAAATATAAGAAAACGAACGGTATGATGCCGATGCCCGAGAGCGTGACCATCAAGGACAATTTTTCCGAGTTCACTGTGCCGGAAGGAAAATATTTTATGATGGGCGACAACAGAGACAACAGCTATGACAGCCGTTTCTGGGGCTTTGTGGATGCGAGCAGGGTGAAGGGCAGAGCCGTGATGATCTACTGGTCTCTGGACACGCCTCAATACAATTCGGCATGGGCAAAATTTCCTCTGAATATGCTGAGATTTCTCAATCCTAAGTATGACAGATTTGAAAGGTTCTTTAAGCCTATAAAATAATCCGGAAGAAACACTGTAATTGAAATAATCTTCTTTGTATGTAATAATTATATAATTCAGAAATAAGGTGAAAACCGTGAATCTCAAATATAACACAATTCTTCTCAAACTCAGCGGAGAAGCCCTTATGGGCGAGTCCGAATACGGCATCGATTTTAATACCGCAAGTTTTATAGTCAATGAGATCAAGGAAGTAGTGGAGATGGGCGTCCATGTGGGCGTTGTGGTCGGCGGAGGCAACATCTTCAGAGGCATACAGGGCACAGCCCAGAATATGGACAGGGTTACAGCGGACTATATGGGCATGCTGGCAACCGTTATCAACTCTCTGGCTCTTCAGGACGGACTGGAAAAGGTGGGTGTTCCCACCAGAGTTCAGACATCTATCGAGATGCGCCAGATAGCGGAGCCGTTCATCCGCCGCAGAGCTATGCGCCACCTGGAAAAGAGCAGGGTGGTTATATTCGCCGCCGGAACCGGAAACCCCTATTTCACAACTGACACAGCCGCCACTCTCAGAGGCACAGAGATAAACGCGGAAGTGATACTGAAGGCCACCAAAGTGGACGGAGTGTACACCGCAGACCCCAAAAAAGACAAGAACGCCGTTAAGTTCGACACCATCCCCTATCTGGACGTGCTGAACAAAGGGCTTCAGGTGATGGATTCCACAGCGATCACCATGTGTATGGACAACAAGATACCGATTATCGTTTTTGATATATACGGCAAAGGGAACATGAAGAGACTTGTTCTCGGCGAAAAAGTAGGAACCATAGTGGAGGGTTAAGACAATGGCAGCAACTGTTATGCAGGAAACGAAAGAAAAGATGGAGAAAACCATTCATCATTATAAAGAGGAACTCAAAAGCATACGCACAGGCAGAGCCTCCATCGCCATGATGGACAATGTGAAGGTGGATTACTACGGAACACCCACACCCCTGTCCGGCGTTGCCACACTCAGCGCCCCCGAACCCAGACTGATAACCATAGCCCCCTGGGACGCCAGCATGATAGCTCCCATAGAAAAAGCGATACTGAACGCCAACATGGGCTTCAACCCGTCCAATGACGGCAAGTTGATCCGTATCCCCGTGCCCCAGCTCACAGAGGAACGCAGAAAAGAGTTCGTAAAACATGTGAAAAAAATGGCTGAGGATACAAAAGTAGCCGTGCGCAATCTGAGACGCGAAGCGAACGACAGAATAAAGAAACTGGAGAAGGACAAAGAGATTTCCGAAGATGACTCTAAAAAATTCCTCGACCAGATTCAGCATGTCACAGACGACTACATCAAAAATGTGGACACTGTAACAGAAGCAAAAGAAAAAGAGATTATGGAGATATAGTGACCGACCTGACGATCCCTAAGCACCTGGCCGTGATAATGGACGGCAACGGGCGTTGGGCTAAGTCCAGAGGACTCCCCAGAGTTTTCGGACACAAGAAAGGCGCTGAAGTTGTCACCGACGTGGTGAAATACTGCTCCGGATGCGGTGTCAAATATCTTACACTGTATACTTTTTCCACCGAAAACTGGCTGCGTCCGAAGGACGAGGTCAGCTTTCTGATGGATCTGCTGAATAAATACCTCGAGAAAGAGGTGGAGGAGATGGACAGGAACAACGTCCGTCTGCTCGTCTCCGGCAGGCTGAACATGCTTCCGGAGAGCTCCAGAAAACTGATAGACAGTTCCGTTTCCAAACTGTCCGGAAACACGGGAATGGTGCTGAACCTGGCCCTGAGTTACGGCGGCAGAGGAGAGATAGCGGACGCTGTGAAAAAGATAGCCGAAAGAGTGAAGGCGGGGGAGATAAACCCGCAGGACATAGATGAAACTCTTCTGGCTGAAAACCTTTATAATCCTGAGGTGCCGGACACGGATCTCATCATCAGGACCGGCGGGGAACGCCGCATCAGCAATTTTATGCTGTGGCGGGCGGCCTACGGGGAGTTTTATTTCACTGACTGCCTGTGGCCTGATTTTAACAGTGACGAACTGGACAAGGCATTTGCCGATTTTTCCGGCAGGGTGCGCAGATTCGGCATGACAGACGAACAGGTGAGCAAAGAACGTGGGTGACAGAAACAAACGTATCCTGACGGCGCTTATAGCGATTCCGCCTATAATTGCCTATATCATATATTTTGACGATTTCGGCTTTTTTCTGGCGGTGCTCCTGCTGATACTTCTCAGTGTCAGGGAGTTCGTGGCTATGCTGGAATGTGCCGGGATCAAGGTTATGAACTGGCCTGCGTACTTCGGTTCTATCTGCCTTCCCTACGGAATATACACAGCGGATGTGCGGTTTTTTTCCGGAGCTCTGCTGCTGACCGCTGTTTTCACCATGAGCTTCAAGCTGTTCTCCGAAGAACCCCTGAAAGATACTTTTGACTCTATAGGAGGAACACTGATAACGGTGCTTTATGCGCCTCTCATGTTCTCCTTTCTGGTGCTGCTCAGAAAACTGGGCGTACATTATATATTCCTGCTCTGTATACTGATATGGATGAGCGATACGGCTGCCTATTTCATAGGGTGCAGGTTCGGAAGAACAAAACTGTATGAAAAGATCAGCCCAAAAAAAAGCGTCGAAGGCGCTGTGGCCGCCTATGCGGGCGGTGTCGGCGCAGGTCTGGTATACTGCTCGTTTTTTCTGGATATCTCTATGGCGCATGCCGCTGCGGCCAGCACATTTGTGGTGACAGCGGGCATCGTGGGCGATCTGGTGGAGTCCATGTTCAAACGCAGGGCAAAGATCAAAGATTCAGGAAGCCTCATCCCGGGGCACGGGGGCATACTGGACAGGGTGGATTCCCTGCTTTTCGGCGCTCCGGTACTCTATCTCTATATAAGCTATTTCGTGTAACATGAAAAAAATAGGCATAATCGGCTCCACAGGTTCAATAGGCACTCAGGCGCTGGATGTTGTCAGGCGCAATCCGGGTATGTTCGAGGTAGTGTTCTTAAGCTGTCACGGAAATGTCGAACTGCTGAAAAAGCAGTATGAGGAGTTCAGACCGAGATTCATCTGCTCTGCCGATGGCTGCCACGAAAAAAAACTATCCGTAAGCGACATCATAAATAATGAAGATCTGGACATGGTGCTTCTGGCGGCCGTGGGCGCTGCCGGAGCGGTATACGCTTTCGACACCGTGAAGAGGGGTATCACTCTGGCTCTGGCTAATAAAGAGTCTATAGTGGCGTCCGGCAGACTTCTGCTCGATCTGGCTAAGAAAACCGGAGCAAGGATAATCCCCGTGGATTCCGAACATTCCGCCATATTTCAGTGTCTGGAAGGACACGATAAAAGTTTTCTGGAAAAAATAACTCTAACAGCCAGCGGCGGCGCTTTCCGCAATACCCCTGTTGACGCTATGGAATACGTCACCCTGTCTCAGGCACTGACCCATCCCAACTGGTCCATGGGCAGCAAGATAACAGTGGACAGCTCCACCATGATGAACAAAGGACTGGAGCTGATAGAGGCCAGATTTCTGTTCGATGTGGAACCGAATAAGCTGGATGTGGTTATCCATCCCCAGTCGGTCGTTCACTCTTTTGTTTCGTATAAAGACGGCAGCATGATAGCCCAGATGGGGCATCCGGACATGCGCACTCCCATAGCCTATGCTCTGGCGTATCCTGGCAGGATAGACAGCGGGGTTAAGCCGCTGAGTCTGGCGGACGCCGGATGTCTGACGTTCTACGCTCCGGACATGTCGAAATATCCCTGTCTTCAGACCGCCATTGAGGTATTGAAAAAAGATAGAAACGCTCCTATGATAGTCATGAACGCCGCCAATGAGATAGCTGTGGCAGAGTTTATTCTCGGAAAGATCAGGTTTTCTGATATTTCATGTGTGATAAATGATGTTCTCGATTGTCTATCCCCCAGAGAGCCTGAATGTTTTGACGATGTTCTGGCTGTGGACGGTGAAAGCAGGGCAGAAGCCCGCAATGTTGTTAAGAGGTATTATATATAATGGGAATCATATCCGCGGTCATCCTTCTGGGTGTACTGATATTCATACACGAGCTCGGACATTTTCTTCTGGCAAAAAGCAGAGGCGTTCTGGTGGAGCGTTTTTCCATCGGTTTCGGACCTGTCATATATAAGAAACAGAAGGGAGAGACAGAATACGCTCTGTCCGCCATTCCCCTCGGCGGATATGTAAAGATGTACGGTGAACAGCCGGACGCTGAGGTAGAGCCGGAACTCGCTTCCAGATCATTTTCAAACAAATCTGTATTTTCACGATTTCTGATAGTAGCCGCAGGACCTTTTTTTAACTTCATTCTGGCGGTTTTCATATACTCAGTTATTTTCATGGCCGGCACACCCAGATTCCTTGCCGATGTGGGCGATGTGGCTCCCGATTCCGCCGCTTCCATGGCAGGGGTGATGAAGGGTGACATGATAAAGTCCATCGACGGTATAGATATGAAGTTCTGGGATGATATGACTGCCTATGTGCAGGAGCACGGCGGAAAACCTCTCCACTTTGTAATAGACAGAGACGGCAGAGATGTGGAGCTGACCATTACTCCCATGCTGGTGAAGGATAAGAATCTCTTCGGCGAAGAGATAGAGATAGGACGTGTGGGCATTGTCAGGGGCGAAAGAAGCGTCATAGAGAGAGAAAATCCTGTTAAAGCCGTTTACAGCGGTTTCGAGCAGACATACAGAATATCCGAGATGATGGTGGTGGGAATAGTCAAACTATTTCAGAAAGCGGTTCCTGCTGATTCCATCGGCGGTCCCATAATGATAGTAAAGATGGCTAAAGACTCCGCCGAGACAGGTTTTCTGAGTTTTTTCAGCTTCATGGCGGTTATCAGTATCAACCTGGGAATACTCAACCTTCTGCCCATTCCTGTTCTGGACGGCGGGCACATCCTTTTCCTTATTATAGAGACCATAACACGCAGACCTGTCAGCATCAGAGTGAGAGAAGTTTCCAATATGTTCGGTATGGCTTTTCTGTTTTTCGTTATGTTCTTTGCTTTCTATAATGATATCATGAGATTTTTTAAATAATTTTTATTCAATATTACCAGCTGTTTAATTCTTTTTTCTAAAAAAACTCCATTTTTCCTCTAAAGATATGTTTTAAATATGCCGAAAAGAATACTGCGCAGGGATGCGCATGACCTCTATTGAAACAATCAAGGAGGATAGAATGGCACTTACAGTCTATCAAAACGTTGCATCTTTGAACTCACAAAGATACTTGGGAATCAACCAGACAGCGATGTCCACATCGATCGAAAGACTCTCATCAGGTCTTCGCATTAACCACGCCGCAGACGACGCATCAGGTCTTGCAATATCAGAGAAGTTAAGAGGTCAAATAACCGGTCTCGAGCGCGCTTCCATGAACGCTCAGGACGGTATCTCTATGCTGCAGACGGCTGAAGGCGCTCTCGACGAAGTCAGCTCCATGCTCCAGAGGATGCGTGAGCTCGCTGTACAGGCTGCCAACGGCACCTACACATCTAATGACAGAACAGAAATCCAGAAAGAAGTTGAACAGCTGAAAGCAGAGATCGACAGAATCTCCACAGCCACTGAGTTCAACACTAAAAAACTCCTGAACGGAGACGGAACAGCTCTGTGGTCATCAAGCTCCAGCAATATCGAAGCAATAATCAGAGACGAGGTAGCCGAAGGCAACTACAAGATCAATCTTGAAACAATAGCCGGCGACAACCAGGTCTACAAAACAGACATTATGACACTGAACGATGATGTCATCGGTACAGAGATAGTGACAGCGGGCGGAGACGTCAACGACACTAACGTTGCCAGCGTATCAGACGCCGCATCACTCGCCGCATCAGGCAGCAGCTACTACACAGTGACAGTGGGCGACATCACAGCCGCCGGCACAGCTTCTGTGGAGACAGTGGGATCATACCTCCAGGCAGGTTCTATGTTCTCAGTGTCCAGCGCCTCTGTGACAACAACAATCACAAGCTCAGGCTATTTCGAAGTAAAATTTACAGACAACATCACATCAGCATCCAGTACAACCGCAACATACGCAGCCATGGTAAGATACATTGACGCTTCCACAGGCTGGACAGGTGAATGGGTTCAGGTTGATGTTTCATCAAGCGGTACAATCGTTTCCATAGATTCAGCATCTGCTACTATGGCTAACCTTGTAAACTCAGCTGGCTCTTCACTGGCTTTCAACCTTGACATAGCCATCGGAAGCAGCGGTTCTGTACAGGACGGCGACAAAGTTCTTCTGGCTCTTACAGGCGCCACAGACGTAGCCGCAGTAGACATAGCTTCTTCTGGCGGCGGTACTATCAAAATAACAGGCGGACCGCTCAGCCAGAACGGACCCACTATCCACTATACAGCCATCAACAGCCTTACAGGCCCTGATAACGGCGACTATTTCGTGGATACAACAGACGTTGAGGTGTACTACGCCACAATCAACTCTGACACAGGTAACCTTGATATAGGTTCTCTTGTAATCAACTTTAAAGAAACAGACAACCTCGGCACAGGCTCAGCAGGTATGACAATGACAGGCGATTTCAGCCTGAAGGTCACAGGAGCAGGCGAAGCCGCCGCTTCCACTACCAAGCTGAAAGACATATCTGTCTTCACAGATTCAGACGGCAACAACCTGTTCGACAACAAACAGGAGCTGACCGTCTGGGGTAACGGAACATCCGCTACTATCTATCTGGAAGCAGACGACACTATAGCAGATCTCGAAGAGAAACTTACAAACGCCATAGTTAACGATCTCGGTATGGGATCAGACAACAACACAGTTAACAGCCACCTTGTAGACTATGTTTCCGTGGCAACATCATCAGGCGACCAGTCAGTGGAAGGTACATTCATCATCCAGACAGCCCTCACAGGCGAGCAGGGAGAGATAGCCTTCTCCGGTGACGAAGACCTGATCAACGCTCTCAGCCTGAACGTGATCCAGGAAGCTGAGAACAACACAACAAAAGTGACCGTATATGACGCCCACACAGGCGAGCTGATCGGAACAGACGAAACAGGCAACGACAGAGTATACGGTATCATCGATGGTGTTGAGATCGTTCTGGATTCCAGAGCGGGTGTTAACGAATCATGGGATGACGTCAACAGCAACGTGGTTTTCAGCACAAACGAAGACGTTGCCAATGAGGAATACTTCCTCCACATAGTTGATAACTCCACAGACCTCCAGATCGGAGCTAACGCAGGACAGACACTGGCTGTCAGCATTCCCCAGCTCGATGTTACCGGTCTCGGTCTGGACAACCTCACACTCGTGTCACAGGAACTGGCTCAGGCGGCTATTCCGGACATAGACGCCGCTATCGATATGGTGGTAAGCGTCAGAGCGACCATAGGAGCCCAGGTAAACAGACTCGAATACACAATCAACAACCTTGACACAGCCAACGAAAACATGACAGCGGCTGAATCAAGGATCAGAGACCTCGATATGGCTGAAGAAATGTCAACTTACACCCAGTATCAGGTTCTGACACAGGCAGGTATATCAATGCTGGCTCAGGCCAACTCTGTACCTCAGATGGCTCTTCAGCTTCTTCAGTAAGATGAGCTAATATAATTTACCAGGGAGGGTATAACTATGGCTGCTATGAGTGTTCCGAAAAAGGATAATAATAAATCTCAGATGGATCAGCTTCAGGAAATACTTAAGGAGATGTTTCAGTCAAACTTCTACGGCTCGGTCGAAGTAAAATTCGAGGCAGGAAGAGTGACCATCATCCGCAAGACAGAATCAGTGAAGCTGTAACAGAAACACATTACATATGTCGTAAAGGGCGGGGAGATTCCCCGCCCTTACTGTTTATATTGTATATCTGCGGCCTATGGGCTAGTATTGATATAAAGACGGAGAAAAAGATGTTTAACGGTAAAAACATACTGATCACCGGAGGAACCGGGAGCTTCGGCAAAAAATACACCGAAATATTACTGAAAAAATACAAACCCAACAGGGTCATCATATACAGCAGAGACGAACTGAAACAGTTCGAGATGTCCATGGTGTTCAAAGACCCCTGTATGAGATATTTCATCGGTGATGTCAGAGACGGCGAAAGGCTGAAAGAGGCGATGCAGGGAGTGGACTACGTTATCCACGCCGCAGCGCTGAAACAGGTTCCGGCGGCAGAATATAACCCCATGGAATGTATCAAGACCAATGTCCACGGAGCGGAGAACGTCATTCAGGCTGCTCTGTATAATCAGGTGGATAAGGTCATGGCGCTCTCCACGGACAAGGCGGCCAACCCCATCAATCTCTACGGAGCCACCAAGCTGGCATCCGACAAACTCTTCATCGCCGCCAACAACATAGTGGGCAAGAGAAAGACCCGTTTCTCCGTTGTGCGCTACGGCAACGTTATCGGCAGCAGAGGCTCTGTTGTGCCTTTCTTCGAAAGACTGATAAAAGAGGGAGCGAAAGAGCTGCCCATCACAGACGTCAACATGACCAGATTTCTTATCACTCTGGCTCAGGGCGTTAATTTTGTTCTGAAAAATTTTGAGCGCATGCAGGGCGGCGAGATCTTCATCCCGAAGATTCCTTCTATGTATATGACCGATCTGGCAAAGGCTATGGCGCCCGGTCTGCCGCATAAAGTGATAGGCATCCGCCCGGGGGAAAAACTGCACGAGACCATGTGTCCGGCGGACGATTCACATCTTACTCTGGAATTTCACGACCATTATGTTATCTGCCCCACCATACAGTTCGCCTTTCAGGTGGACTATACGAAGAACCTGCTGAACGAAGCCGGAACAAAGGTGGCGCAGGGATTTGAATACAGCTCTGAGAAAAACAAAGACTGGCTCTCCCACGATCAGTTCAGGGAGCTTTTGAAAGAGGTATAAATGTCATTTATTCCTTACGGCAGACAGAGCATTGATAAAGAGGACATAGAAGCTGTGGCGGAGGTTCTGCGGTCGGATTATCTGACTACAGGACCCAAAGTGGCTGAGTTCGAACAGGCGATCTGCTCCTATACCGGGGCAAAATATGCTGTGGCTGTGGCAAACGGCACAGCGGCACTGCATCTGGCATCGCTGGCTCTTCTGAAAGAGGGCGAAAGAGTCCTCACCACGCCGAACTCGTTCGTTGCCACATCAAACGGAATATTATACGCCGGCGGTGAGCCTGTCTTCTGCGATATAGCCGAAGACGGCAATATCGACCTCGACCTGTGCGAGGAAATGATAAAAAAAGACAGAACTATCAAAGCGCTCTACGCTGTTCATTTTTCCGGCAATCCTGTCAGCCAGCTCCGGCTGAAACATCTGAAAGAGACATACGGTATTAAGATTCTGGAAGACTGCGCCCACTCCATAGGCGCCAGAGATGAAGGGGTCAGGGCGGCAAGCTGTTACGCTTCCGACTGTTCCATCCTGTCGTTTCATCCGGTAAAGCATCTCACCACTGGTGAGGGAGGCGCTGTCACCACCAACTCGAAAGAGATCTACGACAGAGTGATGAAGCTGCGAACCCACGGCATAGTCCGTGACGGGTTCACCGAAGACTCCATGGCGTATGATGAAAAAGGCAACCATAACCCCTGGTACTACGAGATGCAGGATCTGGGATATAACTACCGCATAACAGATATTCAGTGCGCTCTGGGACTGTCACAGTTCAGAAAACTGGACGGATTCATCATGAGACGTCACGATATAGCAAAAAAATACGACAGGGAGTTCTCCGAAGCCATAGTGCGTCCCCTGTACGGTTTTGACATCAGGTCTTCATATCACCTTTATGTCGCCAGAACAGATTTCGATATAACCGGCATGAGCAGGGCGGAGTTTTTCATGAAGATGCGTGAGAAGAATATCGGTCTTCAGCTCCACTATATCCCCATCAACAGACAGCCCTATTACAGGTCTCTGGGATACGGGGACGAACACACTCCGGTGATGGACAGCTATTACAGCGAGTGTTTCTCTCTGCCCATGTATCCCGCCCTGTCCGATGTGGAACAGGACTATGTTATTGACTCTGTGAAGGAAGTGCTCGGTGGATAAGGCGATAGCTGTTATACCCGCCAGAGGCGGCAGCAAGAGGATACCGAGGAAGAACATAAAGGATTTTCACGGAAAACCTCTGATAGCCTATTCCATTCAGGCGGCGCTGGACTGCGGGATGTTCGACAGGGTGGTGGTGTCCACGGATGATGAAGAGATAGCCGCCACAGCGGTGAAATACGGCGCGGAAGTGCCGTTCGTCAGACCGAAAGAGCTGGCGGATGATTTCACCGGTACGGCGGATGTGGTGAACCACGCCGTTGAGTTTTATGAGAAACAGGGCATAGTCTATGACTATGTCTGCACGATATATGCCACAGCGCCTTTCATCAGGGCGGAATATCTGGCTAAAGGCTATGAACTGCTGAAAAACAGCGACGCTGTGAACGCTTTCTCCTGCGCCTCCATGCCTTTTCCCATACAGAGGACATTCACCATCACAGAGAAAGGCAGGGCGGAGATGTTTCATCCGGAGTGCTACGCAACGCGCAGTCAGGATCTGCCGGAAGCCTATCAGGATGCCGGACAGTTCTACTGGACGAACAGACAGAGACAAAAACAGCACAGAGACGAGGTTATGTTCAGCAGTGTGAGCATACCCGTTGTAATCCCCCGCTATCTGGTGCAGGACATAGACACGCCGGAAGACTGGCAGAGGGCTGAGCTGATGTATGAGGTTATACAGAGGACACATGGCTAGAGTTATCATCAGGGCCGATTCATCCAACAGTATGGGTACGGGACACATAATGCGCTGTCTGGTTCTGGCGGAGCAGTTCTATGATGTGCTGTTCGCTGTCAGAGATCTGGACGGCAGTATAAACGGCAGGATAAACTATCCTGTGCATCTGCTGAAAAGCGGAAACATAGACGAGCTGATAGAGCTGGTCAGGGAGCATAAGGCGGAGACGCTTATCATAGACCACTACGGTATCGGATACGATGACGAAAAGAGGATAAAGGAGCTGACAGGAGTCAGGCTTTTTTGTCTGGACGACACATATGAAAAGCATTTCTGCGATGTGCTTCTGAATCATAATGTTTCAGCGGACGCCGGCAGATACAGGGGGCTGGTTCCTTCCTACTGCGAGCTGAGATGCGGTTCGGAATATACCCTGCTTCGGGACGAGTTCCGTATTCAGAAGGAGATAGGCAGAAAACAATATGATAGAAACAGGGTTTTCGTGGCTATGGGCGGGGCGGACACGGCAGGGCTGAATGAAAAGATCTGCGACGTGCTGTCCGGTTTTCCTCTGAATATCAGCGTCATAACCACAACGGCAAACGCCCGCCTGGAATCGCTGAAAAAATACGCCGAAGATCATGAAAATATAGAGCTGTGCGTAAACGCCGAAAACGTGGCGAAGATAATGAACCGGAGCTGTTTCGGCATCATCACCCCCAGTGTTACGGCAAACGAGGCATACTATCTGGGAGTGCCGCTTATAGCGGTGAAAACGGCAGATAACCAGAACGACATATATGAATTTCTGAAAAAACAGGGATTCTGTGTCATGGATGAGCTGGATACGGAAAAACTGAAAAACTGCGTAAAAGATATAACAGACGGATGTGGGAAATGAGATACGCTGTTCTGACATCACCATCTCAGTGGTTCATTCCCTATGCGGAGGAGCTGACAGGCAGGATAGACGGAGCTGCCCTTTTTTTCGATCATAAAGAGATAGGGGAGGAGTACGATACTGTTTTCATCCTCAGCTATCACAGGATTATCGGACGTGAATATCTGGACAGACACAGACACAATATCGTTATCCACGGAAGCGACCTGCCCGCTGGAAAAGGCTGGGCTCCCGTCTTCTGGCAGGTGATAGAGGGCAGAAACGAAATCGTCTTCACCATGTTCGAGGCGGCAGACGGAGTGGACAACGGAGACGTCTATATGAAAGACGTAATGACCCTCACAGGCTCCGAGCTGAACGAAGAGATCAGGGATATGCAGGCGAGAACCATCATGAACATGTGCATGAAATTCTGCGCCGATTACGACAGATACAAAACTCCGGTGAAGCAGAGCGGAGAGGAATCCTTCTATCCGAAACGGGGGGCGAAGGACGGTGAACTGGACGTGGACAAAACCATCAGGGAGCAGTTCAACCTGCTGAGAACAGTGCATAACGAAGACTATCCGGCGTTCTTTTACATGAACGGGAAAAAATACATTTTAAAGATATTCAGAGAGGACAGCGATGAAGATAGGCAGCTTTGAGATAGGCACAGGCGGAACGTTCATAATCGCAGAGCTGAGCGCCAATCACAACGGAAGCCTGCAAACCGCTCTGGACACCATCACAGCGGCTAAGGAAGTCGGTGCGGACGCTGTAAAACTCCAGACATATACGGCGGACACTCTGACGCTGAACTGCGACAGGGACGATTTTGTGATCAAAGGCGGCACCCTGTGGGACAACAGAACCATGTACAGTCTCTATCAGGAGGCGTATACCCCCTGGGAATGGCACGGTCAGCTCTTTGCCCACGCCAGAGGTCTGGGACTGGATATTTTCTCCACACCCTTCGACAGGTCAGCGGTGGATTTTCTGGAACAGTTCGACCCCACTGCCTACAAGATAGCGTCTTTCGAGATAACGGATTACGACCTCATCAGATATATAGCGGAAAAAGGCAGACCTGTCATAATCTCCACCGGAATAGCTGAATTACAGGAGATAGAAGACGCTGTAAGTATATGCCGTGAAGAGGGAAATAGTAACATCATTCTGCTTCAGTGCACCAGCGCCTATCCGGCGCCTCTGGAAGACGCCAACCTGCTCACCATTCCTGATATGGAGCGCAGATTCGGTGTTTTTGCCGGATTTTCCGACCACACAACAGGCATTACGGCGCCTGTGGCGGCTGTGGCTCTGGGGGCGAAGGTGATAGAGAAGCATTTCATTCTGGACAGGAGCATAGGCGGACCGGACAGCGGTTTTTCTCTGAACAGACAGGAGTTCAAAGAGATGGTTCAGGCTGTCAGAGACACGGAAAAGATGCTGGGCAGACCGGACTATTCGCTGACGGAGAAGAAGAAAAAGAGCAGACAGTTCAGCCGCAGCCTCTATGCGGCAAAAGATATAAAAAAGGGCGAGACCTTCACGGAAGAGAACATAAGAAGCGTCAGACCCGGATACGGTATGCATCCCAGACACCTGAAAGATATTCTGGGCAGGAAGGCGGAGCGGGATTACAGCTTCGGCGACAGATTTGAGTGGTAGGAGACAATAAATTGAAAATAGTCAGCTTTAACGTTAACAGCATAAGGACACGCCTGCATCAGCTGGAAAAACTGGTGGAAAAGCACAGTCCGGATATCATAGCTCTTCAGGAGACAAAAGTTCAGGACCATGAGTTTCCTCTGGACGAGATAGAGAGGCTGGGGTATCACGCCGAGTTCATGGGGCAGAAGACGCACTATGGTGTCGCCACACTTTCTAAAACCAAGCCGAAGTCTGTGCAGAAAGGCTTTCCGGCGGATGACGCAGATGCCCAGAAACGGATGCTCATGTGCGCATATGATAACGTGTCTGTGATCAACGGATACTTCCCACAGGGCGAAAACCGTGGTCATGAGATAAAATTCCCCGCTAAAGCAAAGTTTTATGCTGATATGCTGGAGTACCTGAAGAGAGATTTTAACAAAAATGACAATATAATCGTTCTGGGCGATATGAACATAGCCCCCACTGATTACGACATCGGCATAGGCGAACAGAACGCCAAACGCTGGCTGAAAGAGGGCAAAACCAGCTTTCTGCCGGAAGAGCGTGAGTGGATGGGCAGATTTTTCGACTGGGGTCTCACCGACGTGTATAGAAAGCTGTATCCCGAAAGCATGGATTTTATGAGCTGGTTCGATTACAGGAGCAAAGGTTTCGAGGCAGAGCCGAAGAGAGGGCTCCGGATAGACCTGATACTGGCAACTGCCTCCCTAGCTGGCATATGCGCCGCATCGGGGATAGATTATGAGATCAGGGGGATGGACAGACCGTCAGACCACGCGCCGGTATGGGCGGAATTCAGTCTATAGTCTGCGGCGTCTTGTTTTGGTGTAGATGAAGTACGCCGGAAAGACTATGTTGGACGCGATGAACAGCAGAACCCAGATGACGAGCCCGCCTGCGACAAATTTCTTAAGCTGAACAGTGCTGTCTTCGCCCACTGTCACATGAACCCAGTAGGGCTTGATCTGTCTGTAGGGCGCGAATATATGCACGAATTTCGGCTTTTCCGGGACACTCGCTTCTTTTGCCGCTATTGAGAATATGTTGTCACCCATCAGAGCGTATATCGAGTTGAAGGCGGTTCTGTTTTTATAATAGGGGTGATCCTGGGGGAACTTGCCGTACATACAGTGGTTTTCTCCTCCGAAGAAGTGAAAGCGGATCCAGCCGGAATGTATGAGCCTGTCCGCCGTCTGATAGTATGACAGCGGATGTGAGTCTTCGTTATAAGCCGCCATGGCGAAATACGGATCGATAAAGAACCATTTCTTACCGTCGAAGACCTCCACAGCATAGCTCATCTCGTTTTTCACTATGCGGGTCTTCAGCCCGGAATACTGAGCCAGAGCGGAGAATATCTCAGCGAAATCTTTCGGGCATCCCGATTTTTTCTTTGCCGCAGTTATCTTGTCCGCTATGGACAGGCTTTCATTGCAGACGCCGTCGCCCATGCTGCTGAACATTTTGGTTATCATAACGGCTCTTTCGAACGGGGGCAGGGTGCTGAGGCTGTCTATGTCGGAATGTCTGATGCCTGTTTTAGAAAAGATCTCATCCATTCCCGCTTTTCTGACATCATCCGGATCCGACCTGAAACCATAGTCATGCAGTATGGACGGGGGAAATGTCATGAAGCCGGAGTTTACCTTTTTAGAGTAAAATATCTCCTCGAAAACAGAGAGCATCGTATCGTTTTTGACAGAATAAACTACTGCTATAATGAGGATTATATTGAGCATAAAGAGTGAGGTGAAAAACTTTTCGGATTTCATAAAAACTCCGGAGAATGAATATAAAAACTATAATCCAGAACATATAGCATGGCAACTTATAATGAGGCGCGTTGTTTTAAAATTTATTTAAATCCGCATACACTGTGAAAACGGAAGTGAAAAGTGGTATATTAGCATATGGAAAAACCGCTGGAACAGGAACTGGCTCAGAGGCTGAAAAAAAATCTGTCAGACAATGAAGAATGGCTGATCAAGCGCATACTGAGCTATGCCAGAAATCAGGGATATACAGTTTACCTCCCAGCTCTGGAGGAGGCATGGCGGAATTCCGTCCGTCTGCTGAACAAACCGGTGATGGACACTCCGTCCGCCTATTTCGGTATACCGGAACTGCATCCCCACGCCGACTATTTCGCCGATCCCTATGCCATATACGGCATAACAGAGGCCAAAAGATGCCGAGAGACCGGTATGAGCATAGTCATGTTCATGGGGCTTTTCAAATATTACCGCCAGACGTATGACGACCTGCTGATACATTTCGGTTTTACCGCCGAAGAGACGGTCATGTGCAGAACCTTTCTGAAAAGATATTTCGATCATGTGGAGCTGGGATTCATTCAGGAATATCTGGGACAGGAGAGAGCTTACGGAGCGGACGATCAGTCGGCTGTCACCCGGAGGCTGTTCAGCGAAAAATCGCTGTACGCTACAGTTATAGAGACCATAGAAAAGCCCATAATAGTCATGGACAAGGAAGGGGCTGTGATATACATGAACGCCAGCGCATCGGATTTTTTCGGCGGCGGATATCACCCCGGAACTTACCTGTACGGACAGGAGAGACCGGACATATCGCCGGAGCTGGCAGACGAGTTCATCTCCTTTCTGCGTTCGGGCATGCGTTCCAGAGACTATGCCTTCGTATATGAAAAGAGGATCTATAGAATAGAGATATACCGCATGAAAGATATCTCCGGCAAATTCGGAGGAGCTGTCGCCATGCTGAGCGATATCACGGACAAGAGGATAGCCCAGACCACTCTGGCGGAGAGCGAGTCGTTCAGAAGCGCCCTGATAGAGGGGATTTCCGGGGCCGCCGTGGTTCTGAACATGGAGCACGGCACCATAGAGGAATATAACAAAAAAGCGGTGGAGATGTTCCCCTATCTGATAACAGGAGAGGCGGGCAGAGAACCGAAATTTTATGACGATACCGGGCTTAATCCCGTGAACGTCTTTGAGCTGGCGGAGATGATAACCACGAACGAAGAGCGGCTGGCAGAGACCGTCAGCGCAGGGATGATGCCCATCAGGGTTTTCAGTATAGAGGTTTGGTTTCAGAGCCAGCGGCATAAGCTGCTTATCATGTTTGATATCACCCGTGAAAAGATGCTGGAGCGCAGACTCGGTTTCATACAGCATCTGGAGACGGTGGGCGAGATAGCCCTCAGTCTGCCCGACAGGATGGGGCAGGCGTCCAGAGAGATACAGCACACGCTGGATGTCACTGTGAAGGCGCTGAAGGACTGCCCGAACGTATGCGGACATTCCGCCGCCGACAGGTTGACCGGAGAGGTGGAGGGCGCAGTGGAATATATCAAAAGCCTCTCAGGCATACTGGACGCTCTGGAATCCATCACCCAGAAGGATACTCTGGAGAAACAGCAGGTGGATACCAACACTCTCGTGCGCAACTGCATACTGCTGACGCAGGACAAGTGGCAGCCTTATGCCGATATGGACATCAACCTTCAGGCGGGCGGCACACCTGTTAAATGCTATCCGGACGAGATAGGTCAGATGGTTCTGAACCTGATACTGAACGCCGCCTACGCTGTCAGGAAAAAATCCGAGGCGAACAACAGAAAAGAACACATAAGCATATCCACAAGGTTCGCAAAGGATTTTATGGAGCTGAGAGTGGCGGATACGGGCATCGGCATAAAAAAGCAGGATTATAAGAGAATATTTGATTCAGGTTTTACTACCAAAGAGATAGGCAGAAGCACCGGACACGGGCTGGCGCTGGTCTATGACATAGTGGTGAACAGGTATAAAGGCACTATAGAGTTCAAAAGCACCGAAGGAATGGGCACAGAGTTCACCGTCAGGATTCCCTTCTAAACCCCCAGAACAAACAGCCACAGAGTAAAGGTGAGCACGGACAAAAGAGTGGACAGCACTATGGAGCTGCCCGCCAGCGACGGATCGCCGTCCATTGTCGCCGCCAGAACATAGTTCACCGTTGCCGCCGGAGCGGACACCATAATAATGACAGTTTTCTCCGGTATGCCTATAGCCACGCCGAAAGCTGAAAAAAGGGCGAATGCCGTCAGCGGCATGACAACCAGTTTCAGTAACGCGGACAGTGACGCCCGGAACATGTCTCCTCTCAGTTTTTCTATGCTGATGGTTCCGCCCACGGAAAACAGAGCCAGGGGGAGCGTAACTCCGCTGACAATGTCCAGCGAACGGCTGAAAAAATCAGGAAAATGTATACCCGACCAGGATGTCAGAAGCCCCGCCACGCATGCCGCCGCCAGCGGGTTAAACAGCGCTGTGCGGATGAGCGGTTTCAGGGATTTTCCCGCATGGGATGAGATGGCCAGCGCCACCACTGAGAGCAGGTTGGCAAAGGGAACCACAAAGGCCATAAGAACGCTGGCTGTCACCAGCCCCATGTCCCCGAAGGCATAGGCGCTGACAGGCAGACCCATATAGGCGAAATTAGCCCGGAAGCTGTCTATGGCGAATGTTCCCGCTGAGTGTCCCAGCTTAAGCGGGCGGTTCAGCAGAAAAGATATCAGAAAGATCACTATGACCGAAATATACATCACGCCCACATGAAGAGCGCTGAAAACTGAACTAAGATCCGCCAGAGATATCTTATAATAAAGGAGCACAGGCAGACATACGTTGAATATGAGCCTGTTGGCTGTGCGGATGAAAGCATCATCTATCAGCCCTGCCCGTTTAACGGCATAACCTAAAGCCAGAACAATAAAAACAGGAAGCACTATCTGTATAATCGTTACCATAATTGTATTATATGGGTGAAATATTTAAAAGCAATACTGTACAGAAAATTTTTCTGGCAATGGGAAAACTTTTGGAGTATAACCTGCGTATGAATATTAAGAAGTTCAACCAATATTTCGGCGGAAGATACATGCCCTACTGGTATGTGGCGTTTGCCCTTGTTATGGGATGGTTTCTGCTGAATCTTTTTAACAACTCATCTGTTCGCCGCTATGAGCTGACGGCGTATGATTCTAACGGTAAGGTCATTGACAGTATGGAGGTTTCCGCCTCCACCATGAGCCAGCCGGAGAGTCTGCCTATCACTAAAGCCTACAGACCGATCAAACCTGTTAAATTCCTGAAATAATATTATTTTCTTTTTGATGTTTACCGGTTGTTTTCCTTGAAATGTCTTGCAATAAAAACATTTTAAGATAATAATAATGGATTGTATCTAACAAATCGGGTTAAACATCATGGCATCGGTCACATACAGGAGCCGAAAGTATAAATGGGTATACACCGGAGCAGATAAGGCACTGGTAGATGAACTGAAATCAGCATATCCTATCGCTGGATGTGTGGCTGAAGTTCTGCTCAATAGAGGCATCCGTGACAGAGCCGCCCTGGAATCCTATCTGGACACACCGCTTACAGGGCTCACTTCTCCGTTTCTTATCAAAGATATGGACAGAGCGGCAGACTGCATAGCGCAGGCTCTGGCAAACAACGAAAAGATATGCGTTTACGGCGATTATGACGTGGACGGGGTCACTTCCGTGGCGCTGATGTATCACTTTCTAAGCGAGGTGGGAGCGGACGTAGGCTACTACATCCCCAACAGGCTGGAGGAAGGATACGGGCTGAATACCGCCGCCATAGACGAGATAAAGGCAGGCGGAGCGAAGCTGATAATCACCGTGGACTGCGGGATAAACGCAGTGGACGAGGTGGAGCACGCCAGAAATATAGGTCTGAAAGTGATCATCACAGACCATCATCAGCCGTCTGAACAGATACCTACAGCGGCGTGTGCCGTGGTGAATCCCATGAGAGAGGACGACACCAGCCAGTTTAAGTGTCTGTCCGGCGTGGGTGTGGCTTTCAAAGTTGTGATGGCTCTTAGATCCAGAATGAACGATCTGGGCAGGTTCAAAGCGAAAACCCCGAATATAAAAAAATATCTCGATCTGGTGACGCTGGGTACAGTGGCGGATGTCGTTCCGCTGACCGGCGAGAACAGGATAATAGTCCGGCACGGGCTGGAGATACTCTCCGGACGTGACTGCCGGGCAGGGCTCAAGGAGCTGAAGCGTGTCGCCGGAGTGGACGGAAGCAAGGTCACCACGACCCATGTAGGTTTCGGTCTGGCGCCCCGTATAAACGCTGTCGGCAGGCTGGGCAACTCTGACAAGGGGTTGAGGCTTCTGGTGACCAGCGACAGGGCTCAGGCGCGATATCTGGCGGATGAGCTGGACAGAGAGAACAAAGACAGACAGGATATAGAAAAAGAGATAATCGAGGAGTCCTTCGCCAGAGTGGAGAAGAACAGACTCCACGAGAAATACAAAGGTCTGGTGCTCTATTCCAAGGAATGGCATCAGGGCGTCATCGGCATTGTGGCGTCCAGACTGGTGGAAAAATATCACATGCCCGCCATCGTTCTGACATTCGATGACGGAGTGGGCAAGGGATCGGGACGGAGTATACCTTCGTTCGATCTGTATAAGGGACTCGAACAGCTTCAGGATATTCTGCTCTCTTTCGGCGGGCATAAATACGCCGCCGGGCTGAAAATCTCCGAGGAGCATATATCCAGCCTCCAGAAGAGATTTCATAAGGCTGTGGACGAACTGCTCAGTCCGGAGGATTTCGTGGCGGAGCTGAGGATAGACGCCTTCATAGAGCCGGAGGATATCAATCAGGATTTCACCCGCTGGCTGGAAAAGATGGAACCCTACGGATCCGGCAACAGCGAACCTGTATTCTGTATGAAAAACGTGCGGAAATATCAGCCGGAGACCTTTGTGGGGCGTGACAGCATGCACCTGAAGATGTTTCTGGAAAAAAACGGAAAAACATTCGACTGTATCGGATACAATATGAAGAGCTATGAGAGCGTAGTCAGCTCTTCAGACAATTTTGACATAGTATTCACCCCGTCCGTGACGGGATATTATAACGGGAAATATATGCAGTTTGTACTGAAAGACATTAAACAGGCGGAGGAACCATGGCAAGAGAACGTGTAATCCGTCTGATGGACATACAGGACAAGATGAACGCCAACGGCATACGGGAGGGATTCGACCGGGTGCACAAGGCATATATCTACGCTGCCCAGAAGCACAGAGGACAGCTGAGAAAGAGTGGTGAACCGTATCTGAGCCATCCTCTGAACGTTGCCTATATCCTCGCCCAGATGAACATGGACGCCGACACCATCATAGGCGGTCTGCTACACGACACCATAGAGGATACGGACGCCACATTCGATGAGATCAAAGATCTGTTCGGAGAAGAGGTTGCCTTCATAGTTGAGGGCGTGTCCAAGATAGGTAAGATAATTTTTAAATCGGCAGAGGAGAAGCAGGCGGAAAATTTCCGCAAGATGCTCATCTCCATGTCCAAAGACGTGAGGGTCATAATCATAAAATTAGCCGACAGGCTGCACAACATGCGTACTCTGGATTATCTGCATGATGAGAAGAAACAGCGCATAGCCAGAGAAACCATGGATATATACGCCCCTATGGCGCACAGGCTCGGTATCGCCTGGATCAAGTGGGAGCTGGAGGATATGTGTTTCCGCATACTCAATCCGGACGCCTACTATGACATTTACGAAAAGGTTAAGCTGAAGAGGGGCGAACGTGAGCAGTATCTGGCGGATATAAGGGAACAGACCATATCCGAGCTGGCGAAACACGGCATCAAGGCGTCTGTCACAGGACGTCCCAAGCACTTCTACTCCATCTATAACAAAATGGTGAAGAAGAAGGTCAGCTTCGAGGAGATATACGATCTTCTGGCGCTTCGTGTGCTGGTGGACGACATTCCCGCCTGCTATGCGGTGATGGGTATCCTGCACAACGTATGGAAGCCTATCCAGCACAGGTTCAAGGACTATATCGCCATGCAGAAGGCGAACATGTATCAGTCTCTGCATACCACCATCATAGGACCCAAAGGCATCACGGTGGAGTTCCAGATCAGAACCCACGAGATGCACAAGGTGGCGGAAGAGGGTATCGCCGCCCACTGGAAATATAAAGAGGGCAAGGTGTTCGATCCGCAGGAGGACAAGGCTTTCACATGGCTTCGTCAGCTGCTGGAACAGCACGAACTGCACAGTCCCGAAGACCTTGTGGAGGCTCTGAAGGAAGACGTTCTGCCCACACAGATATATGTTTTCACGCCGAAGGGCGATGTTATGGAACTGCCCATAGGCTCTACTCCTGTGGATTTCGCTTATAACATCCACACGGACGTGGGCAACAAGTGTAAAGGCGCAAAAGTTGACGGGCGCATAGTGCCCCTGAAATATAAACTCAGAAACGGAGACAGGGTCTCCATCATTCTGGGCGAACCCGCCAGACCCAGCCGGGACTGGCTGAACTTTGTCAAGACCAGCAGAGCGAAAAACCGTATCAGAGCCGCCCTGCGCAAGATAGACACGGAGATGGGTCAGACAGTGGGATTCGAGCTGCTGGAGAAGGAATTCTCCGCTAACGGGCTCGAGGTTCGCGAAATCTTCAACAAAAGCGAAAATATCAAAAAAATGCTGGAACGGTTCAAGCTGAGAGACGAGGAGGATATCCTCATCTCTGTCGGTTTCGGACGGATATCGCCCAAACAGGTGGCGCATATATTCACCGAGCCCCAGCAGCAGCACGGACCGAAGCTGGAAGATCTTCAGAAAGCGCCTGACAAAAACAGAGACAGAAAGAAATCGAGCACACCCTTCATCATAGAAGGCATAGATGACGTGATGGTGAAAATAGCCAAATGCTGTTCGCCTCTGCCCGGTGACAAGGTGGTGGGATACATCAGCCGTGGACGGGGAATAGTGGTGCACAGGGTTGACTGCGAAAACCTGAAGAACTCCGCCTTCAGCGAAGAGCGTCTGGTAGAGGTGGAGTGGGACGACAGAAAGAGCTATAAGATGCCCGTGCGCATCCACACATCCATCGTGGATAAACCAGGCGTGCTCAGCGCGCTCACCACAGTGCTGAAAGAGATGGGACTGAATATTCTGGAACTGTCATCGAAAAGAGACAAGGACGGCATGTCTTCTCAGGATTTCAGCATAGAGGTAAAGAACAAGAGCGAGCTGGAGAGCGTCATCCGGAAGATACGCACCATAGACGGTCTGAGAGACGTCAATACTTCCACTTAATACATCAGACAGGGTGTTCCGTTCATCGAGCCGATTTTGACAGGCATGTCGTATACCTCAGACAGCAGAGGCTCGCTAAGACCGTCTGTCTGTGTGAATGCCCTCAGCCTGCCTTCTTTCATCACCAGAATATCGTCAGCGTATCTAACCGCCAGATTCAGGTCGTGCAGGACAACAATGGTGGTCAGCTTATTCTCGTATGTGATCTGAGCTGTCAGCTCCATTATCTCCATACGGTTCTTTATATCCAGATGATTCACAGGCTCATCCATCAGAAGAACAGGCGATCCCTGCGCCACGGCTCTGGCGATGTGCGTCTTTTGCAGTTCGCCTCCGGATATCTTTGTGACGCATTCGTCTCTCATTTCGGACAGACGGAATTTTTCCATTATGCTGTCTGTGATATACTGATCGCTTCGGGACGGATAGAAGCTCATGTGAGGCTTGCGCCCCAGAAGCACTGCGTCACGCACGGAGCAGGGCACTGCGTTCGATGTCTGCGGGAGATAGGCTATCTTTTTCGCCCGGCCGGAATTGCTCATGGATCTGATATCCTGCCCTGATACGTTCACCTGTCCGCTCCTCTGTCTCAGGACGCCTGACAATATTTTCAGCAGGGTTGATTTACCGGCTCCGTTCGGACCTATCACAGCGCATATTCTGCCTGATTCCGCCCTGAACGACACTCCGCTCAGTATATTTTTATTTCTGACGCTGTAGGATATTTCAGACGCTTCAATCATTTTTCACTGACCTCCGTATCAAAAGGTAGAGAAACAGCGGAACACCCGCAAAGGATGTCAGCACGCCCACCGGAAGAACCAGAGGCGCCGCCGCCTTCTGCGCCAGTATATCCGCCCCCAGCAGAAAAACTCCGCCGGTCACGGCAGACGCCGTAATCAGAAAGACGTGTCCCGTGTGCCTGAAAATCAGGCGCACCGTATGGGGCGCTATTAACCCGACAAAGCCGATAACACCGTAAAAAGCCGTGGCGAAAGCTGCCATGACGGATGTGATAATGATGGTGTAAATCCTTATCTTTTTTACGGAAACACCCAGCCCAGCCGCATAGAGATCGCCCCATATGATGGCATTATAATCCCAGCTGTAGCGCAGAACAGCCAGTGTGCCGAGGGCTGTGACGGACAGAACCGTCAGAGCCTCACGCCAGCCGCCCTTGCCTATATCGCCGAACGTCCAGAAGAGGGACGCCGCCACCTGGGTATCTGTAGCGAAAAACTGTAAAAGCATGGTACACGCGCCGAAAAAAGCCGAAACGGCAACTCCAGCCAGAATCAGCCCCTGGGGCGTCATGCCCCGCACAAAAGAGAATCCCATTATGACGGCAGCCGCTGTTAGCGATCCGATAAAAGCGCACAGAACAGCCGCCGATATACTGGATATCATAACGCCGGAACCTGTGTTTCCTATCATGCCGGCCCCCATAAGTGTGATGGCGAATGTGACGCCGAAAGCCGCTCCCTGCGACAGTCCCAGTGTGAATGGGGACGCGAGGGCGTTCTTCAGAACGGTCTGCAAAACGGCTCCGCAGACCGCAAGACAGGCTCCCACGGAGAAAGCCGCAACTATTCTGGGCAGACGCAGATATCTGATGAAATACTCCAGATCCGCGTCCTCTCCGCTTCCGAAGAATGCATAGGCGGTCTCAGCCCAGCTTCTCTGCTCTGCGCCGTTCTTTAGTCCGGCGAGAATCAGCAGAAACAGCAAAAATGCTGAGATTCCGAAAAAAATCAGTGCTTTACTTGTTTTCAACTTTATTCAGCACCAGTTTTCCGTCTTTTATTTCTATTTTCTTATATCCCTTAGAATCTTTTTCCAGCTCAGCGTAGAGAGGTCTTCCGAAGAACATGGTGAGTATCTCGTCCGCTTTTTTCAACGGGTCTATGTTTTTATAATTCTGAGGATATGCCGCCTTAGCCATCAGAAAGGCATTAGCGAACATCAGCTCGGGGTTTACGAAATATGATGTGTCGGGCATCACCAGATATACCCTGCCTGAGGAGAACGCCTTCAGTCTGGCATAATATTCCGGGTTGGAGGCTATGTCGTCCGCCACCAGAGGCAGGCTGTTGCCGTCTATGAATATAATGTCCGGATTGGACGACAGTACGAATTCTTTACTGACGAATATCTGCCCTTTTTTGCCTGTGGTATCGGCAGCGTTGATTATATCCGCCATCCTGAAAGGGATGAAATCCGCTGATGTGCTGTCCAGACCGTGGAATCCTTTGAAAGATATTCCGCCGATATATGCCTTCACCTGTTTCTCAGGAGCGCTGTTCAGGTCCTTCATCAGGTGATCGATATAGCCGATCAGCTCCGCCGCCCGTTTCTCCTTGTTCAGCACTTTCGCCGTCACCCTGATGGATTCGTAGAATGTGGTCACATCAAAAGCCGGCAGACCGTAGCTGAGACCCACCACGGGGATATTCAGCTTGCGCTGGAGCATCTCCGCCTCTGATCTGTCCAGACTGTTCAGGAAGACCACGTCGGGCTTTACCCGGATAACCTGTTCCGGCATGACCATCCTGCCGGGACCGCCCTTGGCGACCACAGGCAGGTCTTTCACCAGTTCCCTGTTCAGATATATGTATGGTTTTACAAACTTTTCTTTTTTATCAAAATCCTCAACGCCCACGACCATGTTCTGACAGTTCAGGTAGCTCACGAAAGCCATGCTGCTTCCAAGCGCCACTATCCTGTTTATCTTATCCGGAACCTCAACTTTTCTGCCCAGAACGTCTGTGACAACCGCAGCCTGAGCGCAGACCGCCGTCAGCAGCAGAGCAAAGATAATTATCAGTTTTGATTTTCCCATACGATCACCTCTATTCTGTATTTTACTTTATCTGTGTATTTTCCATTGCCGTCCGAGAAGACGCCCAGATGTTTTCTGATGGTTTCTCTGTCCGGATCAATCCGGTAGGTGGAGAGCATGGCGTGGCTGTTGTGCACCAGCTCGTCTTCCGTTCTGAGGGTGAGCCATTCGCCGTCCACCGTTTTTGAGCGGTAGGCGTAGCCGTTTTTTATGAGCCACTCCTTCATTCTGGCGGCGTCATAGAACTCTCTCTGGGATATCCCGAAAACAGGATACAGAGCGTTCAGGACGTCTGATTCCATCACCCCGCCGAATCCCATGTAGACTATCTGACCCCGTGAATATCCGGTCAGCTTCTGTCTGGCGCTGTCGCTGTGAGCGGCGGGAGTCATAGAGCAGAAGACTATGTCGAAACGTTCGTCCGAATGAAAATCTTTCCAGTCGTTCAGCACAGGAACGATGTTGGATATTCCCATGGAGCAGGCGTCTGTCATCAGTATGTCCAGCATGGTCTCAGATATATCTGACGCTGTCACCTTCTGTGCCTCTTTCGCCAGCCGGATGGTGTACATTCCGCTTCCGCATCCGACATCCAGGATGCTCCTGCCTCTGAAATCTACTCCCAGATCTCTGATGTTATTAAGCATTTTAGCTTCGTAATTGTTCTCTCCCTCTTCGAACCGGGGAAAGACCGCAGCTTTACTGTTCCAGAACTTCTGCTGTTCCTCTTTTGTCAGGTGGTTCATTACTACCTCGTATAAAAGATGTTACGCATAGACGGGTTAAATGAAATGATACTGATTGGATGGTGCAGGTTAACATCATATGTTGGTTAAGTCAACGCAATAGTAATACTATTTAAAATAAGTTATTACTCGGGGGTTGATAAAAAGCCCCTCGAAAGAGGGGCTTGAGATGTGGTTATGTCTTTTGTTACTCGGCTTTTTTGCGGACAGACAGAACGGGGCAAGGCGCCTTGCGCACAACTTTCTCCGCTGTGGAGCCGAACAGAACATGCTCGAACCCTGTGCGTCCGTGTGTGCCTATCACTATGAGATCAGTGCCTGATTCCTGAGCGTGTTTCACTATCTCTTCATCGGCGATGCCCTTCACCATTTTGTAGGTGTATTTCACGCCTTCAAGCACTTTGGACTCTTTAATAAATTCCTCGAGTTTATTTTTCGCTCCGTCCTCCATGTCCTTGGACAGGTTCTGAACGGTGATCTGAGGCAGATAGAAAGATACCAGCTGGGATTCGTCCAGCATAACGTGCAGAAGCTCCAGCTCCGCGTCGAACATCTTCGCCATCTCAGCGGCATAGTTCAGCGCATATGCGGAAGGGTCCGAAAAATCTGTGGGATAAAGAATTTTTTTGATATCGATTAACATATAAGCCTCCCGGGCATCATATTTTTTTGTTAAGCACTTTTTCGATGAGCTCCAGAAGCTGGGAAACGTTGTAAGGTTTATACAGTACGTCTATGGCTCCCATCTGAAAAGCGCTGAGCATATTTTCTATCTGATCGTGTCCGGTGATAACTATCACAGGAACCTCTGAACCGTCTTCGTTCAGCGAATAGAGGAAGTGTATTCCGTCAGAAACAGGCATCACCAGATCGGTGACGATGAGATCATATTCGGTCTCTTCGGTCTTATCTCTGGCAAAAAGACCGTTCTCGGCTGTTTCCACCTCGTAGCCTTCCGATTCCAGTATCTCTTTAAGCGCAAAGAGTTCGTCTTCGCTGTCGTCTGCTAATAAAATTTTATAAGCCATTCACATCACTCTTAAACAGTTGTATATAGTTCTCTTCTAATTGTACCGCAGTTTCGTATAAATTCACGCCTTTTATTGTGGAAATTTCTAGAGCGTTATACACGGTGTTCGCCGGCTCATTTGTCTTTCCCCTGAATGGCATAGGCGACAGATAAGGGCTGTCGGTCTCTGTCAGCAGACGGTCCATGGGAACGTATTGCAGGGTGTCTCTGAGCTCCTGCGATTTGTTATAGGTAACGGGACCTGCGTATGAAATGTAGAATCCGTTGTCCAGCGCCCATCGCAGAAGGGTTATATCCCCGCTGAAACAGTGAATGATGCCGTTTCTCTCTCTGCCTCTGATAACGGAGTCCATAACAGCCACGCAGTCATCCGCCGAGTCTCTGTTGTGTATTACCACCGGTTTTTTATATTCAACGGCGAGCTCCAGAAAACTTCTGAAGACATTCTGCTGAATTTCCCTGGGGGAAAGATCATAGTAGTAATCCAGACCTATTTCTCCTATTGCCAGACACTTAGGATGGGTTATAAGTTCACTGAACTCAGATACATTCCCTGAAAAACCCTTCGCCTCATGGGGGTGTACCCCGGCGGCGAAGAAAACATTCTCATATTTTTCCGCCGTCTGCATGGCCAGAACAGAATCATTGATGTCCGTGCCTATGGTGATTATGCGTTTAACGCAGTTTTCAGACGCCCTCATAATCACGCCGTCAGTATCCTCCAGCAGAGGGGACATGTGTATATGAGCGTGGGAATCGGTGAAAAAAGCGCTTTTTTCGCCCAGTTCTCTAAGCTCTTTTAAAAAGTTTTGATGCGCCTGATTTCCGGATTTAGATATCATAGAAGAACCTTTAAAAAAAGTACGGCGGCCTTGTGAGCCGCCGACGGTGTTATTTAATTATTGTGCCTGCTTCCACACTGTCCGGAAGTTCCAGAACGATGTGTTTGTCTCCCTGTGTAGCCGCCAGTATCATTCCTTCGGACACTATGCCCATGAGTTTTGCGGGTTTCAGGTTTGCCACCACGCACACGGTTTTTCCCACCATGTCCTCAGCAGAGTAGCTTTTTGCTATGCCGGATACCACCTGACGTGTCTCGCCGCCCAGATCTATCTGAAGTTTAAGCAGTTTGTCGGATTTCTCCACTTTCTCCGCTGACACAACTTTCGCCGCTTTCAGCACCATTTTGGTGAAGTAAGCGAAATCGATGGGCTCAGCGGGAGTTTCATCCGCTTTTTTCTCGTCTTTAACGGGTTTGGCGGGTTTCAGAGATTCCAGCATCTCTTTTTCGTCTATTCTGGGGAAGAGCTGAACAGCCTCGCCCAGTTTTTGTCCTGATTCCAGCTTGCGCACGGCTTTCAGGTTCTTTTCGTCCACTTTGTTTATATCCAGCTTAGTGTTAAGCTGTTTTCTGATGCTCTCTGATGTATCGGGGATGAAGGGATAGAGCAGCAGAGAAACCAGACGTATACCGTCCAGCACGCTGTAGAGAACTGATCCCAGTCTGTCTCTGTTCGCCTCGTCCTTTGCCAGCGCCCAGGGGGCTGTATCGTCTATATATTTGTTCAGTCCGCTAACCAGCTCCCACAGGCTTGAGAGAGCCTTGTTGAAGGCGAGGTTGGTGAGATGGACGTCCACTTCGTCAAAAACTCTGTCTATCAGTCCCTCAAGAGCTGTGTCAAATTCGCCTGAGACAGTGTATGCGGGTACTGTGCCGTCAAAATATCTGTTAACCATTCCCATGGTACGGTTAAGCAGGTTGCCCAGATCGTTCGCCAGATCGCCGTTGATGCGGTGGATCAGCCCTTTGAAAGAGAAGTCGCCGTCCAGACCGAAGGGAACCTCACGCAGGAGGAAATATCTGATGGCATCCACGCCGAATTTTTCCACCAGCCAGTTGGGGTCTATGGCGTTGCCCATGGATTTTGACATCTTCTGACCTTCCACTGTCCACCATCCGTGGGCGAACACGCTCTTGGGCAGGGGAACACCGGCGCTCAGGAGCATTGTGGGCCAGTAGACTGTATGGAATCTGAGGATATCCTTTCCGACAACATGATAGTCGGCGGGCCAGTATCTCTGCATGTCGGCGCCGTTCTCGCCCTCTGTGCCGTAGTTAAGAGCGGCGATGTAGTTGGTCAGAGCGTCCAGCCACACATAGATGACGTGGTCTTCGTCTCCGGGAACGGGAATGCCCCATTTAAATGTCACACGGGACACGGAGAGATCACGCAGTCCCTCTCTCAGGAAGGAGAGGATCTCATTTCTCTTTGATTCGGGGCGGATAAAATCTTTATTGTCTTCGATATGCTTCAGCAGCGTATCGGCGTATTTGCTCATTTTGAAGAAGTAGCTGGGTTCCTTCAGCTTGGCTGTCTCACGTCCGCATGAAGGACAGCAGTTGCCGTCGAGGAGCTGAGTCTCGGTCAGGTATGTTTCGCAGGGGGTGCAGTACCAGCCCTCGTAATGACCCAGATAGATGTCGCCTTTTTCCTTCATGGTGTTGAAGATTTTGCGCACGGCCTCTTTGTGTTTCTCATCTGTGGTGCGGATGAATCTGTCGTTTGATATGTTCAGCGTTTTCCACAGACCCTGATAGCGTGTCACAACCTCATCGGCGAGCTGTTTCGGGGTTATTCCCTTTTTCTGCGCCGCCTGCTCTATCTTCTGTCCGTGTTCGTCTGTTCCGGTCAGAAAGCACACATCGTAACCGCAGAGCCTTTTATATCTGCTGACTGTGTCGCATGCCACTGTTGTGTAAGCGTGACCTATGTGCGGCACGTCATTCACATAATAGATGGGTGTGGTGATATAAAATGTTCTGTCGTTTTTCATATATCTCCTCCGGAATGGTCGTCCAGCAGGTCTTTCAGCCTCACCATGTCGTCTCCGCTCATCATCTCCTCTTTCATGCACCCGGAACAGGAGACGATATCGCCGTCATATGCTTCTTTTTCATACATCAGACAGCACATGAGCCTTCCGCAAACCCCGGAAATTTTTGTGGGGTTGAGGATAAGGTTCTGGTCTTTCGCCATTTTTATGGATATGTTGTCAAATTTTCTTAAAAAGGTGGAACAGCAGAATTCTTTTCCGCAGAGACCGAATCCGCCTATCATCTTGGTAGCGTCACGAACGCCCACCTGGCGCATCTCTATGCGTGTGCGGAAAACTCTGGCGAGATCGCGCACCAGCTGGCGGAAGTCGATCCTTCCGTCGGCGGTGAAAAAGAATGTCAGTTTGCTTCTGTCCAGCGTATATTCCGCCTTAAGGAGCTTCATGTCCAGATTATGCTGAACAACCAGCTTGCGGCATTCTTCGAAAGCCGCCGGTTCTTCCGCCATATTCTGCTTTTTCAGCTCATGATCCTGCTCTGTTGCCTTGCGGATGACGTTTTTCATCTCCGCTTTTTCGTCCACGTCTATGTCGCGGGGTCCGAGGATGACATTTGCCATATCCTCGCCTTTTTCTGTTTCCACTATAACTTTATCGCCGAACTGCGCCTGAACGCCGCAGGAGAGAAAATCATATATCTTGCCGGCCGGCTTGAAGGCCACGCCAATGGCATTAACTTTTTTCACTAAGTACCTCAATAGTTTTTATATACAGGTCGAGCCTGAACATGTCTAAACTGACATTATACTCAAGCCTTTTTAAAATATCCAGTAAATAGTTGGAGAAATCAAGAAGACTCTCCGAACCTGTTTTTTTATATTTTTCAAGCAGATGGGCGTAGAGTGACGCCGAATAGGTTTTTATGGCGTCTTTGGTATCCAGAGACGCTATCTCTTCGTACAGCTCGGTTTTTGACCGGATGCCGGTGAAAAGAGTCCGTTTGTCTATATCTGAGAGTATATTCAGAGCTGTCCCCGCTGAGCCGGAGGCTATTCTGACAGCCTGCTCCGTCTCCTCGCCGGTTTTGTCCGTGTGCTGTCTGACTATCTCTGTCACTTCTTCTGCGGAAAGCAGCCCGAAGCCGATGTTCACGCATCTGGACCGGATGGTGTGCAGAACCTGAGAATAGCGTGAGGTTATCAGGAAGAAATAGGTGTCTGAAGGCGGTTCTTCCAGTGTTTTTAAAAGAGCGTTCGCCGCCTGAAGCCCGAATGAGTCGGCGTTGTCTATGATATATACCTTTTTCTTGGCGGACATGGGGCTCATGAACGCTTCCTGATTGATCTGTCTGGCGGTGTCTATCTTCAGAGGTGTCTCTTCTATTATGTGGATGTCGGGATGCTCAGAGTTCAGAATATTTGCGCAGTGGCGGCAGGAACATTCTGTCATGAACGACCCGTTTTCGCACAGAAGCGCTCTGGCGGTCTCTCTGGCGAACAGTTTTTTCCCCGTGCCTTCCCGTCCGCTCAGGATATATGCGTGGTGAAGCCTGTTTTCGGCTATTACGCGTGAGAATATTTCCTTTTCTCTGGCGTGCCCTATGAGTTTCATACGAAATTGTCCAGAATGTCCATCACGTCGCTGAGAACTTTCTCTTTTGGCTGCATGCCGTTGATCACCCAGGTGTTCGGATGTGTGTCCACATACCATTTGAACCCGTTGTGAACCTTATCGAAAAAGTCCACGCCCAGCGATTCAAATTTGCCTTCGTCCTGCATCATGTTGTCACGGCGCAGCCTGTCCAGCGCTCTGGACAGAGCGGTCTGCGGGTCGATATCGATGATGAAGGTGATGTCGGGCATCTTGACCACGCTGTATTTGGTCAGGAAATCCAGCAGGTTTTTGTCCAGTCCTCTGCCGAATATCTGATAGGCATAGGTGGATGACATGAATCTGTCGGATATCACGTCACGCCCTGACTGGATGTTGGGTATAACCAGCTTGGTCTGGTGTTCCAGCCTGTCCGCGCAGTAGAGCATCAGCTCCGTTTCCGGTTCCAGATCGTACTTCTGGTTAACCAGAAGCTGACGCAGCAGCATACCGACCTCTGTGCCGCCCGGCTCACGGGTGAGCTTCACCCGTCTTTTCATACGGGTCATCTCGGCATACATACCCTGTGCCAGTGTGGTCTTGCCGCAGCCGTCTATGCCGTCCAGCGCTATAAAAAGCGGATAATCTTTCACCTTGCGCAGTCCTTGTCGCTGCCCTGTAATTTTTCTATGCAGTGGGACAGCGAATCTATTATTACTTCCAGATTCTCCACAGCGCCTTTCGGGCTTCCGGGGAGGTTTACTATCATGCTTCTGCCTCTGGCGCCTGTCACGGCACGGCTGATGAGGGCTCTGTTGGTCTTTTTGAAACTCTCTATGCGCATGGCCTCCTCGTATCCGGGGATGCGCTTGTCTATCACGTTCAGAGTGGCGTCCGGCGCTATGTCTCTGGGGGACACGCCTGTGGAGCCGTTGGTTATTATCAGGTCGAACTTCTGGCTGTCAGCCAGATATTTCAGCGTGTTTTCCAGCTGATCCTGCTCGTCCGCCAGTATCTCCATGCGGATGAAGGAAGTATTGAGCCTCTCGGTGATCAGCTTAGCCACGGCGGGACCGGATTCGTCCACACGCTCGCCTCTGCTTCCCTTGTCGCTGAGTGTCACCACACAGACGGACAGTCCGCTTTTGGGCGTCATGGTTATCCCGTCTCCGGCGTGTATCTCTCCGTCTCCTCTCACCACTGCGAATATACCCTCTCTGGGCATCACGCAGTCTCCGGCGGCGTAGTAGATGGCGCATTTATGATGGCACAGTTTGCCCAGCTGGCTGATTATCAGGTCTGTGCCGTTTATTGTCAGTTTGTCTCCCACTATGAGGTCTGTCAGGACTATCCCCTCTGTGGTGATGTTTTCCGCGAAGTCGCCCTGCGTCACATCCAGTCCCTTGTCCTTCATGGTCTGTATGCTTTCGCTGGCGAGCAGGCTCACCTGTCTGTGCCATTTCCCGGCGTGGGCGTCGTCTTTTATACCGAAATCGTTCACAAGGGTCACACTCTCAGCGGATGTCTTTTTTGTGCCCTTTTCCCGGCTTATGTTCAAGCTCAGTATCTTAGCCATAATCTCCCCTGTATGGAAAAAAATTAAATGGATGTTTGGTATTGCAAAAATATAAGAAATGACGAAAATTGTCAATAAACGCGGTCATATTTAAGTCCGCTCAGATTTTTATTCCGGAGGTTAAAATGCAGGAAAAAGTTTTTAATGTTCAGGGGATGAAGTGTAAGCACTGTGTAATGAGCGTTACAGAGGCAGTAGAGGATCTCGACGGCGTGGAGTCTGTCTCCGTTGATCTCGAGAAAAAAACAGCGACAGTGAAGTTTAACGATTTCGTTTCTGAAGCGGACATCATAAACGCTATCAAAGAAGAGGGCTTTCAGGCTTCATGAAAATTTTTGAAAACAATACCCTGTCCATAGGGCGCACACCGCTGGTTAAACTCAACAATATTGAGGGAGCGGAAAATAATAATATTCTTCTGAAAATAGAGGGCAGAAACCCCGCCTATTCTGTGAAATGCAGGGTGGGGGTATATATCATAGCGGAGGCTGTGAAGAGCGGCGCGCTGAAAAAAGGCATGACCGTGATAGAGGCCACCAGCGGAAACACAGGCATAGGTCTGTGCTTTGCGGGGGCGGCTCTGGGCTATCCTGTGAAGATAGTGATGCCCGAGACCATGAGCATGGAGCGCAGACAGATGATGTCGGCGTTCGGCGCTGAGCTCGTTCTGACGGAAGGAGCGAAAGGCATGGCGGGAGCCGTGGCAGAGGCGGACAGGATGCTGGCGGAGAATCCGGATAAATATTTTCTGGCGAACCAGTTCCGCAATCCTTCAAACCCGCTGGCGCACGAGATGACCACCGGACCTGAAATATTCGACGATATGGATGGGAAAGTTGATGTCTTCGTGTCCGGTATAGGGACCGGCGGCACCATAACCGGCGTGTCCAGATATCTGAAAAAGAGACTGCCTGACATGATATCAGTGGGCGTGGAGCCGGCGAACAGCCCGGTCATAACCCAGAAACTGAGCGGGCAGGAGCTGAAACCGGCTCCGCATAAGATTCAGGGTATCGGCGCAGGGTTCATTCCCGATGTGCTGGATATCAGCCTGATAAACGACATGGTGAGGGTTCTGGACGATGATGCCGTCAGCTATGCCAGAAGACTGGCGAAAGAAGAGGGCGTTATATGCGGAATATCCTCTGGAGCAGCCGTTTGCGCCGCTCTGGCGTATCTCAGGGAGAAAGGACTGCGGAATAGGAACGTGGTGGTGATCCTGCCTGATTCGGGCGAGAGATACCTCAGTTCCGGAATTTTTTCATAAAATATGCTTCATTCCTCGCAATGGCGCAACTACGTCATTGCGAGCGAAGCGAAGCAATCTAATTCGTGGACTTTCTCTACTATATCTTAAACTGTTTCGCTATCTCGTCCATAGTGTCTGCATGCCCCTGAAGGCTGACGGATGTCCCCGCTATGATCTGGACCGCGGAACTGCTCTCCTGTATCCCCTGTGATATCTCCTGTATGCTCTGGTTGATGTTGGCTGTCGCCATGCTTGATTCACGAATGGCGATGGACAGGTTGTCCTGTTCGCTCTTTATGGCGGCTATCTGCGTGTCTATCTCATGGAATTTTTCCCGCATGGAAACCATCAACGCCACTCCCTCGTCCACCTTGAGCACGGATTGGTTCATGTTGGTGTGGGCGCTCGCTGTCTTTGTCTGGAGAGTCTGCACGATGGAACCTATCTCCTGTGTGGAGGTCTGTGTGCGCTCTGCCAGCTTTCGCACCTCGTCCGCCACCACGGCGAATCCTCTTCCGTGTTCTCCGGCTCTGGCAGCTTCTATGGCGGCGTTCAGCGCCAGAAGGTTTGTCTGGTCGGCTATGTCGTTTATGGTTCGTATTATCTCGCCTATCTCTTCTGACGAGTTTATCAACTCCTGCATTATGGCGGACAGTTTTGTGTTTTCTGTCTTTATCTCTGTCACTTTGCCGGATACTGACGCCAGCTCGCTTTTCACCTCGGCGTTTGCTTCGGATGTCATGTTGATGGTGCTGGTCATTATCTCCAGCCTGTCCATGATATCCTGAGCGGTGGTGACCATCTCTTCCACAGCGGAGGCGATGCTGTTTATCTGACCGGACTGTTCGCTGAATGTGCTGGAAAACTCCTCGGACGCGGCGGACAGATCGCCCGACTGCTGGTTCACCTGTTCGGCGGCAGACTGTATGGAGGACACCAGACCCCTCAGCTTTTCGAAGAACATGTTGAAGCTGACGGTCAGATCGCCTATCTCGTTCTGTTTGTTATAGTCTATTTTTACTCTCAGGTCGCCTGTGGCTCCTGTGGTGAAGTTATCTCTGAACATGGTCAGGGGGCGTGTGGTGGCTCTGCTGATTATCATTCCCAGAAACAGTGAGATGCTGATAGATATTACCGCCATGATGATGGAGGCGTAGGATATCTTCTTTTCGGAGCTGTATATAGTCTGCATATAGTCTGCCATCTCGGTTTTGTGCTCGTTCACTATCTCCGCCAGATTTTCATCCAGAGCGGCGGCGTATGGGTCGAATTTCCCCATGAATTCGTTTCCTTTATCAGGACCGTCATTGACATATACATGAGCCATCTCCACGCCGACATTATAGAAATCGTCGATCTGGCGGTTCATTTTGTTCAGCCTGTCTGTCATTTCCGGTTCGTCTTTGTGGTTTGTTATTATCTGGGTCATCAGCTCTTTCGATGTTTTGTAATAACCCTCAGCCTCTTTCAGCCCGTCATCATATCCTTCCGCCCCTCTGGTGGCGGAGATGTCGGTTAACCACTGCTGAATCTGGATTATATATGTCTTGAGCGTGAGAAAATCGAGCGTATCTCTCGTTATTTCATTTTTCAGGATCTCTATATCGTGCTTGGCACGGACAGAGTTGACTATGCTGAAGATACTTTGTATTGTAATTAATAATGAAATAAAAAGAAATCCGAAAGTGATATATTGCTTGATAGTAAGTCTCATAAATCAACCTCAAAGATTTAACCTGAATACTTTAAAATTAAGCCGGGAAGATTGATACGTCAATGCAAATAGAATATAAATTTCGTAAAGAGGTCAGAAGAATGGTTATCTGAAAAGACCGGAATACCGCTCGGTTGTCTTTTTCAGACAATTTTTAACGGCTTTTTCGGATGAGATAACAGTCAGCCGTGTTACGGCTCTGGTGACTGCGGTGTAAAAGAGCTCTTTGGTGATGACGGGGCTGTCCTCCTCCGGCAGGATAAAGACCACATGGCTGAACTCCGACCCCTGACTCTTATGCACTGTCATAGCGAACTGAGGCGACCATGAAGGCAGACGCATAACGGAAACCGACCGTGTCTTGTCCTCCTCTCTGAACCATGCTCTCATACTGTCGCCGCTCAATATCACGCCTGTGGTTCCGTTCAGCAGATTCAGGCTGTAGTCGTTTTCAGTTATCATCACAGGCAGACCGTGAAAGTATTTTTTTGTGTTGTCTATCAGGCGTTTCTGATACATAGTGTTGAGCGTCAGAGCATTGATGCCCTCTGTGCCGAGCATCCCCTTCACATGTGGGGTCAGAACAGAAAATGACGAAACCCTATCCAGAGCGGGTTCAGCGGTTTTTTCCTGAGAAACCGAACGGTAATAGTTCAGGGTCATCTCTTTCAGTCTGTCTATGTAATTATCTGACAGATCGATGAATTCTATCTGTCCTGATATGTCGTTCCTCAGCACGTCCAGAGCGGATGAGGTATCGCCGTCACGGCATGCCTTCGCCAGAAGCCCTATCCCCTTGGTGTCGTCAAAGCGTCTGCTCTTTTTCAGCTGAAGGGTGATGTCCGTCAGTCTGCTGACGGAGGCGTCCGGCGTCACTGCGGTCTCAGCGCAATAGCTCATCAGTTCCGCCGTCTTTTCCGTAAAGATATCGGGATTCGCCGCGGCGCATATATCGCCCAGCACGGAGCCGGGCTGAACAGAGGCCAGCTGGTCCTTGTCCCCCAGCAGGATAAGCCGTCCGTCCGGCTTCATCGCCTGTGTGAGCATAGACATCAGACGGATATCCGCCATGGAAGCCTCGTCCGCCACCACGATGTCGTAGGGCATGGGGTTTTCCGGTCCGTATCCGCCCCGCTCACTGTTTCCGGTCATTTTCAGCAGACGGTGCAGGGTGACCGCCTTCTGCGGGATTCTTTCGATAAAGGTCTCTGAGGAGTATTTCTCCGTGTTTTCACGGATGCTGTCGGTCAGTCTCGCCGCCGCTTTGCCTGTGGGGGCGCAGACGCCGATGGACAGAGGTTTTTCGGAGAGTTCGGACAGCATCGCCAGCACACGGAAAACGGTGGTGGTCTTGCCGGTGCCGGGACCTCCGGAGATAACGCAGAATTTTCTGAGGCAGGCGTTCAGCGCCGCCGCCTTCTGCATGTCCTCTCCGGTGCCGAAATATTTTATCAGCAGAGTCTTCAGCCTGTCTCTGTCGTAATCGTATTCAGCCTCAGCGCTTCTGCTTATATATTCCGCCACGTTCTTTTCATGCAGGTAAAACGCTTTCAGATAGAGTCTGCTGTCTTCCTGTATTATAGGGGCGCACAGGGATGCGCCGTCAGATATTGCCTTGATATCTCTCAGCTTTCTGAGGTTCTTTTCGCCGAAACATTCGTCCAGCTCCGCCTGAAACCTCTCGTAAAAAGGCAGGGCGGAAAGCCTGTCCGTGCGCAGACAGGTGTGCGCCGAAGACACAGCGTAAAACAGCACGGCATAGAACAGCTCCTGTCCGTCCGCTCTGAATACCTGAGCCATGTTTTTAGCGAACTGAACATCAATATCACGCAGAAGTCTTTCCTCATAAAGGATATTTATTATATTTGTCATTTGCCTGTCACCGCTCTTTCCATCTCTGTGATGACGCTCTCCGGCGGTCTGTGGGTGTAGATCCCGTTTTCACCGGAGTTTTCCACACCCCGCATGAAGACGTATATTCCCCCGCCCATGTGCGTCCCGTAGCTATAGCCGGGCAGTGTGTTTCTCAGATGCATATGCAGGGCGAGGGTATAGAAATAGAGCTGAAGATAGTAGTGGCTCTTCATCATCTCCTCATGCATGCGCTCTGCGCTGTAATGCCCGGGGGTGTTTCCCAGATGATTCGATTTCCAGTCGAGTATGTAGTATTTGCCGTTATGACAGAATATCAGGTCGGCGAACCCAGTCAGAAAACCGCTCTGAGATGTGAAGTCCAGAACGGAGCATGCGGAGGCGAAATCGTTCGCACCGCCAAGAGCTATTATCTCTGATAGTTTTTTAGAGGCGAAGACAGATGACCGGATATGGAACTCCATCTCATGCACATATTCGGTGATACCGTTCAGGCAGATGCCGTCTGTCAGCTCTCTTGTCAGTATTATTTTCAGGTTTTCGGCGACCGCTCCGGAAAACTGCCTGTCGAATGAGTATTTGTCCAGTTTTTCCATTACGGTATTTTTTATGTGTTCCTCCGAAACGCTCTCCAGAGGTATGTTTTCCATACATTCGTGCAGACAGCTTCCCGCTTTTGCTCCTTTCGGAAAGGAGAATATATCGTATCCGTCTGACTTTTCATCCGTCTGCGGGACGAACTGCTCCGTGTCACGGGCGGATGATGTGCTGTGTATCAGAGCCGAAAAGCTGTTGATGCGCCAGGGGGAGGGGATGTGTCCTCCGAAATCCCTGTTTTTTCTGGTTATGCCGGATGATGGCGGTGTATAGCGGATTGGTTCCCGCACAGGCAGGCTCTCCGTGCTGATCAGAGAACATCCGGAAAAAAAACTTTTGAAATTATCAGGGTTAGGTTTTTCCTCTCCCCTATTTATCAGATAGTTGAGAGCTGTCGTGCCGCTGTGTCTCGCCGAGCCCCAGGATGTGTAGCACAGAGCCTTTGCTCTGGTCAGCGCCACATAGGTTATCCTCAGATCCTCCGCCAGCTCCTCGTGAGAGGCTCTTTTCACAGATTCCTCGTCTTTTTTCAGGTCTATCACCAGATCCTCGTCATCATCGTGATATTCCGGAAAGTCTTTTCCTCCGCCGTGTCCGAATTTCAGAAAGGGGGCGAAGACTATGTTGTATTCCAGACCCTTGCTTTTGTGAATGGTGGTGATGGTTACAGCGTTTTCGTCGCTGTCCATCTTCAGCTGATAGTTCTCTGATTTCGGGTCGGAATTCTCTATCTGGTCGGTGAACCATGTGAAAAGCTGTGACGGAGACGCCTTTGTCTTCGCTTCATGCTTCTGCGCCAGCTCCACCAGATGTATCATGTTTGTCAGCTTTCTTTCGCCGTATACCGTCTCTGCCAGCCGTTTGTAGAGACCTGTAATTTTTGCCGCGCGGAAGAACATGGGGGCTATCCCGCCGGAATGAAAAATGTCGGATAATGTGAGAAAATCTTCGAAAACACGTTCCCATTCGCCTGTGACAGCCATCTCCGCCAGAGTTTCGGCGTCATATCCGAAAATATCTGACGCCAGAGCGCTTCTGACCGCTTTTTCGCTGTAGGGAGAAGCGGCGGCGGCTATCAGCCTCGCCATCTCGTGTGCCTGAAGCGTCCTGAACACGCTCTCAGATCCGGTTATTACGCAGGGGATGGAGTATCGCTCCAGATAATCCCGCACTGTCTTTGCCTGATCTCCGCTGCGGGTCAGCACGGCGAAATCGGACGGGCGCAGAGGTCTTTCCGTGCCGTCGTTGATCACCGCTCTGTGGTTCAGCAGACGGGATATCTCATAGGCCGCGGCGCAGGCTGTCTGTTCTTTGTCCGCGTCAGCGCTCTGCCATACTGTCATGGGTTTCAGAGTCTCTCCTCCCACGCTCACCTTGATGCTTTTTTTGCTGGTGGACGGGTTGTAGCGCACCCTGTCGATGAGAAACGATGCCTCTCTGCTGAATATATGGTTCACTGTGTCCACCAGTCCGCTGTCGGAGCGGTGGTTCTCTGTCAGTGTTATGGCGTCTCTGCCCACGGAGGCTTTCAGATAGGTGTAGATGTCTGCCCCACGGAAAGAATATATGGCCTGTTTCGGGTCGCCTATCATGAAGAAGGGCTTGCCTTTTTTTCCGAATGATTCGTTGAATATCTCATACTGGTTCGGGTCTGTATCCTGAAACTCGTCTATGAGAGCGGCGCTGAATCTGCGCAGAAGGCTTCTCACCATCTGGCTGTTGTCTTCGGTGACGGCGTTTCTCATGCGGATTATCAGGTCGCTGTATGACTGGCTGTTGGCTCTCAGCTTGTATTCGTCCAGCACTTTTCCGCCGTATTCTTTCAGACGCACCAGCATCGCCGTGCGGAAGTTTTTCGCTCTTTCGGCGTGGGCTTCATATGCCTCCGCCCAGGCCTGCACAGCGGCGAAAAGAGGGTGATCCGGCACTGTGAAATTTTTCTTCACGGCGCTTTCCACATAGTCCTTGGTGATCAGTATCATGTAGTTAGCGCTTTTTTTGGCAGTGTATGTGTGGTCGTCAGTCTTTATCTGTTCGATCAGCCCCGCCAGAACCTGTCTGACGGAATCCTCTTTATATTTACTGCCGTTCATGGGCGAGCCGCCCGCAGGGAAAAACAGCGTGGAGACTGATATTATGTCTTCAGCGGAAAAACCCTTTACCACGGCGAACGCCCGCTTCAGATCTTGCAGACTGCCGGCTATGTCGCTTTCGGATATGCGAGGAGCGTTCACGATTTTCGCTGACGGGTTGTTCTCTGTATGCGCCAGAAATTCCAGAAAGGTTTCCGGAGAGTCTTTTACAAAGATTTCGGCGGTGTCTTTCGGAAGAGCGTAGATATATTTCCGCCAGAAATCACGCACAGGGGTCAGCAGAAGCTGTTTTATATCCCCCGTCATCTCTGTGTCGTAGGCGATGCGTCCGCTGAATGAGTTTTCGGTCAGCATCCTCTGGCAGAACCCGTGTATGGTGAAGATGCTGTTCATGTCGAAGTCACGGATGGCGGTGTTCAGTCTGCTGAGGGCTGTTTCCCGTTTATCCGGATTGGCGGCGATATATTTCTGAGTAAAATGGTCGGATGAGCTTCCTGTCTGAAAACCGTCCTTCAGCTCTGTCAGCCTGCCGTATATTTTCGCTCTGAGGTCGGATACGGCCGCCTTGGTGAATGTCACCACCAGAATCTGTTCTATGGGGATGCTCCGCTCGATTATCATTCGGGCGGTGAGCGCGGTGATGGTATAGGTTTTTCCGGTTCCGGCGTTTGCCTCTATCAGATTGGTTCTGTCCAGAGGGCAGGTGAGCAGTTCTATCTCTTTACTCATCAACATACTCCTGACAGCCGCCCAGAATTATTTCAGAATATTCAGCCAGTTTTTCGGGCATCTCCATATCTTTGAAGCAGATGGAGAATGACATATCGTTCTTTATGACGGAATAATTGTCTTTGGTTATGAATTTCAGCTTTTTGTCCCTGTTTTTTATCAGTTCAGTTCCGTCCGACGGATGAAAATACAGAGGCTCGCTCTGACCGGCGATAAAGAGCTCTTTCAGCGCCAGAAGGTGTTTATAAGGATCAAGAGGCTTCAGCCTCTGTTCAGTGTTTCCGGTGATGATGCCGGTGACGGTATCGGTCTGCGTGTTCAGCATCAGGTGTCGTATCCACGCCCTTATGAAGTCTTTCGGCTTCAGGCTTCCGGTTTTGATATACGCATGCCGTCCGTTCAGGGTGTTCTGCACTCTGCCGGATATGTTCAGCCCGTCTATGCTGACGGATATATCGGCAAAGCCTGTGCCTTCCGGCATGGCGGTCTCTGCGGAGCAGGCTGTTTTTGCTCCGGCTGCGGATATGGTATCGTAATAGTATTCACCCAGTCCGCCGGACGGAAGTCTGCCGGATAAGGCGGCGTAGCGCAGGGGGATATCCGGTCGTCCGTTTTTCAGAGCGCTTTTCAGGGCGCTATCCTCCAGCATATATTTCTGGAGATGATTCAGGTTCATCCGCTCGGTCTCGGTCAGCAGTTCCGCGGAGATGTTGGGATCTGTGCCGAGGGTGTTTTTCAGAAAGTATTCCGGCGGGTTTATAAAAAATCTCTCGAAAGACGCTATGTCTGCGGAGATCACGGGTTCTGTTTTTATGGGTGTCCGGCAGAATATTCCGGTACTCTTTTTGCCTGTCAGGGCGCTTGCGGCGGAGTATCTGTCGCTGCTGTATGTAAACAGACCGGTGTCATGGGAGAAATACTGCCCGCTGAAGCTGTGCAGTCTGTGCTGTGTCACTGTCTCCGTTATTCCGAATCTGCCGTTTATATGGCGCAGGAGTTCGGTTATCAGTATGGATGGGACCATCTCCTTGTTGTCTGTCTCGCTTCTGCCTATGTAGCTCAGATACAGCTTTTCCTGAGCGCTGATAATGGTCTCCAGAAACAGATATTTGTCGCTGTCCCTCTGGTTTCTGTCGCCCTTTTTCGGATGTTTCGCCATCAGGTCGAATTCCAGAGCGGTCTTGACCCGTGGGAACGTGGCGTCATTCAGTCCCAGCACGCAGATAACCCGGAAGGGTATGCTCCGCATGGGCAGCATGGCACAGAAAGTGATCTTTCCGGTGATGAATCCCTTGTTTCCGCCGGCTTCCGACAGCATGCCGCTGAGTGTTTCGTATATTGGGCGGAACCCGACCGGATTTTTCATACCGGACGTCTGGTTCGTGATATCCTCTATCAGCCCTGTCATGTATATCAGGTCGTCGGCGTATGCCGGAGAGCTGTTCATAAAATCGTTCATTATATCTGTCAGAACAGCGCAGTGGTCAGCGGCGGGAACTGTTCTTTTCAGAAGGTTTCTGTATTGTGCGCACAGTCCGGTGAAGCGCATCACCCCGCCCAGCTTTTCCGCCAGCGAGAAGGGAACATCGTCCCCTGACGCCTCCGAATAGATATATCCGGACGTGCCCTCCGCCAGCCCCAGAGCTATCCTGCGCATGGCGTGCTCGAAGGTGAAGGGCGTGGGGGCTGTGACGCCGTCATTTTTCAGGTCATCATCCGTCAGCCCGAAGAAGGCGCTGTTTCTCTCCAGCACCGCTCCTATGTCCTCATTGCCTGTCAGCCCGAACTTAGAGGCGATGATCTCCTCGGACAACAGTTTCATCACGGACGACAGGCTGAACTGTCCCGTGATGGTGTCCAGCAGGTCGATGAAGGTTCCGGCGGGTCTGCTGGTCTGCTTATAGGGCATGTCCGCCAGAGTGTAGGGCATGGATGTCTCTTCGCTGTAAGGGTTATCGAATACCGCCCTGATATAGGGGGCGTATGTCTGTATATCTGTTGTCATTACCAGTATGTCGGACGGCTTCAGCGTGCTGTCAGTATCGAACAGGCTGAGCAGGTGGTCATAGAGCGCCTCTGTCTCCCTCATGGGATTATGACAGCTGGCAACGGTGATGGAAGTGTCGCCTCCGTCCGGAGAGAAAGGCTGTTTGGTCAGTGTAAATATCTCTGCCTGAATGGCGCTCAGAATACTGTCGGTTCTGGGCGGTGAATAGCTCTCCATGTAGCTTGCGTTCTCTGCGGAGCTGAGCAGGATATCAAAAAAATCTCTGCCCAGAGTGCCCAGATTGTCCAGAAGAGGGTGGTTCTGCCGGAGAAGCAGCTCTTCGGCTGTGCGTCCGGAGCGTTTTTCACGTCTGCTGATCTCTCTGTCGCTGACGCTGTCTCCCCAGTATTCTTCTGTGGGGCTGAGCAGATAGAAGCTGATGTCGGCAGTTTTTGCCGCCTGTGAGAGTATCTCTATGAAAAATTCCGGTATAACGCTGATACCGAATATGTGAATGTCTGTCATTCCTTTCAGATGGGTTTTGCCTTCGGTCATGCTTTTTAGCATTTTGTCCAGAACGTATGTCTTGCATCTGCTCTTGGCGCTGAAAACGGTTCTGAAAAGGTTTGCCTGCCATTTTTCATCGTCTTCGTCCATGTGGGGGCTGTTCAGCCAGCGGAGTGTCATCTCCGGGCGGTAGAGCTGGTATTGGTCGAAGATATCGGCTGTTTTTCCCGCCAGACGGAATGTCTTTATACTGTCGGGATCGTTCTCCAGATATTTTATGACAGGGCTGTTATATTCCGTGGGCGCTATATTTCCCAGAGCGTCGAAAATTTTCCATGTCAGTTCCTGTTTTTCCACCCACAGATCTTTCTTTTCGGTGTGTCTTTCCGCCATTCTTTTTATCAGGGCGGCGGGGAACAGATAGTCCAGATTGGCGCTGATGCCCGATCTTTCGGCCAGAGCGAGCCCCACCCATCTCTGCATACCGGAAGTCTGGATGCATATTGTGGTTTTTTTCAGTGGAGATGCGGATGAACTGATATTTTTTTGAAGAATATCCGCCAGTCCGTTAAGTTTATTGCCGATATATATATTAAGCATGGTGACTGATTATAAACGCAGAGGAGGTTTTTTGAAAGTCTTCTGTGGGTTATTATCATTAATTTCTCTGGCGGGATTGATATTTAATAAACATTATGGAATAATGAGACGGGGTGTTATTAAATTATGACAAATATCGAAACCATTGAGAAAGAGATACTTTTCGGCTGTTCTCTCATCGGCATTCTTGTGCTGGATATGAACGGAGCGGTGATATCCTGCAACGACAGAGCGTGCGCCATGCTGGCGGACGACAGAAATAATCTGAAAGGAAACAACGTGTCGGATATCTTCAGCGGATTCGGCAAGGACGACGCAGTCGCTCTGGCAGAGGATATGAAGATGGACAGAGCGGGTTCCGGCGTTATCGCCCGCACACACAAAACAGGCGCGCCGGATGATCTGGTCAGGCTGACCGCCGGATATGTCAATAATGATCCGGAGCCGGATGGGCTGGTAGTCTATCTGATGGAGATAGCCGCCAGAGGAGCGTCCTGCGTTCGCCCTCAGCTTGCCGAACCGGGGTATCAGGACGACAAGACAGAGTTTCTCTGTAATATATTTCACGGTATTCAGGATTCTATAATCATACATGACCTTAACGGCAAAATTCTGAGCTACAACGCTAAGACTCTGATGCTTCTGGGGCTGGATATGGAGACACTGGAGAGCGCAAAGAGCTTTAGGGATTTTTCTCCGGAAGATATAAACAGCGATGTGTGCCAGCGCTATTTCAAAGAGGCAGCGGAGGGACATGACCGTACCTTTACATGGCAGCTTAAGCGCCCGTCGGACGGCACTGTGCTGGATGTGGAGGTCTTTTTCACCAGGATCAATAAACGGGACGAGGCTGTTGTCCTCTCCTGCATCAAAGATATAACGGACAAGAAAAAGATCGAGGACGAGCTGGTCAACTCTGAGAAGAGATACCGTCAGCTGGTGGAGTATTCTCCGGACGGTATCGTTATCCACAGGGACGGTATAATAAAATATGTCAATCCGGCAGGAGCCAGAATATTCGGCGGAACTGAAGAGGACGTTATGGGGCGTGAGGTTATTCAGTTCTTTCCTGACGAGGACAGAGAGATGATAAAAGCCCGCCTGAAGCAGCTCTATGAGAATGAGCAGTCCATGCCTGTGATAGAGGGGCGGATGGTTCGGCTGGATGGGCGTATAGCCTTTGTGGAGTATGCCGCCATTCCTTTTAAGATGGACGGCAGAACAGCCGTGCAGGTTGTTATCCGGGATGTGACCCAGAAGAAGATACAGGAAGACTATATAAAGCATATGGCTCTGCACGACACCCTGACCGGGCTTCCCAACAGGGGGCTTCTCACGGACAGGATAGCGCACTCTCTGGAACGCAGAAAAAGAGACAAATATATGACCGCCGTGCTGTATATCGATCTGGACGGGTTCAAACCGGTGAACGACACTCTGGGACATGCCGCCGGAGACAAAGCGCTGAAAGAGATAGCCGACAGGCTGAGCCGCTCCATCAGAAAATCTGATACGGCAGCCAGAATAGGCGGTGACGAGTTCGTGATCCTGCTGGACGCCGTTCACGGCAGAAACGAGATAGAGGAAGTGGCCGAAAGGGTTCTGGAAAATATAAACAAAGAACTTGTGATAGACAAAACTGTCTTTCATATAGGAGCCAGTGTGGGGATCGGCATATGTCCGGAGCATACGGATGATCCGGTGAAGCTGCTGGCTATGGCCGACAGAGCCATGTATAAGGTCAAAGAATCAGGCAAGAACAGGTATCTGTTCTGTGACGGTGAAAACTGATATGGGAAAAACATACGACATAGCCGAAAATCTGGTGAGAATGTCGAAAAAGCTGAAATACGGAGACCTGAGCGCCAAGGACAAGGTGATTGAGTATGCCGGAAAGCTGATCTCCGAGGAATACGGCGCGACCAGCATCTATATGCAGAAGCTGGGGATGATAGTCTTTACCGCCAGAGACATGGCGGGGCTGTCGTTTGACGAATCGCTGAATCTGTCAAAGGACAGGTTTGTCTTCGAGGAGGGGGTCAAGCGGCTCACTCTGCTGCTGGAACAGGTGCGTGACAACATCGGCAGTCCGAAGGTATGCGAGGGAGAGTTCGTGGTTGTGCAGGCGAGGGACTCCAACAGCCTGACCCGCATCACATCTTATATTAAGGCGAAGGGATATTCTGTCAGCGTGATAAAAGATACCGATGACTGGAAGGAGAAGCTGGACGAGCTTCTGCCCTGATTATCCACGAATAAATTTCATATTGGGCGCCACTATGCCCGCCACCAGAAGAATCACACCGAAAATCTGATATGACACAATTTTTTCATCCAGAAAGACAGAGGCGAGGATCAGCGTCACCACCGGCTCTATCGAGCTGAATATCGAGAAATAGGCGGCGCCTATCTTTTCTATGCCTTTATAGAGAAGCCCCATGGCTATAGCGGACGGGATTATGCCCAGACACACGGCGAGGATCAGCTTGTTCTGGGTGATGCCGGACAGCTCCGTGCCGCCGTTCAGGGTTATGAATCCGAGGCAGGTGAACAGCATCACATAGAAAGACGCAGACGATGAGTTCTCTTTTTTCATGATGATCTGAGAAGACACCAGATATGTGGAGAACATCAGCATAGCGCCCACGGCGTATGTCAGACCTATGGCGCTGATCTGGCGGAGAAAGGCGTCGTAGAACACCAAACAGCACCCGAAAAGTATCAGAACCACCGAGATGAGTGACGACAGAGCGAATTTTTCCCTGAGAAAAAAGATGCTGATTAGCAGAACCATCATCGGGTAGAAATATAATATCAGCGAGGCGGTGGACGCCGGAATGTATTCTATCGATTTGAACAGCAGAAGACTCTGACCCGTGTAGAAGAAAATGCCGATGAAAGCTGTTTTCAGAAGCAGGCTGAGGGAAGGTTTTAACACCTTTCTGTCTGTTATCAGGAAATAGAGAAAGAGCGCCAGAGTGCCGAATTCGAACCGCAGTGTGAGCAGAGGAACAGCGGAGAGCCCCATGGAGAGACCGACTTTTCCGAATATAACCAGAGTGGCGTAACAGGAAGCCGACAGAACAGCCAGTAGTATTCCCTGAAACATAAATCACCTTTACCGTAAGAAGTTATAATGCTTAGTATTTCCTGGTTGAAAAGTCAATAGAAAGGGTGACCGCCGCTTGTGAGGCGGCGGTCTCATGAGAGGTTTGGCTTTATTATTGTCCGAGGGGCATGTTCACGAGTATCATCGATGTTGAGCTGCCGTCTATTCCGAAATCGTTGTCGTTTATCAGGGCTACCCTGTTCTTTCCGAGCAGGGCGATTCCCTCTATCTTTGACATCAGCCCGTTGTGGTCGTCTGTGTTGAATACCAGTTTTTTAGTGACGGGTTTTATTCCGGCGTCTTTTGCGGTGGCTTGCTGTTCGAGACTGGGCAGTGTTTCCGGCTTGTCATATTCTTTGTTCAGAATATTATCCGCCTTAGAGAGATCTATCAGATAGAAACGGGTGCTCTGGTTTATCCTTTCCAGCACCAGAAGCCTGTCTGTGCCGACCCCCGCCATTTCGGAGATTTTGACATCGCTCTGTTTCTGCGGTTTTCCCATGTTGTCCATGAAAAAGACATCCGGTGTCTCCATCTGGTAGACGTATTCGCCCAGAACCTTTCCGTTCTTAGCGGACATTTTGAGCAGACGGACGTTGCGTCCTGACTTATAAGCGCTGTTGTCCGGGTTTGCCAGAGGGCTTTGCAGAGAGGCGTAGAGATATTTTTCTTCCGGATCTATGGCGATGGATTCCATGCCTCTGTTGAGCTTGCGTTTCATCAGTATCGCCGGCAGAGTGCCTTTCACATCATAGTCGGCGGATGACAGATCTTTTTCCATGCCTTCGGGCACATAGCGGGTGATTATCTTTCCTTTTGCGTCAGCGTGTATCACGCTGGGACCGTATTCGTCTGCCAGCCAGAATGTCCCGTCAGACATCCTTACCAGTCCCTCCGTGTCCAGACCGGACGGATCCAGCTTCAGTATCTGGGCGGATGATGAAAAGGCGTTCTCTGTGTCTGTGACGGTGAGCGGGTTGGACAGACCGGAGATTTCCTTTCCTCTGGCTCCTTTGAGAGTGATGCGCTCCATCAGCTCGGCTTTGTCGCCTGTCAGCCGGAATTTATATACGGATGGGGCGAATGACGGCACGGGAAATACCTTTCCGCTTTCGCACATGGTGAGCCCGATGAGCTTCAGCGTGTCGTTGCAGTCTATGTTTGGCCCTCTGTCTGAGAGGGTGTATATGATGTTTTCAGCATCTTTCGGGCTGTGAAAAGCGGCGCTGCCCACTCCGTGGGTCAGTGACATGGTTTTTCCGTTGGGATAGCTGACGTTTGCCAGCGGAATTTTTATGTCGTATGTTTTGCCGGACTCAAAGACGAATCTGGGAGCGGCAAAGGCGAAAACAGCTGTGACAGCTATCAGGGCTGCTGTATGCAGCGGGAGATTGCGTTTCATATTTCCTCCGGGGGGCTTGGTAATAATGTCTGATGTTAAATAGTTAGTGTTATAAAGATACGAAGAAATTATTGAAATATTGTTAACCGGAGCATGGGAGGTATTAGGTTGACTTTTGGCGATTTATACTCTATAAATTCATCTCTTTAATAATCGGGGTGTAGCGCAGTCTGGTAGCGTACCTGTCTTGGGAACANNTCAAGTCCTTTCACCCCGATTTTATCTAAACTCTTAAAGTCCTTTTCAATTGGTTCTTTCACGATTTTCTGTTTTTGTGTTGCGGTGGCTTTCTGCCAAAATTCTGCCATAAAAATATTTTATAAGTCAGCGATTCCATTAAAGTAAATTGGTTTTCTGCCGCAACACCAAGAGGCAACATCTCTTCCAATATCAAGCCATTCACTCATAAAATAACCATCTAGAAATTCTAGTATTTTAGTGAAGGCAAGATACAAGGTGTTACGAGTACACAGGCACAAAAATCAAAACCGCTTGATACGACTCCTTATCAGGAATATCCAAACAATAAACACAAGTGATGAGAATTAAAAATGCGTAAGGACTTTATCGCTTACGCATTTTATTATTTAGATGGTAAAAAGTAATAGATTAGTTTTTATGGTACAAATCATTAAAGTATGGGCTTGTAGGGTCGAAAGGATTTGAAGTGTCTCTGGTTTTGCCATAATGAGCATTTGTAGGGGTATTAATACTGTTCACACTGATATTAATATTCCCCAGGGGAGTAGAAACATTTTCATTGTCAAGAGAGACCTTCAACTGAACCTCATGAGTATTCTTAGTGAGTCGTACGTCTTCCAGAGCAGAAGATATTTCTTCCCGGTTTGTAACAAGCTGGGTAAGTATAAAAACAGTGATTATTACGCCTAAAGCAACGACTACTCCTATCATTATATCACCTCAATAACAAATTCTGACACGGAAAGTATTTAAGTCAAGCTATCTTTGTCATCGTCAAAATCATATATCACACGCTTTAAGCGAAAGTAAGTATTCGTCAATTTTCCGTACTTTGTTTCGCCATTAAGATATCGCCCGGTATAGGTTTCAAAGCAGCCTGTTCGTACTATTCTATTCATGATATCCGAAACCTCAGATTGTGATATGTTAAGCTCATTTGTCAGCCTTGCTTCAAATTTATCCCAATAAAGGCTTGTCCATTTAAAGTCATTCTTTTCGCCGTTTCTAGGTGTGTCACTATACGCGTCTAACATGTGCAGTATTTGAATTTCTCTAAATGAAAGTTCGTCCAAAATTTTTATAAAATCTTCTAGCTCACCGGTGTCACTGATGGAGTCTTTTTCATATGAGTTACGGAGCACTCTGGCAAACATTCTTATCTTCTCTTCCTGCTTGGTTTGAACAGCAGACTTAAGTGATTGAGTTAAGAAATGAAGATAATCCTCAGACAGCAAAAGTTCTTCATTTATGGGATTGTATTTCTGTAACTCGCTAAAAAATATTTTTGCTCTTTTCGCTGCTAAAGCATCCATACCTGATTTTATCAATGTGTCCAGAGAGCCGCCCACCATCGGAATCAATTGGACTGCCACAGAGACGGACGTTGACACATGTTTTTTGCGGTATAAGCCCAGTAGATATTTAAGCATAATAATGTCTATTTTGATTTAGTTACTGTGTCTACAGAAGTAACCATTTCTTTACCGTCTTCTGTGACTGATTCTACATAAAAACTGTAAAGAAACTTTTGCTTGAATTCTGTGCATGTATAAAACAGGTTAGCCGATGAAAAGTATTTCAAATCACAGCTTTTGATGAACACACCTGCATCACACGACGTAGCATTTTTGATCGCTTTTCTATCGGTACATTTCAAAAGTTCTTTGTTTAGTTTACGCTGCTTTTTCTGTTCATCTGTTTCGTTTAGTCCGCTGAAAGGATTCTTGTGATTTAGTCCGTCCATAGTCCCGGCTATGGTCATAAGACATCCTTGAAGGAGCAAAACGGAAAGCAAGCAGATCAGTATATTTTTTATCATGGCTTATGATAATTACAATGTCGTGAATTGTCAAAAAATCTCTCACGTTTTGGGTTCTTTTTAATGGCAAAACTTTTATAATCATCCTACAAGAAAAGCGGAATATTTATAGACCGTTTTGTCACAATAATCCCAAGCACCCAATTTTCACAGACCTTACGCAACTTTATCAAGTTGACCTTTTATAATCATTTCCTAACTATCTCTCAAATATGAAATGCTTCTTATAACTTTGTATTACGTCAAAATATAAAAATTCGAGAAGTATATGTGGAATATAAAGAATCAGTAATAAAAAATGTATACGAGGTTGATATGAACATTTCAGCAAGGTTGACTGAGCAGGAAGAAAAGTTTTTTAACATGATCATGCGCCGTTTTGGATACACCAAAACAGAGACAATAAGCTACTGCATTCAGCACACATACTTCACCGTTATCAAAGAGATTAAAAGGGAAGAGGAGTTGTTGGAATTGAAAGCGATACTAGGCGAGATAGTAGCATTGAACGCTAATACTTATTCATTTTTAAGATGCTCAGAAAGTCTTAAAAAACAGCGCAAATATGAGATGGTTTCACATGATGATCTTGTAAAGATGGCAAATCGGGAAGCTGTTCTTATTCAGGAAAAAATCAGACAGCGTGTTCATGACAAATCATAAGCTGATTTTCGAGATATATATAAGACAAACAAGAAAAGGAGTAGCTGATGGAAGCTATAAAAATTGAAAAACAGTATTACACTTATGAAGAGTTTGCCAACCTTTTCGGCGTTAATAAGTTTTCTCTGGCAAACATGATGTGCAGAGGAAAATTTAAGAAGGGTAGGGACTACATTAAAATTGGTAAAAAAGTTCTTTTTAAGTCCAGCTTTATCAACAAAGTTATGGATGAGGGACTTGAATAATGAAAGTCTCTGTAAGAGCGGAAAAAGGCTGTCTGCTGGTCAATTTTACTTATCAAGGCGTAAGATGCCGAGAGTATCTTAATTTGCGGGATACTAAAGAAAACCGACGTCAGGCAGCTTTTCTTGCCAGCGAGATTGAAAAGAAGATTGTTCTTGGCACGTTCATTTATGGTGACTATTTTCAGGCGAGTAAAAAGGCGCTTTTGTTCGGAGAGGCTAAGAAAGATTTTACGTTTGAAGAGTTCGCAAAATTGTGGATAGAGCGTCAGGAAAAAAGGATGAACGCCGGAGAGATAAGGGAGGCATCCTTTCGTAATTATAACTACTCATTGAAGCGTATTGTTCCATATTTTGAAGGCCGTAAGATGCGCCAGATTACTAAGTTGGATATTAAGGACTATGTGACGGACAGTTTAAAAAAAGTGTCAGCGAAAACAGTGTGCAATAATCTGATTCCATTAAGGCAGATTTTTGACGACGCTTTCACAGAACAAATTGTTGCAACCAATGTCGCTAAACTGGTGAAAAATCCAAGGCTAAAGAGACCAGAGATAGATCCTCTGGGAATGGATGATGTGAAAGCGGTTCTAGGGTATATGCGAGAGAATTATGAGGAAATGTACGCATTTTTCTGCCTATTGTTTATGACGGGAGTGAGGTTGTCTGAAGCTATCGCTATCAGGTGGAAAGATGTAGATTTTAATGACAATGTTATCCATATCAGGCAGTCACGGACTCTTGGCAAAATTAATGATGTAAAGACGACAGACAGCAACAGAGAAATATGTATGGTGAGTCAGCTTTCAGACGCGTTGAAAAATCATAAAGTTAAGTTTAAAAAGCTCTCAAGTTATGTTTTCACCACCCAATACGCCGTAGCTTACAGGAAACAGTCTCACATAATTACACGCTATTGGAAGCCATGCTTAAATGATCTTAGTATAGCATATAGAGAGATGTGTCAGACTAGGCATACACATGCGGTTTTAAGCCTTGTAGCCGGTGATAATCCTCATGATGTCGCTCAAAGGTTAGGGCATACTTCCTTGCAGATGTTATTTCAGAAGTACGCCCGATTTATTAAAGGAATGCAGAAAAAATCAAAAATTGAGAATATCTTCTAGCTAATCATATCAAAAGAGAATTGGTGTATTGTTGAAATCAGTGATAAATCAGACTTATAAAAATAACTGACAACCTGCGCATCAGGTATTTCACGTTGCCTTGTCTTTTCGAATAATCCTACAAGTTGAGTTATTTCATTTGGCTTAACATCTCCTCTGGTGATACAGAAAATATTGACTACTGACGCGATTATTTCATCCATAATGTCCTCCAATGGTTGTGTTGATAAAGCTGTTGTTCTCTGAATTGTGTCTATCTGTAAGAGGTAGTCAAAAGTCGCTTTGAATTTTGGGTTCTTTTTACCGGTTAAGAAATTGTCAGAGATGCAGCGTTTCCAATAATCCGTGATCCTATTGTTTTCAAGAAACTTCATGGCTCTGTTAATATGTTCCGTCTGTTTTTTCGTAAGAGCCGTTTTATCAATTTTGTTGAATATTCCCGTACAGATTGAATTGTAGGAATCACAAAATGCGTCAACAGCAGCTTTATTATTTTTTAAATTATTATCTTTTATATTGGTTGGTGATTCTTCGCACATCGAATGTGTTTTTTCCCGCTGTGGTTGGTGGCACATCGGTGTGTCAGTTTTGGCGCAGGTAAGGAAGGTCTCTTCATCGACAAAAGCGTACCAGTTTGTTTTTATGTACTTATTACTGTTGTATTTTGCTGTTTTGATTATTATTCCTTGGCTTTCAAGGCTTTTAATCGTGGTTCGAATGGTAGATTTGCTGAAAAAAGGGAACGCTTCTCCAAACTCATCTAATGTGCAGTACATCCAAGTTTTGCCGTCTTGGTAGTTTTTGTTTTGGACTCTATTTTTCGATATCCAATATACCATATGGTTTATCATGATGGCTTCATTTACGCCGTATTGTGTAGCGTACTCATTATAAAAATGTGCCATATATCTCTCCATAATCTTCTGTATTGCTGGTGGATAATTCGAAAAATTTGTCATCGGCAAGATTGTTTGTGTAGTCAGATAGAGTGAGCATGTAGAAGCCACGTTTTTTCATATCAAGAAAGTGGCGCAGGCTTTCACTTTGGTTAGTAAATTTGGGTAGGTCTGAGAGAATCCCTTCTGTTCTAGTAATAAGTGTTTTAATTGTTCTCTTGGGGTTTGCTTTGTAGTTGTCGATGATCTTGAATTTATTTTTGTAAAAATAGCTATCGATTTTGTCAGCAATGAGATTTTTGATTTCGCTATCCGGTTGCGCGAAGAACCGCTTTTCAAATCGCTGAAAAGCGTAATCTATAAGATAGGTTACGCTAAGGGCAAAAGACGTGTCGCAGCTATTTTCGTAATTAGCTATATCGTGCTTCAATGTAATATCGATCATGTCATCACCATAATAAAAAATAATCGTATATGCTGTGAATGTCAATAATAATTGGTAATTATTCATATAAAATATGCGTTTTATTATTGAGAATGGACATAAATTATTTATTATTGTCCACTGTTAATAATTTGATTCTGCTAGTAATGCGTTAAATACTTTGTAAATTGGGTTAAATAGGTATTGACGTTTTAGTATTCGTCGAAATTAATAATTTTTCGTAGACATCATGGAAATCAACTCGCTTATTATATGAGTCTTATTAAACCATATTATATAAATAGCATAAGTATAAGATAATTCTTATGAATAAGCTTTTTGCGTTGAATTAATTAAGTAGTATAATATATTCTTATTGAATATTGCTTTCTTTGCCAAAAATGATTAGAATGTGTGTATGAATGACTTTGGAAACAGATTAAAAACATTACGCAAAAGTAAAAAGATTACTCAAAATCAACTTGCGGATTTTCTTAAGGTTAGCCCTACCACTTTACAAAAATGGGAAGCTGACGCTAGTTATCCTGACGCAAAGCAGCTTTATGAGTTAATAAGATTGTTTGATGTTTCTTATGGTTATCTCATTGAGGGTGTCGAAAATGATTCTGTTGTTCTTCCCCCTCAAGAAGCCGTTGAAAGAGCATTCATGAAGACACGCCAAGAAACAGCTGGCAAGAATTTTACCTCCGAGTTTGAGGCCAGCTTCTTTTTACATTTCCTCAAAGCAGAATGCACAAGCTCAGAAAAATAGCACTCTCAAGCTGTCGTATGTTTAGTTGAAAAGTATGATTCATTATGTGTAATATTTAGGTAGTCTAATAATGGAGTTTGGTATGATGCTAAATAATGAACGTGTCCTTGGGTATTATTTTGTTAAATTGGTGACAAGGGGAGGTACTAGCTATTCCTATGATATTGAAAATGTTATTAGTAAAATTACTGAATTGGTTGATAAAAAACAACTTTATAAGAATTACAATAGCGGGTCTTATGCAATAAAAGGAAAAGAAGCCGTCTGTGATGACAAGAGTAACATTATGCAGTTACTTATTAATAAAACAGATACAAGGGAAGTTGATCCAACATTTGAGAAGATTGAAATGGATGATTTGAGAATTGAGCGTAAAAATGTTGGTGAAGGAATATGTAATTCTTTACATTTAGCATTTGATTTACAAAAGTTTAAAGGAACTGACTACCATCTTTGCATTATTGAGCACAATCATGTTCTTGGTAAGGCTAAGATTGCTGCATTTATCAATCAATTATTAAAATCTAACTTATCTTATAAGACTAAAGAATTGGTCGATGGTAGAGATAAAACAGTCACTTATTATCCAGAATTAGTGTTTGAAGTAGTTCAAGATAATTTTAAGAGAGATATTGAAAATGGAGGAAGAATTAAAGAAGTTATTGTCGAAACATTCATCAAAAAAGGTGATCGTTTTGACGATGAACCTTGGATTGATACAATAGTTGAGAAGAAAGTAATTAAAGTTGTTAGTGATGATGATATAGTTGACGGTATAAAGCATTGGTATAAAAAATATAAAGAAGAACTTGTTGGTTCTATAGTTAAGATTCATTATGAAACATCCTGTGAAAAAAGTAAAACATCTGAGGTTCATATTAAAAACGATGCCCTCGAAATAGCTTTTGGTAAAATTGTAAGAATTGATCTAGATGATGAAATTGATGCAAGTGGTCTAGAGAGTATGCACAAAGAATTAATTAGTAAAATGTGTGAACTTGTCACAAATGAGAGATAAACGATGCAATCAGTATTTAGATTATTTTCTCCATTATCCTATTTAAGAATTAGGCACAAGGTCAAAGTTATTTACGACTGGCTTTTACCAATTATTTTAGCGACAATATGCACACTAGCATATTGGAGATTACCATATAAACCCGCTTTGTATGGTACAAATGGGTTTATATCATATATTTCTGATATAATAAAATTTTTATCACCGTTTTACATTGCTTCTCTTGCAGCGATTTCGACTTTTTCGAATGAAAATATTGATGAAACAATGATTGGTGATCCATGCTTATTAAAAACCAAAATTAAGAATAACTCAAAAAATATCGAATTAACCAGACGTCAGTTTCTTTGTTATTTATTTGGTTATTTATCTTTGATTAGCTTGTTCTTGTATTTCTTTGCATATATCGCGGATATATCGAGGCAGAATATTGCTCATTGTATTCCGGTTGATATTCAAATTTATATTAAGTATTTATTTATATGGTTTTATCTTTTTTGCTTTTATAACATGATAATTTCCACTTTATTGGGATTACACTACCTTAGTAACAGAATTCATAAATCAAAATAATTCTTTCTGCCAGAATTCTGCCATTTTGGATTAAATGCGGTGAATTAGAGTGATTCACTGTTTATGATAAGTGCCTGATAAATCACGCACACATCATTATTGGTAAGCTGTCATAACGGACTTTTTTAGGTTCAAGTCCTTTCACCCCGATTTTATATCCTTTTAATTTCAATGACTTCTGAGGCTTATTTTGGTTTTGCCACATATTTGCCACATTTTCTGAAAATATCACACCTTTTCTATTGCCGTCCTGTCTGGTTACTCTATTGCCATACCGCTTTATGATCATTTCCAGTGTGCTGTGACCTAACATATTTTTAATCCAGTTTAGATTTTCGTTAGCGTCAATCATCATACATGCAAAGCTGTGTCTCATCTGGTAAAGAGTACGGTAGCGAAGCCCCAGAACCTTTAAACGTGGCATGAAGTAGAGTCGGTTTATATTCTCAGTTTTCATGAAAGGTTGATTGTATGATGTAGTTAGCACCCAGTCGGATTTCATAAAGCTATACTGTTTATGAGAGCTGAGGAATGTATCTAGTGCTGGGATAATGTCTAATGAAGAAAATCCGTCAGCCAGCCTTGAGATTCGTGTTGCTAACATGAACTATCTCATTGATGCTGTGGAAGGCTTGGTCGGAGTATCAGGAGAAAGTGCTCTCAGTAATACCACATACCAATACAATATGGCATACAACACTGTTCAAAACCAATCTTACGTATATAGCTCTGTTTCACTCGGCTAATTAATAATTTGTGGATAAGGTGTTTACACCTTATCCATATTTTAATCACGATTTTTGTTAAGATGTTTCACACATAGACGATAATGGATTCAAGACAGAATTTCACAGACGGAGTAATGCTATGCTAATAACAGGCATCAGCAGCCTGAACACATTCTTCAGTTCACCTATCGCATCTGCGGCAAACAGCGCAGGCACATCCGGCGACACTTACTCATCAGATAGAATATCTGTAGCTGAAACATACGATATGTTCGGAAACCTCAAAAGCAATATCTTTAATAAAATCGTAAATGACGACACTTTCATGTCCGCTATCAGAGAAGTTTTAGGAAATGTTGAAAATGATATGCTCTCTGTTCAGGATATTGTTCTGTCTGCGGCTGAATCAGATAAATTCAGAAAATCAGGTGACGGAATTTATATAGACGAAGATAAAACAGTTATCCTTGGTGCAAAGAACGTTTATTACAAATCAAGCAATGGTGATGATGAAACTTATATCTCAAACAGCGAGAACATCGTTTATGACGCCGGAGACGGCAACAATAAAACATATATCGGCGACAGTGAAAATGTCATTGTTACAAGCGGAAGAGGTAATGATGAATATTATCTCTCTGGAGGGAATAATATTATTTTAGACAGCGGAGATGGTAATGACTCCATAAACACCATGGTTGGATCATCTGGAGTCTATATAAACAGCGGAAAAGGTGACGACACTATAAATTTTATGGATGCTCACAACTTATCAGTGGACAGCGGTGACGGCAATGACTCAGTGCAAGTTATTCAATCAAATGCTGTAGCAATATCCACAGGCGATGGAAATGACTCAGTGCAAGTTATTCAATCAAATGCTGCAGCAATATCCACAGGCGATGGTAACGATAAAGTCGATATATCCCAATCAGATAATATAAATTTATCCACAGGCGGTGGAAACAACGACATTGATGTATATGGCACCAATAACGCAAATATCAAAACAGGCAATGGCAGTGATAATATTGATTTGAATACTGCTAACAATACAAATATCTTATCCGGAAATGGAGATGATATCATCAACATCGTTTCATCTGACAATACAAACGTATTAGCCGGTGACGGTAATGATATTATCAAAGCGACAGGCAGTTTTGTAGATGGTGACAGCATAACTGTTGACGGCGGAAATGGTAACGACACTATCAGGGCAGAAGGATATGCCTCAGCCATAATATCCGGCGGTGAGGGCAACGATACCATAACAGGTACAGGCATAATATCCGGCGGTACAGGCGATGACTATATCACTCTTTATCACAGCCTGTTCGAAGGCAGGGCAGCCAGCACAATCAGTTATAGCAGAGGGGACGGCAGTGACATAGTCGATGGTGCTTCCAAAGACACTATAATTGATATGAACGGTATTTCCGAAGACGAATATGACATCACTGATTCTGTAAACGAAAACGGAACCAAAGTAAAAACATATACTATGAAAGACGGAAGCGGCAGCATTACGCTGATATACGGTAATAATCAGGACTACACCAAAAAACAGGAATATGACAACACAAACACATCAGAAACATCTGTAAGGATGGACGATGTGCTGATAAACGAAAGCTGATAAGCTGGGTCATACTATGCAAATAACAGGCATCAACAACTAAGAAGTGAGAGGATCGAAACTTACTGATTCTTAAATGCTTCTGAATTATAAAAATTTGCCACATAATTTGCCACACTTGGAACAATTCTGAGCGGTTATTAGCGGCAATGTTTACTGATAAACAAGGGGGTTTTGAGGCTTGGTTTCTTAATAATCAGGTTCAAATCCTGTCATCCCAATTTTAAAAGAGGCATCAGCTTTTGGCTGGTGCCTTATTTTGTTTGCCGGGTGCAGAATGGCAAACCTGTTTGCCACCAGCATGCCATCCTCCATATTTTCACTTCAAAATTTCTTATATCAACCTCTGTTGACTTCACATCTTTTGCGGGATTATAATGTGAATAATAATTCACAGTGAAACATATTTCACATAGTAAAGGTTGCAAATGGAAATAGATATAAAAAAGAAAGCGTCCGTTTTTAAAGCTCTTTCAAACCCAGTAAGGCTAGAGATGGTGGTGATGCTGTACAACGTAGAAATGAGCGTAAATGAGATAGCGGAGAAGGTTAACAGCATTCATCCGGAGCTGGACAGAACAAGCATATCAAAGCATCTGACGGTTTTGAAGAATAATGGATTAGTAACCAGCAGAAGCGAAGGCAACAAAAATCTGTATACGCTGAAAGCCGTGTGTCTGATTGAAATGATGAACTGTACAAACAAGATAAACCACTAGGGTTGTTCCATAAATACAAGGAGGATTGTATGTTAAAACGTTTCATGCTGCTTCCGATGTTGTTGTTTATTTTCCTTATTTCAGCAGTTTCCTTTGCTGAAAATGCTCCGCTTAATGCTCCGGCCATAGCACTGCCGCCGGCACAAGTTATTATGAAGGCATGTGCTGATATGGGCGTGGATGCGGTAGATATGGCATATGTAAAATCAAAACTGCCTGATATGCTGAATAAGACAGGCAATGTGTTTGTGATTGATGCCCGTCCTGCACGCAACTATGATGCCGGACATATTCCCACAGCGTACAACATGTACGATGCTAAGTTTAATCTCCTCTTTCCTAAGTTCGAAGCGCTGAATCTGCCTAAAGACACAGAGATAATACTCGGTGTCGGCAGACCATGCCCCATGAGCCTTAACGATGCCAAAAAGCTGAAAGAGAAAGGTTATACCAATCTGAAAGCATTTGTAAAAGGCCCTGTATTCGTTGAGACCATGCCTCTTGAGGTCACTGTTAAGGGTGCAAAAGGCTATCTTTCAGACGGATATCTCATTAATGCCGCTGTTGATACATCACTTGAGAAATTCAAATCTGATGCACCTGCCAAGGATAAACCTGTGGTTATAGCAGGCGGATCATACGCAGACGCCCAGAAAGTATATGAAATGGGTTACAAAATGGTGTTCTTCTATAACGGCGCCGCCGCTGATACTCAATAGGGGATGAGATTATGAAAAAATTAATTCTTATAATGACAGTGCTTGTGTTCGTTCTGTCAGGATTCGCCGCATTTGCACAGGATATTGACTCTATAAAAACTACAGGCAAGGAAGAGGGCTCGATTGATAAAGAGTTCTTTAAGCAGATGGCAGCGCAGAAACCGTCTAACGTAACAATAGTCGACGTGCGTACTCCTTTTGAATATAATGCAGGCCACTTCGATGGCGCTCAGCATATCTTTATAAACGATATGTACGAAAAAGGATGCCAGAGTATTACTGACAAACTGCCTAAAGAGGGCTATGTTGTTTTTGTCTGCGCATCAGGCGCCAGAGCAGGCGAGATGTATTTCGGACTGAAGGACGACTGCCAGTATCCCGAGATGAACAGGCTTTACTTTCTGGATGCGACTATAATGTATGCTCCCACAGGACCTGTGGTTAAGTAGAAAAAGTTAAGGGCGGTTTTAACCGCCCTTTTTATTTAGATTCATCTAAAAATTCTGCAATCTGATTCTTAATCATATCCCTAACTTCTCTGGCAAAAGTCAGTTTATCTTCATCAGAACCTGATGCCGACGAAGGGTCGACGAATCCCCAATGAAGTCTGGATGTTATTCCCGGGAAAATAGGGCATCTTTCAGAGGCTTCTTTGTCGCATACTGTTATGACATAGTTGAACACTTTGCCCTGTTTGAAAAAATCGAAAACACTCTTTGTTTCATTGCCGGAAATATCAATACCGTCTTCCGCCATGACCTTTACAACGTATGGGTTAAGCTTACCAGGTTCGAGACCGGCGCTCTCTGCAATGAACTCGCCGTTTGAAAGATGATTCAGGTAGGCCTCAGCCATCTGGCTTCTTGCACTGTTATGAATGCATACAAAAAGAACTTTTTTTGCCATAAATTCCTCCGTTCTATTATTTCTTCTCACAGTATGGTCAATAATTTATTATGCGTATGTCAGAACATTCTTCTTTTAAGCCAGAATGCGGCGTTAACCATCGCCAGCATCACAGGAACTTCTACCAACGGACCAATAACAGCAGCGAATGCTACTCCTGAATCTATGCCGAATACGGCTACGGCCACGGCTATAGCCAGTTCAAAATTGTTGCTGGCCGCAGTGAAGGCCAATGTGGCAGTGACTTTATAATCCGCACCAGCTTTTTTCCCCATATAGAATGACAGAAGAAACATTACTGCAAAATAGATGCAGAGAGGTATAGCGATACGTACGACATCAAAAGGAATCTGAACTATTAGCTCACCTTTCAGGCTGAACATGATAAAGATAGTGAAAAGCAGTGCATAAAGGGTCAGTCTGCTGATTTTAGGTACAAAATTGTTATAATAGCTTTCCCTGCCTATTGTCATAAGCCCAACTGCCCTTGTGATGAATCCTGCAATAAAAGGTATGCCGAGATATATAAAAACACTTACGGCAATTTCTTTGATGGAGATATCAACGGAAGTGCTTGTATATCCGAAATATGGCGGCAGAACGGTCATGAAAAACCATGCAAAAATACTGTAGAATAGCACCTGAAATATTGAATTAAAAGCCACCAGTCCTGCCGCATATTCTGCACTGCCTTCAGCAAGATCGTTCCATACTATGACCATTGCGATGCATCTGGCGAGACCGATGAGAATAAGTCCTGCCATATAGTCCGGTTTGTCAGAAAGAAAAATAATAGCGAGAAAAAACATTAGAAAAGGCCCTATAAGCCAGTTTTGCACAAGTGAAACGAAAAGAATCTTTATGTTTCTAAAAACATCCGGCAATTCTTCATAATGAACCTTGGCGAATGGAGGATACATCATTATTATCAATCCGAGAGCAATTGGGATGTTAGTTGTGCCTATAGAAAAAGTGTTTATGAAAGACTCTATTCCTTTAAAGTAGTATCCTGTACCGACTCCTGACAACATTGCGGTAAAGATGATTATGGATAGGTATTTATCTGTGAAAGAAAGCTTTTCTGATCTTGCCATATGTTCCCTCTGTGATATTTACAATAACATATGACATGGTTGAATAATGTCAATTATAATTCTAGTTTTATAAAATTATTTACATTTATTTGATAAAAAAAGCCGCCTGCAATAGCGGCTTTATTTGCGCAATTTAAAGTAGATATTTTTAGGCCTGCTGTGCGCAGGTGACTCTTGAAAACACTGCTGTTACGAAAACCAGAAGAACCACAATAAGCCCGCCGTATAGAACGAAAAGTCCTGTGTAGCCGTTTGACTCTATTATCTTGCCTCCGATGGCAGTACCTACGCCGCCGCCACCCATGAAGCAGAAAGCCACCAGCGACATTGCCGCACCTCTTGCCTTCTGAGCCGCCTCTGTTGCCAGTGTGAGCAGAGATGAATGTGCCAGCATGAATCCAAGGCCTAAAAGCCCTATGCCTGCCATTACAAAGCCTAGTTTGCCGCCGCTTAAGAACAGCAGAATATCTGCCATTCCTGCGAATAACAGACCGATTCTAAGAACGGCCATACGTCCCGCCTTTGCTGCCAGCTTACCGCTCATGCGTCCGCCGACGACGGCGAATACGCCGAAGAGTGTCATTATCAGTCCGATATAAAGGTAGTTATAGTGGAATGTGTGGTCTATGAATCCGCCGAGGTATGAGAATGAGCCGATTATAAGTATTCCTTCCGCAAGAACTGTAAGATAAAGAATGACGTTGGATTTCACAGAAAATATCTGTTTGTACGGAGCAAAGAAGCCAGCGTTCTTGTTTGCGGATGAAGGAATCTTTCTGCCGATTGTCAGTAACATGCCTGTGGTTATGATAGACATAACGGCATAGAGCGCAAACACACCTCTCCAGTTGAGATAATATGATATAGTACCGCCTATAGCCATGCTCAGTCCCTGACCGAGGAATGATATACCCATAAATGTACCGATGGCTGTCTGTCTCTCTTCCATGGGGAAGATGTCGCCTATGAGTGCGAGAGATATGGGCATAACGGCCGCCGCAAATGCGCCTGTAAGCGCTCTGTATATGCTGAGGTCTGTCATGCCCGAACCTATGGCGCACAGTGCTGTGGCCACGGTGAAGGCTATCATGGATATGCTAATCACCTGACGCTTGCCGTATCTGTCGGCCATAGGACCGAAGAGCAGCTGAAAAATGCCGAAAGGTATCATGTAGGCGGATATGAGTATCCCTGCCTTGGTTACTGTTGTGCCAATGTCGCCTGATATGGCCGGAAGAATAGGGGATACCACCCAATTGTCCGCCATAACAATGAATCCGTTTAATCCGAGGATTAAGATAAGCAGTTTTTTATTCATTACTGACTCCTGAATTTTTTTCATGAGTATGTATATGCCTATTTTTGAATATGTCAATAATATTTCTAGTAATATAAAATTAAATATTTATTGCCCGCTTGTCATTTTTTTGTAAGAATAACACATGCATAAAGTACTAATCATAGATGACGACGAATCACTCTGTTACGGGCTCAAAAGGTCGCTAGGTAAATATTATGAGATATTTACCGCTATGGATCTTGAGGGGGCGTATGCTCTTATTAAGGCTGAGAAGTTCGGCATCATCTTTCTTGACTACAGACTGGGGGATGAAAACGGACTGGATGTTCTGCGCAGTATCAGGGCGCTGACAACCGACATCCCGATAGTGATGCTGACCGCTCACGGATCAACAGAGCTTATACTGGATGCTATACGCATGGGTGCGGTGGATTTTCTGACCAAGCCTGCCGAGACAAAACAGCTGATAGAGATAATTGAAAAATACTCATCTAGTCTCGGTCACTGCTTTGACACTGAAAACTTTGAGATACTGTCTGAAGTTCCTTATAACGCCGATGCTGTAATAGCTGTTTCTAACGAGATGAAAGACGTTCTGAAAAATATTGCCATAATATCCGCCACAGATACGCCTGTGCTGATAACAGGCGAAAGCGGCACAGGAAAGGACGTTGCGTCAAATCTAATACACAGATACAGCCGCAGAAAAGATAATCCATTCATAAACATAAACTGCGCTGCTATTCCCGAAAATCTGCTGGAGAGCGAGCTGTTCGGTTATGTTAAAGGCGCTTTCACCGGAGCTTATGCATCAAACCCGGGTAAATTTCAGATGGCAGACAAAGGTACTATATTTCTGGACGAGATAGGCGATATGCCTCTTTCTCTTCAGGGCAAACTGCTACAGGTGCTTCAGGACGGCAGGATACAGCGTGTGGGCGACAATAAGTTCAACAAAGTAGACATCAGGATAATTTCCGCCACCAACAGAAATCTGCGGGAACTGGTTGCAAACGGATCGTTCAGAGAAGACCTGTTCTACCGAATAAACGCATTCAGCATAGAGATACCGCCTCTTCGCAAGCGTGTGAAAGACGTTTGGCCGTCTGCGCTTCACTTTGTAAAAGCATTCTCAGATACTATGGGAAAAGACATCTGCTGTGTGGAGAAGTCAGCCAGAGAACTGCTGGAAAAATGTCAGTGGAGCGGCAACATCAGAGAGCTTAAAAACATAATGGCTAAATCCGTGGCCATAGCAAACTCAGGTGCAGTCACAAAAGATGTGGTCGCTTCTGCGATAGGGCTTGAGTCAGCGTCAGAACAGGAACCATGTCGTAATCTGTCAGGGTATTTTATGACGAAATATAACGAAAATATTCTTGTCAGAGCGGTGGAGGAGGTGGAGGAAACACTCATTAAAAGCGTTCTGGATGAATGCGGAAACAACAACAGTGTCGCCGCAAAAACACTCGGCATCAGCCGTGTGACACTCTATGAAAAACTGAAGAAATATGGTCTCTCCGAATAGTAAGTAATTCTTACACCTGCCTGTAAAGAAACTTTACACTCCTTAATATCCTGTCTCGAATATCAACAACTTACATAATTGCTCATTGGCACATGCTTTGCGTTATTCTCTGCAAGTACTTACGGAGGTTCTTATGAACGAATCTAACATTGTAAGGATGCAGAGAGATTTGGAAAGAGCTCTCATCAAGCCTGTTTCAAAGAGAAAATGGGCTATGTTGATTGACATCAGAAAGTGTACAGGCTGTCACGCCTGCGCAGTAGCCTGCAAGGCCGAGAACAAAACACCCGAAGGTGTTAACTACCGTTGGGTGAAAGAAGCAGAAGACGGCGAATATCCTAACGTAATGAGTGTATTCATGCCGGGCATGTGTATGCAGTGCGACGATGCACCATGTATAAAAGCCTGCACAGGAAAAGCCATCTACAAAAGAGAGGACGGAATAGTCGCAGTCAACTACGCCAAGTGCGTAGGTTGCGGCGGTGAAGCCGAAAAAGCCTGCCCTTACTCAGCTATCAAGGTAGACCACGGAAATTTCTATACCGAAGACACACCTGCCATGATGGAATATGAGCATGGTCCCATTTATGAATATGGTAAGGAATTAAAACGCACAGCTAAATCCCTGCCTGTGAATAGCTGCCGCAAGTGTCATTACTGTTTGCACAGACTGAATGCCGCTATGCTTCCTGCATGTGTAACAACCTGTCTCGGCGGGGCAACATATTTCGGCGACATATCAGACCCCGAAAGCCTCGTTTATCAGAAGGCAAAAGAGCTTAAAGTGTATATTTTCATGGAGGAGAAGAAAACCTCTCCCACCACGAAATACATCACAGACTCAGTCGAACTCTGTAAAAAGTGTCACGGTTAAGGCGGGGAGGTTAAAATGAGTAACTTTAAAGATATACTTGATAAATTTGAGCTGAACCGCAGGGGATTTCTCAGAACGTCCGCTTTTGTGGGCGGTTCCGCAGTTCTGGCGTCACAGCTCGGTTGCGCAGCTAACGCTGTGCAGAATATGACCGCAAACAGCGGAGAGGGCAACAGCTATGACCTGTCGTCTCCAGAGCATGTAATATACTCTATCTGTCTTCAGTGCCACACTGCCTGCGCCATCAAAGGCAAGGTAAAGGACGGAGTACTGCTGAAGATAGACGGCAACCCCTACACAGCGCAAAACCTTTATCCTAATATCGCACTGGATGAGCCGCTGGAAAGAGCTGCCAGAATAGACGCCAAAATATGTCCCAAAGGGCAGGCCGGTATTCAGTCGCTATATGATCCTTACAGGCTCAAGAAAATACTCAAGAGAGCAGGTAAGAGGGGCGAGAACAAGTGGGTAACCATCGACTTCGAGCAGGCAGTTAACGAAATAGTAGAGGGCGGTCTGCTTTTTAAAGAAGTTAAAGGTGAAGAGAACAGAAAAGTTGAAGGCCTCAGAAGTCTTTATAAAGTTAAAGACGCCAAACTTATGAAAGAGATGGAAGAGGACGGAAAAGCTGTGGCCGCTAAAAAGATGAGCATAGCCGACTTCAAAGCGAAATACGCAGGAAAACTCGACCTGTTCGCAAATCCTGACCATCCAGATGCAGGGCCTGCAAACTCCCAGCTTGTTTTTATGGCAGGCAGGATAGAACACGGGCGCAAGGAATTCATGAGCCGTTTCATCAAGGACTGCTTCGGTTCAAGAAACTTTTTCGAACATACTACCATATGTGAACAGTCCCACCATATAGGCTTTGCTCAGATGTTCAGCGGCGTGACTCACCTTAAACCGGATATAATGAACGCCGGATGCGTGGTCTATTTCGGAACAGGCGGTTTCGAGGCTAACTTCGGACCTCCCGCCATCAGCGAAAAACTTACTGCCGGACTCACAGAGAGAGGCATGAAGGTTTTCGTAATAGACCCCAGATTCTCAAAAACAGCGGCCAAGGCTACGAAATGGATACCCATTAAAGCAGGATCAGACGCCGCTTTTGCTCTGGGAATGGGCAGATATATCATAGAGAACGCCAGATATGACTCTAACTATCTTCAGGCGGCTAACTTTAACGCCGCCAAGGCTGTTAAGGAGACTAACTACACCACATCAACATGGCTGGTGAAGATAGAGAAGGACGGTCCCGGTGCATATCTGAAACCTGAAGAGGTCGGACTTACAGGCGAGTTCGTTGTTCTGAAAGACGGTAAACCGACAGCAGGCGCAGAGAAAGGCGACGCTGTAACAGGTGACCTTTTCGTAGACACAGAACTCAACGGCATTAAGGTCAAATCAGCGTTCCAGATATACAAAGAGTCTGCCTTTACAAAGACTGTGGCTCAGTGGGCTGATGTGTGCGGTGTTCCTGCATCTGATGTTGAGCTTGTGGCTAAAGAGTTCACAAACCACGGCAAAAAGACCGGAATAGATTTCTACAGAGGTTCTGTACAGCACACTAACGGATATTACAACGCCACATCTATAGTCGCTCTGAACCTGCTCGTGGGCAACACCGACTGGGCAGGCGGCATAATGGTCGGCGGCGGTCACTGGCACGAATACGGCGGAAAATCAGGATGCCCCTATGATATGGGCAAACTGGTGAACAATAAGCTCGGCACATTCGGATATCCTGTCACCAGAGAGGGAGTGAAATATGAATCCACATCCTTCTTCACAGGCTATCCCGCCAAAAGACCCTACTATCCTTTTACCGGCAGTGTGTATCAGGAGATAATTCCGTCAGGATACGAAGAATATCCTTACGGAATCAAATGTCTCATTACACACATGGGTACAGCGGCATATGCCTCTCCCGCAGGTCAGGTGTTCATAGAGATGCTTCAGGACACCGAAAAACTTCCGCTGTTTATCGCCAGCGACATAGTCATTGGCGAGACAACAATGTATGCGGACTACATCATCCCCGATAAAGCGATCTGGGAGAGATGGGCAACATCACACACCACACCCGATGTGGCCTCAACATGCTCAAAAGTACGTCAACCGATTGTCGAGCCTCTCACAGACGTTGTGAAGGCTTATGGACATAAGGCACACATATGCATAGAGACATTCACCTATGCCGTGGCAGAGAAGCTGGGACTGGCCGGTTACGGCAAGGATGGTTTCGGTCCCGGAATGGATAACTATGCCGATACTGACTTCTATATGAAGCTGGTTGAAAACATAGCGATGGAGGGGGAGGGTGTGCCTGCCGCATCAGCGGACGAGCTGTCTGTGTTTGAAAAAGCTAGAGAGCATCTTTCCACTGCCGCTTTCGACATCGAAAGAGCGAAGAAAAACACCCAGAACTGGGCAAAGATGGTCTATGTGCTCAACAGAGGCGGACGCTTTGAGTTTCTTCCGAACGCTTATGCTGGCGATAAAGTCGCTCACCAGTATAAGAAGCGCATCAACATGTATATGGACAAAGTTGCTCTTACCAAAGATTCTATGACAGGTAAGAGATTCTTCGGCTATCCTGTTTATACAGTCGCCGCAGATATGCTGGACAGACCGCTTCAGCAGGCGGGATATGAGCTCGACCTGATAACCTACAAAGAGATAACCGGAGGTCAGTCAAGAACCATAGGAAACTACTGGTCGAACGAATTGCACAATCCGGAGAACTTTATCCTGATGAACACTAAAGATGCTCTGAAGCTGGGGCTCGCCACAGGCGACACAGCCAAGATAGTATCGCCTTCTAACCCTGAAGGCGTATGGGATCTTAAAAACGGCACAAAAGTGGCAATGCAGGGCAAAGTGAAGGTTTCTGAGACAGTCAGACCCGGAACCATCGCAGTCTCATGGCACTATGGCCACTGGGCATACGGTGCATCAGACGTCGTGGTGAACGGCAAGACTGTGAAAGGCGACAAGAGAAGAGCCACAGGCCTCTGCTCCAACGCAGCCAACACTATCGACCCGGTGCTTAAGAACATGTGCTGTACTGATAAAATAGGCGGAAGCGCTTCGTTCTATGACACCAAGGTAAACGTAGTTAAGATATGATATTTGCGGAGGGACGATAAGTCCCTCCACTTTTTTTCAGGAGAAGATATGAAAACTTTTTTAGTGCTGATGTTTTGTCTGTTCAGCTCCTTTTGCTTTGCAGAAGGACTAATAATCTATGCTCCTGAGCACATTTCCGAATACGAGAATTTCAGATTTCAGATAGCGCCGGAGAAAAGATTCAGTGTGACCATAAACAATGACTGCATGAGTATTCAGAGGCTCTCAGGTATTGAGAAAGACGGTGATGTCTACGTCTCAAAGAAAGGCAAGGCGCTTATATATTTTGATAATAAATGTTTTGAGAACACCGAGGTAATCATCTCCGTGGACTCAGATAACAAGGAAACAATAAAATACAAAGTAGATCACAGAGTTGAGGAAGTCCATGATATGGGGTGTTAAACTGCTTCCGGCATGGTAATACTGATTATGAATCTCGCTCCTCTGGGCTTGTTGTGCTGAACTGTTATCCTGCCGTTCATGGCATCTATAATGGTGGAACAGATGGCAAGTCCCAGACCTGAGCCGTCTTTCTTTGTGGTGTAAAAAGGCAGCATCATTTTAGACATGTCCGCATGTTTCAGCCCTGCACCGTTATCGGCACATATAATATTCAGGTTGTCCCCATTCACTGATATCTCAAAGTCAACCGTGTCGGCGCCTGCTCCGGCGGAGTTGCTTATGAATATCTCTACTATCTGGGCTATCTTTGACATATCGGTTATGATTATCCAGTCATCCTGCGCTTTGTAGTTTACTGCAACCCTTACAGCTTTTTCAGAGACGGTATTCTGCCTGATGAAATCTATCAGTTCAAATGTAGTTACCTGCGAATAGAACAGCTTTACGGGGCGGGAGTATTCCAGAAATTCGTTTATTCTGAATACCAGCTTAGAGGCTTCCTGTCTGATTATGGCAAAATCCTCTTTAGTCTGCTCGTCGGCGGTTATCTCTTCTGCCAGATTGTCCAGAATAAGGTTGATGGTCATTATCGGGTTTTTCAGCTCGTGGGCAAGTCCTGCGGACATAGTGCCTATGTATGCCAGTCTTTCGCTTCTGCTTATCTCTTTCTGCTGATCGTTTATGGTATCTATGGCGTTTTTCAGCTTTAACGACAGGTTTTCTATCACACTTTTCAGATTTTTTGTCTCTGATGATGAGAACTCTGAGACAGAGAACTTATAAGGCAGTTCGAGAACTTCCAGATTCTTAATCTGTGATGACAGGTCTACCAGCGGTGCGGTCATTCTGCTGACCAGAAACAGCCCTGCTATTGTGCCAACCAAAATAACAATAAAGCTGACAACGAACAGTTTTGACACGTTCACGGCTATCTGGTGGATTATCAGGTCTCGGTTGATGAAGAAAACTATACTGCCAATATTTCTTGTTCCGGCTTTTATCTCTTTTGTAATTGCTATCGTATTGTCGGTGGATGTGAGATTATCCACTCTTACCATAGCATCAGAGATATAGCCGCCTTTGGCATCGTATACGGCAATGTTGTCTATGTTAGGGATTGAGTTTGAAACGCTCTCAATGGTGGTGAAGAGGGCATATATGTCGTCTGTGATTATCGCTTCTGATATATCGTCAGACATGATGCTGTACTGGGCGTTTATGTATTTTTCTGCGTTTTTGAATGAAGATACGTACTCGAAATAGAATATCACTGTCAGGTTTATAACTACAGTGGCAAAGGCGAGCCCGCTTATGAGCAGTGCGGCTCTTTTTCCCAGACTATTTGGTATTATTTTCAGAATTATATTTTTCAACTAAGGCCTTCATTTTAATTATAGAGTCGAAGTCTGAAATATCCGCAGGGACAAACCTGTCTATGTTGAGACCTTTGAGTATTCTTCGACCCTTTTCGTTTTTGTCCATATTCAGAAGAGCATTCTTTAATACGTCAAACTTCTCTCTGCTGAGTGACGAAGATGCCACAAAAGGCGGAGATATTATCTCGGGTGACGAATGGATAACGGTAATATTCTCAACTTCTTCGGGGTGTTCTTTTTTGATTATCTCGAAGATGAGGCTGTCCACCGCTGCCGCCTGAATAACGCCTTTATTCACCAGATAGATGGACTTGTCATGACTCTTGGTATAGAAGATCTTCTTAAATACTCTGTCAGGCGCTGTGCCGAAATCAGTAATTATCATGTAAGTAGGGTAGAGAGTGCCGCTGTTTGATAGTCTGTCGGTAAAAGCAAATGTTCTGCCTTTCAGGTCTTTTATAGTTTTGATACCGTACTTTTTATTTGTGATGATGAGCGATTTGTATGAGTGCTTGCCGTTAATTTCAGGAACTGCCAGTACGCGCACTTTGTCTTTGTTCAGATAAGGGATAGCTCCTGTGCATACAGATGCGAAATCCACATCATTTTCCTGTATCATTCGGTTCATCTCATCGTAATCACGCTTGATAATAGGCGTTATTTCCTCGCCGAGCTTGTCCGCCAGATAGTTGTTCATGTCGGTGTAGAGGTTGAGCGATGCTTCAGGTGAAACTATTGATGCAATGCCGAATTTCAGCGGTTCTGCCTGGGCGCACAATGTAAAAATAATAAGTAAGAGAATTAATTTTGTTTTCATAAGATATTATATTTCCGCCATGACTTATCCGCAACGCAAAAACGGATTTTTGTTAAAGAAATGTAAGGCGTGTCGGTTTGGACATTTCTGTACTAAAAAATCGTGATTGTTCGTAAATGTAAATTAATCAGAATAAGAAAAACATGCCTTTTTGTCTTCAAAATACAGCGGCGTTATTTCTTTTGATATATAACGCTTATGTAAGTGAATGAAAGCAATCGTCAAATTTCTTATCAAGCAAAATATCAGATAAAAATAGTCCTTATTCAAAATTTGCCACAGAATGTGCCACACTTTTAACCCCTCGTAACGGTTTTCAGCGGTTACATTCCTCTAAAATAAAGGATTACAAAAGGTTCTGATGTCTATTATTCAGGTTCAAGTCCTTTCACCCCGATTTTATACATGCATAACTAAAGCGGCTTTCAAACAGCCGTTTTTTTTATTTGGTGCATTTCTGGTGCAAATCGTGAAAACTTAGATTATGTAAATACTTTTAAGAATTAATCAGCGTTAAATCTATTTGATATATTTGTTTATCACATCAACAATGTCTGCGGTCTTAACAGTAATTTTGCTGATGACTGTGAGTTCAGGTTTCTTTTCATCTATTTCATTTGCTATTACACGTAGGTCTCTAACTATTTTGACCGTATACATGGGTTCTGACATGTTTCACCTCTCAATTAGTGTTTATATAATTTATTAGAGTTATTGCCTGATTCTCGATGTTAAATTATATTCCCAAATATATCGGCACGGCATAGAGTTTTGTGCCTGCATATTCGCCGAAGCTGAGGATTTTGTTGCCGTTGTACATGACGTAGCCTGTTTTCAGCAGTCCATTTGTTGATTCTGCAAAATGTTTGATGTGCTTAAAATCTGCCATGGTTACAGTTTTTGCACTTTTCACCTCAATGGCTGTGAGAGAGCTTCCGTTGTCCAGTATAAAGTCGATTTCTTTATCGTCTGACGTGCGGTAAAAGCTGATATCCACTTTATTTTTTGCGTAGGTGTTCGCCTTCAATAGTTCCGCATATACAAATGATTCGTACAGCATTCCTTTGTATTCTGACTGCATTAATTGGTCAGTGTCGGTTATTCTCAGCAGGTGGCAGAGGATACCTGTGTCGCAAAGAAAGGCTTTTGGTGTTTTGGTAAGGCGTTTAAGTTCGTTTTTATAGTATGGGGGCAGAAAGCTGACTTGGTAAGTATTCTTTAACAAGGAAAGGTAGTTGTCCAGAGTCACCTTGTTGATGCCTGTTTCTTTTGAAATTTCGGCTTTGTTCGTCAGGTTTGCACTCCTGAAAGCCAGATTCTTGTATAGGCGCATAAAACTGTCTAAGTTTCTTATATCGCCCAAATCTCTTGCGTCTCTTTCTATGTAGGTTGAAATATATGAACTGAACCAAAGGTACAGTATCTTTGGTTCTTCTATGGTTTGCACTTCAGGGAATCCGCCCTTGATAACGTGTTTTGGGAAATCAATTTCATCAATTTTGGTCGGTAGTGTATCTGAAAGAAGAATATCAATGAGATTCGACTCTTTTTCATAACATTCTGCGAGGTTGAAAGGGTAGAGGTCAATAATTCCTATTCTGCCAGCCAGTGAGTCGGAAATGTCTTTAAAACCCTGTAAATTAGATGAACCCGTGAGTATAAATGTGCCTGCTGTTCTGTTGTTGTCAAGATACTCTTTTATGGCTGCAAAAATATCAGGAACTTTCTGAACCTCGTCTATTACCACAGGCTTTTTAAGCGACATGATGAAACTTTTCGGATCGGCTTTAGCGCTTTCGTAAGTTGTTATATCATCGAAAGTTACATAGTTATCAATTCCTAAATCCATAGCAAGCGTAGATTTGCCCACTTGTCTTGCACCAGTAATGAGAATTGACGGAAAATGCTTAATATAAATAAGAATATCTTTTCTTAAAGCTCTTTTTATCATGTCACACCTGTGTAAAATATTAAACTATGGTTTTGCAAATTATTAAAGTATACTATCATAATTTATTAAATCATGATAGCGCAATTTGCAAAAACGTATTAGATGATATTAAAATTTTAGCCTGAATCAATACCGCAGGCAGCATATCCGCCGCAGAAACTGTTATGAACCGTTGGGCAAAACAAATTATAATATTACACGCGTCTAAATTTCAGCAAAAAGAGAATATTTCTAATTTCGAAACCTTATCCTTTCTGAACAAATGCTGAGATCGGTTTGATAATACTATGACACTGGCGGGGTAATATTTTTTAATGATTAAAAAGGAGGTTTCCGGAATGAAAAAGAACTTCTTACGCGCGTATCTTGTTCTTGCGCTGGTGCTGCTCTCAGCCACATGCGCATGGGCAAAGGCGCCCAAGTATGTATTTTACTTCATAGGCGACGGTCTGGGCGCTTCACAGCGTCAGGCGGCGGAATACTATGCCCAGCAGCAGAAGGGCGACAAAAAATTTAAACTCGCTATGGATTCATTTCCTGTGGCGGGAATCAACACCACATATTCTTCCGATACACTGGTAACCGATTCAGCGGCGGCCGGAACCGCTCTGGCAACAGGTTACAAGACAAATAACGGGATCATCTCCCAGCTCCCTGACGGAAGATCGGTCAAATCCCTCATAGAGGCAGCGGAAGAGAGAGGATGGGTGACAGGCATAGCCACCACCACACGAATAACACACGCCACTCCCGCTGTGTTCGCCTCACACAATCCCAGCCGCGACGCTGAAAACGAGATAGCCGCTGACATGAGCGACAGCGGAGTGGAATTCATAGCCGGAGGCGGTTTCCGCCACTTCGTCAGCAAGGACGGCGAATTCAAGTCAAAACGTAAAGACAATGCCGATCTCGTGGCGGATATGAAAAAATTCGGATACAAAACTTTCATAGGCGAAAAATCAACAGCGGACTTCAGAAACCTGAAGGCTGACGGCAAATCAAAGGTATTCGCCGCTCTCACCTACAGCCACCTTCCCTATGAAATAGACAGAAGAAACGACAACTCCACACCCTCAATAGCCGAGATCACACAGAAGGGTATCGATGTTCTCACAGCATATAACAAACCCTTCTTCTTCATGATCGAAGGCGGAAGGATAGACCACGCCTGCCACGCCAACGATGCCGCCGGGGCAATCCTGGACACCATAGCGTTCGATGACGCTATATCAAAAGCAATGGCATTTTACAAAAAGCACCCCAAAGACACCCTGATAGTAGTAGTGGGCGACCACGAGACAGGCGGGATGGGGCTCGGTTTCGGCACAAACTATTTCCTTAAGATGGATGCTCTGAACAAACAGAGAGTGTCTGTAGAGGACAAGGTGGAAAAAGCCTACACAGGCGACAAAGACGCGTTTTTCGCTTTCATCGGACAGAATTTCGGTCTCACCGACCTGACAGACAAAGAGCGTAAAGCTGTTATGACCGCCATGGAAGTTCAGGACAAAAGCGAGAGCGGAAAGTCCGAATACGGATACACTCCCACACAGATAGCCGTTTCTCACATCATGTCTGAAAGAGCTAACATTCAGTGGACCACATTCGCCCACACAGGCACGCAGATCCCTATGTCTGCTATGGGTGTCGGCGCTTCCAGCTTCGGCGGATTCAAAGACAACACAGTGATAGCTCAGAAACTGGCAGGTCTGCTCGGTTTCAGGCTCTCCAGCTACACAGTGGCGTCAGCTCAGTAAATTTTAAGAAAAACACTATTCAGAAAAGGGCGGTATCCTCCGCCCTTTTTTCAGGTGAAAACGTATGAAGAGATATCTCCCTATAGTCCTTGTCAGCCTGCTCACTATATTTATCATCAGCCTGTTTCTGAGGCAGGACGGCGAAAAGGAACACGCTCTGGAGGCGAAGGCTGTTGTGCTGTCTGTGGATAATTCAGAGATGGTGTCAACTGGCATCGCCCATATCGGCTTTCAGACTGTGGAGGCGATGATAACCGAGGGCAGGTTCAAAGGAACCCGTCTGGAGGCTGCCAATCTGCTTCTGGGACAGCGGGACGTGGACGAGATATACTCAGTGGGCGACAGAGTGATTCTGGCTCTGCTGCTGGAAAAAGGCGAGATAAGAGACGCCAAGACAATTAATCTGGTGCGCCAGTGGTGGGAGCTGGGGCTTTTTGCTCTTTTTATCCTCCTGCTGATAATATTCGCCCGCTTCACCGGGCTGAAGGCGCTGTTTTCGTTCGTTGCCTCGCTCTATATACTGTGGAAGATATTTATACCCGCTCTTCTGGGCGGCGCTTCCCCCATGCTTTTCACTGTGATAACGCTGTCCATGCTCACATTCGTCATAATCTTCGCTGTGGCGGGGTTTAACAAAAAAGGTCTGTCTGCGTTTCTGGGGACTATGGCTGGGCTCGCTGTTTCTATAGTAATCACGATAATCTTCGGCAGAGGGATGAATCTGCTGGGGATGACGCAGCCGTTCGCCGAAACACTGATATTTTCAGGGCATTACGATCTGGACATGAGACAGATATTCTATGCGTCCGTCATAATAGGTGCGTCCGGAGCCGCTATGGATGTCGCCATGGATGTCGCCGCCTCCATGCACGAGATAAAGGTGAAGAGACCGGACATCTCCATGAAAGAACTGATAATGTCAGGGTTCAATGTAGGCAGGGCGGTAGTGGGCACAATGACAACCACGCTTCTGCTGGCGTATTCCGGCGGATATCTCACCATGCTCATGCTGTTCGTCACAAAAGACACGTCTTTTATGCGTATCATGAACTATAAGATGGTGGCAGCGGAAATATTCCGCACGCTGACAGGGAGCATAGGGCTGGTTATGGTGGCGCCGTTCACCGCTATAGTTGCCGGCTGGATATATTCTCTGGGCAGACAGGTCGTTTCAGACCGCTCACCGGATGAATAGAGCTTTTCAGCAGCACTCCTGCTCGCACTTTTCCATGGCGAATATTCCCTCTTCGTCTCCTGCGTTCTCGAAAAGCTCGATGATGTTGGAGGCGCTGGAACACACCATGTATAACAGAATCTCTTTCGGATCCTTTTTGACATCTCTGGCGTAGTACCCTTCCGGTATCTTTCCAACGAACTTATCCCAATAGGCGTTATTGTTCTCAGGCTTTTTCAGGAGCGCCAGAATATGGTCCACCACACAGCAGGCGTTCTCGAAACAGTCTATGTTTTTAAAGCTCACATAGCTCTCGTCAACTTTGATAGTCTTTCTGCATCCGCACATATCATATCCTTTGTGTTATTATCGGTCTATTATATAGGCGCAATCCGTTATTTCAATCACTAAATATAATAATCCGTTTTTTTGGAAATACGGGGTGATTTCCTTCTGATTTATGGCAGAATTAGTATAATGCAGATAACACGGGGGATCGCTATGTCTGAATGGCTTCATAAAGAGAACACGCACATGGACAATCTGAGAAAATACTGCGAGGGCATGCTGAACGAAGAGGACGGGATGGCGCTTTTCAAGGAATATGAGAGCGATATACTAAGCGTCCGGTTCGATGAGGTGATGTCTCTGGTAGACTGGATGGTGCGGAGCGAAAAATATGACATGGAAAATATAAAAAACGCTCTGAATAAGATCATAAATATTTTCTCCGGACATCTGGACGAGTTCGGGTTCAAACCGGGCACACCGGAATTCATATCAATCCTCCACGATGAAAATACCGCCATAGCCGAATATATGGAGAGCATAAAAGACGACCTGAGAGCGCTGGGCAGAGAGAAGAAGGGGACTGCCGACTTCACTCAAGCCAGAGAGGATATTAAAAAATCCATAGAGGGACTATCGTCTCTGGACGCTCATTATATAAAAAAAGAGAACATCCTCTTCCCGTATGTCGAAAAATATATTCCAGACTACAGATGCACCCATGTGATGTGGTCTATCCACGATGATGTCAGAAACGGGATAAAAAAGCTGGCGCAGATGCTTTCTGATGACGGATATGACGATATCCAGTTCAACAGAACCATCGGCAGGCTTTTTTTCGATATCTTCGGACTGATATTCAGAGAGGACTATATCCTTCTGCCCATGTCTGTCAGGCTGATTCCGGGCGACATACTGGCGGAGATGCTCCCCCAGTGTCCGGAGATAGGATACACGTTCATTCCGGCTCCGAAAATATCATCAGGTAAGCCAAAGCAGGCGGATATTCCGGACGGGATGGTTAATCTGGAGACAGGTTCACTCTCCGCCGGACAGCTCGTTCTGATGCTGAACAGCCTCCCTGTGGATATAACATATGTGGATGAGAATGACTGTGTGCGCTATTTCTCCTCGCCAAAAGACAGGATATTTCCCCGGTCCAAGGCTATCATAGGGCGGACAGTTCAGAACTGTCATCCGCCGGACAGCATACATATAGTCAACGAAGTTGTGAAACGCCTGAAATCCGGAGCTAAAGATGTGGAGAGCTTCTGGATACAGATGGGCGGAAAATTCATCCTCATACAATATTTCGCTGTCAGAGATTCCGCCGGAGCGTACAAAGGAACTCTGGAGGTCAGCCAGGACATCTCCGATATCAGACAGCTGACAGGTGAAAAGCGGCTTCTCGATCTGGATATGTAGAGACCGCGCATCAATATTATCATGACTATGCTGCTGTTCCTCTATTGACATACCAACTGGTTGGTTGGTATCATTGTGCGTAGAAAAAATACGGATGTGATACTATGAATACAAAAGACAGAATCTACAGCGCCGCAATGGAAATGTTCGGCAGATACGGCTATCAGGGAGTGAAGATAGACGCTCTGGTTAAAAAGGCGAAGGTAAACAAGACCACTTTTTATTATTATTTCGAAAGCAAACACGAAATCTTTGAGATGATCATGCGTGACAGACTTACAGATTTCAAAAATAAGCTTACGGATAGACTGTCAGTCTGCGTCAACGATGAAGAGACAGCTGACGCCATGATAGATATTATGTTTTCCAGAGACTTACAGGAGGTTCAGCTCTTTAGCAGAGAGATACTGGAGGGCGGCGAAAACCTTTCCGACGAACTCTTTTCCATGATGTTCGAGATAGTGGACATTCAGGCTGCTGCTCTGGCAAAAGGCTCTCTGACAGACCATTCTTTCCTGCTTTATATGCTGATAGGCGTTTCAGATTTTTATCTTTCCCTCGGCACTTTCAAGCAGACCTGGGACAAAAAGAACACAGGGCGCCACACCAGCCTGGTGGTAAACTTTGATGAGACACACCTGAGAAACAAACTCAAAACAGTTATAATGAACGAGCTTACCCGGCGGGGGTAATATCATGAAGAGGCTTTGGCGCAGGGCATCATATTCCGGGGTGCGGGGCTGGCGGAGGTATGGCATAATATGGTTGTGATGTCTGTGACAGGTCTGGTCTTTTTCAGCCTGTCGCTTATTTTTTTCAGAAAGAGCCTCAGCTCTTCATAGGATGATAAGGGGATCTGATGATAACTGCGTGCAGAGCCTGCGGGCTGATAGTCAACGCTGACACTGAGAACTGCGGGGGGCGGATGCTCTGCCCCAGATGCTCCCATGTGATATTCCGCCGCAGGAATATGAAATATGCTCTTGCTTTCAGCCTATCAGCTGTGTTTCTGATGCTTCCTGCCATGCTCTTTCCATTCCTGAGGATAATGATAAACGATACTATACTCTCCACCACACTGTTTCAGAGCGTGGCGGCTCTGAACAGCGAAGGTTATATGCCTGCCGGAGCCGCTGTTTTTCTCACAGCTTTTCTGGTGCCTCTCTTCTATCTGTTTGCCGTCTGCTATGTGTCTTTTGACGTGGTGACGGGCGTACGCCTGCCTCTGTCGGAATATATGGCGCACACAGTACACAGGCTGAAGCACTGGCACATGGTTGATGTTTTTCTGGTGGGCGTGCTGGTCAGCGTGGTTAAGCTGGTGGATATGGCGGATGTGGCGCTGTGCGCCGGATTTTATCTTCTGGCGGTTATCTGTTTTTTTATAATTACGGCGGGGGTCTTCTATGACTCCAGAACATTCTGGGACACCAGAGAAAGACATGACTGATATAGAAGCGGGATATATTCTCTGCTCTGAATGCGGCACGCTGGTGCGGTCTGACGAACCGGAGTCATGCTGCGGACACTGCGGGGCGTATGTGAAGAGGAGAAACACGGACAGTCTGAACAGGGCCTGGGCTCTGTCCATCACTGCCCTCATTCTGTATCTTCCCGCCAATCTGTTTCCTATCATGGATGTGCAGATAATGGGCGAGAGCAGCACCAACACTATATTGGGCGGGGTTATACAGTTTTTTCAGCATCAGATGTATTTCATCTGCGCTGTGGTTTTCGTGGCTAGTTTTGTGGTGCCTCTGTTCAAGCTGTCGGCGCTTTTCTACATACTGCTGACGCTGAATAATGAGAAAAGCCTGTCGAACAAAAGAAAGACGGCTCTCTTTAAAATTATAGAGATCATAGGCAAATGGTCCATGCTGGATGTCTTTGTTGTGGGCATCATGGCCGGGCTGATAGATACCGGTTATATGCTGAAGATAACGGCGGGACCGGGGATAGTTTTTTTCGCCTCTGTGGTGATCCTCACCATGATGGCGTCTAACAGCTTTGATACCAGACTGATATGGGATAAAGGATGATGATATGACAGAAATACCTGAAGCTATCAAGAAAAAAACCAGAAGATTCTCGCCCGTGTGGCTGACGCCCGTGCTGGCGCTCGCCATCACCGTCTGGCTGATATACAACGGATATGTCAATTCAGGTAAAGAGATACGCATACGGTTTGACTCCGGTTCGGATATAGTGGTCGGAAAAACTCTGGTGAAGTACAGAGGCATCCCCGTGGGCAAGGTGATAGATCTGGAGATAGCCGATACTCTGGACAAGGTGGACGCCGTGGTTAAGCTGGACAAGAGAGCGGATGCCATAGCCAGAGAGGGGATGAGGTTCTGGATAGTCAAGCCGAGGATAAGCATCAACCAGATAACAGGGCTCGAAACCATCATGTCCGGTACATATATAGAGATGGCGCCGCCTTTTTATGACAAAGAGGAGCTGGCGAAGCTGAAGGAGACAGATTTTTTCATAGGACTTCAGGAACCTGCCGATCTGGAGACCGGGAAGGATTCCGTGAGCGTGAACCTGTTCAGTATTAAGGACATGGGGATATACAGCGGAATGGGTGTCTATTTCAACGGCATATCCGCCGGCAGAGTTCTCGGCGTGCGTTACGACAGAGAGACCAACAGATATAATGTCAGCATCTCGGTAAACAGGGAATATCAGAAATATATTAATAAACATACAAAATTCTGGAATGTCAGCGGGATAGATATGAGGCTGGACTCAGCCGGATTTTCGCTTCAGGTTCCTCAGCTGAACAGTCTGCTTCAGGGCGGGGTTGCCTTCGATTCTGATATGCAGACCGATACCGCTCAGCCGGAGGAGGCATATGAGGTGTTCAGCAGTTATTCGTCCACCCTGCTGTCTCCGGAGACAGTGACCCTCTATATGCCCGAATGTTACGGCATGAAAGACGGCAGAACGCCTGTTATGTTCAAGGGGCTTCAGGCGGGCATAGTGGACTCTCTGGATATCAATGAAAAACAGCAGTGCGTGGCGTCCATCAAGCTGAACAGAAAATTCGGATATCTGGCGGCGCAGAACAGCAGGTTTGTTCTGGAACAGCCGGAAGTCTCTCTGAACGGGGTGAAGAACGTATCTTCGGCTCTTCTGGGCGCATATATCAATGTAGAGGCGGGCGGCGGAGCTGTCAGGAGGGAATTCACTCTGTCTGACAGACCGGTGATCTCCGTGCCGGAGGGTTCTTTCAGCTTAAAGATGAAGGCGGACAGCAAAGCGGTGTCTGACGAAGGCGAAGGGATATACTACAAAGGCGTGAAGATCGGCATGGTAACATCCGTAACTCTGAATGACAGCCGGGCGGAGTATGGGGCGGTGATCTTTCCGGAATATAAAAAACTGGCAGTGACAGGGCTTTATCTTTATAAGCCGGATATGCTGAAAATGAGCTACAGCTCCGGACAGCTTAAGCTGGACACGGACGCAGGAACTGTTATCCGAGGCGGGATCTCCGCCGGATTTTTCGGGTCGAAAGGCACAGCTCTTAAGAACGGAGCGGTTCTGACGCTGTATTCTGACGAAGACACGGCCAGGCGGGCGGATATTGCGTCTCGGGGAATGCCTCAGATCAGCCTGAGAACATCGGACGCTTTCGGGCTCAGCGCCGGATCTCCTGTGTATTATAAAGGCGTGCTGGCGGGTGAGATAGCCTCGATGGATGTTTCTCATGACGGCTATGTGGATGTTAAGGCTGTGATATATCCGGACAGGGCTGTGAAGGACAGCGGAATGATCTTCTGGAAGAACGGAGTTATGAGCGCAGATTTGTCCGCCAACGGGCTTGAGATGCAGACTCCGACATTGCAGGAGGCCGTCTCCGGCGGGCTTTCGTTTGATGTGATTCCAGCCGGCGCCAAGAGCTTTTATAATATATACGACAGCAGACAGGAGGCGGAGAGCGTCATCAGGCGCATGAACGCCGGAAAGACCGTTCGTCTGTACTATAGTGACGTTGTTCCGCCGGAAGAGGGCTCGCCTGTGTATTTCAAAGGCGTTAAGACTGGCGTCACAGCGGAGACGGGATACGACAGCAGGAGAAGAGCATCCTATATGGATGTGCTGATAGAAAAACGCTATGCGGACACAGTGGGTCAGTTCACCAGATTTTATAATGCCGGAATAGCCTCCGTGGGAGTGAAGGGCGGTTCGATAGAGGTTCACGCCGAGCCCTTCATGAACTATGTGAGCGGTGCGGTATATTATGATACATTCGTCAGCTCAGGCGGCACGGACAGGCTGTACGCTGACAGACAGTCAGCCGAAGCGCCTGATCATCTGGGAATATATGTGTATCTGGACGGGAACGCTTCTCTGAAAGAGGGCGCGGATGTTGTGTGCGGCGGCAGAAAGATAGGTTATATAAACAGAATAAGCGGGCATAAGGGCAGAGAGAGAGCCCATGTACTGATATACAGGGAGAACAGCGGACTGCTGAGCGAGGGCGCTGTCTTCTGGACAGAGGACATAGAGGTGTCTCTGGACGGAATTAAAAACGCTGACTCGGTACTGTTCGGAACCAAGCTGGCTATGAAGGGCGGAAAAGGTAAACCGAAGACGGAGTTTACTCTGTCTGATAAATATAAGGCGATGGACGGACTGCATATCGTGATAACTGCCGATTCCAGAAACTCTCTGGAGCAGGGATCACCTGTCTATTACAGACAGGTGCAGACCGGAGAAGTGGAGAGCGTCAGGCTCTCTGATGACGCTAAAAGTGTAGAGATCAGGGTTTTCATACAGAAAAAATACGCTCCTCTGGTGCGCACGTCCAGCGTGTTCATCGCTGTGAGCGGAGTGGACGCCAGTTATGGAATATTCAAAGGCGTACGGATAAAGACCGGCACTGTGAAATCCATGATAAAAGGCGGTCTGGAGTTCACTACGGAAGTATCCAAGGGCGAGCCTCTGAAAGACGGCGACTCTCTGGCTCTGAAAGAATAGTATTTTTGATGGCGGTGATCAAAGCCGCCATCTTATTTTTTTGGTAAGCGCATATTACTTTTTATTTCATCAACAATTTCATCAAAATCAGATACATAATCCCTATCCTGAGTGACCCTGAATTTGTCATATTCAGCAAGAGCGTGTCGTTCAGCAGTTTCTCTTTTAACTGAACCGAAATTTTGTAGAATATCGTAGCCGTTAAATTCAAGAAAACCATCCAGTCTTTCTGCCCAGTCTTTCATTGTCATCTGTTTATGTCTTCTGGCAAAACTTTCCGCCATGTCCAAATACATGCTGACTAATCTATTCATTTCATCAAGTTCTGTTTTTGTCATGTAGTTTTTTCCAACAGTTACGTCAAGTTTTGTTACTTTTCCATGCTTACCAGAGTTTTTGTATGAGTATAGTCCCATGTTTGGTTTTGTGGCGTCTGCACGTAATTCAATCAATTCGGCTGACGTGTGTCCGTGGATTGCATAATGAAGTTTATCCTGCACACGTGCATAAAACTGCTGAGTTATAGGAGAGTTTTTATCATAATCCATACTGCATTGCGCATATATATCTGTTATTTTTTGATAGAATCTTCTTTCAGATGCTCTGATTTCTCTGATGCGTTCAAGTAATTCATCAAAATAATCTTTACCAAATAATTGATTACCCTGTTTGAGACGGTCATCATTTAAAGCAAATCCTTTAATCAGATATTCTTTTAAAATTGTTGTTGCCCATTGCCTGAACTGTGTTGCCTGATAAGAACTAATTCTATAACCAACTGATATTATTGCATCTAAGTTATACATTTTGTAATTGTACATTTTGTTATCTGGACCAGGTAGTAAGATTTCCTTACATACTGAATTTTCTACCAGTTCCTCAGATTGAAAAATATTTCCTAAATGTATTGTTATGTTTTCTCTTGTTGTGCAGAAGATTTCAGCCATTCCTTTTTGTGATGCCCATATTGTTTCGTTCCCCACTGCAACTTGGACTTTTGTTGTGCCGTCTGTTGAAGAGTAAAACAAAAAATTTGTTTGGGTTGGCTCAGGTTCTAATTCGGGCTCCGGTTCGATAATTTTTGGTGTGTTCATTGGGGTATTATCTTGCTGCTTTGCGTCTGAATTTGTTGATATATTGAAAAAGTCATCAGCAGAGAGCCGGATACCATTTTCTTTTGCAATAGCTAATAATGTGCTATGCCATTTAGTCGGTATTACTCCGGTTTTAACCCAATAACTTACTGTGCTTTGGCCTTTTCCTAACAGTGTGGCAAGGGCTGTTTGTCCACCAAATCTTTCAACAATTATTTTCGCAATATTCATGATATACCTTCGTTCAACAAAATTATAAAATAATAATGTGCGTAGTATATCAAAATGTCAACAAATATTTTGATAGCTATGGACGATATTTTTGATATTTTAAAATGCAAATCCATGAGATATCAAAAATATTTTATCTGCCTATAATTTTAGAGAAATGACGGCGGGTGGAATCCTGTAGTTTCCCCGCCACCTTGAACGCCTCTTTCAGCAGATCAGCCTCTTCGTCCGTCAGTTCGTCCGGGTCGAGATAATGACTGGGCTCGTTTCCGGCCTCTATCATTTTTATCTCGTTCTTCAGCCTCAGATAGGTGAACGACTCGAACGCCGCCTTGATGTGCTCCACAGTGGCACGGTTGAATATATTCAGCTCCAGCAGCCTGTCCAGACGCTCCACCGTGGTCACGGCGTGTATGCCGTGCTCCAGCATGAACATCCGCACGCAGTCCACTATGAAGATGCTTCCGTTCTCTTTCAGCGACAGCCTGCCTTTATGTTCCTTTTCGCTGCTGGTGATGAATCTGCCCAGCAGGTTGATCGGTATCTTATGTTTATAGTCCAGCTCCATCATCTGAAACAGAAACAGCGGGTTAGCCTTAATCTGCTGATGCACCATGTCTCTGAGGCTGCCGCACAGAGACCCGTCGCCGCCTATGGGCATGAAGTCGAAGAATATGGACGAATATCTTACTCTCTGCGGTTCGGGAACCTTGATCCATGATGATACCCTTTCTTTCCACTCGCTCAGTCTTCCCCGCCACAGGGGGTTGTTCGCCATCACTTTTCCGTGACACAGCGGATAGCCTATATGGTCCAGAGCCTCCACCAGCTTTTCAGAGAACGGCACAAAGAAAGCGTCCACGTCTGCGTACATTTCATCGGGAAAATCTCCGTACAGAAGCCCGTTGTCCTGATCGGGTCCCAGAAGCATCTCTTTGCGCCCGCCGCTGCCCATTATTATGAAGCAGTGCCTGATATCAGGCATGACATAGCCAGCCTGAAGCATTTCTTTGAGTATTATTTCGTAGCATCTTCTGATGATGCTGTGATGCACATATGAAAGTATCTCCATCGTCTCTGTATGGGAGCGGTTTTCGGTGAGCAGCATCTTTGCCACCTTCACCACCTCTGTTCTGACTGCCTTCAGCTCGTCTATGGAGGCCGCCTCTTTTGCGCTGCCCACCAGCAGCATGGATTTCTGGCTGCGGAACTTCATCAGATCCTGAAGCGACACTATGCCCTCTATGCTGTCGCCGTCCAGAACGGGCAGGTGGCGTATGCCGTGCCTCAGCATGAATGTCACTGCCTCATACATGAAGGTGTCCGGCGTCATGTAATAGGGGTCTGGGGTCATGATATCGTTCGCCGTGGAGTGTTTCAGACATTCTGTCGTGTCTCTCGCCAGCACTTTCCGCACCAGATCTCTTTCCGTGACTATACCGGCTATCTTTTCTTTGTCGTCCGTTATCACCACGGCGGCTATCCCCGCCTCTGTCATCTTTACGGCGATATCCCTGACGGTGGTGTTCACGGAGCATGTCTCGACAGGTTTCGACATTATCTCTTTCAGTTTTTTCTGAAAAGGATATGCCTCCATCTGAGCCACAGGGTCCATGGAGTTTCTCTCCACCATGTCCTGATAGAGTTTTCTGATCTGGGAGTAAACGGCCTTGCTGAAATGATTGGAGATAACCGGGTACTGGCCGGCGAGCCTGAGCAGCTCTTCCTTGGGTATCAGCAGACAGACTGTTTCTTCGGTGGTTCTAGCCCCTGCCGTATAGTTCTCATTGGTAAATACGGGCGTCCAGCCGAAGAAGCATCCCGCAGGGCGTGTGTCCACCACCATCTCCACCCCTTCTGATGTTTCGGATATTATCTCCACCATTCCACGGCTGATGAAATATAGACAGCCTGTGGGAGTGTCCTTCTGTGAGAAGATCACGGTATTGGCCGGATAGGTGACTGATTGTGATATGGACTCGATGAGGTCTGCGTCCTCTTCAGGAATACGGTTGAATGGCACGCTGCTGTACAGCCGTCTGTTTTCTGACATAACTTACCCCGGTTTGATCAGCAATAAAACATTATATCAAAAAAAGTCTCCCTCAGGAGACAATTTTTGATATAAAGATAGGGAGTTGAAATGTTCTGTGATAATTCTTAGTTCGCCCCGGCTTCTCTCTTTTTTCTTCCGAAAACGAAAGGATGCGCCTGCTGACGGAGAATGATGTCGGCGAATATCTTGCACCATATTGTGCTGCCCGCCATAGCGGACCATTTTTCATAAGGATATCCCAGCGCCGTAACGCCGATGATGGTCCAGAGCGCCGCCAGCGCCGCCAGAAGGTTGATGGTTCCGGCAAAAGGCGCCCATTTTTTAGGATTGGCAGGGGAAACGCCTTTCTTCAGTGCCACTTCAGAATAGTCGCCTTTAGCAAAAATTCTCCAGGCTCTGCGTCCCCAGTAGAATACCATAGGGAAAAGAGCCAGAAAAAGTACCCATGTTAAAGCAAGACTTAAATCGAATTTCATTTTCAACCCCTCAGCAATATATTTTGATGGAGCCCCGAATGACTGCTGACGGGGCTCCATGCAGAATGTTAGTGACCTGCGACTGCGTCGCCTGCGCCTTTAGGTATACGCACGCTCTCTACCATCTCGGCAATGTGGTGAGGAACGGGGGGAGTCATGTTCTTCACTGCGAAGGCAACCGCGAAGTTAATCACAGCGCCGATCGCTCCGAAAGCGTTAGGCGAAATACCGAAGAAGAAATCTTTACCGCCGAACATCTGATAGTATTCTGTACCTTTGATATAGAATATACCTGTGTGGGCGAACACATAGAACATAGTGACCACGAGTCCGGCTATCATACCGGCCACGGCGCCCTGTCTGTTCATTGTTTTGCTGAAAATTCCCATCATAAGGGCGGGGAATATAGATGATGCCGCCAGACCGAACGCGATGGCAACTGTACCGGCCGCGAAGTCAGGAGGGTTCATGCCCAGATAACCGGCGCCAACTAGAGCTACTGACATTGCGATACGTCCTGCCATCAGCTCGCCTTTCTCTGTGAGGTCCTTCATCATCATATTTTTCAGAAGGTCGTGAGAGATAGCCGAAGCGATAGCCAGAAGGAGACCTGCCGCTGTGGAGAGAGCAGCCGCGAGACCGCCGGCAGCCACGAGGGCGATAACCCAGTTAGGAAGTTTGGCTATTTCAGGGTTAGCAAGAACCATGATATCGTTATTAACTGTGAGCTCGCTGCCTTTCCAGCCTGCGGCATCAGCCTTGGCGAGGAATTCAGCGTTGGATGATTTGTCGTTGTAGTACTGGATACGTCCATCGCCGTTCTTGTCTTCGAACTTCAGAAGTCCGGTAACTTCCCAGCGCTGCATCCATGCGGGGCGTGAGTCGTATTTTATGCTGGCGTCTTCGGCGAAGACGTCGCCGCCTGATTTAACGGCTGTGTTGATAGTGTCGTGAAGGTTCAGACGAGCCATAGCCGCAACAGCGGGAGCTGTTGTATAGAGCAGGGCGATGAAAACAAGAGCCCAGCCTGCTGATGAACGGGCGTCTTTTACCTTAGGCACTGTGAAGAAACGGATGATAACGTGGGGCAGACCCGCTGTACCTATCATCAGGGACACAGTGTATACGAACATGTTCAGTTTGCTTCCCGGAACGGCGGTGGTGTACTTGCCGAAGCCGAGGTCATTGACAATGTGATCCAGCTTAGTAAGCAGGTGCATGTCGGAACCGGAAAACTGCGCTCCGAGACCGAGCTGGGGAAGAGGATTGCCTGTGAGCTGGAAAGAGATGAATATAGCGGGGATGGTATACGCAAGGATCAGTACGCAGTACTGTGCAACCTGTGTATATGTGATTCCCTTCATGCCGCCGAAAACCGCGTACACGAAAACTATGCCCATACCGATGATAACACCCATGTCGCTGGAAACACCGAGGAAACGGGAGAAAGCGACACCAACACCGGTCATCTGACCTATGATGTATGTGGTGGAAGCGACCAGAAGACAGATAACAGCAACAACTGTAGCTGTGTTTGAGTAATAACGGGCTTTAAAGAAATCCGGTACGGTAAATTTTCCGAACTTTCTAAGATAAGGAGCAAGAAGCATGGCAAGCAGAACGTATCCGCCTGTCCAACCCATCAAAAACAACGCGCCGCCGTAACCCATATATCCGATAAGACCGGCCATAGAAATGAAAGAAGCCGCAGACATCCAGTCCGCACCTGTCGCCATACCGTTCAGAACGGGGTGAACACCGCCGCCGGCGACATAGAATTCTTTTGTGCTGCCCGCTCGGGCCCAGAAGGCGATTCCGAGGTAAAGGGCGAATGTTAAACCGACAACAAGATATGTCATTGCCTGTAAGCTCATCGTGTCCTCCTTATTCTTCTACGTCAAACTCTTTGTCTATCTTTCCCATCAACTTAGCGTATACGAAGATAAGAACGACAAAGATATAAATTGAACCCTGCTGTGCAAACCAGAAGCCCAGCGGATAGCCGCCCAGCTTGATGTTGTCCAGCGCACCCGCAAACATGATCCCCGCTCCGTAGGAGCAGAGGAACCACACGATGAGGACGTTGCGGATTAATCCTAAAACTTTTTTCCAGTAAAGTTCCTGTGACTTTTCCATAAGAAAACACCTCATTAAGATTTTTCGACTGAGCCGTTTAACGGCGTAGAACCCCTTTGAGCCTCCCGGAGTTCTGCGTTCGGTTATTAGCTTCAGTGGTTTGCGGGACTTAAGTTAACAATTTATAATACATATTCCTCAAACCACTCATCCTTTATGCTGTGAGAATAGTACATTGTTTTAATAAAGTCAACAAAATATTATCTTGTTACTTCATAGTGTTATGTTAGATAATTATTGTATTATCTATAATGTACTTATCTTTATATGTAAGATATATATTATATTTTTATTTTCAATGAAAAAATATGGTTAATATCAGTTTAACTTTTTGCGGAATTATTAATAAATATTACTCTGAATACATCTTATTAGTGTTGCCTGGCGGATTATATTCAAAAATAGCCTTTATTATAAGTAGATTAATATTAAGGCTTGTTTTTTAACAGGAGTTCGAAGAGTGGTTCTGAAACGTTAATTCACTATAAATATTACGCTGAAATATATCCGATGATGCATGTTTTATTATAAAAAAATAATTTTGGCATGTGTTCAGGGTATAACAATGGTGCTAGATTTTGGGCATATGTTTGCCTGTGAAGGGCTTATAAAGTTAACAGAGGATTCAGTGGTCAGAATGTGAAAAAAAAATACCCACTGGGTGGGTATTGTAATATTCATCCCGGAAGGTAGAATAGGTTATTATTTGTTTCCTGACGGGATACAGTTTTTTAAGATAAAAAGAGAGCGTGGAGCAGTCCGCGCTTTTTTTATATGATGGTCAGCTTCTTGGCTTTCATCAGAGCCTCTTTCTTAGAGTTCACATGCAGCTTGGTATATATCTGTTTCAGATGTGTGTGGACAGTGTGTCTGCTGATATTCATCCTGTTCGCCATCTGCTGATATGTATATCCCTCGTCCGCCATGGTCAGTATCTCTATCTCTCTGGAGGAGAGTCCGCTCTGTTCCTGCCTTTGCGGCATGCTGCGGAAGAACGTCAGAACCTTTCTGGCTATCTTGGGACTCATGGAGACCTCGCCCTCGCATATTTTTTCCAGGTGGGAGAAGAATTCGGAAGGGCTGGATCCTTTCAGAACATATCCTGATGCTCCCGCCTTAAGAGCGTCAAAGACTTTGTCGCTGCCGTCATGGACTGTATGCACCAGTATCTGAACATCCGGATATTTTTCGGCGCAGTAGTTTATCACGTCTATTCCGTTCTTCACGGAGTCCAGGTCTATATCAACGATCATCACGTCCGGTCTGCTGTCGCTCAGCAGAGCCACGGCGTCATCGTATCCCGCTGCCGTGCCGAAGCACTCGAACCCGGATGACGCAGTAATCATCATCTCCAGCAGTTTTGACTGGCTTTCATTATCCTCGACGATCATGATTCTGCTTGATCTGGAGGGAGTCATTGTGGTTTTACCTCAAAAGGAACTGTGGCGGAAATCATGGTTCCGCCGGAATTGCTTATATTTACAGTGCCGCCTATGGAGTTGATCCTGCGGTACATGCTCTTTATGCCCCTGCCCCGCCTGCTGTCCGGGTCGAACCCCTCTCCGTTGTCTGTGACGATGATGCTGATCCCGCCGGCTCCGGAGGAGAGGACCGCTTTCACTTCGGTCGCTTTGGAGTGTTTTACAGCGTTGATCACACACTCCTTGAAGAATCTTACAATATTAAGATAACTTTTAAAAGGCATCTCGGAGTAATTTTCCATCCCGTCTGATGATATATAAAAGCTGATGCCTGAGCCTTCTGTCAGAATGTTGCCCAGATGTCTCAGGTCGCTGACGAAATCTTTCATGGACGGGTTGTTCTTTTCATAGGCGTTCATGAGAAACCTGATCTCTTTCGATGTGTCAACGGATATCTCATATATCTGATCCAGAGCGGCTTTCGCCTCGCTCATGGAGTTTATATCCTGTGATGCCAGCATGCCGATGATGGTGATGTTGCCGGATACGCTGTCGTGTATGTCGCCTGTTATGATGTTTTTGTGTTCCAGCATCTCGTTTTCGTGTCTTATCATGTCGAGATTTCTGTGGGTTGTGATATCTGTGGCGAAAACCATGTATCCGTCAACATTTCTTCCGCTCTCGGATATTATCATCAGGCTCACATTGAATACTTTGTCAAACATGGGGTATTCGAGTACTCTGTCCAGGGTTTTTCCGTATTCCAGATCGTTCAGACTGAACCCGAGCCTGCGGCACAGCGAGCTGATATTGGCAGTGTCTTTGTCGTCCGGCAGCAATGTTCTGGAGTAAGATGTTCTTTCGCTCAGTTTGCCGGAACTGTCATATATTATTACCGCAGATTTTATAATGTCCAGCACGGCGTTCTTGGCTATGGGGACTACATCGAACAGGTGATACTTATGTATCAGTACGAAGTAGATGACCATGGTGAACCCGGCCGCGAAAGGATATGTATCTATCAGGGTTGTTTTCAGTATGAGCGGCACTCCGCCCAGAAGAGAGGCAGTGATGCCTATTATCATCATTCCGTATTGGATTCTGCCCGATCTGCCGGTATTAATAAACGACGCGGCGAACATCATTATAGATATGATGGTAGGCAGATAAAGACTCCATATATATATGGTGGTGAACCATATGCCGAAGTTGGGGTGCATCATAAAAAAGTTATCGGATATTTTTACCAGGGTCACGGAGGACCTGAATATGTGCAGGTGGCTGTCGGACCATATAACGGCGATGTTGATCAGGGCTGTCAGCACCATTAAAACGTTAATGGATATGTGCGGCTGGCGTCTGTTTGTCATCATGCATGTGATCCAGACCCACACGGCCGGAGCGAAACATACGGAGGTCACCTTCACATTCGCCCAGAAAATTTTATTTTCCAGAGTCAGCGACATGCTCTGGAGCAGATAAGCCGACGCATATGTCAATGTCAGTACGGCATATAAGCAGAAAAGCCTGTAGATAGGTCTGTCCATGTTTCTGAATGCGGCAACCGATGTAGAGGCTATAAGCCCGATAATGAAGATCAGCGAAAATGAAAGGATGTTGAATGAGTAATTATCTAAGTTTAACATTATATTGAATTATACTGAAAACAGACAAAAAATCAATTTATTCGGATAGCTAAAAACGAGTATGAAAGGCTCCGGTTTCAGCGGAGCCTTTCACGAGGTGATATATTAATGCGTATCTGTTTCCATATTCAGGAACTTTTCAGCCGCAAAATACAGCAGAAAGAAAACACCGAATCCGAACAGATAGATAAGCCATTCGCCCAGAGACGGGCTGTAGGTTGTCATCGCAACATAATCAGTGATGATTCCTGATCCGAAGAATCCGCCTCTCATAGGAGGGAGCTGTCCGGCAACCACGAAATCGTATCTGGTGAAGAACAGACCGATCAGGTAGATCAGCCCTGCCAGCGCCAGTCTGCCGGGTTTACCCTTTGCTGTAACTATCAGCAGCAGGGGGATGATAACCGCCAGAAGAATCTCTCCTATCCAGAAGTTAGTGCTCAGCGGTCCTTTTATCAGCGCCACAGCGGAAGCGTATCCGTCACCGCCGCCAGGAAATACTGATGAGAGCATTTTCCACAGATAGAGGAACATCATCACTCCGATAGCGCCGCCCATGAGTTTTCCCAGTGAAGATGCGGCTGTTTTAACTCTCTCGGGCATATTGCCTTTGAAAACGATAAAGTGTACCAGAATCAGAAGAGCCGCTCCGGCGGCAATGCCTGACACAACAAGGAATGTGGAGAAATATATGCCGCTGTACCATTGTCTGGCGCCTATAGAGCCGAAGACATAACCCAGGTTGCTGGTGGCGAGAACGCCCACCAGAAGGGCGAAGAACCCTGTTACGGCGGCCAGTTTATGGTCTCTGGCTGTCTGGTTCGGTTTGAACACCAGATAAAGCTCGAATGCGAGTATGGCCAGCTCAATACCGTAGAACATACCCATCCAGAAGATAGGCGCCGCCAGATTTGGCGTGAGCATCATGTGTATCATCTTAAGGGGATTGCCGAGCTCCATAAGTATCTGGGTGAATCCGGCGAGCAGAACCACAGTGGCCATAACGACTATACGTTTGGCTATGGGCTCATACTGCTTAAACCCGAAAGCGTGTGCCAGACCGCCGATGAAGGCTATTCCCGTGGATGTAATGACAAAATAGGCGTAAGTGGCGATCAGCAGACCCCATGAGATCTGTCTGGTGACGCCGTATACCGCATCGTGTCCTTTTACAAAAACAGTGATGATGGCCGCTCCGCCCGCAATGCACAGCAGAAGCCCCAAAACGATGAAAGGCATGGCCGGTGTCTGCCTGTTATAGGTGAAAAACGAGGCGGTTTTAGTCTCTGTATATTCTGACATCTGTCATAACCTCCTATACGCCCTGAGTGTAGAACACGTTGGGGAGTGTTCCCTCTTCAGGTTTCAGCATGTGGTAGGAAACCGCTTTTTTGAGAAGCTGATACGCTTCGGAGCTGTGATCGTTCAGGTCTCCGAATATTCTGGCTCCTTTGTAGCAGGATTCCACGCATGCCGGTTTTTTGCCCTGCGCCAGTCTGGGCTGGCAGAAGGTGCATTTGTCCACAGAGTGCTTTTCGTCGCTGTAGTAGCGTGCCTCATAAGGACATGCGATCATACATGTTTTGCAGCCGATACATTTGTCCGGCTCCACTAGTATGATGCCATCCTCGGGTCTTTTGTAGCTGGCTCTGGTGGGGCATACCTTGACACAGGGAGCGTTGTCGCACTGGTTGCACAGCACGGGAAGCCATGTCATCAGACCGTCGAAACTCTGAGCCTCGGCTCCGTACAGAACTTTTGTCCTGTACTGTTCCGGATCTTCCTTCGGTATGTGCCATTCGGTTTTGCAGGCGACCTCGCAGGCTCTGCACCCTATACATCTGTCCTGAACAATGATCATGGCATAGTTGTGCACCTTTTCGGGTTTGCCCTGTTTCACAGTGTTCAGCGGAGTATACTGGTCATTTTCGTTAAATATCATGGGCAGGGGCAGAAAGGAAAAAACGGTCAGAGTGCCCATACCCTTTAAAAAAAAGCGTCTTTTTATCATGATCATTCCCCTGCGGTGGGTTTTTTGGGCATAGGCGGTTTCGGCACATTCTTGCCGTGGCAGTCGGCGCAGTTATACTGAGCGGTGGTGCCTGATTTTATAGGTCCTGACCAGTTAGCGTGTTCTTTGTCGAATTTGTCGTCGTGGATCATGTTCAGATACTGAACAACTTTATAAGCGACAGAGGCGGACACTCTGGCGCATCTGTCTTTTCTCTCCTCACTGCCCAGAGCGGCGTTGGCTTTTTTCATCCATTTGCTCACGGAGACGTGGCACAGGGGCGAGTCGCTCACGGTGTGGGGGATGCTGTCTTTGTTTGCGTGGGGTTTCAGCGGCACATAAACGGGCATGTTTGTGTGGCTGTACCAGTCGAAGATATCTGATGTGATGGTCTTAGACCTGTCTTCCCATGTGGGAGGTCCCACGATAAGACTGATTACTGTTCCCGCGCCGTTCACTGAGCCGCAGGTGGTTCCCCATCCGGCTATACCGCCTTCATAAATGGCGAATGATTCCACGGGGAAGGATTTGTAGGGTTCGCCGATTTTTTTGGCCAGCTGGTCGAATATGGAGAACATAACTGTTCCTCCGCATCCGAGGTTATACCAGTTCTGATAAGCGATCTCCGCTGTTACTGCGGGATCGAGCTTAACATAGGGCCACGGCCATTGTTTCATCAGTGATTCATCATCTGACGCTTCGGCCTTGGGAGAGATGAGGCTTCCGGCTAAGGCGCCGGCGCCGACCAGAGCTGCTTTCGCCAGCATGTCTCTGCGCGATATTTTTCCGTCCATTATACAACCTCCAATAAAGCGTTATATATATTTTTATATAACGGTATAAGAGCAAAAATAAACGGTTGCTATCTATATCAATATATACAACCGTCAGTATCTATAAAAACCGTTATGTTTGGTTATATATAGCGCTTTGCGGGAAAGTCAATTAATTATTTACAGATAAAAAAATTGAATAATGCGGGTTTTTACGGTTCGAAATACAAGTTTATGACAATAATGAAAAATACACGAATTATTTTTTTCAGATAACCACGCTCTGCATAATGCGTTGTTAAAGAACACTTTATTTGTCGTTTATTATTTTTTTTTATGGACGGGACAGCTTCCGTTTCATTGCTGAAGTAATTTTTTTACCTCCTCGATTGACGGCATGCCTGCCTGTGCTCCCTGTTTGGTGGTGGAGATAGCGGCCGCGGCATTGGCAAACCGGGCGGCGTCTGTGACAGACAGTCCCATGCCCAGCCCGTATGCCAGTCCGGCGTTAAAGGTGTCTCCGGCGGCGGTGGTGTCCACCGTTTCCACGGTAAAGCCTTTCACATGGGTCATGCCCCCTTGATCGCACACATAGGCGCCTTTTTTTCCGGCCTTCAGCACGGCTGTACCGACTCCTTTTTCCAGCAGTCTTCTTCCCGCCTCGCCAAAGCTCTCGGCGTCTTGCGGATGTATACCCGTGAGCGCCTCCGCCTCTGTTTCGTTAGGGGTTATGATGTCGGTATTTTTCAGGAGGATATCCGGCACCTGAGCCGCAGGAGCGGGATCCAGTATCACCAGAGTATTATTTTTTCTGGCTGTTACTGCCGCCTGAACTACGGAGTCCATAGGTATTTCGAGCTGAAGCAGCAGATAGTCCGCTCTGCCGATCATTCCGGCGCATGAATTGATGTATGTCTCGTCCACATGGGCGTTCGCTCCGGGGACTATGATAATCGAGTTTTCGCCTGAGCCGTCCACCGTGATCACAGCTATCCCTGTGGATGTGTCCGCCCTGCGGATGCAGGATATATCGATACCAAGCCCGCTGAAATAGCTCAGATACTCAGATGCGTAGACATCGCTGCCTGTTTTGCCGATCATTGCCGTGTCAGCGCCCAGCTTGGCCAGAGCCACCGCCTGATTCGCTCCCTTGCCCCCTGTGAAGGTGGTGAACGATTCGCCGTATAATGTTTCCCCGGGTTTCGGGAATCTTTGTGTTCTGGTTACCAGATCCATGTTGATGCTGCCAGCTACGCAAAATCTGCTCATACGTCCTCCGGTCAGTCAATCTGTCTGACGCTGTTTCTTTTCACTACTTCTCCGCCTATCATTATTTTTTCATAGGGCATGGAGTTTCCGTCCTTTATCCTTCTGATCAGAAGCATCACGGCTGTCATGCTTATCTTTTTCTTTGATACTTTTACGGTGGTGAGCGGAGGTTCCAGCATGGATGTCATGGGCAGATTGTCGAACCCCGCCACAGATATATCGTCCGGGACCTTTATCCCGGATTCCTTCAGCGCCCTGATGCATCCTACGGCGATGATATCGTTCACGCAGAAGAGAGCGGTGGGAAGCTCCGGTCTGGTTTTCAGCACATCAAGCATATCCTGATATGCTCCCTCGTATGTGGAGTCCACTGTAAAGACGAACTCCGGTCTGAATCGATGCCCCAGTATCTTCATGGTCTTTTCAAACGCCGAGCGCCTCATGGAGAAGTTCGCCGTGTCGATGGAGCCTGTCACTATGCCGATGTCCTTGTGTCCGGCGGCGGTCAGGTGTGTCAGCAGATTATAAACGGACGAATCGTTGTTCATATCCACAAAGTCATAGGGCATGTGGGTACAGAACAGGTCTATGAACGCCGCAGGTATCTTCAGCCTGAGAAAATGCTGGAGATCTTTTTCATCCAGCTCAGTTCCGAGGATGACGGCTCCTTTGGCGTGGGAGCTGTTTATGTATCCGATTATCTCTGTGGGAACGAAACCATCGAAGGAGACCACCTCCAGCGAATAGCCCTTTCTTCCTGCCTCGAGCTGCGCGCCGTCTATATAGTCCGCCACGAAGGTCTTGTGGTTCTTGTTCAGGATATGCCCGTGTTTGACAATGCTGACGAACAGCAGTGTCTTGTGTCTGGAGGACGGATCGCCGGACGACACGCCCTTATAGCTGTGCTCGCGGGCTATCTTCAGCACACGGTCACGGGTTTCCTGGCTGACTCCCGCTCTGCTGTTGAGCACCAGAGAGACTGTGGCTGGTGATACTCCGGCTAGCTTTGCTATCTCCGTTACAGTAATTTTTTTTCTCATGATTTTAAAACCTTCTAAGGGAACAAATGTTTAAATACCTAAAAAAATTCATTTAATAAAGAGCGCTTCCAGCCTTGACTATATGCTTTCATTATATCACATTTTTGTGTGAATCAACTAAAATTTTATTAAAATTTACTAAAAACTTCTCTTGCTATCCGTAATTCGTCTGGTATCCTTTAGTTAGAGGAAGCAAATATGAAAAAAGGCATACTTCTGAACAGCGGAATTTCAACTGTGATATCAGAGATGGGGCATACGGATACTCTGGTTATCGGCGATGCCGGACTGCCTGTGCCGGACGGCGTGAGGCGTATAGATCTGGCTGTCACCGCCGGTGTGCCGGATTTCGCCACTGTTCTGGACGCCGTGCTGTCTGAGCTTCAGATAGAGATGGTGACCATAGCGGACGAGATAGCTGTGAAAAACCCGAAGATGTTCTCCGTGGTGAAAGAGGCGGTGGACAGCGCCGTGTATTCGCAGGGAAAACCTGTGGCGGTGGAGAGCGTGCCTCACGAGATTTTTAAAGAAATGACGAAAAAGGCGAAGGCGGTGATAAGAACCGGAGAGACCACGCCTTATTCCAATATAATCCTGCATTCCGGTGTGGTGTTCTGATGTCTGATATGCCACTGCTGGAAATGAAAAACATCAATAAGGCGTTTCCCGGGGTGAAGGCGCTGGACAATGTGTCTCTGAGCATAACCGCCGGAGAGGTGCTGGCTCTGCTGGGGGAGAACGGGGCGGGCAAATCCACCCTGATGAAGATACTCAGCGGGGTATACACTAAGGACTCCGGAGAGATACTGTACAACGGCAAACCCTTCGTGGTGAAAGACCCGAAAGACGCCCAGAAGAAGGGCATAGCCATTATCCATCAGGAGCTGAATCTCATTCCGGAGCTTACCGTAGGCGAGAACATCTTTCTGGGCAGAGAGCCCGTTAATTTCTATAAAAAGATAAAATTTTCTGAAATGAACGCAGAGGCGGAAAAATATCTGACACGCCTCGGCATGGATATAAAACCCTCCGTTAAGGTGGGCAGTCTCAGCGTGGGGCAGGCTCAGATGGTGGAGATAGCCAAGGCGCTCTCCATGAACGCCAGAATAATCATAATGGATGAGCCCACAGACGCTCTGACGGACGTGGAGACAGAAAACCTCTACAGCGTCATCCGTGAGCTGAAAGCGGAAGGGCGGGCGATAGTCTATATCTCCCACAAGCTCTCGGAGGTTTTTGATATTTGCGACAGGGCGGCGGTGCTGCGTGACGGAACTTTTGTCACATCCCGGGCTGTGTCCGACCTCACAGAGGAATCCATCATTCAGCTGATGGTGGGCAGACCTATACACGACAGATATCCGGCGTCCGGCGCTCCCGGAACGGATGTGGTGTTCGAGGCCCGGGGGCTTACCAACCACAGAGTGAAGGACGTGAGCTTCATAGTGAAAAGGGGAGAGATTCTCGGTGTTGCCGGGCTGATGGGCTCAGGCAGAAGCGAAGTGGCAAAATCCATCTTCGGCGCTATGCCTCTCTACAGCGGACAGATAATTCTGGACGGCAGACCGCTGAAGATAAACCATCCCTCCAGCGCCATAGACAACGGTATATCCTATGTGTCCGAAGACAGAAAACAGCTCGGGCTTATACTGGGAATGTCTGTGAAGGAGAATATCACTCTGCCTGCGCTGAAAAAATTTCAGAACATGTTCAGACATGTTTCCACCGAAAAAGAGATACAGGTTTCTGAAGAATATATAAATAAAATGTCCATCAAGACCACCGGACCATCGCAGAAGGTGCTGAACCTGAGCGGCGGCAACCAGCAGAAGGTTGCCATAGGAAAAGGACTGGTCACAGCGCCGAAGGTGCTGATTCTGGACGAACCCACCCGGGGCGTGGACGTGGGCGCGAAAAAAGAGATATACGAACTGATAAACGACCTGAAGAAGAACGGCATAGCCATCATCCTCATCTCGTCCGAAATGCCAGAGGTTATGGGCATGAGCGACCGCATACTAGTCATGAGCGGCGGAAGCGTGGCGGGTGAGCTAATGAAAGAGGACGCCACTCAGGAGAAGATAATGAAGCTGGCTATAGAAAATCTCAGCAGGAACGCAGGGTAGGTAAGGAGCGGACAATATGAAAATGACCTTTAAAGAATTTCTGGTAAAATTCAGACCGCTTCTGGGGCTTCTGCTTCTGGCTGTGATAGTGTCGCTCATCAGTCCCCGTTTCCTCTCTGTGGGAAACATCATGAACGTCCTGCGCCAGACATCCATCAACGCCGTCATAGCGGCGGGTATGACGTTCGTCATCCTCACAGGCGGCATAGACCTCTCGGTCGGCTCTATACTGGCTCTCTGCGGAGCTATCTCGGCGTATATGATAGCGGAGGACATGGGCGTGGCGCTCACTCTGTTCACCACGCTGTCTCTGGGTACTCTGCTGGGAATATTCGCGGGGATCGCCATCACCAAGGGCAAGGTACAGCCCTTCATCGCCACCCTGGTGAGCATGACACTGCTCAGGGGCGTTACTCTGGTCTTTACAGACGGCAAGCCCATATCCACAGGATATGACGCCGCCGCCGACATATATTCATGGTTCGGCACAGGATATGTGCTGGGCGTTCCCGTTCCGGTTCTGCTGATGATCATTGTTTTTGTGCTGTCATGGTATGTGCTGAAACATACCCGTTTCGGACGCTATGTTTACGCCATCGGGGGCAATGAGGAGGCGTCACGCCTTTCCGGCGTCCGTGTCAGCAGGATAAAGATAGCCGTATACGCCATCAGCGGTCTGACAGCCGCCATAGCGGGCATTACGCTCACAGCCAGACTCTCGTCCGCCCAGCCCACAGCCGGAGCCGGATATGAGCTGGACGCCATCGCAGCCGTGGTTCTGGGAGGAACCAGTCTTGCCGGAGGGATAGGTACAGTATTCGGAACATTTATCGGAGCGCTCATCATCGGCATACTGAACAATGCCCTGAACCTGATGAACGTATCGTCATACTATCAGATGATCGCAAAAGGAGCTGTGATTCTCATAGCTGTCCTTATGGATAGAAAGAAATGATTTACAGGAGTAGTTTATGAAAAGAATTCTTCTGATCGTGCTGGCATTGGCAATGATGGCCGTCATGCCGCTTTACGCAGCCGGAAAGACTGTCGGGCTTGTTGTCTCCACTCTGAACAACCCCTTCTTCGTCACACTGAAAGACGGAGCAGTGGCAGAGGCGAAGAAACTGGGCATCGATCTTGTGGTTCTGGACTCTCAGAATGACCCCGCAAAAGAGATAGCAAACGTGGAAGACCTGCTCTCCAGAGGTGTTTCCGCAATCCTGATAAACCCCACAGACTCTGACGCGGTGGGCAATGCCATCACTATGGCAAACAGAGCCAAAATCCCCGTGATTACTCTGGACAGAGGCGCCAACAAGGGCAAAGTGGTTTCTCACATCGCTTCTGACAACGTAGCCGGTGGAAAAATGGCAGGCGAGTTCATTATGGAAAAACTGGGCAAAAAAGGCAAAGTGGTTGAGCTGGAAGGCATACCCGGAACATCTGCCGCCAGAGACAGAGGCAAGGGATTCAATGCCGCCGTCAAAGGTTCCGCCATCACAGTTGTAGCCCGTCAGACAGCTGATTTCGACAGAACAAAGGGTCTGAACGTAATGGAGAACATCCTTCAGGCACAGCCCGCAATAGACGCTGTTTTCGCTCATAATGACGAAATGGCTCTGGGCGCTCTGAAAGCTATTCAGGGTACAGGCAGAAAGATATTGGTGGTCGGTTTTGACGCCACAGACGATGCAGTTAAATCTGTGAAAGCAGGCGGAATGGCAGCCACAGTGGCTCAGCAGCCAGCATTCATCGGATCAAAAGGCGTGGAAACAGCACAGGCTGTTCTCTCCGGTAAGAAAGTAGATGCCTATGTTCCCGTAGGTCTGAAACTGGTAGTAAAATAAATCTTCTCAGGCGGGGCGTCCTGTCCCGCCTTTTTTCCACAAATATCATTCAATATTGATTTTTCACCCTTATTAAGTTAAACACTTTGTGGGGTGACGAAATGATAAAATTATTTGCAATGTTCGCATTGCTCACAGGCTCCGCGTTCGCGGGAGAGAGTGGAGCTGTCGACAAGGCGGACACACTTTGGGTATTGATTTCCAGTACCTTTGTTCTTTTTATGCTGCCTGGACTGGCGGTATTCTACACAGGCATGGTAAGCGCAAAGAACACGCTTTCCACCATGCTGTACAGTTTTGTTTCCATCTTTGTGGTGGGGCTCATCTGGATCTTTGCCGGACATTCGCTTGCCTTTGCTCCCGATGGCAACGCTTTTATCGGCGGAACACTCTATCTGGGACTTTCCAATGTAATGACAGCGGTCAGGGGTACAATCCCCGAGCCCGTCTTCGCCATGTTTCAGGGCATGTTCGCCATCATCACCTGCGCTCTTTTGAGCGGCTCTATTGTTGAGAGGGTGAAATTCTCCGCCTTTGTGATGTTCATAGCGGTATGGAGCATAGTGGTATACGCTCCCGTGGCTCACTGGGTGTGGGGCGGCGGTTTTCTGGGCACTTTCGGCGTGCTGGATTTCGCCGGAGGTATCGTGGTTCACTTCACATCTGCTGTGGCTGCTCTTGTCTTCATCATTGTTCTGGGCAATAGGGATGGTTTTCCCAAGCACCAGTTCCTCCCCCATAACCTTATGCTGACAGTTTTCGGCACAGGGCTTCTGTGGTTCGGATGGTTCGGGTTCAACGCCGGAAGCGCTCTGGCGGTGAACGGTGTGGCGTATCTGGCATTCGTGAACACATTCATAGCCGGATGCGGCGGCGGACTCAGCTGGTCTCTCATGGAATACAGACACGGCAAGACAACCGCTCTGGGTATCTCTTCGGGTATAGTGGCGGGTCTGGCGTCTGTTACAAACGCCGCCGGATATGTCTCTCCGGTGTTCGCTCTGGTTATCGGGCTTGCCGGAGGGGTGCTGTGCTATCTGGCTGTCTTTCTGAAATTCAGGCTGAAATATGACGACTCGCTGGACGTCATAGGCATACACGGAGTGGGCGGAGTATGGGGCGCTGTAGCCACAGGACTCTTTGCCTCTGTGGGCGGAACAGGTCTGTTCTATGGCAACCCGAAACAGCTTCTGGTTCAGCTGGGCTCACTGGGGGCTGTGCTGGTCTATACCGTGGCGCTGACATATATTATACTGAAACTGGTGGACAAAGCGGTTGGCCTGCGTGTCACCAGAGAGGACGAGACTCTGGGTCTCGACCGTTCCCAGCACGGTGAAACGGCTTACAATTCTTAATAATAAAAAGGCGGTGGAAACACCGCTTTTTTTCTGTTGCATTATTACTAATTAGTAATATATTTCATATCAGAGGCAGACATGAAAACAAAAAAATCATACGGAAAAAAATCTGACGCCGCCATGAGAGCTTGGATAGAGATGTCCAGAGCATTTAGAAACATCAGAGCGAGGGAGACGGTGTTCATAGAGAGCAAAGGACTCACTCTGGATCAGTTCGGCGTTCTGGAGGCTCTTTATCACATGGGCACGCTATCTGTGGGCGAGCTGACCCGTCTGGTGCTCAGCACGCCGGGAAACATGACCGTGGTGGTGAGAAACCTGAAGGAAAAAGGGCTGATATCCTCCGAGCAGGACGCAGAAGACAGAAGAGTGATCAAGCTGACTGTAACTAAGGACGGATATGATCTGATAGAAAAGATTTTTCCGGTTCACGCCGGAAATATGGCTGACTATTTCTCCTGTATGACAGATGACGAGCTGACTGAGATGTCATCGCTTCTGCGCAGACTGGAGAAAGCGAACAGGAGAGAAAAATGAAAACCACAATATACAGAAACGGGAGCAGGGGAGGCGCAGATCACGGCTGGCTGAGATCCGCCTTCAGCTACAGCTTCGCTGACTATTTCGACAGAAAACGAATGGGGCTGGGCGCTTTGAGAGTTTTTAACGATGACGAAATAGCGCCTTCCACCGGATTTCCCATGCACCCGCACGACAACATGGAGATAGTGACCATCGTCACCGAAGGCGCTGTGGAGCACAAGGACAGCATGGGCAGCGGATCTGTCATCAGACCGGGCGAGGTGCAGAGGATGAGCGCCGGCTCCGGCATACTTCATTCCGAGTGGAATCCGTCTGATGATGAGGTTCTGAAGCTGTTTCAGATATGGATAAAGACAAGGGACAGGGATATCGCTCCTGAATATGAGCAGGCGGTCTTTGATTTTGAAAGCAGCAGAGGATGGCTGATAACCGTTGTGTCCGGAGATCCGGATGAAGAGGGGCTTACATTTCATCAGGACGCATGGATCATGAGAGGCTTTCTGAGCGGAGGGCAGTCAGTGGACTATAAAGTAAAGAGAGACGGAGACGCCCTGTATGTCTTCGTTGTGGAAGGCAGGGTGACAGTGAACGGAGAGAGACTGGGGCGCAGAGACGCCGCAGAGATAGAGAACGCCGACACGGTGCGGCTGGATGTCGATGCTGAATCGGACATTATACTGATAGAAGTTCCTATGTAAAAAAGGCGGTGAAAACACCGCCTTTTATTATCACTGATCTCTATACTGTTCTTTGATTTCCTGTATCCGTTTATATACCCTGAAAAAAGCGTCCACTATCGCCGGATCGAAGATTTTTCCTGTATTCTGCTTTATAAAAAGTATTGTCTCTTCTTCTGACCACGGCTGTTTGTAGACTCTCTTGCTGCACAGGGCATCATATATGTCCGCCAGACATACTATGCGGGCGGCTATGTGTATCTCCTCGCCCATCAGACCTCTGGGATATCCTGTGCCGTCCCAGTATTCATGGTGTTCTCTGGCTATGACGGCGCTGGTTTTCAGCATGGTTCTGCTGGACGCTTTCAGCATGTTGTAGCCTATGTCGGTGTGGGTTTTCATGATAACCCTTTCATCTTCGGACAGTTTGCCCGGTTTCAGCAGAATGGAATCAGCTATGCCTATCTTGCCGATATCGTGCATGTGGGAAGCCATCTTATACAGCTCCGCTTCCTCCACCGGAAGCCCCAGAGCTCGGGCGATGGTATAGGTGTATTCTGCCACCCGTTTAACGTGAAAAGCGGTCTCTTTCGATCTGCTCTCCACCACCTCGCCAAGACGGTAGATGATGTCTATCTGGGTGTCCGTGATCTCCTTGTTCAGTATCACGTTGTCGAAGGCGATTCCGGCGTTGTGGTTAAACAGAGTTAAAAGACTCTCTATAGCGTTCTCATTTTCCTGACGGCAGTTCTCCACAAATAGCAGATGTATCTTGTCCTTCATAGTGGGGAAATATCCCACATAGTGCTTGCCTATGAAACCGCTCTGACCCTTTTCCACCGCTTCTTTCAGAAAGGGAATGACCTCCTGCGGGATCGGTTTGCAGTCGTCCATAATTGCGCCTGTACAGCTTTCGAACCTTCCGGTGGCGGCTATTATCTCGTATTCGCTGTTGTTCTTCTGTGACGCCGTAAAGCCGGACGTGCTGATGTAGTATGAGTTCTCCAGCCCCAGAAGAGAGATCACCTGAGTCAGCACTCCCTGAGCCAGATGTTCTATATTCTGCCTTTTGAACAGGTTGGCTGTGGACTCGATGATATTCTGAAGACCGTTGCGGTTTCTGTTTATGATATTCAGGTCTCTGTATGACCTGAGAGCTGAATACATGCATGTGAAGAGCTGCTGGCTGGTGAGCTCCGCCTTGTTCTTATAATCGTTTATATCATACTCGGCGATAACTTTCCGCTCCGGCGCCTCTCCCGGCTGCCCGGTGCGCAGGATTATACGGATAAAGTTGTTGCGCAGCTCGTTTCTGATGATGTTCGCCAGATGCAGACCGGCATGGTTGCTCTCCATCACCACATCCAGAAGAACGACGGAAAAATCGTTCTCATCCTTCAGCAGTCTGTATGCCTCATCTGCGGTATAGGCGCTGGTGAATTTTAATTTTTTTCCTTCAAACTCAAAATCGTCCAGAACCAGACGGGTGGTGGTGTGGATGTCCTCTTCGTCATCCACTATCAGAACATGCCAGAAGCTGTCTTTTTCCGCTTCTCTCTTCGGTTCTTCATCTGCGAAGACAAGCAGGTCGTTATTGTCCATTGTGTTTCTCATGGCTGGTTTCTCCCGGAAGGGTGATAATAAATACTGAGCCCTTACCCTCTTCGCTGGATACGAATATTGTGCCTCCCAGTTTTCTGGTAACAAGGTTGTACACCACGTTCATACCCAGACCGGATCCACCGTTGTTCCTGTTTCATACCATGACCGTTGTCTGAGAAGACGATTGTGATGCTTCCCGCCTCTGTCTTAAGGTCGATGGTTATTTTTCCCTGTTCTATACCCTCGAACCCGTGTATGAGACTGTTCATTATCAGGTTGGAGAATATCTGCATAAAAACTCCCGGATATGAGTTGATTACCAGATCTTCCGGGGCGTTTATAATTATCTGGTGTCTGGTGGTTTTCAGCTTGGGACGCAGACTCATGAGTATGTCCCCCAGATAATGCTTCAGATTGAACTCTCTGGGCATTTCGCTGGACTGATCCACAGCCACCTGTTTAAAACTTTTTATAAGATTAGCCGCCCTCAGCAGGTTCACGGTTATATTCTTTACAGATTCTTCAGAGAGATCGAGGAATTTGTCCAGATCGCTCTTTTTCATGCTGCCGGTGTTGTAGGCGGATTTCAGCTCTTTCAGCTTGTCTTCCAGAAATGTGGCGGAGGTTACGCCTATGCCTATGGGCGTGTTTATCTCGTGGGCAACACCGGCGACAAGATTTCCCAGCGACGCCATCTTTTCTGATTCGATAAGCTGGCTCTGGGTCTTTTTCAGATTATCCAGAGACGCTTCCAGATCGTTAGTGCGCTCACGCACTTTTTCTTCCAGCTTTTCGTTCAGCAGGCGCAGCTGGTGTTCACTGATCATCAGACTTTTGTTGGTTCTGAAAGCGGAATAGATCACATATCCGGACAGCAGTATGATGAACACGAACACCATCATGGTGTATGTGAGCAGCTTTTCCGCCTGGGTTCTGACCTCTGCGTCCATATCCTTCATATAAACGCCTGTACCTATGATCCAGTTCCACTGGTCGAATCTCTTCACATAAGATATCTTCGGCACAATATGCGAGCTGTCGTCTTTCCACTGCCACATGTATTCTATAAAACCTTCACCGGAGCTTTCGGTTACCTTCACCATATCCACAAACAGGTGTTTTCCCGCCGGGTCGGCGAAACCTTTCAGATTCTTTCCGTTCAGGTCAGGTCTGTATGGATGCATAACCATCTTCGGCTCATAGTCAGTAATCCAGAAGTAGTCCTTGTTCTCCGGACCGAACCGGATATCGGCTATCAGGTCGACAGCCTGCTGTTTTGCCTCGGTTTCGGTCATTCTGCCGGAAGCGTACAGCATGTAATTATGACGGGCGATATCCACCGCGGTCTGCGTCAGATCCCTTATCTGTTCTTTTTTCTGTATCAGCAGGCGGGTTTTGATCTCCGGCATATGCACGCCGAATATTATGAAGATGAAAAGCGCCAGAGAGGCTGTGAGGGGAAGAATTATTTTAATCCAGACAGGCACTTTCGAAATGGTCATAATACGCTCCGCAGTTAAATAATAGCGAAAGGGGTTAACGAGGATTATTTCATTTTTTTTATCAGTTGTTTTAAACAACAACTATATTTATTAACCCTATGGTGAATTTGTGTATAGTGTAACGTCTGATTAATAATATATGATGGTTTTACGGTTTGTCTATGCGATTTTTCAGAGAAAAAAAGACGGGAAACAAAAAGCCCCTCAGGAAAGAGGGGCTCCGGATTTAATATCAGCTTCTGTAATCGGCGTTGATGGCTATGTATTCCCTGCTGAGATCGCAGGTGTATACCTTGGCCTCGCCTTTTCCCATGTTCAGGTCGAGGGTGATGGATATCTCCGCCTGTTTCATTATCTCGGCGGCCTTTGACTCCATCTTTTCGTCTATGATGAGTCCGTTCTTCACATAGAGCAGATCTTCGAAATAAAGGTCTGTCTGTGATTCGTCCGCCTTCACCTGACTGGCGCCCACACAGGCGAGCAGTCTGCCCCAGTTAGGGTCTTCGCCGTGGAACATGGTTTTGACAAGAGGTGAGTTGGCTATGAGAAAGGCGCATTTTTTTGCGTCGTCGTCGCTGTCTGCCCCTTTCACGTTCACCGTGATGAATTTTGTGGCTCCCTCGCCGTCTTTCACTATGGCTTTTGCCAGCTCCAGAGTGACCAGATTTACCGCCTCCTGAAGCTCGTTCTGGTTGGGGATTATCCCGCTCATGCCGTTAGCCATCAGAAAAACAGTGTCGTTGGTGCTCATGTCGTTGTCCACCGTGATGCTGTTGAATGAACCGTTCACCGCTGTTTCCAGCACTGTCTGAAGGTTTTTGTCGCTCACTACAGCGTCTGTGGTGATGTAGCAGAGCATGGTCGCCATGTTCGGGGCGATCATTCCGGCGCCTTTAGCCGCTCCAGCCACTACATAGGCTCCGTTTTTTGTTTCCACCAGCACACCGCATTGTTTGGGAAATGTGTCTGTGGTGAGTATGGCTTCCGCGAACAGGTCAGAGTTGCCGTCATCCAGCTCGTCCACCAGAGTGTCTATGTGCTTTTTCATTCTCTCCACCGGAAGCTGAACCCCGATGGTGCCTGTGGAGGACATAAGAACTTTGTTATGGTCGATATCCAGAGCGTCCGCCACGGCGGATGTCAGTTCCGCACAGGCGTCTATTCCCTGCTGACCTGTGCAGGCGTTGGCGTTTCCGCTGTTCACCAGCACCGCCTGATATTCCTTGTTTATCTTCAGCGCCTCTATGGCGTGTCTGACGGGAGCCGCCTTGAAGGTGTTCTTGGTGAACACACCTGCCATTTTGAAGGGAGTCTCGGAATAGATGAGGCACATGTCGTTCTTTTCTTTGCCTTTGCCTTTCACATCGGCATTCACCGCTGAGGCGAGAAATCCTAAAGGGGCGCACACCCCTGCTTTATTTATCTTCTGCATTTTAAATTCTCCGTTGATGAGTACTGATTATATTATACCAGCAGTTTCTTCCAGTCCGCACATCAGGTTCAGGTTTTGTACGGCGACACCGCTGGATCCCTTTATCAGGTTGTCGATGGCGGATACTATTATCAGTTTTCCGTCCTTTTCGAAGACGGATATGTCGATAAAGTTAGTGTCCACCACATCCTTCAGAGAAGGGATATGACCGTTGTCGTAAATCCTTACGAATCGGCGGTCTTTATAAAAATCCTTCATACAGGCGGCGATCTCGCCCGCTGTTCTGTCTGTTCGGGCGTAGAGTGTCGTCTCTATGCCTTTGTTCACAGGCAGCAGGTGCGCTGTGAAGAGCACGTCCGCTTTTCTGCCTGCCCTTTCGAGAATATGGTTCATCTCAGGGTTGTGTCTGTGTCCGAAGATGTTATAGGGTCTGAAGTCTTCGTTCACCTCGCAGTATGAGAGGGATAGGTCCGCCTTTCTTCCTGCTCCGGATACGCCGGACTTTGAGTCGGCTATTATGTATGTTTCGTCTATCAGCCCCGCCTTTATCACGGGGAAGAGAGGCATGATGACCGTGGTGGGATAGCACCCGGGGTTGGCTGTCATGGTGGCGTTTTTCACCTCTTCGGTGAATATTTCGGGCATGCCGTATGCCGCCTGAGCCAGCAGCTCGGGATAGACGTGTTCTGTCTTATATACTTTTTCGTAAAGCGCCTTGTCCTTGATCCTGAAGTCGGCGGAAAGATCAACTACCTTCAGCCCTTTGGAGTGAAAGAAGTTCGCCGCCTGCTGTGCCGCCGCATGTGGCAGACAGAGGAAAACAGCGTCGGACTGTTTCGCCACGGTCTCATAGTCCCTGCCCATTATGATGGTATCGCAGAGATTTCTGAACACGGGATAGACCTCGCTGAAAGCCTTTCCCTCGTAAGTTTCGCTGACAAGACATCCAATCTCAAATCGGGGGTGTCTGACCAGAATTTTAATCAGTTCGTAGCCTGTGTAGCCTGTTGCTCCGATTACAGAAACTTTCATAGCACCCTCCGTGTTTAAAATTGGTGGATAAACATAGAACAAATAGAGTGGAAAATCAAAGAAAAAAGTTAAATTTCTAGACTTCTAGTATAAACTTAACATGATTAACTTTAAGCAGATCAAAGATATTAATGTAATTAATGTTAAAGTGTTGACAAATATTCGGAATTTTGATTTTAGATGAGTTTGTAACAACAAGTTTTTCCTGTGTTACTACTGTTGCTCCTGTGACAGCTGCTTTTGCTATAATCCATGGGTCTGCACAACCATAAAACTTTTGTTTTGTAGCGGTATCATCATAAGTGACTTCAACATAATTAACTATTTTAGAAAACATCGTTTGTGTTTGTTCATCATCAATATTCATAGCCCAATTAGACTTTTTGTTATCAGAGGCCCATGTAGCTAAAATGTCATTGCCTTTGCATAACTCATCTATAACATATATTATACTTCCAGTAATATTCGATTCTTGTGATAAGTTTAACCAATTCCAAAAGCCAGGACAAAAATCCATATTGTAAAATTGCTTATGTGATTGAATAAAAATATTTGTATCTAATAAATACTTAGGCAATTAATTTCCTCCGAGTTCTTTAGCAAATTTGTCAATAAGGTGTGGGGAAATATTTAATAACTTTGCAGCATCAGTATAAAGTAGTTTGCCTTCAAAAACTTGATTAACAACTGCTTTTGAAAAGCGGAGCCCATTGCTGTATTTATAGTTGCTATATGTGTTTCCACCAGGTTTGCTAGTTTTTTTCCACTTATTCTTTTCAGATAAATAAAATTCAGAGTATGTTTCATAATCTATTAGGTTAACATCATAGGCACGTTTTGCGATAACAACTTTGCTGACTTTGAATGTGTTTGAAAGATGCTGTGTATTATCATCAATAGTTTTATTTCTATCCCAGTTAATCATTAGTTTTTCATTAGGGATCAAAACTTCTCCTGCAATTTTGTTGCAAAGTTTTTCCGTTTCGTCATCTATTCGGATTTTGTTTAAATTTATAGCATTATCAGAAACACCACTTATTCCTATCCATATATGTGCAACTTCATGAATTAGTGTAAAAATTTGAGCTGCTCTTGCGTCTTTTCCATTTATAAAAACAAGGGGAGCTAAATTATTAGAAATTGAAAATCCTCTAAATTCTTCTACAGAAAGAGCCCTGTGAGTGTTGTTTTTTACGATACCAGTCTTAATAATCCATATTCCTGCTTCTTCCATCTTAATAATTACTTTAGCCAAAAAGTTATCATATGTTGTTGCTTCTTGTCTTAATGTGTCATTTATGCCTAATGTTTCTGCAATATCTTTTGCAATAACTATATAATTATCATTTTTTGAAAATTTGCCTACAAAATCTAAAGTTGGGTAGTCTATTTCTTTTAAGTATTCAACATACCAATTTTGTTTATATTGAACATCAAGAATAGTATCTTTAAATTCAGCACTGAAAGGTTTTCTTGACTCTGGTAGTGTTCTTAGATCAGGTAATTGAATTGTTTCGTTGGGAGCTTTATTTAAAAAAAGATAACCTAAAGGTATTTTGTATATATTGGCAAGTTTTTGAGCTTGGCTAAAAGTTGGTTTTTTTATTCCATTTTCCCACTCAAGTAATTTCTCTATTGAAACATTCACTTTTTTTGATGCAGAAGTAGTGTCATAATTGCATCTGGTTCTTGCCCATTTTAATATTTCATTATTAATTAGCGCTTCACTCATAGGTCTATTATATTTTATAAAAAAAGTTTTTGCTAGATAAAACCGAGGGCGTTAAACACCCTCGGAAATAAAAAATGTTTAGCTGGTCTTAAACTTGTCGGCGATGTGCTTCATGTTGGTGCTCTTGTCTCTCAGATTTTTCGATGTCTCTGAGATGCGTTCTGAAACCTCGCCGGTATGTCCCATGTTCGAGTTAACCGTCTCTATGCTGCCCAGCGTCAGCTCCAGAGCGGATATACTCTCTGTCAGCATGTGGCTCAGGTTGGTTATGCTGCCTGTTATATCCTCCATGGTTCTGTCCACCTCTTTGGTGAACTGGGTGATATCGGATATACCCTGATTCATGCTTTCAGCGTGTTCTTTGTTGATGCTGATCTCCGAAACTATACCGGAGATGATGCGGGTGTTGTCTGTTACGATGGACTTGATGTCGTTAGTGGCGCTGGTGGTTCTCTCCGCCAGCTTTCTGATCTCGTCCGCAACCACAGCGAATCCTCTGCCCGCCTCGCCCGCTCTGGCCGCCTCTATAGCGGCGTTCAGCGCCAGCAGGTTGGTCTGGTCGGCTATCTCGGTAATCAGGTTGGTGATGTTGTTGATGTCGTTGGATCTCTGCTCCAGATCGGTTACTGTTTTGCTGAGGTTGTCCACTGATCCTGTCATCTCGTTTATCATCCCTGTTATCGCCATTACATTGCTGAGCGATTGAGAGATAGTTTTCTTTTTGCTGTTCACGCTCTCTGTGAGGTTTGTCAGGTTGGTTATGTTCTCGTTCAGCGTGCAGGAAACCTGCTCGGAAGAGGATGAGATGGTCATGATGTTGGACACGTTCTCCTGAACGGACTCGTTGATGGTGTTCAGGTCGGACTGTATCTGCCCTATCTCTCCGTCAACATCTGCTATGTGCTCTTTCAGCTCGGCTATCATTCCCCTGAGGTGGGCTATGAAGTTGTTGATCTTGGTGCGCAGTATGCCTATTTCGTCAGGTGCTCTGACGGAGAGCTGAATGGTGAGGTCTCCCTCGCCTGTGCAGAGGTTGTCCAGAACCTCGTTCGCTCTCTCCAGCCTGCTGAAGACCAGCTTCTGGATAACTATTACCACCAGAACCATAACGGCCAGTCCGGCGAGAATAAGCAGGACGTTGTTAATGGCTGAGGCTCTGGTGATGGCTGTTTTCGCTGATGAGTCCAGAGACGCTTTATAGAAGGAGTTGACGCCGCCCTCTGTCCAGTCTCTGTGACAGCGCAGACAATACTGAGCTGTGACCACGGGATAATAGAAAGTGGTGATCCCGTCGTGCTCTATCACGGTCTCTTTGTCCTGAGCCACGTCGGACAGATCCACTGTGGTGTCCACATTGGCGGGGTCGGAGGAGTATTTTACATTGCCCTCGGGAGTGATGAGCGAGAATTCCTTCACCAGCTCATATTCGCCTATCTCTGCCAGAACTTCGCTGAAGAGGGTCATGTTGCCTTTTTTCAGCGAGTCGTATGTGGACATGAAAATCATCTCTTTCAGATAGTCCATATACTGGTTCAGAGTGTTTTTGGTGAGGCTGTTCTTTCTGTAGTCCAGCGCCATCAGCAGAATTCCGAAGACCATGAGCGGAACTATGATGTATACAGCCGCCCTGAGTTTTATAGAGTGTTTAAGTTCTTCTATTTTCACGGCTATTTCTCCAGCTGTTTTTTCATTTCGGACCATGTCATATCTTTAAAAGATTCCTCTTCCAGATACAGAGCGGTCTTGAAAGGAAAATCCTTATGAATACATCCGATACAGGGGGTGTTGCTCTCTATGCACACGTTCACCTTGCCGTTCCAGCGTCTGGTGGGGCAGTCGGAATAGGTTACGGGACCGCGGCAGCCGTTTTTCAGGAGACAGTTGAGCTTCTCCTTCTCGAAATTCTTTGTATAGTGTCCCTGGTTGAATGCCTGATATCTTCCGCACTGATTGTGTATCAGGTCGGGATAATATTTTTTCGGCACACCGCCGGACAGCTCGGGTATCTTGCCGGTGGCTACTATATACGCCACTGTGCCCAGAAGCCTGTCGGGGTTGATGGGGCATCCGGGGATCTTAATCAGGGGCTTGTTCACTCCCTGACGTTTCATATAGGTATCTATGGGGATAGCGCCTGTGACATTCTGGTTGGAGGCGGGGATGCCTCCGTAGCAGGCGCATGTGCCGGACGCCACTATGGCGGCGGCTTTTTTCATAAGTTTGTGCAGATAGTCGTACATAGGCACGTCATTGAATATACACGCCTCTTTCATCCCGGCGGGAACAGATCCTTCGCATACGAGATAGAAGGGACCGGAGTTTGACACCTCTTCGATAGATTTCATGTAGTCGACACCCTGAGAGAACGACAGGTTAGGATGCACCTGAAGCCTGACGATGTTGCTGATAAAATCTATGAAGTCCTCTTCGTTTCCGTATGTGGCGGATATACTGCATCCTGTACAGCACTGTGACTGTATGAAGATGAGCTGGGGGCGCTGGCTCTCGGACAGACGGGTGAACCCTTCCGCTATCTCGTTGGTGAACACGCACGAGCCGAACACCAGTGTGGATACTTTGGCGCAGTTTTCCAGAAACTGTCTTCTGTTCATTTTCATGATAGTTCTCCCTTAATGTACGGAGCAGGCTGTGCAGGGGTCATAGCTTCTGATGATCCTGCCCACCTCTATGGAGTTCTCGCTGCTGTATGCCACGGGAGCGCCTAGGATGGATTTTTCCACCACGCCTTTCTTTCCGTTGCCTTCCGGACCGAAGTTCCATGTGCTGGGGACTATCATGTTATATCTGGTGATCTTTCCGTTCTGAGCTTCTATCTGGTGGATCAGCGCTCCTCTGGCGGCAATGGAGAAACCTGTGCCTCTGCCGGATACTTTCCTGGAGAAATCCACCTGATGGATAGTAGGCTCGCCGAATCTGTATGAATCCAGCAGATTATACATGTGATCCAGCAGCATGCGGCATTCCGCCGCTCTGGCGACGTGTCTCGCCATTGTGGATGACTGAACGGGGGCTTTCATATCCGCCATCAGTTTTTTGAAATAGGGATTGCCGTCCACTATCATTCTGGCAAGAGGTCCGACCTCCACCGCTTCGCCTTTGTATCTGGGTGATTTTGTCCAGCTGTAGGCTCCCTTCTTTTTCGGGTCTGGGTTGCCCTGGGCGTTGTAGAAAGACTTGTCGTAGTATTCTTTTACGTTCTCGAATGAGAACTTCTCTTTGTTTCCGTTCAGGAGTATTCCGCCTTTGAACAGAGGATTTCCCAGAGATTTAAAAGTCTGGTTGGCGTAGAAGTTGTTATAGCTGACGCCTATTTTAAAATATTCGGGAAAATGTTTCGCTACTGTCATCACATCGGGGATATAGCAGTTGACTGTAAAATTTTTCACCGCTTCCAGCACCTTGTGATAATACATCAGCTTGTCCGGAGTGATGTCTGTTGTAACGCCGCCGGGCAGGATCGCATGGGCAAAAGGCGCTTTAGCGCCGATGAGAGCTATTCCGGAGGCTCCCATGCTTCTGATCTTGAGCGCCTGAAAATAATTGGCGACTATCCCCAGTGCAGTGGAGGTGTTGGTGATATAGTTGCCCTGATTGCGCTTAAGAACGAACTGAGGCTTTGTTTTCGCCACCCAGTTCTTCAGAGAGAGTATGTTGGTATCATTCCCGCTGTAATTAAGTATCTGAGTAAAATCAACAAAATCAGGTACGCTGAGCGTATAGAAATGAAGGAAATGGTCTGTGATAAGATGCAGACCGAGAATCATGTCTCTCAGGATGTTTCCGTTCTTGGGAGAAGGATTTTTGTATAGCTCCTCCAGAGCCAGAACAGAAGCAACTCCGTGAACTTCGTGGCAGACGCCGCAAACCCTCTGGGCTATTCTGGCTGCGTCTACCGGGTGTCTGTTTTCCAGGAATTTTTCGAATCCCCTGTACATTTGGCCGCTAATAAATACATCGGTCACCTTGCCGTTATCAACTTCCGTTTCAACTTTAAGATGCCCTTCTATCCTCGTCAGCGGCTCAATAGCAATGTTCTTCGACATATGCGTGAGCCTCCAAATAATAAAGATGTCACCACTCGTTAATGGAGATACTAGCACAAGACCGAATAGATTGCGTACGAAATATTATAAAAATCAAACAAAAATTTTTATGTGTTATGAAATCTTAGTATATCTCTTAATTGATTAAAATTGTGAAGGTTTTCAGTTAACTGTTGAGTAGGTGCGTGAAGTTTAGTATCATCAGACAAATTACATGCTCGGAGTGAGATGATGAATATTTTTGAGGAATCAAAACGATATATCCCCGGAGGAGTGAACAGCCCGGTGAGAGCCTTCGGCTCTGTGGGCGGCGATCCTGTGGTTGTAAAAAGCGCGAAAGGATCAAAGATATATTCCGAAGACGGGAAAGAATATATAGACTATGTCTGTTCATGGGGACCCATGATAACAGGTCACGCTGACGCCGACATCATCGAAGCGGTGAAAAAGGCGGCGGACATGGGAACCAGCTTCGGCGCGCCCACCAAGGCGGAGCTGGACATAGCAAAGATGATCTGCTCCATGGTTCCCTCCGTGGATATGGTACGTCTGGTTTCCAGCGGCACAGAGGCTCTGATGAGCGCTATCCGTCTGGCGAGAGCCTATACCAAAAGGGACAGGATAATCAAATTCGAGGGATGCTACCACGGACACTCCGACAGCCTTCTGGTTAAGGCGGGGTCAGGGCTTCTGACATTCAACCAGCCTTCCAGCCCCGGCGTGCCTGAGGATTTTGCCAAGCACACTCTGATAGCTCAATATAATGATATAGATTCCGTAAAAGCTCTGGCAAAGGAGAACAAGGGACAGATAGCCTGTCTGCTGGTTGAGCCTGTAGCCGGCAACATGGGGCTCGTTCTGCCGAAGGACGGATTTCTGGCGGATCTCAGAAAGGTATGTGACGAAGAGGGCATAGTGCTTCTTTTCGATGAGGTTATCACAGGGTTCCGCATGGCAAGGGGCGGTGCGCAGGAATATTACGGAGTGACACCGGATATCACCACTCTGGGCAAGATAATCGGCGGAGGTCTGCCTGTGGGCGCCTTCGGAGGAAAGAGAGAGATAATGAGTATGATGTCGCCCATAGGACCTGTTTATCAGGCGGGTACTCTCTCCGGAAACCCTCTGGCCACTGCGGCAGGGATAAAGATGCTGACCAAGCTGTCAGAGCCCGGTTTTTATAAAGAGCTGAAGGCGAAAGCGGACACTCTCTTTGACGGATTTCAGGATAACTGCAAAAAGCTTGGGCTTAACTACGCTTTCAACCGTGTGGAATCGCTCTCCTGTATGTTCTTCACAGACGGGCGTGTGGACAGTTTTTCTGACGCCATGAAGTCTGATACCAAAAAATACGCTAAATTCTTCCACGGTATGCTGGACAGAGGGATCAATGTAGCTCCCAGCCAGTTCGAGGCGCTGTTTGTTTCATCCGCTCACACAGCGGACGATATAGAAAAGACCATTAAGGCTCATTACGAAAGCCTTAAGGCGTTATAAACGAGATTACTACGTCGCTCACGCTCCTCGTAATGACGTAATGCAGAACGTCATAGCGAGTAGATCTTTAGGCTGACGTCGCTATCTCAATTAACCGGAGTAATAAATGCCTAAGAAAAAGGAAGTCGATAAATTTATAAAGAATATGGCGAATGCCAGTTCAGTCGGTACATCGCTGGCGTTCAGCGTTATCATCGGCGGAGCTATGGGCTGGTGGCTGGACAAAACGTTCGGCACAAAGCCGTGGCTGTTCCTTCTGTTCCTTATCTGCGGCATCATAGCCGGATTTAAAAACATGATATACTTCATCAAAAAAACGGATCTTCTCGACGATGAAGATAGAAAATAAAATATTAATTCTATCGTTGATTTTTTCCGTAATATTGTATACAGTATTCAGGCTTCTGTTTAAACCCGCGTTTGGTTATGGCTTTGGAATCGGGTTTGCGGCAGGGGTTCTGAACTTCCGGCTGCTCGCCGGGAGCGTGCGGTCACTGTCCGAGTCGGGTTCCGGCGGGGGCAGGGTGCTTTTTTTTCAGCTTCGGCTGGCAGCCACGGCATTTTTGCTATGGTTCGCTATAGCGGAGCTTAAACTGAACATAATAGGCATACTGGTGGGTCTCTCTGTTTTGCCCGTGTGTGTGCTGCTTGTTGCGATATATAACAATATAAAGGGGAAGAAGAATGGAACACCCGCTTAACTTGTCCATGCTCTTCGGTATGGAATTCTCTCATAAGTACTGGCACGTCACCATGACATTCATCGTGGTCCTGCTTGTGCTTTATGTAGGCAGTTATGCTCTGAAAAACCGCGCAGAGGTTCCCGGCAGGGGACAGAGCACTGTAGAGCTCCTTGTAAAAGGCGTCTACGGAATGTGCGATGACGTAATGGGGCATCACGGCAGACCTTACATACCTCTTATCTTCGGTATCGGTCTTTATGTAGCATTTTCTAACCTGCTGGGTATAATCCCCGGCTTTATGGCTCCCACAGCCAACCTGAACTCCACTGCGGCTCCCGCTCTGGTTGTTTTCTTTGTCTATCAGTACATCGGCTTTAAAAAGCACGGCGTACACTACATCAAGCATTTCCTCGGACCGGTGGGCTGGCTTGCTCCCCTGATGCTCATCATCGAGCTTATCGGACACTTCGCCAGACCTCTGTCGCTGTCCATGAGGCTTTTCGGTAACATCTTCGGTGAAGACCTCGTTATCATCATCCTCTTCATGCTTGTTCCTTTTCTGGTTCCGCTGCCCATGTTTTTTCTGGGTATATTCACATCCGTTCTTCAGGCGTATGTGTTTATGATGCTTTCTATGATCTATATCAGTGGTGCACTTGAAGAAGCACACTAAGAGATATAACTTTTATGGAGGACAAAATGTCTAAACTTGTAAGAATCGTTCTTTCTGTAGCTGCTCTTTTCGCAGTTGCAAGCGTAGCTTCCGCTGCTGAAGGCGAAGTTGCTGCTGACACAGCTCTTTGGGCGAAATACATCGGAGCAGGTCTTGCTATCGGTGTTGCCGCTCTTGGTACTGGTATTGGTCAGGGTAACGCTATTAAAGGTGCCGTTGAAGGTATTTCACGCAACCCCAGCGCTGCTGGTAAAATCTCTTCAACAATGATCATCGGTCTTGCTCTGATCGAGTCACTTGCTATTTACGCACTTGTTGTAGCTCTTATCCTTCTCTTCGTAGTTTAATAGCTTACAAAAACAAATTAAAGGCGGACGACAGTCCGCCTTTTTTCCAACCAATGAATCGTTAGGGGGTTGCCATGTGGCAAAAGCTGAAAGAGTTTAGCAAAAATGATCCTCTTATCTTCACAATCATTCTCGCTGTAATTATCGTAGCAGGCGGTTTCGGTTCCGTTCAGATGATGCACATGACAAGCACAGCAAAGTTCTGTAAAACCTGCCACCCTAAAGAGAGTGCTGAAGTAAGAGGCGAGTACTATACCTATCGTATAGGTATCCACAGCGAGGCCGGCGTCAGCTGTCTCGACTGTCACGGAGCGCCGGGAATGCAGGGCTATCTTCAGGCCCACGTTGTAGCCGGCATGAGAAGTCTTTATCATGAGATATTCACATCTGAAGAGCAGGTGGTGAAAGATCTTACAGAGTTCGCTTCTGATCCTGAGAAAGCCGCGCACGCCGCTTCTCTGGACTCCTGCATATTCTGTCACTCAGACGCAGCGAACGCTGAAATGCGCCGCAACAGAGTGATAAAAGTTGCCGGAGAATTCAGAGCCATTGACGAAGTAATCAACCCCGCATACCGCAAGGAATTCGGAAGACCTGATATAATGACAGAAGGCACTATAGCCGGTGTCGATCCTAACCACGCTGCCCACATGAAAGCAGGCGTAACCTGCTTCAACTGCCACCTCGGCATTGGACACAGCGGCGTTAAAGATCACAAACCCGCTATGGAAACATGCTTTAAATGTCACGATGAAGTCAGAAAAGATGTCAAAGTTCCCGCTAATGAAGACTGCGCCGCATGTCACACAATGCAGAAAGGTATTCAGCAGGGAACATATGTCAAAGCCGTGCAGGGCGACGCATGGTACATGGCTGACCTGAACTGTTCTGACTGCCACGACTCAGCATACACCAGACCCACAGAAGAAAAATGCGCTACTTGCCACGATGCCTCATATTCTCAGCTGATGAAAGATACTCAGGCTGACTATATGGCTAAGCTGAAAAAAGCTAAAGGCATCCGTGATAAATATCAGAAATTCTTCCCCGGTATGGAAGAAGGCAGAAAAGAGCTTTACCTTGAAATGAAAAACATCATGAGAGTTCTGGAGAATGAAGGCTCAAAAGGCGTTCACAACCCCGAATACTTCGACATGCTTTTCAGCAAGGTGGAAGAGCTTGAAACCGCTATCAAAACATGGACTCCCCCTGTTGTAGAAAAAGTGGAACACCACGCTGTAAAACATGAGGAAGCCAAAGAAGAGCCCAAAGAGGAAGCCGCTCCCGCAGGTCCTGTTAACACTGCTGAAGAGATGGCCATGCTTGAGGGATCTGAGAGCATAAACATAGCCGAGCGCCATGTTCCCGCTCCCACAAAACCCGCTGTTATCTTCGACCACAAAGGACACGCTGAAAGACTCGCTTGCGCTGAGTGCCACAGTGAGCCCGGCGTTCTTAAGGTAGAGATAAAAGAGGTTAAAGGCACAAAGAACGTCTTCCACGACGAGCTCTGCATCAAGTGCCACAAAGAGAAAAAAGTAAAAACTTCATGTAACACCTGTCACAAGAAGTAATCGTTTCTCTTAAGCTGAATAATCAAAAGGCGGTCATATGACCGCCTTTTTTGTTGTCATACCGGTTTTGTTGTACTAAAACTTATTATTATTGTTTTTTCGGAGGGTAATATGATCGATGCCAGAGGTATAGCCTGTCCTCAGCCTGTTCTGATGATGAAAGCCGAGCTTGATAAGATAAAAGAAGGAGTTGTTACCATTCTGGTGGATAACAAAGGCTCCAGCATAAATGTTAAGAACTTCTGCGAATCAAACGGCTGCACAGTAACGGTGACCGAGAATGACGGCGTGTTCAAAATTGACGCCGCCAAGGGATACTCCTGTGATGTGGTGGAAAAAGCCGCAGGCAGTGAGGCGAATATCGTAGTATTCATCTCCGGAGAGTGTGTTGGCAGCGAGGAACCGGAGCTGGGCAAAGCTCTTATGAAAGGCTTCATCGGCAACCTGAAGAATGTGACTCCTCTGCTGAAAACACTGATTCTGGTGAACAACAGCGTGCGTTTTGTCACTGTGAACGAAGAGACAGTATCCATGATAAAAGAACTGGTGGATATGGGGGTTGAGGTTCTGGCGTGCGGAGCGTGCCTGAACTATTTCAACCTGGTGGACGATCTGAAAACAGGAAAAGTTACAGACGCTCACACTGTTGCATCCAGACTGTTCGCCGCTGATAAGGTAGTGAGACTATAAATATATTGAAACCGGAATATAAACAGCTATATTTATGTAAAAACGAGGGTGAAAATTGTTCCCTTTAAAAGACTCAATACCTTCGTCCAGATTTCCTTATGTTAACTGGGCGATAATCCTGCTGAATATCTTTATTTTTGCGCGTATGCTGTATATGCCTGAACAGACGGAGAACAATCTGATCTTTCAGCTGGGGCTGATCCCCAAGCGTGTGTTCGTGGAGAGCGGTCTTCTGACATTTTCTGACAGAGTGGTACCGTTCTTTACATCCATGTTCATGCACGGCGGGTTCATGCATATCATAGGCAACATGTATTTCCTGTATATCTTCGGAGACAACGTAGAGGACAGGCTGGGACATGGAAAATATTTTATAATGTATATACTCTTCGGGCTTGCCGCCGCCTTTTCACAGGTGCTGCTGTTTCCCGATTCGATAGTACCAATGATAGGCGCCAGCGGAGCTGTGGCGGGAGTAATGGGCGCATATATGGTCTTTTATCCTAAGGCAAGGGTTAAGACGCTGGTGATAATCATTATTTTCATCACCATCATTGATATTCCCGCTGTGTTTTTCCTGCTGTTGTGGTTTTTTATGCAGTTTCTCAACGGAGCCGGAGCGGGGCACGGCGGCGTGGCATGGTGGGCGCATATCGGCGGTTTCATCGCAGGACTTTTATACGCCGTCACACAGGTCAGAAACAGAGATACAGAAGATTACCGGATAATTTAAGGGGGAGAGAATGTGTTTAGGATTTCCCGGAAAGATAATCGAGCTGGATGAATTCGGAGCGATAGTGGACATAGGCGGTACAAAACGGGATGTCTCCACAATGATGCTGCCGGACGAGGTGGTTGTGGGCGACTGGGTGATGGTTCACGCCGGAATGGCCATAGCCAAGATGGATGAGGAAGAGGCCGAAAAAACGTTGCAGGTGCTGAGGGAACTGGCTGATGAACTTGATTGAGGGGTTCCGTGATAAAGATATCTGCAAGACACTCATAAAACAGATACATAAAGAGGCGGTGAAAGACAGCTACCGCTTCATGGAAGTATGCGGAAGCCACACTATGGCTATAGCCAGACTGGGCATCAGAAGCCTGCTTCCGGAAAACGTGGCGCTGATATCCGGTCCAGGGTGTCCGGTGTGCGTAACGCCCCAGAGCGAGATAGACGGCATTTTTCGTCTGGCTGAGAAGGGCGCCGTGATAACAACGTTCGGCGACATGATGAAAGTCCCCGGAAAACAGGGCGAAAACCTGATCCAGCTAAAGAGCGCCGGAGCGGATGTGAGGGTGGTTTTCTCGCCTCTGGACAGCATCAGGATAGCTGAAGACACAGGAAAAGAGACTGTGTTCATCGGCATCGGGTTCGAGACCACAGCGCCCGCTGTGGCGTCTCTGGCGCTGACAGCTAAAGCGCAGGGGATAAAGAACCTTTCCATAACACCTTATAACAAGACAATGCCGGAGGTTCTGAATCTTCTGATAGAAGATAAAAACCTTAACATAAACGGGTTCGTCTGCCCTGGACACGTCACAGTGATAACCGGAACTGCTCTCTATCAGCCTATGGTTGATAATAATATGGCGGCGGTCATAACAGGGTTCGAGCCTGTGGACGTTCTGGCATCTGTTCTGGAGATGATCAGACAGGTGAACAGCGGACAGTACAGCATAAAGAACATGTACGGGCGGGTGGTGACAGAAGACGGCAACCCGAAGGCGAGACAGATACTCGATACGGTATATGAGAAGAAGGGCTGTAACTGGCGTGGAATAGGATACATAGAGAACAGCGGTCTGGGATTCAGACCTGAATATAAAGAGTTTGACGCTTTCGACAGATTCAGCGTGAGTCTGGAGGGCGACGACGAAATGCCCGGATGCAGATGCGGCGACGTGCTGAAAGGGTACATACGCCCTGACGCCTGCCCTCTGTTCGGCAGCACATGCACGCCTGTCAACCCTGTGGGACCCTGCATGGTCTCATCAGAAGGCTCCTGCGCGGCAACATACAAGTACGGAATATGATTCTCGGAGAAATAAAATACTACACGGCAATACCACTGGACTGAAACCCCAGCAGATCAAGCGACTGGAAAACCTATACGGCAGAAAAGCCGGAATAACAGAAATAATAAACCCCGAACTGGCGAAGGCCATGTGCTCTATATCTATGGAGATAAACAGGCAGGTGGGGGTATTGGCAGACAGAAAGGGCACGGTGGAGTTTGTCATAGTGGGCAACACCAACGGCATCTTCATACCTTCACTCAGCAGATTCCGGCTGGTGCCGGGAACACTCAGGGGCATACGTCTCCTGCACACGCACCTTTACAGAGAGAATCTGAACGATGACGACCTGACCGACCTTGCGCTTCTGCGTCTGGACAGCGTTACCGCTCTGTTTTTCGACAATGCCGGCAACCCCGCCGGAATGAAGACGGCGCACCTGCTGCCGCCTGACTCGCCGGAGATGTATCACTATATGCCGGATACGGACGTATACAGGCAGAAGACTGACTACCAGCACTTCATAGAGGAGCTGGATAACGAGATATCTTCCAAGACAAAAAAACTGCACAAGGTGGCGGACAAAACACCAGCTCTGCTTGTGGGCTGCTATAAAATGAAGAGTCACGGAGACGGCAATATGGCGGAGCTGAAAGAGCTGGCCAGAAGCGCCGGAATGTATGTCGCCGGAGTGGTGGTTCAGGTGAAGGATCAGATACATCCGAAATATGTCGTCGGTCCCGGAAAGCTGAAAGATATAGTCATAAAGGCCATGCAGAACGGAGCGGATTATCTGGTTTTTGACAACCCGCTGACACCTGCGCAGGCTAAGTCTATATCTGAGTTCACCGATCTTAAGATCATCGACAGACCACAGCTCATTCTGGATATTTTCGCCAAAAGGGCGAAGACAAACGACGGTAAGATCAGAGTGGAGCTGGCGCAGATGAAATATCTGCTCCCCAGACTCACACAGAAGGACGACGCCCTGTCCAGACTCACCGGAGGGATAGGGGGCAGAGGTCCCGGAAACACCAAGCTGGAGATAGACAAGAGGCGTGTGAACGAGCGTATATCTTTTCTGTCCGACAAGCTGAAGAAGATAGAGAGAAACCGTGAGACCATGAGGGCAAAAAGAAACAGAAACGAGCTGCCCGTGGTATCTATAATAGGATATACCAACGCCGGAAAATCGACCCTGCTGAACAACCTGACCCAGAGCGGCGTATATGCTGACGATCTGATGTTCGCCACGCTGGATACCAGCTCTAAGCGGATACGGTTTCCGGAGGAGAAGGATGTCATCATCACTGATACCGTCGGGTTCATCCGTGACCTGCCGGAAAATCTGAAAGGCGCTTTCAAATCGACTCTGGAAGAGCTGGCGGAGGCCGATCTGCTTCTGCATGTTCTGGATGTGGCATCCGAGGGGTTCAACGCCCGCGCCCGTTCTGTGGAGCTGATTCTGTCTGAGCTGGATCTGGCTGATAAAGACAAGATACTGGTGATAAATAAAATAGACGCTCTGGAACAGTTCGAGATGGATTATCTGCTGACACGCCATGTGCCGGAGGGGTCGGATCCTGAAAAATATTCCAGAATTTTTGATGTTGAAAATTTGATAGAGCGGTATAATAAAGTGTGCATGGTAAGCGCTCTGGACAGAACCACATTCAGGGAACTGCTGGAGCTTATCAGGCTGTCTCTCTTTTCCGGAGGAAAAGAGGTTTTAATTGATATCGAAACTTATTTTGGATTGAGGGAATTCAATGGAGAATCTGACACCTTCTGAGGTCATACAGTTCAGGGCTGAATGCTACAGTATGGGTGACGGAAGAGGCGTTTTCAGCCTCTATGCCGAAAGAAGCGACATGTGCAGACTGTTCACCGAGGACAGTTTTGACGAGCATTTCACCCGTCAGGTGAAGAACAGCATGCACGCCGGTCTGAAGATTATAGACGAAAACGTTAAGTCTAATCTGGCGGAGGTCAAATATATCGAATATATCCATGACGAAGGCATGCTGCTGACATATTATTCAAAAACATCAATGGTTAAAGAAGAAAACAGGTGGAAGATACTGAAAGAGATCAGAGAGATCAAAAAACACCCCATGGAAGTTGCTGACTGATTCAAAAAAATCAGGTTTTTTTAAAATTACTGCTTGAAAAATCAAATAGAATATCATATAACTATTCCCTGCTTATACGGAGGAGTGTCCGAGTCTGGCTTAAGGAGGCGGTCTTGAAAACCGTTGAACGAGCGATCGTTCCGTGGGTTCGAATCCTACCTCCTCCGTTTTTTTAGTTTGTTTAGGAGTGGTGGCCGAGCTAGGCCGAAGGCGCTCGCCTGCTAAGCGAGTATACGGCATTAAACCGTATCGAGGGTTCGAATCCCTCCCACTCCGTATGTTCTGTTAATTTCCAGAGGACAATATGAAAAAAATAATAAGCGCTCTTATCGTTTCTATGTTTTTGTTTTCTTGCTCACAGGGTGTAGTTGATGAAAAACAGGAAGCTCAGGCGCCTGCCGTTCAGAAAGAAGCTCCAGTTAACCCCCACGAAGGAATGAGCACAGACGACGCTCAGGAAGACCCCCACGCCAATGTGAAAAAAGAGAGAAAGGTAAATGTGCCCGCCTCTGTTACAGATAAATATAAAAGTCTGATAGTAGAAGTGAAAAACAAAAAAGAGAATACCACAGTTCAGGCTGATATTCTCATCGGTCAGAAAGCCGAAGTGACAGGCACTCCCTTCACTATCGAGATAGAGTATTATCTGCCCGATTTCGTTATAGACACTGACGGAACCATAACCACCAGAACCGCTGACGAGAAAAACCCCGTTGCGAAGATCAAGGTTTATAAGTTCAACGAAGTGTTCTTTGACGGATGGCTGTTTAAAGAGCACCCCGACGAGCACGGATCTTTCAAGGATGAGCTTTACAGCATATCCATCGTAAAATCTCTTCTGAAATAATCCTTCAGACAATGTGATAAAAATTAAGGCGGTCATCTGACCGCCTTTATAATTTTATCTTGCGTAAATTTTCTGTTCTGGAAAATTTACGATACCGCTTCATTAAGGCAAAGCCTTAATTCCGCTTACACTCCGTACGCAGACAGAAACAAGTTTCCATCTGCTTCTTTCGTGAACCACATCCTGTGGTTAGTTGAAATGATGTTACAATCTTTCTAAAATATCTCACATAAAAAGGCTAAGTTGTCTTTGTCGTAGATTGAGAATACTTTGCTGTTGTCTGTCTCTGCGTAGCGGGTGAGAACTTCTTTTGTATCAGGCTTGATCTCGTGGCTGTAAAACAGCCCTATGGTGTGTCCTGTGAAATCAATGTGGCGTGAAACAGTGCTGACTATCTCGGCGTAGCGCACGTTGTTCATGTGTCCGTTGATGTCGAAGTCTGCCGGGCGCAGGTCTATCACCTTTTCAGATATATATTCTTCCGCCTCTTTTCTGTCCCATGTGTCTATGCGGCCGCCCATGTTGCAGACAGTTTCACTGTCATAGTTGGTCACCATATCCGGTGTGACCCTGACTGGGCGTTTCTTCTTTATGTCGATGTAAAGCCAGATGCTGGAGCCTTTTATACAGACCTCGCCGTCGGCCTTGATTTCGTAGTTTCTGAAACCTTTAAATTTATCCAGCCCTCTGGACCATGTGGTTACCGTGAGTTTTTTGCAGAAGTCGGGGAACTCTATTGGCTCTATCATGATGCGGTTAAGCATCCAGATTGTGCCTGAGCCCATGTAGCTGTCTGCGGGATAGCCAACGCTGGCAGAGTGAACTATGGCCGCCTCCTGAAATATCTTCAGAACTGCGTCGAACCTCAGCTTTTTATCAGCGCCGTAATCGGCTATGTCGTTGTTTCGATTATAAGTGTAAAACATTTAACATGTTAACAATATTATTCAGCTCAGGTCAATATTAAATAATATGGATATTTTGTATAGATTCTCTATAATATGCCTGATTAAAAGGAGGATTGAATGAGCATAAAGATTGAAAAATTCGAGCCTGTAAAAACCGCTTCCGTGAGACATGTGGGTCCCTATGATGCTGTAACGTCAGCATGGATGACTCTTCTGATGAGCCCTGCCGTGATGCCCTGCATCAATCAGAACACCATGTATATCGGCATATGCTATGACGACCCCAGAAAGGTCGATGCGCAGGAGCTGAGATATGACGCCTGCGTGACCGCTGTTGAGGGGTTCGCTGAAGCTGGTCCCGTGAAGGCTCTCACCATAGATGGCGGCGACTATGCCGTATACAGACATGTAGGCAGCTATAAGGCTTTCGCTGAGGTCTATCCCGAAATATACGAGAAACTTATACCCGAAAGCGGCAGAAAGCCAAAAAGCGGCATGCCTTCTCTTCAGATATACAGAAATCTTCCTATCAATACGCCGGAAGATCAGCTCATCACAGACATCTGCGTTCCTCTGGACTAAAAGATAAGGCGGGTAACTACCCGCCTTTTTTTATGATATATCAGTGAGAGAACAGATTTTGCCGTCTTTCATCTTGTAGACCGATCTGCCTTTCAGCTTCAGCTCATCGCCTTTTTTCAGCCCGTTAGGCAGGTCTTCTGCTATCTTTCCGTAGAAATCTATTTCCACATTCACGCTGCTGCCGTCGAGGGTCATTTTGATTACTGTCTGTTTCCTCTCTTCGAACAGGTTTAAAGAGGTGCCGGCAAGGTTTTCAAATTCTGCTATACCGGTTGTTCTGACGTCAGTATTTCCGCCTATAATGTTTTCGAAAACGATGTCGTCAGTGAGAAGCTCCAGCATCCCGTCAAGGTCGAACTCATTGTAGCATGATATAAACTTTTTTACTGTTTCAGAACTGTCCATAAAATCTCCTATTTCATCATCCCCAGAACATAGGGTACGGCGTATTCAGTCGTCAGTATCCTCTCACCCAGAGAAAAGGGCTTGAAACCATTGCGGATAAAACTGTCCGCCTCTTTCTCTATGAACCCGCCCTCGCAGCCTATGGCGACCACGGCAGGGGTCGAAAATTCTGTTTCTGATGAATCGTATGGGTGGGCGAAATATCTGTTCTCCGCCGGAAGGGACGGCAGAGCGTCATTGATAAAATCGTTGAAAAAACGATGATATGTCAGCCTGGGCATCATAGTGTCCTTAGCCTGCTGGAGAGCATCGAAGAAATATTCGTTCAGCCTCGCTTTTTCCAGATAGGGGCTGTCCCAGTAGCTTTTGTCTACCCGCCATGTGTTGATGATGTGTATATCCTTCACTCCGGCGCAGACCATGCCGAAGACTATTCTGCGGTATACTTTCGGGCGGGGAAGGGCGAGGATCACGGTCACGCCTGATGGTTCCGGCGGTTCTTCCGTGTGGTTCATCTTCAGCATCACGCTGTAGCTGTTTATGCCGATGATGACGGATGTTCCCATCTGCCCGCCGAGGAGTCCTGTTCTGATGACAGTTCCCATCTTTCCTTTCAGCACTTCTTTGATATGTTTAAATCTGTCGCCTTTAATGGTGGCGTTGGTTCCGTTGGTTTCTTCCGGTCGGATTAATATTATATTCATTCAGATGTTATATATGAAAAAAAGAATAAAAAAAAGGGCGGTTGTTAAACCGCCCAAAGGGGTTAAGGTACCTAAGCTGTTTCAGAACAGCCACATGATGCGTTACGGAACTTTATAAAGAACGCTACGGTGGATATTACCGCCACAGCGATTCCTATTATCGTTGAAATGTTCAGGTCGAGCCCGAAGCCTATCTTTTCATACGCCAGATATGTTGTGACCACAGCGGTCATGAAAATAGCTGGTATGGAAGCTATCCAGTGGGGCTTGCCGTTCTGTATAAGATACGCTGCGGCTGTCCACAGGACTATGGTCGCCAGAGTCTGGTTTGCCCAGCCGAAATATCTCCAGATCAGGTCGAAGTTGCTGGTGGAGATCAGATATCCCACGAGGAAGAGGGGGATGGAGATATAGAGTCTCTTCATGTTGGGTCTCTGGTCCAGCTTCAGCATGTCGGCTATTATCAGTCTGGCGCTTCTGAAGGCTGTGTCGCCGGATGTTATGGGAAGGAGAACAACGCCGATGATGGCGAGTATTCCGCCGAAATGTCCGAGAAGTGTTGTGGATACCTGATTAACCACATATGCGGGACCGCCCTGCGCCAGAGCAGCGCCCAGATCGGCTGAACCGTGGTAGAAGGACATGCCCAGAGTCGCCCAGATGAGGGCTATCACGCCTTCGCCTATCATAGCGCCGTAGAAAACGGGGCGTCCGTATTTTTCGTTTTTAAGACATCTTGCCATCAGTGGGGACTGGGTGGCGTGGAAACCGCTCACAGCTCCGCAGGCGATGGTGATGAACATCAGAGGCCAGAGAGGAAGCTGTTTCGGGTGTACGTTCATCAGTGTCTTTTCGGGGAAGAGGTCATATCCCTTAGCCAGAAGCGCAACAGTGAGACCAATCGCCATGAACATAAGCACAGCGCCGAAAAGAGGATATATGCGCCCGATGATCTGGTGGATAGGAAGAAGAGTGGCAAGGAAATAATAAGCGAAGATTATTCCCACCAGAGCCATAACGGGAAGAGATGTCATGTTTGCCAGCAGCTTGGCTGGTCCCAGAACAAAAACAACACCAACCAGAAGAAGAAGGATGACTGAGAAAGCTCTCATAAATTGTTTGAAAAAATTGCCGAGGTTTTCGCCCACAACATCAGGAACGCTCACTCCGTTGTAGCGGATGGAGAGCATGCCGGAGAAATAGTCGTGAACAGCTCCGGCGAAGATGCTTCCGATAACTATCCACAGAAGGGCTGAGGGTCCGTAAAGAGCGCCGAGAATGGGTCCGAATATGGGTCCGAGTCCGGCAATGTTCAGAAGCTGGATAAGCCAGATCTTCCATGTGGGCATCTCCACAAAGTCGACTCCGTCGTTCAGCGTCACGGCGGGGGTGGGTCTGTTCTCGTCAGATCCGAAAATGCGGTCAACCAGTGTGCCGTATGTAAAATAACCGATAATGAGTAATGCTAAGCAACCAAAGAAAATCAGCATGGTTTACCTCCGTTAAGATATAGATAATTATAAAATAATTGTCAGATATATCCGCTGTTGAAAGCGTTAATGGTCATATAATCTCATAAGCGGTCTGAAATAAGATTAAACGGCACAAGCTATGGGATGATTTGTTGTGAAATTTGTAAAGAGTTGGTAGATTTGTGTTTATATAACATTTAGTGAAGCTGGTAAATTATTAATAAATGGCAATATATATTTATCGTAATAGTATAAATAATTGATATATAAGGATTTAATGCATTTTTTTGTATTGACATGAAAACTAATGAGCATATGCTAGTTATATATCATTTAAAAGGGGGCTGGATATGAGTTTCAAAGAAAAAATGTCCCAGTATGGAGAAGAATTCTCCCGCAAAGCTGTGTTCGATGTAATCTTTAGCTGTAAGATTTGCATCGTGATAGTTTACGCTATTTTTGCGGCAGTATTCTGGTTCGGCGCTTTGCCAGCGGCATATGCTTTTGATATAGTGCCGAAAGTGATCATGACACTTGTGTGTGCTCTGTTTGCCACTATTATTACTATGCCTTTGTATTTCATAGGCATGGTGGTTCTGGGGCTGATGTTCAGAGTATGTCAGGACGGCAAATGCTGCCTATGCAGAAGTGTTAAGAAATTAATTGGTATATCCGGGAATAGTTTATAAGCCCAGATGATCTTTCAGGGTCTTCAGATATCTTCTGCTGACCTGTATCTCTCTGCCCGATCTGGTAAAGAGCCGGGCGGAGAGATTCTCATTTATGTTTATCCTGTCTATAGCGGATATATTAACCAGATACTGTCTGTGACAGCGGAAAAGGTCGCTGCGGCACTCTATGACCTTCAGCGTCAGATCTGTCAGATATTCTCCGTCCGCGGTCACCACATGAACTCCGGTAATATCCGACCTGATGTATTCCACATCTTTCAGATCGATCAGTTTGATGGTGTTTTTCAGTGTGCAGGGGATCTTTGTGAGGGGCATTCTGTTATATTCGGGTTTTTCGCCGCTTTTCAGCGTGGCGACTATCTTGTCCAGAGTCATTCTGAATCTTTCGTCCTCTATGGGTTTCAGCAGATAGTCCAGAGCTTTTTCCTCGAACGCTTTCAGGGCGTATTCATCATATGCCGTCACGAAAACAACGTAAGGCATTATCGATTTCTCTATCATGGAGAGCATCTCGAACCCGTTCAGCACAGGCATGCTGATATCCAGAAAGATGATGTCCGGACGCAGGCTGTTCACCAGACGCACACCCTCCACGGCGTTCGCTCCTTCGGCAGCAATGTCGAAAAGCCCGGTCTTTTCCAGCATGAACCTCAGCTCGTCTCTGGCGTAGGGTTCATCGTCTATTATTATAGCTCTATACATCGTTCACGCCTTTCAGCGGCAGCAGGATCTCCGCCCGGGTGAGTTCGCCTTCATCGCATGATACGCTGACCCCAAAGCCTTCCCCGCAGGATGTTTTAATGCGTTTATCCACGCTGTTCATGCCTATTCCGGCGGCGCTGACGCCGTTTTCGCAGAAAGAGCCGGCGTTGTCCTCCACTGTGATCACGCATTTGCCGTCCCGCTCTTTAGCGGATATTTTGATGATTCCTTCCCCCAGCAGATTGGATATGCCGTGTTTTATGGCGTTTTCCACTATGGGCTGGAGTGCGAAGGCGGGTATGCAGTTGCCTTTCAGCCTGTCTTCTATGTCGAAGCTGACCTTCAGCCTGTCGCTGAATCGGGCTTCCTCTATTATCAGATATGAGCGGACATGTTCTATCTCATCCGCCAGAGTGGAGATTTCAGATGATCGTTTCAGATTGTTTCTGAAGAAAGAAGAGAGGTGCTGTATCAGCTCTCTCGCCTTGTCAGGATCGGTGCGCAGAACCGAACCGATGGTGTTGAGAGTGTTGAAAAGAAAATGAGGATTCACCTGCGCCTGGATCAGCTTCAGCTCCGCTTCGGTCAGCAGGTTTTTCTGCATCTCGTATTTCGCCATCAGAAGCTGTGTGGAGAGTATTTCGGCTATGCCCTCGCCGAAGGACTGGTTGAACCCTAGAAAGCGTCTGTTCTTCGGCTCATACATCTTTATGGTGCCTATCACTTCGTTTTCCATGATGAGCGGCACGATGAGCGCCGAGCCCAGAGGACAGTTATCCTTTATGCTGCAAATATAATGTTCGTTTATGCCGTCCAGAAATATAACTCTGCCTAGTGTTACTGATTCCAGTGTCTTTTCGGAAGATATTGGGCTTTTCGGGTGGTGGTGATCCGCTCCTATTCCCTCGAAGGCGAGAACGTGGGTCTTGTCCGTGATAGCCACCGCTCCCACGCCTGTTTCGCTTAAGATGACCTCCGCCAGTTTTTTCGCTGACTTTTCGTTAAGTCCTTCCGGCAGAATGGTCAGGGTTTTATTGGCTATGTTCAGCGCCTTTCGTGAGAACTCCGCCCCGTAGCTTTCTATGGTGTTTTTGCTGTCTTTCAGTATGCTGACGAACAGTCCGGCACCGATGGAGTTGGCTGTTATCATGGGAAATGCGATGACCTTCACCAGTGCCCATGCGTCGTGATATGGTCTTGATACCGCAACGATTATTATCATCTGCACTATCTCGCTGACCATGGTGGTGAACATGGCTGTCTTGAAGCTGAACGTCATGTCCTGTCTGTTCTTTTTACGCAGATAGAGCCACACCAGCCCGCCGATGAGCCCCTCCGCTGTGGTGGACAGACCGCAGGAAGCCGCCGTGAAGCCACCCAGCATATATCTGTGGAGACCGCCGGTCATGCCCACGGCAAGACCCATGTATGGACCTGCCAGGAGACCCGCCATCACAGCGCCGATGGCTCTGGTGTTGGCTATGGCTCCGCCCACAGGCAGACCCAGATATGTCCCCAGTATGGTGATGCCGGAGAAAAAAACATAGATGACAAATATATCCCGGGGTCCGAACCCGCCCTTTATCAGCGGACGGAAAGCGGGGGTCTTGCTGTACAGATATGCCGCCACGGCAAAGACGGACATCTCCTGTATCAGGGTGAAAAGTATGTTCATGGCGTATGATAATCCAAGAGTTTTGTATTATCAATAGCTATGAAATTTTAGAACTGTTTTTTTGTTATGATATTCTATAGGGTGTATTATTGATGCAAATAGGGTGGTTTAAAAAAGTCCTGTTTGCGGTTTTTATAACATAGTTTAACTTTTTTATTATGAACAGCCATTCTTCTGCAATAGGCTATGCTGGCAGAAAATTAACATTTCTTATATGTATATTGTATACAATCTGGTTGACATGCGAAAGCTATTATGATAACAACAGTAATTGAGATTTTAACAGTGTTTGTATCTTAAAAACTTTTTTCAGGAGTGTAAGATGCCGAGGAAAGACCTTGTAACCTACCCTAAAAAGACAGGGTATCGCAAACACCCCGGAATGGTAGCATGGCTTCTTCACCGTGGCACAGGTGTGTATATCGGACTTTTTCTGATACTTCATATCCTGGGCGTATCCGGTGTTGTTGCTCCGTTTCTGGCTGTGACACAGCTTTCTATAGTGAAAGCGCTTTTTCTTGCCGGTTTCTCTTTTCACGCTTTTAACGGCGTGCGTATAGTGCTGATGGAGTTCGGCGCTGCCGCTGAGAGAGAATCTTTCAAGAAATACTTTATGGCTGTAGTGTTTCTGACACTTGTAATAACAGTTATCGGAATTATTCCGATATTCGCGGCGTAAGGGGGAACATATTTTATGAAAAATTATAAGTATATGGGAACCGGCGACGCTGGAACAATCGGTTGGATTATGCAGAGAGTGTCAGGTATCATCCTGATCCTCGTGATTTTCGTACACTTTTTCTCCATGATTAAGGGCGGAGCTGCAGGCATGATGCAGATCGTAGTGGGACCCATCGCCGCTTTCGGCGTGTTCCACACATTTAACGGCTTTAAGATGATCACAGATGACTATGTCGCCAGCGCAGGCTGGAGAGGCGTGATATACGGCATCTACTGGATGCTGGGTATCTCTCTTGTGATTCTTGCTGTTAAAGTAATGTAATACAGGAGTTATAAGGTATGTCAGTAAAAATAGAATATCACAAGTTTGACGTGGTTGTTGTTGGTGCGGGCGGGGCCGGTCTTAACGCCGCTCAGGTTGCATCACAATACTGCAAAACCGCTGTTGTATCAGAAGTCTATCCTACAAGAAGCCACACTATCTCCGCTCAGGGCGGTATATCTGCGGCTCTTGGTAACCTTGAGGAAGATCACTGGCACTGGCACATGTACGACACAGTAAAAGGTTCAGATTACCTCTGCGATCAGGATGCTGCTGAATACATGACAAAACAGGCGCCCGAGATGATCATCGCTCTCGAGCACATCGGACTTCCCTTCTCCAGAACACCCGAAGGAAAAATCGCTCAGCGTCCTTTCGGCGGTCACACCGCTGAATTCGGAAAAAGAGCTGTAAAAAGAGCCTGCTACGCCGCTGACCGTACCGGTCACGCTATGCTTCAGACTCTGTATGAAAAATCAGTCGCTCAGGGCACTCACTTCTACAGCGAGTTCTACGCTCTGGAGCTTCTGACTAACGAAGGCGCTGTAAACGGCGTTCTCTGCTACGACATCCAGTCCGGCGAGCTTCACGTTTTCAACGCTAAAGCGATAGTTTTCGCCACTGGCGGTAACTGCCGTATATTCCAGACAAACTCTAACGCTCACATCAACACAGGTGACGGTCTTGCTCTCGCTCTGAGAAAAGGCTACTCATGGTCTGATGCTGAGTTCTTCCAGTTCCACCCCACAGGCATCTACGGTGCGGGCAACCTGATCACCGAAGGTGTTAGAGGTGAGGGCGGTATCCTTCTGAACGCTCAGGGCGAGCGCTTCATGGAGAGATATGCTCCGACTATTAAAGACCTTGCGCCCAGAGACATCGTTTCCCGTTCAATGACTCTTGAAGTTCTTGAGGGAAGAGGCGTTGGTCCCATGAAAGACCACACACTTCTTAAAATCGATCACATCGGCGCGGCTAACATTATGGAAAAACTTCCCGGTATTCATGAGCTTGCTCTTGTTTTCGCCGGTGTTGACTGTACAAAAGAGCCTATCCCTGTTAACCCCACCGCTCACTATCAGAACGGCGGTATCCCCACTGGTTACCTTTCACAGGTTATCAAAGGAAACATGGATAAAGAAGAGTTCGTTCCCGGATTCTTCGCTGCTGGCGAGTGCGCTTCCGCATCTGTTCACGGTGCCAACAGACTTGGTACCAACTCACTTCTCGACCTCGTTGTTTTCGGTCGTACAGCTGGTGAGCAGGCCGCTAAATACGCTGCCCAGAACTCACTGGTTCCGCTGGCTGAGAATGCTGGTCAGGAAGGTCTCGGTTTCCTCAACAAATATGCTAACGCTAACGGTAAATACACCTTCGGCGAGATATGGGGCGAACTGACAAGAACAATGCAGACCAAGATGGGCGTTTTCAGAACAGACAAACTCATGAAAGAGTGCTATGCCACTCTGCTTGAGCTTGAGGCTAAAATGGACGACTACCGTGTTAACGATAAATCTTCCGTTTACAACCTTGACCTCATCGAGGCTCTTGAGCTGAACAACATGATTCTTGTAGCTAAGGCTTGTACACAGGCTGCTCTCCTCAGAAAAGAATCTCGCGGCGGTCACTTCCGTGACGACTACCCCGACAGAGATGACGCTAACTTCCTGAAACACACAGAAGTGTATCTGGAAGAAGACGGCAAAACTCCGAGAGTGGACTACAGAAACGTTCGTCTGAAACCTCTGACTGTAGAAACATTCCCGCCTAAACCTAGGGTTTATTAAGGGGAGGATGAAGAAATATGAATACAGTAACATTTGAAATATTCAGATACGACCCTGACAAAGATAAAGAGCCCTACTATCAGACATATCAGGTTGAAATGAGAAGACCCGGATACCTGATGCTGGACGCTTTGAACCAGATCAAATGGGAGCAGGACCCCACTCTGACATACCGCCGCTCATGCCGTGAGGGCGTATGCGGATCTGACGGTCTGAATGTTAACGGCGTTAACATGCTTTCATGTATGACAAAGGTAGAAGACCTCGGCTCTGACCACATAGTTGTTCAGCCCCTTCCCGGCATGAACGTTATGAGAGACCTGGTTGTTGACGTTGATGACTTCTTCGCGAAGTTCATCACTGTTAAACCTTACCTTATCAGACACACACCCAACCCTGATAAAGAGATATATCAGTCACCCGAAGACCGTAAAAAACTTGACGGTCTGTATGAGTGTATCTCATGCGGATGCTGTTCATCATCATGCCCCTCTTACTGGGCTGACAAGAAATATCTCGGACCCAACGCTTTTCTCCGCGCATGGAGATATATCGTTGACTCAAGGGATGAGGGAGCTGATGAGCGTCTGCCTATCCTGAACGATAAGCACGGTGTATGGAGATGCCACACTATCTACAACTGCGTAGAGGCATGCCCGAAAGAGCTGAACCCCACCGAAGCTATCATGAACATCAGAAAACTTCTTCTGGAAAACAAGATTTAATCTTTTTTTCGGTAGAACACATATTGAAAGGCGGTCTTATGACCGCCTTTTTTTTGTTTCTGTTGATATGCTTCGCATGACGGCGTCAGCCTGTCGCTCACTCGCAACACGTACGTTTAAGTACACTTTTGCTCGATTCGCTCAGCCTTCCTTGTTCTTATTTGACAGAACAAAATCCGATAATCCTTGTCAATTAATCAGTCTTATGTGTATAATCCGCAAAAATCTATGAGGTGTTTTATATGGAGTGGCTTTTTGACCCTTCACAGTGGTTTGCTTTCGCTATTCTGCTTCTGCTGGAGATAGTTCTGGGGATCGACAACATCATCTTTATCAGCGTGCTCACCAACAAGGTGGCCGAGGAGAAGAGGGCGAAACTCAGGAGCATAGGTCTCAGCCTTGCCATGATAATGCGTATAGTCCTTGTCATGGGCATCTCATGGGTTATAGGGCTCACGGAGCCTGTGTTCACCGCTTTTGACAGGGCGATCTCATGGAAAGATATAATACTTCTGGTGGGCGGCCTCTTTCTGATAGCCAAGAGCACCATGGAGATACACCACTCAGTAGAGGACGCGCATGAAGATGCTAAGGATGTTGCTGTCAGCAAGGGCAGTTTCGGCATAGTGGCGCAGATCCTGATGCTGGACCTCGTGTTTTCAGTGGATTCTGTAATCACAGCCGTGGGCATGGTGAAATATGTGTCCATGATGGTGGCGGTAATCATTATATCTGTCGCCGTAATGATGTTCACCAGCAAATATATAGCTGAGTTTATCGAGGAACACCCCACGTTCAAGATGCTGGCGCTCAGCTTCCTTCTGCTCATAGGTATGAGTCTGATGGGCGAAGGTCTGCATTTTCACATACCTAAAGGGTATCTGTATTTCGCTATCACTTTTTCTATTGTGGTTGAGATACTTAATACAAAGATTCGCAAAAAGCATCAGCAGAGCCTGCTCTTACGAGCACCTGCCGTATCTAAGGAAGATTAAATTCGAGAAAAGGCGGTGGAGACATCGCCTTATCTTTTACCGCTATTATAGAGACGTGTTTTTCCGGGAGCTGATCCAGCTCCAGATGTCTGACGGTGAGCCCGTTACTCATCAATATCTGAAGATTGGCGTTGATGCCTATGGAGCTGTAGTAAAAAGGCAGTCCCTCCATAGTGTCCGTATGCTCGCCTATGTCGTCTCCCAGAGTGTAGAGAAGCACTCCTCCGGGCGCCAGCAGTCCGCACATCTTCTGAAGAGCTATCCTGTGGGCGCTGAAAGGTAGATGAAAAATACTGTCCCATGCCGTTATCAGGTCGAATGTCATATCCGTTTCGAACTCGCATATATCCTGAACGAAAAAGTAATGCTCCGGGTGGTTTTCGGAGGCTATCCTGATCATCTCATCGGAGATATCTATCCCGGTCACTTTGAACCCGTGCTTTTCCATCACACGGATGAACCGCCCTCCTGCACCGCATCCGGCGTCCAGAGCGGTCATTTTGTCCTGGCAGAAAGAGATGGCCTTTTCCAGCATGGGTATGCCGTATTCCGAGTGATTGTGCCGGCTGTGCCACCACCGGGCAAGTTTGTTGTAGTTTGATCCTGTGATGATGGGAAGCATCAGAATTCTATAACGAAGCTGACGCCTTCGCTGTCTTTTCTGAGCGACATGATGCCGCCGTGTTTTTCCACTATCACGTTGGTGATCACTATGCCCCAGTAGTCGAAGCTCTGTGAGAGAACCTGATGGTTCCAGGGCTGGAGCATTGTTTCCAGAATGGCGGAGGATACGTCCACGTCATAAAGCCTCAGAATGACGCAGAAACGGCCGTTGACGCTCTCTGTGCGCAGTTTGAACTTCAGAGGCGCGTATTCGTCAAAATATCTGATGGAGTCTTTCAGCATATAGCAGAGCGCCATTTTCAGAAACATTTTGCTGGCCTGTATCTCATATCCTTTTAAATGATTGAATTCTGTTGTGAGTGTGTACTGATCAGTGAAATAAAAGAGAAAAGCGGAAAAATTCTTTGAAAAAGTCTTGTCTGCCAGCTCTGTGGCTGTCTGTGTTATGAATTCGGCTATGTCCACCGTGTCTTCCAGACGCATGGAGATAGCGTTGGTGTAGTCGTTGTAGCCTGTGACTATCTCCTCTATCAGCCTGCATTTGTGTTCTATCACATTCCACTTCTGCTCCTGCTGCTCATTCAGGGATGTCTCCGAGCGGATCTTCCGCAGAAATCCCGCCGCCACAGTCAAAGCGTTCAGAATGTTGTGCGACAGATGTCTGGAAAATCCGGCGACTATCGCCTTCTCTTCCAGTTTTTTCATATGCTGCTCTATCAGCAGTTTTTTGCTGATATCCTCAAATATGATCTCATAGTGAGGTACAGAGTTCTTTATCTCTGTCATATAAGCGTTGATGGTGATGTAGGCTCCGTTCTCCACCTTCAGCCGCACCTGAACATTGGAAGTCTTTTCCGTGTGAACCAGAGAGATAGTCTCTCTGAATTTTTCCAGATCATCCTGATGGATTATCTTCATAAAATCGATTCCGGCGGTTTTGTCGTGAGGATATCCGGTGGTGTCGGAGAACTTCATATTCGCATAGGTGATTATGTAGTCTTCGCTCAGCTCCACGATGCTCTCTCCGGCGGAGTTGATGATGTTTTCCAGTTTATTCTTGAGAAATTCGATCTGATGATTCTTGTTGTCGATCAGGTTATACAGCTCCACCAGACCTTTGTTGGCCTCTGAGAGAAGAGCGTTCTGCTCCTGAAGGAAGCTGATCTTATCTATTCTGGGCGATATGGAATATGTCTTAACAATCAGCTTTACATAGTCCAGCATAGCCTCTGGTGTGTGGTTTGTGGGGATAGCGACATGGTTCTCCGGAACGTTGTCGCTGATGATTATATTGAGTTTGTTCTCTTTGAGCACATCGATATTGTCAGTGACGACTATATCGGCTTCGTTTGCGTCACCGGTTATGCTGAAACATTCATTAAGAAGTCTGTCCAGCTCCGGATAGTTATAGAGCCGTTTATAAACTGCGGCTTTCAATTTGCGTCAAAAGCTCCTTTCTGATGCTCTCCAAAACAGATTTATCAGATATCTTCTGCCCGGATATGTCTGTCAGATAAAAAGAATCCACAACTCTGTCCACGTCGGTGGATATCTTGGCCTTGGCAACGTTCAGGCTCATTTTTATAAACACGCCTAGAATGCTGTACAACAGACCCAATCTGTCCTGAGCGTATATGTCTACTACAGTGTACTGCGAAGATACGTCGTTGTCGAACTCGATTTTTTCTTTTTTGCTCATATAGCGGTTCTGGATCAGAAGAGAGTTCGATGATTTTTCCAGCAGTTTCTCAATATCGGCCTCACCTGTGATGGTGCCAATAATACGCTCTTTCAGCAGAGTTTTCTTGGGTTCCGGAATCTTGCTGCCCGCAAATGGGTTATCAACTAAAATTGAATCAACGGTAATATTGTTATGCAGTGTGTATATCTGCGCCCACTTGATATTGTATCCAAGCGAAGAGAGCGCCCCGCATATTTTTCTGAGCAGACCCACGCTGTCGTATGTGCATACGATTATCTGCATGGTGTCCAGCTCTTCTCTGGTGTCCAGTTCTATCTCTATTGGGTTTTCCTGCGAAATTTTGGATGCCATGGTCAGATAGCTGATGATATGGCTGACCTTGGTGGCGAAAACATATTCGTCATCCAGCATTTTGGATGCCTCGAAAATCTCCGGAGTGAGCTTGCATCTCTCTTCCAGCTTTTCTCTGCGTCTTAAGACCACAGCGTTGTATTCCTGTTCCATGTTTTCGTTGTTCAGCGCCTGTGCGGCCTTTTCGTGCAGCTCTTTCAGCAGGCTGTTCTTCCATTCGTTGAAGGATGCTCCGCCCACGGCGTTCATGTCGGCGTATGTCAGCAGAAAGAGGATGTCCAGATCCTGCTGAGTGTTCAGATAGCTGACGAAGTGGTTTATAACGTCTATGCTGTGAAGGTCTCTCCGCTGGGCTATATGGCTCATCAGCAGGTGATATTCTATCATGTTGCAGACTATCTCCGTGTCTTCCAGCCCCATTCCCAGATTCTTGCATATCTCCCTGGACATCAGCGCGCCGGTGGTGCTGTGGTTTTTTCCCTGTCCCTTGCCTATATCGTGCAGGAGAAGCGAGAGCGCCAGCAGATCTTTGCGTTTCAGCCTGTTGAACGCCACCTGATACGCTTCCAGATGGGGAGGCAGGCTTCCTGTGAACTTGTCCAGAAAACTCATAGCGAGATATGTATGCTCATCCACTGTGTAGTGGTGATAATAGTCGAACTGAGGACGGCAGATTATCTTTTCGAACTCGGGAATCATAGCCTGAAGCACGCCGCATTTTGCCATGTTGGAGACTATTCTGGATGAATCTGGAAATGCGGATATAGCCTTTAAAAACAGCGGTCCGTGTTTCAGCCTGTATTCAGCGTCTATCAGATATGTCTTCTCACGGATGAGGTCGGCTGTGGAATCAGCCAGCTTCAGCCCCTTCAGAGCGGCGTAGGTGAAGACGGATATCAGGCGTCTGGGGTTCTCCTCGAACAGGTTTTTGCTCTCCACCGTCAGGGTGTTGGCATACTGAACGAAACCGTCAGAAAGCCGCAGGGAGAACACTTTCTTATTGAACAGTTTTTTAGAGAGTTCCGCCAGAGTTCTGTTGATGACTTTCTGTGTTATCTCGGATGTTGTTTTAGCCATGATATAGTAGTCACGCATAAAGAGCTCAACGCTCTGGACGCTGGATGTAGCGGTGTATCCGAGATTTTTCGCTATCTCCATCTGTGATTCCAGACTCATGACGTCATATTTTCTGTTGTGATAATAGTGTAGCTCGTTGCGCACACGGAAGAGGAACTCAGCGTTCTCAATCAGCTTTTCATATTCCGCCGGAGTGAGTACGTTGTGAGTGACTGTTTCGTGCAGGCTCTGGGTTTTATAGAGTATTTTGCATATCCAGTAGATAGTGTTGATGTCTCTTACCCCGCCGTTGCCCTCTTTGATATTAGGCTGAAGACGGAATATGGAATCTCTGAACTTGTTGTTTCTGTTGCGCACGCCGTCTATCTTCATCATCAGGAATTCGTGCTTTCCCTTCTCCATCACCTTGTCGCTGATGAGCTTCTGAAAGGCTTCATAGTTCTTTCTGGAGCCGAAGAGAAACCTGTTGTCGATGAAGGATGTGCGCACAACCTCGTCTTCCAGCGCCGCTTTGGTTACCTCTTTGATATCCTTGACCTGAATTCCGGGATTGACGCCGATATCCCACATGAGCGTGGTGAACTCGCTGATAAATCTCTCATACTGCTTGTTCATTCTGCCTTTGTGGAGGATGAGGATGTCTATGTCGGAGTAGGGAGCCATCTGTTCTCTGGCGTATCCGCCCAGAGCCACAACGGCTATCCCGTCTGTCTCCCCCGCCAGCTCGCATGCCTTGATGACTATCTGGTCTGAGAGCTCTGTCAGTCTGCGGCTTAGCTGCCATGATGTAGTAAAGGAAAAACGGTTTTTCTTAATAGATTCCCATGTTTCCTGATAATATTGTTTAATCGACTGTGAATTCTGCATGCTTAATTATATACATAATTTGTAAAATACAAATCTTTTATTTTTATTTCCGGATAATGTTCGTTAATTTTCTGTGCCATGATCTGTTTCACCCTGTCTCTCTGGGGTGCTGTGGACAGTTTTTCCGGGGGAAAGGTGGACATGACGGAGTTCATGATGGCCACCACCTGCACTTTCTGATCCTTTATAATTTTAGCGCTCTTCTTATCCACGGTCTCCACCATTATGTCATAACGGTAATACTGTTTGCTGCCGCTGCCTGTGCTGGTTATCATATCTTTCATTTCCACACGGAAGGTGTCGCCGTCAAACTTGGTGTCCACTGTGTAGTCCAGAAAGGCGTTCTTCTGCGTCACTTTGCTGCCGATGCTGAATGACAGATTGCCCTGCATGTAGTATATTCCCCATGCCAGAATGATCAGAAGAATAAGAAAGATGAGAACTCTTAAAAATGTTTTCATAATTAAGCCCGCGAATTTAATAATAGGATCAATTTTAATAACAATATATCACTTCCATTTTGAAATAAAACAGATATATTGCAGAAAATGAAAAAAGCACCCACAAACAATGTCTGAGGGTGCTTTCTATAACTAAAACCTACAGGGGAATACTCAAAATATTTATGAACACATATATTTATACCTTTGGATGTAAGGTAAATCAAGTGGAAAGTGAGAAAATTATCAACTGCTCCGCTTCCAAAGGTTTCAATATTGTAGAAACACCTGATGACGCTGAACTAATTATTATAAATAGCTGCGCTGTTACGGAACGGGCCGAGAAAAAATTCAAGGCATTGATAAAAAAACTGAAAACAGCCAACAGCGCTGTTACTGTCGCTGTTACAGGATGCGCCGCCGAGAAGGAGAAGGACAGGCTGAAAGAGCTGGGAGCGGACATCGTGGTTACCAACTCCGGCAAATCAGACATTCTGGACTATATATCCGAAGGTACTGACTGGCTGAAAGACATCTCCGAGCCCCACGGATTCATCTCCGCCGAAAACAGGCAGATGAGCACCCGCACCAGAGCCTTCATAAAAATTCAGGACGGATGCGACAGCATGTGCGCCTACTGCATCATCCCCGCCCTCAGAGGAAAACCCATGAGCCGTGACGCCGAAGATATCCTGAACGAGGTAAGGGCGCTGGCGGACGCCGGACACAAAGAGATAGTTCCGGTGGGGATACATGTGGGCAAATACGGGCTTGATCTGAAAAACGGCATGAACCTGCCGAAGCTGATAAATATGATGCTGGGCGTTTCGGACACTTTCCGTATAAGGCTCACCTCCATAGAGCTGAACGAGATAACGGACGAGATGGCGGCTCTGCTCACAGAGAACACGGACAGGATATGCCGTCACTATCATATTCCGCTGCAAAGCGGAAGCACCGCCGTATTGAAGAGAATGAACAGGCACTACACAGCCGAAGACTATATAGAAAAAGCCCGCATGCTGAAAAAACTGGTGCCGGACTGCACCATCGGCGCGGATATCATAGTCGGTTTTCCCGGCGAGACTGAAGAGAACTTTCAGGAGACTCTGGACACTGTGAAGAGGGCGGGGATAGACCACATACACGTTTTCGCCTATTCTGACCGTTCCGGCACAGAGGCGAGCTCCATGAGCGGCAAGGTGGACGGTAAGACCAAGGCACAGAGAGCAGGCTGTCTGCGTGGTCTGGCGGATGAGATGAAGAGGCTTTCTGCTGAGCGCATGATCGGAAAAACACTGACTGTCCTGACCCAGAATGACGGCACGGGACTCACTGATAATTTTTTTAGTGTAAATTTTTCATTAGGTGTTGAACACAACATGCTTTTAGATGTAAAAGTAACAGATGTCGATAACGGCAATATGTTAAAAGTGGAGATTATCTAATATGGACAGAAAAATAGTTATCATCGGAGGCGTCGCCGCCGGTGCAACTGGAGCCGCAAAGGCCAGAAGAACCAGCGAGGATGTACAGATAACAATGGCAGAGAAGGGACGCTATATCTCTTTTGCCAACTGCGGTCTGCCATACTACACAGGCGGAGTAATAGAGAGCAGAAACAGCGTGCTGCTGCATACTAAAAAAACTTTCGGCGACAGGTTCAATGCAGAGGTTCTGGTGAACACTGAGGCTGTGGAGATAGATCCGGCGAAAAAAACAGTAGTCTTCAGAACTCCTGACGGTATGACTGAGCGTCCATATGACAAACTTCTGATAGCCACAGGCGCAAAGACATTCATCCCCAATATCGATGGGATAGACACAGTGCCCTACTTCACCATGAGAACAGTGGAGGATGCGGACGGCGTCAAGGCTTTTATAGAAAACAACAAACCGAAGACCGCTCTGGTGATAGGGGCGGGATTTATCGGTATAGAAGTGGCTGAGGCAATGCTCCACTGCGGTATCAAACCCACGGTGGTGGAGGCTCTGCCCGAGGTGATGCCCAACTTTCCGAAAATAGTCGCCATGAACCTGAGAGAAAAGATGATCGAAGAGGGCTGTGAGGTCATCGTAAACACCTTTGTAAAAAAACTGGAAAAAACAGATAACAATATATCCGTTGAACTGTCTGACGGCAGAAAACTCGCCACTGACCTTGTGCTGATGTGCACAGGGGTCAAGCCGGACGTGTCTCTGGCTGTTTCCGCCGGAGTGGAGCTGGGGCAGAGAGGCGGTATCCTCACAGATGAGCGCATGCTGACCAACGTGGCGGATATATATGCCGCCGGAGACGTGGTGGAGAAGACCAACCTCATCACAGGTAAAAAGATGCTCCTGCCGCTGGCAGGTCCCGCAAACCGTGAGGGCAGAACAGCCGGAACGAATATGGCGGGAGGGGATATGATATTCAAGGGCGTCATCGGCTCATCCGTTCTGGGATTTCAGGGATTCGTGATGGCGCAGACAGGGCTTACATATGAGCAGGCTCTGGCTGAGGGTTTTGACGCTGACTATGTATACACCGAGGACGTGAACACCTCTTCTTACTATCCCGGTCACGGATATATATTCATGATGACCGTGTATGATAAAAAGACCGGAAGGCTTCTGGGTCTGTCCGCCTGCGGAGCGGACGGTACGGAGAAGAGGGCGGATGAGGCGGCTGTCGCCATATACGCCGGGCTTTCCGTTTATGATCTGGAGCATCTGGAATTCTGCTACGCTCCTCCTTTCGCCTCCGCCAAGGACAACCTGAACATAGCCGGATTCGTTGCGTCAAACAATCTGCGCGGCATAGGCTATACTGTCGCTCCCGAATTTATTCTGGAAAAGATGAAAAAGAACGAAAAACCCCAGCTCATCGATGTTCGCTCCTCTCTGGAGTTCAAAGGACCGAAACTGGAAGGCGCTATAAATATTTTCGTGAATGACGTAAGAAAAAATACAGATAAAATTGACAGAAGCAGACCTGTTTATGTATATTGTGCTGTCGGTTTCCGTGGATATCTCGCTGTGCGCACCCTGCGCAATCTGGGTTACGAAGCGTATAACATCACGGGCGGCATAGAGGCTTATAACAGAGCCGCCAGAATAGCATAATTGTTTCATAATTATAGAGGTAAAATAATGCAAGCTGTTCTTAACACTGAGCTTAAAGGGCTCAAACTGCTCGGCAGAGGCAAGGTCAGAGACATCTACGATCTGGGCGATAAGATGCTCATCGTAACCACAGACAGAATTTCCGCTTTCGATGTTATCATGCCCAACGGCATACCCGGAAAAGGCAAGATACTCACAGAGATATCCCTTTTCTGGTTTGAACAGACAAAACACATCATCAAAAACCACCTGATAACAGCCGACATCAACGAGATGCCCGCCGAGGTTCAGCAGTACAGAGACATACTGGAAGGCAGAACAATGCTGGTGCATAAATGCAAACCCTATCCCGTGGAGTGTGTCGCCAGGGGATACATCACCGGTTCCGGCTGGAAAGACTATCTGTCCACAGGCGCTATCTGCGGACTGAAGCTGCCCGCTAATCTGAAAGAGTCTGAGAAAATGCCCGAAACCCTCTTCACTCCCGCTTATAAAGCGGAGATGGGCGAACACGACGAAAACATATCCTATGAGCAGGTGGAAGGACTCGTGGGCGCTGACACAGCGAAAAAACTGAAAGAGTACACAGTAAAAATATATGAGACCGCCAGAGACATCGCCGATGCCAAAGGCATAATCATAGCCGATACCAAATTCGAGTTCGGCGAGCTGAACGGGGAAATGATACTGATAGACGAGATACTGACACCCGATTCATCCAGATTCTGGTACAAGGCGAAATATGAAGCCGGAAAACCACAGCAGGGAATGGACAAGCAGTATCTGCGCAACTATCTGGAAACACTCGACTGGAACAAGACAGCCCCCGGTCCCGTGCTTCCCGATGAAATAGTGAAAGGCACAGCCGATATCTACAGACAGATAACAGACATTCTGAAAGGCTAAATACTAAGCCCGCTTTTTTAAGCGGGCTTTTTTTATACCCTGTGCCTGTTTTGCTTCTGCCGATAAAAAATTTGTGTTAAAATAATTTGTATGCAGCATATTTTGTTATCAGGAGAATAAGATGTTTCTTATTAGACTCTTAATAGTTATTTTTTCCACAGCGCTCCTTTTTTCCTGCGGGGGCGGCGGCGGCGGCGGCGGCTCAGAGAAGAGCGCTGATGTTTCTTTCAAAATAGACATGAGCTCCATTCTGAGCGACGGCAGATCACCAGCGCATGATATGACAGTGCTGGAGATAAGCCAAATGGTTCTGAGCTATGGCTCAGGCGGTCAGATGTCGTCCATGGATGTCACAGAAGCCGTCAGGAACGATTCGCCCATAACCATATCAGATCTATATATTAACCGCACATACACCTTCGAAATTGAGGCGAACTCCGGCTCACGCATCGTATGCAGCGGGTCCACGGATGTTCTCCTCAGACCGAACATCGAAGTCACTCTGGCATGCACAACAAACGGCGCCGCTTATTCTCAGTTTAACGACATATTCGAGATAGTGGACGGCGTTGAGCTGTCAGACGGCAGAACTCTTTTTCTGGACAATACCGGACTGCTGAGAACCTACAATAAATATATGTCTTTTACCGAAGATGATGATGTACAGATGACGGCGGGCGATGATTTCTATGCCATGGTAAAGAGTGAAGATGACGACACATATATATTCGGTCAGGACACAAACGACGGCTACATCAAGATGTTCAAATATGACAGCGACATGGTTATGACAGCCGCCCGTACATATGACTACAGCGGCGCTGTTCCGTCAGATGCCGCAGTTCTTCCGGACGGCAATATAGCGGTGAGACTCCACGGCGGAAACTATGGTGTTCTTAAGCTCAATCCCAGCGGCGACGTGGTTGGGTTCATTTCTGTGGAACATATGTCAGGAGAAACCGATCAGAAACTGCTTCATTCATCCGTCAGCTCAAAATTCGTGATTCTGGACGGAACATCCTATACTGTTCTGGGAGATTCTCTGGGCACCGTCCCGTCAAAATATAGCATTAGCGATGGCTCCAATGATCTGATGATCCATGACGGGATTATAAGAGAGTCCGACGGTGCGCTTCTTCTGGTTGGTGAGGCAGGATCCGCTTATTATCTGGTGGAGATTCCGGCTCCCTATACATCCAGCGGAAACGCTTATCAGATAAATGAGACTCTGAGCGCAGATGTCACAAAATGCGTAATGGCGTATAACGGCACTACAGAGAAATATCTATTAAGCTGTCTGCTGGATTCCGATGATACTCAGCATATATTTCTTAACAACTCGCTGGCTGTTGAGTCATATAAAAATTACTATTTCAACGCCGCTAACCTTCCGGATGTTCTTTTTGCCGGATTCGGCGGACGTTTTATAGAGGCTGGAACTATCCCTATGATGAGATATATCAAAAGGATAGGTTCTGACGGCACTATGGGGGTATATGATGAAGACTATCCTCCCCAGTCCAACCCGGTCATGACGATCTCCGCTCCTGTTTCCGTCATAGTGACGCCGATATTCTAAAAATAATAATGGCAGATCTGAGAGGATCTGCCTTTTTTTATCTGTAGTCTTCTCTGACAGGATAGAAAACGTCCAGCATCTCACAGTCTGTTATCGCTCTGCCCTTATGAACTGCGTTGGACGGGATAACAGCTACATCGCTGGCTGTCATCTCCTTCGTTTCACCATCCACTGTCAGCTCAAAACGGCCGCTTATCAGCTTGGTCATCTGCTCGTGCGGGTGTGAGTGCTCCGGCAGGTTTCCTCCCGCCTCGAACCGCCACAGTGACATGGTCATATTTTCAGAATGAATAAACCTCGCCCTTGCTCCGGGCAGCATCTCGCGCTCGATGTCTTCGGTGTTAATAAAAGACATAAATCCTCCTCATTAAAAAGATTTTTTCTTACATCTATCACACAAAATTAACTAATTAAAGCTAAATATTATCTACTGCCATGTTTACAAAATAATAAAAGTGAATTAATATACGTCGCTATATTTATTTAGGGGAAAGTTATGAAAAAAAGTGGGTGCAGTAGTTTCCTGATAATGGTTTTATCCATACTTTTATTTCAGGGTGTGATCGCCTTTATTATTTTCTTTATCAACCACAGCAAGATAACGACAGCCGTCGGCATGCCTCCGGAAAGTGCCGTGGCGTATCTGGAGAATGCTTCCTCCGGAACGCTTGTTCTGTCTATATTTCTTCTGGTGATAGGTTTTTTTGCGGCGCTTTTTATGGCTTTGTATCTGAACAACACTTTCTCAAAAGGGCTTTCGGCTATTTCTGATGTTCTTCAGAAGATATCGGGGGGCAATCTGGGTTCCAGAGCAGACAGCAAGGAAACCAGAGGTCTCTGCCATCTGGGAGACTCCATCAACTATACCGTGGACAGTCTGGAGACCACGATAGCCAGTTTCGGTTTTGCCACGCATAACATCAAAAGCGCGTCACAGAACCTGCTGGATATATACACTTCAGTCAGAGAGAGGATCAGCACGGTGAACGACAACGTGGCGAGCGTTTCTTCAGCGGCGGAGGAGCTCAGCTCCACAGGCTATAATGTGCTGGAAAAATGCCGTGTGTCGTCAGACAGCATAGAGAAATGCAACCAGGATGTTCTGAAAGGAAAATCAGTTATCTCTGAAAACAAAAAAAGCATGGAAGAGATAGCCTCCGGCATTAACTCCATCGTGGATGTGGTGCAGGGATTTCAGAAGCAGTCACAGGAGATCGGACAGATAGTCATCTCCATCAACGACATTGCCGAGCAGACCAATATGCTGGCGCTGAATGCCGCCATAGAGGCTGCCCGAGCTGGCGAACACGGGAAAGGTTTCGCCGTGGTGGCGGACGAAGTGCGCAAGCTGGCGGGCAAGACATCCGAATCCACAAAAAAGATAGAGGATGTTATCAAGGAACTTCAGAACAGGATCAGAACTGTTCACGAATCTGTAGAGAACTCAGCGGAGATGGTGGAGAAGGGGATAGAGCTGTCTGCCACTTCTGTTAACGCCATCGAGGGAATAGACGCCAATATCCGTGATATATCCCACCAGATTCAGGGGATAGTCCACTCGAAAGAGGAAGAGGCTCAGGCTCTGGCGGATGTAACCAGAAGCACAACACATATCAACTCTGACACATCGGAGATACTCTCCGTGGTGGATGAGTCGTTCAGCGCCGGGCAGAACCTGATCGATCTTTCCGAAAGCATGGCGGGCCGTCTGAAAAAATATAAGTCAGACAAGATGAATGTCTTCATGCCCTGGACATCCGAGCTTCAGTTCGGCATCAAGTCCATAGATGAACAGCACAAACGTCTGGTGGATCTGATAAACGAGCTTTATAACGCTATCAGGGACGGAAAGCTGAAAACAGCCATCGACAGAATTCTGAACGAGCTGATATCCTACACAGTGTATCACTTCGACTATGAAGAGCAGGTGTTCAAGAAGCACGGATACTCTGAACACGCAAAACACAGAGAGATTCATGAGAGCCTGAAAAAGACTGTGACCGAGGTTAAAAAGAAAATAGACAGCGGTCAGGAGGTCATAGGGTTCAACGTTATCTCATTTCTGGAAAACTGGGTTAAGAACCACATTATGCTGGAAGACAGAAAATATGTGGAGTTCTTCAAAAAGAACGGTTATTAAAAAAGATAAGGCAGGTGAAAACCTGCCTTTTTTTATGCTTTTATTATTTCTTTCAGAATGGGTATATACAGGGTGAATGTAGTGCCCATGCCCACAGTGGACTGAACCTCTATCCTGCCCTTATGCTTCTCCGTAATCTCTTTGGCTATCACAAGCCCCAATCCGGTGCCTCTGTTCTTCGTGGTGAAGAAGGGGGTGAAGAGTCTGGACAGTGTCTCTTCCGGAATACCTGTGCCTGAATCGACAATGCTGATCTTCAGCATGGGAACGGCTGTCCCGCTGGATTTGCATATATATTTTATAGTGGGGTCTGTGGCGATGTTCAGGTTGATCTGTCCTGTTCTCTGGGCTTCGCAGGCGTTTTTAAGAATGTTGTTCACAGCCATGAACAGTTTTTTCTTATCCGCGGTAACAGTGCTCAGGTTCGGTTCGACATGCACCGCCAGCCTGATCTCAGGGAACAGAACGTTCAGTGAGTTAAGCATCTCTTCCAGAAAGTCCTTTACTTCGAACTCAGAATATTCCAGCACCATGCCGGAGAGCAGGCGGATGTTCTGAAGGATATGCTTAATGCGCTGTGTTTCGTTCAGTATTATTCCGGCGCATTTCTTTATATAGCTGTCGGAAGATTTCGCCAGAATGAGCTGGGATGTTCCGTCTATGACCGTCAGCGGGTTCTTCATTTCGTGCTGAAAGGAGCTGATGTCGAACAGCTCTTCCAGACTGGGGCGGAACTCGTCCAGCCCGAAGACCAGAATTCTTAACGGAGACGAAGACAGGGTCTTGATCCCGAACTCTCTGTGCTGAAGTCTCAGCATCACGTCTCCGGCGTTAAGTCTCTCCGCCAGATAACGTTTAAAATCCTTTATGCCCGCTTCATAAGCCAGCATGAGAAGTTTCTCTGCGGCGGGGTTCATGTCCTTCACCCTGCCGTCCACTATCTCAAAATAGGCTATGTTGAGGTCATTTATCTTGCATTCAGCCATTATTCCTCCGTGATGCTCATGGGTCTGTTATAAGGCTCGAAAGTGAAATCATCGCTGTATCCGTCCGTGATCTGCTTGGTCTCTTTATCCACACGGAAATAGGATACGTCCTTGGCAATGGGAAACATCTTGTGTCCGAATTTGCCGTATACTCCGGATGTATAGCGCACCCATGCGGGCAGAGCTGTGCTCGATCCGGCGGCTCCTCTGGTGAGAGGTCTGTAATCGTCAAAACCGACCCATACGCCGGACACCAGATCGGACATATATCCGATGAACCATGTATCTTTGCTGTCGTTGGTTGTTCCTGTTTTTCCGGCTATAGTTCTGGGGATAGCCAGAGCTCTGCGTCCTGTTCCGTTGTCCACAACGTTTATCATTGTGTCCACCATTATCTGCGCAGTGTTTTCGCTGATGACGCCTTCCAGTTTAGCCGGCTCAAATTCCTTCTCTGTTCCGTCGAAGAAGACTATCTTCGTGATGAAATAGGGTGAGGGTCTGGCGCCCAGATTGGGGAACACGCTGAAGGCGTATACCATCTCCTGTAACGTGGCGGAGCCTGAGCCTATGGCTGTCGTCAGCTCTCGGTTGAGCTGTCCTTCCAGACCGAATTTTCTCGCCATGGCTATTATCTTGCCTATGCCCACCTGCTCGGCCAGTTTCAGCGTCACAAGGTTTCTGGAATGAGTCAGACCGTCTTTCAGAGTGGTGTATCCGAAGAATTTGCCTGAGGCGTTCTCCGGTTTCCATACCTTGTCCTCGTCCAGCTGCTTCACCATTGGAGCGTCCAGCACCTGAGACATGATGGTCATGCCGTTTTCCAGAGCGGTTGAATATACTATCGGTTTAAACAGAGAGCCGGGCTGTCGCTTAGCCTGATACGCCCTGTTGAACATGGATTTGCGGTAGTCGAAACCGCCCACCATAGCGTATATAGCGCCTGTCTCGGGAGCCACGGAGAGCAGTGAGCCCTCCACAGGGGGATCCTGAACCAGTTTATAGTGTCCGCTTTTCAGTCTTCTTACATATACAATGTCGTCTGTGTGCAGTATGGCGTTGAAGTCGGTGAGAGAATAGCTCTTGCCGTTATAGGGTTTTGCCCAGCGGTTGTCCTCTATCCTCAGTTCATGATTGCCTGTAAGCGTTGTCACGGATACCTTGGAAGGAGTCACTTTTGTAACTACCGCTTTTTCAAAGCCGAGATCAGCCAGATATGATTTGTCCATTTTCAGCTGGCTGTCCAGTTCTCCGTTGTCCGGCAGATATTTTGCCACCGGATCGAAATATCCCAGAGTGTCGCTGACGTCCAGCAGGTTTTCCTTAACGGCTCTTTCCGCCTTGTCCTGCATTTTCAGATCCAGCGTGGTATATATCTGCATACCGGAATTGTCTATGTCGGTCATCTTCTCCACATCAGCGAGGTAGCGTTTGATATAGTCCACGAAATATCCGGCGAGCAGGTTTTTCGGCGGTATCTTATCCACCACTGTCGGCACTTCCGCCGCCGCTTCCTTTTCCTGCTGTTCGGTTATATATCCTGTTTCGAACATTCTGTAGAGAACGTGGTTTCGTCTTTTTGTGGATTTCTCCAGACTCAGATGGGGTGCGTATATCCCCGGAGCTTTTGGTATGCCGGCTATCATAGCGCACTCGCCCAGAGTCAGCTCGCTGACATCCTTGCCGAAATAGTTTATGGCCGCCGCCTGAACTCCGTATGCGCCTCTGCCGAAATATACCTGATTCAGGTACATTTCCAGTATCTCTTTTTTGGTAAGGGTTTTATCGATTCTGTAGGCGAGTATCGCCTCTTTGACCTTTCTTTTCAGCTTCTTTTCGGGGGTGAGATAGAGTATCTTTACGAGCTGCTGTGTCAGAGTGCTTCCCCCCTCCACAACTCTGCCCGCCTTCATGTTGGTGACGAAAGCTCTCAGTATGCCCATGGTATCCACGCCGCCGTGTTCATAGAAACGGGCGTCTTCCACGGCTACCACCGCATTTTGCAGGTTTTCAGGGATCTGGGTCATCGGCACCGGATAGCGCCGCTCTTCGCCCAGCTCGGCTATCTGCTCTCCGTTGCGGTCATAGATCAGAGTCGGGCGTTTGTATTTATAGTGTTTCAGCTCCGTGGTGGAAGGCAGCTCTCTGCTGAGAACATAAAAGTAGAGAGCGAGAAGAAGCACGGACAGAACCATCACGCCGAAAGCCGCCAGAACGGCCGCTATGATGATCTGTTTTTTTGTCATTGTTTTCAGGTCTATCTTCAGAAAGTCAAGATTCATATAAGAAATTCCTCTATTTAGAAGCGGATAGCTCAAAAAGCATGTCACGGATCTTCGCCGCCTTTTCAAACTCAAGGTTTTTGGCGTGTTCCTGCATCTGCTTTTTCAGTTTTTCCATATCTTTTTGTTTGTTTCCAGATAATGTTATACTCATATCCGTTTCAATATCAACTGTTACATAGTCCTTTTCATAAATAGATTCAAGAATGTTCGATATCTCGTTTTTGATGGACTGCGGCGTGATGTTGTGGTCTTCGTTGTATTTGAGCTGTTTTTCACGTCTGCGGGCTGTTTCGTCTATGGCATGCTGCATGGATCTTGTTATCTTGTCAGCATAGAATATAGCTCTGCCCTCTACGTTTCTGGCGGCTCGTCCGATGGTCTGTATCAGCGATTTGTTCGACCGCAGAAAACCCTCTTTATCAGCGTCCAGCACGGCAACCAGGCTGACCTCCGGAATATCCAGACCCTCTCTCAGCAGGTTGATCCCCACCAGAACGTCAAATCCGCCCAGTCTCAGCTCCCTGATTATCTTTATCCGCTCGATGGTATCTATGTCCGAGTGCAGATATTTTATCCGCACGCCCATATCGTCATAATATTTCGTCAGTTCTTCCGCCATCCTTTTGGTGAGGGTAGTCACCAGTACCCGCTCGCCCTTAGCCGATACTTTTAATATCTCGTTATAGAGGTCGTCCACCTGATTTCTGGACGGGCGAATCTCTATGGGCGGGTCTATGAGTCCAGTGGGACGGATGATCTGCTCGGCTATGATGCCCTGAGAGTCGTTTATCTCGTATTCGTCCGGCGTAGCGGAGACGTACATAACCCTGTGCACACGCTCTTTGAACTCTTCGAACTTCAGAGGTCTGTTGTCCAGAGCGGCGGGCAGACGGAATCCGAACTCCACCAGAGTGGTCTTTCTGCTTCTGTCGCCGTTATACATTCCTCTTATCTGGGGGACGGTCATGTGGGATTCGTCTATGATCACCAGAGCGTCCTTTGGCAGATAGCTCAGCAGAGTTGGGGGCGGGTCGCCCGGTTTTCGGTTTTCGAAGAATCTGGAATAGTTCTCTATTCCGCTGCAATAACCGGTCTCCTGTATCATCTCTATGTCATACATGGTGCGCTGGGTCAGTCTCTGCGCCTCCAGAAGTTTCTGTTCGTTCTCCAGCTGTGTGCATCTCACCGCCAGTTCGCTCTTTATCTGCGCTATGGCGTCGTCACGGGACACCGCCTCGGTGACATAGTGGGTATTGGGATAGATGGCTATTTTCGGTCTGTTGCGTATGGTCTTTCCGGTCAGCGGGTCGAACTCGCTGATGCGGTCCACCTCGTCGCCGAAGAATTCTATACGGTAAGCCACGCTGTCCTCGTGCGCCGGAAAAACCTCCAGCACGTCGCCCTTCATGCGGTATGTGCCTCTGTGAAAGTCGTAGTCGTTGCGGTCGTACTGTATCTCTATGAGCTTGGACAGTATCTTGTCCAGCTCCACTGTGTCGTTCACTTCCAGCACAACGAGCATGCCGGAATACGCCTCGGGCGAGCCCAGACCGTATATGCAGGAAACGGATGCCACTATGATCACGTCTCTGCGCTCCAGCAGGCTTCTGGTGGCGCTGTGGCGCAGTTTGTCTATGTCTTCGTTTATAGCGGAATCCTTCTCTATATAAGTGTCGGTGGTGGGTTTATACGCCTCCGGCTGATAGTAGTCATAGTAGCTGACGAAATACTCCACGGCGTTATCCGGAAAGAACTTTTTGAACTCGCCGTACAGCTGCGCCGCCAGTGTTTTGTTGTGGGCTATTATCAGTGTGGGTACGTTAAGCTGCATAGCCACGTTCGCCATGGTGTATGTCTTACCTGAGCCTGTCACGCCCAGCAGAACCTGAGCCGTGGCTCCGTCATTATAGTTCTGCACGAGCTGACGTATCGCCTCGGGCTGGTCGCCCGCCGGCTGATAATCGGATACCAGATTGAAACTCATATTCTCTTCAATTGCCTCTTGTTGTTTTTGTTGATGAAAAGACCTGTTTTATCAAGCTGTTCCATCAGCGGAACCATCAGCTTGCGTGGCAGATCATAGAACTGCTTCATGTGCGCCAGATCGATTCCGTCAGTTTTTTTCGCTTCGGTATATGCCGTGTCTATGAAGCTGTTTATCAGCTCCAGGGTTATGTGTGTGCTGCCCTCTACTCTGCGGATGAAACTGCGGTTCGCGAGGAACTGAAGACATTTGCCCGTCTTGTCCTCGGTCATTCCGGATCTCTCCGCCAGCAGAGCGGCGTTGGACAGACCCGGGTCCTGTTTCATGAGATTAAGGATGATCATGGCGTCCTCTTCGAAAGGGTCTTTCTGTCTGTGTTTCAGCATATGCCCGTCGAAGATGAAGCCCATCTTCTGGGCGGATTCCACTATCCGGTTGGTTATGTCCACCTTCAGCTGTTCGGTGATGTTCATACATTCATGCGCCAGAGTGTTTAATTTCAGAGATCCTTTCTCTTTCAGCCGGGCGATGGTCTCTTCGACAAAATTTTCTATCCTTTTGTTGTCTATCAGAAAGCCATAGGAGTTCACTATCTGCAGCTGCGCCAGTTTGAGCGTCAGCTCGTTGCGCAGAAGCCCGGAGAACTGTATAGGCTCAGGTATGCTGAGCCCGCAGGGATATATGTCGGTCATGGCTCTGAACGCCTCAGGATATTCCGTCCGGCTGAGGTGCTCTATGATGGGAAAACTGCGCTTGCGGTCGGGATACGTCTGTTCCAGCCCCAGCACACGCCCGCCCGCAACGCTCTTCTGCGGGCTGAATGAGCGGATTATGAAAGGTTCTTCATAGAAGACCACTGCCTTTCTGTCCAGCTTGATGAAGCAGATGTCTGATTCAGCGCTCTGAAGGGTTTTGACGTTAGCGAAGATTATCTTCCCCTCAAAAATATCGGAACCTATGATGATAGGATATGTTTTGTTGTGGCGTATCAGTTCGGAAGCCGACAGTCCGCCAAAGGATGTCACACTGGCATATATGCCCATTGTGTCTGTCAGCTTTGGGTTTTCGCTCAGAATATTTCCTTTTCTGACATCATCTGTGGAAAAATCCGGAAGATTCATCGCAGTCCGCTGTCCGGCGATGGACTTGTCGGACTGTTTGTCGTGCACCTGAATGCTCTTTATGCGGGCTTTGCCGCCTGTGTTGATGTTGTATATCATGTCTCCGGCGGTTATCTTGCCGAAGAGGGACGTTCCTGTGACCACTGTCCCGTGACCTTTCAGTGAAAAGACCCTGTCAGCCCGCAGAACATAGCATCTGGACTGTGTTTTCGGCGTGACGGTCTGGGCTGTTCTGAATATTTCCGATTTAAGTTTTTCTATGGTGTCCGGCTGGCTGACGGAAACAGGAACTACCGCCTCCAGCTTTATTCTGCTGTTTTTGAACAGTTCTCTGACGGCGTTTTCCGTATCGGATATCTGCTCCGGTGAACAGATATCCGCCTTAGTAACGGCTATCACGGCGGATCGTATGCCTATGGCGGTCAGAATATTGAAATGTTCCTCTGTCTGGGGCATCACGCCCTCTCTGCCGTCCACGCAGAAAAGCACTGCGTCGAACCCCAGAGAACCGGATATCATGGTTTTGATCAATTTTTCGTGTCCCGGAACGTCTATGAACGATATGAGCAGGTCATCAGATTCCAGCGAGGCGTAGCCCAGCTCTATGCTGATGCCTTTCTCCTTTTCCTCTGCCAGCCTGTCCGGATCTTTGCCGGTCAGAGCCTTTACCAGAGAAGATTTTCCGTGGTCTATGTGTCCGGCTGTGCCGAATATTACGCTTTTTTTCATACGGCGCTCTTCACCGCCTGTTTTATGATGTCATACTCGGATTCGTCCAGCGTCCGCACGTCCAGATAAACGTATTCGGATATTCTGGCTATCACGGGGGTTCTGGATGTTCTGAGCCGTTTTTCCAGAGCTGTGGGGGTTACGCCGTCAATGGATATCTTTACGGCGCATGAACGCATCTCCGCCAGAGGACAGCTCCCGCCGCCTATGGACGAACTGACGGGAATCACCTTCGCCTCGCAGACGTCTTTCAGAACGTCCGCCAGCCTGTCCGCCTTTTCCTTCAGAGTGTGCAGCGGCGCCGACATCATGGCGTTCACCGGTATTTCGCCCGATCTGCCCGTGATGTAGCTTCTCAGTATGGACTGAAGCACCGCCAGAGTTATCTTGTCCACTCTCAGCATGCGCATGAGGGGGTTCTTTTTTATCTTAGTTATCAAATCTTTTCTGCCGATGATTATACCCGCCTGACAGGCTCCGGTCATCTTGTCTCCGCTGAAAGAGATCAGGTCAACGCCGGATCTTGCCAGAGTTGATAATGTCTTGTCGGAACAGATGTTGTCCGGCAGGAGTTTTTCTATCAGTCCGCTTCCGGCATCATAGTATGATATCAGTCCGGCTTCACGGGCGGCATCCGCTATGTCTTTCAGCTCGGCTTCCTCGCTGAAGCCGATTATCTCATAATTGCTCTTGTGCACCTTCATCATAACGGCAGTTTTCGGCGTTACGGCATCGGTGTAGTCTGATATTCTGGTCTTGTTGGTGGTGCCGACCTCCACCATCTTCGCCCCGCTCTGACGCATCACATCCGGCACACGGAATGACCCGCCTATCTCCACCAGCTCGCCTCTGCTGACTATTGCCTCTTTTCTGCTGGACAGGGTGTTCAGTATCAGAAAGACAGCCGAAGCGTTGTTGTTCACTATCACCGCGTCCTCTGTTCCGGTGAGCATTTTCAGATATGTCACGGCGTGGTGATATCTGTCTCCCCTTTTTCCTTTTTCAGTGTCGTATTCCAGATTGGAATATCCGCAGACCAGCTCCGCCACCTCGTCCATGCAGAAGCGGGGCAGGGGAGAGCGCCCCAGATTGGTGTGTATGGGTATGCCTGTGGCGTTTATCACTTTTTTCAGCGATCCGTCTGTCAGCGAAGTGTACAGCCTGTCGGTCTGCGACAGAATTTTCTGATAGTCGGGCAGTTTTCCGCTTTTCAGCGCTGTTTCACGAGCCTGTTCCACGGCGTGTCTGGCGGCCTCTTTCAGCAGAGACCTGTCATATCCGTCAAAGAGCGGCTCTTCTATTATTTTGTCGATTTTCGGCAGATTGCGCAGAATCAGATTTTTATCCATACAGATATATTACTTAAAACGGGTAAAATTATCAAAGACAATCTACACCTTCACAAAAGGGCGAATCCGGTATAAAGTGTCAGAAAAACCAGCCGGAAGGACAACATGGAAATAGACCGTAAACAGGTCAGCCGTGACCTGAAAGAGCTCTATGACAGAGCGGAACCGTCTTTCAAAGAATTTAAGACTTCAGAATATATTCAGACCCGTCTGAAAGAGATGGGGCTGACAGACTATAAAACAGCCGGAACGGGCATCTTCGGCACTATTAACGCCGGAAAGGATGAGACAGTGGCGCTGAGAAGCGACATGGACGCCCTGCCTTTCAATGCGGAAAAGACAGAGTATAGGCACCTCTGCGGACACCATGCCAACATGACTACCCTGCTGGGTATTCTGGATAACATTACTAAAAACAGAGACAGGCTGAAATACAACATCAGATACATCTTTCAGCCGGCGGAAGAGCTGGTCAGCGGTTCGGTGACAATGATAGAGGCGGGATGTATGGATGGTGTGTCAAAGATATTCGCCACCCACACCACGCCGGATGCTGAGCTGGGCTCTGTGGCGCTGGTATACGGCGGATGCATGGCCGGATCAAATCATTTCGACATATATTTCAGAGGCAGAGCCACCCACGCCGCCATGCCCCAGAAGGGCTCGGACACGGTGACAGCCGCATGCGAGTTCGTAACGTCCATGCAGATGGCCGTCAGCAGGCTGATAGACCCTACGCTCTCCGGTCTGATCTCATTCGGGATGATACACGGAGGCTCAGCGGCGAACATCCTGCCGGAAGAGGTATACGTCTCCGGCACATACAGGCATTTCGACACAGAAGTGAAAGAGACCATAGAAAAAGCTATAAAGACCAGACTGAAATCCGTGGAGGAATTCTACGGCATACAGATCGAGCTGATAATCCATGACGGCACGCCGCCAGTCATCTGCGACAGGCATCTGATGGACGAGATGAGACAGGTGTGCGAAGAGACGGGGATACCCGTCTCGAAATATGACAGCAAGAGCATGGGGGGCGAGGATTTCGCCTATTATCTTAAGCATGCTCCGGGCGCTTTCATATGGCAGGGCGTCAGCACAGGAGGCGGATATCACCCGCCTCTGCACAACAAAGACTATAAAGTGCCGGATGAGGCTGTCTATCCCTGTATAATGCTCCTCAGCGGATATCTGCTGAAAGGGTTACGATGATAAGCTCAAAAGCGCTCAACACCCTCCGGCTGAAATGCGTCAGGGGGATCAGTGATAATTATTTAAGCAGGATATATCAAACAACAGGCAGTCTGCACGATGCCTTTTCGCTGGATTACGGTTCTCTGACGTCTCTGGGGATAAAGAAGGAGACGGCAGAGAATATCGTCACAGGCGACATAGACGAAGCGCTTTTCGAAAAAGAGCTTTCGGCGGTGAACAGAGAGAACGCCGATATCATATGTATAGATGATGATGAATACCCGGATCTGCTGAAAGAGACAGAAGGAGCTCCGGCGCTGCTGTTCGTGAAAGGTGTGGCGGAAACTCTGCAAAAGCCGGCTATAGCAGTTGTGGGTTCCAGAAACGCCACCCGACAGGCTTGCGATTTTGCCAAGAGGCTTTCGCAGGATCTGGCGGAGGTGGGGTTCAACGTGGTGAGCGGGTTTGCTCTGGGTATAGACGTATACGCCCACGCAGGCGCCGTGAACAAGGGCAGCACCACTGCCGTGATGGGATGCGGGATCAACACTTTTTATCCGGAGGCGAACAGACGCTATCAGGATATAGTTCTGAAGAACGGATGTGTCGTAACGGAATTTTTTTCCGATGTGCCTGCCTACGGTGGGAATTTTCCGCAGAGAAACAGGATCATCAGCGGCATGTCATACGGTGTTGTGGTGGTGGAGGCGTCCGCCAGAAGCGGCAGCCTGATAACCGCCAGATATGCCGGAGAACAGGGGCGTGAAGTGTTCGCCGTGCCTGCCTTTCCGGGAACGAAAAACTGTATGACAAATTCCTTAATAAAAGACGGAGCGAGGCTCATAGAGGGGTATTACGACATATTGGAAGAACTGAAATACCGGATAAACGGACTTAAAGAGGTTGACAATGCGGACGGTCATGCGATAGAGTTTGATAGTCCTGATGCTGAAAAGATCTATGCTCTTCTGGAGGACGGGACACTCAGTCCTGACGAAATCAGCTCTAAAAGTGGCATAAATATTGATACTGTCACAATAAACCTTGTGCAGATGGAACTGGAAGGCTATCTTGTCAGGGAAATAGACGGTAAGTATCAGACAGCCGGAGGGAAGCATGGACAAAATCGTAATAGCGCTCAATCTGGTAATTGACTTTCTGGAATCCAGCGAAAAAATCAACGAAAAAGCTATCAAAGATTATCTTTTCAATACAGGTTTCGATGACCATGTCATCAGACAGGTGATGACTGTCCTTGACATCAGCAATTTTGACGGTAATATCTGGTTTCGGGTTTTTACTAAGAGAGAGCGGAACATTCTTTCTCAGGACGCTATAAGCTACCTGCAGAAACTGCATCTCACAGGCATCCTCGACCCGCTTGGTCTGGAGGATGTGATAGAGAACGCTCTGAACTCCGATGCCTTTAAAGTGGATGTCGAGTCTGTTAAAAATCTGGTGCTCTACTCTCTCATGGAGCGTAAATCTCTTTACGCGTCCGGTGTGGATGAGGAAGAAGATTATTTACATTGATACGGATATATTAAATGCCTAAAAATCTAGTAATTGTGGAATCACCTGCGAAAGCAAGGACAATCGAAAAATATCTCGGCAAGGATTTCAGGGTTCTTGCCAGCGTGGGACATGTGAAAGATCTGCCCGCAAATAATCTCGGCGTGGATATCGAAAACGACTTCGAGCCGAAATACTCTGTTATCAGAGGGAAAAAGAAAGTTATAGACGACCTGAAAAAAGAAGCCAACGTTGCAGAGACTATCTATCTGGCGCCCGACCCCGACCGTGAGGGAGAGGCTATCGCATGGCACATTGCGGAGGAACTGGGCAAGAAGAACGCCCAGAAGATACACCGTGTGCTCTTCAACGAAATAACCAAAAAAGGTATAGAGGACGGTATAAAACATACCGGTCCCATAAACGAAAACAGGGTGAACGCCCAGCAGGCCAGACGTGTTCTGGACAGGCTGGTGGGCTATCTTGTCAGCCCGCTTCTGTGGAAACCGCTGAAATACGGTCTGTCCGCCGGACGTGTGCAGTCCGTTGCTCTGCGTCTGCTGGTGGAGCGAGAGGAAGAGATCGAAAAATTCAAGCCGGAAGAATACTGGCTGATTGACGTCACCTTCGACAAAGGGGACAAAGGAAAACTGAAAGCACGTCTAGAAAAAAAGGACGGCAAAAAGTATAAAGTTGAGAACGAAACAGAGGCGAAGCAGGTTATCTCCGACCTGAAAGCCGGACAGTACATAGTATCGGAAGTAATCAAAAAGGACGTCACAGAGAGGGCGCCTTTTCCTTTTATAACCTCGAAACTTCAGCAGGAGGCCGCCAGAAAGCTGGGCTTCTCCGCTAAAAAGACCATGATGACAGCTCAGAAGCTGTACGAGGGCGTGGATCTTGGAAAAGAGGGTCCTGTGGGTCTCATCACCTATATGCGTACCGACTCTGTCCGTGTTTCACCCGATGCCCAGAAAGAGGCTCTGGACTATATCAAAAAAGAATTCGGTGAACCCTTCGCCGCCAAACAGGCAAAAACTCAGGCAAAAAATAAAAATGTTCAGGACGCTCACGAGGCTATCCGCCCCACATCTGTCCTGCGCACTCCGGACAGCGTGAAAGGCAGGCTGGACAACGACCAGTACAGGCTTTATAAGCTGATCTGGGACAGGTTTGTCGCCAGCAACATGACAGACGCCATCTACGACCAGAATACCATCAACATAGACAACGGAGCCTACGGGCTGAAATCACAGGGAAAAGTTCTTAAATTCCCCGGTTTCAGAACTCTATATATCGAGGGTACTGACGAGGCTGTTGAGAAGGACACAGAGATCATCTTCGAAACCGCTGTGGGTGAAAACCTGAAAGCAGGCAAACATGACAGCAAGCAGATGTTCACACAGCCGCCCGCCAGATATTCCGAAGCCACTCTGGTGAAAACACTGGAGCAGGAAGGCATCGGACGTCCCAGTACCTATGCCTCCATCATCTCGACCCTCATCGACCGTGAATACGCGGAGATGACGGAAAAACGCTTTAAACCCACAGAGCTGGGCAGGATCGTGTGGAGCCTGCTTCTGGCTAATTTCGATAAATTCTTCGCTATCAAGTTCACCGCCAATATGGAAGAGGAGCTGGACGGCGTGGAGGACGGAAAATTCACATGGAAGGGAGTTCTGAAAGAATTCTACGACCAGTTCAGTCCGGAGCTGAAAAAGGCTGAGAAACAGTTCACAGTCGATCTGAAGCTCGGTCTGAAATGCCCCATCTGCGCAAAGGAACTGACCATAAAGCACGGGCGCAACGGCTCTTTTGCCGCATGCACCTCCTATCCGGACTGCAAGTTCACATCCAACTATGAGAGACTGGAAGACGGAACTTTTCAGCTCACTGAGAAGACAGGGGACGAGCCATCCGGCATAGAGTGCGAAAAATGCGGCCGTGAGATGGTTTTTAAATCCACCCGTTTCGGAAACGTGCTGGCATGCCCCGGATATCCCGAGTGCAAAAACATAAAGAACTATACAAAACTGGCTGACGGCACGGTAAAACTGCTGTCCACCGGCGCTGATGTTGCCGTGGACTGTCCGAAATGCGGGAAAAAACTGACAGTGAAAGCCGGCAAGAACGGTATGTTCATCGGATGCACTGGCTATCCAGAATGCGATTTCACCGCCAATATGAAGGTGGACGAGAAGGGCGACATCCATCCGCATGTGGACAAAGTGGACGAAAATGTTACATGCGAAAAATGCGGTAAAAAGATGACTCTGCGTAAAGGCAGAAGAGGTAAATTCTTCGCCTGTACAGGCTATCCTGAATGTAAAAATATTAAATCAGTGAAAGTTCTGGAAGACGGCACTATTACTGTAAAAGATTAATGAATAAAGAAGTTACTATCATAGGCGGCGGGCTTGCCGGATGCGAGTCCGCCTTTTTTCTTGCCGAGAGGGGATACAGGGTCAGGCTGTATGAAATGCGCCCTGTCAGAACAACTCCCGCTCACGAATCGCCCTTTCTGGGCGAGCTGGTCTGCTCCAACTCTCTGAAAAGCACTGCGGAGGACACCTCCAGCGGGCTTCTGAAGCAGGAGATGAAGCTAATCGGCTCACTTATACTGTCCACAGCGGAGGAAAACTCTGTTCCCGCCGGAAACGCACTGGCGGTTGACAGGGACGCGTTCGCCAGGGCGGTCGATTCTAAGATAAGAAATCATCCTAACATAACAGTGGTAAACGGCGAAGTGACAGATATTCCGTCTGACCGCCCCTGCATCATAGCCAGCGGACCCCTGACGTCCGACGCTCTGGCGGAGAGGATAAAGGCCCGCTTCGGCGGAGGTCTTTATTTTTTTGACGCTATAGCTCCTGTGATCACCTTTGATTCCGTGGATATGGAAAAAGCCTTTTTCAAGAGCAGATGGGAGAAGGGCGACAATGATTATCTGAATCTGGGGATGAATCAGGAAGAGTACGAGCTTTTTTATAACGAGCTGATGGCCTCGGATAAGGTTGAGTTCGAAGATTTTGAAAAGCTGAACGTGTACGAGGGCTGTATGCCCATAGAGGAGATGGCGGCCAGAGGGATGAAAACACTGACATATGGTCCGTTTCGTCCTGTGGGTCTGAGACACCCGGTCACCATGCAGAAATATGCCGCAGTGGTTCAGCTGCGTAAAGAGGACAAGGACGGCACCGCCTATAATCTGGTGGGGTGCCAGACCAAGATGAAGATAGGTGAGCAGAAGAGGGTTTTCCGGCTGATTCCCGGTCTGGAGAACGCCGAATTTCTGCGTTATGGTTCTATTCACAGAAACACATACATTCATGCTCCGGGTGTGCTGAAGCGCACTTTTCAGGTCATCGGCGATGAACAGCTCTATTTTGCCGGACAGATCACAGGTGTGGAGGGATATGTGGAGTCAACGGCGTCAGGTCTGCTGGCGGCGTATTCCATCGTTAATCCCGGTTTCGAGGGCTTCGGCGAGGTCACAGCGCTGGGCGCTCTGGCCAGACACGTTTCCGGCGAGGTATCCGAGAACAAGAAAGAGTATGTGCCTTCCAACTTTCATTTCGGCATGCTGCCCCCGTTCGAAGAGCGCATCAGGGACAAAAAGCTGAAAAAAGCCAGATACGCTGAGCGTGCTTTGGCATCTCTCAGAACATCTCTTGGTATTTAAATAATTTATTAAATAGTTAATCTTTTTTAGTAGTAAAATTGTCGGATTTATAGTATCGTGCGTTAACGTACGGTGATTATTATGATTTGTTTTCGTCATTTTGCCTTTACAGTCTTACTGTTGCTTTTCAGCTTTAATTCTTATGCTTTTGTTCTTCTGACAGATAATGGAAAAATAAGTGATAACAATATGTTACACTATGCTGGCGAAAAAGCCACGGATAATCCGCTGGATCTGGAACGTGAAAAATTCGTTCCTGTGCCGGATAAAATGTCTCTGGGGTATGTGAGAAAACCCCAGTGGTTTCTCTTTCAGGCGGAGAATGCCAGTGATTCGCCCATGCAGAGGCTCATTGTTCTGCATGACGGTTTTATGTATGACAGTATAACCTTTTATCAGGTCATAGACGGAAAAACAGTCAAGATAACCAAAGACGGTATAAATGTCCCGGCCGCCATGAAAGAGGTTTTCTATTCCGGCGCCGTAGCCAGAGTAACCATTCCGCCCAGAACACAGATGGATGTCTTTATCCATGTGAGCACGCTTTCATCCACTCTGATATCTGTGGTTCTTAAGGATTACACAGAATTTTATAAGGACAACCAGTATCAGACGCTTTTTCTGGGATCTATCAGCGCCGCGCTGCTTGCCATAGCGTTTTATAATCTTTTTCTCTTTTTCAGTCTTCGGCTGAAGGAATATGTCTATTATTTTCTTTACGTTATCAGCGCTGTGGTGTTTTTTCAGGCGCAGACCGGCTTTATGGTGGAGTTTTACGGGCTCTACGGCGACGCCAGAGTCTGGATGTTTCTCAGTGTATATCTGATGGGGATTTTTCTGATGCTGTTCTCTCAGCTGGTGCTTGAAACACGGGAGAAGCTTCCGTTCTTTCACAGGCTGACTAACGTCATAATAGTTATGAATCTGCTGGGCATAGCAGCCGCTCTTGTTTTCGGGATGAAGGAGACGCTTTTTATCCAGACACCTTTCGCCCAGCTCTCCTGTATATGTCTGGCGGCGCTCAGTGTTGCCGCTATCTATAAAAGGGTGAACTCGGCCTGGTACTATTTTTTCGCCGACGGCATAAGTATTATCGGTATATTTATATCGTCACTGTTCCTGATGGGGTATCTGGAATATAACTTTTTTAACAGGAACGCCTATTTCATCGCTTCCGTGGCGGAGGCGATACTGCTTTCGTGGCTTCTGTCATACAGGATAAACAGTCTGCGCACGCAGAAGATAGACGCTCAGCAGAGTCTGATCGCTTTGCAGAAGAGTGTTAATCAGAAGCTGGAAGAGGCGGTGATAATCAGGACGGAGGAGCTGCGCAGAAAGAACGAGGAACTGCATAACCTCTCTATTATAGACGAGCTGACAGGGCTTTATAACAGACGCTTTCTCATGGCGACCTTCTCTGAAAAGATGAACAGGAAGAGGGACGACGACAAACTGCTCGCCTTTATGATGCTGGATATAGATTATTTTAAAAATTATAACGATAAATACGGGCATCATGCCGGCGACAGTGTATTAAAACGTGTCAGCGATGTCATCATCCACAGCTACAGACGGAGCAGCGACTATGTTTTCCGGATAGGCGGAGAGGAGTTCGTGGCTCTGTATCTGGTGGACACAGTGGAGGATGCGGTCAGTTTTGCCGAGACAGTGAGAAAGAATCTGGAGAGAGAGAGGATAGAGCATTGCCAGGGGCTGGAGTGCGGGCTTGTCACCTGCTCCATAGGTCTGTTCGTGGCCAGGGCAGGTTCTATGGATTTTGAGACCATATACAGAAAAGCGGATGAACAGCTCTATCTGGCGAAGAAAACAGGCAGAAACAGAGTGTGTTCGGACTGCGTCAGCTGAGAATCGATATGATTTCTTCGGCAAAATCCCAGCATTGTTTTTTATTCAGCAGGGTTCTGGGAGTTTTTCTCTGCGCTTTGTCCGTTTCGCTCAGCCGGATGGATTCATAGAATTTTTCCAGACCGCTCCTGTCGGCGTCCGACAGTTTTTCAAATATCATTTCGCCGCCCAATATTTTTCCTATGAGGCATCTGCTGCCCAGCATAGCGCCGTATTTTTCCAGCATCACAGCTCCGCCGTATGCTCTGCCGCCCTTGAAAAAGGTCTCTGTGCGCATGGCAACGCCGAAAATTCCCGTGATCTTGTCTTTCAATAAGGTCTGATTCTCTTTTATCAGATTTTCAACTGCCGGCAGAAATTTATGCCCGTATATCCCGGAGCCGAAAAGTATCATTTCGTATGAGGACATATCCGTGCTTTCATCCGCCAGAGCTATGTCCGCTGTTATCCCTTCCAGTAACAGGCGTCCCTGTATCCACTCAGATACCGTTCCGGTCGAACCGTATCTGGTGGCGTAAACTATCAGAACTCTTTTCATCTTTCCACCCTGTTGCGTCCGTTTTGTTTTGCGGAGTACAGGGCATCATCCGCTCTCTTGATCATGGCGTCCGTTCCGTGCTCGTCTATCTGCGCCACGCCGAAACTGCATGTGAGGGTCTCCACTTCAGGAAATTCATAGAGAGCCACTTTCTGACGCAGTTTTTCCGCCAGAACAAATGATCCTTCCTCGTCTGATCCGCAGCAGACCACCAGAAATTCCTCGCCGCCCCAGCGTCCGAATATGTCTGTTTCTCTTAAGGATGATTTAACCAGCTTCGCCAGAGCCTTAAGCACTTCGTCACCCACCAGGTGACCGTAGGTGTCGTTGACTCTTTTGAAATAATCTATGTCGAACAGGATGATGGAGAAAACCTCGTCCAGCCTTTTATAACGGAGAAACTCATCGTGGAGCGCGCTGTCCAGCCGTATCCTGTTGTATATTCCGGTGAGTTTGTCTGTGATGGAGAGTTCCTCTATGCGTTTTTTGTCGGTGATATCCTGATCTATCGCCAGAAAACCGGCGATCATGTCGTCCTGTATCACAGGCGATATGGTTGTTTCTGTCCAGAAAACGTTTCCTGTGCGGTTCAGTTTTTTCAGTTCTCCTGACCATGCCCTGCCTGTGGATACTGTCCGGATTAGCTCCTCATACTGTTCTCTGGTTACGTCCGGATGGTGCATTGTCTCGTGGCGTCTGCCTATCAGCTCGTCTAGTGTGTATCCGCACAGCCTGCTGAAAGCCTCGCTGGCTGAGGTGATATAGCCGTTTTCGTCAGTGTTGCTGATGGAGATGTTTTTATCCACTATGTCGATATATTCCTGAAGTTTTTTCTCTATCTCCACTCTGGATGTGATGTCATAGAATGCAGCTACCGCTATATCCTGCATGGAAGCGAAATGAAAGAGGATATCCCTGCGGGATCCGTCCTTGCACACTGCCACTGTCTGTATAGGTTCCGGGGTTAGACCGTTTCTGGATTCTCTGACGTAGGTTTTCCATTTTTTATAAATATCCTGTCTGGAGCCGGCGTCCGGATATATCATTTTCCACCATGCCCGTGAACTGCTGATTTCGTCCATAGAATAGCCGAATGTCTCCGTGAACATTTTGTTTATGTTTATCATCCGTCCCCGTCTGTCCATCAGGCACAGGGGTATGGGGGATACTTCTATGACGGATTTCAGGGTTTTTTCACTCTTGACCACAGCGTCCTGATATTTTTTGATATCTGTGACGTCACGGGAGGATATCAGTATCCTGTCGTCCTGCATCATGGTCAGTGTCATCTGCACGGTGATGTACTGTCCGTTCTTTTTGCGGCATCTTTTTTCAAACCGCTCGTAGAAGCCTGTTCTGATCAGCTCTTTCAGCATCTCTTCTGTTTTTTCCAGATCGTCATCGTGGGTTATCTCACGGCAGGTCATGGTAAGGAGCTCTTCACGCCCGTAACCTGTCATGTCCAGATAGGACTGGTTGCAGTCTTTGAAATTAGTGTCTGTGTCCACGATAGCCAGACCGTCTCTGGACGACCGGAAGATCATCTCCCGTTCCAGTCTCAGCTTCAGCTGTTCGGTGATGTCCTTGTCCACTCCTCGGTATCCTTTCAGCTCTCCGTTGGAATCGAAGAAGGGAACGCCGTTCATCAGATAGCATCGCTCTCTGCCGTCGCTGTCTATAACCCAGTGTTCCATATCTTTGATGGGCAGACCGTTGCGCACTATGGTGTTGCAGAAAAACTCCTGAGAACCTTTGTCTCTGCTTTTGTCGTTAAAGCGGGGTTTTTTCCCAAGCATATGCGTGCCGGATACCGACCGCTCGTTTCCTATGAAATAGGTATACCGGCAGTTGGTGTCCATCTCCCACACGAAATCGGATGTGCACATGATAAGATCCCGGAATCTCTCCTCGCTGTCTGTGAGGCTGTTGTGGGTGATAGTCTGCTCTGTTATGTCAGACAGCATCCCCTGATATCCGGAAAACTCGGAGTTTATGTTGAAAGAGGCGATTGCCGTCAGTTTTATATAAGAGAGATCATCCGATGTTTTAAAAACAGTATCTATCTTTTCGGACGGGAAGGAATCCAAGAGCATGCGCAGAACATCTTCCCTGTTATCATCCGCCATTAAAGTAATGAATTCGTCCAGAGAGAGCGCCCCGTTGGCGTGTCTGCGCAACAGACTGCATGCCTCGCTGGAGAGGATCACGGAGTTCTTTTTACGGTTATAAACAAAACTGCCCATCTGCCCGACTCTCTGTGACATGCTCAGAAGAATGTTCAGCCGGCTGTTTTCCTCTTCCCGGGTGTGTTTATGAATCAGCAACGCTGTGGCTATCAGAAAAAAAAGCAGGGACGCCGAGTGGGTGTATAGCGCCCAGGGATTTGTTCTGATAAGCCCCGTATCAGGCACGCCGGCCATCTCCCACACCAGATTGAACATCATGACTGTAACCATAGGAGCGTCCGAGTTTTCGGAGAAAAGTCTCGGATTGCCGTAGATATCGTTTCCGGCAAATTTTCTGACGGCTATTGTCAGGTTGTTTTCCTTCGCCTCTTCGGAGATCATGTTCATTATCTGGCGCATGTCTATAACGGCGGAGACCATGCCTCTGAACTCATTGCCGCTGTAAAACGCCTGTCTGCCTATGAGTCCTGTTCCTTTCTGAAGGAGACTGACAGGACCGTCAACTATGATGCTGCGTGTCTGAGACGCTTCCACTGCCTGCATCTTCTGCTGATCGAGGGTCAGCAGATCAACGCCCGCCAGATTTTTTGTGATGTCGTTATTAGGATAGATATATTTCAGCGTATACCCGTCAGACAGAGATATGGTGCTGAGGATATTTCTCATTCTCATTATGTTGCCGCTGATCGCTTCGAACTCCTGTTTGGTGATGTCGGGGTTCTGCGAGACATAAGCGTTCAGCCCGCCGACAAGGCTCAGATTTTGTTCTATCCTGCCCTGAATAGTTCTGCTGATCTCGTTCAGGCGGGAGGTTGTGTCGTATATTTTCTTATTATAGTTTTTATCCGAGAAGATATGGCTTGCGGAAGCATCTATCAGAAGAGCTGCTCCGGCTATCAAAGTTAACAGGCTTAATGTCATTCTCAGATTATAGTTTTGCTTCATACTGCTCAATGTTAAATTGTTCTTTACTCTTAATAATATACTTAATATATCAGATTTTATCTCACATGTAAGTTAAAAAAAAGAAATCTTGGTTAATTGATAAATATCAATGTGCGATCTCGGGAACAGATATCTTAAAAATAACCCCTGAGTCGGTGTTGCTGAATATGATATTTCCACCGAGATTCTTCTCTATGATGGTTTTTGAGAAGTATAGACCTATTCCTGTTCCTTTGCCTTCGTCTTTTGTGGTGAAATAAGGCTCGAATATCTTTTCCGCTATGTCATAGCTGATTCCGCCGCCGTTATCTTCTATCTCAGCCGTGGCATAACCCTTCTGGGAACGTGTCGTGATACGGATGAATCTGTTGTCTTTTCTGTGCTGAGTCAGCGCGTCTTTGGAGTTGGTGATTATGTTCACCAGCACCTGAGCAAATTCACCGGGAATGCCGAGTATGTCGCCGGTTTCTCCGTATTCTTCGATTATCTCTATGCGGCTGTTTTCCAGGCTGGCTCTCAGCAGCGTAAGGCTGTGTTCTATCTGCGAATTTATGTTGAAAACAGTGTTGTCTTTATTTGGTTTGAAAAAATCACGGAAGTTGTCTATGGTCTTTGACATATGCTGGATGATGGTCATGCAGCTGTTTGTTGTTGTGTTTATGTAGTCTCTGGTAAATTCATCTGTTCCATACGTTTCTCTGATGTCCTGCACGAAAAGCCCTACATTGTTCAGAGGCTGGCGCCACTGATGCGCTATGTTTGAGAGCATCTCGCCCATTGATGCCAGTCTGCCCTGCTGAAACATGATATGCTCATGCTCCCTGTTCTTTTCCACCTCCTGTCTGATTCGTTTTTCAAGCGAGGCGTTCAGAGTGAGCAGTTCTGCTGTTTTCTCGTTAACTTTGTCTTCCAGAGATTTATTAAGCTGTTCCAGTTCTTCATTCTTTTTATTTATTTCATCGCTGTGGCGTGTTGCCAGTTTGTCCATTCTGGATGACAGAATATATGTTATGATGCCTGTTAACAGAAGTGTCAGACTGGTGATCAATGTAACCATTATGACCTCTTCGTTGGCCTTCTCTTTCTCTTTGGCTATCTGGGCGTTATATTCATTTTCTACATCTGTCAGATAAATGCCGGTGCCTATATACCACTTCCACTCCGGTATTCCCACCACATAGCTTATTTTTTTCTCTGTTCTTTCACCGCCCAGACCGGGCATGGTGTATTCATAGAACCCTCCGCCGGTCTTTGACAGAGCAATCATATCCTTTACAATATATTTTCCATCGGCGTCTCTGGTATTGAGCATATCTCTGCCTCGCGCCGGCTTGGTGAGCGAAATACCGTCCCATGTGGAGGCGAATATATATCCGTTATTAGAAAGGGTTACTTCCTCCAGCTGTTTCAGAGCAGTTTTCTGAGCCTCCTGTATGAAGTCGTCCTCGTATTCGCCGTATCCTATAACCCAGTTAAGCGGGGCGAATTTTTTCAGCATTACAAATTTTCTGCCTATCTTTTCCGTACCTGGTTTCTGCCACTCGGCGACAAAGCTGACCTCGTCCTGAAACCTTAGCACAGAGAGCGCCTGAGACATTGTGGTTGTCATTTTTCCACTGTTGTTCTTGAGGAAGTTTTCCCCCTCCATATCCTTCTGAAGGGGTGAGGAGATCACTGTGCCGTTCATGTCGAAGATAAAGACGTAGCTGTTCTTGAAAGTGATGTTGGAAAGTGCAGTTTTGATATTCCGCACTTTTTCTTCTTTAGAGCATCCGCTTTTATAGAGAGCATCCGCCAGAGTATAGGCTGTTTTCAACCTGTTCGATATCCGTTCGTTGATGTGCGCCTCTGCTTCTGCTGATGAGTTGTTGATGCGCTGGGCGAATGCGCTGATGATCTCTTTTATCGTGTCTTTTTTGTTTTCGATTAGGGTTTGTTTATGAGCGAGTATGTTTCGTTCGAAACCATCGTGTTCTTCTATGACGAACCCGATGCCGAACGCAACTATGATGACCGAAATAACAGCGTAAGTTGTAATGAAATAATATCTTTTAAACCGACGCCGGCGGTTGTTCATATTTCACCATTGTATGTATATTTATTCATTTTACCCTTCGGTATACTTTATTGCAACCTGCATTATAATTGATATTTATTATTAAATGCTATATATGAATAGCCTGAGGAAATTTATGAGAAAATAATGATTGTTTTAGCAGTTGCGGCTCTGGCGGCGCTCATTGGCGGCGGAGTGTTCTATTATCGTATCAACTCTCCCAGAACAGTGGCCAACCCTGTTCCGATGCCCCAAAGCGGTAAAGTGACTGTGGAAAATGTCGCTCCGTTTTTTTATGACGGTCTTCCTGATGATTATGTTCTGGTGGACGTGAGAACTGTTGGTGAGTACGAGGCTGTGCACACTGACGGCACGCTCAATATTCCGGTGGCTCTGTTCGAGGAAGAGGGCGCCTGTGAAAAAGTGATCCCTCAGCTTCCTAAGGACAAAAAGATAATCTTCAGCTGTCCTTTCGGTCCCAGAGCGGAGGAGATGTTCTTTAATATGACAGATCCTGTGGAGGACGGCGGATGCGGGCTTGCTCCGGATGGGATGTACTATCTGGTTGCGAATGTGAAATATAAGAAAAACCGTCTTGTTATCCGTTAAAAAAACGAAGCCTCCCGAAAGGGAGGCTTTTTTTATCCTGAAACTTTTCCGATAGCGTTTATCAGATCTTCTTTGATTATGGGTTTGAATATGCATGCGTTAACCATGCCGCAGCCCCTTTCCGCTTCTTCTCTGTAGGCGGTTGTGATTATTATGGGAATTTCGGAGTTATGCTCCCTGATTTTAGAGATCATTTCAAAGCCGTCCATCTCCGGCATAGCAAGATCGGTGATGACGAGGTCAGGCTTAACTTCCAGAAATTTTTTAAGTCCAAGAACACCGTTTGCCGCTTCGTGAACGTTAAGATCTTCTTTTTCAAGGAGTTTCTTAACGAGCATACGGGTGAATTTCTCATCTTCTACATATAAAATGTTCATTGTGTGTGACCCCTTCTAGTGAGTTGATTATATGATTAACTCGCAATATTACAAGTAAAAAATGAGGGATAATTCACGTTTGATTTATAATTTCATTAACGTCCGATTACAAAAATATCTTTCATAAAAAGTTGTGTTTGTGTTAATGTGAATGAAAGATATGAAAACAGCTGTAATCGGGTCAAACCCAAGAATCGTAAACTTTTATTGCGCGTTTATAGAGATGGTGGGAGGAATAGGAGAACCCTACAACTCCATCAGTGTCGGTATAAAAAGAGCCGGAATCGACAAAAATATTGTCAATATCATTGTGGTGATTGAAAACAGGGAAGATTATCTCGTCTATACACGTCTGAAAGATACGATAGATATGTATTCTAAGAACGTCTTTGTGGTGTGTGTGGACGAAAGCCTGATGGCGCAGGTCACCGGAAGCAAGACCATCACAATGAACCACAGATCCATCACGATGGATTTCGCTAACATCCTGTCCGGCGCCGGGGCTTGCAAACCCTATCTGAAAGATAAGACCATAAGCAAATCCCCGGATAAGATTTTTGAGCATATCAAATTCATGCTGGCAAGAGGCACAGTCACCCTGCCGGTGGAGGGCGAGTGCGCTGTGCGTGTTATGTCCGCTCTGGAGAGCGACAGCATCACTTTTAAAGAGATTGATGATATGACACGTCTCGATCCGGCGCTTCATTCCGGCATTATCAAGATGGCGAACTCAGCGTATTTCAGCGGGACTTTCGGTTCTGTAAACGATGTTCAGAAGGCTCTGGTGAGAGTGGGACTGTCTAACGTGAAGGCGTTTCTTGTCAATTTTATCAACAAATCCATTGCTTCTAATAAAAACCTGCTGTTCAAGACAGAGATAGGCGAATCCGTGCGCAGATCGCAGATGGTCGCTTCGGTATGTTATGTTATGGCGGAGTTCTTTAAGGTCTGTTCGAAGACCCAGCTTTTTTCCATTGGCATACTTTCCAGGCTGGGAGAGATATTTATGCTGGCTATCATATCGGACTACCTGTCCGGAGAGGATTCGGAGAATATCCAGCTGAACGGATATAAGCAGATAGCGGCGCAGAACAACTTTTTTGTGGGCGGTATGCTGATGAAGAAGTGGAAGTTCTCAGATGATTTCGTTGTTCCCGTCATTCAGTGCCAGACACTGATGGAAAACCAGTTCATGAATGAATGCAGGCTGCTGCACATTGCTAATAATATGTTTGATTATTTCGCTTCCGGAAATATAGACAGCGGGCTGGCAGGGGCAATGAAACGCAGCGGGATCAAGCTGAGCGAAAAACAGCTTGAGAAAATTAAAATAGAGTCGGAAAAGCATTATAATGAATTCAGCTCCGTTTTCTGAATATGTATATTGACAATCAGTTTTAAATACTATATAACATTTTTCCCATGCGCCTGTAGCTCAACTGGATAGAGCATTTGACTACGGATCAAAAGGTTAGGAGTTCGAATCTCTTCAGGCGCGTAAATATTAGCCGGTGTATCGAGAGATGCGTCGGCTTTTTTTGTTTATTGATTTACATCTTTTCTTGTTGTGTTTATGATTGAACATGAGGGAAATATGATTGAATCTAACCGTATAGAGTTTAAGCGTCAGCTGAATGACGATGACAATAAGTTTGAGAAAGAGGTTGTCGCATTTCTTAACTATAAGGACGGCGGCATTATCTACATCGGCATTGATGACGCAGGGGCATATTACCCTCTTGCTGATATTGACGCTACTCAGCTTAAAATCAAAGACAGGATAAAAAGTAATATAGAACCTTCGACTATGGGGCTTTTTGATGTCTCTGTTGAAGACGGCAAGGTTATTAAAGTAACAATAGCCAGCGGTTCTGAAAAGCCTTATTACATCAAAAAGAACGGAATGACGGAAAAGGGATGTTATCTTCGTGTAGGTTCTTCCGCTGAACCTATGCCGCAGAGGATGATTGAAGACCTGTTTTCCAAACGTACCAGAAATTCTATCGGTAAAATTGAATCGCCTATTAATAAGCTGACATTTGAACAGCTTAAAATATATTATCAGGAGAAGGGTAAACAGCTTAACGACCAGTTTGCCTATAATCTTGAGCTTCTGACGAAAGACGAGAAATACAACTACGCAGCTTATCTGCTTGCAGACAACAACAGTATATCTATAAAAGTTGCAAAGTACGGTTCTTTAACCAAAGCAGAGCTTATAGAAAACAACGAATACGGCTACTGTTCTCTGGTGAAGGCAACCAAGCAGGTGCTGGACAAGATAGAGCTTGAGAACAAAACCGTTGCCCGGATAACCTCTAAAGAACGGATAGAGAGCAGACCATACGACCCGAAGGCTCTCAGAGAGGCGATAATCAACGCCATTGTACATAACGACTATTCCAACGAACGCCCGCCAGTTTTTGAAATATTTCCTGACAGGATAGAGATTACCTCTGCCGGAGGACTGCCTTGCTCTTTCACAAAAGAGGAGTTTCTGGCGGGATATTCCGCTCCCCGAAACAAGGAACTGATGAGAGTATTTAAAGACATCGATCTTGTGGAACAGCTCGGTTCAGGCATTCCCAGAATCCTTGAGAAATATGACGAGAGCATATTTACTTTTACGGATAACTTCCTGAAGACCACTTTCATATCGAGCGTGTCCCCCAATCTGAAGTTAGAGGACAGGTTGGAGAACAAGTTAGAGAACAGGTTTGAGAACTTAAACGAGAACAGGCAGAAAATGGTTCGATTGATGATGGAAAATCCAGAGATTTCAATACCTCAGCTGGCTGAGGCAATTGGTATTTCCACAACCGCAATAGCTAAAAATATTAGATTCCTGCGGGAAAACGGCTACATCGAAAGACAAGGCACTTTCGGCGGTAAATGGATCGTAAATATAAAATAATTTATTAGGCAAATAGTATGGTATACGAGCCTCGTTATCGGCACTGAGAGGTCAGCTGATGATGTCGTTTTCACACTGAACCTCACCAGCCGGAAACTTGTAGAAAAGCTCTTCAAAGAACATGGACTCAGTCAGATGTACTCAACGTATTGCCGGAGCTAAGTCCAATGTTCAATCTTCCAAAATAATTCCACATCAGTTTATCAAAAACATCGCTAAAGAACTATCAAAGCATATTGAATTTGAGGTATAATAATGGACTTAATCTGGATATTATCACAATCATCGACTGTTCTTTTCGATTACTTTATAAATCATTTCGGAAAGTGTTTTATACTCATTGTCAAACTCTTTGTGTATTTCATGTATAAAGCTGTCTTTCTGATTTTCATTCAATTTTTCGTATCTCTCTTTATACTCTTTCCATTTATCGGCCATAATTGTTTTTCTATATTGTTGATATATTTCTTCGCCAATAATAAATCGTTTACTCGAACCATGTTGAGCCATTTCAGCAAAAATCTCACTATTATAATCATATTGGCCTTTGAAAATATGGAAAAACAAATCAGTATCGTGTTTAAATTTTTCGACGACTTCAAGCAGCTTTGCGTATGCCCCAAGTTTTATTTCGAAAATAATTTTATGAAGTTCTCTTTTGTGATTCAACTTGGAAGCTATAATTTGACCAACAAAACCGACACATGTTCCACCAATTACACCAATTACACCAATTCCTGCTGCCCACAACATTGCGCTTTCTTGAGTCATCATTCACCTCATCAGAATTTCAGTAACAAGTCATTTTATCCTTTATTTCAGAATTCATCAAGATTGGTGACATCATGAGAACTATACTGGGAATGGGGATAGATATCCGAGGAGGGAAGCAGCAGGAAATCTATATGAATGATGCTGACCGTTCGGGGCATTTCTGGTGCTTTGGCACCACAAGATTCGGCAAAACTCGTCTGTTTGAAAACATGCTGGAGCAGGACATCCGCAAAGGTAACAGTGTTGTTGTGATAGACCCGAAGGGGGACATCCCTCTTTTCAGTAAAATATATCAGGTGGCGAAAGAGGCTGGGCGTGACGATGACCTGATGCTGATATCCCCAATCTTTCCGCAATACTCCATAAAGCTCAATCCGCTGGAATACTATTACATGCCGGAGGAGCTTGTCGGACACCTTATCTCAGGCATTGAGGTCGGCTCTGAGCCATTCTTCTACAATGTCGCATACGAAACCAGCCTTATGATCGTTCAGGCGTTTATGCTGCTCACAGAGAAAGCATATGGCAAACGCTTCAACTTCAACGATGTCAAAGACGTTGTTTCCCACACTGACCTGACAACACTGCAAAGGAATGTCGCAAGCCTCAGCAGCGACAGTCACTGATCATTAACTACGTATCTGCGGCAAAAATGCGTCAACCGCATACTGCCGCCACTGAATAATAAGAACATTTTTACTATCAACAGTTTTCTACGGATCAAAAGGTTAGGAGTTCGAAAACAGCGACACTATTTATGGAGCTGTTTCTGCTCAGAGCTAGCTGAAATCTCTTCAGGCGCACTTTTAAGTATCAATAATTTAAAAGGTCGGCAGTTTAACGTTATTCTGATTATGTGCCTATTGTTTGCATAAAAAAAAGCGACAAGAGACAGATTCATCTGCTAATATGCTGTCATCAAACATAAGGAGTTAAAATGACTAAACTGCCAAACTGCCCAAAATGCGCCTCAGAGTACACATATGAAGACCGTGATATTCTCATTTGCCCCGAATGTGCCCACGAATGGGAACAAGACTCAGATGAAGAAATTTCCTCTGCGGATACTGTTGTTAAGGATGCAAATGGAAATGAGCTCAAAGACGGCGACAGTATAACTGTTATCAAGGATCTTAAAGTCAAAGGGTCATCCTCAGTGGTTAAAGTCGGAGTTAAGATAAAAAATATCCGTTTGTGCGACGGCGACCACAACATCGACTGTAAAATAGATGGTATCGGAGCAATGAAGCTAAAATCCGAGTTTGTTAAGAAAATATAAACCAGCGAAATGCGTGCATTTGTTGTGTAATATATAAAGAACTGAATATTAAATGAATTGGAGATTCAGATTTTGGAAAATGATATTAAAATGACTGAGAGTTCCACCCTATTTCAGCCTAATTGCTGTACTGAATATGGGGACCATCTCTCTGTGTATAACATGCATTCTATGGTCTGAATTCTTTCTGCTAATGAGAGTAAAGAAAATTAATCATGAATTTCTAAGCTGCCTGTGCGGCAGTGAACAATTTTGTGCTTGACAGCGTTATATAATATAATTTCTAAGCTGCCTGTGCGGCAGTGAACAGAGAACATCTTGTAAAAATCGGGCGCTCAGATTTCTAAGCTGCCTATCCGGCAGTGAACGCGGATGGTTGATGCCGTTGTTATACCTCTGCCTTTCTAAGCTGCCTATCCGGCAGTGAACATGGATGGCTACCCGAATAACATCGGCGGCGAGTTTCTAAGCTGCCTATCCGGCAGTGAACTTTCGAACGAGTCGATGAAGTGTGGGGTCAATTTTCTAAGCTGCCTATCCGGCAGTGAACGATAAAAAGTTTTAAAACTTTTTTTATGATTCTTTCTAAGCTGCCTATCCGGCAGTGAACGACCCGCCGTCTCCGGTGGGGTCAACGGCTCTTTTCTAAGCTGCCTATCCGGCAGTGAACAAAACATATCCGCACCGCTCATCTGAGCATCGTTTCTAAGCTGCCTATCCGGCAGTGAACTCTGCAATGCATTGAACAACAGGGCTTGAAACTTTCTAAGCTACCTGTGCGGCAGTGAACCTTAATCTTGCGGCGAACGGCCCGGAATATCATTTCTAAGCTACCTGTGCGGCAGTGAACGCTGACCGCTTCCATCTTGTCTTTGTCTGGCATTTCTAAGCTACCTGTGCGGCAGTGAACTCTATGGATACTTCAGAAATAGAGACAGACCATTTCTAAGCTACCTGTGCGGCAGTGAACATAAACGGCGGAGGGGAGTGATTAAGATGTCTTTTCTAAGCTACCTGTGCGGCAGTGAACTTCATTACACGTTGACACATGTCCTTATGCGTTTTCTAAGCTACCTGTGCGGCAGTGAACCGACACCGCTTTTAGAGCTGCGACTGACCGCCTTTCTAAGCTACCTGTGCGGCAGTGAACGAGACTTTGATGGACGTGAAATTTTTGAACGATTTCTAAGCTACCTGTGCGGCAGTGAACGCAATTAACACACGGATAATCACACGGCATGATTTCTAAGCTACCTGTGCGGCAGTGAACATAATCCTCTACTCATCGTCTTTTTCCACCGTTTTCTAAGCTACCTGTGCGGCAGTGAACAACCCCTTCGCCCCCGCTTTTGCTCTCGCTCTTTTCTAAGCTACCTGTGCGGCAGTGAACGCTCTAATCCACTTGAAAAGCTGAAAATATGTTTTCTAAGCTACCTGTGCGGCAGTGAACTGGCTATATCTAAGGCTTTAGAATCGTGAAAATTTCTAAGCTACCTGTGCGGCAGTGAACCTTGGCTATAAGCTGGATGCACTTTCCAAGCATTTCTAAGCTACCTGTGCGGCAGTGAACTAGATTCATTATCTCACAAATATCTGCTCAATATCAACTATCATCGTTTACAATACAAAAACCTATTTATTTCAGTATTACATAACATATTGGTGTATAAAGATAAAAAAAAATCCATTCTGAAAAAAGGGTAATAAAAACTACGCAGGATAAACTTCGAATCATCAGTCAAAGTCTATACATAAATAACATCATAATTAACGACAGCATCTGACGCTTAATAGTGTTATTCTAATAACATTATGAATAGTCACGGTGGAAGTATGAACAGTTTTACTCCGTTAGAAATGAAAACAATTATGCATTCAAAGCGTGCGAATCTTTATTATCTGGAATACTGCCGCATACTGGTAAATGGCGGAAGGGTTGAATATGTTACCGAAAGAGGCAAAAAGAACCTATACTGGAATATCCCAATAGCAAACACAACGGTGATTTTGCTTGGCAATGGAACATCGCTGACTCAGGCCGCCGTGCGTGAGCTGGCAAAGGCGGGCGTTATGGTCGGTTTCTGCGGAGGCGGCGGAACCCCGCTTTACAGCGCAATGGAGCAGGTGACCGACATCGTCTGGTTTACGCCCCAGTCCGAATACAGACCGACTGAATATTTACAGGCATGGACACAATTCTGGTTTCATGATGATCTGAGGCTGGCGGCGGCAAAAGTTTTTCAATCCGAGCGGATCAAAAAAGTCAGGACAAACTGGTTAAAACTTAAAAGTGCGTCAGCAGGCGGTTTTGATATAAACGAACGACATATGGAACAGGCTTTGTCGGCTTCTGTTGTGAACATTGAAAAAGCGGCGGATACAGAATCACTGCTAATAGAGGAAGCAAGATTGACAAAGCTGCTTTATAAGCTGACTGCCTCCGCAGTTAAATACGGTGAGTTCACAAGGGCAAAAAACGGCAGCGGAAGCGACACTGCCAACAGGTTTCTGGATCACGGGAACTATCTTGCCTATGGGCTGGCGGCAACTGCCGCATGGGTGCTGGGGCTTCCTCATGGTTTTGCCGTTCTTCATGGTAAAACAAGGCGTGGCGGTCTTGTCTTCGATATTGCCGACCTGATTAAAGATGCTGTCATCCTTCCGCAGGCGTTTATTTCGGCTATGAACGGAGATACGGAACAGGAATTTCGTCAGGCATGTACAGAGGCACTGGTTCAGACAGAAAGTCTCGATTTTATGATAGATACGATAAAGAACACTGCCATCACAGTTAAGGGGATGATTGATTGAACGTAATATTAATATCCCAATGCCATAAAAATGCCCTGAAAGAAACCCGCAGGATAATAGACCAGTTCGCCGAAAGAACAGGTGAACGCACATGGCAGACCGCCATCACATCTCAGGGGCTCAGCATGCTTAAAATACTGCTGAAGAAATCCGCAAGGAAAAATACCTCTGTGGCGTGTCACTGGGTGCGTGGAAAAAACCGTACCGAACTGATGTGGATTGTGGGAAACGCTTCATGCTTTAACTCGAAAGGAGCAGTGCCGACCAATACCACAGAAAAAGATATTCTGAAATATGACAGCGAGAATCATTGGCACACAGCCGCTATGATAACTCTGCTCGCCCGCATTTCGGCTCTTTTTCATGATTTTGGAAAAAGCTGTCTCGATTTTCAGAACAGACTGAGAAAAAATGAAAAGACAAAAAACCTTATACGGCACGAATGGATTTCGGTAATTATGTTTCTGGCATACGTCAACGGTGAGGATGATAAGGACTGGCTTACACGCCTTGCGGATGAAAACTTTGAAGATGGCTGGATGAATAGAATTGACAGTAAACTCGCCAATCCTTTCAAAGACCTGCCGCCTCTGGCGTCTGTGGTTTGTTGGCTAATCATTTCTCACCACAGGATGCCTGTACCCGATGTGCTTAATGACAATCTTACTCTGCCGGAATCAATAAAAGCCGATTGGTGCCGCACTGATTTAAAAGGTTTGGAATCTCAAAATTACTGGAAATTCGCGGAAGGGACTCCCGCCGACAGCGCACTCTGGAGAAAAGCGGCATCAAGAGCGGCGAAAAGAGCTTTGACTCTTTATGACGGATTTAACCTGAGTTTTTACGATCCATACGTTATAAATCTGGCTAGAATGACTCTGATGCTGTCAGATCATATATATTCCGGTATTCATAATGATAAAGACAGAGCCGGAGGAGACAAGGATTTTCCTCTGTATGCGAATACCTACAAAGACGATAGAAACCAGAGGCTGGATGAGCATCTTCTCGGTGTGGAGAGGTTGTGCGGAACCATAATGCATTCTCTGCCGATGGCAGATTCGCTCACAGGCAGGCTTGCCGGTTATCGGCAGTTTGCAAAAAGGAGTGAAGACAAAAGATTCCGGTGGCAGGATAAGTCCTATGAGACAGCTTTGTCCGTGCGTGAGACGGCGGAGCTCGGCGGTTTCTTCGGCATTAACATGGCGTCCACCGGATGTGGAAAAACCAGAGCCAACGCACGCATTATGTACGCCCTGTCACATCCGGAAAAAGGGGCGAGATTCTCAGTCGCTCTGGGACTGCGCACACTAACACTTCAGACAGGCAGAGAATACATGGAGATGCTGGGGCTGGACGACAGTGAGCTTGCCGTGATGACAGGCGGTACCGCTGTGCGGGAATTATTCAATATGAATAATGAGTTCCGGTCATCTGAGTCAGCGGACTGGCTGCTGGATGCCGGGTCTCATGTCTATTATGAGGGCGGAATAGACGATACCGTCATGGGGCAATGGCTGAAGAAAACTAAGGGAGCGGATAAGCTGGTAAGTGCTCCTGTGCTGGTCTGCACCATAGATCACCTCATGCCTGCGTCTGAGGGTACTGCGGGCGGGCGGCAGATAGCTCCCATGCTGAGACTGCTTACCGGTGATCTGGTTCTGGACGAGCCGGACGATTACGATGTCGGGGATATGTACGCCCTTACCAGACTGATATATTTCGCCGGACTTCTTGGGTCACGGGTACTTTTTTCATCAGCGACAGTCACGCCGTCTATTGCGGAAGGGCTTTTTGCGGCATATTCCGCAGGCAGAGAAGTGTTTAATAGAAACAGGGGCGTACAGCACGGCAGAAAAGTAGTCTGTGCATGGTTTGACGAGTTTTCATGCAAGGCGGAGACAGACGTCTCCTCAGACAGGTTTTCCGGTCTGCACGCTGAATTTATAAAAACCAGAGTGGAAAAACTGATATATGCGGATTCACGGCGGCATGCGGCTATTCTTGACGTTGACAGCGTATCTGAACTTCCGGATAAAATTTTTAGCGCAGTCAGAGAACTGCATCATTCAAACAGCGCCAAGGATGTCAAAACAGGCGCTTCGGTCAGCATCGGTCTGGTGCGTATAGCAAATATAACTCCTCTGGTGACGCTGTTCAAAGATTTCTGCAAAACAGCAGCAGATAAAGATGTTGCGTTTCATGTCTGCTGTTATCATTCACGCTTTCCCCTGATTCTTCGTTCAGAAATAGAGAAAAACCTTGACCGCATCCTGAAAAGAGGCGGCAGAAATTTTATGGATGATGAGATTGTCAGGCGGGCAATATCAAAATATCCTGATAAAAAAGAGCACATATTTGTGGTGTTTGCCTCTCCTGTGGCGGAAGTGGGGCGGGACCATGACTATGACTGGGCGGTTGCGGAACCCTCATCCATGCGTTCCATAATCCAGCTTGCCGGACGTATACGCAGACACAGACCCCAGCCCTATGACGTTATAAATATGTATATTCTCGGTAAAAACATCAGAGCGATGAAGGGAGATGGTATCGCATATAACCGACCAGGGTACGAAGATAAAAATTTCAGATTAAAAGCACACGATATAAAAACCATTCTGAAAAAAGAGCAATATGAAAAGATTACGTCAGTGCCGAGGATAACGGAATCCGAACAGCCGGAGCCGGATATGAACATCGGCGATCTGGAACATAGCCGTCTGAAAGCTGTTATGACTGGGAATGACGGCAGAACAGTGATGCCGGTTACAAAATTCTGGGATTCCCGTTATTACCTCTCTGCTTATATGCAGAAGATAAAACCTTTCAGAGCGGGGAATAAAGATACGGAATATGTGCTTTGGTGTAATGATGATACCGAAGAAATGATGTTTATGAAGATGAGTGACAATGGAAAATATGATACAGCGGAAAGAAATATCAAATGGAACACAGAGGAGATGCCAGCGGACTATTTTATATCGCTGGACTACACAAAACTTGTGGAAGAGCTGGCGGAGCGTCTTGAGATAACTCCATCCGCCTGTTCGCTGAAATTCGGCGGGTTTACGATGCGGGAGCTGGAACCCGGTGATAAAATGTATTTTGACAACTATTTAGGCATATATAAAGAGGAAGAATAGATAATTCATGAATGGAGGTGCGGAGTATGAGCGATTCCGAATCCGATGATCAGAAAACTCTTCGGGAGTTTATCGATTTCTTTATCGGTGAACGACTGAAGCCCAAACTGGAAGAGCAGGAAAAACTGCTGGCAAAAGCGGACACTCCCGGCAAGGTTGAAGAGATTACGAAAAAAATCGAATCCCTTGAAACAGAATATTCAAGGCAGGAATGGCTGGCGGCGGAGTCTAAACGTGCCCGACAGCTTACGCTAGCCACACATATTCCAAAATTCACGCATCCTATGGCAAAAGCGTCTATGTTATATTTCAACGCAGAAGACTGTGCGGAACGTAATTTTGTCGGCACTCACTGTGTGAGCGAAACACAGAATGATGTTTCTGGAAATGCCGCATTGCTATATATATACGCTTTCCTAAGACAGGAATACCGAGGCAAAACCATATTGGCTCTGGCGGAAGAAAGATCCGAGGAACTGGCAAAGGCGATGTCTGACGATATCAACGAAGCATACGGCTGGATAGACGGGTTTCTGGAGATAAAAGAGATGGAATCACCATCTTCACACACTCTGATGAAACAGGTGTATTTTCCTCTGGATGACGGCGGCTACCACCTTTTGAGTCCTGTGTTTCCCACCAGCCTTGTTCAGTGCGTTTATGAACACATCAGAGACGTGCGCGATTCCGCCGCAGAGACCAGAAAAGCCAGAAAAGACGGCATATTCTCAGAAAACGGCTACAGAGAATACAGAGGCACAGCCATAACTGCGTACGGTGGCACAAAACCGCAGAACGTAAGTTATCTAAATAATAGCGCTAGGCACGGCGAAAATATTCTTCTGCCGTCCTGTCCGCCTAACTGGAACAGTAAGCCTGTCAGCCCTCTGAAAGACAAGTCCGTATTCAAGTATAAATTCGGACGCAGACCTCATGTCATGGAGCTTCTGGGGTATCTGGAGAAACTACTGAAAACATCATATAAAAATGCCGACATCAGATACGGGATAGAAATGAAATTTGATGCGCTGTCTGATGAACTCATGGATATTTATCAGGAATATCAGACGTTACCGCCAGGCTGGAGCCGAGAGAGCGGGTGTCGTCTGAATATGTCGGAAAAGCTGTGGCTGGATCCGCCATTGCAAACAGATGATGAAGCCCTCATTGCGAGGTATGAGAGCGGCGACTGGTGCGATGATGTTGCCGACGGCTTTGCGGCATGGCTGAGCGGTGTGATAGAAAAAATCAGTTATGACAAAAGACCGCCGGAGGAAGATGTTTCTCTGATGCTGGTGAAGACTGCGAAAAAAGTCCTGAAGGATATAAAGGAGGCGAATGTCTATGTGTAAATCACCTAATGCGCTCCTGATCATTTCCGGACTCAGGATAATCAACGCAAACAGCATATCCGGTCCTCTGACATGGGGATTTCCGGCACCCACCGCATTCACTGGTTTTATCCACGCCCTGAGCCGCCGGCTGGATGACAAGACCGTTCTGGACGGCACAGGCATAGTCTGTCATTCGTTTGAACCGCAGGTGAACGGCGGAAAATATGAAAACAGATTCAACCTCACCCGCAACCCCGTATATGATCGTGACGTCACAAAACCTTCCGGCATAGTGGAGGAGGGCAGGACACACCTTACCGTCACTATTTTAGCAGGCATATACGGAGAGGAACCGTCAGCGGAAGAGATAACACAGCTCATCGGATCAATGCGCATTGCCGGGGGTAGTATAGTTCATCAGCAAAAGCAGAAGGTCGAGATTGTCAGTCTGTCGCAATATGCGGAGGACGATGAAAAAATATTCAGAAAACTGCGCAGAAAACTGGTTCCCGGATTTGCGCTTATCGACAGAACAGAACTCATGCTGGAACGCATGAGCGAGATGAAATCTGAAAATCCCGCAGTCAGCCTGCTGGATGTTCTTCTCGATCTGGCAGCGTTAAAACATGCGTCTGTGTTGGATGAAAACGGTCGAGCCGTCTGGACGACATACAGAGAAAAAAATGGCTGGATAGTGCCTCTGCCTGTGGGCTATGCGGGTATATCGCCTCTGTATGAAGCGGGAGAGGTCAGAAACACACGGGATCAGGAGACGCCTTTTCGGTTTACGGAGACTGCATATTCTGCGGGCGAGTGGAGAAACCCTCTCAAAATCAATAATATAGAAGAGTTTCTATGGTTTCACAAGGCAGAGCCTGACAAAGGCGTTTATCTGTGCGGACACAAAAAATTATATTAAACAATAGGAGAAATACAATGGCATCAGAAAAACTTGCAACAGCTTCAGTACTGGCTTTTGAGCGCAAACTCGATGTTTCGGACGGTCTTTTTTCAGCCGGAAAATGGGACGACAAGGCAAACACCGCATCATGGAAGACAATAGGAATAAATGAGAAATCGGTGAGAGGCACCATATCCAACAGGCTGAAAAGCAAAGACAGCGACCCCGCCAAGCTGGACGCTATGATAGAAAAACCGAACCTTCAGACAGTGGATGTAGCGGCACTTCCGGCGGATGCGGATACGCTTTGTGTCCATTTCTCCATGCGTGTTCTGGGCGGCGCAGGCATTCCGTCCGCATGTAATGTCACTGCTTATAGAAACAAGCTGAAAGAGACAGTGGACGGATATATTTCTGAGCATGGTTTCAAAGTGCTCTCCGACAGATACGCTTATAACATAGCCTCCGGTCGCTTTTTGTGGCGCAACAGAGTCGGTGCCGAAGAAGTGGAGGTCGTTGTTAACAGAATGAATGACGGCGAGGTCAGCAAAACATGGAAGTTCAACAGTTTTGATTATCCTCTGGTGGATTTTCAGGAAGACAAGAATGTTTCATCTCTCGGTGACGTCATTTGTGAAGGTCTTTCCGGCAGCGGTTTTGTCCTGCTGGACGTTTTTGCATATGTCAGAATTGGTTGGGGACAGGAAGTTTTTCCGTCTCAGGAATTGATTATGACTAAAGAATCCGGCAAAGGAAGCAAAAGCAAAACACTTTATCAGGTTGGCAATGTAGCGGCAATGCACTCTCAGAAGATCGGAAATGCTGTAAGGACAATCGACACATGGTATACAGATTTTCCGGAATCACCCATAGCGGTAGAGCCGTATGGTTCTGTGACATCGCTTGGTTGCGCATACCGCCAGCCAAAGGATAAGACAGATTTTTATAATCTTCTGGACGGCTGGATTTTGAGGGATAAAAAACCTGATGTGAACCATCAGCATTTTGTCATGGCTGTTTTTGTCAGAGGCGGAGTATTCGGCAATTCAGAAAAGGAGTAATCCATGCGGTACTATATAGATATAAGGGTTTGGAAAAATCCGGAAATCCCTTCGCAGGTGCTGTTGAATACGCTTTTTGAAAAAATGCACCTTATTCTGGCAGAGCAGAAAAGAACGGACGTTGGGGTCAGTTTCCCAGAAATATCAAAAACACTGGGAGATGTTTTGCGTTTGCACGGCAGCAAAGAAGCTCTTGAGTCTGTGGCTGCGCATCGTTTTTTTAATGCTATGCGTGATTATGCGCAGGTCGGCAGGATTATGGAAGTTCCTGCTGGTGCCGGCAGCGGCAACGTCACCCGTGTGCAGGCAAAGAGCAACGTGGAGAGGCTCAGGCGCAGGCGGATGAAACGCCACGGTATTTCGGAGGAACAGGCGGTGAATGATATTCCCGACACCGCCGCAGAGACCCTGAACCTTCCGTTTATATCATTGCACAGCAGAAGCACAGGACAGAAATTCCGTTTGTATGTCAGCCAGAAAATGTGTGATGAAAGCCGTAAGGGAGAATTCAGCGCATATGGTTTAAGCGGCAGTGCAACGGTACCTATTTTCTGATCCTTTTTTTCTGGCTGTATATTAATCTTTTTATATCAGCAAGATGGTGTGTTGGTATTAAAAATGGTTTTTGAATAAAAAACCATGATAATTGTTAGAGAGCAGACGTTTGTGTGATAATGTCTCTAGTTCACTGCCGCACAGGCAGCTTAGAAATATTGCCGAGTTGAGGCACTGAGATTTTTTCAGTTCACTGCCGCACAGGCAGCTTAGAAACTGAAGCTTACCAAAGGACTGCTGAATATGGAGGTTCACTGCCGCACAGGCAGCTTAGAAAAACATGACCGGCGGAGACTGGGAAAAGAAATCGTTCACTGCCGCACAGGCAGCTTAGAAAGATCTGCTGAAATACAAAATATTCACCGAGGCGTTCACTGCCGCACAGGCAGCTTAGAAAAAAAGTATATCCCATGCCCCAGCCAGTCGTAGGTTCACTGCCGCACAGGCAGCTTAGAAATGTTAAGAAGGTTTCGGGCGTTATGTCCGCGGGTTCACTGCCGCACAGGCAGCTTAGAAACTGCGGTACGTTCCAGCTGGACGAGATGGAGTGTTCACTGCCGCACAGGCAGCTTAGAAAGCCAGAGCATCGGCGGCATGGTCAAGCTCACGGTTCACTGCCGCACAGGCAGCTTAGAAATGAAGATAATCAAAGAAAATCTGGCAGACTACGTTCACTGCCGCACAGGCAGCTTAGAAAGAACCCGAACTATGCGGGGTTCACAGACGCACGTTCACTGCCGCACAGGCAGCTTAGAAATTGTACTGCGATTTTGAAAGGCCTCTCGGGCAGTTCACTGCCGCACAGGCAGCTTAGAAATTCTGGATACCCAGAGTGCGGACGAGAGAGCCGTTCACTGCCGCACAGGCAGCTTAGAAACTATCACTTCAAAGTCATCATTGATTTATATCGTTCACTGCCGCACAGGCAGCTTAGAAAAACAAAAAGAAAATTATTATTACTATATTGTTGTTCACTGCCGCACAGGCAGCTTAGAAATACAGGTAATATTACAGGATGGACATTACAAAAGTTCACTGC
>DKFJ01000011.1 GCA_002452335.1 Deferribacteraceae bacterium UBA6799 | reverse complement strand
CCGCTTACGTTCCGCTCATAAAAACCGCATAGCCGTTTTTATTCTCTCCACAAACTTCATCCTGTGGTTCTTTAGATTGCTTCGTCACTTTGTTCCTCGCAATGACAGAAAAAAGGTCATTGCGAGCCGATGGAATCGGCGTGGCAATCTCAATCTATTTTACTGAAATATCCGTCAAAAAAATTGCGGAACTTTCACAACATTATTTAACTACAATATTAGCACAGCTAACAAACTGTGCAATATCTATTTTTATAAAAAAAGCCCCCGCCTGTGCCGATACTTATAGTCCAATTGTAGCCCTGTACGTCAGGGCGGAGGAATCACGGCGCATTAGGCTTCCTACTCAAGGCAGGCTTGCACACCGCAGCCAGTATCATCCCCCTTTTCTGGAGTGTTGGCTCCAATTTTCCTATAAAACTCGAACACCGCAGGGGCTATTCTATTAAGCTGTTATCTGTCTACTTTCTGCAATATATCATCCAGAATGGCATCCGCCCTGTCGGAAAGATCCTTCAGGTCGAGATACTCCGCCGTGATGCTTAAAGCAGCCATCACAGCCAGTTTCTGGGTGTCCAGCACCTTCACCTTGCTCTTTATCTCGTCCATACGGCCCTGTAAAAGCTCGGTGGTCTTGCGGACAAAATCTATATCCTTGTCGGTCACCAGCGGATACTGCAACCCGTTGATGCTGACCTTGTGTTCATAGACAGGCACTTTCAGCACCCCGCTTTATCTATAATCTTGAGATAAGATTTTCAATCCTCTGCTTAACGGCTTCGTTCTTTTCCCTAAGCGAGAGGTTCTCTTCTTTCAGCTGGTTATTCTCTGTTTCCAGAAGAGACACCTTATCCCGCTCTTTCCTGAGCTCATGCATAAGATTGTCTATCTTACTACTTAAAATATCCAGTTTTTCAAGAAGTTCCATGTAATCTTTATTACAATATTTATAATCAGTTGTCAATAAATTAGAATAAAATACGCATGCCAGATTTTAGTGGATAAATCCATTAACCGATGTTAAAATTGCCCCATGAGAAATATACTATCATTCATAATAATACTGCTGGCAATAGGCGCCGCCGTTCTGTATTCGGTCAATCTGTACTCCGGAAAAAAAATCACCGACAGTCCGTTCACGGCCATAGAGATACAGAAAGATAAAACAGCGCCTGCCGAAAGCGCTCCCGCTCCCATGACAGAAGCTGTCCCCGCGCAGGAACAGCCAGTTCAGGAGACCGGACAGTCCGAAGATATCTATTCCCGCATAGACAAGATGGAAGAAAACCTGAACACCAAGCTGGGAGCGATATCAGAATCATCCGACAAAACAGAGATACTGGCGAGATTCGACCAGCTGAGCAAAGAACTGGAGGCGGACGTGACACTCATCCTGTCCGCTGTTAATAAAAAAGAGCAGTGGTACAGAAACGAGTTCTATCAGGTGCTGGCAGCCATATCCGCTGTTTTCGTACTGATGGTATCCGTTCTGCTGATGATGTATATCAGTCTGAAAAAGATGATCCTCAGAACACCTGACACAGCCGTAAGGACTTCTGTCGCCTCTGTCTCCTCCCCCGCTTCCTCATCGGAAGAGACCACAGATGAAAACCCTATACTGAATGCCGTGGGCGGCGTTTCTGAAAAGCTCGCCGCAAAAATATCCGAAACACAATATCTCTTCGACCCGGAAAAAGCTGTCAAGCTGACATCCAAACAGAAGAGCGAGCTGGTGGAGATCACTGAAGAGATCCTCTTTCTGGATAAAGCCGGATGCAAACCCTCGCCTGAGGAATATTACCTGCTGGCTCTGGAGAGATTCTCAGACAAGAGTTTTACTGAGGCGGCAGTCCTTTTCGAACACCTGAAGCAGAAGGACGAAACTTTCTCACAGGCATGGTACATGACAGGATACATGGAGTATACAGCCAGAAAATATGAGACCGCTTATGAAGACCTGGCTAAGGCATGCGCCATAGACCCTGATAATTTCACATATCTGTCAGCCTTCGGCAACGTATGTCTGAAGCTGAAAAAATATACCGAAGCCGCTGACGCCTTCGACAAAGCGGCATCTATCAACCAGGAAGACCCGGCCGTGTGGAACAACCTTGCCCACTCATATATATTAAACGGAAAGGCGGAAGAAGCCGCAGAGGCCTTCGCCAAAGCCGTGGCTCTGAAACCCGATTTCCACGAAGCCCTGCACAACCTCGGTCTCTCATTAAGCCGTCTGAAAAAATATGACGAAGCAGTAGAAGCCTTTGAAAAAGCTGTCGCAGTGAAACCCGATAAACACGAATCCATGTATAACGCCGCATGTGTATACGCCCTGCTGGGCAAACGTGACGGCGCTCTGTCTTATCTGAAAAAGGCGGTGGATCTTTCACCCGACTATGCTAAAAAAGCAAAACAGGACAAAGACTTCGCAAGTTTCGCCGGAGACGCGGAATTTTCAAAGATAACAGGGTAAGTGAATGATGGACTGGGAAAGACTGCTGAGCTACCAGAGGGTAAAGGGCGGTCACACCGAACAGTTCGACTATGCCAGAAGCCCGTTCAACGTGGATTTCGACCGCATCATCTTCTCCGATGCCTTTCGCAGGCTGGATGAAAAGACTCAGGTGCATCCCTTAAGAAACAACGATAACGTCCACTCACGTCTGTCTCACAGCCTGGAGGTAGCGTCCGTGGGCAGAAGCCTCGGCACTCTCGCCGGAGGTTTTCTGAAGGAACGCTCGCTCCTGCCGAGAGATTTTACCCCGGACCACACAGGACAGATAGTGCAGACAGCCTGTCTGGCGCATGATATAGGCAACCCTCCCTTCGGTCACACCGGAGAGGAGATAATCCAGAACTGGTTCAAAGAGAAAGGAATGAGTTATCTGGAATCGTTGAAAAGCAGCGAAATAACAGATTTCACAGCCTTCGAGGGCAACGCTCAGGCTTTCCGGATAATCACCCGTCTGGGAATGTATAAAAATGACGGGGGTATCAGACCGACCTACGCCGTGATCGCCTCCATGATGAAATACCCCTGGATACACAGAGACGGCATAAAAAAATTCTGCTGTTTTTCAGATGATCTGCCGACACTAGATGGCATCGCTCAGAAAACCGGACTGATAGGAAAGGACGGCATATATCAGCGGCATCCTCTGGCTTATCTGTCTGAGGCGGCTGACGATATCTGTTACAGCATCATAGACATAGAGGACGCTTATGAGCTGAACCTGATCAGCTATGACGAAGCGTACGAGACTCTGAACGGCATATGCGGCGTGAAGGCCGAAAAACTTGCATCCAAAACCCGCAAGGAATCCATAGCCTATCTGCGGGCAATCGCTATAGGAAAATGTGTGGAAGCCGTCATAGCCGAATTCAAAGACAGGTATGACGAGATAATGGAAGCCAGACTGCACTATAAGCATAATCTGCTGGAAAACTCCGCCGTGAAGGACTCCATAGCGGAAGCGAAAAAGCTGGGAAGCGGAAAAATATATATAAACCCCAGAAAGATAATGCTGGAGGTGGGAGCGGAAAACATTTATGACATCCTGCTCACCAATTTCTGCAAGGCGGCACACGACAAAGCCACGAAAAACGGACAGGGCTACCGCACCAGAGGCGTGATGAACATAATGGGGGACGGCGCTGTGCAGGAGGGCGAAAACGTATTCTCCGCCATGCACAAGGTGCTGGACTATGTGACCGGAATGACCGACAGCTACGCCTGCGAGACGGCAAAGCTGATGCAGGGCATCGCCTAACCTCTGACGCTGAAATTTCTGATATATTTCTTAAAAATCTCTTCCGCCTTCAGATCATCCAGACCGGACACGTCAAAAGTCTTATCCAGCATCTTAGCGTTTCTGATCCTCTGCAAAAAGAACAGACAGTCAGGCGCTCTGCCGGCAAAAGAAGCAACATCCGCCTCAGAAGGCACTTCCCACAGGGTGTGGCGCACCTCGAACGGAACGTTATATCTATCAAGCACCGCCAGTGTCGTATAAAAATCATTAATATCGGCTTCTGTTCTGGTTATCTTCTTCAGACTGTTCTGAGAAAAGGCTTTCAGATCCACAGCGGCATAGTCAATAAGCCCGGCTGAGCAGACCCGCTCCAGCTGTTTCACCGAAAAGCCGTTGGTATCCAGCTTTACATACATTCCACGCTCTTTCATATCCGTCAGAAAATCGGCGAGATTACGGGCGAGCAGAGGCTCGCCGCCTGTGACGGCGACAGCCTCTATATCCTTGCCCGACAGATATTCCAGAAAATCCTGAAGTCTGCTGACTTTTTCCCGTCCTGTCACCAGTTCGGGGTTGTGGCAGTATCGGCATCTTAAGGAGCATCCATGAGTAAACACGATGGATGAGATCTTGCCGGGATACTCCATAAGGCTGACATGCTGAAAATCCGCCACATAAAAGTCATAGTTGCTCATTATTTCACCTGAAATGTCTCTCTGTTTTTAAATTCCTCTTTTTTCCCCTCGTTCCATTGTTTGGTGGGGCTGTGATAGCCTACAACTCTGCTGTAGACGTCACAATCTGTTCCCTTTACGTCTTTCAGCTCCTGCTGAAGTCTGTTCAGTTCTGTCTGCTTATCCATTAGCTGCCTCCGTCTCTATTTCATCCGCCAGTTCTTCTATGCGGCGGGTGATCTCTGATTTCTTTTCCGACTCGCACAGAGGGCACGAAGGGTGCTCGCCCCTGATGTATCCGTGGATGGGACACACGGAGAATGTCGGCGTGATGGTGATATACGGCATGGTGTACTCAGAGGTGATCTTCTCCAGCAGTTTCGCCACGGTGGAAGTATCCGCTATGGATTCCCCCAGAAAAACGTGGAAGACAGTTCCGCCAGTATACAGCGGCTGAAGCCTGTCCTGATGGCTCAGAGCATGGAAAAGGTCTCTGGTCTGCTCCACCGGAATCTGGGTGGAGTTGGTGTAGTAGGGTCTCGCTTCTGATCCGGATGTGACTATGCCGGGGCAGTCCTTCACATCCTTCTTCGCCAGACGATAGGAAGTGCCTTCTGCCGGTGTCGCCTCCAGATTGTAGAGCATGTCGTCCTCATTCTGAAAATCCGCCAGCTTCTCACGCATGAAATTCAGCACTTTTTCCGAGAAATCCAGCCCGTCTTCGTGCATGATGTCTATTCCCATGAAATTCAGCAGGCACTCGTTCATGCCTATTATTCCTATGGTGTTGAAATGGTTTTTCCAATACTGCCCGAACCTGTCATATATGCTGTCCAGATAGTGTCTGGAGTAAGGATAGAGTCCGTTGTGGGTCAGTTTTTCCAGCGATTTTCGTTTGATGCGCAGAGCCTCACGGGCGAGCTCCATCAGTTCCGACAGTCTGCTGAAAAAATCATCCTCGCTCGCCGACTGATAGCCGAGCCTCGGCAGGTTGATGGTCACCACGCCGATGGAGCCTGTCAGCGGATTTGCGCCGAAGAGCCCGCCGCCCCGTTTTTTCAGCTCTCTGTTATCCAGACGCAGACGGCAGCACATGCTTCTGGCGTCGTCAGGACTCATGTCGCTGTTCACGAAGTTAGCGAAATATGGCGTGCCGTATTTGGCTGTCATCTTCATCAGCTCGTCCACGATGGGTCTGTTCCAGTCGAACTGTTTGTCTATATTGTATGTGGGGATGGGAAATGTGAAGACCCTGCCCTTGGCGTCCCCCTCCATCATCACCTCGAAGAAGGCGCGGTTGAATATGAACAGCTCCTCCTGAAACTCCTTATAAGACCTGTCCATCAGCTCTCCGCCTATCACCACCGCCTCGTCACGGAAGGCGGAAGGAACGTACAGATCCATGGTCAGGTTGGTGAAAGGTGTCTGAAAACCGACTCTGGTCGGCACGTTCAGGTTGAATATGAACTCCTGAAGAGCCTGTTTCACATCAGCGTAGCTCAGCTTGTCATAGGCAATGAAAGGGGCGAGCAGTGTATCGAAGTTGGAAAACGCCTGAGCGCCCGCAGCCTCTCCCTGCAATGTATAAAAGAAATTGACTATCTGTCCCAGCGCCGAACGGAAATGTTTCGGCGGTCTGCTCTCCACCTTGCCGTGGACGCCCCCGAAACCTCTGGTGAGGAGATCTTTCAGATCCCATCCGCAGCAATATACAGCCAGCAGACCGAGGTCGTGGATGTGAAAACTGCCCGAATTGTGCGCTGTCTGCACGTTTTCCGGATATATTCTGTTCAGCCAGTATTTCGCAGTTATCTTAGATGATATATAGTTGTTCAGTCCCTGAAGAGCGTATGTGGTGTTGCTGTTCTCGCTCACCCTCCAGTCGCTCCCGCCCAGATACTCCTCCACTATGGATTCCAGCCCTTCGAAAGCCTCTCTGAAATCTCTCATCTGGGCTCTATGGCTGCGGTACAGAATGTATGCTTTGGCGGTTTTGGCGTGTCCGTTCTCTATCAGAACCTTTTCCACCTCGTCCTGAATCTCTTCCACAGATACCGATCCATATACGCCGTATTTGTCTGTGAGCGCTCTGCAGACCTTGATGGAAAGCATGGCGGAAATGTTTCTGTCAGTACCGCCAACGGCCTTAGCGGCCTTATAGATGGCGTTGGATATTCTTTCATGGTCAAACGGCACAAATCTACCGTCACGTTTGCTGACTTTTTCTATCATAAAAAGTCTACCTCCTTAAAAATGAACGCAGCGAGAGGGTCAAAATATTAGATTGTAAAAAAGATGATGATTTATGGAATGATAAAGATCATCCATCCCTCCGCTGGTTAAATTAAAGGTCAGGTATCCTGGCTCTCCATCATTCTACTTGCCCGGTCTTCCCATTCTCACAGTGACCGTGTGGGGGCTTTCGTCAGGATTACAGTTGCGGGGGCAGCGCCGGAATTCAACCGGACTTCCCTGATTCCTTCTTTCGTATTTTGCAGGTAACAGACAAGGATGTCAACCAACATTTCGGACGAATAACGTCAGAAAATGCTAAGCGACTGAAAAGGCGGGCTAAATAACTTTTACTGTTTCCGCTATCTCTTCAAAGAGTCTCACGGCTATGCCGGAGCATCTGTAAACAGCATAAGCAGAAACCGCTAAAACAGCTAAAAGTGTCATAAAAACACCTGTACCTAGTATTTTTTTATTAATTTAGCGCTGTTTTATCAGAAAAAGATATGGAGTTTGTCAGATTGTTTTAATATCCGCTTCGGCGGAAGGAACAACCGAAATCAGGACCAGACACGCCAGCACAGAGACCATGCCCACAACCCCCGCTGTATAAAAGACCACCCTGATATCCAGAGCGGACAGGATGAGAGCGCCGATGAACGAAGCGGCTGTGAAGCCGAGATTCATCACGCTGTTGAACAGCCCGGCTGTTCTGCCCAGCCCCAGCCTCTCTCCCTCTTCCACCAGCAGTGACGAACTGGCAGGCTGAGACACAGCGCCGAAGATTCCGGCGCAGACGCACAGAAAAAGCATACCGTAAAAACTGCCAGTATCAGCCGCCAGAAAGACCAGAGCGGAGGCGTATATCCCGCCGCCGACAACCATCACCTTTCTGGATAATCTGTCCGCCAGCCTGCCCATGGGGCGCAGAAACAGTATCATACTGAGGGTGGTGGACGAAAGAACGATGCCCGTCTGAAACCCTGTGGCGCCCATCCGGCTCTCCATGAATACCGGCAGGAAAACGCACATGGTGGCTATGGTATAGGCTCTGCCGAATATAAAAAAAAGAAGTGAGGCTATGACCGGGTTTCCGGCGATGTCTTTCATCGGAGCCCCATTCTCGGCTATACCTCTGCTCCGTGTGCCGGACGGAAGAAACATGGCGGCCGCAAGAGCGCTGAGACACAGCACGAAGAGCACCATGAACAGTCCGGTGAAGCCGAAATGATCTTTTACCAGCCCGCCCATAAGCGGACCGAGAGCGGCTGCGGAGTAAAAAGAGATGTCGAACCCTCCCAATGAGGATGCCCTGCGTCCACGGGGAGCGGCGCTCCCCGCGGCAGACAGGAGAACAGGGCGAAAGATTGCGGTGCTTAGACCCTGAGCTGTCCGCAGAGCAGTTACTATAAGGAGGTTGTTAGACTGCATATATAGAAATGCAATCAGCGAGTAAAGCGTGATGCTGAATATTATAAGCCTTCTGCTGCCCAGCCTGTCGCCCAGCATGCCCGCCAGCGGGCAGAAGAGTATCTTTGCCGCGGCATAAAGCCCTATGGCGGAGGCAAACATGAGCCCTCTGGCTCCGAGACCCGTTACATAGACGGAGAAATAAGCGTCCGACACGGCAAAACCGAGCGAAACAGCGAAATTTATAAAGAACAATATCTTTAAACTGTTATCCGTCCGCATAAAAGCCCCTCTTAAAATATCAGCGTCACCGGCGGTTACGGGGTCCGCCGGTGTACGCTGACAGGTTGTGTCAGGTTTACCCACAGGAGTATTAAATGGTTGCCACCTGAAGAACCTTAGATCACTTTTTTCCGCCGAAGCTGAATTTGTATGTCACATAAAATCTGGTGTCGTCATAGTCATCGCCGTCGTCCACATCAATTGTGGCATATCTGGCTCTGACACCGAATCCCTGAAGAGCCCCGCCGAAGTCATACTGGATGCTGTAGTCTGTCTCTGCCATATCTGCGGAGGCGTTGCTTCCTGTTTCGGGTGTGTCATATTTTGCGTAGAATACATAAGCGCTGAGACCTTTCACGCCCAGTTTGCCGAAATCATAGGCAAGTCTGGCAGCGTAAACGTCCTCTTCCGCACGGCATGAGTTCAGAACCTGCTGAATCACTACCATGCTGGCGCCCCATTTATCCAGAAGATCATCATCTCCTGTTTTTGCGTAGAAACCTGTCAGGTCGAAACCATAATATTTAGCGCCCAGACTCAGACCATAGTGGTCGGTCTTGAAATCTCCGGCATCTTCATCGCCCTGTGAGCTCTGAAGAAGAAGGGTCGGTTTGGTGTATACTGTCACACCGCCGAAATCCTTGCTGACGGATATGTCAAAGTACTGCTCGTTAAAAACATCGGGCATATTGTAGTACCATGCCTGAACTGAGCTGTTCACTGAAGCCACGGGCAGTTTGTAGTTGGCGCCGAAGATATAGAAGGGGTTGTCGTCTATATCAACGCTTCCGGCGGGACCGGAGGCGGCAGCATCTGATATGGATACGAAATCTTCATCAGCCCAGCCGATGGAGTCGGTTAAATAGTAGGCTGACAGAGTCAGGTTCTCGACAGAGTTATTCACAACAGACAGACCTTTGTAGCTTCTGGGAAGCAGACGGATCTGGTGTGTGTGCATCATGGGAGTGTTGACTTCCTGAGCACCGTATTTTATCTGTGTTTTGAACCAGTCGCCCTGAATATAGTATTCCTGCATCCTTGTTACGCTTTCATGTGATCCGTCGTCGTTTCTGCCCAGCAGACCGTAAACAGAATCACTGTCATTGTCGCCGATATTGTTCGTTGTGGCAAAAGCCGCGCCGAAAGATATTCCGTAAAGGGGAGCTGTCTTGTAATAGAGCTGACCGCCCACAGCGCTGTCTCTTTTAGTATTGGCGGTGTCATAGTCTCTGGTGAAATCCATGAACTTGATCTCGCCACGTCCTGTTCCTTCGGTGAACATCTCTTTGACATTTGTCGCCGCAAAGGCGGATGTTGTCAGGCTGAGAGCAAGCGCCGCTATAATAGCTATTCTGCTTTTCATCTTTTCCTCCCTCAGAAATTGTGGGGCGCCCGCCCTAAACGGACGCCCTGAATGTCTTTATTTAATTCCGATGTATTTCACTGCGTTTTCAGCGGCTATACGTCCTGAGTTGATAGCGAAACCGAATGTTCCGCCGCCCAGTTTCAGGTCATAGCTGTCGCCGTACATACCGCCGGCGTCCAGACCGCCCGCATAGAGACCGGGGATAACCTCATTGTCAACGTCAACGACCTCTGTGTGCTCGTTGATTTTGATACCGCCCAGTGTACCCAGCGCTCTGGGGTGCAGTTTTGTTACATAGAAGGGAGCTTTTTTCAGGTGGCGCAGATACAGGGGAGATTTGTGAAACAGCTTGTCTTCGTGCATATCAGCCGCTTCATTCACACTGTCCACTGTCGCCTGCAGCACTTTGGGATCGGCGCCGATGGCTTTTGCCACTTCGGCTATGGTGTTGCATTTAAAAACGTTGCCGTTCTTTCTGGCCAGTTCTTTATTGAACTCTGCGTCCAGCTTCACAAGTTTTGTACCCTGAAGAACCCATTCGCCAAGAGGCATCTGAATACCTTCGTTGATCACTTTCAGTCTGGTGTCCTCATCATAGATAGAGTAAGCTGTGCCGCCTATTCTCTCCAGAGCGTTTCCTGACTGGGGCCATTCTGTGATGTTGGATTCGTCAGTATATCTGTGACCTTTGGGGTCTACGAACAGATAAGGCTGAACAGCGGCCGCGATCATCTGTGACGCGGGGTGGAAGCCTGCCAGACCGGGGCGGTATGACTGCATTACGTCAACACCCTCTTCGGCAGCGCCTGCTTTCCATGCCATTTTGATACCGTCGCCCATTTTGCCTATCTGACCGATGAAGACCATGTCGGGGTATCTGGAATATTTGGCCACCATCTCTTTGTTGTTGGCAAAACCGCCGGAAGCGATCAGAACAGCCTTAGCGTTTACTGTCACTTTCTCGCCGTCCTTTGTCTCGCCCACGACACCCACTATCTTACCGTCTTTTTTGATAAGGTCTGTGGCACCTGTGTTGAGCAGAAGAGTACCGCCGCCGTCAACAAACTGCTTGGTGAGAACTTTCATAACAGCTTCGCCGTGGTGGTATTGTTTTCCGTCCACATCCACCCAGTCGATAACGTGCCATGTAAGGGGTCCGCCGAAGCCGCCCACGCCCACATATTCATATTTGATTCCGAATTGTTTCAGCCATTCGACAGTTTCGGCTGATTTATTGACAAACGCGCTGACCAGAGGGGCGTTGGCACGCCAGTGGCTGTAGTCCATAATGGTCTTGAACGCGAACTGCTTGGATACGTCAATACCTATTCTGAGCTGAACACTTGATTCAGCCGCGAAGATTCCCTCGGCAAAGTTTCCCGTACCGCCTGTTATCGCCTGTTTTTCAAGGACAACAACTTTTGCGCCCAACATCTGTGCCTGAACGGCTGAGCTGAGACCTGTGGTGCCGCCGCCGACGATGGCATAATCTGTGTTATACACTTTGTCAGCGAAAGCCGGCATACAGAACATAAGCGCCAGAACAAATGTCAGGAACGCTTTGATCGATACTAGACGTTTCATTATATTACCTCACTTTATAATTTTAATGCCCCTAAAGGCACTAACTGCCGCAGTAGGATAAAAGGTCTCCCCCCTTAATCCCAGGCCGTATATCTATGGAGCTACGAAATCGAAGTTGTGACATGACGCGCATACTACCTCAGAGGGTTTATGCATCTTGTGACAGTCTCTGCAGTCCAGTTCGCCCAGATGTGAATCATGGGGATTGGCTTCCGGCAGATCCTTGGTCAGTTCTTTAACATCCGCGTAAGAGCCGTGACATTCGATACAGGATTCCATCGAAGCCGGCTTATCCGGATTTTCCACCTTGTGACAGTCGACGCAGGCTATGGCGTTCTCTTTGTGCTTTCCCTTAAGCTCCTGCGCAAATGCCGCAGAGGACAAAAGAACAGCGCAAACAACTGCTATAATTGAGATCATGACGTATGAAAGTTTCATCTTTATTCTCCAGACCTTTTGTTTTGTCATACCTTATATGTCAAATGTATAACATATAATATTAGCCGTCAACCGAAATGTTATACATTTGACATATGACATAAATTGTCTTATTATTGGCTTCAGGGCTTTTCTTTTGATAGAATTGAACTAAATTATATTTATTGACTCTTAAAAATATAATATGTATAATGAACGATTATTTTTTTGCATGGAGATACAAGTGGCAACCTTCATTCCTATCAGGCAGACAAAGGCATCTGACGAGGTTTATAACCAGCTTAAAGACGCTATACTCACCGAAAAATTCAAGGCAGGAGATAAACTGCCCTCAGAAAGAGAACTTATAGAGATGTTTCAGGTCAGCAGAACTGTCGTCAGAGAGGCTATCAAGATCCTGGAGGCGAACCAGTTCGTAGAGGTTAAACAGGGCGCTACAGGCGGAGCTTTTGTAAAACACATTACATTCGAAAGACTCAGCGACGCATGCTATGACATGTTCATGTCGGGTCAGCTGACTCTGCCGGAGCTTTGTCAGGCGAGGTTTCTTATAGAACCGGTCTCCATCAGACTGGCTGTTCAGAATTTAAATGAAGAATACAAAGAGCGTATTCTCCAGGCTCTGGAAGATGAGAAAAAAACCAGCGACAACAACGACGAAATGGTCTATTTCCGCTCTCAGCTCCACTATGTTCTGGCGGAGATGACGGAGAACAGATTTCTAGAGGCCATCATAAAATCTCTGGCGATACTCGTCAGAGAGGTCACAAAAGATATCCAGCCCTCTTTCCACCCAGACCATGTACACCCTGTGGGCATGCACGACAATCTGGTGAAAGCTGTTCTGGACAGAGACGAGGACAGAGCTGCCGATGAGATGCGTCTGCACCTTATCGATTTCAGAAACAGACTGGAACAGGCAGAGCTGGATTTCCGTAAAAATTCTCCGGGAAAACACCTCTTCTGCGGGAAAATGAATAAATAAAAAAACTATTTGATTATTACTCATCCACGCTATATTAAAGTACATAACTTTTGTGGGGAAGTGATTGTGCCTGTATTTTCATAACGACACAACTTACGGAGGTTATAATGCCCTTAGTCACTGTTAATATGACTCTTTCTGACATCATCAAAAAATATCCCGATACAAAGGAACTGTTTCTGTCGAACGGTCTCTCCGCAGACAGCATGAACGACGCCTTTCTCAGCGCTCTCACTCTGGAGAGGTTCATGTCGCTGAGAAGCCTGAATCCGGAGCTGTTCATGCAGATTATAAATGCCGCTGCCGAAGCCTGTTCCGGACAACAGATACTATACACCACCGAGATACCGCCCATGAGAGCCGATTTTCTCGGATATGTCGTCTGCCCCTTCAAGCACCTGTATAAGGAAAAGCTGGAAGACGTGCTGACAGAGCACTACAAAAAGACCGGCGACAAGCTGATCAGCTTCGTCCCTATGGGATGCGGCGGTCCCGACCCCTATGAATACATCTGGGAGGCAGAGAACATAGACGAACTTCCGGATGTGATAGCTTCTGTGGGATTCGGCGCCTTCTACCGTGAACAGTTCAAAAAGAAATTTCTCGAAACAGGTATGTTCACATCTGTTCAGCCCCAGCCGGTTCCGGAACCTTTCAGATCGGCAGGTCTCGAAGACCCGAAAAAGATATATACAGTCTACTCCATATCAGCCTATGTGATGCTGATAGACCATAAAAAACTGGGTGACCTCCCCGTGCCTAAAACATGGCTGGATCTCACCGACCCCATGTATAAGGACAACGTGATAATAGGCGGCAACGAGGACGAGGTGAACGAAGTTCTCCTGATGCACCTGTGGAAAGACGGCGGAGACGAGGCGCTGAAACGCTTCGCCCCGAACGTAAAGGCGGCATGGCACGCTTCCCAGATGGCCAAGGCGGCCGGAAGCAGCATGAAGATAGGCGCGGCGATATACGTTCTGCCGTGGTTCTTCGCCAGCACCTGCCCAAACGCCCCCCACGCCGAAGTATATTTTCCCGAGGACGGAGCTCTGGCAAGCCCCATGTATATGCTGGTGAAAACAGACAAAAGAGAGCGCATGAAGCCTGTAATCGAGTTTAAAACCGGAAAAATGCTGGGTGACGTATCAGCGAAATCGCTCTTCCCGTCTCTGAATCCCGATGCCGAAAAAGTTCTGCCGGAGGGCGTGAAACTGAAATGGTTCGACTGGGACTTCATCCACTCCACAGACATGAAAGAACTGTCCGAGGAGCTGAATAAAAAATTTATGTCATATCATAAAAACAAAAACGTGCTGAACGAGACATCGGAAGTGATTCCCCTGTCCAGACCGGAAAAAGGCTTTAAAAAAGCCGTACTGATGAAGGACTGATATGAAGCTGATAACAGTGGCCGGTCCTCCATCCTCCGGCAAAACATCCGTGATAATAAAAACCGCCGAGCATCTGAAAAAATCCGTGGGAAAGATAGGCGTGGTTAAATTCGACTGCCTGTCCACCACAGACCACGCCGTATACGCCAGAGCGGGAATACCTGTTGTGACAGGCATATCCGGCAACCTCTGCCCCGACCACTTCTTCGTGAGCAATATAGACGACTGTGTGCAGTGGGCGAAGGGCAAGGGATTCGACATGCTAATAAGCGAGAGCGCGGGACTGTGCAACAGATGCAGCCCCCACATAAAAAATGTACTGGCAGTCTGCGTGATAGACAATCTGGCAGGAGCGGACACCCCGCAGAAGATAGGACCTATGCTGAGATACGCCGATATAGTCACCGTAACCAAAGGCGATATAGTGTCTCAGGCCGAGCGGGAGGTGTTTTCGTTCAGAGTCCGCCAGGCAAACCCCAAGGCGTCCGTTGTTTTCATCAACGGCATCACCGGACAGGGAGCGTATGACCTGTCGCACAGTTTTATGAGATCTACAGACGTGGACACTCTGGAAGGAGCCAAACTGAGATTCTCCGTGCCGGCCGCCATCTGCCCCTATTGCGTGGGCGAGATGACCATAGGGGTCGATCACCAGAAGGGCAATGTGAAAAAAATGTCTTTTCAGGAGGTATCAGCATGAGCGCAGATCTCCTGAACATACCGTTCGCCGTTATAACTGACGAGCACCCCTATGCTGAGGACTACTTTAAATCCGTAAATATCACGGATTTCGACACAGAGCTGACCCCGAACGAGATAATCTCGTCGCTGGATGATAACGAGCTGGCAGAGAACGGCTTTTCTAAAGATCAGATAGCGTCTCACTTCATAGAGTTCATAGCGCAGGCGTCCATGCTGAAACAGACCGCCTTCAGAGCCGTGGAGAGTATAACCATCATAGGCGGACAGGATAAGTCCGGCAGAAAAGAGGACATGGAGCTGACCCTGGTCCCGGGTGATATCCTCTGTATAGTGGGCAGCACAGGCTCAGGCAAGAGCCGTCTGCTGGCGGACATAGAATGTTTCGCACAGGAGGACACCCCCACCGGCAGAACCATACTGGTGAACGGAAAACCACTCATCGGCGAGGACAGATTCCGTCTGGAGAACAAGCTGGTAGCCCAGCTCAGCCAGAACATGAACTTCGTGGTGGACATGAGCGTGGGCGACTTCATCACCATGCACGCCGTCAGCCGGATGATACCGGACATCGAGTCCACAGTGAAGAACGTCATAGCCTGTGCCAACGATCTGGCGGGCGAGCAGTTCACACCTGAAACGGCGCTGACACAGCTCTCCGGAGGTCAGTCGAGGGCTCTGATGATAGCCGATACCGCTCTTTTAAGCTCCAGCCCGGTGGTGCTGATAGATGAGATAGAGAACGCCGGCGTAGACCGTAAAAAAGCTCTGGAACTGCTGGTGCAGAAAGAAAAAATCGTGCTGATGTCCACCCATGACCCTATACTGGCACTGATGGGCAACAGACGCATAGCCATAAAGAACGGCGGAATAGCAGCCGTGATGGAAACCGATGACGAGGAGGCGGACACTCTGGAAGTTCTGGAGATTCTGGACGCAAAGATGATGGAACTCCGCCAGAGGCTTAGAGCCGGCGAGCGCATCGGTTTTGACATGAAAAAATATTTCGGGCTTAAATAATCAGCAGAATTTATCCGGTCAGACTCACTTTTTATTTATAGTCCTTAAGGCTCGTTTGCAGATCTTCGCTGTTTCCTTCGTCGGGCTCTCTTTTGTCCATCTGTCAGTGATCTCTACGACCCACTCCGGTCTGGATTTTGAGGCATCGTTCAGCCAGTTCGCCACAGAATCCTGAACATATTTGTGCGGGTCGGACCGCAGAGGTTCCAGTATGGCGAGCCCCTTCTCCGGGCTGTCTTTCAGCTCCTGTATGTGCGCGCACCAAACGCCTCTGGGTCTGGTTGCCTCGCTGGCGCATCTTCTGATGTATGCGCTCGGGGATTTTGTCCACGGAAGCAGAAGCTCCACCGCCCGCTTAACATCTTTTGATATATCATCTCTAAGAGCCATCCACGCCATCTCTCTGACGCCCATATGGATATCATCGGCGAACGGCATTATCAGCTCCAGTCTGGTCTCCATGTCGGTCTCTCTGAAACCGTATGCCAGACAAGCCCAGCATCTGGCGATATCTGATTCATGATAAGAGAAGACATCGAGTGTCTGCGGGTATTTCAGCAGAAATCTTCCGATGTTTCTGTAGCATGTCATCAGTTTCCGGTTCAAAGGATCGTTTTTCAGCTCGGAAATGTCTAACAGCATACCGTTATCACGCAGTATGGTTTCCAGCAGAATGAAATTGTCCACAGCCATAGACTCCCCCAGATTAACTGTCGGTATCTTTCCTCTTTCTATCAGCGCCAGAATGTCCGCAGGCACATCTTTCGGAGATGTTGCGCCTTTTCTGTTCAATATATCAGCATTCATAGTCCACCATGTACTCTATATAGCCTTTCATGCGCAGCCTGCACGCAGGACACCTGCCGCATCCCCAGCCCCATTTATGTCTGTGCTTTCTGTCGCCTTCATAGCAAGTGTGGCTGTCTTCCAGCACAGTTTCCAGCACTCCGCAGTCCTGTGCCAGTTTGAATGTCTGCGCTTTGCTCAGGTTCATCAGTGGAGTGTGAATTTTTATGGCGCATTCGCTTCCGGTATTGAGAGACTCCTCTATCAGCCTGATAAATCCGCTCCGGCAGTCCGGATATCCGGAATAGTCCGTCTCGCAGACCCCCGTAACCAGATTTCCGCACCCCAGAAGCTGAGCGTACGCATGGGAAAGGGTGATGAAAAGAGCGTTTCTGTTAGGCACATAAGAAGCCGGGAGATTTTTCAGTCTCGGGTGAGCACCGTTCACATCCGCCCCGCTGGTCAGAGCAGAATCGACCATCCCGGCGAAAAAGCTGATATCCACTATTTTTGACGATACATTCATTTTTTCTGCGATTATCTGAGCCTGTGTCAGCTCCACCAGATGATTCTGTCCGTATCCGAAAGAGATGGTATGCACCTTGTCAAATCTGCCAAGCGCCCAGCCCAGACATGTGGTGCTGTCCTGTCCGCCGGAGAATATTACCAGCGCATCGTTATTGATCTGCTGCATTATAAAACTTCCTGTAGTCACCGTCAGCCACCTCCGGCATATCGCAGTGGTGACCCCTGCCCATAAATATATAGGCGCAGACTATACGCTCCCCGCATATAACGTCCGTGACGGTCATGTAATAAAATTCACCCTCATATTCAGAGAGCCTGTTTAAGAGACGGTCGGGAACCTCATAAAGTTCGCCTTTTATCTGATATTTACTGCGTCCGTTAAAGACGAAGGGGTATCCATCGTTAATATACATAGAAAGAGCGTCAACAGTTAACGCTTCCTGACACATCAGCTCCGCTCCGTCCATCTCCAGATTCGCTTTCATCCCGCTCATCAGCGAGCCGTATACAAACATTTTCATAGGCTTATTCCAGCGTTTTCTTAAATTTTATCGAGGCGACGGTCAGAAAGAACACAGCATGTATGCACAGCCACATAAGCTGTTTGGACATCTCATGGAACGTAGCGCCCTTCACCACCACGCCTATTATCCCCTCCAGACCCCAACGCATGGGTACCAGATAGGTGAAATACTGCACAGCCGTAGGCATATTGTTCACCGGGAACATGTACCCGCTCAGAAGAGCGCTGGGCATCATCAGAAAGAAAGAAGTCAGAAGCGCCTGCTGCTGTGTTCTGGCGGAGGCGCTCACCAGAAGAGCCAGCCCCAGATATGTCAGTATATTTATTATTATTATCAGATACAACAGCAAGATACTGCCTTTGATCGTTATACCGAAAATGATTCGCGCCATAACAAACATCATGGAGCTGGTAATAAGCCCCGTCAGCATGAACGGCATGGTCTTACCGATGATGAACTCCGGACGGGTGATGGGCGTCACCATCACCTGCTCTATAGTGCCTATCTCCTTCTCCCGCACTATGGCGATGCTTGTCAGCAGCATACTGGTAACCATGATCATCAGGGCAATCAGTCCCGGCACATAATAGTTCCGGCTGAGCAGATTCACATTGAACAGGCTTCTGGTCTGAAATGTCACCTCAGACGTCATCATATCAGCGTTCTTTTCAGCGTTATACAGGTTTATAACGCCGGAAGCGTAGCTGAATATAGTGCCTGCGTCATTGCTCATGGTACCGTCGCCGATTACCTGAACCTCCGCCATTTCGCGCGACAGTATCTTTTTCTCCGTACCTTTGGCGAAGACCACCGCTCCGCGGACATCTCCTCTGTCCAGCATCATCCTGAGCTCGTCTGCGCTGGACGCATATTTTTTGATTATAAAATATCCGCCGGACTGAAACCTGTCCGTTATCTCTCTGGTGGTGACTGTCTTGTCATAATCCAGAACGGCTATGTCAATGTTCTTCACATCCATAGTGAGGGCGAATGAGAAAACCATCAGCTGTATCAGCGGAAAAACAAAGATAATCATCCTCATCTTGGCGTCTCTCAGCATCTGCTTCAGCTCTTTTTTCAGCATTGACTTGATGGTGAGCAGTTTCATCAGTTCAGCCTCATCTTCAGTCTTTTATTAGCTATCAGCACCATCAGACCGGTATATATCAGCAGAAAAAGAAAATTAAGAAATATCATCTCCAGCCCTACTCCTTTCAGATAGATGCTCTTTAGCATGGACACAAAGTATCTGGCGGGAAACACATGGGTCAGTATCCTGATCGGCAGCGGCATGTTAGCGATGGTGAAGACGAAACCGCTTAATATCAGTGTGGGCAGAAACCCGGTGACAATGGCTATCTGGTTTGCCAGAACCTGTTTTTTCAGGTTGATGCTCAGCACCAGACCGAAAAAAAGCACCCCTGTCAGAAAAATGGTAGCCACAAAGAACAGCAGAGCCGGGTTGCCACGCATCGGTACACCGAAGACCAGTCTGCCCAGTCCCACGGCGATAATAACATCCGCCAGACCGATACAGTACAGCGGGATAACCTTGCCGAAGGTAAGCTCCAGCCGCCGCACAGGCGTGCTGATCAGCTGTTCCATCGTTCCCGTCTCCCACTCACGGGCAACGGTGACGCTTGCCAGCATGGCGGCGATAACAGCCATCACGATGGCCAGAATCCCCGGCACAATCATATATGTGCTCACCATCCCCTGATTGTACCAGGCTCTCGGCACAACGGCCGCCTGAACCCCTCCGGACGTATAGCCAGTCAGACCTGCTCTTTCCGCTTTGATCTGCGTGTTATATATCATAGACAGAGCCTGAATATAGTTCAGCGCCTGTCTGCCGGTGTTGGCGTCGCTGCCGTCTATGAGCACCTGAACGGATGTTTCTTCGTTCTTCAGAACCCTATCGGCAAAATCCCTCTTTATTATCACTCCGGTCAGTATCCGCTTCATGCGCATATCCTGCTGGAGCTGTTCATATGATGCGTATCCTCTCTTAACGCTGAAATAGTCAGAACCGTCGAATATGCTTATCAGCTCACGGCTCTGTGGAGTATTGGACATATCCACCACTCCGGTGGGAATGTTTTTCAGGTCGGTGTTCAGGGCATATCCGAAAAGCAGTATCAGCATCACTGGAATAGCAATAGCCAGAAACAGGCTTCGCCAGTCCCTGATTATATGTATGAACTCTTTTATCACCATTGCTTTGAGCCGTCTGGGACTAAACATTTTTCCCCTCCGGATCAGCTTTCTCTATCATAGAAACGAAAACATCTTCCATGGACGGCAAAACTTTTCTGACATCAGCGGAGATTTTTCTCTCTCTGAAAAATCCGGCTATGCCCTCTTCCGCCGAAATATCTTCAGTGCGAAGATGCAGTCCCGCTCCGAACAGCGACACGTCCATAACGCCTCTCACAGCAGTGAGATCTTCTATGTAGTCCTGCGGACGGTTAACCTTCACCTCTATGATGTTGTCCCGCATCATCTCTGATTTCAGAACATCCGGTCTGCCCATGGCTATCATCTCGCCACGGAAAATCAGCGCCAGTCTGTCGCAGTATTCCGCCTCTTCCATATAGTGAGTGCTGACGAAAACAGTCACGCCGTGAAGCGCCAGCTCGTTAATAATAGCCCAAAAAAGCCTTCTGCTGGCAGGATCTGCGCCGCTGGTCGGCTCATCCAGAAAAACTATGGACGGCTTATGCAGGATAGAGCACGCCAGAGCCAGCCTCTGACGCCACCCGCCCACCAGAACGGATGTCATCTCGTTCTTTCTGTCTCTCAGACCGGAGAGCTCCAGAGCCCAGTCACGGCGTCTTTCCAGTTCGGCGTTTTTCAGCCCGTAGATACCGCCGTAGAAATCTATGTTTTCATATACCTTAAGATCTTCGTACAGAGAGAATTTCTGACTCATATACCCTATGGACGCCTTGATCTTCTCAGCGTCCTTCATCACGTCCATTCCGCCAACTCTCCCTGAGCCTGATGTAGGCGGCAGAAGCCCGCAAAGCATTTTTATCGTTGTGCTCTTGCCGGCACCGTTCGGTCCCAGAAAACCGAATATCTCGCCATAAGGCACTGTAAGATTTATGGAATTAACTGCCGTGAAATCACCGAATTTTTTTGTCAGACCTGTGACCTTCAGCGACTCGCCCGATCTTCTGGCTATATCATCCGTCACTCTGGACAGAATCCTGTCGTCCGCTGACATATCCTTCTGCATACTCATGAAAATATCTTCCAGAACAGGTATTTCGTCGGTAACAATAAAATCAGCCGACATTTCCGTCAGCTTCTTTCTGTCCGCCGATATGTCTGCGCTGAATATACGGAACTTGTCCCCGAAGGCATGAACCCTGTCCGCTCCGAACTCTTTTTTCAGCGTTGCGGAGGCTTTCCGGCAGTTGCCGCACCGGACAGACAGCATATTCAGCCCGCTGTTTTTGACCACCTCATCCGGCGAGCCCTCGGCTATTACCCTGCCGGCGTTCATCAGCCCTATACGGGAGCATCGCTCCGCCTCGTCCAGATAAGCGGTGCTCATGACTATAGTCATGCCGTCCGCCACCAGTTTATAGAGAATTTTCCAGAAATCCCGTCTGCTGACAGGGTCAACGCCGTTGGTGGGCTCGTCCAGCAGAAGCACCTCCGGCTTATGAACCAGAGCGCACACCAGCTGGAGTTTCTGTTTCATGCCTCCGGAGAGTCTGCCCGCCTGACGTTTTTTGAACGGACGCATATAGCTGAAATCCAGCAGGTCTTCGATATGCTCCTTCAGCCCGTGCTTCTCCACCCCGTACAGATCGGCATAGAATTTTATATTTTCCCATACGGTCAGATCGGGATAGAGCCCGAATTTCTGGCTCATATAGGCGATGGAATCCTTCACGGCGTCATGTTCCGTGTCGCATGAATGTCCGCAGACATACACGCTCCCGCTGTCCGGTTTCAGAATCCCCGCTATGATGCGGAGCATGGTGGTTTTGCCCGCTCCGTCCGGACCTATCAGCCCGTATATCTCGCCCTCGTTCACGCCGAGGGATATATTGTCGGCGGCTGTTACGTCCTTATATTTTTTTGTTATAGACTCCGCATATACGGCGAAGCTGGTTTTATTCATATCTATTTGCTCAGGATGATGTTTCCGTCAACCGGCATGCCGTATTTCAGCTCCATGTCATGGTTGTCTATGGCTACTTTTATCCTGTACATGAAGTTGACCCTTTCGTCCTGTGTCTGCACCGCTTTCGGCGTGAACTCCGCCTCGTCAGCGATGTATGATATTCTGCCTTTATACACTTTGTCCGGATAGGTGTCGGTGGTTATATCCACTATATCCCCCAGCTTTATTCTGCCCAGAGACGTTTCGTTCACATATCCCCTGACCCATGCGTCTTTGAGATCTGCCACAGTCAGAATCACGCTTCCGGTCTGAACATATTCCCCCGGCTCCACTGGGCGGGTCAGCACACGTCCGCTGACGGGGCTTTTCAGCACTGTGTATGTCAGGTTCTGTCTGGCGGTGTTCAGGGCGCTGAGCGCTACTTCCAGAGAGGCGTGCGCTTTCTTTATGGTTTCGCTTCTGGTGCCTTCCACTGTCATGCTCATGGTCTGGCGGGCGGATGTGAGAGACGCTTCCGCCTCTTTCACTCCGTTCACCGCTTTTTTATAAGCTGTGTCGTATTTTTCAAAATCCTGACGGCTGACGCCCTTGCTCTTATACAGCTCGGCGTATCTCTCTCTGTCGGTCTTCGCCTGAGCCAGCTCGGTGTTTGCTATATCCAGAGCCGCCTGAGCCTTTTCCACGGATGCCTCGGCGTTTTTTATCTCCTGTTTTCTGCTGCCTGCCAGCAGTTCGTCCAGCGATGCCCTGCTGAGAGAAGCGTTCGCCTCCGCTGTCTTTACAGCCAGTTTGTGGTCTGCGTCATCCAACATTGCGACATCTTCACCCTGCTTAACAGTATCTCCTTCGGCAAAAAGCACTTCGGTCACTCTTCCGGATGTTTTGAACGACAGGGCGATATCTGTCACCTCCACAGTACCTGAGAATGTCACAGCGTCCGTATTGCCTCCGCCTCCGGTACGAAGAAAGAAGATCACGGCAACCGCCGCTATTATAATTACAGGAATGATTATCTTTTTCATTTAACAGCTCCGTTCAGCGCGTTCAGGCTGAAACTGTATATATGCTCAACCATGATATCCATATTATCTTTTGTCGGTTCTTTCATCAGGTCGGTTTTCATCAGCACCTTGTTCTCAAACATAGGAAACATGCACTGCCCCACTATGCTCAGCACATGTCTGAACTTATTCTCATCGCTCATTTTATCCCCGACAAACTCAGTGACGATGGCGTATCCCACTGCCCTGATCTCTGATATTCTGGTAACCAGATACATGTCCATGGCGTCTGTGGGCTCTATCATCTCACGGCTGAGGATGTTCAGCCTCGCCTTTGACCCGCCTATGCCGTGGAGACCGAAGGCTCTGTTCATCATGGTTATCACCAGTCCCTTCAGCTTCTCCTCCTTTGTCATTTCAGGACGCACAAAATCGCTCAGCGGATAGCTCCCCGCCACAGATTCCACTATGGATGAGAAAATCTCATTATAAAGCTGCTGTTTGGAGTTAAAATAATAATTGATCAGAGCCTGATTGACTCCGGCTTTCTTGCAGATATCCCTCACCGTGGCGGCACGGTATCCCTTATCTCCGAATACTTCCGATGCCGCTTCCAAAATCTTCATTCTTGTTGTCTTTTTCAAAATCAACCCTCACATTGTTTCTATTAAACAAATGTATAACTTTTTATAAGACTTTTCTACTGTTTTTATTCTGTTGAAAATGATTTTTTTGTATGTTAGGTTATTTAACTTTTCAAAAAAATTTAAGAGTGATGCATTATGTCAGTAAAAACAGTACCATTTACAAAAGATCAGATCGAAAAGATCATCGAAAAATATCCCACACCTTTTCATATTTATGACGAGAAAGCGATTCTGGAAAACGCCAGAAGACTCAAAAAGGCCTTTTCATGGGCTCCCGCTTTCAGGGAATATTTCGCTGTGAAGGCTCTGCCCAACCCCTCTATCATGAAAGTGCTGATGAAAGAAGGATTCGGGGCGGATTGCAGCTCCATGGCGGAGCTGATGCTCTGCGACATGGTGGGGATCACAGGCGAGGACATCATGTTCACATCGAACGAAACCCCCGCTGTGGAATATCAGAAGGCTATGGCACAGAACGCCATAATCAATCTGGACGACTACTCACACATCAGCTTTCTGGAAGAGGCATGCGGAAGACTCCCCGAGCTCATCTGCTTCCGCTATAACCCCGGTCCTCTGAAAGGCGGAAACGAAATCATCGGCGCTCCTCAGGAGGCTAAATACGGTCTGACCCGTGAGCAGATGTTCGATGCTTATAAAGTGATGAAAGAGAAAGGCGCAAAACGCTTCGGCATGCACACCATGGTGGCATCCAACGAACTGAACGTTGACTACTTCGTGGAGACTGCGGTCATCCTCTTTGAGATGGCGGCGGAGATAGCTGAAAAGGTCGGCATCGATCTTGAGTTCATCAACCTCGGCGGCGGTATAGGCATCCCCTACAAACCCGAGCAGGACGAAGTGAATCTGGAAGAGCTGGGAACAAAGGTGAAAGCTCAGTACGATAAAATCCTCGGATCAAAAGGTCTGAAACCCAATATAATGCTGGAATGCGGACGAGTTATCACAGGACCTTACGGATATCTGGTGACCAGTGCCATCCACGAAAAACACATCTATAAGGAATACATCGCCGTTGACGCCTGTATGGCTAACCTGATGCGCCCCGGCATGTACGGCGCTTATCACCATGTAACCGTAATGGGCAAAGAGAAAGCGCCCGCAGACTGCCTTTATGACGTGGTGGGCTCACTGTGCGAGAACTGCGACAAATTCGCAGTGGACAGAAAACTGCCTAAAATAGAGAAAGGTGATGTGGTGGTTATCCACGACACAGGAGCGCACGGACACGCTATGGGATTCAACTATAACGGCAAACTGAGATCAGCCGAAGTCCTGCTGAAAGAGGACGGCACAACAGAGCTGATCCGCAGAGCGGAAACCTATGACGATCTGTTCGCAACATTGAAGTTCTAAAAGTTTTTTAAGTCATAGCGAGGAGTGTAATGACGTCGCTATCTCGTTTCCTACATACAGAGATTGCCACGCCTGCAAGCAGGCTCGCAATGACGGTATAAAATAGCAAAGCCCCGCAAAAGCGGGGCTTTTTTATATGTAATGGCGGAGAAAAAAAGTCCGCCCTACGGGATGAAGTCAGGTATAAGATTGCTTCGCTAGTGCTCGCAATGACAACTCTTTTGGGTCATTGCGAACCTGCTTTAGCAGGTGTGGCAATCTCATTACTCCTTATACTTACTTCACGAAAGCCTTGATGATCTTCTGGTCGTCCACAGGTTTGTCGCCGTATCCTGTACGGACGTTCTCCAGCTTCTCCACGTTTTCATATCCTTCTGCCACTTCGCCGAATATGGTGTGGCGGAAGTCAAGCCAGGGAGTGGGAACGGTGGTGATGAAAAACTGGCTTCCGTTTGTGTTGGGTCCGGCGTTAGCCATAGCCAGTATGCCGGGTTTATCAAACTTCAGCTTAGGTGTGAACTCATCTTCGAATTTGGGTCCCCAGATGGATTCGCCGCCGCGTCCTGTACCGGTGGGGTCACCGCCCTGAATCATGAAGTCTTTGATAATACGGTGAAATATTACACCGTCATAGTAACCTTTATTTACAAGTCCGATAAAGTTTTCGACTGTTTTGGGAGCAAGTTTCGGATACAGTTTTAAAACTATTGTACCCTTTGTGGTTTCAAAGACTACCATCGGGTCTTTTACCGCTTTTGCCTTTGTCTCTTTTTTTACTTTCGGTTCTGCCGCTTTGTCTGTTTTGGCTGTGTCAGCCTTTGCTTTACCTGCCATGATCAAAATCACTCCTAAAAATAGAATAACAAATAACTTTTTCATTTATATACCCAGATATGCTTTCTTAACTTCTTCGTTAACAAGCAGTTTTTTTGCGTCATCTTCCAGAGTTATGCGTCCGTTCTCCATAACATATCCTCTGTGGGCGACTTTCAGCGCGAGGTTGGCATTCTGTTCCACCAGAAATATGGTGGTGCCGTCCTCTTCGTTGATACGCTTTATGATATCGAAAATCTGTTTAACGATAAGAGGGGCGAGACCCAGAGAAGGTTCATCCAGAAGGAGCATTTTGGGACGTGCCATCAGGGCTCTGGATATAGCCAGCATCTGCTGTTCGCCGCCGGAGAGTGTTCCTCCCGCCTGATGCATACGCTCTTTCAGTCTGGGAAACAGTGTGAAGACGTGTTCCAGATCTTTCTTCACGTTATCCTTGTCCTTGCGCAGATAAGCGCCGAGGTCGAGGTTCTCCATAACGGTGAGATAAGGGAAGATGTGTCTGCCCTCCGGAACGTGGGCGAGCCCGCTACGGACTATTTTGTCCGGTTTCATCCCGCTGATGGTCTCCCCGTTGAACAGAATCTGTCCTGTTCTGGGTGTCACTATCCCGCTGATGGACATGAGCGTTGTGGTTTTTCCGGCGCCGTTGGCTCCTATCAGCGTGATGATCTCACCTTCGTTGATAGTGATGCTCACATCGTGCAGAGCCTGTATATTGCCGTAAAAGGCGTTTATATTCTTAATTTCAAGCATCGATTTCCTCCCCCAGATAAGCCTTGATAACCTCAGGATTGTTTCTGATATCCATAGGTGTTCCGTCAGCTATCTTCTGCCCGTGATCCATAACATAGATGCGCTCGGACAGGTTCATGACGAGTTTCATGTCATGTTCTATAAGAAGGATGGCGATGTTCTCTTCGTCTCTGATCTTTCTGATGAGATGCGTCAGCTCCTCTGTCTCGTGGGGGTTCATCCCCGCCGCAGGTTCGTCCAGCAGAAGCAGTCTGGGCTCTGTCGCCAGCGCTCTGGCGATCTCCAGCTTTCTCTGGTCGCCGTAAGGCAGGTTGCACGCCAGCTCATCGCACTGGTTTTCCAGACCCATCTTTTTCAGAATCTCCCAGCATTCCTGAGCCGCTTTCAGCTCTTCCGCCTTGGTTTTTTTATCTCTGAAAAGAGCGCCCAGAATCTTAGCGTTCAGACGGCAGTGTTTTCCGATCATGGCGTTTTCCAGAACAGTCATGTTCTGAAAGAGCCTGATGTTCTGAAAAGTTCTGGCGAGCCCTCTCTCTGTGACACGGTTAGGCTTAAAGCCGTTGATGCGCACAGGCTGGCTCTTTGTGGAGCGGACGAGTATATCTCCCTTAGTAGGGGTATAGATTCCTGTTATACAGTTAAAAAATGTGGTCTTTCCGGCGCCGTTGGGTCCTATGAGCGCCACTATCTCTTTATCTTTCACATACAGATCGACAGAGTCCACGGCACGCAGACCGCCGAAATCCATAGTGAGTCCGTTTACCTGAATTACGTTTTCCATATCAGCCCCCCAGCCTTTCGTCCATGCCGTGGAACGAATATTTTCGCCGGAAGTTGCTCACAAGCCCCTGCGGACGGAAAACCATCATAACAACCATAGCGCCGCCGAATATCAGCATGCGGTACTGAGAAAAGGCTCTCATATACTCTGGCAGCAGAATCATGATGAGGGCCCCCAGAATTACGCCGGGGATAGAGCCCATTCCGCCCAGGACAACGATGGAAAGGATGATAGCTGACTCGAGGAAGGTGAATGACGCTGGGTTGATGAAAGATGTTTTGGCGGCGAAAACCACGCCCATGAGACCAGCCCATGTGGCGCCGAGGGCGAAAGCCATCAGCTTGGTTCTTGTCCTGCCCACACCCATAGCCTGACAGGCTATGTCATCCTCACGAAGAGCAAGCCACGCCCTGCCTATCCTGGAGTTCTGTAATCTGGCAACGAAAAATATGGTGACTATGGTAAAAGCTATCATCATGTAATAGATAGCTCCGTTCATCTGATTAAGCGTAAGGTCGAGACCGAAAAAGTTCGGTCTGTCTATTCCGGCTATACCGCTGGGACCGTGTGAAAACTCGCTCCAGTTCTCCAGCACCAGACGGATGATCTCTCCGAAACCGAGGGTAACGATGGCGAGATAGTCGCCGCGAAGCCTCAGCACGGGGAAACCGAGCAGGATGCCGAATATACAGGCGAAAAATCCGCCCAGAGGCAGAACAATCCAGAAGGAGAGCCCGAAGCTGTGGTTAAGAAGAGCGTATGTATAAGCACCCACAGCGTAAAAAGCCACATATCCGAGATCCAGCAGTCCGGCGAGCCCGACAACTATGTTAAGTCCGAGACCAAGAACCACATACATCAGAGCCACTGTCAGGATGTTCACCTGATAAGCGTCAGCGAATGAGGGGATCACGGTCAGAGCCGCCAGAACAGCCAGCCCCAGCCCCTTCTTGACAAGAGGTCTGGACTGAACATATGCCTGCGCTCTGGCAGACAGCGTAACTCCGTCTGAGGGTTTCTTTTTATCTTTTCTCTCCAGCAGATAACGCCAGAGCAGAGATATCAGAAATGTTCCGATGCCGATCATAGCCATGTTCATCCAGCGCCATTCGATGATGTGGTAAACGGTGTTTACCTTTATCACCATGATGGGGAATGTGAGAAACATGAACCATACGGCTACTTTCAGCGATTTGATAATTTCGTTCATGCTTACACCTTTTTAGTCTCCGCCTTGCCCAGAAGCCCGGCGGGACGGAATATCAGGATAAGCACGAGAAGAGCGAAAGCGAAAACGTCTTCATAGTCGCTGGATACATACCCGGTGGCAAAGCTCTCTGTCCATCCGAGGATGAGCGCCCCCAGCACAGCACCCGGGATGCTCCCGATGCCGCCCAGAACCGCCGCGGTGAACGCCTTGATGCCGGCGATGAATCCTATATAGAAGTTGATCTGACCAATGTGGCTGGCGATAAGAACGCCTCCCAGAGCAGCCAGAGATGAACCGATTATGAATGTGGCGGAGATTACCCTGTCCACGTCTATGCCTATCAGAAGAGCCATTGTCTTATCCTGAGCTGTGGCTCTCATGGCCTTTCCGAGGTTGGTGAACTTGATAAAGAGCGTCAGAAGCACCATCGCCACCATAGTGGTGACAACGATAACAAGCTCAGCCGAGCTGAAAATATGTGAAACCGGCTCCATGAAATGGAACTGGGGGATAAGCCTGGGAAAAGGAAGGAAATCAGATGTCTGAGCAAGCAGCACATAGTTCTGTAAAAAGATTGACATACCGATAGCGCTGATGAGGGGAGAGAGTCTGGGCGCGTTGCGCAGAGGCTTGTACGCTATCTTTTCAACGGTGAAACCGTAAGCAGACGAATAAATTACCGCTACGATGGAAGCGAGTATCAGTATGGCGACAGTGTTGACGCCGTAAAATGTCAGAACGCTCGCCACGATGAGAGCCGTGAAAGCGCCTATCATATATATCTCGCCGTGGGCGAAGTTAATAAGCTGTACTATGCCGTATACCATCGTGTATCCCAATGCTATAAGGGCATATATACTGCCCCGGGTGAGCCCCCCGAAGAACAGTTCAAGGAAATAATCCATGCCGACCTCTAAATTGAATTAATGAAATAAGGGAGCCCGAAAACAGGCTCCCTGTATATCGAAAATTATTGAATTTCTACGTAAACGCCGTTTTGTACCTGATAAACAGAGAAGCCCGCACCGATAGCATCGCCTTTTTCGTCAAATTTGATTTTACCGATGGGTGTTTCAACATATTCTGTTCTCAGAGCGTTGGTTACAGCGTCATAATCTGTGGAGCCTGCTTTCTCGATAGCGTTTGTGATAGCGAGCATAGCTGTGTAGGCGTTCAGATAGAATGCGCCGGGGTCTTCGCCGTATGTTTCTTTATGAAGTTTTGTAGCTTCTATTGTCAGAGGATTTGTTGATGTGTCTTTGGGTCCTGTGGCATATACGCCTTCAGCGAATGTGCCTGCCACTTTGATGAATGTATCGTCTTTAACGCCGTCATCAGAGATGAATTTTACAGGAACTTTTTTCTTAACGATCAGAGTGATGATCTTAGAAGCCTCGGGGTGATATCCGCCATAGATAACAGCCTCAGCGCCTGATTGTTTAATCTTCTGAACGATGGCGGAGTAGTCAACAGCTCCGGGTGTGATACCTTCGAAAAGAACAACCTGAAGTTTGCCGTCAGCTTCTGCGAACTGTTTGGCATATTCAGCGAGTCCTTTACCATAGTCGCCTTTATCGTGAATTATAGCTACTTTGCTGACTTTCAGAACATCTGTCGCGAAGTCGATCTCAAGTCTTGCCTGAGCGTCATCGGGAGCGATTGTTCTGAAGAAGTTAGGATATTCGCCTGATTTTGTAAGATCGGGGCTGGTAGCAGAAGGAGACATAACGGGTATTTTAGCTGCGAGATATGTACCCATAGCGGCTTTTGTAGCGCCGCTGCATATATGTCCGAGAACAGCTACTACGCCTTCGGAAACAAGTTTGTTAGCTGAGCTTACAGCTACTTCGGGTTTGCAAACGTCATCAGCGGGAACGAGTTCCACTTTTTTACCGAGGAGACCGCCTTTTTCGTTAACTTGTTTAACAACAAGCTCAGCGGCTTTCAGAGAGGGGATACCATAGGAAGCAAGGTCGCCTGAGTGCGCGCCTGCCACGCCGATTTTGATAACTCCGCCCTCAGCGGCAGCGGGCTGCTCTGTGGCTGCGGGAGTTTCGCCTTCAGCTTTGGCCTCTTCTTTCGGTTTCTGGCTGCATCCGGCAAAAACAAACATTGCCGCCATAACGGCAAACAGAAGCAATTTCTTCATAAGTTTCCTCCTAAAGAATTCTTTAAGCGTAAATGAAAATGATAGTTAAACTTGTCCTGACAGTCAAGAGCTATTATGGACATGATTAAACTATTGATAGCAAACGCAATAAAAATTAATTTTCATTAAACATTTTTAAGCAGAACTGCACTCTCCACATGGTACGAACCGGGAAACATATCTATTATACGCAGTTTATCAATCATATAGACATCCTTCATCCTGCTTATGTCACGAGCCAGAGTATCCGGACCGCATGAAATATATATGATCCTTTCCGCGCCTGATTTCTTGATAAAGTCCGCTGTTTTTTTATCCAGTCCGGTTCTGGGAGGGTCTACAACTATGGTGGAGAATCTGCCTTTCAGTGTTCCCACCAGATCTTCGCTGGGTGATGAAAACCATCTGACGTTCTTCAGACCGGCTTTCCTGCCCAGAGACACAGACTGAGCCGATATCTCCGCCGCTGTGACATCATCCGCTCTCTTAGCCAGAGGCAGGGTCAGAAAACCGGCTCCGCAGTAAAGCTCCAGAGCTGTGCCGCCGGCGCTGTTCTCATATACGAAATCCTGAAGTTTTTCCGAAAGATATCTGTTCCCCTGAAGAAATGTGTCGAAACCGGCATAGAACACGCCGTATTTCGTTTCGAAGGTGATCGTTCTCTCACCCATAACGTTTCCGGCGGCCTTCAGTCCGGTGAAACCGAAAAGATCAGCTACTCCGGCGTCTGTTCTGCCCAGAGCCTCGCCCTTCTCATTCTCTGTGACATACAGCGCATAATCGCCGCCGTCTGTTGCCGCCGCCAGCGCTTTCGCCTTTTCCACCATCGTGGTCTTTATCACGGGGCAGGCATCCACAGGGATAAAATCGTTGGACTTGAATTTATAAAAACCTATCTGCCTGTCTTTGATCCGGAAAGTAGCTCTGTTGCGGAACTCTGTTATCTCCGCGGTAAAAAGCTCCGGTTCCGGCAGTTCCAGCTTCGCTCTGTTCAGCTGGGCAAGGACAAAGTTCTTTTTGATATCAGCCTGAGCGCCATATGCTATATGCCCGAAGACACAGCCGCCGCATGCGCCGATATGCGGACAGTAAAGCTCGCCCCGGAGCTCCGAAGGAGTTATCAGTTTCTTCATCTCTCCGTAGCAGAAATTCTTTTTATCATCAGTGACACTACAGCTTACAGTATCGCCTTTCACTGTGTGCGGAAGAAATATAACACGTCCGTCAGGCATAGTGCCCACACCGTATCCGCCGTAAGCAGTGTCCTTTATATAAGTCTCAAAAATCATTCCATTGCCCCCCGATTATTTTTTTATGCGTTTCGCTGTCTTCTCCGTTTATCTTCTGATACAGGGGCGCTTCGAACGACAGCTCTCTCTTTCCGCCCTTTCTGAATTCCATCAGTATGATCTTCGGTTTCATATTAATATCCGGACATACCGGAATCAGCCTTTTCGCCTCAAACCCGTGCCTGAAGGCGGATTCGAACAGCACAGGCATCATATCGGCGTCATAGCTCATAAAGAGCGGACTGCCGAATTTAAGGAAACTGCGGCAGAAAGCGAAAACATCATCCGCTTTCATCGTTGTGGCAAACCTCGCGTTCAGCTCCGTAGGATTCTTCGAAACATGCCCGGATGAAGGATCACGATAGGGAGGGTTGCAGACGGCCCCGTCATACTGAAAATCAGGTCTGTATTCTCTGATATCTTTTATCAATAAAGAAACAGTGTTCTGGATATTAGAAAGCGATATTGTTTTAGTTAAACATTGAGCCATCTCTTCCTGCATTTCCACAGCGTCTATCCTGCCCGCCTTACCCATTTTCGCCAGTATGGCAGAGATAACTCCGCTGCCGCTGCCGATATCTATGAGATGCTGACTGGGTGAGGATCTTACAAACCACGAGAGATACACGGCGTCCGTGGAAAACCGAAAACCTTTAACAGGCTGACAGATTTTAATATCTTCAGTTATTATGGTATCAATACTGGTCATAATCAAACAATCACCGTTATATTTTGGTATTGACATTATTTTATAGGAGTAACATAATTGTTGTTGCTAATTAACTATTGTTATAAATATTTTCAATTTACGCAAGGATAACTTAAATGGCAAAAAACAGGAATATGTCCGTTAGTTTTAAACTCACAGCGATAACTCTTGCGGGGCTTGTCGCTCTCGCACTTATAGTCACCATAGTCTCAGTCAGCAGCAGTAAATCCAGTCTTCTGGAGAGCAACCTGATGAAGCTGGACTCCATCTCCCAGTCACAGTACCACGCTATTGAAATGTACGCAAAGAATATAACCGCCTCGCTCAATGTTGTCGCCGCACAGGAAGGCACGATGGTCGCTGTGGAGGATTTCACGGACGGATTCGCCAAAATAGGCGAATATATCAAAACACCTGAAGCCGATCTGAATTCGCTTTTGACCTCTATGTACGACAGCGACTTCACAAATAAGGTCAACTATCAGGTTCTGAACTCCCAGCCGAAAAGACTGTCTGCCGAGTATCTCCCATCCAGCTATACAGGCAGGCTGATACAGCAGATAATGATTCAGGAAAATCCTGATAAGAATGATAAGATGAAAATGGAAAGAGCATCCCATATCTGCTCTTACTGCACAACCCACTCGCAGTATCACCACCAGTTCAGAAGTATTCTGAATGAACTCAATCTTTTCGACATATTCCTTATAGATATGGACGGAAACGTGGTCTATTCGGTTGCCAAAGATATAGATCTGGGATCTAATCTGAATGATGGATTCATGAAGGATACCGGTCTCGGCAGACTCTATGCGGGCATGAGCAAATTATCCTCCAAACAGGTGCTGTTTGAGGATTTTGCTCCCTATATCCCCAGCCTTAATAAATCCAGCGCCTTCGCCGGAACTCAGGTTGCCGTGGACGGCGAGACAATAGGATATCTGGTATTCGAGATCAACTCCGATGTTATTAACAGCATAATGAATTTTAACGATAAATATAAAGATGCGGGTCTCGGAGAGACAGGTCAGTCATATCTTGTCGGTCCTGACGGATACATGCGCTCTGTAAACAGATTCGCTGAAAATATCACTGACGAAAACGTGAAAGCCGCCGGAACCACAATCGCCACTATGAAAATATCTACTCCTCAGGCGGAAAAAGCAATTGCCGGAGAAACAGGCTCCATGGAATCACTTTCCTATGACGGCACGCCTGTTCTTGTTTCATACACCTCCGTTCCTTTCTTTTCTACCAGCTACGGCATCATTATGGAAATGGCAAAGAAAGAAGCTCTCGGCAAGGCATACAGCCTTAGAAATATGATCATCATCACTTCCGTTCTGGTTACATTGATAGCTACAGCGGCGGTGCTGTTCTTCATAAAAATGATCGTCATCAACAAAATAAAGCATCTTACCGTTATCACGAAGGACATAGCCACAGGCGACGGTGACCTCACCCAGAGAATCCCTGTATCAAGCCAGGATGAAATAGGCGAACTGTCCGGCTACTTTAATAAATTCATAGAAAACGTGGGCAACATAGTCCGTGACGTACAGCACTCTGCCGACTCAGTGGCGAGAGGCACCAGCAATCTGGCGTCCACCACCGAAGAGCTGAACATGACATTCAACGAGCAGGCGCACAACATTTCCGGAGTGGCCAGCGCCATGGAAGAGCTGAACGCCACAACCATGGAGATCATGGACAACTGCCAGTCAGCCATGAGCAAGGCGCAGGCGGCAGCCAACGTCACCGCCACAGGAAAAGACAAGATAATTCAGAGCGTTCAGAAGATAGGCGATATCAAGCAGAGGACAGCGGAACTGGGCGTAACGATCAGCAACCTTTCTGAATCCTCAGACAAGATCGCGGATATTATAAACGTGATAAACGATATAGCGGATCAGACAAACCTGCTGGCTCTTAATGCCGCCATAGAGGCAGCCAGAGCCGGAGAAGCGGGCAGAGGTTTTGCCGTTGTGGCTGACGAGGTCAGAAAACTGGCAGAAAGAACCACCAGCGCCACAGGCGAGATATACTCTATCATCAACGAGTTTCAGTCTGAGACAAAATCCGCCACATCCAACATGCACAGCGCAGAAGCTTCTGTCAACGCAGGTGTGGACATCATGCAGCAGACCAGTTCAGTTTTCGATACCATCGTTTCATCTGTCAACGAGATAGAGAATGCCAACACCGCCATCAACCACTCCATCACAGAGCAGATGGCAACAATAGATTCCGTAAACGGCGATATTCAGACGCTGGCCTCCAGTGTGGAAGAGAGCACCACGGCTCTGGCGGAGGTAACCAATACCCTCTCCTCTCAGGAACAGGACGCGAGCGGTCTTCAGTCAATGGTGAATAAGTTTAAGGTTTAAAAAATTACTTCAGATGAAATCATAAAGCCCGCTGATATGCGGGCTTTTTTTTATGCTTTTTTCAGAATCAGCAGTGTTCCTATTCCAATTAGAACCGCTCCGGCAAGCCTGTTAAGAGCCTTCCCAGAATGCTTGGTTACCACTTTCCCAGTCTTATAAGCTATCAGAGCGTATGTCCCCATGATTACGGAGATAACCATTGCAACCAGCCCCGCTACTATGAAGATATCCGCTGTCGTCAGCTTAGACAGATCCATGAAGTTAGGCAGAAAGCCGCAGTACATGATTATAACCTTAGGGTTAGAGACAGTTATGAAATACCCTGTGAGAAAGCTGTTTTTCATCGTAGGCTGGCTGGTATCACCAGAGCTCTCCTTCTTTGACAGCAGAAGTTTAAACCCGAGATACAGCAGATAAATTCCGCCGGCGACTCTGACGATATAAAAGAAACTGCCAAGAATATTAGCCATGACTGCCAGACCAAAGACAGCGAACAGAAGATATACCATATCCCCGCAGATCATCCCGAAGATATAATATGCGGCGCTTTTCAGCCCGTTTTTCATACTCTGCGCCATACAGCCCAGCATCCCCGGACCGGGGCTCGCCACAAACAGCGACAGTGCCAGCACAAAAGCTATTGAAGAATGAATGGTCATATCACGCCTCCTGAAAACAAAAAGGCAGACCCTCGGGTCTGCCTTATAAGTTATTTGTGAAAGAAGTTACTTGGCTCCTCTGTACTTCTCAGCGATCTGCACTCGGATAAGCTCTTTCATAAGCTCGATCTCTACAGCCTTGAAATTCTTCTCATCGCTTTTGCGTTCCTGTTCCAGAGCCGCTTCAGCTTTCAGTTTTCTTTCAATAGCCTTATCAAGGTCGATCTCACGGCCAAGTTCGGCATCGTCAGCGAGCACGATAACCTTGTTGTCGTTAACTTCAAGGAATCCTCCGCCGACTATAGCTACATAGTCCAGCTTGCCTTTAACTCTGTATGCAAGCTCTCCTACTCTCAAAGCCGTAAGGAGAGGTGCGTGTTCGGGCAGAACGCCAAGATCGCCCTCAACGCCGGGTGCTATCACTTCGTCTACATCTTCGGAGAGTATTTGTCTCACCGGAGTAACAAGTTCAAGCCTGATTGTCTCTGCCATTATTTGCTACCTGCTTTGAGTTTTTCAGCCGCAGCAAAAACTTCATCAAGTCCGCCGACCATGTAGAACGCCTGCTCGGGCAGGTGGTCAACTTCACCAGCGAGGAGAGATTTAAACGCTTTTACAGTCTCTTTCAGAGGAACATATTTACCGGGTGTACCTGTAAACTGCTCAGCAACGTGGAAAGGCTGAGAAAGGAATCTCTGGATCTTTCTGGCTCTTGCAACGGTCTGTTTATCTTCTTCAGAAAGTTCTTCCATACCGAGAATGGCGATAATATCCTGAAGTTCTTTATATCTCTGAAGAACGGCCTGAACACCACGGGCAACATCATAGTGTTCCTGACCAACGATGTGCGGGTCAAGAATACGGGATGTAGAGTCCAGCGGGTCAACCGCAGGGTAAATACCAAGTTCCGCAATCTGACGTGAAAGAACTGTTGTCGCGTCAAGGTGTGCGAATGTTGTAGCGGGAGCGGGGTCAGTAAGGTCGTCCGCGGGAACGTATACAGCCTGAACAGATGTAATAGATCCTTTGGATGTAGATGTAATCCTTTCCTGAAGCTCACCCATCTCTGTACCCAGTGTAGGCTGGTAACCAACCGCAGAGGGCATACGTCCCAGAAGCGCTGAAACTTCTGAACCGGCCTGAGAGAAACGGAAGATGTTGTCTACGAAAAGAAGCACGTCCTGACCTTCAACATCACGGAAGTATTCCGCGATTGTAAGACCTGTCAGAGCAACTCTCATACGCGCGCCGGGGGGCTCGTTCATCTGTCCATACACCAGGGCAACTTTATCAAGAACGCCTGATTCTGACATTTCAAGGTACAGGTCGTTCCCCTCTCTAGTACGCTCACCAACACCGGCGAAAACTGAGTAACCGCCGTGCTGCTTAGCGATGTTGTTAATAAGCTCCATAATGATAACGGTTTTACCAACGCCGGCACCACCGAAAAGACCTGTTTTACCACCCTTGGTATAGGGCTCGAGAAGGTCGATAACCTTGATACCTGTTTCGAGGATCTCGTAACCTGTATCCTGATCTTCCAGAGCGGGGGCGGGTCTGTGGATAGGCCAGCGCTCTTTGCACTCGATAGGACCCTTCTCATCCACGGGGTCGCCTGTAACGTTGATGATACGTCTAAGCACTTTATCGCCTACGGGGGCAGATATAGGCTTGCCTGTATCTAAAGCATCCGCTCCTCTAACAAGACCGTCTGTAGAAGTCATCGCAACTGAACGTACGATATTTTCACCAAGGTGCTGTTCAACCTCGCAAATTATCACGCGGCCGTCACCTTGAACTTCGAGGGCATTGTAGATTTCGGGAAGATGGCCTGTCTCGAACTTAACGTCGACGACAGGGCCGATAACCTGAACAATTTTGCCTTTGTTTTCAGCCATTTCCTGATCTCCAGTTTATTGTAATTTTTATACTATCCGTTGAGTGCTTCAGCACCGTTCACAATGTCCAGAATCTCGTTGGTGATCGCTCCCTGACGTGCCTTGTTGAAGGTCAGAGTCAGTTTGTTGATAACCTCGCCGGCATTTCTGGCGGCGTTGTCCATAGCGACCATCCTTGAACCGTGCTCCCCTGCTATTGACTCGAGCAGAGAAAAATATACGGTAAAGTTGATGTATCTGGGCATTATCTCTTTCAGGAGAACTTCAGCTTTGGGCTCATAGATATAATCTGTGGTCTCAGCAGCTTCTGTCTTCTCGATAGAGAGAGGTAAAACCTTTGTCACTTTCGCAACCTGAAAGGCTGTCGACCTGAACTCATTGTGGATGATATAAATCTCGTCCACATCTTCGCTCATGTAGTAGTCTACGAGTTTGTCGCCTATTTCAGATGCTTCGTCGTAAGTAATCTTTCCGCCGAAAGAGACATACTTGGAGAGAACCTCAAATTCTTTCTTACCGAGGAAGTCATAAGCCTTTTTCCCGATACAGATGAGTTTGATGTTAACGCCTTTGTTTTCCCTTGCGAACGCAAGCGTCTTTTTTACCACGTTTGAGTTGAACGCACCGCAAAGACCCTTGTCGCTGGTTATAATGGCGAGGCAGACGTTCCTGACCTCTTTTCTCGCAGTGAGAAAGGGGTGGCTGTCAGCCTCTACCCTGTCAGCCATATTGCCGACAAGTTCGTAAATCTTATTAGCATAAGATCTGGCGTTTTTCATGGCATCTTCCGCTTTTCTCATTCTTGCGGCGGAGACCATTTTCATAGCCTTTGTGATCTTCTGCGTATTTTTAACGGATTTTATTTTCCGTTTTATATCCATTACACCAGGCATTTACTGCTCCTTATGCTGAGAAGATCTTTTTAAACTCCGCAACAGCAGCTTTCATTTTTGCTGTAAGCTCATCGGAGATTTTCTTCTCAGAAATGATCTCGTTCAGTATCTCGGCTTTATTGCTCTTGAGATATGAAAGATACTCAGCCTCGAATTTGGCGAGAGCTGAAGTAGCGACATCATCCAGAAGTCCGTTAACACCCGCGAATATTATTGCGATCTGCTCTGCTACGTTGAAAGGTTTGTACTGACCCTGTTTCAGGATCTCAACCAGTTTAGCACCTCTGTTAAGCTGTGCCTGTGTAGCGGCATCAAGGTCAGAACCGAACTGAGCGAAAGCCGCCAGCTCACGGAACTGAGCGAGGTCAAGTCTCAGACGTCCGGCTACCTGTTTCATAGCTTTGATCTGGGCAGAACCACCAACCCTTGATACTGAGATACCAACGTTAACAGCGGGACGGATACCTGAGTAGAAAAGGTCTGACTCAAGGAATATCTGACCGTCTGTAATAGAAATAACGTTAGTGGGAATATATGCGGAAACGTCACTCGCCTGTGTTTCGATGATGGGCAGAGCTGTAAGTGAGCCTGCGCCTTCAGCGTCTGACAGTTTAGCCGCTCTTTCGAGCAGACGTGAGTGAAGGTAGAAAACGTCGCCGGGGAAGGCTTCACGGCCGGGAGGACGTCTCAGAAGCAGTGACATCTGTCTGTAAGCTGTCGCCTGTTTTGAAAGGTCATCATAGATAACAAGGGCGTGTTTGCCTCTGTCTCTGAAATATTCACCCATTGTAGTTCCTGCGAGGGGCGCGATGTACTGCATGGGCGCGGGGTCTGAAGCAGAAGCTGAAACCACGATAGTGTAGTCCATAGCTCCGTGTTTCTCCAGAACGTCCACAACTCTGGCCACTGTTGATCTTTTCTGACCTACAGCGACGTATACGCATATCATGTCCTGACCTTTCTGGTTGATGATTGTATCGATAGCGATAGCTGTCTTACCAGTCTGACGGTCACCAATGATAAGTTCCCTCTGACCACGACCGATCGGGATCATAGAGTCGATAGCCTTGATACCTGTCTGAACAGGCTCGTGTACGGGCTGTCTTTTGATGATACCGGGAGCAACTTTTTCGATAACGTCGAATTCTTTTGTGTCGATGGCGCCTTTGCCGTCTATAGGCTGACCGAGAGCGTTAACAACGCGTCCGATCATTGCTTCGCCGACAGGAACAGAAGCGATTCTGCCTGTTCTTTTTACAGTGTCTCCCTCACCAATGTGCTGGAAGTCACCCATAATAACGATACCGACATTGTCTTCCTCAAGGTTGAAAACGATGCCGTAAACTCCGCCGGGCAGCTCTAAAAGTTCGCCTGCCATCGCGTTGTCGAGACCATATACTTTAGCGATACCGTCACCTGCTGAAATGATAGTACCGACTTCCTGCATCTCAACTTTCTGGTCGAAGTTTTTAATCTGATCACGAATGATCTGGCTTATCTCTTCGGCTTTGATCTGCATACAGCCAATCTCCTTAACTTTATTTATACCAACTGTTCTTTAATCTTGTTCAGCTGCCCTCTGACGCTGGCGTCATACAGACTGCTCTCAACCTGAGCTACAACACCGCCGAGGATTGTCGCGTCGACATTCTCCTTAAGTGTTATTTTCTTTCCTGTTATTTTATCGAGAGTCTGTTTAAGGGCTTGTTTAGATGTCTCATCCATAGATACCGCAACAGTAACGAAAGCCTCGGCTTCGCCTTTGGCTTTTCTGTTCATTGATGCAACCTCTTTAGAGATGAGTTCCAGCAGGCTGAGCCTGTTCTTGGAAACGAGCAGAGTGAGGAATTTATAAAGAAATTCGTCAACAACGCCTTTTGTTTTAAGAACGTCAACAACTGCCTGTTTTTCCTCTTTTTTGATCAGAGGGCTTTTCACCAGAGTTTTGAAATCATTGACAGTCTCGTAAAGTCCGCTCACTGCTTCGAGCTGTGTCAGAACCTGATCGAGCTTATTCTCAGATTTCGCCTCCTGAAAGAGTGCTTCGGCGTAACGGCCGGCTATTATGTTCTCTTTCACCCTGCCACCTCTATTTTCTTGATATATTCATCAAGAAGTTTTTTCTGCTTATCGGCGTCGAGCTCTTTTCCGATCTTAGCTTCGGCAGCGGCAATGGCCGCCATTACAGCTTCTTTCTTCAGCTGTACTTTGGCTCTTTTCACCTCGGATTCAATGAGGTTCTCCGCGAACGCCTTGAGCTTTTCGACCTGTTTTGAGGCATCCTCAACAATCTGGGCCTTTTCAGCTTCTGCGGCTTTCAGTGATTTTTCCTTCATTGTCTCAAGGTCTTTTTCAAAACCTTTCATCTTGATCTCATATTCCGCCAGCTCGGCTTTAGCCTTTTCAGATGCTTCCTGAGCGTCTTTGATGGCTTTTTCGATGTCTGCTGTGCGTTTATCGAGGAAATCAAGAAGAGGTTTTTTAGCGAGCTTTACAAGGATGTAAACAAGCAGGACAAAAACGAGAACTCTAAAACCGAAGTTTTTCCAGAGCGCTCCCATGTCCACAGCGTGCTCTTCACCATGTTCAGAGGCAAATGCCTGAACAGAGAGAAAAGCTGTCGTGAGTGCTGTAAGAACCTTTTTCACTATATCCCCCTAAAGGTATTATGCGGAAAGCATTATTCTATCAACAATTATATCGGAGATCTCTTTTACCATAGAATCCATCTGAGCCTTAGCCTTCTCAGATTCAGCCTGAATCTCGGATTTGGCTGACTGGATCTTGGCGTCGAGTTCGCTTTTCACAGTGGAGACCATCAGGTTAGCGTCTTTTGTTGCTTCATCTTTGATCTTTTTGTGATAGTCGGCGAGCTCTGTTCTCATTTCGGCCATTTTTGCGGTGTAGTCGGTCTTATACTGTTCCACCTTGGCTTTAAGACCTTCGGCTTCCTGCTTCATGCCGTCTATTTTGGAATCGCGGGTATTGATGGTACCCATAACAGGATCCATAATCATTTTCTTACCAAGGTATATAATGATAAGAAACTGTACGATTTGGATGACAAGAGTATAATCGATGTACAGCATGCGCGAAATCCCCTCCAGTTCTGATTTGAATTTAAAACGGTATTCTGTATACTGTGTACAGGCAGATGTTTTTTTACCAAAACTTGACCTATAAGTCAATACATACTTTGACCTTTTCCGTTCATAAAATCAAACGGATTTTATGAAATTATGTATATTATTTGTTATTATGATTTTATGCTTGCAAGATGTCTTATTTTGTCAAATAATAAAATAAATTAATTTCTGGTGGGGATCATGTCGGACAAGTCTTCATTTATCGCCGGGGAGCTGGGAAACATTGTCACAGCCGTTCTGAAAAAAATGGCCGCGGAAAAATCAAAAGTATCCGCAGTAAATATCAGCTCATATATCTCTGAAAACTCTCAATATCAGAAACTCGTGAAAAACGCTATGACAGGCGGAGACAAGTCTGACCTGCTGAAGTATGTCACTCCGCTTAACGGTTTTGTGCCGGATGCGGGACTGAGGAATGTGGAAGAGCAGATCTTCAGCCAGGAAAAAACCCATGACGATGCCGTCAACGCTCTTCTGAAAACCCTGACAGACCATGTGCTGACTCTGGAAAAACGCCAGCACAAGATCAGCACCTTCATAGAGGACGTTTTCTCAAAATTCGTCACTCTTCAGGCGGATCTGACACACAGCTTCGGAACCAATCTCGAGTTCGTGGAAAAAGATCTGGCTATGGACAAAAAACTGCTGAACGAAGCACAGGACATGCACAAGATACTCAAGAGCGAAGATTCTATAGAATATCTGAAAACAAGAATGCTCGAATCCTTCTCCTCCTTCGTCAATACTTTCGGTCAGAAAACAGAGACCAAAAAAGGACATCTGGACGAGATCGCCAAGGAATACTCCAGCGTTAACGATGAACTTGAGCAGTATAAAAAACAGGTCAGCCAGCTTCAGTGCGACCTTAACAAATATAAGAATGAATCTATAAAAGACCACATGACCGGACTTTTCAACAGAAAATACATGGATCTGAAACTCAACGAGGAGATGGAAAGATTCAAACGCCAGGGTCAGCCCTTCTGCATTGTCATGGCAGACATAGACAAGTTTAAAAACGTGAACGACACCTACGGACATCAGGTGGGCGATCAGGTTCTTAAACATATGGCGAAACTCATTCAGGAAAATATCAGAAAGACAGACTTCGCATTCCGCTACGGCGGCGAGGAATTCATGATCATTCTGGTGAACGCCGATGTCAGAAACGCCGTGCATGTGTCCGACCAGATCAGAAAAAAGCTGGAAGCCACCAATTTCAGCCTGAAGGATCTGTCATTCAATGTAACAGCCAGCTTCGGCGTGGCTCAGTTCCAGTCGAACGACACTCCCGAATCCTGTATAAAACTGGCAGACAGCAGGCTCTACACAGCGAAACAGAGCGGACGCAACAAGATAGTTTCCAGTTAGATATCAATCTTCGGCTGTGATTCCGTTTAGCAGCTTTTTCAGAACGCCCGCCGCGGAGGCTATCTCTTCCAATGTCATGTCCTCGGCCAGCTTTTCCGCCCACGGCACCTGTATAGCATCTATCTGCTCATAAAGAGCCAGTCCTTTTTCCGTAGGTTTTATCAGCTTCGCTCTTTTGTGATGCGGATTCTCTTCATAATACACCAGCCCTTCCGCCGCCATCTCGTCAGCTATCCTCTGGACTCCCTGCCTGGCCTGCCCCATAGATGACGCCGCTCTGGACACGGTGATATTTCCGCCGGACAGGACAACAGCTCCCAGTACCTTCCATCTGGCGCTGGTCATTCCCAGATGCTTTACCAGTCTGTCGCCTTCCGATGTCAGCGCCCCGCCGGTCCTGAATATTTCGAGAATCAGAGCGGTCAGCTCTTCCCCTTTTTTTGTTTTCTTCATATGCCCACCAAAATAATATTGACAATATACTGTCAAAATGACATCATATTGACATATTAACACAGGAGGGTTATATGGTCAATATCATTCACAGATCCGCTTCGGCGGCATTTCTGCTGTGCATACTTTCATTTTTTAGTTCCACTGTTATCTCAATGCTATTCTCTGAAGCTCCCGGCAGAACCGCCGTGAAGGAGCTGATAGTTTTTCCCGGTCTGATACTGCTGGTGCTTGCCGCCGCTCTGACCGGAATCACAGGGCGCCTGCTTGCGTTTGACCGCTCCGGAAAGCTCATAGAAAAAAAACTGAAAAGGATGAAACTCATAGCCGCTAACGGAGTGATAATTCTGATTCCCTGCGCTTTTTCACTCAGATACATGGCGGTGAACGGTTTTTTTGATACAATATATTATGCTGTTCAGACGCTGGAACTTGCGGCAGGATTTCTCAACATAGTTCTGATTGTTATGAATTTCCGCGCGGGATTCAGACTGAGCGCAAACAAGAGGCTGATATGATAAAATTAGGCGCTGAAGGACAGAAACTGCTGAAAACCCTGCACCTGATAACCGCCGGAGGCTGGCTGACAGGCGCTCTCACCCTTACCCTCATGTATTTCCTGAAATCTGACATAACGGACGGAGACGTCCTCTACGGAATTAATCTGAGCATGCACTATATAGACAACGCTGTGGTGGTGGTGGTCGGCGCTGTGGGCTGTCTGCTGACCGGTCTTGCCTATTCCGTGTTTACAGGTTTCGGCTTCTTTAAACACCGCTGGATCATTTTTAAATGGATAGTCACAATATCCTGCATACTCTTCGGCACCTTCTATCTGGGAGTATGGGAAACGAACATGACGGAAATATCAGGCAGACTGAGAGACGGCGCGTTTACCGACCCGGAATATCTTTATAATCAGAAGATGCAGTTCACCTACGGCGCTGTTCAATTGTTTATTCTGCTGATAACGGTGATTGTTTCGGTGTTCAAACCCTGGAAAAAGAAAACTAGATAACCATTCCGTCATAGGCGACAAAGGTATTTGCGAACTGGCGGCGGGCCATGATGCCCATCTCGTCCAGAGTGATGTCGTCATAGTCAGGGTTGTGATGTGTCATAACGAGGTTCTTCACATTCGCTTTCTTAACGAACTCGATACCCTGCTGATAGGTGGAGTGTCCCCAGCCGACCCTGCTCATACCGGACTTTCCGGCGTATTCGTCAGGATGGTATGTTGTGTCGTATATCAGGTAGTCACAGCCGTACGCGAACTCTATCAGAAAATCGTCAACGGGCGTTCCGTGTTCATAGTCTGATGTGAACAGAACAGATTTATCCGGATAAATGATCTTATACATCATAACGCCGTCCGGATGGTTGCCCTCCGCCGCGTGGATGTCTATTCCGGGAAAAGAGAACTGATCCCCTGTATCTATCAGGTTCATGGTGATCTCTGCCCTCAGCTTGTTTCTGGGTACGGGAAAGAAAGGAGGGTTGAAAAGCACTTCCAGAATATCCGTGGACTGAAGAGTGGGCTTATTCTCCAGATAGATATGTATCTTTTTCTTATGATTGTAAAAAGCCTGAAAGATAGGCACACCCACAATATGATCCCAGTGCAGGTGAGTCAGAAATATATGGTATTCTTCGAAATTATTATATTTGTTCAGGCTCATGATGCCTGTTCCGCCGTCAAAGATAATGCAGGATTTTTCATCAATAGGTGTCATCAGACAGGTGGTGTTCCCGCCGTATTTGACAAACCGCTGTCCGGAAACAGGAAGTGTGCCTCTGGTTCCCAGAAGATAGAGCATCAGAACCTCTTAGTCAAAGTAACCTTGTTACCTTTTTCGTTGTATTTCACTTCATCGAAGTACATTCTGGTAATGAGAATGCCTCTGCCGTGCAGTTTCAGAAGCCCCTCAGGGTCTGTGGGATCCGGCAGGCTGTTAACGTCGAAGCCGCAGCCTTCATCCTCTAAGACAAGTGTCATCTGCTCTTCGTTCACCACATAAGAGAAAGTGGCGTGTCTGGACATGTATTTTTCATTGTGCAGTCTTTCATTCACCAGATCATAATAGGTCCCGCTGTCAGTCGCCTCGAACTTCTCTTCCCCTGTGATGGCGAGGTTGCCGTGCTCGATGGCGTTGGTAAGCATCTCCGCCAGCCCCACACGCACCTTTTCCAGAGACTGAAAATTAAGGAAGTAGACGAATTCTTTTGTAAGTGCATAGACTATGCGCTCCACGTTGAATATGTCGTTATTAACCTTAAAGCACTTGCTGAGCTCCAAAGGGGTCACGGACGCCACACTGGCCTCGAAACATCCGTTATGAACAACAGCGTCTATGAGCTGCCTCAGGTGGATATACTGAAAACAGGAGGGGAGCAGAATGTATTCAGGTGACTTCTTCACATCGTCAGAAATAAGGCAGACGGGTATGTCCTTGAGCCCGTCAATAACTGTTTTATCTTGTCTGTCAGTAATATAAAGAACTGTCGCCACATCATACTCGAAAGAGTCAGTGGACGTCAGATTCTCCATCTGAAACCTTTCCAGCTGACAAAAATCCGCTACCTTTTCCAAGAGGTTGCTATCATTAATAAAACATGTTATTTTTTTCATGGTCTCATTATACCACAAAGATTTTCTATAGGTCAACGATGTTACTGAATAAAGAAATATTCCGCAGCTATGATATAAGAGGGGTTTACGGTGATAATCTGACCGAAAGCCTCGCCGAATCTGTCTCCTATGTATTCGCTGTCCGTGTTTTCGAGGAAACAGGTAAAAATAACATAAAGATCTCTCTGGGCAGGGATATCCGTTTTTCATCATCTGACCTGCACAGAGGAGCTGTCAGAGGACTCCTGAAGGCCGGAGCGGACGTGGTGGATCTGGGCGAATGCCCCTCCCCTCTCACATATTTCAGCATGTATTCAGCGGATACTGACGGATATCTGATGATAACCGGAAGCCACAACCCTCCGCAGTTCAACGGTCTGAAGGTCGGCACCAGAAACACCGTATATCACACAGACAAAATAGAAAGAATATACACCGATATCATTTCCGGGCTGAAAAGCCCGAAAGCAGACGCCGGAACTCTGGCGGAATATGATGTCGTTTCAGCTTATAAAGCTTATATGATGGATCATTTCAAAGAAATGAAGTCAAATATCGGCAGACTGGGCAGACCGCTCAGGCTGGTGATAGACTGCGGCAGCGGAACAGCCTCCGGCATATCTCCGGATATCTTTGCAGGTCTCGGCGCAGAGATTCTGCCGCTTTACTGTGTTCCGGACGGCAGTTTTCCCGGACATCACCCGGACCCCACTGTGGAAAAGAATATGGCGGAGGCAAAAGCCCTTCTGCTGAAAAATTCCGCCGATATGGCGCTGGGATATGACGGAGACGCGGACCGTGTGGGAGCTCTGGACGATAAAGGGCAGATGATATGGGGCGACGAGCTGCTCTGCGTGCTTGCCGGCTCTATAGCTGATAAATATAAAGGCGCTACCGTGGTGGCGGATGTGAAGGCGAGCAAAGGGCTGTATGAATATATCAGCTCAATAGGCATGAACCCGGTGATGTACCGCTCCGGACACTCCATGATAAAGGTGCGGATGAAAGAGCTGAAAGCGGTGCTGGGCGGCGAGATGAGCGCCCATATATTCTTCGCTGACAGATATTTCGGATTCGATGACGGCATATACGCTTCCCTGCGGCTGGTGGAGGCATATGTAGCAGGACTCCTGAACGGCAGATTCAGAGTTTCCTCCGATATGACGGCGGATATACCCGAATACATCAGCACACCGGAGATCAGAGAACCTTTTCCGGATGATAAAAAATTCGAAGTGCCGGAAAAGCTGAAAAACGTTTTCGCAGACCATCAAAAATACGGCATCGTCTCCGTAACTGATATAGACGGGATCAGAGCCGAGTTCGAAAGAGGCTGGGCGCTGGTGCGCGCCAGTAACACGGAACCTCTGCTGGTCACCCGATATGAGGCGGAAGATGAAAATGAACTTGAACGAATAAGGACGCTCATTACTACAGAGCTGGAAAAACTGAAATGATAACAAGAAAAACAACAAAACAGATATCTGTGGGCAGTGTGAAGATAGGCGGAGACGCTCCTGTCTCCATACAGTCCATGACAAACACAGACACCCGTGACGTGGAGGCGACCACAGCCCAGATACACAGGCTGGAGGAAGCCGGATGCGAGATAGTCCGGCTGGCGGTGGTGGACGAAGAAGCCGCCAGAGCTTTCCGACCTATCAAAGATAAGATAAAAATCCCCATGATAGCGGACATACACTTCGACCATAAGCTCGCCATACTGGCCATGGAAAACGGAGCTGACGCCATCCGGATAAACCCCGGCAATATAGGATCGAAAGACAAGGTCAAGGCAGTGGTGGACGCCGCCAAAGCGCATAAATGCTCCATGCGGATCGGCGTTAACGCCGGATCGCTGGAAAAGGATCTGCTGAAAAAATACGGCATATGTGCAAATTCACTTGTCTTATCAGCAAAAAACCATATAAACCACATAGAGTCATTAGGTTTTTCCGATATAAAGATCAGTCTGAAGGCTAGCAGCGTTCCGCTGACATATCAGGCATATCAGTTATTTTCACAAAGCTCGGACTATCCTCTGCATATTGGCGTGACAGAGGCCGGTACTTTTTTCGCCGGCACGGTGAAGTCAGCGGCAGGCATTGGCGCTCTGCTTCTGTCCGGCATCGGCGATACTCTCAGAGTGTCTCTCACAGGCGACCCGGTGGAAGAGGTTCGTGTGGGATGGCAGCTCTTGAACGCTCTGGAGATACGCAGAAGAGGTCCGGAGATAATCTCCTGCCCCACCTGCGGACGCACGGAGATAGACATGGTTTCGCTGGCGGAGAAGGTGGAATCGCTTTCATCCGGCTTTCAGTCTACCATCAGCATCGCCGTCATGGGATGTCCCGTGAACGGTCCCGGAGAGGCGAAGCACGCTGACTACGGCATAGCCGGAGGCAGAGGTCAGGGCATCATCTTCAAAAAGGGTCAGGTGGTGAAAAAAGTGAAAGAAAACGAGCTGATAGGCGAGTTTTTTGACCTGCTGAAGAACGATGGTGTCAAATAGCCGTGTTTTTGTGAAAATGTTACTATATAATCTATCATTATTATTTTAAGGAGCCTGATGTGAGCATCGCCGAACATTTATCCGGAATTACAATTTTTGAAACTGTTGAAAACGATGAGCTGGAAAGGCTCGCCAGCTTCTGCAAGCTGAAGAAATTTACCAAGGACGAGGTCGTCTTTCATAAAGGTGATCAGGGAACCGACATGTACGCCATAATATCCGGCGCTTTTCGTGTGGTTCTGATAGACGGTAACGGAGACGAGATCATCCTCTCCATAGTGAAACCAGGAAATATCGTTGGCGAGCTCAGCATGATAGACGGGCTGGGACGCACCGGAACACTCGTTGCCGATGAACCTTCCGAAATGATACTGATCCCCAGAAAAGCATTCAACGAACTTCTGCATAAAAATTTCAGCGTCGCTCTCTATCTGCTGGAAACCCTTTCGGAAAGACTCAGAAAGGCTGACGAGCTGATAGAGTCACTCGCGTTTCTCAATGTTAAGGAGAGGATTGTGAAATTCTTTCTGGACAGTGTCGATGCTGGACAGGTACCCCAGAACGGCTACTATCCCGTGAAAAAATATACCCATCAGGAGCTCTCCAACATGATAGGAGCATCCCGTGAGTCCGTTACAAAATGCCTGAAGATACTTACGCTGGAAGGTGTTATAAAGGTGAAGGATGACTGTCTGATGGTTAAGGAAGCTACTGTTCTTTACTGATCTTCTTCTCGGAGAACATCAGACATTCGTGCCCTGTAGACTGAAAAACCCTGAGAGAAGGCAGTGAAGCTGTTTTGAACCCCATAGCTCTGCATCCGTAGGGGTATTTCTGGTCCCATGTAATGTAATAATGTTCGCACTTCCGGCAGTTAATCCTTTTCAATTCCGTCATCTCCGAATATGATGATAAGTATATAATTAATATTTTATTTTTGGAAGAGGATTAAGATGTTCGTAAACTACCGTCCCGATATTTTATCAACCGCCAGATCCGAAATGGATTCCATCCTGTCAGAGAACAGGGAAAACCTGCAAAAACTGCTTAATATCAAAGACAAAACATACATCAGCTTTATACGCCCCATGATGGATATGGACATGCGCATAGCGGAATTTTTCACCCCTGTGTCGCATATCAACTTTGTGAACAACACCGAGGAGACTCAGGAGGTATATAACTACTGCCTGCCTGAGATAACCCGCTATTCCACCGAGATAGGTCAGAACAAGGACGTATACGAAGCCGTTCTGGCTGTTTATGAAAAAGAAAAGGACGCTCTGGACAAAACACAGATAAAGACTCTGGAAAACATGCTCAAGGGCTTCCGTCTGTCAGGCGTTCATCTGGACGACAGCAAAAAAGCAAGGCTGATGGACATCAACATGGAGCTGAATAAACTCAGCACCGACTATGCCCAGAATGTTATGAAAGACACAGATTCATTTGAGATCATCATAGACGACCCGAAAGATGTGGAGGGGATACCGGAGCCTGACCTGAAAGCGGCAAAATGTGATAAAGGCTGGCGGTTCACTCTGAAAATGCCCAGCTACATAGCATATATGACATACGGCGTTAACAGAGACATCAGAGAAAAACTCTATAAGGCATACTGCACCAGAGCTCCCCAGAACGGCGGGCTGATAGAGCAGACCCTGAAACTGCGCAAAGAGAAGGCGGAGATACTGGGATTCAAAAGATATGCCGACCTCTCGCTGGAAAGAAAAAACGCTGACAGCCCTGAAACAGTGCTGAATTTTCTCACCGACCTCTCGGATAAAGCCAGAAAACAGGCCGAAAAAGAGGTGGAAAAACTGAAAAAAGCGTCCGGTCTGAAAGATATCATGAGCCACGACACCACCTTCTACTCTGAAAAGCTCAGACGTGAAGAGTGCGGATACGATGAGCAGGCATACCGCCCCTATTTCGAACAGGAAACGGTAGTCAGAGGACTTTTTGACTTCATATACAGTCTTTTCGGCGTGGGCTTCAGCAAAGCGGACGTGCCGGTATGGCACGAAAGCGTTAAGGCTTACGATCTGTTCAGAAACGGCGAGATATTCGCCCGCATATATCTCGATCTGGAGTTTCGCAACGGTAAACGTGACGGAGCCTGGATGAACGACTGGCAGACTAGACACATTGACGCCATGGGCAGGGTTCGCCCGGCCACGGCTCTCATCTGCGCCAACTTTCCCCAGGCATCGCCTGACAACCCCTCTCTGCTGCGCCACAGCGACGTCGTGACGCTGTTCCATGAAATGGGTCACGCTCTGCACCATCTGCTGTCAGACGTGAACGAGGCGGATGTCAGCGGGGTAAACGGAGTGGAGTGGGACGTCATAGAGTTTCCGTCACAGTTTCTGGAACTGTTCGCGTACAGCCGTGAGGTGCTGCGAATGTTCGCCAGACACCACGAAACAGGCGAGACACTGCCGGAAGAGATGATAGACAAACTGGACTGTGTGCGCACTTTCATGTCCGCCGGCGCCATGATGCGGCAGCTGGAGTTCGGCACATTCGATATGCTCATTCATGAGGACGCTTACGGCGAAGCAGACGTTCAGAAGATTCTGGACGGAGTGCGCCAGAAAACATCCATCATCATGCCGCCTTCGTACAACAGATTCCAGAACAGCTTCAGCCACATATTCGCCGGAGGCTACGGCGCCGGATACTACAGCTATAAGTGGGCAGAGAGGCTCTCATGCGACGCTTACAGCATCTTTGAGAAGAACGGCGTGTTTCACCGTGAGACAGGCGAGAGTTTCCTGAACAACGTGCTGAGCAAGGGCGGATCGGGAGATATGATAGAATTCTTCAGAACCTTCGCCGGAAGAGAACCCGACAACACAGCCCTGCTGACTGTAAACGGAATAAAATAGTAAAAACAAAACCACAGGATGTGGTTCGTGGAGCGTCAGCGTAACGTGAGCGCAATGAGGGCTTTGCCTGAATGAAGCGTTATCAGAAATTTTTCACGGACGAAAAATTTATGCAAAATAAAATTGAGGCGGTCAGTTGACCGCCTTATTTGTTATTAATTATATGCACTTATCAGGGATCGGGAAATTCATGTCGAACAGCGCCCATGAGTCTTTCACATATTTGAACGCTTTCTGCACCGGCTCGCTGTCATAGAAATCTTTGTCATAATCATCGAACTCGAAGAAGGATGTCTCCTCAAGTCTCTCTCCGGTCTTTCTGAACTCAAAGAGCCCGTTCAGATACTGTGTCATGGATTCGCCGTAGGGAACCACTGTTATTCTGCCCACAGGTCTGCACTCTCTGATTATGGATGAATAGAGGTTTGTCCACATGGTGGTTACCTCCATGTGATCTTCACGGGTCACTTCCTTTCCTGTGCCTTTTGTCAGGGCTACCGCTCCGGGGTGGCGCACAGTAACCAGATATTCGGCTCTGTCGGCAAAGAGGAAGTTCAGCAGTTTCACAGCGTATGACAGAGGAGTGCTCTTCAGGAAAACATGCTCTTTGTCTGTCGCCTCACGGTTCACATATGTCAGAAACTGGCAGAGCTCGAACAGCACGTTGTTGAAGTTCCAGGGCAGTCTCCAGCCCATGTCGTATTCCACATAGGGATTGTTCTGAACATATATGGCGTTGGGCATGTAGTTATGTGTCATAGAGACCAGAAGTTTGTTCCATTCCCAGCCGTATGCGCTGGAAGCGGCATTATATATTGTGGTTCCGCCTGTTCTGGGCATACCCAGAATGAAGTGAAACTTTTTACCTGCGATATAGGGTCTGATGATGTCGGCGTTGCCGCTCATGATACCCTGAAACAGCCTGACGGATTCTTTCAGAAAATCGTCCAGTTTTTCAATGTATTCTTTTGTGCTTTCCGCTTTCAGCACCTGTTCTGTGTGCTTCTTGCGCATGGCTGCCACAGTCTCCAGATCCTGATTCTCTCCGGTGACTGCTTCCCATGTCTCAGCCGGGTCTATTCCGGCAGCGTATTCTATAGCGCCTCTGGATATGGTTACATCCATTGTGGTGTTGAGCTTTATAGTTCTGGGGTTACCTTTCTTTTTTTCGGTCATGCTAAATCCTTTGGTTTTTTGTGCGCAATCTTATACTGTCCGGTGCGCAATATCAATACATTTTTAGTTGTACTGCTCTTATAAATCTTTACACCAGTAAATGTTTGAGATAAAAATGGAGCACACAAGGAGACACCGATGTTCAAAAAATTCGCTGAAGGCAGAATTATTCTTTTTGACGGAGCCATGGGCACGTCTATTCAGAAATACGATATAAACGATGATGTATGGCAGGGATACGGCGGATGCAGCGAATGGCTGAACTTTGCCGCGCCCCATATCATTCAGGAAATACACGAACAGTACCTTCAGGCGGGCGCCGACGTGGTGGAGACCAACACTTTCGGCGGAACCGAGCTGGTTATGTCGGAATACGGTCTTCAGGACAGAACATATGAGCTGAACCTTCTGGGCGCCCAGATAGCCAGACGTGCCGCTGATAAATACGGAAAGTTCGCCGCCGGATCAATCGGTCCTGGAACCCGTCTGCCCAGCTTGGGACAGATATCATTCGATGAACTCTACGACATGTACTACAGACAGGCGCAGGCACTGCACGAGGGGGGCGTTGACCTCTACATAGTTGAGACCTGTCAGGACCTGTTACAGATAAAAGCGGCTCTGAACGCCGTTTTCGCCATGAAAAGCGACAAAAACTCCGATGCGCCCGTGATGGTTTCCGTCACAGTGGAACAGAACGGAACCATGCTGATGGGAAGCGACCTGTCCGCCGTGGTGACTGTCCTGCGTGACTATCCCCTCTTCTCCATAGGGCTCAACTGCGCCACAGGTCCCGATCTGATGCACAATCCCGTGCATAATATAGCAAAAAACTATCAGGGAAGGATATCCTGTCTGCCCAACGCCGGACTGCCGGAAAACAAGGGCGGAAAGATGGTGTATTCCATGACGCCGGAACATATGGCGGAGATAATGGACGGACTGGTTAAGGAATTTCCCGTGCATATTCTGGGCGGATGCTGCGGCACAACCCCCGACCACATCAGGGCTCTGCGCCCGGTGGCGGACAGAAACAAGCCGAAAAGACCCGAAAACATCCCCTATGCCGGAGAGACAGCAAGCCTTTATTTCTCCACACCCATACAGCAGTCTCCCGCTCCGGGGCTGATAGGCGAGCGGGCGAACGCCAACGGAAGCAAGGCTTTCAGAGAGCTCCTGCTGGCTGAGGATTTCGAGGGAATGCTCGCCGTGGCGAAAGAACAGGAGGAGACCGGAGCGCACCTCATCGACGCGTGCGTGGCATATGCCGGACGCAATGAAAAAGAAGACATGAAGAAATTCATGCTCCTTCTGAACAAGACACTCACAGCCCCTGTGGTGATAGACTCCACAGAACCTGATGTGGTGGAAACAGCGCTGAAAAACTATGCCGGAAAACCCATCATAAATTCCATAAACTTCGAAGACGGCGGCGCAAAACTGCATAAACTGCTGTCAATAGTAAAAAATCATCCCTCTGCCGTCATAGCGCTCACCATAGACGAAGACGGAATGGCGATGACAGCCGAAAAGAAATTCGAGATAGCCGAGCGGATCTACAAAGTGTTCACAGAGGAATACGGGCTGAACCCGGAGGATCTGATCTTCGACCCCCTCACCTTCTCCATAGGCTCAGGGGACGCCACGCTGACAATGGCGGCGGTGGAGACGCTGAACGCCATCCGCATGATAAAGACACGTCTGAAAGGCGCTAAAACAGTTCTGGGACTCTCCAACATCTCGTTCGGGCTGTCCGCCGCCAGCAGACCTCTGCTCAACTCCGTTTTTCTGCACGAGGCGGTGGCTGCCGGACTGGACACAGCCATAGTCCACGCCTCCAAAGTGATTCCGGAATCTATGATTGACGCTGAGGATATAAAATACTGCAAGGCGCTTCTGGACGGAAAAGATGGCGCTCTTTCCGCTTTCATAGAATACTTCGCTTCCAAAGCCGGCGAGGTGAAACAGGAAGAGGCGGTCAACCTGCCTCCGGACGAGATGCTGACTCAGCAGATAATGAAGGGCAGAAAGGCGGGGCTGGATACCGTACTGACCGAGCTGATGAAAAGCATGAAACCGATAGATATCATCAACAATCTGATGCTCCCCGCCATGCAGAAGGTGGGCGTGCTGTTCGGCGCCGGAAAGATGCTCCTGCCGTTCGTTCTCCAGTCCGCTGAGACCATGAAGGCGGCTGTGAACCTGCTGGAGCCGTTTATGGAAAAAGACGACACCCAGACCAGAGGCACTATCGTGCTGGCAACGGTGAAAGGCGACGTGCACGACATCGGCAAAAATCTGGTGGATATCATCCTCTCCAACAACGGTTTTCAGGTGTATAACCTCGGCATAAAGGTACCCGTGGAAGAGATGATACGCATGGCAATAGAGGTTAAGGCGGACGCCATAGGAATGAGCGGTCTGCTGGTTAAATCCACCAACATCATGCGTGACAACATAGAAGAGATGCAGAGACAGGGCATAGCCAAAAAGATACTTCTGGGCGGCGCCGCTCTGACAGAAAAATTCGTAAACAACGACTGCAAACCGCTGATGCCCGGCATGGTGCATTACTGCCGGGACGCTTTTGACGCCCTTAAGGTTCTGGGCGGAGAAGAGGGATCTGCGGCTCCCGAAACACCCTTGAAAGAGGCAAAGCCGAAAGCTGTCAGAGTGAAAACACCCGTCCATGACGGAATAGTTCCCTCTATCCCCTTCACCGGGGTAAAAACCGTGACGGATATCGATATCGACGCCGTTCTGGAATATATGAACAAACTGGCGCTCTTCGGACACAGATGGGGATACAGCAAAAAAGACATGTCCGAGAGCGAATACAGCAAAATGCTGAGAGAGACCGTCTATCCGGAATATGAAAACATCGTGAAAAGAGTGAAGGAAGAAGGAATCGTTTCTTTGTCAGCCAGATACGGATATTTTTACTGCAACAGCGACGGATGCGATCTGAAGATATACAAGGACGGCACTGACGAGGTTCTCACCACCTTCAGCTTTCCCAGACAGGGTATAGACGGCGGCGTATGCCTCGCAGACTATTTCCTGCCCGTATCTTCCGGCAGAAAGGACATAGTGCCCTTCCATCTGGTTACGATAGGCGGAAGAGCTGAAAAGATATGCAAGGATCTCTTCGACAGACACGAATACAAGAGTTATTACCAATACCACGGATTCTTCACCGAGCTGACAGAGGCTCTGGCGGAATACTGGCACAAAAATATCAGAGCGGAGCTGGGAGCGGACGCAAAAGACGCAAAATCCGCGCACGGAATAATATCGCTGAACTATCAGGGGCGCAGATACAGCTTCGGATACCCCGCCTGTCCGTCTCTGGCGCAGAATGCCCAGCTGGACGGGATACTTGGTTTCAGCGAAATAGGAGTATTTTTAACAGAAAACCACGAAATGGTTCCGGAATACTCAACATGTGCTATAATAGTCTATAACGGTTCTGCGGAGTATTTTACGGTTTAAAAGATTTTTCACCTAATCAGACAAAAAAGGTTTGATTTAAATTCAAAACCGTGATACCTTTTAGCAGATACTAAATTTTAGCACAAACAACAGGAGGAAATTCCAATGGCAATAGGCGAACTTGTAAAATCAGCAGACTACAAATCAGAAAAGCACGTTCCCGTTATCGTTCTGCCGTCTAAAATAGTCGCAGGCGAAGCGTTTGAAGTAGAGGTTTCCGTTGGTAAAGAAATAGCTCACCCCAACACTACAGAGCACTTCATCAACTGGATCTCCGTATATTTCAAACCCGCTGAAGGCAATCTGATAAACGTTGCCAGATTCGAATACATGACTCACGGAGAAGCTGTGGCAGGAGCCAACCAAGGTCCCGCATACGCTGAACCCTGCTCAAAATTCGTGCTTAAGCTGAAGACACCCGGAAAACTCATCGCGACATCCTACTGCAACATTCATGGTCTGTGGGAAAGCGAAGCAGAAGTTAAGTTCTAACAATTTCTTAAACACTCAATACAAAAAAACCCGCTCAACTGAGCGGTTTTTTTATTATCTGTTTTGAAATTAAAAAGTTATGAAGCCACAGCGTTAAGGTTTTTAGCGACTATCTTACAGCATTCGTGGTCGTCTCCGAGCAGCTCAGTGTATATCTCGAACGCTCTGGACAGAAGATCTTTCGCTTCAGTCTTTTTGCCCAGACGAAACAGGAGCTCGCCAAGGTTATTCATGGTGGCGGCGGCAGACACTGTTCTTTCCCCGCCTATCTCTCTCTTTATTTCCAGAGCTTTTTTATAATACATCTCCGCGCGCTCGAACTGCCCCATTCTGGATGTGATGAACCCCATGTTATTGAAGCCCAGAGCGGTTCTTTCGTGCTTGTCTCCGAAAACTGTCTCATATATCTGCAATGCCTTGAAATAATAAGGCTCAGCGTTCTGCATATCACCCATCAGATATTTCAGCTGACCGAAGTTTGTAAAACTGGCGGCAGTGGACGGGTGATTGGTTCCATAAACGTTTGTCTTTATGGAGATGGCCTCATTGTGCATAGCTTCTGATTTTTCATATTCCCTGATCTTCTGGTATACCACCGCCAGATCGTTGGCAGCGGCGGCAGTCATACGGCTGTTCGCCCCATAGATCTTCTTGGTTTTGGCTATCAGATCTTCATAGAGTTTTACGGCTTTTTTGCCGTTGCCGTTTTTGAAGATTATCTGGGCGTAGTCGGACAGGCTCTTTATAGCCTCTTTGCTGTAGGGTCCGAGCTGTTCGTTCTTATAGGATGTCAGTTTATGATATATCAGCGCCGCTTTGGCTATCTGCCCTGCGGCGGAATAGACCGACGCCATTACCTCGTCCGCCTCAATGCGTGCGGAGTCGTTAACATCCAGCGCCTTGTCCAGAATCTGCTCGGCTTCGTCCATACATTCCACGGCCTTCGCTCTGTTGCCGGACTGCATCTCCAGACGCCCCAGTTTAACCATACTGTCGGCATAGTCAGCGCTTTTGTCGCCTGCCAGTCTGGCTCTGATGTCCAGCCCTTTCTTCATGATTGCCTGAGCCGCCGCGAAATCTCCTGTGGAGCTGTAGAAACCTGCCAGCTTGTTCATAGCTGGAACAGTGTCTGATGAGTCCTTACCTGTCTTCTCGGCTATGGCGTCCAGACGCTCCTGAAGAATATTCTCAGCATCCTTAGATCTGCCCGATTTCAGATACATGAAGGCGAGCTTGTCTATATATGCGCTTGCGTCCGGGTTTGAAACGCCTAATATCCCTGTGATATGTTCTTTCGCGGTTTCCAGCTGATGCAGCCAGAAGCTGAATATTTCCATATCGTAATATTTCTTTTCCAGACCGGAGAACCAGTCAACGAAACCGTCTATCTCCATAACGGATTTAGCGTGTCTCACCGCCTCTTTCATGTGCATGGGGCGTCTCAGGGGCGAGCAGCTCTCCACCGCGCTGATATGATAGCGGTAGAGGCTGTAGTTTATATTTTCCAGCAGATCTGAATCCAGCGTGGAAAAAGCGTATTTTCTGTAATAAGGGTGAATTCTGTATGTGCGGTCAGGCATATTTTCCACAAAGCTGTACCCTGTGAACATTCCGAAGCAGTTGTCAATCTCCAGAACGCTCGGGGCGAACTCCTTCGCCACGGCGATGAAGAGCGGCTCATCGAAATATTCCGCTCCGCTCAGCAGTTTTGCCATCACAGAATCAGAAGACGGCATACAGCTCAGGTGCATATGAACGATGTTCATGGGGTCGGACTCTATCATATCCGGAGATATCTCAGAACCCTCGGATCTTTTATAGAGATCGCAGCTCTCCGCCAGATAAGCGGTCAGAGCCGGATGACCTCCGGTGCTTTCGAATATCAGCTCTCTGAGAGCCTCTCTGTCAATTCTTCTTTCTGCCAGACAGCTGTCGGACTGCTCACGGGAGAACCCCTCCACCGGCAGTTCCAGACTCAGCTCTCCGTATATCTGCATGGGCAGTTTATGCTCGCTCAGATATATCACTGTGCCGCATCCGGCTTTTTCCATCATATATTTCAGCCAGCATTCGCCGATATTGGCGGCATTATAGAAGAATTCCGCGTTGTCGGCGACTATCACGGGCTCACGCCCTGTTGCCTGTTTCAGAGCACGGAGACACTCAGCGAACGCCTCCAGAACCACCATCCAGTTCTTCTGATTCGGCTGGGCATATATGGATGATATATAGGGACGCACGGTGTCGTTGAACCACTCTTCCTGAAGTGTTTTCCCGACCTCATCGTACATGTATCTGGTAAAGTAAATCGAATGGGACGCCTTGGTCATTATCTCCGCCACAGCGGGGGACATCAGGCGGAAATAGGAGGAGGCGCTGTCCGCCAGCATACCGTGTATCCTTTCGCTGCGCACCAGAGCGCAGATGTCGAAAAGAGAGAAATAAGAGGTATGAGCGCCAGACAGGCAGTTTCTTAGTATTACAGCGCCCTGTTCAGGATAGCATCCGCATCCGTATGCGGCGTCTATTCCGAAAAAGATGTATTCTCCCTTGTCTCCGCCCAGTTCCTGCCTCAGAGCTGTCATTAGCTCAGATTTTCCCAGTCCCGCTTCCGAATAGACACTCATAAAACGGCATCCTTCAGAAATGTTCATCTCCAGTAAATCTTTCACAGCATCCAGCAGTTCCTGTCTTTTGACTTGGGCTTTTAGAGACATGATCACTCGCTCTTCATATCGGGCATTGTCCTCATCCAGACATAATCAGATGAAAATATCTTTCCGATAGTATTTTCAATACTTATCTTATCGACTTTATTTATATTTTCAATAAAATTATCATAGTAACCAGGCACTCCTACTGTGTAGGAATAGCCTATATCATTGGCTTCACTGGAAGTTTTTTCACGCTGAAAAACCGACTGGCTCTTCAGCCTGTTTTTTGCCTTTTCTATATTCTCAGGCGTCAGATACTCTGACATATTCTTGACAATATTAAGTATTTCGTTTCGGATCAGGTCTCCCCTGCCCAGGGGAGCGTTATATGTGAACAGAAAAGTTCCGTTGTATCTCAGCCCGTAATATCCGGCGTTTATACTATTAGTTACATCTTTATCGTATCTGAATTTCTGGTTCAGCACAGAGAATTCGCCGCCGGAGAGTATCTCCGCCAGCACTTCCAGAGAATAGAGATCCACATCCAGAAGACCCTTGGCAGGGTAAGAGAATATGCCGTATTCCTGATTGATATCCCTGTTCACTATTTTTTCCACCGGAGCGTCCAGCTTTGTCAGCCCTTTGGTGTCATATCTTTTTCCTGCGGCAACATCCCGCTTATCGCTGAAATATTTCTTCGCCAGTCTCTTCACATCGTCATAGGATATGTCGCCCACAACCACCAGAGTCATATTGTCCGGGTGATAGTAGCGCTTGTAATAGTCCATCAGCATATCGTGGTCGAAAGAGTTGACAGTCTCCTCTGTGCCTATGATCTCTCTGGCATAGGGAGTGCCTTTGAACATCTGTCTGGAGAACTCCTCCCACATTTTCGATGTGGGGCTGTCATAGCTCCTTTTTATCTCCTGCACCACAACCGGTTTTTCCTTCTCTATCTCTTCCGGAATGAATTTTGCCCGGAATACCATCTCGCTGATGGTGTCGAAGGCTGTCTCGGCATTGTATGACGGAATGTTTATGTAATAGAATGTATAGTCTTTGCTGGTGGCGGCGTTCATAACCCCGCCTTTGCTCTCCACTATCTCGTCTATCTCGGAGGGTGCATATTTCGCCGTGCCTTTGAACACCATATGTTCCAGAAAGTGCGAAATCCCGCTCTCTTTTTCTGTTTCATTCACAGATCCGGTTTTCATCCAGGTCTGCACCGACACTACTTTGACCCCCGGAATATTTTTGTATATAAGCGTAAGATTATTGTCGAGCTTCATCGTTTCCTTCGCCAATGCAGAACCTCCGGTTAAGACTATTCCTATTATTATCGCCAGAATCAGCTTTTTTATTAACATATTAGTTTATTTCATACCTCCCTATAAGCACAGCGAACATATCGATTATCACGTTAAACGGCACGAGACTGTCTATGTCGCTGTTTCTTACAGACAAGAGGAAACTGTTATAGTTCTCGAAAAAGGTCTTTTCGGACTCCATCAGCTTTTTCAGCCATGTCCCGTGACCGCAGCATGAGCTGACGGCGATCTTTTTCTGTATCTCTTTGATCCTGATGAGCAGGCTTTCCATATTCACCCGCTCCCATTCCGTCTTTATCTTCAGCGCTTTCATGGCGGAGGTCATCTCTGTTATGCACAGTCCGGAGTCAGCCTCATAATAGGCTTTCAGCACATCTTTGATCGGCGCTTTGCTTCTGAGACAGATATCGAATATATCGAACGCCGCTTTTCCGTATCTGATGGCGCAAACCTCTTTCGCCAGTCTGGACGGTATGCCCGCCTCCGTGAACTCCGCAACCATTGCCGTATAGTTCTCTCTGAGATCTTTTGACATATACTGCGGTATCTGGCGCAGTATCTCGTTGAACATACCGGTGTTTTCCACCAGCGCCGCCGCTCTCTTGTCGTCAGTGACCCACGGCACAGCCACTTTCATTGTCTTCTCTATCTCCATCAGCGCCTTATAAACCGCCTGAGAACCTGCGGACGCCCCCAGAGACTCCAGTGAAGCCCTGATGCGCTTGGTGTCCAGAAGAGACTCGGACAGCATATACGCATGAACCAGCCTGTTCAGGCTGATGCTGTGGTTTTTGAACATTTCATAGAAAAATACAGGTCCCGCCTGATTGATAAGCCGGTTAACTATCACTGTGGCGGCTATCTCTCTCTTCAGGATATGCTCATACAGCTTGTCGCCGTATTTCTCTCTCATATCCGCCGGATAGTAGCTCATATACTCTTCTTTCACCATGGCGTCGTTCAGATCCAGCCCGGCTTCGATCTCTCCGTACAGGAATATCTTCGAATACGCCAGCAGCACGCACAGCTCCGGTCTGGTGGGCGCTTTTTCGCTGAGGGGGAACTCGATCTTCTCTATCCGGAAATCTATAAGCCCTTTCTCTCTTAAGTATTTAGCGAACTCACGGTAAACCACCGGGTTCTGTTCATAGCCGATGAAAGACCTGCTGATACACCCTGACTGCTGATAGTTGTCCTGAAGCACATGTTCCTCTACAGCCTTTGTCAGTTTTGTTATGTATTTATTACGTTCGGCGGTATCTTTCATCAGTCCGTCTTTCATGAGCTGACCGAACATGATCTTAAGATTGACCTCGTGGTCGGACATGTCCACTCCGGCGGAGTTGTCCAGAGCGTCAGTGTTTATCAGACCGCCGTTCTCGGCGTATTCCATTCTGGCTTTCTGGGTGAACCCGAGGTTTCCTCCCTCGCCCACCGCTTTCGCCCTGAGTTCCAGAGCGGTGATGCGTACATTGTCATTGGCGGGATCGCCCACCTGAGCGTTGGTTTCCGCGGATGATCTGACATATGTGCCTATTCCGCCGTTCCACATCAGCTCCGCCTTCATCTTCAGAATCATATGAACCAGCTCTTCGCCGGTCACATGCAGCCTGTCTGTGTCCAGCATTGCCCTGACAGGACCGGACAGCTCTATCTTCTTGGCGGAGCGGTCGAATATTCCGCCGCCCTCTGATATTATGCTCCTGTCGTAATCAGCCCAGGTCGCCTGTGTCGCCAGTTTAAAAAGTCTCTGGCGCTCTTTGAAACTCTTCTCGGCGTCCGGAGCAGGATCGAGGAATATATGCAGATGGTTGAAGGCCGCCTGCAAAAGTATCTTCCGGGAGAGGAGCATTCCGTTTCCGAAAACGTCACCCGCCATATCGCCTATGCCGAAGACGGTGAATTCCTCTTTCTGAATATCCTTGCCTGTCTCACGGAAGTGGCGTTTAACGCACTCCCAAGCCCCTTTGGCTGTGATGCCCACTTTCTTGTGATCATATCCGGCGCTGCCGCCGGAGGCGAAGGCATCACCCAGCCAGAAGCCCCTCTCGATGGATACGGAGTTGGCTATATCGCTGAATGTGGCTGTGCCTTTATCCGCCGCTACCACCAGATAGGGATCCTTATCGTCATATATCCTGACACGGTCGGGGTGGACCGCTTTCATTCCTTTCATATTGTCGGTGACGTCCAGCAGACCTCTGATGTAGTTCTTGTACTGAGCCACCACGTTATCTCTGTCTTTCGCTCTGTCCCTGAATCTCTCTTTCACTATGAATCCGCCCTTAGACCCCACAGGCACGATAACGGCGTTCTTCACCATCTGGGTCTTCACCAGCCCCAGAACTTCCGTGCGGTAGTCGTCCAGACGGTCTGAGAACCTCAGTCCGCCCCTTGCCACCTTGCCGCCTCTCAGATGCACGCCGTCCATCTGGGCGGAGTGTACGAATATCTCGAAAAGAGGTCTCGGTTCGGGGATGATATCCAGCTCACGGCTCCTCACCTTGAAGGAGATATAGGATCTTTCCGGCTGTCTGTAATAGTTGGTGCGGACTATTCCGCCCAGCACCTTCAGATAATATCTGAGAGCCTTGTCCTCCGCCACGGAGACCACCTGCTCTATCTTCTCATTTATTTCGGTCACTATACCGTCATAGTAAGGCTGCTTATTATCCGGATTGAATTTCTCCTCGAACAGCCGGACGAACAGCAGAGCTATCTCAGAATTATTCACCAGAGCGTTTGTCAGGGTTACTATGGTAAAGCTGTTGTCGATCTGCCTAAGGAAATTTCTGAACGCTCTCAGCAGGCATATCTGGCGGTAGTTCATGGTCTGGGATATGGCGAGGCTGTTCAGCCTGTCGTTCTCCACTGTGCGGCTGAGCACATGCACCATAAGCTGGGGCAGGTTCTCCTTATAGGTTTCGCAGAAATCGTCGGGGCTGTCTATGTCGGCGAAATATACGGCGTTAATGTATCTGTCGCCCTCATAAAAGCTGAACATGTATGTGTCCTCTTCATAAACCTTCAGCCCGATATTATCCAGAACTGGCATGAGCTGGGTAAGAAGAAAACGCTCCGGCGAATATATCTTCAGCACGGCACGTCCGTTCTCGCTGTATATCCTCGCCTTGACCTCGGAGAGATGCTCCATCACGTTGATGTCGGCATAGCTCGCCTCCGGCGTGTTTCTGGACTTGTACGTCTCCGTGAATCTCTCGGTATATTTGTGGTATACACGCTCTATGTCTACGGCGTCCAGACGGTCTCTCAGTATGTCGTACAGGTTCGCCTCCCATGTGCGCATCATGGAGAGTATGCCTGTTTTCAGAGCGGAATCATCCACTCTGTCCAGTCCGGCGGCGTCCTTCACATACAGATGAAAATGCAGATAATATCTCTTGTGCTCGTCTTCTCTGATGCTGGCGTCCAGCAGCTCTGCGTCGAAGAACTTTTTCAGATAGTCTTTCATATCCTCTATCAGCTCTGACGAATATTTGTCAGACGGCATGGCGATGAAAAAGAAAAGGTTGTTCAGAGGTCTGAAATCCCGATAGCAGATGCGTATCTGGTTGGTTCCCTGCATGGAGAGTATCAGCTCCAGCATCTCTGTCAGCAGACGTTTGCTGAAGTTAAAGAGTTCCACCTTCGGAAAATCATCTATGAGCGAACGCACCCATTTGTAGTCGTGTGAACCCTGAACGAAGTTAAAGTGATCCAGAGTCTCCATCACTTTGTTTTTCACGATAGGTATCTCGTGAGGCTGGCATCTCCGCCCTTTATAAGTGAACAGACCGAGCACCCGCACCACACGGATGAATTTCTCATGCCGGTCAACGAAGATGATGCGGTTCAGGTGGTTTCTGGTTTTCATTCTGGATCTGAAGAGAGACTTATCCGCTATAACCGGATATCCCTCCACATAGTTGAATTTGCTCTTTTCGAAATATTCTTCCGCTGCGTCAGTGTCCGGCGGGATATTCAGAATATTGTAAATCCCCATGTCGGTGTTTTTAAGGGCTTTTGATGTGCGGTCTATGTCCAGCACACGGACACCCTGAAATATGAAGTTATCCTGCATCAGCCAGTGGATGAACTTACTCACTTCCGGTTCGCTCTCTCTGAACTCTGTGGCGAGACTGTGCATCATCTCGCTCATACGGTGAAAATCGTCCACCGCGCACATCACGTTTTCGTATATTTTAGCGAGTTCGGCTCCTATCTCTTTCAGTCTGCCGTCCTCGGAATTTTCCATGAATATAATGAAGAATGATTCGTTCTTCGTCCCTATCCCTGTGCCGGATACGCTCACCGGAGCGCCTGCTTTGTCCCGGCTGATATTCAGGATGGGGTGCAGGATGAACAGATTTTTGAAATCTATCTCCTGATAATATTCCCACACGCTGTCATACAGAAAAGGTCTGTCGTCCGTAACGATGGCCGCCAGACTGAAATTGCCCACGAAAAAAGGCTTATCGTTCAGATTATCCGTCACCATATGAATCTTTTTCTTCTTTCTGGCGGATACTATGCCGAAGAGATAGATGAACAGTCCCTCCAGATCTTCGTCAGCGAGAAAACTTAAAAGGTTGGCGGGCATATGATGTATCATGACTGAGGCGAAGTCGAAAAATACCCCGTTCTCTGATTTGTATTTTGAAAAAATGTCGGTGAGCCTTTTGTTAAGCTGAATCTGCCTGTTCTGTCCGAAATCGTATCGGGTCACGCAGTTGAATAGAGAGGGATTGAGCATGTGAGCCTCCTTAGATTTTCATAAATCAATCCTGCGTTAAACAATAAATGGATTTGTTTATAGAACTTATTATAACGTCTAACTTTTTTCTTTCAAGGCAATTTCAATAACGAATGAAGAGTCGTCCAGTTTGAATTTGACTCCGACACATATGATATGCGCCGGTCTCTGTATGGTGTGTCCCTTACCAACGACAACGTTGGGAACGGATATGCTGAATTTCTGACCTCTGTCTGTGAACATTTTTTTTGTGCTGCCGGCGATCATGTTTATCAGCTCGCCTATGGCATCGCCCACGTCTGTGTCCATGTCGTCCTTGTCCTCCATCAGAAAGATAGAGGCTATCTTGCACGCCAGCTTTTCAGGAAGGCTCACAGACACATAGCCCACCACGTCGCCGACTATTCCGATAACGGCTGAAACATCATAATGCAGGTTTTCATCGGATTTGATATATAGATCGCCCTTAATCGGCTTCAACCCTGTCATTGTCTCGAAAACATTGATAGTAGAAGCAATAAACGGGTTTACATATTCTGCCTTCACTTCGTCCTCCGAAAACATCGCATTTAAATTAGGATAAACGAAATATCATTCTATGTCTATTATTTTTAAGGATATTATTTTATATGTGAGTTCAGCGAAATATTGATAAACTTATGCAGAATAAGAGCGGTGAGTCCCCATATTATATCGTTCTCATATTTATAGAAATGAACGGTTCTGCCCTCACGCCTTCTGAACCATCTCTCCGTCCAGTAGGTCTCCCCGCCTGCCAGAAGCTCCACAGGAACCTTATAAAGTCTCTCCACCTCGGACTGCTGTATCTGAAATTCATCCGTGGACGACAGCCCCACGAACGGAGTGACCCTGTGTCCCCAGCGGGACAGCTCATCATCCAGAGCGCCTATTATGCGCACCTTATCATTATCCACGCCTATCTCTTCACGGGCTTCTCTCAGAGCGGTCTGAGCCATAGAGACATCCTCCGCCTCTGATATGCCTCCCGGAAAGGAGACCTCTCCGCCGTGATGTTCCAGAGATCTGAGCCGTTTAGTAAGGATTACGGAGCAGTTATTGCGGTTTGAAGGAACCAGCAGCAGGAGAACGGCGGCGGTTCTGGGTGTTGCCGCCATTACCCTGCGCTTATATGATGATAAAACTTTTTCTATATGCTGTACTTTGCAGTTATCCAATAAGTCCGCTCACTATGGATTCCACGGCTGCCACTGCCTCATCCAGCTTCTCCGGATTTTTTCCGCCGGCCTGCGCCATGTCGGGACGTCCGCCGCCTGAGCCTCCGGCTATCTTAGCCACCTCACGCACCACGTCGCCCGCCTTTACCTTGTCCATCGTGTCTTTTGTCACGCCGCATACGAACATCACCTTTCCGTCCGCTGTGGCTGAGCCCACCAGCACCACGCCGCTCTTCATGCGGTCACGGGCTGTGTCCACGAATTTTCTGACTGCTTCGGTGTCGGCGTTTTCCAGCTTAACAGCCAGCAGTTTCACGCCTTTCACTTCTTTTATATCATCCATCAGACCTGCCGATCTGCTGGAAGCGAGTTTATCGTTTATCTTTTTCAGCTCACGCTCTTTGTCTCTGAGAGCCTCTGATGTCTCCTCTATTCTGGTGACGAGATTATCCGGAGATGTTTTCAGCAGACGGGCGCCCTCTTTCACAGCGGAATCCGCCTTCTGAGCGTAGGCAACGGCGTTCATGCCGGTCACAGCCTCTATCCTGCGCACGCCGGAGGCAACGGAAGCCTCGCTGACTATTTTGAAAAAGCCGATGTCGCCTGTCCTGTCCACATGGCATCCGCCGCAGAGTTCCATGCTGAAATCCTCCACACGGACAACCCTGACACGCTCGCCGTATTTTTCGCCGAACAGAGCCATGGCGCCGGCTTTCACCGCTTCGTCTCTGCTCATGTATGTTTTTGATACTTCGTCGTTTTCCTGAATACCGGCGTTAACTATCTCCTCTATGCGGTCTATCTCTTCCGCTGAGAGCTGTGCGTAGTGGTTGAAGTCGAACCTGAGCCTGTCCGGAGAAACCAGCGATCCCGCCTGGCGCACATGGTCGCCCAGAACGAGCTGGAGAGCCTTATGCAGAAGGTGTGTGGATGTGTGGTTCTTCTCGGTCGCCTTTCTGGACGCCTTGTCCACTTCGGCGGAGACTCTTTCGCCTTTCAGTATCACGCCCAGTTCAGCTGTTCCGTGAAGAACGATGAGTCCTTCTCCGTATTTAACTGTTTTGTCCACTCTGAAAACAGCGCTGTCTGTCTTCACATATCCGCAGTCGCCTGTCTGTCCGCCGCCCTCGGCATAGAAGGGGCTTCTGGCGATAACTATTCCGCATTCGCCGTCTGTGGTGGGGATCTCTCTGCCGTCTTTAATTATGGAGAGCACCTCGGTGTCCTCACGCAGATTGTCATATCCGGTGAACTCGGGACGTATGCGGCTGGCGAGCTGGATGTATATGTCGTCTATCCTGTGCTCTCCGCTGCCCGCCCAGGATTTTTTCGCTCTGTCCTGCTGGGCGTGCATCTCCTGCTCGAATCCCACAGTGTCCAGACCGTATCCGGCGTCTTCGGCTATATCTGTCAGCAGGTCAACGGGGAATCCGTATGTGTCGTACAGACGGAATATATCCTCGCCGCTGATCACTTTATATTCTTTATGTTTTTCAAAGAGCTCGTCTATTATCTTAAGCCCTATGCCCAGTGTTCTGCTGAACGACTGCTCTTCGTTTGATACTACCTTTGATATAAACGGTTTTTTGTCCGCCAGCTCGATGTAGTGTCCCTTCATGAAGTCCACCACGAACTCGCACACCTTGTAGAAGAAGGCTGAGTCGAAGCCCAGCATCCTGCCGTGGCGCATTGCCCTTCTCATGATACGGCGCAGAACATAGCCCCTGCCCTCGTTGCTGGGCAGAACGCCGTCGCCTATCAGGAATGTGGTGGAACGGCTGTGATCCGCTATAACTCTTACAGAGATGTCCTTCTTAGCGTCCTGACCGTATGTGATGCCCGCCAGAGAAGCTATATGCTCAAGGATTGGTTTGAAAAGGTCAGTCTCGTAGTTGCTTGTGACGCCCTGAACGACAGATGTCACACGCTCCAGCCCCATACCTGTGTCTATACTGGGTTTGGGAAGGGGAGTCAGTGTTCCGTCGGCGGATTTGTCAAACTGCATGAAGACAAGGTTCCACAGCTCCAGATGTCTGTCACAATCGCAGTTGCGGTCGCACTCGGGTCGTCCGCATCCTGTACCCTCGCCCTGATCTATGTGGATCTCGGAACAGGGACCGCAGGGACCTGTGTCGCCCATGGACCAGAAGTTATCCTTCTCGCCCCGTCTCTCTATATCTTTTTCATCCAGCCCTATGACATCACGCCATATGGCGAAAGCTTCGTCATCGTCATTATATACTGATACGAACATTCTGTCGGCGGGGAGTCCCATCTCTTTGGTCAGGAATTCCCATCCGAATTTGATGGCGTCCTCTTTGAAATAATCGCCGAAGGAGAAGTTTCCGAGCATTTCAAAAAATGTGTGGTGACGTGATGTTACGCCCACGTTTTCAAGGTCGTTGTGCTTGCCCCCCGCTCTCACAACCTTCTGGCATGTGGCGGCACGGGTATAGCTTCTGGTTTCTCGTCCCAGAAAAGTATCCTTGAACTGGTTCATCCCCGCATTGGTGAAAAGCAGGGTCGGGTCGTCCAGAGGAACCAGCGATGATGATCCCACCACAACGTGTCCCTGTTTTTTAAAATATTCCAGAAATTTCTTCCTTATCTCATGACCGGTCATATCAGCTCCGTTTCAGAGTATTGAGATACTCTTCCCACTCTATGGGTAATAGATATTTTTTTTTGTTGTTGCATTCTTTGCAGGCGGGCACGACATTTCCTTTGGTGGACATGCCGCCTCTGGCTATGGGCACTATGTGATCCATAGTGAGCTCAGACGGAGGGAATTTCTGACCGCAGTAATGACACAGACCTTCTGCCAGTTTGTTTTTCCACCACTGTTTCTGGCGCAGTTCCCTTGCCTTCTCTTTCTCTTTTCTTATGTGCTGTTCGTCAGCCGGAATGAAGAATACATCCATAGTAGCAGGGATTATATATATGTGAGCGATTAATTGCAAGAAGCTATCACAAAAATAATATATAGAAAAAATCCAGCCGGTTAATTAGACCAAAAACATCTGATATCACGCATGTTTAACTTAAATATCAGCTTTTTTTTTACTGAAAAATCTCTTGAACCGCTGATTTTAATATAGTAAGGTTGGGTGTTTGCAAAACCCGTTCCACTTTTTATAAGCATCCATCAGGAGGAGACTGTGACTAAAACAGAACAGTGCGGACTGGAGGAATACGGCATCATCAACGTTGCCGAGGTCAAGAAAAATCTCACACCCGCAGAACTTTACGAAGAAATCATCAAAAATGGTGAAGGAAAAGTCGCTGACAAAGGCGCCATGGTTTGTCTGACAGGCAAACATACAGGACGCTCACCTAACGACAAATTTATTGTTGAAGAAGAAACCACCAAAACTGATGTCAACTGGTCCAAAGGCAATGTGCCGATCACAGAAGAGAGGTTTGAGGCTCTCTACGGCAAGCTGAAGGCATATGTACAGACTAAAACACTCTATGTTCAGGAATGCTATGCGGGAGCAGATCCCAAAAGCAGACTGAAAGTAAGGGTAATCACAGACTCAGCATGGCAGAACCTCTTTGCCCGCAACATGTTCATAGAGGAGACAGACCCGGAAGCGCTGGCAGAATTCACACCGGATTTCACAGTGCTCGCCTGTCCCGGTTTTCAGGCACAGGGAGCCGCTGACGGCGTTAACAGCGAGGCTTTCGTCCTGCTCAACTTTAAGAAGAAAATGGTTATCATCGGCGGAACAAGCTACGCCGGAGAGATCAAAAAATCAATATTCACAGTAATGAACTATGTCCTGCCGAAAAAAGGCATCATGTCCATGCACTGCTCCGCCAACATCGGCGCTGACGGCAACTCAGCCCTGTTCTTCGGTCTGTCAGGCACAGGAAAAACAACCCTGTCCACCGACCCCGAAAGAGCTCTGATAGGCGATGACGAGCACGGATGGAGCGATGAGGGCATATTCAACATAGAGGGCGGATGCTACGCTAAGGTTATCAAACTCTCACCCGTTCAGGAGCCCGACATCTACGCGTGTACTCAGAAATTCGGAACCATTCTCGAAAACGTGGTAATGGACGATGAGCGCAAGATTGATCTGGACGATGAAAAATTTACAGAGAACACCAGAGCGTCCTATCCTCTGGAGTCCATAGACAACATAGTGACACCCAGCATCGGCGGTCACCCTAAGGTTGTCATATTCCTCACATACGACGCTTTCGGCGTTCTGCCTCCCGTATCCAAACTCTCCGTTCATCAGGCCATGTACCACTTCATCAGCGGATACACAGCCAGAGTGGCAGGCACAGAGAAAGGTGTTACAGAGCCCAAAGCCGTATTCTCCACATGTTTCGGCGAGCCTTTCATGGTATGGCACCCCAGCGTATACGCAAAACTGCTCGGCGACAAAATCGTTAAGCACGACGCGAAATGCTATCTGGTCAACACAGGTCTCACAGGCGGACCCTACGGAGTGGGCAAACGATTTGAGATCAAATACACCCGTAAGATCATCAAAGCCATCCTCTCCGGAGAGATAGACAGATCAGAGTTCACCGCTGATTCCGTTTTCGGATTCGGCATACCGAAGACTCTGGGAGACATCCCCACTGATGTTCTGCACCCGGTGGAGAGCTGGAAAGACAAAGACGAATACATGGAGAAACTTAAAGATCTCGCCAAGAACTTTAAGGAAAACTTCAAAAAATATGAGAACATCACATCCGCCGAAATAATAGCCGGCGGACCGGTGATCTAATCTGAACCATTGAATATTCAACGGGTCTGTGTTAAATAAAACACAGACCCTTTTTTCTTTATTTTGATGTACAGGAGTTTGATGTGGATTCTCTGTTTAAAGGCGCGGTCAGATTCCGTGAAAGAAGTTTTGCCAACAATAAAGAGCTTTTTCAGAAACTGGGGCAGGAGCAGAAGCCCCATACACTCTTCATCGGCTGTTCAGATTCCCGGGTTGTGCCGGAGCTGATAACCAAAGCTATGCCGGGAGAGCTTTTCGTTGTGCGCAATATCGCCAACATAGTCCCCAGATACCGTGTGGCAAAAGAATACGTCGCCACCACAGCAGCTATCGAATACGCCATCGTCGCCCTGAATGTGGAGAACATAGTCGTCTGCGGACACAGCAACTGCGGCGGATGCAACGCTCTCTACAGCACCCCCGAACAGATGATGGATCTGCCTAACGTGGAGCACTGGCTGGAACAGCTGGCGCCTGTCAGACAGCAGGTGGACGAAAACTATCCGAATGCGTCACCCGAAGAGAGGGAGTGGATCACCGAACAGGTGAACATCGTGGCGCAGCTGGACAACCTCATGTCATATCCTCTTATCAGAGACAGGTTTAAGGACGGCAAGCTGAAACTCTACGGCTGGTACTATGTCATAGACAAGGGCGAAGTGTATAACTTCAATATCGAAACCAGAGAATTCGAGCTGATCGGCTAGTTGGCTTTTTTCTCCGCTATGCTGCTGTAGAACTCTTCCATCTTCTGCGTCAGAGACTCGCATCTGTAATAAACTCCCGCCTTTATCTTGGTGCAGAACATTCTGTCTGTGCATATTTTTATATCAGACGGTATAAATGTTTTGTGGTTTCCCGCTTTTTCACAGTCGTGCTTGTCGCAGATGACACGCACAGGCATCATATCTCCGGCTATGCCCCATATCACGGGGTTTTCACTGCACTGACCTTTTATCCGCACGGCGTATTCAAGAAGACTCTGCTTTTTCGCCGGCAGAAATATCTCTGACAATATATTGGCGGCGCCCTGATCCGCATAGCCCATGTCGGCCAGATAGTGCATCATGCGGTGAGCGTCCATGCTGTTGGCGCTCAGCTTGTTCTTTTCCAGAAGCGCCAGAAAGATGTGCTGAGTCACCAGCAGTTTTACTATAAAGCTGTTTTTGCTGTTTTTGGCAAAAAGCGGCAGATCCGCCTCACGGCTTTTTTTATAATATCTGATCAGATCGTGGCTGTCCTCTATCTGAAGGTCGCGCACCTGATTCGATTTCTCTCTCAGCAGAAAATAGAAGAAGAACGCGCCGTACGCCAGCTTATACACCAGCGCCATGTTCTCGGTGTTTATCTTCTTTTTTGCCTGAAGCAGTGAGCATATCTTCATGGAAAGGGAGAGAATGACTGACGCCTCATGCAGAAGATCGTCATCATCGGTGCAGACCCTGAGCACGCCGAGGGTGGTGGACACGCCTTTTACATTAGCCACCATGCCTTTAAAGAATGAGTTGATATTGTCGTTGAATACCGCGCTCTCGTTGATCCAGTATTTCAGATATTCGCTGTGTCTGCTCTGCCTGGACACGGATGCCTCATACAGGCTGATGATGCGTATGCGCAGAGACGTCTGGTATGATCTCAGCACGCTATCGTCAACGTTCAGCACCAGTTCGGATGTTTTAAACGAAGGCTCTTTGAAGTAGCGTTCCAGCAGCATGGTGAAATGTTTGCCTATAGGCACGCCCTGTCTGATCATCACAACACCGCGGCTGTCTGACAGATCGTCCGCCAGCACCATATCCCTGATGCACAATCTGGTCGGAACGGACTCAACGTATGAGATAAATTCCGGCACTCCCATGTTTCTCAGCTTTTCAATAAGCCTCGTTTCGCTTACCCCTGTTTTCAGGCTGAGGAACTCAAAAATGCCGCTATGTCTTACTGCGTTCATTTCCGACCTCTCACAATAATCAAACTCTACTTATAATTTAGTACAAAAATTTTAATTAACAACAGAAATGGTAGCCTTAATGTGTATTTATTTAACAATTACACTATCGGCTACATATTTTTATAATCAGTTCAATTGAGGCGCTGTTTTAATTCTGTTGCGGAAAAGGAGGTAATTCATTATTCTTAACACATGAGCGAAACAGCCGAAACGCATAATAAAAATTCATTTCTGGCCGTTGTAATGGCCGTTTACTTTCTGACACCTTTCATGGGAAGCGCTCTGGTGACATCCATCGCCGACATAGGTATAGAGCTGTCCATGAACGTCAACTCCACAGGTTCCATCATATCAGTATATGTTCTGTCCACAGCGTCTCTGCTTCTGCCTGTCAGCAGGATAGCGGACGCCGCCGGATATCTTAGAACGCTCTTTTTCGGCGCTTGTCTCTTCTTCTGCACCACCGCTCTGTGCGGCTTAGCTGTCAACGGACAGATGCTGATAACCATGAGAGTGATAGAGGGGTTTGCCGCATCAATGATATTTTGCAGCGGAATGACGCTGATCTCTGTTCATTTTCCCCCGCAGGAGAGAGGAAGGGCTCTGGGAATGATAACCCTGATGGTATACTCCGGTCTGTCGCTGGGACCCATAATAGGCGGGTATCTGAACAGTACATACGGCTGGCGCAGTATCTTCTGGTTCGGAGTTTTACTCACATCGGGGGTGCTGATATTTTTTATCTCCCGCCGTCTGCCTTTTGAAAAACCGAAAAAGGTCAGTTTCGACATATACGGCATGCTGTTATATGTCGCCGCAACCGGTCTTTTCTTCTCCGGGTTTTCCATACAGTCAGCCTACGGCGCCCTCACCGCCGCTCTCAGCATACTTTTTTATATTATGTTTTTTTTCTATGAAAAGAATCATCCGGATCCTCTCTTCGACGTTACGCTCATTACAAAAAACAGACTGTTTGTAATGTCGAACATCAGCTCGCTCCTGAACTATATGGCGGCTTCCGCCGTGCTTTTTCTGGTCTCTCTTCAGCTTAGGATCAGCTTCGGTTACGAGTCCAAGCACATCGGGCTGGTGCTTCTGGCGCAGTCGCTGGCTATGACAATATCCGCCCCTCTGTCCGGCAGATACAGCGACAGACATCCGGACAGCAGGATAGCCTCCGCCGGAATGGCGGTGATAGCCGTGATGCTTTTTCTGATGTCGATGACAGCCGGAATAGACAATCCGCTGATGCTGGCGGCTATACAGTTCTGTATAGGCATAGGTTTCGGCATGTTCGCCCCGTCCAATAATAAAACCATCATGAATTCAGTGGAAAAGAGACATTACAGCACAGCGGCGTCCGTTTTATCCTCCATGAGGCTGTACGGTCAGACGCTGAGCATCGGCTTGTCCGTCATGGTCATTTCTCTGATAGCCGGCAAGGTAATGGTGGAGCATCTCTCACCGGAAAAACTGACACACAGCCTGCACTACGTCTATCTGCTATACTGCGCCATCAGCGTTGCCGGAGTGTTCACCTCTCTCTTCCGTGGAAGAGCGGCTTAGGACACATTCTTTCCTATCACCACCAGAAAACGTTCTTCCGGAGGTTTTCTGCCCGGCGCTGACAGCTCTGTTCTGCCGTTTACACTCTGCACAACAACAGCCCCCTCGCCGTCTACATCCACTATGCCCTTCACTCTGAAAGTATCCGCAGGCATATCCTCAATCATCTTTAACAGTTCATCCTTGCCCACCGGCTCGTGAAAGCTGATCTTTCTGGTGCCGATATGTTCGTGATGGTGGGTATGTCCTTTCTGCCCGGCGTTAGCCAGAAGTCCGCTCTCATTCTCCGTGCCGTACAGCATGGAATAGTTTATATTACCCTTAGCCGCTACTATCATAGCGTCTGGGTTTATCTCCGCTACTATGCGGGCGGTTGCGGTCAGTTCATCATCTCCTGCCGAGTCCGCCTTGGTCAGCACCACTATGTCAGCCGATCTGATCTGCTGTCTCATCAGTTCATTGTCATGAAGCATACCGGACGGCGTCAGCAGATCCACCAGAGTGGTTACGGAATCGAATCTCGCCATCTCGCTCACATCGTCTATCTCGTCTATGAGGTTCATCGGGTTCGCCACCCCGCTGGTCTCCAGAATTATAGTGTCCGGCACCCTCTCCGAGGAAAGCTGAGCTATGGCTTTCTTCAGCTGACCGGAGAGAGAACAGCACATACATCCCTCGTCTATCTCCACCAGCGAATAGTCATAGTCCACCAGAAAACCGTCCAGACCGGACTGTCCCGCCTCGTTCTGGATCACTCCTACGAACCTGTTCTTGTCAGTCTCATACTCTATCAGATTTCTGATATAGGTCGTTTTGCCGCTGCCCAGAAAACCGGAAACTATTATCAGCCTGGGTCTGGAATCCATTACTCTGGAACTGTTCCTCTCAGTCTGTTTTTCCCACCAGAAAGGTCTGACAGTACACGGGAACGCCGCCAGGGGGAGCGGAGTCTTCTGTCCGCCGAATGTGAATGTCAGCTCCACCACACGGTTCTTCGGACATTCCACAGCATGGCTTGAGCCGTCAGACGCTATAACCACTGCCTTTCCCTCAGCGTAAGACCTGTAATAGCCGTCTGCCGTATGCGACAGAGAATAAGCCGCGCATCCGGTGAAACACCTGAAAAAAGGAAGCGCAAGCCTGTAGGCGCTGACACACCTGTCTGTTCCCATCGGCTCCACCAGCTCCTGTCCGCCGGACTGAACATACAGTCCGTCACGGATCCTTGTCTCTGAAAGAGTCTCAGAAATCAGCGTCACAGACATCTGACCGGAACCCTTATCTATATTAATCAGAATATCCCCAACGGAGAACATCCCGCTAAGAGCGGAAACAGAAGCGAAATCGCGCACCATAGCTCCGTATGACGGCTCTGCCGTGGCGAGTATCTCCATGACGGAGAAGGTATCCAGAACCTCTTCTGAGGCATCGGGGAAATATTTTAAATTCAGAACGCATTCAGCGGTATTCTCATCCTCTTTCACATCGGAAACCATCAGACCAAAGATACCCTTATGCTCCAGAAGCTTCACAGTCCAGCACTCAGGCGTTGCGACAGAGCGGTAGAATCCGGCTATGCCCAGAGCCCTCTTCACATCCACATTAAAACATCCTCTGATGATCAGCGCCCTGACAAACCCGTAAAAAAAACTCTCGGCGCCTCCGTTGAACATGGGGGGATAGACATCTGAAAAATTAAGCATGATCAGACCTCATGAAAGTAAGACCCCGGGCGCCGCTAGACACCCGGGGTCGAACGAATTAGACATCGACACCGAAACCGATTTTGTCTCCGTTGCCGAGATACACTTTGCTTTTTGACCTGAACCGGGCTGTACCCTCTACGACATTATAGCCCTGATCGATGAACTTTCTGGCTGTCAGAAGACCTGTACAGTGGTTGCAGCCAACCCTTTCGAAGCCCCATTTGCCCAGAGATATCACAAGGTCGTCATATTTCGGGTCCCAGTCCTCAAACGGCGATATGTGAAGCCCGCCGTATATTCCGTACATTTTATCGTTTTCGTATTTCAGCTCTTTATAGGCTGTGTCCGCGAACTGGATGATACCCTGATGGCAGCATCCTGTCACGCTGACCAGTCCCAGATCCTTCACGTTGAAATACAGAGACTGCTCGCCAAAGACCCGGCATATAATCGGAACATCAAAGACATATGTCGCCATACCCGACTTGATCTGATTAAGACCTTTTTTCAGCGTGGTCAGCGTGCCTTTGTGTCCTGAGTCTTTTATATACTGCAATCCTTCCTCATAAAATCCCTCGGGGATATATACGGGAATATTGGGAGCGTATTTCATGGCCACCGGAAATCCCCAGAAGTGGTCGAAATGTTCGTGGGATATGATGAGCGCCTCAATTTCTCCGTTCTGAAGCATCTTGTCGATGCCCTCACGTTTAAAGCTCTCGTCCATCCACTTATATGACCATCCGGTATCCAGCAGATATTTATGCTTGGTTCCGTCCATCTCCTCCATCTCCACCAGAGCGGCAAAACCGCCGGCGTTTTCAGGGTGGACAGAGTTTTTCTCCACTATCGCCCATGCCTTTTCCAGATCGTGGGGGATATATTCTTTTATCATAGCCATACCGTCAGCGTATGATCCTTTCGCCAGCCCCTTGCCGTTGCCGAACGGAGGCCAGTTATAAACATACTGGTTCACCAGAAGCCCTCCGGCTCCTTTGATATCGCCCATCAGGGCTGAGTTTTCGAACCAGCTTGTCTCGGATATGTTCGTCACCTTGACACTTTTACACACGCCGAAGTCCTGCTGCTTTCTCACTATTTCAGGGAGAAAAATATTTCTCATAGGGGAATAGGAGAAAACACCCATTGATGCCAGAGCGCCGAGACCAACGCCGGTGAGAGCGCCTTTTACAAAATCCCGGCGGGATATTTTGCTGTCAGACATGATGAGCCTCCTATTCAACTTTTATAAGACTGGTGAGCACAGGCAGAGAAGCCACAACGGCGAAATAAAGAGCCACGCCGAGGGCTGTTCCTGTCACCAGACCCAGTTTAAACTTAGCTGTCCACTGCATCTCCTCAGCGGGAGCGTGTACTGTGTGCTCACTGGGAACAAGCTTCCAGCCGGGCCACGAATCCATGAACCAGCTGTTGATGAGAAATATGTTTATCAGCCATATCATAGGTATCATGGGGAACTGCTGCGGGTGAGAGAAACCTTTCTGTGTTCCGAGGAACAGGTGAGAGGTTTTGTAATATACAATGTATATCACTGCCGCGGCGGCTATGGATATGACGGTTCTCAGGAACACGTTCATAGGTGTGCTGAACCTCTTGGGAGCGTTATCGCAGTACAGATACATGAACAGTGCCGGCACCAGCCAGAAAATAGCTATCTCGCCCACATGCAGCCAGCGCCAGTCAGGAGCCATCAGTCTTCTGGTTCCTCTGACAGCGGGACCCCATGCCAGTTCCTGAGCGTAATACAGGAAGAATGACAGGGACACAGCTATGATGAAGATACCGAAAAAGGCTGTGAGTCTTCTGAGCCAGTCTGTTTTAATAAGTTTGAAAGGATATCTCTCCCAGATGGTCTCATACATCCACACTATAACTGTGGCGCACATGATCCAGGCGATATGGAAGTTGCCGTGGACAGTGTTGGCGAAGTTCTGCCAGTAAGGGGGAGCTATGGCGGCATACTTCTGCCAGGGGTCAAAGAGGATGCCCATGTGGGGGTGCATAGTGACGAAATAGACCAGCACGCTCATGAAAAATGTCAGCATAAGAACGCTGAAGCCTCTGACAGGCTGACCCAGCTTCTGCCAGGGAGCGTTCTCCGCCGCCACAACCCATGCGGGGCTGAGCCATGATGCGATAGCGGCAAACATCAGAATAGCCTGAGCGGCGTATTCCTCCGCATAGAACTCAGTGAGTCCCAGCTTGGTGAGCTGAGCAGGGCTGAAATAGGCTATCGCGAAGTTTCCCAGGAAGCCGTTGAAGAAAAGTTTCAACACGCCCAGGAAGATAGCGACGGAAAAAGCCGTCAGAATAAAACCTTTCAGTACCGGGTGTGTTTTTTCCAGCCAGGTTCGCTTAAACGGCCAGAAGTTAAAGATATAGGCTACCCAGATCAGCATGATGAGTATCCACCTGCACCACATGTAACCGACATAGGGGGTGTACATTCTCATGATGCCTCGCGGATCCTGAAAGATCCACCATGTACCATAGAAAAGAACGAGGATAACAGCAAGATTTGCCAAAGCGGGCAGAGGACCATTCCACCGTTTGACGAGCTTGCGCTCCTCAATGTAGAGTCCGGAATCACTCATGACACTCTCCTTCTCAATGAAAAGAGATAATGTTGCCTCTAAGCGTCCATAATTGGACGTTGCTATCTAATGTTAGCACCTATTCAACTGATGTTAAATATAATTTAACCATAGATGCTATTACAAATCTCAATAGCACGCATGGCAATATTTGATAATTATGGATTTTAAATAACCACGACAAAATGTGCGAAATATACTGTCTTGACTCAGGATTAATGTGCGCCAATCAGAAAATTGTAATATACTATATTTACAATCAAACCTGCGGGTTCACATGTGAATAATTTTTTTGAAAACAACAACGAATTCAACAGATCCTATCTGGCTTCTCTGGAGTCCAATCCATTTCTGCCTGTTTTCTGGATAGATCTGAACGGGTTCATTTTCAAAGTTAATAACGCAGCATGCGCCTATCTGGGCTACAGCCATGAAGAACTGACCTCCATGAACATAAGGCAGCTGGACGCCGGCAACACTCCTGAGTCCATGTCACAGCTGGTTCAGACGATCAGGGAGAAAAAGGTACACAGGTTTGAAACACTGCACCGCAGAAAAGACGGAAGCCTCATCGACGTGGAGATCATATCCAACCATCACACTATTGACGGTATTGAGTTTTCGTTCAGCTTTGCCTTTGATATATCTGAAAAAAAGAAGAACGAAAGAGCTCTCATAGAATCTAACGCAGAGATGACCGCGCTGACAGACAGGCTCGAAAAAATGGTGGAGGAGAAAACAGCGGAACTCAGCGCAAAACTGAAAGAGCTGGAAATATCCGAACATGTGGCACGGCAGAATGAAGAGCTCTTCATCAATGCTTTCAAGACAAGCCAGGACGCCATCAACCTGAACGATATCAATAACGGCACATATATCTCTGTGAACGATGGTTTTATAAACATCATGGGCTACACCCAGGAAGAAGTTATAGGAAAATCATCGCTGGATCTGAATATCTGGAAGTCTCCGGATGAAAGAAAAAAGCTGGTGAACGATGTGAAACAGTACGGCTACTGTCACAACTTTGAAGCGGACTTCGTGCGAAAAGACGGAACGGTTATTCACGGGCTGATGTCCGCCAGTATTCAGGAATATCAGGGGAAAAAAGTTTTGCTGAACGTGTCGAAAGACATAACACAGATAAAGAAGCTGGAAAACGAGCTGAAGGAACTGAACAGCCAGCTTAGAAAAAAAGTGGAGGAAGAGGTTTCGGTGATCCGCAGACAGCAGGAGATCATATTCGAGCAGAAAAAACTGGCGGATATGGGCATGATGATAAACGCCATAGCCCACCAGTGGAGGCAGCCTCTGAATATCATCGGTCTGCGCACTCAGGATATATCGGAATGTTACAGAGAGGGATTGCTGACAGATGAATACGTCAGAGAGTTTGAAGAACAGCAGATGGATACTGTGGAATACCTTTCTTCCACCATTGACGATTTCAGAACTTTTTTTAAGCCGGATGATAATGTTACTGAGTTTGACGTTACCGGCGAGATAATAACCCTGCTGAAACTGATAGAGATACAGATGTTCGCCAAGGGTATCAAGCCGCTCGTTTCATACCTGTGTCAGGATGACCATATTGAAAAAGCAGGAATAAAAGATTTCCCCCAGTGCAGGTTTAACGACACGCTGGTGAAAGGATATAAAGGCGAATTCAAACAGGTTATAATCAACCTGGTGTATAACTCAATATTCGCCATTGAGGAAAAATACAAACAGAACCGTATAAAAGACGGATATATACATATAAAAATACACAGGTCAGGCAAAAATGTGGTGATAAACGTAGAAGACAACGGAAACGGTATTCCGCAGGACGTGAAGCCGCATATATTCAACCCATACTACACCACCAAAGCAGAAGGCAAAGGCACAGGAATGGGGCTTTATCTGGCTAAATTAATCATAGAAACACATATGAACGGCACTATTGAGCTGAAAGACACTGAACAGGGGGCTGATTTTGAGATCACGCTTCCGTCTGTAAAATAAAGCCGGCGCATCCTGCGACACGCCGGGCTTTTTAGCACGCCTTATAAGACCAACCGCTTAACGCAGTTTTTCGATTCCGATACCTTTCAGAGCCTTTTCCATCTCGGCGGATGTGAATGCAGGAGAGAAAGCCACAGTCACTTTTCCTTTTATCTCAGGAACATCAACCATGACGGCAGACAGGTTCATGCTTTTGTACGCGTAATACATAGCCTTTTTGCCTGCGTACTGTGTCAGTTTAACGTCTTTTATTGTCTTGTCGTTTTTATACGCTTCGAACTTCTCCGGTCTGTCGATCTTCACAGTCACGGCGCACATGCCCTGCCCGCACTGTTTATAAAAATTGGCTGTGAATTCCTCTTCTGAGGTCTCTATATCCTCATATTTGTAACCGGACGGGACTTTTATCCCTTTCACCCACTTTTCAAACTTTGCCTCGTCCATCTGCACCTGAGCAAAAGCGCTAACAGCGAAAAACGCCATAAGCAGTAAAGCTGTTCCTATCTTTCTCATTACTCCTCCAATATAATTATTATATTATTGAATCTGCTGCTTTATAAAACATTTATAGTTGAAAGTAACCAGAAGCTCCATAGCAGAGCCTGTTACCTCCGCCACCTGAACATCCATATTATCCATGACTGGTTGAATCTCGGTGCCGGAAAGACCGCTGTCCACCATATCTTCACAATAGTTTTTGGCGAGAGGTCTGCGGAAATACACCACCTCGTTGAACGCGCCCTTATATTCGTCCATACGCAGAAGGGTTCCGCTGAATGACTTGTGAACCCCTTCCACATTTATCTTTGAGCGAACCAGTGTGTATCCGGGCATGTCAAAATTTCCTTTAGTGACTATAGCGTCCTTCAGCACATTAGGCGCTTTCAGCTTTCCCGCTTTCACCCCGGGAGCAACCACCCCCGCCTTTTTGTTTATGACTGCGTCCAGCTCACTGAACTGATCCCCGTATTCTGCGGCAACAGCGCCGGAAAAGATAAACGCCGTCAATAATATAACTCCGCCTGCAATTCTGAATAATTTACTCATCACGCACCCTGTTAAAAAGATTGATATAATATCTTCACGAATTTTATATTAACTATTCAATATTACAAAGTGCAATTTACCATCAGATACGATTAAATATCAGAGAACATATGCTGTTTTTATTGGTTTTATTAAGACAAAATCCCTTATGATCAGAATAAAAAAAGCCGATGCGCCTGAAGAGATTTCAGCAGGCTCGGTACAGAAACAGCTCCAAAAAGTGATGTCGCTGTTTTCGAACTCCTAACCTTTTGATCCGCAGAAAACTACCGTATTCAAATTCACTTTATTTATCAACATAACCCTAAGCCACCACAGACAGATTACAGACAACCTATGAGATGTCTTTTCTAAGCTGCCTGCGCGGCAGTGAACTGATGCTATCCTTCTTCAACAGATCCATTATTTTTCTAAGCTGCCTGTACGGCAGTGAACCGGTGCTGGACAGCAGGAGTCATAACTGAGCTTTTCTAAGCTGCCTGCGCGGCAGTGAACGAATCGGCTTTGCCACGCCGTACATATTCACATTTCTAAGCTGCCTGCGCGGCAGTGAACCTTAAAACAAGGGAAACGTGACTTTTTCTCAGTTTCTAAGCTGCCTGCGCGGCAGTGAACGCTGATGTCAGCGGATATATGACATTTAACACTTTCTAAGCTGCCTGCGCGGCAGTGAACGCCGAGGCACTGGCAGGTCAGCAGGCTAAAAATTTCTAAGCTGCCTGCGCGGCAGTGAACAGCTCTTTCAGAGCGTCCATCAGGTCATACATTTTCTAAGCTGCCTGCGCGGCAGTGAACCTGACAGACTGCAGGCAGTTATATCCGTGTCCTTTCTAAGCTGCCTGCGCGGCAGTGAACTAGTATTTGATGGTCAGTTCGTCTTCGCCGTTTTTCTAAGCTGCCTGCGCGGCAGTGAACCCGGGTCTTTTTATGCGAATCTCCCCGGTAGATTTCTAAGCTGCCTGCGCGGCAGTGAACAAACTGCCGTCGTCGGCGCAGAGATAGAGATATTTCTAAGCTGCCTGTGCGGCAGTGAACGCGGGGGAATACCGGATATATAAAACCTTAATTTTCTAAGCTGCCTGTGCGGCAGTGAACATTCGCCTTTTCAGGCACTTTTGCATATTTAATTTCTAAGCTGCCTGTGCGGCAGTGAACGAAAAATGGACACTTTTGGAAAAATTAAAGTTTTTCTAAGCTGCCTGTGCGGCAGTGAACAAAGAAACTTTATTATTACCCGAGCGACGAGTTTTCTAAGCTGCCTGTGCGGCAGTGAACGTGTCACGGCTCGGAGGAAATCAGACTGTAAATTTCTAAGCTGCCTGTGCGGCAGTGAACCGCCTTATAGATAAAATTCTTCTACAAATAAATTTCTAAGCTGCCTGTGCGGCAGTGAACGTTAAAATCCAGTTTTCGGGATTCTGGTCACATTTCTAAGCTGCCTGTGCGGCAGTGAACGGTTATGGCAATGATGGAGTCATGTTCACTCTTTTCTAAGCTGCCTGTGCGGCAGTGAACATTATGTCCATATTCTCAACGACCACGCCGTCTTTCTAAGCTGCCTGTGCGGCAGTGAACGGGTGTGACTCGTCTGGATGCGCAGGCGGCAATTTCTAAGCTGCCTGTGCGGCAGTGAACTTAAAATTAGCGTCAGATGGCTGTTGGTAGCTTTTCTAAGCTGCCTGTGCGGCAGTGAACCCTTCAACTGTCGCAGTGTCAGCGTCAGTGTATTTCTAAGCTGCCTGTGCGGCAGTGAACAGGGAAGGTTTTACAACCCGCTCAGCCAGAGCTTTCTAAGCTGCCTGTGCGGCAGTGAACGTATCATGGAGTGATAAACCGGAGGCGGTAATTTTCTAAGCTGCCTGTGCGGCAGTGAACACTAATTTCATTAGCTGACATTAAACCGATGTTTTCTAAGCTGCCTGTGCGGCAGTGAACTTCCACTCTGTCCTGACATCGTACTCTGTCTTTTTCTAAGCTGCCTGTGCGGCAGTGAACATGTGGCGGGATTAATGATGAGGGAGTTGAAGGTTTCTAAGCTGCCTGTGCGGCAGTGAACTACTGGTCGTCGAAGATTGGAGCGCTTGGTGATTTCTAAGCTGCCTGTGCGGCAGTGAACCCTTCAACTGTCGCAGTGTCAGCGTCAGTGTATTTCTAAGCTGCCTGTGCGGCAGTGAACACCCCAGTTGTTTCGTCTGTTGATGTGCGCAATTTCTAAGCTGCCTGTGCGGCAGTGAACGATATAAATCAATGATGACTTTGAAGTGATAGTTTCTAAGCTGCCTGTGCGGCAGTGAACGGCTCTCTCGTCCGCACTCTGGGTATCCAGAATTTCTAAGCTGCCTGTGCG
>DKFJ01000009.1 GCA_002452335.1 Deferribacteraceae bacterium UBA6799 | reverse complement strand
TCGTCCGTCTTTCATACAGCTTTTTAGAAAAAAAAAGCGGGTAACGGGACTCGAACCCGTGACCCTCAGCTTGGAAGGCTGATGCTCTAGCCAACTGAGCTACACCCGCATTTTTTCAAAAAGAGTGGGGAGAGAAGGATTCGAACCTTCGAAGTCATCCGACAACAGATTTACAGTCTGCCCCCTTTGGCCGCTTGGGTATCTCCCCTATATACATGCCCGGCTTGCGCCGTCACGATCCCGTAAAGAGAAGCTGGTGAAAGGACTTGAACCCTCAACCTACTGATTACAAGTCAGTTGCTCTACCGATTGAGCTACACCAGCCTATTTCAAAACGGAGGCAAATATTATCTTTTAACGCAATATATGTCAAGCACTTTATTGAAAAATTTTTAAAGATTTTTCAACATGCCTGAAAGCCTGTAAAATCAAGCCTTCTTATGCGTAAAACTCTGCCACCGCTGCGCAAACTTCTTCAATCTCCGCGTCTGTTTTATAGGCGCACATAGGAAAGCTCATGACATTTTTGCTGATCTTTTCAGAAACGGGATAGTCGCCCTCTTTTCCTTTAAACTCAGCGAAAGCCTCCTGAAGATGAAGCGGAATAGGATAATGTATAGCTGAAGGAACCCCTTTGGATGACAGATGAGCCATGAGCCCGTCTCTGTCCTCCGCCAGAACAGTGAACTGCGCCCAGATATGGCGTGAGTCCGGCATTATATAGGGCAGAGTGATCTTGCCCTGATCGGCAACTTTCTTAAGCCCTTTGATATATGCCAGCGCCACATCGTTGCGTTTTTTGATCTCATAGTTTACGAATCTGTCGAATTTTCCAAGCATAATGGCAGCCTGAATAGTATCCAGACGTCCGTTGATGCCTATTATCTTGTGACTGTATCTGACATTCTGTCCGTGGTTTCTCAGCCATCCGAGTCTCTCGTCCAGATTGTCGTCATTGGTGAACACCATTCCGCCGTCTCCGTAACAGCCGAAAGGTTTTGCGGGGAAGAAGGATGTGCATCCAATATCTCCCTGAGAGCAGAGGTTTGCTCCTTTATAAGCGCCTCCGAAAGACTGGGCGGCATCCTGAATAAGAAACAGGTCATGACCTTTCATAGCGTCCCTTATGCCGTCATAGTCCGCTGACTGACCGTAAAGGTCAACAGTGATAACGCCTTTTATCTTTTTAGAATCCACCGGAGGATTCTTGAGGAATTTTTTCAGTTTATCGGGACATATATTATATGTCTTCTCATCTATGTCAACGAAGAGCGGAACCGCCTTAACCAGAGAAATAACCTCCGCTGTGGCGATGAATGTAAAAGGAGTGGTTACGATGTAGTCCCCCGGCTGAACATCATAAGCCATCAGAGCGAGAAGAAGAGCGTCTGTGCCGGAGCTGCACGCTTTGGCGTATTTCACTCCAACGAATTCGGCGCATTTTTTCTCCAGCTCGGTCACTTCGGGTCCGCCGATGTATAGTCCGTGCTCCAGCACCTTGGCTATATTGGCGTCTATGCCGTCTTTAAGTTCGGTATACTGCTGTTTAAGATTACAAAACTGCATAATTCTGTCTCCGGTTTGTATAGTATTAATATGGACAGTTCAGGTCAGAGAATGTTCCGATGCTTTTTCGATAAGAGTTCTGACGGCGTCACTGTCCAGACTGTAGAAGACCTGCTTACCGCTCTTTTTCCAGTTAACCAGACCGGAGTTGCGCAGGATGCGCAGCTGGTGCGAAACGGCAGACTGGGAAACCTGTGCCAGCTCGGAAATATCCTGAACACAGAGCTGGGACAGAGACAGCGCATAGAGTATGCGCACACGGGTGGGGTCGGACAGAATCTTGAACATATCCGCCATCTTCAGAAGCCCGGCGTCTGACGGCATCCTGCCCTTCATCTCTGAAAGGCTGTCCTCAAAGGTCTCAGACATCTGAAAAAGATCGTCGGTCATTCATTCCCTCATATGAGCGTTCATTCAAGCGTGCATATTATTCCTGTGTCAATTCTCTGTCAATAGATGTTTTCACACCCGAAAAATACTGATATTATCTATTGTTTGTTGACAACGGGCAACAATACCTCATAATAATTAGTTCATACATTACACAGGCTATAAAATATATGGAGATAGATTTATGAATATTCAGCAAATGATGAAACAGGCTCAGAAAATGCAGAAAAAGATGGAAGAGGCTCAGGCGGAAGCTGCCAAAGAGGTTGTGGAAGCCACCGCCGGCGGCGGAATGGTCACTGTAAAAGTGAACGGTAAGCAGGAGCTCTTATCCATCACCATCGAAAAAGACGTTGTGGACCCTAACGATGTGGATATGCTTCAGGATCTCATCACAGCGGCAGTCAACGAAGGGCTGAAAAAATCCCAGGAAGTTGTTCAGGCAAAAATGTCCGCTGTAACAGGCAACCTCGGGCTCAACATCCCCGGTATGTTTTAACACCAGTGGTATTAGATTGCCGCGCGCCTTCGGCGCTCGCAATGACGTCATTGCGAGTAGCGGAGCAACGAAGCAATCTCACCACAATCAGGAAAACAACAGCTAATGAAGAATCGTATTTTTGAACGGTGTGTGGGGGAACTGTCACGTCTGCCCGGTGTGGGTCGGAAGACGGCGGTGCGTCTTGCCCTGCATCTGCTCAAGTCTGACTCTGCGCAGGTGAAAAACCTCGCCGAGAGCATGATCGAACTGAAAGAGAAGACCGTGTTCTGTAAAATATGCGGAAATCTCTCCGAGGAAGAGACCTGTTCCATCTGTCAGGAACCCAGAAGGCTGAACGGTCAGCTCTGCGTGGTGGAAGAGGCAAAGGACATCTTTGTTCTGGAAAATACGGGTTTTTTCCACGGCAGATACCATGTTCTGGGGGGCAGGATATCCCCTCTGGACGGTATAGGACCGTCAGACCTGACCATAGACAAACTCCTGAAAAGAACGGACGAAGAGAGCGTTACGGAAGTGATCATCGCCACAAACCCCGACATAGAGGGGGAGACAACGGCGATATATCTTTCCAAGATGCTGAAAAACAAAAATATCAAGGTCACAAAGATCGCTAGCGGCGTGCCCATAGGCACCAATCTGGAATACACTGACGAATTAACCCTTTTAAAGGCTATGGAGCAGCGCACAGAGATCCACGACTGACCAACGGAATAAAATTTAAATGTCGAAAGAAATTATTGTAAATTCAACACTGAACGAGGCAAGAGTTGCTGTTCTGGAGAACGGAAACCCTGCCGAAATACTGATAGAACGGGCTCACAGTAAAAATGTGGCAGGCAACATCTATAAAGGCAGAGTGATAAAGGTTCTGCCCGGCATCCAGTCCGCTTTCGTGGACATAGGTCTGAACAAGGCCGCCTTTCTCCCCGCCGCCGATGTTTATGTGGAAAACGGCGAGCGTGTCAGCTTTCTGGAAAAATCCATAGACGGAAGCATCACCGACGAGGCCGACATAGACGGCGAATCCACCGAACCCAAAGAGATTCCACCCATTGAAGACATGCTGAAAGAGGGTCAGGAGATCATAGTTCAGGTTGCCAAGGAGTCCATAGGACAGAAAGGCGCCAGGCTCACAACCCACCTGACGATCCCCGGACGATACATAGTCCTGATGCCCGGATACGAGCATGTGGGAGTGTCCAGAAAGATAGAGGGAGAGGAGGAGCGCGAGCGCCTGAGAGATATTCTGAAAGATATCAAGACAGACGGCGTGGGGCTCATCGCCCGCACAGTGTCCGCGGGACACGACAGAGAGGAGATCACTGCCGACCTCGACTATCTGGAAAGACTCTGGGCGAAGATAAAGGAACAGATGACATCCACCAAAGCGCCAAGCATGGTCTACGAAGACCACGGGCTCATCTTCCGCATACTCAGAGACACCGCCACAGCGGATGTCAGCCGTATTATCATCGATAACAAAGCAGATTTTCTTAAGATAAAATCTTTTCTCCGTGAATACATGCCAGACATGCACATGGAGGTCAGCCTCTATACCAACGACATCCCCATCTTCGACTACTATAATATAGAGATCGAGATAGGCAGGATTCTGGACAAAAAAGTATGGCTGAAATCCGGCGGATACATAGTCATAGATCAGGCGGAAGCGCTGACTGTGGTGGATGTTAACACCGGGAAGTTCGTGGGCAAGCGTAATTTCGAGGAGACGATCCTTAAAACCAATCTCGAGGCAGCAAAAGAGATAGCGTGGCAGTTAAGGCTCAGGAACATAGGCGGCATCATCATCGTGGACTTCATAGACATGGCGAAGGAAGAGAACCGCCAGAAAGTTCTGAAAACAATGGACGTGGAGCTGAAGAACGACAGGGCAAAGGCATCCGTGGTAAATATTTCGCCTCTGGGTCTGGTGGAGATCACCAGAAAGAGGGTTCAGGAGAGTCTTTCCAGATCGCTCAGCGAGCCCTGCCCCTACTGCGAAGGCAGAGGCATAGTGAAGAGCAAACTTACAGTATGCTACGACATACTCCGAGAGGTGCGCAGGATAGCGCCCTTCTTCCGCAATAAAAAAGTGTATATCGAGGCTCATCCGGATGTTGTGGATCTGATACTGGACGATGAGAAACAGAGTCTGGACGAGATAGAGCTGATGATGAATATAGAGGTGGAAGTGACCCCCAACGAGTCTTTCCACATCCACGACTACGAAGTCACCCCGATGGACTGACAGAGTAAGTGATATAAATAATCTTTCACCATCCGCAGGAAGCGTTTCGTGAAATGAAAGAGGGATAAGGATGTACAACAGACAGGACGCGTTTTATAAAAAGGCGAAATTAGAGGGATACAAATCCCGTGCCGCCTATAAACTGATAGAGCTGAACAAAAAATATGAGATATACAGAAACACCCAGACCATACTGGACGTGGGGTGCGCCCCCGGCGGGTGGAGTCAGGTGGTTCTTCAGCTTTCCAAGACAAAAGTGGTGGGTGTTGACCTGCTGGAAACTGAGCTTCACGACCCCAGATTCACCTTCATTCAGGGTGATATCACAACACAGGAAACAGTGGATAAGGTGCTGGCGGAATGCGGCGGGTACGATGCCGTGATATCCGACGCCGCTCCCAACACATCCGGATCGAAGCTGCTGGACCATGTGAACTCTGTGGATCTGGTGCGTATAATATTCAATTTCGCCATGACAGTGCTGAAACCCGGCGGAAATTTCTGCTGTAAAATATTCGAGGGCGAAGACCGTGACGCTCTGGTAAAAGAGATGAAAAAACATTTCGAGTTCTGCAAGCATATCCGACCTGAAGCCACCAGAAAGAATTCTTTCGAGATGTATGTGGTGCTTAAGGGCTTTAAAGGGATGCCGACCGAATAACCTGCCTTGAAAAAATACCTCCCGGAGTTAACTTAATACAGGTAAGTATTAATTTCGGGAGGAAACTATGAATCTAAAAGAAGCTATAGAATACCGACGCTCCATCAATTTCTTCGACCCTGACAAAAGCATATCTGAGGAAACAGCGGAAAATATCCTGACGCTGGCGGCGCTCGCCCCCTCTTCCATGAATCTTCAGCCCTGGAAAGTTATCACAGTTCTCAGCCCTGAGAAAAAAGAACTCCTGAAATCAGTATCATTCGGTCAGCCGAAGGTGACAGAGGCGTCATGCATCTATATCATACTGGCGGATAAAGATTTTATCGAAGACAATCTGGAGAGAATAGCTGACGGTCAGGTGAGACTGGGACTGCTCAGCGATGAAACAAAGCCCGGATATGTGAACATGGCAGTGAAAGGACATGGGGAAAAAGGCTCAGCGGTGAGAACAAAAAAAGCGCTCATCAGCACGTCCCTGTTCGCTATGAATGTCATGTACGCTGCGGCGGCGCTCGGTCTGGAATCACACCCCATGGGCGGTTTTGTTGAGTCAGATCTGATGAGGGAATTCTCTATTAATGAAAAATATGAACCTGTTATGCTGATAGCTGTCGGATACAAAAACCCGAAGGCGGTCATCCGTCCCAGATCATACCGCATACAAACTATTGATTTCAATGAAATTATATGAATAAGCGGATATATGAATGTAGACTGTTTCCGTTATTTTCCTCTGGCATTTTTTTAAAGTAACTGCTAACTTATGTGCATAAATACTAACCATTGTATTTGATTTTTGAGGCATAAACATTTTTATTAAGTTCGGAGGAGATAATGCCCAGACCATCCAAACCAAGGATCATAGGCGTACAGCCTGAGATATGTAATTTTAAGCCCAGAGGAATCCCCGCAAAGAAACTCAAAGCGGTCAACCTGACACTGGACGAATACGAAGCGGTAAGACTCGCTGACTACGAGGGTCTTTCCCATGAGGACGCCTCTGTTCTGATGAATATTTCACGCCCTACATTTTCCCGTCTGGTGGAGAAGGCGAGAGTGAAGATAGCGACATTCCTGATAGAAGGAACCGAGCTGTGCATTGCCGGCGGCAATGTTCACTTTCAGGAGCGCGGATGCCATATGTGCAAAGAGGGACTGCCCGACAGCCGTATGGAAAGACGCAGACATAACTGCCCATCAACAGTGGGAGCAGAATAATTTTGAGGCGGCTGAATAAGCCGCTTTTTTATTTCAAAAAATTCACATCATATCCTCTTTTTCCTATCAAGTTTTACCTCATAGCAACCGATAATGTTTATAACTTAAGAATAAGGTACTGAAACATTCAGACCGGTGACTTCATATGAAGAAGCATCGGTCTTTTTTTTTGACAATACAGTTATGCCGTATAGTCTGCCGACACGGAAGTCGGTCAGTAGTTACACGGAGGTAATGAAATGGCAATCAGTGTGTCGACAAATATATCGTCGATTATCGCCCAGAATTACGCTGCCAGCGCCAGCGCAAAAATTACTAGCAATATAAGCAAGTTATCATCAGGTTTAAGAATAAACAGCGCCGCGGATGACGCATCCGGCATGGCAATATCCGAAAAACTCAAATCGCAGATAAGAGGTATCGAGCGGGCGTCCATGAACGCTCAGGACGGTATATCTCTGCTCCAGACAGCGGAAGGCGGGCTGGAGTCCATACAGTCACTGGCGCAGAGAATGCGTGAGCTGGCGGTGCAGGCTTCCAACGGAATATACACATCCACAGACAGAGAGGAGATCCAGAAAGAGATCGACCAGCTCAACGACGAAATAGACCATATCGCTGAATCCACCGAATTCAACACCCGAAAACTGCTCAACGGAAACTCATCCGCCCTGTGGTCGTCCGGCAGCACGGACATAGACGTGAATATCAAGGGCAAGGTAGCGGAAGGCAATTACAAAATGAATATCTCTGTGGAAGCAGGGGACAACTATATCTATAAAACAGACGTAATGACTCTGTCAGAAGACGCTCTGGGCGGGCAGATAACCACCGCCGGAGGAACGCAGAACACCACCAATGTAGTGTCGGTATCCGATCTGAAGACCATAGAATCAACAGGCACCAGCTATTATACTGTGGACATCGGCGGCGATTCGGCTGTATCGGCAGCGTCGGCTTCCGTAACCGCCTCATATCTTCAGACGGGATCGATGTTCTCTCTGGACACCTCAGCCAGCTCGGTGACATTCTCCACGCCGAATGTGACATCATCCGGATATGTGGAGGTGCAGTTTTCCGGAGAGGTAACATCAGCCACCACCACTGTACAGGGGGCTTCATTCAGATATATAGACGCTAAATCCGGTGAGATAGGCGAATGGCAGACAGCCACCGTCACCCTCTCCGGCGATACTGCGGCAGTTTCCGCATCTGGCATAGAGGCGGACGGGGGGACACTGGATCTTACTTTTGACGTGATACTCGGCACAGGAGGCAGGATACAGAACGGGGACAAGGTTCTGCTGACCGTTATGGAAGACTATTCATCAGTGGCGGACCTGTCTTCTTCCGGAGGAGGCACTGTGAGGATCTCCGGCGGGGCTTCCGGACAGGCGGGACCGACAATATATTTCACAGGGACAAACACGCTCACTCTGAAAGACGACGGCGATTCAGACATAGATTTCAACAGCGTCACCGTCTATTACTCCACCATGGACGAGGCGACGGGAAGTCTGAACATAGGTTCCATGTCGCTTAATTTTAAAGAGACCACAAATAACTATACGGATAACAATGGTTTTACCACCACCGGCTCTTTTAATCTGGATGTGAACGGTGCCGGAGAGGCGGCCACCACCTCCACCAAAATGAAGGATATTTCACTGTTCACAACGGATGACGGAAAAAATCTGTTCAACCAGACACAGTCGCTGACAATATACGGCAACGGCAGCTCCGCCACCATATATCTGGAGGGTGACGACACCATTTCGGATTTTGAGCGGAAACTACAGGACGCCATAGTGAACGGGCTGAATATGGGAGTGAACACAGAAACCAGCGAAAACGTCTCTGACGTGAACAATAATCTCGTCAATTTTGTCGGAGCGGCAACAGAATATTCCAACGAGGCGCTGGAAGGCACTTTTATAATCCAGACGGCCAAGCTGGGTCTGGACGGCATGCTCACCTTCGCCGGCGACGAGGAGCTGATAAACGCCCTGTCTCTGGCAACCATACAGGAGGGTTCAAACAGCGCCCTGAGCATAGACGTATATGACGCCCACACAGGCAGTCTTGTTGGCTCAGACACAGTGAACGACTATAAACTGAAAGACGTGATAGCGGGGATCGATGTGGAGATAGACAGCTCCATCGGGCTCAGCGTATCATGGGACGATACACATAAAAAAATGCAGTTCAGCTCCGGCGGAGACGAGGAAGTATTTCTTCACCTGGTGGACAATTCCACTGTATTGCAGATAGGAGCGTACGAAGGACAGACGGCGGATATCAGCATAGGGCAGACAGATTCTGACGGTCTGGGACTGGACGAGGTATTTCTGGTGGATCAGGAGAGAGCCCAGAACGCCATCTCCATAATAGACAGAGCGCTCAGCAAAGTATCCAGTATCAGAGCGGATGTGGGCGCGCAGATCAGCCGTCTGGAATATACCATCTCAGGACTGGATACTGCCAGCGAAAACCTGACAAGTTCACTGGGCAGGATACAGAATCTGGACATGGCGCAGGAAATGACACAGTTCACCATGAACCAGATATTGAGTCAGGCTGCCGTTTCTATGATAGGTCAGGCTAACTCGCAGCCTCAGCTTGCTCTTCAGCTTCTGGGATAATCAGGAATGGCTTCCTTTGATAACCAGCACGAAAGGTTTTTTGATCTTATCAGGGATAGCTTGTGAAATCTCCTTCGCGGTGCCTCTGTATGTCTTCTCATCCGGCATACCCAGATTGAAAGACATGCTCATGGGGCGGTCAATGAAGCAGACCTCTTCTATCAGCTGGTTTGCGTGGTAGGGTCTTTCGAAGATGACGACAGTGTCTTTGTTGTTCATCACCCTGTCCATGAATTTCTTGCGCTGAACATTCTCCTTCGGCGGAAAACCGGCAAAGTAAAAACGCTCCGCAAAATATCCGGAGACGGAAAGAGCCGCTATTATAGATGAAGGACCGGGAACGGATATCACGTTAAATCCGGCTTCCCATGCCATATTGACAAAATCATATCCGGGATCCGCCACGCAGGGGGTGCCGGAATCACTCATGATCAGTATATTCTCGTGGTCTTTGCATATATCCAGCAGAAATTCCTTGTCCCTGTCCAGCGAATGTTCGTTCAGAAGCATCTGCTCCTTGTCACGAAAACCGGAAGCGGCGAGCATTCTGCCCAGATTTCTTTTATCCTCTCCGATGATCAGAGAACATTTTTCGACTACTTCGAAAAGATATGCCGGCGAGCCCGAATATTCTCCGTTTATGCTTGTGCCGGCTACATATAATGTCTTCTGGCTCATAATGTTATCTTCTCTATACCGCCGAGATAAGGACGAAGCGCCTCTGGTACGGTCACAGTTCCGTCCTCGTTCTGATAGTTTTCGAGTACTGCCAGAAACGTTCTGCCCACAGCGAGACCGGAGCCGTTCAGTGTGTGAGCGAACTCAACCTTTTTTCCATCCTTTCTGCGGAAGCGGATGGAAGCTCTTCTCGCCTGAAAATCCACGAAAGTTGAGCAGGATGATATCTCTCTGTATGTGTCGGCTGAAGGCAGCCACACTTCTATGTCATAGGTTTTTGCTGATGAGAATCCCACGTCGCCGGAACAGAGCGTCATCACTCTGTATGGCAGACCGAGCAGACGGAGAATATTTTCCGCTGAATCCAGCAGCTCCATAAGCTCGTTCTCGGAATCCTCCGGAGCTGTGATCTTAACCAGCTCAACCTTGTTGAACTGGTGCTGACGGATGAGCCCTCTAACGTCCTTTCCGTGTGAGCCCGCCTCTCTGCGGAAACAGGCGGAATATGAACAGTGGCGGATAGGAAGATCGGCTTCGGAGAGTATCTCTCCGCTGTAGAGGTTGGTAACTGACACTTCCGCTGTGGGTATCAGATAGAGCCCGTCTCGCTCGCATTTGAAGAGTTCCTCCTCAAACTTGGGAAGCTGACCTGTGCCTGTCATCGCCTGAGCGTTCACCAGATAGGGAGCCAGAACTTCTGTGTAGCCCCTTTTGGCGTGTGTATCCAGCATGAAGTTGATGAGAGCCCTTTCGAGCTTTGCCCCCATGCCTGTATAAGCTGTGAACCTTGATTTCGCTATCTTTGTGCCACGCTCGAAATCGAGCATCTTCAGCCCTTCGGCTATGTCCCAGTGCGCCTTTGGCTCGAATGAGAATTTTCTGGGCTCTCCCCAGGTTCTGAACAGAACATTCTCAGTCTCGTCTTTGCCCACGGGTATTTCGTCTTTCACGAGGTTAGGCAGGGTATAGAGCATCTCGTTCATTTTTTCGAGGATATCCGCCATTGCTTTATCGTTGGCGTCTATCTCTTCGCCGTCTTTGCGCATCTTTTCCTGAATTTCGGAGATGTCGCCGCCCTCTTGTCTTATTCTGCCTATCTCTTTGCTTATTTTATTTTTTTCGTTTTTCAGCTCGTCATTCAGCGCCTGAAGTTTTTTTCTTTCGGCGTCCAGCTTAGCCAGCGTGTCGAAGTCGAACTCGGCGCCTCTTTTTGCCGTTTTCGCTCTGACCTCGTCCAGATTAGCTATAATGTACTTGATATCCAGCATCTATTTGGTTCCTTCCTTAGGTTGTTCCTGTTTTGTTTCGGCTTTCTGAGCCTCTTTCTGTTTCTTTTCCAGTTCCTCTGTCACTTTCAGCATCAGCTTAGTCAGACCGCCGGCAACATCTTTGGCGTATTTTGTCTGGGGAAACTCTTTCAGCAGCAGATTGTAATACTGCATAGCCTCTCTCTCCCTGCCTTTCTGTTTTGCCAGCCAGCTGGCATATATATAGAGACCGTCCTCATATTCCGGAGTGTCCTTATATTTTTCGAACATATACATCAGTCTCGATTCGGCAGATGAGGGTTTTCCTATGCGGAAGTAAAATTTGGCAACATAAAGCTCTCTGGCGGAAAGCATGCTTCTCAGTTCAACTATCTTTTTGGTCAGCTCATACTCACGGGCGAAACCGGGATCTTTTTCTCTCAGACGTGTAAAACTCTTAAGAGCGCCCTCAACAGCCCCCATGTCTCTGTCTATCTTATCTATCAGAGCATAGTGCGAGAGACCCAGACGGAGCATAGCCAGATTGGCGTCCTCTGTATCGCTGTATATATCCAGAAACTGTTCATAGGCGGGTATCGCCTCGGGATATTTTTTGTCAAGGAAATAGGCGTCAGCCAGAAAGAGCTGAGCTTTGGCTGCTATCTCCGGATTATCCGCTTCCATTATTGTATTTTCAAAATAAGTAATTGAGTCCGAATAATTCTTCTTCTGAAACAGAGCCAGACCTTTTTTCATGCTTTCATCGGCTGTCAGCCTGGGCTGCTCTTTGGAACATGAAAAAAGCGCTACGGCGCATATAAATACAGCTATGATCTTTCTCATCGGTATCACCATTTTTCAATTATTTCGCAATATATATCGGGATAAACTATCTTCTTTATTCTGCACGGATACGGACCGTATCCTCTGTCCGCCAGACCGCCTATGATATAGGCATGTCCGTCTATATCCGGCGCCTGAAACTGCGCCCTGCCCTGAAGGATGAACTCCGACTCCTCGCTCTCTCCCTCAACGTAGCAGATTATGTCCTGTTTTTTCAATGATTTCAAGCGAGTATTGGTATTTTCTTTCTGTATCTTCTCCAGAACTCTGATGCGTCTGTTCACCTCGCGCTTGCCCAGAGGGGCGCCCAGAGTATACGCCTGAGTTCCCTTCTCTCTGTAATAGGGAAAAAATCCGGCGAAATCAGGCTTATGTCTCCGCAGAAAGGCGACGAGTTCGTCGAAATCCTCCTGCGTCTCGCCGGGAAACCCGACTATGCAGGTGGTGCGGAGAAAACTTTCGCTGTCAGCCTCTCTTATCATATCAAATACTTTGTCTATGGTGGCCGGATCTGATTTTCTCTTCATGGATTTCAGTATTCTGGCGCTGTAGTGCTGAACCGGAATATCGAAATAGCTCAGTATCTTATCTGTTCCGCATATGGTATCAACCAGCTCTTTGTCCACGCCGTCCGGGTTCATATACATCACGCGTATCTTAAAATCACCGTCCAGCGCCGCCAGCTCTTTCAGCAGCGGGGCTATCATTTTTTTACCATATATATCGGTGCCGTATTTCGTATTGTCCTGAGATATGACGATCAGCTCTTTTATCCCCTGATCTATCAGGTTCTTCGCCTCGTCTATTATCTCCTCTTTCTTTCTGCTCACCAGATTGCCCCTGATGCCGGGTATGGCACAGTAGGAGCATCTGTTATTGCATCCTTCGGATATTTTCAGATAAGCGTAATATGGCGTATTGGCTAAGAGCCTTGCCGTGCCGTAATTGGCGGGGCGCAGGCTGGTGCCGTTCAGATATCCTATAACCTTGTCCAGATCGCCGACACCGGTAAAAAAATCTATCTCCGGCATCTCGTTCAAGAGCTCGCCTTTGTATCTTTCGCTCATACATCCGGTGACAATCAGCTTGGCGTCCTTCTTCTTTCTTCCGCTCATCTCCAGTATATTGTCGATGGCCTCAGTCACCGCCGGCTCTATAAATCCGCAGGTGTTTATAACGATAGCGTCAGAATCTTCTGGAATGTGTGTTATCTGATATCCCTCATCACGCACAGCGCCCATGAGATATTCCAGATCCACCTGATTTTTTGAACAGCCGAGGCTGATGAATGATATTTTCTTAGTTTTGTCTGTCAAAGAACACCCTTATATTATCACAGTCTATCTTTATCTGACCTGTCAGCTCGTCCACAGAACCGAATCTTCTGTCGCCTCTGATGAATTTTGCCACCTCTACCTCTAGGGTCTTGCCGTAAAGATTGTCTTTAAAACCGAATACGTTGACCTCAACACGCTTGCTCATGCCCTCAGCCACTGTGGGGCGTTCGCCTATGTAGAGAGCTCCATTATATATTCTGTCATCTATATGGACAACCGCCGCGTAGATTCCGTTCATCGGTATCAGCTCGTTGTCCACTTTTATATTCGCTGTGGGGAAGCCCATTCTGGTGGCTATCCCGTCGCCCCGCACAACCTCGCCCGCCATGGAATATCTGCGTCCCAGAAGCATTGCCGCTGTTTCCGGGTCGCCCTCTGTGAGATATTTGCGGATGTTGCTGCTGGAGGCGGTGATGCCGTCCACAACCACCTTATCGACTCTGATAGCCGTGAAGCCGTATTTCGGCTCAAGCATCTTCAGAAATTCGTAAGATCCGGTGCGGTTTCGTCCGAAACGGTAATCGTATCCCACCACGATGAATCTTGCCCTCATGGTTTTCAGCAGATATTCGCTGACGAATATCTCCGGATTGATCCCCGCTATATGCTCATCGAATTTCAGCAGAAAAAGTTTGTCTGCGCCCAGCTTCTCGAACTCTCTGATCTTCATCTCTTCTGTCTGGAGCAGTTTTACATCCGCCCCGAAAAACTTCATGGGATGAGGATCGAACGAGACGAAGGCGCTCATCAGCCCACGTTCACGGGCGAGCGTGACCACACGCTCCGCCAGAGCGGCGTGTCCGACATGCAGACCATCGAAGTTGCCTATACTGACAACCATATCCCTCTCTGCTTTATAATGCGATAGATCTCTGATGATTTCCATTGCTGTCTAATATGCCAGACATAGTAATTAAATCAAGAATTACTTTATCCGCTGTGCCGCCGTGCCTCCTTTTTATGTCATGCACAGGCGTCTGACAGTATCGAAAGCCGTGCATACCGCTGTTTTTTGTCGGATTTTCTCCATAAAAAAATAATAACTTTGCCGTTGACACGGGGGCTGGAAGTTAATAATATTCATATATTCATTTTTTGCTCGGAGGACAAAATGGACGAATGGTTTGCAACGTACTCAGAAAAACTCAAGGCTATAGGACATCCTATCAGGCTAAAGCTGATGGTAGGTCTTATGAGTAATGAGTGCAATGTTACCAAGATATGCAAAGGACTTGATATCCCGCAGGCGACAACCAGCCAACACCTTGCCATTCTTAAAAACAAGGGTCTTATAAAAGGCAAAAGAACAGGCACCAGCATATGCTACAGCATCGCCGACGACGGTATCAAGGCAATGATTAAGGAACTAATGGAGAAGACAGGATGCAAATCCCCGTGCGAAGAGCAGCACTAACAGCGGCTCTTTTACTCTGCTTTGTACAGGCAGAGAGCAGACAGCTTACTTTTGAAGAAGCCAGATCGATGGCTCTTTCCAACTCTTACATCATTAAATCCTATAAGGCGCAGGAGGATGCCGCGCGCTTTCAGAAGGATCAGGCGATAGGGTCTCTTCTGCCGCAGGTCTCTCTCTCTCAGACCATAATGAAGACAGACGAGCCGGGCAACGCCGCTTTTGCCATGATGAGACAGGGACGTTTCGACATGCCCTATTTCACAGGACAGCTCGCCGATCCGGACACTGTCACCAATTACACCACGAAACTTCAGGTGGTTCAGCCTGTATTCATGCAGGGACAGATAGTTTTCGGCATCAAACAGGCATCCCGTGCCTATGACGCAAGCCGCATGCAGACAGAGCGTGTGACCCAGAGCACCCTTTTTAATCTGCACATGGCGTTCTATGGTCTGGCTCTGGCGGAAAAAGCGAAAGAAGTCGCCTGCCAGTCTTATGACCGCACAGCGAAATACTATAAAACCGCCAAAGATTTCTATACCAACGGGCTGATAGTGAAAAGCGACCTGATGGTATCCGAAAGCTACCTGCTGATGAACGAACAGGCGATGAAAGAGGCTGAAAGACAGCATCAGGTGGCTATGAGCCAGCTTCAGAGACTGATAGACTCGGACGAGACCATTCAGGTGGTCTGGAGCAGTCCGGACATGGAGTTTTCCGAAGATCTGGACAAATACACAAAAGAGGGACTGGCAAAACGTCAGGATCTCATCGCCATGGAAAACTATCTCAAGGCGTCAGGCTATGAGAACACCAAGGCGAAAACAGCTTTTCTACCGTCCGTATATCTCTTCGCTGACTACCAGCGCAGCGATGAAGATTTCATGGGGGACAACGGCAGCGGAACCACATACGGCGTTCAGGCCGATCTGAATCTCTTCAAGGGATTCGGGGATTTCAACAAAGTCAGAGAGACCAAAAGCAAATACTACGCTCTCCTTCACCAGATAGCGGACAAAAAACTCGAAATAAAGTCAGAAATAAAAAATTCATTCTACGGTGTTATCACCGCGTCAAAACAGATTGAGGCATCACGCAAAAGAGTGGAAGCCGCCCAGAGCGCTCTCACTATTACTGAGAACAGGTTCAACGAGGGACTGTCTAAAGTGACAGAACTGCTCGACCGAGAGGTGGATCTGAAACAGGCGGAGCTGTCGCTTTATATGTCTGAATATCAGCTTATCGTTGAAAAGGCAGGCCTGCATCTGGCCGCCGGCGATTTAAAGTAGCAAAATTTTATAGCCTGCGTGTATTTCACGCCGGCAGTTTCAACGGGTTTCGGCTAGAGCTTAACAAACCCCTTGAAATGAAACTTCAATATATTATAATATTTGAATATAATAAAAAATAGAGGTACGCAATGTTTCGCAAACTGATTGTCACGACCGCCATGCTCGCCATGTTAACTGCCTGCGGGGGCAAGGAAAAGTCAGATGAAGCGATGGAAGCTCCGGCAACCGTAAAGGTGAAGACCTATACAGTAGCTCTCACCGACGCCGACTCGTCCAGAAGTTTCACCGCCACAATATCCAGCGACAAGACCGCCATAATCATCCCCAAGGTAACCGGATATGTGGAGCAGATAAACGTAACCCCCGGTCAGCACGTGAAAAAAGGAGAGCTCCTCGCCGTTATAAAATCCGGCGAGCTGGAGCAGAAAATGGCTTTCGCTGATTCCAGCGAACAGGAAGCGCAGAACGGTCTGAAACAGGCTGAGATAGGCTACAAAATGGCCGTGGCTCAGCAGAATCAGGCAAAATCACAGTATGAGCTCGCGGAGAAGACCTTTAACCGCTACAGCAACCTGATAAAGAACAACAGCGTGAGCAAGCAGGAGTTCGATCAGGTGGAGGCTCAGTATAATCTGGCGAAACAGCAGTACAATATCTCTCAGGAAAATGTAGACCTCGCCCAGCAGAAAGTGGAGCAGGTGAAGATAAAAGCAAAACAGGCCGCCGCCATGAGAAGCGAGGTGAACACATATCTGTCTTATACACAGCTCAGAGCTCCTTTTGACGGTGTTGTGCTCGAAAAGAACATGGACGCAGGAAACCTCGCTGCCCCCGGAAGCCCCCTTCTGAAAGTCGGCAACAACGTACCCGTGGTATACGCCTATGTCAGCCAGTCCATGCTGAATGAAATAGCCGTAGGCACCAAGGCGAGAGTCAGCGTTGACGCCATGGGCGAAAGTTTCGAATCCGAAGTGATCGAGCTCAGCCCCGACATCGACCCTGCCACAGGCAACTTCAAGGTGAAACTGTCAGGATGCGAGAAACTGACTCAGGGCATGTTCGCCAAGGTCAGATTCATCACAGGAACAGAAAAGATAATTGCCGTACCCGCACAGGCGGTAGTCCAGAGAGGACAGCTCACTATGGTTTTCGTGGATAACGGCGGGAAAGCAGAGATGAGAGTCATCAAACCCGGACGTGATCTGGGCGGAGTGACTGAGATCCTTTCAGGACTTTCAGCGGGTGACAAAGTAGTCACCGAAAACGCTCAGGTTCTGAAATCAGGCGATATTCTTGAGGAAAAATAAATGAGCGAAGTTAAGAAAAATCTCGCGGCGAGGATCGCCTCCGGATTCATAACATCGAAAATAACGCCTCTTCTGGTTATCGCCACGCTCTTCATAGGCATGGTGTCCATCATCATGACGCCAAAAGAGGAGGAGCCCCAGATAGTAGTTCCCATGGTGGATATCATGGTGCCATATCCAGGAGCCAACGCCAAAGACGTTGAAAAATCCGTCACCGAGCCTCTGGAGGAGATAATCTGGGAGATCCCCGGGGTAGAGTACGTCTACAGCACCAGCATGAACGACATGGGCATGATAATCGTCCGCTTCAAAGTGAACGAGGACGAGGAAAAATCCATAACCAAGCTGAAAGACAAGATAGACTATAACATGGACAGGATGCCCCACGGCGTTCTCCAGCCCATAATAAAGAAACAGTCAATAGATGACGTGCCTCAGATGGCATTCACATTCTATTCTGATAAATATGACGCCTATCAGCTCCGCCGTATCGCTCTGGAGGTCGAAAAACACCTGAAAGAGGTGGACAACGTATCTAAAACAGAGATAATCGGCGGATACAAGCGCATGGTGCGCATAGAGCCGAACATAGAAAAACTCAGATCTTACAACCTGGACCTTTTCCGCCTGTTCAAGGCGGTGGAGAGCTCCAACATGTCGCTGAACACCGGCGACATCACCAAGAACAATCAGGTCTTCTATGTCAGTGCCGGCGGTTTTTACACTAACGCCGAAAACCTGAAAAACATGGTCGTGGGTGTGATGAACGGCAAAGCCGTCTATCTGAAAGACGTTGCCGATGTTACAGACGGACCTGAGATACCCGACAGTATTCTGCTGATGGGATTCAATGAAAAGATATCCGCCGATAAATATCAGGCGGTGACCCTCTCTCTGTCGAAGAGAAAGGGCAGCGACTCAGTGGTGGTGTCAGACGCTGTGCTCGCCAAACTGGACAAACTGAAAGGATACATCATTCCTGACGGAGTGAACGTTGAGGTCACCAGAAACTACGGAGAGACCGCTTTCACAAAAGTTATGACACTGATAGAGCATCTGGTGGGCGCTATCATAGCCGTTATCGTGGTAATGAGCCTCACTATGGGGTGGCGTGCCGGAGCGGTGGTTTTTGTCGCTCTGCCGGTGACATTCGCCCTGACGTTCTTTGTTTATTTCATGTTCGACTACACCCTGAACAGGGTTACGCTTTTCGCCCTCATCTTCGTTGCGGGTCTGGTGGTGGACGATGCCATCATCGTGGTGGAGAATATGGAGCGGCACTTCCGTCTGGGCGCCAGAAACCTTCTGGACAAGGCTATCTATGCCGTCGGCGAAGTGGGCAACCCCACGATCCTCGCCACAGTGACCGTTATCGTTGCTATCTTCCCCATGGCTTTCGTGAGAGGGCTGATGGGACCCTACATGAAACCCATGCCCATCGGAGCGTCTCTGGCTATGATCTTCTCACTGTTTGTAGCGCTGATGATAACCCCATGGCTGGCCTATAAACTGCTCGCCCCTCACGCCGCAAAACACGCCGGAGAGATAGAGGACGAGTGCGATTACGTTAAAACAACAAAACTCTATTCAATATACAACAAAATGTTCTCTGCGCTGATAGACAGCGGAAGAAACAGGATAATCTTCTCAGCGGTTCTTCTGGGACTCTTTTTCGCCGCCTTCCTCTTCATCCCCTCCCGTCTGGTGGTTATGAAGATGCTTCCGTTCGACAACAAGAACGAGGTTCAGGTGGTGATAGACATGCCGGAGGGAACTCCGCTGGAGACCACCAACATGGTAGCCGTGGAGGTGGGCAACTATCTCTCCACAGTGAAAGAAGTCAAAGACTATCAGATTTATACAGGCTTAGCCTCACCCTATAACTTCAACGGGCTCGTGCGCCACTACTTCATGAGACGGGGACACAATGTGGCGGATATTCAGGTCAACTTCGTGGATAAATCCGAAAGAAGCCTGAAAAGCCACGATCTCGCAAAAGTTATCAGAAGACCCATTCAGGAGATCGGCAACAAATATCAGGCAAATATAAAGATAGCCGAAGTTCCGCCCGGTCCTCCCGTTCTGTCCACTCTGGTGGCGGAGATATACGGACCCGATCAGAAGACCAGAAGCGACGTAGCGGCTCAGGTGATGGACGTGTTTAAACAGACTCCCGGTGTAGTGGATATAGACACATACGAAGAGGACGATATGGTTCAGTATGACCTTCAGGTTGACAAGCAGAAGGCCGCCGTAATGGGCATATCCTCCGAGATGGTGTCCAAGACGCTGTACATGGCTCTTCAGGGTATGAAGGCGGGCATCCTGCACACAGAGGAAGACAGAGAACCCGTTGACATCACTATCAAGCTGCCGGAAGACAGAAGAAACATGATAGAGACGCTCTCCGAGGTCAACCTCATATCCATGTCCGGTTCAGCTGTGAGTCTGGGCGAACTGGTGACAGTGAAACAGAAAATAAAAGACAAATCCGTCTATCATAAGAATATGAAGCCGGTAACATATATAACAGCCGATGTGGCAGACCAGGTGGAAAGCCCCGTCTACGCCATTCTCGACATGAAAGAAAAAATGGCTCAAATAAAATGGAACGGAACTCCGGTTAAACAATATTGGACAGCCCAGCCGGAGACATATGACGTTCCGTCTGTGAAATGGGACGGAGAGTGGCAGATCACATATGAGGTGTTCCGTGACCTCGGTCTGGCGTTCGCCGCTGTGCTTGTGCTGATGTATTTTGTTCTGGTGGGATGGTTCAAATCGTTCGCAACGCCTCTCATCATGATGGTTCCGATTCCGCTTTCGCTGCTGGGCATCATCCCCGGGCACTTCATATTCGGTCAGTTCTTTACTGCCACCAGTATGATAGGCTTCATAGCGCTGGCGGGAATCATGGTGCGCAATGCGGTTCTGCTGATAGACTTCATAGAGCATGCTCTGGCTAACGGGCGTACTCTGCGTGAGGCTGTTATCGAATCAGGCGCTATCAGAACAAGACCCGTGGTGCTTACAACAGTCGCCGTTATCACAGGCGCTCTTTTCATGCTGCCCGACCCGATATTTGCCGGACTCGGCGTGGCTCTTATAACAGGCGCTGTGGTTTCGACAATACTGACGCTGCTTATTATCCCCCTCATGTATTACTTTCACAAGAGGTTCTGGGATAAAACGCTGAAGATACAATAAATTAACCGAATGAGGAGAATATACCATGTCAATTAAAGATATTTTAAGACTTGTTCCCGGCATTTTCATACTGCTGAGCATCGGGCTCTTTCTGGCCACAGACCAGAAATGGTGGCTGGCTCTGGCGGGATTCGTGGGGCTGAACCTGCTCCAGTCAGCTTTCACCAAGTGGTGTCTGCTGGAGGATATCCTGCGCAAAATGGGCATCAGAGAAAATTAACATCAAATAGGGGCGGTCACACGCCCCTTTTTTATTCATTATATCGCAATCACCGAGATTCTGTGTTATAAGTCTGCATGAGTATCATTAACCTTGAAATCAACGTAAAAAATCTGATAATCGCCTCTGTGACTGTCGGCGTTATTTTTCTTCTGTTCAGACTCCAGAGCATCATCACTGTTTTCGCCGTATCTTTCTTCATAGCTTATCTCTTTGACCCGGTTATCGATTTTTTTGAAGCCAGAAAAATCCCACGATGGCTCTCCATACTGGCGCTGATGTCCGTCTGCGCCCTGATAATATCTCTTCTGCTTCTGTGGCTGATACCGGTTGTGGCGTCCGAGGCGCAGTATCTGATAAAGAATCTTCCGGCGTATGCGGACAATGTGCTTGATTTCATCCACACCACGGCGGACAGGCTGAACATCCAGCTGGATGTGAACCACCTGAAAGAGCTGGCGGGATCGAGGTTAACTGACTCCATGCACGGGATATTCACAGGGATATCCGGCATAATAACATCCATATCGTCAGCGGTTACCACCATTATTCATCTTTCGCTGATACCGATACTTGTCTTTTATTTTCTTCGTGATTTCGACAAGCTGAACGAAAAACTCTTCGCAGCCCTCAATCAGAGTTCTGAAAAGGACTACCGCAGATATTTCACCCAGTTCGACCGTATCCTGTCGGAATATTTCAGAGGACAGATCATAGTGGCTTTTCTGCTGGGTCTGCTCTATACGGCTGTTCTGCTCATAGTGGGCATTAAGCCCGCCGTGATAGTCGGTCTCACAGCGGGAATCCTCAGCGTTGTCCCCTATCTGGGTTTTATCATCGGGTTCTCAACTTCTATCGTGCTGGCAGCTCTTCAATTCAGCGATTTTCTCCATCCTCTGATGGTTGTCATAGGGTTCACCGTTGTTCAGTCCATCGAGGGAAATTATCTTACTCCGAAAATTATCGGAAAATCTTTGGGACTTCATCCCACAGGCGTTATTTTTGCTCTGCTCGCCGGCGGGTCTCTCTTCGGCATAGGCGGCATGATAATGGCGCTTCCGGCGGCGGCCTTCATCCGGGTCGTTATTCAGGAAAAACTTTACAAATAACAATTTTTTGACACGTTTTATTTTCCCCTTGCGCGCCGTTATGTTATATAGTATATAACGCCTATGAAAATAGATGGCAAACTATGGATAGACATTGACGGTTTAGGTATAGCGGGACACGGCAGAATCAAACTGCTGGAACTTGTCCAGGAAACCGGCTCGATCAAAAAAGCCGCTGAGCGAATCAAAATGAGCTATAAGGCGGCGTGGGACAGCATAAACAGCCTGAATGCAGTTTTTGGCACCCCTCTGGTAGACCGCCAGACAGGGGGCAAGGGAGGCGGAGGAACCACCCTGACCAAAACAGGCAAAGATCTTATCAAAACATACAACCACTTCAGCCGGCTGCACATGATGTATCTGAACACCATGGTCAACTCCAACAAGATCCAGGGAAAAGTAGACTCTGTGGAACAGACCTACGCCATGATAACCACCACCGCCGGAGACACCATCGCCTGTATAAAACTGGACGAAGACCTGAAACAGGGCGAAGAGGTCACAGTTTTTATCAGCCCCAGAGACATAATCCTGATGGACAGTGACGCTTTCTCCACCAGCGCCCGCAACATCCTGAAAACTGAAATTACCGCTGTCAATTCCAGCGGTCAATATACCGAAGCAATCCTAAAGACCGAAAACGGAACCGAACTCGCCGTCAGCATCACAGCGAACAGCGCGCAAAAGCTGGGACTGCAGCCGGGGACTCATATGTTCGCGCTCTTTAAAACTGCTTCCGCACTAGTAATGAGGTGATATAATGAAAAAGTTTCTTACACTCGCTATGATACTGATGCTGGCTGTTTGCGCCAACGCTAAGGAGCTCAACATCTCCGCCGCCGCAAACCTTCAGTTCGCTCTTCAGGAAGTAGGCAAAGCATATCAGAACGAAACAGGCACAGAAGTTAAGGCGGTTTACGGCTCATCCGGAAAACTGACATCACAGATACTTAACGGCGCCAAATTCGATATCTTTCTCGCTGCGGATATGTCATTCGCCCAGAAAGTATATGACGCCGGTCTGGCATCCACAGAACCCGTTATGTATGCCAAAGGACTTCTGGTTCTCTGGTCTGTCAAATATGACGTAAAATCACTGGCTGATCTGAAAGACGCTAAATATGTAAAAGTGGCGATAGCCAACCCTAACACAGCCCCCTACGGCAGAGCCGCTGTAGAAGCGATGAAAGCTGCCGGCGTTTATGACGCTGTTGCACCTAAGATTGTTCAGGGCGACAGCATATCCAGCATGGATACATTCATCCACACAGGCGCCGCTGATGCTGCTTTCGCTGCTAAATCACACCTTGCCAGCGGAAAGGTAAAAGATCCCGGATCATGGTTTGAGGTGGATTCTAAACTCTACTCACCCATTCTTCAGGGCGGCGTTATTCTGAAAACAACAACAGATCAGGCCGAATCCGCAAAATTCATGACCTTTATCACAAAAGGTAAGGGCGCTGAAATAATGAAAAAATACGGATACGAGAAATAATGAACGTACTTAAGGCTGAGATTCTCTTTTTCAAGACCTCCGGACAGATAATAATCTGCGAGCTGAACACCCACGGTGAAACAGCCACGGCGGTTATTCTGGACAGTCCGGCGGACATGGATTATCTGACACCGGGCGGGCATGTGAATATGCTGTTCAAAGCCACCGAAGTCATCTTGGCCGTAGGGGATCTGGGAACCCTTAGTCTGAATAACAGGTTCAAAGGCAAAATAACGTCTATGGACACAGGGGATATTTTCACCAGCATAAAGATAGATTTCGGTACCGGTATCGAGTCTGTCATCACCACCAAATCGGCTAAAAGGATGAATCTGGAAGTCGGCATGGAGGTCACAGCTCTGGTGAAGGCGAACGAAATAGCCATAGGCAAGATAATTTAGATAATACCAGATATCTTCACAATATTATTAAGGTGATCAATGGAGCTTTTGTCCCCTCTTATATTGACATTCGAGTTAGCGGCAGTGACAACACTGCTGCTTTCTTTTTTTGCTATCCCTATGGCATACTGGCTCTCCACAGTCTCTTTCCGAGGCAAGTCCATACTGGAGTCGATAACCAGCATGCCCATAGTCCTGCCTCCCTCGGTGCTGGGTTTTTATCTGCTGGTTTTCATGGGTCCACACGGACCACTGGGAAGCATCCTCCAGAAGTTCGACATACGTCTGGTCTTTACATTCGAGGGACTCGTGATCGGATCCATGATCTACAGCCTTCCCTTCATGCTTCAGCCTGTTCAGGCAGGGTTCGAGGCGCTGCCCATGTCGCTCAGGGAAGCGTCCTATACTCTTGGAAAATCGAGATTCCAGACTTTTTTCCGTGTTCTTCTTCCTAATATCAAACCGTCACTGATAACGGGCATAGTTCTCAGCTTTGCTCACACAGTCGGCGAATTCGGCGTTGTGCTGATGATAGGCGGAAGCATACCGGACAAAACCAGAGTGGCTTCCATTGCCATTTATGATCAGGTGGAGGCACTTAATTACGGTACAGCGCATTTTTATTCCGCAGTGCTATTTGTTCTTGCTTTTGCGGTGCTCCTGACTGTAAACACCGTTAACAAAAGGATAGGCGGAAAAGTGATATGATAGAGATAGATGTAACCAAAAGGATTAAGACTGCCACAGGCGAGGTAGACATGCACGCCGTGGTGGACATAGAAAAGGGCGGCTTCTGCTCTCTCTTCGGAAAATCAGGCGCCGGAAAGACCACCATTCTGAGGCTTCTGGCAGGACTGACCAATCCGGACGACGGCGTTATCAGGATAGACGGCAAGATCGTCTTCGATAAAAAGAATGGAATCAATATCCCCGTGAACAAAAGAAAATGCGGATTTGTTTTTCAGGACTACGCCCTGTTTCCCAACATGACAGTCAAACAGAATCTGGAATACGCCTCCACTGACAAGAAGAACGTGGACACTCTGATAGAGATGGTAGGCATGACCGAGCTGAAAGACAGAAAGCCCGCCACGCTCTCCGGCGGACAAAAACAGAGAGTGGCGCTGGCGAGAGCTCTGGCGGCTGAGCCGGAGATTCTGCTTCTGGACGAGCCTTTCGCCGCTCTGGACGCTGACATGCGCTTCACCCTGCAAAACGAGCTGAAAGAGATCCACAGCACCCTCGGCATCACAACCATACTGGTTAGCCATGATAAGGGAGAAGTCTTTAAACTCGCCAACAAAGTCTATATGATAAATGACGGTGTGATAACAAGCCACGGAACACCCGAAGAGGTCTTCACCGATACAACGGTAAGCGGAAAATTCAAATTCACAGGCAGAGTGCTGAAGATAGAGAAGTCAGACTGTCTGTTCATTCTGACAGTGGCTGTGGAATCTGAGATATCCACTGTGGTCGCCACCAGAACAGAAGCCGAAAACATAACAGTGGGCGACAGGGTTCTGCTATATACCAAAGCGTTCAACCCGTCCGTTCAAAAAATTTAAACAAAAAAAAGGGCGCCCGAAGGTGCCCTTTTCTAAAATTAATCTACGGCAACAATTATTTGTGATGCCTTCATTATTGCATAGGCTTTTTTGCCCTTTTCAAGTTTCAGTCCTGAGCAAGATTCTTTTGTGATGATTGAAACAACCTCGGCGCCGCCGGGGAGCTCGATAACCACTTCAACATTTATGGGTCCTTCTTTGATCTCTTTTACTGTTCCTGACAGAACGTTTCTGGCGCTTAATTTCATGATATCCTCCATTTGGATTATTGATATATAATTTAAGCACCAATCATATCCACAGTCAAACAAAAACCGTTATTCATCAAAGGAATAGCGAAAGACAAATAACGTTTTCGGCATTTATTTCATATTTTTACAAATAGATTACAAAAATTATCAAGAATGAAAATAAATTTTAGGAATATCGCTATTTTATCGGAAAATTATGGTAGGTATCTTTAAAAGGCTCGTTTTTCAGAGTGTAATGCCACCATTCCTTCTCATAATTATAGAATCCGTGGCGTTCCATCATATCTTTCAGTATCAGACGGTTCTTCATCTGCTCTTTTCCCACGGCCGGATTCAGAGTAGCGGACAGAGCGCTGAAACAGTCGAAACCTGTCCCCATGTCTATGGAATCATCACGAAATCTCTTATCTGCGGGGTTTTCACAGTTTCTCAGGTTTTCATATGGTATGAATATCTCCTGAGGCTTTCCGTTCATGGGTATCAGTGTCAGATCAACCGTAGAGCCTCTGCTGTGTCCTGATCTGTGGGCGATAAAGCCCCGTTTGAAAAGGCTCTCTTTCGGCTCGTTCACATAGAACTCTGCCTTGGTCTTAGTATCTTTATAATCCTCCGCCCATCTGGCGAAGTGATCCACCGCCGTCTGGGGACGGTAGCAGTCATATACCTTAACGCTCAGCCCCATCTTAATGGCGTCCGCCTGAACCATCCTCAGAGCATCCGCCGCCTGAGCGGTCAATATGCACTCGGAAGCTATATATCCGTCCACAGGCACACCGACAAAGTTGTGATATGTCCTGTATCTGATATCCTGCGCTATGCTTTTGTCCACATCCCGCAGATAAACGAAGCCGTCAGGCAGTGCGAAAGAAGATGAACACAGAAATATGATAAGCAACGTAATTATCTGTTTCATAGCAGTTTCAGAAAGCCTACCCTTATTTTTTTCAGTCCGCCCGCTTTGAAGAAAACATCGCAGTTGGCAGAATCCCCTGAACCGGATATAGCGACGACCATCCCCTCTCCGAATTTCTCGTGGGACACTTTACTTCCGCTCTTTATCCCGTTCACCTCTGTTCTGGCTACAGTGCTTTTCGGCTTCTGGCTCACGTCCATATAGGGTCTCGGCTTCGCCGGGGCTTTTATTCCGGCTATCCCCATCTCATCCAGAAACGGCGAGCGTCTCTGGGGCATGCGGTTTCCATAAACCATTCGGGTAGAGGCGTAAGTCATATGCAGGTTCTGCTTGGCGCGGGTGACAGCTACATAGCACAGCCTGCGCTCCTCCTCCAGCTCTGCCGGTTCATCCAGACTGCCGTGCAGAGGAAAGAGCCCGTTCTCCAGCCCGGTCAGAAAAACCTGCTCGAACTCCAGCCCTTTAGCGGAATGTATAGTCATCAGTTTCACAGCGGCTGTGTTGTCTGATTCATCCAGAGAAGTGGTGATGGCCGTAGCCGCCAGAAAGTCGGACATTGTACCTTCCGGAAAAGCCATCTCGAAAGACACGGCGGCGTTGTAAAGCTCGTTTATGTTTCCGATACGCTTTTCCGCTTCGTGCTCGTCCTCATATTTTTTTATAAAATCCTCGTATTCTGTCAGATAGATAACCGTTTTCACCATCTCGCTGACCTTGCTCTGAGCTCCCAGCTCTGTGAATATCCACAGATAGGGTTCCATGCCCCTCTTCTGCGCGCCCCTGAGCGCCGGCAGCGATTGTCTCGCCGCCTCTATGAGGCTTAAGCCCTCAGCGGAGGCATATTCCGTGATATTCGATACGGCTGTGTCGCCTATCCCTCTGGGGGGAGCTTTAACGCTTCTGGCGAAGGATACGCCGTCATAGGGGTTGTCGTGCAGACGCAGATAGCTGAGGATGTCCTTGATCTCTTTGCGCTGATAGAATCCGATTCCGCCCACGACCTTATATCTGATCGCCATGCGGTTCAAAAGCACCTCGAAGTTTCTCGACTGGGCGTTGGTGCGGTAGAGCACCGCTATCTCGTCCGGAGACGTTCCCTCGTCCAGATATTTCTGTATGGTCTGGGCGGCGAACTCCGCCTCGTCCGTTTCGTTGCCCACCGGCATCACCTGAACCATCCCGCCCTCTTCCCGGCAGGCGACAAGGTTTTTGCCTTTTCTCATCCTGTTGTTGCTGATAAGGGCGTTTGCTGTCTGGAGTATCACCGGGCGGCTGCGGTAGTTCTCCACCAGCCGCACTGTCTTGGTGTTCTGATATACGGTGTCGAACTCCAGAATATTGCGGATATCCGCCCCGCGCCAGCCGTAGATGGACTGGTCATCGTCACCGACAACGCAGATGTTTCCTGTCTCCGTGGCGAGGATTTTCAGAAAGAGGAACTGGATATCGTTAGTGTCCTGATATTCGTCCACCAGAATATAACGGAACATATTTCTGTAATACTGCGTAACATCGCTGTTCTGTCTGAACATTCTGATGGTCAGCGCCAGCATGTCGTCAAAATCTATAAAATTCTGTTCTTTCAGTTTTTTCTGATACTGGCTGAACACCTCATCCATCATGTGAAACTCATCCGTTCCCGGAGCTGCCTCGTCCACATAGGCTCTGGTGCTCTTAAAGTTGCTTATGCGCCACATATACTGTTTGGGCGGATATTTTTTCACATCTATGTTCAGCGATTTCACTATATCCCGCACCACAGCCAGCCTGTCGTCCTGATCCAGTATGCCGAATCCGGCGCCCAGACCGACCAGATGTCCGTCACGGCGCAGAATACGCAGACAGATGGAGTGGAAAGTACCTATCCATATATCGGAATCGGAGCGGGACACCAGCTTCATGATGCGCTCCTTCATCTCTCCCGCCGCCTTGTTGGTGAATGTCACCGCAAGAATATTCTGAGCCGGCACGCCGACATTGTTTATCAGGTGGGCGATACGGTATGTGATAACCCTTGTCTTGCCCGTTCCCGCTCCCGCCAGAACCAGCAGAGGTCCTTCCGTGGTCTGCACGGCGTCATATTGAGCCTCGTTCAGCTCTTTAGAATAATCAGGCATCCTGAACCTTCAGTCTGGCGACGCTTCTGTTATAAGCTATGATGATATCCCCTCTTCTCAGCAGTCCTTTCACTATCAGTCCTTTCTCCGTCTCCTCAGCCACTGGCAGAGCGCCCAGATCTTTTATACCCAGGTTCTCAGTAGCCTTCAGCAGAGAATCGTCCTCTTTCACATATATTATGTTGCCTTTGGTGCATATCTCACCGGCAACGACAATGTCTTCCAGCCCTTCCTCAAATATTATACCCTTAATATCATCCAGCGACAGCATGCCGGACAGATATCCGTCATTGTTCAGCACGGGAAAATACATATGGTTGGCGTTCTGAATACCGTTCAGCACCTGCCGGAAAGGCGTGTCCTCTTTAAAGGTCACCACGTCACGGGTCATCACATCACCCACCATCAGGTTTTCCAGAACGGATTCCTCTTTTCCTTTTCTGATACGCACACCCTGCTTAACCAGAATCCATGTGAATATGGACTCCCGCTCCATCATCTTAGCGAAGATATTCGATATGATGGCGGTGAACATCAGCGGCAGAATAACAGTGTAGCTCTGGGTGATCTCAAAGATGATGAGTATCGCCGTCAGAGGCGCTCTGATAGTGGCCGCCAGCATGGCGCTCATAGCCACCAGCCCATAAGCCCCTGGACCGGCAGCGATATCCGGGAAAAGCAGATTCATGCAGTATCCGAAGAAACCACCCGTCGCAGCGCCGATATACAGCGAAGGAACGAACAGACCGCCGGACCCGCCCGAACCGAGGGTGAAGGCAGTGGCGGCTATCTTAAGCCCTACGAGAAGAGCCAGATAGAATCCCGCCTCGTGTCGCAGGATGGCGTTGATGGTGTCGTATCCGACCCCCATAACGTCTCTGCTCATCACAGCAACGCATCCCATCAGCAGACCGCCCAGAGCGGGCTTGGTCCATGAGGGAAGCTTTATCGCCTCAAAGGTCATCTCGACCTTGTAAAACACCTTGATGAACACAGCGCCGATAACAGCGCACAAAATACCCAGAATGGCGTAAAGGGGAAGCTCCATGATGCTTCTGAGCTCATAGATGGGCGCCTCGAACGTTACGTTGTCTCCGAAATACGCACGGGAAACCACAGTGGCTATGACGGATGAGATGATGATGGGGCTGAATGTTTTCAGCCCGAACTCGCCCAGCAGAACCTCAGCGGCGAACATAGCGCCTCCGATGGGAGCGTTGAACGTGGCGGCGAGACCGCCCGCCGCTCCGCAGGCGACGACTGTTTTCATCCGCTCTGAAGAAAACTTAAACACCTTGCCCACACCGGAACCGATGGCGGCGCCTATCTGAACGACAGGATCCTCCCGCCCGGCAGAACCTCCGGAACCCAGAGTGATAGCAGACGTAAAGGATTTCACCAGCGCTATAGACGGTGAAATGCTTCTGTTCAGAGCTATCGCTTTTATAACATCAGGCACGCCGTGCCCCTTGGCAAATTTGAATATCAGAGATGATAAGCCAACTAACAGACCGCCTAAAGCGGGTATCAGAAGTATCTTATAATCGGGGGTCTCTTTCAGGGTGACCAGCAGAAACTCGCTCTTGCTGCCGTAGAAAATGTTCTGAAAAAACCCTATAAGAAACCTGAACACGATGTTTCCGTAGCCGGTGGCCACGCCCACCACAACAGCGATGGAGATCATATAAAGGTCTTCATTGCTCCTGAGCCGGTTTCTCATACTGGATATGTTGTCGATAAGTTTCATAATAAAATACCTGAAGATCAGCCCTTCAGAGCTTTATACGCTCCATAGGCCGCCAGAGTGATACTGTGGATTATTTCGCCTTTCATTATCATTTCATCAAACTGCGCAAAGCTGACCTCGAAAGGCTCCAGATCCTCAAAGGGATCAAGGTTAAGACCGGCTGTTTTAACGCAGTTTTCCGCCAGATACACATAGCAGAAGTTGTCCATGAAAGCAGGATTGGGACGCATCTTTGACAGCAGACTGAGTCCGCCCTCGTACCCCGTCTCCTCCAGAAGCTCCCGCCCGGCACCGGAAATCGGCTCTTCGCCTGTCTCCAGAGCTCCTCCGGGAAACTCGTAAGTGACCTCCGCTGTGGACACACGGAACTGACGCACCAGCACCAGTTTATTGTCCGCCGTAACGGGGACTATCACAGCCCAGTCCTTCATGCTTAAGACAGTGAAAGTGCCTGTCTGCTCGTTCCTGCTGTAGTGAAAATCCCTGTGTTCTATCCTCAGGACGTGATCCTTAAAAACCTCACGTCTGTCTTTGAGAGTCCAGCGGCTGTTCATGACAGAGATTAAAGGATAAGTCCGCTGTCGGAACCGCCCAGTCCGCCGAGGTTTCCGGCTATCTTGATATTGGATTTGGTCTCCACATATTTGTTGGCGAGATCCGCTGGGCAGTCTTTATATTCGAAGATGACATGGCTGAGGCTGATCTCTCCTCTGACCTCGTCCTCGAAAGGAAAACCGAAGGGAACTATGGCTATCTGAAGAGCGCCTGTGTGTGAGGGCATCGCCTGAACCAGAACAACATCCTTAACAACACCTGCCGCCTGATCTTTGATGCCGATGATGGTTTCGCCTGAAACCAGCTTTGCGAAAACAATATTATCTATCATCATATTCTCCTTTATAATCAATGTATGAAAGGCGCTCCAAGAGCACATAAGTTGTAATATCGCAAAAAAAAATTTTCAGCAATAAATTTCTACAAATATCTGGAAATCTTAAAAAAATGTCATATCTTTTGTGAAAATGACTTTCAAAAGCATTTATGGTTTTTTTTCTTATTGACAATGATGCCCTTAGGCTTTATTAAACCCATAGAAGATTTATGGAGGTGCAATATGGCTTATACAATTAACGACAGCTGCACAAACTGCGGCGTATGCGAAGACGAGTGCCCCGTAGGCGCTATCAGCGAAGGTGATGACGCTAGAGTTATCGATCCTGATACCTGCACAGACTGCGGCGCTTGCGCTGAAGTTTGCCCCGTTGACGCTATAGACGCGTAATTAACAGGCAATAATCGAATTTTTCATATAGCCCTGTGCTTGCAGGGCTTTTATTTTAACTATAAATACTACAAGGAAGCTAGGATATGGGAGTATTCAGAACTTTAAAAGACGAGATACAGACTGTTTTCGAAAGAGACCCCGCCGCCAAGAGCAGGCTGGAGGTCATATTCTGTTATCCCGGATTCCACGCTATCCTCTTCTACCGCACCGCTCACTGGCTGTGGATGCGCAAGATGCACTTTCTGGGCAGGCTTGTATCGCATTTCGGCAGATTTTTCACCGGAATAGAGATACACCCCGGCGCCACCATCGGCAAGAGATTCTTCATAGACCACGGAATGGGCGTGGTGATAGGCGAAACTGCCGAGATAGGCAATGATGTGACAATATACCACGGAGTGACCCTCGGCGGCGTCAGTCTGGAGAAGAAGAAGCGCCACCCCACCATAGAGGACAACGTGGTTATCGGTTCCGGAGCGAAGGTGCTCGGTCCTTTCACCGTAGGCAAAAACGCCAAAATAGGTTCTAATTCGGTAGTGGTGAAGGAAGTCCCGGAGAATGCCACAGTGGTCGGCATACCGGGAAAAATTGTGACCAACGGCAGGGAAACCGCCCGGTTCGACCACAACCTTCTGCCCGACCCTGTGGCACGCACCATATCTGATATGGCGACCAGAATGTGCCATCTGGAAGCAGAGATAAACAGGCTGAAAAAACAGCAAGGCGAAGATGAAGATAACAACTAAAAGCAGATACGCCATCCGTTCCATATTCGCTCTGGTTCTCTTAGGCGGTGACAAAAACCCGGTGACGCTCACCCAGATAGCGGAGCATGAAGACATATCCAGAAAATATCTGGAACAGATCTTTATAAAGCTGAAACAATGCGGACTGGTGGAAGGATCCAGAGGCGCTCAGGGCGGTTATGTTCTGGCGAAACCGGCGGAAGGGATAACACTGAAAGAGGTCATCTACGCCATGGACGGTCCCGTATCCATATCCGACTGCACACAGGAGAGCGCCTGCGAAAACTTCTCATCCTGCGGGATAAACTGGCTGTGGGCAGGGCTTAAAAAAACAGTGGACAATTATTTAGAGAATATTACTATATACGATTTAAAGAGACAAGCAACCGGAGGAGATCATGTCAATCTACCTTGACTACAGCGCTACGACACCAGTGGACCCGAAAGTCTTCGAGGCCATGATACCCTATTTCAAAGAAAAATTCGCGAACCCTTCGTCCATCCACGCTCTCGGCAGAGCCGTGCGTGAGGATGTGGATAAAGCCAGAGAAACAGTGGCAAAATCAATCGGAGCGGAAGCGCACGAAATAATATTCACCGGAAGCGGCTCAGCCTCCGACAACATGGCTCTGCGCGGCATCGCCGAAAAATATAAGAACAAAGGAAACCATATAATCACCTGCGCCATAGAACATAAGGCGATCCTCCAGACATGCAAATATCTGGAAAAACACGGATTCGAGGTGACCTACCTCCCCGTGGACAAAGACGGTCTGGTGAGCGTGGACGACTTCAGAAAAGCCGTCAGAAAAGAGACCATCCTTGTCTCTATCATGCTGGTGAACAACGAGATAGGCTCTGTTCAGCCTCTGAAAGAGATATCCGAGATAGCTAAAAAACATCATATCATCGTCCACACAGACGCAGTTCAGGCGATGGGCAAGATGAAGATAGACGTGGGCGAGCTGGGCGTTGACCTGCTGACATTCTCCGCTCACAAAATATGCGGACCCAAGGGCATAGGCGTGCTCTATATAGACGAAAACCTGAAAGACGGGATCGAGCCGCTCGTATTCGGCGGAAGCCAGGAGTTCGGGCTCCGTGCCGGAACAGAGAGCGTGCCGAACATCATCGGTCTGGCGAAAGCCTGCGAGATCGTTATGGAGACTCTGGACGAAGAGGTCAGACACATCAAACGTCTGAGAGACCTCTTCGAAAACAGGATTCTCAACGAAATACCTAAAACCTATGTGAACGGTCACAGAGAAAAGAGAGTATGCAGCGTCAGCAACATCGCTTTCAAATTTATCGAGGCTGAAGCCCTGATGATATACGCTGACGAGATATGCTGTTCCACAGGAAGCGCCTGCACATCAGAAAGCGTTGACGCTTCTCACGTTCTCTATGCCATCGGGGTTGACCCGGTGGATCTGCACGGCTCTATCCGTTTCAGCTTCGGCAGGTTCAACACCGAAGACGAGATCAACAGAGCTGTGGACATGATAAAGGACAGCGTGACCAGACTGCGTGCCATGTCTCCCCTCGCACAATAAGGACTCCGAAAAACACATGACAGATATGCCGGCAAAGGATCATGACAGACACATCATTCCTTTGCTGGCTTCTTTTTACTTTCTGCACTATGCCACACTGGGCATCATATTTCCATTATCCGGATATTTTTTCAAGGAACGGGGTTTCACCGGAACAGAGATAGGTATTTTTCTGGCGATATTCCCATTTGCCAAGTTTGCCGTGACGCCTTTCTGGACGGAATATTTTTCACGAATCAGCAGACGTGCGCTGTTTATCTCCTTCTGCATATTCTGCTCGTCCGTGTCCCTGATACCGCTGGCTTTTTTCAACAGCAGACTGCTGGTGGTTTTTATCATGATAATATTCGCCTTCAGCAGGGCGGGCATCATCCCCGTGATGGACAGCATCGCCGTCTCTCTGGACGGCAGAATACCCTACGGACGGATGAGGCTGTTCGGCTCTATGGGGTTCATCGCCACATCCATCACCGCCGGGTTCATGATCGATCGTTTCGGGCTGAACTCATTCATCTGGACGTTCATGACGGCGGGACTCTTGTCCATCATCCCCGCTTCCAGACTGATATACGACAGACCTGTATTCCGCAGAAAATCCGCCCATGAAAAAAAGATGACGCCTGAGCTAACCCTCTTTTTCGTGGGACTCACGTTATATCTCACATCCTTCTCCTTCCTGAGCAACTTTCTGAATATCAAGACAGCCGCCGCGGGGCTCAGCCAGACTCAGGCGGGATATATGTGGTCCATTGGGGTGGTGTCCGAGATAATCTTCTTCTATTTCAGCGACAGAATCACCAAAACAGTCCCCATTAAAACACTGATACTCGCCTCCATCTTTCTGGGAGGTATCAGATATCTGGCGACAGGATTCGCCGACTCGTTCATCACGCTGTTCCTGTTCTCCACTTTCCACGGTTTCGCCTACGGCACATTCCACATAGGCGTCATGTCATATATCCACAGGTGCGTTCCCGAAAGGCTGAAGCTGAAAGCGCAGACGATGTATTCCGGAGTCGGATACGGGCTGGGAACAATCATCGGTTCCGTGGTTTCCGGCGTGGTCTATGACATAGCGAATGTGAGAATGGTTTTCGTAACCGCATTTTTCTTTTGTATAGTCAGCATTATTATCCTATATTTGTTTGTGAAGATAGAGGATGTAAATGTCTGCAAAAATTGACGCGCTTTTAAACGAAATGGAAGAGCTGGCGGCCAAGCTGAACATACGCCTGCGGTATGAGGTCACCAAGGCCAGAGGCGGACTGTGCCAGAAGGACGGACAGTATATGTTCATCCTCGACCGCAAATCCACCAAGGAATACCGTCTGCTGATGCTGTCGAGGGCTATCAAAACTTTCGATCTGTCGGATATGTATATCAGCCCTCAGCTCAGAGAATATCTGAATGAAGAAGTCTGATATCCACAGGATCTATGAGCTGCTGGAGGAAGCCTACCGCAGCATGGAGGAACCTTCGGTAACCAAAATATCCAAACAGACCAAGCGCGACCCTTTTCGTGTGCTGGTCAGCTGTCTCATCAGTCTGCGTACTAAGGATGAGGTGACGCTGGCATCATCAGAAAAGCTCTTCGCTGTTGCAGATACTCCACAGAAAACTCTGGAACTGACTGAAGAAGAAATCGGGAAACTGATATATCCTGCCGGATTTTACAAAACCAAAGCGAAAACCATAAAAAACATCTGCGAAATTCTCATAGAGAAATATGACGGAAAAGTCCCCCATGAAATAGACGAGCTGGTTACCCTGAAAGGAGTGGGCAGAAAAACCGCTAATCTGGTAGTGGTGGAGGGATACGGGCGCCCCGCCGTGTGCGTGGACACCCACGTTCACCGTATTTTCAACCGGCTAGGATATGTGAAAACAAAAACTCCGGACAAAACAGAAATAGAGCTGAGAAAGCATCTTCCGGAAAAATACTGGATACGCATCAACGAAATACTGGTGGCATACGGCAGAAGCATATGCCGTCCCGTTTCACCCATTTGTTCATCTTGCGGACTATACGAACTCTGTGATAAAGTAGGCGTAACAACACGGAGGTAGTCAGTGAGACAGCATAACATCGACGAAACGGACAAACTCATCCTCAACATGCTGGTGGAGAACGGACGAACATCCTACGCCGACATAGCCAAAGCCGCCGGAATGAAATCCCCCTCTGTAATTGACCGCATCAAAAGACTGGAAACACTGGGCATAATCCGCAACTATACCGTTGACATAGACTACAAACAGCTCGGATACGACATCATCGCCTTCATAGGCATATCCATAGACAACGCCAAACATATAGAAGATTTCGAAAGCATGATCAAAACGCTGGACACAGACATCCTCGGATGCCACCACGTCACCGGCGACTTCACTTTTCTGCTCCATGTAACCACAAACAACACTGACTCGCTGAGCAAACTTATTAAAAAGATCCGCAACGTGCCCGGAGTGGACAAGACAAATACCATACTGGTCTTCTCCACCAAACTCGACCGAAAACGCCCAGTATGAGATTCAGTGTAATCATCCCGGTATACAACCGCACAGATACACTCAGAACAGCCATAGAGTCTGTTTTTCTCCAGACGTTCAAAGACTATGAGATCATAGTGGTGGACGACGGCTCCGACCTGTCCGTGGCGGAATGTCTGGCCCCCTATATGAACCGTATAAACTACATACGCCTGTCAAAAAACAGAGGCGTCAGCGCCGCCAGAAACACAGGCATCAGAGCCGCCAAGGGAGAATTCATAGCGTTTCTCGACTCCGATGATATCTGGCTGCCGGAAAAACTGGAACGCCAGAACGAACAGTTCGATAAAGGCTGGCTGGTATCACACACGGACGAATTCTGGTACCGAACCGACAGATTCATCAATCAGGGGAACAAACATACAAAATACGGCGGACAGATATTTTCAAAGATTCTGGATATCTGCCGCATCAGCCCGTCTTCCTGTGTCATACACAGAGAGGTCTTTTCATCCTGCGGTTTTTTCGATGAGAACATGCGTGTCTGCGAAGACTATGATCTTTGGCTGCGCATAGCCGCCAGATTCCATATTAACTATATCCCTCAGAAACTTATAATAAAACGGGCTGTCACCGAAGACCAGCTCAGCGCATCTATAAAATACATAGAATTCATAAGACTGGTGTCTCTGGCACGTTTTGTCAGATGCAAAAAGATAGATTTAGTTAAGAAAAACGCCGCTATAGCCGAATTAAACAGAAAGTGGGAAATTGTGTTTTCCGGACTGAAATAGCGTCAAACTCTTGATTTGCGCATATTTTAGTGTATAGTTGCTTTTTAATTAATATAACAACAGGGACAACCAATGAAGAAATATCTTATATACATACCGTCTTTTCTCGCGCTGGCGGCATGCGCCCCCAGCACAGCATCTCTAGCCCCGTCAGGACCTGCCGTTCCCACGAAAATTCAGAATGAGGAAGTTGTTCTTCAGGACAGCGGATACGGCGCCAACGCTTTTTCCGAGATAGAAGAGAGCCGTTTTCTGGCACGTCTCGAAGAGGAAGGCATAGACATTTATAATGTTCTGAAAAAACAGACAGACTATCACCTCGACCAGAGCGACACCGAATATGGTAAATACGACACTATCCCGCTGACGGAAGACGAAAGATTTGAGTTTTACGTCCGTATGTTCACAGATAAATTCAGCACTACATTTCAGAAATGGCTCAACAGATCCAACCAGTACATATACATAGTCAGAGACATCTTCCGCAGAGAGGGTGTTCCGGAAGATCTTACCTATCTGCCCTTCACAGAGAGCGGGTTCAACCCCTCCATAACCTCCCACGCCGGCGCCTGCGGCATGTGGCAGTTTATGAAGAGCACAGGCAAGCTCTATGGTCTGGACTATAACTTCTGGGTTGATGAGCGCCGTGACTTCGAAAAGGCCTCCGTGGCGGCGGCACGCCACCTGCGTGACCTCTACAACCGTCTGGGCGACTGGTATCTGGCGCTGGCGGCATACAACGCCGGTCAGGGAAAGATTCAGCGCGCCATCCAGAGATACGGCACAACAGATTTCTATGAACTGTCAAAGAGACAGAACACATACCTGAGAGTGGAGACCAAGGACTATGTTCCCAAATTCCTCGCCCTCAGATATCTCGCCAGAAACTATCAGGAATACGGATTCGAAACGCCTAACGGCATGCCGGTTCTGTTCGACAGGGTTGACCTCTACAGACAGTCCAACCTATATGTCATAGCCGATCTGATAAACACTGATATAGATACGCTCAGAGAGCTTAACCCTGAGCTGATGACCCCCATGACTCCCCCGGTGGATGTCTACACCCTGCGTATTCCCTACGGCAAGAGAGCCGAGCTGGAAGAGAAGCTGGAACACATCACCGATGAGGAACTGGCTCAGTTCTATGTGGTTAAAACTTCCGGCACAACGGACCTCAGCAACATAGCATCAGAATATGGTCTGTCCACATCCACGCTGAAAAAAGCCAACGGCTTCACTGTTAACCGTGTGCCCGGCGGAACAGTTCTTTTCGTACCCATCCCGGATGTTTATGACGACGAGCTGAACGTGGCTTTCGCCTCTGAGCTGAAAAGATATAACCCGAAATTCCACAATGTCCGCAGAGGCGAAAACATGAGCACCATCGCCGCCAAATACGGACTGTCCACATATGAGCTGATGGCTATGAACAAGAACGTGAACCCCAGAAGGATACACCCCGGTCAGTCTCTGGTAATATCTGAAAACTATTACGCCGACAAAAGCCAGAGAGTAGCCATATCAAAACCTCTGAAATCCCAGAGCAGACAATATGTCACAACGACTCACAAAGTTAAGGCGGGAGAGACTCTCTGGAGAATCGCCACAAAATACGGCACAACAGTAGCCGATATCAGAAACGCCAACAATATAAAAGGCAACCAGATAAACTCCGGACAGATACTGACCGTCCCTGCGTCATCCTCTGTAGCGGCAAAAGCCTCCGGCAAGAGCAAAGTGACCAAATATAAAGTGAAGAACGGAGACAACCTCTGGGCTATCGCAAAGAAATTCGGCACCAGCATTGACGATATCAAAAAACGCAACGGCGTGGGCAAAGGCATACGCCCCGGAATGGTTTTATACATCGACTGATATACTGCTTTTGATAAAGCCCGATGCTGATGACAAGCTGAAGTTTCAGTAATATTTCGTCAGTCACAGACTTGTCCGCAGTGACAGCGGAATATATCTTTGCGGGCAAAGCGAAGCAATCTCTCCCTAATCACTTTGTCTTCCATATTATCTTCTGATTTTTTTTATCTTTTCTACATCTTTTGTTTCTTACTTTTATTTTCTGCTATATACTTGTCATACTTATTATCATCCGGAGATTTTTATGATTAAACTTTTTTTTTCAGCACTTTTAGTTTTTTCGGCACTTAGCATTCAGGCGTCACCCTCATACGAATACGTTATATATGACGTACCATCGGGTCAGACTTCCTATACCAACGGCTCTGCCCTCAGCTACAGTGACACCGCTCTTTCTACAGGAAAACATGTGTTCGGCGTCAGAGGCGACACCGCATCAGCCTCTCTTTACAACCGTGGTTCAATAACCATCACCGGTACTTTTTCCGGTCTCACATCAGACGATATTTCAGAAAGATCATATCTCGGTATGAGCACATCTGATGCAGACCTTTATAATTACGGGCAGATTAACCTCTCGTCAAATTTCAGCGGCATTTATCTGTCGGATAACGCGGAATTCTACGACACCTCCTCTGTCGGGCTCTACACATCGTCCGGCAGCGGGAACAGTATTCTAAATGCAGGAAGCATAACAATCAGTGACTCATACAGGGGTTTTACCCTGTCTGAATCAGGAGATTATGAAGGCTTAATATCAACCTCCGGGATTATCGGGCTGACCGGCACATTCGGTTCTATACTTAACAGCGGGACTATCGGCATCAGCTCAACCTACACGGACAACAACCTCACGTTCGACCCGATAACTGTAAGGTACGTGGGCGGAATAATCTCAAACAGCGCAACAGCGGACTCCATCATTAACTCCGGCTCTATTTCATACAGCCTGATATCCACCGGAAACGAGTCCTCAGGCATTTATGTCAGAGAACTCTTCGGCATAATGTTCGACGCTTCCTCGATAACCAACTCAGGCTTAATATCACTGTCTGTCAGCGACTATGACAACAACTACGACGGCGATGTCAGAGTGCATGTATCCGATGTAATGCTCCGGGACATCATCGGGATTTACGACGAACTGAACGACAACCAGACCATAGCCAACTCAGGCAGTATAGATATGGACATCTCCACTGACTCGGAAGCCTATATAAACGACATATACGGAATTTATTCTGTTGATGCCAACACTTCTGATGTGACAAACACAGGGGACATCAGCATCAGCGTCAGCGCTGTCGGCGAGAATTCCGACGACCAGAGAGGCATCTTTTACAGCAGCGAAACAGCAAATGTTGCCGGGATTTCCATCCTCAGCTCCGGCAGCGGCATAGTCCGCAACTCAGGAGACATAAGCGTTTCAGCTGAAGCCGGCTCTTCCGCAAATATGGAAAACATCAGCGCAATATCAGTTAAGTACGTCCCCAACCTCACTCTGACAAACTCAGGAAATATCAATCTGGATATTAAAGGAGGCAGCTCTTTTGACAATATTGCCGCTTATATTCTCTCCGATGTAACAAGCGCAGAAATAACCGACTCGGGCAATATTTTAATATCAGCCGACTCAGCTGATTCATCCGCCAGAACACTGATACTGAAAAGCAGCTCCGCAGTTCTGAAAGACGCCTTCACTGTATCCGCCGGTTCCTGTCCCGGCTGTGAGGATGTCGGCACAATATATGTGGATTCATCATCCTCACTGAACCTGAACAGCGCCTCTCTCGGCGTAACCTTAAGCAAATATATATCATTTAATACTCCGTACACTGTCATTGAAAATGACGGAGGTACAGTCACAGGCACATTCAGCGGTCTCAGACCGTTCACTAACCCCGATTTCACCGTTAACTGGTACGACGGAGAAAGAGGCGAAAACTCTAAAGTGTCAGTGAGCTATAACCCTTCTCGCTCATCAGCCGGCATCAGCTCCACCAGCGCGATCTCGACAGCAAAAGCCGTAGGAAAGATCTTTAACGGTTCCATGCTGGCAGGAGGAATGGGCGGCGGTCTCAGCGGGTTCTCATATCTGAACCAAAACAACATGCTGCTGGCCGACTCAGGCGAGATAGCCACAGACGCGGGACTCTCTTACGCTCCCAAAAAGAAATTAACCACTATATTCGCCTTTCCCTTCATTACAAAAATGAACGGTGACGGCTATGACGCAGATACCTTCGGACTGGGCGTGGGCATTTCTCATGAGTTCAGATCAGGCATATCCGGCTCTTTCTATCTGGGCAGCATGACCACAAACATAGACTTCGATGACGTCTCCATGGACAAGACACAGTCCGATTCTTTTTTCGCCGGCGCAACCGCTAAAACGAATAAAGACATCTTCGTCAGCGCATCTGTCATCGGATTTTTGACAGATAACGACTACTCCGGCTACACAGGCGGATACAACGATCTGAGTGAAACAGCCGATTATGACTCAAAAGGATTTCAGACAGAGGCTCTCGGCGGATACAGCTTCCGTTTCGGCAAAACAGGCAAGGTTACACCCTTCGGCGGCATGGCTCTCAGCTATTACAATATGAGCAGCTACAACACCGAGATAGAGGGAACAGCATACGATTATCTGTCAAAAGACTATGAAACCTATTCAGACTGGGATACCAGCCTTATCATGGGTCTTTCCACAGAATATGTAACAGCCGTTAAGGCGGGCATGCTGAAATTCTATGGTGAATACAGGTTAGAAAACGCATTGGGAAACAACGACATCACCATCGGTCAGTCGATTCCGGAGATGAATACAGGCACTATCGAAATAGATCAGGAAGTGGATAACACTACCCACTCTCTGAGCCTCGGCACTGAGCTCGCCGGAAGTTTCTGGAGCACAGGCGTCTTTGGACAGTATATAACCAACACTGACTACGACAGCTTCAGCCTTAAGCTGACTGCCGGACTGAAGTTCTAATAAAACTTCCAATATCTCATAATAAAAAAGCGGAGCCTGAGCTCCGCTTTTTTTTATGATTATTGGCTGATAACTATCTCTTATCTCGTGTGATTACGGCGTAGGCGGAGTGGTTGTGGATGCTCTCCATGTTTTCGCTGGACACCTCGAACCACACGATGCGGTCCTCTGCCATCAGCATGGTGGCGGCATTTCTCACCACATCCTCTACAAAAACGGGGTTTTCATATGAATTTTCGGTGACATATTTCTCATCCTCACGCTTCAGCAGAGGATATACAGGGGACGAAGCCGATCTTTCGGCTATCTCTATCAGCTCTTCTATCCACATCAGTTTTTTCATGCGGACAGATATGGTAACATAGCTTCTCTGGTTATGAGCGCCCTGAACGCTGATCTCCTTGGAACAGGGGCAGAGAGTCAGCACAGGCACACGGACAGACAGAACTGAATCTTTCCAGTCTTTCCCAGCTGATCCCAGATAGGTGCAGTAATAGTCCATCATCGCTTCCTGACAGGATATCGGCGCTTTTTTCTTAAGAAAATAGTTGAAAGAAAGCTCGATAAAAGCCTCTTCGCTGTCCAGCTTCTCCTTCATCTCGTCCAGAATATTTCCAACGGAATACAGGTTGATATCTTCAGAATGTTTGCTGAGTATCTCAACAAAACGGGACATGTGCGTTCCCTTGAAATCATGGGGCAGGCGCACATACATATTGATACGGGCTACAGTGGACTGCTTGCCCTTATAACGGTCGGAAAGCACGACAGGATAGCGGATGTCCTTGATGCCGACCTTGTCCACATCGAGGTTTCTGGTATCCCTCTGGTTTTGAATATCCTTCAAACTTACCTTCTTTTACCCATTCTCTGATTCATCAGAAACTGCTGATAGGGTCTGCCGCCCTGAGGAATTTTCGCTCCCAGGTGCATCTGAAGCCAGAGGTTGCCGTAGTTCTGCATTTTCAGTTTTTTACCGTTTTTCACGGATTCCATAGCTGACTGAAGTTTATCATCCATAGGGTTCTTATCGGCACCTTTGGAGAGGATAACCACGGCCTTGTCAGTTTCGCCTTTTTCCATCAGAAAATATGCGTAAAGACTGTATAAAAAGCCCTGTTTGGGAGAGCCCTTGATCGCTTTGTCCATTGTTTTGTAGCAGGAGGCTGAATCGTTGTTCTTAAAATGCAGAGCGGCGAGCATCGCCATCGACATCCAGTTTTTGTTGAATCCGTTCATCAGATATGGAGCGGCTTCCTCAAACTTCTGGTTGGTGTAAAGGATGATGCCTATCTGAGCGTCTATCTGCTCTTTAACGAAGAACTGCCACTTGGCATAGGGATATCCCTCTTTCAGTTTTTCGATGGCTTTATCTGTGCGTCCGGCGCCCAGATCTTTTTCCACTGATTTGAAAAGAGCGGTGAGTTTCGCCAGAAATTTTCTGCCCACCAGAAAGTTAAGACCGAGAATACCGACCACCATAAGAAAAAGAGGCCAGAAGATGCTGTATGTAAGAAAGTAAAGCCCTAAAGAGAGCAGAGTGGATATAGCTACGGATAAAATAAGTGTGTACATATTCAATTCTCCAATGTTGATGAACGGATGGAAATTATAGCATTACGAAGTAATATTACAACATCATTTTACATGCCGAAGGCATTTTGTATATGCGTAACAGAATCATTATCAATGGATATCACATCGAACCTGGCGGCTGTCTCCGCCCGTCCCTGAAAAAAAGCCTGAGCGGTCATTATCAGTTTCTGCTGTTTTCTGGCGTCCACCGACTCGAAACCCTTGCCGTAGGCGGAGTTCTTCCTCGTCTTCACTTCCACGAAAACAGTGCATCCGTCCTTAGAGGCGATGATGTCTATCTCTCCGAACCTGCACCGGAAATTCCTCTCCAGAATTTTGTAGCCGTTATTGATAAGATATTTTTCGGCTCTCTTCTCGCCTTTCTGTCCGAGCCCCGGTATCAAATGAAGTTTCCGCAGAAGCTGACCCTGTGCAGAGGCGTCAGACCGAATTGTTTTATGGCGTCTGTGTGTTTTTTTGTGCCGTAACCTTTATTGCTGTACCAGTCATACAGGGGGTGGTCTATGTGCAGACGTGTCATGAGAGCGTCACGAAACACCTTTGCCACTATAGACGCCGCAGCAACGCACTGGAACTTGTCTTCCGCTTTATAAGGATGCTCCAGAGGCACTTTCACGTCTTTCAGATCCACCGCGTCCACTATCACCTTGTGATATTCTATCTCTATCTGCGACAGTGCCTGCATCATGGCGGTCTTAGTGGCGTTCAGGATATTCATGCGGTCTATGTCTCCGTTGTCCACTATGCCTATGCCGATGGCGAGAGCGTTCTCTCGCACCACACTGTCCATTATCTTTCTCTGTTTTTCGGATATTTTTTTAGAGTCCACGAGGCGCTCGTCAGAAAAATTCTCCGGCAGGATCACGGCGCATGCCACAACAGGTCCCGCCAGACAGCCTCTGCCCACCTCGTCTATCCCAACAGTCAGCATTATTTTCCCTTCTTTTCCAGAATCTTCTTCTCTATGTATGCCGTAACGGTATCCAGCCCCTCTTTGGCACGGCATGACACTGTCATGATCTCCAGATCGGGGTTGACGCCCTTAGCGTATCTGATACAGCCCTCCACATCAAAATCGACATAAGGCAGAAGGTCCGTCTTGTTCACTATCATCGCTTCACAGGCTCTTGTCATCACCGGATATTTAATAGGCTTATCATCGCCCTCCGTAACGGAGATCAGCATGACCTTGGCGTCCTCGCCCAGATCGTATTCGGCGGGACACACCAGATTTCCCACATTTTCTATCACCAGCAGATCCAGATCATATCCCAGAGTGTCAAGCGCCCTCTCCACATCAACCGCCTCCAGATGGCAGGCGTTTCCTGTGTTCACCTGAAAGGCCTCCACGCCGGCCGCCTTTATCCTGTCGGCGTCATGTGTGGTCTGCTGGTCGCCCTCCACCACGGCGATCTTATATTTTTCCTTGAGCCCTGCCAGAACGTTTTCCAGCAGGGTTGTTTTTCCGCTGCCGGGTGATGACACGAAGTTCAGCACGGCAACGTCTTTCAGCCGTTCACGCACCTCAGCCGCCTTCATCTCGTTCTTGGTCAGAATTTTCTTCTCTATATTTACCTTAGCCATCAGTCCACCTCGATATTGGAAATAGTAAGTTCTTCCCCTGTAAGCAGTTTTACAGAAAATGAACCGCATGAGGAACAGGCGAAGAACATCTCTTCATAGGTGTCCGTCTTTCCGCAGTCCTCACACTGCCCGGTTATGGGCACTGTTTCGATGATAAGTTTAGAGTCTTTCAGTAGAGGGTACTCCTCTTTCACGGCGTCATAGGCGAAGTAAAGGGCGTTCGAGTCCACCCCCGCCAGCCTTCCTATCTTTGCCGTAACCGTCCGGACAATTTCTGCGTCGTTCGCCTCGGCAGTCTCAATGACTATCTCAATCAGGCTGGACGCTATACCGAGTTCATGCATCCTTTCCTCCCTGTTTTGAACATTTCATGACCATGCGAATAAGTTCATGAACACGTCTGACTTCTCTTTCCAGACCGTCCATGTCAGTTGAGTTATTTATGATAAACTGAGCGTATTTGAGTTTTTCATCTATGGGCATCTGTGCCGCTATTATCTTTCTGGCGTCTTCCATGCTGATGGAGTCACGCCTCATCACTCTTTCCAGCTGAACCTTCGGGTCGGTATAGACAACTATCAGCCCGTCAAACCTCTTGTAGCTGCCGGATTCCACAGTCAGAGCCGCCTGTGTGATTATCAGCGCCTTGTCGTCCTTGCCTTTTATCCTGCCCACTGCCTTCTGTTCATATGACAGGATTGCGGGATGCACTATCAGCTCCAGCACTTTTCGTTTCACCGGATCGCTGAAAACTATGTCCCGTATCATTTTTCTGTCCAGAGTGCCGTCCTCGTCACGGACAACGCTCCGTCCGAACTCACGAACAACGCCCTCATACGCTTCTTCGCCCGGGCTCATCACGATGCGGCTTATCTCGTCCGCGTCTATGCAGTAGCACCCGTGCTTTTCAAAGAACATGGCGGCGGTACTCTTGCCGCTGGCAATGTTTCCAGTGAGTCCTATATACATTTAAACACCGTAAATATTTCGGTAGACCTTTACCTTGTCCTCGTCTTTCAGTGTGCTGACGAGCACACAGAGTTCATCGGGTCTGTATCCCTTACAGCCCCAGGGTCTTTTATCATAGATGGTGCAGAGATTATCCGCAGACAGGTATCTGCATCTCTCTCCCGCTTTTTTGTCTATCTCTTTTATATCGAACGCTGTGCAGCAGGTGCCGCACATCAGACAGTCGATCTTACAGCTCATCTTTCACTATTCTATTGCTCAGACGCCCTATGCCGTCTATCTCCACATCCACAGTGTCGCCCTCGTCCACCCTGCCCACTCCGGCGGGTGTTCCCGTGGCTATCACGTCTCCGGGGAGCAGTGTCATGATGCCGCTCATGAATTCTATCAGAGCCGGCACATCGAACATCATCAGGTCGGCTGTGCCGTCCTGTCTCTTCTCTCCGTTGACGAGGGTCTTCACTCTGGCTGTTCTCCAGTCGAAGTCTGTCTCTATGCACGGACCGATGGGAGCGAACGAATCGAACCCTTTTGCCCGGGTAAATTTAGTATCTATCTTCTGAAGATCTCTCGCTGTATAGTCGTTTATACAGGTATATCCGAAGATGACGCTCTCCGCGTCCTCACGCTTCACCTTTCTGCATTTTTTACCTATCACCACAGCCAGCTCGCCCTCATAGTCCACCTGACTGCTCTCCGCCGGGATTATAACTTCCGCCCCGTGAGCGTTCACAGCGGTTGACGGTTTCATGAATATCATAGGTACTTCGGGGACATCGTTGCCCAGTTCCTTTGCGTGTTCCACATAGTTTCTGGCCACACAAACGAACTTGGACGGCAGAACAGGGGGCAGAAAAACAGCGTCATCGACACTGTAAGTATTTTCTGTCACGACATATTCGCCGAACATGGAACCCTCTATCTCTCTGATCAGCTTTCCGTCTATTATTCCTTTTTTCTCAAATTTGCCGTCGGCGAATCTGCAAAATTTCATCCGCTACCCCATTTTTCTTTGATGTATTTCTCCGCCGCTTCCAGACCATGTATCTCGCCGGATGCCAGCAAAGGGCGCACTTCGTCAATTATCTCGCCCATCATCCTGCCCGCCTTGATTCCCAGATTCATCAGGAACCCGCCGTTCAGGCGCATAGGAGTTTCGAAATCCACCTGACCGGTCTGTATCATTACATCGTGGACATAGGCGTCTATATCCGCCAGCTCCAGCGTGTCGCATTTGGCAGCAGCGCTGAAAAGCTCCAGAGCGTCCTCCAGCTCATCGCTGTAGGCATATATCAGCTTTCTCAGTTCAAATATATCAAAGTTTTTGAAATTATTATAGAGCTTATCGGCGGCTTCGGATGTTCTTACCGCTTTTCTGGATGAGGCGTTGGACAGGCTGAGCGAGCTCAGCAGAGATTTGATGTCGCTGTCCTCATAGATAAGAGCGGAAAGAAAGAATTCGAACCCTTTGCCTGTCCGGCAGGATTCCAGACTGAGACACCCGTACTCATGGTTTTCGAATATCAGCGGATAAAGCCCGCAGTCGTTCATCAGCGACAGGGCAGTATCGGCGAAAGGACCTTTGAACAGTTTGGACAGCTCCTGAAGTATCCTCTCTTTCGGGCTCTCTTTTATCAGATGCTTTTCAGTGTGTATTTTATCTATGGTTTCCGGACAGACCTGAAAACCCAGCTGGGCAACGAAACGAAATGTTCTGAGCATACGCAGGGGATCGTCCGTGAATGTGGTTTCACTCACATGGCGGATTATTTTAGCGTCTATGTCCGATCTGTCGCCGAAAATATTTCCGTCAAAATCCATGGCGAGGCTGTTGATGGTGAAGTCTCTTTTAGAGAGATCCTCCAGAAGGGTCTCTCCTCTGGGTTTGGATACGTCTATCTCCAGATTGGGACAGACCAGCCTGACGTTGTCCTTGAACTCCACCCACGCAGACGGGAGAAGTATCCGTACAGAATGGGCAAAACTGCGGTAGTCGTGGGACATACATATCATATCCAGGTCATTGACGTCTCGGTTCAAAATCACATCCCGCACGCAACCGCCCACGAGATAAGCCTCAAACCCGCCCTCTTTTACCAGCGCGCTTATCTCGCTGTAAAAAGGAATGTTCATTAATCTCTCCGGTCAGATTAACATTTTAACGGATATTTTCTGCTTTTTTATGTATTGACTTTGCAGAAAATCACGCTGATATTTATCGAATGAAGTTACTTATCATATCAGATACGCACACCGATTCAATAGATAAACTGCCAGTTATTATAACAGACGAGGCAGCAAAATGCGACGGAATTATTCACGCTGGGGATATTGTCAGCTATAAACTTATACACGACCTCATGCATATCAACCCAAATGTCTATGCGGTAAGAGGAAACATGGATCCCAACCTGGGCGACGACAGGCTCCCCCTCACCAGAAAAATAGAGTTGGACGGCGTGCGCATCGGGATATCTCACGGTTCGGGTAATCCTTACGGAATAGAAAACAGGCTTTTATACACATTTCAGGATGTCGATCTAATCATATACGGACATACCCACAAGCCCTTCTGGGGCATGATAGGCGGTGTCCACTTCCTTAACCCCGGCAGCCCCACCAACAAAAGAACGGAACCGCACCACACTTATGCTATACTTACCATTGAAAAGGGAATTTTTGACGCTGAGATAAAGAGAGTGTGAAAATGAAGATAGCTATAATCGGCGCTGGAAGCTCGGGGATGACAGCCGCCTATAACCTGCTGAACAGAGAGGGAATAGAGGCGGACATCTACGAAAAAGGAAAATCCATAGAGACCAGAAACAGAAACGAGGTGATGGAAGGATTCGGAGGGGCGGGAGCCTATTCCGACGGCAAGCTGACCCTCACCACGGAATACGGCGGCTGGCTCACAGATTACATGCCGGAAGACGAGCTGGAAAAACTGATAGACGAAGCGGACGACATGTGGAAGAACGTCAGCGGGGTTCTGGAGACCGAATCCGGCTTCAGCTATGAGACATCCAAAGACCTTCAGTATGAGTGCAGCAGACATAAGCTGAAATTATACCCGGCTAAAATACGGCATCTGGGAACAGACAACTGTCTTCTGTTCATCCGCCGAATATATGACATGATAAAACAATCAGAAAACATAAAGCTATACTGCGAAACACCCGTCACCGATCTGATAGTGGAAGACGGCGTGGTGACAGGAATAGAGATAGAACACGAGGGGCGCAGAGAGATACGCCGCTACGATAAAATAATCATAGGAGTCGGGCGCTCCGGCAACGGCTGGATGCAGGACATGGTTAGAAAATATAACATCGACTACGGCATGAACCCAGTGGATATCGGAATCAGGGTGGAAGTGCCCAGATCCGTCACTGATAAATTCACCGACAACCTATACGAATTCAAAATAAAATATTTCACCAGCATGTTCGAGGACGAGGTGCGCACCTTCTGCGTGAACCCCGGCGGGTTCATCTCCGTGGAAAAGAATTCCGGCGGTCTGCTGACGGTGAACGGACACAGCTATAAGAATAAAAAGAGCGAAAACACCAACTTCGCCCTGCTGGTGTCCACCAAGTTCACAGAGCCTTTTGACGAGCCGCTGAAATACGGTCAGTACATAGCCAATCTGGCGAATATGCTGGGCGGAAACAATGTGATCGTGCAGAGATACGGCGACCTCATAAGAGGCAGACGCTCCACGGAGAGCAGGATACGCAAAAACTTTGTCGTTCCCACACTGAAATCGGCTCTGCCCGGCGACCTGTCGTTTGTTCTGCCGTACAGATACCTGCACGACCTGAAAGAGACCATAGAACAGCTGGATAAGGTCATGCCGGGGATGGCGGATCCGAACACCCTGATGTACGGAGTGGAGGTGAAATTCTATTCCGTCAGGATCAGAGTTGATAAGAACATGAGATGCAAAGGACTCGAAAACCTCTACTGCACAGGAGACGGCGCAGGACTCACCAGAGGCATCATACAGGCTTCCGTGTCCGGACTAATAGCTGTGAAGGATATTTTAAAACATACAGGAGATATTAAATGATCGTAAGAGCTGAAACTTTAACCGCCCAGACAATGGAAAAACCCAGAGGAGGCACAGGCACTGCCGTCAGAATGGCTTATGAGGCCGCCTGCGGGTTCAAGGGAGAAATAACAAACATGGCGATGATGTCGCTGAACCCCGGAAGCTCCATAGGCTACCACCAGCACGTCGGAGACATGGAGCTGTACCTGATGCTGGACGGCACCGCAAAAACCGAAGACAACGGCACTGAGGACGTTCTGAACGCAGGCGATCTCATGATAACCCGTGACGGTGAATGGCACAGTCTTATAAACGATTCAGACTCCCCCGTTTCTTTCCTCGCCGTAATCATAAAACACTAAAAAAGAAGGCGGGCATCTGCCCGCCTTTTTTATCTCTTATTATTTACTTTCCAGCCATTTTATCAGCCAGAGACTGACCGCCCACGCCAATATTGTCATGATCGTATTCGTCCACGAATACGAAGAACTTTTCATCCGCTATCCCGGTAACCTCTGAAGCTGCGGAGGTAAGTTTTCCTATCAGCTCTTTTTTCTTTTCCACGGAAAGTTTCGCTATCTGGATTGTAATGGAAGGCATTTGTCACCTCGTAGATTTTTAATTAAATAAAATATATACCCTATTCTAAATGTGACAAATATAAATTACTTTTCATGATTTTCGATAATCTTTAAAACAACTCTTTTAAATTCGCTCACAATCATAACTTCAAAGCCAATTATTACTTTATTTATAATACCATCACATACTGATATGATACCATTTAGAAAACTTTCTTCTTCTGTATACATACTAGTAAATTTATATCTGTAGCGTTTTTCAAGCGCAGACTCAATTCTAAGTCTCTCAGCATAATTTAAAATATAATAATCAATAAATGCCGCTGGCTCAATGAAGCTCAGTATCGGCAGACCATACAACTCATGACTTGCGTCTTGATGTGCAATTAAGTCAATAAAAGAACTACAATCCTTTGCTAACAATGCGTTTATTGATTCCCTGCTTTGAGATAATTTTCTTTTCAACTCTCTTTCGCATCTAGCTTCAAACCAGTCTCTGAATTGAGATAAACCTTCTATAGAGTCATACCCAAACCCAACTCTATCATAAGCAGGTTTTAAAAAGACATTAATCTCACTTTTACTAAGAGTAAGCAACTTGCAACGAATCACACTTCTCACATATAATTTCATCTTCACAAATATTACTCTCTTGCTATCTTTTATACATTTTTTCTCACTGAGAAAAAATAATGCACCTGCAGTGTGCAGTACCTCTCCAATTCGCCTAAATTTAAAATTTTTTAAATCATCTATTAATTGCTCATAATTATTTTTCATTTCTTCTATAGAAGTAGTCCAACTAATTTGTTTTCTCCAACTTGGCATTGATGACATTTTGAAATATTTTGTTCTTTTGAGATATTCACTGAAATCAACTTTATTAATTTTACTAAACGTAAAATAGTCATACCATATATCAGATTCCAAACATTCTGATAGTTGCAACACACTATATTTTTCTAATACACCATCTATAGGCTTTGGAGTGTATGAACTATCGCCTTTATCCCTTAAATATTTCTTTAAACTACGATCATACAAGCTAGGAATATTCCTCAGATCAATATAGCCAATAGCGCCATTAAATATTTCAAATGAGAAAACAAAATAGTTATATAACAATTCATTAGTTAGTTCTGGATTATCGCAACATTCTGCAGGAAGTTGAGAATAAAAGTTATTGAAGTCATGTACTGAATGATGAACGTGTCGGAGATTATTGTATCCAGCAAGACTAAACACCTCTCCTATAAGAGGCAAATTCTCTTTTAAAACTTGTTTACTTTGATTCTCGTCAAGCTGACTGACAAATGAATTAATAGCTGCATTGAAATCTGCTTTTACTGTAAAACTTTTACCTACACACTTTTCTTTTAATTTATTAAATATTTCTTTTTCACTATTAACTATTTCATTCTCATTACATAATATAATAACTTTACTTCCTATCTGTTCTAATAAACCATTAATATACCCAAACAACTCATACAATTCAATCTTTGCTCTTTCAAAGTCATCAAAAATGATTATACGTTTTTTATCATCCTTAAAGTATTTTTCGAAATCAGACGGAGATATAGAACTTTGAACATCTACATCCCCTTTTTCATCTCCATTCAAATCAATTTTCAAGCCAGCCTTTAAAGTTCCTTTGAAAACTTTGGCAGCCAATTTTAGCTTTTTATTTGATAATACTGGATGCAATTGAGCAAATATAATCTCATCAATTGCAGAGATTGAACTTAGCCCATACAAACTGACATATAGAACTGTTTTGTCATCAAGGTAATTATTAATCAACCAAGTTTTACCAGAACCCCATTCTCCACCAATTAACACAGCAAATTCTGGATGAATGGACAAATTGATATAGTATTCTAAATAGTCGCTAATATGTTGATTCATGAACTAATTGTAACACAGGTGCAACTGTTTGAATATATTGAAATGCAAAAAGCCTGCTTATTAGGCAGGCTTTTCAGGATTTTTAACAGGACGGGGACGAAGGGACTCGAACCCTCGACCTCCGACTCGACAGGCCGGCGTTCTAACCAACTGAACTACGCCCCCTGTTAAAAAATGGGTGGTACAGGGATCGAACCTGTGACCCTCGGCTTGTAAGGCCGATGCTCTCCCAGCTGAGCTAACCACCCTCGTTTCATTTTTGAAACAACTGTCGACTTTTCAGATCGACCGGACTTTTTTGTCCTTGCTTCCTTTAGAAAAGGAAAGCGTCCCCATGGGGATTCGAACCCCAGTCGTCGCCTCGAAAGGGCGATGTCCTAGGCCAGGCTAGACGATGGGGACAAAAAAGTGAGCCATGTTGGACTCGAACCAACGACCCATTCCTTAAAAGGGAATTGCTCTACCAACTGAGCTAATGGCCCTTGTCACTTTGGTTTTAACCCTGTTGGTTATCCAAGCGAGAGGTAGGTTATACCAAAGTGATAATTTTATGTCAACAACTTTTTATGAAAAAATTTCATTTAATTTTATTGTCTGCGCTCTGTCCGTTCCAACGCTGATGAGAGCATAGTCCACTTTCAGGAAATCACTGATATACTGGACATATTTTTTTGCGTTAGCGGGCAGGTCATCATAGCTCTGAACACCTGTCAGATCCTCTTTCCAGCCATCGAACTCTGTATATACCGGAACACATTCCTCAAGAATTTTTATCTCGGCGGGGAATCTTTCCAGAACTTTGCCCTGATACTCATATCCTGTACAGACTTTTATTTTGCCCAGACCGGAAAGAACGTCCAGCTTGGTGAGAGCGATGGCGTTCATGCCGTTAATGGTGGTGGAAAATTTCAGTGATACAAGGTCGAGCCAGCCGCATCTTCTGGGGCGTCCTGTTGTGGCGCCGAACTCGTTGCCTGCCTGTCTCAGATCCTCACCGTCCTGACCGAGAAGCTCTGTGGGGAAAGGACCTCCGCCCACTCTGGTGGAGTAAGCCTTCACAACGCCCATGACCTTGTCTATCTTCAGAGGAGACAGACCGGAACCTGTACAGGCGCCGCCGGCAGCCGCTGAGCTGGATGTGACATAGGGGAATGTACCGAAATCGACATCGAGCATAGTTCCCTGAGCGCCTTCCATCATGATCTTCTTGCCGGCGTCATACAGGTCTGTGACCATCTCTGCTGTCTCTGCCACATAGGGTTTCAGATATTCAGCGTATTTCATGTAGTCGTTAAAGATTCTTTCTGCGTCTATCTTATCGTGTTTGAACAGGTGCTCCATAAGAAAATTGACCTCACGGACGTTCTGCTCGAGTTTTTCACGGAAAACTTCCTCATCATAAAGATCGCATATTCTGATACCGCTTCTGGCGGCTTTATCAGCGTATGTAGGCCCGATTCCTCTTCCGGTGGTTCCTATCTTCTTTTTACCTTTAAGTTCTTCACGGAGAAGATCTATGGTCTTGTGATAGGGCATAATAACATGGGCTCTCTTGCTGATGTAAAAATTTTCATCAAAAACCACGCCCTGTTTTTTCAGCCCTTCCATTTCTTCGATAAGAGCGTCGGGAGCGATAACCACACCGTTGCCGATGATGTTGATTTTTCCTCTGTGGATTATGCCTGAGGGTATCAGGTGGAGGATGTATTTTGTACCACCCACAACAACAGTGTGTCCGGCGTTATGACCGCCTGAGTAGCGTACTATAACATCTGCGTCTACTGTGCTGAGATCCACGACCTTGCCTTTTCCCTCATCGCCCCACTGGGCTCCCAGAACTATTGTACAGCTCATATAATTTTACCTCATGAAAGTGTATTACGGAAATTGTAACTATTTAACAAACTTTGTTTTTCTTCTTCATCGCCTGCGTAGAAGACGCTGTGTCCCTTCTCTATCAGCTCTTCGCATTTAGAGAAATTCTTTTCGCCCACCACCAGCCAGTCGATCTCTTTCTGCCCTGCCTCCGCTGTGTCCACCGCGTATATCTCCTCTATGTAGAAGACCATTCCGCAAGCGCACGCCTCACGCCCGAAGTTGGCTGTCAGATTGTCATATCTGCCGCCCACTGCGAGTTTTTCTCCGACCTTGGCGTGGAGAACGCTCAGGGTTATCCCGGTGTAATAGTCCAGCCCGGCAGACTCGGAAGCGTCGAACACCATGGATTTAGCGTCCAGCCCCATCTCTATCAGTCTGGCGAACAGGTTTTTAATATATCCCACGGTCTCTTTCAGAACCGGATCGAACGAGCATATATGCTCCAGCCTGTTCACTGTCTCCATAGAGCCGAAAGCTCTGGGGAGAAAACGGAAGAATTTGTCTCTGGCGGTATCTTCCGGATACATCGCGCTGACAGCCGTAACGTTTTTAGCGTCCAGATGTTTGTGATACTGCGCCCTGTCATCCCCTGCCAACTCCAGAACCCTTCTGGTGAACCCGCTGTGCCCGAAGACATATTTGCATCCCTCTATGTTCAGGGTCTTAAAGACCCTTTTTGCCATGAGAATCATCTCTGTGTCGGCATCCAGCACGCTGTTGCCGTACAGCTCCGCCCCTACCTGAAGTTTTTCGGACTTAACGCCCTTGTCCAGATCGACATTGCGGAACACCCTGCCGTCATAGCTGAGACGGACGGGCAGAGCAAAATCATTCATATAGTTAGCGAAATATCTCGCCGCCTGAGGTGTGAAATCGGGGCGCAGAACAAGCGACTTGCCAGTGTTCCTGTCGATGAACCTGATGAGGTTCTCGTCCCTGAAATCGTTCATGGTCTCTTTCAGCACGTCATAATATTCATAGATAGGCAGGAAGATATCCATGTATCCATAGGACTGCACGACATCCTTGATCGCTTTTTCTATGCGGTTCATTTTTACCGATCTGCCGGGAGCCATGTTTCCGGCGGAGTTCGGCATCATGTTGCGTGTCATTTATTCCCCGATGTAGTTTTTCAGTATTTCCTGAGCGGCGGTAACTCCGGCACCCAGCTTTATATCCACTCCGAATTTCGCAAGCCCCATCTCTATGCCGCTGACAGCAGTTATGGTGTCGAAGGCGTCATGGTATCCGAGGTGGGATATGCGCAGAATCTTTCCTTTCAGATGATCCTGACCGCCGGCATAGGTTATGCCCACTCTCTCTCTCATAAATTTTTCGAATTTTCCGCCTTCAAATCCCTCGGGCAGATAAAAACCAGTGGCGGCGTTTGACGGACACTCTGCCAGCAGTTTAAACCCGAGCGCCTGAACAGCCGCTCTGGTGGCGTCTCCGTTTACCTGATGACGTTTATATACGTTCTCCAGCCCTTCTTCGAACATCATATCCAGCACAACCTTGAGCCCGTTGATAAGCGTTACCGTGGGGGTGTAGGCTGTTGTCGCCTGAAGCTGAGATTTCAGCTCACGGCGCAGGTCCAGATAATATCTGGGGATCTTCGCCTTTTCGCAGAAAGACCACGCCTTGTCGCTCAGCGCTATGAAGGCGAGACCGGGGGGCAGCATGAATGCTTTCTGTGAGCCGGTTACGGCTATGTCTATGCCCCACTCGTCCATCAGTGTCTCATGAACGCCGATGGATGTTATGCCGTCCACTATAAATATAGTGTCAGCCTTGGTTTTTATTATCTGACCTATCTCTTTGATAGGATGATAGGCTGTTGTAGATGTTTCGCTTCCCTGAATCATTACGGCTCTGGTGTCGGGATTAGCTGTCAGATAGCTTTCCACCTGCTCAGGCTTCACGGAGAGTCCCCAGTCCATATCAAGAGTGACCACTTCCATTCCGTATACCTTGGAGATGTCTCTCCAGCGCTGACCGAATTTTCCGGCGTTAATGACAAGCACCTTGTCGCCGGGGTTCAGGGTATTCACTATTGCTGCTTCCATGGCGGCGGTACCGCTTCCGGCCAGCATCAGAACCTCTTTTTTGGTATTGAATACTTTTTTAAGACCTTCCGCAGCCTCTGCGAAAGTTTTCGAAAACTCGTCTGTTCTGTGATGTATTATAGGTTTAGCCATTTCCAGAAGGACTTTTTCCGGAACAGGCGTCGGCCCGGGAGCCATGAGAAATTTTTTCAGCATATTTATCACCTGCAATATTTAAAGACAGCATTTCAACGATACTACAGTGTAATTTTATAGTCAATGATATGAAATACAAAATAATCATATATTGCATAGGCTCGCAAAGGTGGTAAAATTAATTATAGACATACGAAGGAGGCAAGCCATGCTGAAGATAGAGCTGTTCTACAACGGCGACACTGACAAAACCACACCTGCTAAAGCTGACGAGCTTATTTCTAAATACGGCGGAAAGATCGACCTCTATCTCGTGGATGTTTCCAAAGAGACATCTCCTGCTAAATACGGCACAATTAATCCGCCTGAAATTGTCATCGGCGGCAAGCAGAAATTTAAGCTGGACGGTCAGGAAGACCTCTCCGGAATAGTTGCGCACGCAATATTTTAACCCTATCTGAATTAAAAAAAGGCGGTCACATGACCGCCTTTTTATTTTACTTATATCGCTCAAGGTAAAATAGCAAAAACTATAATTTACTTTTATATTCGCCATATTATGGCACGAACAACATCAGATATTTTGTAAAAATATACATTCTATTCCTTTTATACCCAGTCATTTCTTTCAGAAAACCGGCACTTTCAAATTCGGAAATCAGCGATAATGATGATTTAACGGTTAAACCCAATTCTCTTGCGACATCATTAGAATTAACAACAGGTTTCTGATAAAGCAACAGCGCCAATCTTCTTGCACTTTCCGCTCTCCTTCCGAGAGTCACAACCCAGTTATCAATCTCATCTTTCAATCTCAGTATTCCGTTAAATGTTTCTCGCCCTTTATTAGCTGTTTCTGTAATCGCAATCAGAAAGAAACATATCCAGTGAGTGATATCGTTCGAATTTCTAACTGCTGTCAGAGCATCATAATAAGCACCTTTATGTTTTTCAAAATAATCAGATAAATATAATACCGGCTTTTTCAGCATCCCACAGTCTAAAAGATATAAAGTTATTAGCAGACGCCCGATACGCCCGTTACCATCTAAGAACGGGTGGATAGTCTCAAACTGATAATGGCTGATTGCCGCGCGTATCAGATGAGGAACAAAGACATCTTCATTATGCCAGAATTTTTCCAGATCACTCAGAAGTTCAGACAGTTCATCATGGTGCGGCGGTATAAAAACAGCGTCATTAAGACAAGTGCCCCCAATCCAGTTCTGACTTCTCCTTATCTCTCCCGGCTGCTTGTACTCTCCCCTTACACCAGACATAAGGATCGCATGGGTATTTTTCAACAGCCTAATCGAAAGCGGAAGAGTCTTCAGTTCATCAATAGCGGCATTCATAGCTTTTATATAATTATTAACTTCTTTCCAATCATCTCTCTTTTCAGGCTGGATATATTCTTCATCCATCACGGCTTCATCTATGCTTGTCTGAGTTCCCTCTATTTTACTGGACTGATTAGCCTCCAGCGCAACATGCATTTTAACAAAGAGATCAACATTGGGCACAATATTAGCAAAAGCATCAAGCTGACTAAGGGATTGTACGGCGTTTTCGAGCAATGTACTTATCTTGGCATTGTCCCAACACCATTCAACATTCACAAAAACAGGTGAAAAACTGCTGTATTTATACTGTTTTTTGCTCGTGCCTGATTTAAAATTCTCAACTTTCATAGCCTTCCCCTATCCGCACAATTTTACTTTCACGCTTTAAAATAAATTATAAATATTTATATTATACTTTCAATCTTAATTTCACAGAGTTTGATAAAAAAAAAGCGGAAGGAAAACCTTCCGCTTATTCAACATTGTTCATGCCTTTTTAAAGTATTTTTACTTTGCTCCGCTCCACGCCCTTCTCGTCCACAACATGCACAGCGCATGCCAGACAGGGGTCGAATGAGTGAATGGTCCTGAGTATCTCAAGAGGCTTGTCAGGATCGGCTATGGGTGTGCCGATGAGCGCCTGCTCATATGGTCCGTGAACGTCGCCGGTATCCATAGGACCTGCGTTCCATGTGCTGGGAACCACCGCCTGATAGTTCTTAATAGCGCCGTCCTCTATGACAATCCAGTGACCCAGAGCGCCTCTGGGCGCTTCGTGCCATCCGTATCCTTTGGCTGATTTCGGCCATGAATCGGGTTCCCATTTCTCTCCGGCGTGTATGCTGTAGTCGCCGCCCTTGATGCTTTCGGCAAGCTCGCCTATCCATTTGTCCACTCTGGCTGTCATCACCAGCGTCTCTATGGCTCTGGCGGCTGTTCTGCCCAGTGTGGAGAACAGAGCCTCAGGTCCCGCTCCCAGCTTGCTCAGCACAGCGTCAACCACCGGCTTGATCTCTTTGTGCCCTTTAGCGTATGCCACCAGCACTCTTGCCAGCGGACCCACCTCCATAGGCTCTCCCTCATATCTGGGAGCTTTCACATATGAATAGCTCTGCTCCACATCGAGGAAATCGTAAGGAGGCTTAGGACCTGTATAGTTTTTATCGCTCGCTCCGTCATAGGGGTGACGGGCTGTCTTATCAGCATACCATGAGTGGGCGCAGTCCTCAGCTATCTTAGACTGATCCACCTCTATTATATTGGAAAGGTCGCCGCCTTTGATGATGCCGGCGGGAAGCCACATATCTTCGGGATAGCCTTTCTGAGTTTCGGGATATTCGCCGTATGACATATAGTTCTTATGTCCGGCGCCTATGCCTGCCCAGTCCAGATAGAACGGGGCGACAGCCAGCACGTCGGGAATATATACTTTCTCTACGAACTCTTTAGCTATCTTATTATATTCCTGCATCATGGCTATTTTGTCGGCGTTCAGGGCATTCTGGCTGTTGGGATCGATCGGGATGGCCATACCGCCCACAAGGAATGTCTGCGGGTGCGGGTTTTTTGAACCCAGCACGGCATGTATCTTAATGATCTCTTTCTGAATCTCCAGAGCCTGAAGATAGTGCGCCGCTGCCATCAGGTTAGCCTCAGGCGGCAGTTTATATGCGCTGTGTCCCCAGTATGCATTGGAAAAAGGTCCCAGCCTGCCTGTTGCAACAAACGCTTTCAGTCTGTCCTGAACAGATTTAAAATATGTCTCGCCGCTGTACTTCCAGTCGGATATGGACTGCTGAAGCTGGGCTGTCTTGGCGGGGTCGGCGCTCAGGGCGCTTACTATATCCACCCAGTCCAGAGCGTGCAGGTGATAGAAATGTATAACGTGATCCTGAATACACTGAGAGCCCATGATTATGTTTCTGATCAGCTCAGCGTTAAAAGGTATCTTTATATCCAGAGCGTTCTCAACGGCTCTGATGGACGCGATGGAATGCACCGTGGTGCAGACCCCGCAGAATCTCTGTGTGATATACCAGGCGTCTCTGGGATCTCTGCCCTGAAGAATCTTTTCGATACCTCTGAACATGGTTCCGCTGGAGAAAGCATTTGTGATTACTCCGTTCTCCACCTTCGCCTCAATACGCAGGTGTCCCTCTATTCTGGTAATAGGGTCAACAACAATCCTGTCAGACATTATTTGCCCCCTTCGTCTTTATTATCAAGGTGTTCTTTCTCTACTTCCTTCACAACGCCTTTGTTGCGGAAGAGATTTATGATGCCGTGAACGCCGAATACGACAGCGGCGCCTGCGGCGATTTTAATACCCAGCTTGGTCGCTGTGGATTCCACACCGAATCCGGGAACAGCGGGCAGTCTGCGGTATATGGGAGCCATAGTGTCCACAAAACCGGGCTCTGCGCATCCGACACATCCGTGTCCCGCCATAACAGGCCAGCTCAGACCGTCGTTGAACCTGATCGTCGGGCAGTTGTGGAAAGTTTCCGGACCTTTGCATCCCATTTTATAGAGACACCAGCCCTGCTTATGAGCGTCATCGCCCCATTTTTCAACATACTGTCCGGCGTCAAAGTGCGCTCTGCGCTCGCAGTTGTCATGGATACGCTTGCCATAGGCAAATTTCGGTCTCAGATGTCTGTCTACAGCGGGCAGAGCACCAAAAACAAGGAAATGCACAACAAGCGCGGTGAGGTTGTCCGCATTCATAGGACATCCGGGCAGGTTCACGATGGGAACTCCGCTCAGAATATCCTGAACACCCTTCGCCCCTGTGGGGTTGGGATGCCCGGCGGGGATACCGCCATAGCAGGAACAGTTGCCCACGCAGATAACCGCGGCGGCTCCCGCGGCGGCTTTTTTCAGATGATTCACAGCGGAATCACCTGCCACGCAGCAGTAAACACCGTCATCATCCACAGGAACAGCTCCCTCTATGATAAGAAGATATTTACCCTTATAATTTTCCAGCGTGGCGTTCTTCGCCTCTTCCGCCAGATGTCCGGATGCCGCCATTACCACCTCGTTATAATCGAGAGAGATAACATCCAGAATCAGCTCGCCTATCTTAGGACGTCCGGAACGAAGTATCGCCTCCGTGTCTCCTGAACAGCTCTGAAATTCCATCCATACAACAGGTGGTCTGTTGTCTTCGTTTTCCAGGGCGTCCGCTATCTGTGGAGTGAATGCAGCGGGCAGAGCGAGTGTCGCTCCAACTGCTGTACAGTATTGCAGAAAATCTCTTCTGCTGACTCCGCAGGTACGCATGATCTCTTTCAGACTCATCATCTACCTCCAGATAAGATTTTACACCTATACTCATTATAACACCGTTATTGCAATTTTGTATAGTATGACTAATATATTATTATAGTTTTATATAGAGGGATAAAATGTACGAAAAATCAAAGGGATACCGCTACCTGTTCGGACCTGTGCCGTCCAGAAGACTGGGAAGGTCTCTGGGAGTGGATATAATCCCCCATAAGATATGCACCCTGAACTGTATCTACTGCGAGGTGGGCAGAACAACATCCTGCACAACCGAGCGCCAGCGGTTCTATGACCCGGACGAGATAATCGCCGAACTGAGGGAATTTTATCCCGGGCTGAAAGACGGGCTGGACATAGTAACCATCACGGGAGCTGGAGAACCCACACTCTCTTCCGATCTGGGCTATATAATAAATGAGGCGAAAAAGTTCGTGGACATCCCCGTGGGCGTGCTGACAAACAGCACTCTGCTGACGGACCCCAACGTCAGAAGCGAGCTGATGAACGCCGATGTGGTAGTCCCCAGCATAGACGCCGCCACAAAAGAGACATACAAGCATGTCTGCGCGCCCCACAGATCACTGGACATAGAGGAGATAAACAGGGCGCTCATCGGTTTTTCCAAAGAATATAAGGGACGCCTGCTCATAGAGATCCTTCTATGCCGAGGCGTCAACGACAACAGGGACGAAATTGAAAAGATCGCCGAAATCATTACTCAATGCGATTATGAGATAGTCCAGCTGAACACAGTACACCGCCCGCCCGCTTTTTCCAGAGCTGTGACGGTGGCGCCTGAGTTTCTCATAGACACCGCTCTGTATCTGAAATCAAAAGGCATAAACGTTGAGCCTGTCGGCAACTATATAAGAGATTTCTCCGGCGGACACATGACCGGGGAAGAGATGGACAGACTGCTCACCATGCGCCCGTGCAGCATAAAAGATATTTCTATGGTATTCGGCGTAACGGAATCCACGGTTCAGGAAAAACTGAAATCCGCCGACCTGTCAGAGTTCGAGATAACGAATGTGAACGGAGAGGATTTTTACTTCAGAAAATAAAAAAGGCGGGGAAACCCGCCTTTATATTATTGATTATCGTAAATCGCCTTAGCGGCCTTTATAAGCGTATCGCCTACATTCTCCGCCAGAGGATTGATGGGAAACACTCTCGCCTTGGTCTCCCTGGCGATGGTCTCCGCCTCTTTCTTAGAGAACTGGGGCTGAACGAATATTATCTTCAGATTATGCTCTTTCGCCTCTTTTATAAGCTCCACCAGCTCCTGAGCCTTGGGGGCTTTGCCGTCCACTTCCACAGGGATCTGCTCATAGCCGTATCTGGCGGCGAAATAGCCCCATGACGGGTGAAATACCATAAACTTTTTGTTTCCGGTCTTCTTCGCCAATCCAGAGATCTTTTTATCCAGCGCTTTCATATCAGCCTGAAATTTTTTCAGATTAGCGCCGTAAAAGGAAGCGTTAGCGGGATCAGCCTTGATCAGCGCCTTAGCGGCGGTATCCGCCTGAACGCTCAGCAGAACAGGATCGAGCCAGATGTGGGGATCTTTCATCCCGTGCCCATGATCGTGGTCTTCGTGCTCTCCGTGTTCATCGTGATCATCATGATCGCCGTCTTCGTCATGGTGATGCGCTGCCATATCCAGTTTTTTGATACCTTTGTCGGTGTGGACTATCAGCATCTTTTTATTCATATCCGCGAACTTATCCAGCCATGCGTGCTCGGACGGGTCGCCTATGGACAGATAAACATCCGCCCGTGAAAGATCCGTCATCTGCTTAGGCTTCGGTTCATATATATGCGGGCTGGAACCGATCGGAACCATCACGCTCACATCCGCCCTGTCGCCGGCAATACCCTTTACAATATATTTCTGAGGGGTCAGGGTCACCACTACGCTCACCCTGGCAAAGGCCGGCAGAGCGAACAGCGCCGCAAAACAAAAAATAATTAACCTGTACATACCGTACACCTCCCTTTAATTACAAGCTCAACCGAACGCACGTCTCTGTCCTTAGCCAGCCTCATAAAAAGAGCCGACTCATCAAAGCCGTACGGTTTCATGCACTCCAGTTTTCCGCAGGACTCGCAGAAAAAATGAGGATGCGGCGGGTTATGCTCGCAGGATTTTTCATAAAAAACCTGTGAGCCTTCGGCATGAACCGTTCTCACCAGACCTTTTTCGGTAAAAACCTTCAGCGCGCGGTATACGGTGGCAAGGTCAGTTCCCTTATCCTTCACCATACTATGCAAATCGCTTGCCGTCACAGGAGCATCACTATTGAGTATCAGCCTCAGCAGCTCTTCCCTAGGCTCTGTTTTTACAGTATTTGTAACCTTGAGCAGGTTATCCGCTTTACACTTTTCCATATAATCCGGATATCATAGATGCAAATTATTTGCAACTGTCTTTTTTGTGGCACGTTCATTGCTTCTCCACATTCAAGGAGTGAATCATGCTGAAAATATTTCCTGTTCTGATGATAGCGATGATGCTGACAACCGGATGCGTGGACAAGGCGGTCACGCTGCTGGACGATTCCACCACAGTTGTCAACAACACTGTGGGGGACATCATAGACCTCAACACCGGATATTTTCTGGTGCTGGCGTCCATAGAGATCAACTCGAACATCTCATCCCTGCTGATAGACAAGACCAAGGAAAAAATAGCGTCATACAACTCCGCCGCCGCAAAAACACTGGAACCCGGCAGGTTCATCTATATCGTTCCGCCCAGAATAACAGACAGCGGCGGAAAATATCATTTCGACACAGAGCTTAAGCGTCAGCTGGCTAATTTCTTGGCCATGGGCAAATATGCCATCCCCGTGGACGATATCAATCAGGCGGAATACATCGCCGTGATGAATGTTAAGGAATCTTTCGAGAAGAGACACGGAACAAATTCCTCAAACGTCTCATTCTCTATAATGAATAAGCTGGACATGCCCATCTTCATCTCCTCTGTCAGAGTGGAAAGCTCGTCTGACAGAAACTTCTGGTATTACTCAGAAAAAGACGCCCTTCCGGTCAGAGCGCTGACCATGAAAGGCATCAGCTATATACTGACAAAGGGACTGCCGGAGGCTCACGGAGACCCCACAGCCCTGCAAAAGGCGATAGCCAAGGCAAAAGACATGTATCTCACTCAGACAGCCTCCCTGTCTGACCAGCCCGAGGAGGAGAAATAACATGCTGAACGGACTCTATACCGCCGCCAGCGGACTTATGATGCAGCAGAAGAGGGTCGACGTCATAGCGAACAACCTCGCGAACATCGACACCAAAGGATATAAAAGGGATGTGGCTACTTTTTCCCAGTATCTGGCGAACCCCACCGGAACGCCGGACGACATCATCCGCAACAGCGACTATAACAAGATGATAAACGCCACAACCAGACTGGACGACATCTCCACGGATTTCAGCATAGGATACATGAAAGAGACAGGCAGAAGCCTTGACCTGACGCTTACAAATCCAGATGCATATTTTGCCGTGGACACGCCTTTCGGCATCCGTTTCACCAGAAACGGCGACTTCACGGTGGACACAGAGGGCGATCTGGCGACACAGGAGGGCTATAAGGTGCTCTCAAGCCTCACCACTGCTCAGCCTATCCCGGTTAATCAGGAAGGCATGTTCGATGTGTCCAACACAGGCGAGATATATGTGGACGGGGTCGCTACAGGCAGAATAGCCATAGCCCAGTTCGAGGATACGAAAAATCTTCAGAAGATAGGCTCCAACCTCTTCGCCGCCATAGACACAATACCGGTGGATTCTCAGTATCCGGGGCTGGAGCAGGGATTTCTCGAAGGCAGCAACGTCAACCCCATGCAGGAAATGGTGAGAATGGTAGAGGCCAACAGAGAGTTTGAGACATATCAGAAACTTGTTCAGTCCATAGACGACATGAACAATCAGGCGATAAATACAGTCGGTTCATTCAGTTAAGGAGTATATAGATGTTTAGAACATTATGGACAGCCGCCTCCGGCATGACAGCTCAGCAGACAAACATAGATACCATATCCAACAACCTGGCAAACGTTAACAACGTCGGCTTCAAGAAGTCCAGAGCCTTCTTCCAGGACCTCATATATCAGGAGATAAAACCCGCCGGATCAATATCCGCCGCAGGACTCACCCACCCCACAGGCATTCAGGTGGGTCTGGGTACAAAAGTCTCCGCCATAGAAAAAGTTCACTCACAGGGCAGTTTTCAGTCCACAGACGTGGATCTGGATATAGCCATAGAGGGTGACGGATATTTTCAGTTCACCCTGCCCAACGGCGAGATAGGCTACACCAGAGCGGGCTCTCTGAAAATAGACTCAAACGGAAACCTCGTAAACGAAAACGGCTATCTGCTCGAACCCGCCGTAACAGTTCCGGACGACACCACAGCCATCACATTCGGCGAGGACGGAACCATCAGCGTGACCCTGCCCAACCAGAACGAGGCGCAGGAGATAGGACAGATAGAGCTGGCCAGATTCATCAACCCGTCAGGACTTAAATCGATAGGAAAAAACTTCTATCTGCCCACAGGAGCCAGCGGAGACCCAGTTACAGGCACACCCGGAGAGGAGAACTTCGGCAGTGTTGCTCAGGGAGTTCTTGAAATGTCCAACGTAAGCGTGGTAGAAGATATGGTAAACATGATTACCGCCCAGAGAGCGTATGAGATAAACTCAAAAGCCATCCAGACAGCGGATGACATGCTTCAGGTGGTTAACAGCCTTAAAAGGTAATATATAATGCTTAAAAGATTTCTGTTCGTTGTATTTTTTTCCGTATCAGCCCTGTTCACGGCTAACGCCGCCACACTGCTGATAGATTCCGAGTGCGTAACGCTGAAGGATATCTTCCCCGCCATAGGCATCAATGACGATATCTTCTGCGGACTGGACTACGGACAGGAAAAAATGATCAACAGACAGATGTCTATGTATATCATAAACAAATACGGCATCAGAGGCGCCCAGCCCGGCGAGGTCACGTTCAAAAGAAAAGGATATGTGATAACAGAGGAGCGCCTGAAGGAAGACCTGAAGAACCAGCTGGCGGTAATGTATCCCGACATGGATGTGGAAGTGGATACTGTAAGAATGTCCAGAGAGTTCTACACAGCCGAAGATCAGAAATACACAATAGAGATCCCCGTCCAGAGATTCGGAAACATCTCCGTGACACTGGACAACGGGTTTAAAAAATCCAACTACAGCGTATCCATAACAGCTTTCAAAGATGTCTACGTCACCACGGCTCCGGTAAAGAAAGGCGAAGAGATAGCGGACAAAGTGGCTCTGTTCCGCACCGATCTGTCGAAGGTACACGGCGAACCCATAGATTCGCCCCGGGGTTTTATAGCCAGACAGAATATATCATCCGCCAGACCGGTCACCACATCCATAGTGGAGAAAAAACCGGACGCCCTGAAAGACACATCCGTAACAATAGTCTATAAATCCAACAATCTGGAGATTTTCGCTTCCGGCGTGCTTCAGGAAGACGCCTACGAAGGAAAAATTGTCCGGGTGGAAAACACCGCAAGCGGCAAAATTATCCGCGGCGAATACAAACAGGGCAGAAAAGTTTTCGTAAACATCAGATAACACTTGACTGTCAACCCTCCTTAATTTTCCCATATTTCTGGCATAGTTTTTGATAAGTAACATGAAAAGACTTATCATGAGGTAAGAACTATGAAAAGAGCGGTTCTTCTGCTTATGGCAGTTATCATAACCACCACCGGATGCGCCAAAAAACAGGAGTTTCAGAACGACGCGCTGACAAACAGCTATCGTAAGGAACTCGAAGATTATAAAAAAATGCAGGAAGATCAGAAACCATCCGCCTCGCTGTGGAACGAAACAGGAGCGCAGGGCAGTCTGTTTCTGGACTATAAAGGCAGACACATAGGCGACATCCTGACTGTGAACATAGTGGAGAGCACCGCCGCTTCCAACTCCAACTCCACAAACACCAGCAAATCTTCAGCTAACTCATCCACCCTCACCAGTCTGCTGGGAATGGGAACCAATCTGGGCGTAAGCAACTTCCTCGGCACAGGCAACCCGCTCAGCCTGGACAACGACCTCAGCTCATCCAGCACGTTCACAGGCAACGGAACCAAATCCAAAGCCGACACCATCACAGGCACAATAGCCGCCAGAGTGACACAGGTTCTCCCCTCCGGAAACCTGGTGATAGAGGGACACAGAGAGATCATAGTGGACAACGAGAAACAGACGATAACACTCAGCGGAATTGTCCGCCAGAAAGATATAGACGCCAGCAACACAGTGAACTCGACATCCATAGCCGATGCCAAGATAGCCTACAGCGGATCCGGCATGCTGACAGACGCCAACAAGCCCGGCTGGCTGCTCACACTGCTTAACTGGATCATGCCTTTCTAAGGGGGAACAACGTGAAAAGACTGCTTATAACCGCCGCAATACTATTAATAACAGCTCAGAGCGCTTTGGCTCTGGTTAAAATCAGAGACATCTCCAACGTGGAGGGCATCAGAGACAACCAGCTCATCGGATATGGTCTGGTGGTCGGTCTGAACGGCACAGGAGACAAGAGCGGAACCGATTTCACCGTTCAGTCTCTGGTGAACATGATGGAAAGAATGGGAATAACAGTGGACAAGAACGCCGTAAAGGTGAAGAACGTCGCCGCCGTAATGGTGACAGCCAAGCTGACACCCTTCGCCCGTCCCGGTTCCAAGGTGGACGTGGTGGTCTCCTCCGTGGGCGACTCAAAGAGTCTGGAGGGCGGTACTCTGCTGATGACTCCCCTCTCCGCCGCTAACGGACAGGTATACGCAGTGGGACAGGGTCCTGTTTCCGTGGGCGGAATGAACGTGGCTGCGGCAGGAGCCGGAACTATCAAAAACCATCCGACAGTGGGCATGATACCCAACGGCGCCATAGTGGAGAAAGAAGTTCCCTATAACATGGACGAGACAAACATTACACTTAACTTCAAACAGAGCAATCTGTCCGACATAGTGAAGGCAAAGAACGCCATCAACAGCCTGATAGGCTCCAACGTGGCGTCGATCACATCACCCACCACAGTTCAGGTGATAGTGCCCAGAGACAAGACATCCGACTATTATGTTTATCTGGACACAGTGCTGAACGCTCAGATAGAGCCCAGCAACCTCGCCAAGGTAGTTGTGGACGAACGCACCGGCACTATAGTGATGGGCGCTGACGTGCGCATCAACACAGTCGCCGTATCTCACGGCAATCTGACCATCAATATCAACTCCACAGTTGAAGTGAACAAAGACCAGAACTTCCTGGGCGACACAACCACACAGACCAACCAGCAGACCGACATTACAGTGACAGAAGAGAACGCTAAGCTGATGGTTGTTCCCGAAGGCGTAAGCATAAGCGACCTGGTAAAAGCGCTGAACTCCATAGGGGTAACCCCCAGAGACCTGATCTCCATACTTCAGGCGATAAAATCAGCCGGCGCTCTGCACGGCGAATTACAGGTGATGTAATGGATCTCGCGGTACTTGAAAACTCGCTGAACTACACACACGACAAAAATGAAAAACTGAAAAAAGCCTGTGACGGCTTCGAGTCCTTCTTCCTGTCCAAAGTGTTCGACGTGATGCAGGAGACAGTATCGTCTCTGGACGGAGGACTGATAAAGAAGAATCAGGGAGAGCAGATATTCACCCAGATGCTTCACGGACAGATAGCCGCCGACTTCACAAAAACCGGCAGCGTGGGGCTCTCCAAGATGATGTATGACAACATGAGCAAATATGTTTCTGAGAACGAAGGAAATAATTTCCCCAGAGGGGAAAAAACAGCTACTTCCACAGACGATTTTCTCAGATTAAGACAGCAAATTAATGGCACGGATGTTGCTTCTGATATAACAGGAATTAACTAGAAGAATATGAGTACAGGGTAGACGGGGAAAAAGTTTTTTTACTGGATAAACCAGGCGAAAACTGCTAAAGTTTTAGAGAAAGATTCCGATATGGATTAGGTACCGGAGGCTGAAAATGAGAATTGAACAACAAGCCACTCAAGCTGGCTTAAACAAACTGAACGACACAGCAGAGAAGAAAAAAGTTTCTTCCGGCTCCTCCGTATCCGAAAACACATCGGCATCTGATTCCGTATCACTCTCTGATAGCGCTAAGGAGCTGGCAGGCATGAAAAGCAGCCTTCAGAGCACACCTGAGGTCAGGACAGAACTGGTAGCTGAGCTGAAAAGCAAAATCGAAAGCGGCCAGTACAACGTGTCCGGACAGCAGATTGCGGAAAAAATAGTTCAGACAGCCATAGACGGACTGTTCTAATACTATCGCCCATAGGGGCATAGTGTTTAGCGCTTCGCTGAACTTTCAATCTAAAAACTTATCATAACCCGTTAATTCTTCTGTATCTCATAACTACCGTACCAAACGGAGGTATGAGATGGAAAACATCACCGCTTTAATCGAAATAATGCAGTCCCAGATCAAGCTGTACACAGAAATGGTCTCTATCCTGAAGGAAGAGAAACAGGCGGCTATCAAATGGGATTCCAAACTCACAAACGAGCTTGCTAAGGCAAAAGACACTCTCACATATAAAGAGAAGTTTCTCAGCGAGGCATTCGTCAACTGTATCCGCAGAATAGAAAAAGAGAGCGGAATAGACGGACTGCGCGTGGAGACCATCGCCAGAGACATGGCGGGGGAATACTCCGAAGAGCTGATGGCTCTCAGAAACGAGCTGATGGACCTTACAAAAGAAGTGACATCGCTGAACACAGCGCTGAAGATCCTCTTCAAATCAAATATGTCTCTCATCAACGGGCTTTTCACAAAGCTGGGCGTGGGCGGCAGAAACACCTACAGCATGAACAAAGCGTACAAAACTGTCAGAACATCCACCATCTGTCAGACAGGTTAAGTGTAAGGACACAAGGAGTCAGCCATGTCAAACCTGTTAACAATGTTATCAACCGGAGTGTCGGGTCTGTTCGCCACACAGGCGCAGATCAACGTTGCCGGTAACAACATCACAAACATAGAAACAGAAGGATACACTCGCCAGCGGGTCTCACTCACCACATCACTGTCACAAGTGACAGCTAACGGTGTGTTCGGCACCGGTGTTACCATAGAGGACGTTACACAGGTTTACGACAGCCTGCTGGCAGCCACACTCAGAACTGAGAGTTCCGATCTCTACTACTATTCCACCATGCAGGACGAGCTGGAAGCCGTAGAAATATACTTCAACGAGCTTGAGGACGGATCCGGTCTGGGCGAGGCTATGTCAGACTATTTCGACGCGTGGAGCGACCTGGCAAACACCGCCACGGACGAATCCGACGAAGCGGAGATCAAAAAACAGACCGTTGTGGAGACAGCCGCTATTCTGGCAGAGAAGCTCAGGGCGAGCTACGGCGAGCTGGAAGAGCTCCAGAGCTCATGCAACGATCAGATTGCGGCATATGTTGCCAGGATAAACGAGATATCCGAGAATATAGCGTATCTCAACGGAGAGATAGCCGCTATAGAGGTCACAGGCGTTTCCGCCAACGACCTCAGAGACAACAGGGAAAATCTGCTGAACGAACTGGCAAAGTATACCAACTTCAACTCCAGTGAGGATGCCAACGGCCAGATATCGGTATATATCAACGGACACACACTGGTTGACGACGGTCAGTCGTTCACACTCAGCGCTGTCCAGGCATCCGGCGAGGACAACACATACAGCATTTACTGGAACACATCAGACTCCAGAACAGAGGGAGTGGATATCACCAGCTCATTCAAATCCGGCGTGATCGGGGCTTATGTGGACCTGCGTGATGATGTGCTTCAGGGATACATGGACTCTCTGAACGAACTGGCGTCCGTGCTGATAACATCCACAAACGAACTGCACTCCGTGGGTCAGGGTACAGAACAGCTCACACAGATAACATCATCGAACGGCGTACCTAACGCCACTTACGCTTTGAACTCCGCCGCAGGAAGTTTCGGCACATCCGAGATAACCAACGGGGTAATGCGTATAGCCGTATACGACAGCGAGGGAAACCTTGTGGACAACCTCGATATAGAGATAGACCCGGAGACAGACAGTCTTAAATCTATAATAGACAAGATATCATACGCAGACGGCAACCCGAACGGAGGGCTTGTTCAGGCGTCTCTGTCGGAAGACAATACCATAAAGATAACATCAGAATCAGGATACACCTTCACCTTTGCTGAGGACACATCCGGTTTTCTGGTTGCTTCAGGAACATACGGTTTCTTCACCGGAAAAGACGCATCAGACATAGATGTTTCATCTCTGGTGGCGAACAACATTTCCTATCTGGCTACATCCACCACAGGCGTTGTGGGCGATAACTCCAACGCAGCCAATATCGCTGCTCTGAAATCAGAGAGCCTTTTCGAGGGTTCCAGCGTTACGATGGACGGTTTTTATGCCCTTTTTGTTTCGGAAATAGCCACAGACAAATCAACAGCGGATGTATACACAGCCACCAAACAGAATGCGGTGGATGAATATGAACTGAAGCTGGAAAGCATATCAGGCGTGTCTCTGGATGAAGAGCTCACAAACATTATGAAATTCCAGAGAGCATATGAGGCAAGCGCAAGATTTATCACGGTGATAGACGAGATGCTGGACAAGATGGTCAACGGTCTCGGCACCGGCGGCAGATAACAGGTCAGGAGATAAGCCATGAGAGTCACTAACAATATGATCTCAATGATGTATACCCAGGGTCTCAACACGACTCTCGGAAATCTGATAGCGGCTAACGAAAGGGTTTCAGCCGGCAGAAATCTGCTGAACCCCGAAGATGACGCTGTTTATTATCTCACAGCCTACAACATGCAGATAATGTCCAATGAGGCGACCCAGTATAAAAGAAATGCTGAGAACGCCCTGACATGGCTGGAGACAGGCGACAGTGTTCTTCAGACAGCTTCCGAATATCTGACCACAGCCCTTAACGAGCTGGCTGAGCAGGGTATGAACGACACACAGAACGCCGAGAGCCGCAAGGCTCTGGCAGGCGAAGTTCTCAGCATCTATCAGGCTATGCTGGACATAGGCAACACACAATATCTGGACAGATATATCTTCTCCGGATATGAGACAGGAACAGAACCCTTCACCAGCGGCGAGAGAGAGGTTTCCGCTGTCTCCTCCACCAAGGCGGGTACAGAAGCGATCACCAAAAAACTCTACAGCGACATGACCGAGCTGAAAGAAGGAAACTATAAAGCTACCGTAACAGTTCTGGACGGAGTGGCATACGTCACCATGACAGACGGCGAAGACAACGCCGTGCTGCTGGACAGCAACGGCTCAGACGAGAGCACATCATCCGGAAACAGAACATCCACAACACTTACAACAGAATATACAGGTGAAACTGTTATCAATACCGGTCTGGGAGTAGGATTCGTAATCCCTGACGGCATAAATAACGGCGAAGACTTCACAATAAACTTCTATTATGTCCCAGGCGACGACATCAGCTATCAGGGGGACGACGGACAGATCACATCTCAGATCGCCTCCAACCAGTCAGTGAACATCAACGTCACAGGACAGGATCTCTATATGGAGACCAACAGGACCATAACAGGAACAACAACAAACACCATAAACGGTCTCACCATCTCCGAGACAACAAAATTTTCGCAGATAGACGGCGCTAACGCATGCACATCGGACAGCATCAAGTTCTCCGGCACAGACCACAACGGATACGCTGTTGGTACAGCCCAGCTCACATCCCCCGGCAAGGTCAATCTGGACATGTCCGAGGCGTCAGAGGAAGAGAGAAGCATCACACTGACATACGCCAGCCGTGAATATACCATCACCATGGATCAGGAAGGCTATGCCAGCATGGAAAACGTGGTCTTCGACATTAACCGTGATCTGGAAGATATGGGGCTCGGCGGAGAGATATCAGCTGTGGCTGACGGAAACAATATAATGTTCGTCTCCACCAGAACAGGCGACGAAACAACTATATCCGTGGAGGGATCACAGAACAACACTCTGGGATTCGGACCGTCCACTATATCCGCCACAGGCACAGACACTGTTTTCAACATGTCCTATGATGATTTCTCCGGACCTGTCACCACAACTCACACAGACGTGGACATGTCAGCGGCCGGCACATATAAATATTATATAAACGGCGAAGCGGTAGAAATAGATGTAACAGCGGCAGATGACGCCGCCTCTATACAGGACAAGCTGAATCAGGCGCTGATGGACAACGACCTCGGCTTCACAGTATACGCCAATGTTGCGGACGGTTCCGGCGCAGGACTTTACGATGTGTCTTTCAAGCTCCAGAACACAGAGCTGACAGACGACACTTCCCTGATGACCAAGATCGGCACAGACTTCCAGTCTGACAATGCCAGAGGAACCAACTATCCGGAAGCCAGCGAAAAAAGAGTCGGCGACATGCTGGAGTTCATAGAGACCCTCTACGGCAACGCCGTGGATGCCACCATAGAAAACGGTCAGATCCAGATTCAGGATCTCAGAAGCGGAGAGAGCCGTCTCACATTCGCCATCACAGAGAACAACTCCGGCATAGGCTATGCAGAGATAGACACCAATGTGGTCCTCTCCGGAACCTATAACGGAACCAGAGACGATGAATGGAACGTGAACGTGAACGTGGATACACTCACTTCAGCCATAACCATCTCCGTGACAGACTCAAAAGGCAACACTATATACGATAACTCATCCAGCCCTATAATGGGCGACTCATACAAAGGGGACGAGATATACATAGCCAACGGCGTTTCCATCACTCTCGGAGAAATCTCCGTGGGAACATCATTCACAGTGGCGATGTCGGCTAACTCAAACGTCAGCTTCGGCTACCTGAACATCACAGAGAAGGGCGACAACGTCAACGTGCTCACATCCCTGTATAACCTTTACGAAGCGCTCAACTTCAACATAGCGGAAGCGGGCATAGGCGCTCCCAGCGAATGGGCTGAAAACAACGGAGACGAAATAGCCACCCCCTATCTGGACGGCGATTTCACCGGAAACTATAACGATATCTTCACCTTCGAGGTGCAGACATACAACAACCAGTCCGAGTTTTATCTTCAGCAGGATCAGGTGTGGAACTCTGAAACTCTGAAATATTACTCAAACGTGGACGTCAGTTTCGACATAGTTCTGAAATCAGACGCCACAGCCACAGATTACACCACCCTGACAGTGAACGTTCCGGCGACAGACTATACAGACGCCGACAGCCTGATGAATGAGATATTATCCCAGATCAACTCCAACCTGACACTTCAGGACATGGGTGTGAGGGCATATGACGACAACGGCACGCTGAAGCTGGACACAGGTTCAGGAAACACAGAGATCTCCGTTTCATACAACAATACAGAGACATCATATGTAATGGGCATGTCCGATTCATCACCCAACTCCGCTGAGACCCAGCCCGATCTGGAGCTGAACTCTCCCAGCACTCTGGATGTGGACTATTACGACATAAGCGGCGGCACATGGAACAGCTTCTCCCTGACAGTTCCGTCAGGCGACTACGCCAACTACACGGAAATAGTGGACGAACTGAATGCCGATCTGGTGGCGCAGGGTCTGGACTCCCAGTTTCAGGCATCTGTGAACGGAAATGGAATTATTACAATTAACTCTTTAGATACGGCAATTGTCGCCGATATAATAGTATCCGGCGATGAGTCAGGCTCTCTCGGCTTTTACAACAAGGCGGAGGCGCACACCATAACAAGCTCATCAGCGGTCACTATGGACCTCAGCGAGGCCAACTCAGCGGAGCGCACGCTGACTTTTGCATATAATGACGGCTCGGAAAAAACAGTGAGCATCACTGTGGACGCCGAAAACTATCCCACATATGAGGATCTGGTAGCCAATATTAATGAAAAGCTCGCTGACGAAGGTATAAGCTCCGTAGTCACATGCGAACTGGTAGATGGAGACAGCCTCGGTTTTGTCTTCGATCCATCAGTATCAAACGTGGCGGTATCAGGAGATTATAACAGCACCCTCGGTGTTTCCAAGGGCGGGGACCTGGTGAAAATCAAGATAACCGGCGATGACGGAGAACTGATCAACACCTATACCATGGATTCAGCCAACGAGCTGTATTTTGTGGCAGACGGCGTGTATCAGTCATACGACGCCGGGTATCTCTATGCCACAGACTACTTCACAGCGACAGTAGGATCAGGCATAGAACACGAGATGAAAGTGCTCGAGCAGGCTCAGACACAGGTACTCTCTGCTCTGACCTCTGTGGGCAACAGTGTAAACAAAGTAGATTCCGCAATAACTTTTAACGAGAATGTCGTGACCACAACAGAAGAACTGAAGGCAAAATACACAGGCTCGACCACCATAGACAAGATACAGGCGTCAACAGATCTGTCTCTCGCGAAAACAGCGTATGAGGCTGCTCTTCAGGTAACAGCCTACACCATGTCTGTCAGCCTTCTGGACTATTTATAAGATGACGGCTCAGCTCACGACACACGCTACAGGAGCAGTATATGGGTGCAAATTCAGTAAACACCTGCGAGGATACAATGGAAACTAAAACTATAGTGTCCGGTAAACTTGGCAAAATAGAGTACGCCGACGCGGATATCATAACACTTTCCGCGCCTATCCTAGGCTTTCCTGACCTCAGCGATTTTATTCTGATCTCTAATGAGAAATCTTACCCGTTTCTCTGGTTTCAGTCCGTTCAGGACAAGGACATCTGCTTCATTCTGGTGGAGCCGGAGCTCTTTATCCCCGAATACACACCGAAACTGAACAAGAGAGAGGCTAAGATCCTCGGAGCGGAAGAAGAGACGAAGATGAAACTGTTCGCCATAGTTGTAGTGCCGGACCAGCCAAAAAATGCCACAATGAACCTGAGAGCGCCTCTCATAGTGAACGTGGAGAAAAAACTTGCAAAACAAGTTATTTTAGAGGAAGATAAATGGCAGATTAAGACCCCTCTGTTCAACAAATAGGGTCATAGGGAGCAAAATGCTTGTATTATCAAGGAAGATAAACGAAAGCATAATAATCGGAGACAGCATCGAGGTCACCATTGTCGAGGTTAACGGAAGAAACGTTAAGATCGGTATAGATGCGCCCAAAGACGTCAGCGTTCACCGCAAAGAGGTCTACGAAGCTATCAAAGAAGAGAACATTCAGGCCACCAAAAAGGAAAACCTGGTGTCTCTCGTCGACTTCTTCAAACAGCAGAATAAATAAACAACCCGCATCCGATATCCTGTATCTAATAAACAATCCGCAAACGGCACCCTTTCACTGACAATCATTTCTTTATAAAAATATCCGCGGGATGGCTCACCACAGCCACACTCTCCGCCTTTTCGGCGAGTTCTTTTATATCGTTTAAGTCTGTCAGTTTTTTAAACCCTATTCTCCCGCAGTCCTCACCGTCCAGAGAGGTATAGGCGTATACATCGAACGCCTCCAGCCTGGTTTTCAGATTATACGCTGTCTGGCGGTTTATCCTGTAGTCCACCATCAGATCCTTCAGCATGGAGCCGGAATCCGGATGATCAAAAAAACCTTCAAAATATTTATTGCCGTATCCGTCAGGGCACTCAGCGAAAAAGACAATCTTTCCGCCCTTTTTCACCAGAGGAATGATCCTGTCCAGATATTTCTGAGCCTGCACCAGATTGATATCCTTAGGGCTGCCTCCCGCTGACACCAGCACCAGATCATACTGCTTTTCACACTCCACGGAACAATATTCGTCCAGCTTCTGCGCCGCCTGTATGTGCGACATGAAGAGGTCTCCGCATATTATCTCCGCTATCTTTCCGTTTTCGTCCAGAATAGTGTTCACAGCGAAAAAAGTATGCCCTGATCTGGCTATCATGATGGTCTCCACCATGTCATCGTGAACCGGATTGTTTCTGAGATTGCCCGTGACGGCTTTGTCGTGTCTCTGGGACGTCATGGCGTCTATAGCCAGCCTGTGGTTGGCGGATATGGATTTTTCCGATGCCAGCCCCGGAAAGATCAGTTTGCGCCCGCCGCCGTATCCGGCGAAATAGTGGTAGCTGACTGATCCTATGGTGATTATGGTGTCGTGCTCTCTGTACGCCTTGTTGAAAAGCACAGTGGTCTTGCGCTTGGTAATGCCGTAGAAATCCATTGAATCATAGTCTTCGCAGTCGTGCTTCAGCACGGTCTGCTTATATTTTTCGTATATTTCCGGAGTCATTATCTCTTTCAGCTCGGCTTCGTCAGGCTGTCTGTGGGTTCCCACGGCTATGATGAATCTCACAGTCTTTTTCAGCTCTTCCGCTATGGACAGAATGGCGGGCAGAACCTGCTCCGCTCCGGATCTTCTGGTGGCGTCCGGCAGGACTATCAGAATATTTTCGCCATCCTCTATGGTCTCGCGCAGGGGATAGCTCATGACGGCGTCGCCTGTCAGGCGCTCGATCACCTCGCTCTGGGGAATGGCGTTTATTTTATTTTTTGATGTTATGTAATCAGCTTTTAAGGTGAAAGGAAGGGTGACGGACGATCTCCCGCAGGACAGTGTTACATTATCCGCCGATTTTTGACATGGTTCTTGAAAACTCATTATTTTTTTTCTCCAAAAGCACGTTGTGCTCTTTTTCTTTCATGAACAGCCCACGGATTATCTCCGCCTTGATGGCCTGTTTGTACCCGTCCCTTACTATGGGCAGAATATCTATTTCGGTATCTGAAAGCAGACACGGGCGGAGCTTGCCGTCCGCTGTGATGCGCAGTTTGTCGCACTCGGAACAGAAATGGTTGCTGATGGGGGTTATGATGCCCACCTTTGCCCCGTTGGATAACAGATAGTTCTTGGCGGGACCTGCGTATTTCTCTTTTTTCAGCTCTTTCGCCGTATATTTCGAGCTGATGACGTCCAGCATCTCTTTGCCGCTGAGCACGCCTTTATCCTTCCATTCCAGATAGTTGCCCACCGGCATGAACTCTATGAATCTGGAGGTTATGTTGTTGGCGGCGGCAAAATCGCAGAAATCGCCTATCTCGTCATCGTTGAAGCCTTTGATAACAACGGTATTGGTTTTGATAGGCCCGATACCTATACTCTGGGCATATCTGATGCCCTCTATCAGATTCTGGAGGTTGAACCCTCCGGTTATCTCTTTATATCTGTCGGGACGCAGTGAGTCCAGACTGACGTTTATCCTTTTGATCCCCGCCTTTTGGATGCTGTCGGCATATTTTCCCAGCAGAGCGCCGTTGGTGGTGAGTGTCACTTCGTCTATGCCCTTCACCTTGGATATCTCTCCCAGAAAGTTTTCTATGCCTCTTCTCACCAGAGGCTCTCCGCCTGTCACACGCACCTTGTGCACGCCCAGCTCGGCAAAAACCTCCACCACGGTGAGCATCTCTTCATATGTCATGATCTGAGGATGGGGAACATGATTGTAATTTTCCACAGCGGGCACGCAGTATTTGCATCTGAAATTGCATCTGTCTGTGACAGACACCCGCAGATATTTGATATGCCGCCCGAACTGATCGGTTATATTCTTTTCATCAGCTGTAGACATCTTCTTCCTTCACTTCCCTTTTGCGTCCGAATACTTTGGCAACTATGACGCTTATTTCATATAAGATAATCATCGGACACGCCATCGCAACCTGCGAAAATATGTCAGGCGGCGTAAGTATCGCAGCCACAACGAAAATACCGAGATAAGAAAATCTCCTGTACTTGTTCATCATGCGTGATGTCAGAATACCCATCTTCGCCAGAAAAAACGTGAAGACAGGCATCTCGAAAACTATTCCGAAAGCCAGCAGCATATTGGTAAAGAATGATAAATACTCCGCCAGAGACAGGGTGGCGGTCACATCTCCGTGGGCATAGCTCAAGAAGAACTGAAAGCCGAACGGAAAAACGACGTAATAAGCGAAAGCCCCGCCCCCAACAAAGAGCAGAGAGGCGAACAGCACGAATGACGTCATATATTTTTTCTCCTGAGCGTAAAGCCCCGGAGCTATGAATTTCCACAGCTGATAGAAGACAGCGGGCATACTGAAAAAAACAGCAACCACCAGAGACAGTTTAAGCTCGGTGAAAAAGCCCTCCGTGATCTTTATCATGGCGAGAGAAGAATTCTCCGGCAGGAGCTTTACCAGCGGAGCGGTGACAAAATCCATGAAAAGAGCGCTTTTGGAATAGACAAAGCAGAAGACCACGATAACGACTATGAAAACCCTGATGAGCCTTTTTCTCAGCTCCACCAGATGTTCCATCAGGGGCAGTTTTGCCTCGACCCCCTTCTCTTTCCCGTTAAGCATCCTGTTTTTTCTCCTCAGCGGGTTCTTCCACCTTCACTTCCTCGACCCGAACTTCCTCAGCCTGAATGTCTTTATTCATCACAGGTCCCTCGGTCATTCTGTCCTTATAGTGTTCTTCATATACTTTTGAGGCGGATGTTTTCTGCGGTTTGACCTCGTCATCCACGGTCACGTTCACGGCCTCTTTGAACTCATTCATATACTTACGGAATTCACCGTATCCTTTGCCCAGTCCCTTCGCTATCTCAGGCAGTTTCTTTGGACCGACAAATATCAGAGCAAGAGCAAGTATCAATAAAATCTCGCTGAATCCCAGTCCGAACATAATGCTTCCTCCCTAGGTGGTCTCCTGTGATAATATTAAATTACTGGTAAATTGCAAGCGGCGTTTTAGCATATTTACACTTTTGACACCTGCTGATATAAATAACACTATGAAAGAACACTTCCACGGACACCGCCAGAGACTGAAAGAAAGATTTCTGAAAGAGCCGGAATCGCTCTATGATTACGAGGTCATCGAGCTGCTGCTCGGCTATGTGGTCAGGGGCAGAGATGTGAAGCCGCAGGCAAAAGCCCTCATCGAGCGTGCCGGAGGCATCAGCGGCGCTCCCGGATATTCCATGGCGGACGTGGAGGGTCTGGGCGAAGAGGCGAGAGTTTTTTTCAGCCTTATCAGAGAGCTGATGGGCAGATCCGCCTATGAGGATATAGACCGAGAGGCTGTGATACTGGACAAGCCGGAGAAGGCGGCCTCGTTCCTGCGCTTCCGCATAGGATACGAGCAGAAGGAACAGTTCATGGCGCTCTTCATGGATATCAACAAAAAACTGCTGGGATACAAAAACTTTTTCACCGGAACAGTGGACAGGATGGCGGTATATCCCAGAGAGATAGCAGAAGAAGCGATAAAGAAGAAAGCCAGCTTCGTCATAGTAGCCCATAACCACCCCACAGGCAGCCTGAACCCTTCCGAGGATGATATAAACCTTACGGATAAGCTGATCAAAGCGCTTGGAGCACTTGATATTGTCATGGCAGACCATATTATAATAAGCAGAACCGGCTTCTTCAGCTTTAAAAGGGAGCATGTGATATAATTAGACTGAGTACCGGAGGTTATTTTTGAGAAAGATATTGGTAACAGGCGCAACAGGCTTTGTGGGCAATGCTGTGATAGATTCTCTGAACCGGCACGGCTACGCTCCGGTAGCGCTCGTCCGCAAGGGCAGCGAAAAAAAGCTGGAATATCCGGCGGAGATAGTCAACGGAGACGTTCTGGACAAAGACTCTCTGTCAAAAGCTCTCAAAGATATAGACGCGGTCATACATCTGGTGGGCATCATCAGGGAATATCCGAAAAAGGGCGTAACGTTCGCCCGCATGCACACGGAAGCGACTGAGAACATCACCTCCGCCATGGCTGAAAAAGGGATGAGGCGCTATGTTCACATGTCCGCCAACGGCACCAGAGAGAACGCCGTGAGCATGTATCACATAACCAAATACAACGCCGAACAGGCTGTAAAATATCACAACATAGACTACACCATATTCCGCCCGTCGCTCATCTACGGACCGGGAGACACATTCATAAACATGCTGGCAGGATATATGCGCTCAGCTCCCGCCTTCACATATTTCGGAGACGGATCATACCCGATGATGCCCGTGTATGTGCGGGATGTGGCTGACTGCTTCGTGAAAGCGTTAGATAATGAAGAGACCTATGACAAAACCTACCATCTATGCGGCGAGGATCTGATAACCTATAAGGAGCTTCTGAGAATGATCAGCCGTTCGCTGAAAAGAAAGCATCTGCTGATACCCGTTCCGGAAATATTCATCAAGGCGGGTTTAGCGCTGTTCGGAAGATCCGACTGGTTTCCCATGACAAAGGATCAGTTCACCATGCTGACGGAGGGCAACACCTGTTCCGACAGCACCGCCTTCAAACTGCTGGATGTCAAAAGACACAGGCTGGAAGAGACGGTCTCATCCTACCTGAAATAAATCATAAAAAAAGCGGGGTTTTGCGCCCCGCTTTATTTTTTTTATACAAGTCCCAGAGAGATCATAGCGTCAGCCACTTTTCTGAAGCTGGCTATGTTAGCGCCCAGAATGTAGTTGCCTGGCTGACCGAATTCCTCTGACTGCTCATAGCAGGATTTATGTATACCCACCATTATCTCTTTCAGCCTCTTTTCGGTATATTCGAAAGACCATGAGTCACGGCTGGCGTTCTGCTGCATTTCAAGGGCAGAAGTGGCAACACCGCCGGCGTTGGCGGCTTTGCCCGGACCGAACAGAGTTCCGGCGCTCATGAAGACTCTGGCGCCTTCGGGTGTGGTGGGCATGTTAGCGCCCTCGCCCACAGCCAGACATCCGTTTTTCACCAGCATCACCGCGTCGTCCTCGTTCAGCTCGTTCTGAGTTGCGGAGGGCATGGCAACCTGACAGGGAACTTCCCATATCCTGCCGCCCTGCTTATACACGGCGTCGCTGTGATACAGCAGATATTCTGATATGCGTCTTCTCTCCACCTCTTTCAGCTGTTTAACCAGCTTCAGGTCTATTCCGTTTTCGTGATAGATATAGCCGTCTGAGTCGGACATGGCTATTACCTTTCCGCCGAGCTGCTCTATCTTTTCCACTGTGTATATTGCTACGTTTCCGGAGCCGGACACCACGCATTTTTTGCCTTCGAAGCTCTCATTTCTGGTTTTGAGCATCTCATCCACAAAATATACGGCGCCGTATCCTGTCGCCTCTGTGCGCACCAGCGAACCGCCCCATGTCAGCCCCTTTCCTGTGAGCACGCCCGCCTCATAGCGGTTTGTTATCCTCTTGTACTGACCGAACATATAGCCGATCTCACGCCCGCCGACCCCTATGTCTCCGGCGGGAACATCGGTGTATTCGCCCAGATGTCTGTAAAGCTCAGTCATGAAACTCTGGCAAAATCTCATTATCTCGTTGTCGCTTCTGCCTTTCGGGTTAAAATCAGAACCGCCCTTGCCGCCGCCGATGGGCATGCCTGTCAGAGCGTTTTTAAATATCTGCTCGAACCCGAGAAATTTTATTATGCCCAGATACACTGATTCGTGAAATCTGAGTCCGCCCTTATAGGGTCCCAGAGCTGAGTTGAACTCCACACGGAAGCCCCTGTTGATGTGTATCTTTCCCTTGTCGTCTGTCCAGGGGACACGAAAGATGATCTGGCGCTCAGGCTCGCATATTCTCTCTATTATCTTGTGATCAGCGTATTTGGGATATTTTTCTATCACCGGTTCCAGACATTCCAGAACCTCTCTGACGGCCTGATGAAACTCAGCCTCGCCGGGGTTCCTGGCAACAACCTGTTTATAGATCTTGTCAATTTTTGACGGAAACTCACCCATCAGAAACTCCTTCATGTATGAATTAATTGTAACAAATATTACAATCGATTCGGAGCTTACAACAAAAAAACGAATAAAGATAGGTTTCATTTGACCTTTTCCTGTTTTTTTCAGGCAGATACCGGGTATATATACTGATTTTTGTTAATGCATCGAAAAAAATTGCATATCTCATTATATTATGATAGAGCTTACATGCACAAAATAACTATAATTATAAAATGAGGCATTCACATGGAAAGAACATTCGGAATCATCAAACCCGACGCTACAGCGAAAGGCAATGCTGGCGCTATCATCGACCGTATAGAAAAAGAAGGATTCAAAATAGTCGGTCTGAAAAAAATGCACATGACAAAAGCAGAAGCCGAAGGTTTTTACGCTGTTCACTCAGCCCGTCCTTTCTTTCAGGACCTTACCAGCTTTATGTGCAGCGCTCCCTGCATCGTTATGGTTCTCGAAAAAGATAACGCCATTAAAGGCTGGAGAGCGCTTATGGGCGCTACAAACCCCAAAGACGCAGCTGAAGGCACTCTGAGAAAACTTTTCGGAGAGAGCATCGACAACAACGCCGTTCACGGCTCAGACGCTCCCGAAACAGCCGCTCAGGAGATCGCTTACTTCTTCTCTCAGCTTGAGCTTGTTTAATCTGAGACAGCTTTTACACACGGTCTCATTAATATCTTAAATATCATACGGGGGGCTTCTGCCCCCTGTTTTGCCCTGTAGAGGTTTTATAATGAAATACATCAGCACCAGAGGAAAAACAAAACCGGTCACTTTCAAAGATGCCGTCATGATGGGACTCGCCGAGGACGGGGGGCTTCTCCTGCCCGAATCCATCCCCTCTCTGACAAAAGATGAACTGAATGCTATGGAGGATATGACATATCCCGAGCTGGCGTTCGCCGTCATCAGGCACTTCGCTGACGACATCCCTGAAAACGACCTGAAAGAGCTGATAAACAAAAGCTACAGCACTTTTGCCAATCCTCAGGTGGCGCCCGTGGTGAAGATGGGCGAGATATACATTCAGGAACTCTTCCACGGACCTACTTTTGCCTTCAAGGACGTTGCCCTTCAGCTTCTGGGCAATCTTTTTGAGTATATTCTCAAAGAGAGGGGCGAAAAACTGAACATAATCGGCGCAACAAGCGGCGACACAGGCTCCGCCGCCATCTACGGCGTCAGGGGCAAGGACAACATCCGCATATTCATCCTCCACCCTGAGGGCAGGGTCAGCCCCGTTCAGAAGATGCAGATGACATCCGTCACAGACGAGAACGTCTTTAACATCGCCGTCAACGGCACTTTTGACGACTGTCAGGATATAGTGAAAGAGATATTCGCCGACGTTGACTTTAAACGCAAAAACAAGCTGGGAGCGGTTAACTCAATCAACTGGGCCAGGGTTCTGGCTCAGGTGGTTTACTATTTCTACGGCTATTTCAGAGCGAAAAAGGACGGAGCGGAGAAGATCAGATTTGTCGTGCCCACAGGCAACTTCGGCAACATATTCGCAGGCTATTTCGCCATGCGCATGGGGCTTAAGATAGATAAGCTCATTCTGGCAACCAATGAGAACAACATTCTCTCCCGCTTCATAAAAGACGGCGACTACAGCATAAAAGACGTGGTAATAACACACAGCCCCAGCATGGATATTCAGATAGCGTCCAACTTTGAGCGCTACCTCTACTTCCTCTATGGTCAGGACACAGAAAAAGTCACAGCCAAAATGCAGGAGCTGAAAAAAACCGGAAAAATCACCTTCACCGACAAAGAGATAAAAGAAACTCAGAAAATATTCGGGACATTCTCTGCGTCCAATATGCTCACAGAGACATGTATACAGTATTTCTACAATACATTCAGATATATTCTCGACCCGCACACAGCTTGCGGCGTGTCGGCGGCTCTGGAATTTCACGATGCCGACTATATCTGCCTGTCCACCGCGCATCCGGCAAAATTCCCTGAAGTTGCGGAGAAAGCGGCATTTGTAACACCCCCGAAACCGGAAGGCATCAGGGCGCTGGAAGACCTGCCGAAGAAATGTATTCTGATGGATAACGACACAGAAAAGGTTAAGCGGTATCTTGCGGAAAATATCTGAGGTGAAAACCCCCGTGGCAGATTATGACTTTTATCTGCCCGAAGAGCTGATCGCCCAGTATCCGGCGAAAGAGAGGGGCAAATCCCGTCTGCTTGTCATGGACAGAAAAAGCGGCGGGCTGAGCGACCATACGTTCGCGGATATCACCGCAATGATAGATGACGACTGCTTCATGGTGGTGAACACCACCCGTGTGATGAAAGCCCGGCTATACGGGAAAAAAACCACCGGAGGCGTTGTAGAGCTTCTGATTCTGGAAAAACTGGACGAATACACATGCCTGGCGCTCACCAAAGGCAACGTAAAACAGGGGATAGTGCTGAACTTTCCACTGGGGCACGCTGTCATAGAATCACTAAATGACGACAGTACAAGAACAATCCGCTTCGTTGACATCACTGTCACGGAGATGATGAACAGATACGGACACATCCCTCTGCCTCCCTATATCAGACGGGACGACACAGATGACGACGTGTCCAGATATCAGACGGTCTATTCCGCCGAAGAGGCTTCCGTGGCGGCGCCCACAGCCGGACTGCATTTCACGGAAGAGATTCTGGGGAAAATCAGGGCAAAAGGTGTTAAGGTTTTAGAACTGACACTGAATATCGGCATCGGCACATTCCGCCCTGTTAAGGCGGACTATCTGGAAGACCACGAGATGCACACGGAAAAATATTATATTTCCGAAGATACCGCCGCCGAGATCAACACTCTGAAGGCGGAGGGTAAAAAACTGCTGGCGGTGGGAACCACAGCGGTGAGAGCTCTGGAGGCAGCCTCATCCGAAGGCTGGGTCGCCGGAGGATACGGCGAGACAGATCTTTTTATCAAGCCGGGATACAAGTTCCGCACGGTGGACAGGATGATAACCAATTTTCACCTGCCGAAATCCACACTGCTGGTGCTGGTGACCATGTTCGCCGGATACGACAGCACAATGAACGCTTACAAACACGCCGTGGAGAGCGGATACCGCTTCTTCAGCTACGGCGACGCTATGTATATAAGGTAATGAATGTTTAAATTTGAGTTAGAAGAAACAGACGGACGAGCCAGAACAGGCACCATAACAACGCCCCACGGGATTATCGAGACCCCCATATTCATGCCGGTTGGCACTGTGGGCAGTGTTAAGACCATCAGTCCGCTGGAGCTGAACGACATGGGCGCTCAGATCATTCTGGGCAATACATATCACCTGCATCTGCGCCCCGGCGACGAAGTGGTGGCAAAATTCGGAGGACTGGCTAAGTTCAACGGATGGCACAGACCCACACTCACCGACAGCGGCGGATTTCAGGTCTTCAGCCTGGCAGAGATGAACAAGATAACCGATGACGGTGTTCACTTCCGCAGCCATCTGGACGGAAGCAAACTGTTTCTGAATCCGGAAAGCTCCATAGCCATACAGCAGAATATCGGCGCCGATATCATGATGGCGTTCGACGAATGCGTGAGCTATCCTTCCGAAAAAAAATATGTGGCTGACGCCATGGAGAGAACATACCGCTGGGCTGTCAGAAGCCGAGAGGCCAAGACCAACGACAGACAGGCGCTGTTCGGAATCATTCAGGGGGGCGTTCATAAAGACCTCCGTGAGATAAGCGCAAAACAGATAACATCCATAGATTTTGACGGATTCGCCATAGGCGGATTAAGCGTGGGCGAGGAGATACCTCTGATGTATGAGGTGACAAGCCACACCACAGAGTATATGCCAGTGGACAAACCCAGATATCTGATGGGTGTCGGCACCCCTCAGGATCTGCTGAACTGCATCAGCTACGGAGTGGACATGTTCGACTGCGTGATGCCCACCAGAAACGCCAGAAATGCCCTGCTCTTCACCTCCTCCGGCAAAGTCCATATAAAGAATAAGGAATACCAGCTCTCGGACGAACCTGTGGACAGGGAATGTGACTGCTATACATGCCGTAATTTTTCCAGAGGCTACCTCAGACATTTATACAAATCAGGAGAGCTTCTGGGCATGAGACTGAACAGCATTCACAACTTACATTTCTATCTTTCCCTTGTAAAACGTGCCAGAAATGCTATAAAGTTAGGGGTTTATAATAAATTTATGAAAGAAACGCTCGAAAAAATGAGCCAAGGAGGACAATAAATGTTCAATAATATCGCATACGCAGCAGACGCAGCCGCTCCCGCACAGGGAAGCCCCTTCGCACCGCTTTTAATGATGGTGGTAATCTTCGGTATATTCTATTTCCTTCTTATCAGACCTCAGCAGAAAAAGCAGAAAGAGCATGTCGCCATGCTGAACGCTATCAAAGCCGGAGACGAGATAATCACCGGAGGCGGTATCTACTGCAAAGTGACAAAAGTTCTCGATAACAACACCTTCATGGTTGAAATAGCCGACGGCGTTACCGTGAAAATGACCAAAAACGGCATCGCATCCAAAGTCACACAGGAGACAAAATAACAATGAACCTCAAAGTCCGCTGGGCAATAATTTTAATTGTTCTGGGCTGGTCTGTTTTCTCCATGCTCCCGCTGGACAAGAAGATCAAGCTCGGTCTGGACCTGCAGGGAGGAATGCACGTTGTTCTGGGCGTAGACACGGAAAAAGCCGTGGAATCCAGAGTGGACAGCACCGCGGGACAGCTCCGCAAGGAACTGGCAACAGACAAAATAAATTTTTCATATGTTCAGAAATCAGGTAAAGATAAGATAAACATCGGGCTCAACTCCGCCGCGGATATGGACAAAGTGAAGGACATAGTCAGCAAGAACTATCCCGCTCTTCAGGACATCAGCATATCCGAGGAGAACACGCTCTCCTACATGTTCGATCCGAAATCCGTTAAACAGATTAAGGAATCGGCTGTGGAGCAGTCTCTGGAGGTTGTCAGAAACCGTATCGACCAGTTCGGCGTGTCCGAGCCGGTGATACAGCGTCAGGGCGAATCACAGGTTGTGGTTCAGCTCCCCGGCATCACAGACCCCGACAGAGCCATCAACCTTATCGGAAAAACAGCTCAGCTTAAATTCTATATGGTTGACGACAATGTAAGCGCAAATGACGTTTCCTCCGGAAATATCCCATTTGACGATGTAGTCCTCTACCAGAAAAAAACAGACAAGGCCACAGGCAAAGTGATAAGCAAGATCCCCTATGTTCTCAAAGCGGAAGCCGCTCTGACAGGGGAATACATCACAGATGCCGAGGTGAACTTCTCCAGCACATATAACCTGCCCATAGTTCAGTTCAAACTGGACGCCGCCGGAAGCAAGCTCTTCGAAGAGCTGACAGGCGAGAACATAGGCAAGAGAATGGCAATTGTTCTGGACGACAACGTATATTCAGCTCCCATGATAAAAACACGCATCCCCGGCGGTTCTGCCTATATCGACGGCATGGACAGCCTTCAGGAAGCGAAGGATCTCGCAATCGTGCTGAGAGCAGGCTCTCTGCCCGCCCCTGTCTCCATAGAGGAGAACAGAACGGTAGGACCCTCACTGGGTAACGACTCCATCAACAGCGGCGTTAAGGCGTCTGTGATCGGATTTGTTCTCATCGTCGTCTTCATGGGTATCTACTACAGAATGTGCGGATGGGTAGCGAACATCGCCCTGTTCACCAACTTTGTAATCATTCTGGGTGTTATGGCTCAGTTCGGAGCGACACTGACTCTCCCCGGTATAGCAGGTATCATCCTGACCGTGGGTATGGCGGTGGACGCCAACGTTCTCATCTTCGAGCGTGTCCGTGAGGAGATAAGACTCGGCAGAACCCCGCTGAACGCTCTGGAATACGGATTTGAAAAGGCTTTTTCCACCATCATGGACGCCAACATCACAACCATCATCGCCGCTATCGTTCTGTTTCAGTTCGGTACCGGTCCGATAAAAGGTTTTGCCGTTACTCTGTCCATTGGTATTCTGGCATCACTTTTCACAGCCATCTTTGTTACCAAGGTGATCTTCTGGACCTTCCTTGGCAAGAAAGAAGTAAAATCCCTTAGTATCTAAACCGAGGTATATGAAATGTTTGAACTGATAAAACAGGGAACACAATTTGACTTCATGGGAAAAGCGAAACTCTTTTTCCTGATCTCTGGCGTATTGGTGCTCTTAAGCCTCGGTATGATCTTTACAAAAGGATTCAACTTCGGCATAGACTTTGCGGGCGGTACAATCGTTCAGGTCAAGTTTGAGGAAGCACCCAATCTGAACACCATCAGAAAGGCGATGGACGAGCTGAAGATAGGCGAGACCATCATACAGAACTTCGGATCACCCGAAGAGATCCTTATCCGTGTGGTTAAGAACGACAAAGAGCTGAAATCAGTCTCTGACTCAATACAAACCAGCCTTGAGGAGAACCTTAAGGATAACAAATTCATCGTGGAAAGGGTGGAGCAGGTCGGACCTCAGGTCGGATCAGAGCTGAAGAAGATGGCTGTATACGCTATCCTCTATTCTCTCATAGGCATCCTTATCTATGTGGCCTTCCGCTTCCAGCTGATATATTCTCTGGGCGCTGTTCTGGCTCTGTTTCATGATGTTATCATCACACTGGGCTTTTTCAGTCTTCTGGGAAAAGAGATATCCATCTCTGTGGTGGCGGCGGTGCTGACTCTGGTTGGTTATTCGCTGAACGATACCATCGTTGTCTTTGACCGTATCAGAGAGAATATGCGTGAGGACAAGGCGAAAGCCATGAGCCTGAAAGATGTAATGAACGTCAGTCTGAACGAAACACTGAGCCGTACCATACTCACATCTTTCCTGACACTGCTCACAGTTGTGGCACTCTACTTCTTCGGAGGAGAGGTTATCAACGGGTTTGCCTTCACTCTGCTGATAGGTATTCTGGTGGGTACATATTCTTCCATAGGTATAGCCAGTGCTCTGGTTTACCTGATCAAAAAAGATAAGTAACAGAAACTTACATAATCAAAAAAGCCCGCATAAGCGGGCTTTTTTTATATCTGTTATTAAGGTTATTTTTGAGAAAACCTATTATTGCTTAAAATTCTTGTAGCGTGAGCAAAGGCGAGGCTTTGCCTGCTTTTGCGCTGCTCGAAAATAACAGGAAGTTATTTTCGAGAAAAACCTAATAGTGCCAGTAGAGCGAATCGTGCTCGTCTATCAGGTTGGCGAGTATCTTGTTGTCGTCCTCGTTTATAAAGGTTCTGTCCACACAGCAGTTGGGGCAGAGTATATCATCCTCCACATAGACCGGAACTCCCATCTTAAGAGCCAGCGCAACGCCGTCTGAGGGACGGCAGTCCACTCTCTTCTCCTCTTTGTCGCATATAACATACATGCTGGCGGAATACACGCCGTCACGGTAGCCGTCTATGACTACCCTGTCGATGTTTACCTCGTCAATAGTGAAAAGAATGTTGGAGATGAAATCATAGGTCATAGGTCTGGGAGATTTGATACGGTTGAGAACACAATAAATCGATTCTGCCTCGAACTCGCCTATCTTAACAGGAATCAGATAATGTCCGCACAGGGTTTCTAGCAGCATGACATATCTGGACGTCACAGGCTCTTTAATAACACATTTTACTGCTGTCTCTATCATCTGCTGGATGCCTCCATGCCGCACATCTGTTATCCTTGTTTGACTTTTATTAAAATAATCTGACAAAATATTATCGCAATAGCTTATTTAAAGCTGGTGGCGATTATATCCAGCTCTTTCGCTGTGAGCGGTCCGACCACCATATCGAAGAGCTTGCCGTCCGGTTTATATATAAAAGTAGTGGGTATTGTGCTGATGTTCATCTCCATCGCCAGATCGTTGTCAGAGTGATAGAGAGGATATGTCACATTGAACTCTTTCTGATACCCCTCAACATCTTTGAGCGCTTTATCCACTGATATGCCTACTATTACAAAGTTGCTGTCCTTATATTTTTCATAAGCCGCTACAAAATCGGGAGTCTCGCCGCGGCAGGGAGGACACCATGACGCGAAGAAGTTAACCAGAAGCACCTTGCCGGCATGTTCTTTTTTCAGTTCTTCCACAAATCCCTTTGTCTTTACCTGTATGGCAGACTCAGATCCGGCAGCCGCGGGCGCCGCCTCTTTCTTTTCTGACCCCATACATCCGAAGAGCAGAAACAGGGACGCAAGGACTATCATAAGTTTTTTCATCATTAACTCCGAAACATTTTTTATAAAATATGCACTTTTGAATATTTAGCGTCAAGATTTATCCTTCCTTTCAGAAATATTTTATCATTTTTATCTTGACTTATCCTGTCCTATAGGATAGGATAATCACACATGGAGACATCATGCTGGAAGATAACGCGGACATAATCAAAAGACTGCAAAGGGCAAACGGACACCTGGGCAAAGTTATCGAGATGATCAGCGAGGGATGCGACGGAAAAGACGTCGCCCAGCAGATGCAGGCCGTGACGGGCGCATTGTCCAAAGCGAAAAATCTGTATATCAGAGAACAGATAGAGCATGCGCTGTCCGGCGACAGTTCCTCAGACAATATTAGAAAAGAACTGCAGGAATTATCCAAATACCTATAAGAGTAAAAAGACGGATGCGGTCCTGCGAACCCCGCATTCGTCAGCTCGTATCATACCTCTTTTTTTAAAGGCGGACGGTGCCATGTCCGCCTTTATTCATTTATACCTTTAGGCTCAGAATAAATCTTCGCTTCACGAACCACATCCTGTAGTTTCTCCGTCATTGTGAGCGAAGCGTGGCAATCTCATCATACATTTCAATCGGTAGCCACGTTCACCAGCTCTGGCTTAAGAACCCGGATAACATCCGCTGGCGCCATCTTCACCAGAAAGCCTCGTTTCCCGCCGTTGATATATATCTTTTCCAGAGCTGCTATGGTTGTCTCCATAAATACACGCATTTTTCGTTTTGTGCCGAATGGAGATGTCCCGCCCACCAGATATCCTGTATGCCTGTTTGCCGTTTCCGGATCGCAGGGCTTCAGCAGTTTCACATTGATATCCCTGGCAAGCTGCTTCAGCGATATCTCTTTATCACCGTGCATCAGCACCACATAGGGTATTTTTGATTCGTCTTCCACTATTATGGTTTTGATAACCTCATGTTCGTCTGCCCCCAGCTCTCTGCTGGAATGCTTCGTGCCGCCCTTTTCCTCGTATTCGTATAGATGCGGATCAAAACCGCATTTGTTGTCTCGCAGAACTCTCACCGCCTGCGTTACCGGATATTTCTCTTTCGCCATCCTCATTCCCTGCCGACGGGCGACATTTTTCCAGTCAGCTCATCTATCACTATTTTTATCACACAGGTCTTGGCTACGGCTTCCGGCTTATAACTGTTTTCCATACTGCCAAAATGCCTCATTATTATATCCAGACCCTCTATTTTGCTTTTTTCGTCTGTCAGAATATGCGCCTTGCCTCTGCCTATGACAGAACGGAAGCAGAATGTCCATCCGCATGAGCTGGGAGACGTCTTAAGCTCCGTATCCACAGACACCTCAAAACAGACCACCGGATTCTTTCTGAGCATCTCAATCTTTTTGCCTTCCAGAGCCGAGTGCAGATAGAGCTCACCGTCCTTGAACCCGTAGTTCATCGGAACAACATAGGGTTCGTTGTTCATCGCCATCGCCAGACGAATTATCTGACCTTTTGATAATATCTCATACAGTTCTATATGATCTTTTATTTCTTTATCTGTTCTGCGCATATACATTATTCCTCCATCGATAATACGATTTCATACTCTTTCTCAGAGACAGGCTGAACAGACAGCCTGGAACCTTTCTGTGTCAGCATCATGTCTTTCAGGCGGTCGTCCGACTTTATTCTCTTAAGAGTCACAGTGCTGCTGAATTTCCGCACAAGCTGAACATCCACCATGATCCATCTGGGATTGTCCGGATCAGATTTAGGGTCATAATACTTACTGGATGAATCAAACGCCGTAAAATCGGGATATGGCACACCTTTAACCTTTGCCAGACCGACGACCCCCGGTTCATCACAGTTAGAGTGATAGAACAGAACCATGTCGCCGTCCTTCATATCATCACGCATATAATTTCTTGCCTGATAGTTGCGCACTCCGTCCCAGCTTGTCGTCTGTTCCGGAAGCCCCGCCAGCCTGTCGATGGAAAAGCTCTCGGGTTCTGATTTCATCAGCCAGTATCTCATATTTTCCTCTGGTAATTTTATATATAAGACTATATATTCTGACTTCATCTAATACAAGAGGTTATCAAATGCAGGATAAAAGCCTAACTATTCTGTCCGCCCTGTTTGTCAGCTCTCTCACGATTGCTGCTGTGCTGGCCAGTAAAATAATAAATGTTTTCGGACTTTTTGTCCCTGCCGGAATACTCGCATATTCCGTCACTTTTCTGGTGTCCGATACCATAGGGGAAATATGGGGCAGAAAGACAGCTAACAACGTCGTCATAGCAGGGTTTATCGCTCTGGCTTCCGTGTTTATACTTATCAGATTCGCTATAGTCCTTCCGTCCGCTCCTTTCTGGGGAAATCAGGAAGCCTTCACAACAATACTGAGCGCTTCATCCAGAATTATCATAGCGTCCCTCATCGCATATCTCGTCAGCCAGTATCACGATGTCTGGCTCTATCACTTCATTAAGGACAGAACAGGAAAAAAACACCTGTGGCTGCGCAACAACGCATCCACTGCTATGTCACAGCTCCTGGACTCTGTTATTTTCATCGTAATCGCTTTTTACGGCGTTATGCCCCTTGTGCCGCTGATCCTCGGACAGTGGGTTATCAAGCTGATCATAGCTCTCATCGACACGCCCTTTGTTTACGGTCTGGTCTGGTTTCTCAGAGACAGATCAGAAAAGACAGAAACAGCCGGCGTATAATATTTAAAAAAATGCAGGGGATCTCGCGATCCCCTGTAAAATTATAATCACTTAAATTGACCCGCATAAAACTTCATTTTACCGAAAGGCACTTACCACTCCTCTCATTACTGTTAAAAATTTTTTTTTGTCCATCGGATCCAGTGTTTCCTTCACTGCCAGAATATCAGCAAGCAGATCGGAAAACTCCTTATCATTGATTTTATGTTCAGGCAAAAGACAAGACTCGCTGCATTTCAGTGCGCCAGCTATTTGCTCCAGACTTATCAGAGTCAGGTTGCTCCTGCCTCTTTCAATGTCTGAAATAGTTGTTGTGTGAAGATCTGACAGCTCTGCCAGCATCTCCTGCGACAAAGAGAGCTTGTTTCTTCTCTCTTTAATTGCCGACCCTACATGTTTTAGAAGGCTTGAATTATTTTTTTTCTGCTTTGCCATATGTTATTTTATTCGTTCATCATTTTTTATCCAATAGCTTAAAAGCTGTGTTTCATTACGACATCAAATCTTTTAAACGGAAACTTTTAGTGTAAATACGAAATTTTTGTGTTATAACTTAGCTTATAATAGATAATTTAGTCTGTAATGAATATTCTCAGGTGAGACTAATTACTTATAGAGACTCAATTATCTAATTTTGCAAATATAATATCGCTGCGCTGCACGCGTTTTGCATTCGATGAGTGCATACAGTATGTGTATTTTGGAGCGTGACGTGACCGTATTTTCTTACGTGACGAGGTATAAAAATGAAACGCCTGCATTATATAATATAGGCGAGTCGTCATCTATTACAAAGACGGGCAATGTGTATATTACCAAAGATTGTTTTTTTACTGTGACTACAACGACTTCCAGAGCGATGTCTTCTGAGCTAAGTCTAAAAATATATCATTTTTTTATCGCAGGAGATGACCATGCTGAAAAACTTGAATTTAACGGGCAAACTGAGCGCCGGATTTGGCATAGTGCTGGCTTTAATGCTGCTTATCAGTGTTATCAGCTATAACAGGCTTTCTACCATGTCCAGTCTGGTGAAGAAGAGAGACCAGTTCTCTAAAATCATTGACCTCATCAATGATGCCAGAGCAAACAGGCTGAAGTATTTCTACACTTCCGACACACAGTACAGAGATCTTGTTAACAATGATTTTACAGAGATCATACAGATCACTCAGGAAGCCGGCAAAAAATTCCGCTCGGCAAAAGACACAGAAAATCTCGCAAAAATTTCTGAGTCTGTAAAAAACTATCAGGATATCTTTACACAATATTCGGACTTAATAGATGAGAAAAAACTTCTTATGGTTCAGCTTAATAAGTCAGCCGAAACTGTCTTTTCCCTCGGCGAAAACCTGGGTTCTCAGACACTGATCAACCATCTGCTGAATATGCGTCTTTCCGCTTTCAGATATCTGATGTCTGAACAGCAGGAGCTTTTTGATAACCAGCAGAAATTCTATCATCTGGCACAGAAATCAGCTTCCGTCCCTTCGGCCGGGGCATCCCAGGATACCCTGCTTAATTTCGAGCAGATAACAGTTTCTCTGGACCAGTACAACAAAGACTGGCTGAAACTGGTGGATGGTCTGAAACGTGTAAAGACAATAGAGGAGGAACTGGTAGGCGTGGCTCATATAGCGCAGGACACAGCCTCTACAGTTATATCCGAGGAAGCAGCGCACATCAATTCTGCCGCTTCCATGGCGAGTCTGCTGATTATACTTGTTTCAGTTCTGGCTATTTTCGCCGGAATCACTATCGGCTTTTTTATATCACGCTCTATTACTGTTCCCATGTTCAAGGCAGTCACTTTTGCCGACAGCTTATCTAACGGTGATTTTACCCTGATGATCGATATACATCAGAAAGACGAGATAGGGCAGTTTGCTTCTTCCCTTAATACCATGAAGAACAAACTGAAAGAGGTTATAGAAGGCATTATCCACTCCTCTAACTCAGTGGCTTCAGGCAGCACTGAGCTGGCCTCCACCACAGAGGAACTGGCGGCGACTTTCTCTGATCAGGCTGCTCAGGTGGGTTCAGTGGCAACGGCTCTGGAAGAAATCAGCGCTTCATCTTCGCAGGTGCTCGCGTCCATTGAGTCCGTGAAATCAAAATCGGAGAATGCTATGGATATGACATCTGACGGTCAGAAATATATTAATACCGCAGGTAAGGTTATGTCTGACATTCAGTCCAATGTTGACGGTCTTAGCGAAACAGTTACAGGTCTTTCTAAATCATCTGAAGAGATAGGCAACATTCTGCTGGTGATTAATGATATAGCCGACCAGACCAACCTTCTTGCGCTTAACGCCGCTATAGAGGCGGCCAGAGCAGGCGAACACGGGCGTGGGTTTGCCGTGGTTGCGGACGAGGTGCGCAAGCTGGCGGAGAGAACCCAGCAATCCACCCAGGAGATAGAATCGATCATATCCACTTTTATCAAAGAGACTGCAAAGACCAACACAGAGATGATTAGCGCCAAAGACAAGGTTCTGGAAGGTGTGAACACTCTGGAATCCACCAATAAGATCTTTGAAAAAATTGTACAGGCTGTCAATGAGATAAAAGACTCAAGCCTTATCATCACAGACGCTGTGAAAGAACAGGTCAACGCAATCTCCAGTATCAATGACAATACTCAGGTTATTTCCAGCGGCATAGAGGAGAGCTCTGCCGCTATATCTCAGGTATCGGTTACCGTTTCAGACCTTCAGAAACAGGCTGATGATCAGATGGAAGCGACACTGATTTTTAAACTGGCATAAAAAGAGTGCAGACGCGCTGCGGGACACGCGTTTCACCTGCGGGGGGCATGGGGTTTACTCTGTGCCCCTTATTATTTCTGAGCCACGGCCAGAAAGACAGGATACATGCGTTTTACGCCGTCATGCTCCTTAGTCACATATGTCACAGGTCTTACTTCTACATGCCGGAATCCGGCGTCCAGCAGAGCCTGTCCCACTGAGTCCATATCAAAACCGTGATGATAGATATCGTCTGAAGGGTTATCATGAAATGTGCCGTCCTCTGTAACCAGATCGCTTACACAGAGGTAACCGCCGGCAGACAGCGCTTTATATGCCTTTTCGAAAAGCAGCTCCGGATCCGGCAGATGATGTGTCACCATATTTGATGTGATCATGTCAGCACTTTCCGGCTCGAATTCATCTTTGTTTATATCGATTACATCTGTTTTCAGATTTTTGATTCCGGCTTCCTTCGCTTTATGCATCAGGACATCCAGCATGGGCTGAGAAAAATCTGTGCCTGTCATCTCTCCGGCGATATCGGAAAAACTCAGCAGCAGAAGACCAGTCCCCGTGCCGAAATCTGTTATGCGTATACCCTTCTGAGGTTTCACTATTTCGAGAATAGCGTCAGAGACGTCTTTCGCCAGCTTTATTCTTCTGGGTTTGCTGTCCCAGTCAGCTGCGCCTTTATCAAATCTTTCACTCATTATTCACCCTAAGACAATTTTAAGAATAGTAGCGGGGATATGCGGTAAGTCAATAATTAAAATATTATCCGTTCTCTCTTGTCTTATTCGTATAAAAAACAGTCGCTCTGTCCTGAGCTTCGTTTATCTGCTGATTATCCAGTTTATTTATCACAGAGTTAATGACTCTCTCCGCGTTTGTGTTGCCATTCGCTTTTGCCAGTATAAAATACATGTACGCTTCCTGAAAATTCTGAACAACGCCTTCACCGTTATAGTACATTACGGCTACGTTATACTGGGCGCAGTCGCTTCCCTGTTGCGCTGATCTCTTATACCATTTCACAGCTTCCTGATAGTTCCGCACCACGCCTTCTCCTTTGTGGTACATTACACCAAGATAATACTGAGCCTCAGCGTCTCCCTGTTTAGCCGCTTTATTGAACCACACGGCAGCGTCGATATAGCTCTGCGCAGTTCCTAATCCATTATAGTAGCATGTTGCGAGCTTTCTCTGAGCCTCGGCATTGCCTGTCTGCGCATCATGTCTGTATTTCATGAAGGCTTTCTGATAGTCACCTGGGTTTATGTGGGTGGCGGCAGCCGGCGCCGCCTCATTTGTTTTGTTAGTGTAGTCTTTCTCTTTGCTTTCAGCAGCCTTTGCCAGCCACTTGACGGCTTCCTGATATCTGGAGAGCTTTTTCTCACCGCTCAGATATATCTGACCCAGATTGTACTGGGCTCTGGTGTAGCCTTTCTCAGCCGCTTTTGTATACCATTTGACAGCGTCCTGCTGGCTCTGAACGACACCTTCACCATTATAATAGATAACGCCGAGGTTATACTGGGATTCTGTATCTCCCTGCTCAGCAGCTTTTTTATACCATTTTGCCGCTTCACCGTAGTTCTGTGAAACGCCTATGCCCTTATAGTACATAACAGCGACATTTTTCTGCGCAGACATACTGCCCTTTACCGCAGCCTGCATATATCTGTCAAAAGCCTGCGCATTGTCCAGCTCCTCACCATCGCTGATAAATTCTTCGTCATGAAAAGCATGAACGACAATACCGTTGCCCTTTTTAGTGTAATATTTCATCCCGACCGGATGCTGGAATTCAGGATTACCGTGCTCTGCCGCTTTTGTCAGCCATTTGACAGCCTGCTTGTAGTTCATAGCGATCTTATCGCCATTCAGATACATTAACCCTAGGGTATACTGAGCTTTTACATAGCCGTTATCCGCTGATCTCATGATCCAGTTAGCGGCTTTTTCATAATCACGGGTTATGCCTTCACCATTATAATACATAACGCCAAGGTTGAACTGAGATACAGCGTCACCCTGAACAGCCGCTTTTATATACCATCTGAATGCCTCTCGAAGATCTTTGGCAACCTCTTCGCCGGAGTAGTACATCAGTGCGGCGTTATACTGAGCAGTGGCATCTCCGTCTTTTGCTCTGCGGATGATTTCATCAAAATCAGCCGCGTATGAAGATACGCAAACCATGTATATTATCATAAAAGCAAGCGTTTTCACCATCAATTCACCCTAAAATAGTCTTCTTGTCCTGTATTTTAGCGCAAAATAATACAAAAAACTACACAATATTTTTCTGTTATAATTCAAATTTGATTTTTAAAGTTGTATTAGTTGAGCAGATAGAAGTTAAAGTGTATAAATATAA
>DKFJ01000001.1 GCA_002452335.1 Deferribacteraceae bacterium UBA6799 | reverse complement strand
CTCGGGCTGTCCCATGGCTCTGATGTCGTTCTGCTCTATGGATGTTCTGACGGCTTCGTTGATAACGTGCTCCAGAGTCTGAACACGGATAGCGTGTCCTCTCTCTTTCATCACTACGTCTTTGGGGGCTTTACCTTCACGAAAACCGGCAACTTTTATATTTTTCGCAACTTTGTCGAATTCTTTTTTAAACGCGTCCTGAAACACTTCTGCGGGTATTTCCACGCTGATTTCTTTCTGGGATTTTTCCTTATCCGTTACTGTAACTTTCATTTATATCTCCTTGGGAGTCTTGATTCTTTGTTTTCTGCTAAAATATTGAATCAGCCGGACTGACGGGAGAGCATGCTACACCCGCGATATGTTGAGTAGGTCAAGAAATGCGAGTGAAGGGACTCGAACCCCCACGCCTAGGACACTAGATCCTAAGTCTAGCGCGTCTACCAATTCCGCCACACTCGCAAAGCGTTGTTGTAAGAGGGTGGATGACGGGGCTCGAACCCGCGACAACAGGAATCACAATCCTGTACTCTACCAACTGAGCTACATCCACCACAAAAAAACAAACGCGCCCATGAGGACTCGAACCTCAAACCTACGGATTAGAAGTCCGTTGCTCTATCCTGTTGAGCTATGGGCGCATAGGTGGCTTCACGAATCACAGAACTTATCAAAAGACTTCTGCGAAGTCAACAACAAATTTGTTATTTTTCAAACATAAATGCGTAGTCTTTTTAAGCCGTTGTCATTATCCCTTGCGTTAGGTATAAAATAGGCTTATTACAATCCTGACGCATATGTTATAGTATAGTTACGGTGTAAAATGCAAGCATGTGCTTCAAAAATCAGATATAAATATGAAAAGGCGCATGATGTGCCTCACCGGACAGTATCGCTAAAATTACATAGCGTAGTTTTAGCTTAAATATAATAATGAGAGATAAGGGGCTGCGATGATTACTTATAACGACACACCAGTGTATGTTGGAACCGCCGGATACAAATTTGACGACTGGCTGGGAACTTTCTATCCCAATGATTTTCCCAACGAGCAGATGCTTAAATTCTACAGCAGAGAGAAAGGACTCAGCTTTCTCGAGCTGACATTCACATTCTATAACGACCCCACAGAGGAGATAACAGCCAACATCGAGGAGAACGCCTCCGATGATCTGTCCATCTCTGTCAGGCTTAACAAACGCTTTCTTAAGGAATATCCGGATCAGGAGGACGCTGACAAGTTCAAGTCCGGTCTGGCTCCTATCTATGAGCGCACCAAGGCGTATTTCGCAGATTTCTATAACGGATTCCCGCCCTCCAGAGCCAACCTGGAGCATATCTTCCGTCTGAGGGACGCATTCAGCGACAAACCCTTCTTCGTGGAGCTGGCTAACCGCGGCTGGTACAAACAGCGCTTTCTGGAAGATTTGAAAAAGAACAACATAGGCATCGTCTCTGTGGATTATCCGCCCAGCAGCGGACTCGCCCCCTATTTTGTGCAGTCTTTCAACAGCATGGGCTATATCCGTCTCTACGGACACAGTCCGGAGTGGGAAGGAGCGAACAACAGGGATCTTAACTTCAGATACAACATGAAGCAGATGCAGAAGATAAAACAGGACGTTGGCGCTCTCTGCGCTGTTTCCAACACTGTTTTTGTTTCTTTCTGCAACTCAGCCATGGCGAGCGCCGCCATGAACTCTATCGAACTGACAAGGATGCTGAAAGGAGAACTGTGATGAGCATTAACGCAGACTATCTGGTAAAGTTCAGGAAATCATCTAAACTCTATAAGAAAAGCTGTAAGTTCTTTCCCAACGGTGTTTCGCACGACATCCGCAACTATCTCCCCTTCCCCGTTGTCACAGAAAGATGCGACGGCATCTATATGTATGACGTGGACGGCAATAAAATAATCGACCTGTGGATGGGGCACTATGCCAACATCCTCGGACACGGAAACAGCGCCCAGATAAAGGGGCTGAAAAAAGCCGCTAATGCCGGCATCCACCACGGAACACTCAACCGCTATCAGATCGAGTTCGCTGAGCTGGTTCAGTCTGCTGTTCCTGAGATGGAACACATGCGCATCTGCACATCCGGTACTGAGGCGACCATGTATGTCACCCGGGTAGCCAGAGCCTATACCGGCAGACAGGTGCTGGTAAAGGCAGAGGGCGGATGGCACGGCGGCAACTCTGTTCTGTCCACCGGCGTTGTTCCCCCATTCGAAAAAGAAAAACACTCCATAGAGGGTCAGCTCACTGTCTCAGTTCCCTATAACGATATTGAAAAAACCGCTGAAACTCTGAACACATACAAAAACGACATAGCCGCTATAATAATCGAGCCCATGCTGGGCGCCGGCGGAGGCATCACAGCCTCTGACGGATATCTGAAATTGCTCAGGGAGTTCTGCGATAAAAACGGCTCGCTTCTGATCTTTGACGAGGTGATCACAGGATTCCGATTCCGCTACGGCAGCATCTGGCCTATGCTGGGTGTCTGTCCTGACATGTTCACCTTCGGCAAGGCTTCCGCCGGAGGAATGCACATAGGTATTTACGGCGGTCGTAAAGACGTTATGAAGACCATAACCAAGAAAAAACTGTTCGTAGGCGGCGGAACCTATTCATGCAATCCGGTTTCCATGTGCGTAGGAATTGAGACTCTGAAAAAACTTAAATCCGCAGACTATCTCTCGCTGAACAAAGCAGGGGATGATTTCCGTGGTTTTCTCTCCGATGCAGTCAGGGGACTGCCTTTTCCGGCGTATGTCACCGGGTTCGGATCATTCTTCTGCGTTCATTTCACTGACGGATATTACGGAAAAATCACTCCCGCTGTCATCATGAAAGCAGGGCTTAAAGAGAGAGAAGACCTTTTCAAAGCAGCGATGCTTCTGAATAATGTATTCACAATGCACTCAGGCGGCGCATTTTCCTTTAAGCATTTAAAAACTAAGACGATAGAATCTTTAAAAGAGGCGTATACCGCATCATTCAAACTGCTGACCTGATATGCGCCCCGCGGAGACGGCTTGGAAAGGTTTGTCCGTAAAAAAGCGGCAGCGATCAGATATGACAAAGCAACCGACAAAGTACCTAAGCTCGTGGCGAAGGGAAAGGGTGTTGTTGCGGATAAAATAATAGAAAAAGCTCTTGAGCATAATATATTTATCAAAGAAGACAAAGATCTCGTGGAGGCTCTCTCCACTCTTGATCTTTTCGATGATATACCTGTTGAACTGTATAAGGTCGTGGCTCTGCTGCTGGCGGAACTTTACAAAATCAACGGTAAGATCAAAAGTGAGAAATATGCGGAAAGTCTTAAGAATATTTAGCTCATAAACATCATCCTGATGTTTATTCACCAGCGC
>DKFJ01000006.1:215206-332738 GCA_002452335.1 Deferribacteraceae bacterium UBA6799 | reverse complement strand
AACCCGCCATGTCAATACCTTTTTTAAAGTTTCTAACATCTTTTTTACCGGCTTAATAGGCCCATAAAAAACCGCTCATCCTCGAGCGGAAGGAAGTTATAACTAATATCTTATATGAAGTCAATAACTATATTCATTTTTTTTGATTTATTTTGGACAATAGACATAACACACTGATGTTGCTCTATTATCTGCCCTCAAAAAACTTAGCTACAGCCCTGTCTGTCATGATCATATCCAGCAGGGTGACAGCCGACATCGCTTCCGCCACGGGGACGACTCTGGGCGCTACACAAGGGTCGTGGCGTCCTTCGGTGATTATAGTGCGTTCATTGCCGTAAAGATCAATCCCTTTCTTTGGAACGGTGATGGAGCTGGCAGGCTTAACCACAAATCTGAACACAACATCCTGACCGCTGGATATGCCGCCCAGCGTACCTCCGGCGTTGTTGCTTAGGAAACCGTATTTCGTGACCTCGTCGTTGTGCTCGCTGCCTCTCATCAGCGCCGCCTGAAATCCCATTCCGAATTCTATGCCTTTTACCGCGGGGATGGAAAGAATCGCCTTGCCAAGATTGGCGTTCAGCCTATCGAAGACCGGTTCGCCAATTCCCACAGGCATTCCCTTAACGGTCACCTCAACAATTGCGCCCACGGAATCTCCGGCGTCTCTCGCTTCTATTATATATTGTGTCATATCATTAACAGCGTCCATATCGCATGTCCGGACTATGTTTTTCTCTATGACGTCAAAATCACGCTTCTGCGCCTTGTGAGGTCCCACCTGAATGACGTAGCCCGTAATACTGACCCCAAGCCTTGCCAGAATGATCTTTGCCACAGCGCCGCCGCAGACACGTCCTATGGTCTCTCTGGCGGATGACCTGCCGCCGCCTCTGTGGTCTCTGATGCCGTATTTTGAAAAATAAGTAAAGTCGGCGTGTCCGGGTCTGAACACATCCTTCACCGCGTTGTAGTCTCTGGACATCTGATTTTTGTTGAACACCATCATCATAATGGGTGTTCCAGTGGTTTTTCCCTCGAATATCCCGCTGTATATATCAACAGTGTCAGATTCGTCTCTGGGGGTGGATACCTCGCTCTGTCCCGGTCTGCGTCTGTCCAGCTCTTTCTGGATATCCTCCACGGACAGCTCCACGTTTGGGGGACAGCCGTCTATTATTACTCCCACGGACTTTCCGTGGCTTTCGCCGAATGTTGTGATCGTAAAGTTTTTCCCGAATGTATTTCCAGCCATCAGAACTCCGTGACCTCCCCGCCTTTTATTTTTACAAATTTTCCAGTGTTTACGTCTTCAACCATACATGGCTGTATGGTTCCGTCATCCTCATATCCGTTCGCTTCCCAGAAGCCTCTGACGTATTCGTCTGTAAAATATATCTTTTTCAGCCATTTACAGCTTTTATACCCCCACAGGTTCGGAATAACCATCCTGACGGGACCGCCGTATTCAAACTCTATCTCTTCATCCGCCACATGAGTGCAGATGATTACTCTCGGGTTCATAAGATCTTCAGCTGGAACAGCAGTCTTATACCCGCCCCAGCTCTCTGAATAGAGAAATTTATAATCGGACGAGGGTTTCGCCCAGTCCAGAAAATCCTGCCACAAAATCCCCTGCCAGTCTGCCCTTACGCTCCATTTTGATACGGATGTCAGACGGCTGTTGACGGTGTGCATTTTGAAGAATGATAAAAACTCATCTAGTTTATATGTTCCTGCCTTTTCGCACTCACCGCCTATGGTGATGGTATACTCATGCCTTTCCGGCACGCCTTTTATCCGCTCGGCGTTGAATACCGGGCATTTCACGTTTCTCAGAAACCCCATCTACGCCACCATATACCTGGCTATCAGTATTCCGGCGAAAGCAGCGAAGACCGCTACTATAAGATTAAGGCTGACATACGCCAGTGCTGGAATATATGCCCCCTCCTCCACCAGATATACTGTCTCTACTGAAAAAGTTGAAAAAGTTGTGAATGCTCCCAGAAATCCGACGCCTGTGAGCAATTTTATATCTTCGCTCACAACCATCTTTTCCACAGAAAGAGTTACGACCAGACCAAGCACAAAAGAACCTATGACGTTCACCGCCACAGTGCCGAAAGGAATCTTATCACCCATCAGCATGTTAGTCCATTTCGTGGTATAGAACCGGGCGATGGCGCCAAAAAACCCGCCAAGCCCTATTAACAAAATTTTCATTTACAAAACCTCATTTGAGTCTTATATAGAAATTATGACATCAATTCAAGGCGTTATTGCAATATGTATCGTGGCTTTCATTCTTAACCTGCCCTTCGGCATGCTCAGAACAAAAACGAGAAAATTCAGCCTGGCATGGATGGGGTGTGTTCACGCACCTATTCCGGTTGTTGCCGCTATCAGGATTTTATCGCACACATCATGGACTTACATCCCTCTGTTTCTGCTTGTTTCCGTGGCGGGACAGATAATCGGCGCCAAACTGAAACCTCAGACTACAGCAGAATAACATTTTCTCAACATACCATGTCACTCAGAGCGCAGCAAAGATGCCTATATCCTTTTAATCTTCAGTCTTAAAGAATTACTGACAACGCTGACGGATGAGAATGCCATTGCCATTCCCGCATACATAGGCATAAGCCTGATGCCGAATGACGGATAAAAGACTCCCGCTGCGAGAGGGATCAGCACTATATTGTAAAAGAATGCCCAGAAGAGGTTCTCTCTGATAATGGTCAGAGTGTTTCCGGACAGTCTGACGGCTTTCAGTATCCTGTCAGTCTTGTCGCTGATTATGGTGATGTCGCCGGACTGCATGGCCGCCTCAGTGCCTGAGCTCATGGCAAAACCGACATCGCTTGCCGCCAGAGCAGCTGCGTCGTTTATGCCGTCACCTACCATCCCCACTATGTCGCCGTCGTTTCTGTATTCGTGCAGTTTGTCCAGCTTGCCTTTGGGGCTGACACCGCTGTAATACTCGTGTATGCCCAGCTTTTCCGCTACGTTTTTTACAGACCTTTCATTGTCGCCTGATATTATCACAGGAATAATATTCAGTTTTTTCAGCCCGGCTATTGTGCTCGCCGCGTCCTCCTTCACCGTATCCATGATGCTGAATACTCCGGCAAAAACACCGTCCACCGCTATATAAACATGTGATCCGGCAAGGTCTGACTCATGAGCGTCCACATTATTCTTTTTAAGAAAATCCAGCTTGCCCGCCAGAACATCTCTGTCGTCTATCTGTCCGTAAACGCCCTCGCCGTCAGTATTGTGAAAGTTTTCCACGTCGGCGGTCTCTATCCCCTTCGACTGGGCATATGAAACCACGGCTCTTGCCAGCGGGTGCTCGGACAGGCTCTCCAGAGAAGCCGCATATCTGAGCAGTCTTTCCTCGGCAAAACCGGTGGCGGGTCTGACTGTGTCCACTGTCAGTTTTCCGGTGGTGAGCGTTCCTGTTTTATCAAAAATCATTCTGTTGATCTTACACGCTTTTTCCAGTGTCTCGCCGTTTTTCACAAGAATACCGTTGGACGCCCCTCTACCAGTGGCAACCATAACGGCGGTGGGTGTGGCAAGCCCCATAGCGCACGGACACGCTACTATCAGAACAGAGACGAAAGCAAGAAGACTGTTAGAGAGTCTGGGCTCAGGTCCGAAAAATATCCAGACCAGAAAAGTGACCGCCGCCACAAAAAGAACGACCGGAACGAACACGGCAGAAACGCTGTCCGCCATCCTCTGCACTTTCGGTTTTGACGCTGTCGCGCCCTTAACCGCCTTTATAATCCCCGCCAGAACAGTGTCCGTACCGATAGAAGACGCTCTGTAGAGCAGTGTTCCGCCTGTGAGCAGTGTTCCGGCGAACACACTGTCGCCTTTTCTTTTAGAAACAGGAAGCGACTCGCCTGTGAGCATGGACTCGTCCGCGCTGCCCTGTCCTGACTCCACCACTCCGTCAACGGCGATGGATCCGCCAGGTTTCACCCGGATAAGATCGCCTATCTTTAAAAGAGCCACGGCAACCTCACGCTCGCCGTTGTTCTCTATAACAAAAGCGGTCTTTGGCGCCAGATGCAGAAGAGCCTCTATGGCTCCCGCGGCACGTTTTTTCGCTCTGGTTTCCAGCAGTTTCCCCAGCAGGATAAAAGTGATGATGACGCACGCCGCGTCAAAATATACATGATGCGAGCCCCTGGCTATAAAGAAATCGGGCATAACAGTCACGGAGGCTGAATATAGGAATGCCGACAGAGTGCCCAGCGCCAGCAGGGTGTTCATGTCGGATGTTCTGTTTTTAAGATTTTTCCACGCTATCTTATAAAAGCTCCTGCCGCCGAAATACATTACATACAGCGTCAGAAACATCATTATCCAGAATTTGAAACCCTCTATAATAGGCAGTTCCACCATAGAAAACACAAACACGATAACCGCCACCGGAGCGGCCATGCGCAGACTGTTAAGGTAATAGCTCTCTGTCTCGTCCTCTATGTCGTCCTTGTCCACACCCTGAAAGACATAACCTATACGGTCTATCTCTTCGCTGATGGTCTCCATGTCTGTCGCCTGCGGGTCATATACAACAGAGGCGGAGTTGGTGGCGAGATTTACCGATACGGATTCCACTCCTTCCAGTTTTGACAGTTTTTTCTCAACCCTTCTGACACATGCGGCACAGGTCATGCCGCCGATATTGACGTTTTTTTCTATGGTTTTTCCAGACATTATTCACCAGTCTTTTAGCTATACATCCTAATAAATATATATGCGCTCCCTGAAAAAAATCAAGAAGCGCTTTAATCAATCGTTTAAAAGAGCCTGTGCCGCCACTTCCTCAAACGTGGAGACATAAACTATGTCCATAGAGTTTTTCACATATTTCGGAAGACTTCTGAGGTCTTTCTCATTCTTTTCAGGAACCAGCACTTTTTTGATGCCGTGACGCTTGGCGGCCAGCAGCTTTTCCTTCAGCCCTCCGATGGGCAGAACCTTTCCGGTGATGGTTATCTCTCCGGTCATGGCTATGGATTTGTCCACCTTCTTTCCTGTGTAGCAGGAGAGGATAGCGGTTGCCATGGTGATTCCGGCGCTGGGGCCGTCTTTAGGTATCGCTCCGGCGGGTATATGCACATGCACGTCATATGTCTCGAAATCTTCCTGCGCTATGCCGAATTTATCCGCTATGGTATGAACATAGCTCATAGCGGCGCGGGATGATTCCTTCATCACATCTCCGAGCTGTCCTGTTACGTTCAGGTTGCCTTTGCCCTTATACTTGGTACATTCGATGAACAGGACATCGCCGCCCACAGGCGTCCAGGCAAGCCCTGTCACCACTCCGACCTCGTTGTCCTTCAGAGCGTCTTCGCCCATGAATTTTACCGGACCGAGATACTTATCCAGAGATTTCTCCGTAACGGTGAAGGATTTCGCAGTGTCGCCCTCGGCTATCTTTCTGCCTATCTTTCTGCATACGGTACCGATGGTGCGCTCCAGATTTCTCAGTCCGCTCTCCATGGTGTATCCGGAGATGAGAACAGACAGAGCTTTTTTGGTAAAAGATATCTCGTATCCGTCCAGCCCGTTTTCGGCTTTCTGTCTTGGTATCAGGTATTTTTCGGCTATCTTTATCTTCTCTTCCTCGGTGTATCCGGGGATATTTATGATCTCCATTCTGTCTTTCAGAGCCGGAGGTATAGGGTCGAGATAGTTCGCCGTGGTGATGAACAGCACCTTAGACAGGTCGAACGGAACGCCCATATAATGATCCACGAAACTGACATTCTGCACCGGGTCGAGAACCTCCAGCAGAGCTGATGAAGGATCGCCTCTGAAGTCCGAGCCCAGCTTGTCTATCTCATCCAGCATAAAGATGGGGTTGTTTGTTCCGGCCGTCTTCATGCCCTGAATTATTTTGCCCGGCAGAGCGCCGATGTATGTCCGTCTGTGACCTCTGATCTCCGCCTCGTCTCGCACACCGCCCAGCGACATACGCACGTATTTTCTGCCCATGGCTCTGGCTATAGACATTCCCAGAGATGTTTTTCCAACTCCGGGAGGGCCCGCCAGACACAGGATGGGGCTTTTCAGATCGTTTTTCAGCTTTCTGAGGGCGAGAAAATCAAGAATCCTGTCTTTGACCTCTTCCAGTCCGAAATGGTCTTCGTCCAGAATATTCTTCGCCTCTTTGATGTCCAGCTTGTCCTTGGTGGCTTTACTCCAGGGGATCTCAACCATCCAGTCCAGATATGTTCTGGCGACAGTCGCCTCTGCGGAATCGGGATGCATCTTGGACAGTCTGTCCAGCTGTTTCATCGCCTCTTCGTTCACCTTTTTGGGCATCTTGCATTTCTTTATCTTCTTTTCGTATTCGTCCATCTCCACCTGAAAGTCATCCTCTTCGCCCAGCTCTTTTTTGATCGCCTTGAGCTGTTCTCTCAGAAAATATTCTTTCTGGCTCTTGTCTATCTCGCCTCTGGCGTCGTTCATGATCTTCTGCTGAACCTCAAGTATGGATATCTCACGGTTAAGCAGCTCGTCCACACGCTTGAGTCTGTCCACAGGATTTATGATCTCCAGAACCTCCTGTCCCTCGTCCATCTTCAGCCCGAGGTTGGACACGATGATGTCCGCCAGCTTGCCGGGTTCCTCTATGCTGTCTATAACAGCCAGCAGATCCGGCAGCATAGGCTTGCCCAGAGAAACCGCCTTTGTCAGCAGTTCTTTGGAGTGGCGCAGCAGCGCCTGATTATCTATATTCTGCTCGTTGGATTCGTCTATGACCTGAGATATTTTGACTCTGTATCCCTGATCGCTCTCAACATAGCTCTCTATTTTCGCCCTTTTTATCCCCTGAATCAGCAGTTTCACTCTGTTGTCAGGCATCTTCAGCATACGCAGTATCACGGCGACAGTGCCCACTGTGTGGATGTCGTCCTTTTCCGGATCTTCCACTGAGGCGTCTTTCTGGCAGGCGAGAAAGATCAGCCTGTCTTCATTCAGAGCCTCATTCACAGCGGAGATGCTCTGTTCTCTGCCGACATACAGCGGCAGAACCATATATGGAAAAACAACTATATCCCTAACCGGTAAAAGAGGAAGTTCTTCAGGTATATTTATTTCCTGTTCAAACTGATCCATTAATTCCTCCGAATAATTTATTTTGCCTTAAAAATTTCATATATCGCAAGCGCATCAGTAAAACTGATGCTGCGCTCACACTCCGTTCGCTTACGGAGCTAAAAGCTCCGACACTCCTACGTGAGGCACATCCTGCGCCTTTATAGCTCGCATGCGCATCTGGATATGACTATCTCAAGCACGCCGTTCTTTAATAGCTCTACAGAATTTTTCCATCCGTGAGAAAAATTCTGATAACGCTGCGCATCAGTAAAACTGATGCTGCGCTCACACTCCGTTCGCTTACGGAGCTAAAAGCTCCGACGCTCCTCCGTGAGGCACATCCTGCGCCTTTAAAGCTCGCATGCGCATCTGGATATGACTATCTCCAGCACGCCGTTCTTCAGCTTGGCGGTTGTGTCGCAGTCAGTGACGCAGAAAGGAAATCTGACCGCCCGTCTGAACCGGAGACTCTCACGCTCCACACGGATGTATCTGACAGAATCTTCCGTCTGTCTCGGGCGCACGCCTTCTACTATCAGCAGGTCTTCATACTGGTACACTGTAAAATCCTCCGTGGAAGCCCCGGGCAGATCCACGAAAACCCTGACACGGTCCTCAGACACCACCACATCCATCGGCGGTCCCTGTGTTTCTGTGATATCCACTCTGCTGGAATTAACAAACTTCAGCAGATCATCTATCTCTTTTTTGAAAAGCCCGTGAATGAAACGTATCTTATCCAGTTTTTCCTGCATGGTTCCGACCTCCGGCGTGTCAGAAACTTGTATCGAGTCCTTTTATAACATGGATGGCATACTCTCTCATGTCGTCACGTTCCAGAGCGAAGTTGACCGCAGCCTCGAAAAGACCGAACTTGTTTCCGCAGTCAAATCTTTTGCCCTCGAACCTGTATCCGTATACCCTGCTGTTCACAGCCACGTCCAGTATGGCATCAGTGAGCTGAATCTCTCCTCCGGCGCCTCTTCTGGTGGTCTCCAGCGCATCCATGACCTCCGGTGTGAGGATATATCTGCCGATGATGGCAAGATTGGACGGCGGGTTCTCCTTGGGTTTCTCCACCATTCCTTCCAGCTTCAGCAGCCTGTCGTCCACTTTGTCTCCGGGAACTACTATCCCGTATTTCGATGTGTCCTCAGACGGCACTTCCATCAGAGACACCACAGATTTCTTTGTTCTGTTGAACTGTTCCACAAGCTGAGCCGTAACAGGAACTTTGCTCATAATGATATCGTCCGGCAGGATGACGGCGAAGGGTTCTCTGCCCACAACATCCTTGGCGCACAGGACAGCATGCCCCAGCCCATGAGGATTTTTCTGTCTGACATATGTAACATCACACATATCGGACAGCTTCTGCATCTCTTCCAGAACATCCAGCTTGCCTGATTCCCTGAGCTGATATTCCAGCTCCGGTGTTCTGTCGAAATGATCTTCCAGAGCCCTCTTGCTTCTGGCGGAAACAAAAACCACCCTCTCAATTCCTGCCGCTATCACCTCTTCCACAGCGTACTGGATCAGAGGTTTATCGATAAGCGTCACCATCTCCTTAGGCATGGATTTTGTCGCCGGCAATAGTCTGGTTCCCAGACCAGCCACTGGGAAGACCGCTGTTCTGACTTTCATGATTATTCCTTATTTCTTAAATATTAATCCGGCATAGCCAACGACCTTTTCGTGGTCTCCGCTGACATAGCCGCTGTGCGTGTGCTCCACCAGCTCGGGTATCACGGCACCCGCTTTTTTACAGCAGATGAGCCCGATACATGCAGGAATAAAGCCGCACATGGATATATTATAGTCAATTACTCGCTGAAATAAAAGGTTTTCATCCATTTTTATTAAAGAATCTATGGCAATATCGTCTTTTTTTTCTGTTATACCGGCATTTTCAAAGTGATTGAAGTCAGAACTAACCACAATCAGGCACTTTTTACCGTTCAAAACACTAAAAAGCACGTCTGCGGCATCATGAACCCGTTTTATGTCCATATATTTCATGGTTACGCAGACTATTTTCACATCCGGATTAAAATACCTGAGCATGGGGACTATCACTTCCAGCGAATGCTCCCTCTGGTGGGCTCTGTCGTCTCTGGTGAACAGAGGCGATATTGTCAGCTCCGTTATGATATCATCATCAGTGGGAACGTCGCCCAGCGGGGTCTGCCATTCTCCCTCCGGGTATACGGATATGCCCGCCCCGGCACCTGTGTGGTTGGGACCCAGCAGGATTACAGTGTCTGGAATATTTACTTTGGAAAGGGTTTTAACGGCTGTGGCGCCGGAATAGATATAGCCGGCGTGTGGCACAATAACGGCGCACGCGTCTGTTTTTTCTGCGGAGAGTTCATTTGATCGGAAAAAGTCTAAAAGCTCTTTTTTGTCTGAGGGATAAAAATATCCCGCTACCGCCTGATGTCTGCGCATAGGTTTTTTCCTACTCTGTCAAACCATTCGGGCTCCAGCCTGACAGATACGTTAAAGTAACTGTAGTCGTTCAATAGAACCAGACCCTTATCTATATGGTTGATGATCCACGGCATTCTGTTCCGTGAGATTATCAGTTCCTTCACCCTTTTGAAGTTGAATTTTTTCAGAAATGACATCTGATCACACAGCATGCTCAGATGGTCGTCCTTGCGTGACCCTACCACCAGCAGCCTGTTGCCGCTTCTGCACATCTCTATTCTGGAGGTTTTGGTGAAAAAGACGAAATAATCGTTACCCAGAGCCTCTTTCAGATCGAAATCCGTATCGTACATGGACAGTTTTTCGCTGCCAGCAACGAACTCCATGTATCCGGTGACGATCACTGCGTTTCCGTTGTCTTCCACTATGTCCGAGAACGAGGCGGCGCTGCTGACCGAAGAAATTTCTATATTGCTCTCCAGCAGCGACCTGCGCTTCATCAGACACAGATCCACAACGTCACCGCACGCAAAATCTTTTGAAAGTCCTCTCAGCTCTTTTTTAACGGAAGCGCTGACAAGGGAAGGCAGAAAACCTTTTCGTATGCGCCCGAAGCCGGACATCTTGCCCTGAGGAGGATCATTTCTGAAAAAGGTCATGTATGAGCCTTCATAAAAAACGTGTATATTCTCCGCGTTAACGTCAGGGAACTGCTCGTTTTTCACAAGTTTTACTATATATCCTCTGCTTCTGATGTTCTCCGTCAGCTTCAGAAGGTTTGGCGACGGATTTAAAAAAATAAAATCAGACATCAGCCGTACACCTTTATCTCGTTATAGAGAGCGTCACGCTCCACCGCTATGAGCCCGGCGGAAGAAACGAACTCTGCCAGCGCCTCCGCTGTGAGTCCCTCACTGCTGGTGGCTCCGGCTGCGTGCGTTATGTTCTCTTTGATGATGGTTCCGTCCAGATCATCCGCGCCGAAACGCAGAGCTATCTGAGCAGTCTTCTCTCCCAGCATAACCCAGTATGCCTTAATATGAGGCACATTATCCAGCACAATCCGTGATACAGCCACTGTTTTCAGGTCTTCTATCCCTGTGGCGGGCGGATTATCCTGAAGAAAAGTGTTCTCAGGATGGAAAGACAGCGGTATAAACGCCAGAAAACCTCCGGTCTTCTCCTGAAGATTTCTGATGGTTTCCAGATGCGCCATTTTGTGCTCATCTTTCTCTATATGCCCATAAAGCATTGTCGCATTGGTAAGTATTCCGTTTTTATGCGCTGTTTCGTGGATCTCCAGCCATCTTTCGGCGGGTATCTTCTCCGGGCAGATCACACATCTGACCTCCGGAGCGAAAATCTCTGCCCCGCCTCCGGGCATCATCTCCAGTCCTGCTTTTTTCAGCTCTTTCAGCACATTTTCAACACTGAGTCCTGATATCGATGAAAAATAATCTATCTCAACAGCGCTGAACGCTTTGATAACTTTTTCCGGGAATGATGTTTTCAGAGCATTCACTGCGTCTGTATAGAATGAGAAAGGTTTGGAGGGATGCAGACCGCCTACTATATGGATCTCTCTGGCGTCAGGAGCTTTTTCGGCGACATAGTTCACCATGCCGTCTATCTCGAAAAGATAGGCTCCGTCGTCCCCCTCATCCTTGGCAAAAGCGCAAAAGCGGCATTTGCTAACGCAGATGTTGGTATAGTTCAGATGCAGGTTGCGCACGAAAAACGTTTTTTTGCCCCACATCCTGTTTCTTATATCGTCAGCCTGTCTGCCAAGCTCTAAAAAGTCTTTAGAAAAAAGGTTTTCCACTTAAAAGTCTCCGGGATGCTTCATAGATACGTTTCTGAGAAATTAACACAGAGACAGTCTTTAATCAACAGTATAAATGGGAAAGGATGGTCAGAATCACCTATGGATGGCACTCGAAAGAACCGCCCTCAAACATCTGGGCATTGTTGCGTCCTTTACCCTTCGCCTCATAGAGAGCGATATCAGCCTTCTGAACGAAGCTGTCTATGGTGTCTGTGGCGGCAAAGTCAGCCACGCCGAAACTGCACGTAACCTCTTTGCAGATCGGAAAAACATGAGAGGCGATGGACTGACGAAGACGGTCGGCTATCTCAAAGGCGCCTTTGGCGTCTGTTCCCGGCATCAGCACGGCGAACTCTTCCCCGCCGTATCTGGCCAGAACATCCGTTTTACGGATCACTTTCCTGATTATTTCTGTCAGCTCTATCAGAACCTTATCACCCACGGTGTGTCCGTATACGTCGTTTATATTTTTAAAATAGTCTGCGTCCATCATTATCAGAGACAGTTTCTGACCGTATCTGTTGACCCTGTCCACCTCTTTATCCAGCTCATCGAAGAATTTTTTACGGTTATAAACCTTGGTCAGCGGATCCTGAAGAGACAGGATGCGATAGAGCTGTTTCTCACTCTCCAGATGTGTCACATCGGTGAACGACAGAAGCCATCCGCCCTTGTTCGGCACCTGTTTCACGGTCAGCATGAAAGTCGATTCCTTCTCGTCATCGCTGGTGTCGGGACGCATCACCACTATCCTGCTGGTCTGTTTGTCAGAGGCTGCCGTCTCCACCCAGTCGGATATCTTCTTTCCGGCATAGAAGGAGTCGTCTTTTTCCACAAAAGCCTTATCCAGAGAACCGTAACGCAGGGTAAAATCTTCCAGCCCTGTACATTTCAGAAAGCTCAGAAAAGAGTCGTTCAGATATGTGCATTGGTCTCCGTCCACTGTCGCCAGAAAGTTAGGGTTAAGATCCATAACCTCACGCAGAAAGATAAGCTGCTGAGCCATCTCTTTCTTCAGAATGACAGCGGCGGACAGATGCATGATAACGTCTATGAGCGCTCTGAAATCCACAGGTTTTTTAATGTATTTATCCACGCCGACATCTATTGCCTTAAGCAGAAACTCTTCATCATTGTGTCCGGTGGTTATTATGATGGGGGTATCCGGCGAAACTTCCTTAATCTTTTTCGCCATGGTGAGCCCGTCCATGACAGGCATGCGAATATCTGTGACGACTATATCCGGCTTAACGGTCTGAAAAAGCTCAAAGCCCTCCGCCCCGTTAGCCGCCAGGGCTATTTTGCCCGAGCGCCTCTGAAAGAATCTTAAAAGACCCTCTCTGATAGCGGGTTCATCCTCTACATATAAAATTGAGATATCGGAAAAACTGTCTATTTTCATTCCACACCGAAAATTTTCAAAATTGTATCACCATTCCGAAACAATAAAAAGAACATATTTACATTTATTATACACATAAAAAAAGCCCGCACGCAACAGCATACGGGCTTATAAAATTCTAAAAACTATAATATCACAAAAGATATATTGTAGCAAGATACCCAACTATACTCATCACGATGGTATAAGGCAGAGCCAGCTTGACCATCTCCATATATGACAGCTTTATAACAGGTGCCAGAGCGGATGTCAGAAGAAACAGAAAAGCCGCCTGACCGTTGGGAGTGGCCACAGACGGAATGTTGGTTCCCATGTTGATAGACACTGCCAGCTTGGCAAAGTGCTCAAGCCTCTGAAAATTCTCAGGGCTGAGATCATTGGCATGGTGTCCCAGCAGCGGCACGACATCTTTAAAGTGACTTGCCGTTTCGTTCATATATACAGTGGCGACAAATACGTTGTCCGAGATGGACGACAGAACGCCGTTCGCTATAAAATAAGCTCCGAGCTGATGGTTGCCCTCCAGTCCCAGAACATATCCGATGATAGGCTTGAAAAGCTCCTGATCGTGGATCACCGCCACTATGGCGAAGAAAACGACCAAAAGAGCAGTGAAAGGAAGCGACTCTGTGAAGGCATGACCTATCTCGTGTTCGCTCACTATACCGTTCAGAGCAGTCAGAAGCACGATGAGGGTCAGACCGATAACACCGACCTCTGCCAGGTGCAGAGCCAGAGAGATAACCAGAGCGACACCCAGAACACCCTGAACAATGAGTCTCAGCTTGCCCGCCGTGTCCCTTTCGTCAGAATCCTTCTGAACATTCTTTTTCAGAACATCATAAACATTCTGGGGCATCTGAAATCCATAGCCCATTATCTTTATCTTTTCCAGAGCCAGACAGGTCAGCAGACCCGCTACCAGAACAGGGATAGAAACAGGAGCTGAGTGCAAAAAGAAATCAGAAAAATGCCATTTCATGCTTTCGCCGATGATAAGGTTCTGAGGCTCGCCCACCAGTGTTGTCGCTCCGCCCAGAGCTGTTCCCACAGCGGCGTGCATCATCAGGTTTCTCAAAAAACCCTTGAACTGTTCCAGATCGGCTTTGTGTTCCTCCGGAATACCGTCATCGTTGTCTATGCTGTACTCATCGTCTGTGTGGTTGGAAGCATAGCTGTGGTACACACCGTAAAATCCGTATGCCACGGATATGATAACGGCGGTAACTGTCAGAGCGTCCAGAAACGCCGAAAGAAAAGCTCCGGCAAAACAGAAAAGCAGAGAAAGCAGCATCTTGGAGCGTATATTTATAAGCAGTCTGGAAAAGAAGAAGAGAAGCCCCTCCTTCATGAAGTAGATGGCGGCAACCATGAACATCAGAAGCATGATAACGGGAAAGTTAGCGTGCGCCTCATGATAAACGGACGCCGGAGAGGTCATCCCCATTACCACAGTTTCAAAAGCGATCAGACCGGCAGGAGGCAGAGGATAGCACTTCAGAGCCATAGCCAGTGTGAATATGAACTCGATGATTACTACCCAGCCGGTAAAAAAAGAACCCGCAACAGCTAAAAGAATAGGATTAATAATAAGAAAAGAGAGGATGGTGAGCTTGTACCAGTCGGGTGACTCACCGAGAAAGTTTCTGGTAAATACCTTACCCATGTTCATTGCCTTTTACTCCTTAGAAAATAGATCAGAAATAAACAGACAATTTTACAAAACTAAGTATGCAAAAACAAGGGTTTTAATTTGACTGACAAAAATAATATTTTTTATATATAAGCATTTTACACAGAAAGAAACGAAAAAGCCCCGGAAAAGACCGGGGCCTTCGCATGTTTTATCAGAGAATATATATTGTAGCCAGAAAGCCAACTATACTCATCACGATGGTATAGGGCAGAGCCAGCTTCACCATCTCCATATATGACAGCCTGATGAGAGGCGCCAGAGCGGATGTCAGAAGGAACAGAAAAGCCGCCTGACCGTTGGGTGTCGCCACGGAGGGGATGTTGGTTCCCATGTTGATGGAAACAGCCAGCTTGGCGAAGTGCTCCAGCTTCTCAAAGTTCTCAGGGGACAGATCATAGGCATGATGTCCCAGAAGGGGCGCTACATCACTGAAATGCGCATAGGTCTCGTTCATATACACTGTCGCCACGAACACGTTGTCCGATATAGCCGACAGAACTCCGTTCGCTATGAAATAAGCCCCCAGCTGAGCCTGTCCGTTCATGCTGAGAACATAGTTGATAACAGGTTTGAAAAGATGCTGATCGTGGATCACCGCCACTATGGCGAAGAAAACAACCAGCAGAGCCGTGAAGGGAAGCGACTCGGTGAAAGCGTGACCTATCTCGTGCTCGCTGATTATACCGTTAAAAGCTGTGAGCAGAACAATCAGAAACAGACCGATAACGCCCACCTCTGCCAGGTGCATAGCCAGAGAAACCACCAGAACAACGCCCATGGATGCCTGAACCATCAGTCTGAGGCGTCCGAACTTGTCCATCTCGCTCATCTCTTTCTCTACGTTCTTTTTCAGCACGTCATATACGTTCTGGGGCAGCTGATAGCCGTATCCCATTATTTTTATTTTTTCCAGTACAACACATGTGATAAGCCCGGCTATCAGAACAGGTATGGATACAGGCATGGAGTGCAGGAAGAAATCGGCGAAGTGCCATTTCATCTTCTCTCCGATGATAAGGTTCTGAGGTTCGCCAACCAGTGTTGTCGCCCCGCCCAGAGCTGTTCCCACGGCGGCGTGCATCATCAGATTTCTTAAAAAGCCTTTGAAAAGTTCCAGATCGGTCTTGTGTTCTTCCGGAACGGCGGAATCGTCCTCTATGGAATATTCGTCATCCTCATGGTTGGAAGCATAGCTGTGGTATACGCCGTAAAAACCGTATGCCACGGCGATGATAACGGCGGTAACTGTCAAAGCATCCAGAAACGCCGAAAGAAAAGCTCCGGCAAAACAGAAGAGCAGAGAAAGAAGCATCTTGGAGCGGACATTTATAAGCAGTTTTGTGAATATGAACAGAAGCCCGTCTTTCATAAAGTGGATACCTGCCACCATGAACATCAGCAGCATGATAACCGGAAAGTTGGCGTGTGTCTCATGATATACGGTGGCGGGTGACGTCAGCCCCATCAGGACGGTCTCAAGAGCGATGAGACCAGCCGGAGGCAGAGGATAACATTTAAGCGCCATGGCGAGAGTGAAGATAAACTCCAGAATAATAATCCAGCCGGTGGCAAAAGGACCAATGAGCCCGAGCAGGATAGGGTTTGCGATCAGAAAGCACAGAATGGTTAATTTGTACCAGTCAGGAGCTTCCCCCAGAAAGTTCTTCGTAAAAACTTTGCCCATATTCATAATTGTTTCTCCTTAGCTGTTTGTAAACATTGCTAAATATTAACGGACAATACAGCTAAAAACAATAAATATCGGCAAACATTACACAAAAAAATTCACTACATAAAAGTTTCTTAAAATCAAATATCAGATAAGCGCAGCAACCGGAAAACTATTTAATACAGAATAGCTTTCACGCTGTCGCCCTTCTTCAGGCTTCCTTTTGTCTCGTCCAGAAGCAGAAGAGCGTTCACCACAGCAAAGCTGTTGAAGTGGGATGTTTTCTGAGTGCCTGCGTCATATGCGGTCAGTTTTCCGTTCTCTGACCTCACCACGGCACGGTTTATGTCGAACCTGCCCTCTCTGGAAGGAGTGTCTGATCCCATCACCACCTCCACCGGGGTTATGTCGTGGTCTGATATGCCGTAAGCCTTTTTCAGAGCAGGAAGAACATAGAAAAGCAGATTGGTGAGAAAAGCCGCCGGATATCCAGGCATGCCGATAAAAACACAGCCGTCTTTAACAGCGGTCATAAGGGGACTGCCAGGCTTGATCGCCGTACGCTGAAAGAGAACCTCATACCCGCAGGTGATGAAAACCTCTTTCACATAGTCATATTTTCCCATGGATATCCCGCCGGATGATATGATTATGTCGTATTCAGCCGACATCTTCTCGAATGCCTCTTTCACCTCGTCTCTGCTGTCCTTCACATGTCCGGCGTAGTGAAAATCGAAGTGGGCGTCTTTGAAGAATGACTCCAGAATATATTTATTAGTGTTGTATACGAATCCCTTGCGGTAATCGTCCCCAGCCTCCAGGATCTCGTCGCCTGTGACGAAAATACCTATCTTCGGGCGCTTATATACAGATACATTATGTTTTCCAATATAAAAAAGCACAGGATAGAGCCCTTTCTCTATCACTGATCCTTTTCGGGCTATAATATCTCCGGCGGAGTTCTCCTCCGCTATATTGTTTATGTTGTCGCCTTTTTTCTGATCCGGCACAGAGATTATGTCTCCCTCAGCGGTACAGTCCTCCACACGGCTCACGGCGTCAGCGCCTTCCGGCACGTTGCCCCCTGTCATCACAAAAACGGTCTCGCCGCCGCTGATCCTCTCAGCGCCTTTTCTGCCCGCCCCTGTCTCACCGATCAGTTTATAGGTTTCAGCGCCTATGATATGGGCGTAGCCGTCCACAGCGGATTTCCGGCAGTCCGGAAAATCTCTGGGGGCCGCTATGTCCTCCGCCAGCACCCGTCCGAAGCTCTCTGTAACAGACACCTCTTCAGTGCCCGCGGTATTCATTATGGAATATAATATCTCTCTGGCTTTAAACCTGTCTACTTTCATATCATCCTCTGCCGAACGGGCATATTGGATACACGCATTTTTTGCAGAAATGGCACAGTCCGCCGTGAGCCAAAAGAGCCATATCCCGCTTGGTTATCTTTTCACCCGCCAGTATTCTGGGAAGCAGGATATCCAGACTGGTGGAATGAAAATGCAGGGCGGCGGCGGGAACGGCGCATACCGTTTTTCCGTTCATATACCCCACAGTCATGTTGTTTCCCGGCTGAATAGGTGTTCCCTTCATATCATAAACCACTCCTGCGTCCAGAAGAGCCTGAGCAGTTATGTCGTCAGGGTCCACTGATGTACCTCCGGTTGTGATGAGCATACCGGCGTTCTCCGCCATCTCACGCACGCTGTTTATGATAAGTCCGGCGTCATCGGGGATGACTCTGTAGTCGGTTATCTCCACGCCGTAATTCTTCAGCTTTTTTTCCAGAATAGGTCTGAACCCGTCCTTGATCTTGCCTTCAAAAACCTCTGTTCCCGTCACCAGAAGGGCGGCGGTTTTGACAACATAAGGCTTAACGCTGATGAGAGGAGTTTTCAGTATCTCTTTCATCCGTTCCATCACGCTGTTTTCGCATATCAGCGGGATAATGCGGAAAGCGGCGACCTGTTTGTCCTTTTCCACTCCCATGTTGTTATGGATGGTGGGCAGCGAAGGTATCCCGAGGTTATTAATCTCAAAAAGTCTCTCCTCGTCCACCTTAAAGACTCCGTCCACAGCGGCATAAAAGCTGACCTTGCCTTCGGATGTCTCGGAATCGAATGTGATGTTTTCGCCTGCGATGAGCGGAGCGGCTGTTCTGGCGGCGTCATCCTCGTGGATGCCGTCGTCTTCGCCGTCCTCTATGAATATATTTCGTCTGCCGAGAGATCTCAGATGCTCTATCTCATCAGCCTGAATGATGTGTCCTCTTTTATAAGCTCTTCTTTTGATCCCTTTTTCCAGATTCACTTCGGTGATGTCATAGGCAAGCACGCACCCCACTGCGTCTTCTACGGCTATCTTTTTCATTTGTCCCCCACATACATAATGACTAAAAGACTATTCGTCGTCAGTGCAACAGGTTGTCACCCTCTTGATATATATAGGAATATTTCTGTCCAGCGCCAGCACAACACCGTCTGACGGGCGGCAGTCCAGCACCTTTTCACTTCCGGATACGGTCATATAGAGTCCGGCGGTGAATCTTCCGCACTCACAGTCCTCTATCAGCAGTTTATCGAACGAGACACTTTTCAGACTGTTCAGAATGGGTGTCAGCAGGTCGTATGAGGAAGATGTGCATTTGCCCGCCTCACATTTTCTGGAATGTATGTTTTCCGCCTCTTTTTTGCCTATGGGGATCATAACGGAGTTCTCCGTCTTATCCACAGGATCCAGCATCATGATATATCTGGATGTCAGAGGTTCTTTAACAACTTTATACACTGTCACTTCATACATACTATTCTCCGTCCGCAGATTTTCCGAGAAGACTGTTCGGTCTGGCGTGTGTTATCAGCACCTTCGCAAAGTCACCTATATCTATATGTTTTTTACTCGTGAAGTTTACCACTTTATTCTGACGGTTTCTACCGCTGAATTGACCGCCGTCTTTTTTGCCCCGTCCCTCTACCATCACTTCCACGATCTGCCCTTCATATTCTTTTGATTTCTTCGCCATTATCTGTTTTTGCAGATCGAGCACACGGGCGAGACGCATCTTTTTCACCTCGTCCGGCACATTATCGGCATAGTCGGCCGCCTTCGTCCCCGGACGCACAGAATAGGCGAAAGCGAATATCGTTTCGTATTCTATCTCTCTTAATGCGTTCATGGTACACTCGAAATCATCATCTGACTCATCCGGAAAACCGACAATGAAGTCAGACGACAGAGCAAGCCCCTTCACCGCCTCCTTCGCCTTCATCACTTTTTCCAGATAGGAGGCGTAGGTATATTTGCGGTTCATCGCTTTCAGAACGCTGTCGCTGCCCGCCTGAAGAGGCAGATGCAGATATTCGCAGACCTTTTTGTTGTCACGCATGACAGCTATCAGATCGTCCGAAAAATCCTTCGGGTGGCTGGTGACGAAGCGCACACGGCGGATACCGTCCACTTCGCTCACTCTGTTTATCAGTTCGGCGAAGGATATTCTGCCGCTGTCAGCGAGCCCTTTGCCGAATGAGTTCACATTCTGACCCAGAAGAGTCACCTCCCGGGCGCCGTTATCAGCCAGATATTTTATCTCGTCCAGAACCTCTGTGACAGTGCGGCTCTTCTCCCTTCCCCGGACATACGGCACTATGCAGTAACTGCAAAAATTGTCGCAGCCTTTCATGATGGTGACGAAAGAGGAGACGGAAACATTTCGTTTGAAACCGCCGATGCTCAGAGCGCCTTCGTTCACGTCTGTGTCGCAGACACGCTGTCCGTTCTCCACGCAGGCGATCACCTCTTCCAGTCTGTCCAGACCATCCGTTCCAACCACGAAATCAACATATCTGAAAGACTTCAGGATGTTAGCGCCCTCCTGCTGTGCCACGCACCCGCAGAAGCCTATTTTCACATCCGGTCTCTGTTTCTTTATCTTTTTGAAGCGTCCGATGGAAGAATCCGCCTTGTGCTGCGGTTTTTCTCTGACACTGCATGTATTTACTATCAGATAATCCCCTTCGTCCATATCCTCTGTCCGGCAGAAGCCCATCTTGTCGAAGATGGCGGCTATACGCAGGGAATCATATTCGTTCATCTGGCATCCCATTGTCAGGATGAAATATTTCTTCAAAGAAAACTCCTGGGAATAAAAAAGGCTATATTATGTATCCGTCTGTCTTTTCCAGTATGTCCAGATAGGCGTTAACGCCCTGTTCCAGAGTAGTGAACTGAACACCGCACCCTGTGCCTCTTAAGCCTGTCAGGTCAGCCTGTGTATATTTCTGATATTTTCCCTTCAGCGAGTCGGGAAAAGGTATTTCTGATATTTTAGCGTCCGGATATCTTTTGCGGAAGATATCGGCGATGTCGGCGAAACTTCTGCAAGTGCCTGTTCCGCAGTTATATATTCCTCTCACGTCTTTGTTTTCCATCAGATAGAGGTTCACCTTCACCACATCGTTCACATAGATGAAATCTCTCAGGAATTCGGAGCTTCCCTCGAAAACCTTAATCTCTTTGGTGTCTCTGTACTGGTTGAAAAAATGTCTGATAACGGACGCCATTCTGCCCTTGTGGTTCTCCTGCTGTCCGTAAACATTGAAATATCTTAAGCCCGCCACCTGTGATTCCACAGGATGGGGAAAGCGTCTGACATAGTTGTCGAAGATAAATTTGCTGAAAGCGTAAACGTTCAGAGGATACTCGCACTCACGCTCCTCTCTGAACCCGTTGTCGCCGTTGCCGTATACGGATGCGGATGAGGCGTATATGAACCGGATCTTATTCTCCACGCAGTTGTTGAACAGAGCGCATGAATAGTCGTAGTTGTTTTCCATCATATATTTGCCGTCCGTTTCCATAGTGTCGGAACAGGCACCCTGATGAAAAACGATATCAACTTCCGGCGCTATCTCGTCAAAAACATCAAAAAAACCGGCTTTATCGATATAATCAGTGAATTTCAGCCTGTTCATATTCAGATGCTTTTCGCTCTTCTTCAGGTTGTCCACTATTATTATGTCTTCATATCCGGCGTCATTGAGCCCCTTTACCAGATTGCTCCCTATGAATCCTGCGCCGCCTGTTACTACTATCATCAATTATCTCCTTTCATCGCGTTTATGGTGGATGTGGTGGAATATCCGTGAACGAAGTCTATTATCACGGTCTTTTTGGCAAATTCCCTGCCCACCACCTCTTCGGGATTATAGTCGCCGCCCTTAACCAGAATATCCGGCTCCACAGTCTTTATCAGGTCTAACGGCGTATCTTCGTCAAATATAGTAATGTAATCTATACATTCAAGTGCGGATAATACCTCCGCTCTATCTCCCTCGCTGTTCACCGGACGGCTGTCGCCTTTCAGTCTTTTCACTGAAGCGTCGCTGTTCAGCCCCATCACGAGTATGTCGCCCAGTTCCTTCGCTTTTTTCAGATAGGTCACATGTCCTCTGTGCAGTATGTCGAAACATCCGTTGGTGAAGACGATCTTTTTATTCAGCGCCTTGTCGCTGTTCACCCGGCGGACCAGAATATCCTGAGACAGTATCTTGGAAGTGAGTCCTGAGACTCCGTTCAGCTCGCTTAAAAGCACCGGAGCGGTGCCTATCTTAGCCACCACTATTCCGGCCGCTCTGTTGGCGGTGGTGACAGCCTCTTTCAGAGAATTCCCCTTAGCCAGACACAGAGCCAGCGATGCCACAACGGTATCACCGGCGCCGGAGACATCAAAAACCTCTCTCGCCTCAGTGGGGAAATGCATGTAGTCCTTTCTGCTCACCACGGTGATGCCCCTTTCGCTTCTGGTGACCACCAGATACTCCAGGCGTATCCTGTCTATTATATCTCTGGCTGCCAGCACCACAGCCTCGTCCTCATTGGGAACGTGTCTGCCCGCCGCCTCTGCCAGTTCTTTTACATTCGGAGTAACAGTGGTCGCTCCGGCATATTTTGTCCAGTCGCTGCCTTTCGGGTCCACTATCACAGGGATATTCGCCTTAGACGCCAGACGGATTACCTCTTCGCACATATCGAATGTGCAAAAACCCTTGCCGTAGTCGGATATGACCACAGCTCCGCAGTCTTTCAGGTGTTTTTCCACGTTGCTCAGACTGACCTGAGCGAAAGCGCCCTCCATGGGTACTATCTCTTCGAAATCCAGCCTGACTATCTGCTGTTTTTCGCCTATAACCCTCAGCTTAGTTGTGGTGGGAGCGTCAGTCAGCGTGAGTTCATAGCCCACGTTTATTTCGTTCAGCATATTCTTAAGTATATCTGCGTCCGGATCCTTGCCGCATGAGCCTATCACCACGGCCTGAGCCTCCAGATGGGCTATGTTGTTGGCAACGTTTCCTGCGCCGCCCAGCGTCTGGGTGGTCTTTCTGACGTTCAGCACCGGCACGGGAGCCTCCGGAGATATCCTGCTGACTGTGCCGAAATGATATCTGTCCAGCATCAGATCCCCTATTATCAGAACCTTAGCGCCTGTAAAGTCATATAATGACATGAATCAATCTCCCGTTATCTTGTTCTCATCTGCTTTAAGATCTCTATCTTGCTGTTGGCGTCCAGATAGTTCTCATCGTTTCTGTCCACGTTGGACAGCCAGTATATGCTGTCCTGAACCACGCCTCCGGAGGGTGTTTCCTCCGCTGACGCCTCCTCGAACCTCTGCATTCCTATCTGATAAGCCAGCTCGCTTTTTTTGCGTTTCACTTTTTCTGATTCCACTGTGATGTTGCTGAGAGCCTCGTAAGCTCTGACCAGCTTGCCTTCGCCTATATATTTTATGGCTGTCTGATACTGTGTTTCCGGCGCTTTGTCCAGAACCACCACAGCGTCACGCTCTATCTTTTTCATCAGCTCCTTTGCCGCCGGCTTGGACGGGGAGAGCCCCTGTATCTTTTCCGCTATGGAATACGCCTGGGACAGATTCAGCTTAGCTTCCTCCACCCTACCCTCCAGAGCCTTGTTGATACCGTCCTCATAGAGCTTGGTCGCCTCGTTCAGCATGTCCTCGCCCTCTACGATCCTTTTCAGTTTGGGGCGCAGATCTATCGCCTGTCTGTTCAGAGTATCCATCCGCAGAGCCTTATCCGCCAGCATAAAAGCCTCGCGGTACTCGCCCTTTTCATACAGTCTCTGAGCCTCTCTGGAATATTTATAGCTCTGCGAGCTGAAAGTATAGTACAGTCCGCCCACAACAAGCCCCAGAATGAACAGGGCAATCACTATTTTTTTCATCATTTTGCCCCTCCTGTGAGTTTAGCTTTTATCGAAGCGTCTTTGATGCTGTTCAGCATCTTCACCGCTTCCTGCGTCTTTCCCAGACCGTTCAGCGCTATCACAGCGTAGTAGCGGTCGGTATCTGTGGCGGTTTTTTTAAACATTTTCGCCAGACGACTGTATTCGCCCTTCTGCGCCAAAATGTCAGCTATCTTATATCTGTTGCCGCACACATTAAATCTATCGTCACCTGAGCCGGTATACAGACCATTGGCATAGATATACTCGCCGTATCCGCACATCCCCGGAAAAATCTTCTTACCCAGTGAGTCCATGAATTCGGTCACAGACTCAGCGTTGCCTGATTTAGCCAGACAGGCGCCCTTTATCTTTACAAAATCCACAGTATATTCAGTGATGCACTCGTTCACCAGATTACAGTCAAAATCCTTTCCGGCGGTGTTGTACTGCTCAATGGCACGGCAGGCGTTCGCCTGCCCCAGAGAGTATTTCGATCTGTATTTTTCGTATCTGTCCAGAAAGGTGTCTTTGTTGTTCACTGTCCAGTATCTGTCCAGCTCCAGAGTAACGACGTCAGCATCCTCATACACGTCCCTGATCTTCCAGAATAGCTCATATTCTTTGTTCTGATAAAAATATACGGCAAAATATCTTTTGGCGGAACCGCTCAGTTTAGACAGATCGAGCGTTCCGAAGATGGATTTCACCATATCCGGCTTGTCGGCCACACGGTTCACGGCTTTAAGCCTCGTTTCGTCCTTCTGCGCCTTTTCCAGAACCAGTTTTATAAATGCTTCATCCACAGGGCATTTTGACTCCATATAGATATCCAGCATCAGATCGTCCGGCTCTGCCCTCACCGCTTCTCCGGCTTTTTTACAGTCGGTTTGGGTGAGAAGGATCATATTGTCCGTCTTCATCTGCTTTTTGTCGAAACGGCTGTCAGCGGAGTTTATAACCTTCTGAAGGTTGTCGTATGATTTCTCATATTTTTTGTCTTTCAGATAGATGCGGTAGAGCAGATATCTGGAATAGTCCAGCTTTCTGCTGTCCTTTCCGTCACTGACATAACGCTCGAACCCGCCGGCGGCGATGGTATACAGTCCGTCATTAAAGGCGTTCAGCCCCAGAATATAATCATCGTCAGCAGAATACGCCGCTCCGCAGAAAAACATCAGCAGAGAGACGATAATAAGCCGCCTTATTTTTTCAGACATTCAGCTATCACCTCTATGGGGTGTTTTACATCTTTTTTCGCCAGATGCTCCATCTGCATGGTGCAGGTGGGGCAGTCCGTCACGCCTATTTCGGCGTCAGATTTTTTCAGTTTCTCGGTCATGGGTTCGCCTATCTGAACGCTCAGCTCATAGTTGTCTGCCTTCATCCCCCAGCTTCCCGCCATTCCGCAGCAGTTGCTGGCGAGATCCTGAACTTTTGCACCGTTCAGTTTTTTCAGCATGGTCAGCGAGCTGTCGCTGTCGGGCAGGGCTCTCATGTGGCATGCCTTGTGATATGCCATCTTCAGATCTGTATCGTTCAGGTCGAGCCTGTCGAAATATTTATTAACCAGCGTGCCGATATGTATCAGCTTCGATTTTACCTTCTGAACAAAATCATCATTGGAGAGGAAACCCCATTCTTTATACAGAGACAGCCCGCAGGATGTGCAGGTGGTCACCACATAATCCGCCTCGTCCAGTATGCGTCCCCAGTCCCGCTTGTTAGCGTTGATCTTTTCCAGAGCGCCTTCCTTCAGCCCTTTGGACAGATGAGGCAGACCGCAGCAGTGCTGCTCGGGAACGTATACTTCCATTCCTGCCGCCTCCAGAACCTTCACCAGAGCCTCGCCCACCTGAGGGCGGACATATCCGGCGTAGCATCCGGAGAAATAGACGACCTTGATATCGCCTTTCTTCGGCTCTCTCTCTTTCAGCCTGTCGAAGAGCGAATTTTTCGCCAGAGGCATGAAATCTCTCTCGGCGGACACGCCGGAGACCATCTCCATCATGCTTCTGGGGGTTTTATATTTCATCAGAGGCTCTATGATCCATGTGATCTTGCGCAGGTTTCTTCCCATGTCTTCCAGCTTGGTGGGTATCTTGTCGCTGAAATGAACGCCGAATCTGGAGGCGTACTGTGATTTCGCCTCTATGCTCAGCTTGGGGATATTGACCCCTGAGGGACATTCGATGTGACAGCTTCCGCAGTTCACGCAGTGGCGGATAACCTCCTGAAGAGCCTCGTCAAAGAGCGCTCTGTCGTCCACTGCCCCGCTTATCAGGGCTCTGAGAATGTTCGCCTTCGCCTTGGGAGCGGAATATTCGTCACGGGTCACTTTATACACCGGACACATTCTGGTGGCGGTTGTCACCGTGGTGCATTTGGAGCATCCGTGGCATTTTTCCGCCTCTTCCACGAAGCCTTCCTGCCAGATGAGCTGTTTGTCGATGATGTCGTTGCTTCTGTAATCCTTGCCGTAGCGGAGGAATTTCATCATCTGATTTTCATCGTGGTGCGTTTTTATCTCCGGGTTAAAGAGATGATCCGGATCGAACGCCTCTTTTGCCTTTATAAAGACATCATAGAGAGCGCCGTATTGTTTTTTGATATATTTACTTCTCAGCCGTCCGTCGCCGTGCTCTCCGCTGACCGCTCCGCCCAGCCTGTGCACCAGCTCATACACGCCGTCATCCAGCGTTCTGAGCATCTCTATGTCGTGGGGGTCTTTCAGATCGAGCAGAGGTCTGGTGTGCAAAAGCCCCTTGGCGATGTGTCCGTAGATGACGAACTGCGCATTGTTGCCTTCCAGAAGAGCATAGAGCCCCTCGAAATATTCCACCAGTTTGTCTGTGGGAACAGCGGCGTCCTCGATGAGCGCCAGAATCTTTTTAGAGCTTTTTATCTTGTAGAGTATCGGCACTGCCGCCTTGCGCACAGCCCAGAATTTAGCCTTCTCCTCTTCGGTGGCGGCGGTATACATCAGAGGAGACAGATTCTGTTCCTCCAGTATCCTTTTGGCTCTGTCCGCCAGTTCAGCAGTCTCGCTTTCAGAGAAACCGTCGAACTCGAACATGCAGACGTTATCGTATCCGTCCGGTATCGCCTCGTTCAGTTTGGCGTCTGATTCCTTGGCGAATTTCAGCAGAGATTTATCCATTATCTCTATTCCGGCGGGGTTCAGAGGCAGTATAGCCTGTGTCGCCTTAGCGGAATTGATGATATTATCGAAATATGCCACCACAAGGCTGTCGTGGGTGGGCTTATCCTTCAGCCTGAACTTCAGGCGGGTGGTGATCACCAGCGTACCTTCAGAGCCGCCTATCAGTTTGCCCAGATTCAGCCTGCCCTCTTTCACCAGTCCTCTCAGGTTATATCCGGACACGTTGAACCGGATGGACGGGTAGGATGACTCTATCAGCTCATCGTTTGACTTATATATTTCCACCAGCTTTTTGAAAGGCTCGTCCAGCTTCTCATAGGGGATGTGCTCCAGCTCGTTGAAAGTAAATACCTTTCCCTCTGATGTAACGAACTCAGCGTCAACTATATAATCCGCCACATTGCCGTATTTCACGGAGTGAGCGCCGCTGGCGTTGGTTCCGTACATGCCGCCGAATGTAGCGTATTCGCCGCTGGAAGGATCAGGCGGAAAAAAGAGCCCTCTGCCCTTCAGCTCCAGCTCCAGCTCGCCGAACCTGTAGCCCGGCTGGCAGGTGAATGATTTATCAGCCTCGTCAACCTCTATCAGTCTGTTCATGTATTTAGCGAAATCCAGTATGATACCCTTGCCTATGGCAGAACCGCACAGACCGCTTCCCGCTCCTCTGGAGTGGACGCTCAGCCCGTAGCGTCTGGCGAATGCCACCACCGCCACCACGTCCTTGGTATCTCTGGGATACACCACGCAGGCAGGCTCCACACGGAATATAGAACCGTCCGTGGAATGAAGGTATCTCCTGACAGAATCTGTATATACATCTCCCCGGACATTGTCGGAGAGTTCATCGAAGATGTTTTTGGTAAGCTGAGGCATGTTATCTCCTTAAATCTATGGACATATGTTTTAGCATCTTACAGGTTTTCTTATATGTTTTCAAATACTACATATAATATCTGCGGTATATTTTTGCGCAAGTTTTTAACACTTGAAACACCGCCCCAGATGCTATATCCTCACCACATGAAAAAGACAAGATTAGCCATCACAACAGGCGACCCGTCGGGCATTGGGGCAGAGATAGCGTGCAGATTCGCGCTGAGCCTGACCGGAAGCGAAGATTACGAAATTACCCTTGTGTCATACGAACACATCATCAGACACACATTCCAGTCCGTGCTGAAAACAGACATGCCTGATATCAGCATTACAGAACCGGACGAAAAGATGGATTTCCCCATCGAATACGGACAGATAAAGCCGGAATACGGCAAAGCGTCCATGCTCTTCGTGGAAAAAGCCGTGCGCATGACACAGGCAGGCGAAGCGGACGCCGTGGTGACATGCCCTATCAACAAAGCATCCATCAAGCTGGGCGGTTACGATTTTCCCGGACATACAGAGTTTCTGGGACACCTGACCCGCAGCCGCAGATTCTCCATGCTGATGGTGGGCAGAAATATCCGGTGCGTGCTCGCAACAACTCACGTTCCCATGGAGCATCTGGTGGAAAAGCTGGATGAAAAAGCCATCATGAACGCTATACTCAACGCAGACCACGCCGGACAGTTCTTCTGCGGAAAGAGACGCCCGAAAATAGCCGTGTGCGGGCTGAACCCCCACGCCGGAGACAACGGAGCTCTGGGCGACGAGGAAACCACCCTGATAGCTCCTGTGGTGGACATAGCGAAGGCCGAAGGAATAGATGTTGACGGTCCTTTCCCCGCCGATTCGCTCTTCGTCAAGGCGGCGGAGGGCAAATATGACTTCGTGGTCGTCATGTATCACGATCAGGGACTAATCCCTGTCAAACTGGAAGCGTTCGGAAACGCCGTGAACGTGACACTGAACCTGCCGATAATCAGAACTTCCGTGGATCACGGAACAGCCTTCGATATAGCCGGAAAAGGCATCGCCGAGCACACCAGCCTGAAAAGAGCCTGTGAAGTGGCGGCCGAAATGGTGAAAAATGCTAAATCTGCTTGATATTTATAAGAATGAAGTCGGATATACGAAAAAGAAGTTCGGTCAGCACTTCCTGACCAGCCGGCACACTATTGACGACATCGCCCAGTCGCTGGCGGACACAGAGTGCCAGCAGGTGGTGGAGATCGGACCCGGATGCGGGGTGCTCACCCTAGCCATGCTGGAAAAGAAGCTGGCGGTGACTTCCGTGGAGATTGACGAGGAACTGGCGGAATTTCTGCCCAGATATCTCTTTATCTATCCGAAATTCAGAATTATCAACTCCGACTTTATGCTGATAGATGAAAGCACGCTTCCGGAAGGAAAGATAGCTTTCGCCGGAAACCTGCCGTACAACGTATCCGTAGACATACTGATGCACTGCGTTAAGTTCTTCGGTAAAATAGAGAAAATGACCTTCATGTTTCAGAAGGAGGTCGCAGACAGGATAAACGCGAAACCCAACTGCAAGGAATACTCATCCCTTTCTGTAATAACATCCTATTACTTCACCACTAAAAAGCTGAAGGATATCTCCGGCGGTCAGTTCTGGCCCAATACCAAAGTGCGCTCCACGGTGCTGGAGTTCTATCCCGTAGAGAGATATTTCAAAGATGAGCAGAGAGAACAGGAGTTTCTTAAACTGGTGCGTCAGTCATTCGTTCTTAAACGCAAGACACTAAAGAACAATCTGAAATCCATAGAAAATATCGACGCTGTTCTGGACAGGGCCGGACTGGCGCAGAATATCCGTGGAGAACAGATGACCACCGCGGATTTCATCAGGCTGTTTGAATCTATATGATAAACACCCCTTTCACAGAACTGACTTTCACCGTCTTCGACACGGAGACCACGGGTATGTCGCCGGTGAAAGGCGCCAGGCTTCTTGAGCTGGCAGCTGTCAGGGTCAAACCAGGTCTGACGATCGACCTTCAGGATACTTTCTGCGAGCTGATAGACCCGAAAAGCGACATCCCCTATCAGGCATACGCCATCCACGGCATCAGCAAGACCATGGTCTGCGGAAAGCCGGAGGCGCACGAGGTCATCCCACGTTTCATGGACTACTGCGGCGGCAGCATAACAGCCGCTCACAATGCCGGATTCGACTATGCTTTTCTGAAGCATCATCTGGAAGAAAAACACCTTGCTTTTGATATGCCGAAAGTGATCGACACTGTCAAACTGGCAAGAGCAGCCCACAAAGGTCTCAGGAGTTATTCACTGGACAACCTCATAAACCACTTCGAAATACATATACCTCTTCCGGATTCTTACCGACACCGGGCGCTGTTTGACGCGGCGCACACAGCCCTGCTTTTATGTATCTGTCTGAAACAGCTCATATCTCAGAATATATGCACACCTGCTCATCTGTTCACTCATAATAGGCAATCATTCTATATCTTTCGGTAAAACAGAAAAGGATTGCAAAAATATCCCAACAGTTTTATCATTAAACATTCTTATGACGCTATAAATGTGACCGATTTCGTCACAAACACGGAGACACAATGGGCATCAGAGACTTTTTAAGAGAAAAAGTGCAGAAGGTCGCCACCACAGACACCAGAAAAGAGATCGATGAAAAACTGTGGCAGAAATGCGGCGGCTGCGGCGAGATAAATTATCACACCGAAATAGCGAAACACCTTCAGACATGTCCCAAGTGCGGAAAGCACTTTCCTATTTCTGTTAAAGAAAAGATCGACATTATAATAGACGAGGGAACTTTTCAGGAGATAGATGAAAATCTGAAATCTCTGGACCCTCTCAAATTCAAAGACCAGAAAAAATATCCAGACAGAGTTAAGGCCGCCATGAAGAAGATGGATATGAACGACGCTTTCGTTTCCGGCATTGCCAGAATCAATGAGCGCCCTGTGCATATCGGCGGTATAGAGTTCGGCTTCCTCGGCGGCAGCATGGGCAGCGTTGTGGGAGAGAAGATAGTGCGTCTCGTCGAGAGCGCTATCGAAAAGAACACACACGTCATAACCATAAGCTGTTCCGGAGGAGCCCGTATGCAGGAGAGCATACTCTCTCTGATGCAGATGGCAAAAACCTCTGCCGCTCTGGTAAAACTGCGCCAGAAAGGTCTGGGGCACATATCTCTGCTCACTGATCCCACCACAGGCGGCGTAACAGCCAGCTATGCCATGCTGGGAGATATCAATATAGCTGAGCCGGGCGCTCTGATCTGTTTCGCAGGACCCAGAGTCATTGAGCAGACCATCCGCCAGACGCTTCCCGAAGGATTTCAGCGCTCCGAGTTTCTGCTGGAGCACGGCATGGTAGACATGGTGGTGCACAGAAGCGAATGGAAGTCTGAGATTTCAAAAGTTCTGGATTTCTTTGGTTAATGCCTACAGTCTTTGAGAGGCATTTCAGAGAGAGAGGCGAGTTCAAAAATCTTGAATTCGGGCTTCACAGGATTCAGGCGGCGCTGGACAGTCTGGGCATATCTGACAACATCGCTAAAAATGTGATACACCTTGCCGGAACAAACGGCAAAGGCAGCACAGCTCTGTTCATCGAGCAGATACTCCGCCACAGAGGACACTCCACTGCTCTTTTCACATCTCCTCATATCCACACCATCAGAGAGCGCATACGCCTGAACGGGCAGAATATCTCTCCGTCTGATTTCGACAGAGTCACATCAGACCTGATACCTGTTATAGACAGACATATGCTGACGTATTTCGAGGCGCTGACGCTCATCGCTTTCAAAGTATTCTCAGATGCTCAGCCGGACACGGCCATCATAGAAACGGGGCTTGGCGGGCGGCTGGACTCCACCAATGTGCTGAACAAAAAACTCCCTGTAATAACAAGCATATCCATAGACCATACAGAATATCTAGGCACAGATATATTTGGCATAGCTGATGAAAAACTGGCAATTATTAAAGACAATCCGCTCTTCTTTCTGGGACGTAACACAGAAGAGATCACATCCTATATATATAATAAGCTGGCAGACAAGCAGATAATCCGTCCGGATTACTCTGACGGACAGTACATGGGATTCGGTATTCCTTATTCCAACAACCTGCGTCTGGCGGAGAGCGTCTGCGGGCATATAACAGCGGGCGGGATGCCGTCTGACCTGAAACTGCCCATGTGCAGGATGGAGCGTTTCGGACAGTTCATTCTGGAAGGCGCTCACAATGAAGCCGGGCTTGCAATTCTGGCGGAGAGGTTCAGGGGAAAGAATCCGACAGCTATCTTCTCCTGCACCAGAGACAGAGACTTTCAAAAGCTGTACAACATCTTGTCCGGCGTCTGCGGAAAGATAGTCGTCACCCAAATCCCGGATAACGACCGGAGTATCGATATAACCACGCTTAACCCTTCACTGTTTATGACAAAATCACCGGAAGAGGCTCTTAAATTAGCCGTTGAACTTAGTGAAAATGCTGATATACTCGTATGCGGTTCTTTGTATCTCTGCGCTTATATCAGAGAAATTTTAACTAAGGGAAACGTGTGAAAAAACTCCTGATATTACTCCTGATCCCTCTGGCTCTTACAGCATTTGCGGCGGAAGATGTCATCATCGAGGCTGATAATGTTGACTCCGCCGACCAGAACATGTACCACGCCGAAGGAAACGTTAAAATCTTTCAGGGCGAAAAAACCATGCTGGCGGACGAGGTCTTTTATTATAAAGACAGGGATTTTCTGAGGGCTGTGGGTAATGTCCGTCTGACAGAAGATATGGAAACCATCGACTGCACGGAAATGGAATACAACACCGAGGATCAGACAGGGGTGTTTTATAACGCCAACGCCTTTATGGAGCCATTCAGCTGGTTTAAAGCAAAAACGGCTTACAAGACAGGGGTAAACTCTTATACCCTGAAAAAAGCGTCATACACCACATGCTCCGGCGACAGCCCCGCATGGTCTATTTCATCCACATCGGCTAAGCTGGATGTGGGCGGGTATCTATCTGCTTTCAACGTGGCGGGCTGGGCGAGAAAAGTGCCGGTTTTCTACTCACCCTATATCATCTATCCTGTGAAAACAGAGAGAGAATCAGGGTTTCTGATTCCAAAATTCGGGGTAAACTCGAAGACAGGCGCGTTCATTCAACCCAGATATTTCTGGAACATAGACGTGGACAAGGACACTACATTCGGCGCGTTGTATACGAAAGAGGCTTCGCCCCTCTATTCCAACGAGTTCAGGTTCACACCCACATCCGACTCAACCTTCTATAACTATTTCGAATACATCAACACTGACTATGACGCCCCTCAGCTGAACGCCGAAGAGGGCAACGTGGACAGAAATTCCGGAAGATACTTCATATATAACGACTCAGACTTCAGAATCTCTGATAATCTGAAATTCTCTATGAACATAGAAGCCGTATCAGACTACAGCTATCAGGATGATTATGAAAACTATTCGCTCCTGAAAGACTATACAAACGATGACGAAAACTATACCAACAACCTTCAGCTGGCATACACATCGAAATACGCCAATGTGACCCTTAAATACAACGATACGTTCAACTATACCGTGTCGTCTCTATATTCCAGAGAACACACCATAATGCGTCCCTCGCTCTCCGTGGAGCAGGATATCACCGACTATCCTGTGTATTTCAGATACTACGCATCCTATGACGAAGTGAAGCATACCCGATACGACTACGACTACGCCGATACCGCAGAAGAGGACAAAGAGCTGACATATACCAGAAATCACTTCAATTTCGCTGTTTACAAACCCATCAACCTTTATCTGGGTACATATACCCCTGAGCTGAAGGTTTTCTATACCAAATGGTACGACATAGACAGAAACTATGATATAGACGAGAAATACGATCAGGATCTGTCCGGCTTCGCCTCTCTGAAATATGACGGAGACACCGTAACAAGACAGACATACGCTTTTAAACAGACTTTCGCTCTTAAAGAGATATCCAGAAATTACAATAAATTTAAACACTCCATCTACAACACCTTCAGCTATATTCAGACGCCTAATATCGAATCGAACGAAGAGTTCGACTATGCCTATGAAGACTATATAGAGACTGAAAAAAAATATGACTACACACTGCAGAACTATTTTAAGTCAAAGAACTGGTATCTGAAGCTGGAAAACACACAGGGCTATGAAATGACCAGGGACGAAGAGAGGCTGGAACCTCTGATCACCAAAATAGATTATATCTACAATGGTCTTCTATGGCTCAGCTTTGAGGATGACTATAACTATTACGACAGCGACACAGAATTTCTTATGTTCAAGACATCCCTGACACTAGGAAATGTCGTCCTGTCATCCAACTATACCTATGACAAATACACCGACAGCGATCAGAACACCACTCTGAAAGGCAAAATAACAATAAAGACCAAAAAATTCGATGTGTCATACACCAGAACAAGCTCAGGCTGGAACAGCAAAGTGAACATGAAGACCGACTCATCCATAGACGACTCACTCTCTGTAACCTACAAGAGCGAGTGCTGGCAGATCGGAGTCATATACAACAGAAAGACCGTTATAGACAACATCGCCTACAGCAACGACAGCACCACAGAAAGCACCATACTGCTGACACTGGGGCTCAGAGGGCTTGACTAAGGCGAAGACGGCACCATCCGGAGAATACCATGAAAAGATTGATATTACTGATAATTTTCATACTGTGCGCTGTTATATCAGCCCATGCGTCTGTGGTGTCCGGCTCATCCACAGTGACAGTGCAGAACGACAATATGAAACAGGCGGAAATTTCCGCCAGAAACGGCGCTCTGATAAACGCTCTCTATAACTATTTCGCCAGACAGCAGGAGTCTCAGCCGGATATGGAGATTCCGGAGATAACTTCAGAATATTTCAAATTCATAAAAAGCTATAAGATAACAGACAGGCACTACAGCCACGGAACCATCACCTATTCCATCATAGCGGATGTGGACAAGGTGACGCTGAGCGATGTTAACTACATGATCAAATCCGTGGTCAGCTCGGCTGTCTTTCTGGTGACCGGTGTGGACAACTCCGAAATGGACGAAAAGATAGCCGAAAGCATGAAAAGAAACCAGTTCAGCACCCGCTATCAGTCTGATTTCAGGGCGGCTATCGGTGTCAGCCCCTCGGCGGACGAGGCTCTTCAGGCTTTTTCGTCTGTCAATGCGCAGTATTTCTTCAACATCACAGCCGAACCGCTGTATGATCAGGGCAAATGCACTGTGGCGCTCACAGCTAAAATATATGGCAAGGCAAAAGATTTCGGCACTCTGAAAACCAACGGGGAGAGCTCAGGCGATACAGACTACGACTGCGCGGCGGAAGCCGCCGGACAGGCCATGAGCAAGCTGCTGGTATATGTCAGGGAGAACTTCATCCCCCTGCCCGACCAGTCAAAAGAGCTGAACACTATAACTATCACGGCATCCAACTACTCTAACTTCGCCGCTCCGAAGAACATTATGGAGGATATGAAGAAAAGAACTTTCATAACTTCTTATAATGTAAAAGGTTTTGCAGGAAAAACACTGGAAATGGACGCTCAGATGTATATATCACCCGATATGCTGCTGAAAAAGCTGAAAGGGTTTGAAAAACAATATGGTTTCACCGCCTCCAAAGCGGACGGAAATAACATTATCCTTGATTTTACAGGTCAGGAGTAATAATCTTTTGTTATGATAGAAAAGATACTGGAGGACATACGCCCAAAGCGGAAAGTCCTTATATTAACACACAACAACCCTGACCCTGACACCATAGCGGCTGCTCACGGGCTCAGGATGATTCTGTCAAAAGTTCTGAAAAAACGCTGCACCATAGCCTATTACGGCATTGTCGGCAGAGCGGAGAACAGAGAGCTCATCCGCATGTGCAAGATAGACATGCATCTCTCCACCAAACTGAATTTTGCCAGATATGACTACCTGATCATAGTGGACACTCAGCCAAAGGCGGGCAATGTCTATATACCGGAAGGGTTTAACGCCGACGTAGCCATAGACCACCACAATTTCAGGCACTATACATCCAGCGTAAAACTGCACGACATCCGCCCGGGAACGGGCAGCACCAGCACCATCATCACCGAATATATGAAAAGGCTGAACATAATCCCGGATGTAGACACGGCCACCGCACTGTATTACGGCATAAAGACCGACACGGTCGGTTCGGGGCGCTCGGGTTCCCACGAAGATATGGAGATGATGTCTTATATCTTTCCATACATCTCCCACAAGAAGCTCACCCGGATAGAAAACCCCGAAGTCCCCAGATATTATTTCAAAAATCTAAAAAAAGCGATCGAATGCTCCGAGATCATAGAAGACCTTATCTTCTGCGATCTGGGCGAGGTCAGAAACGCCGACCTGATAGCAGAGACCAGTGATTTTCTTCTGCGCATGAGAGATATCAAGTGGACGTTTGTGGTAGGCAGGATAGAGAACGCCGGATTTTTTTCACTGCGTTCAAAATCAATCCGCGCGAAGGTCGGGCGAATGGCGATGTATCTGGTAAAAGGTCTGGGTTCCGGAGGCGGACATATGAAATCTGCCGGCGGCCAGCTTAATCTTACAGACAAAAATTATCAGGAAACTATTGCTGTTATTAAAGATAGGCTTCTGAAGAGGCTCGACATCAATACAGTTGAAATTAAAAAGATTTGACTTGCATTTAAAGATGATTATACTCTTATTATGAAAGACAAAAGGAGGCACTTATGAAGTATATCTGCACAATCTGCGGTTGGATTTATGACCCTGCTGTCGGCGACCCTGACGGCGGAATTGAAGCCGGCACTGCATTTGAAGACATCCCCGGCGACTGGGTCTGCCCCGAATGCGGCGTGAGCAAAGACAGCTTCGAGCCCTATAACGACTAAGAAACAGAAGCCGCCATAACGAGCACAAGTTCTATGGCGGCTTTTTTTCTATTACGGAGGAAATATGCACGCTACAGAGCTGAAAAAAGATATCTACTGGGTCGGAGTGAAGGACCCTGAACTCGAGATTTTTGACATAGTTATCCCCACCGAACACGGTACTACATACAACAGCTATCTGGTCAGAGGAAAAGATAAATGCGCCCTGATAGAGGCATGCAAGCTGAATTTTCAGAAGGAATATATTCAGCGCATAGAAGAGATCATGCCTATCAGCGATATCAGCTATATCATACTGAACCATAACGAGCCGGACCACTCAGGCGCGCTCCCTATTATTCTGGACATGAACCCCGATATAGAGGTTATCTATTCCAAAACAGCCAAGACATTCGTTGAAAATATCGTAAACCGTGAATTCAAAGGAAGAGCAGTCGGTGATGAGGATGTTATAGATCTCGGCGGAAAATCATTAAGATTTTTCCACACCCCTTTTCTGCACTGGCCCGACACCATGTTCACCTATCTGGTGGAGGACGAGATACTCTTCCCCTGCGACTTTCTCGGCGCCCACTACTGCCCTAAGGGAGACGTTCTTCTGAATAAAGACATACCTGACCAGGAAGAGGCCAGAGAGGCTTTCAGATTCTACTACTCTATGATTATGCGTCCTTATAAAGAGCATATAACGAAAGCTCTTCAGAAGATCAGCGGACTCAATATAAAAATGGTCTGCCCTTCCCATGGACCTGTTCTGGTGGAAAACATCGACTTTTACATGGATTTCTACGCTAAATCCGCCGCCAGATATTACAAGAACATGGTGGAGAGACAGGTTACACTGGTTTATGCCACAGCCTACGGCAACACCAAAAAACTGGCTGACAAAATCAGGGCGGGAATAGAAGAGGTCGGTGTAAAAGTTCAGCTTTTTGACGCCGCCACCACAGACGTGATGACCCTCATCGACTCCATAGAGATATCCCACGGAGTGCTCATAGGCACCCCCACGCTGAACGCTAAGGCGCCGCATCCCATTCTGGATCTGTTCTCATACTTCGTTGTGCTGAACGTGGTAAACAGACTGGGCGGCTGCTTCGGTTCATACGGATGGAGCGGCGAAGGTGTTAAAGTTTCTGAGGACATCATGAAAAGTATGAGGATGAAACTTCCTCAGCCGGCGTTCACTGTGAAGATGACGCCGTCCGATCATGAACTTTCCGAGGCCTATCAGTGGGGCAGAGAGTTCGGAATGAGCGTACTGGAATCATAAAAACAATAAAGCCCGCATAAGCGGGCTTTTTTTTATTAACTGAATCTGTCAGTCCAGAGGAAGAGTCACTCTGAACACAGTCCCCTTGCTCTCGCCTGACTCAAAAGCCACGGACCCGTTCAGATATTTCTCGGTCAGGGTTTTGATGCTGTGTGTTCCCAGCCCCGAACCCCTTTTCTTGGTGGTGAAAGATTTCATAAATATTTTGTGCCTGATATCTTCTGGTATTATCTGATCGTTCTGCACCCAGAAAACAGCTCTTCCGTTTCTGAGATTGACCCCGGCTGTCACCCTGCCCCCGATATCTGAGGACTCCAGAGCGTTGGTGATCATGTTCAGCAGAACCCTCTTCAGCAGAGTCTCGTCTGTTCTCAGCTCAAAGCTGTCGCTGGAGCTGTCCAGATAGATGATCTTCCCGAAGGCGGCTTTCATATTCTCCGAAAAGGAGATACAATCACCCAGCAGTTTTAAAGAATCCGCTGTCGTCATCTGCACGATAAGATCATTTATCTCCGCCGCTTTCAGCAGCTTGTGCGTGTTCAGCTCATTCAGAAGCTGAGCGGAAGATGTTACCAGCAGCTCGTTTATCTTCGCCTTGTCTTCCAGACTCTCATCCTGCATCAGCTTAAGCATGGAATGGATCCCGCCGGCTATGTTAATGATGTCGTGGAAGAATATTTTTTCCAGAACTTCCATGCGTTTTCTAAGCCCTATGTCGCTGACAGAAAAAACTGTATACTCCCTGCCCTTCAGCATGAACGGTCTGCTGGTTACAGCCAGCTCATACGTCTGGCCGTCTCTGGAGCATATCACGCACTCCTCTATGGCTTCAGATCCCTGAAGCTGCGTCTTCAGAATGGCGTTAACAGCGCCGCAGTCCTTGCAGAACTTGCTGGTTCCGCATCCGCCGTCTGCGGAGGCATACTGACAGTCGAATATCTCGCCCGGTCTTTTTCCCAGAACAGCTTCCGGAGACTGGATAGAGTATCTCTTCAGCGCTGCCTTATTAATATAAACGGTCTGACGGCAGGAATTAAGGATGAAAATATCCTGATCCAGCTTTTCCATAAGCTCATGAATCATTGATACCGAACGGATGGTATTATATATCCTGATGATATCGCTGATACTGTCGCGTTCGGACGGGGCATAGAAAGTTTCTGGCATGGCAAATCTCTGTTAATATTTAATTGCCGCAATAAATTGCGTCATAGTTTCCTACAAAAAATAAAGCCCCTTGAAAGGGGCTTTGATTTATGATTCCTGCAGCTTCAGCCTGATTCGTCCAACGATATCCTCTGCTTCTGAAAGCCCCCAGCACAGAGGTTTCTTGTTCATTGAAAGATATGGCAAAGGCAGTCTGCCGTCAACAATTGTTTCTATATCGCTGATATAGTCCAGTATCTCAGGAGAAGCGACATCTATATATTTTAAATCGAACTTCTCGGTGCCGTATTCGGCTGTGAGCATAGCGTCCACCTTATAGAAGAGCTGCTCGTAAGGATCGTCTTTTACCCCGCAACCTGAGGGGAAATACGAAGGGCTTCAGCCCGAAACAAATTCCATGCTGCTGCCGAACATGCGGACAATAATTACATCTGACATAATAAGTACTCCTCTTATTCACCGTCTCTGTACATAGTTGGGTATTCTCCGGAAAAACACGCGTGACAGTAATTCTTACTGCCGACACAGTCCAGCAGACCTTCTATGCTGAGATATCCCAGCGAATCCGCCGTAATGTATTTTCTGGTCTCTTCCACACTATGCGTGGAGGCGATCAGTTCTTTCCGTGTGGGGGTGTCTATGCCGTAAAAGCAGGGAAACGCTGTGGGCGGCGAGCTGATGCGCATATGCACCTCTTTCGCTCCTGCCTCTCTCAGCATTTTCACTATCTTGCGGCTGGTGGTTCCTCTGACAATGGAATCGTCCACAACAATGATCCTCTTGCCGTCTATAACCTCCCGCACGGGATTCAGTTTTATTTTAACACCAAAATGTCTGATAGACTGGCTCGGTTCTATAAAAGTTCTGCCGACATAGTGGTTTCTCATCAGTCCCATCTCGAAGGGAATTCCGCTTGCCTCGGCGTATCCCAGTGTGGCTACAACGCCTGAGTCCGGCACGGGGATTACCACGTCTGCGTCCACGGGAGTTTCCTTAGCCAGCCAGTGACCGAATTTTTTTCTTATCTCATAAACATTTCTGCCAAAAAGATATGAATCAGGTCTGGCAAAATATATATGCTCGAAAATGCAGGGTTTCGGGTCTGCTTTTTCAAAAGGGAATATCGATTTCATTCCGTCGTCGTCTATGATGACCATCTCGCCCGGCTCTATCTCCCTGACAAAGCTGGCCTCTATCAGATCCAGCGCCACTGTTTCGGACGCCAGAATGTATCCGTTGTTCTTCAGCTTGCCCAGAGCGAGCGGACGCATGCCCATGGGGTCACGCACGCCTATCATCTTGTCCTTGGTCATGATGAGCAGAGAAAAAGCGCCCTTCAGCTTTCTGAGCGAATCGGTGATAGCGTCTATCAGATTATCCTTACCGCTTTTGGCTATCAGGTGCACCACAACCTCAGTGTCTGATGTGGAGCCGAATATAGCTCCTTTCTCCACCAGACCTTTTTTTATCTCATCTGCGTTCACAATGTTTCCGTTATGCGCCAGAGATATCTCTCCGAAGTTGATGGTGACGGTTATAGGCTGGGTGTTCGCCAGCAGGGAATCTCCGGTGGTGGAGTATCTGTTGTGACCGATGGCTATATCACCCTGAAGTTTATCCAGTTTTTCAGAGCTGAAGATATCAGCGACAAGCCCCATTCCCTTTTCATATGTTATGCTCTTGCGGTCGGTGACGGCTATCCCCGCGCCCTCCTGCCCTCTGTGCTGAAGGGAGTAAAGAGACAGATAGACCAGATTGGCGGCCTCTCTGTTGCCGTGTACGCCCGCTACGCCGCACTCATCATTGAATTTATCGAATACCATTATTTCATCCTGTCGCCGATGCTGTTTTTCCAGATGTTTTCGGCGTCTGTAACTTTCATTGATATCAGTTTTCTGGTCTGGTTGCTTATCTCTATCAGACCGCTGCATGTTCTGCCTATCTTCTCTATAGGCAGGTTATATTTTTCCGCAAGTTTTTTTACCGCCTGCACGTTATCAACATCTATCTCGAGAACCACACGCCCGTGGTTTTCGCCAAAGATCAGAGCATCGTCACGGATTCCGCTGGACAGTTTTACATTAACGCCGATGTTCTCACCGTTAAAGCACATCTCCGCCAGAGCGACAGCCAGACCGCCGTCTGAAACGTCATGGGCGGACTTCACCAGTCTCTTATCCGCCGCTTCGCACATAAAGTCGATTATGGATTTTTCACGGTTCAGATCAACCTCAGGAGCGTCGCCTCTCTCGTATCCGTGTATGGATGCCAGATATTCGCTGCCGCCGATGTATCCTGTGTTCTCACCCAGCAGATACACAGCGCTCTCCATTCCGGTGAAATATGATCCGATGCGCTTGGTAACATCGTCAAAAACACCCACCATGACTATAGTGGGGGTGGGATGTATGGGTTTCTTTTCTGTTTCGTTGTATAGAGACACGTTTCCGCTGACCACGGGAGTCTCAAGAACTCTCGCCGCTTCCGCCATGCCGTCCACCGCTGTGGCGAACTGCCACATGATGTCGGATTTCTCTGGGTTGCCGAAGTTCAGACAGTTTGTCAGCGCTCTGGGGCGAGCGCCTGACACGGCAACGTTTCTGGCTGATTCCGCCACTGCCGCTTTGCCTCCCTCGAAGGGGTTCAGCAGACAGTATCTGCTGTTGCAGTCGCTGGATATCGCCACGCCTTTTTCTGACTCGTTCAGCCTGATCACTGCGGCGTCAGATCCGGGCAGCTGTACAGTGCCCACACGGACCATGTGGTCGTACTGAGTCCACACCCAGTTTTTGGAAGCGATGGATTCATTGGTGAGCAGAGCCACGAGAACCTGCTGTAGGTCTTTCGGAGCCTCCACCTTAGGCAGACGCTGAAGCTCGTCCATATAGTCGGGTCTGGCATAGGGACGTTTATATTTAGGCGCTTCGTCAGCCAGAGGCGCTGCCTCCAGAGCGGCAACCTCCTCTCCCTGCCAGCAGAGCCTTACATAGCCGTCGTCTGTCACCTCGCCGATAACGGAAGCGTCCAGATCCCATTTGTCAAAAATCTCTTTTACCTTGCCCTCGTAGCCTTTCTTGGCAACCATGAGCATGCGTTCCTGTGATTCGGACAGCATAACCTCATAGGGGTTCATGCCTGTCTCTCTCATGGGAACGTGATCCAGATCCAGCCTGACGCCGGAACCTGATTTGGAAGCCATTTCAAAGGATGAGCTGGTGAGCCCGGCCGCTCCCATGTCCTGAATTCCAACGATATAATCTGTTTTCATAAGCTCAAGGCAGGCCTCGAGCAGAAGTTTTTCTTTAAAAGGGTCGCCGATCTGAACGTTGGGGCGTTTTGACTCGCTGTTCTCGTTGAACTCCTCAGAAGCCATAGTGGCGCCGTGGATTCCGTCACGTCCTGTCTTAGCCCCTACATATATCACGGGGTTGCCCACGCCTTCGGCTTTCGCCAGAAAGATTCTGTCTTTCTGAACCACGCCCAGAGCAAAGGCGTTAACCAGAGGGTTGCCGTCATAGCAGCTGTTGAAGTAGACCTCGCCGCCCACTGTGGGAACGCCGAAACAGTTGCCGTAGTGGGATATTCCCGCTACCACACCCTCGAATATCTGTCTGTTCTTCGGTTTATCCAGTCTGCCGAATCTCAGCGAGTTCATCGCCGCCACGGGTCTGGCGCCCATGGTGAACACATCTCTCAGGATTCCGCCCACGCCTGTGGCCGCTCCCTGAAAAGGCTCGATGAATGACGGGTGGTTATGGGACTCCACCTTGAAGCACACGCACAGTCCTTCATCGTCCACGGAGATCACGCCGGCGTTTTCACCGGGTCCCTGAACCACCCACGGAGCTTCCGTGGGAAATTTGGACAGGTGTACACGGCTGGATTTGTAGCTGCAATGTTCTGAATACATTGAAGAAATAACACCCAGCTCTATATAGTTGGGCGTTCTGCCCAGAAGATTTTTAACGCCTTCGAACTCTCCCTCGGAAAGACCCATGCCTTTCGCTATTTCAAAGGTTACCTCGGGAAAACCGAAACTTTCGTATACGCTCATCTGCATCCCCCGATAAATTTTGCCACTGACTCGAACATGAAATAGCCGTCCCTTGTTTCCATCACGCTCTCGGCGCATCTTTCCGGGTGGGGCATCATGCCCAGCACGTTTCCTTTTTCGTTAATGATGCCGGCTATGTTGCCCACGGCTCCGTTGGGGTTGGAGTCGTCCTCGGCTGTGCCGTTATGGTCGCAGTATCTGAAAACCACCTGATTGTTGTCTTCCAGTGATTTCAGACCGTCAGCGTCTATATAATAGTTGCCCTCCATGTGGGCTATGGGGATGCGGACCACCTCACCCGCCGCATACATGTTGGTGAAGGGCGTGTCGGTGTTGTCCACACGCAGATTTACATATTTGCAGAGGAATTTCAGTCCTCTGTTCTTCATCAGCGCTCCGGGGAGCAGTCCTGATTCTGTCAGCACCTGAAAACCGTTGCAGATGCCCAGAACATGTCCGCCGTTGTTGGCGAATTTTATAACTTCATTAACTATAGGGGAAAATTTGGCTATCGCTCCACAGCGCAGATAGTCTCCATAGGAGAATCCGCCGGGAAAAACCACCAGATCAACACCCTGAAGATCGGTATCCTTATGCCAGAGAAAAACCGTTTCGGCGCCCGTCACATGCTTTAGAGCGTGGTAACAGTCGTGGTCGCAGTTTGACCCGGGAAAAACAACAACTCCCGCCTTCATACTATTCACCGAACTCTATGGAATATTCCTCGATGATGGGATTAGCGAGCATAGACTGGGCGATCTTTTCCAGATCAGCCTTGCAGGAATCGTCCTTTACCTCGATCTCGAAGAATTTGCCCATTCTGACATCACTGGCGAAGTCATATCCCATTCTCTGCATGGAGCTGAGGATGGTCTGCCCCTGAGGATCGAGAACACCGTTTTTCAGTTTTACATAAACTTTTGCTTTCATTAAATTTTCCTTATTTTTATATAATTTTCTATTTTTTACACACTTATACTTGAATTTTTATATAACAGAAACCTGACCTGATGTCATTGAAAAAAAGCCTTTTTTATACATTCCCTACACATTTGCCAACACACTTTTTTTATGTTATTTTTGGTAGTGATCAAAAGCTAAAGGTTCAGAATGAAAACATCAAAAATTTTATTTACGGTCTCGATTTTATTTATATCTTTCAATGGTTTCTGCGGCATGGATTTTTTCGGGCTGGGCAAAAAACTGTTCGATGAGAAAAACTATGAAAAAGCCGCCGAAATGTATGAGAAATCATGCTACTACGGTGACGCAAAGGGATGTATAGCTGCTGCGAAAATGTTTGACACAGGCAGCGGGATAGAACAGAACGCCGACAAAGCTCTGAAATATTACGAAAAAGGATGCGAGCTTGGGTTCAACAACGACCAGAACTCATGCACCATCACAGGGTTGAAATATACGGTGCTGGGGCTCTCTTTTGAGACCGGCACCAACTTTGAGCCGAACTATGAGAAGGCCGCCACGGCGTATGAGATTGCCTGCAAATATGACAGCGCCCAGGGATGCTATAACCTCGGCAGACTTTACGAAACGGGCGCAGGTGTTCACAAGAGCCTCTTTCACGCCGGTCAGTCTTATTATAAAGCATGCGATCTGAATGACGGGACAGCATGCTATAATCTCGGCAGACTGTTTCAGACAGCCACAGGGGTCACAAAATCCACTGAAAAAGCGAAGATGTATTATCAGAAAGCGTGCGAGCTTAGCTGTGATGAAGGATGCGAAGCGGAGAAATCACTCTGAACCCAGAACTTTTCTGACCTTTTCCGGATAACGCTTTTCGTAGAAAAAATAGTTTGAAAATAACAAGATGTTGTTTCCGGCTTCGAAGGATTTTTTCACTGTCTCATCAAATCCGAAATTGTCGTTAATAGCGCCCATCTGGAGATCGTCGCTTATCACTATTCCTTTATATCCCATATCTTTCAACAGTTTTATATGCTTAGCCGACAGAGTGGCGGGATATTTCGGGTCTATATTGGCGTTAAAAACGTGGGCAGTCATTATCATGTCTGCGTAGCCTTCTTTTATCAGAATTTTATAGGGTTCAAGCTCTTTTTCGTTCCATGTATCTGTGACATCTGTGAACCCCATGTGGGAGTCCGTCATGGCGCTTCCGTGTCCTGAGAAATGCTTCAGGCAGGTGAGAACGCCGTATTTTCTGTGGGCTCTGATGAACGCCTCTGCATATTTTACGACCGTTTCTGTATCCGCTCCGTAGCTTCTGCCGATGGCTCCTATCACGGGCGACTGCGGATTTACGTTCAGATCCACCACAGGGGCGAAATTCATGTTAAACCCGACATCGGCGAGGTCTTTCGCCATCTGCTCATATATTTTCTCAGCCTGTTCTGGAGTATAATGTTCGGCTAAATACTGTGGCGACGGCTCGTCATGAAAACCTTTTGCGGATGTCAGCCTCTGCACACGCCCGCCCTCTTCGTCCACAGCGATCAGGAGGGGTATATCTGTATGGTTATGCGAGTTCAGCCCGGCTATCAGCTTTCTGGTCTGCTCACGGCTGTCTATGTTATATCCGTAGAGGACTACTCCTGCGACTAATCCTTTTTCTATCTGAGATTTAAGTATATCCAGATCCGCGTCGTCATAGGCGGACGCACGAAAACCCACCATAACCAGCCTGTCAGCTATCCTGTCCAGAGGCATGGCGGCAAAAGCGGCATAAACGCTTGAGAAAATGAGGATAAAAATCAAAAGAGTTTTTTTCATGAGAATAAGATAGCAGATTTTTTGATAAAAAGAAATATCTTGACAAAAAGAAGCATAAAAAGTTATTTACATCTCACGCCCCCGTAGCTCAGGCGGATAGAGCGATGGATTCCTAATCCAGAGGCCGCATGTTCGAGTCATGCCGGGGGCGTTTGTTTTTTATCAATAACTTATCTGATTATCAGCGACTTACAGAAGTTGCTCCGACAAACTAAAATCGTTCAAAATTTGACGTATTTACTTAAAAAAACGCTTCAAGTGTTTGAAGCAATAGATTCTATATGAGCCTCTTTCCCGCACACCGTTCTCGGTCATAAATCACATATCCATAAAGAACTTAAGTATTTCTATTTAAGTCAGATAATTATTATGGTATAAATGCACCGATACTTTCAACCGTCTTTGAGAGGTATAATGCTGAAAGTTCTTGTGGTGGACGACGAAGCGGGAATCAGAAAGATGCTCACTGTGTGTCTGGAATCCAGAGGACACACCGTTAAAGGTGTTTCTAACGTCAAAGACGCACTGGCAGAGGCAGACAGGCAGGTCTACGACACTGCGTTCATAGATTTGCGCATAGGAACGGAGAACGGCATGGAGCTTATCCCCGCCTTTCTGAAGACCTGTCCATGGATGAAGATCGTCGTCATAACCGCATATGCCACCGTGGATACGGCTGTTCTTGCCATGCGGCTGGGCGCGGCGGATTATCTGCCAAAACCCTTTACTCCCGAACAGGTCGACATTGTCACCGGCAGAATCTCCTCAGTCAGAAAGCTGGAAGAGGACATCTCGCGGCTGAAAGAAGATTTGTCCGGACTGCGCCCCGAAACCTCTTTTTTCACAGATAACCCCTTAATGAAGCAGGTTCTTGAAACGGCAAAACAGGTAGCGCCTACCGATGCGACAATCCTTATCCGCGGTGAAAACGGCACAGGCAAGACCGTTCTGGCAAAGGCTATACATTCGTGGAGCAAAAGATCAGGCAAACCTATAGCGGTTGTTTCATGCCCTTCGCTGTCAGCGGAGCTTCTTGAAAGCGAACTGTTCGGGCATGTGAAAGGCGCATTCACGGGAGCCGTTAAAGACAACGCCGGCAGGATTGCCGCATGTGAAGGCGGAACCCTCTTTCTGGACGAGATAGGTGAACTGCCCCTGTCCATTCAGCCGAAACTCCTGCGGTTTCTACAGGACAGGGAATACGAACGCCTGGGCGATCAGAAAACCAGAAACGCCGATGTCCGTATAATCTCCGCAACAAACGCCGATCTGGAAGAGGCTATCCGTCAGGGAAGATTCCGCGAGGATCTTTACTACCGTCTGAACGTCATACAGCTTGAAATGCCGTCCCTGGCGGAGCGGGTGGAGGACATAGTCCCCCTCGCCCTTGAAATGCTCCGGTTCTTCAGCGCACAGAACCACCGTATCTTTAAAGGCTTCACACCCGAAGCGGAAGCTGTGCTAAAATCTTACAAATGGCGGGGCAACCTGCGCGAAATGCGCAACGTTATAGAGCGTGCGGCGATAATGTGTCAGTCTGAAACCGTCGGCGCGGAATATTTTCCATTCGGAAACAGAAAGCAGAGCCACGAAGTCTGCATCGGCGATAGAGTGTCGCTCGATACTGTCGAAGAAAAGCACATCAGGGCTGTGATATCCGTCTGCGCTTCACTTCAGGAGGCGGCAGATGTTCTGGGGATAGATCAGGCGACACTGTGGCGAAAAAGGAAGCAGTACGGCATCTGAAAAACCTTGCAATCTGCAAGCATCTCAAAATCCAATCCTTGCATAATGCAATATTCTTTTATCTATAATCCTTATATATCAACAATTTAAATTCTGGCATCCGTTATGCTTTTACATAGGCGGAGGATACTATGATAGGAATCAGACAAAAACTGCTGCTCGGCTTCGGCGGGCTTCTGGTTATCTTTCTTTTGTCGGGGCTATTCACGCTTTTCAATATTGGAAGGCTCGGCGGAGCGGTTGATACCATCCTGAAAGAGAACTACAAAAGTGTTACAGCCAGCCAGCAGATGAAAGAATCTCTGGAGCGAATAGACAGCGGTCTGCTGTTTATTCTGACAGGAAACGAGACAGATGGCAGGAAGCTCGTTGAGGAGCATGTCGGCAAATTTCTCCTCGCGCTTAAAACCGAGCAGGGTAACATAACCCTTACAGGGGAAAAAGAGGCGGCGGACAGCATCGAAAGGCTGTTTGCAAAATACGGCTCCGGTCTGCGGCGAATGACCGACGGCAGCATGACGGACGAAGAAAAACGGGCGGCCTATTACGGTGATCTCTATCCGCTTTTTTATGAAATGAAAAGTTACGCTCAGAAGATCCTGGATATGAATCAAGAGCATATGGTTCTGGCGGGTAAAAACGCCTCCGGTCTCGCCGAAACCGTATTCGCACGCACGATATCCGCAATTCTTGCATCCGTGGTAATTGCCGCTCTGTTCTCTCTTTTTATCCACAAATGGATTCTATACCCCATCAGACGGCTTATTGAGTCCGCAAGGCACATAAAGGAGGGCAACCTCAACATGGTGCTTGAGGTCAGATCAAAGGACGAGATCGGCCAGCTTTCAAAATCTTTCAACGAAATGGCGTATGCACTGCGTACGGCGAAAAGAAATGATATGGCGAAACTTGCCACAGCTGAGCGTTACACAGCCGATATGCTGAAAGCTCTGCCCGAAGCAATTATAGTTATCAGCACCGAGGGAATAGTAAAATCCGCAAGCGAGACTGCGGAGAAAAATTTCGGGTTCAAACCTGGCGAATACATTGGAAACATGGGAATAGAATGGGCGGAGAAACTTTTCGAGAAATGCCTGATAGAGCATAAACAGCAGACTCACGACGGCTATATTCAGCACTTTATCGGCGGAAGCGAATATTTCTTTCAGCCCACCATCATCCCCATCCCCCTCGGCAGAGCTGACAAAAAAATGACGTCAGCCGCCCTTATACTTAAAGACGTTACGCAGGTCAACGAACAGAATGAACTCAAAAAGAGCGTGGCGGCAACAGTGTCCCATCAGCTTAAAACACCGCTGACTTCATTACGGATGGCAGTTCATCTTCTGCTTGAGGAGAGGGTGGGAAATCTGAACGAAAAGCAGACGGAGCTTCTGCTTGAAGCCCGCGACGGCAGTGACAGGCTCGCATCGATAATCGAAAGTCTGATAGCTATCGATGCCGCCGACGGAAAGAAAAAACCTGTTTCGGTGTATTCTGCGAATCTATTGATGGCAGACGCTAGCGACGCTTTTCTGGCTGATGCCAGAGACAGAGGGCTTAATCTTGTGTGCAGAGATCTGCCGGATGCTCCTGATGTTCTGGCGGATAGAGAGGCAATAGCGCATGTTTTTTCAAACCTTATCAACAACTCGTTCCGTTTCACTTCCGCAGGAGGCGAAATTTTGCTCAGTGCGTCGACAGATGGCGGTTTCGTCACTTTTTCCGTAACAGATACGGGGAGAGGCATCCCGCCTGAACACATTGAGCATTTATTCGACCGCTTTTACAGAGTACCGGGACAGGAGGGCAGTTCGGGAACTGGGCTTGGGCTTGCCATAGTAAAAGAGATAGTACAGGCACACGGCGGACAGGTTTCCGCTGTCAGCCGCGAGGGTTTCGGTTCCGAGTTCAGGTTTACACTTCCGATATTTATGGAGGAACACAAATGATTTATCTGGCTTCAGTTTTTGCTTTGGGGTGCGGTGGGTATCTGATATACGCTCTGCTTTTCCCCGAAAAGCTGTAAGGAGACTTTATATGATACTTGTAACGATAATAATAGTGGTTTCGGCGGTTCTGTCGTGGTATCTCGGGCAATATATGACCTATATTCTGGACAACAATACGGGCGGAAACTGGAAGAGCTATCTTAAACAGTTCGCCATATTCAACGTTATCATGTTTGCTGTCGGTTTTGCCATTCTTGCCTCGCAACAGTATCTCCCGCTTAACCCCGACGGAAAAGGGGCGTTGACGTTTGATCTGATATTCAATACAGCGGCATCATTCACAACCAATACGAACCTTCAGCATTATTCGGGCGAAGTGTCCATGAGCTATTTTTCACAGCTTTTCGCACTTATGTGGCTCCAGTTCGTATCGGCTGCGACAGGCATAGCGGCTCTTGCCGCACTGGCAAGGGGACTGAGCGGCAGAGGCTTCGGCAGCTTTTATAAGGATATGATCAGTGCAGCGCTTTATATCCTTCTGCCTGTTGCTTTTCTTGTTGCTGTGCTTCTGATATTCACAGGTGTTCCAATGACATTTGGCGGCACTGTGGAAGCCCATACACTTGAAGGTGCGCTTCAGAACATATCAAGAGGACCTGCGGCGGCATTCATAGCCATAAAACAGCTCGGTTCTAACGGCGGCGGATTCTTCGGTCCTAACTCTGCCCATCCGTTTGAAAACCCGAACTTCTGGTCGAACATTATCGAGTCGGTAAGCATAATCCTCATACCTATGTCGTGCGTATGGATGTTCGGCAGAATTACGGGAAAAATGCGCCATGCCGCCGTCATATTCGGCGTGATGCTTCTGCTTCTGGTGGTGAAAATATCTCTGGCTTCATATTTCGAATCCGCACCCACAGGAGCTTTTGCTGGGCTCAACATTCAGAAGTCGGTCAACCTTGAGGGCAAGGAGCTGCGGTTCGGAACGTCTGCCGCACCCCTCTGGGCAACGCTTACGACGTCCACAAGCAACGGCTCGGTGAACAATATGCACGACAGCCTTAACCCTTTGACAGGGCTTGTGCCGCTGACAGGGATGTGGCTGAACGAAACGTTCGGCGGTGTCGGGGTGGGGATGATAAACATGATCATATATATTCTCACGGGTGTTTTCATCTGCGGGATGATGGTGGGCAGAACCCCTGAATATCTGGGACGCAAGGTGGAAACGCAGGAAATGAAACTGGTGCTTCTTGCCCTTCTGGTGCATCCGCTCTGCATCCTCGGCGGGACAGCTCTTTTCACCGTTATGCCGTGGGGAGCGGAAACGGTTCATAACGCGGGCGCACACGGGTTCACCGAAATACTTTACGAATTCACGTCCGCATCCGCAAACAACGGTTCGGGGTTCGAGGGGCTTGGCGACAACACCCCCGCGTGGAACATCGCAACGGGGATAGTAATGCTCGTCGCCCGCTACGCGCCTATCGTTCTGCCTCTTATGGCTGCAGGTTCTCTTTCGGCTAAAAAAGTTTCGCCCGACACAAGCGGCACTCTGCACACCGACACCATGCTTTTCGGTGCGGTTATTCTGGGCAGCATAGTCTTTATCGGCGCACTGCTTTTCATGCCCGTGGCAGTTCTCGGTCCCGTATCAGAACATATGGCAGGAGCATTAAAATGACAAAAACAGAAAGACGCGAGGCACGTTCCTCCGCAATATTCAATAAACAGTCGGCGGTCTACGCTGCCGTTCAATCCTTTAAGATGCTGTCACCGAAAGTGATGATAAAAAGTCCCGTTATGTTTGTTACCGAAATGGGCGCAGTGCTGACGACCTTATCTCTGCTTACGGTGTCGGCGGACGCCTACGCGGTTTCTGTCACGGTCATACTCTGGCTGACAGTATTGTTTGCAAACTTTGCCGAAGCCCTTGCCGAGGCAAAGGGCAAGGCGGGTGCGGACAGTCTTAAGCAGGTGCGCAGAGATACACTCTGCGCAAGGATTACGGACGGCGGCTCTGAGCAGGTAAGCTCTTCGGAGCTTAAAGTCGGCGACAGAGTGTTCGTTGATGCTGGAAATATCATACCCTGCGACGGTGAGGTTGATAAAGGCATAGCCTCCGTTGACGAATCCGCCATAACTGGAGAATCCGCGCCCGTTATCCGAGAATCCGGAGGCGACAGAACAGGCGTAACCGCAGGGACAAAGGTACTAACAGGCGGCATTGAGGTAGTCGTTACGGCTGGAGCCGGTGAATCGTTTCTGGACAGGATGATTGCCCTTGTGGAGGGTGCTGTACGTCAGAAAACACCCAATGAGCTGGCACTGACCGTCACCCTTTCGGGGCTGACCCTTGCTTTTCTTTTGGTGACTGCGGCTCTTCTGCCCATCGGCAGATATTTCGGAGCGGAACTTTCCATACCCACGCTTACAGCCCTTCTGGTTTGCCTGATCCCCACGACAATCAGCGCACTGCTTCCAGCCATCGGCATAGCAGGCATGAACAGGGCGCTTGCGGCGAATATTCTGGCGAAAAGCGGCAAGGCGGTTGAGCTTGCCGGGGACATCGACACCATACTTCTGGACAAGACAGGCACCATCACCGTTGGCAACAGACAGGCAGTACAGTTTGTCCCCGTTTCGGGAACGAGCGAACGGGAACTTGCGGAAACAGCCATGAGAGCTTCGTTCGGAGATACAACACCCGAAGGTAAATCCATTGTCGTTCTTGCCGAAAATCTTTTGGGCAGACAGGCGGAAACGCCTGCAGATGCGTCGGTTATAAACTTTTCGGCGCATACCCGCTTGAGCGGTGTTGACAGCGAGAGACAAATGCTTCGCAAAGGCGCATATGATGCAGTGACAGCGTTTGTCGGGCAGAACGGCGGCAAAATCCCCGCCGACCTGAAAGAGATAACCGACAGGATAGCGTCGTCAGGCTGCACGCCCATAGTCGTTGCGCAGGATAATGAAATTCTGGGCGTGGTTTCCCTGTCGGATGTTCTTAAAGCGGGGATACAGTCAAGGTTTGCCAGACTGAAAGCCATGGGGCTTAGGGTAATTATGGTTACAGGAGACAACCAGCTCACGGCGAAAGCCATAGCGGACGAGGCAGGGGTTGACGGCTTCGTTGCGGAGGCAAAACCCGAAGACAAATTAAATTACATCAGAAAAGAGCAGAAAGGCGGACGGCTGATCGCCATGATAGGCGACGGGACGAACGATGCGCCGGCTCTGGCACAGGCGGACATAGGCGTCGCCATGAACTCCGGCACTCAGGCGGCAAAAGAGGCAGGAAACATGGTCGATCTCGACAATAACCCCACGAAACTTATCGAGGTTATCGAGGTGGGCAAACAGCTTCTTATGACACGGGGTGCGCTGACTACCTTCTCCGTATCCAACGACGTTGCGAAATATTTCGCCATAATTCCCGCTATGTTTGTTCTCGCCATGCCCCATCTGGCAGGACTGAACATCATGCGTCTGGCATCGCCCGAGAGTGCGGTCCTCTCCGCGCTGATATTCAATGCTGTCGTGATTCCTGCGCTGATTCCACTTGCCATAAAAGGTGTGAGATTCAGGGCAATGGGAGCGGACGCTCTTCTTAAGCGCAACCTGCTTATATACGGGGTTGGCGGGGTATTACTGCCTTTTGCGGGAATAAAGCTGATAGACATGCTTCTTTCGGCAGTGGGAATGTTTTAGGAGATTTATATGAAAAGTGATATAATACAGGGTGTTAAGGCGGCTTTACTTACGATGTCCGTTTGCTGTGTGCTGTACACTGGGGCAGTTTATGCCGTCGGTTTTCTGGCAGCGGACAAAGCGGAAGGCTCGCTGATATATGAAGACGGTAAACTCATCGGCAGCAGACTGATAGCACAGAATTTTACGAGTGATAGATATTTTCATCCCAGACCCTCCGCCGTAGATTATAACGGTGCAGGAGCGGGCGGAAGCAATCTTTCGCCATATTCGAAAGAAATCAGAGAACGCGCGGAGAAGATAATAGCCTTAAACGGCGGGGGACTGCCTGCGGATATGGTCACGGCATCGGGCAGCGGGCTTGATCCGCATATCAGCCTTGATTCCGCAATGTTTCAGGCGAAAAGAGTTGCCGGTTCAAGGAAACTTAGTTTGGACAAAGTTGCGGCTGTCATTGAAAAACACACAGACAGTAATCTTAAAATTGTGAACGTGCTTGAGCTGAACATGGCACTGAACGAAGTGGAGTAGAAAATGAACGGCGAACGGGCGGACAGCTTTTTGCGGATGATAAAGTTAGCTCAACGGGGCAGGCTGAAGATATATCTGGGCTATGCCGCAGGGGTCGGAAAGACATATAAAATGCTTCAGGAAGCTCATAAGCTGAAAGAGGAAGGAATTGATGTGGTGGTGGGTTATGCGGAGACCCACGGGCGCAAAGAGACTGAAGCGCTTCTTGAGGGGCTTGAAACCGTTCCGCAGATAAGCCTGAACTACAGAGGGATAGATATCCGTGAAATGGACACGGCGGGAATAATTGCCCGCCGCCCGGAAGCGGTTATTGTCGATGAACTGGCGCATACCAACGTTCCCGGCAGCAGACATGCGAAACGCTGGCAGGATGTGGAGGAACTGCGCTCGGCGGGCATACACGTTATCTCCGCTCTGAACGTTCAGCATATTGAAAGCCTTTACGACACCATCGAAAAGCTGACCGCTGTGAAAGTTAAAGAGCGCATACCAGACAGAGTTATTGCCGAGGCAGATCAGATCGTTAACGTTGACGTCACCGCCGAGGATCTGCGTCAGAGGCTTTCGGAGGGTAAGGTATATATCGCCGAAAAGATTGAAGCGGCTCTGGAAAATTTTTTTAAGGTGAATAATCTGGAACATCTGCGGGAGCTGACCCTGCGGGAGCTTGCCGCACATATTGATTTCAGGCAGAGAACGGCGGAAAAGGAGGAAATGCCTGCCAATCCAGATCAGGTCATGGTCTGCCTCAGCTCAAAAGGACCGAACAGCGGTATGCTCCTGCGGTATACTTCCAGACTGGCAGGAAAGCTGAACCGCAACTGGTACGCTCTTTATGTTGAAACGTCAAAAGAAAAACCCGAAAAAATCGATGCACACACACAAAGGCTTCTGACAGACACCCTTGAGCTTGCGCAGGAGCTTGGCGCAACCGTTTATACCTACAGAAGCGATGACATCGTCGGCACTATCCTGAAATTTGCAGAAGAACACCGTGTGGGGCATATCGTGATTGGTTCTCCCGGCAGAAAACTTCCATACTGGAAGAGGGTTCTAGGCGATGTCGGACTCGCGGAAAAGCTGATTAACGCCAGCAGAGGCGAAAATGTCGTGGTGCTTAATACAAGGAATAAGTTATGTTAGATTGTATTTATAATATGAAAAAATCTTTTGACCAGATTTCAGTTTCAGAAGGATGATTTGCCAGATACCACACCAGATCATACCTGTCACTACCTTTCCAGAGCGCAAGGCGAAACAAAAGCTGGTCTGTTTCAGTAAATCAAATGAGACCTCCAAACGGAGACCATTAATTTGATGAAACCATGTTACCGTTAATGTCAAATTCATTCATATTTATTAATTTCTTTAAAATAGATTTAATATAGTCAGCTATTTTGCCGGTTGTTCTTGCAAAGCCAAGAATATTTGCCGTTTTAGTAATCAAATCATTTTCAGAAATAGAAAAAGACTGCTGGACAATCATTTTAATTGCTTCTTCAATTTCTTCATCACTTATATAATCAATTTTCTTTTCTTGATTATCAAAGCTACTCCTGTCTCTGACAGATGGAACAGTCATTGAAGCATCCCACAAGAATGAACTACTTAACCTGATATTTCCCTTTTGATGTGCATAGCGGCAAGCATCCGCTACAAGTTGTTGTATTCTTGCTCCTGCTTTCTGAATATCTGCGGCAAGCCTTAAACGTCTTGTAAGCTCATCAATATGAATAGGAGATTCAACCTCTACAATTTCTATAATATGAGGCACAAGCTCACGGATAGTCAGATTATGAAAATCTCTGCCGTATAAAGATATAACAATCTCAGCCTTTATATATGGTAAAACTCCTATTTCATTATTGGCAACAGCATCTTCCCGAGCAATCACCGGCGAATGCTCTGCTTCAGTCTGCTCAATCTCAACCTCATTATAAAAGTTCTTCTCTGCTGCCTTTTTTATAGCATCTATTGCTTTATCAATCTCTTTCTCAGGAGATTTATACCAGTCAGTGCTCCAAATCCTATGAATTGTCCAGCCAAGGTTCTCAAGGACTTCTTGCCTTAACCTATCTCTATCTCTTGCGGAGCTGGCACTGTGATACATTGCCCCATCGCACTCAATACCCAATATATATTTACCTGGAAAATCTGGATGTTTTATTCCAATATCAATCCGGTAGCCAGCTGTCCCAATTTGAGGCTCTGTCTCAATCCCTCTATCGTTTAACGCTTTAATCACAGCATCCTCAAAAGGAGAATCAGTATCTAGACCTGTTGAATATGGTTGCTCCAAACGCTTTGTTTCAGCAAATTCCAGAAAATACTTTAAACTGCGATTACCTATAGACTGAGAATTGCGCAAATCCATTTCAGACGCTTTAAAATTACTAAAAACAACCATTTTATGTTTGGCTCTTGATATTAGGACATTTAGTCTTCTCTCCCCTCCTTGCTTAGTTAGTGGTCCAAAGGTGGCAGACAAAATACCATCAGCAGATTTACCATAGCCAATGCTGATAAAAATAAAATCTCTTTCATCTCCTTGCACATTTTCAAGGCTTTTGATAAAGAATGGTTCATTTTTATCTCTGGCAAAAAAGTTTTCACAGGAGTCATCTTGCTTTCTCAAAATTTCTAGTTTTGCTTCAATCTCATTCCTCTGGGCATCGCTAAAAGCAACAACCCCTAAAGATTTATTTGACCTATGTTTAGCATGACTGATAATTTCTTTTGCAATGATCTCAGCCTCTTTCTGGTTTGTTCTAGTTTTTCCTTTGTCATAAATAGTCTCAGGATGATATTTTAGAGTGAGTCCTTCTTCGTCTAATAAAGTTATCGGTGAGGGAAATATAATAAGATTATTGTCGTAGAATTTTGAATTTGAGACTGCGATAAGTGAATCATGCCTGCTTCTATAATGCCATTTGAGCATTCTCTTCAATGCGCCTTTAGACTCAAATAAATTTAAGATACTTTCGACATCTCCAGTGCTTTCAAAATCATCCTCATTGTCAGATTCAGCACTTATTTTTTCAAAAAAACTAGTGGGAGGAAGCTGTCTTTTATCCCCGACTACTATTGTTTGTCCAGCTCTGAGAATTGCTCCAAATGCATCAACAGGTTTTACTTGACTGGCTTCATCAAATATAACCATATCAAATTTTACGGTCGCTGGCGGCAGATATGTTGCAACAGACATGGGGCTCATCATGAAAACAGGCTTAATGGCCTGAATAGCTCTACCAGCTTTTTCTATCAACTTTCTAATTGGAATAATGTTTCTTTTTCTATTAATCTGAGTTTTTATTACACTCATTTCACCATCAGAACCCCTTGGAACTGACATATGGTGACTGAAAGCAAGTTTACAACAATTCTGAAACATAAGTTTTTTATCTATTTCAGAAAAATTTTTGATTTTTGTTTTGTGTCCAGAGGCATTAAAATTGTGAATTTCTGGTTTCAGCCTAAATGCCTGTTCAAGTTTTTCATCAAGCCATTTACAATCATAAGCATTGATAAAACTTTCGTTGGAGTATTTCCAATTGAACGCTTTATCCGCTATGGATACTAACCCATATTTTGCTAATTTATCCCTAAGAGAATTAAAATAGGTAACAGAATCTAAATAATCAATATTTGCCAACCATCCTTTTAAAATCTCAGTCATATCACTAATATCTTGGCAAGTATTAGTCACAATCATGATTTTCTTAGAAACATATAAAAATTTCTCGTTGATATCATGTAGTAATTCTATACTTTGCTGACATTTTTCAGAAATGTCAGCAATGCAATCGGGTCTGTTTATCATATCAAATATACAAGATAAAATTTCACCTTTTTCAAGTTCTACATGTCTTTCATATAACCAATCAGATGTAACTCGCAGACGACTCCACTCTGTAGCCATAATATCCAGGGAATCATTAAATATCTGTTCTATCCTAGTTATCGATTCATCCACAGATGGCTTTTGTTTTTGGACAGACATAATTGAATCCAACATATCAATAATGGCTTTATTATCATTTTTAAGAGTGCCTTTCAGGTAACCCTTAATACTTCTACTTGCCCTTCTGTATTCACCGGAAAGTATTCTCCACCATTTATCACCTATCGCAGCAAATATTTTCCTTTCCTGGAGTAAATCTTGGCTCCATACCTCATCAATTAGTCGGTCTCTATATTTTATATATATCTTCTGAATATCATCCGCTGAATTCATAAACCTTACAATTTCATCTCTTTTATTCAACCAATCATCTGTTTTAACCTCAGCTTTTTGTAGATCAGGAGAAGTTACCGCTATGTCAGCTGTACGTTTTATTTTATTAAAAGTATCTTTATCAGCAGAAAAACTTCTTTCGAGCTTTTCACCAATGAATTTCATATTGAGCATTACTTGCTCTATGCTTGAAATAATTTGCTTTATGTTTAAAGCTATGTCCGCTTTATCTGACGGAACGTATACTGTCAATTGACTCGCTGACAAAGGATTAGATGAGGGGACCCCATTCTCTTTTAAATAATTAGTAATTTCCTGAACAATAATACGAACTTTCTGATACTGATCCTGCTGGAGATTAATATCAGGAAAACTATCGTCATTTACTATAGGGTTCTCTATGAGGCTGCGTTTGCCTAACGCTTGAACAAAACTAAGCTGAGTTCCATCAATTTTACTGTTAACAGCCTGGCAGTATTCATTTAGTCTCTTTCTTGATTCTAAATATTCATCAATATCATAAGTGTTTTCAATATTTTTTGGCCTGCCGCTATTTAAAACTCTATCAAGTTCACCAAGAACATGTTTTTTATTAGTCTTGAAACTATGTAATTCAAAAACAGCATCACCTAACCCAGACTGATCAAGCCTACTTTTTACGACCTCCAGAGCGGCCATTTTTTCTGAAACGAATAGTATTTTCTTACCATCCGATAAGCCTTCTGCAATAATATTTGTAATTGTCTGAGATTTACCTGTACCAGGAGGTCCCTGAATTGCTAAGTTTTTTCCAGATTTGGCATCTAAAACAGCTAATACCTGTGTGCTGTCAGCATCTTTAATAAAGGAAGAGTTTAGTGGGGATATTATATCATCAACATTAGTATCTTCACCAAAATCACTGGACTCATTTCTAAATCCACCATTCAAAAGAGCATCAAGTACACAACACTCTGTACTACTCCATTTATCAGCATCGAGATCTTTATACATTAAAAACTTACCAAAAGAAAAGAAACCAAGAATAATTTTATGCGGATCAACCTGCCATCTTTTTTCTTTTTCAACTGCCAACTTAACTTGATCAAAATATGCCATTACATCAAAACTATCTATTTCTTTAATGGGTGGAATTTCTATCGAAAACTCTGATCTTAGTTTTTCTGCTAAAGAAAGATTATCACCAATTTCTTCACCGTCATATGATAAGGAAAAACGTTCACGGGCACTTTTTCTGTCAATTGATACAGGGATTAATACTAAAGGAGCTCTTCTCGCTTCAGAAACATTGTCAGACTCAAACCAATACAGAAACCCTAAAGCCAAATAGAGAATATTAGCTCCCTGTTCTTCGATGTAGGTTTTTGAATCATTATGGATCGAAAGTAAACTCCTCTGAAGTTTATCTGGAGAAAGTTTTGTTTGAAGTTTATTGTCATAATGCCTATCAGCATACCCTTTTTCATCCAGCTCTTCTTCTGGCTGAGAAAGAAGCTGACTTATATCAACCTCATTGTCTTCTATGACTTCTTTCAATTTTTCTTCTTCCAGAGGTTCAAAAGACATTTTATGCCCTTGGTTGACTAATATATCGAAGATACTGTCAGATTTTTCATCTACGACATCTATCTGTCTTCTTTTTTTACTATAATGAATCAGAGTATTCCTGGTTGAGAGATCAAGTAATTCTTTTCTGTTTTTATTGAGTAAGAGCAGAGTATCAGTCAGCATAATCAGACCTTCTAACAATTTTTTATATAAAATTCTGCACCATGCGTATCGATTTAACAAGTTGAAATTATACTAATGTGATAAAACACGAAAATTAGGATACTCAGCTAACATAAGTATTGCTGAAGTTTTGAATATAACCCGTTTCGATAACAAAAATCATTGCTCCACTCCGGGGCAATAGATATAATTCAAGTTATCAATAACGGTTGATTATATATTATCCACCATATGTAGCAAACCAGCTCAATTCATAATTTCGGAATTAAATGTTATTTGCCAAGCGGTAACTGGTACTACGACCGCCTCCTTGATTCTGGATAAAAATGCCGCGTTCTTTCAGTTCCTGGATATCACGCAATGCAGTATCGTTGGAACATTTGGCAATTTTTGCGTATTTTGACGTATTCATATTTCCTTTGAAACCATCTCCCAGCATAATATTAATTATCATTCTCTGACGTTCATTTACAGGTTTTTCGTTTACTTTCTTCCATAGCTCGGCTTTGTGAATAACCGTGTCCAGAATTTCACCTGAATTTCTAATGGCCCGCTCTAAACAGCCAATAAACCATTCAAGCCACCTGGTTATATCCGGCGTGCCTCTCTGCTGCCGTTCAAGTTCACTATAATAATCTTCTTTTTCTTTTTCTATCTGCTTGGATAAACTGTAGAACCGTAGCGACACCTTGTCTGCTCTTGCAAGCGCCAAATCTGCGATTACACGGGCAAGACGTCCGTTTCCATCTTCAAAAGGATGAATAGTGACAAACCAAAAATGAGCAATACCAGCTTTTAAAACTGGATCAATAGCTATATCATTGTCAAACCATCTGAGAAACGTCTCCATTTCATTTTCAACAACACCCGCATGCGGAGCAACATAGTGAATTTTCTCGTGTCCATATGCACCTGATATAACCTGCATCGGCTCGGTTTCAACTGTTCTCCACCTGCCAACAGCAATTTTATACAATCTACTTCTTCCAGCAGGAAACAATGCCGAGTGCCAGCTAAAAAGTCTGTCCATAGAGAGTTGCTTTTCAAAATTCTGCATGGCATCAAACATAATATCTACAATGCCATCAACATCACGATTGACTGTGAAAAAAGTTTCAACATCAATGCCCATCCGTCTGGCAACTGATGAGCGGACTTCCTTCATATTGAGGTTTTCACCCTCTATAGCTGATGATTTTACAATGTCCTGAGTCATGGTGTTCAGACTCGCCTCAAGCTGAAGGTCAAATCCGAGATTTTCCATTTTACCAAGCAGTCTACCCTGATTATACCTTACGCTGGCCAGCTCATTTGATAGTTTTCCCATATCCCATGTGAACTTCGGCCAATTTTTATGTTCATATATCCACATATATTCACCGCTCTATTTGCATTGAATATACTCTTAAATCACTGCAAACACAACCGGTATCTGCCGCATATATTACGGTGAATATCTCAACATTCACCGCACACTATTGAAATTTTAATGTAACTTCTTTTTCAGAATCCCCAGACATCTTTCAGCACCTGACGAAAAACATTATCAAAATTATCAGATGATTCTGTCGTTGATGATAAAGTATCCACTAATTTCTTAAGACTTGAAAATTCCTCTATAATATATTTATTAACTATTTCTGATTTATTAATATGTTCATCTTCCTGCAGTGAAACCCTCAGGGAATAGAGATTTTCAATTTCTTCTTCTAGATTAGCCGGCAAGTCTATATCTGAAAAAAGCTCCGAATATAATACAGGCGGCTGATTCTGATATTTCAAAATCCAGTGACAGGCAAAAATAGGACGTAATACATAAAAATATCTCTTCACTCTTACCCGATCACCAGTAATATATTCATTATAGTTGCGATTGGACATGTGAAGGTAATGATAAATTGAAGATTTAGGACTAAAACACATCAATGCGGCACTTCTAAGTATATCAGCAACACCATACCTATCTATATAAACGATTGGAGAATTAAGCCACTCCATCAGAGCCGGATTACCTTTTCTAAAAAGCTTCATAGCTTTCTTCAGATCCCAGCCTGAAAAATCCAGAAGCCCATTTTCTTCAGTAGACTCAATAACATCTCTAGTATTCTCAAGGCTAAGATATCTATCTATAGTCTCTGCGTATATGAACCTAACATCATAGTCACTTGTTGTAGAGGCAAATCCCCATGCCCTGCTGCCTGACTCAACAGCATATAAAACTTTGACATTATATTCCTGCTCAAAAGACTCAAGCCTCTCTATAATTTTTGTGTGCATACCTGTCCTCAATAAAACACATGCAATATGAAATATTATATCGCATAGACATATTAATATCTGTCATATTCAATCAATCTACGATAATATTTATTAAATGGAGTGGCAATTATGGTTGAACTGCTTGTTTTGATTATTATGTCTGTTTTTATGATTGCTTTTTTTGCTATTTCTATAAAGGATATTGTCTATTCTTTTTCAAATGCGCCAACTGAAGCTGTGATTGCATGCGCTATTATTACCTGCATAGGAGCGCTATATATTTTTCTCAGAATCAGACAGGATTCAACAAAATAATTTTTTTCAAAGAATACGTTATAACTCAAATAGTCTATATCTACATAACAAAAAAAACAAGACCTCCGGATTAGAAATCCAGAGGCCGCATGTTCGAGTCATGCCGGGGGCGTTTATACTGTGCAAATGTAGATGCTATATCAAAATCTAAATACATATACATCCTACTTATTCAAAATTACTAGCACTCCAAAAAGTAAAAAAAATTCCTTTGTTAAGATTGCGAATTATTGACAGCATCTGTAATATCATTTTTTAGCTGTTGGATCTCAAGGAAATTATACACAAAATACATAATCGTGTAGATACAGGTTAAGCATACGAATATTCCATAATAATATTCAAATCCAAAAACAGAAATAGGATGAATTAGATAAAAAGACAAAATATAAAATGCTGTATTTATTACGAAATAAATAATAAAGGTGTTTCTAACTATTCTGATATTTTTACGAATACCTTTGAGTAGCTTATCATTTCTGACTTGAGACAAGTCAAGCGTTACAATAAGTCCTAAACCTATACTGAAAAGTATCCCCGAAACATTATAGAGCGTATTAATCAAGTCCTTCTCTGGCTTAATACTGTAATAAGCAAATGGCAGAGTAAGGATAAATACTACAATCATTCTAATTAGGTGCTTCATCTGTAGCAAGCTCTTTAAGGAAAGTTCTCATTTCTCGATATATATCATTTTCAACAAGATGCTTTCTTTGTGTAGTAGTGACATCAACTTTCTTCACCTTTAATAAGGTTTTACCACTAATACTGCCTCCCTTTTTCTTATTAAACACTATATTCTCTGAATCAGCAATAGGGTTTAAAATTGCTCCATACTTGGACTGATAATCTTCATCTGTCATTTTATTTGGTTTTTTCAATTTTAATATAAGTTTAGCGGACACTATATTTTCAATCTGTTGTTCTGATAAAGTTGTAGTGTCATTTATAAAAATATTTCTTATAAGTTCAACACCCATATTCACAACACTACTTGTTACTGGAGACTGCCCTGCGTTCTTATTAACAGTCATCGCTAAACTTCTGTTGTTTCCTATTGTTATACTATTAATTTCAGACAATCTCACTTCTGATGATGTGTCAATCACAGGTGTAAATTCATAATCTTCTGTTTTGATTAACCAATTTATATATACAGAAAAGCGTTTAATTGTTTGATTCCCACGAAGATTTGTAATCATATGCTTTTGATTCAAACAAAAGAAGTAGTGGTCAATATACTCTGCATATTGTCCATTTTCTAGGGTTTGCATATCGTCAAAAGTAAAATTTTTCTTATCGAATATACTCTCAGGGATGTGAGTAGTGTCATTCCCTATCCTAAATTTCATAATTATTCCAAAAGCATACTCTTCTTCAACTTTAAGAATAGCTGCGCACTCAACTTCAGGCTCGCTTTCCATCTCATTTAAAGTCATCCTTCTTTCTTTAGAAGCAGTATCTGTCTTAGTCCGTATCTGTGTAATTATTGATTTATTAACAGTTGATATATCTGATACCTGATTAATATTAAACGCCCTTAATATAACTTGTTTTGACGACATATTTTCCTCACTTATACCGCTTTAGTTATCATTTTATGTTTAATCATAACAATATTTTCAACTTCACAAAACTAAAAATAAACTCACTTTTATAATACACTTTTAAATATATCCATGTCTATCTTGTTATATACAATCCATATTTATTATAACTATAATATGCAAACGCTAGATACACTTTAAATTTGATTAGCATTCCATATCCCGCATCGTTTTAAACTCGGATAAAGCTAAATTCATTCTTGTTTAACCATGTAAAATTCATTAGATTATGACATATTACAAAATCGAGGGGGATAAAATGCCAGCTTATCGTTCGCACACCAGCACAAAAGGCAGAAACATGGCAGGGGCGAGAGCCTTATGGCGCGCCACAGGCATGAAAGAACAGGATTTTGAAAACAAACCGATAATAGCAGTGGTCAACTCTTTTACCCAGTTTGTACCCGGACACGTCCACCTGAAAGACATAGGTCAGTTAGTGGCCGAAGAGATAGAGAAAGCGGGCGGCGTGGCGAAAGAGATGAACACCATCGCCATAGACGACGGAATCGCCATGGGACACGATGGAATGCTCTACAGCCTTCCGTCCAGAGAGATCATCGCCGACTCAGTGGAATACATGGCAAACGCCCACTGCGCAGACGCTCTGGTCTGCATATCCAACTGTGACAAGATAACCCCCGGGATGCTCATGGCCGCCATGCGCCTGAACATACCCGCAATATTTGTATCCGGCGGACCTATGGAGGCCGGAAAAGCGGAAGTGGGCGGCAGATTCACTAAAATGGACCTGATAGACGCCATGATAGCCGCCGGAAATGACAAAGTATCCGACGCCGACTGTCTGACAATGGAAAGATCGGCATGCCCCACCTGCGGATCATGCTCCGGCATGTTCACCGCCAACTCAATGAACTGTCTGGCGGAGGCTCTGGGTCTGGCTCTGCCCGGCAACGGCAGTCTGGTCGCCACCCACGCCGAGAGAAAGGAACTCTTTCTGGAGGCGGGCAGACGCATAGTGGATATGTGCAGGGCATACTATCTGAACGATGATTGCTCCGTTCTCCCCAGATCCATCGCCACAAAGAAAACTTTTGAAAACGCCATGTCTCTGGACATAGCCATGGGCGGGTCTACCAACACAGTTCTGCACCTGCTGGCAGTAGCACAGGAGGCCGAAGTCGATTTCTCCATGAAAGACATAGACAGGCTCTCCAGAATAGTACCCCACCTGTGCAAGGTAGCTCCCTCCACTCAGGAATACCACATGGAGGACGTTCACCGCGCGGGCGGCGTCATCGGTATTCTGGCGGAGCTGAACAGAGCAGGACTGATAAGCGGTGAACAGAACACCGTACAGCAGATGAATATTGGAGAAGTGCTGGCAAAATGGGACATAATGACCAGCGAATCAGCCAAGCCCCGCTATATGGCGGCTCCCGGCAACGTCCCCACCATCGAGCCTTTCAGCCAGAATAAGAAATACGACACGCTCGACACAGACAGAGAGAAAGGATGTATCAGGGACAAAGCCCACGCATACAGCCAGGACGGCGGGCTCGCCGTGCTTTACGGCAACCTCGCTCTGGACGGATGTATAGTAAAAACTGCGGGCGTGGACGCCAGCATACTTAAATTCTCCGGTCCGGCACGCATCTTCGAAAGTCAGGACGCCGCAGTCAGCGCAATCCTGACAGACAAGATAAAAGCTGGTGACGTGGTAATCATAAGATACGAAGGACCCAAAGGCGGTCCCGGAATGCAGGAGATGCTCTATCCCACCAGCTATCTGAAATCAAAGGGACTGGGCAAGGCCTGCGCCCTCATAACAGACGGACGCTTCTCCGGAGGCACATCCGGCCTCTCCATCGGACACGTCTCACCAGAGGCGGCCGAGGGCGGCAACATAGGGCTGATAGAAGAGGGAGACACCATCAACATAGACATCCCCAACAGAACCATAGAGGTAGCGATTTCTGACGCCACAATGACCGAAAGACGCAAGGCTATGGAGTCAAAAGGGGCAAAGGCATGGAAACCGGGCAGCAGGACAAGAAAAGTTTCCGCCGCTCTGCGTGCTTATGCCGCCATGACAACCAGCGCCGCCAGAGGCGCTGTGAGAGACGTCAGTCAGGTAGAAAAATAATCACGATACAAAAAACGCCGCACCTTTTATCAGATGCGGCGTTTCTTTTTTTATCAGAACATAAATCACTGCACCCCACGGACACAGCGGACGTAATGAGATTCGGTTTTTAAATATAAGTCACTTATTGCATAAGTGAAATCAACTGTGCGTGCGTAGCGGGTGTCAAAAGAATATGTAGTTGATGTCCAGTAATAGTCGGATGCCGTTTGGGTAAATGCTGCGTTTATTGCAGGGTCAGATGTGCTAGGGTCAGAGATAGATATTAGTTCTCTGTTATTCGGAAGTCTCCAGTCGTTGTATCCGCCAAGTTCCTTGTCCTCGCAATAGGTTATGGCTTGATACCATGTCATCGTAGAGCCGACAGCATCATTCTGCCACATAAGCCCGGTATCGGTATCTGTGACGGTTGAGTTATACAAAAACTCGGCATTAGCCGCATTAAAAATAAATATATTAATCATCATAAGAAAAATAAGTTTTTTCATCGTTTGCTCCTGAATTCTCATATATAACATGCATTAAGTTCCCCTTTACTCCCCTCGGACACACATGACATAAGGGAAAGGTACGATGCCCCCACTGTTGATGCTAATCATTCCACCCGAATAACTAAAAACATCGTAATTAAAACTATTATAAGTAGATGACCATAATCGTCGAGTGAACTCATTGGAGACGCATTGAAATGTTGAATTTATAGTACGGAATGTACCAGAGTAGTCTGCAATGGACTCAAGTTCCAAGATGGTCGGTAACCGCCAGTCTGAATACCCGGAATAGGTAGATGAACAGGCTGTGACAGCACTAGAATAAGCATTATAAGATCCTAAAGCAATGTCATACCACATGAGACCGTTCAGGTTATCGGTTACTATCGATGTACTATCGTCTCTGGAAAAGTTGGGATCTGTTCCTTTTTGATAATATCCGTCATCATAGTCTGCGTAGATTGTGGTTTGTCCTGTCTTTGCAAGCAACCTTGTTACAATTGTCAGATCGAATGATAATGAGTCTATGTCAGTTCCATCGGAAACGGTTATTGTTATTCCTTCGTATGTTCCCGCAGTGGCTGTGCCCGACAGCTCGCCTGTGGATGCGTCAAACGAAGCCCAGTCAGGTTTATTTGCTATGATGTATGTCAGGGTATCGCTGTCTGAGTCTGTGGCAGACGGAGTAAAGCCGTATTCGCCTGTTTTTTGGAACGTTGTAGGTGTGCCGCTTATCACTGGGGCATTATTTGCTTGGCATACAGAAGATGATTTGGTGATGCTGCACACCGTGCCGATGCCGCCTTCGTACAAAGCTCCGCTTGTGGGCTCATAGCATGTCATTTGAAAGTTTGCCAGAGCGAGTGTAGCATCGTCCAGACCATAGACAGCCTTCAGCCTTGTCTGCATAGCCGTGCTGAACCCGCTGTTTGAAAACCACGAACCAGCAAGTTTCAGATATTGAAGGTCTGTGTCCGCAACGGTGCCGTTGAATATTAATACCGCTTCTTTGGATGTACTCATCCCCTGAAGCTCGGTGATGAGCTCAGATGATGTATAGCAGTCGGTTGTCCAGCCTGTGCCTGTGGACATATAGGCTTTATGCAGATCATATGCGTTTGAGGTGAATCCTACGGTGGATGCTGCTCTAGCCTGTAGGGTAACTCCAAGGTTATAATCCGTGGATTTAGTGTATGTTTTGCTTTTGAATCTGGGTGCCGCCGCAGAAAGCTCAGTCGCTGTGCCTATCAGGATTACGTCGCCGTATGTCCCCGTGCCGTCTTTGATATACATTATGGATTTGCCGTCGGCCTCGGAATAGATGACAGTTACACCTGATACAGGATTGCCGGAGCTGTCCACAACAAGAATTTCATATGAAACACCTAAGCTTGTGCTTGTTATCTTTGCCCTGCCAGAGCTGTCCGTTGTTACAGTTCCTGCGCCGTTATATGTTAAGGAAGGTGTGGATAAACCGCCGCCACCGCCTCCGCATCCTGCCATCAAAAAAGCAAAGCATATAGTCACAATATATAAAAATCGCATATCCGCCCTCCATTATATAAAAATCAATTACTGCACACCACGGACACAGCGGGCGTAATATGTGTCGCTCTTTAATTTCATATTTGGAACACCTCTGTAAAATGTAACACCCCATTCATATGTGGGATTAAGTTCATATGTTGATGATGACCAATAAAAGTTCGTAGTGCCTAACTGAGTATTCACGAATACTGCATTTATCGCAGGGTTATTGGTACTTACGTCGGCGATAGACGAAAGCTCCCGCACGTTGGGCAATCGCCAGTCACTGTATCCGCCAAGTGTTTTATCTTCGCAATAATCGATAGCATCCGACCATGTCATGGTAGAGCTGACGGCATCATCCTGCCACATCAGTCCTGTGCGTTTGTCGGTGACAATGCCGGATGTGGAATTTCTTATGAAGTCTGCCGAAGGGTATGAATCACCGCGAACACATCTCAAATATAAGAGATCAGTATCAAGACGGATATTTTCGCCTCCATCTGAATAATTGGCCGCCCACATTAAACCAGGGTCACCATAAACAGGGGATGATGTCCAAGTGTATGTAGTAACCGTGTTGACAAATACCGGGGTGATTGCGGGAGAGTAACGTCCGAAATAGGCAATAGAGTGAATCTCATTTACCGTGGGAACTCTCCAGTCGCTGTAACCTGCATAAGTTGATGAGGCTAAGTTGCTGCATGCTGTCACCGCATCTGCATATGTATAGGTGTTTACGCTGACATCCGAGTTATCCTGCCACATAAGACCGTTCAGATAATCCGTAACTATATACTCTCCTGCTACGGGCTGGGTTCTGATAAAGTATGGACTCGACCCTTTCTGATATTCCCCGTCCTGTTTGCTCAAAAGACACTCGGCTAAACTCAGAGGAGTTCCTGAGCTGTCCCAACAGATTGTCTGACCTGTCTTGGTGAGTACCCACGTCACAACAGTCAGGTCAAATGCCACGGAGTCTGTTTCTGTGCCGTCCGAAACGGTTATAGTTATTCCTTCGTATATTCCCGCAGTGGCTGCACCCGACAGTTTGCCTGTGGATGTGTCAAAATTAGCCCAGCCCGGCTTATTTGTTATGCTCCACGTCATGCTGTCGCTGTCTGCGTCCGTTGCGGAGGGGGTAAAAGAATATGTACCCTCCTTCTGATACGTTGTCGGAGTGCCGCTGATCACAGGAGTGTTGTTGGATGCACCATCTCCTCCACCTCCGCCTCCTCCACCGCATCCCGCTATCAAAAAAGCAAAACATATAGTCAGAATATATAAAAACCGCATACCCACCTCACTCGCTTATATAAAACTCAATCACTGCCCGCCACGAACACAACGGACGTAGAAAGAACTGCTCTTAGAGCTCAAATTCGCACTGCCGTCGTAGAAGCTGACATACCTCGCACCGTCGGAGCTAACTTCATATGTAGTAGACGACCAGTAATTGCCCGAAGCAGTGTTAGAAAATGCTGAATTTATCGCAGGATTGGCAAGGCTTCTATCGGCTATCGACAAAAGCTCTCTCTGGTTCGGAAGCCTCCAGTCGCTGTGTCCGCCAAGCTCTTTATCCTTGCAATAGTTGATGGTTCCCGACCATGTCATGGTAGAGCTGACCGCATCATCCTGCCACATAAGCCCTGTGCGGGTGTCTGTGACAATGCCGGTTGCTGCATTCCTTGTGAAGTCCGCATATGCAGTAGCGAAAAAACATATGTTAATCATCATAAGAAATAGGATCTTTTTCATCTATCTCTCCTCAAATATTTATTTTCATTATTCAGATTACTTCGTCCGTTGTCCTCGCAATGACTGAGGAAACAGCCAAAAGTCAAAACAATCACTGTCCGCTCCGAACACACCTGACGAAATTGCCGCTGATCTTAATGTTCGCGATGGTGAGGCCGTAGTTGAAGTTGACATACCACGCATTGTCGGTGTTAACTACATAGGCATTAGACGACCAATAATTACCCGAAGACGTATTTTGAAATAATGTATTTATAGCCGGGCTATCTTGTCCGAAATCAACTATAGATTCGAGCTCATCTAAAGTCGGAAGTCGCCAGTCTGTATAGCCGCCATATGTTGATGTGTTGAGTGCCTCGCAGACATCGGGTGCACCAGACCAGTCTGATGTCGCAGAAGCTGCCGTATCCTGCCACATAAGCCCGTTAAGATTGTCTGTGACTATGCCTGTTGTGTTATCTCTTGTGAAGGATGGGTCTGAACCCATTTGATATGATCCGTCCTGTCCGCTGACAAGACATTCAGCGGCACTCAGAAGAGTTCCTGCGCTGTCCCAACAGCTTGTCTGACCTGTCTTGGTGAGTGCCCATGTGACTATCGTCAGGTCGAATGTTAATGAGTCTATGTCGGTTCCGTCCGAAACGTTTATAGTTATCCCCTCATATATTCCAGCCGTGGCTGTACCTGTCAGCGCACCTGTGGATGTGCTGAATGTCGCCCAGCCAGGTTTATTTGCTATACTGTATGTCAGACTATCGCTGTCAGCGTCTGTGGCAGACGGAGTAAAGCTGTATGAGCCTGTCTTCTGGTATGTTGTCGGTGAGCCGCTTATCACAGGGGCATTGTTTGTTCCGCTTGATGAGCATGAAGACGTTGACTTGGTTATCTTGCATATCGTGCCTATGCCGCCTTCATACAAAGCCCCGCTTGTCGGCTCATAGCATGTCATCTGAAAATTTGCCAGAGCGAGTGTAGCATCGTCCAGACCATAGACAGCCTTCAGCCTGGTCTGCATGGCCGTGCTGAACCCGCTGTTTGAAAACCATAAACCCGCAAGTTTAAGATACTGAAGGTCTGTGTCCGCTAATGTTCCGCTGAAACTGATTACAGCCTCTTTGGATGTACTCATCCCCTGAAGCTCGGTGATAAGCTCTGACGTTGTATAGCAGTCTGTCGCCCAGCCTGTGCCAGTGCCTGCGGACATATAGACTTTATGCAGGTCATAGGCGTTTGACGTGAATCCTACCGCAGACGAAACTCTGTTTTGCAGAGTTACGCCCAGATTATATCCGGCAGACTTGGCGTATACCTTACTCAGAAATCTGGGTGCTGCCGCAGAAAGCTCAGTCGGTGTGCCTATCAGGATTACATCGTCGTATGTCCCAGTACCGTCTTTTATAAATATTATAGATTTGCCGTCGGCTTCGGAATAGACGACAGTTACGCCGGACACGGGATTGCCCGAACCGTCCACAGCCAGAATCTCATATGATACTCCCAGACTTGAGCTGACTATATCAGCCCTGCCCGAGCTGTCCGTTGTTACAGTTACTGCGCCGTCATATGTTGCGGAAGGTGTGGATGAGCCACCGCCTCCGCCGCCGCACCCCGCTATCATAAACGCAAGACATATAATCAGAATACATACAGAACGCATATCCCACCCCGCTTATTTATAAAAATACGATCATTTTCCGCCACGGACACAACGGACGTAATAGTTACCAACCTTACCAATTGTGCGAACGACGCCATCGTCGAATGAGGCATACCACGCATTACCGACGTCACTTACATCTGTAGTGGACGACCAATAATGGTTCGAAGCAGTATTATCAAATACAGAACTTATCGCAGGATGATTTTGGCTTCTGTCGACTATCGACGCAAGCTCCCTGCTGTTCGGAAGTCTCCAGTCGCTGTATCCGCCGAGCGTTTTATCCTCACAATAGGTAATAGCTGCCGACCATGTCATAGTCGAGCTGACAGCTTCATCCTGCCATATAAGCCCTGTGCGTTTGTCTGTAACTGTTTTTGAGGTATCGTCACGCTCATAGTTTCCTGCTGAGTTACTATTTCCGCGAACACACATGACATTGTAACTGCTGGTCACGGAATCCGCATCAATGAAGCCACTTTCTGTGTAGACAGCCCAGGCAACCAAGGCATTAAATGCATAAGCGGTAGATGACCAATAGTAGTTTAAAGCAGTATTAACCATTACCGGATTTATCGAAGGAACTGTTCCGAAACTCTCTAGGGATTCAATTTCATCAATATCCGGCAGTCTCCAGTCGGTATATCCGCCATATATCGATAAATTGAGTGATGTGCAGACTGATGCGGCAGTATCCCCTGTTGCTGTTGTTGTGCCTGCCGTCAAATCATCCTGCCACATGAGACCGTTCAGGTTGTCTGTGACTACAAATTCACCTGCTACAGGCTCGCTTCTGGAGAAATAAGAGTCTGTGCCTTTCTGATAATAACCGTCATCGTAATCAGCATAGCTCGTTGTCTGACCTGTCTTGGTGAGCACCCATGTCACAATGCTCAGGTCAAATTTCACGGAATCGTTATCTGTGCCGTCTGACACGGTTATTGTTATATCCTTATATACGCCGGCGGTGGCTGTGCCGGACAGTTTGCCTGTGGATGTGTCAAAATTAGCCCAGCCCGGCTTATTCGCTATACTCCATGCCAGGCTGTCGCTGTCTGCGTCCGTTGCGGAAGGGGTAAAAGAATATGTACCCTCCTTTTGATACGTAGTCGGAGTGCCGCTGATCAAAGGAGCGTTGTTGGATACACCATCTCCTCCGCCTCCTCCACCGCACCCCGCTATCATAAACGCAAGACATATAATCAGAATATATAAAGAGCGCATATCACACCTCTTTATATATTTTATCCGATAACTATTTCTTTTGATACTACCCGACCGGGTAGGGAGTTACTGTAAGTAAGTTACAAATATAAAATAATAAAGCAACATACCTCAATCATAAAACGTATATTTTAATACTCGACCGGCTTCTAACGTGAAAAATTTACATTCAGCTTTTTCAATAGTTTCAGCAAAGTATCCTTCTCCTGTTCGGAAAAACCCTCATATGCTGTTTCATATACACTTTGGGATATTGCGTTAAATTTTCCTTCCAGCCCTCTACCGTTATCTGTGAGAGTGATATAGGATATTCTCTTGTCTGTTTCATCTTTTTCTTTCCTGATATAACCCAGTTTAAGCAGTTTGTTTATCAGGGGAGTCACAGTGGACTTATCCTTTCCTATCATTTTTGCTATCTGGCTCATGGTAAGCTGACCACCGTTATCATAAAGAGCTGTCAGTATATTACCGTGTGATACAATCAGCTCATTCATCCCGTATTCGTTCAGTCTCTGTTCTATGAAACGGATCATCTTGCCTTTTATTTTACTGATAAAATAAACAATATATTTATCATTCATCTTCTCACCCCTCATATGATCTGAAAAAATTATACAATATTTTACACCTCAATAGCAATAAGGTTTGACACAAAACTTTTAACATGCTACATTTGGTTTGATATCAAACAAGCTTAACCTGTTCAGGAGGATAACATGAACTTTAAAGCAATGATAGTAAGAGAAACCGAAGACGGAAAATTCGTTCGCGACATAACATCAAAGGACACTGAGTCACTTCCTCAGGGAGATGTTCTGATAAACGTAAAATATTCTTCTCTAAACTATAAAGACGCACTCTCCGCATCCGGCAATAAGGGAGTGACACGAAACTATCCCCACACGCCCGGCATAGACGCGGCGGGAATCATTGCCGAAAGCACATCGGCAGAATATAAACCCGGCGACAAAGTGATAGTAACAGGCTACGACCTCGGCATGAACACTTCCGGCGGATTCGGGCAATATATCAGAGTGCCTGCGGGCTGGCCTGTGAAACTGCCCGAAAACATGACGCTAAAAGAGAGTATGATGCTGGGTACGGCCGGATTCACAGCTGCCATTTCCGTGCATAAGCTGATAAACGCCGGAATAAAACCCGAAAACGGCGAGATACTGGTGACGGGAGCCACAGGAGGCGTTGGCAGCGTTGCGGTATCTATACTGTCCAAGCTGGGATATGACGTTATAGCCGCCACAGGCAAACCCGAAACTGAAACTATGCTGAAAAAACTCGGCGCGAAAGGTATCATCCTGCGCAGCGAACTGGATGACGGCTCACAGAAACCCATGCTGAAAACCAGATGGGCTGGCGCTGTGGATACAGTCGGCGGAAACATTCTGGCAGCCGTGCTGAAAACGGTGAATTACGGCGGTGTTGTCACATGCTGCGGAAACGCGGCCGATTTCCGTCTGGCGACTACTGTGTTCCCTTTCATTCTGCGTGGGGTATCTCTGCATGGCGTGGATTCCGTGATGTGTCCCGTACCGCTCAGAACTGAAATCTGGAAAAAACTGGCTGGTGAATGGAAACCCGAAAACATGAACGACTATATAGAAGAAGTACCTCTGGAAGGTCTCAGTGAAAAGATAGACCTGATGCTCGCGGGAAAAACAACGGGCAGAATCGTGGTGAATCCGAACGCTTAGTGTGCTATATTGAAAAAAACTAAGGATGTAACGTGAAAAAAATAATTCCGGTGCTGATATTCGGTATCGTCGTCGTCTACGTGGCGGTGCATCCGGACCTGTATATAAAATACATAGTAAAATTGCTGGGTGTGGATCCTGCTCAGAACACTCAGACCCAAACGGCAGAAAGGAAACCCGAACCAAAAACCAGAATGGACAACCCTGCTGAAAATCTGTTCGAAGGCGGTGCCGAGGGCGGAAAATACGTTGCCAGGGTGGAGAACAACTCGCCGGATATGCTCAGGCTGGCTCTGCGTGAGTCCAGAGAGTGCAAGGGCGATGACCGCACCGAATGCCGGATGGAGCAGCTTTTTTACTATGTTCAGAACAATATCCCCTACGTTCCGGAGCCGGACGGTCCGGAGAATGTCCAGACGCCGGAGCAGACACTGGCAAAGGGCGGCGACTGTGAGGATCAGTCCATCCTGCTGGCATCGCTTCTGTCCCATGTTTCCCTGAAGCCTTATCTGGTGATCGTTCCCGGACATATGTATGTGATGGCATGCGGGCTGGGCGGATCATCCGGAGTCTCGGACAGATATAACCCTGCGCCAACACAGTATTTTGATCTCACTGATAAGAAATATTACGCCGTAAACCTGAAAAGCATCAAAGACATCAGAATAACCGCCAGCTCCGGAGGAATATTCGACATGATAGCCATGCGGGGCGCAAACGATATAGATAGGTTTAAAAACAGGCTGACCTATGACTCATATCCGGAGTGTTCAGTTTTCAGGAAGGCCTATTTCACCATCGACTGCAAGTTCCCGTCCGAAGGAACGGTGCTGCTTTTCAAGGCAAACTCCCCTGTGTCTGTCCGGGCGGATATCTCCAGCATAAAGGAAAACAGCTACAAAATTTATCATTATAACGGTATGCGGTGCGTGATGCTGGACGCGTCATACAAAGGAAACGCGGTGACAATGGGTATGGAGATGCCTAAATATCTGGATTCGAAGAAAAAAGTCTATCAGACGTGGTGATCATTTAGCGGGTTTCAGCCTTTTGTGCAGCGCCTGTCTGGTTATCCCCAGCATCTTCGCCGCGGTGCTCACATTGCCCTCAGCCGTATTCACGGCATATTCCACAAGATAACGCTCCATCTCCTTCAGCGTGGGAAAACAGCCTATGTATGAAAAAGAGCTTCCGTTTCCGGCGGGACACAGTTTGGCTTCTATCCCGTGTTTTTTCAGAAAATTAATTACTTCATTGTCTTTTGGTCTTCCCGATGAAAATACCGCCGCCATATCCGCCGTAACAGCCTGAAGCTGACGGATATTTCCGGGGAACGGATATCTTTTCAGGGCTTCCACAGCGGCTGCCGGCAGTTCTCCATGATACTGAGAGCCCACGTCCCTCAGAGCTTTTTTATAAAAGATATCCGCCAGCAGGGGGATATCATCCGCCCTGTCCCGCAGAGGCGGGATCACCAGCGCGTGAGTGGACAGCCGGAAAAGCAGATCCTGACGAAATGCCCCGGTCTTGACCTTTTCCGACAGATCGGCATTGGTGGCGGCGACTATCCTGACATCCGCCTGCCTGTATTTATCTGAGCCAAGCGGCATATATATCTTCTCCTGAAGCACTCTCAGCAGTTTCATCTGTGTGTTCTCGTTCATGTCCCCTATCTCATCCAGAAAGAGTGTTCCTCCCTCCGCCTCGGATATCATCCCCTTTCTGGGTCTGTCCGCTCCGGTGAAAGCACCCTTAATATGCCCGAAGATGGTGTCGGAAAACATGTTGTCATCCAGCCCGGAAACGTTCACAGCCACGAACAGTCCTTTTCTTCCGCTGGATTCATGCACGGCACGGGCGAAAAGCTCCTTGCCCACACCTGTCTCACCCGTTATCAGCACCGGAAAGCTGCTCTTAGAAACAGCCTCCACATAGCTGAACAGCTCATGCATCTGTCTGTTGACTGTGACTATACCGTGAAAATCCTCCGATTTTTGCACTCTGGGGGACGACATGGCTGTTCTCAGCGCCTGTATCTCCGTCCGCATCTTATATGCGTTCACGGCGCTGTTATAAGCCGCCTCGAAACGGTTCTTGTCTATCGGCTTCACCAGATAGTCCACCGCTCCTTTCTGCATGCATCTGACAGCCGGCTCGATATCCACGCTGCCGGTCAGGATCACCACGGATGTCTGCGGATGGGATGACCGCACCACCTCCAGCAGATCTTCTCCTGTGTAGTGAGGCATATGCAGATCCAGAAAAACTATCTCCGGCTCCAGCCTGTCCAGATCATCCAGAAAACTTCTGGGGTCGGTGTATTTTGAATAGTCGGTTATACCGTTTTTTTTCAGAAAGATGCCGTAAGCGTCGACTATCTCTTTCTCATCGTCAACAATCACTACTTTCATACGCTCACCACGGCAGGGATGGATATTCTGACGGTGGTTCCTTTGCCTGGTTCGGATGTTATCTCCAGAGTACCGTCGTGATCCTTTATAATCGTATAGGCGATGGAAAGCCCCAGACCTGTTCCGCCCATGTTCTGTTTGGTGGTAAAGAAAGGCTCGGTTATTCTCTCCAGTACATTCTGCGGGATACCCACTCCGCTGTCCTTCACCTCAGTCGTCACATTTTCGTTGTCTGTTCCGCATGTGATGGTCACGCTCTGCGATTTGGATGTCAGAGCTTCCAGAGCGTTTATCAGAACATTCAGAATGACCTGTTCCAGCTTCTGGAGGTTTCCCTTCACGAACGGCAGTCCTCTCTCAACCTCCAGATTAAAGAAATCAGTTGATTTGTTTATTTTATGGTTCAGGATTCTCACGGCGGACCTTATCACCTTTTCCATGGATATGCTCTCTTTGTTCATGGGAGAATCCTGTCTGGCGAGTCCTTTCAGATCCAGCACTATGTCCCTGATCCGCTCGGATCCCTTCACCGAACCGTTCAGAAGCTGAAGGATATCGTTCTTCGCCTCTTCATAGCCTATATTGCCTATCATGATCTCCGGATCCTGTTTGGACAGTTTGTCCAGCAGGGCGAAAATGTCGTTGAAATAATCCAGAAGCAGGGACGAGTTGAACATTATGAAGTTGTTGGGATTGTTCAGCTCGTGCGCCACACCGGAAACCAGGGTTCCCAGAGCCGTCATCTTATTGGTGTGGATCATCTGAAGGTTGAGCTCTTTTTCGATATTCTCTATCTTCAGCCTTTCGGATATGTCATCGATATCTATAAGAAAATAATCCTGTTCGTCTATAGTGAGTCTGTTGCCTCTCAGATCGGCGAAAAACTCTGTCCCGTCACCTCTTCTCTGAACCACTCTGCTGATGTTGAAAGACTGGTTGTCATTAACAGAATTCACCAGCTGATCCATGGCTTCCAGCCCCAGAAGACCTGACAGATGCCTGCCCTTGACGCTGCCTTCCGGCTTATACAGAGCCATGAAGCTCTCGTTCACGTCATATATCAGCGCTTCCGGACAGGTGACAAGCACCGCCGGCATTATCTTTTTCTTAAAGATAGTTGTGAATCTTTTCTCTGCCTGATCCAGCGCTGTTTTGAACATCTCCATCTCGGTAACGTCAGTCACCGTCACGATGTATCCCTGATTAAAACGGCATGAGGAAGCGAGGATTATCTTATCTCCGCTATCGGTGGAAACTGAATGAGTGGTATGCCCTATCGAATCCACGGAAAAATCCTGTATCAGGGCTGAGATATGCTGTCCTCTGTAGCAGCTGCCGTTGTTCAGTATCTGGCAGAAGGAAGCGTTGCTCATGTTGATCATCATATCATCGCCCAGAACAGCTATGCCGTCCAGAGTGCTGTCCAGAATACTCTGAAGAAGCTCGTTCTTGTCTCTCAGGCTCTTTTCCAGCTCTATCCGGATGAAGGACAGGCTGATGGTGGTCAGCAGGGTCTGTGATGTGAAAGGCTTGATGATATACCCGTAAGGGCTTGTTTCCATTGATCTTTTAATGGTAGCCGAATCAGAATAGCTTGTCAGATATACCACAGGAACCGGATGTTTGGCGTGTATCGCCTTTGCCAGATCTATACCGTCTATGGGCGACTTCAGACTGATATCCATTAGAATGAGATCGGGCAGTCCGGCGGAAATATGCTCCCATACCTCCGTGTCGTCCACGGCAAGCCCCACTACATCATATCCGTTACGCTCCAGCTTGGAAGCGATATCTATTCCTATGACGGTCTCATCCTCTACAACCAGAATTCTTTTAGAAGACATCGCACACCCTTTGAAAGTCTTTTAGCTAATTGTTCACCATAAATATTGACATGTCAACTTTGTTTTACAGCTTATTTTTATTCTTATCCCACAGCGTATTAACCAGATAAGCAAAATTTTCCGTAAACTCCGGTTTACACTCCGTGTTTTCATGGTACACATAAACAGTTGATAAACATAAGATTACGAAACAGGCACATTCTTTGCATATATAATACCCATGAACAATAAAGTGCTGCTTATAGACGATGAAGAGCAGTTCCGCAACAGCGTGAAAATTGCTCTGAAACGCAAAAACATTGATGTGGTAACCGAGCAGGACGGATTCGACGGTCTTCAGAATATCATGCTGAGCGCCGCTTCCGGTCAGCAGTACAGCCTTATCATTCTGGACATAATGATGCCGAGGGTCTCCGGAATAGACATTCTGGAATACATGATACAGGAGCGTATAGAGGTTCCGGTGATAGTGGTGACCGGATTCATGGACTATGATCTTAAATTTTTCTGTTCACGTATCAAGAATATAAAAGTTCTGGAGAAGCCGTTCAACCAGACTCAGCTGGTGGACGAAGTCCTCAGCGTTCTGGAAAAACCGGATACAGGTGATGCTCAATGACATATTTCGACACGAAAAAACTGATGCTCCTGGTGATACTCATAGCGGCGCAGGCAGTAGTTATTTTTCTGGATTCCGTACATCTGCGCTACATTCTCAGCTCTGTTGTGTTTCTGCTGATCGGTTTCGCTCTGTGGGCGGTGCTGAAGGACGCGGTGAAGAAAATAAAATCAGAGCAGAAGGCAGTGGATGAAAAATTTCTGGAGCAGATCAACGCCAGCCTGAACCCCGTGGGCAGTCTTATCAACGAGCGCGGTTCCGTTATCTCCGTTCTGAATGAGCAGATCAGAAAGGTTATCCACGACAGCGAGCTCGCCACAAACACCATCAGCGAAAACTTCGGACTGATAGTGGAGAAAGCGATGCAGCAGGCAGAAGAAGCGGGCAGAGCCCTCGACAGCTTCACATCCGTGCAGGAGGGATCCGGCGGAGGTTTTGTGGATTCCGCCAGACACACACTGGTGCAGGTCATCACCGAGCTGGAAAACACAGGCAGATACGCCAGCGAAACCAGCAATAATCTGGACAGTGTGCTGAAGGACGTACAGGAGATCAAAACAGTGGTCTCTAACGTGGAATACATAGCAGACCAGACAAACCTGCTGGCGCTGAACGCCGCCATAGAGGCAGCCAGAGCAGGCGAACACGGCAGAGGTTTCGCCGTGGTGGCGGATGAGATCAGAAAACTTTCCGAAAAATCAAACCAGTTCGCTCTGGAGATAAGAAGAGCGGTGGACCAGATATCCGTACAGATCAACGGCATACACCAGAAATCAGTTTCAGACGTGGCAAACATCGGAAAAATATCCGAAAGATCCCATGCGGACGTTAACTGCACTCTGAACAGCCTCGACAGCGCTCTGGAAAACGCCAACAGCATCATCAACGGTCTTCAGAACAGCTCCATCAAGCTGGCAGAGGACGTGAACGCCATGGTGGTCTCCATGCAGTATCAGGACATAAACAGACAGAGGCTGGAACACGTCATGGAGCCTCTGGAAATAATGAGAGACGACCTCTCCACTGTCGCATCCGGACTGAAAGACATATCAAAGGTCAGCTTCAGTGTGGACGTTAACGAGCTGGCTGAACATATGAAGAAAATATACACAATGGAATCCGAAAGGGACATCATGAAACTTGCCGCCTCTGAAAAGTCTTTCCGCCCGGAAAAGGTAAAGACAGGCGCAGACGATAATGTTGAGCTCTTTTGAACAGGAGAACTTAATGAGAACGATGGAAGTTGAGAATCAGGAAAAAGTAGTGATTAAAGTTGAAGGCGATATGACGGTTCAGCATACAGGCGAACTGCACAGGATTCTCCTGGCGTATCTTGAGCAGAACAAAGACGTCGAGATAGAGTTCGGCGATATAGAGGACGCAGACATGACATTCATGCAGCTGCTCTGCTCTGCTCACAGAACATTCACAGCAAAAGACAAACACCTGACCGTCATAGGAAAAAAGAACGACCTTCTGGGTATGAAAAAACTGGCAGGCTTTGTCCGGCACAGAGGCTGTTCCAGGGATAAATTCATGAACTGTATATTAGTAAAGGAGAAATGATCATGGCTAAAACAATTCTAACCGTGGATGACTCCGTCAGCATAAGACAGATGGTAAAATTTACGCTTTCTAAAGAGGGCTACAGCATAATAGAGGCATGCGACGGCAAAGACGCCCTCTCCAAGATAGGCGCAGGCAAGATAGACATGGTAGTGACCGACCTTAACATGCCGAATATGGATGGAATAACACTCATCAGAGAACTGAGGACAAAACCGGAATTCCGCTTCACCCCCATCATCATGCTGACCACAGAATCACAGGACAGCAGGAAGCAGGAAGGAAAAGCGGCTGGAGCAACAGGCTGGATAGTTAAGCCTTTTCAGCCGGATCAGCTTATCAACGTAACAAAAAAAGTACTGGGGTGACAAATGTCAGCAGATGTGCATCAGCAGGTTTTTATACAGGAAGCGCAGGATCTTCTGGCTGAGCTGGAGGAATCTCTGCTGGAGCTGGAGGAGACACCGGACGACATGGAGACGGTGGCCCGGATCTTCCGCGCTATGCACACGATAAAAGGCTCAGGCGCGATGTTCGGTTTCGAGCATATCGCCTCGCTGGTACACAGCATAGAGACCACATACGACATGGTCAGAAACGGCAAACTCTCCGTGACAAAAGAGATGCTGGATCACTCGCTGAAATCATGCGATGTGATAAAAGAGATGCTGGCAGACCCCACAATGAAAGCTGACACTCCAGAAGCGCTGGAAATAAAAGAGTTTTTCGAAAATCTGGGCGGGAAAAAACATAAAGAAGCGGGCGCTCCGGTGGACAAAAGCAATCTGATGAAGGCAAAAGACCTGAAAACCTACAGGGTCACCTTCAAGCCGGACGAAAACATACTTCTCCAGGGATCCAGCCCGGAAAGGCTGATAGCTGAACTGCTGGACATGGGAGAGGCGAAAGTGATCGCCCACACCACCAACGTGCCTATGCTCGAAATGTTCGAGCCGGAAAAATGCTATACCTTCTGGGACATAATCCTCACAACCTCTAAGGATGAGAACGATATCAAAGACGTCTTCATATTTGTGGAGGACGACAGCGATATAAAGATAACCGAAATAGACGATTTCGGCGGTGAGCCCGACTGTTATAAAAGACTGGGCGAGATACTGCTGGAAAAAGGCGATATAACAAAAGAACAGCTCGATGAAGTCATACAGCAGAGAAGATTTCTGGGCGAGGAACTTCAGAAAAAAGGTCTGGTAAGCCCGGACGCTGTTGAGTCCGCTCTTCAGGAGCAGGCGCACATAAAAGAGATGCGCGCGCAGAAACAGGCCGCTGAGAACGCCGCCTCCATCAGGGTTCCCTCCGAACGTCTGGACTCTCTGGTGGATCTGGTGGGCGAGCTGGTGACAGTGCAGGCACGTCTGAATCAGGTGGCGATTCAGTCCGCCAATCAGGACATGCTGAAGGTTGCCGAAGAGGTGGAGCGCCTCGTCTGGGAACTGAGAGACAACGCCATGAGCATACGCATGCTGGAGATAGGCTCCACATTCAGCCGGTTCAAAAGACTGGTTCGTGACCTCTCCGCAGAGCTGGGCAAAGAGATAGAGCTGATAACCGTCGGCGGAGAAACAGAGATCGACAAGACAGTAATAGAAAAACTGGGCGATCCGCTGGTTCACCTAATCCGCAACAGTATCGACCACGGCATAGAGATGCCGGAGGACAGAAAAAAAGCCGGCAAACCCGCGAAAGGACACATCACCCTTCAGGCAAACCATTCAGGCGACAGCGTTGTTATCCAGATTATAGACGACGGCGGCGGCATCAACAAAGAAGCCGTGCTGAAAAAAGCGAAAGCGAACGGAATAATATCAGAAAACGCCGAACTGTCAGACAAAGAGATATTCGAACTGATATTCGCATCCGGATTCTCCACAGCGGAGAAGGTATCCAGCGTCTCCGGACGGGGCGTGGGCATGGATGTGGTGCGCAGAAACATAGAAGCGCTGAGAGGAGTAATCGACATCTCCAGCAAACAGGGTGCGGGAACCACCATCTCTCTGAAACTGCCGCTGACCCTCGCCATCATAGACGGTCTGCTGGTGGAGATGGGCGGACAGTTCTTCATCATCCCTCTCTCCATAGTAAACGAATGTATAGAGTTCATCAGAAAAGATCACGTCAGCGAATCGGGCAGACGCATTTTGATGGTTCGCAACGAACTGATACCTTATGTACATCTGCGTGATTTCTTTCAGATACAGGGCGATCCGCCCGAGATTCAGCAGGTTGTCATCATAGACATAGACGGGCGCAGAGCCGGTTTCGTTGTGGACAGCGTGGTGGGCGACCACCAGACGGTCATAAAATCACTGGGAAAAGCGTTCAGGGATATTGAGTGCATCTCCGGAGCCTCCGTTCTGGGAGACGGCTCTGTAGCACTTATAATAGATGTTTTAAAAATATACATGGAAATTCACTGATACTGGAGGTCTTTATGTTTAAGAATTTGAAGATCGGCATTAAGCTGATGATTGGTTTCGGTTTAGTCATAGTTCTGACTATGGTCGTCGGAGCCGTCTCCTACAACGGCATGAACAATGTTCTTACCGGAGCGAAATACTCAGACTCTCTCGCTACGATGGTAATTGATTTTAACTCCGCCAGACAGCAGGAAAAAAACTTTATGATAAGAAAAGCTGATGAGGCGGTAAAAAAAGTTGACGAACACATCGCTGACCTTAAGAAACTGGTAGAGGATACGAAACTGATTTGTAACGCAAAGCAGATAGCGACTCTTGATTCCATCGTTAAAGCCATTGACGATTATCATGGTGATTTCAAAGAATACGTCGTCAAAGAAAAAGAGAACGAAAAACTCCGGGCTGAAATGGGCAACATAGGTTCCGCCGTTACGTCCAAGCTTGAAAGTATGCAGGCCAGCGCCGCAATCATCACCACAGTCGGCAATATCCGAAGACTGGCTGTGGAAACAATGGCTAGTGGCAAGCTTGATAATGTCGATACAATAGAAAAGCATTTTGAAACACTTAGAATTCAGACAGGTCAGCTGGGCGATAAAAATATAAGCGATCTAGTAAATAATTATTCCGGCATTTTTGACTCTGTCATAGAAAATATCAAACTTCAGAAAGATTTAGAAAAAAATATGATTGATGCCGCAAGAGAATCCCAGAAAATAGCCGATGCTGAAAATGCGGCAAGCACACAGGCAATGATGGATACTTTTGCCAGCGTGATACGCACAATGATTATAGTTATGGTTATAGCCATAATCGTTGGTATAATAGCAGCCGTAGTAATCACTAAAGGGATCAGCGGTCCTGTATCAAAAGGAGTGGCGTTCGCTACAGAGCTGTCCAACGGAAATCTGGACGCTTCTCTTGACGTTAACCAGAGAGATGAAGTGGGTCAGCTTGCTAAAGCGCTTCAGAATATGACAACAAAACTCAGAAGCATCATCACCGACGTGCGCACATCCGCCGACAATGTTGCCGCCGGATCAGGAGAACTGTCCAGCGCCGCTCAGGATATGTCTCAGGGAGCCACAGAGCAGGCAGCCAGCGCTGAAGAAGCCTCTGCCTCTATGGAAGAGATGGCATCCAACATAAGCCAGAACGCGGACAACGCACTCCAGACAGAGAAAATAGCGCTGAAAGCCTCCGGAGACGCCAAAGAGGGCGGAGAGGCAGTACAGAAAACAGTCGCCGCTATGAAAGATATAGCGGATAAGATATCCATCATAGAAGAGATAGCCAGACAGACCAACCTGCTGGCGCTGAACGCAGCCATAGAAGCCGCCAGAGCTGGCGAACACGGAAAAGGTTTCGCCGTGGTGGCATCAGAGGTGCGCAAGCTGGCTGAACGCAGCCAGGAAGCCGCCAGAGAGATCAGCGAGCTGTCATCATCCAGCGTATCCATAGCCGAAAAAGCCGGCGGACTGCTGATGCAGATACTCCCCGATATTCAGAAGACAGCGGAACTGGTTCAGGAGATCACAGCCGGAAGCAACGAGATGAGAACAGGCGGAGAGCAGATCAACGCCGCCATCCAGCAGCTGGATCAGGTTATCCAGAGAAACGCCGGAGCGGCGGAAGAGATGGCAGCCACAGCGGAAGAGCTGTCCAGCCAGTCAGAGGCGCTTCAGCAGGCTGTGTCATTCTTCAAAATGAAAGATGACGGAAAATTTCAGGCAAAATACGATGCCCTGACAAAAAAACCCGCTAAACAGCTGCCGAAAAAATCCGTCTCAAGACCCATGCTGACTCACAAGCCGGCGGAGAAGAAACCGGAAGGTATAGATCTCGATCTTTCAGACGGGAAAAAGGACAGCCTCGACTCAGAATTCGAAAGTTTCTAAGGCGGTGCCACATGGAAAACAATACTATAACCGAAGGCATCAGCGGTCAGGTACTGACATTTAAGCTGGCGGACGAGGTATACGGAGTGGACATCATGTCCGTGCGGGAGGTGCTGGATTTTTCCAGCGTCACCAAAGTCCCGCATACACCGGAATATATGGTGGGCGTGATCAACCTCAGAGGCAACGTGGTCCCAGTGGTGGATCTGAAAAAGAAATTTAAAATAGGAAAAACAGAAAAAACAGTGAACACCTGTATCATCATCGTGGAGGTGGAGATAGACGGGGAATCCACTGTTCTGGGAGCTCTGGCTGACTCTGTTCAGGAGGTCGTGGAGTTCGAGAAGGACTGCATAGAGGACGCCCCCAAGATAGGCACACAGCTCAACACAGCGTTCATCGCCGGAATGGCAAAACGTGACAGCGGATTTGTGATAATCCTGAATGTCAACGCCGTCTTCTCCAACACAGAAGTCAGCGTGTTCGCCGCCGCCACAGAGAACGCAGAGTAATAATGAGGCAGTGAGATGACAGATACCTGCGGACTATACAGCCAGACACTGAAAAAAGACGAGTTTAACGCTATCCGCAGATATATCCACGATCATTGCGGAATAAGACTGCCGGACAACAAAAAGAACATGGTGGAGGGACGTATCCGCAAACGTCTGAAGGCGCTGGGCATGTCCACATACAGAGAATATCTCGAATATGTGTTCGATGAGGCCAACCCCGTCTGTGACAGGGAACAGCTGGAGCTGATAGACGCCATAACCACCAACAAGACGGATTTTTTCCGCGAGGTAAACCATTTCAACTACATGTCCTCCACAGTGCTGAGAAAACTGTCGGACAAGGGCATAGGAATAAACAGAACTCTGAACGTGTGGAGCTCCGCCTGCTCCACCGGTGAGGAACCATACACCATAGCGATGGTTCTGGCAGAATATTTCGGCATAGACGGAAATTTCCGCATCTATGCTACAGACATAAATACCGCCGTGCTGGAAACAGCCCGCACGGCGGTTTATTCCAGAGACAAGGCGGAGGATATCCCATACGATCTGAAAAAGAAATATATGCTGAGGTCCAAGGACAGACAGAGGGTCAGATTCATTCCCGCTATCAGGGAAAAAGTGACCTTCGGACGCCTGAACCTCATGGACAGCTCATATTCTCTGCCGGCAGCGATGGATATAGCGTTCTGCCGGAACGTGATAATATATTTCGACCACGATACCCAGTACGACATCATCAGAAAAATCTGCGGAAACATAATAAAAGGCGGCTATCTGTTTATGGGTCATTCAGAAACAGTTCATGGAATGGATCTGCCGCTGAAGACCGAAGCGCCCACAGTTTTTGTTAAACAGTAACGGGGGCAACATGTTCGACGACTGCCAATGCATCTACCTGAAGCCGGGAGAGGTCTATTACGCGGATGAAAGCCTGGTCATACATACCGTTCTGGGCTCATGTATCAGCATCACAATGTACACCAGAAAGCTGAAGGCGGGAATAATGAGCCACTGCATGCTCCCCTGCTCGTCCGAATCGGTGAAACAGGGTGACGACTGCATGAAATATGTGGACTGCGCCGTGCTCTATATGAACAGGCTGTTCCTTCAGAAAAAAATCGATAAAAAAGACATAGAGGTCAAACTGTTCGGAGGCAGCGACATGTTCACGGCCGCCAGCAGCGCAGTGACAGTGGGGCAGAGAAATATAACCGCCGCATTGTCAATTCTGGACAAATTAGGCTATAATATATCAGCCAGAGACACGGGGGGAGCTTTCACCCGTAAGCTGTATTTCTCTATTGATACCGGAACTGTCTATCAGAGAAAAATTTCAAGGATTCAGGGGCTGTGAGATGGATAACAGGTTAAAAGTTCTTGTCGTGGATGATTCCGCAGTTGTCAGACAGGTTTTAACGGAGATACTGCTTTCGGATCCAGCTGTGGGCACAGTGGTATCCTGCTCAGATCCTTTCGCTGCCGCCGAGAAAATGCGTAATTTTGTTCCGGATGTCATCACTCTGGATGTGGAGATGCCTAAGATGGACGGCATCACCTTCCTGAAGAAACTGATGAGCCAGCACCCCGTCCCCGTGGTGATGTGCTCCAGTCTGACAGAGGAGAACTCCGACACAGCCATAAAAGCTCTGGAATACGGAGCTGTGGATATCATACAAAAACCGAGGACAGGAACAAAACAGTTTCTGGACGAGTCAAAAGTGATGATATGCGATGCCGTAAAGGCAGCCGCTAAAGTGAAGGTGACCAAACTCTCCGGAGCTTTCCACGAGATAAGACCGAAGCTCACCGCCGATGCCGTTCTGGCAAAGGCAGAGAACTATTCCATGATAAAAACCACCGAAAAGGTGATTCTGGTGGGAGCGTCCACAGGAGGTACAGAAGCGCTCAGCGTCTTTCTCCAAGGGCTTCCCGAAAACAGCCCCGGTGTCGTTATTGTCCAGCATATGCCGGAAAACTTCACCGCTTCTTTCGCCAACAGGCTGGACAGTCTGTGCAGGGTGTCGGTGAAACAGGCGGATTTTAACGATACGGTTCTTCCGGGACGTGTTCTGATCGCCCCGGGAAACAAACATCTGCTGATAAAAAGGAGCGGCGCCAGATACTTTGTAGAGACCAAGGAAGGTCCGCTGGTGAGCAGACACAGACCTTCTGTCGATGTTCTGTTCCGCTCTGCGGCAAGATATGTGGGAAAAAACGCTGTGGGTGTCATGCTGACAGGAATGGGCGATGACGGCTCCAGGGGAATGAAGGAAATGAAGGAATCAGGCGCTTTCAACATTGCGCAGGACGAAAAATCATGCGTGGTTTTCGGTATGCCCAAGATGGCTATCGAGGCGGGCGCTGTGGATGTGGTTCTGCCTCTGGACGATATAGCGGCGGCAGTATTAAAATTTTGCTCAACAGGATAAGAAAATGCACAGCTTGTCATATGACCTGATCTCTGTCATATCTTCGGTGGCTATAATGTCCGCTGTATTCCTCATCCTTTACAGGATAGAAAAACAGGACTATCTGCTGGACTGGTTTCTGGCGTATCTTCTATTTGCATTTTCATTCTATGATAATCTGGCGGAACAACTTGAAATCTCCAGCATAGTCTCTTCGGAATTTTCCTCTATATGCGAGATTGCAAGCGGAATATTCATGTTCTACGGTTCGTACAGGTTTTCATACGGAACCAAAATTCCGAAAATGTTCAAACTGCTGGCAGCCGCAGTAACAACCGTTTTCATATTTCTTTTCACCGCAGTTTCCAGAGATACCCAGCTGATAGTTCTTCATGTTTTCGTGGGAATCATCCAGGTATATTCCGGACTGATACTGTTTAAAAAAGTGGGATCAATCAGCGGCAGGATAGCCGGAACCGCCATAGCCCTGTGGGGACTGCACAGGTTCACGTTCATCCTCACCCTGTTCTTTCCGGCTATTATTCAGATCAGGCACCACACCACCTTCACCCTGGCGATCACTACCTCCATCTGCGTTATAATGATGCACTACGAAAAACTGAAAGAAGAGCTGAGCCGGATGGATAAGATAATCAGACAGGCTACGCTTTCATCCAGAGACATCATCTACAGCTTCAGGCTGAAACCGGAGTTCACCGTCAAATATGTCTCCCCGTCCGTATTGGGAGTGCTGGGGTTCAACCCGGAAGATGTCATGAACAAAGGCATCAGCACCAGAAACACCTCTTTTAAATCCGCTTTTCTGGAGCGGATGTATGAACACATCAACAGCGACTCCAAAAGGTACAGCTATTCTGAAGTATTCGACATAAAAACCGCTGAAGGCTGCAACGTGAAGCTGGATATGAACACCACAATAATCTACGGCATAGACAACCAGCCGGAAAGCGCCATAGGCATAGCCAGAGACGTAACGGAGCAGTCCAACGCCTTTGAGAATCTGGCAGATGCCAAACAGTGGTATGAGAGCATCTTTAAATCTTCCGGCATCATGGTGATGGTGGTGGATTCCGCAGAAATGCTGGTGACTGACTGCAACAGCTCCATAGCCCGCTATTACTGCCGAACCATGGGCGAAATGACAGGCATGCACCTGCGGGACCTGTTTGCGGACAGAAAGGAATACGGAGAATATCTGCGCTCCATCAGAAACGAAACGGAACATCAGACCAGACAGATGCTGCCGGACGGCAGTTGTATGAATGTGACCCTCTACACCAGTATTCTTAATCTGAAAGACAAAGAATTCCTCTACATCACTGTGTTCGACAACAACAGCAGCCTGATGCTGGCGGAAGAACTCTCCAAGATAAAGAATCTGCATAAATCCATTCTGGAATCACTGGACGAGGGCGTTGTGGGGATCAATACGGACGGAAACGTTTTTTTCATCAATGATTCCGCTCTGAACCAGCTGGGATACCTGCCGGAGGAGATACTCTTCAAACAGCACCACGATATAATCCATTACCGCAACAATGCCGGCGTAATAAACAAAGACGACTGCGACATTCTGAACGCCATAAAAGACCAGACAAATCTGAGAAATCATCACGACCACTTTGTGAAAAAAAACGGAGCGCTGATGCCCATAAGATATAACTTCAGCCATATGAAAGAGGCAAGCGGCGCCGGTATTCTGGTTTTTCATGATATCTCGGAGGAGCTGGAAAATGAACAGAGCCTGAAAAACTCGCTGAGACAGAACAAGCTGCTCCTCCACGAGCTCCACCACAGGATCAAGAATAATTTTCAGGTTATCAGCAGCCTGCTGTCTCTGCATGCCGACACGCTGGACGACGGCAACGAGAGGCAGTTTCTGAGCGAAGCAGTGTCCAAGATACACTCCATGTCTCTGATACACGAGATGCTCTATCAGAATAAAAATTTCGCGTATATCGACGCCAGACAATATTTTGAAAAACTGCTGAACGATCTGATGACCTTCTCTGACTACGGAGCGGCGGGTATACACATCGCCACTGAAATAGAGGATCTGAAGATACATCTGGACGAAGCGGTTCCCTGCGCCCTGATAATCAACGAGCTCTTCACCAATTCACTGAAATATGCCTTCAAAGACAGCGAGGAACAGAATAAAACCATAAAGCTGAGCTTCAGCCAGTCCGGAACGGAGAGAACGCTGGTTTTCTCTGACAACGGCATCGGGGTGGCAAAAGAGAGCGATCTGGAATCGGGAGAGACCTACGGCATAATGATAGTCAGGTCGCTGGCGCACCAGCTTAAAGGAAAGATAGAGTTCGACACGACAAACGGAGTGACCGCCACAGTAATATATCCGCCGGCTAAAGCGCCAGAGGAAGCCTGATGGTGAAAACGGCGCCGTCGGCTCCGTTTTCTGCTGTCAGCCTGCCTTCCATGTGATTCTCTATTATCATTCTCGCCATATACAGACCTATCCCGGTTCCTTTGCCCTGCTCCTTGGTGGAAAAATACGGGTCGAATATCTTGTCCATCACCGCCGGATCGATACCGCCTCCGTTGTCAGATATGGTTATCTTCAGCTCATCACCCTGAGAGAGAAAATTGATCGTAACCTTGCCACGGAAGGATCTGTCCGACTCCTTCGCCGATTTGATTGCGTCAACGGCGTTATACACTATGTTTATAACAGACTGTTTGAACTCGCCGGGATATCCGAATATCTTTGTCCTGCCGAACTCGCATGGCGGAAAATTATTTATATTGGTGCATGCCACAACTTTTTTATCACATATGCACGTCAGTTCCAGAATGATATTTCTGGATGTCAGCTGAACATTGATGAGCTTCAGCAGGCTGATGGTCTCGCTTATCGCCTCGAACTTTACCCTGTCCTTGTCCGGAACGAAAAAGTTGCGGAAATGGTCTATGGTCTCAGACATGTGCATTATCAGTTTTATACCGTTCTGCTCAAAATCCTCGATATATTCCTCATTGACCTCATCTTCGCTGTAGCTCTCTCCCAGATTCTGTATGATTATCGCCAGAGCGTTCAGCGGCTGACGCCACTGGTGGGCTATGGCGCTCATCATCTGCCCCATATCGGCGAATTTTTTCTGTTCAAACAATATCTGTTCCTGCCTGTGCTTGATGGCCAGCTCCTGCTGAACCACATCCTCCAGCCGCTTCTTCTCGCTCACCAGATTCTCTTCATGATATTTGGTTCTGTACCAGTGCTTCAGCACAGGCGCTATAATCACGGCAATCAGCTCCGCTGACACTATATCGTCTTCTGTGAACTCATCCTGCCTGTTCGCCATGGCATACTGACCGATGACCTCGCCGAAGCTGAGTATAGGCACCACCAGAGCGTTGCGAAGATGAATATGCCCTTCCGGCACTTTCATGTCGAAATTCTTATACAAAGTTTTTTTGGTGATGAGGCTCTCTCCCCACAACCCGCCCCATGTCTCTCTGGGAAAAACATTGCTCTTGCTGTCTATGGCGCATTTCGCGAATATTTCTAAGCTCATGGACGGGCACACCAGCTCTCCGGCGGCGCTGATATAACCGAAATAGCCGAACTCTGACGAAAAGTACTCTCTTAAAGCTCTGTTGACACCGTCAAATATCACAGCCTCGTCAGACGCCAGAAAGCATTCAGATACCCTGATCTGAAGATTCTGAAGTCTGTCCTGTCTCTGGTTTTCATCCAGCTCCGCTTTCAGAGCGCTGTTAGTGCTTTTCAGATCCTCATACATACCACCGAATACGGAATTCATGATATCTATCTCTTCGAGAAAATATCTATGTCCGAACTCTTTCTTAAGCATATTGTTGTAAAAGCGCCTGAACGTGGTCTTATATATGATGTATAGCGATAAGAGCTGAAGTATCAGCAGAAAACACGATACTGCGAAGCTGTATTTGATGGTTTCGGTCAGGGAGTTTCCCTTGAAGCTGTTCAGAGTGTTCTCATTCAGCCCGGCAAAGAGAAAATAATCGCTGAGCGTTCCATTATAATATACCTTGAACTTCTTTTTCAGAACATATTCGGACTCTGCCGGATAATATCCGCTATTCACTCTGTTGCTTCTGTCTGTGGAACAAACCAGCATATTGTCATGCACTATGGATAGAAAATCCAGCGTATCCTGAGCTATCACCTGCCTGTCCAGATAGTCCAGACCTGCATATCCTTCACTGCGCTCTATGTCTCTGGTCACCACATAGACTATCTCGTCCAGCTGCTTATCCACGCTGCGCATCAGAAATTCATATGAGCGTCGCTCCTGAATTGTGAAGATAGCGGAAAACACCGCCGCCAGAATAACAAACATAACAAGAGTATGAAGCAGAACCGCTCTCTTATAGTTTAGTTTAATCAAGTATCAGCTCGCTTGTGGGTATATTATTGTGTTTCATCATCTGGATTACCCTGCCGTCCTTCCTCTCTTCCATTATCCATTTTATACCTTTTATGCTGTTTACAAAATCATTATACCCCTGATCCTTAAGATAATCCTTAATAACCCTGTAAAATTCAGCAGGATTTTCGTTCAGCACTTTCAGAGCCTTTCTGGAGCTGTCTCTTAATATTCTGATATCTTTAACATACTTTTCTATCACATCTTTCTTAACAAACAGAGCGTCCAGAATGAGAATATCGTCATGCTCAGAGCTGACTATCAGATGCAGTCCGTCTTTTATATATTTGCTGGTATAGGGGTCATAGGTGATAACTATGGAATCCGTCCCCTGCAAATCCATATTGGTCATCTGATCCTGATTCATGTTCCTCAGCAGCACCTTCTGTCTGTCGTCCGAGAGAAAACCATGTTCATACATATACTTCAGCAGTATCTCATTAACCGTGTTCATCTCATAATACACGGTCACCTCTTTTCCCTCCATTGTCCTAAGGGTGTCGGGGGGCATGGTGCCGACAACACTGTCCGCCCCGTATGAAATATCGAACAGAACCACAGGATACAGATCCTTGTCCTTCGTTCTGGACGCCTCCGCCTGTGTTCCGGTGAACCCGCTGATCAGACCGGAGTCATACAGCCGATAGGACTCACCCAATGACGAAACGATATGGAGCTTGATATTGCAGTTTTTCAGCATGCCCGTCTGCTGGGCATAGATGATGGGGGTGAACCCCACCCACAGATTGGTGGTTATCACCAGAGGAACTTCCTTTCTCTGAACGCACCCGGACAAAGACATGATAATAAGGAAATATAATACATATTTCATAGCGTCACCTGAACGCGACTTGTATATACGGGCGTTGTATAACCCGCCTACTGTATTTTATACTGAAAGATGAAACCGTGTCTATATTATGTCATTTTTAATTATGTACATTTCCGTACTAAATTCTGCCCGAAAGTACCTTTTCGAAATAAAACAGACAGGCTATTTCCGAGCCGGATCACCCTTTCGTTATTTTTTATAAAAAACTGATATTTTTTAAACCGCTGACTATACGTCTATTTTTCATTATGCGGATATTTCTGATCTTAATTCCTGACCCATTTGTGGCACACCCACTGCTTTTATACCCCCATAGAGAATAAACGCCGGAGAAAAATTACATTCCGGTAAAACATAAGGAGAAACTAAAATGAGCAGAAAGATCGCGTTCTACGGAAAAGGCGGAATAGGAAAATCAACAACACAGCAGAACACAGCGGCAGCTATGGCGCATTTCTACGGCAAGAAGGTATTCATCCACGGATGCGACCCCAAGGCCGACTCCACAAGGCTCATCCTCGGGGGCATGCCTCAGGACACGCTGATGGATCTGCTCCGTGACATAGGCGAAGACAAGATAACAGTGGATAACGTTGTCAGAGGCGGATACAAAGACATCCGCTGCGTGGAATCAGGCGGTCCGGAACCCGGCGTGGGTTGCGCCGGCAGAGGCGTTATCACCGCTATAGACCTGATGGAAGAGCTGGGCGCCTATACAGAAGATCTGGACTTCGTATACTTCGATGTTCTGGGCGACGTGGTGTGCGGCGGCTTTGCTATGCCTATCAGAGACGGCAAGGCAGAGGAAGTCTATATCGTCTGTTCCGGCGAGATGATGGCCATCTATGCCGCCAACAACATAGCCAAAGGTCTTCTGAAATACGCTGAGCAGTCCGGCGTCCGTCTGGGCGGCATCATCTGCAACAGCCGCAAAGTTGACGGAGAGCTGGAGCTGATGAAGGAATTCACCGAAGCGCTGGGAACACAGATGATCCATTTCGTTCCCAGAGACAACATGGTTCAGAAAGCAGAATTCAACAAAAAATCTGTTGTGGAGTTCGATCCGGAGTGCAATCAGGCAAAAGAATACGCCGCTCTGGCTAAAAAAATCATTGAGAACGAAATGTTCGTCATCCCCACACCCCTTGCCATGAGCGAACTGGAGCATATGGTTGCCAAATACGGGCTGATGGACTGACAGCGATAGAACTACGGAGGAAATATTATGCCATATCATACATTTAAATGCAGCGAGTGTCTGCCCGACAGACAGAAACACGCTGTGATTAAAGGTCCCGGAGAAGATATAACATCCTGTCTGCCCCTGGGCAACCTGAACACCATCCCCGGAACCATCACAGAGAGAGGATGCGCCTACTGCGGAGCGAAGCACGTTATAGGCACACCCATGAAAGACGTTATCCACATGAGCCACGGTCCGGTGGGATGCACATATGACACATGGATGACAAAACGCTACATCAGCGACAACGACAACTTTCAGCTGAAATATACCTATGCCACCGACATGAAGGAAAAACACATCGTCTTCGGCGCTGAAAAAGTCCTTAAACAGAATATACATGAGGCATTTGACGCTTTTCCCAATATCAAGCGCATGACTCTGTATCAGACATGCTCGTCAGCCCTCATCGGCGACGACATGGACGCCATAGCCAAACAGGTTATGAAAGAGCGTCCCGATGTGGACATCTTCGTGTGCAACGCCCCTGGTTTCGGCGGAACCAGCCAGACAGGCGGTCACCACAAGATCAACATCGCATGGATCAACAATAAAGTCGGGACGTTTGAGCCCGAGATAAAAAGCAAATACACCATCAACTATGTGGGCGACTACAACATTCAGGGCGACTGCGAAATTATGACGGATTTCTTTCAGCGCATGGGAATTCAGGTTCTGTCATCATTCACCGGAAACGGTTCATACGATGACCTGAGATCCATGCACAAGGCGGATCTGAACGTTCTGGAATGTGCCAGATCGGCAGAATATATCTGCAACGAGCTCCGTGTGCGCTATGGAACCCCCCGTCTGGATATAGACGGCTTCGGTTTCGATCTGCTGGCGGAATCCCTGATGAAGGTCGCTATGTTCTTCGGAGACGACTGCGTGGCAAAAGCGAAAGAGATCATAGACGAAGAGGTAGCCAGATGGAAACCAGAGCTCGACTGGTACGCCAAGCGTCTGAAAGGCAAAAAGATATGCCTGTGGCCCGGCGGTTCTAAGCTGTGGCACTGGGCGCATGTCATCGAAGAGGAGATGGGAGTAAAAGTTGTATCCGTCTACTCAAAATTCGGTCATCAGGGTGACTTTGAGAAGGGCATAGCCAGATGCGGAGAGGGAGCGCTCGCCATAGACGATCCGAACGAGCTGGAAGCTCTGGAAGCAATGTATGAGCTGAAACCGGACTGCATACTGACAGGTATGCGCCCCGGAGAGGTGGCGAAAAAGATACGCATCCCCTATCTGAACATCCACGCCTATCACAACGGACCCTACAAAGGTTTCGAGGGATGGGTGAGGCTCGCCAGAGACCTTTACAACGCCATCTATTCGCCCGTGATGAATCTGGCGGCGATAGATATCAGCAAAGATGATTTCGATACAGATACAGGGTTCAAGACACGCACTATGCTCTCCGACCCAGGCACTCCCAGAGAGGAGCTGCACACAGAGCATATGTATACCGGCAAAATGGACATAGTGACACATCTGAGAGGCAAGACATATGAGTTTCCGGCACCGGATAAGCCTGTTACAGATGCTGTGTGAGGAGAGCAACATGGAGATGAAAGAAAAAATCGCCGCACTGGAAAACTATATAATGCAGAGATGCCTCTGGCAGTTCCACTCCAGAGCATGGGACAGAGAGACGCAGAACACAGGGATACTGGGCATCACCAGACAGCTTCTCTGCGGAGAAGAGGTGGATCTCAGCACTCCGGCGCAGAAATGCTTCTGGGTGGACGCCGCATGTCTCGCCGATGGATTCAGGAGCAAATTTCCCTGGATCAACGAAATGAGCCTGCCGGAGATAAACGAGATGATGGACGGTCTGAAAGCCAGAATCGACTATGTAACCATACACGGTTCTCTGAACGAGGAACTGTCAGTAAAACTGTATTAGGAGTCTATTATGTCCTGTGAAATAAAAGCCAAAGAAAGAGCCGGAATAATCAACCCGATGTACACATGCCAGCCGGCAGGCGCCCAATATGCCAGCATCGGCGTGGAAGACTGCACAGCCATAGTCCACGGCGGACAGGGATGCGTAATGTTCGTTCGTCTGCTCTTTTCCCAGCACCTGAACGAAAACTTCGACATAGCATCTTCATCCCTGCACGAAGACGCCGCTGTTCTGGGCGCCGTGCACCGTATCGAGGGGGCGGTGGACGTTCTTCTGATGCGCTACCCCCATGTGAAGGTTATACCGATAATCACCACCTGCTCCACCGAGATCATAGGCGATGACGTGGAGGGTGTTATCAGAAAACTGAATAAAGGGCTTCTGAAAGAAAAATACGCTGACAGAGAGGTTCATCTCATCCCTGTGCACACACCCAGCTTCAAAGGAAGCCAGGTGACAGGATATGATGTAGCTGTTAAAGCCTTTTTACAGCATTTCGCTGAAAAGACAGAACCCAACGGCAAGATAAATCTGATCACAGGCTGGGTGAACCCCGGCGATGTGACAGAGCTGAAACATCTGCTGAGAATGATGGACGTGGACGCCACTGTGCTTTTCGAGATAGAGAATTTCGATTCTCCACTGATGCCGGACGGAAGCGCCGTCTCCCACGGCAGCACCACCATAGAGGATATGAAAGGCACGGCGAACGCCATAGGCACTATCGCCCTGAACAAATATGAGGGCGGAAAAGCGGCTGAATATCTGAAAGAAAAGTTTCAGGTACCCGCCATTATCGGCCCCACACCCATAGGCGTCAGAAACACTGACACGTTTCTGAAGAACGTGTCGAAGATGACTGGCAAACCTATCCCCGAAGCTCTGGTGAGAGAGCGTGGAAAGGCTATAGACGCCCTTCAGGATCTTACTCACATGTTCTTCGCCGATAAGAGGGTTGCTATTTTCGGACACCCGGATCTGGTTATCGGTCTGGCGGAGTTCTGTCTCGATCTGGAGATGAAGCCCGTGCTTCTGCTTCTGGGCGATGACAACCCAACATATGTGAAAGACCCCCGACTGCTGGCAATTCAGGAACACGCCGAGTTCGACATGGAGGTGATAACAAACGCCGACATCTTCGAACTGGAGGACAGGATCAAAAACAAAGGTCTAGAACTCGATCTCATTCTGGGGCATTCCAAAGGCAGATGGGTATCCATAGACAATGACATCCCCATGCTGAGAGTAGGTTTCCCTGTTTTTGACCGTGCGGGATACTACCGCCACCCCACGGTGGGATACAACGGGGCAATATGGCTGGCTGAGGAGATGGCTAATGTCATCTTCAACGATATGGAAAAGAAAAAAGACAGAGAGTGGCTCCTCGCTATGTGGTAACAGTTGTTCGTTTGCGCGCTCTCTGGCATAATCAGGGGGCGCGTACATAATATTTTAACCATATGAAGGAGGCAACATGAACGCATCAGGACACCCCCACGGGGAAATGAGAAGAAAACAACGCCAGATCACAGACACGGCGGAGATATCAGAGATACTCAAAACCGGAAAGGTAATGAATCTGGCTCTGGCAGACAACAACATACCTTTCACCGTACCGGTTTTCTATGCCTATGACGGCATCGCTGTGTACTTTCACTCAGCCAAGGCAGGCACCAAGATAGAGCTGATGAAAAAGAACAGCACGGTCTGCTTCAGCGTGTCCATAGACAACGGATACATAGAGGACGACAAGGCATGCGATTTCGAGGCGAAACACCGCACGGTGATCGGTCTGGGTCAGGCGGTCTTCGTGGAGGACGAGGCGGAGAAGATAAAAGCGCTGGATATGATTGTGGCGCTGTTCACCGACAAAAAATTCGAATATCCAAAAGCGAATCTGTCGGGAACAGAGGTCATACGCATAGACATAGAATCTATAAAAGGCAAAAAGCACGGCTTTTAAAACAAGCGAGGCGACCATGCGTATAGCGGCATATGTGGATCCCCATGACGATATAATCGATCTGAAAACGCCGGGCATTGTCCGGTTTTATGAAAACATAGAGGGAGTCTGGGTCTCTTTCAGCGAGTTTCCGCTCTCCATTAAGGAAGCGAACGATCTGAAAGAGCTTCAGCTTATGCTGAAACCCATAGCGGAGGAGCTGGATGACGGTCATATCTTTCTGGCTGGAGAGATAGGCGGCGTACCCGGCGTGATCCTCGAAAGCGTAGGGCTCAAAATATGGCGCTCGGATCACGGTCCTGTCATCCCCGAGCTGGAATACATTATGCGGAAAGAGCTGGAGGCGATGGAAGCCCTGCTGGCGCATCCGCCCAAACCTGTGGCTGTGGGATCGGAATGTGCCGGAAAATTCCGCGTCAACCTTATAGAGGTGCTGAAAACCTATCCGCATCTGAACTCCAGAGAGGTTCTCATTCCATTCCTGACCGAGACTCAGTTCGGCAGTCTGGAGATAATCTGCGAGCATGCGCCTAAATGGTTTGAAACCGAGCTGAACAAGATGAACGTCATGATAAAATCAAAAACGCTCGACCCGCTCGGAATGAAAGTAGTGCTCTGCCCATCTGAAGGCATGTCCGGCTGCTCCGGATGCGCGCCGTCCGACATCAGCGATATGCCCTGCTGCGACAGAACCAGAAGAAGATGACATGACAGACGAATTTTCAAGAGATTACAGAATATATTTCGCCTACGGACCGGATATAAACCAGAAATACATACGCTCCCGCTGTTTCGACCCGGAGATACTGGCCGTCGCCAAGCTGTCCGATCACAGACTGGCTTTCTACGGACACACCCAGATATGGGACGGAGCGCAGGAGACAGTGGAACATTCCGATGGTTCAGAGGTCTGGGGAGTGGTGTATAAGATGTCTTTCTATGACGGGTATGAGCTGGACTCCTATCAGGATGTGCGGCTGGACGGCGCCGGACCCTACTTTCACTATCCGGTGAAGGTGGAGGGGACGGACGGGCAGATATATTATCCGCTGATATATAAGAAAAATCTGCTGGGCGCAGAGACACTGCCCAGCCGTGAATACATGGACGTGATAATCAGGGGCGCTGAAGAGATGGGTCTGCCGTCCGACTACATAAAGACCCTGAAAATGATCGAAACAAAAGCGGCGTCATACGCCGTGCCTCTGCCCACCATGCCCAGACGGACAGAGTGTTCGGGCTGTGACGATCTGCTGTTTAAGGACACGGTCTGACGGCTACCGCATCCGGCGGACACGGTATTCTCCGCCGATGATCATGTATTCGTTTTCGCCTTTCAGTATGCTTCCGGGCAGAAGCCCGCTATAGAAAAAGATCTTTGCCGGCGGCACTTCGGCACGCCACACTGTGCGCCCGAACTCCCACGCCCGCTCAGGCTCATCGGTGAAAGAGACCAGATTGTTCAGACGGACTATCTGCTCTCTCTTGCCGCATTCCTCCAGAATCTCATATTCCTCGGCGTCATGCGTGCCTCTGTAGAGCGTCAGCCTGAAGTCCGGCGTGTATCTCATCCTCAGTTCATACTGGCAGTATTCATACAGCAGATCCAGCTGCGAATCGATGGCGCTGGTGCGGGCGCTTCCGTTCAGCGCATCCGACATGTATTTGTAGTAACTTTCCGAGCTGATGCTGTCTATGCAGGCATTGTGATATGTGGGGGTTATGCCTGTGCGCCTCTCCACCCAGTGTTTCAGCACAGCGCCGGCAGCGGAGTTGGAATCTATCATCCATCCTTTCAGAAATCTCTGATAGCTGTTTCTGATACTCTGTCTGGCGTATTCTGTTTCCTGCTCCTCCGCCCTGTGCAGATTGAACTTCACAGACATATAGTCGCAGAAAAAACGAGCTCTGTCCGCCTGCTCCGCAATAGACACCAGCCTGTCGAACAGAAAACGGTTATTCTCCCGAACACCCTGAATGACGACGCTCTGCGGGTTTTCATTGAAATGATGAGAGCCCACCACCCAGGGAGGCAGGTTCAGATGGTTGAATGAGCCGTATTTCAGATGAAATGCTCCTTACCTGTAATTCTTGTAGTCTATCTTATATTTTTCCAGCCTCAGCCCGAACACTCTGCGGGTAACGCCCAGACTCTCCGCCGCTTCCGTGATGTTTCCGCTGTGCGCTTTCAGCGCCTCCACCAGCATCTCATACTCTACAGCCGCCAGTCTGGCGTCCAGACTGCCGTTCTCCACATTCTCCGTCAGCACGGGGGTCTGGAGCGAGGGAGGCAGGTTATATCCGTGTATCACCTCGTCATCGGACAGTATAACAGCCCTCTCTATGGCGTTTTCCAGCTCTCTGACGTTGCCGGGCCAATGATAGCTCATCAGCATGTTCAGCGCCGGGGTGGATATCCTTTTCACTTTTTTATGATTCTCTCTGGAATAGTGCGCCACAAAGTGATCCGCCAGATTGATAATATCGCTGCCCCGCTCACGCAGAGGCGGTATAACGATGGGAAAAATGTTCAGGCGGTAGTAGAGATCCTCTCTGAACTGCCCGTGGGTGACCATATCTTCCAGATTGCGGTTGGTGGCGGCGATGATTCGGATGTCCACCTTGATGGGTCTGTTGCTCCCCACCCTCTCGAAGGTTTTTTCTTGGAGCACCCGCAGAAGTTTCGCCTGCATGGAGAGCGACAGCTCCCCCACCTCGTCCAGAAAGATAGTTCCGCCGTCGGCGTCTTCGAATCTGCCCGTCCTGTGGCTCACGGCTCCGGTGAAAGAGCCCTTCTCGTGTCCGAAGAGCTCACTCTCTATGACGCTCTCCGGCAGGGCGGCGCAGTTGAATTTTATAAACGGTCCGGCGGATATCGGGCTGTTGTAGTGGATGGCTCCTGCCACCAGTTCCTTGCCCACTCCGCTCTCGCCCAGTATCAGAACGGTGGTCTTCGCCGGCGCTACTTTTCCTATGTATTCGTATACGTCCGTCATGGGCTTTGAATGTCCTATGATATTGGACGGTTTGAATTTTCTCTTCAGAGCGTCATTCAGGCGCCTGTTCTCTTTCTCCAGATTCGCCTTGTCCACGTTCTCCATCAGATACAGCTCCACCACAGGGGCGATAACACCTGCGCAGGTGGACAGAAGCTCCACATCCTGCTCCAGCAGCTTCTGGCTGTCATACAGTCTTTCGGCGCTGATGGTGCCCAGCACCTTGCGCCCACGCATTATGGGGACACAGATGAAAGACAGCTCCTGATCTATGCCGTATTTCAGTGATCTGGTGCGGTGGAGAAACTCCGGCTCTTCGCTGACACGGGTCAGCATGACCGCCTTGCCTGTCTCCACTACTTTTCCGGTGATTCCCTCGCCTATGTTGTATACGCCTTTGGATTCCTCGTCTCCGGTCAGCCCGAAACTTTCGTGGATGAATATACGTCCGGATTTCTGATGATACAGACAGATCATTCCGCAGATTATCTTCATCTCACGCTTCATGATGCGGCGCAGGATGATCAGAGCGTGGGACAGATCAGAGCTTTCGGCTATTACGTTGGTGAGTTTGTATAGAAATGGAAAGACCCTTGCCCGGCATTCGTGGCTTCGGCACTTATTCGCCTCGGCCGCATCGCATCTTTTCACTGTTCCGAACGAAGCGGACGCTTTGGCTGTCTCTTCACATTTTTTTATTTCATCTTTTTTGGACACGGGCATGGCTGGCTACCTTAAAATATTATGATAATTAAACTATTACGTCACGTCGGCAGCGTAAGAATCAGTATCAGATACCAAAGTTTGTATGTCAATTCAAAAAATGAACGTAAAACGGCAGAAATAACTGTCAGAATAAAGCTATTTCTATATGAAACCTATAAACTGTTTGACATGAAGATCTATTAGCGTTTATGAAATGTATTATAAAATTAATGAATAATGGATAAAATAACAGTCTATATCTCTTTCTGCATAAGTATTTCGCAAAAAAACAGTAAAGGTGGTCTGCTTCCGCAGATCAGAGCAGTCCGCACTCCTGACATTTCTATCACATAACAAGCGTACTTTTTGAATAAACATATCCAGCCAGGCTATACATGCGTCCAAGTTGTTTTGACGTATTTATCTTTTGATGTAATCATTGGTTAGAAACAATATAACGGGAGGCTTTATGAATACAGAGTTTCACTACTGGATAACAGGAATAATAGCAAAAGAAGCCGGCTTTACAGATGATGAAGCCCGCACTATAGCCACTGCCTCTGAATATGTGGATGAGAACGACAGGATTTTCGAGATAGAGGGCGCAGGCGAGACTAAATACACCAACTATATAAGCCAGACAATGAATATATTTAAACCAAAAACTGATTTGATGAGAATATATCCTATATTTCATTTCGTGCCTGGATATCCTGATGCCCCAAACTCCAGAAGAAAAGACGGCAAAATGCATCTTCTGAACACCACTCCTAACAGCGAGAATGCAAACGAAATGATGGATGCCGCATTTAAAGCTGATGAAAAACATCGATTATACAGAATTGGCATTGCATCTCACGCATACGCAGATACATGGGCGCATCAGAATTTTATAGGGTGGTATGATGTTTTCAACTTCATGGGGCTTAAGCCCCTGCCCGCAATAGGTCACGCAAGCGCAGCTCACAGCCCTGATTGGGTTGCTTATAACTGGACGGATGACAGGCTTGTGAAAAGCGAAATAAGCAACAGTGACAGATTCATAGACGCCGGGTATCATCTGTTCCAGAAATACTGCGAGTATCTGTCTGGACAAAAAAGAACCGATAACCAGAGTAAAGCGCCTGAGCTGATAAAAAAACTCGTGAGATTAATGGGTAGAGAATATTCAGGCAGTATCGAATATTATAAAGAAGACCGCATGAAAGCATACAAAACAGAAGCCGGATTCTTAAATAAATTCGGAAAATATGATCTGAAAAAGCAGGAATTTGACGAATCAATATGGTTTGAAGAAGCTATCCACACTGATGTCAGAGGGCTCAAAGATACAGGACATAAACCTGAACTGTTTAAAGACAAATACAGATGGAAAGATGAGAACTTTGCTGATACTGATTGGTTCAAATTTCAGGAATCGGTTAAAGAGCATCAGGATTTCGCAATGACTCTTCTGGAACCGACATTCAGCAAAATGGGTATTGATCTTCATAAGTTCTGATAAAAAAGGCGGTCATCTGACCGCCTTGATATTTATTTGATAACGTTGACCCAGTCGGGCAATGTGCCGAACTCTATGCCGAATACCGGAACAGCCAGCGCATAAGTGACTACCACTGTGATGATGATGCCGATGATATTCAGTCCGAACCCGCTCTTAACCATCTGCGGAATGGTAACATAGCCGGAACCGAACACTATAGCGTTTGGAGGTGTTGCCACAGGCAGCATGAAGGCGCATGAGGCGGCTATGGCGGCAGGAATGGTCAGCAGAAGAGGACTCTGCCCCAGACCAATAGCAACAGCAGACAGGATAGGCATAACCATCGCCGCTGTGGCAGTGTTGGATGTCAGCTCTGTCAGGAAGATTATCAGCGCTGTAACGGCAATCACCAGCACCACTATGGGGGCGTGTTCCAGCAGACTAACCTGCGATCCTATCCACTGAGCCAGCCCGGTCTCCTTGAACCCGTCAGCCATGGCGAGACCGCCGCCGAAGAGTATCAGAACGCCCCAGGGCATCTTGGACGCCCAGTGCCAGTCCATCACGAACTGATTCTTTTTCATATCTATCGGGATGAGAAACAGCACCAGAGCGCCTGCCATAGCTATGGCGGCGTCTGTAATCATCTTAGGCTCCGGAAAAACAGACATGAGCTGAGTTCTGAAAATCCAGCAGACAGCTGTCAGGGTGAAGACAACCGCTGTCCAGCTCTCGCCTTTGTTCATTCTGCCCATTTTTTTCAGCTCCGCCTCGATAAGATCACGGCCTCCGGGAACTTTTTTCAGCAGCATGGGGTTGGCAAACCGTGTGAGCCACAGCCAGCATACCGGCAGAAGAACCAACACCAGCGGAACACCGACGATAAGCCATCTGGCAAAGGTGATCTCATACCCATATGTTTTGGTGAGATATCCAGCCAGAACGGTGTTGGGCGGTGTGCCTATCAGCGTGGCTATACCGCCGATGGAAGCGGCATATGCTATGCCCAGCATCAGGTTGAGTCCGAAAGCGAACTTTTCAGGAGAAAAATCTATTGTTTTATCAAGCCCCTCTCTTTTGCCCTCTTCCACCACATGCTGAACGATGGCGAGCCCGATGGGCATCATCATAACTGTTGTAGCTGTGTTGGACACGAAAGCGGAAAGAGCGGCTGTAGCTGTCATAAATCCGAATATCAGCCTGCTGGGAGAAAACCCCACCAGCTTAACTATGTTCATGGCGATACGCCTGTGCAGATTCCACTTCTGCATTGACAGAGCGATGATGAATCCGCCCATGAAAAGAAATATCAGGTGGTTAGCGTAGGGCGTTGTCGCCTTGGCTGTGGGCATGAGCCCCAGCATGGGAAACAGAGGAATGGGAAGAAGACTGGTGGCGGGGATAGGCAGTGATTCGCACATCCACCATGTCGCCATCAGAAAAGCCACCGCGGCCATCTTCTGCGCCGCCGGTTCCATTCCGGCGGGAGCCGGCATCAGAAGCATCAGAACGAAAAGAACAGGACCAAGAACCAGACCGAGCCTCTGGCGGAAAGTATATCCCTTAGGATCACCTATGTTCATTCCCCCCGGGGTCGGCTTGACCCTTTGCGATGTTTCAGCCGGAGACGACTCTATAGCGTCGGCTATATCAACGTCTTTCTCGTCTGAGCCGGAGCTGAGAACAGCGGATTTTAGTTTTTCTCCGGCGATAGAAGGCAAAAAAATAAACAATGATTTTGTCTCACGATGCATTTGCCACATATGAGACCATAGCGCAGACATCATAATATTCTCCTTAGATATTAGTGCGTTGTGTTTTTTGCTAATAAACGGATATTAACCCTTAATTAATATGTGAAAGATTATAGTACACAAAATATACAAATCAAGTTTTATTCTGCCTCATATTAAATTTACTTTGTAATGTTTTTCATGTATTCTACTATATATTTAATCAAAAAAGGTGTTTTATGAAATTCGTTCTGCATCTTTTATTAGTTTTATTATTACCTCTTTCTGTTTTTTCCGGGGAGATCATTTTCGGAACCTATCCGTCTAATTCACCCGAGAATATCTATAAGGCCTTTTCCGATATAACTGATTACCTGGCTGATGATACCGGGCAGAATATACGTCTGGTGGTAACCAGAGACTATGCCGAGCTGGCGGAAAGACTGGCGAACGGCACTATCGATATAGCGTGGATCGGTTCTGTCAACTATGTAAAAGCGAAGAAAAAGATCCCATCACTCAGATATATAGCAACCTACTGCGAAAGATCAGACGCTCAGAATAAAATAATCCCCTATTATCAGGGATATATTATTTCTAAAAAATCGCTGGGGATAGATTCGGTCAGCGGACTCAAAGGCAGAATGTTCGCCTATGTGGACAAAGATTCCACATCCGGCTACGCCTATCCCAGAATGATGCTGCAAGAGGCGGGCATAGACGGCAGTACCTTTTTCAAAAAAGTATTCTTTCTGAAGAAACATGACAGAGTGATAGAGGCTCTGGTGAGCGGCTCCATAGACGGAGGCGCCGTATCTGACGGAACCTACTATAACGCCGTGGAGAAATACGGCAATCTTTTCACCATTCTGGAAAAATCAAAACCGATCCCGCTGGACGCGGTGGTGGCGACCTCCAGAATTCCGGAAAGTACCGTGCAGAAGATCCGTGAGGCTCTTTTAAAAGTCGGTGAAGACCATAAGGTCAACAACAGTATAAAAAAATATCTGGGCTGGCCGGCAGCCGGATTCACAGAGAAGAGCGACTCATTTTACGACAGCCTCCGACAGGCTCTGGATATGCAGTAAATGAATCTCTATACAAAAATAATCTACAGCACAATGATTCCGCTGCTTTTTGTGGCGATTATCGGCATCTTTCAGATGAAGCATATGATAAATGAGCTGGATGCGAGCCTGAAAAAAAGCTATGAGTCTCAGTTCGAAATGGTGAGCTCCAGACTGGAAGACATCTCGAAAAACCAGAACTACGCTGTAAAGATAATCTCTTCCACCAGAGATATAGCTAACGCTATGGAAATCAACGATAACAGCACCCTCTTCGAGTGGGGCATGAATTTTATGTCTGACAAGATCAGATATTTCATATTTCTGGATAACAATGGCATTGTCATCTCACGCTCTCCGGACGAATTCCGTTTCGGCGATAATATGTCCGGTTCGTTCGTTTTCAAAAAACTGAAAATGAACAGCAAATACTACGGAATAGCCGTGATAGACGGCGATGAACAGCTTATCTGCGGCGGCGTGATAAAGAAATACGGCGAGTATCCTGTCGGCTATGTTATAACCTATACCCCCATAGACCAGAAACTGTCCGAGATACTGAGCATGGGCATAGACGGCGATGTCAGATACCGCTCCGACACCAAGCAGAGCCTGGATGCTCTGAGCGATGTGCATGGCGAGATAAAAGAGCTGAACTACACCTATATGGACAATGAGGTCAAGAACCCCACATTTCACATTCATCTGAACGAAAGCAGCGAACACCGCAACCTGATCGACCTTAAGAACAATCTTATGCGGATGTCCGTTATAACCTATTCCGTGATCCTCATCATCCTGCTGGTGGTCTTCAGGATTCATTTCAAACCATATAAACAGATGATGATATCCATCCAGAAATTCAACAGAAAAGAGACGGATATTCTGGAGCTGAAAGAGGAGCTTCAGGAGATAAAATCCAATCAGAATCAGGAAGTTTCCAGCGTTCTGAACGGTCTGTCCGGAATGATAGACATGGTGCAGAAGAATATCGCCCTGCTGAACAGCAAGAACGATCAGCTGGACAGGCTTTCCAAAACGGATGGTCTGACATCTCTGTATAACAGACTGTATCTGGACTCAGCGCTGGCATCCGAGGTGAACAGAGCCGCCAGATACGGCACGTCCGTATCCATCATTTTGATGGATATCGACCACTTTAAAAAGATCAACGACACCTTCGGACATCAGACAGGTGACAAGGTTCTGATAGAGCTGTCGAAACTGCTTCTCCGAAACATCCGCAGCACGGATATCACCGGCAGATGGGGCGGAGAGGAGTTCATGATCATCTGCACAGAGACCAATCTGCACGATGCCGTGATGGTGGGAGAAAAGATCCACGCTATTCTGAACTGTACGGAGCTGGCAGAAACAAAAGTAACAGTGAGCATGGGTATAGCTGAGCTGAAACAGGGCGAAAACGTGAATGGTATAATCAAAAGAGCGGATGATGCCATGTATAACGCAAAACTGGCCGGCAGAAACTGCATCAGGACATAATCATGTTCAATGGATTTACTCAAGAAACCCTTAACTTTTTCAGGGATATCACGGAGAACAACAACAAACAATGGTTTGACGAGCACAAAACTGTCTATCAGAAACACGTCCGTCAGCCCATGATCGAACTTCTGAACGATCTGTCCGTATCTCTTCTGCCGCTGGATCCCCAGATAGACAGCATGCCGCCGAACACTGCCGTGTCGCGCGTCAACAGGGACGTGCGTTTCTCCAGAGACAAATCTCCGTACAGAAACAAAATGTGGCTGACAGTTAAAAGACATAACAGCAACTGGAAGGAGTATCCCTGTTTTTATATAGAGATCAGCGAACACAGCTATATGTACGGCATGGGTTTCTACAGCGCCACAACGGAAACAATGAAGGGGTTCAGGGAATTTATAGCCCATAACCAGGACGGCTTCAGAAAAACAGTATCATTCGCCAGTGAAAAAGACGGATTCATAACGGGCGGCGAAAAATATAAGAGAATACTCAGCAAAACCATCCCGGAAGACCTGCTAAGCTGGTATCAGCTGAAAAATATTCACGTTTATAAACAACGCCCGATAGACTGCTCTTTTTTCACCCCGAAACTGACCGATGAATTATGCCATGAATTCGAAAAGGTGAAAGACCTTTATCTCCTGCTGTCCAGACTGGCATATTCTGAGTTTTGAAACGCTCTTCCGCTCTGTATTATATATCATTCAAAATATCTATATTGTTGCATATAGCCGCCTGAAACCTACAGTTTTTATCCTATTTATCAGTAAATTAATCTATCAATAACGCTCACATTTTCTTGCCAGTATCCAAACCTGTGCTACACTTACTCTATACAGTCGACACGGACGGAAAACAGCCGTTCCATATTCAACAGACTGTTTTTTGGAGGTTGTAACAATGAACAGGTTAAGGATTTTATTGCTTAGTTTCCTGCTGATTCTTCCGGCATTTGCGGTTCATGCCGGCGCCCCCACCATGGCTCCTCTCTGCGCCAGCTGTCACCAGTCAGACAGCAACATGGCTAGAGGAACACTTGATTACTTTGTGGACAAGGTGAAGACTTTTCAGCTCGACCTGAGCGCACCCGGCAAGCCCGCCAAAATGGTTTTCAAGTATGACGACGGAACCAAGGTGAAAAACCTGCTCGACATGGAAGACATGGGCGAGTACAAAGGCAAGGCTTTCAGAATCTACTACTATGTGAACGGCAAAGGCGAAAACGTTGCCCTGCACGTCACCAGATTCGATATCCTCAACAGCATAACTCCCGATCAGAAGCTGGACAAGGACGCTCTGAAACAGGTAATGCTTCATGACAAATCTGCCGTCATCATAGACGCCAGACCCCCTGTGAAATATAAAGAGGGATTCATCCCCGGCTCGATAGTCATCCCCGCCGCCGCTCTGGAACAGCAGGCGGACAAACTGCCCAAGGACAAGAAGACTCCCCTCGTGTTCTACTGCGTGGGCGGATGCTCCAGCCCCACAGCGGCCATCAAGGCGAGAGGTCTCGGATACACCGATGTTAAGATATACGCCGGCGGTTTCCCCGACTGGGTAACATCAGAAGTATCATACATCGCTCCCGATCTGGTGGCTGAGCGCCTCGGCAAGAGCGAGCTGGCTTTCCTCGTGGTCGATACCAACAGCGAAAAACAGGCAAAAGCCGCTCACCTGCCCAATGCGGTGAACGTGACAGCAAAAACCTTTGACGCTGTGAAAGATAAACTGCCCAAGAAGAAAATGGTGCCCATCGTGGTATACGGCGATGAGGCGGCTGATGTAGCCGGCAAACTGACCGCTCTGGGATACAAAGGAACCAGAGTTCTACCCATGACTATCACCGAGTGGCAGAAGAATAAATATCCCGTTCTCTCCGGAGCGACAAAAGACAAGTTCGAATTCATGGCTCTGCCGAAACCCGGCACCATATCAAAGGATGAATTCGTGAAACTTGTGACAGCTCAGCCGAAAGACACTGTTTTTGTGGATGTCAGAACAAAAGAGGAGTTCGCCGCAGGTACTTTCCCCGGAGCTATCAACATATCTGTTGAGGCGCTGAAGGAGAATCTGGACAAATTGCCCAAAGACAAACAAATAATCACAAGCTGCGCTTCCGGCGTCAGAGCCGAGATGGCATACAACATACTCAAGGATGCCGGATACACAAACATCAAGTATCTGGACTCTTTCAACAAATTCAAAGACGGCGGTTTTGATATCACTCAGAACTGATCAGAGTTTAATTTTTTAAAGGCGGTGGTTTTCACCGCCTTTTTTATTCCTTATATCAGTCATTGCGAGCCCGCAGGGCGTGGCAATCTCACTATCATAAACATAATACCATTTGTCACTTTAGCCTTAATTTGTTATAATCCTCTTATGATTATAACAAAAGCGACACTCGAAGATATACCGCAGCTCTGCGGTCTCTTGAAAATACTCTTTACTCAGGAGGCGGAGTTCACACCGGATCCGGCTAAACAGGCAAAGGGTCTGGAAATGATCATCAGCAATCCTGAAACCGGATTCATCATAAAGGCGGAAAAGGAAGGCAGGATAGTTGGAATGGTGAACATACTGTTCATGGTGAGCACTTTTCTGGGCGAGCGTGTGTGTGCTCTGGAAGATATGGTGGTGCATCCGGATATGAGAGGTCAGGACATCGGCACCCTGATACTGAAAAAAGCTCAGCAGGCGGCCAGAGAGGCAGGATGCAGACGCATAACTCTGCTGACAGACAACGACAACTACAGAGCCCAGAGCTTTTATGAAAGCAACGGTTTCTCTATGTCGCCCATGGTCTGCATGCGCAAGATAATTTAACTCTACAAGAAAGAGGTAATTTCATGGCAATTTATAAATTCGAAAACAATAGGCTATCACAAATAGAGAATACAACTTTTTCTCAGGAAAGTATCTTAGAAAGACAAAATCTGCAACAGGCTTTAAAACAGCAGATACAGGTTATTGCTCCTGATTGCCTTGTGATATCAGAAGAATTTTCAGACTGGACGGATTCACATAGAAGAATAGATTTATTAGCTATTGATAAACAAGCTAACCTAGTTGTGATTGAATTAAAAAGAAATGAAACTGGCGAGAACATGGAACTTCAGGCAATAAGATATGCTTCAATGGTTTCAACTATGACTTTTTCTGAAGCTACCAGTACATTTCAGGAATACCTTTTATCTGTTAATTCTGAAGACAATGCAGAGGCTACATTACTTAATTTTCTTAATTGGGATGAACCTCAGGATAGTTTTGCAAGAGACGTCAAAATAATACTGGTCTCTTCGAACTTTTCAAAAGAATTAACAACTTCTGTACTATGGCTTAATGAAAGGGATTTAAATATTAAATGTGTGCGACTTATCCCATACAAATATAGTGATAATAATATATTAATTGATGTTCAGCAGATTATACCACTCCCTGAGGCAGAAACATACCAGCTTAGAATACGACACCAGAGTGAAGCAAGAAAAGAATCTGCATCAAAATTTGATTTCACTCAATATCGTTTTAATAACGTCGTATATAAAAAAAGAAGACTTGTTCTTGCTGTTATACAACAATGGATTGCTGACAACAAACCTGATTCTTTTGAAAAGCTTCTACAGGCATTCCCTCAATCTCTTAAGAATGGTGGAATTTTTAAAAGTTTTGAAGATGCGAATAACTTAGTTAGAAATGGCATTGCCAGACATTTCTTGGATGACGATGAAGTAATATCCTTTAATAATGAAATATATGCCATTTCTAATCAATGGGGAATCAATACTATCAAGCCATTTCTTGAGAGAGCACGAGAATTGGGTTACATAGTGGAGGAAGTCCCTTATTAATGCGTTTTAAATTACTCCTGTTTCCATGTCAACTATGGTCTGTATGCGTAAGATGATTTAAATACTTCAAATATCCTGTCTCATCAAAATTTACAGACAATCTGTTCATAAATCCGTGCAGATAAACTATTCTTTCAACAGTCACGTTAATTCTGCGTTTCAGCTTTTCAGACAACGCACTTACGTCAAAACTCTTTTCATATGCAGGAAATATAAGTTTAACAGGACATAACGGCTTTATATCGGCATTGTCTCTGATTCGAGACCCGTAAAAACACACTATTTCGGCAATATCGGTAAATTTATCTGAAATATTCCATGCGGCAGAAGCTCCGGCACTAAAAGCGATAATCCTGCTGCCGCATCCGTCAGAACCTATGGCACTAAGCAAAACATCTGTATATCCCTCTATACCGCAATTCTGCATGAAATATCCGTACGCTTCCTCTTCGTTTAAAAAATGATGTTTCTGTCCGTCATACGGGTCAACTATTATACTTTCGGGGAAATAATCGGAAAACTCTTCAAGACAATCGGTCAGTCCGAACACGTCGGATACGATGAATGTCTTAGACATCAATGTCTCTTGAAAAGCTCCAGAAGTCTTTTTGATGCGGCGCTGGGGTTCATGACGCCCTCTTCCACGGACTGCTGAATCTGCGGATACATCGCCTGCACATGGCGGTTGTCCATGAACATATCCTTAAGCCCGTCCATAACCAGAGTCCAGAGCCAGTCAACCGACTGTCCCTTACGTTTTTCATCGAACTCGCCGCTTGCGGTCAGTTTGTCTCTGTAGTCCGTAACCATCTCCCAGATATCGGAGATCCCCTCATTATACAGAGCACTGCACAGCTTCACCGGAACAGCCCAGTTGCGGCTTTTCGGACGCAGGATATGCAGGGCATTTATATATTGCGATGCGGCAACCTCCGCTTTCATGCGGTTCGACCCCTCCGCCTTGTTTATGATGATGGCGTCCGCTATCTCCATGACGCCTTTTTTGATACCCTGAAGCTCGTCTCCGGCGTTTGCCAGCTGAAGAAGCATGAAGAAATCCACCATGGAAGCGACAGTTATCTCTGACTGCCCCACTCCTACCGTTTCCACCAGAATCACATCGTATCCCGCCGCCTCGCACAGAAGCATGGTCTCACGGGTCTTTCTGGCTACCCCGCCCAGCGTGTCTCCCGCCGGGGAAGGTCTGATAAAGGCGTTCTCGTCACGAGCAAGTTCTTCCATACGGGTCTTATCACCCAGAATGGAGCCTCCGGTAACCTGAGACGACGGATCCACAGCCAGCACAGCCACCCTGTGACCGCATGATGTCAGATGCTTTCCGAACGCTTCTATGAATGTACTCTTGCCCACGCCCGGCACGCCGGAAATCCCGATTCTTACGGAATTTCCGGTGGCAGGCATTATCTTTTCAAGCAGTTGATTAGCCGACTGACTATGTTCCGGATTGCGGCTCTCTATAAGGGTTATCCCCTTGGACAGAGGGCGCAGTTTTCCCTGTAGTATTCCGTCAGCTAAAGTCTGCATGTCTGTCAATTAAAGCCCCTGAGCCTTCTTAATGGCTTCCATAGTCTCTCTGGCGGACTTAGTGATAGTGGTTCCCGGTCCGAAAATACAGGCGGCGCCCGCCTGATACAGCTCTTCGTAGTCCTGTCTGGGTATAACCCCTCCGCAGACCACAACTATATCTGTGGCGTCCAGCTTTTTCAGCTCCGCCACAAGCTGAGGCACCAGAGTCTTGTGTCCGGCGGCGAGAGACGAAACGCCCACAACGTGCACGTCGTTCTCCACAGCCATCTTGGCAGCCTCTTCGGGAGTCTGGAACAGAGGACCGACATCCACATCAAAACCGCAGTCGGCATAGGCTGATGCCACTACCTTTGCGCCTCTGTCGTGTCCGTCCTGCCCCATCTTCGCTACCAGAATTCTGGGACGGCGTCCTGTCTTTTTCTCAAACTCGGCTATGTCGTTTTTGATATCGGTAAATTCTTTATCTGTCTCAAACATAGAGCCGTACGCTCCTGATACGAGTTTTATATCCGCTTTGTGGCGTCCGAAAGCCTTTTCCATAGCGTCTGATATCTCGCCCACAGTGGCTCTCAGTCTGGCTGCCTTCACGCAGAATTCCAGAAGGTTAGCAGAGTTATCACCGCAGACCTTGGTGATATCATCCAGAGCTTGCTGGCATGCTTTGCTGTCACGCTCCGCTCTGATTCTGTTCAGACGTTTGATCTGGGACTCACGCACTGCGGTGTTGTCTATGTCCAGAACATCTATGTCGTCCTCTTTCGCCAGCTTATATTTGTTCACGCCCACGATAACGTCTTTTCCGCTGTCGATGGACGCCTGTTTCTTGGCGGCTGATTCCTCGATCTTGAGCTTGGGCATGCCGGACTCGATCGCCTTTGTCATTCCGCCCAGTTTTTCTATCTCGGTCAGTTCCGCGCGGGCTTTGTCTATCAGCGCCTGTGTGAGCGACTCGATGTAATATGAGCCTCCCAGAGGGTCGATGACCTTAGTGATTCCGGTCTCTTCCTGAATCACCAGCTGGGTGTTTCTGGCTATTCTGGCTGACTGCACTGTGGGCAGGGCTATCGCCTCGTCCAGAGCGTTGGTATGCAGGGACTGTGTTCCGCCCAGCACCGCCGCCATAGCCTCTATGGTGGTTCTGATAACGTTGTTATAGGGGTCCTGCTCTGTCAGCGACCAGCCGGATGTCTGGCAGTGTGTGCGCAGAGCAAGCGATTTCTGATTCTGCGGGTTGAACTGAGCTATCAGCTCAGACCACAGAAATCTTGCGGCTCTCAGCTTGGCTATCTCCATAAAGAAGTTCATGCCGATACCGAAAAAGAACGAAAGTCTGGGCGCGAACGCGTCTATGTCCAGCCCTTTTGACAGAGCCGCCTTGACGTATTCCAGACCGTCAGCCAGTGTAAACGCCAGCTCAAGCACGTTGTTCGCCCCAGCCTCCTGAATGTGATATCCGGAGATGGATATGGAGTTGAACTTGGGCATGTATTTACTGGTGTATTCTATGATGTCCGCTATGATCCTCATGGATGGAGCGGGGGGATAGATGTATGTGTTGCGCACCATGAACTCTTTCAGGATGTCGTTCTGGATTGTTCCTGCCAGTCTGTCCTGTGTTACTCCCTGCTCTTCCGCCGCCACAATGTACATGGCGAGAATGGGCAGAACAGCTCCGTTCATGGTCATGGAGACGGAAACGTCTCCCAGCGGTATCTCGTTGAAGAGTATCTTCATATCCTCAACAGAATCTATGGCTACGCCCGCCTTGCCCACGTCTCCAACCACTCTGGGGTGGTCCGAGTCATATCCTCTGTGGGTGGCAAGGTCGAAGGCGACAGAGAGCCCCTGCTGTCCTGCGGCAAGGTTCTTTCTGTAAAAAGCGTTGGATTCCTCCGCTGTGGAAAAACCTGCGTACTGGCGCACTGTCCAGGGTCTTCCGGCATACATGGTGGCCATGGGGCCTCTGAGATACGGAGCGAATCCGGGAAGAGTATCGGCATTTTCGAGCTTTTCCAGATCTTCCATGGTATAGAGCGGTTTAACGTCTATACCTTCCGCCGTCTTCCATGTGAGACGGTCGAGAGTCTCTGCTTTACACTCTTTTTTTGCCTGTTTCTCCCAGTCCTCCTTTGAACGTTTTGCAAACATATACAAACCTCATAGTAACTTTTTTAAAATGAGATTGCCGCGTCGCTACACTCCTCGCAATGACGAAAAAACTGTAAGCAACGGCTGCGTTCCCATCAGAAAATTGTTTCGACTCCCTCAAGTCAAACAAAAAGAGGGGAGCAAACTCCCCTCTGATTTATACCGCAAAAAATGTGATTATTCAACCACAGCGAGCTTGTCCCCTGTGGAGACTGTCTGATCCAGAGTTACAAAAATGTCCTGAACCACACCCGCTTTCGGAGCTTTGATCTCGTTTTCCATCTTCATGGCGACGAGGATCATCAGAGGCTGTCCCGCCTCCACTTCCTGTCCCGGCTCCACGAGCAGTTTCCAGATATATCCGGGCATCTGAGCCTCTATCACCTGACGTCCTTCCAGACCGACATGTGTGCGCATCTTCATCAGACGCTTCATCTCGTCCAGAACCTCAACATCGAAGGTATCTCCCTCGTCTGTGAGGATGGTGAAAACATCGCCCTTTTCGTGGATGTCCATGGAGTAGGAGTTGCCGTTCACTATGATGGAGTAAACGTTGTCCCCGGCGACAGAATAGTCAGCCAGGTATTCTCTTCCGTCTATTGTCACCTTGAACATGCCGCAGCACTGCTCCACGAGGTTTACGATGTGCTCCTGCTCACCGTTATCTATTGTTACGAAGTAATCTCTTTTGGTTATCATTACGCGCCCCCGAGTTTGTTGCCCAGACTGGTGAGTCTGCCGAAACGCTTCCAGTTTGATTCGCCCACATCGCGTCTGGTGACGCTTCTGGCGGCGGCGATCTTCTCAGAGCAGAGCTGTTTGATAACAGCGGCTATGATCGGAACATCCACATCAGCGGACTGCTTGCGTTTCAGGTCTTCCATGTCGAACTTGTTGTCGATGAAGCCTGTGTCGTAGTTTCCGGCGAGGAATGTCTCGTTCTCCAGCACTCTCTGGTGAAAGGGGATGGAGGTTCTGATTCCGGACACCTTGTATTCGGACAGGATACGCTTCATGCTGACTATGGCGCTCTCACGGGTTTTTCCGATGGAGCAGACCTTGGCGATCATGGGGTCGTAATAGATCGGTACTTCGAATCCGGCATAGGCGCCGCTCTCTATACGGACGTTGGGTCCGCCGGGTGTCTCATAAACTGTGATGAGACCGGGAGAGGGAACGAAGTTATTCGCCGGATCTTCGGCATATATACGGCACTCGATGGCGTGTCCGTTTCTTACTATCTCGTCCTGAGTGTATGAAAGGGGTTTGCCCTCGGCAACCAGAATCATTTCACGGACGATATCCACGCCGGTGATAAGCTCTGTTACGGGGTGCTCAACCTGAAGACGAGTGTTCATCTCCAGAAAGTAGAAGTTCTGATCGGCGCCAACGATGAACTCCAGAGTTCCGGCGCTGACATAGCCGATGGCCTTAACGGCTTTAACAGCCACTTCATACATTTTCGCCCTTGTATCGTCATTGATAAAGGGGCTGGGAGCTTCCTCTATAACCTTCTGGTGGCGTCTCTGGATAGAGCACTCACGCTCGAAGAGGTGAAGTCCGTTTCCGTGGGTGTCGCCCAGAACCTGAATCTCAACGTGGTGGGGCTGTACGATGAATTTTTCGATATACATCTCGCCGTTTCCGAAGGCGTTCTGAGCCTCGGAGCTTGCCATTCTGTATGAGCTTTCGAAATCAGCCTCGTCCTCCACCAGACGCATACCCTTTCCGCCTCCGCCGTGAACGGCTTTCAGCATGATGGGATATCCCACCTCAAGGGCTGTCTTTTTAGCCAGCTCCACATCGGTGATAGCGTCTTTTGTTCCGGGAACTACCGGCACGCCGGCTGCCATCATAGCTTTTCTGGCGCCTGTTTTAGAACCCATCATTATGATGTGCTCGGACTTGGGTCCGATGAAAACGATTCCCTCTTTCTCCAGAGCCTCCACGAATGTGGGGTTCTCTGAATAGAAACCGTATCCGGGGTGGATGGCGGAGCCTGTCTTTTTCGCTATCTCGATGATCTTATCCATCTTCAGATAGCTGGTGTCGTGGGCGTCCTCTGTGATGCAGTACGCCTCGTCCGCATAGCGAACGTGGGGCGCCTTGCGGTCTGCATGCGTATAGATGGCAACTGTTCTGATGCCCATCTTGCGGCATGTTCT
>DKFJ01000006.1:0-215194 GCA_002452335.1 Deferribacteraceae bacterium UBA6799 | reverse complement strand
TTTTCCCACTCCTTACAGCGGCAGGTTGTCGTGTTTTTTAGCGGGGTTTGTCTGTCTCTTGTTAGAGAGAAGCTCAAAAGCCTGAATCAGCTTGGGTCTTGTGATCTCGGGCAGGATAACCTCATCCACAAATCCAAGCTCTGCGGCTCTGTAGGGGTTGGCGAATGTTTCTCTGTACTCGTCCACCTTCTCCTTCTTGGCGGCTACCGGGTCAGCGGCAGATGATATCTGCTTGCCGAAAAGGATCTGAGCCGCTCCGTCAGGACCCATAACAGCGATCTCGGCTATGGGATAGGCGTAGTTCAGGTCGCCTCTGACATGTTTGGAGCTGAGAACGTCATATGCGCCGCCGTATGCCTTTCTGGTGATCAGGGTCACCTTCGGCACTGTAGCCTCGCAGTATGCGTAGAGCAGTTTCGCTCCGTGGCGGATGATTCCGCCCAGCTCCTGCTGAACGCCGGGCATGAAGCCGGGAACGTCAACCAGTGTGAGCAGGGGGATGTTGAAAGCATCGCAGAAACGCACGAATCTGGCGCCCTTCACGGATGAGTTGATATCCAGAGCTCCTGCCATGATGGCGGGCTGGTTGGCAACTATACCTATGGAGCGTCCGTTCAGACGGGCGAATCCGACTATAATATTTTTAGCGAAATGTTCCTGAACCTCGAAGAAGTTTCCATCATCCACTATTTTGCCGATTACCTCGTGCATGTCATAGGGCTGGTTGGGGTTTTCGGGAACTATTTTGCGAAGTGAGTCGTCTGTTCTGTTGGGGTCGTCTTTGGTAGGAACTATGGGAGCTTCCTCCATGTTATTGGAAGGAATGAAGCTGAGAAGCTCTCTGATGCGCAGGATGGCGTCTTCATCGTTTTCTGTGGCGAAGTGAGCTACACCTGATGTGGTGTTGTGTGTCATAGCTCCGCCCAGCTCCTCTTTAGTCACGTCCTCGCTGGTTACGGTTTTTACAACCTCAGGTCCTGTGATGAACATGTAGGAAGTATTTTTTACCATAAAGGTGAAGTCAGTGAGCGCGGGTGAGTAAACAGCGCCGCCGGCACAGGGTCCCATGATAGCTGAGATCTGGGGAACAACGCCTGATGCCAGAGTGTTGCGCAGGAAGATGTCGGCATATCCGGCCAGAGAGAGCACGCCCTCCTGAATACGGGCGCCGCCTGAGTCATTCAGACCGATGACGGGGCATCCGAGTTCCATAGCCTTGTCCATGATCTTGCAGATTTTCCTTGCAAACATTTCCGCCAGCGAACCGCCGAAAACAGTAAAATCCTGAGAAAAGACAAAGACTGTTCTTCCGTTAACTTTTCCGTATCCGGTAACGACACCGTCACCGAGAAACTTCGTTTTATCCATACCGAAGTTAGTGGATCTGTGGACAATGAACTTGTCCAGCTCGACAAATGTGCCTTTGTCAAGGAGCTTGTCGATTCTCTCGCGGGCAGTCAGTTTGCCCTGTTTATGCTGTTTTTCGATGCGGTCCAGACCGCCGCCGAGCTCCGCCGCCTCGTTCAGGTCGTGAAGCTTCTGAATTTTCTCATCCATTGTATATAGCCCCCTCTTAGTGGTTATAATGGCAATAATAAAACATTTTTTAAATTTCTTGTCAACTATCAATAAATTTTATGACATGCTAACAAATGCACATATTCTCGCTATCCAGAGCGCATTTATGAAGGTTTGACAGATATAAAATGTTGATTTTCAAAGAGTTAGGACAGTGTTAATATAATTAATAATTAATACAAAGACGAATTTTCATAATAGCTTTTTAATTTCACGAAGGCTTTTTTTATGTCCCATTCCTGATCCTGTCTGCTGCCGCAGAAGTTGGAGACGGCTCTTATCTGATATGCCTTTACTCCCAGCATGTTACATACATAACCGAATGCCGCGCCCTCCATGTTTTCCACTCCGGCGCCTGTCTTTTCCGCCAGCATGGAGGATATTTCACCCTCTCCGTCCAGAAAAGAAACTGTATTGGAATTAACTATAGGCAGATCCGAAGCGCATAAATACTCGGAAGCTCCTGCGGACGGCATATCAAGACCAATCTCGCCCAGACCGACTATCCTGTCGTTATAAAAAACAGCCTCGTCAGCAAAGAAATCCCTATAGATGCTCACCACGTCGCCCACAAAAAGCCCGGATGAACGGTATGCCCCGCAAATACCTGTCAGAACGGCTTCTGTGACACCAAACTCTTTTATAATCAGAGCGGCGGAAAAAGCGGCGGATGTCTTGGTTATACCTGTTACGAATACGGGAATACCGTTATATTCCCCCTGTTTTATTCCGTTTCCGGCGGGTTTGAAATCTATTCCGAATATCTTTTCGCCCTCTTTCAGAGTGGGCACGAAATACGCTTTCATCAGAACTCCTCATAGAAATCCGGGAAGCTGTCGAGCTTTTTCATCCTGTCCAGCTCAGCGCAGGTGGCGTCTATCTCGGATATCAGCCTGTCTCTGTCCTGAGCCAGCCTGCCCTCCAGAGCCAGAAAGTTGGAAACATGGTTGGAGCGGAATATAATGTTGCGCCCGTTTATCCTCTCTATCATACCTCTGGATTCATCAAAAATATCCCTGAATGTCGGTTTTTCCAGACTGTCGAAGTAGTCTGTCTTTCGCCTGAGAAAAAGTGTGAGAAACGACAGGTAGTTGGGGTTAACTTCGCTGACCCACCTCGCCGTGTCCTCTATATGCATCTGTTTATATTTCTTTCCGCCGCCGCCCAGTATCACCATCACGGAGAAACCTATTCCGGTCTCCCTGATCTCTTTGACCTTCGGCAGGATCTTAAAGGCGTCCATGCCTTTGTTCATACAGGCGAGAACCTCTTTGTTACCTGATTCCAGACCGAAGTAGAGCAGTTTCAGATTTCTCTTATACAGTTCTTTCCATTCCTCGGCGCTCTTCTTCATTATTGCCTGCGGACCGCAGTATGAGCTTATCCGGATGATATTGGGAAATTTGCTGTTGAGCCTGTCCAGTATACGGATGAGCCCCTCAGTGGGATATATCACCCCGTCTCCGTCCGCCAGAAAGATCTTTTTGACCGTTTTGGCGTAGGCATCAGGCACTCTGTCTATTTCGTCTATTATGCTTTCGATGGGTTTCAGTTCGAATGGTTTGTGAATATACATGCCGCAGAAGGCGCACTTGTTGTACGAGCATCCGTGGGTTATCTGAAATATCAGCGAATGCGCCTCGCTGGGCGGTCTGTAGAGCGGTTCGGTGTGTATGGGCATCAGCGTATTCTGTCCAGCACCGCCTCTGTGGCTCCGTGCTTGTTCAGGGTATAGAAGTGCAGTCCGTCCACGCCGTTGCATATCAGCTCACGGCACTGGGTCACGGCATACTCCACGCCTATCATGAACTGGTGTTTTTCCGTCTTCCCGTCCATTTTGTCTACCAAATGCTGCGGCACTGTCGCTCCGCACATCTGTGTGAATTTGACAACCTGCGCTATATTGATGATGGGCATAATGCCGGCCACCACCGGAACGTCCACGCCGTGTTTTTCCAGCCTGTCCATAAAGCGCAGATAGTGAGTATTGTCGAAGAAAAGCTGTGTGATTATGAAGTCGCCGCCGGCGTCTATCTTCTTTTTCAGGTTGATCACGTCGTCATCGAGACTCTTTGACTCCGGATGTCCCTCCGGATATCCGGCAACGCCTATGCAGTATTTGTCACCGTGCTTCTGTCTGAGATATGTCACCAGATCGGAAGCGTATCTGAAAACGGGATTATACCCCTCAGAAGGCATATCGGCGGGAAAATCGCCCCGCAGAGCCAGAATATTCTCCGCGCCCATCGCGTCTATCTCCGCTGTCACAGCGTCTATCTCCGCCTGCCCTGCCGCCACGGAAGTCAGATGCATCATGGTGATCAGGTTATAGCTCTTTTTGATGTGTTTGGTCCACTCCACCGTTTTCTCACGGGTTGAGCCGCCGGCACCGTATGTTACGGAAACGAAATCCGGATCGTAGTCCACCAGTTCTTTTATTGTTTCATAAAGCACAGTCTCGGCTTCTGTCTTTTTCGGTGGAAAAAACTCAAAGGAAACTGTTCTCTTATTATTTAAAATATCTATAATTTTCATATATTGTCCCGCCGTTGTTTCTGAACTTTATTTAATACCACATAGATTATTGACTGCAAGCAGTTTTTGTGACATTGTTTTTTTATGCTGAAGAAGACCTATAAGTATATGCTGTATTTTTTTATCAGCTATGTGATTATTCTGAATATCCTTACCTTTCTGTCTTCCGGCAGTCTGAAGGCGCTCGTCAACCCATTTCACATAAAAAACAGAACAGTGAGCATGTATCATCTTGCTAAACATGTGTTTTTTGTCGCCGGTCTCGGTTTTGTCACATCCACTCCGGAAGAAGTGGACACAATGATAACCGCCGCCTGCGAAAAATACGGTGCCGACCCCAGACTGATCCACATCATGATAGACGTGGAGTCAAAAGGCAGACAGTTCGCCATATCCCGCACAGGAGCGATGGGGCTGATGCAGGTTATGCCGAATACGTTCTTCGACATTTCCGACGGAGACCCTTTTCTGGCGGAGGACAACATAGACGCCGGGGTTAAATATCTGGCGAAGCAGATGAGAAGGTTCAACGATATTCCTCTGGCTCTGGCGGCGTACAACGCCGGACCGAACAACGTGAAGGAGGGCAAAATCCCCGACTTCGGCGAAACCAGACACTACATCAAAAAGATAATGGCAGAATACGGACAATAAAAAAGGCGGTCAGAGACCGCCTTACTTTTTTAATAGCGTTTCAATATCCCCAGAACAAACTCCCTCTCCGGCTCAAAAGGTGTCCATTCGCTGTTCTTCTTTGTCAGGGCATAGTCGGTCATCTTATCAATCTCATCCTCAGACATTATATCCTTCAGAGAGACATCGTAGCCCATTTCGTTCTGCCATCTGGCGATGTCGAACTCATATTTTCCCATCAGCCCGGCGATCACATGGTATTTATCCACGTTCTTCTGTCTGAGCATCTCCAGATAATATGGCAGGAGGATGGCATTGGCTGTGCCGTGGTGAATCTTCTTCTCGTTGGTGAGCCAGTATCCAAGAGCGTGCATCAGCGTGGTAGCTGTGTGCAGGATGACTATTCCGCCCAGAGTGGAACCGTAGAGAAAGTTAAGCAGTGTCTCATCTTTCGATGTATCCGCTCCGGCAGCGAAAGTGGACAGGATTATCTCCATGCCTGTAACGGCGTGGGAATCACTGAACGGGTTCGCCCTGTTGGACACGAAACCTTCCATACAGTGGGAAAAAGCGTCAAAGGCGGTGGCGTATATTATCTTTTTATCCAGACTTCTTAAGAAAACCGGGTCGATAACCGCCGCTTTGGGAAAAGTGTTCTCCTTGGCGAAGTTGATCTTATCCAGTTTCTCAGTGTCTGTGACTATGCTGTAATTGTTCATCTCGCTTCCCGTGCCGCAGGTGGTGGGGACGCAGATGACGGGAAGAGGCTCGTGATCCAGAGTGTCTTCCACCAACAGCTCATAAAAGCCCTTGTTATTCGTGGCGAAAGCCGCTATCGCCTTGGAAGCGTCCAGAGGGCTTCCGCCGCCGAATCCTATTATCACTTCGGCTTTGCACTCTCTGGCGAATTTTCCGCCTTTCAGGATGGTGTTGATAGACGGGTTCTCCTCTATTCTGTTGAAGTAAAATATCTCTTTATTCCGGAAATACTCATCCAGATATTTTCTGAACCCTGTCGCCTCGATAGATTTCTCTCCGCTGACCACGCAGACTTTTGTATAGGGCTTTAAAAGCGCCTGAAGATTATCTATGGCGTTGAATCCGAAATATGCGTGTACCGGACTGTGAAAACTGAACTGCTGCATGAGAATCTCCTGATAAAGAAAAGATAAATGAGATTGCCGCGTCGCTGCGCTCCTCGCAATGACGTAAATCTATATGTCATTGCGAGCGAAGCGAAGCAATCTTATGTTTTTGAATTAGTATCTGGGAACTTTCTGCATCCATCCGTATTTATCGGCTGCTTTGCCGTTCTGGATGGCTGTATAGGCTTCGTATATCTTTCTGGTATTTTCGCCTATCTCGCCGTTTCCGACTTTTATCATATCTCCGTTGTCGAAGATATATTCGTTAACGGGCGAAACAACAGCGGCTGTTCCGAAACCGCCCGCCTCTATGATATCGCCGTTCTTGATCTGAGCCACGAAATCATTTATGGCTATGCGTTCCTGACGCACTTTGTACCCGAGATCGGGCAGAAGCTCCATCATGGATACGGATGTGATCGACCTGAGTATGGAATCGTTGAACTCAGGGATGACCACTGTATTGTCCTTCATGATGTGGAAGTGGTTCATAGCGCCCGCTTCCTCGATATATGTATTGGAGGCGTCCAGATAGAGAACCTGGCTCGCTCCGCATTTTTTCGCTACCTGACCGGGCTTCATGGAGGCTGTATAGTTCCCGCCTGTTTTAGACGCGCCTGTTCCCCCTGTGACCGCTCTGTGGTATTTGTCTGTTATCAGCAGTCTCACGCCGTGGTTGAACCCACCGGCATAGTAGGGTCCGCTGGGAGACAGAATGACACAGAATATATATTCGGCGCTGGGACGAACACCCAGAGCGTCCTCTGTGGCAAACATAAAGGGACGGATATACATCGATGATTCCGGGATATCGGGACACCATTTTCTGTCCACGTCCAGCAGTCTCATGATACCTTCCACCTGAAGCTCTACAGGGATCTGCTCCATGCAGATCAGATCTGCGGAGACGTTCATTCTTTCTGCGTTTTTGTCCACTCGGAATGCGTAGATCTCCCCGTCGTCGTGCATGAACGCCTTCGCGCCTTCGAAAATTGTCTGTCCATAGTGCAGACAGATAGCGCCGGGCATCATCTCGATAGGTCCGTAGGGGACTATACGGGGGTTTTGCCACTTCCCGTCTTTATAATTGACGAGAAACATGTGGTCTGAGCGGTGTAAACCGAAAGGCAGACTTGAAAGACCCTTGATAGCGCCGTACTTCCTTTTGCTTTCAGGAAGCAGGGTGGTTGATATTTCCATGATTCCTCCTTATGAACAGGAAAATGATGAGTGACAAAAATAATACTCCCAGATATTACGGGTAGTAAAGAGTAAAATTGATATTTTCAGATATTTTTTGATTTTTCGGCGGCGTTTCTTCCGGCGAGCCTGCCGGTGCTCCAGCATATCTGGAGGTTGAACCCGCCTGTGGGACCGTCCGTGTCGATGATCTCTCCGGCGAAAAAAAGTCCGCTGACAATGGATGACTGCATGGTTCTGCCGTCTATCTCCTTTGTATCCACTCCGCCAGCTGTCACCACCGCCCGCTCGAATCCGGCAAATTCAACATTATTGACACGCATGCCTTTAATGACGCTTACCAGTTTCTTTCTGTCTTTTCCGGACAGATTGGACGCTCTGGTCTCCGGATCCACGCCGGACAGCGAAAAAACCGCCGGAATCAGTGCCGACACAGCGTATCCGTCTATTATATTTCTTATCAGTTTTTTGTTGTTCTCTTTCAGCTTCTGTTCCAGCTCGGCATCCAGCCCGGCAAACTCCATATCCGGCATCAGGTCTATATCGATACTCAGATCAGTTCCGGATGTCTTTCTGCTGAGGTCATATACCGCCGGACCGCTTATACCTCTGTCGGTGAAAACCAGATCGCCTGAGGAGACCGCTATCTTTTTTCCGCCGGAATACAATGTCAGACCGATATCACGGAGACTCACACCCTGAGCCTGTTTCACCCATTCATCCGGTGTATAGACCGGAACGAGAGCCGGAGCGGGTTTCACCACATGATGCCCCAGAGCCTCCGCCAGAGCGTAGCCGCCTCCGGCAGAGCCCGTTTTGGGATATGACATCCCGCCGCAGGATATTATCACGCATTTTGCCTTTATCTGTCCTTTCGGTGTTTTCAGATGAAACACGCCGTCATGGGATATCTCAGTCACCTCAGCGCCGCAGACTATCTCCGTGCCGTTCGTCACAGCGTACCTCATCAGCACCCTCAGAACATCATCCGAGCCGGCTTCTCCTGCCGGAAAGACCTTAAAACCCCTCTCCACGGTGGTCTTCAGACCCATATTATTGAAAAAAGCGACCGTGTCGGACGGTTTAAACCCGTTCAGAGCCTGATACATGAATTTATTATTCACATTCAGTCTGTTTATGAAATCTTTTACTGTTTTGATTGTGTTGGTGATGTTGCATCTGCCGCTGCCGCTGATCAGCAGTTTTCGTCCGCAGGTGTTCATCTTTTCCAGTAGAATGACAGAAACGCCGGTCTCAGCGGCGCTTCCGGCGGACATTAAGCCAGCCGGACCGCCGCCGATAACAGCTATATCATACAGATCTTTTTTCATGAATATCAGAAGCCGTCTGATTCTTTCGCTTTATACTCCAGAACCTTGATGTATTTTTCCGTATCCTGTTTGGGCACGTTTGCTTTTTCGGGCAGATCGGTTATCTCCACCTTCTTGTAACAGTTCCACATGTCCAGTTCCAGAATATCCCCCGCTTTCAGCTTTGCCGAGGGTTTGGCGACCCGTCCGTTCAGCTTTACAAAGCCCTCGTCCGCCATCTCGTTGGCAACGGCGCGGCGCTTTGTCAGCATCATCACTTTCAGGAATTTATCAAGCCTCATATATTTTATCAGTATCTCTTCTGAATCAGTATCTCTTCTCTGCTCTCAGCGAGCCACTCGTTAAAATACTTATCAGCCATTTTGGTTGTGATGGCGTTCACGATGGTAGCCTTCTTGTCATCGTTAACATCTGTTTTGCTCTTGAAGTTTTCCACATAGAAAACTCTGTAGCTTCCGTTGTCCTCTTCCACAGGAGATGTGATCCCCTGCTTAGCGGCGCTGACGATCTTTCTGATGTTTTCGCTTAAGAGAGCCAGCTCAACCCAGCCAAGGTATCCGCCGTCTCCGGCTGTTTTATCATCGGAAAACTTCATGGCTGTATCACGGAAATTTCCATTTGCCTTGAAATCTGCCAGAGCCTCATCCAGCTTCTCTTTGGAAGGTACATGCATAACCCTCAGCTCATACATGTCAGACAGATCCAGAGACGCCTGATTCTCCGCTATATATTTTTGTATATCCTGTTCGGTAATCACTATCTTCGGTCTGAATATGGTGGACATCAGCCTGCTGACGAGAATATCGACCTTGATCTTCCACTTATACTGTTCATATGTCTGGTGCTGCTGGTTCAGCAGTTCTTCCAGCTGTGACCTGTCCACGCTGTTGCGCTTCATGATGTCTTCCAGAGCGCCTTCAACCTCTCTGTCGGAAACAACAACGCCCTCTTTGGCGGCGGCTATCTCCACAACATAGTTGTCTATAAGGCTGTCCAGATTCTCTTTATAAAAATCGCTCAGAGCCTGTTCTCTGTCACTGCCGTTGAACTTTTCATAGATCAGACGCAGCTTTCTGGGGTTCAGTGATTCCAGATCATACTGTGTGATGACCTTGTCCCCGACAACGGCGTAGATCTTATTTATTATCTCCGCTCTGAGGCTTTGCAGGGGCAGCAGGATCAGAAGAATTAGAGGCAAATACAATTTCAGTTTTTGAATATAGCTCATCGATATAATCCTTTAGTATTTTTTCCTGTTTTATTCCGTAGAGTTCGTCATGAAGCTCGTCTTTCACATCGTCAAAATTTATTTTATCATTCTGCTGGATATCGGCAAGTTTAAATATGTGCCAGCCGTATTCTGATTTCATAATCTGGCTTGTCTCGCCTATTTTCAGCTTAAGCGCTTCCTGAAAAATATCGGGAAACTCTGTTACATCCACATATCCCAGATCTCCGCCGTTAGCCGCTTCCGGAGCAACGGAATATTTCTCCGCCACCTCAGCGAAGCTGATACCCTTCTGAAGCATGCGCATGGCTTCCGCCGCCTTCGCCTCATCAGATGTTACTATATGGAATATATGAGCTTTTTTGATACCTGTTAGTTCAGATTTTCTTTTGTTAAAATAGTCTTTCAGCTCTCTGTCGCTGACCGTGATCTCTTCACTGACCCCGCCAAGAAACTCATTCACCAGAGCTCTTTCACGAAGCAGCTTTTTCACCGATTCAAAATCTATGTCCAGCTCTTCCTCGAACTCGTTCACAACCTTTTCGCCCTTGTCCGTTTTGAACGCCGCCAGCATTTCAGAGAATTTTTTCTCATCTATCTGCACCTTGTGCTTCTTCGCCTCCTGAAGGAGGACACGGTGACGGATGAAATCATCTCTCAGAGCGGTGAGCACTGCTTTATTATCCTGATTTTCCGGATCCATCATGGCATGGGAATACGAGATAAAATCCATGAAGTCGCCTTTGGTTATCTTTTCTCCGTTGATGGTTACATAGAGCTCCGAACGTGTAGGGTCGGACTTTTCATCCGTTTTGTGTCCCGCGCTCTCCTCTTTCTTTTTGGAACAGGAGATCACGAGCAGGGAGAGAACAAGCAGTAAGACAAGAAATATGCTCTTTTTCATGAAAGTCAGCTTACTGAAACATGCCGGAATTTGCAATAGTCTATTTATCATCTTCCCGCTGAGGCTCAGGAACGATAGCCGACAGAAAACCCGCTGTTTTCTCAAATGTTTCCGTATGGTTTTCAAAGTAAAGCGACATAGTGAACTCATCATCGAACTTGAGTATGGCCTTCGATCCGGATGCTGCTGTCATCAGCGTCTGCGGCATTACGGGAACATTCTGCCCGAACTTCATCTTTATCCTGCTGGAATAGATATACATTTTCTCGATTCCGGCTCTGCCTGCCAGATTTTTCAGCAGCATGATCCAGCCGAGGTTAACAGTCTGGTCTGTGACATCACCATACAGAGCGGACATCTCCGCCAGAAGCCCCATGGTCTCCTCTATGGTTGTCACATATGAGAATTTTCTATAATAATCCAGCCTCAGCCGTGTATCTTCTATATAGTCCGCCGGGATGTAATGCGCTATCCCCGTGATTATCTCCGTATCGGTGAACAGGTTGGTGACACCCTTCAGCTCCTTCACCGCCTCGTCTATCATAGCGATGAAAAGCTCGTAGCCCACCTTCACTATAAACCCTGACTGGTCCGCACCCAGAAGGTCTCCGGCGCCTCTTAACTGAAGATCGTAAAAAGCTATTTTCACGCCGCTGCCCAGATCGGAAAGCTGCTGAATAATCTTAAGTCTCTTCTGAGCCACCTGAGTCAGGGTGTTGAACTGAGGCACAACCAGATAACAGTAGCCCCTGCGCACGGAACGCCCCACCCTGCCCTTAAGCTGATATATCTGCGCCAGCCCCAGATGGGCGGCGTCGTTTATGATTATCGTATTCACGTTGGGAATGTCTATCCCGTTCTCTATAATAGCCGTGCAGACCAGAACGTCAGTCTCTCCGGCATAAAAATCCATCAGTATCTTTTCCAGAGCGGAAGCGTCCATCTGACCGTGGGCGAATGTCACTCTGGCTTCCGGCAGCATGTTTTTGACCCCGGCGGTCACCTGCTGGATATCCTCTATGCGGTTATGCAGATAAAACACCTGTCCGCCCCTCTCCAGCTCACGCTGGATGGCGGTCTTGATCTCCATATCCTTCTTAACCACCTTTGTAATGACAGGAAGCCTGTCCACGGGCGGGGTATCTATGACAGATATATCCCTGATACCGGACAGCGAAAGCTGCAATGTCCGGGGAATGGGCGTGGCGGAAAGATAAACAACATCCACGTTGTTCTTCATCGCCTTGATCTTCTCCTTATGAGCAACGCCGAACCTCTGCTCCTCATCTATTATCAGCAGTCCCAGATCCCTGAACTCTATCTCTTTGCCCAGCATCTTGTGCGTGCCCACCAGAATATCCAGATCGCCTGAAGCCAGCCTGCCCAGAATCTCTCTGATCTCTTTGGCTGTGCGGAAACGGCTGATGTAGTCCACCTGCACGGGCATGGTGCCGAAACGTTTTTTGAATGTCAGATAATGCTGGCGTGCCAGAACTGTTGTGGGAACCAGCACTGCCACCTGTTTTCCTCCGGCGACCGCCTTACATGCGGCACGCATCGCCACCTCAGTCTTGCCGAAACCGACGTCTCCGCATACCAGACGTTCCATGGGGAGCTGATTCTCCATATCGTTATAAACATCGTGAATGGCGGTGAGCTGGTCGTCCGTCTCATCGAACTCAAAGAGCTGTTCGAACTCGTCCAGCATAGTTCCGTCGTCCTTAAAGGCGAACCCCTTCTCCAGCTTCCGCTGTGCATAAAGCTGTAAAAGATCGAAGGCGATCTTCTTCGCCCTCTGTCCCGCCTGCGCCTTCAGTTTTTTCCACGTCTGCGTCTGGAGAGAGTTTATGCGGGGTTTTGACCCTTCTGAACCGATATATTTCTGTAACTGACCTATAGACGACAGAGGCACATACAGAAACTCTCCGTTATCATACTCCAGCTGGAGAAAATCTCCCTCCACGCCGCCGATGCTCTGATGCACCAGCCCTTTGTATATCCCGATTCCGTAATCCACATGAACGACGTAGTCGCCGGACTCCAGATCGGATATAGTGGTGGAATACAGCTCTTTTTTTCCTCTTTTCGGTTTTTTTCTGGTTATGCCGAATATATCCTCATCGGAAAACACAGCCAGCAGACGTTTTTCGTCTATGAAACCGCCTCTGAATTTTTCGCTGAAAATATATAGTCCGGTCTGCTGAATCTCGGTATAACTGCTGATTTTATGCGCTGTATATCCGTAATCAACGGAAAATGATGAAAAAAGAGCGGAAAGCCTGTCACTCTCTATAGCACACAGCACTCTGAAACCCTTATCCGTGTGCTCTTTTATTATCTCCATAGCGGACGACATGGAATGATAGATATTGTTCTTTTTTCCGCCCAGCAGCATAGCGCTGCTCTTATAGTTCAGCGCCTGCGCCGTCTCTGTCACTATATCAGCCAGCACCAGAGTGTTTTCCGGCGTCATGCGGGTATAAATCTCTGAGGGGTTTATGAAGTTTCTGTCATAGAAGCCGCCCTCCGGGGTGCGTCCGTCTATGAATGAAAGCGTGTCGGAAATATGCGTCTTAAAATCTTCCGTAAAGTAAACAAAGCTGACATCGTCGCCTATATATTCGAAAAGGCTGGACATGCGTCCGTAAACGGCGGGCGCAAGCCACTGGCATCCGGCATATTTGCCGTACATTTCCACCTTGTCCAGTATCTCATTATCGTTTATATGTTTTTTGATATCCTCAGCGTCGAAGAGCGCCTCGGAAGCGGGCAGAAGAGTTACATTCTTAAGGGTTTTCAGCGGTTTTCTGGTGGCTCTGTCTATGACGGATATGCGCTCCGCCTCATCGTCAAAAAACTCTATCAGACAAGGGTTTTCGTGCTCCGCAGGAAACACTTCCAGAATATCGCCTCTGAAAGCGTATTCACCCTGCCCGTCCACCAGCTCCACATGAACATATCCGGAATAATTCAGAATATATTCCAGTTCCTGCCTGTCATATTCCTTGCCAAGAGCGATTTCTATCACCGATGAGCGGAAGACTTCTACCGGCGGAAGGGATTTCAGAATGGCGTAAGGTGTGGTCACCACTATGCATGACGAATCGTCATTAAGCAGAGTGTGCAGGGTCTTGGCTCGGGCGGAGATAACCTCCGGCAGCACCCTCGCCTCTTCGAAAGGCTCCTGAGTGTACTCCGGAAAAGGCAGAACCGCTGATCTGCTGAAAAAGAAAGCCGTCTCCTGAAGGATAAGCTCGTATTCTCTTTTATTGGATGCCAAAAAGACAGTCACCCTGCCTTTTGGTCTGTTGTTAAAAAAATGCCATACGGAGGCGCACCCCCACAGATTGCAGAACAGGGACATCAGGCAAATCTGCCGAACATCATCTCATCCACAAGCTGACAGATGATATGAGCCGCCGATATGTGGATTTCCTGTATTCTGGGCGTGTTGTCTGTGGGCGACTGAAAGAGGATGTCGCAGAGTCCTTTCATCTTTCCGCCGTCTCTTCCTGTGAAGCCCACTATGCGGACGTTCATCCTGCCGGCCTCTCTGAGAGCCCTCACGACGTTTTCAGAATTTCCGCTGGTGGATATACCCCAGAGAACGTCATTTTCATTGGCGAGCGCTGATACCTGTTTCAGAAAAATATCGTTGAACTCATAGTCGTTGCCTATGGACGTGATTATTGAAGTATCGGTGGTGAGAGCGATGGCGGGCAGAGGCGGGCGCTCCATCTTAAACCTGTTTACAAACTCCGCCGCTATGTGCTGGGCGTCTGCCGCTGAGCCTCCGTTTCCGCAGATCAGCAGTTTCCCGCCGTTTACGAAGCATTGAACAATTTCGGTGGCGATGGCTATGAGGATAGGTGTGCTCTCTGTCACGAACCTGTTCTGAACCTCTTTCATCTCATCGAATATTGAAGTTATAAATTTATCCATAATGTATCCTTTTTACTTGTGTAATAGATAATTAATATATCTTCTACGCTATTTTTTCAATAAGAGAAATCCGTTCATTCTCCTTTAAAAAAGAGTTGGAAAAAAAATATGCAGAATTTTATTGACACTATACACGATATAGTATATTTAAACATTAATCTTAAATAAGAGGATTACATTTTAAATGAACGCTATGACATTTTTCGGATTCTTTTTTGGTTTCTTTTTTTACTGCTTTTTTAGCAGTAGGAGTGTAGCCGTCTGAATCCGGTCATGGCTTTAATATAAGTTTTTGAACCGCGGCGGCTTCGCAAAGCTCCCGCGGTTTTTTTATGCCTGCGGGGATTTTTCGAAGAACGCTGAAATAAATTTCCGGAGGAAAAAAATGATAGTAGTAATGAAAATCGGAGCCAAACAGGACGACATCAACAAAGTAATTCAGATGTCAGAGGACATAGGCTTCAGCACACACATCATCGAGGGCAAAGAGAGATGCGTCATCGGTCTGGTCGGCGTGGACGGTCAGAGGGACAAGATGAACGTGATCGGCGACATGCCCGGCGTGGACAAGATCGTCCCCATCAGCAAACCCTATAAACTTTCCAGTCTGGAGGTTAGACCCGAGCCCTCCATCATCGACTGCTGCGGCGTGAAATTCGGCGGAGAGAACATCCCCGTGATAGCCGGTCCCTGCTCTGTGGAATCCGAAGAGCAGATAATCAAAACCGCTGAATTCATCAAGGCGGCAGGAGCGCAGATGCTCAGAGGCGGCGCTTTCAAACCCAGAACCAGCCCTTACGCTTTCCAGGGGCTTCAGGAAGACGGGCTTAAACTTCTGGCAAAGGCTAGAGAGGTTACAGGCCTGCCCGTGGTGACAGAAGTGACTAACCCGAAATATGTAGACATGGTATACAAATACGCCGATATGTTCCAGGTGGGCGCCAGAAACATTCAGAACTTCGCTCTTCTGACCGAGCTGGGCAAGACAGACAAACCCGTTCTGCTGAAAAGGGGCATGTCCACCACCATAGAGGAATATCTGACAGCATGCGAATATATCCTGTGCGAGGGCAATAAGAATGTTATCCTCTGCGAAAGAGGTTTGAGAACATTTGAGACTGCCACCAGAAACACGCTGGATATAAGCGCCGTTCCCGTTATCAAGTCAAAGAGCCACCTGCCCATAATAATAGACCCCAGCCACGCTGCGGGACACTGGCAGTATGTCGGTCCTTTAAGCAAGGCTGCTGTGGCTATCGGAGCGGACGGACTCATTATAGAAGTGCATCCCGAACCGGAGAAGGCATGGTCTGACGGAGCACAGTCTCTGACACCCACACAGTTTCTCGAGCTGATGGGCAGTCTGCGTTCCATCGCACTTGCCATCGGACGTACAATATAGCCCCCAGAAGATGCCGAAACGGCGTCATTGCGAGGCTCCGAAGGAGCCGTGGCAATCTCATTGTTTGGGATTAACGGGGATAAAAAAATATATGAGAAAAATGAAAAATAGATGTTGACATCTAAGCCCTTTTTCGATATTTTTAGACCTCGCTTTTGAGACCTACTTGCCCAAGTAGCTCAGTCGGTAGAGCAGTGGACTGAAAATCCACGTGTCGGTGGTTCGATTCCGCCCTTGGGCACCATTTAAAAATAAAGGCAGTCTTTCGACTGCCTTTTTTTATTTTTGGATTTGTTGTACGGAACCAAAGACTGCGAACGCCGACCTTCCTCCATGCCGTCATTGCGAGAAATAAAATGACGAAGCAATCTCTGTGAGCAGGCTGGTCTTTTTGGAGCCTGCACGATGCAGGTGAATATTTTGAGTCTGCAAAAATGGCGTGCTTGTTCACCATCAAAGAATGGAATCTATCGGCACCATTTCTTTTTACAATGGTACTAATAATTTAGATAAAGGCTAGTGCTTCAGCATTAGCCTTTTCTTGTGGTACACTCGTGATACATTTTTGATTGAGATTTAGTGTTTAGAATCGGTTAAAAGTTAAGCAAAAGTAGTGTAATATAACAGATTTAAGAATGATGCAATGCCGTCTTATGATTTTTTTCTGTTTTCCCAGTCAAGCAATACTTTCTCTAATCGTTCCAAAATTGGTTTAAAATTATCAAAACTGATAGAATTATAATTTTTTGCAATGATAGCTTTTAAGAATATCTCTTTAGAATATGAATCAGGCGTATTTTTGTTTGTTTTGTTGAACTTTTTGCCGTCAAGTTTGACTTCCAGCCACCTCCTAGCATAAAAATCCTCTATACAAGTCTCAGTTAATCCCTCAACGTGAGGAGTTTTAACAAGATACATATTTTTTGTTAAGTAAGTAAAATCATCATCCTCACTAACACTAACATTTTTCTTGAATTTGTTATTTATGGTTTTAGCGATACTCTTAATACCTGAATCATTATCGACAAATAGTATTACTGGATTAAGTGGAGCCCAGGCAGGAATTTTTGCAACAATATCATCATATGAACTTATTACCCGATTTAAATCACCTGAGCCTCCAGTTATTCCCATAAACTTCTTGTTATGCTTAAGAAAAGACAACTGAAATGCGTAGTTACCACCATTCTCTGTTACCAAGCTAGGATATCGCTTATGTAGTTTCATTAGAGCAAATTTAAGATGCCCTATATCTGTTTTGCCTTCGGTAACTATCAAAGGCTTATCCGATAGACCAAAATATTTTAGATATTGATATCTTTCTATAAGTTTGTAAAACGATCTGTTTAGCATAACAGGTCTATCTTCACGATCTTTGTTAAATGATTTTGTGTAGACAATGTGACTTACTATTCCATCTAAGATATTAAGATCATTTAAAATTACTTTTTCTTCGCCTGTATCAAGCGGGTTAATCATAGACTTTGTAAAATAGTTTCCTGTAGTAATGAAATGAAATAACATCGCTCGTGCATTTTTGTAATATTCTTTTCTAACATTTACTTTTCTATTTGCAATTAGTCCTGTGACAGACTGTCTCCTGTCTTTATGCTGCATTCTCGTTTTGCTCTCATTTATCTCAAATCCACATCTTTCAACTTTAGTCTTTACATAGTCTGATACGATCCACTTATCAGAAACATAATTTGCGATATCACTTGGAAACGTTTTCTGACTAGTTGAAAATGTTATATCATCAGCGTATCGAGAATAGGTACAATGATTCTTCTTCGCCACATGGACCATTCTCACATCAAGGATATGTGCTATTAGATTTGAAATTACTGGTGAGCATGGACTCCCTTGAGGTAATTCATTATCATGACATGCTATTTGAGCCAAAATTGTTGCAACATCAGAATCAAGCTGAAAATGATTGTTCTTTATGAAAAAACCACGAACACGTCCAAAGTTAAATGAAGGAAAAAAATCTTTTAAATCAATATTTAAAACATACCTTTTTTTTGTATGACATTTTGCATTAGTTTGTATTGAGTAGCCTTCTTTGAACCCGTGTGCCAAGTTATTAGGGGCTGTCTTCTCTATTTCTCTTAAGCATCCATTCAGAACATTGGATAATCGACGTTGAAGGTTTTTCAATGTCATTTCAGGAGCTTTGATCGTCCTAGTGCCTCCATTTTTCTTAGGGATATCAAACAAAGTGTACTTTTCACTCGTAGGCATCACATAAAGAATATAGCTAAGGGCACTTGATTTAAATCCAAGTAATGAGGCTACATCTGATAGATTTTTTGCATTTTTTAGTTTTTGTAAGTTATCCATAAATATTCTTAGATAAGCTTGCAGGTACTCCTATGCAGTGCAGTCGACAATCGGCTATAAGAAGCTACAAGATACGAAAAGGCTAGTAGCCATACAATTTTAATTATACTTCAGATACAAAGTAACAAATCTACCTGCAAGCTTTTAAATCTTGCACTTATTGTCCAGCATTAGGCACGATTTGTCAATATATGGCGATTCAATTTTTCTGTTTCAAGTATTTTAAAATCAATTTAGACCATTTTTTGTTCTAAATTAAACAGTATCCAACTAGGCTCAAAACCGCCAAAAAATAAAGGCAGTCTTTCGACTGCCTTTTTTGTTATCTGCTGAAAATCTCTTTCAGATATTCCGTAAACCTCTGCCATGACTTTTCGTCTGCGTCCCTGCGGTAGCTGGGCGCTCCGAAAACTGTGAATGCGTGGGGGGCTCCGCTGTATGTGTGCATCTCATGCTTCACGCCCGCCTTTTCCAGAGTCTCAGCCAGAGCGGCGAACTCGCCCATGCTCACAGAGGCATCAGCCGTGCCGTGAAAAACAACAACCTCACCCTTAGTCCGGCTGTAATCCTGTCCGGTGGGAGACGCAAGACCGCCGTGAAACGGAATGAACGCTTTCATAGGCGCACCGGCTCTGGCAAATTCCAGCGCCACAGCCCCGCCGAAGCAATAGCCGATCATCACAGCGTTATCAACGTTCGCTCCAAGCGCTTTCGCCTTATCATATCCGGCGAAGAGCAGTTTTCTCATCTTTTCCCTGTCGGCGTAGAGCGAGCCTGTCAGCCTTTTCTTCTCGGCTGTTTCCGCCGGGCGCACACCCTTGCCGTACATATCCACTGCAAAAACGGAATACCCCAGCCTATTCAGCATCTCAGCCCTCTTCATCTCATATCCGTTCAGACCGTCCCAGTCGTGCACAATGAACACCAGCGGCGCATTGGCGGACACAGGGGCGTAGTAGCCCTCATATTCCACATTATCCACGGTGTAAACGGCTGACTGCCCGGCATAAACCGAAGCGGTCAGCAGAAACATCATCATCAGCGACAGAAAATATTTCATAGAGCACCTCTTAAATGAGAATCAATATCTATAAACTATAATCTGTGTCGGAGATGAAGATATCAATAGGTTTTTAGTCGGCGGAAGCCTGTTTCAGCGTGTCTCTGAAATAATCACGAAAATCGGCAGGGGATTCGATGCGTATGTGGGGTATCCATGTGACGCACAGCTTAAAACATTCCAGAGCCGAACCGCAGACAAAACCGAAACGGACAGACCCGTCCTCCGGCTCCTCCAGCGTCTGCTGGTGCGGAAAAAACTGTTTGCGCCTGATATAGTCCGCCATGTCTTTCGACATCAGACACACCACGTCTCTCTTGTTATGCGGGTCAAAGAAAATGCTCTTCGCCCCGTCAATCTCTCTGTCCAGACCGTCGGGAAGACTGTCATAGGTCTTTCCTGTGGTTTTCACACCGGACATCAGATCCAGACTGAATTTTCTGATAGCGCCGTCTTTGCCCGCCGCCAGATACCAGAAACCCTCGCTGAATATGATGCGGTAAGGAAGGACAGTGTATGTTTTGCCGTTTTTCTCATAGACAAAGCTGATCTCCTGCTTCATCAGGATGCAGTTCTCCAGCTCGGTGAAGATATCGGCGATCTTTTCAAAATCGATGGAGTCGCCTTTTAAAAAGCGGATGATGTTCTCACGGTTGGACGCCGAAATTACTTTCTTTTTAATGCGTCTCAACGTGCCGGAATATTCGTTCTGAAGAATATTTTCGGCATAATCGAACAGACCGGACAGCACAGCCAGCTCGTCCTGTTTCAGATAGCTCTCAGAAAGACCATATTTATCCGACATATACCAGCAGTGGCAGGCATCGTCATAGCAGACCCCCGGCAGATAGCTCATCTCGGAAAGATACCTCTGCGCCGTGCGCAGGCTAATGTTCATATCCTCCGCCACCATCTGCGATGTGACACGGCGGTTTTCGTTAAGAAGTCTTATCAGGTTCAGGGCGACATATAATTTATTCATAAAAGATCATAGCACACGACAGAATCTGACGCTTGTTTATTTTATGGTGAATAATAAGGAGGATGTCATGGAAAAACATATAGTAAGCATAGCCACGGTGATATTCGTCAGCATTCTGATGCTGTTCACTTTCAACTCCGGCGGACTGAAAAAACAGGAAAGACCTGTCAGCATGGTGCTGGCGGAGTGACTGTTGCTTTTTTCGGAATATTGATGATAAAGGCGACGCCGTCCGGTCTGTTTTCGAAAGAGACACTGCCCAGCATGTAGTTCTCTATAACTACCTTTGCGTTGAAAAGCCCTATTCCGGTGCCTCGGCCGTCTTTTTTTGTGGTGAAATACGGGTCAAAAATCTTGTCGGCTATATTGTCGGGGATGGTATAGCCTTTGTTAAAAACAGATACCAGAACTGACTCCGGCGTAACATCCAGCCGGACGTCAACACGACCTCTGCTGATCATCCCGCCTTTTATCGCCTCCATACTGGCGTCCATAGCGTTCTGAAGTATGTTCAGCATGGCCTGATTAAACTCGTCTTTATATCCTCTGACCTCTGTTCCCGCAAATTTGCATCCCGGCACCAGAGTCAGATTTTCGCTGACGAACGTCTCTCTGTCGCATGCGCAGGTGAAAGACATGAATATGTTATGGTGTATCATCTCCGCCTGAAGGATCATAAGGAGCTCATAAATATCGTTAACAACTTCAAAATTTTCAACCTCTGCGCTGGGTTTAAAGAAATTTCTGAAGTTATCTATGGTGCAGGAAAGGCTGTCCACCAGATGCATGGTCTCTCTGCCGAACCGCTCCACATAAACATCATCCAGAGTTTTGTCGGCGTATCCCTGACACATATCCTGAATATAAAGCCCGATAGCGTTCAGAGGCTGCCGCCAGTGATGAGAGATAGAGCTCATCAGCCTGCCCATGTCGGCAAGTTTTTTCTGATTATAGAATATCTGCTCATACTGCCTGTTCTTCTCCACCTCTGCCTTTATGTTCTCTTTAAGAGTGCTGTTCAGATTTTGCAGTTCCTCAGATTTTTTCTGCAGCTCGGTAATATCCCGGCTGATTCCCAGAACACCGATAATCTTTCTATCTTTATCATAATAGGGAGTTTTCAGAGTGAACAGCAGACGCTTTGAACCATCCGGATACGACACCCACTCATTATTCTGTCTGGATTTTCCTATCTCTATCATCTTTTTATCATTCGCCACAAAATCGTCCGCGACGTCCGCCGTAAAAAGATCATAATCTGTCCTGCCGATGATACTGTCCTCCGGCATACCGACAAAATCTGAAAAAGCGGGATTGCACTGCACATAAACGCCGTTCAGATCCTTATAGAAAATCAGGTCGGGAATACTGTCCAGAAGAGAGTTGATAAATGCCGACTGGCGGATGATCTGATTTTCCGCCTCTTTTCTGCCGGTTATATCACGCCCCAGAACCACCAGCCCTTTTCTTTCTGTTTTTTCATCGTCATAGAAGAGAGGGACTTTTATCACATCGAACACGCACACATCGCCGTTTTTCAGCGGAATAGACTCTTCCACATGGCAGGTCTGTCTGCTCTGCCATGTTTTTTCGTCCGACTGCTCGCATGCAAGAAAAGCTTCTCTGTAAATAGGCAGGGTATAGTCCGCAAGCTCTGCGTCCGTCTTCGCCCTGTAATCGACATCTGTCAGCGAAAAAATCTCCAGATCGCTTTCATTCGCCTCTATCCACCTTCCCTTCCCGTCTTTAAAACAGATGATATCCGGTGTGGAATTGATAAGGGTTCGCAGATGTTCTTCAGATGTTTTATAGGCAGTGATATCGCTGAAAACGGAAACGTATCCTTCCGGACCTTCCTTCACCGAACGCACACAGAACCATCTGCTCGCGCGGCGGCAGAAAAACTCTGACTGGATCTGCTCCTGATCTTTGATCTCTGACGCATGTTTTTCCAGCCATGAAATAAACGCCAAGTCCGAAACAGACACGCCTGTTTCTGACATGAACTCATCCGTAACGGCAGAACACGGGATAACAGGTCCGCTGTCTGACATGGAATAGTATAAAATATTCAGAGAAAGTCTTCTCAAAAAATCACAGCAGAAATCACCACTCATAAATAATCCTGTTTAAGTATGAAATAAGATTTGCCCGGGAAGCAGCAGTTATTGTCTTTGTTATAAATTTGACAAATTATATACAAGTAAGAAGCGTTAATCAAGAACTACTTATGGACAAAAAAAGTCTTATTTAAACTTTTTACGCCGGAAAAGGTCGGTACGCTTTGATATGACCCTGTCCAGAAAGAGCGTTCCCTCCAGATGATCTGTCTCGTGCTGCAGCAGAACCGCCTCAAAATCCTCCGCCTCTATCACCTTCTGCTCGAAGTTCTCGTCATGATAGCGCAGGAGTATCTTCTTGGCTCTGTTCACATTTCCTGTGTAGTCCGGCACACTCATGCATCCCTCTCGGAAGGATATCATGCCCTCCCACTTTATTATCTCAGGGTTGATAAGAACCAGCCTGCCGTGGTGGTTTTCACACTTGGCGTTTTTCGAAGCGTCCGCCACAACCACCCGGATGTTTTCGCCTATCTGTGTGGCAGCTATCCCTGTGGAGTGTCCTGACGCTTCCATTGTATCTGTCAGGTCGGCTATGACCTTACGCACATAGTCATCTATCTCTGTCACATCCTCCGCCATCTCTTTCAGGCGGGGGTCCGGATATACCAATACTTCTCTTACAGCCATTCGTTAAAACTCATATGTTTCGATCTGCCTTATATTAACGTCTGTTCCCATGTCTCTGGATATTTTTTTCAGATCATCGTCCCAGCCGGTGCCCATCATTTTCGGATCGATAACCACCTCGAGAACCATAAGATATATAGGACTTTTTTCTGATCCCGCAACCTTTGTCTGAAGATCAAGGATATTGATCTCTTTGTTTGCCAGATATTCCGCCACCTTGTTCACTATCCCCGGCTTGTCCGAGCCGTATACGGATATGATGAAATGCTCGCCCACGGGTCTCACGCCCGCCTCGCTCATCTCCTGAACGTGGATATCTATGTTCATTGTTTTTTCCAGAGGCATGAACATCTTTTTAACGTCATCAGTATCCACGCCTTCCTTGCTCACTATAAAAATAGCAGAGAAAAAACCCTGAAGAAGGGTGGAACTGGAGTCCTCAATGTTAAAGCTGTTTTCAAAGAAAATCTTTGATACCGCTGCAACTATTCCGGGTCTGTCCGCCGCGATCAGAGTAACCGCGAAAAGATTTTTGTTCGTCATAAAACACCCCTGATACAAGCTACTTATATTATTATTACGGCAGAGGTCATATGTGTCAACCCAATTCTTTATTGCGACCGGATATGTCCGGTTATATATTCTTAAATAACATTTAGTATTGCGAATATACCCATGAACCACTTATAATAAATTAATTATTGATAAGGTTGAGTGAACATGTTTGAATTATTTACAGATAGAGCAAGAAGAGTAATCATTTTCGCGAGGGAGGCTTCAGAAAAACTGATGCAGTCCTCCATAGATACAGAGCACATCCTTATGGGTCTGCTCAGAGAGCGTTCCGGTATCGCCTCCGAAATTTTTACCAGGAGGGGCATAGATGTCACCATGCTGATGAACGACGTCACCAGTATGAGCGAAAAGGGACGCAACCTCATGATTAAAGGCAGCCTGCCATTCAGCCCCAACGGCAAGAACGTTCTGGACTATGCCGTGGACGAGGCGAAAATCCTTAATACAAAATACGTCAACACCGAACACATCCTTCTGGGACTTCTGAAAGAAAAGAAGGGCAAAGCGTCCATGATACTCTCCAAACTGGGACTCGAGATAGTCTCGCTGCGTGAGGAAATATCCGGACTAATGAAGACATACACCAAAAAAGCCGGCTCACAGTCCACTCCCACCATAGACGAGTTCGGACGTGACATGACACAGCAGGCCAGAGAAGGCAAGCTGGATCCTGTTATCGGACGTGAGAGAGAGATAGAAAGGCTCATCCAGATACTCGGCAGAAGGATCAAGAACAACGCCGTTATCATAGGCGAGCCCGGCGTGGGCAAGACCGCCATAGTGGAAGGTCTGGCTCTGCGCATGGTTTCCGAGGACATCCCTGATTTTCTCAAGGACAAACGTCTGATATCGCTGGAACTGGGCAACGTGGTTGCCGGAACCAAGTACAGAGGTCAGTTTGAGGAGAGGATGAAAAACCTCATCAAAGAGATAGAGACAGACGGCAACGTCATTATATTTATAGACGAGATACACACCATGGTTGGAGCGGGCGCGGCGGAAGGTTCCATAGACGCTTCCAACATGCTGAAACCGGCTCTCGCCAGAGGCGTTTTCCAGTGTATCGGCGCTACGACCCTTAACGAATACCGTAAGAATTTCGAAAAGGACGGCGCTCTCAACCGCCGCTTTCAGACCATCAGCGTGGATCAGCCCGGCGTATCCGCCACCGTGGATATACTGGCAGGCATCAAAAGATACTATGAGGATTTCCACAAGGTATTCATCAGCCATGATGTGCTGGAAGAGATCGCCCGACTCACAGAGAGATACATCACCGACAAATTTCAGCCGGATAAGAGTATCGACGTTCTGGACGAAGCGTGCTCACGGCTGAAACTCAGGGTGCGTCAGCTCCCCGCCGCTCTGCACAAGATGAAAGTAAAGCTGACAGAGGCGAAAGAGATCCGTGACGAAAAACTGCGCAATAACGACTATACCGATATAGAAAAATTCTCCAGAAACGTGGAAAAACTGGCGAAGAAAACCGCCGAGACTGAAAAGATCTGGCAGAAAGAGCTGGATGACAACTGGCCCACACTCACTGTGGAAAACATCAGCGAGGTTGTGGCGCACATGACGGGAATACCCGTGCAGAAACTCCAGCAGGACGACAAGGTAAAAATAGCGCATATCGATAAAGATATTAAGAAATATATAATAGGACAGGACGAGGCGGTGGAAGCGCTGGCAAAATCAGTGAAACGCAGCTTTGCCGGTCTGTCCAACCCGAAGCGCCCCCTCGGCTCTTTCATCTTCATGGGTCCCACCGGCGTGGGAAAAACAGAAGTGGCGAAAAAACTCGCCGAGATAGTCTTCGGCTCCGAAAGCGCCCTGATACGCATAGACATGAGCGAATATATGGAGAGGTTCAACGCGTCCACTCTGGTGGGAGCGCCTCCCGGATACGTCGGTTATGAAGAAGGCGGAAAGCTCACCGAGATGGTGCGCAGAAAACCCTACTGCGTGGTTCTCTTCGATGAGATAGAGAAGGCGCACCCGGAAGTGCTGAATGTCCTGCTCCAGATTCTGGATGACGGGCATATCAACGACAATCTGGGTCATAAGGTAAACTTTAAAAATACCATAGTGATAATGACGTCTAACCTCGGAACCAAGCTGACACTGAACAGAAAAACTCTGGGATTCGAGCAGGGAAAAGCCGACGGCATAGATTACGGCACTTTCAGCAGCAACGCCAACAAAGAGCTGAAAGACAGATTCCCGCCGGAATTTATCAACAGGGTGGACAAGCTGATAGTGTTCAAACCTCTGTCGAAAGAGGTGCTCTATGAGATTATCGATCTTCAGCTCGCTGATATCAACCAGAGGCTGGCGGACATAGGCAAGCATATCTCCATAGACGATACAGTCAAAGAGCATATACTGAGCCACGAGTACGACTATAACTACGGGGCAAGACCCATCAGGCGTCTGCTTCAGTCTCTGATAGAAGACCCGCTCAGCGACATGCTGCTGAACAACAAATTCTCGAACCGGAAGAACATCAAGGCGACCGTTACAGGAAACGAGGTCGTTTTCAAATAACTTTTAAGCACAGGCGCAACCTGTGCTTAATTTTTTATTGGGTGGATCAGGCTTATGAAATCAAACAAAAAAATCCTTATAGCAGGCGCAGGAGCCATCGGCAGTTTTTACGGCGGACTAATGGCCGATGCCGGATATGACGTTACTTTTCTCGCCAGAGGAAAACATCTGGAAGCGATGAAAAACACCGGACTGCTCCGGATGAAAAGCACCAGCCACGGAGAGAAGGACATCCCCGTGAAAGCGGTGGGAAAAGCCGAAGGTATCTTTGATATAATCATCTTCTCCGCAAAACTCCACGACACAGAGAGTATGTGCGTGACACTGAAGGACAATCTGTCTGAGGACGGGTTTGTCGTGTCATTTCACAACGGTGTCGAAGGACCCTATCTGCTGGCGAAATATTTCGGAACTGACCGCACAATAGCGGGCAGTCTGTTCATCGCGTCATGGGTGGATCCTGCGGGAACTATCAACCAGGACAGCACAGGCGAATGTGTCTTCGGAGCGGTATCCGAAAAAGGAAAGATTCTGGAGCCTGTATTCAAAGAGATTCTGGACAACAGCAGAATTTTCAACAACCTCAGCCCGGACATAGCTCATACCATCTGGCTGAAGCTGGTGTGGAATGTTGCCTATAACCCCCTGTCGGCTCTGCTCTTAAGCGCATGCGGACCTATGATAAAAGACCCGGGACTGTCGTCTCTGATGGAAAACATGGTTAAAGAGGTTGTCGCCGCTGCGGCATGCGAAGGCGTGACCATAACGGAAGAGGAATGGCGGGATAAGATAAAATACCGCACAGCTCTGGAAACCTATAAAACCAGCATGCTTCAGGATATAGAAAAGAACAGAAAACCGGAAATCGACGGCATACTGAAGCCAGTGATAGATACTCTGGAAAAACACGGCATAAAAGCGCCCTACTGCGAGAGCATATATCAGGCGCTTAAATTCAAATACGGACGATTCTTTCTGTATACCCCCAAGCTGGCGGCGGATGTCATCGCACGCAAGGGCGACAGCATACTGCTGATAGAGCGCAGGAACGAGCCATACGGCTGGGCAATTCCCGGCGGGTTTGTGGACTACGGGGAGAAGGTTGAGGACGCCGCGGTGCGTGAGCTTTTTGAGGAAACAGGTATAAAAGTAGATAAAATAGAGCTGCTGGGCGTCTATTCCGACCCGAAAAGGGACAAGAGAGGACACACGGTCTCGACAGTTTATTACGCCGAAACAGACATGGATCCCGTGGCGGGTGACGATGCGAAGAACGCTGTTTTTTACCCTGTTAATGCACTCCCTGAAAACTTAGCGTTTGATCATGCTGAAATTATTGCGCAATACGTTAATACTGTGTTTAATAAGGGTTAATAATTAAGTTTCCCCTTTACATATTTATGGTTATTGCCGATATTACTACCAGAAAAGGTAGGTTAAGCATGACTAACTCTAACACAAACAGAAGAGAGAGCATGCGTGTAAAGCTCTCACTTGATTTCTGCGTAACTGCAATACTTCATCCCGGCGAAAAACATGCTGACGAAAGCTCATGTTTCGTAACCAAAACAGTTGACGTGGCAATGGGCGGCGTATGCGTCTCTCACAAAAATATTCTGCGCGAAGGCGACATGGTAGAACTGCGGACAAAAAACTGTCTGACGAATACCCAGTGTCTTTCATGCGAATACGCTTATTTCATGAGCAACAAATTCGAAATGACACCGATCAAAGCTCAGGTCGTATGGGCGACACCCGGCAGAGCGGGACTAAAATTCGTAAATCTGTCAGTAAGAAACGAAAATATCCTCAGCAAGGCTGTATGGGATGCGCATCTGAACGAAGTGCGCAGCGACAGGGAAAAAAAAGTTAATATCTGATGTATAACGTCTTTTTCTCCTGACAATACCTGTGTAAATTCTGAACATTAAAAAGACATATTTCATCTCATTTTTATATTGACATCCAACTTAAATCGGGATACAGTTAATAAAATTTATCACTTAACCAGATTTAACAGGAGGAATAATAATGAGTCTTGTAACAAAACTTGCCCCCGCATTCACAGCAGAAGCTGTACTTAACAAAAATTTCAGCAACATCAGCCTTGAAGATTACAAAGGCAAATGGGTTGTGCTTTTCTTCTATCCCCTCGACTTCACATTCGTATGCCCCACAGAGATCACAGCTCTGTCAGACGCTAACGATGAGTTCGTAAAGAGAGACGCTCAGATCATCGGCGTTTCAACAGACAGCAAATTCAGCCACCTCGCATGGGTTAACACTCCCAGAACAGAGGGCGGGCTCGGCGACATCGCTTATCCCCTTGTTGCTGACTTTACAAAGAAGATCTCTGAGGAATACGGCGTGCTTCTCGCTCCCGGAATGGCTCTGAGAGCTACTTTCATTATCGATCCCGAAGGCAAGGTTCAGTTCGAGCTCGTTCACGACCTCGGCATCGGCAGAAACGTTACTGAGATCCTGAGAAACCTGGACGCTCTTCAGTTCGTGCGCAAACACGGCGAAGTATGCCCCGCAGGCTGGACACCCGGAAAAGACACTATGACTCCCGACCCTGTAAAGATGAAGGAATATTACAAAAAGAATCCCTCAGGGAACCAGAAGTAATTCTGATCTGAGATAAACTATTAAAGCCGTGTCGATGACACGGCTTTTTTATTGTATCAATTCACAGCAAAAAAAAGGCGGATCAAAAGACCCGCCCTTTTACAACATCAAAAAGAGTGTCACACAAGACGTACGATCAGATCGCCCGCCTCGATCTTGTCTCCTTCCTGAAGGAGTATCTCGTCCACCTCGGCGTCCACCGCGGCGGCTATTTTAGTTTCCATCTTCATAGCTTCTGTTATGAGCAGTATGTCGCCCTTCGCAACTTTATCGCCCTTCTTAACGTTCATTTTTGTTATCTTTCCGGGCATGGTAGCGCATACGTCTTTCGGATTTGCTATGTCGCCCTTGGCGTTTGATTTTATTATTGCTGTCAGGGTCTCGTCTTTTATAGTCACAGATCTGGGCTGACCGTTCAGCTCAAAATATACTTTTCTGCGTCCTTTTTCGTCAGGCTCGCTGATATTCACATATCTGATGATGAGAGTTTTTCCCTCTTCTATATCCACCTCTATCTCCTCCTCCTTGCGCAGGGGGTAGAAGAATGAGCGTGTGCAGAAGATGGACGCATCGCCGTATTCATTGTGGAATGTTACATAATCCTTAAACACAGCGGGGTACAGAGCATAGGATATCAGCTCTTCAGGAGAGAAGCTCCTGCCGAACTTAGCCTTCAGCTCATCATGCGCCGCAGTGAAATCATAATCTTCCAGAAGCTCGCCGGGGCGGCAGTCCAGAGGCGCTTCGCCTTTCAGCACTATATTCTGAAGACGTTTGGGAAATCCGCCGTAAGGCTGACCCAGCATACCCTTGAAGAAAGACACGACAGAATCGGGGAAGTTAAGTGTTTCGCCCTTCTCATATATATCTTCCACTTTCAGGTTGTTGCGCACAAGGAACAGGGCGAGGTCACCCACCACTTTAGACGAGGGGGTTACCTTGATGATATCGCCCAGCTCGGCGTTCACCGCTGTATACATGTTGCGCACCTCTTCCCATCTGTCGATGAGCCCCATAGCCTCCACCTGAACTATCAGGTTGGAATACTGACCGCCGGGGATCTCGTGGATGTATACCTCCGCTGTGGACGCCTTAAGCCCTGACTCGAAGGGGAAGTAGTATCTGCGCACTCTGTCAAAATAGTCAGACACCTGCTGTGTCCAGTATTTGTCCATGTGAGAGTGTTTTGGCTGACCGTCCAGCGCCGCCATAACAGAGTTAAGGTTGGGCTGCGATGTCAGACCGCTCATGGAGCTGACGGCGGCGTCAACGATATCGGCGCCCGCCTCAATACCCATCAGAACAGCCGCTTCGGCGTTTCCGCTGGTGTTATGTGTGTGAAAGTGAACAGGCAGACCTGTCTCATCCTTAATAGCTTTTATAAGTGCCTTAGCGGCGTAGGGTTTCAGAAGCCCCGCCATATCTTTGATACCGATGATATCTGTTCCCGCCTCTGACAGCTCTTTAGCTATAGAGGTGTAGTATTTCAGAGAATATTTAGTTCTCTTGGGGTCTGTGATATCGCCGGTATAGCAGATAGCGGCTTCCGCTATACGGCCGTGTTTTTTCACTTCTTCTATTGCGGGCTTCATCTGGTCTATCCAGTTGAAACAGTCGAATATTCTGAAAACGTCCATACCGTTCTCGCAGGCGAGACGGATGAATTCCTTGACCACGTTGTCAGGATAGTTGGTGTATCCCACAGCGTTGGACGCTCTTAAGAGCATCTGGAAAAGGATGTTCGGGATCTTCTCTCTGAGCTGAGCCAGTCTGTCCCAGGGTGATTCCTTCAGGAATCTGTAGGAAACGTCATATGTAGCCCCGCCCCACATCTCCATAGAGAAGAGGTTGCTCATATGGTGGGCATACACGTCGGATATTTCCAGCATATCTTTGGTACGCAGACGGGTAGCCAGAAGAGACTGATGAGCGTCTCTGAATGTGGTGTCTGTGAACAGAGCCTCTTTGGATGTTCTCAGATACTGCATAACACCGTCCACGCCTTTTCTGTTCAGGATATCTTTGGTTCCTGTGGGCATCTCTGTGCCGAAAACCACCTGAGGCGGGTTGATGCTGGGCAGAATTATTCCGGGCTGAAGAACAGAACCGGAGGGGTTGTTCACTATGTTGTTGGCAAGGAATTTCAGCGATTTGGTCGCTCTGTCCATGCGTTTTTTGAAATCGAAGAGATCTTTGGACTGGTCTACAAACACGGTAGACGCTGAGCCGTCCAGAAATTTCGGATGCGAAATAACTTTCTCAAGGAAAGGTATGTTCGTTTTCACGCCTCTGATACGGAACTCACTGAGAGCTCTCAGCATCTTACTGGCGGTGTTTTTGAAAGAGTGGGCGTGGGTAGACACCTTCACCAAGAGGGAGTCATAGTNNTGAGGTGATATTTTGGCGTTTGCAAAACCATTTCCGGCATCCAACCGCACGCCGAACCCTGTGGCAACTCTATATGCCTCTATTTCCCCTGTGTCAGGGAAAAAGTTATTTTCCGGATCTTCTGTTGTGACACGGCACTGAATGGCGTATCCGCTCTTTTTCACAGCTTCCTGAGACTGAATGTCTATTTCGGGAGAGTTCAGAGGCTCTCCGGCGCTGATGAAAATCTGGCTCTGTACTATATCTATGCCTGTGATAAGCTCTGTGATGGTGTGCTCAACCTGAAGTCTGGGGTTGACCTCCAGAAAGTAGAAATCCTGATGTTTATCAACCAGAAACTCCACAGTGGCGGCATTCACCAGATTAGATCTTTTACCAACGGCTATGGCCGCGTCATACATCTCCTGAAGTGTCTTCTCCGCTACGTTTATAGAGGGAGCCACCTCTATCAGTTTCTGATGGCGGCGCTGGATGGAGCAGTCACGCTCATACAGATGCACGATATTGCCGTGTTTATCCGCCAGAAGCTGAATCTCTATGTGTTTGGGTTCTTCTATGTATTTTTCAATGATGATGTCGCCGTTGCCGAATGCTTTCAGTGCCTCGCTCTTGGCAGACTCGAAGTTATCCGCCATCTCTTTTTTGTCTCTGGCGACCCTGATCCCTCTTCCGCCGCCGCCGGCGACAGCCTTGATCAGCACGGGATATTTAATGTTTTCCGCTATTGAGAGAGCCTCGTCCAGTGTGGCGACCACGCCGGCTGAACCCTCGATAACGGGAACGCCGCACTCCTTGGCCAGAACCTTAGCGTTTTTCTTGTCGCCGAACATGTTTATGGTGTCAGAGGAAGGACCGACAAAAAGTATTCCCGCCTCTTCGCACTTTCTGGCGAATTCAGCGTTTTCAGAAAGAAAGCCGTATCCGGGATGGATGGCGTCCACATGCTTGTGAATGGCAAGCTGGATGATCTCATCCATGCTGAGATAGGCGGCAACGGGATCGAGTCCCTTGCCCACAAGATATGCCTCGTCCGCTTTATACCTGTGCAGAGAATATTTATCCTCATCAGAGTAAATGGCAACTGTTCTGATGCCGAGCTCTGTGCAGGCTCTGAAAGTACGGATTGCGATTTCGCCTCTGTTGGCGGACATTAGCTTCTTGATTCTCATAATGACTCCCATTCTTCCTTTTGGTTTACGGATAATATAACATCATATCTAAATTGTCAATAGTCTAAAAACCCTCCATAGACAGGGATAGAGCCTATAGATGACGAGAAACCGTGCCATATAAGGTTTTCAAATAGACGTGAAATATAAAAATATTTTTTTTATATAAAAACACTGAATTCGTACGAATACTTATTATATTTATCTATACTGCACTATAATAAAGAAACAATACAACTGATAAATAATATCTTTTATACCTATATAGTAAATGGTCTTTGTCACTTTACACACGGGGCATAACAATATATATTCTTACAAAGGAACGAGGTGCGGGATGAAAAAAACTCTTATTATATTATCCGTATTACTGATATCCTCTCTGGCATATGCTGAGAACGCGGCGGAGGTTCTCTCCGGGCTGAACAAGGTGCAGAGCTACACCGCTGACTTTATCCAGAAGACAGAGATAGAGGGGTTCGGATCGGATACCTATTCCGGCAGACTGTATATCAAGAGCAGATCGAGAGCTTTCTGGGATTATCAGAAACCGTACAGACAGTTCTATATATTCGACCAGACCGGCATGCAGTTTTATGACAGCGAAGCTAAACAGCTTATCCGTCAGCAGCTCGACCCGTCGACCAACGCATACATGCGTCTGATGATGAATCCCGCTGATATCAAAAAAGATTTTACCGCAACATTCAACAGCACCACCGGCAAGCTGATACTTGCGCCCGCCGCTAAGAACACAGGCATAGACAGCATGGTCTTCACCATCAAAAACGGTCAGATAACCGGCATAAACACGAAAGACCAGAACGGCAACAATACTTCGATAATGTTTACAAATATAAAGATAGATCCGCAGATACCCGACAGTGTTTTCAACCCTGTGATACCCAAAGATACTCAGATATTCAGCAGATAAGCAAGCCTGCGCAAAACTCCATGGGCGTGGCGTCAGCTGAAAATGACAGGTTTAGTCTGTAAGATTAGTTCATGTAGTCTGAAATGTCGGCAACGGGCTTACCGACGTGGTATCCCTGAATATAGTCGATGCCCATATCGATAACCTTCCTGCGCACGTCCTCTGAATGAACGAACTCAGCCACGGTTTTGATATTAAGCTGGTTGGCGAATTTTATGATGGTCTCCACGATGATCTGGGACTGTCTGTCGTGGTCTATATTTTTAATGAGCGAACCGTCTATTTTTATGATATCCACATTCAGCTCCGACAGATATACGAAGTTCGAATATCCTGAGCCGAAGTCGTCTATGGCGACCATAGCGCCCGTCTTTTTGATCTCTTTGATAAAATCGTTAATGACTGAAAAACTCTCAATACCCTCTGATTCCAGAAGCTCGAAGATAACCCTGTTCGCTATTCCGCTGGTCTTCAGCATATCCAGAATGAATCTGGAAGTGGACTCGTCCATGATATCCTCTATGGAGAGGTTGATAGTGAAAGAGAAATCATTCTCAGCGAATATCTCGAACGACTTGGACATCATCCGTCTGGTGACATGCTGATAAAGTTTTGTTTTTTTGATAATTCCCAGAAACTGAAAAGGTGTTATCACCTCTCCATTCTCTATGATCCGCACAAGGCACTCGAATTTTTCCACCGTTCCTGTCTTGGAGTTTGCTATGGGCTGAAAGAAAGGAACAAGATTATTGTCGCTGAGCGCTCTTTTCACAACTTTGGTCCAGCGGATATCCTTCTCATATTCATCAACCATATCTATGGAGCTGTCGTATATCATGTATGGCTGCTTCTTCTTCTCAGCCAGACGCATGGCCATACCCGCTTTTTCAAAAACATTGCCCTTTTCCGCAGACACGCCGCAAGTAATGGATATGTCTATCTCTATCTCCAGCTCTTCATACTTAACGGTAAATTCCAGATGCTCGGAGAGTCTCTGCATCAGAACGGTCAGAGCCTCCTTGGACATACTGCAGTCGATGAGCATAGCGTATTCGTTGCCGTGGAATTTATAGCATTTCGGTTCCGGGTCGCACACGAAGGATGATATCCTCTCGCCCACGTCTATCAGAACAAAATCGCCGATGATAAAACCGTAGGTCTCGTTTATCTTTTTAAACGAGTCGATATTCAGCAGAATCAGTATGGGATTCGTAACCATATTGAGATCGTTCACCAGCTTGTTCCTGTTCGGCAGCCCGGTCAGGTGATCCGTATACAGCTGGTTCGTAAACTCTATGTTCAGTTCTTCCAGATCCCTGTTACGGTTCTCTATATCCTGCCTGTATCTGTTGAACAGCCTCTGAACGTGCGATGAAAAATACCAGGATATAGCCGCCGCCACCAGAGCGGAGATGGCGAATATTATCAGCGAATATTTCTTATTCTTGTTGAGCTTCTCTTTCAGAGCGGCGTTGCGCTCGTTTATTATAGGCGTAAGATCGTTCATGGGTACCGTAGCGCAGAGCAGCCAGCCCCACTGTTCCATTATCCGGCAGTGGGAAACCACCTGAACCTCTTTGCTCCAGTCGGCGTAAGACATGTTATAGAATGAAAAGTAACTGTTGTCCTGAAGAGAATGACTGATGAGATCTTTATAATAGGTGACGCCGCTGTTGTCTCTGATGCCCAGCACACTTGTTCCCACCTGGGAGCTGTTGCCCGGCACCGCCACGGCTTTTCCGCTGAGAGACAGGATGAAATAATGACCGGAATCATCGAAGATGACCGTGTCCACACGTTTTACAATCTGGTCTTTCACGATATCCTTAACATCTTCGTCTGTGAAAGACGTCCCGATATACCAGTCGAAATATCCCAGCTTTCTGACATATGCCGTGCGGTTTACGAATTTGTCGGAATCTTTCGACTCCGGCATGGAATTGTCTATAAAACCCCCGTTGCGGGAAAAAGCGACGGATATCTCATCTTTAACAGGTGATGAACCGTATGGAGTGGAAAGATTATAAAGGTTGGTTCCGGCTGGATATTCCGGATGGATTATCACTTTGCCGGTTTTATCTATGACATAGAGACTGCCTTTTCCTTCGTCCCATGTATATTTTTTCAGATATTCCGCAGCGGCGTTGGCAGATTCGGACGCCAGCCCCTTGGCCTGCATCAGAGCGACTATCTTAGCCGCGGAGGAGACCGCCTCGTCCACCTGCGTAACAGACGATGATTTCAGTGAATCCCTGACTCCGGACGTATTGAACTCGACATAATCAAAAAGCCTGTCGACCTCGTTCATCAGGATCGTTTTTTTACTACTGATGAAATTTTTGACAAGCTGGGCGCGCTCCGCCTCGAACTCATTGTTAGTCTGATTAGCTATGAAAAGGAGCATGGTGACAGTAAGCACAAGAATAACGGCAACCATATTGATAAGACTGATTTTGCCGATATTTTTTTCGCTAATATACTTACCGATCATGACACGTCCTGAATGTTGTATATTAATAATAGCTTAATCAATATATCATAAGCAACAGATAATTAGTTATAATGGATAAAAATACGCTTCCTGAAGGTCAAAATCAATCCGCTCCACCATAACCTCGACAGGATCGGCGGCACGATACATAATCCCTGTTCTCTTGCCTTTTACTATTTCCGCTTTTTTAATATACTGATAGACGTCATTCTGGATGGATTCCAGGCTGATAGTACCCTTCAGCATGATGGTCGGCAGATATACCGACAGACCGAAAGCGCCCACGGATGTGATTATGGCTGCGTACGGATCGTCCATGTGCTTCATCAGATACTTGATCTTTTTAAATCTTTCTATATCTCTCTCAGCGTTCTCCGCTCTCTGTTCATTCTCTGTGGATTTCTGACAGGCAGTATCCAGATCGTTTTCAGAATGATAGTCGGCGCCGAACAGCTTGTTGCATATCAGTCTGTGCACCATCAGGTCGGGATAGCGTCTGATGGGGCTGGTGAAGTGGGTATAGGATGTTGACGCCAGACCGAAGTGACCAATATTGTTGGTATTATACTCCGCCTTTGCCATGGTGCGCACCAGAGCGGGTCCCAGAATATCCCCATACTCAGATTCGCTCACTGTTTCGCTTATCTTCGCCACCTCTTTAGGTGTTATGTCTTTTACAGTAGCTATCACGCCGAACGTCTCCGCCAGCGACACAAAATCGCCCAGCTTCTGAGGGTCGGGCTTGTCGTGTATACGGTAGACGGATTTCGGAACACTCTTTTCCAGAAACTCAGAAACTACTTCGTTAGCCTCTATCATGAAGTGCTCTATAATGCGGTGTGAAAGATGTCTTTCAGCCTCACGGATGGCTATTATCTCGCCGTTCTCATCCAGATCGAACTCAGCTTCCGGAAAGTCGAAATCAAGCATTCCGTCCTTTTTCCTGCGCTTCATTATCTTCTGCGCCAGCTCTCTGGAGTTTATCAGCAGCTCCGCCACCTTCGGGTTGTCCTCTTTCTCTTGTCCGTCCAGAAAAGCCTGAACATAGGTATATGTCAGCCTCTTATCGCTCATTATGCGTGAGCGGAACAGCTCCGCTTTTTTTCTGGAGCCGGTTTTCGTATAATAAATCTTGGCAGACAGGGTAAGTTTTTCTTCGTTGGGTCGCAGACTGCACAGGTTGTTGGACAGCATCTCCGGAAGCATGGGAACGGCAAACTCCGGAAAGTAAAAACTGGTTCCCCTGCGGTATGCCTCTCTGTCCAGAATGGTGTCAGGACGCACATAGTGGCTCACGTCCGCTATGTGGACATAGAGGATGAATTCGTTCGGCGTCTCCTCCACGGAGATAGCGTCGTCAAAATCTCTGGCTGTCTCGCCGTCTATGGTTACAGTGGTCAGCTCTGTGAAATCGGTTCTCTTGCCCGGATTTTTCAGAAACTCAGGACCGGTGGCAGCCACATAGTCCTCGACCTCTTTGGGATATTCTCTTGTTATGTCATATCTGTTCAGAACTATCAGGTCTTCTATCCGGGGGTCGCTGAGCTTGCCCAGTTTTTTTGAGATGACTCCCCTGCCGGCTTTCTGACCGTCGGGATAGGATGTGAGATCAACCATAACCACATCGTCATTCTCTATGCCTTTGGCGGAAGCCGCAGACACATATATGTAAGAGTTGAATTTTTTTGTCATGGGAACGACACGCAGGATGCCTGCCAGATTCTCCGCTCTGCCTATGATCCGCTGAACGGCTCTCTCTGTGATGGCAGTCACTTTCGCTTCCGGCTTATTGCGGAAATATTCGATGTTCGCCTTCACTTTGTCGCCGTGGAGCGCCCCGCCCATCTTGTTTCTGGGGATGAAGAGATCTTTTCCGCCTCCGTCCAGAATCAGAAACCCGTATCCGTCAGGATGCATATCCACCTTGCCGGAAACCTGAGACGATGTATCGCCGCCTTTGCCCTGTTTTTTGTCGCAGGTATAGGCACCGTTGCGCAGAACTCTGATTTTATGTTTTTTTACCAGATCTTTCAGATCTCTTTTCAGATCTTTGGCGTCCAGACCAGTAGCGGACAGAAGCTGTTTGAAACTTACCGGATGCTGACTCTCGGTGAGTATTTTAATTATCTTGCTCAAAACCGTGTTCCCTCACTTTTTTGCGGAAGGTGTTCCTGTTAATTCCCAGCACTTTTGCCGAGATAGACTTGTTGTTGCCTGTTTTGTCCAGAACTGCCTTCATCAGAGGGTATTCAACGATTTTCATATACTCTTCATAAGCGTTGTTTCCGTTGGACAGCGTTTCCGATTCGATGATATCCTGCGCCAGCTTGTAAAGGTCGCCGGACGTGCTTTTTGATCCGGGGGCGGGGTTATTGTCGAACAGTTTCGGAGGCAGATTCTCAGGCATGATGATATCAGTTTCAGCGTTAACGATGGCATACTGGATAGTGTTTTCCAGTTCACGGATATTTCCCGGCCAGCGGTAAGCTGTGAGAGCTTCCAGAGCCTCTTCGCTGCATGTGAGAACTTTGTCCTTGATATTCTTATGCTTATGAAGGAAGTGGTTGGTCAGGTAAGCCGTATCCTCTTTCCTCTCATAAAGGGGAGGCAGCTCTATAGACACCACGTTGAGTCTGTAATAAAGGTCTTCTCTGAATTTCCCCACCCCTACCAGCTCTTCCAGATTGCGGTTGGAGGCGGCGATGATCCTGGTGTCGAGCTTCAGCGTTCTGCTGGAACCCACACGGGTCACTTCTTTTTCCTGAATCACTCGGAGCAGTTTCGACTGAAGCCCCAGATCCATCTCGGATATCTCATCCAGAAAGATGGTTCCTGTATGCGCTTCCTCGAACTTTCCTTTTTTCTCTGTAACGGCGCCTGTGAAAGAGCCCTTTTCGTGACCGAAAAGCTCACTCTCCAGAAGTTCGTTAGGGATGGCGGCCATGTTGATAGGAATGAACGGCTTATCAGCTCTGGCTGACTGGCGGTGTATCATCCTCGCCACGACCTCTTTCCCTGTTCCGGATTCACCGAGTATCAGGACGTTTATATTGGTTTTGGAGATCTTGCCTATCAGCTTATAGATCTCCAGCATTTTTTTGTTTTTGGTTTCAAAGTCATACTCTTTTATCTCTGTCATCGGATGCTGTTCTATCTTTCCGCAGAGAGTGATGACCTTGTTCTTGAGCTGATTCAGATCGAAAGGCTTGGGAAAAAAATCCTTAGCCCCTGACTTGATGGATTCGATAACGTTTGAACCGGTATCCTGTGCCGTCATGATGATGAAGTGGGTTTCCTTATAGGCGGGCGCCCATTTTTCGGTCAGCTTTATCCCGTTATGCTCACCCAGAAAGATATCCACCAGGCATATGTCCACGCCTTTGGAAAGATAAGTCTCTGCGGTGTAGGGATCATCGGTGGTGAGAACGTCTATCTTCTCGTCAGCCAGACCCTCTTTCAGCAGCCACAAAATGTTTTCTTCGTCATCAACAGCCAGTACACGTATTTTTCTCATAATGTAACATTACATCATGATGAAAAAATAATCAACAGTCACTATCAAAAATAGTAGAAATATTGCATATTTTTTACTCAATATTTATATATATACAAAAGGGGCTCACGCCCCCTGATTATTTTATAATATTGGAAATTTCTTTGAATTCCGGAGTTCCGGCGCCTTTTACCAGCTGAAACAGCACTGTTTCAGTACAGGTGATAACGGCCCCCGCTCCCTCCATCATACGGAGACCTGTCTGCCAGTTGAATTTGCTTCTGGAACATACGGCATCCGCAGCGATATGTACTGCATAGCCGGCGTTCATCAGATCCAGAGCGGTCTGAAGCACACACACATGGGTTTCCATACCGCTGAGCACCACAGACCTGATCCCTTTCAGAGATTCGTTGAAATCTGTCACACCGCAGCATGAGAAAGAAGTCTTCTCTATGTGTTCACCGCTGAGATGGTCTTTCAGCGTCATGACGGTATCGCCCAGTCCTTTGGAATACTGCTGGGTAAAGAGTGTTTTCAGCCCCATCACGTTAGCGCCTTTTATCAGACGCAGATTATTCTCTGTAATCTTTTTCAGCACATCTTCATCCATCGCCTTAACCAGCTTATCCTGAATGTCGATAACCACCAGAGCCGTTGTGCTTTTATCCAGTATCTGTTTCATTCGCCGCTCCTTATATATTCAGTATTTTTTCCAGTTTTTTAATATCTTCCGCAGGGTCGCCGAACAACAACACCTGCATACCGCAGTTCTTCGCCCTGTCTATGTGTCCTTCGTTGTCATCCACAAAAAGCGCGTCCTCTATATCCACTCCCATTTCATCGCACACCATGGGAAAAACTCTTTCATCCTTTTTGCCTATACCCAGATGGTAAGAGTTGAACACCTTGTCGAACAGGTCAAAAAAACCGTATCTATCGTTGAATTCATCCAGCCAGTTCACCTGGTCGCTGAGGATAGCCGTCCGGTATCCAGCCTCCCTGATCCTCTTTATCACGTCCAGAACATCCTGTCTGATAACAAATTTTTTAAATATAGCGCTGCGCATCTCGTCTACGGTCATGCGAAAATCATATCTCTCGCCCAGCTTCTCCCAGAAAGTGTTCTCGTCAGCTCTGCCGTACATATATCCAGTGCTCCAGAGCACATCGCAGGCGTCGTCAAAAAACATGGGCGGGTAAAATCCGTGATGATGGGCTATATCAGTTAAACCGTTCACCCAGCCCTCTTCCGCTATAACACCGCCAAAATCAAAGAATACAGCTCTAATCATAAATAAATCTCCTCAGATTCATTAATATACCGTAAAAATGCGCCGTGTCAAATAACAATACGGCTATGGCGCAAAACCCAGCCCTGCTAAACGGCATTTTATTTGCCGCCGAAAACACTGTTGAAAATATGACCGCATCAGTTTATGTTATCTGCATGTTTATCACACGGAGACAGCATTGAAAACAAAAGTATTGATTGCCATGAGCGGAGGTGTGGACAGCACGCTCTGCGCCCATATGATGAAGGAACAGGGATACGACGTCACCGGCGTTACCATTAAATTCTTCGATGAACAGGAACAGGCCATAGCCGACGGTGAAAAAGCGGCAAAGGAACTGGGCATCAACTGGTATTATGCCGACTATACAAAGTTTTTTCACGAGGACGTCATCTCATACTTCGTGCGCACATATAAAATGGGCAGAACACCCAACCCCTGCTGTCACTGCAACAGACACGCCAAGTTCAACTATCTTTTCCGTGAGATGAAAACATCCCAGTGCGAAAAAATCGTCACCGGACACTACGCCAATAAAGTCATGTATAACGGCAACTGGCACGCCTCAAAGGGACTGGACGCCAAGAAAGACCAGTCATACTATCTGAGCCTGTTAAAGTCCTTTCAGGTTGAGGTGATCGAATTTCCGCTGGGCGGACTGGACAAGGAAACAGTAAAAGCGAAGGCGGCGGAGCTGGGGCTGTCTGTGGCTGAGAAGAAGGAGAGTCAGGACATCTGTTTTCTGATGGACGGCGACTACAGGGATTTTCTGGAGCAACGCCTTTCGCCGGAAAATATCAAAAAAGGCTGGTTCATCCTGAACGGCAAAAGGATAAAAGAACACAAAGGCATCATCTATTATACAGTGGGACAGCGCAAGGGACTGGAGATCGGCTATCACGAACCGCTCTTCGTAAAGCATATCGATGCGAAATCAGGCGATATTCTTCTTTCCGACAAAGAGAATGTAACAGGCAGAGGAGTCAAGCTGCAATTCTGCGAATTTCCCGGCGACCACGACAGAATTTTCAGAGCTCAGGTCAAAATACGCTACCGTATGGCTCCGGTGGACTGCATGGTGGAGATACAGCCGTCAGACACTGCCACCATACTTTTCGACAATCCGGAATTCGCCCCCACGCCCGGACAGGTCGCCTGTGTCTATAATAACGATATAGTTGTCGGCGGTGGCTACATTGCGGAAGTTTTTTAGCGGGTTTAAAACAGCCTCAGTCGCCTTCAGCGGAGGGGCAGACAGCACATGCGTTCTGATGCTCGCCGCAGAGTTCTTAGGACCGGAAAACGTTACAGCCTACACCTGCGCCAACAGCCACATCTTCCGCTATGAAATAGAGAACGCCGCTGCCATATGCGAAAAACTGGGTGTCAGGCATGTTGTCTTTCAGGCGGATATGCCCGAAGAATTCTTCACCGACAAAAACGCCAGATGCTATCACTGTAAAAAAGCTATTCTGAATAAAATAAAAGAACTGTCTGAGTCTGACGTTATTCTGGACGGCACCAACTCAGACGACATACCGGATGATCGCCCGGGATACAGGGCGCTGAAGGAGACCGGCACTGTGTCTATTCTGCGTGATTTCGGATTTGGAAAGGATTTTGTCCACCACACTGTGGCATCGCTGAATGTAGAATTTCACGATGAATCATGCAAAGCGTCCAGACTGCTGACCATAGATGAATCAAGCATGTTTGAGGTGGAAAAAGCCGAGGATATGCTGAGAAATAAATTTAACGGAATCAGATACCGCCGAGACGAAAACAGGATAGTATTCAAAAAACCTGTCTGTTTGACAGAGAGCGATTATCTGTATATCGTCAGCGTGGTATCAGCCCGGATGTAAACTCCACTATTTCCCTAATTACATCGTTATTGGGAACGACAAATATTCTGTTGCCTTCCTTATACATGATAATAAGACCTGCTTCACGCAACTCTTTCAAATGCCGCGAAATAGTGGGTGCAGTAAAATTAAACTCCCTTGCTATTGAACCCACACATGCAGCCTGACCTAAAATGTCCATTAATTCCGAACCTTCGTTAACACTGCATACGTAAGGCTTTCTTAGCATATTCATCAAAATAGCCAGCCTTGTTCCATTGCCAAGCGCCTTAAAAATCTTTACCTTTTCATCTTCTGTAAGCATAATACTCCTTGCATTTACAGCATCATGTATTTACAATTAGCTAATTAGCTAATTAGCTTAGGAGGCAAAATGAAAACCCTGATAATTTTTAACTCACACCCGTATGACGGCACCGACAAAACATGGAACGGGCTAAGGCTCGCCGATACTCTAAACCAAAAAGGATGCGACGTCACCGTTTTTCTGATGAATGATTCCGTAGATCTAGCCAGAGACTGCACAGCAAAGCCGGACAGCTATGACGCCGATCTGGTGCAGATGCTGAAAGGACTGATGGAAAAAGGAATAAAACTAAAAGTATGCGGAACGTGCATGGCCAGATGCGGCATACACAAAAACCAGCCCTATTTCAGTCCAGACGTGAAAAGCACCATGAACGAGCTGGCGGAGCTGACTATGGCGAGCAACAGGATTCTTACCTTTTAGGGTCTCTGTATCGTCATCCGGCAGAATCTGCACAGCACAGCATCCTTTCTTATCGGTTCTTTGCAGTAAGGACAGGGCGCGTATATTGATTCTTCCGGTCTGTCGCAGCACTTATCACCCATCAGCAGAAGTATGATCAGAGCAAAAGGAAATATTACGCATAGAAAAGACCAGCCCAGAGCGCTTCTGTGTTTGGAATGCGCCACAAAAGCCGCAATTATTCCGGGAAGAATCCATAAAAGATAGCTGAAGCCGGCATTAAAAATTAAATGATGAATCGACATAAATCACCTGAAATAAAAAAAGGTCTCCGAAGAGACCTTTTTTGTATATAGTCCGTATTGATTAACGTTTTGAGAACTGAGAAGACTTTCTGGCTTTAGGTTTACCAGGTTTCTTACGCTCAACAGCTCTTGAATCTCTGGTAAGGAAACCTTCCTTCTTCAGAGCGGGACGGTTAGTCGCGTCGAACTCACACAGAGCTCTTGCGAGACCGTGGCGCACAGCGCCGGCCTGACCTGATTTCCCGCCGCCTTTTACTGTGATGTAGAGGTCGAATTTGCCCTCGGCGTTAACAGTAACCAGAGGCTGAAGGCTGATCATAGTGAGAGTAGGTCTCTCAAAATAAGCAGCGGCTTCTTTTCCGTTTATTGTGATGTTGCCTTTGCCGGGTTTGATGAAAACTCTGGCACAGGATGTTTTTCTTCTGCCTGTTCCGTATGTATAGTCAGCCATCAATATCTCCTTACTTCAGCACGAAAGTTTCGGGGTTCTGAGCAGCATGGGGGTGCTCTGAGCCTGTATAGATCTTCAGTTTAGTGAGCATAGCTCTGCCCATTCTTGTTTTGGGGAGCATGTTCTTAACTGCCAGTCTGATAACATCTTCAGGTTTTTTATCCAGCATTTCTTTCAGAGTTCTCTCTTTAAGACCGCCGAGGTGACCTGAGTGTCTGTAGTACATTTTGTCATCCATCTTAGCGCCTGTAACGATGAATTTGTCAGCGTTGACAACAACAACGAAGTCGCCTGTGTCGATGGAGGGTGTATATGTGGGTTTTGTTTTTCCCATCAGTGTCATAGCTATCTGTGTAGCTATGCGTCCGAGAACCTGACCTTTAGCGTCAAGCACATACCATTTCTTTTCTATTTCGTCGGGTTTTGCCCAATAGCTTTTCATTATAAACCTCGTCAAATATGTGAGCCTTGTAATCTATTAAATATGCATTGATATGTCAAGCAATTTATGGATTAAAGACCTTTCCTTCTTTCTTTAATTCTGGCAGCCTTGCCTCTCAGGTCTCTCATGTAGAAGAGTCTAGCCTGACGTACTTTACCCTGTCTGATCAGTTCGATTTTGTCGATTCTGGGTGACATATAGGGGAATGTTCTTTCCACGCCTATGTCGCCGACCATCTTTCTGACGGTGAAGGTAGAGTTGGTGCTGTTTCTGTGAATCTTGAGTACAAGACCCTCATATGCCTGAATACGCTCTTTGTTTCCTTCCACGATGCGGAAATAAACTCTGACTGTATCGCCTGAGCGGAAAGCAGGAATTTCTTTCTCTGTTTTGTACATCGCCTCTACAGAAGCGATCAGTTTATTTTTCATGGATGAGCCTCCTAAAAACTATGTATCCTGTCTAATATAATGGCCACAGCGCTTCTGACCGAGAGATGGTTGAATCTGCCAGCCCCTTTTATCGGTTTAAGCACTCTGTCCGACATTTTAAAAACATCCTCGGTGAACCCCCAGCCAGTACCAAAAATGATAAGGCATGGTTTGTCCTCCGAGAGCCTCGCCGTTTCCTCAAACCCGATGTTCGCCCGTGAGTCTCTCGCCGTTGTAGCGATAACCACCGGACGCTCGCCTTCGAGCTTTTCGATCTCGGCTATCACGTCCAGAAGCCCTTCAGAGAGAACAGTGTTCTCAAAGGCCTGCTTCCTGTTGACGTTATAAGTGGCTCCGTATCCCTTCAGCCAGTGCTCGATAACCCGTGACGCTATGTCACGCTGAGCCTTAAGAGGCGTCACCACGAAGTATTTGCGTACGTCATATGTGGTGCAGCTTCTGGAGATGTCGTGGAGATCCATATTTGTAATGGAGGTCGCCACGTTCACCTTCTCCTTGTCCTTCATGGGATAGTGGAGCAGAGCGACGTATATTTTCTTTTTCGGGACGCAGATGTCAAGAACTTTTTTATCGTCCTCGGACAATTCCATGTCCTTCAGCATGTCGGGTCTGTTTTTCGCAGTGATCTCCAGCGACAGCTTACGCCTCCACTTTTCGATCTCCGCGTGGTGTCCGGATAGAAGAATGTCCGGAACCTTCAGTCCTTCATATTCATAGGGTCTCGTGTAATGCGGGAACTCGAGCATGCCCGATGAGTGAGAGTCATCTACATGTGAGTTTTCATCACCTAAAACACCCGGCAGAAGCCTTGCGATGGAATCGATCATAACCATTGAGGCAAACTCGCCTCCTGTCAGCACAAAATCGCCCAGTGAGAGCGACTCATCAACAACAAGATCGACAACCCGTTCATCAACGCCTTCGTACCGGCCGCAGATGAATGTGAGGCTATCATACTCAGAGAGCCTTTCGGCGTCCTTCTGGGTAAATTTCTTACCCCTGGGGTCCATGAGCACAACGTGGGTATCGCCCTCTTTTTGTTTGATGTCTCTGACAGCGTTTACGATAGGTTCCGGCTTCATAACAAGTCCCTGTCCGCCGCCATACTGATAGTCATCCGTGATGCGGTGTTTGTCTGTGGTGTAGCTCCTTATATCAACGGGGTTAATGGCAAAAAAACCGGATTCCACAGCCTTAGACAAAACGCCCAGCGAGAAAGGCACTGAAAACATATCGGGAAATATCGTAAGGATATTAAACGTTTTCACTAATCAGTCCCTCTCTTGCCACTATCAGCTTTTTCTCAGTCACATTTATCTCTGTAACATGATTCTTATTATTGGAAATCAGCCAGGTCTCCTTCTCGCCTTTGATACGGAAAACTTCGGCAGCGCCGGCTTCCATATAGTCGATCAGGGTCCCGACCAGATTACCTTCTGTGTCAAACACCTGACATCCCTCCAGCTCGTGCCAGTAGATACCGTCATCGAGATCGGGAAGCATGTCCTCGGGAACGACTACGTCCATTCCCTTATACTTCAGGGCGGCATCAACATCGCCTATCCCTTTGAACCCTATCAGGAGCATTCCCTTGTAAGGATTCATATATTCTATCTCGAGAGACGCTTTCACATTGCCGTCTTTCGACAGCATCATATAGCGCATATCATCGAGAATCTCCGGACTCTCGGTAGTTACCTGCATCATCAGGTTACCGTCCAGCCCGTGTGTGTTAACAAGTTTGCCTATCTTTATAAACTTCATGAACCATGCGTAAAAGGACGCTTCTTCACTGCGCCCTTTTTATATTTCATTTTTATTATGCGGATCAGTCCAGAATTTCCAGAACTGTTTTTTTGCCGCTTTTCACACCTGAGGCATTCAGAATAGTTCTGATAGCCTTCGCTGTGCGTCCCTGCTTGCCGATCACTTTGCCGAGGTCGGCCTGATCTACTCTGAGCTCCAGAATTGAGGCTTTTTCACCCTCAACCTCTGTGATGCTCACAGCGTCCGGCTTATCCACCAGCGACTTAACGATAAACTCAACAAGCTCTTTCATGGTTCACCCCGTTTGTGACGCCAGGCTTACGCTTCGGCGAATTTTGCTATTACGCCGTTTTTAGAGAGCAGGCTTCTTACTGTGTCAGAGGGCTGAGCGCCTTTTTTAAGCCAGTCGAGAGCCTTTACCTCATCGATCTTAACTTCGGCAACCTCAGGCATGGGGTTGTAGTATCCGAGAATCTCGATAAAGTTACCGTTGCGTCTCTCTCTGCTGTCACAGACCACTATTCTGTAGAAGGGTCTTTTTTTACGTCCAAGTCTTACAAGTCTAATTCTGGTAGCCACTGAATGTACCTCGCTAAATTATTAGTTTATATATACTTTTATCTCATTTTGAGAAAGTCTCTCATCATCGCAGGATTCAGTTTGTTCGATCCGCCGAGCTTGTTTTTCATCTGCTTCATCATTTTGTTCATCTGAGTGAGCTGATTCACAAGCCTGTTGACGTCAGCAACAGTAGTACCGCTTCCTTTTGCTATCCTCTTGCGTCTTGAGGCATTGAGGATCTTGGCGTTCTTTCTCTCCTTCATTGTCATGGAGAATATGATTGCCTCTACCCTTTTAATGGCCTTGTCGTCAAGTTCTCCCATGGAGACATTGCCGAGACCGGGGATCATCCGGAGAATACTCTCCATAGAACCCATTTTTTTGATCATTTTAAACTGTTTCAGCATGTCCTCGAAATCAAGACCATGCTTCGCCATCTTCTCCGCCATCTCTTCGGCGTCGCCGCCTTCGATGGACTCCTGAGCACGTTCTACGAGGGTTACGATATCGCCCATGCCCAGAATTCTGGAAGCCATACGGTCGGGGTAGAACTGCTCGAACTCGTTCATCTTCTCGCCCGTACCGATAAATTTCAGCGGTTTGCCTGTCACTTCCTTGATAGAAAGAGCGGCGCCGCCTCTGGCGTCACCATCCATTTTTGTAAGGATGATACCTGTGGCGCCGAGTTTTTCGTTGAAAATCTTCGCCACGTTCACCGCGTCCTGACCTGTCATGGCATCCGCCACGAACAGAACTTCGTCAGGGTTGACGGCCTCTTTGGTAGCCACGATCTCGTTCATCAGCTCTTCGTCTATGTGCAGACGTCCGGCAGTGTCGAGTATCATTATATCTTTCGCTGTTTTTTTAGCGTAAGCCAGAGCGTCTTTTGCTATCTTTACAGCGTCTTTTGACTTTTTATCGGAGTAAACATCACAGTTGAGCTGTTTACCCAGTGTTTCCAGCTGGTCTATAGCCGCCGGACGGTATATGTCTCCGGCAACGAGCAGAACGGAACGTTTCTGCTTCATAAAGAAATTTGCCAGTTTTCCGGCGCTGGTTGTCTTTCCGGAACCCTGTAATCCCGCCATCATAATAACGGTGGGGGGCTGTGAGTTCAGCCTAATCTTGGCCTCGTCATAGTCTTTTCCGCCCAGAATGTTCACCAGTTCGTCATTGACTATCTTGATAAAAACCTGATCCGGGGTGAGGCTCTTCATAACCTCTTCGCCCATTGCCTTTTCGGACACGTTGGCGATGAATGTCTTTACGACTTTATAGTTTACGTCAGCCTCAAGAAGCGCCATGCGCACCAGTTTGAGGGCTTCGTTTACGTTATCTTCGTTAAGGCGCACCTGTTTTCTGATCTTCTTAAATACGCCGTTCAGCTTGTCATTCAAAATTCCGAACATGTTTAAACGCACCTCTAGGACGTTATTAGGGTGAACTACAGTTTATAGGTGAAAGCCCTACCTATGTCAATCAGTTTTTCAATTATTGCAAAGATTATTCGTCAGATTCAGAGGCTTTGAGACTCATGTCTGTCTTTCTGAGTCTGGAGCATAAGGTTGTGATTATTCTTCTGGAAAGAATGCTGTTGTCCTTCAGTATCTCATCGAATTTTTTCGGAGAAAGTTTCAGCACACGGCTGTCCTCCGCGGCTGATATCGTGGCGCTTCTTGTCTCGCCTGTGATATGCGCCATCTCGCCGAATATCTCGCCCTCGTGGATATGCCCGACCTGACGTCCTTCTATAATAAGGTTAAGCCTGCCTTCCTGAAGATAGTATATGTCATACGACTCGTCACCCTGATTGAACAGCGTGTCGCCCTCTTTCAGTCTGTGGGTATATTTCATCAGCAGGTGTCTGTTCATCCGCATGAACAGCTCGGATGGTTTTTCTGAGCTGAACAGCATGTTCAATATCAGAATATCAGCCCGGTAGCAGACGAATACAAACTGGGCACAGAACAAAAATATCATAAAAACGAAATACGCCCACATCAGTATGACTATGATGGATCCTATGATGCCGTATGCCGTATTGATGCTGAACATATGAAACAGTTTGAAGGCGGCGAATTTTATAAGCGTATAAAGAACGAGAAACAGCAAAGTTCCGCTCATGGCGCTCTTAGCGTCCGGTTTTTTCACCGGCAGATATTTATATGACAAAAAAACGATCACAAAACCGATGAATCCCGATACTGCCACGGACACCGTATCGAGCGCCTTGATCACCACTGGTCCGGCTATACCGTAAAATTCGATGTATTCCATGATGAATCCCTTCGCTCCGCTGAACATGGACAGCGCCAGAACGATGGTGAAAACAAGAGGCAGAATGATAAAAGCCACCCCGTTCTCCAGAAAAAAATTGCGCTTCTGCTCCGCCGGAAATATCACAAAAAAAGCCCGCTGGAGAGCCAGCAGAACAAGACGGCTGCTCCACACCAGGTTCAGAAGCCCCACTATACCTATAGCGCCGCCAACCTGTTTGGATATGCCCAGCTCGCTGAACATCTGAGGCGACAGTGTATCTGATATAGTGGACAGCAGATAGAAGAGCTCGTCGGAGAAGTTTGGATATTTTGCCAGAAACGTATCAAAGATGTAGAAGAAAAACAGCACCAGCGGTATCAGGGACAAAAGAAGATAGTAAGCCGCCGCCGCAGCGTGGTTTCTAAGTTCGTTGCGCAGAAAATATGTATACGATATCACTATCCTCTGAATGAAGGACAGAATAATTTTTTCCAGTTTACTCTTCAGCAACATAGCCCGGCACCGCCTTAAACAACTTTAACATGCCACGGCTCGAAACGCACTCCGAATGGATTTTTTTTATCATATCTGATGCGCATATACCCGGAATCTATCAGTTTAACGTATTCGTCTGTGGTGGCGAACTTATCCGTGAAATTATCTGCGCCCCAGCCCCTTATGCCCACATCGAAATCTCCCACGCCGTGATAGGAATATCCGGCAGGGGCGAGTGAACGGGATGCCATGGACAGATTGCCCTCTGTCTGAACGGCTTTGTTCATGAACAGAAAAAGCTGTTTCACAACACCTCTGACTCCGGATGTCAGAACCAGCGTACTCATATCGCTGGTGATCTTGTCATAGACAGCCACCGCCTGAGCCTTATACAGATAGTGCCCTGTTCCGGGCATCTTCACCACGTCGTTCTTTCTGATGGTATCTGTCAGTCTGGAAAAGACTTTTTCTCCGTAAAACCCGTATCTGGCTGCGTCACGGTGGAAAAGCATATCAAGATACGCTTTCTCTTTCGCTGTGAAAGGCACAAGATTCGGGTTTTTTCTCATCAGACGCAGAGCGTCGTCGAAGCTGATTATGTTAAAATTGCCGTATCCGGCAACGGACAGAACACCGTAAAGCTTTTTTACGCAGGAACGGATGTAGCCATACTCCCATTTCTCCGCATGCATATCATCGGCGAAAGGTTTGTCGAACTCTTTTATCTTTTTAAAATATTCTTTATTCAGAAAAACGCTTTTATCAGCACGGGGAACATGCGTCTCACCGGCAGAGGCAGAGGGCAGACCCGCTGACAAAGCGAAGAGTGAAAATACAGAAAGTTTCAAAAAGCCCCGTCTGGATATCATAGGATCATATCTCCGGCATACATGTTACTGGGATGATACTAAAATTTGAAAATCTTGAAAAGAGGAAATCAAAAAGGGCGCCCATTTGAGCGCCCTTGAGTTTTATCAGAATTTATAGGAAACCGTAACACCGAAGCTCCAGATGTGACCCTCAGCCACTGCCTCAACCTCAGCGTCGTGAATGCTGTATCCGAGCATCTCTCTGATATAGCTGTCGTTCAGGTTTTCTGAAGCGCCCAGATCTATTGTGACCTGCTCGATATAGATGTACTGAACCACAGTATCCACTGTCACATTTCCGAAATGCAGACCGGCACCCACAGAGAAGACGTGCTTGTCAGAGTCGGGCCACAGAACATCGAATGTGTCCTCAGGCACTGTGGATTCATCATAGTAGTATCCGGCTCTCAGGTCTACAGTGTCGTTGAGCTTGTATTCCAGACCCAGCTTGTACTGCCATGTGTCCTTCCAGTGTCTCTGATATATCTCTTCAGAAGCGCCTGCGACATTGAGCAGATCATCCTCAAATTCAACAGTGTATGAGTCGATGTTGCTCCAGAATGTTCTGACAATATCCGCCTCTATGCTGAGTTTCGGCGTTATCTTGTACTGCACGCCAAACTGCACTGAGTCGGGTGTGTCCACTGACGTGTTGGAGTCCAGATCATCGTTGCCCCACAGAGGCTGTTCAGGAGTCACTTTCGCTGTTCCCTCCAGATCAACGTGGGAAAAACTGCGGTATGTTATACCCGCGCTCCATTTGTCGTTGAACTTATACAGGGCTCCGAAGTTATAGGAGATGTTGAAGTCGTCCTCATAGCTCATATCGAAAGTAGCGTCACCCAGAGCGGTATATTTCGCCGCCAGACCCGCAGCGGTAGCGGCGTTGGTGGGGTCGCCGGGGCGAAGCGCGCTGAGAACGGCTGTCCAGGCGGCGGAGCTCTTCAGCTTAGCGGGGACATATCTTATCCTCTCGTTGCCTGCCTGAGCCTTGCCCAGAGAAACTCCCGCGCCGAGAGAAAACTTATCGCTGAACTTATATGATACGGAAGGGGTAAGAACCTCTCTCTTGTACCATGAGTGGAAAGTGTTATATGCGGCGGGGTTTGTGGCGCCGTTATCGTCCCATCTCAGATCCAGTCCGTAGGGAACATAGAAAGCCATACCGAATGTTACTTTGTCATTGATAGGATGCACATAGCCGAAGTGAGGAACCACCAGCAGGGGTGACCTGTCCTGGATATCTTCCGCTTCGAAAGAAGGATCGGCAAGGAGACCGGATGTCTCCACATTATATTCCTTGATAGTCAGCGAGGGATCAACGATGTGAGTTCCCAGAGACAGAGTGGGTCTCTTGATGTTAACCATCGCCGCAGGGTTATAGTACACAGCATAGGGATCATCAATCCCTGCAACAACAGCACCGCCCATCGCTGTGGCCTTCGACCCGATACCATAGGTATCAACGTGTCCTGCGAAGGCTGACAGGGCGGAAAACATAAATAATAATGAAAATGATAATATCTTCTTCATACTTCCTCCATTAAAACTTTATAACATTATTATAATGGTTCAATTTTGGCAATAATAAAGTTAATACATTAATTAACGTACATAATTAATTATTATACTAATTACAGAAAAAACAAAGGGGGCATAATGATATGCCCCCTGATAACTGTTTAAGAAATTTTATCAGAACTGATAGATCACAAGACCTGTCTGAAGTTTAGGATAGAAATATGTGGATTTCTGCGGCATTACCTGACCGCTCTCTGATATCTCTCTGACAATATCGATATCCACTCCTTTCAGAATGAATCCCACGGCTTTTTTGCCCTCAGCCAGCTTTTCTATCTGGGCAAGTGTCTGCACGAAATAGACGCCCTCTTTTTTCAGCAGGCGGTCGTCTGACACGCCGAGGAATTTCTTCATTATACCTTCCTGAAGAAGATATGTGTCCACCTTGCGGTACACGGGGTTCAGTTTCTCGATAACATCATCTTTCGCCTTGATTCCGTAGTAGGTGTTGCCGAAATATATAGCCATGGCACGTCCGGAAGCGGGATCGTTAACATATCTGTCGGCGGCCTCAGCGCAGTCGAGAGTTTCTATGACGAAATCAAAAGCGAGCTTGTCTGCGAATCCTTTGAAATCGAATCCTTCCTCAACCTCGAGAACCCTGTGGGTGGGGAAGATCTTGAGTCCTTCGTCATAAAAGTTGACGAACATCATCATAACGTAGTCATAGGGTTTTTCCTCTTTTTCCACGTCTTTGTTCAGCTCTCTGGCATAGTCACGGTAGTTCAGAGCTGTTTCATATCTGTGGTGACCGTCAGCGATGTATATCGCCTTGTCCTTCATGAATTCTTCTATCATGCGGACGGTGTTGTCATCGCTCACAGACCAGATGGTGTTTTTAACGCCTTCGTCATCCAGAGCGGACGCTGTGGGCATATTCTTTTTAGCGTCATTGAAAACAAGGTTCATCCTGTTCTCTTTATCCATATAGAGACCGAATATCTGGCTGAAGTTCGTCTTGCACGCTTTCATCAGCTCGAACCTGTCTTTCTTGGGACCGGACAGTGTTTTTTCATGGGGATATACAGAGCCTTTTCCCAGCTCTTCTATCTTTAAAAGCCCGATAAAACCTGTGCGGACATATTCCTTACCGCAGTATTCGTATACCTGCTCATAAACATAGAATCCGGGTTTCTGATCTTTTATCAGAACTTTCTTATCCAGATATTCCTGATAGAGCTTTGCGGCGTTGTTATATTTTTCGTCCTCTCCGTCCGGAAGATCGAGAGTCACGACATTGTATTCACTTTTATCTTTCAGAGCCTGTTTCATTTCCGGGGAAATCACGTCATAAGGCGGAGCGACAACTCTTTTTAAGAGAACCTCTTCCAGATTATATCTTACTCCGTTGAACGGTCTTACAATAGACACGGGTATCCTCCTAGCTTACTATGAGTTTGGCAAATCTGCGTTTGCCGACTTTCAGAACATATTCGCCTTTCGGCAGTGTTATATCTATGTCATCGGTCTTTTCACCGTTTATGGACACACCGCCGGCTTTTGCGGTTCTTCTTGCTTCGCTCTTGCTGGGGGCCAGTTTCAGAGCGTCCACAGCGTCTATTATCTTGTCTTCGGCACCCATTTTATATTCGGGCATATCTTCGGGATTTTCTCTCTGAGAAAAAACCTTTTCGAATCCGTCCCTCGCCTCCTGAGCTTCCTGAGCGCTGTGAAAACGTGTGATGATCTCAACAGCCAGCTCTTTCTTGGCTTCCATGGGGTGTTTGCTGCCGTCTTTCACGGCTTTTTTCAGAATATCTATCTCGCTCAGTGACTTATCAGAGAGCAGCAGATAGTAGCGGAACATCAGATCGTCCGAAATGGACATCATCTTTCCGAACATATCTGATGGAGATTCGGCTATACCTATATAGTTATTCAGAGACTTGGACATTTTGTTCACGCCGTCCAGACCTTCCAGAATAGGCATGGTGAGGGCAACCTGAGGCGCCTGTCCGTGAGACCTTTGCAGGTCTCTGCCCACCAGCAGGTTGAACTTCTGATCTGTTCCGCCCAGCTCCACGTCGCTTTTCAGCGCCACGGAGTCATATCCCTGCACCAGCGGATACAGGAACTCGTGTATGCTTATGGGTTTGTTGTTAGCGTATCTTTTAGAAAAATCGTCCCGCTCCAGCATTCTGGCGACAGTATACTGAGATGCCAGACGTATCATGTCCTGAGAGTTCATCGCCTCCATCCATGTGCTGTTGAAGGCCACTTCTGTTCTGGCGGGATCAAGTATCTTGAAAACCTGCTCTTTATATGTCTCCGCATTTGCCAGAACCTGCTCTTTGGTCAGGGCTTTTCTGGTTTCGCTCTTTCCTGTGGGGTCACCTATCATTCCGGTGAAATCACCTATCAGGAATATTACCTGATGCCCCAGATCCTGAAAATGTTTGAGTTTCTGAATGAGAACCGTGTGACCCAGGTGCAGGTCGGGAGCGGTGGGGTCGAACCCCGCTTTTATTCTAAGGGGTTTTCCCTCGTCATATGCTTTCTGTAGCTTTTTGAGAAGATCCTCTTCGCTGATTATCTCCTCTGTTCCTCTTTTGATCTGTTCTAACTGCTCTTCAGGCTTTAACACGTCTCCTCCGGTTATCTGCGCCGCCGTCCGGCAAATGCGCAACAGCGTTAGTTATATATGATATTGCCTCAATGTTCAATAGGCTGTTGGGGTTTTCCGGTTAAATTCCGAACAGCAGAGCGTCCAGAGTTTTTCCGTAAAACAGATAAATGATTGATGCCAAAGTAATGAAAGGACCGAAAGGTATCATCATGTTTTTTTTCTTAAGAATAATCTGTGCCGCAATGCCGATAACAGCGCCGAAAAAAGCCGAGCCGAATATGATAAAAAAGACCGACTTAGCACCCAGCATGGCTCCGAACATGGCTGTCAGCTTGATATCTCCGCCGCCCATACCTTCTTTTTTTCTGATGAGCTTAAAGAGATATGATGGAACGAACAGCCCCAGAAAACCTGTGACAGCGCCGTAAACGGGAAACATTATGGAATCATTGGCAAAATATGACAGCACGACACCCACGCCGAGCCCGGTATAAACTATGCCGTCCGGTATTATCCCGCACTCAAAATTCTCTGTGTCCAGAGCGGTCATGAGATCCGCAAACGCCGCCGCAAGACCGAAAAATATTATGGAGAAAGCAAGATACATCTGGGATGTCATGCCGAGCTTCAGATATGCCGCCAGAAAAAGCAGCCCTGTCAGTATCTCCGCTATGGGATACATGATTGAAATTCTGGCACCGCAGTTTCTGCATCTGCCTTTCAGTATGAACCAGCTGATTATGGGTATGTTATCGAACTGACGTATCCTGACACGGCAGGACGGACAGGATGAAGGCGGTGTGACGATGGAACAGCCTCTCGGCAGTCTGCACGTCAGCACGTTCATAAAGCTGCCCAGACAGGCGCCTATGCAGAATATATAAAAGGCGGAAAGACTTTCCATGGATATCAGGCTCCCTCTTTCAGGGCGACCTCTATAACGAAGACCTCGTCATCAACCTTAAAGGTCATTCCGAGGCATTTTACATTTTTCTGTTTGCCGACAACGTGATCCTTGCCGGAGACAACGTTGGGTATGGATATTTTAAACCGTGTGCCGGTGCGGGAGAAAACCTGTTTGGCTCCTCCGGCGATCATGTTCAGTATCTCACCTACCGCGTCCATCACGTCATCGTCTATCTTGTCCTTCTTCTCCCCTATGAATTTCTCCACAACTCTCAGAGCCAGTGTCTCTGTCATGCTGATGATAACGAAACCGGATGCCTCGCCGGCCATGCCGATGATGCCTGATATGTCGTAAGGGAGTTTTTCGCTCGATTTCACATAGAGCTGTCCGCGGACAGGGTCTATACTGAGCATTGTTCGGAAGACTTCACTCGTTGCCGTTATGAACGGATTGATGTACTCTGCTTTCATAGTTATATCGCCATAAAAATAATATTGTTCTTGTCAGCGTAGTTTACGCAAGCCTCTCTGTCCACCACAAAGGTTTTGTCTGCCTCTACGGCTAAAAGACCACCTTTATTATCCGCTATATTTTTTAATGTGTCAACACCGACAGTAGGAATATCATACCTGAGATCCTGTGACGGTTTTGCGCATTTGACGATAACGGCGCCGGACTTGGCGAGCTGACATCCCCTGATAACGGCTTTATCAGTGCCCTCTATGGCTTCCAGTGCCATCACCGCCTTGTCCTTAACGACAACTGTCTGACCTATATCCAGTCTGCCCAGTTCCTTCGCCGTCATCAGCCCGAACTCAACGTCCTCCAGCTGTTCTCTGGTCGGTTTTTTTCTGGAGTACACGCCCTTCGGCAGATAGAGACAGTCCAGAGCCTCGGTCTGGGGCATGATCTCGAATCCTTCTGAGATCATCAGACCGCACACGGCGTCCATCACGGTGTCGTCTTTGCGGTTTCTTAAAGATGCCAGCAGCTTGACCGCTGTCAGGTCGAACTTCAGGCTGGAAAAAATAATGGTCTTGTTCACCTTTCCGGCGAACAAGACCTTTTTAACATTATTATTTTTAAGCGTTTTGATAATTTTGCCTGTCTGAGTGACGCTTATCCTGATGATATCCGACTGCGGAACATCAGAGAAGCTCTCCGTCACCTCTTCGCTGAGAGCCACGACAAAAACATCGTGCCCTTTGGACAGCAGATTATCATAAGCGATCTTCGGCAGAACGCCGTATCCTGCTATGAGCCCAGTTCTCAAATTGTAACCTCAAGCCTGTTGTCGCATTTCTGTTTCAGAAGTTCGTCTATCTTAAGAGCAACTTTCAGAGACCTCAGCTCGTGAGCCACAGTCACTTTACGTTCCTGTTTTCCGGCAACACACTCGAGGAAGTGCTTTATCTCCATCTTAAGAGGATTGTCTTTATATACGAACAGTTTTTCGTATATATACTCATTCTTGTACTTCATCTCTCTGTCGCCGAAAACCTTGCCCTCTTTCGCCTCTCTGTAGATGTTGATATCCTGAGTGGTATAGTCGAGGTAGATGTAGGCTCCTTCCTGAGAGATTCCCATTGTTCTGTCTTTTTTCTGTGTGACCCTGCTCACCAGAATATTAGCTACGCAGCCTCCATCGAAGTGGATAGCGGCGTTGGCGAGATCCGGTGTGGGGGACAGGATACTGCTTCCTGTGGCGGAAACACCGATGATGTCACGGTTCACCATGTTCAGAATGATGTCGATATCGTGGATCATCAGGTCGAGAACGATGGAGTCGTTCTTGAAGTTGGGGTTATAGGGTCCCACACGTCTGGATTCTACCAGATAGGGGTTTTCTGTAATGGATTTCAGCTCCTGCACAGCTCCGTTGAATCTCTCGACGTGGCCGATATGCAGAACCAGATTGTTCTTCTCCGCTATTTCGAAAAGCTCAGTAGCCTCTTCCAGATTAACCGTGATTGGTTTCTCCACCAGCAGGTGTTTGCCTGCCTGAAGACATTCCTTCGCTATTTCGTAGTGATATTTTGTGGGGGCGGCTATGGTTATAGCGTCCACCTTGTCCAGCATTTTATGAAAATCCGCTGTGGACTCATATTTAAAATTCTTCGCAACCGCCTCACGCACTGCGTCAGAGGGATCGCATATCATCTGAAGGTCAGATTCGGGCATCTCGTCATTCAGGTTCAGATGATATCTGCCCATCCTGCCGAGTCCGATTATACCTGTTTTAACCATATGATCAGCTCCTTTGGAAACTTCTCTTGCTGTCCTGTATAAAGTCTATGAATGTTTTTACTTCGTCAAACTGCTTCAGCTCCGCCAGCTTATCTGTGACATCGGCGAGCTTTACTGTGAGGTTCATATATATCTTCAGAGCGCGTTTCAGCTCCATGCGCACTTCGGGAGTAACACCTCTGCGCTTCAGCCCCACAAGGTTCAGCCCCTCTATCTCCGCCGGGTTGCCTGCAACCATGCAGAAGGGAGGAACGTCTTTTCTAAGCCCTGACATACCGCCTATCATACAGCCTGTGCCTATGCGCACAAACTGGTGAGCTCCGGTGAAGCCTCCGATCACAGTGTTAGCACCCACACGGCAGTGTCCGCCGAGGGCAGTGAAGGTTGTCATGGTGATGTTGTTTTCCAGCTTGCAGTCGTGAGCAACGTGGGAATAAGCCATCAGAAAACAGTTGTCGCCCACTCTGGTCTCCCATACATCCTCTTTCGTGGAGGCTCTGTGTACAGTGGCGAATTCTCTTATCATACAGTTCTTTCCGATGATAAGTTTAGTGTCTTCGCCTTTAAAGCTGTAGTCCTGAGGCTCTCCGCCGATGTGAGCGTTGGCAAACACTCTGGTGCCGTCACCCACTGTGGTGTGGCACTCTATGACAGCGTTGTATCCCACTGTCACATTCTCTCCGATAACGCAGCCCTTACCTATGTAAGCGCCTTTGTCGATCTCCGCTGAGTCCGCTATGACCGCGGACGGGTGGATGTATGCGTCTTTGTGTATCATATATTTACTCTGAGCCTCTCATTATTGCGGTGAGCTCTCCCTCGCAGGCGAGCACGCCGTCTACATAGGCTTCTCCTTTTGCTTTTACCAGATCCCTCTTCTTTTTTAATACTGTGATCTTCATAACAAGCTGATCGCCGGGAACGACCTGTTTTCTGAATTTCACTCCATCCACGCCCATGAAGAAGAAAAGAACGTTGTCAGGCACGTTCTCAGCGGTGGAAATGGTATGAATACCAGCCACCTGAGCCATAGCCTCTATTATTAGAACGCCGGGCATAACGGGATAATCCGGAAAATGTCCCTGAAAAAACGGTTCGTTCATAGTCACGTTCTTTATCCCAGTGATGCTCTCGCTGTCCATCTCTGTTATCTTGTCCACCAGCAGAAAAGGATATCTGTGGGGGAGTTTTTTCATTATTTCCTTAATGTCCATCTGCATTTTCAAGTTTCCTCTCTATATCTTCGATTCTTTTTGCGAATTCAGGCAGTTTTCTTATGAGGACCTGCTCCCTCATCCAGGATTTTCTGGCTGTGTGAGGCGCTCCGGCGTATATGCCGGGTTTTTCTATGTCGGAGATCACACCGCATTTCGCAGCCAGTATGGTTTCTGAGCATATTTTTATATGGTCGGCGGCTCCGGCTCCGGCGCCCACTATCACATAGTCGCCCATAGTGGTGCTTCCGGCTATGGCAGACTGCCCCGCCATGATGCATCCTCTGCCCAGAACGCAGTTGTGCGCTATCTGAACCTGATTATCTATCTTGGTTCCGTCGCCCAGAACTGTGTCTGAAAATTTTCCTCTGTCCACACATGTATTCGAACCGATCTCGACATCGTTACCGAGATAAACTCCGCCGATGTGGGGGATCTTAACGTGGACGCCTCTTCTGAAGTAATATCCGAAACCATCCGCCCCGATCACAGAACCGGAGTGGATAACCACTCTGTCGCCTGTTCTTGTTCCGGAATAGACGCTGACATTCGGAAATATCTCACAGTCATTTCCCAGAACCACGCCGTCAGCTATGCTGACATTGTTATGAATAACGCATCCGCTGCCGATCACGGCGTTTTCGCCGATGTACGAGAAAGCGCCGACGCTGACACCGGAGCCTATCTCCGCCGATGCGGAAACATACGCGGAAGGATGCGCTCCCGCCTTGGCGGTCTTTCCGGGATAGAGAAGATTGATTATGCTCACCAGAGCCATTTCGGCGTCATCCGCCAGCAGGAAAGTCCTGCCGTTTTCCGGCTCCGCTCCTGTCTTCATCAGGAAAACAGACGCTTCTGAACTGTACACGTCTTCCGGGATATTTTTGTCAAAAAGGGGCACAATTGCCCCTTTTTGTATATCTTCGTATGAACAGACTTTAGAAACCTCAGCATCAGCACCCTTAAGTGTGAGTCCGAGCTTTGACGCTATTTCAGAGGCTTTCATTTTTTCTGTTTAAATACGTTGTTGTAGCGCTGAATCACGTTGTCTGTGATATCTATTTTAGGGCTCATGTAAAGAACGCCGGAGTTGTTCACCTCGAGGATGACCTCAAGATCGAGCTCCTTGCCCATTGACTCGCATATTTTCAGCACGTCGTCCTGAATTCCTTTCAGATATCTCATCTCCAGTCTTTTCAGCTCTTTGCCGTAGTCTTCTTTAGACTGGTTGAAATCCCTGATCTGCTTCTGGATGTCGCTTCTCTTTTTATCTTTTGCGGCATCATCATACACGCTCTCTTTAGCGGCGTATTCCTGCTGCATTTTTTTGATGGTTTCGCCCATACCTGTCAGTTTTTTATCATATTCGTCAGCTTTGCTCTGAAGTTTTGAATAAACATCCTTACCTCCGGCAGACTCTTTCAGAACTTTCTGAAAGTCAAGCACGCCTATCTTGGCAAATGCTGTCGCGGAAAAAACTGTCATAACTACAAGCAGTAAAAAAAGTTTGGTTTTCATGTATCTACTTCCTCCTGAGATTACATAGTTAATAGGCTTATATCATACCGCCGATGGAGAATTCCCATCTGCCGTGGTCTGTCAGACCGTCTTCGGGGTTGATCGGTATACCATATTCGAATCTGAGCGGTCCGATGGGGCTGTACCAGCGCACGCCGGCTCCGTATGATCTGGCGAGCTCTCTGCCGAGGAATGATTCCTCCTCGTCATATGACTGACCCTGATCGAAGAACATAACACCCATCAGCTGAACGCTGGTGACCAGCGGGAAAACCAGCTCGAAGTTGTTCTGGATGTACTTAGTACCGCCGAATTTGTTGCCGTCAGCATCCACAGGAGAGATATCTCCGTATTCGTAGCCTCTGATGCTGTACATACCGCCCATTCTGTAACGTTCCGCGATGGGCGCGTCGTTGTCATCGAACATTTTTATCATACCCGCTTCAAGGTGCGCCATGAAAACGACCTTCCAGAATACAGTGACATACTGAGTGGTATCCGCTCCGACCTTCGCGAAATCATATGTACCGCCGAGGGGTCCGCCCGCCATTTTCACGAAAAGGCTGGTCTGGTTTCCTCTGGTAGGCAGATAGGGGTGGTTGGTGGATGACCATTTCAGCATGGGAGTTATACTGATGATCTTTGATTTTCCTTCCTGCGCGCGGATGATGTCCGCTACGTTGTCGTCAAGATCGGTCAGTTCGTTGTCTTCATATTTATATTTGATAGTTCCATAGAGCCTTCTCTTGATGATCTGGTGACCGAATGAAAAAGCAAAACCCTGAGATTTTTTGGTGTATTCGTCATATTCCCTTTTGGTGTTGAACAGATCCACGCCAAAGCTGTAGGGTTTGTCAAACAGCCAGGGGTTTACAAAACTGACGGTATAGTTAGTGGATGAGCTGGAAAACTCGCCCTTGGTAGTCAGTTCATATCCCAGACCGAACAGGTTCTTCTGTGTCAGAGACACTGTACCGATGAACTTGTCGATGGTAGAGTAACCGGCTGCGATACTGAACATACCAGTCATTTTATCGTTAACGTCCACATCCAGATCAATGCTGTCCTGGCCTACACGTTTCTCAGCAACTCTCACTGAGTCGAAGTAGTCTGTGAACTCAAGGTGTCTTCTGGAGTCGTCTATGAACTTGCTGTTGTAAAGCTCGCCCTCTGCTATGTCGAACTCTCTTCTGATCACTCTGTCTCTGGACTTGGTGTTTCCTCTGATGTTGATCCTGTTGATGTATACCAGATGGTTCTCTTCCACATCATATCTAATGGAGATGGTCTCAGATTCGTCATTCATGCTGGTGTTGGGGGCGACGTTGGCGTAGGCATAACCTATTTTTGTGAAAACGGATGTCACAGCCTTCACATCGTCCTGAAATTTTTCAACGTTGAAGTAGTCTCCGGTTTTCAGAGCCACTGACTTCTGGAGGTCTTCCAGCTTGGCGTGCTCATATCCGGCGAACTCTATCTGGGATATCTTGTATCTGATACCTTCGTTAACTTTTATAGTAACATAGATCTTTTTTCTGTTTTCAGAGAGCTTTACATCCGGATCGCCGACTATGACCCTGGCGTATCCCTCTCTCAGATACATAGCTCTGATACGCTCTATATCTGTTCTCAGCTCTGTTTTTTTCAGAGTTCCCGAACCGGAAAGGAAGGACCAGAAACCCTTTCTGGATGTTTCCATCTCTTTAAGAATCTCTTTTTCCTTGAAGTGCTTGTTTCCTTCTATTTTGATGTCGTATATCTTCGCCTGAGCGCCTTCGTTGATGGAGTAAACAACGTCCACAGTGTTGTTTCCTCTGTCTTCAACTTCCGCTGTTATCTTGGCTGAATAGAATTTTTCCTCGGAATACTTCTCCTGAATAAGCTGCTGGTTGGACTCAACCTTTTTGCTGTCCAGAAGCTGACCGGACATAGGAGTGATGGTTTCTTCCAGAAGACGTGTTTTGACCTCTGTGTTACCGTTGAAGTAAACCTTGTTCACATAGGGCTTTTCCTTAATGTCATAAACCAGAACCAGCCTGTCGTCGTCCACACGCATGTCAACCTTGACATCCGTTACCAGACCGGAGGCGAAAAGATCCTTCACGCTTTTGTCCACTTCGGCGAGACTGAACTCGCGTCCTTCGTGTACAGTATATTTCTGAAGTGTCTGGGTGGGTACTCTGCGGTTTCCTTTGATGACTACTGAGTCTATCGAGGCGGCAAAGGCATTAAGAGAAAAGAGGAATACGAGGGTTATAAAAAAAAAATTACGTCTCATGCTGACTCCACTACATCCAGTATTTCCTTGATCCTAGCATATTTAACTTTAGCCATACTTTTGTTGCCTATGAGTCTGGCTGTTGATTCGAGCATAGTCTCGACCTCAACCAGCCCGTTCTTTTTCAGAGTCTGACCTGTGGATACCAGATCAACAATGAAGTCGGACAATCCGACTATAGGGGAAAGCTCTATAGAACCGTACAGCTTAATAGTCTCTATGAAGACACCCTTACCCGCAAAAAAGTTCTTTGTGAGTGTGGGATATTTGGTTGCTACAACCATATCGTGACGGTATGACAGGTCGGAATCTTTCACCCCTGCCACGCACAGGCGGCAGTATCCGAACCCGAGATCCAGATATTCGTAGACATCACAGGCTGATTCCAGCAGGATGTCCTTGCCCACAACGCCGATGTCCGCTGCGCCGTGCTTCACATAGGTGGATACGTCCATGTTGCGTACCATCATGAATTTTATATTATTCTCTTCGTCATAAAAAGTGAGCATGCGTGAATTAAAATCCACAACACCCTCTTTTGTGATCCCTTTTTTCAGAAAAAGATCTATCGTGTCTTCCGCCAGCCTGCCTTTGGGCAGAGCCACATTGATACAGTTATCGTTTCTCATTATTCCTTTTCCCGTCTGAGCACAGCGCCCACTCCGGCCAGTTTTTCCACGAAATCCTCGTATCCTCTGTCCAGATGATACAGCCTGGATATCTCAGTGACGCCGTCCGCCATAAGCCCCGCTATCACGAGACTGGCGCTGGCTCTGAGATCAGAAGCCATAACGGGAGCTCCCGTCAGTTTGTCCACGCCTTTTATTATAGCAGATTTATCTTTCAGTTTAATATCCGCTCCCATTCTTTTCAGCTCAGCCACATGCATGAACCTGTTTTCAAAGATGGTCTCGGTAACAACAGACACGCCGTCCGCCATACACATCAGCACCATGAACTGCGCCTGCATATCGGTGGCGAATCCGGGATAAGGCTGTGTGGTGACGTCTGTGGAAGCTATCTTCTTTCCTGTTGTCACCTTCAGCGTTCTGTCGTTTATCTTTTCTATCTTCAGCCCTGTTTCGGCGAGTTTATCCAGTGTGGTGCGCATCTCGTCCACGGGAACGTTGGTCAGCTCCACGCATCCTCCGGCTCCTGCCACACAGCAGATGAAAGTACCCGCCTCTATGCGGTCCGGCATAACGGTATAGTCGGCGCTGGAGAGTCTCTCCACGCCTTTTATGCGTATCTCTTTGGTGCCTTCGCCCTCTATCTTCGCGCCCATTTTTTTAAGGAATCTGGCAAGGTCAACAACCTCCGGTTCCTGAGCCGCGTTGCGCAGTATGGTCTCGCCCTCTGCCAGAGTGGCTGCCATCATGATATTCTCTGTACCGGTAACGGTAACTATGTCAAAGGCGATCTCAGCGCCTTTCAGTCTCTCGCATTCCGCCTCTATGTATCCGTGCTCCACATTCACCTTCGCTCCCATGGCCTCCAGAGCCTTCAGGTGCAGGTCAACGGGACGCTCGCCGATGGCGCATCCGCCCGGCAGAGATACCTTCGCCTTCTTCTTTCTGGCGAGAAGCGGTCCGAGAGTCAGCACGCTGGCTCTCATGGTTTTCACCAGTTCGTACGGGGCGATATATTTTTCAGGAGAGAACTCGCTGTTCAGCGTGACGGATTTTCCTTCCCTGACAGATGTAATTCCGAATTCATTTAAAAGTTTCAGCATGGTGGAGATATCCACCAGTTCGGGAGCTTCCGAGATCCTGAACTGACCGTCAGCCAGTATTACTGCGGAGAGTATGGGGAGAGCGGCATTCTTCGCCCCGCTGATGCGGATCGTGCCGTTTAGTTCGTGTCCGCCTTCAATTACGAGTTTATCCAAACGAGTACCCTTTCTATATTCTGATAGTCTCTGATGAAACGAAACTTTCCGTCCGGAAACAGACCACGGATGATATCCGCCTGTCCCGCTCCCAGCTCAAAAAGTGCCGCACCATTTTTATTACACAAATAAGGTATCATGTCTATTAATTTTTTGTAGAACACCACCGCGTCATCTCCGGCGCTAAGGGCGTTTTTAGGCTCGAATTTCAATGATTTATCAGATGTTTCCCATTCATCTTCCGACAAATAGGGCGGGTTGCAGGTCACCAGATCGTACCTTTTAGGAAAACTGTAGGTCAGAGCGTCCGCCAGCACCAGAGTGAATCTGCCGCAGGCGTATCTGCTCATATTGGTTTCCGCCGCATACAGCGCGTCACGGCTGATGTCCATAATATCCGCTCTCATCTCAGGACACTCTGACAGAACCGCGCAGGGGATACATCCGGAGCCAGTGCAGATATCCAGCAGGGTGCTGTATCCGTGTTCTTTTGCCAGCCTTACCGCTTCCTCCGCCAGAACCTCTGTCTCCGGTCTGGGGATAAGAACCCTCTGGTCGGTGTATATATCCAGCCCATAAAAGTTTTTATTGTTTATGACATAGGCGAGAGGCTCGCTTTGCCTGAGCCTCTCTATGAGTTTTTCAGTTGTATCTGAGACGGTGATCTCGTCCGACATATGCAGAGACAGCTCCCTGTAAGGGATACCTGTTATGTGGGAAACGAACTCCAGCGAATCGCTGAAATTGGGAAGAACCGTTTCACGGAGCTCCCCGATGAATTCCGCCAGTTTCATTAAAGACCTGACTCTCTCAGTCTTTCCGCCTGATCAAAAGCGATGGTGGCGTCTATCATATATTCCATCTCGCCCAGAAGAAACCTGTCGAGGTTCATGGATTCTTTTATTCTGTGGTCAGTCACCCTGTTCTGGGGAAAGTTATATGTTCTGATCCTTTCGCTTCTGTCGCCTGAACCAACCTGAAGTTTACGGCTGGCAGCCTCTTCCGCCTGTTTCTTGGCTATTTCTGCTTCCAGAATTCTGGATTTCAGCAGTTTCATGGCTTTTTCACGGTTTTTGATCTGGCTTCTCTCGTCCTGACATGTCACCACTATGCCTGTGGGAACGTGTGTCATGCGCACGGCTGAGTCTGTGGTGTTGATGTGCTGACCTCCGGCACCGCCGGCGCGGTATACGTCCACACGGATGTCTTTCTGCTCGATGTTCACGTCCACGTCCTCCGCCTCGGGCATAACAGCCACTGTGCAGGCAGATGTGTGGATACGTCCGCCGGACTCTGTCTCCGGCACTCTCTGCACCCTGTGACCGCCGGCCTCGAATTTCAGCTTGCTGTACGCCCCGTGACCCTTCACCAGAGCGACCACCTCTTTATATCCGCCGACGCCCGTGTCGTTGAAATCAACTATCTCCACTTTCCAGCCGTTCATCTCCGCGTATCTGGTATACATCTTCAGCAGGACAGCGGCGAAAAGAGACGCCTCGTCCCCGCCCGTGCCCGCTCTGATCTCCAGAAAGATGTTCTTGTGATCGTAGGGATCTTTTTTCAGCAGAAGTTTCTTAAGGTCCTCCTCCATCTTCTCCAGAGTGTCCTTATTCTCTTCCAGCTCCATTTCGGCGAGCTCTATCAGCTCCTTGTCCTTTGATTCGGCGATTATCTTCATCGCCTCTTCCAGAGAGTTTTTAACCGACATGTATTCATCGTATTTCTCCACGATGGGACGCATCTCAGCGTGGTCTTTTGACGATTTCATAAAGAGTTCCTGATCGGCTATCACGTCAGGATCGACCATTGATTTGGTCAGCGCTTCGTATCTTTCTTTTACTTCCTGTAACTTATCAAACATTTATATTCCTCAGACTATAGTTATTCCCTCTGTGGGTATCTCCATATCCAGAGAAGCTCTGATGGAGATAAGAGCGACCTCGAGCTGGCTGTCGTCCGGCTCTCTGGTGGTGATCTTCTGGAGCATCAGCCCGGGAGCTATCAGAAACCTGACTACCGGGTTTTTATGATGTTTTCCGCTGAATTTCAATATCTCATAGCTGACGCCGGCTATCACCGGGATGAAGACAAGCCTCGCGCCCAGCTTTACAAAAAAGTTAGCGTCATTTGGTATCAGAGAGAAGGTCATGATGCACACCAGCATCAGGATTATCAGAAAGCTGGTTCCGCATCTGGGATGAAAACGGCTCATTTTTCTGGCGTTCTCCACGGTCAACTCCATGCCCTCTTCATATGTGTATATCGCCTTGTGCTCGGCGCCGTGATATTCGAAAACCCGCCTGATATCCTTTAAGAAAGATATCGCCCACACATACACCACGAAGAATATCACCCTGATAACCCCGTCAACGGCGTTATACATCAGTGACGAATCTTTGATGGACGGAATCAGATGTTTCAGCAGATCTGTTATCTGAAGCGGCAGATAGATAAAAAGCAGAAGCCCCAGACCTATACCTGTCACCATGCTGAAGATGGTGGCGGCCTTGCTCATCTGCTCCTCGCCCTCGCCTGTGGAGTGATATGCGCTGAAGTTAAGCGCTCTGATCCCCAGGATCAGCGAATCATAGAGAGCTATCAGCCCTCTGATCAGCGGTTTTTTGAAAAGTTTGTTCCTGTCTATCTTAACATCCTCTTTTTTGAGGACGATCTCGTCTTTGCTCTTGCGGACGGCTATCACGAATCTCTCCGGGGCTCTCATCATAACCCCTTCTATCACCGCCTGACCGCCAATATTTGGTTTCGCCATTTTTATCTCCTTTCAGATACACACGCGCAGCCGTATATTCACACAGCTGTGCAACTTCGATTCTCAATGGGAATATAAGAATAATGAACAAAAACGCTAAAGAAAGTTTTTGGGATTCTGAAATTTTTCTCTGATCTCTTTCGATTTTCCGCAGGTGAAGGCTCCCTCGGGACAGGCGCCCCTGGAACATCCGGGTCCGGCGTTCTCAAAAACCGCCGGGGCGGCTTTTTTCGCCAGTTTCAGCATTTCAAAGGACATATCCCTGATCTCCCACTGGGCTCTCTCACAGCAGCGGACAGAGAAGAAGTGCAGAAGCTCCCTGGCGTTCATGGTTATGATTATTTTGGTTTCGCATCCGTTCGGCAGGATATATCTGGCGTCTTCCGCGGGTACGCCCGCTTTTGCCAGTCTGTCGTATATTTTCCCTATCTCGTCCATGGCGCTGTCATATTCCGCCAGCAGACGGTCGTCCGCCTCTATGGTCTTAGGAACTATATACTGAAAGCTCTCGCCGTGACCGACATATCTCTGGGATTTCTGAGAAAAGCTGGCTATGCGGTGACGCACAAGCTGATGGGTCAGAGCGCGCGAAACGCCCTCCACTCCGAATGTGAAATTAAGGTGTTCCAGAACTGAATGGTGTCCTATGGATACGATCTTTCGGATGAAATCTGACTGTTCCTTCACCTCGAGCTTTTCTTTCAGCCCCTCGATGTCGGAATCGGAATAGCACAGTTTAGCGGCCAGCGCAGAAACAAGCTCCCCGTCCTGAGTGTTCGCAATCAGTTTTACGTTGAGCCGCGCCTTGCGGCTGCCGCTTTTTTCCATGCAATATAATTATTTTGATTTGTTGTATTTCTTCATGAATTTTTCTACACGGCCGGCAGTGTCGATGAACTTCTGCTTGCCAGTGAAGAAGGGGTGGCATGAAGAGCAAATGGCAACAGCAGCCTTATCAGGGTTAACTGTTGATACGGCGGGTATTTCAGCGCCGCATGCGCATTTGAACACAACATTGTTAACTTTGGGATGTCCTTCTTTTTTCATCTATCTTTACCTCGGTTCTTTTCTGTACGGAGCAAGAGTTATAACACAAGCGGTAACATGTTTCAACATATTTATTATCAAATTTATCTCAAGGGTTATATGCCGGTTCCGGCGCGGCTCAGCAAAAAAAAACACCCTTTGTATATTGATTTTTCTATTATTAGAGGTATTATTGATAGTCATTCTAATTCAATGGAGGTATTTTTATTATGAAAAACAACAAAGGCTTTACGCTTGTTGAGCTCGCCATCGTTCTGATGATTATCGGCGTTATTCTGGGAGGAGTTATAAAGGGAACTGAACTTCTGAACAACGCGAAACTGAAAAGAGTTTACAGGGATTTTCAAAACATACAGACCGGATATCTCGGCTATTACGACAGATTCGGCGTGGCTCCCGGTTTCAACGGCGGAAACACTTGGTCAGCGTCTAATTTCTGGACAGACCTCTACAACGGCGGAAGCGCATTCTTCGGCACATCAACCAGCGCTCCTAAAGACGCTTTCGGAAACACCCTGACAGTAGCCAATGACGGCGGATCTTCCGCTCTGGGCTCTGCAAACAAATTCGCCAGCACATATGTAATATGCGATTCAGTCACAACAGCTTATGCCGTATCTCTGGACAAAAGTTTCGACAACGACGCCGCCGCAACAGGCAACCTGCGCTATGCCACAGCAGACGGCGCCACCACATCGACCATCTGCATGCCTCTGGACTAACATCTAACCATAGAAATGTAAAAGGCGGTCACCTGACCGCCTTTTTTTATATCATTTCAAAAAAAAGACCGGCGTTTCCACCGGTCTTCATTATCAATATCTCGACTGTTATTTTCCCATATTGTCCAGGAATTCTGCATTTGACTTGCTTCCCTTCATCTTATCCAGCAGGAACTCCATAGCGTCTATACTGTTCATATTGGCAAGGAATCTGCGCAGTATCCATACCTTGTTCAGCTCCTCTTTGGAGAGCAGAAGCTCTTCACGGCGTGTACCTGATTTATTGATATCCATAGCGGGGAATATCCTGCGCTCGACCAGACGTCTGTCAAGGTGGAGCTCCATGTTGCCCGTACCTTTGAATTCCTCAAAGATAACCTCGTCCATTCTGGAACCTGTATCAACAAGCGCTGTGGCGATGATGGAGAGAGAACCTCCCTCCTCAATGTTACGAGCGGCGCCGAAAAATCTTTTTGGTTTGTGCAGGGCGTTGGAATCCACACCACCGGAGAGTACCTTGCCTGAGGGCGGCTCGATAGAGTTATAGGCTCTGGCGAGACGTGTGATGGAGTCCAGAAGGATAACCACGTCTTTTTTGTGTTCTACAAGACGCTTAGCCTTGTTCAGCACCATTTCTGAGACCTGAACGTGTCTGTAGGCCGGCTCATCGAATGTTGAGCTGATCACTTCAGCGTTAACTGATCTCTGCATATCTGTAACCTCTTCAGGACGCTCATCTATCAGCAGGATGATGAGATATACCTCAGGGTGGTTTGCTGTGATTGAGTTTGCTATGCTTTTGAGCAGCATTGTTTTACCGGTTTTGGGAGGGGCTACCAGCAGACCTCTCTGTCCCTTACCAATGGGGGATATGAGGTTCATTATTCTGGTTTCGTATGCTGTGGGTTTTGCTTCGAGCTGTAATCTTTCTTCGGGGAAAAGAGGTGTGAGGTTTTCAAAGAGGGTTCTCATTCTGTTGGCGGCTTCAAAGTTGACCTCTTCGACTTTGAGCAGGGCGAAGTACTTTTCGTTGTCCTTCGGCGGCCTGATCTCTCCTGCCACAGTGTCTCCGTTTCTGAGACCGAACTTGCGTATCTGGGCGGGTGAGACATATATATCATCAGGTCCCGGCAGATAGTTGTAGTTAGGTGAGCGGAGGAAACCGAAGCCGTCAGGCAGGATCTCCAGAACGCCCTGACCGTATATCTGCCCATTCTGAGCGCTGGTCTGTTTAAGGATTTCAAAGATGAGCTCCTGCTTCAGGAGTCCGTCCGAGTTTTCAATTCCTACGGAATTGGCAATAGTGACAAGCTCTTCAATAGCTTTTTTCTTCAGATCGGTAAGATTCACGCTATTCTCCATTTAAAGGTATAGTATTGTTCACAGGTAAAAATCTGCATATTAAATAACAACGGGTTTTTGCCTAAAGGATTCACTTTTCTGTATGATTTTATGATACGAACAACTGTAGCAAGCCTTGCATGACTGTGTGTAATAACAAAGCAAATTTAAACTTTAATATTACCTCTGTCAACATGATTTTTGCAAAACGCCCTACAGTTCCATATCACGTCCGTAAACCGAGTGAATGATCTCTCTGGCTGTCTCCTCAATAGACTTATTAGTTGTATTTATCATATTCCATTTGCGGTTCTTGCGCACCAGATCGTAACAGAACTCTACTTCTTCGAATATCTTGTTGATATTGTTATAGTTGCTGCTGGTTTTATAGTGTTTCAGTCTGGCGCTTCTGATCTTCTGCAGAACCTCGGGATCCATCATCAGGATAACCACCTTGTGCTGGTCTATCTTGAAGATGTCCTCATTAATGGGAATCTCCGGCACGAGAGGCACATTGATAACCTTAAACCCCTGCTGTGCAAGATAAAATGACGTGGGAGTCTTAGATGTTCTGGACAGTCCCAGAATAACAAGATCCGCCTCTGTGATCCCTTTCAGGGATTTTCCGTCGTCATGGGTCAGGGTAAACTCCATCGCCTCGATACGTTTAAAATATTTTTCGTCCACCTTGCGCAGAACACCGGGGGTCTCCTGGGGCTCTTTTCCAAGATAATCAGCCAGCATGCGCAGAGGGGGTCCCAGAATATCTACATGAGAGAGATTGTTCTCCTCGCAGTATTCATGGATTATCTGGCGCAGTTCCCCGCTTACCATTGTGTACGCCACCACAGATTCGTCCAGTCTGGCGTGCTCCAGTATGGACATGAGCTGAGCCTTTTCATTTACCATGGAATAGACAGTCAGCTTGGTGTGCGGTTCGTTGAACTGCAAAAGAGCCGCGCGCATGATGTTAACGGCGCTCTGCCCCGTACCGTCAGAAACTATGTATATCCTGTCAGACATTGATCATCTCCATAAACTCTTCTTCGCTGATTACGGTGACTCCGAGGGACTGCGCTTTGGCAAGTTTGCCTCCGGCATCCTCGCCCACAAGCAGAAAATCAAGATTTTTTGATACGGAAGACAACAGCTTTCCGCCGTTATCCCTGATAATAGCATGAAAATCATCTCTGGGTCGGCTTAGTTTGCCCGTCACCAGAAAAGTTTTTCCCTCCAGACTGTTCGAAGACCGTGTCTTCTCATCCGCTTTCAGCTTCAGTCCGGATTTTCTGAGCCTGTTTATGATGTCCGCCAGCTTATCGTTGCGCATGGCTTCATATATAGCTCCGGCTGTCTCAGGACCTATATCCTTAACCTCTGTCAGCTCTTCCACGGACGCCTCAGCCAGCGCCTCGACAGTGACGAAATGCTCTGCCAGCACCTGAGCGGTGCGCTCGCCCACATGGCGTATACCAAGACCGAACAGCACACGGTCGAAAGGTTTCTGTTTTGATTCCTCTATGGCGGCGTTCAGGTTATTGACCGATTTTTCACCGTATCCGTCCGCCTCCGCCAGAAAACTGAAATCAGTCTCATATATGTCTGCCACATCGTCTATTCTGCCTGTATCCACCAGCGTCTCCACCAGCGCCTCGCCGAACCCCTGAATATCCATCGCCTTTCTGGAGGCAAAATGCAGAAGCCCCAGCTTAAGTCTGGCAGGACACACCGGATTGGAACATTTCGGCGACACGTCGCCCTCTTCCATCAGCAGAGCGGATGAACACACAGGACACAGGTCAGGATAGGTTATCTCACGCTCGTCCCCTGTGCGGGCTGATTCCACAGGCGCTACCACCTTCGGTATCACATCCCCGCCCTTGCGTATCACCACACGGTCGCCTATCTTTAACCCCAGACGCTTAATCTCGTCATAGTTATGCAGTGTGGCGTTTGAAATTGTTGATCCTGCTAAGAAAACAGGTTCAAGTTTTGCCACGGGAGTTATTGTCCCCGTTCTGCCCACCTGAAACTCCACATCCAGAAGCGTTGTGGTGATCTCCTGTGAAGGATATTTATAGGCGGTCGCCCATTTCGGAGATTTTGCGGTACTGCCCAGCGATCTCTGGACCGCTTTCGAGTCCACCTTGATCACAGCGCCGTCTATGTCGTATTCCAGACTGGAGCGGATGCCCCCGATATATTCTATATGTTCGATGACTTCTTCTTTTGAGCGGCATTTTCTGATATACTGATTCACTTTGAATCCGAGGTTTTTCAGCATATCCAGATCGTCCGAATGGCTCTCTGTCCCGCCTGTGTCCACGCCGTATAGAAAAGCGTCCAGCCCTCTGTTTGCCGCTATCCTGCTGTCCAGCAGCTTCAGTGTTCCGGCGGCGCAGTTTCTGGGGTTGGCGAAAAGTTTCAGTCCTTTTTCCGCCTGCTGGCGGTTCAGTCTCTCGAACGCCTTCACAGGCATATAGACTTCGCCTCTGACTACCAGCTTATCTTTGTGGGAAATTTCCATCGGCAGGGTGGTTATGGTTCTGGCGTTATGGGTAACGTCCTCGCCATTCTTTCCGTCGCCCCTTGTGGCGGCTCTCAACAGCTTGCCGTTCTCATATGTCAGCACCACCGCCAGACCGTCTATCTTCGGCTCCACCACATAGGCGTCAGCCGAGCAGGTATCTAAAAATCTCGCAAGTTCATCTTCGTTATAAACATTAGACAGGGAAAGCATCTCATATTCATGCTGCACGCTCTCCAGATCGCTGACCGGTCTGTCGCCCACCCGCTGTGTCGGCGAGTCCGGCGATATGACGGAAGGATTCTCCTCCTCCATCCTCTTCAGCTCGTTATACAGAACGTCATACTCCGCGTCAGACACCACCGGGTCATCCTCGGTGTAATATTTAGCGGCGTAATAATTTAGTTTATCTACAAGTTCTTTATAATTCATATCATTCACTGAGCTTATGGTCGCCTTTTTCGTGACGGCGGATGATGCTTCCCTCATCCAGCTTAATCCCTTTCAATATGTATTTCATGGCGGGCTTGGTGTTCGGCTGTTCGTTGCCGTTCATATCCAGCAGTTTGTCCACCAGAATATCCACTTCACGCATATCAGGACCCAGCACGCTCACAGCCTCGTCCGGATGAAATTTCGCCTTCGCCTCAATTACTGTTCCCAGCTCGTGCTGATAAAGTGCCAGAGCCAGAAACTCGCACCCCCTCACATAAGAGTTCGTGCCGTAGTTCATGCTCTCCGCCCCTGCCTCGCCGTCATAAAAAGCCTCGGTATATTCCCTGTGGCTGACGCTCTTTATCAGGCGCACCCACTCAGGGTCCACCTCATAATTACCCTCTGCCGCCCTGTCGATGGCTTTCCTGTAAACGCCCGTGATGACAGACACATACATGATGCTCTTCATGCGTCCCTCTATCTTCAGGCTCTTAACCCCCATATCCGCCAGCTCGCCCACATGGTCGAGCAGACACAGGTCTTTGCTGTTATAGAAATATGTACCTCGCTCGTCCTGCTCTATGGGAAAATATTGTCCCTCACGGGTGGACTCCACCAGAGAATATTTCCATCTGCACGACTGGGCGCAGTCTCCGGCATTGGCGTCACGTCCGGTCATATAGTTGCTCATCAGGCATCTGCCCGACATGGATATGCACATGGCGCCATGGACAAAAACCTCCACCTCGCATGAGGTGTTTTTGCAGATGTGCGCTATCTCGTCACGGCTCAGCTCCCTAGCCAGAATCACCCTCTCGGCGCCCAGACTGTGCCAGAACTCCACCGTCTGAAGGTTAGTGACGTTCGCCTGTGTGCTGATATGAACAGGTATGTTCGGGGCGTGTTTTCTCGCCGTGGCGAAAACCCCCGGGTCTGATATAATAAGGGCGTCCGGTTTTATCCCGCTGAGTTTATGGAGATAATCCTCCAGCCCCTCGAATTCGTTATTTTTCAGATATGCGTTAACTGTCACATATCCCTTCTTTTCTCTATTGTGCAGGTATTTCAGGGCTTTTTCCATCTCATCCGGCTCAAAATTGCCTGCGCGGGCACGCAGTCCGAATCCGCTCCCGGCGAAATATACGGCGTCAGCGCCGTAAAGCACAGCCGCCTCCATCTTATCAAAACTGCCCGCCGGAGCCAAAAGCTCAGGTTTTTTCATTCTATCCTCTGTATGTCACCAGCACGCCCCCGCCTATGGGGAGGATGCTGTGGTCTCTCGTGTATTTTATTCTGTATAGAAAGTCCCTGAAAACACCCGCCAAGGCACGATATTTATCAGGAATCTCGCAGTCTTCGCAAAAGATATATCCATAGCAGAACACATCGTCCATTATCACCGCTCCCTTGTCTGTCAGGAGATTTTCAGCGTAATGATACATCACAGGATAATCTTTTTTTACGGAATCTATAAAAATCAGATCATATTTTTCGGTGGAGTTACGCATGAACTCCACACCCTCAGACTGTATAAATGTAATATTTTTGATACCGACAGCTATCTCCCGTGCCTGTGCCAGCCGCACATGGTTGTGATCCAGAGCGGTGATGCGGGCATCCGGAGCGGCCTCCGCCATATATCTGGTGGAAACGCCTATTCCGCAGCCTATCTCCAGGATATTTACCGGTTTCGCCGTTTTGCAGAAAAACCGAAGAAAAAGACCAACATCTATCTCCACGGACGGCGTCTTCAGCTCCATAGCCAGCTCGTGCAGAGGAGATGAGGTCACGCCGTAGATGTTTCTGTTACTGCGCATTTATCCCCTGTATCTTGTCGGGAGTCAGCTTTTCGGATAATTTGGCTGCATATTCGGGGTCTATCGTTCCCATGGCGGACAGAATTTTTCCCGCTGTCATGCTGGGCAGACGCTGAAAAAGCTGAACGGATTTCTCTATATCCATCTTAACTATAACCTGCGCGGCGGATTTCGCCTTGGCAGAGCTGTAGTCCTTTGCCAGCTTATCCAGATTTTTGTCCTCCTGGATTTTTATCTCTTTCAGACGGGCAACTATGCTGTCCTGCATTTTTCTGATCTCTATATCTTTCTGAATGAGGCTGTCTTCCAGAGCTTTCAGGCGTTCCTCTTTGGTTCTGATGTCCTTCTCACGTTTGTCCAGTTCCAGCTTTCTCTTATCCAGCGATTTAGATATCGCCTGAAGATCGGCCAGAGACTCAGCGGATGCGGTAAAAGCCGCGCAGAAAACAATGACAGACAGAAACACCGCTAAAAACAGGAAGTTATTTTTGAGGTAATATTTATTCATTATTTCTGGAACTCCTCGAGATGGCGAGCTCGTCTATGAGCTTCATCTCCTCTTTATTCAGATATGACCGGAAATTCTCAACATGCTTCTCTTTCAGCTTTTCCATCACTTTGTGACGGTCTATGGCTTCCATGACCTTCTTTTTCTGAAGCTCTATGGTCATCTCTATCTGTTTCTTCATCTTCACCAGAGCGGCCTTCTTCTCCGCCAGCGATTTCAGGTATTTATCATACATAAAAAGGATGGTGGTGTCAGCGGTTTCCATCTCTTCCAGCTTCAGTTTCGCCTCGTTCTGAATGGCGAGTATGCTGTTTCTGTTCTCCAGCAGACGGGTGTGCAGCTCCGCCAGCTTGGCCTTCTCTATAGAGACCAGACGCTCTCTGTACTCCAGTACCTTCTGAAGTCTGAATTCCCTTTTCATCAGCCGTTAATGATTTTGTCCAGCATGGCGGCGCTGTCTTCCATGCTGAATGCCTCGTCTATCTTCTGTTTCAGGAAGCCGTTTATATCGTTGATCTTCGCCAGCGATTCGTCGATCTTCGGGTTGCTTCCTTTCACATATGCTCCGATGTTAACGAGATCTTCCGCCTCGTTATATGTTGCCAGCAGGTCGCGCAGGCGACCGGCATTGTCGAACTGTTTTTCATCCACGATCTCTTTCATAAGACGGCTGGCGCTGTTGAGAACATCTATAGCCGGGTAATGGTTCTTTCCGGCGAGCGCCCTTGACAGCACTATGTGTCCGTCAATGATCGAACGTACCGTGTCGCCCACAGGATCGTTCATGTCGTCAGCCTCCACCAGAACAGTATAGAGACCTGTTATGGTTCCTTTGCCCTTTTTGGTTCCGGCTCTTTCCAGCAGTTTCGGCAGAAGCCCGAAAACAGACGGCGTATAACCCTTTGTGGTGGGCGGCTCGCCCACGGTGAGACCTATCTCTCTCTGCGCCATGGCGAAACGGGTCACGGAATCCATCATCAGCATGACATTCTTTCCCTGTTCCCTGAAGTATTCGGCTATGGCGGTTCCCACGAAAGCGCCCAGTTTTCTCACCAGCGCTGACTGGTCGGACGTGGCTACCACCACCACGCTCCTTTTGAGCCCTTCTTCCCCCAGATCTCTCTCTATGAATTCACGCACCTCACGTCCCCGCTCTCCGATGAGCGCTATGACGTTTACGTCAGCGTTGGTGTTTCTGGCTATCATGCCCAGAGTGACGGATTTTCCCACGCCTGACCCGGCGAAGATGCCCACCCTCTGTCCTGTGCCTACTGTTATGAGGTTGTCTATGGTCTTTATCCCGGTGGATATGGGGTCTTTGATTATCTCTCTGTCCAGAGCCTGCGGAGGGCTGTTATATACGTTCACCAGTTTAAAATCCCTGATGGGACCCTTGCCGTCCATGGGGTTTCCCAGAGCATCCAGAACACGCCCCAAAAGACCGTCGCAGACCTTCACCGTGTTTCCGTAGGACTCGTTTATCACGGGGCTTCCGGGCGCTATGCCCTCACTCTCGCCGTAGGGCATCAGGACGATCCTGTCGTCCTTGAACCCGATTATCTCGGCGAGTATCTCATGACCGTCATAGCCCTCTATACGGCATCTAGTGCCGATGCCGAGCAGCGGTCCGTCCGCCTCGATAGTGAGACCGACGATCTTTGTCACCTTGCCCTTAAACTGTATGGATGGTTTGTTATCAACTTTCTTCAGGCGTGCTAAATTCTTCATGTATTCTATCCACAAACTCCTCAAGCATCTTCTGTATGCAGAAATTCAGCTCTCCGATGTTCGTCTGAACTTTCAGGCTGCCCTTCACAACGGTTCTGTCGGGCTGGGTCTCGTATTCCGGAAAGACGTCTGTCATGGTTCCCACATCATCGGGATTCACCATGAAGATTATCTTGTCCATTTCTTTTAAATGCTGAAGACTGTTATTGGTGATGGATACCACCAGTTTATCGTTCAGCTTGCGCTCGGCGCCCACCAGATCTGTAACCATAGACGCTATCATATCCGGCAGTTCCTCATCCAGCTGAGCCACCGCCTGTTTATAGACGTTCATCTCAGCCAGCACGTTATTGTATGTTTCCTGAAGTTTCGCCAGATAATCTGATTTCTGAGCCTCATATTCCCTTCTGGCCTTCTGCTCGCCGTCCGCTATACCTCTGGAGAGACCGTCCGCCATGCCTTTCTGATAGGCCTCTTTGCGTATGGCTTCCAGCTCCTCTTCTGTTATGGCTGGCTGTTCAAGCTCCGGTTCCGGCTCCGCCTCAGCAGGAATCTCCGGCTCGGACTGTTTTATCAGCTCTTTGGGTTCCTCGTCGAATGACTGGGGCTCATATTTTTTGCTCTTAACGGATTCGTCCTGCACCACTATGGCTCTGTGCAGTTCCACATCCTCGTCAAAGCTGCCGACATTGTATGATGTCTCGCCGGGGATATAGTCCATCTCTCCGACCTTTATCAGCTTCTGTATCTTTTCGCCCCGCTCCACATCGGCATACACCGTGAAGTCGAAGCTGCGCAGTTTTTTGGGATTGAGTTTGTCGTCTTTAATGATTCTGGACATTGCACCCTGCAAAAATTTTCTGTCCTAGAAAACATCCGTTTACTTTTCGGATGTTTCTATTCACAGCTAGCTGAAAAATTTTAGAGACTTTGACGAACTTCATCCATGAAGTTATATGTTATCACAAGGCATAATACCCTGCAAAAATTTTCTGTCTAGTGAGATTGCCGCGCCGATTAAATCGGCCCGCAATGACTGACTATTCTGTCATAGTGAAAAAACCGCAGGCGGATTAAACGTATTGGTCTTCTTCGCCGCCGCCGATGTTCACGATGCCCTCTTCCTCCAGCTCACGGACGATAGAAACTATCTCGTGCTGAGCTTTTTCCACCTCTTTCAGCTTCACTGGGCCCATGTATTCCATCTCTTCCTTCATAGTCTCCACAGCTCGTTTTGACATATTGCGGAAGAAACGCTCCTGCATCTCCTCGTCTGTACCCTTAAGAGCCATGGTGAGAGCTTTTTTATCAGCTTTTTTAAGGATCTCCTGGATAGCGACATCGTTGAGTATTTTGATATCGTCGAATACGAACATCATATCCCTGATAGCCGCCACAAGCTCGGGGCTCTCTTTTTCCAGTTTTTCCAGAGTGGTCTTGCTGGTGGTTCTGTCCATACGGTTAAATATCTCGGCAACGGATTTAACGCCGCCCACCTCAACATTGTAGGATGACAGAGACTCGAATCTCTCCTCCAGCACCCTTGCCAGGGTTTTGACAACGGAAGGCGATATATCCTGAAGATTTGATATTCTGAGCGTGATGTCCGCCTTCATATCCTCCGGCAGCTGAGCCAGAGACTCCGCGGCCTGAGACGGGTCCAGATGCGCCAGAATCAGGGCGATGGTCTGGGGGTGCTCCGTCTGGATAAACTTGGCGAGCTGTTTCGGGTCGATCTTAGCCAGAAAGTCGAAACCTGACGACTGTTCCAGCATCTTTGTCAGGCGGTCGATGATCTTTCTCGCTCTTTCCGGTCCCAGAGATTTTACCAGAACCGTCTTGGCGTATTCCAGACCGCCTTTGGCGATGAATTTCTTCGCCAGCATCATGTTGTAGAATTCTTCTATATATTCGTCCATCTTCTCGGGCGAGACTATCTTTGTGGTGGCGATCTCTTTGGTGAGTTCGCTCACCTCGTCATCGTCCAGATGAGCGAGAACGGGCGCGGTGATCTCTTCGCCCAGAGCTATCATTATAGCGGCTGCTCTCTTGATTCCTTCTTCTGACACCATAATCCCCTTAGTCTCCTTTCAGCAGACTTTTGATAAGGTTAGCCATTGCCTCCGGGTCTTCCGCTGCGAAATCTTCTATCTTTTTAAGCATAACTTTCGATTTGACTGTTTCCACATCCAGAGGAGCGCCTTCGTTGAGCTCGCTCTCGATCTCTTTCTCAAGCTCTTCCAGCGATTTTGGATAGCGTTCGTTCATGCTGAGCTCCAGCCCCACATCGTCTCTGCCCAGATCTCCGTATGTGATGGAACCGTCCTCGTGCACAGTGACGGGTTTGTCCATTTTCTTAAGTATGCGTCTGATAACAAGGAAGTAGAACAACAGCACAATGACCGCCGCCAGAGCGTATTTAGACAGAAGCCCCACCAGCTCCATGGTTTTCTCCCTTTTTATCAGCGTTGTTTCCTGATCTTTCGCTGACGTATCAAATGATATGTTTGAAACCTCGATCTGATCTTTTCTGGTTTCGTCATAACCCACTGCCATAGCGACAAGATTTCTGATAGATGTCATATCTTCCGGTGTTCTCGGGGTGGACTCCACCACATCAGTCTTGCCGTCTTCGGCTTTTTTGGTGATTTTTTTGTCGTCCACCACCACAGCAACGGTTATACGATTAATTGTACCATAGGGTTTCTGCTCTACGGTAACGGTTTTTCCTATTTCGAAGTTCTGTGTTTCGTCACTCTTGTTATATTCTGAGTTGGTGCCGCCCTGTGTTATGGTCGGCTCCGCCAGGTTGGACTGAACACCTGGCACGCCCTGCGGGGTGTCGGGTGAATTTTTACTGTTTATCTCGGAAGACTGCTGAGAACGGAGAACGGGGTTCGGGTCATATTCTTCCTTCGTGATGTCACGCTTGGCAAAATCTATGTCCGCTGTCACCTTCGCCACAGCGTTGCCCACACCCAGTGTGCTTCCCAGTATCTCGTTGACCTTGTTTTCCAGATCCTTTTCGACCTTGCGCTGATATTCCAGCTGGGTCTGTGTCAGCATCAGAGGCTCCGCCTCGTTGGTGAGAAACTCGCTGAGCAGACGCCCGGAGGTATCTACTATCTGAACATTCTCAGGAGTCAGTCCCTTCACAGCGCCGGAAACCAGAGACGCTATAGCCTTCACCTGCTCACGTCCCAGTGTCTCTCCGCTCTTCAGGCGGACAACGACGGAAGCTTTGGAAGCCTCTTCATCAGAGATAAAGAGCCTGTCCTTGGGAACTGAGAGATGCACTCTCGCCTCGGCTATCTCTTTCAGCGATGTGATGGTTCTGGCCAGCTCTCCCTGAAGGGCTCGCTGATAGTTGACGTTCTGCATGAACTCAGTCATGCCGAAGGATGATTTATCGAAAAGCTCCAGACCGGCGCCCCCGCCTTTGGGGATGCCCTCTTTTGCCAGATTAAGCCTTGTCTCATAGACGAATTTTTCCGGAACGGTGATCTTGGCGCCGCCGTCTTCTATCTTATAGGGGACATTTTGTTCCTTTAGTTTTTCGATTACTGTTGCCGCGTCATCGGAAGTCATTCCGGCGAATAGCATTTTATAGACAGGTCGATTGGCCCAGTATACGACAACCACGACAGATATAACCACTGCCGCCACAGCTGACATTACCGAGACTTTCTGAAGAAGAGTTAGTTTTTTAAATGTTTCCTGAAATTGGGAAATTATGTCCCCAAGAGCCATACACCCTCACAATTAGACCTGAGTACGCATGATCTCCTGATACGCGTCCATCATCTTGTTACGGACCTCCAGCATCATTTTGAGCGATACGTCTGCTTTCTGCAGGGCTATCATTGTGGAAGATATGTCTTTTGTCTCACCGCTAAGGACTTTCTGAACGGCGTCATCAGCTGTCAGCTGAGCATCGTTAACGTCTTTAAGGGCGTCTTTGAGCAAAGCGGCAAAGTCCACACTCTCGCCAGCAGACTCAGTGGTCTTGGCTGAGGATGTTCCTGTGTCCAGCTTGTTGGGCAGTAAAAAATTTATACTGTTAATATCCGACATACTTTTACCCCTGCTCTTCTAATATAATATACATCGCCCTTATTTTACAACAGAATTATTATGTATTTATGCCTTACCAATCTCTATCGCCTTGAGAGCGAGCTGTTTGGCAGTGTTCAGCACTGTTGTGTTCGCTTCATAGCTTCTGGAGGCTTCCAGCATGTTCACCATCTCTTCGATGGGATTGACATTGGGATAAGCCACATAACCCTCTTCATCAGCGTCAGGATGGTCGGGTTCATATTTCAGGATCGGCGGTTTATCATCATTTATCACATTTTTAACCTTTACTCCGCCGGCGTTCTCTCCATCCATGATGGTCTGGAATACAACGTCCTGACGTTTATAAGGTCCGCCGTCGGCGGTTTTTGTTGTCTGCGCGTTTGCCAGGTTGGAAGAAATGGCTGTTATTCTGATCCTCTGAGCGCTCATGCCAGTGGCGGCTACATTCATTATGTCAAAATAGCTCATGTCCTACTCCCTACTTGCTCTGGATTATCTCTTTCAGCTTGGTGAACTTACCCGCTGTAAGCTGCGCAAGCATCTGATAACGAATACCGTTTTCTGCCATCTGGCTCATTTCATAGTCTTCGTTCACATCGTTGCCGTCATTTCTTACGGAGGGGTTGTTCTGGTCGTAGATGAACTCTGATGGGTTGAGCGCTTTATCAGCAGCGGGAAGATGTTTCTCGTTTGTGCGGGCGAGAGGCAATTTTTTCCCTGTGCCCATCACCTCGGACATAACATCGAAAAATTTCAGATCTTTCGCTTTATATCCGGGAGTGTCAACATTAGCAATGTTTTGCGCTATCACATCGTTTTTGGTGGACGCTGTTACCAGCCCGTATCCCAGTTTATCGATGCCCATCTGTGAGAAAATAGAGTTCATATCTTCCTCCGTGATAATGTAATAACAATATCCGTGCCAAAGTTATGGGGAAAATATGAACAAAAAGAGATGTTTCCGTGGATCAGTCGCCTGTGATGTCTATGCCCTGCTCTCTGTACTCGTTCAGCTTGTTTCTCAGAGTGCGCACTGTGATGCCCAGCAGTTCGGCCGCGCGGGTTCTGTTACCGTCCGTCTGTTTCAGAGTGCTGAGGATCAGCTCACGCTCCATATCCGCTATGGTGCCTGAGAGGCTCTGGGAGCTGTGTTTCTGCTCCTCTGCTTCCGTCTGACCGCTGTCATCATCGGATGACGCCGCCTGTATCTCGTCTTTATCCAGCAGAAACTGGTTGATAGTAATCCCATGGAGGAAAAGGTTTTTTTCATTGATAACATCATCACGGCAGAGCACCACCGCACGCTCTATGGTGTGTTCCAGTTCTCTGACGTTGCCCGGCCAGTCATATTTCAGGAGAGCGTTTTCCGCATCCTGTCCCAGTCTGCACAGGTTTTTTCCGTTTATCTGACAGTATTTTTCAGTAAAGAACGACGCCAGTTCCATTATGTCGTCCTTGCGCTCTCTTAAAGGAGGAAGCTCTATGGAAATGACATTCAGACGATAGAACAGATCCTCTCTGAAGTTGCCGGCGTCCACCTCTTTTTTCAGATCACGGTTGGTAGTGGCGAGAATGCGTACGTTTATGCGCACAGGCTTTGTCCCGCCCAGTCTTTCTATCTCCTTCTCCTGAAGCACTCTAAGCAGCTTGGCCTGAAGATGAAGGGGTATCTCGCCCAGCTCGTCCAGCAGTATGGTTCCGCCGTCCGCCAGCTCGAATTTACCCGGCTTGCGGTTGACCGCTCCGGTGAACGCTCCCTTCTCATAGCCGAAAAGTTCTGATTCTATAAGGTTATCAGGCAGAGCGGCGCAGTTGACAGCCACAAAAGGACCTGATTTTCTGTTTGAGTTTTCATGAATATATCTGGCAAAAACTTCCTTACCTGTTCCCGATTCGCCCGTGATGAGAACTGTCGCCTCGCTGGCGGCAACATCTCTGGCGAGAGAAAAAAGCTGTGCCATGAAGGCGCTGCGGAATATCGCCGTGTTCTTCTTGCGTCTGGAAGCGGGGGCTGTATCCTCCAGCTCCAGCACACGGCGCACCAGTTCCTCTATCACCTCCGGCGCAAAGGGTTTTAATATATAATCATAAGCGCCCAGCTTCAGCGCCTCGACGGCATTGTTCACCGTGCCGAACGCTGTGACGAAGCACAGAGGAGTCTTTATCCCTGAGTTTGTCAGAAGTCCCATCATGCTCATGCCGTCCACCACAGGCATACGCATATCGCTGATTATAAGGTCGTAAGGGCGTGTGGAAGCTTTCTCGAAACCATCCTGACCGTCCACGGCGTAATCCACGGAAACACCCATTCTGCGGACTGTCTCCACCATGGCCTCACGCATATTGTCGTCATCGTCCACTATCAGGATCTTTTTCGATGTTAAGTCCATAACAACCCCTTACTTTACCGGAAATTCAACCGTAAACTTAGTATAGCTCGTGCCGTCGCTGTCCACAGATATGGCGCCGTTGTGCGCCTTGATTATCTTATAGACTATGGCGAGCCCAAGCCCAGTCCCCTTTGCCTTGGTGGTCTGGAAGGGAATAAAGAGCTTCTTGCGCATGGATTCGCTGATGCCTGTCCCGCTGTCGGTGACTGTGAATCCGGAAACATCGCCGCTCTGAAAAGAATCGATGATGATCTTTCCGCCGTCCGGCACTGCCTCTATGGCGTTGTGAACGATGTTCATCACCACCTGCTTGCACAGCTCAAAATCGCAGCAGACCATATGGTCTTCATCTATATTATTTATAAATTTTATATTTTTATCTTTCATCAGGTGCGACAGATAGAGTATCACGTCATCCACTACGTCGGCTGTGTGTCTGCGGATGGGTTCCAGCTTTATCTCTTTGGTAAACAGCAGAATATTGGATATGATGCTGTTAATGGTGCGCACACCTTTCACTATGGAGCGGGTCAGCTTGGTTCCGGACTCGTCACCCTTCAGGTCACGTTCCAGAAGCGAGGCGAAAAGCTCTATGCTGCCCAGCGGGTTGCGTATCTCGTGGGCAATGTTCGCCGCCATCTCGCCCATCAGAACCAGCTTTTCGTCACGCTGGCGCTCGCCCTCCAGTTTTTTCATATGTGTTATATCATTTATGACAAAGACAAATCCTTTTTGTTCATCCAGAAGCCCCACAGACAGACGAAACGTCCTGCCGTCCAGCTCATGATCGTATACGCCGGGTTTTTCGTGGCTTCTCAGCATGTCCATGAAGAGATCCATACCCAGCTCCTGTATGAAGCTGTCGGCGACGGGGTTCTTCACCAGAATATTATCCTGACCGTCTATGGCTGTGACACAGCTGTTCGAATTGTCCAGAACGGATGAAAGAAGCCCTGACAGCTTGGAAAGCTGAAGGTTTTTGTCCTCCACCTCTTCTCTGAGCTTTTTCGCCTCTTCCTCTATGATGACGTATTTCTCCTCCAGCTTGGCTGACGCCTCGCTGAAAGCGGCAAACGCCTGCGCCAGCATCTCCATCTCGCCGGATTTGTCTACTTTTTCAGGTTTTTCCGCCATTTCGCGTCCTCCAGCTCAGATTTTGCGGCACTTGCGTACACTGATTTCGGAACACTCTCCAACAGCTCCATATAAGCGTTGGAAGCGCTGTCCTGATTGCCCTGTTTGGAATATGCCTTACCCAGATAGTAGAGTCCTTCCGCCCTCTTATCGTCTCTGGGGGTGTGCAGCAGCTTGAACTGCTCCAGCACCTTCACAGCGCTGTCATAGTTGTTACGTTTGAAAAACGAGATACCTGTATCCAGATAAATCTCCTCATAGCCTTTGAATCTGGATTTAGGCTCCATATCCACCTTCATATACAGGTCGAAAAGCAGCTTTTCACGTTTGATATCGTCAAAAACTCCCTTGCTGATGCTGTATATCTGCTGGGAGGCAAAAGCAGGATCCTTCTTGTATTTCTGAAGCAGACTGATGAGAAGATCAGGTTTTTTCTTCTCCAGCTCCTGCACCAGAAAATCCATCATCTGTCTGGAAAAAATATTCGGATCAACATCCGGCATTTTTCTGCCCAGCAGCAGTGATGTCATTATGTAATATGGGTTTTTGCCCGATTTGTTTCTGTCCAGTATCTTGTTCGCCTTGTCCGCCATGCCCAGCTTATACAGAGCGAATGCGGCGTAGCTGTTCATTCTGTCTTTAAATGCGGCGTCATTGCTGGTCAGAATCGGATTCTGGTTCTTATCAAAAACATCCACAAGCTGAATGTATGACTGTTTGTTATAAAGCCCTGTTATCACGTTTGATATGGATGATTCCAGCATCTTTCTGACCTCATCCTTGTGTATTCCGTTAGGAAAAGAAACCAGATATTCTTTGGCGGCCAGAATGGTTCCTGTGTAATTCTTAGCGCTGAAAAGCTGCTTGGCGTAGGAATATTTCGCTTCCTGAAGCATGAACATCCATTTTTCAGGGTTTATGAGGTCTGTGTTTTCAGACAGGAAAACTGTCAGATCGTCCACTGTCTCTTTATATTTCTTTGCCTTGTACTGCTCACGGATGTCGCCGAAACGGATATCCTGAAGTATCTCCAGAGCCTCTTTCCTGAAAGGAGTGTCGGGATATTCCTTCAGCATACTCTCTGTAAGAGTCTTGGCGGTGACATAGTCAGAGCGTTTATAGGCATCCTTCGCCTTAGTCAGAGTTATGCGCTGTCTGATTCTGTATACCTCGTCCAGATGTCCGGAAGCAAAGTTCTTTCTGATGAATTCAGCCGCTTTTTTATCCGCCTCGTCATAGTTGTTCTCAGCGAAGAGCGACTTGATGACTATCATCTCCGCTTCCGAGCGGATATCCAGATCTGTCGATTCCAGAGCCGGTTTCAGATACTCCTGCCACTCCACGGATGTCTTTTCTCCCAGATGCCGTCCGGCATAGGTCACAGAGCACAGAAGCCCTCCCTTCTTTCTGGGATAGGTTTTGCTGCAAAACTGAAGTCTGGCGTCCGTGGGCTGTTTTTCTCCCAGTTTCTCCAGCATCTTAGCTGATTTATACGCTGCCATGTCGGCTCTCTGGTCGGAAGGATACAGGGTGTACACCTTCTCATAGAGCGTCTTGGCGTGGGGTATCTGCGACTTGATAGAGAAAACCTCCGCCATGTTATACAGCTCTTCCGCTCCCATTTTAGAAAAATCCGGATTGCTGTCCATAACAGACAAAAACGAGCCGTAGGCGAGGTCATAGTCCTTCATCTTGGTCTGAAGCATGCCTATCTTCGACCGCTGATCCACATAGGTATCCTTGAATTTACTGATGATCTTCTCTCTGGTGCTTATGGCGTTCTGGAACTGCCCCATCTGGGCATATATATCGGCGATGCGCTCATAGGCCGTCTTCACCACGTCCGGCGTCCGGAGGGTTTTTATCACATTGTCATAGGCGTATATCGCCTCGTTATACAGCTGAGCCATCTCTTTCGCTTCCGCCAGTTTTATCATGGCGTCTTTCTTGCGGAAGGATTCGGGATATTTTTTCAGAAAATCCTCAAAGACCTTGGCGGCATAGACATAGTTGTTATAATTATCCTTGCCGGTCATGAGATAGATCATACCCATGCGGAAGTACGCCTCCTGCATATAGTATCCGTCCTGAAGGGTTTTCATGAAATTATCTGTCAGGCTGAGAGCCTGTGTATAGTCTCCGGACGCCATCAGCGAATCTATCTTCGACAGAACGTTTTCATAGTCTGCGTTCTCGAACATGGTCATATCCGCCGTGGCCACCGGCTGCTCTATTCCGTATCCTGTCTTTATGTCATTGGTCTTCTTGGTCTTTGCCGCTACGATATGCAGATCTTTTCCTCTGGGGGTCACTGTATAGTCGCTGCCGGGAAAGAGAGAAAAAGTGAGTATCTTGCCGTTCACCGTGATTGATTTGAAAAAAGGATCGCTGATGCGGGAACCCCGGACACCCGATAAAGGCTCAGACATCTCCACCGCCAGCATGTTGTCGCCTTTGCTGACGGAGATGACCTTATCGGCAACATCCGTGATGACACACTCGCTGAAGTGACCTTTGCTCCGCAGATATATTCCCGCCGCAAAAGTATCCAGGCATATCAGAAACAATATCAGAATTAAAAAGTATTTCCGCATTTTTTCATTTTACATTATACCCGCTTTTTCGGCAACATACGTTTTTCGGCCGGACACCGCCTTTTTTGCGCAGGGTCCCGTCTGTTTGCTCATTATGCCTTGAACAGACCGGGCAAATATGGTATTTTATTAATGCAGATAAAATCTTTATCCTTGCGGGTATTTATTTACATCCAATTCTCAGGATAATAAACAAGAGGGTCAGATATGGCATTAGATCACGGCATTCTTCTTGAAACAGGTACTAACGAATTTGAGATCGTTGAATTTATTATTAAAGCGGGGGACAAGGAGCATCATTTCTGCATTAACGTTGCCAAGGTGAGGGAGGTCATCAGATTTCCCCAGATAGTCCGTGTGCCGGACGCCCACCCTTCTGTTGTCGGCACAGCCAACATCAGACAAAAGCTGATCCCTATCATAGACCTCGCCCAGTGGCTCGGTCTTAAATACGACAACAACTATCAGGAAAAAAAGATCATAGTCACCTTCTTCAATCACGAATACAACGGCTTCGTGGTGGACGAAGTTGTGCGCATACACCGCATCACTTGGGCGGATATTAAAGACTATTCATCTATGACCGATTTCAGTCTGGTGGAAACAGTTCTCGGCGTCATCGATATCGGCGGGACACTGATCCAGCTTCTGGACTTCGAGAAAATAGTTCTGGAGCTGAACCCGGACACAGCGCTGAAAGATGTGAACATAGACTACTCCAAATCGCATCTGAGAGAAGGACGAGTAGTTTATATGGCAGAGGACTCCGCCGTTATCAGAAGGTTCCTCGCCACGCATCTGGAGCAGGCCGGCTACACCATTATGGCTTTCGAGAACGGAAAACTTCTGCTCGATCAGGTGGCGAAAAAAGCTCCTGAGCTCATAATCACCGACCTAGAGATGCCTGTGAAAGACGGAGCCTACGTGGTTAAATCAGTCAGGGAAAACCCCGAGACGAAGCACATCCCCATTATCGTCTTCTCATCTCTGGCATCAGAAGAGAATGAAAGAAAGGTTAAAAGCGTCGGAGCAAACCTCTTCATAGGCAAGCCCGATACAGATATACTTGTACAGCAGGTTGACAGATTTTTGCTATAAAACAAGGAGGTACGATGAAAAAATCAGCAGTCGTAATTCTGGCGGCTCTCACACTCTCCGCTTGCGGAGCGGATCAGGAGCTCATCCAGAAGAGCATGAACAACATCAAAGACGAGATGCTCGGCATCCAGTCCACCATGGGCGACATGCAGGTGAAAATGCAGGAGCTGGATAAAAACATCCGTACAAACTCTGAAAACATCAATAAAAACTCAGAAGGAATCTCTCAGCTCAGAGAAGAGATGACTGTGATGAACACAGACATCATCGACCTGAAAGACAGAGTCGGCGCTATAGAGAAAGGATCAAAGACAGGCGCCGCGGCTTCTGACATGCCTCTTCCCGCTGCGGACAGCGGCGCTGTTATGGCGGCTCCGGCGACAGGCGGCAAGGACAACGTGATCATCATCGAAGACAATATGCAGGACAAACTCAGCCTGTATACATATGCGTACGAGCTCTACAGAAACGGTAAATACGCCGAAAGCGAAGCAAAATTTTATGAGTTTCTGAAAAAATTCCCCAATGAGGAAAGATCAGACAACGCTATCTACTGGCTGGGCGAGATCAGATACGCTCAAAAAGATTATCCCGGCGCTATCGCCAGGTTCAAAGAGCTTCTGGAGAAATATCCTGATGGAAACAAAGCTCCCGATGCCCTCCTGAAACTTGGATACAGCTACGGCAATATCGGCGACAGAGAGAACGCTATAATCACTCTGCAAAAACTCACCGCCGAATTCTCAGACACTAACGCAGCTAAACTGGGAAGACAAAAACTAGCTCAGTGGAACTGATATCAGAAAAATTCAGATAAAAAAGGCATCCTTTACGGATGCCTTTTTTGTTTCTATCTCTTTTCAGACTGTTAGAATACAAATCCGAAATTAAATGTGAAACCGTGTGACTCATCAGAGAAAAGGTATGTAAGACCGCCGCGGAGCTGGCTTGCGTAGTTCTTAATACCTTTGCCTGTCTCTTTATCGACAGATTTTCTGAAACCGTATGAGAAACCGACTTCGTTATATGTGTCGATGAAAAGATCAGAGCCGTAATATCTTGTATCTGTACCGAAAAGCTCAAGGCTGGTTACTTTGCCCATGGGGATTATGAAGTTCAGACCGTTTCTGAGAACTGTGTTCTGAATATCGGGATCGATATCATAATCGCCTGTCTTAAAGGGTATGGTTTTGTAATGCCCCAGCATGTTGCCCATCAGTATGTCGAATTTTTTCAGTTTAAATGTATAAACACTGGTAAGTGCTCCGGAAATGATCTGACCCACTGAGCCCATATCGATAGAACCGACAGCTCCGTATCCCACAGAGGGAGTCAGTTTCCAGTTGTCGTTCACGTAATATCCGAGAGCAAGCCCCAGACCGAGGTTGTATGCTTTTGAATCTTCAACGGACACCATAGAGATAGGCATTCTGATGGCCAGAGTATTTTTTGAGTTGTTGAATCTGATGGTGTAGGCAAGAGGAATAGCGTATTCCTTTGACTTAACGCCATCAGTAGTGTAGTTGCCGTATTTTGCGAATATTGAGATCATGTTGGCATTTATGTCTGATTTAGTCTCGCCGTTGATCTCAACAGAAGAGTCAGGGTTAACCGCCTGATCGAAGTCCATGGAAACCATACGGGACATCAGAGATGAGGGGTTACCGGCGATGGGGTCAGAGGGGGTTTCAGCTATCAGCTCTTTTTGCAGAGCGGTCAGGGCGTCGCCTCCGTCTTTTTCAAACCAGTCTTTCAGCATGTCAACGCTGTCGTCTCTGTCTGCTCCTTCGAACTCTTCATATACGCCGATGGAAGGAATGTTCAGAATCAGCTTTGTGCTGCTTGCGCCAAAGCTCAGAGTGATCGGAACGCCTCTGAAGTTCATCTCAACATCTGCGGACGATGTATCCTCATCGTATCCGGCGAAATGAGACAGGATCTGATCTGTGTCCAGCTCGTCTATCATGTCTTCCACTGAGCTGAAGCTCTGATAGTAGGGGCTGTAGGCATCGACAGCTATAGTAATGTCGAATACGCCTGCCATAGCGTAAAGCGGAAGCGCCATCAGCGCCAAAAATAGAAATATTCTCTTCACAATGTCCTCCTGGGGGTCCAACTAAGAATATTTTGATATTAGCACAGTGATTAAATCTTCATCAAGACAAATGTGTGTGAAATTTGAACATCTAACGGTGTTTTATTGTCCGGATTTAACTTTATCCAGAATAGTTTCCGCTAATCTTTCTGAAATTCTACATATTTTCGACAATTGTTCGGCAGATATATTACTACTATAAATATCCGGAAAACTTTCCAGAATTTTTTTAACGGTCTTCTCTCCCACTCCGTCGATATCCAGCAGAGGTGATTTTTTGAAATTTTTCAAAGCCAGATTTCTGCTGTATGTAATGGCAAACCTGTGCGCCTCGTCCCTTATCTTCTGTACGAAGAGAAGAACTGGGTTGTTCTTTTTAAAATTCAGCGGATTCTTCCGCCCGGGCAGATGGATCGATTCTATGGATTCGTCCTGAGCGTCTTTCATATATTTTATTGAGCGTCCTTTCGAGATAGATATAAAATTAGCATCTATGCCCTGCTCTTCCGCCGCCCTCACGGCGCTGTTGAGCTGACCTATCCCTCCGTCCACAATATAGAGATCCGCCATAGGTTCCGATTTTTCATTGATATTCTCGAATTTTCTGCTGAAAAGCTCATATATAGACACAAAATCATCATTCTCAGCCGATCTGATTTTATATTTTCTATATTCTCTGTTTGCGAACTCTCCGTCCAGAGTCACCACAGACACTCCCACCGTTCCCTTTCCGCCCAGATGGGATATATCCACACATTCCACCCTGTGGATATCATTCTCGGATCCGGTTATCTCTTTCAGACGGGCGCTGATATCCTTTCTCTTCGCCAGCCTCTTCAGATACAACTCGGTCTGCACTCTGGCATTCTCCATGCCCAGATTATGCAGAGCAGCGAACCCGCGTTTTCTCAGGATTATCTTCCGTCCGGACATCCTCTCCACAGCGTCGCAAAGAACATCCGTCTCCTCCAGCCCGAAAACGGAGATCATCTCAGGATAGCTCACCACGGATGAATACACCTGAATAATATATGATTCCAAAACCTCTTTCGGGTCTGCGTCCTCGAATATATCCGTGCGGCTGCCTATCAGCTTTCCGCCTCTGATGAACATCACCGTGATACCGGAAACATTATCTATGGTATGGGGGACAAATATATCGATACTCCGCCTGTCCTCCGGCAGAACCACTGTCTGCCTGATGAACAGACTCTCCACGCTGCGCAGCCTGTCACGCATCTTAGCCGCCGCCTCAAAATCCATCTTGTCCGACAGACGCATCATCTCCGCAGTCATCCTCTCTTTCAGTCCGGCGAAATCACCGTTAAAAAAATCTCTGATCTGGGAAACCATGGACATATATCTGTTTCTGCTTATCAGGCTTTCGCAGGGACCCGCGCATTTTTTTATCTGATATTTCAGGCAGACCTTTTTTTCTCTGAATCTTGTCTCCCGGCAGGTGCGCAGGGGAAAGGCCCGCAGAAGCTCGTCCACTATACCCCTGAGAGCGGCGACATCCGTGAAAGGACCGAAATATTCGCCCTTCTGACCTGATTCACGGGTTATCATCAGCTTAGGATATTCATGGTCGGTTATGAGTATGTATGGATAGCTTTTGGAGTCTTTCAGGCGGACGTTGTATCTGGGTTTTTCGGTTTTGATCAGGTTGTTTTCAAGAAGCAGAGCCTCCGATTCTGTGGTGGTGACCACAAACCGGATGTCGACAGCAGACTGAAGCATCTTCTGAGTACGCAGAGGTTTGCTGTCCATGTCGGAAAAATATGACGAAACTCTGTTCTTCAGGTTCTTTGCCTTGCCGACATAGAGTATTTCGTCATTCTTTCCGATATAGATGTAGATCCCCGGATTTTCGGGGATATCTTTCAGTTCAGGCTTAAACATAAAACAGATTATATTTAATATATCAGTTTACGTCAAAGTCTAAAAAGTGATTATCTTCGCTCCGTTTCTTAGCATATCCCTCACAGGTTCGTCAACATTGTGAACCGTGATTCCGAGTTTCCTCAGATTATCAGATACGTTGTGTTCATCTGCCTGTTTTTGGCAGGCACAGATACTTACTCCCGCCTTCTGAATGCTTCTCAGCTGGTTTTGAATCTCTGAGTCATGAGCGGCCAGCTTGACCGACGGACCCCATATGACTAGATGGACATCAGACCACCAGTCACGGCATCTGGCATTAAGCGTGTAGGTGAACACGCTGTTTCTGGCGACCTCTTTATCAGACGAACTCCAGATCACTGCCAGGAGGGACTTGATACTGTTAGCGGCAGACATATGCGCCCCCTGTTGCAAAAATAATAATCATCTAATTAACAATATAGTCTTTAGATAACCATATTCAACAATAATAAGACAAATAGGGTGTGTTTATATTATGAATTTCCGCAGTCGCATTTGCCGGAACCGTAGCCAAGAGCCGGCAGGGCGTTATTATTATACCGCTCCAGATCTTCCGAGACCACTCCTGTGAGCGCTTTAAAAACATATAGACCAGCGTCCAGAAGTCTGTTCAGCGCTCCGGGACCTATGCCGGAGGTGATTACAATGTCGATTCCCTGCCTTGCCAGCTCCGCCGCAGGACTGCACGAGTCGTCACCCGCCAGATCCTGAGCATAGAGCAGCCCCGCCTCTTTGGAATCTGTATCGTATGTTATGAAATATGGTGCAGAGCCGAAATGCTCGCTGATTCTGCTGTTCAGACCTTCAAATTTTTCTACAGGAAAACATATCTTCATAAGAATCCTCCCCTGCTGATAAAATCATACAGGGGAGGTAATTTGTCAACAATATAAAGCGTTATCCGCTGTTCTAAGGAGTGTAAAAACGCGGACCGCCGATATTAATTAAAATGTTGCTGCAAGTAGCAAAAGCTGTCCTTATGGGAAGACAGCGGATAGATCAAATCTACTCCACACAATCACAGCTCCAGGGACGGAGCTCAGGCGCCTGTGCGCCTGTGAGATCTTGGCTGAGTTTATCTCAGGCAAGTCGTGCGAGTGTTTCCCACGGATGGGAAACATGAGAAAATATAATTAGTGGCTTCCACACGCATGGGCGCCGCCGCCGCATGTCTGCATATCACGGCTTAGTTTTATAAGTCCTGAGAAACCGGCGATATCTTCTTTCACTTTGCCTGATTTTGCCTGATACACTGCCACGCCTTCGGACATCAGACGCATCATAGCGCCCTGACCTATTCCACCGACAACCACAGCGTTAACACCAGATCCTGCCAGAGCGGCGGCGGGGTTGCACGCGCCGTGCTCGTGCACAGCGTTCTTATTATCGATGTATCCGCTCTCTCTGGTCTCTGTGTCATATGTCACAAAGCCGGGAGCAGAGCCAAAATGTCCGAATATCTCGCTTTCGAGTCCATTATTTGATTCTACTGGAAAACAAATCTTCATTGTTACACCTCACTGTAACTTTGAATATATTAAGCATATGTTCGAAAGTCAATAGTTAAAAATGACACTGTCAATTAAATGTGACAATACACTATACTTTGAATTTCTGCATGTCGCTCTTCAGCATGTCAGAGATCCCCGCCAATCCGGAAGAGTTCTCGGCTATACTGTCTGATGTTTTCTTAACTTCTGATGAAATAACAGCAACATTCTTGATATCTTCAAAAATCTGGTTGCTTGTAGAAGCCATCTCCTGCGTAGCGGATGATATGCTGTGAACCATCTCCTGCAGTTTTGACACTTCTCCTTCCAGTTCCTCCAGTATTTTTGATATCTGCCTTGATGATTCCACGCCTTCATGCACCTGCTGTGTCACTCCGCTCATGGACTCTGTAACTCTCTTCACTTCTGTTCTGGTGCCTGATACCAGAGATGATATCTCTGTGGTGGCGGACTGGGTTCTTTCGGCGAGCTTGCGCACTTCGTCTGCGACCACAGCAAACCCGCGCCCATGCTCTCCGGCTCTGGCAGCCTCTATAGCCGCATTTAGAGCCAGCAGGTTGGTCTGGTCGGCAATGTCGCTTATCACGTTGACTATATTATGTATCTCATCAGACTTCTCGCCAAGCCCGTTTACAAGCTCGGCGGAACCGTCTACGGTTGTTTTTATGCGCACTACTCCGTCCAGCGATTCCTCCACTGCCTTCTTACCCGTATTAACCTTTTCCCATGTCATCTGGGCAAAACCGGATATCTCTGTCAGATTCTCAGCGATATCTGAGGTCGTACGGGTCATCTCCGTGGCGGCTGTAGCTATTATGCCTGTGCTTTCTGATTGGCTTGACATACTTTCAGAGAGCTCTATCGCACCGGATGACAGATCACTGCTGGCATCTCTTAGCCTGTCGGCTGTGCTTCTCAGTTCCTTTATCATATTGCTCAGATTGTTGATCATGCTCTTGATAGAGAAGACCATGCTGAAGTTGTCCTGATTTTTCAGCTTAAGCTCAGCGGTAAAATCACCGGCAGCAACCTTCTGCATAACATCAATAACCTCGTCCGGCTCGCCGCCCAGTTTTCTGATAAGCTGATTAACCACTAAAAGAAGAATGACTATCACCACAATCGTCGCCACAACGGCAACCACCAGCACTGTATATTTCAGACTTTGCAGAACACCAAATACCTCGTTCTGAGGAACTTTTACGCCGAACACATAAGTGTAGTCAGTCTTATCTATCTTCAGTGGGGTATATATAGTGATATTGTCCGAATCCATAGAGACATCTATTTTATTGCTTTCTATAACCTGCGTCACTTTTTGGTCGTCTGATTTTTTGCCGTTGAGCTCTGTATCTTTATGGGTGATATAGCTGCCTCTGCCAGACAGCAGGAATGCGAAACCTGACTTATAGAGAATAATGTCCGACACCATGGTCTTAATATCATCAAGCAGAACGTCTACCCCAGCCACTCCGACAGTTTTGCCATCCACCTGAAAAGGGTAGGATACCGTAACAGTAACAATTTCTTTTCCGTCAAATGAATAGCTTGCAGGTTCCGCTATAAAAGGTTTCCCGGTTTTCAGCGGTGTCTGATACCATGCGCTGACATCACCGCTTTCATACATTGACGAGGTGAATGATCTTGCTATTCCGCCCTTGTCACGGTAGGGCATAGGACAAAACTGCCCTTTTTCATTGGTTCCTTCCGCTCCGGAGTTAACCATTTCGGAATCTTTTCCGTCATACATATTCGGTTCCCATACTATCCATACGTCGAACAATTTCGGGTTCTGTTCCAGAACAGTCTGAAGCATGTCCATGACATCCTTTCTGGGTACCGTTAAGCTGTGCTTGGTTAAAAGTATTGCTGAGCGTGAAATTGTCTCCGCTATCGACATTGCTGAATCCATTTCTGCCTTCAGTTCATTTCCATATCGGTATGAAAGATTTCCGGCATTATCAACAGCAACCTGTTTTATGTCGCCTTTCATACTGGAATAAATAAGTACATCCGCGCAAATAAAAGCCGCAACAATCGCAACGATAACGGGTATAAGCAGTCTGGTTTTAAATGAGATCTTCATATTAACTCCTGAAGCAATCATGTGTTTTTTGTGTTTTTTGCATTTTATCTCTAATTATTAACCAAGATATTACTTATATCAATACGAATTGGTGTATTATTTGTCTCATCAAAAAGTTATAATATTGTTAACATTCAACAAATATCAATTAAAATAAAAAAGCCCCGCTTTATGGGCGGGGCTTTTATGACCTTTATATACTAAAGGCTGATTACTTTGCTTTAGCTGCCTTAGCCAGTTCGATACCGGCAGAGATAGCATTTTTATTAAGCTCTTCAGTGCCTTTGGGAACTCTGGACAGAACAGCCTGCTCAAGAGTTTCGGGTTTAACGAATCCGCAGATCTCGTTAAGGGCGCCGAGAGTAACAACGTTAGCAACCATAGCTTTACCAACTTTTTCAGCGGCAGTACGGATGATGGGCATCATATAAACTTTCCAGTCGCCTTTAGGAGCGGTTTTAACCATGAGGTCGTCAAGGATAAGGATACCGCCTTGTTTCAGGTCTTTGGAATATTTATCTGCTGCTTCCTGTGTCAGGGCTACCAGCACATCGGGAGCCATAACCTTAGGATAGTAGATCTCTTCGTCGCTGATAATAACTTCAGCTTTAGATGCGCCGCCTCTGGCCTCAGGTCCGTAGGACTGAGACTGGATGGCTTTTTTGCCTTCAAGCACTGACGCGCCTGCGGCAAGAATGATACCGGCAGTAATCATACCCTGTCCGCCGGAACCGCTAAGTCTGATCAGATGTCTAGCCATTATATCACCTCTTAGCTCAGCCCGACGTTAGCGTCGTATGCTTCTACATATTCGGGTTTGTTCACTTCGTGCAGTACGCCGATGGGGAATTTGCCTGCTTTTTCTTCATCAGACATTTTTTCCCACTGAGCGATAGCTACAGAGTGATCTTTCTGCCACTCGATCATGCCTGCGGGGCTGGCGAGTTTGTTTTTACGTCCGTAGCCTGTGGGGCATCCGGCGATGATTTCAACTACTGAGAAGCCTTTGTGCTCAAGAGCCTGCTTCATCAGTTTTTCCATAGGAACAGCGTGGTAAGTTGTTGTTCTGGCAACAAATGTAGCACCCGCGCCCATAGCCAGCTGAGCGATGTCGAACTGGTTGTCTGAGTTACCGTAAGGAGCTGTAGTAGCACGAGATCCTTTAGGTGTTGTGGGTGAGTACTGACCGCCTGTCATACCATAGATGTAGTTGTTGAAAACAAAACATGTGATATCAATGTTACGGCGGCAAGCGTGAATGAAGTGGTTACCACCGATAGCTGTCATGTCTCCGTCACCGCCCATAGCGATAACTTTGAGTTTAGGGTTAGCAACTTTAACACCGGTAGCGAAAGCCAGTGAGCGTCCGTGAGTGGTGTGAAGTGTGTTAGCGTCAATGTAGCCGGGAAGACGTGATGCGCAGCCGATACCGGATGTCATTACAACTTCGTTTTTATCCCAGCCGAGTCCGTCGATAGCGCGGATCATTGATTTCATAATGATACCATAACCGCAACCGGGACACCAGATATGAGGAATTTTACCCGCTCTGAGGTATTTGCTGTAATCGTAAGCCATTATTTACCCCCCTTAATTTTGTTGAGGATAGTAACAGGGTTAATCGGCTCAGAGTCGATCTGGAAAATTCCTTCAACTGCGGGCTGTCCTTTCATAACTCTCTCAACTTCAAGAGCTGTCTGTCCAAGGTTCATCTCGGGAACGATAACTCTTTTAACTTTTCCGGCATACTTCGCAAGGTGTTTGTCAGGGAAGGGCCAGATTGTAAGGGGTCTAAGCAGACCAACTTTAATACCTTCAGCTCTTGCCATCTGAACAGCTTCTTTAGCTGAACGTGCAGTAGAACCGAAAGCGAAGATCAGTATTTCTGCGTCATCGCACATCATTTCATCAACAACAACTATTTCATCATAGTTGTCATCAACTTTTTTCTGCTGGCGGATTTCATCTGCCTGAGCGAGTTTACCGTCGTTAGAGGGGAAACCGTCGGGAAGGTGGTTCAGACCAGTGATGTGGTAGCGGTATCCTGAGCCGAAATCAGCCATAGGAGCTACGCCGTCTGCCTCGGGTTTGTAGGGCAGATAGTCTTTGGGATCGCATGTAGGACGTTTACGGTCGATAACAGGCAGATCGCCGGGCTCGGGGATTTCAACAGCCTCTCTCATGTGACCGATGATTTCATCTGTCAGCAGGATAACGGGCATGCGGTATTTTTCAGCAAGGTTGAAGGCTCTTACAGTTTCATTCAGCTGTTCCTGAACAGTTGAAGGAGTCAGAGCTATACAGGGGTGATCCCCGTGAGTTCCCCAACGAGCCTGCATAACGTCAGACTGTCCGGGGCCTGTGGGAAGACCTGTTGAGGGGCCGCCTCTCATTACGTTAACGATAACGCAGGGCACCTCTGTGAGATAGCCATAGCCAAGGTTCTCCATTTTCAGAGACATACCGGGGCCTGATGTAGCGGTAAGAGATTTCTTACCGGCAATGGAACCGCCGAGTGTGGCAGCCATAGCGGCCAGCTCGTCTTCCATTTGGATAAATCTACCGCCGATTTTCGGCAGTCTAGCAGCAAGCACTTCTGCAACTTCAGTGGAAGGTGTGATAGGATATCCGGCGTAGAATGTACAACCGGCGTAAAGAGCACCTTCACATACAGCTTCGTTCCCCTGAAGGAACTTTACTTTTTTAGCCACAAATTCCTCCTAATATTATTTCTTATAAACTTCGATAGCAAAATCAGGACATCTCAGTTCGCACTGCATGCAGGCGATACATTTGTCGAGATCTTTCACAGCAGCCTTGAAATCTTTCATTTCAAGGGCGTCAACAGGGCAAAGTTCAACACAAATCTCACAGCCTTTACAGAGGTTTGCGTAAATTTCGATTTTTTCTGCCTTAGCCATTTACCTCTCCTTATAGAATTTGAGATCCTATATTTAAGCCGTTTGTAAAGTAACGGCTTTTATTCCTGAAACTATTTCCCCAGTACCTCGGCGACCTTTTTGCCTATGTCGGCAGGCGAGTGGACAACGTGAACACCGCATTTGGTCAGGGCTTCCATCTTGGCCAGGGCTGTATCTTCCCCGCCTGAAATGATTGCTCCGGCGTGTCCCATCCTTTTGCCTTTAGGAGCTGTCTGTCCGGCGATAAAGCTGACAACGGGCTTGGAAAAATTCTGCTTGATCCATTCCCCTGCTTTTACTTCCGCCTGACCGCCGATTTCACCTATCAGAACCACAGCCTCTGTCTGAGCGTCATATTCAAACATCTCCAGCAGGTCGATGTATTTCAGCCCTATGATGGGGTCGCCGCCTATGCCTATGCATGTGGACTGACCGAACCCGAAAGAGCTGACCTGCTTAACGGCTTCATAGGTAAGAGTTCCTGATTTGGAAATGATACCTACTGTTCCGGGTGTGTGTATCTCGCCCGGCATGATCCCCATCTTGCACTCGCCGGGGGTTATAACTCCCGGACAGTTGGGACCTATCAGCATTGTGCGTGATGTGCCTGTTTTCATCATCCTTTTGACCTTCAGCATGTCTTTCACAGGGATACCCTCTGTGATGCACACGCAAAGGTCGAGGTTGGCGTCCACAGCTTCCATCACGGCGTCTGCCGCGAATGCCGGCGGAACGTACACTATGGATGCGTTGGCGCCTGTTTTGCGCACAGCTTCCATCATAGTGTCAAACACCGGTGTATCGTCTATCTCTGTACCGCCCTTGCCGGGAACTACTCCAGCCACAATGTTGGTACCGTATTCTTTCATTCTTGCGGCATGGAATCTTCCCTGTGAACCGGAGAGACCCTGTACCACCACTTTTGTTCTGTTGTTTACAAGTATGCTCATGTCGTCCTCCTAGCCGGCCTTGGTCTTTTTAACCGGTTTGCTGTCCTGAGCCAGCTGAACCGCCTTTTCTGCCGCATCTGCCATTGTATCGCCTGTGACGATACTGAGTCCGTTCTTATGAGCGCCCTCGTCCAGAATCTGTCTGCCCTCTTTCACATGTGTTCCGTCCAGCCTGACCACGATGTGCCTGTCTCCGGGCACCTCTTCGGCCGCTTTCAGAACTCCCTGCGCTATGAGGTCGCAGCGGACAATTCCGCCGAATATATTAACAAAGATCACCTTTACCTTGGGGTCTGTAAGGATGATCTTAAACGCTTCTCTGACCTTGTTCACATCAGCGCCGCCGCCCACATCGAGGAAGTTGGCAGGCTGCCCGCCGAAAGACTTGATGATATCCATCGTAGCCATAGCCAATCCGGCTCCGTTGACCATACAGCCAATGTTGCCTTCCATGCTGACATATGACAAATCAAATATGGACGCTCTGACCTCCTGAGGCTCGAGCTCGCCGTAGTCTTTCATCTCTTCTATCTTCGGATGCCTGAACAGGGCATTCTCATCCACTGTCATTTTGGCGTCCAGACAGACTATATCGTTATCGCCTGTGACTACCAGAGGGTTGATCTCCAGCATCATAGCGTCGTGATCTACAAAACACTGATAGAGCCTTGAGGCAACATCAGCAAACTTGTTAAGAAGAGCTGAGTCGAGACCCATCTTCTTAGCTATTTTTCGTCCCATAAAAAGACCGAGTCCTAAAACGGGGCTGATGTGCTCTTTTACAATGGCGGTGGGGTTGTTCTTGGCAACCTCTTCTATCTCTACACCGCCCTCAGAACTGGCGATTATCATATGCTGTTCTGAGTCTCTGTCCACAAGAAAGCTGAGGTATATCTCTTTTTTGATATCTGTCGCTTTCTCTACCAGTATCCTGCGGACAATTTTGCCTTCATCTCCGGTCTGTTTTGTTACTATTTTCATACCGAGCATCTGTGTGGCAACGTCGTAAACTTCGCTGAAAGCGCTTACGACCTTCACACCGCCCGCCTTGCCTCTTCCGCCTGCGTGCACCTGGGCTTTTATAACCCACTTCTCGCCTTTAAGCGATTTTGCCACCCTCAGCGCGTCACTCGCAGTGGAAGCGACACCGCCGTCCGGAACCGGGACACCGTATGATCTTAACAGACCCTTCGCCTGAAACTCATGCAAATACATGGCTCATCCTCCTTTTATTTCGGACTGCAATTACCGTTTTTACGTTCATAAAATCGTTTTTGCAAGTCTTTTTTTCCGGAAGACGAGCCATGATTTATTCATTTAACCGTTGATAACCTAAGTTAACTTATGCTTTCAGGAAGCCAAGTCTTTTAAGGTCAGCTACGAGTCCTTTAACTGCGTTAACTGATACATCGAACATGCCTTGCTCTTCAGCGTTCAGGTCAACAGAGATGATTTTCTCTACGCCGTCTTTACCAAGTACGCAAGGAACGCCAACATAGTAGCCGTCTACGCCGTATTCGCCGTTAAGCTGAGCGCAAACTGCGAGAACTCTTTTCTGATCGCGCATAACTGCTTCTGCCATCTGGATAGCTGAAGAAGCGGGTGAGTAGAAAGCTGAACCGTTTTTAAGCAGAGCAACAACTTCGCCGCCGGCTGCTTTTGTACGCTCAACCATAGCTGTCATAACTTCGTTAGCTTTAGCTTCGCTGCCGTATTTTTTAACAAGCTGCTCCATAACCGGAACACCGTTTACGTTAGCATAGCGAACCAGAGGAACCATTGTGTCGCCGTGACCGCCAAGAACCATAGCGTTAACGTCTTTTACAGACACGCCGAGTTCCCATGCGATGAAAGATGCGAATCTTGAAGAGTCAAGAACACCTGCCTGACCGAATACTCTGTTAGCGGGAAGTCCGGAAACTTCCTGAAGAAGAGTAACCATAGCGTCAAGAGGGTTAGAGATAACGATTACAGTGGCGCCGGGGCAATATTTTTTAACACCTTCGGCAACAGCTTTGATGATTCCTGCGTTAGTTGTAAGCAGGTCGTCTCTGCTCATACCGGGCTTTCTGGGAAGTCCGGCAGTAACGATAACCATGTCAGCGTCCTGAAGGCAAGCATAGTCGTTAGAACCTGAAAGAGCTACATCGAAGCCGTCAACTCTTGACGCTTCAGCTATATCAAGTGTTTTACCCTGAGGAAAATCAGGAACAATGTCAAACATTACAACATCGCCGAGTTCTTTAAGTGCTGAAAGCTGAGCAAGTACTCCGCCGATCTGTCCGCCGCCTACAAGCGCGATTTTAGGTCTTTTGAAATTAGCCATTATAGCCCCCTATTTTATAGTGGTGTCCGGGCATGCCGGACACCTATATATTTATTGCTCGAAACCTTATCTTACATATTGTCGATGATGGCGTTCAGAGTTGCGCTGGGGCGCATAGCTTTTGCTGCCATCTCGAAAACGGGTTTGTAGTAGCCGCCTACATCTGTGGGTTTGCCTTCGGCTGCGGCTATTTCAGCAGTGATCTTCTCTTCGTTATCTGCCAGAGCCTTAGCGATAGGCGCGAATTTATCAGCCACAGCTTTGTCTTTTGTCTGAGCGGCCAGAGCCTGTGCCCAGTAGAGAGCCAGATAGTAGTGGCTTCCTCTGTTGTCTATCTCGCCTGCTTTTCTGGAGGGAGCTTTACCGTTTTCAAGGTGTTTGCCCACTGCCTCGTCCAGAGCGTCAGCGAAAAGTTTTGCTGTGTCGTTTTTATAAACTGTTGCTACCTGCTCAAGTGAGGGAACAAGAGCGCAGAACTCGCCGAGTGAGTCCCAACGCAGGTGACCTTCTTTAAGGAACTGAGAAACGTGCTTGGGAGCAGAACCGCCCGCACCTGTCTCGAACAGACCGCCGCCGTTAAGCAGAGGAACGATTGACAGCATTTTAGCTGATGTTCCAAGCTCAAGGATGGGGAACAGGTCTGTGAGGTAATCTCTCAGAGCGTTACCTGTTACAGAGATAGTGTCGAGACCTTTTCTTGCTCTGTCGCATGCTTCCTGTATAGCGTCAGTAGGTCTTTTGATAGAGATTTCAAGACCTGTTGTATCGAAGTCTTTAAGATAAGTGTTAACTTTTTTGATGAGTTCAGCATCGTGAGCTCTTCTTTCATCCAGCCAGAATACAGCGGGAGATCCGGAAGCTTTTGCTCTTGTCACTGCCAGTTTGACCCAGTCTTTGATAGGAGCGTCTTTAGCCTGGCAGCCTCTGAAGATGTCGCCGGCTTTAACATCCTGAGAAAGGAGTGTTTTGCCTGATTCGTCAACGATGCGGATTACGCCGTCAGCGGGAGCGAAGAATGTTTTATCGTGTGAGCCGTACTCTTCAGCTTTCTGAGCCATCAGACCGACGTTGGAAACTGAACCCATTGTTGAGGGATCGAAAGCGCCGTTCTTTTTGCAGTCCATCATAACTGTCTGATAGATAGTGGCATAGCATCTGTCAGGAATCATACAGATTACATCGTGAAGCTGATCGTCGCGTCCCCACATTTTACCGCCGTCGCGAACAACAACGGGCATAGAGGCGTCGATGATGATATCGTTGGGAACGTGCAGGTTGGTGATTCCTTTAGCGGAGTCAACCATAGCCAGCTCGGGCTGAGTTTCGTAAACAGCCATGATAGCCGCTTCGATCTCTGCTTTTTTGTCAGCGGGCAGTTTGCCGAGTTTTGCGTATACATCGCCGAGACCGTTGCTTGTATTTACGCCGATTTCTTTGAAATCTGCTGCGTATTTATCGAATACCGCTTTGTAGTAAACCTCAACGCAATGACCGAACATAACCGGGTCGGATATCTTCATCATTGTAGCTTTAAGGTGCAGAGAAAGCAGTATGCCTTTATCTTTAGCTTCCTGAATTGTTTTAGCGTAGAATGCGCGCAGAGCGGCGACATCCATGTGTGTGCAGTCGATAACTTCACCTGCCTGAAGAGCGAGTTTCTCTTTCAGAACTTTTACGCTGCCGTCTTTGCCAACAAATTCGAATTTAACATTTGTAGCTTTATCCATAGTTGTAGCAACTTCGTTTGCGTAGAAGTCGTTAGCGTCCATGTGAGCCACATATGATTTTGAGTCAGCGGGATAGGGCTTCATCATTCTGTGGGGTTTTTTCTGTCCGAATTTTTTTACGGAAGCGGCAGCTCTTCTGTCGGAGTTACCTTCACGCAGAACGGGGTTAACGGCAGAACCGAGAACTTTAGCGTATCTGTCTTTGATAGATTTTTCTTCGTCTGTTTTAGGATCTTCGGGATAGTTGGGAACATCATAGCCTTTAGCCTGAAGCTCAGCGATTGCTTCTTGGAGCTGGGGGATAGAAGCTGAGATGTTAGGAAGTTTTATAATGTTTGCTTCGGGTTTAAGTGTAAGCTCGCCGAGCTGTGTCAGATAGTCTTCCACTTTTTGAGCATCTTTAAGTTTTTCGGGGAAGTTGGCAAGAATTCTTCCTGACAGAGAGATGTCTCTAGTCTCAACGGAAACTCCGGAATCTTTCAGGAAGGCCTGAACGATAGGGAGCAGTGAATAGGTTGCCAAAGCGGGTGCTTCGTCAATTTCAGTCCAGATGATAAGTTGCTTAGACATGATTTCTCCTTATACAATGTATTAATGTCGTTACTCTATAGTTATGCTTTGTCCTTATGCTTCACGGTATAATGCCATTTCGTTTTTTATTTTGTATACAGTATACTGTTATATATTTTACTAAGTTTTTGTCAAGCATTATTGCCCTTGTCTATGTTAAAACATTATTTAAATTTTATTTTTCCTGCCTTTTCAATCCCTTGCGTTCTGATAACCCATCGGCGTCTTAATTCACCCTCAAAAGCTCCTGAAATCCTTGCTCAGAAAGAACTATAGCATTTATTGAATATTTCTATACAACTATGAGATACAGTTTCACAAAACCGGACTCCGCACAGAATCTGACAATTCCGACACAGGATGGTTCAGATTTTAAACAGTGTTTCCATTACGAAATATTCACAAAATTATATATTGGATTCGGACACTCAATACCACAAAACCAAGCAGACCTTTGTTAATTAAAAATTATCTTCATGGTTCATTAATGTAATAAAATATTGACATGCACCACAATGCCTTTTACTATTTAATATAATTCAAATATATTCCTGATCTTATTTCTTTTGCTCGTCAGAGCGGGGTGATGCTTCAATATAGATAGATTTTACACAGGATAAAGAAATGGATAAGGTTCCGGTTTCCAGCCTAAGGATAGGCGATCATGTTCTGAAATTTGACCGAAGCTGGCTCGGCACCGATTTCCTGTCGCATAAATTCATCATTAAAGATCAGGCAACCATAGACAGACTCTCCGCAAACGGTATCGAATTCGTCTTTATCCAGCCCAGACGTGAAGAAGAGAAAAAGATCACAGACCTCTACGAGGGCAGATCGGACGAACTGATCAACGTTCTGGCGCAGGAAGCGCCCAAACATCAGCTCAACCTGAAGGAATTCAACCACGCCACAGACGTATACACCCAGTCGGTAACCATGGTGGGAAGCGTTCTTTCCGATATCCGCTCAGGCAAATCCTTCAACAATTCCGCGATAAGAAGCATCTCAGACAGCATAGCCAAGGTGACCGTCCGGAACCGAGGGGTTCTGGCGAGCGTCACAAAACTTCAGAAACACGATGACTACACATTTCACCACTCCATGAACGTCAGCGTTTTTGCCGCCAGCCTTGCGGCACACCTCGGCATGAAAGAGAACGAGATAGAGCGCGTGGCAAACGCCGGACTTGTTCACGACATAGGCAAGATGCTGATACCGCAGGAGATACTGAATAAACCCGGCAAGCTGACAGACAGCGAGTTCATCATAATGAAACAGCATGTTCAGAGAGGTTACGACTTTCTGCTGAAACAGGGAATGCGTCCGGAGATGCTGAAGCTGGTGCTGGAACACCACGAAAGACATGACGGTTCCGGATATCCCAACGGGCTTTCGGATGAACAGATAAGCATAGACGGCAAGATAGGCGCCGTGGTAGATATTTACGACGCTATAACCAGCGACAGAGTATACAACAAGGGCATGGCGGCAACATCCGCCCTCAAGCTGATGTTCAGCTGGACAGACTCACACATCAACAAAAGTGTCTTTGAGTTTTTCATTAAGAACGTGGGCATCTACCCTGTCGGCTCTCTCGTGATGATGAGCACTCAGGAATTCGCCATAGTCGGCAAGACCAACAACAACAAACCCACCGATCCCATAGTGATAGTCTTCATGAATAAAAACGGCGAAAGAACGCCTCTGAAAGTGGTCGACCTCTCAAAAAGCGCCATCGACAGACAGAAGATCATCGGCCTTATCAATCCCGAAAACGTCACCGTCCCCAAAGACGTCTACAAGTACATCGACAATTTAAACAAAATCGCCTAAGCCAATCTGAGTAATTAAAGAGATTACTACGCTTTCTGCCGAAAGCTCGTAATGACATAAACTGGATTGATATAAAAAAAGCCCGCTTTTTCAAGCGGGCTTTTATATTCGAGGTTATTAAACCTTAGAATGCTACTGTTTCGATGTATGACAGCTCGAAGTCGCCCATTTTGTCGAACTCGAGATATTTGTATATCTCAGCCGCTTTAGGAGCAACTTTAGTGTTCATATACTCGAAGTACTGCTCTTTAGTGGGCAGTTCGCCAAGGATAGCGGTGATGGCTGTCAGCTCAGCGGAACCGAGGAAAACGTTAGAGTTGTCGCCGATTCTGTTGGGGAAGTTTCTTGTGGATGTAGACAGAACTGTCGCTCCGGGAGCAACACGTCCCTGGTTACCCATGCAGAGTGAGCATCCGGGAATCTCTGTTCTGGCGCCTACAGCGGAATAGATGCTGTAGTATCCTTCTTCCATAAGCTGCATCTCGTCCATACGGGTGGGGGGAGTCAGCCACATGCGTGTTTTGGGATAGGGAGCGCCTTCCCATATTTTTCCGGCCGCTCTGAAGTGACCGATGTTTGTCATACATGAACCGATGAAAGTCTCGTCAACTTTTGTTCCGGCAACGTCTGACAGAAGTTTAACATCGTCAGGGTCGTTGGGGCAAGCAAGGATCGGTTCTGTGATCTCGGCAAGGTCGATCTCGATAACAGCGGCATACTCAGCGTTGGCGTCTCTTTCGAGAAGAACGGGTTTAGCCAGCCATGCTTTAGCGTCTTCTATACGTTTTTTCAGAGTGTTGGCGTCCTGATATCCTGCCTCGATCATCTTCTCCATCAGAGCGATGTTTGATTTCAGATAGTTAGCTACGGCAGCTTCTGAAAGTTTTATAGTACCGCCGGCAGCTGAACGCTCAGCAGTGGCGTCTGTCAGCTCGAAAGCCTGCTCAACTGTCAGATCGGGAAGACCTTCCATCTCGAGTATGCGTCCGTTGAAAACGTTTACTTTGTTCTTTTTAGGAACTGTAAGAAGTCCCTGTTTGATCGCCCAGTAGGGGATAGCGTTCACAGCGTCTCTCAGAGTGATTCCGGGGTTGAACTTGCCTTTGAATTTAACAAGAACAGACTCGGGAACGTCCAGAGGCATGAATCCCAGAGCTCCGGCGAAAGCAACCAGACCGGAACCGGCGGGAAGTGAAAGTCCCATGGGGAAACGTGTGTGTGAGTCGCCGCCTGTTCCCAGTGTGTCGGGAAGAAGCAGTCTGTTCAGCCATGAGTGAATAACACCGTCGCCGGGGCGAAGGGCTACGCCTTTTCTGGCTGATACGAAAGCGGGAAGTGATTTATGCATTGTCACGTCAGCTTTTTTAGGATAAGCGGCTGTGTGGCAGAATGACTGCATGAACATAGGAGACAGGAACTCAAGACAGGCGAGTTCTTTGATCTCGTCTCTTGTCATGGGTCCTGTGGTATCCTGAGAACCGACTGTTGTCATTTTGGGCTCGCAGGCTGTTCCGGGAAGAACGCCGGCCACGCCGCATGCTTTACCGATGATTTTCTGAGCCAGAGTGTATCCCTGACCGGGTTTAGCAACAGGGTTGTCGGCTTTTTTGAATACGTCTGATTCGCCGAGTCCCAGAGCTTTTCTGGCGTTGTTTGTCAGTGTGCGTCCGATGATCAGGTTCAGACGTCCGCCTGCTCTGTATTCATCTTTTATAGTGCCGGGCTTCAGTTCGAATGTAGCAAGAACTTTTCCGGACTCATCTTTGATTTCGCCTTTTTCTGTGTTGATAACAACAACATCGCCTGTGTTAAGAGCGTCAACGTTGCACATGATGGGCAGACCGCCGGAGTCCTGTGTTGTGTTGAAGAAAATAGGAGCGATAACGTTACCGATGATAGTACCGCCGTTTCTCTTGTTGGGAACGAAGGGGATATCGGAACCGATTCTCCACATTACAGAGTTACAGGCAGATTTACGGGATGAACCTGTACCGACAACGTCACCCACGAAAGCAACCTCAAAGCCTTCAGCTTTGTATTTTTCCATAACCTCGTTTCCATCGGGGAAACCTGTCTCGCCCATAGCCAGTGCGTGAAGGGGGATATCAGGACGGCTCCATGCGTGTTTAGCGGGAGAGAAGTCGTCTGTGTTTGTCTCGCCGGCTACTTTATATATTTTTACTTTGTACTCTTTTCTCAGCTCGGGTTTGCTGGTGAACCACTCAGCGTCCGCCCATGATTTCAGAACCGCCATAGCGTTCTCGTTTGATTTGGACAGAGCAACGATCTCGTCAAAAGCGCCGTATACGAGGATGGTTTTTTTCAGAGCGTCAGCGGCGTCTTTGCCCAGCTCTTTGTCAGCGAGCAGATCAACCAGAGGCTTAACGTTATATCCGCCAAGCATGGTTCCCAGAAGGAATACAGCTCTCTTTTTGTCTATGAGTGAGCATTTTGTCTCGCCTTTAGCGACTTTGGCAAGCCATGCGGCCTTAACCTCGGAAGCGGGGTCAACACCGGGAGCCACTCTGTTTTCGATAAGATCAACCAGCTCTGCTGTGGCTGACTTCTCAAGAAGTTTGCAAACTTCAACAGTAAATTCTGCTGTGAGAGGGAGAGCGGGAATTCCCAGCTTTGCCCTGTCTTCAACTTGTTTCAGGTAATCCTGCATCATATCAATCTACTCCTGTAATAAAAGGACGCAATACGACCTTTTTGATTTTTCCAGATTGTATTCTGTATACAATATTGCGCTATGGTTTGTCAAAATATTTTAGAACATTTTTCTAAGGATTCTTAAGATTAAAAACAGCGCAGGAAATTGAAATATAATTATCACATAATTATTAAAAAACGTTCAGATTGACTTCACAAACCGATATTCGTGTGTGATAATTCGATATAAGGTAAGATAATGTCAAATAAATACTTATTTATAATTATACTGTTGCTCGGAATACCTACGTCTCTTTTCGGCATGGACGCCATCGCTGTATATCCTGAACATTTTCCTCCGTATTTTTTCAAAACAGACGGCGAAACAGACGGACTTGGCATCGATGTGCTGAAAAAAGCTACACAAAACACTGATATCAACATCATATACAAACCCGTGCCGGACTGGACCACAGCGATCAGGATGCTGAAAACCGGCGAAGCGGATATTATTCCTAACATAGGGATAGCTGAAGACAGAAGCAGTTACGCGAAATTTACCGTGCCGATAGATACATCCACTCTGTCGCTTTTCGTCCGGAAATCGTCTGCGGTGAAAAATCTGGACGATCTGAAGGGCGAGGTGCTGGCGACAACGCCTCACAGTGTCGGGATGTCGCTGGTTAAAGACCGCAAAGACATAACGGTAATAACATCGGACGACCCTGCCGGTCTTTTATATATGCTGATGTCCGGTCAGTGCGACGCCATCCTGTTCTCCTATGACGTGCTGAAAAGCATGATGAAGACCATGAAGATGGACAAAGATATCAAGGTGATAGAACCGCCGCTGGCGGATATAAAAAGATCTGTCGCCGTCAGCGTGAGCAATCCGGCGCTGTATGAAAAGCTGAATAATGCCCTGAGCGACTTTGTGGGAACCGAAGAATATCAGAAAATCTATGACAGATGGCATCTCACAATGAGAAACGGAAACTCTTCCGATTCACTTTTCAAAATACTGCTGGGAATATCCCTGGCTGTGGCGGCGGGGCTGGCATTCTGGAGATACATATCTGTAAAACATGCAAATAATCTGCTTCAGATAACCAGCGACAAGCTGGAAAGCACCCGCTCAGCCCTGAACGAGTCGGAAATAAAATTCACCGCTATGGCTGACACCATCAACGATATCATATGGTTCACAGACCCGGCGCTCACAAAACTCCTGTATGTGAACAAAGCGTACGAGAGGATCTATGGAAAATCAGTGGAATCCCTATACGAAAACCCCAGATCATACATGGAGTGCATCCCGGAGGAGGACCAGGCTAATCTGGTTCTGAGCAAAGGCGGACAGGTAGAACCCAGAAACAATATAAGACACAGAGTGATAAACGCTGAAACAGGAGAAATTCACTGGGTTCTCAGCCAGTATTACCCCTATTATGACGAATCCGGAACTATGCTTTTCTACACAGGGTTCATCAGCGATATAACATCCGTGGTGAAAGCGGAGAATGAAAAGGCCATACAGCAGCAGATCACATCACAACAGGCGAGGTTCGCGGCGCTGGGCGAGATGGTTGGCTCCATATCCCACCAGTGGCGTCAGCCTCTGAACACTCTGTATCTCTGCCTTCAGCTGATGGAGGATTTATGCGATACCGACCCGCCCGACAAAGAGGCGATCAGAAAATATATCAAAGACTCTCTGGAGCTTGTGGAGCATATGTCCGGCACCATTGAGGATTTCCGTGATTTTTTCAAAACCAATAAGAAGACCGAATCCTTTGACGCGCCCAGAACCGTGCTGCATATCCTGAGGATGATAACCCCTCAGCTCAAGGCGCACAAGATCAGCTATGTTCTGGAGTGCACCTGCGCCATGAGGTCATTCTCCTGCGTTAATAATTTTGACCCGGGAAACCCGCCCTGCAAAAACCTGATAAACGGCATCCCCAATGAATTCAAACACGCTGTGCTTAATATACTTCAGAATGCCAAAGAGGCTCTGATGCATAAAGATTCCGAATCAAAAAATATATATATCAACATGTCCAGCGCCGACGGTCTGTTTGTGATATCCATAGCCGACAACGCCGGCGGCATAGACGAAAAACTTCTGCCGAAGATCTTCGAACCGTATATATCCGGCAAAGACGACGGAACGGGAATGGGGCTCTACCTGGCTAAGTCAATAATAGATAAGATGACAGGAACTATCGAAGCCGGGAACAATGACGAAGGCGCAAAATTTGTCATCACTCTTCCGGTGATCCATGTTCAGGAAGAAACGCCAGCGCCCGCACAGGAGAACCGTCTCCATTAGGTATGTTCAGCGGAAAAATACCCAGATGGAAATCAAGCCCGGCGAGCCTGTCCAAACCTCTGAGATTTTCAGCCACAAACATCTCTGATTTAAAGAGAACTCTGTGCACATCCAGATTTACGCAGTCCACGCTGTCCACAGATATCACATCCACCGCCAGTCCTTTTACGCCTGTGGAGACCAGATATTCAGCCGCAGGGATATCCATCACGGGAAAATCATTAAAATATTTTTCTTCTCCCCAGTATCTGTCCCAGCCGCTGTAAAAAACAGCTATCTGTGATTTCCTGAGCTTATCTTCGTAGCCTTTCAGCAGATCTGCGGTTATCTTCCCTTTCACGGCAGACACATCCACCAGACACGCTTTGCCGTACAGATTATTCACGTCTATGTCGGACAGACTCTTTCTGCCCTCCAGTATATGACTGGGAGCGTCCATATGTGTTCCCGTGTGGGAAAACATTGTAATGAGCTTTTCGGCGAAGCCGTGCTCTCTGATAGTATTCGCCTGTTTCAGCAGGGGCGGTTCTGTTCCGGGGTAAACAGGCATACCCTCTTCCAATGTGTGTGTTAAGTCTATGATCTTCATGCTGAATATGTATGCCCCGGAATGAATTAAGTCAATAAAAAAGGGCGGTTGAACCGCCCTTTTCATCAGTTTATCTTTACAAGCTCCACACGCCTGTTCTTCGCTCTGCCGTCTTCTGTGCTGTTATCTGCCACAGGCCTTGTTCTGCCATATCCGGCGGATTTCATTCTGGAGGGGTCGATGCCCATGATCTCCAGAGAGTATTTTATCATCTTCGCTCTCACCTCAGACAGTCTCTGATTGCCCTCGGGCGAGCCGGTGTTGTCAGTGTGTCCTTCTATGGCCACTCTCAGACCGGGGCTCTGTCTCATCATTTCGGCTATATCGTTCAGTGTCTGATATGAATCGGGCTGAATGAAAAAGCTGCCTGTCTCGAAGTTAAGATACAGAGTGACTCTGCCTGTTCTGTTTATGGAATCGAGCAGACCGTTCGCCTCTATCTCCTGAACCATCCCCTCTTTTTCCACTATTGTTACGGAATATTGGGTTCCTTTGGAACCGGCAGGATGAACCCCAACCCATATCTCTTTGCCGTTTTTCAGAATTTTTCCGGTAACCAGTTCATTGGAAGTCGGAACATAAACTACTGTCCCGCCTGCGTCTTTGATGGCGTTAGTAAAATTTCTTACGATATACAGGCTGCCAACAGGTTTTGCCTGTTTGTCTATGGAATAGACCATTTTGTAATATCTGCCTTCGACGGACTGTCTTTTCGACTTGCCTACTACAAAAGCGTTGTCTTTAAAGTCGTAGGACTTGCTGAGTTTCTCATTCAGACTGAAATTCTCCAATGTATTAAACAGTGGATACTCCTCAAAAGCGAACGAGACCATCGATACCAGCAACAGACACATTATCAGAAACGTTTTTTTAAACATAGCGCACCTCTGCGTAAATAATTGCCGTTCGCGCGGCAATCATATTATACACACAAAAAACACAAATTTGCGGATAACTATATTTTTTGTATTGGTAAAATTTACATTTGAAGAATAATGAGATTGCCGCGCCGATTGCATCGGCTCGCAAAACATTTGCCTATGTCGCAAATGTTTCTGCACCAAGCTAGCTAGAATGACGAAAAGAAAGTGAACCACCAATGATGGGGGTTCACTTGTTTTCTAATGTTTATCAAAAAATTACACGGACGTGATTTATTGATTAAATCTATTTAGGTCCGGTCATGTTTTCAGGAACCACATACTCATCAAACTGCTCTTCGGTAAGAAATCCCAGCTTCAGAGCCGCCTCTTTCAGAGTCGATTTATCAGCGTGGGCGGTTTTGGCTATCTTTGCCGCCTTGTCATATCCGATATGGGGGTTCAGCGCTGTCACCAGCATCAGAGAGTTTTTCAGGTTCTGATCTATCCTGTCCCTGTTCGCCTTGATACCCACGGCGCAATGCTCGTTGAATGACAGCATTGCGTCTGACAGAAGCTGCACAGACTGAAGAAAGTTATATATTATCACCGGCTTAAACACGTTCAGCTCAAAATTGCCCTGGCTGGCGGCAAAACCTATCGCCGCGTCATTACCGAACACCTGACAGGCGACCATCGTAACCGCCTCAGATTGTGTGGGGTTCACCTTACCCGGCATGATGGAACTGCCCGGCTCATTCTCCGGAATCTCCAGCTCGCCTATGCCGCATCTGGGACCGGATGCCAGCCAGCGGATATCGTTGGCTATTTTCATCAGGTTGGCAGCAAGCGCCTTGACAGCTCCGCTGACACCCACAAGGGCGTCATGGGATGTGAGCGCCTGAAATTTATTATTGGCTGATTTGAATTTTTTACCTGTAAATTTGGATATCTCTTCTGCCGCCATGGGCGACAGTTTCGGGTGGGCGTTCAGCCCTGTTCCGACGGCTGTTCCGCCGATGGCCAGCTCACGGACGTGTTCCAGCGCCTCTGTAATCTGTCTGGTGTTGGTCTCCAGCATGGCGACATATCCGGAGAATTCCTGCCCCAGAGTAAGAGGCGTTGCGTCCTGAAGGTGCGTGCGCCCTATCTTGACTATATTGGAAAACTCGTCAGATTTGTTCATAAGTGTATCATGCAGAACTGAGATGGCGGGCAGAAGATCATCCTCCACCACTGTCACCGCCGCTATGTGCATGGCAGTCGGAAAAGTGTCGTTGGAGCTCTGGGACATGTTCACATGGTCATTGGGGTGAATGAGTCTCTCTTCTCTGAAATTGCCGCCCAGAATCTCTGTGGCTCTGGAGGCTATCACCTCGTTCATGTTCATGTTGCTCTGGGTGCCGCTGCCTGTCTGCCACACCGCCAGCGGAAACTGACCGGGCAGTTTCCCGTCTATTATCTCGTCACATGCCTTGATGATGGCTTCAGACTTCTGCTCGTCCAGCTTGCCCAGACGGTTGTTCACCACAGCCAGAGAACGCTTCAGCACGGCAAAAGCGCTGATGAGGCTGACGGGCATTTTTTCCCAGCCTATTTTAAAATTCTCCAGACTTCTCTGGGTCTGCGCTCCCCAGTATACATCGTTGCTGACCTTTATCTCTCCCATGGTGTCTTTTTCAATGCGGTAGTCCATTTCCTTCTCCCTGATATGTGTGTTCATAGCTATAATTATACTCTTTATGTCCTTAAATGCCAGTGAAATACAATCTCATCTGATTTTAAAACTATGTTCAATTATACCCTTGTATTTTACATCCTTTTTGAGTAATAATGTAGCGGTTTTATAAAAATAAGATCGTATCCAATAAATTTTTGCGAGGTGGCTATGGAACTCAAAAACGCAATGCTTGAGCTTATCCGCAGAGCATCCACTGACCTTTCTCCCGATGTGGAAGCGGCTATCAAACAAGCATACGACAGAGAGGACGAAGGCACAGCGGCGAAAAACGTTTTCGGCACTATCATCGAAAACATCGGTCTCGCCCGTGAAGCGTCCACACCCATCTGTCAGGACACTGGCTCAGTTATCATGTACATCGACCTTCCGGTCGGCGCTGCAGAAAAACCTTATAAAGAAGCGGCTGAAGCCGCAGCTATGGAAGCGACAAAGCTCCAGTATCTGCGCCCCAACGCCGTTGACCCTATAACAGGTAAAAACTCCGGAAATAACGTAGGCGTTAACGCTCCCTACATCCACTTTCATCAGTGGGAAAAGGACGAGGTAAGAGTACGTCTGATGCTGAAAGGCGGCGGTTCTGAGAATGTCGGCGCGCAGTACAAACTGCCCGACACTCCCCTGCATGCCGGACGCGATCTGAAAGGCGTTAAAAAAGTAGTCATCGACGCTGTTGTCAAGGCTCAGGGTCAGGGATGCGCTCCCGGAACCATCGGCGTGGGCATCGGCGGAGACAGAGTGACATCTTACGCTCTGTCCAAAGAGCAGTTCTTCCGCAAACTGGGCGAACCCAGCAGTAACCCCGATCTGGCAGCCCTGGAAAAAGAACTGTATGAAGACCTGAACAAACTCGGTATCGGACCCATGGGATTCGGCGGAAAAACAACCTGCCTCGGCGTCAACATCGGCGCACAGCACAGACACCCCGCCACATTCTATGTAGCGATATCATACACCTGCTGGGCATACAGAAGAAAACAAATGATAATCAAAGGAAGCGAGGTGACCTATGATTAAGCTCACTACCCCTATTTCAGAAGAAACAGCTAGATCGCTGAAAGTGGGCGATGAGGTTCTTCTTTCAGGCATTATCGTTACAGCCAGAGATGCCGCTCATAAACTCATGATCGAAGAAAAACCGGATTTCCCCAGAGAATATATGAAAAACGGCGCTATCTACCACTGCGGACCCGTTGTGAAAAAACACGAAGACGGTTCATACAGCTTCGTAGCCGCTGGTCCCACTACATCTACCCGTGAAGAGCCCTATCAGGCTGCCGTGTGCGAGGAATATTCTGTCAGAGCCGTAATAGGCAAAGGCGGAATGGGTCCCCTCACCATGGAAGGACTGAAGAAAGTCGGCGCTGTTTATCTGCACGCTGTGGGTGGAGCCGGCTCTCTGATCGCCAAAAGAGTTAAAAAGGTTAAAACCGTTTTCAAACTCGAAGAATTCGGCACACCCGAAGCCTTCTGGGTTTGCGAGGTTGAAGATTTCCCCTGTGTAGTAACCATGGACAGCCACGGCGGTTCACTGCACAAAGAGATCGCAGAGAAATCAGGAAAAGTCGCTAAAGAACTTATGGGTCTTTAACAGACTTCCTGAATAATTATAAAAAGAGCCCGCCTGTTAAGCGGGCTTTTTTATTAATCTGTTTTCAGTAATAGTCCCATACGGAGAACCTATTTCTCCAGAGCCCTCATCCTTTCCTCCGGATAGCGCATTCCTTTTACCTTGTCCGGGCTGATGATCCTCTCCAGCATTGCCACTGTCTCTCCGGTCAGCTTCACGTTCACGCTGTTTATATTGTCCATCAGATACTTCATCCTTTTTGTACCCGGGATAGGAACTATATCATCGCCCCTGGACAGAACCCAGGCTATAGCGAGCTGCGCCGTTGTGCATCCCAGCGAATCAGCTATCTTTGTCATCTCATCCACCAACTTTTTGTTATTGTCGAAATTTTCCCCGCTGAATCTGGGCAGGTTGGAACGAAAATCCCCGTTGAACGATTCTTTCTTAATATCTGCTGACAGAAAACCTCTGCTCAGGGGGCTGTAAGCCACCAGAGAAATCCCCAGCTCTCTGACGCATGGCAGTATCTCATCCTCTATATCTCTGGTCCACAGAGAATATTCTGTCTGAAGGGCAGAGATGGGATGCACCCTGTGCGCCCGTCTGATGTTATCAGCTCCTGCCTCCGACATGCCCAGATATTTCACCTTGCCCTCTTTCACCAGCTCCGCCATAGCCCCGACGGTGTCCTCTATGGGCACGTTCGGGTCTACTCTGTGCTGATAATAGAGATCGATGGTATCTATGCCGAGGTTCTTCAGACTCTTTTCACATGCGCTCTTAACATATTCGGGTGTGCCGCAGATACTGAACGCCATGGAACCGGCTTCCCTGACTATGCCGAATTTGGTTGCCACCACAACGCCGTCACGGCGGTCTTTTACTGCTTTTCCCACCAGACGCTCATTATGTCCGACTCCGTACATATCCGCTGTATCCAGCAGAGTGATCCCGTTATCCAGAGCGGCATGGATAACCTTAATGGATTCCGTCTCGTCAGTTTCACCGTAAAACTCGCTCATGCCCATGCAGCCCAGCCCTATCGCGCTGGAGACAAGCCCCTGACTGCCTAATTTTCTTGTTTCCATAACTCACCTCATTAAAAGTAAACTATACGGTGTAGTTTAGTTCTCTTGCAGAAAAAGTCAATACAATTTATTGTAATTATATCACCTGTTATCTATAATCTGTTTTTGCGAGGTAAATGTGGAACCCAGGCTGACAGAGAAAAAACGTAAAGCTATAGTTGATGCCGCCTCGGAACTCTTTCTGGACAAGGGATACGGCAGCGTGAGCATGGACAACATCGCCTCATACGCCAAGGTGTCCAAGCGCACCGTGTATAATCATTTCAGCTCCAAGGAAGATCTGTTCTCAGAAGTGGTGACATGCATCTGGTCGGAACACAGTGTCCCCCAGCTGAAATATCACGATGGGGCGGACATCCGACAGGATCTGATAGACTTCGCCGAGCAGTCCATGGATCTGCTTTACAGCGACAAATTCAACAAGCTGATCCGGTTTGTCATGGGCGAATCCGGCAGATTTCCGGTTATCACCAGAATATATTCAGAAAAAGGAATCAGATCGCTTCTGATAACCCTCGCCGACTATCTGGCGGACGCCGGCAAAGGTAAAATTGACGATCCTTTTCTGGCGTCACAGTATTATCTGGGCATGGTGAAGGAGTCACTCTTCTGGCCAGTGCTTCTGGGGCTGATACCCATGCCGTCACCGGAAAAGCAGAAAGAGATCATCAATAAAACTGCCGGAATATTCACAAACATCTACGATCTAAAATAATGTCTCCAGATATCCTTTCAGACCGTCTATCTTAAGAGCGTCTGCGGGAACGTCTGTTATCTTTCCTTCAGAGCTGAAGATTATCAGCGGTCTCTTATAATCCTCCGGATGATCCGACCCGTGTATTTTTTCGTGTCCGGCATGGTCTGATGTGACCACTATCAGATATGAAGGACTCTTTTTTATTTTATTGAACAGAGCGCCCAGCTGCTCGTCTATGAAGCTGAACTCATCCATATACTCAGCCGACATCCATCCTGAGACAGGACCTTCCGTATCCAGCCCGCTGATATGGAGAAAGATAAACTGTTTTTCTTCAGGATTCAGAACAGATACGGCGGCATCCACAGCGTCCTCAGCGGAAAAGATCTCTCTGTCTGCGTCCTTTCCCAGATATCCCAGCTTCTTTTTGCTGTATATCAGAGAGGTGGAATATCCTTTCTTTCCGGCGTATGAAAGCAGGGTATCCTGAGCGGCTTTCGCTTCTCCCGGCTTCCATTCGTTGTCTTTTTTGCCGTTTTTATCCGGAGACATGCCGGTGAGCATGGCGGTGTGGGCTATCAGGGTTTTCGGAGGATCAGTGCTCAGAGCGTCCCGGCTGAAAAAACCGCCATCCGCCAGACGAAAAATATTAGGACAGGATCCGCTGCCGACAGCGTCCGGATGAAGAGCGTCCACAGAAATGACGACAACGGTCCGGCAGCATCCGTCAGCGGCATAACATATGAATGAAACTAAAGATATCAGAATAAAAAGCAGCGTTTTCATAGTCACCTCCTGTATGGAGGAATAATAGCACATTTAACGAAATAATGTATGTGGACTTTACATATCCGCAACAATTCCGATATACTTTTAGCGCAAATCATATATGGAGGAAAATTTATTTTGGAAAAATTCGAAGCAATTCTTAATCTGATAGGCGGATATGTGTGGGGTCTTCCGCTTCTCATTCTTCTGGTGGGCACAGGCGTGTGGCTTACCATCAACCTCAGGTTTCTTCAGTTCACAAAACTGTTCCATGCTCTGTGGCTGGCTCTTGTCAAAAGAAAAGAGGATGACGACGAGCCGGGCGACATCACCCATTTTCAGGCGCTGATGACAGCCATGTCCGCCACAGTGGGAACAGGAAACATAGCCGGCGTCGCAACAGCCATAGCGGTGGGCGGTCCCGGAGCGATGTTCTGGATGTGGGTCACCGGACTGGTGGGGATGGCAACCAAATATTCCGAAGCCGTGCTGGCTGTGAAATACCGTGTGACGGATGAAGAGGGCAGCATGAACGGCGGTCCTATGTATTATATCTCTAACGGTCTCGGCTGGAAAAAGCTGGGAGCGCTTTTTGCGGTGTTCGCTGTATTCGCCTCTTTCGGCATAGGCAACATGGTGCAGTCAAACTCAGTGGCTGACGCCCTTCATTCCACATTCAACGTGCCGACCTATGCCACCGGGCTTGTTCTGATGGTGGCCACCGCTCTGGTTGTTCTGGGCGGGATCAAGGCAATAGGCAGGGTTACCAGCGTTCTTGTACCTTTTATGATAGTTTTTTATGTTATCGGCTCTCTGGCGATACTCGTGACGTATGCTTCCAGCATACCCCACGCACTCGCGCTGATATTCGAAAAGGCGTTCACCCCGGCTGCTGCCGGAGGCGGTTTTGCCGGAGCGTCTGTTATGCTTGCGGTGCGCATGGGTGTGGCCAGAGGTGTTTTCTCCAACGAATCCGGTCTGGGAAGCGCCCCCATAGCGGCGGCGGCGGCACAGACCAAACACCCAGTTTCTCAGGCTCTGGTGTCCATGACCCAGACTTTCATAGACACTCTGGTGGTCTGCACCATGACAGGTCTGGTTCTGATATGCACAGGCGCTTGGGACACAGGCAAGAACGGGGCGGAGCTCACATCATACGCCTTCTCCCTCGGCTTTAACGGCGGAGCGGTGATGGTAGCGGTGAGTCTGGCGCTCTTTGCTTATTCCACCATCCTCGGCTGGTGTTACTACGGTGAAAAATCCATGGAATATCTCTTCGGTATAAAATCGGTAAGACCTTACAGATACGTCTTCATCCTGTTCATAGGAGTAGGCGCCATGGCTAAGCTGGATGTGGTATGGACACTGTCCGACATATTCAACGGACTGATGGCCTTCCCCAACCTTGTGGGGCTTCTGGGTCTGTCGTCTGTGGTCTTCGCTGAAACGAAAGACTATTTTTCCAAGATGAAATAGATGCAGGGCGGAAGTCGTCTTCCGCCTTTTTTATTACCTTGCGCTGTTCGTAGGCGAGTGATATATTTCAAAACAAAAACGGCAGGAATTATGAAATTCATTCTGAAACTATCAGCCGCCATACTTATACTAGTCATTATACTCGTCGCCTCAGCCACGGCATATATCCGTCTGGGAGGCAACCTGCACACTGTTGTAGAGGGAGAGCTGTACAGAAGCGGACAGCCCACACCGGAACGCATCGAGGCATATCATAAAAAATACGGCATCAAAACAATAATAAACCTGCGCGGAGCCAGCATTTATAAAAAATGGTATCAGGACGAGATAAAGACATCCACCAGACTGGGCATAATGCACTATGACGTGCCTTTTTCGCCCACTGTGGCCTCTCCTCTGGAGAATATGGATCACTTTCTCTGGCTGATGAAACACGCCGAAAAACCTGTTCTGGTTCACTGCAAAGGCGGTTCGGACAGAGCCGGCCTCGCCTCCGCTATTTATCTTTACGGTGCTAAGAACTTCTCTCCGGAAGAAGCAAAAAAGGCGGGATTCCGCGCAATATACGGACATGTTCCCTATCTCTGGTCGGACACGAGCGCCGTTCAGAGGAGCTTCGACAGATTCGCCAGCTGCATCAAAAAATACAGGGGTCTGAAGTAGCTGTTAAAATAACAGCATACTTACTACAACAATATTTATAATATAGAACTAACTGTCAGCTAACTATTTATCATTAATTTTACAAACATTGGTTTAAACAAATTTAAATCTTTAAAAAATGTTCGTATTTTTTTCACTACTAACTCTAGTAGTTGTCATTAATTAAATTTTTACCAATGCTCTTTTTGAAATAAAAAATTATCACTGCGCTATCTGCTCTTTACACAATCATAGACATTTCTTGTCTTTATATATGACAAAACACCGTAATAATTTTTGATTAGTTTAATATTTAACTACCCATAGTCGCCTTGACAGCAAAGGGCTTCCGTGATTTCATTGACTATAATCATTCGTTATGTAAGGGGATTAACATGATAAGAAAACTATTCAAAGTCGGGATAGTGGCGGCAGCTGTCGTCGCTTTTTCTGCGACTGCCTTCGCAGAGCCCTTCACTCTGCAAGATGCGACCAAGGAGATCGCCAGGACCAATCCGGAGATCCTTGAAGCAGTGAAAGTCTATGAATCCGTTAAAGATGAACTGAAACTCGCACAGACAGGTTACAACCCTACTCTGAGCGCCAGCCTGTCAGGCGGGCGTGAGGTTACACAGGGTATCGATACCAACGATGAGAAAGTTTCTCTCACCGCCAGTACTGCAACTCTGGCTGCCAGAATCAACCTTTTCAACGGCTTCGGAACAACAAACTATGTAAATGAAACAAAAGCGAGAATGGTAGCGGCGGCGTTCGATGTTATGAACACAGCCAACACTATATTCCTCGCCACATCAGAGGCTTATCTCTCAGTTCTTCAGGAGAGAGAGCTCCTTCAGATCGCTTCAGACAACGTTCAGACACAGGCGCAGATTCTTAAACAGATAGAGGAAAAGACCAACTCCGGTTTCGGCAGAGCGTCCGACCTCACCAGCGCCCAGGCGAGACTTGCTCTTTCCAGAGCCAACTATCTCTCACAGCAGCAGAACGTTAAACAGGCGCTGGCAAGATTCCACAGACAGCTCGGACGCTTTGTTAAGGCTGAGGACTTTGTAGTTCCCGAGAACTCAAAGACAATGCCCGTAACAGTTGAAGGCGTTATTGAGCAGTCGATAAAGGTTTATCCCGCCATCGCTGTAGCCGACTATAATGTTGTCACAAAGAAATACACCAGAAAGCGTGCGGAAGCCCTCTACTGGCCTACCATCGATGCCGAGCTGAAAGCTCAGAGAACTAACAACACAGGCGGCGATGAAGGAACAAACGACATTATGTCAGCTATGCTGTCGCTGAACTTCAACATCTATGACGGCGGCGTCAGATCAGCACAGAAAAAGAAAGACAGCTCAGATATACTCAAAGAGCTTGAAAGAAGCTATATTGAGCGCCGTAACCTGATAGAGGCTGTTCATCTGGCATGGAACATCAAAGAGGCAGAAGAGAACAAACTCCCCTATCTGGAAGAGTATGTCGACCTGACCAAACAGACCAGAGACTATTTCGTTGAAGAGAACGGACTGGGCAGAAGAACCCTTATCGAAGTTCTCGATATGGAAAACGAATATCAGTCATCCAGACAAACACTTGTAACAACAAAATACTCCGCCAAAACAGCATATTTCAGACTGCTTCAGGCTTCCGGTCTGCTGCTTCAGGAATATGACTCAGAGCTGGCTGAAAAAGTTGGACTGCCCGAGAAAAAACCTCTGGACACTATAGAAGACTACTATCCTCTGGAGTACAACAGAGACAAAGATCAGGTACAGGACAAAAAAGACCAGTGCCAGCAGTCTATCAAATCTGAAACAGCTCCCTACGGATGTATCGGGGATGACGGTCTTCAGATAGGATACAAAGTGCCCGACAAACTTGATCCCTATTTCAAACCCAACACTGCTGAAGGACTCACAGCTGAGCCCGCTCCCAAAGCAGAGGAAGCTATGACTGCCCCCGCAACAGAAGAGGCCAAGCCGGCTGAAGCGGCCGCAATGGTAATAGACCCTGACAAAAAAGAGCAGACCTTCACATTTAGCAACGTGATATTTGGATTCAACTCATATATACTGACACCCGAGGGTGAGAAGCTTATAGATGAAGTTGCTTCCGAAGTATCAAAACTGGAAGGATATCAGCTGAACATCTATGGTCACACCGACAGTGTCGGTTCTGCCGCCTATAACTCCAAGCTCTCTAAACAGCGTGTAAACACTGTTTATACAAGACTTGCTGACAAAGGCGTTTCCAAAGACATTATGCATGGCTATGGAAAAGGCGAATCAATGCCTATCGCTCCCAACGACACAGTAGAAGGCAGAAAACTTAACAGGAGAATCGAGTTCAAATTAATCAAGAACAACATGTAATTTATGCACTTTAATAAGTTTACCGCAGCGGTAATTATAGTGATTATTTCAGCAGCACTCACAAACTATTTTGTGGGTGCTGCTCTGCGGTTTTATGTACCTGATGCAGAATATACCGCATATGAAAAGAAGTACGGGAAGTATGCTGTCATACGTCTCAACGCTCTTCTGGACAAGATGAATAAACTTGTGGATGAAAATGCGTCTGATGATACAAAAGTAATTGAGATCAACAGTTTTTTTAATCAGGTTCAATACCAGTCTGACATCAAAACCTGGGGCAAAACCGACTATTGGGCGAGCAGACTGGAATTTCTGGGTGTCGGGCTGGGCGACTGCGAAGACTACGCGGTTTCCAAGTTTCTGACTCTGATACAGATAGGCGTTCCTCAGGAAAAGCTCTTTCTTACCTATGTCAAGAGAGGGAAGGAATCGCACCTTGTAGTAACTTATTATAAGCAGCCCAATACAATACCATTTGTTCTGGATAACTACGACAAGTCCATCCAGCTGGCGACAAACAGAAAAGATCTCGCTCCTGTATACAGCTTTAACGCGAACGATCTGTACCTTCAGCGTCAGCAGGGTTTAGGTGCCAGGGTTGACCCGTCTCAATCCAAAAACCTGAATAAACTGAACGCAATAAATCTTGAAATTATGGCGAGGTAGATATGACACTCTTCAAACAGATTCAGCTTCTTATCACGTTTATACTGATAGTGATGCTGATTGCGGTGCTCAAAATCAATTTTGACAACACTAAAGAGTTTATAAGAAACCAGCTATACACAAATTCTAAGAACACGGCTAACTCTATGTCTCTGTCGCTCAGCCCCTTCGTGGACGACATGGGCATGATGACCACAATGATTAACGCCATGTATGACGGCGGATATTTTGAGGAAATAACCCTTCTGGATAACGAAGGAAAGATCCTCTATCAGGCAAAGCAGATCCCTAAGATTCAGGACGTACCTGAAATGTTCATAAAACTGGTAAATCTCCAGACCCCTGTGGGCGAGGCGAAAATATCCAGCGGATGGACCATCTTCGGCAGTCTGCATGTGAAGGGACACCCGGGGCTTTCATATATCCAGCTCTGGGACAGTTTCCGATCCCTGTGCATCTCCTTCGTTGTAATCGGCGCCATAGGCATAGCGCTCAGCTATGTCATTCTGAAATTTCTCCTGTCCTCTCTGGAGCGCATACGTCTTCAGGCGGAGGCGATAGGTGAGAACGAGTTCATCATCAACGACAGGATACCGAGAACACCAGAACTCCGTCAGGTTGTTCTGGCGATGAACCAGATGACCGGAAAGGTACAGAGCATATACAACAGAGAGATAGAAACACTTAAAAACTATCAGGAACTGCTGTATAAAGATCAGCTCACCGGTCTTTTCAACCGTAAATACTTTGTAAATAAAATAACTGAGTACATCGAGTCAGAATCCCAGTATTCCAACGGCGAAATAGTCTTCATCTCTTTCGAGGGACTGGACGCCGCCTTCACGGAAATGGGACATCAGGTTATCAAGCCCTATTACGACAGTATAGCCGAACTCTTCGCAGGAAAATTCGGCAGACAGGGCGTGGTCACCTCTTGTTTTAATAAACAGGAATTCGCTCTGATACTCCCGTCTGTGACACAGGAAGAGGCGGAAAACTCACTCAGCACCTTTATGGCGGCGGCTGATGAGCTGATGACCGGAGTGAAGGCATCCCTGCCCGTAATCACCAAAGCGGGCATGGCGACATACCACTATAACGAAACGATGGCGAGGGTGCTCTCCAAGACCGACTATGCTCTGTCTGTAGCGAAAAGCTCCGAAACATCGCATTACAACCACTTCAACGATGACTCCACACAGATGGTTCTGGGAAAAATGGAGTGGAAAACAATGATAGAAGAGGCGCTCAGCTCCGACAGATTTGTCCTGACGTCTCAGTCTGTAAAATCATCCACCGGAGAGCTGCACCAGGAAATATTCGTGAACATGCTGGACAAGGAAGGAAACATACTGAGGGCCGGTTACTTTATGCCTATGGTGGTCAATCTCAACCTTGCCAACAGTCTGGATAAATATGTGCTTGAGAAATCAACTGAATATCTGTCTGAACACGCCGAGGGAACTCTGGCCATCAACATCACCGACATATTCCTGAACGACAGGATGTCTTTCACATGGTTCAGACAGCTACTGCTCAACTCCAAGCATCTGAAAGACCGCATGACCTTCGAGATATCAGACAACGCTATCAACAGCAATCTGGACGTCTGCCTCGATTTCTCCGGTCTGATAAAAGGTCTCGGATTCACATTCGGCGTGGACAGGTTCTCCATGAGCCAGACATCGCTGGAAAATCTGCAAAAGCTGAAACCCAACTATATCAAAATAGACTATGACTATCTGATGGGCAAGGACGACACTGCCCACACAGCCATCAACTCTCTGATGACCATCACAGAAAGTCTGGGTATCAAGCTGATTGCGACAAAAGTTGAAAACGATGAGCTGAAGAACGCTCTCGAGAATCAGAATATAAAATACTTTCAGGGACGCGGCATAGCAGATATTTCGCCGCTGGTTAAATAACTATGAATAGAAGCATTTCCATCGACCCATTAATGCAGTGTCTGGTCATCCTGACCAAACTCAATAATAAACCCGCCAGCGCCGAGGCTCTGGCATACGGGCTTCCCATGGACCCGCAGAAGAGAGAACAGCACCTCTTCACCATAGACGGCGCGAAATCAAACTTTTCCAGAGCCGCCAGCAGAGCCGGGTTCAACTCCAGTCTGGTAAAAAGAGAACTGATCGATATACCTAATCTGGTTCTGCCGGTCATCCTGCTGATGAAGGACGGCGGAGCGTGCGTTCTGACTCAGATGGATATAAAAGAGAATATCGCTGAGATAGTTATCCCCGGTGTGGACGAAGAACCGCAGGAGATAGCGCTGGAGAAACTTCAGGACGAATATCTCGGCTTCTGCTTCTTTCTGAAGCGACAGTATAAGCAGGACAGCCCTGACCACGAAGGTGAGGAGGAGGATAAATCCCACTGGTTCTTCGGAACCCTGTGGAGGTTCAAGGATCTCTATATTAACGTTTTTATAGCGTCATTCCTCATCAACCTTTTTGTCACTGTCAGCCCGCTTTTCACCATGAACGTATACGACAGGGTCATCCCCCACAACGCCGTGGACACCCTGTGGGTTCTGGCGATAGGCGTTTGTACTGTATATATATTCGATATCGTTATCAAATACATACGGACATATTTCCTGGAGATCGCGGCGAAGAAGAGCGACATCATCCTTTCATCGAAGATATTTGAGCAGGCGCTCAACATCCGCATGAAGGAGAGACCCAGATCTGTCGGATCTTTCGCCAACAACATCAGGGATTTCGACAGCATACGCTCTTTCTATGCCTCCAGCGCCATCACAGCCTTCATTGAGCTTCCTTTCGTTGTTATCTTTATAGTAGTGATAGCCTATATCGGGACATGGCTGGTGGTTATACCTCTCTTCACCATTATGCTGATCATCGGATACAGTCTGGTGGTGAGAAAACCCATCCAGAAGAGCATCGAAAGCACATATCAGTCCTCAGCCAAGAGAAACGGCATCCTCATCGAGGCACTGTCCAATCTTGAGACTATAAAATCATTCAACGCCAACAGCTACATACAGTGGCACTGGGAAGAGAGCACAGGCGACATAGCAAACAAAAGCATAAGATCCAGAATGCTCTCCAGCTCGCTGACATCAGTTGCCGGACTCCTGACACAGATAACCACTGTGGCTATTGTGGTATTCGGCGTGTATCTGATAAAAGCGGGAGACATAACAATGGGAGCGCTCATCGCCTCTGTGATTCTGTCTTCCAGAACCATATCGCCCATGACACAGGTAGCTTCGCTGCTCTCCAACTATGAGCAGATGAAAACATCTCTCACAGAGCTCAACGGGCTGATGGCAAAAGATGTTGAAAGACCTGAGAAAAAGGGTTTTTTGCGCCGCCCTGTTTTTCAGGGCGCTATCGAATTCAAAGATGTCAGCTTCAGCTATCCTGACGAGCCTAAGACCGCTCTGCACGATGTCACATTCAAGATAAAGCCGCAGGAGCGGGTGGGCATCATAGGAGCTGTGGGCTCAGGGAAATCTACTCTGAGCAAGCTGATACTCGGACTATATGACGCAGACGAGGGCAGCATATTCATAGACGGAATCGCCGTTAAACAGATAGACCCGGCGGATCTGCGCCACAACATCGGATACGTTCCGCAGGACGTGACACTGTTCTCCGGATCTGTCCGTGACAACATCATCTTTAAAGCGCCTGCCAGCGACGATGCGGCCATCATCCGCGCGGCGCAGATAGGCAATGTTATATCCTTCACAGACAAACACCCCGCCGGTCTCGACTTTTTCGTGGGAGAGAAAGGAGCTAACCTTTCGGGCGGACAGAGACAGTCTGTGGCTGTTTCCCGGGCCATGCTGATGGACAGCCCCATCATTGTGATGGACGAACCCACCAACTCCATGGACCACACAACCGAAACGACTGTTATAAATAACCTCAACGAGGCGACCAAAGGCAAGACCACCATCGTAATAACACACAAGCCGTCCATCCTCTCTATAGTCGACAGACTGATAGTGATGGATAACGGAACTGTAGTGATGGACGGTCCGAAAGACGAGATCCTCAATAAGCTCGGAGGAGGCAGCCGTAAATGATGTCTAAAAGAAAAAACAAGATAAGCGATGCCGATATAGAGTTCATGAACAGCCTTAACGCGGCTATTCTGCAAAAATCCCCTGCCAAAACAGCCATGCTGCTTTACATTATCGGGGGACTCATAGTCGTGTTCCTTATATGGGCGAATTTCACCTATGTGGACGAACTGACCAGAGGACAGGGAAAGGTTATCCCTTCCAGCCAGATACAGATCATACAAAACCTTGAGGGCGGTATAGTCAACAAGCTGCATGTGAAAGAAGGCGACAAGGTTAAGAAAGGACAGGTCCTGCTGGAGATAGACGATACCGGATTCGGCAGTTCTTTTAACGAAGGACGGTCAAAATATTATGAGCTGAAAGTGCGCATAGCCCGTCTTCAGGCGGAGGCATCCGGTCAGCCCATCCATATGGACGAAGAGCTGATAAAGGATTTTCCCAACCTTACCGGTTCTGAAATGAACCTCTATAACATCAATAAACAGAGAATAGCCAACGAGCAGGATGTTCTTAGAGAGAGACTGAGACAGAAACAGGTGGAACTGAACGATGCCCAGAACAGGATAAGAAACCTGAAAAGCGCTAAAGAACTGATACAGAGGGAAATGAGTCTGACAAAACCTCTGTATGAGAAGGGGCTGGTGTCTGAGGTGGAATATCTCCAGATCAAACAGAAACTGCTGGACAACCAGAACGAAATAGAATCAACCATAAACATGATGAATTCAGCCCAGTCTAAGATAGTGGAAGCCAGAAACATGCTGAACGAGTCCGCTACAAAATTCCGCAGCGACGCTCAGGATCAGCTGAGTCAGGCTCTGGCAGAGTTCAACAGAACATCCGCCACACAGGTAGCCCTTCAGGACAGAGTAAACAGAACACAAGTGCGCTCTCCTGTGGACGGAACTGTGAAAAGACTGATGGTGAACACCATAGGCGGTGTAGTGAAGCCCGGTATGGACATCATGGAAGTAGTACCCGGAGAGGACGCTCTGCTGATAGAGGCAAAGATAAAACCTTCTGACATTGCGTTTATTTATCCCGGGCAGGAAGCTATAATTAAAGTAACAGCGTATGACTTTGCGATATACGGCGGCGTGAAAGGTATTGTAACACACATAAGCGCCGACACCATAGAGGACGAGCAGAAGAAAGAGAGCTATTACCTGGTACACATAAAAACAGACAAAACATACATAGGCACGGAAGATAATAAGAAAGATATCATGGTGGGGATGACCGTCATGGCGGATATTGTGACCGGAAAGAAAACTATAATGCAGTATCTGTTGAAACCCATATTAAGAGCTAAATATAACGCTCTGAGGGAGAGATAATGATTATTGTAGTCAGTTGCGATACCTTTTTCTGCAGTTCATGCTCTGATGCGTTCGACAAAGGATCGTTCATGTCTGTGCGCAAGCTGGATGAGCTGAAGAAACCACTCACACAGGAAGATGTTGTCATTCTTGACCTGAAGTATCTGCCTCCGACAGATGTCAAATCGATAACATGCCCTATTGTTATTCTGTCATCCGTTCCTAAGTTCGAAGAAGCGGTGCATATGCTCAGGCTTGGCGCAAAAGGATACGGAAACAGAATGATGCACCCCTCTAACCTCCAGCATGTGGTGAACACTGTCATGGCAAACCAGATATGGATGCCGCCGGAAATTCTCACAAGGCTGATCAACGCTCTTCCAAAAGAAGACGCAAAAGATGAAAAAGGCGGACAGTCCGTCTCATACGCCACGCTGTATAACCTCAGCGACAGAGAGGCGGAAGTGGCGGAGCTGATAGCCAAAGGCAGATCGAATCAGGAGATAGCGGACACTCTGGATATTACCGTCCGCACTGTGAAGGCGCATCTGTCGTCCATCTTCATGAAAACAGGACTCAGAGACAGGCTGGCTCTGGCTCTGAAGTTCAAAGCATAACTATTTCTTTTTACAAAAATCAGAAAGGCGGGGAAATTATCCCCGCCTTTTTTTATTTCAACCGCGTATAAAGAAAAACCGCCCCATAAGGGGCGGTCTCTCTCATTTGTTATGTAGTAGGTTGATTAACCTAAAGGGTTACCTTGGTCGTCGAATGTGACGATTTTACCTGCGTCTGTGTCCACAACATCCACATGTCCGCTGAACTCGACAGTGGCGCCTTCAGTTGACTGATAAACGTTGGTAGAACCAACCTGTGTCCAGTCTCCGCTGAGGGTCACTGAGTCGCCGTTGTCTCCGCTGAGAACCAGTGTGCCTGTTTCGTTGCCCGCTGTCATATCCAGAACTGACTGAACATCCAGAGTAACGTTGCTGGCTCCGCTGTCTCCGCCTGTCATATCGATTGCCTCGATATTAGAGACACTGTGTACGTTTGAGAAGTCGATGCTGTCTGTAACAAGCAGTGTGTCGTATCCTGCTCCGCCGTCGATGGTGTCTCCGGCATGGTAAACGATTGTATCGTCTCCCTCTCCGGCAAAGATAGTATCGTTGCCGCCTTTACCATCGATGTAGTCATCGCCTGCTCCGGCGTAGATTGTTTCACTGGCTTCAGTGCCTATTATCACGTCATCGCCTGCTGTACCTGTGATGATATGATCACCATCGGTATCAGTGATGGGTGATGTTGTATCAGCGCTGGCTTTGATGTCTATGACAAGGCTTGCTGTGTCATAGTCACCGTCCGCCTGCTGCAGTGAATAGTGGAACACTTCCTGCTGTCCGATGTTGGCTGCGTCAGCATCAGGCTGATATGAGTAGCTTCCGTCAGCGTTCAGTGTCAGATCGCCGTATGTTCCGTGGAGAACCATACCGTCTGTAACCTGAACATAGTCGCCGTTGTCATTCAGCACATACAGTGATGCGCCTTCTGATCCGGCATCGTCGGTTGAGCCGTATACATCGCCTGTTCCTACAAAGTCGTTAGCGTCTGTCAGCAGGTTACCTGCTACAAGAGCGGCAGCCACATTACTGTAATAGTCTTCATACACAGTAGTCAGCTTAACGTTGCTGATTGCGACTTTATAGTTGTACCAGTAGCTGTTGTCAGTTGCTTTGAATACTATTTTGTATTCTCCAGCCTGCAGACTATCGATATTAATCCAACCGTCTGCGGTCATTTCGTTGTTGCTGCTGACATCTACCCACTGTCCGTTTACCTTAACCTGCAGAGTCCATTTAAACGCATCACCATCATCTTCATCATAGCTCTGAAGATCAACATACGCTTTATATGCGCCTACTCCGCCGGCAGAAACTGTGAATGTCTGTTCTGCTGTTTTAGCACCGTCATCGTAGCTGGGGTTGATGTTCACGTTGTTCAGGTTAGACTCAACAGTACGGTCAGAGTATGTTGTAGTCAGCACTGCCTGAGCATAGTCGTCAGAAGCATACACTTCGCTGGAGTCTGTGGTTCCGAGGTGCAGTACCGCAGAAGATCTGGTTCCGTCGCCGTCAGCTATGGTGTATTTAACATCAGCGAATACATCGTTTGCGATATCTCCCGCTGATGTGTATTCATATGTACCGTCAGCGTGGATTGTTACTGAACCTGCGCCGTCCAGATCGAATGTAGCCTTATCATCATCGCCTGTGAACAGGTGTACCGTGCCATTGTATTCAACTGCAACAAGATGGCTTGCAGCGCCGTCAGCGCCGAAGCTGTCGTTGTCCAGCAGGTCGCCTGATACTGTGTTCAGCTCTACTGTCGATGTCAGTGTGGCTGACAGTTCTGTGAAGTTGTTCAGAATAATCACGTTCTCCGGCGCTGCACCGTCAGGGTTAGAACTTGACCAGGCTACGTCAGCAAGGTCAGGGTCTGTGGAGCTTACGCCGCCTACACCAACAGCATAAACTTCGTCTATGTTGTTTCCTTTAAGGAATGTCACCCAGTCTGCACGGTCATTTGAGTCTATATCGTTGCCCCATGAAGGCTCACCATCAGAGATGAAGTACACATAAGTATTTGTGGCCGCAGGAGCACCTGAGTAGTTATCAGATACACATTCCAGAGCGTCGTCATAGTTTGTTCCGCCGCCTGATCTGAAGTTGGAACTGTCAGCCAGAGCAGTCTGAGCCTCATCTGATGTCATCCATTTGTCACCGTCAGCAGAATATACCAGTCTGGCACTGCCGTCGAAATCTACAAACATCACACTCTGAAGCGCTGAGCCGTATTTTTCGATCAGGGCGTCCAGAGCATTCTTAGCCATGTTAATCTCGCTGGTGCTCATACTGCCTGATGTATCAAGCACGATAACCAGATTCACAGTGCTGGTTGAAATATCGCCTTCACCGACTATTGCGGAGTCGTTAACCGCAACAGGTGCGCTGTCTGAGATGTTGAAAGTAACGGTTACTTCGTCTGTTCCGCCTTTGCCATCAGACACTGTATAGGTGAAAGAGTCTGTAGAGCCTGTGCCTGTTACTGGCGCTGTGTAGGAGAAGTTGCCTGTTGTGGGGTCATACACAACTGTTCCGTGTGTTCCAGATGTATTGATACCTGTTATTGACAGAGAGTCACCGTCAGCGTCTGTATCATTAGAGAGAAGATCAGCCGCTGTAAATGTTTTTGTCTCACCCTCTACCATGTTGAAGCCGTCATCTGCACCAACAGGAGGAACATTATCGGAGTTGCCGTGGATAGTGATATCCAGATCAGCTGTATCTGTCAGACTGCCGTCAGACAGAGTATATGTGAAGCTGTCTTTCACATCGGAACCTGCGTCCACACCATTCATAGCACCTTCATCGATATTATAGTAATATGATCCGTCAGATTTAATATACAGATCGCCGTGAGGTCCTTCCACAAGTGTGTAGTCGTCGCCTATGGCTACTCCGTTAACAAATGTGACTTTCAGGTCTGACACATCGTTGTCAGGGTCAGAGTCGGCGCCTGAGCCGTCTGTCGCACCTGCAATCACGTTGCCATAAACTGTGGCATCTGTATCTTCAGTCATTTCATTAGTATCGTTTACAGCCTCAGGAGCGTCGTTAACAGGAACAACGTGAACTGTGGCAACTGCTGTGTTGCTATTGTCCTCGCCGTCGTTAACAACAACGTTGACTGTTCTGTCTGCTGTGCTGGGATCTTCTGAGCTGTTGGTAAATCTAACAGACTCGATGATCTCCTGATAGTCCGCTTTAGAAGCTGTGCCTTCTATGCTGACGGTAACAACGCCGTTCTCATCTGTAACTTCGATGGTTACGCCGTACTGGCTTTCCAGCTGAGCTTCGTTTTCAACAAACAGACTGTCTTCTGAGTCTATTTTTGTCATAGTGAGAGTCGCGCTCTCCATATCTGTGTCGTCCACGTCTGTTATGATAGTGTCGATGTCGGATATGGCTACCGCAGCGCCGCCCTCTGTAAATGTTGTTTCAAATCCGGTGTAGCCGCTTTCTGTACCTGTCAGGGTGATAGCGTCTATCAGAGCGCCGAGAGTGTCCTGTGTGCCTTCGCCAGCGAAGGTCAGAGTGGCTGACTCTCCCTCGATGCCTGTGTATGTCAGAGTAATTACGTTCCAGCCGTTAGAACCTACAGTCAGGTTCGCTGTAACGCCTTCGGGAGCGTCTATAGTTCCATCTGAATGGATGAAAACTTCGATTCCGCCGAATGTTACTGACATATCGCTGGATTCGCTGTTTGTTCTGGGATAGTAGCTGAACTCCAGAGTGTATGTATCGGAGTCGTTCAGAGCCACATCTGTAGACATAACAGTGTTGGTTACGGAACCGCCGTGTGAGTCAAGCTCAGCGTGGTAGTCGCCGTCTGCGCTATCTTTTACTATGTTGTCGCTCTGAATCTCAATGTCAGCCGCGCCGAGTGTCCAGACAACACCGTGGTCGCCTGTTACTGTGCCGCTATGACCGTAGTGTACCCAACCGCTTGTCTCATTGTTCTCAAATGATTCCTGAAGCAGAACAGTTGTTTTCACACCGTCTCCGTCCAGATCGATAGCGGGAGCGTCATTAACTGGGTTAACAGTGATTTTAACTGTCGCTGTGTCTGTACCGCCGTTGCCGTCTGACACTGTATAGTCGAATGTAACATCGCCGTTAAAGTCAGCGGCAGGTGTAAACGTCCATGTGCCGTCGTGGTTGTCCACCAGCGTACCTGATGAAGGTGTTGTCACATTTGTGATTGTCAGAGGTCCGCCGTCCACGTCTGTGTCGTTTCCGAGCAGATCAGCGGTTGTGATTATCAGAGGCTCTCCGTCCTCATCCATCTCAAACGCATCGTTCACTGCATCGGGACCGTCGTTCACGGACACTACCTTCACTATGAAAGTATCGGGAGCGCTTGAGAGACCTGTGTCGTCTGTCACTGTAACAGCGAACACTCTGTCTGATGTATCGGGATCCTGTGATGTGCTGCCGAACTGAATAGCCTGAAGGGCTTCTTCATAATCAGCTTTAGTAGCGTCACCGGAGAATGTCACTGTATCGCCGTTGATTTCGAATGTGATTCCTGAACCCAGAACACCTGTGGTGTTTCCGCCTATTGTCAGGTAGTCGCCTTCCATCATATTTGTCAGAGTCACAGACATTCCGCTCATGTCGGCGCTGTCAACATCCGCTATGGATGCGTTGTCAGCGATATTAACTGCGGGACCGTCCTCTGTGAACACGGGAATGTTCTCAACAGCGTACATTTTCACATCGTTGTTGTCATGGTCGCCGCCGCCGGTGATATCTTCCAGACCTATGTGAACTGTACCGTCAGGATCTATGGATACATTTCTGAAGTATTCATAGTCGCTCGCATTCAGCGTTTCATCTGAGTACAGAACAGTATCAGCTGTGAACAGTACGCCGTTGGAGTACAGTTTTCCGTCCTCGCCGATGGTGAAGTTATAGCTGGGGTCTGTGTAGTCAACATTGGGATTTGTGTCTGTAATTGCGAAGAATTTCAGATCGCTCAGTTCCATGTTGTCAAATCCGGCAAGTCTCACATCGTCGCCTGTGTCGTGCTGGTCTGCCATGATCACTTTAACTACATAAGATTCGCTCTCTGCGTCCCAGTAGTATACGCCGATGGCGTTGTGATATCCGGCGCTGAAGCTGTCATCGTGATAGAGTGTCACGCCGCTGTCCACAGAGATGCTCGGACCGTCGTTAGCACCCTCCACTGTGATGTTCAGAGAAGCTGTTGATGTTGCGCCGTATTCGTCTGACACAGTGTATGTGAACACGTCTGTGTCGGAATCGCCGGCCTGCATACCTTCAGCTTTTGACTCATCCAGTGTGTATTCGTATGTACCGTCGGCTTTGATGGTCAGAATGCCGTAATGACCTTCTATTGTCATACTGCCGTCGGAGTTGGTTGTCATACCGTCAGCGTCATATGCTGATGTGACTTTTGTAACATGGAGAACAGCATCGTGGTCAACGTCTGTATCAGCTGAAGAGCCAACTATAGTTCCCTCTGTCAGTCCTGTGATTACGTTGCCTGTAGCTGTCAGGTCGCCAACAACGTCGTCTCCGGATTCAGATACTGTGTTGTAGTCTGCTCTGGCTACGGGAGCGTCGTTTGTGCCTTCTATTGTGATGGTTACCCATCTGTATGTTGTTGCGGACTCGCTGTCGCTGTCTGCCACTGCCACTCCGCTGTCATCTGTGATGGCAACCTGGAATGAATAGGTGACTTTCTCGCCTTTGGCAAGAGACTGAACAGCCTCTGAGTCGTTATCGAGGTTATATGTCCATGAAACTTTTCCGCCGTTGCCGCTGTTGCCTGTATCATGGGCAAGAGAGGCGCTGAAAGCGTTGATGAACGCGTTGTAGTCAGCGGGATCAACGATATTTCCGTTGCCGTCTTTCACAGCGGTAACATCCACTGTATGAGAATCAGCTATATCCACATCGCTGAACATGATCATACCGGAATCTTTGAGAGGATCGGAAGAGTCTTCTTTCACATAACCGATAAAGTCAGATCCGCACTCTTTGATATCGGGTGAGTCGTTTGTACCGACAACAGTTACTTTTACCTGCTCATAAGCGTATCCGCCGTGACCGTCGCTTACTTTTACGGTGAAAGTATCAGTTTTTTCTTCGCCTTCAGCCAGATACTGTGTGGCGGAGTTATTAACTGTGTATTTCCATGAGATAGTATCAGTAGCGTTGTTCAGCGTTACGGAAAGTGTTCCGAGGTTGTGGTTGTTGCCGGGTATAACAGATGCTGAATGTGTGTCGTGAACATCTACATCGCCGAAATACAGCGCACCTGTGGTTATTATTTTTCCGCTGTTGTTTGCGTGGTCTTCTGTGACCTCGCCTGTTGTGTCAGAATCCGCACCGTAGATAACGGGTTTATCGTTTGTGCCTTTGATAGTGATTTCAACTATCTTGGTTGTTGTTCCGCCGTTATTATCGGTGACTGTCACAGCGAAATATTCTTTCATAGTTTCGCCAACACCGAGAGCCTGAACAGCCTCGAGTGAATTGTCGACTTCGTAGTCCCAGTCGATCTCGCCCTGATGATCGTAGTCGTTGGTAGAATCGTCATCCACTTCCGCTGTAAGAGTACCGAGGTTTCCATCGGGAAGAGGATTGCCGAATTTGTCCACAGCTACTACAGATACTGTGTGTGTGTCTATTGAGTCAACATCGGTGAAGCTGAATGAACCGTCATCATGAAGGTTGCCGTCTCTGCCGATGTGTGAGTCTTCCTGAACTGATCCGTAAGATTTGAAGCTGGACACTTCAGGTCTGTCGTTTGTACCTGTGATTGTCACTGTCACTGTCTGATAATCGAATCCGCCGTGACCGTCGCTCACTCTTACGGTGAAGACTTCGTCTCTGGTCTGACCTTCAGCAAGAGACTGTGTGGCTGAATTATTAACGGTGTATTTCCATGTGATAGTGTCTGAGCTGTTATCTACACTTACAGAGAGAGAGCCGAGGTTGTTGGAGAAGAAACCGTTTCCGGATATAACATCAGCTGTGTGAGTGTCGCTGGTGTCTATATCGCCGAAGTACAGGTCGCCTGTAGTGGTCAGTTTACCATGGCTTACTGCTGTGTCTTCTGTCACTCCGCCTGTTGTCTCTGAATCGCTTGTATAGATCACGGGTCTGTCGTTTGTACCCACGATGGTTACTTCAACTATTTTAGTAGTTGAACCGCCGTTTCCGTCAGATACTTCTACAGCGTAATATTCTGTGATTGTTTCGCCCACAGCCAGTGACTGAATAGCGTAGAGGCTGTTGTCAACATCATAGTCCCAGTCAACAACGCCAACGGGGAAAGTGTCGTTTGTTGTGTCATTCACAACAGACGCTGTCAGTGTTCCGAGGTTAGTATCAACAGGGTTGCCCTGAGCGTCAACAGCTGTGACTGTAACAGTGTGGACATCGTGTGTGTCTACATCTGTGAAAGCGAAAGAACCGTCATCGCTGAGAGTGCCGTCATTGACACGATAGTCTTCTTTGACAACAGCGTGCTCTGCGAAGCCTGTAACCTGAGGAGCGTCGTTTGTGCCGAGGATTGTAACAGTAACAACCTCAGACTGTGTTCCGTCCTGAGAGTAAACAGTGAATGTTTCTGTCAGTGATTCGCCGGCGCCCAGTCTCTGAACAGTGTTCAGACCAGTGATGTTGTCATCGTTCAGAACTGTGTATGTCCAGTTGCCGTCGGCATCCATTGTGAATTTGCCGTATTGACCGTTCTGAGTGGAAGGAGTGAAGAAATCTTCACCGGCGTCCACATCCTGTATTTCCAGGTTGCCTGTGGCAGTCAGAACTTCGTATGAGTATGGGAAAGGTCCGATGTGACTGTTGATAGTCTGAGCGTTCACATCTTCCTGGATAGTAGCTGAGTTGTCGCCGTAAATATAGGGGACATCATTTGTTCCCTGAATGTTGATGGTGAGGGTCGCTTCGTTGCTGGGTGCGCCGTAAACGTCCTCAACTGTGTAGGTGAATTCCTCTGTTACGGCTTCGCCTTCTTTCAGAGCCTGTGTATCAGGATCATCGTTGTTCAGAGTGTAGGTGTATTCGCCTGTCTCTTTGTTGATAGTAAGGAAACCGTATTTGCCTTCTACTGTGAAGGTATCGGTATTCTCATCATATTCAGCGTCTGTGCCGTTGAAAGCAAGGCTCGCAACGGAAAGCTCTTCGTTAGTGTTGTCAACGTCTGTGTCGTTGTCCAGAAGATTGCCGCTAACGCTGGGGTTCAACTCGATAGAAGGCATCTGATCCATATCGCCGTCGCCTTCCATTTCCACAAAGGTAGGACGGGGAATAAATCCGCCGGGGATAACGTTTCCTTCTTCGTCATAAACTATGTCCCCTCTTTCTACAAGCACAGTCTCATTGACTTCGCTGTAGGCTACGGGAGCGTCGTTTGTTCCGTTTATGTTGATTGTAAGATTAGCTGTGTCTGTCAGATCGCCGTCAGACAGTGTATATTCGAATGATTCAGACAGTCTGTCTTCGAAATTCAGCGCCTGAACATCGGGGTTCTCATTGTCGATCTCATAACGGTATGAACCGTCTTCGCTGATGTAAAGTGTTCCATAGAGACCCTGAACAGCTGTCTCGCCGCTGACTGACGTGCCATTCACGCTGGCAACGAAGAGATCTGATGCGGGGTTGTCTATGTCTGAGTCCACGCCGGCTCCGTTATCATCGGTGATAACATTGCCCATAGCGTTGGCGCCGGCTTCTTCATATCCGGATTCTGTGGCTTCGCCTGTGTTGTCGGTGGCTATCGGTGCATCGTTAACAGGTGTCACGGTGATGTTCACTGTGGCTGTGGATGTGCCGCCGTTGCCGTCTGATATTGTATAGGTGAAGCTGTCGGGACCGTTATAGTCGCCGAAAGGTGTGTAGGTGAATGTGCCGTCTGAGTTCAGTACCAGTGTACCGTTCGTGGGCTGTGTGAAAGAGATGATCGTAAGATCGTCATTGTCTGCGTCGCTGTCATTAGCCAGAACATCTATTATGATAGTTCCGTCTTCTGCCAGAACGACTGTGTCGTCAACAGCAAGAGGATCTGTGTTGCCGTCTCTGGCGCCGCCTTCGGGTGTTTCTGATCCTTCACCCTGTGTGCCGAGAAGATAACTGCCTACATATCCTTCTGATGTATCACCGAGGTCATAGTCAGAAAGATTGAGGACTCCCGCTGTCTCCTCACCAGCCGCGGTTTCTTCGTCCTGCTGGTCGAGCCCTTCGCCTTTCTCCAGAGCCTGCTGCATGCTGTCAGCATCTACAGTGTCTGAATCCGCGAGAGGAGCCAATACTGATTCATCGAAAACCACTTCAGAAGCGGGTCCGACATTTATTTCCTTGCCGTTGTTAAGAGCGACAACCACATTAGACCCGGCTGACGTTTCAATATAGTCACCGAGATTAATGGAATCTCCTACCATAAGGGCCTTGACAAGCCCGTCCGCAGTATGTACCGTTGCGGAACCTTCAATCGATTTCACTATTCCTATAGCAGACATAGTATACCTCCAAAAAACAAATCATAGTTAACTATACCGCCTCTGGAATTTGTAAACATCGTACCTCAGTACAATCTCTAAAAAAAATAATGATTATTTTATAAAATTTGTCGGAAAATATTGATTTCAGTCTTTAATTATCCATTAAACAAATACGGATATAGAGGCTAAGTTGTTGAATAATAAGAATATATGGGGCAATATAAAGAAATATCACCATCTGGGGGAGATGGTGATATTTCACAAAAAACTTATATTTAAATTTAAAAATTATTTTCTGACCGAGGTTGCCAGAATCTCGTTAACTTCAGCGTCGGTCAGTTTTCGGCTGTAGAACATGCTGTAGAACTCTTTTGTCTTCGCCCTGATATCCACTTTATAATATTCAGGGTACAGCAGGTTCGTCATCCAGATCACGCCCATTATCCTGTTGATAGACGGAGGTCTGTCCATCCAGTTGAAAGGAGCAAAGGGAGTTTCGTAAACATTTTTCGCTTTGACTGCTTTCAGTCCTGACCAGAGAGCATCTGTAAATATAGTGGTATAGAATCTGTCTGAGGAGAATCCCTGATCCGAACAGACTATTATCACGTCAGCGTTCCAGCCGAGCACCTGCTCCATAGAGACAGGCGTGCGTCCGTATCCCGCCTGCTCCTGAACGTTTGCCACATTGATTCCTCCGGCTATGTCTATCACCTCTGAGTGCCTGCTTCCTTTCGGGTCAGTCTCCAGTCCCTTAGCGCCCTCAGCGTAGTAAACCCTGACTTTTTTATCAGCGGGGACTTTCGCCAGAGCCGTTTTCACCCCGCTCATAGCTTTATTCACATAGTCGCTCAGCATCTTCGCTTTCTTCTCTGACTGTGTCAGTCTGCCTATGATAGTGATAACTTCGGATGTTTTATTGATATCGCCGTCCAGCAGCACTATCGGGATGTTCAGCTTAGCCTGTAGCTTATTTATGCCGTCTATGACAAAGTTGTTGATATCAGCCACGGCTATGATGAAATCAGGATGTACCTTAAGTATCTCCTCGAAGTTGAAAGTAACCATCTTGCCGCCGAAGTTTCCGCCGAGATTAGGCAGCTTCTGATAGGCTTCGGATGTGTATTTCTTTTCCATGGGAGTCACAGGCCAGTTCACCCCTGCCAGCTTTTCCGGCGCGATGGCATATACATAAAGAGTGCCGATGGGGTTGGTGGAAAAAACCTTTGTCACCTGATTGGGGATGTCAACAGTTCTGCCCGCCATATCGGTGAACTTAAATGTGTCTGCGGCAAAGGCAGATACGCAGAGAAACATCATCAGAATAACAAGTCTGAAAAATCTCACAATATTCATATTATCCTCCTATTTTTTCAGCACGGGACCCAGCAGGGACTCCGCCTGTTTTTCACTCAGATCGATACGGTAAAACAGTTTATAAAACTCTCTGGTCTCACTCACCATGTCCCACTTAAACGTATCCGGATAGAGTATCTGCGTCATCCAGATGAGTCCGATAATCCTGTTCACTGAGGGCGGACGGTCGAACCATCCGTACATTCCGCCCGGGGGCTCGTATATGTGTCCCTTCTTAACCGCCCTGATGCAGGACCAGAAAGGATCTGACGGCATACGGTTTATCAGTCTGTCTTTAGATTTCATTTCATCGGACATGATGACTATCACGTCCGGGTTCCAGCGGAGCAGATCGTCAGCGCTCACTTTTGTTTTTCCGCAGCCTCTCTGCTCGAAAACCTCGGCGGCGTTCACGCCACCTGCGAAATCAATCACCTCGCCGTGTCTGGCGCCTCTGGGCTCTGTCAGAAGCCCGGTGGGAGACTGAGCGTAGTAGACGGTCTTTCTGTCTTTGGCGGATATCTTCGCCAGCTTGCTCTTTATTCTGTCGTATTTTTCATCGAAATAAGACGCCAGCTCTTCCGCTCTCCTGCTGACACCCAGGAGAGCGCCTATGCGTCTGATAACATCGCCTGATCTGTCCAGAGCGCCGTCATATATCAGCACCGGAATATTCAGCTCTGCCTGAAGTCTTTCGGCTGTCTGCACCTCTATCTCGTCCACTTTAGACAGAGACATGGAGATAATCACGTCCGGCTTCGCTTTTTTCACGGCTTCGGCGTTGAAAGTATGCACACCGCCGCCGAACAGCTCTCCCATGATCCCCAGCACCGGAAGGTTCAGATACTGCTCATCCGCCATCATCCTTTCTGGCGGCATGGGGGGCATGTTCAGCCCGGCTATCTTATCCGGAGCCAGACAGAAGGTTATGGCGGTCACCATCGGGTTATACCCGAACACGCTGTTTATCTGCGCCTTCACCAGAACCTTTCTGCCCGCCATATCCGTAACCAGACTTGTTTCCGGCACCATCAGAGGCTTCATTTCGGTCATGTTCTCCTCATTTTCACGTTTTTTTGTTATGTCTTTCATTTTCAGAAAAGGTATTTTTTTCAATTCCTCCACCTGATCATCATTATATTTCAACAGCGGAACGCAGGTTTTAACGCCTTTGTCGTCTACGTTCATCATTTTTACGTCTATGCCGTATACACGGCGCATGCTCGCCTCGTTTATCACCTCATCCGGACTGCCCTCGTCTATTATCTCGCCGTGCTTCATCAGCGCCACTCTGTTGCCGGACAGAAAAGCGTGGTTCGGAAAATGAGTTGTCATCACTATCCCCAGCCCTCTGGAGGACAGCCTGTTGATGCTGTCCAGCACCTTTATCTGGTTACCGAAATCCAGATTGGAGGTCGGCTCGTCCATCACCAGCATCTCCGGTTCCTGCGCTATGGCACGGGATATCAGCACCAGCTGGCGTTCGCCTCCACTGATCTCTGTATAAGCCTTGTACCTCAGATGTGATATCCCCAGCGAATCCAGAGCCTCTTCAGCTATCTCTATATCTGAAACGGACGGAGAGGCGAAAGGGCTGATCCTCGATGTGCGCCCCATGGTAACCACGTCTATGACGGAAAAAGGAAACGGCGGAGTATGCGACTGAGGCACATATCCGACTGTCTTTGCTATATCCGTGAAGCTCATGCCGCGGATATTTCTGCCTTTCAGCAGAATCTCTCCCCTGCGGATGCCGATGAACCCCAGCATCGCTTTGAAAAAGGTGGTTTTACCCACTCCGTTGGGTCCCAGAATACAGAGAATCTCGCCGGCCTTCACGCTCAGCGATATTCCCTTCACCACATCCCCGGTCTTATACCCGCAGGTCAGGTTTTTTATCTCCAGAACGTTTTCCATGTCAGCTCCAGCTCTTCTTTCCGTACATCATCAGATATATAAAGAACGGCGCGCCGATAATCGATGTCAGCACGCCCAGAGGTATCTCCATAGCGAAGGCATTTCTGGCGAAATTATCCACTATCAGCAGATACAGCCCGCCAATGAGCACAGACACAGGCAGAACAGCCTTATGATCCGGTCCTGTTATCATCCTCGCCAGATGCGGGATGACCAGCCCAACCCAGCCCACCAGACCGCTGACGGATACAGATGAAGCTGTCATCATGGTGGCGCATATGATGATTATCAGACGGAGTCTGGAAGTATCCACCCCCATCGCCCTCGCCTCCTCGTCTCCGAAAGCTAAAACGTTCAGCCGCCACCGGAGCATCATCAGAGGTATTCCCGCCAGAACGACAGGAAAAATCAGCATTGCCACATCGCTCATGGCGACAGACGACAGACTGCCCATCAGCCAGAAGGTGATGGCGGGGAGTTTGCTGTATGGATCAGCGACATATTTGGTGAGAGAGATGAAAGAGGTAAACAGCGTGCCGACCACTATGCCCGTCAGCACCAGAACCAGAGTGGGGTTGCTGCTGCGCCCGAAGCGCAGACTGATTAAATATGTGGTTCCCACCGCCGCCAGACCGAAGGCGAATGACAATACCTGTATCCAGAAATAGTTAAAAGACAACAGTATCCCCACTGCGGCGCCGAATCCGGCTCCAGCCGCAGCGCCCAGTATATCCGGAGACACCATAGGGTTACGGAATATCCCCTGATAGGCAGCGCCGGACATGGACAGCGCCCCGCCTATTATCACGGCGGCAAGCAGTCTGGGCATGCGCACGCTGAAAACAACGGTGTGGAGCATAGCGGCGTCCTGTCCGTCATTCACATCAAGCAGCCAAGGGAAAAAAGTCGCGGTCAGGTTGCGCATGGAAATACCGTACCGCCCGATCACGATAGACAGAAACAGCGTCACCAGAAGCAGGATGAAAAGGATGAGTAATAACGCCCCTAAAGAAAGACCGTTATTACTTTCCTTTTTCCGCCATATTGTTCTGAGCATACTCTCAAGCCCCTTTGTGTTATTCTGATCGTAAATAATAGATAAACAACGATTTTTTCATACCGTTATTCCACTATATATATAACGCAAACGCCTGTTTTGTAAATGATAAAGTTAAGTTTTTACACAACGAAATATGAGATAAAAAAGAAGCCCCGGTGTTACCCGGGGCTGTTTGATGTTTAGAAGTTTTTTAGAATTTGTATCCGGCTGTCAGCTTAAAGCTCATTGAGTCGTAGTCTGCGTTCGCTGAGTATTCGCCGTATACTGACGCATACCAGTCTACCTTGCTGAACTCAGTGCCCAGACCAAGTTTATGTGTGCCGTTGTCCACTGACTGCTCTACGCTAACGTTGCCCGTGTTAAGCCCGGGGACTGACTGGTCTATGACTATGTCGTTGTTGCCGAGAGCTATGTCATATCTGTACTGACCGAACACTTTAAGTGCGCCTGAGGACAGTTTGATGTTCTTCTCTGCTGATACTCCTGCTATCAGGCTGGTATCCCAGTCGGTGTATGAATCGTAATAGGTGTTAAAGGCGTCGTTGGCTGTTCCGACTACGTCTGTGTTATAGGCATCCATATCATAATAGCTGAGAGACAGACCGCCGAAAGGCACTACTCTTGTGCCCTGAGCTACCTTAAAGCTGTAACCGCCTGTTATCTCTGTCTGAACACCTTTAGATGCGTAATCTGCTGATTCCGCATACTCATAGTCTGCTCCGTTGTAGCCTTCATAGGTGTTATCAGTCATAAAGCCTATCAGTGAAACGCTTCCATATATGCCTTTGTCATAGTTAAGTGCCGCGCCGAGGAATGTTGACTCGGACATTGTCTTATCCATGGACACAGAGTCGTAGTTTGTATCTGTAGACATCTTGCCTATATAGGCTGAACCTGTCACGCCGTCCATAAACCTGCGCGCAAAGCCCACACCCATACCGGATGTTTTTGAATCGTATCCGTCTCCTGACTGTTTTGAGTAGAAGGGAAAAGCGAATACTGATGATTTCTTTTTAGCGGGGACGTATGAAAGCCCTGCGTCTGTGGCTATCTCGCCGGAATCTGCCAAAAGGATGTCTGAACCGCCGAGGTATGAAACATCTCCGCCTGAGAATCCGCTGAATCCGCCGAAACCTCCGCCTGCTCCGCCTCCAGCTCCGCCGCCGGAGAAGAAACTGCCTGAAAGAACTCTGCCTGAGAACAGGTTAGCTACTACGCCCATTGCTCCGGAAACACTTGTGACAGTGTGAGCGGGGGTTGATTCCTGAGGATCATAGCTCACTGTTACCTGTGCGTCCTAGCCTCTTTCGCTGGTTGCCCATGACAGTGTGTAGTCTGTGTTGGCAAAGGGTCTCAGACCGCTGAAAGTACCGTCCACTGTACCGCCGTCGTTCTCTATCACTTTATATGCTGTATCCAGAGCGAGGTGGCTGTTCATTGTTACGCCTAGAATAGAGTCGTTCAGATTTAGAGATGAATGTGAATCCACATATATAGCCCCCACGTTCTCTGAACCCTCGAAACCGCCAGCCGCTACGGTGAAGTGGTCACCAAAGGTTACATCTGAGCTGACTATATTGAGTGTTCTGATGTCTGCGTTCGCTATATTGCTTTCGATGTATACTTCGCCCGGGTTGTTGATTGTTATGGTTGAATAATTTGCCTCCATAGCAGAGACATTGCTGGTTGTTGACCCTGACGCTCCGTTAACTGTCAAACGGATGTTGCCGTTGTTGGTAAAATTATCCACCTGATACAGATACAAAGGGCTGATTGCATCAAAGTCTGTTACAGAATCAGAAGCAACAGAAAGGGATATTGTTCCGTCGTTGGTAATATCTGTAACCTCATAAGGGTATATAGTGTAGACAGATGATATAGAGTTATTGGAAATATAATTGCCGCCTGTGTCGGACACAGAGAAGCTGATTGTCCCGTTGTTATCGATGCTCGTAACGGTATTATTATAGTAAATACCATACAGCCCGCTAACATATAGTTCATAAGCAGTGCTGTCTGATATATTTACAGAAACCCTTATATTGCTGTTGTTGACAAAACTGTCTACATTTCCGTCTATATAAACACCGTCAATATCATAAAGAGCAATATAGTCTCCTCCTGTAGAATTAACACCTGACAGTGTTACAGAGGAGGATATTGTTCCGTTATTGGTGAACGTATCGACAGCACCGTTTATATAAGCACCGTATACTGATTCCACCCGAAGAGCGTTGCCTGAATCGTCACCTGTTATTTCTGCATCAGTTACCGTTACAGCCGCAGAGATAGTTCCGATGTTGCTGAACGTGGGTACATCTGCTCCGGCATACAAACCATAATAATTATTAAACAAGCCGTATTCCATACTTGAGTCAGAGACACTGACTGCGGCGGTCATGGTTCCTAAGTTGGTTATCGAGTGGGGATCATATATATCCGCACCGTAAATATTCTCTATGTCCATATAGCCTGTTACATCCGCATTGGTCACGGTGACATAAGAACCTATGACTGAACTGTTGCTGAATACCATAGTATCAGACGTGTTGTTTGAGGCGATTACTCCATACATAGTGTCTATGAGCATGTTTCCGCCAACTGCCACATTTGTCAGACTGTTCACGGCGGTGATAGAGCCTGTGTTGCTGAACGTCTCCACATTGCCAGACATCACAGCGCCGTATACAGTGTCAATGGTCAGGTCGTTTGCTACGGTTACATCTGTTAAAACGTTTCTGGCTCTTATCGTTCCGGCTGTATTATAAAAATTGGTCAATCCGTTATCGCTTACGAAACCTTCAGTATTGTTGATAGTCACAGCGTCGGTTTCCAGATAGCTGATGGAAGTATCGGCAGTGATAGCGCCAGTATTGGTGACGGAACCGCCAAGCGATATAAAAGCGCCAACAACATCCGCTACACTCACCGAGCCATTAACATCTATAGTGTCATCGGATGTACCATACACATTAACATCGGCTGATAAAGTACCGTTGTTGGTAAAGCCGGTTACTGTTCCGTCGACATACACGCCATAAATGCTGGACGTATCGATATAATGTGAGAACATACCGTTCACATCGGAATTTAAAGACACTTCTGCGCTGATGCTGCCGGATGAGTTGTTCGTGAAAGAAGTAATGCCACCGGATGAGTAAATACCGTAAACATTGGAAACTGTAAGGTTTCCATTATCAACTTCCATATTATCAAAATAAACACCTGCGGAGATATCAGCACTGTTGGCGAAAGAACTGCCGCCGCTGTAGCTGATACCGTAAATGTTATCTGCATTATAAATGCCGAGAGTCACGTCACTGTATGATGACTGAACGTCTATACCACCGCTGACAGTCATGCTGTCCACTGTACCATTCACATATATGCCGTATGCATCTGTCAGATAATACGGAGCGGAAGCTCCAAATCCAGCTATATAACCATTTAATATATTGATTGTCCCTGAACTGATCAGCGTCGATACATTATTCCCGGCATATATACCGTACAAATCACTACTTCGCACATCTTGACTCATATCAGAGGCATTAAAATCTCTGATGGTGATATTGCCGGAATTATTTATGCTGTACATCGCATCATAGAAATACATGCCGTACAATTGCCCCGTATAAATACCAGAGCTTACAATATTGTTATTATTTTCTAGCAAGATGGTGGCTGTATTGCTAAAAGTTCCGGCACTGTTAAAATAGTTGGTGTCGTAGTCATAGTAGATACCATAAAGATTATTTACACCAGTAGTAGGACCAGATTTCTCCACATGGATACTGCCGCTGTTGGTAAAGCCGACTATTCTGGATGCATCTGACACATCCAGTGCGGTGCTGGCGGCGGCATCCGCAGTAAGAGTATAAGTTATGTCTTCAGTATTTGTCGTGTCAGTATCAGCAGCAACAATCGGCACGGACGAAGCGGCAAAGGATACCGCGCATGCCATGAACATTATGGCGGTAAGAATAATTTTACGCATTAAATCCCCTCTATAAATCCGTAATGACCGATATTATCACATATTCTCATTATTGCAAATATGATTAGTGTACATAATTATATGTATAACTACTCATAACATACTATAAAACAATATATTTATTTGCTTTATACATGAAATAATTTTTCAGATTGGTATTTTGAACATTCGATATTATAGTTTTACGAAAAAAAGACCGGCAAAAGCCGGTCTTTCTGATGAAATGGAGGTAAACGGGATCGAACCGATGACCTCTACAATGCCATTGTAGCGCTCTCCCAGCTGAGCTATACCCCCATAATGGAAGCGACATTATACCCAGAATTGTCAGATAATCAATAACTAATTTTCAGGCAGCCGCATTTTTTTGCCTTCGTCAGTTTTACAAAAAACTTTACACCGCCAGCCACGCCCTTTCTTACATTTCCAGAGTAAAGTTGTCAAATAGCTATCAGTAAATATCTAATAATCAACGATTATATCTTACATTATTTTTTACATTTTTATTTACATTTATTATGTAAAATTACTTTACATATATTTCAGATAGTGGTATATAAATAACTGTGGTTGATGAATTTAAGTTTTACTTTTTTTAGCTCAAAAGGGGTTACATATGGTTGGTAAAAAAGCGGCGGTTTCAAACAAAGGGTTTTCACTGGCGGAGAATTACGATATTAACGAATTACAGGAATTACTTACCAGAGCATCTATCCTAAACAATACCATCTCGGACATCCCCATGCTGCCCCAGCAGGCGGCTGAAATGGACACAGATATCGCTGTTTTATCCATTTCCGGCACTGCTTCTCTGGAAGGAAATGCATTTTCAGAGGACGATATCCGCTCAATGATCATCACAAACAAAGGAAAAAACTACTCTGCTAACCAAAAAGCCGAAATCTCTAACCTCATAAAAGCATATAACGAGCTGGACAGCACAGAAACAGACGGCTCGCCCCTCATGGTTACCGAAGACTTCATCAAATCACTCCACAGCACACTGACAGACGGAATAGACATAAACGGCAGCACGCCCGGAGAATACAGAAACAGACTAGTGAAGGTAGGTTCAGAAGAACTGGGCGGAGTTTACAGACCTCCGGTGAAGGGAATAGACACACACATGGCGCAGTTCATCGAGTGGATAAACTCAGAAGAGATGCTCTCTGTGTCACCATATATCCGCGCGGCTCTGGCACACTATCAGCTGTCTATGATACACCCCTTCTTCGTGGGCAACGGCAGAACAGCCAGACTGCTGGAGGCGCATATACTGCACAGCGCGAATGTCAAGCACGTCGCAAAAATGCTCTCCAACCACTACTACCGCCACATAGACACCTATTTCAAAACATTTACATCAGGAAGAAAGGGAAAGAAGGACATCACTGCTTTTATCAAATTTGTTCTGGAAGCGGTCAACGCCTCTCTGGACGAGCTGAAAAACCGTGTATACGGCTATCTCTATGACCTGACCATGAGGGAATATCTCTGCATACTGAAAGAGGACGGCGACCTGAACCAGCGCCAGCATGATCTTGTGCTTCTTATGATGGATGAGAACAGAGGAATTACTCTGGCGACTCTGCACACAGACAAGCCCTTCTCCTATCTTTACGGCAAAGTGACCGAGCAGACAGCCAGACGAGACCTGAAAAAACTGACAGACATGAGGATTCTTACCACGAAAGATAATAAGACGTATGAAATAGGAACAGACATTCTCTGTTTTTGAAATAAAATAAGGCTAAAGCTCCTGTAGGGCTTTAAATTGCGATACCCGTACCCGTAACTCTTCTTTTAGCCGATGTAAAACCCACCTCCCTGTCGGTTTTACATCACATAACTGCCGAAGTACTTCCCTGTACTTCACCCAAAAAACGCCCCGTACTGCCATTGCGGGGCTTTTTATATCTGCGCTATCCTCTCGAATTCATCCGCGAACTCTGCCAGCGAATAGATTCTGGTGGTTTTATCAAATTCTCTCAGAAACTCTCCCAGAGCTATCGGGTCGTGCTTTGCGTAGACATTTTTTGATATCTCCGGCAGAACGCCCGTGTCAGAGGTGATCAGCGGCACTCCGCACGCCATAGCCTCCATACCCACTCTGCATATCGCCTCTGAGCCCAGTGAAGACACAACGCATACATCAAAAGCATTGTATATATTCGCAATATCCTCACGAAATCCGGTGATTCTGACTATATCCCCCAGCCCGCTTTCCGCTATCATCCTCTCCACTTCTTCCGTACGGCTGACGGCATCGAACCCGGCTATCAGAAGCCTGATATTCTTTCTGCCCTGTTTATAGAGCTCCGCCACCGCCTTTATCAGCACATCATGTCCCTTTATCGGGTCGAACCTGCCGACTATGCCCACTACAAAATTCTCGTCCGTATATCCGAACTCGTCCCTGATCTTGATCCTGGCAAACGAAGACGGTTTGAACACTTCCGTGTCAACCCCTCCGTACAGGACATTCAGCGCGGATTCGGGAGTTTTTAATATCGACCGGAATTTCTCTTTAATAAATTCTCCGGAGCAGATTATAGCGTCCGTGCATTTGTTGTGCATCAGACGGTTAAAAAAGCCGCCCTTCGGCGGTCTGATGTCGCCCCTGACCCTTATCAGTTTGAAATTCTGTCTGGTAACCCGTTTCCACACAAAATACCAGAAGAACTCGCCCCTGTTGCAGATGACGACCTCCGGCTGAAAGCTCATCATCATCCTGTCCATAGCCCCCATCGCCGCTATAGCCTTCAGCGGGTTGGATGTGTTAATGCCGGCCTCGAATGTATCGAGACCGGCACTACGAGCTTTAAGGACAGGAGGTGAGCCCGGCAGTCCGCACACAGCGACATGGTGCCCCTTGCACTTCAGGGCTGTCGACAGCGAAACGGCGTACCAGGCGGTAGCGTTATACCACCGTACGTTAACTACGTTTAGTATACGCACCTCAAACTATCTCAGTCTGCCTGATTCCTGAGATATGCGGGGAGTTCGGACTCCTCCTCATTGAAATCAGTCAGAGTTTTTAACCTGTGGTCTGTTTTTCTTATGGAGCCGAGTGTACTTTTTATCTCTCTTCCGACCTTTGCTTTCTCGGCGAAACTCTCAAGGTCGACCGGCTTTTTTTCACGGGATTTACCAAGACCTGTAGCGACAACGGTAACTCTCAGTTCGCCGTTGGTGATCTCGTCACTCACTACCACGCCTTTAAATATGTTTGCCTCGTCTCCTGCCGCCTCATATATTTTGGTGGCGATACGATCCATCTCGAACATTTTGAAATCTCTGCCGCATGTGATGTTCAGCAGCAGAGCTTCCGCTCCGGCGATGGAAACGTCTGTTATCAGCGGTGAGCTCAGCGCTCTGTCTGCGGCTATCAGGTCTCTGTTCTCTCCCTCTGCCGCTCCGATACCCATCAGAGCCATGCCTTTGCTGCTCATGATGGTGCGGATATCGGCGAAGTCAACGTTCACAACACCATTGGAGTTGATAGCGTCACTGATACCCTGAACGCCCTGACGCAGAACATCGTCCGCCATCTTGAACGCCTCTTCAAAGAGTGTCTGCTCTTTGCACTGATCCATTATTTTGTCATTATGTACAACGATATATGTGTCCACATGGTCTTTCAGGAATTTCAGACCCTGCTCGGCGTTATCGTTTCTTTTTCTTCCTTCAAAAGCGAAAGGTTTTGATACGACAGCCACTGTCAGCGCGCCAAGATCCTTGGCTATGCTGGCGATCACGGGAGCCGCGCCTGTGCCTGTGCCGCCGCCCATGCCCGCTGTGACAAATACGAGGTCAGCGCCTCTAAGGTGCTGCTCGATGGCTTCCATATCCTCTATCGCTGATTTTTTACCAACTTCAGGTACTCCGCCCGCTCCCAGACCTCTGGTGATCGTTGTTCCCAGCTGGATCTTTACGGGTGCGAGGTTAGACGCGAGTGCCTGCGCGTCTGTGTTAGCGGCGATAAACTCTACATCGGCTATCCCCGCCCTGATCATATTATTGACGGCATTACCGCCGGCTCCGCCGACACCGACAACCTTGATGACCGCATTTTGTGCTAATGGAGCAAATTCAAACATGTCATCCTCCTGTTTAAGCTCTTTCTATCCTTACTGCTCTATTTCAAAACATAAATACCAAGCTCATTTACGCCCAGCCAGCCACATGGATGTGGCTCACGGATGCTTTAATCAGGATTTATCCAAATTAAAGCAGGAGTGTGAGCGTATCAAAGGCTTTGCCTTTGAGTAGCGTTGATCAAAAATAACACGGAGGTTATTTTGATATAATTTAAAAGAATTCTCCGAACCAGCTCTTCATTCTGGCAAGGACATTCGTAAACTGCTTTTCATCGCTTCCTGTCAGCTGTTTCCCGCCGGACACATGTCCCTTTTTAGCGGCGCACAGCGCCAGTCCCACGCCTGTGGCGTATTTAGGATCCTGAACATAGTCAGCCAGCCCGCCTACATTGTGGGGTCTGCCCACTCTCACGGGAACACCCAGTATCTCCGCCGCCAGAAGGTCTATACCCTCGTGGTTCGACAATCCGCCTGTGATAACAACACCTGCGCCCAGATGATCCAGAAGCCCCTTGTACTGAAGTTCTCCTTTGAATATCTGAAAAACCTCTTCGGCTCTCGCCTGAAGTATCTGTGTCACGGTCGCCTTGCTCACCAGCCTGGGGGGACGTCCGCCCACTGTGGGAACTTCTATCTTGTCGTCCTCTTCCACCAGAGGCATCCACACGCACCCGTTCTTTACCTTCAGCTTTTCTGCTTCTGATTCGGGTGTGTTCAATCCGATAGCGAGGTCTTTGGTGAAGTTTCTGCCGCCGATAAGCAGCGCCGCTGTGTGAAAAACAGCGCCCTGTTTAAAAACAGCCATATCTGATGTACCGCCGCCGCCGTCTATCAGGCAGACGCCGATCTCTTTTTCATCGTCACTTAATACGGATTCTGAAGAGGCTAATTGCTCTAAAACTATGTCATTAACTATAATTCCGGCTTTTTCACAGCTTTTTATGATGTTCTGCGCGCTGGATACAGCGCCGGTGATAATATGAACATCCGCCTCAAGACGCACGCCTGTCATCCCCACCGGGTCCTTGATCTCTGACTGCCCGTCCAGAATGAACTGCTGGGGCAGGATCGCCAGTATTTCATTACCCACGGTGATATTAGTGGCGGCGGCTGTCTCTATAACCCTTTCCACGTCTTTCTGGGATATCTCACGTCCGCCCTTCACCGCTATGGTGCCTCTCTGGTTAAAGCTTTTTATATGCCCGCCGGCTATCCCGGCTGTAACAGATTTTATCTGCACGCCGGACATACGCTCCGCTTCCGCTATGGCGTCTCTGATACTGTTGACCGTGGAGTCTATATTCACCACAACCCCTCTGCGGATGCCGTCGCTGGGAGCTTTGCCCAGACCGATAATGTCTATGCTGCCGTCGCTGTTCTTGCTGGCAACAACTACGCATATCTTGGTCGTGCCGAAATCAAGACCAACGTAGATGTTATCCTGTGCCATTACATCACCCCTTTAACGTAAATCTTTGCAGGTATACGCATATCTACATATTCTATGGTTTTATATCTTTTTTTCACCGTGCGCTCATATGTGCCGTACAGACTGCTGAAATCTTCCTGCTTATAAGGCGCCATCAGTGTTGTTCCGTTGTCGTTCATGGTGAAATAGAACTGTTTCAGGTCTATATCCCTGTCTTTCAGATACTCAGCGTTCTGATATATTTTGATGAATTCTTTAAAATCCTCTTCCTTTACTCCGGCGTCCATTTTTATTCTGGCGCCGTCGCATGAGTCTTTTATCATCAGACCGGTACTGGTGGCTGTGAAGCATCCTTTGGTATATTTCAGCTTGAATACGGGACGTTTTTCGAAAACCACCACGTCCAGCTTATCCGGAAACACCTTGCGTATCTCCATGCGTTCCACCCATGAGTCTTCCTGATAGTTGATAGAGGCGGTGTTCACGTCAAAAATACTCTGACCCACCATGCTCTTTATCATCTTCTCAACCTTTTTACCGTCCGCCTTTATCAGCCCCTTGACGTTCACGGACTTCACCCTGAAATATGAGCTGTCCTGAAACGCTTTCTTTCCAACGCTGATACCATACGCAGATGCACCAACAGTGCCGGCGGCCAGTATCGTAACGAATATAAATTTAAGAAATCCTTTCTTATTCTTCGCCATCACCTAACTCCGTTCAAGCAACCCCATCCATGGGTATTGGCATTTATTTATGCTTTTCAGCCCCGTGGAGCATCCTCTCCACCATCATGTCAAAGGTCATCCCGGCTTTTCCGGCGGCCTTCGGCAAAAGACTGGTCTCTGTCATTCCGGGCAGGGTGTTCACTTCGAGCACATAAGCCTCTTTTCCGTCGAACATGATATCCACTCTGCCGTATCCTGAACAGCCCAGAGCGTCGAACGCTCTTTTCGCTGTTTCCTGAACATATTTATACTGCCCGTCTGTTATTTCCGTATCAAAAACGTATTCGGTCATGCCCTTGGTGTATTTTGACTCATAGTCATACACGCCTTTCTTGGGGCGTATCCAGATGATGGGGAGCACATCCGCGCCGAGGATGGATACTGTGAATTCCTTTCCCTCTACGCACTCCTCTATCATCACCTTGCTGTCGAACTTCAGCGCCTCTTTTACAGCCTCGGCGTATTCCTTTTCGTTGTCCACGATAGTAATACCCACTGAGGATCCCTGACGGCAGGGTTTCACCACGCATTTTTTAAACGGCATCTTCTCTGCCGCCATGGCGTATGCCGGTGTTGGAACGTCTGATTTTATAAACTGCTCCTTCGACAGAAGTTTGTCGAAGGCTATGACATTCGCCTCGAAATCGGAGCCGGTGTACGGCATATCCATGATGTCCAGCATGCCCTGAATCCGCCCGTCCTCTCCGTATGTTCCGTGCAGAGCGATGAAGCAGACCTCCGCTCCGGACTCCCTGATCTTAAACGCTACATCCTTATCCATATCTATCAGAGCAGTATCATATCCCAGACGGATCAGAGCGTCATAAGCCGCCTTTCCGCTTCTGAGTGAAACCTCTCTTTCGGCTGACATCCCGCCGTAAAGGACCGCAACCTTACTTTTTCCCACGTTTTTCCCTCACTCTGTCGGCCAGCTCGAACGAAAATTTTGTGATAGAACCGGCGCCCAGTGTAACCATCACCGTGTCGTCACATCCCTGATCGTCCAGATAGTCGTATATCTCATCGAACGAGCCTATGTAGTGCACGTTCTTGAATCCTCTTTTTTTGATCTCTCTCACCAGCGTTTCGGAATCCACGCCGTCTATTTTGTCCTCACTGGCGGCATAAATATCCGCTATGAAGAGCTGGTCCACATCGAAAAACGCCATGGCAAAATCTTTTATCAGCGCCTGTGTTCTGGTGTATCTGTGGGGCTGAAAAACAGCCGCTATTTTCTTGTCGCCGTATGCTCCTCTGATAGCTTTCAGAGTTGTCTTGATCTCTGTGGGGTGGTGACCGTAGTCGTCCATCACTATACAGCAGCCGTCGTCATATCTGGCTGTGAGTCTTCTCTGAACGCCTTTGAACTTTTCCAGTGCCTTCTTGATAACTTTAAAAGGAATATCAAACTCCTGAGCGACAGCTATCGCCCCCAGAGAGTTAAGCACATTGTGCTCGCCGGGAAAGCCGAGCTTTATTTTGCCCATCTTCTGCCCTTTGATAACAACGTCATAGTGCATTCCGAATCCTTTCTGCTCTATGTTCACGGCGTGCACGTCCGCCTGCGCCTTGAAACCGTATGTCACGAATCTTCTGCCTATATGCGGGATTATGTCCGCTGTGTTCATGTCTTCCAGACAGATAACAACACTGCCGTAAAAAGGCACACGGGCGGCGAAATCTATAAAGGTCTGTTTAACATCATCCAGATCGCTGTATGTATCGGGATGCTCATAGTCTATGTTAGTGATCAGCGCTATGGTGGGGGACATCAGCAGAAAACTCCTGTCTGATTCATCCGCCTCAGCCACTATCACGTTTCCACGCCCCAGAGAGGCGTTGGTATCCTTGCTGTTCAGTATCCCGCCCACAACTGTCGTGGGGTCGAGCTTCGCCTCGTTCAGGATTTCAGACACCATGGATGTGGTGGTTGTCTTGCCGTGGCTTCCCGCCACAGCGACAGAATATTTCAGCCTCATCAGCTCTGCCAGCATCTCTCCCCGCTTGATCACCGGGATGAAATTATCCTTGGCGCAGACCAGCTCGGGGTTGGTCTCTTTCACCGCTGATGTGTAGACCACTACATCGGCATCCTCGGCGTTCTCATATCTGTGTCCTGTGCGGATATCGATTCCCATATTCATAAGGCGCTTTACGTTGCCGCTCTCGGAAAGATCCGAGCCGCTCACGGTGAATCCCATATTATGCAGAACCTCCGCTATACCGCTCATTCCGATTCCGCCGATACCGACAAAATGTATGTTTTTGACCGTTCCGAACACCTTATCCAATGTTCATTCCCCCTGCTATTATCTGTGCGCTTCTGTACTTTTTTACGCTGTTCAGCTTTTCTATATACAAATCGCTGTTTTTCTCATAATCTTCAATGGTTTCTATAATTTTTTCCACAGTTGCCGATTCTTCTGTGACAACTTTGGCGATTCCTTCTCTCTCTGCGAACATCGCATTGTGATACTGGTGGTTGTCAGCCGCCTTAGCGAAGGGAATATATATGGCGTATCTGCCGGCGTTCATCACCTCAAACACTGTCCCTGAGCCGCTTCTGGCTATCACGATGTCCGCTTCCGCCAGAGCCTCCGCCACATTCTCTATATAATCTGTCAGCGTCAGTCCTTCTTTTTTCAGAAGTCCCTTCGCTCTGTATTTTTCCTCTGTCTCACCCAGCAGAGCCCCGCCCGTCTGGTGAGTTATGCTGTACCCCCGCTCCAGAAGCACAGGAGCCGAGTCCGCCATCAGGTTGTTCACTATCCGGCTGCCCTGAGAACCTCCAAGCACAAGTATCTTTTTTCCCGCCTTCGTCACAGGGGGGATCTTTGTAAACTCTTCCCTGACCGGGTTGCCTGCTATCTCAGTGTTCCCCTGAACGTTTATCGTATCCGGAAACGACAGAAAAACCTTGTCGCAGCCTCCGGCAAAAAGCCTGTTGGTGAAGCCCATCACGCTGTTCTGCTCGTGCATGTAGAGTCTCAGTCCTTTCATAATGGCGATGAGCCCCGGCGCCGCCGCAGCGAACCCGCCTGTCATCAGCACTATGTCGTGTCGCTTGACAAGTCTGTAGCAGACCATTATCTCTTTCATCAGCCTGAACACGGAGCGTATCTTTGTGCCGAACCCTACTCCTTTCAGCGGAGTCTGCTTCTGCTCGTAGAATTTATATCCGAGCTGTGTCAGAACCCTTCTTTCCAGCCCTCTGTCGGAGACTATGAAAAAGCACTCTATATCTTTATCTTTCAGATACTGCGCCACGGCTATCCCGGGATAAAGATGCCCTCCCGTTCCGCCGCCCGCTATTATCAGTCTCTGTCTGTTCATTGCTTCTGCCCCTGCGCCTCTTCGGCGCTTCTGAGCAGAACACCTGTCATAAACAGGGCGAATATCATGGACGAACCTCCGTAGCTCATATACGGAAGACCGATCCCCTTAGTGGGCAGTGCGCCCGAAACCACCCCTATGTGCAGAATAGCCTGCACTATCATCACATATGCCATTCCGAATGTGAGCAGCCGCTTAAATTTATCCTCGTGTGACTTAGCCACTTTTATCAGCACATAAAAAAGCAGACCGAACAGTATCATAATGCCGAAAGCCCCCCAGAGACCTGTCTCCTCGGAGATGATGGCAAAGATGAAGTCTGTGTGCGCCTCCGGCAGAAAGTGAAGTTTCTGCGATGAGTTGCCCAGTCCCTTTCCGAACAGACCGCCGCTGCATATCGCCGCCAGCGACTGCACCAGCTGGTATCCCACGCCGAATCTGTCCTCGAGCGGATCGAGGAAGCTCAGAAGCCTCGCTTTGCGGTATCCCATCATCAGCCCCGCTATCAGTATGGGGGCGATGAATCCCAGAACGCCGCCTATATGCATAATGCTCGCTCCGCCTATGATAAACATGGCGAGCAGCACTGTAATCAGCAGAAATGTCGTACCGAAATCCGGTTCCATCAGTATCAACGCCCCGATCAGACCCAGCATGATAGATGCGGGGAGAAATCCTTTGGCAAAATCTTTCAGCTTGTCCTCTTTCTTATCCAGATAGTGAGCCAGATAGAGGATAACCGTGAACTTAGCCAGCTCGGACGGCTGTAAGCTGAAACCGGGAAGCAGAACCCATCTGTGCGCACCGTTAATGGGGCGGTAGGCAAACACCGTCACCAACATTATCAGCGTGGCGAAGTAAAAAACAGGCGTCAGTTTCCGCCAGGTATTCAGCGGCACACGGTATGCGGAATACATGATAAAACATCCCACCAGAACACTGATAAGCTGCTTCTGAAAGAAATACAGCTCCTGCTTGCCCAGACTGAGGGCAACCATGGTTCCGGAAGAGAGCAGAAAGATAAGACCTAAAATTACCAGAAACGAAGTGATTATCAGAATTTTAAGTCTGTTGTCCCTTATGTCGTTCATTTTCCGCCTTTAAGTGCCTGTACCAGTTCCATAAAATGCTCGCCTCTGTGCTCGAACCCTCTGTAAAGGTCGAAGCTGGCGCAAGCGGGTGAAAGCACCACTTTCTCTCCGCTTTTAGCGTTTTTGCGGCATACGTCCACCGCTTCGTTCATATCTTTTACCCTGATAACAGGAATGTTTAACCTGTCTTTCAGTGTGTTTTCTATCTTTTCGCCAGCCATGCCGTAGGCTATTACCCGCACGGCTTTTTCATTAAGCACATCAGTCAGAACGGTAAAATCCCCGTTCTTGTCCTTGCCGCCCAGTATAACGTTGACACCCTTGTCAAAGCCCTTGAGGCAGGTCAGAGTGCTGTGCAGATTCGTCCCCTTCGAGTCGTTTATCCAGTCCACGCCGTCTATGTTCGCCACGAACTCGCATCTGTGGGGCAGTCCTTTCAGCCCCTTTACCAGATTTGTCACATCGCCTTTAAACCCGCAGACGGCGTCTGCCGCCAGCAGAGAGTAGGACAGGTTCATTATATTGTGTCCGCCTTTGAGCGGAAATTCTGTTATATCAGCGTAAAATCTACCGAAATCCAGCTTTGTGCCTGTCAGTTTCGGCATGTTTTCGAGTTTAGGATCTATTTTTACTGTTTCGCCCTGATAAAATGAGGATTTTTTCACCAGATACGCCTCATCCTCTATTATCAGCCTGCCGCCGTCTCTGATGAATTTTATCAGGTTCATCTTGTCATCGGCGTAGTCGTCCATGTCTCTGTATCTGTCCATGTGGTCTTCGGCGAGGTTGGTTACTATCACGCACTCAGCCATGAACTCATGGAGCATACCCGTCTGAAAGCTGGAAAGCTCCACCACATAACAGTCGTATTCATGAGCCAGCACACATTCGCCGTATGTCAGGCCGATGTTTCCGCAGGCCACTGATTCCACGCCCGCCAGAGTCAGTATCTGAGCGGTGAGCGTGGTCACGGTTGATTTTCCGTTTGTCCCTGTTATGCCTATCACTTTCGCGTTTTTCGGCTTATGCTTCTGCGCCAGCTCTATTTCGCTGGTATATTTTTTCGGAGCGTTCTGCATCCTGCGCAGGTCTATCCCGGGGCTCACAGCCACACAGTCGTATGTGTCGGTGAACTCGGCGATCATCTTCGCCCCTTCTTTTTTGTCGTCATATACGGTTATGTCCGAATATCCCTCCAGCTTCAGAAGGTTTTCAGCAGCCATACCGCTTTTTCCGTATCCTATTACCGCCGCTCTCATTTCTTACCTCAGTTTCAGGGTGGAAAGAGCTATGAGCGCCAGAATGAAAGAGATGATCCAGAACCGCACTGTTATCTTGGTTTCGCTCCATCCAGCCAGTTCGAAATGGTGATGGATGGGAGCCATGCGGAACAGTCTCTTTCCTTTGGTCATCTTAAAGTACCCAACCTGAAGTATCACGGACAGGGTCTCCATGACAAATATACCGCCCACCACAGCCAGAACTACTTCGTGTTTGGCTATTACAGCCACCCCTGCCAGCGCTCCGCCTATGGACAGTGAGCCTACGTCGCCCATGAAAACAGACGCCGGATGCGCGTTGAACCACAGAAATCCCAGCCCGGCTCCGGCCATAGCTCCGCAGAAAATGCTTAGCTCGCCCGCTCCGGGAACATACAGGATGTTCAGATAGTGCGCGAATTTGTAGTTACCTGTCATATATGTCATGAATCCGATGGTACCGAATGCTATTATGCTGGGTGTAATGGCGAGCCCGTCCAGCCCGTCTGTCAGGTTTACCGCGTTGGATGTGCCGATGATAATAAACACTGCGAAAGCGCAGTAGAATATTCCCATATCCATCACAAATCTTTTGAAGAAGGGCATAGCCAGCTTGGTGGAAACTCCGGTGTGGTCAGCCATGTATATCAGCGCCATAGCGATAACAGCCACTATCAGCTGTCCGGAGAATTTCTGTCTGGGAGTGATGCCGTTGGGGTTTTTCAATATTGTTTTTTTGTAGTCGTCCACGAAACCGAGAAGCCCGTAAGCGACAAATATGAAAAGAACTATCCAGATATAGGGATTTTTTAGGTCCGCCCACAGAAGTGTGGAGAGAGCCGCTGATCCCACTATCATTATTCCGCCCATGGTAGGAGTTCCCTCTTTCACCTTGTGGCGTTCGGGCTCATAGCCCTTGGACTTCATGCTGAATGACATCTCTTTCAGTTTTCTGATAACGAAAGGTCCCATTATCAGAGTTATAGCCAGAGCGGTAATGGCCGCATAGGCGGTACGGAAAGTAATGTACCGGAATACATTAAGAAAGCTAAGATAATCTGATAACGGTACTAAAAGATTATACAGCACGCTGATTCTTCTCCTTCTGAAGATAGTTTATAAAATCTTCGAACTTCTGGGAACGTGATGCCTTGAACAGCATCAGCCCTGTGCAGGTCTCCGCTGTTTTTCTCATCGCCTCATCCTTGGAGGCTATTATATGTATATTGCCGGATTCCTCGAAACGGGCAAAACTCTTGCCCACGAAGATAAAATTTACATTTGTCAGCTCTTTCGCCCTTTTGATCAGCTTGAAATAGAGCATATCCTCATATCCCTCTATCTCGCCCATCTCGCCTATCACTGCGGTTTTGCCTTCGGAAGGGATCTCAGCCAGATTGTTCATAGCTGCCAGCACGGATTCGAACCCGGCGTTGTAGGTGTCGTCTATCACACGGATGCCGCCGATATCTGTGAGCCTGCCTCTTCCCGCCTGAGGCTGAAAGTTTCTGATGCCTTTCATGATATCTGTGTATGACAGTCCGCATGCCATGCCTATGCCTATGGCGGCGAGGCTGTTCTGCACGAAATGGCTGTATATATGGTTCAGTTTGAAACAGTATGGTGTGTTTCTGGCCACAGCCGTGAAGTAAAAATCGCCTGTGGCTGTTCTGTTGCTGTCTGCCAGAATGATATGAGACGCCATATCTGTTCCGAAATATTTTACGTTTACCTTAGATATTTCACGCTCTCCTATGAAGCGTCTGCATGAGTCGTGCACCCAGAGAGTGCCGCCGTCCATGCCGTCTGTTATGGAGAGTTTTTCCTTAGCCAGACCTTCTATGCCGTCGAATCTGCCTATGTGGGCGTGACCGATGATGGTCACCACGGCGATGTCGGGTCTGATATATTTTGACAGCGCGCTAATCTCTCCGGCGCTGTTAGTACCCATCTCGAAAACAGCGAAGCTGGTGCGCATCTTCAGGTTAGCCGCACATATTGCCGTGCCCAGTTCGTTGTTATAGTTGCCGTAGGCTGTGTATACCCTCTTTCTGCTGGACAGAACGGATGATATCAGCTCTTTGGTGGTGGTTTTGCCCACAGATCCTGTGACGGCTATCTTGATCCCTTTATATTTTGAGAGGTTATATGCCCCGATGGTCTTTAGCGCATCCAGACTGTTCTTCACCAGAACCCTGTTGCCCGTCATGCTGTCGAACACGCTCTCGTCCTCCAGAACCACGAGCGCCGCTCCTGATTCCTGAACCTTCTGAGCATAGAGATTGCCGTCTGTGTTCTCGCCTCTGAAGGCTAAGAAACAGCTTCCCTGTGTCACCTTTCTGCTGTCGATGACAAAGTCCTTTATCTCGATGTCGTCCTGCACGGATGTACGCAGGACGCCGCCCATGGCGTTGACCGCCTGTGTGACTAGCATCCCTGACCCTCCAGACATTTTTTCACTTCCTCTCTGTCGTCGAAGTGTATCTTATCTTTTCCTATTATCATGTAGTCTTCGTGACCCTTGCCCGCTATCAGAACTATATCATTGGGCTCTGCCATACCCACCGCCTGCTGAATGGCGTGACGGCGGTCAGGTGTGAGAATCACGTTCTCAGCGTTCTGAAAACCTTCCAGAATATCCCCGAATATCTGCTGGGGATCTTCTGTTCTTGGGTTGTCGCTGGTCACCACCACTATATCGGCGTGGCGTTCAGCGGCTTTTGCCATTCTGGGGCGTTTTGACCTGTCACGGTCGCCGCCGCATCCGAAAACACAGATGAGCCTGTGCTCCTTAAAATTTTCCAGAGCTGACAGTACATTTATAAGAGCGTCATCAGTGTGGGCATAATCCACGAAGATGAAAGCGCCGTTGTCTTTTTTGAATTTTTCCAGTCTGCCTGGGACGTTCACCATCTCCTCTATACCTTCTCTGATACACTGCGAGTCGATACCCAGCATTATACAGGCGGATGCCGCTGACAGCAGGTTTTCCAGATTATGCAGTCCCACCAGCTTAGAGTGGATCTGTATCCTGCCCGCGGGGCATGTCAGAGTCGCCTTTATGCCGTCCAGCCCGAACCATATCTCTTCGGCGCTGATATCTGTTTTTGAACCGACTCCGAATGTAACCCTGTCCACCTGAGATTCTTTCGCCATCTTTTTGCCGTATTCGTGGTCTGTGTTTATCACGCCTATTTTGGAATATTCCGGCGTGAACAGACGGGATTTTGCGGCGTAATATTCATCCATGGTTTTGTGATAATCCAGATGGTCGCCTGTCAGGTTTGTGAAAACACCTATATCGAACACTGTTCCGTAGATTCTGTCCTGATCCAGAGCGTGGGACGAAACCTCCATCACCATGCTGTTGCATCCAGCGTCTGCCGCCATTCTCAGTGTTTTGTAGTAGTCATATGTAGAAGGAGTTGTGGAATCCAGATCCACAGACTTCCCCATAAAGCTGACGCCTGTTGTGCCTATGCGCACAGGATTGTGTCCGGCTTTTTTCATTATGGATTCTATAATATATGTCGTCGTTGTCTTTCCGTTGGTTCCGGTCACCCCTACCTTCACCATCTCTTCATCCGGTCTGCCGAAAAGGTTTCTGCATGCCAGCGCCATCGCCTTTCTGCCGTTCTCCACCACAACAGTGGGAACACCCTCTATCTGCCGCTCGGCAACGACAAAGGGAGCCTTTGACTGCTCATAGGCCTCTTTGGCAAAGGAGTGTGAATCGACCTTGGCGCCTCTGTAAGCGAAGAAGGGCGCTTTTCTCTTAAGGTCTCTGCTGTCGTAGCTGATGTCTTTCACATCCGCTTCGAAATCAACATCCAGATCAAAACTGATTATGCTCAGTCCATCAAGAAGTCGGGACACTTTCATATACATAGCTCCTTTTTAGCCCCAGATGCATCGACACCTGTTCAGCCAGTGTCTTAAAGGTCTTTGCGGCTGTTGATCCGCCGTATATTGAGCTTTTCGGCTCTTTATACACCACGACCATGGCTATCTTGGGATTGTCGGCAGGGAATATTCCGGCGAAACTCGCCACATATCCGCTCTTGCTGTAGGTTCCTGTCTCCTTGTCTATCCTCTGTCCGGTACCTGTCTTTCCGCCTATCTCCACATAGTCGGAGTAAGCATTTTTACCTGTACCGTCCTTAACAACTTTTTTCAGAAGAGTGTGAAGCCTTTCGGCTGTCGCCTCGGAAAACACCCTTACCCCGGCGTCTTTGGGTGTGTACGTATCCTCACCCTTCACAACCTTCTTCACTATCTTCGGATTTTTCAACATGCCGCCGTTGGCTATGGCGCTGTAGAAACGCGCCATCTGGAGAGGTGTAACCAGTATCTCCTGACCTATGGATATGGAGGGCTTGCTCAGCCCGGACCATTTCTTATAGTTTCTCAGGAGTCCGTCCTCTTCCAGAATGCCCGCAACGCCGGTCTTCTGTCCGAAGCCCAGCTTGTCTATATACTCGTAGAATTCCTTTTTTGTTACCTTCTCGGATAATTTTATCGTTCCGATGTTGCTGGACTGCACCATGACCTGCTCTGCGGATATCAGCCCGTTTTTATGCACGTCTTTGATGTTGTGTCCGTATATGTTGTATATCCCGTTCTCGCAGTTCACCAGTTCGTTCAGGTTCAGTCTGTGGCTGTCCATCAGCAGAGAAAATATGACCGGCTTGAATATAGAGCCGGGTTCATAAAGAAATGCCGCGGGATAGCTTCTCCACTCTTTTGAGGGATATTTTTTGTAGTCGTTCGGGTCAAACCCGCCGGAGGACGCAGCAAAAACTATTTCCCCTGTTTCGGCGTCCATGGCGATGGCAATCCCCTTGTCCGCCTGAAATGCCTCTGTGTCCTCCCGCAGGATTTCTTCTGATAGTCCCTGTAGGTATTGGTCTATCGTCAGGTAGATCATCGTATCTACTTCTTTTTTCTTTTCAGGATCTTCCAGTATTATCCGTTTTCCCTTGTTGTCCTTGAGCCCCAGTATCCTGAACTTGCGTCCTTCCAGAATATTGTCATATCTGTACTCTATACCGCCCAGCCCCTTGTTGTCTGTTCCGGTGAAGCCCACTATGGACGCAGCCAGCTTCCGTTCGGGATAGAGTCTCTGCTCTTCGAGGATATACTCTACCTTGTCCACATATTTCTGCACACGCTCAGCGTCTGCCACGTCTATGTTTCTGGCGAGCCATACGAAGGAGTTGCTCTTCAGTATTCTGTTTCTTTTATCCGCCGGAAGACGGATGCCCGCCTGTCTCAGTTTGTCTATAAACCCTTGTCTGTCTTTGAGTTCTGCCGGGAAAACATAAAGGGAAGCGGACTTCTTATTTATAGCCAGAGGATGACCCTGGGCATCCACTATAAGTCCCCTTCCCTTTGAGCTTTCCATTATACCCGTTGACTGCTTGGCGGCCAGGTCCGAGTAAAAAGCGCCGTCAAAATTCAGCCAGACGATGCGAAGCCCCATAAGGCAAAATATAAAGATCGCCAGCCATGAAAAAAAGCTGATACGGCTTTTTTCATTCTTTAACATAGAACGTCCTTTTCACATCGGGCAGAACCATTTCCAGTTCTTTTGCCCTGTTGTACAGATGCTCTGAGTCATAGCTCTCTGATCTTTTATCCAGAAGCGCTGTGTACTCTATGTCTTTTTTCTCTATCTGGTTCATCATGCTGCTGATGTCGTATCCTGTTCTGATGCTCATCTGACGGATATATACTATGGAGAACAGAAGCACCATGATGACAGAACCCAGAATCAGTGTACTGAGTCTTACTCTTGAAACATTCTCTGTCTGAGATCCTGTGAGTACCTGTGCCTTCATATGTACGTCCTCCGTTTTTGTTCAATCAAAACTTGTGAGATTGCTTCGTCACTACGTTCCTCGCAATGACGAAAAGTCTTGTCATTGCGAGCACCTTCAGGTGCGTGGCAATCTCATGCAACCTTTCGGCCTTATTACCTTAAACCCTTTCGGCCACACGCATCTTTGCGCTTCTCGAAAGGGGGTTCATCTCTGATAATCTTCACGAAAAAATTCTGTCCTAGAATTTTTTCGATGCCGTTTCGCCTCGGTTAAACCTCGGCTCCGCTTACACTCCGATCGGCTTTCGGCGATAAACGCCTCTGCCTCCTCCGTGAACCGCTTCCTGCGGTTAATAACCGATCAACCTTAAACCCTTTCGGCCACACGCATCTTTGCGCTTCTCGAAAGGGGGTTCATCTCCAGTTCATCGTCCTTGGCGGTGATGGGCTTGCGGGTTATCTGGCGGAAGGTTCTCGCCTTGCCGCACACGCAAACCGGAAATCCGGGAGGACACACACATTCTTTTTCAAACTCTTTGAAATAATCTTTAACCAGTCTGTCTTCCAGAGAATGAAACGAGATAAAAGCAGCTCTGCCGCCCTTATCTATCCTTGCTTCCAGTTTGCCCAGCATCTTTTCTATGGCGTCCAGCTCGCCGTTCACATATATGCGCAGCGCCTGAAAGGTCTTAGTGGCGGGACTGATGCCCGGCTTCTGTGCCTTTCTGGGAATAGCTGACGCTATAATCTCAGCCAGCTGAAGCGTAGTGTCTATCTTTTTGATAGCCCGTGCCGCCACGATCGCTGTCGCTATATTCCAGGCGAAGTCTTCTTCGCCGTATTTTCTTATCAGGTTTGCGAGAGTCTCCCTCGAATAGCTGTTGACCACCTCTTGGGCTGTCAGCCTGTCTGCGGGGTTCATCCTCATATCGAGGGGTCCGTCATTACGGAATGAAAAACCTCTCTCTGCTGATTTCAGGTGAAAAAGGGACACGCCGAAATCAGCCAGCACGGATGAAACGGTTGATATGCCGAGGCTGTCCAGCGCCTCGTCAAATTCGGAAAAGTTAGACTGCACTACCGTTACGTTGGCGTGCTCTTGAAAGCGTTCCTTCAGCCTCACCACTGCTTCCGGGTCTCTGTCCAGGATTATCAGTCTGCCTTTCACAGAGATCTCTTTCAGCATGGCAGCAGAATGTCCGCCGCCTCCGCCTGTCATATCCAGAGTTATTCCGTCCGGATCAACGGGCAGAAACTTGAGCACCTCCCTTATAAGAACCGGTATGTGCTTCATTTCCCCTTACCGCCCCTTCCGCCCTGCCGAACCGTAGCTCGACAAAGCTGCCTTTCTGCATAAATTTTCTGCACTCAGCACCGAGATCCTTTACTGTCTGACTGTGCATGTCAAACATCGAAAGATCGGTGCGGTTGTTCAGTATACGGGTCAGCCATGAAAAAATGTGCATGTCACACTCCTTATTCCGGAAACGCTTAGCGTATCTTTGAAGCGAATTTCCTGAACAGTTCTTCTTTTCTGTCGTCTGAGGCTTTTTCGCCCCAGATGCCGGCAGGCCATATCTCGAAATGGTTTCTGAAACCATTTATGACACAGTCTCCCTGTATACCGTTTTTCTGTCTCACTTCAGAAGAGATCATGATACGCCCGTTATTATCTATGGACAGCTCGTCCATAGTGGAATAGAGGTATCTTAAAAACTCCTGAAACTCCGCGTCATCACTGGATTCGGACTCCAGCCGTGCTTCCTCTCTGTCCCATTCGGCAGATGGATACAGTCTCAGATGGTCTCCCATGGACAACAGCGTAAGCTCATCGCTGCCATACTTGACCTTCAGTATCTCACGAAACTTAGATGGAACAGAGATACGTCCGGTGTCACTAATTTTATGTTGGTACTGCCCTCTAAAACTTCCTGCCATTTTTATACCAATTTATACCTTTCAATGACAATATCGTACAATTTATGCCAAAGTTAACAAATTAAATTTCTGTAGTCAAGGGATATTGAAACTGCTCAAATATGCATCACTTGGGGGTTTCAGCTTTAACACACTGATATTGTTCCGTATTCAGATGTGTTTAATTTATGAGGTGAAAAGTGCCGTGAAAAAATATTTATTACATTTTGATTTTAATAAACATTTCATCTCTCATGTGGATAATTTAGTCATATTCCGAGAGGACAGGGAGCCGGAAGATAATCAGTTTTACATTACCCGCTTCTTATCTTATACTCCATGTCACAAACACAGGTGACATATGCGCAAAGGTATAATTATTTCAGGCATCTTTCCGTCAAAAAGTCTTAACTGGGTGATGAGACCCGCCGTCAGAAGCGAAGTGTATCCTCCCGCCGCATGCGATGTGAACGGGGAGCTTTACCAGATATGCGGATTCGAGAACGAAGAGAACGAATATTATGTAATAGAGGCGGACAGCCTGACCCACGCTCTGAACATGTCTGTGGACATCTACGGTTCCGCCACGCTGAACACTGTGGAGCTGGCGAACCTGACCGTCATCTGCGACAGAACAGACATCAGCCATTCCGATATAAATGTCTTCAGCGAAAGAAACATAAAAGGACGCCAGAGCTTCGGCACTCTCCGTGCCGTCACCGGCTTCTGCCCTGTACTGAAAAGATATCTCAGCGTTAAGGATGTTCCGCTAAAAACCATAGCGGTATTTGACAAGCTGAAGAACGACTGCCGCAGATATGTAAAAAACACTGTGGAGGACAGAGATATTTCCGTGGGTGATTTCCGTAAACTGGTCAATCTGCTGTTCGATATGCAGTCACAGGCCGATGAGGCGGATTTTCAGGGAGATATCGTAAAAAACCTCTCTATAAAAAAGGACAACGCCCGCATCAGCTTCATGAAGCAGTTCTCCGAACTGACCTCTCCTCTGGCTGTTAAGGCGGAATCGCCGGACAATTTCGAAACAGGAAAGCTGACCTTCTCATTCACAGCGGAAAACGCCGGAGAATATGAGAGTATAATAAAAAAAGCGTCTGAGCAGACAGACAGGGTAAAAGAAATTTTCAGGTTTTTTGATGAGCAGAATATTTCTTAACAAAAACGCTGAAAACAGCTATCCGGCACAATATGCCGCCAGAAACCACAGCATCACCCTGGTAGACAGCGCTCAGGAAGTGCCGGACGAAAAGAACTGTGTCTATATCGCTGACGAACAGAATACCTTCGTCCACAGATGCCCCGCCACGAAAATTTACCGATGCTGCGACTACTACGTCACCGATATCTCCGAAGGGTGTCCTTTCGACTGCTCCTACTGCATACTTCAGGCGTATCTGAACCACGAGTATATCAAGGTCTATTCTGGGTTCGAAACGGTCAGAAACGAGATCATCAATATGCCCAAAGACAGATTTTTCCGTCTGGGTACCGGAGAGCTGACGGACAGTCTGGCTCTGGATCACATCTTTAATTTCAGCGGATATATCACAGAGATCATAAATGCCTCTGAAAACATACTTTTCGAGTTCAAAACCAAATCGGCTAACGTCAGTAATCTGCTGAACTGCCGCCCTAAGAACATTATGGTATCGTGGAGTCTGAACCCTCAGGAAATAATGGAAAAAGAGGAACACGGCACAGCGAAGATAAAGGACAGACTGAACGCGGCAAAAGAATGCGCAGCCGTCGGTTTCGGCATTGGTTTTCACTTCGACCCGCTTATATATTATGACAATTTCGAAAAAGGCTACGCAGAGATAGTGAAACAGATGGTTGAGAGCGTTCCTGAATCCTCAGTTAAATACATCAGCGTTTCCACTTTCCGCTTCATGCCGGAACTGCTGGACATAGTGCGTCAGAAATTCGACCGTTCTCTCCTGCTGGAGAGCGAATATGTGAAATCGCTGGACGGCAAAATGCGCTATTTCAAGACCCGCCGTGTCTACATGCTGGATTTCTTCGTAAAAGAGATCAGAAAATACTGGAAAGACGCCTTCGTCTATTTCTGCATGGAACACGACACCGTGTGGAAAAAGATAATGGGATACGACCCAGGCGAGCGTGAGGAATTCGAAACACACTTCCCCTGCGCCAAAAACTTCGTTAAATAACGCACGGCAGCTTTTTTTCTTTGTATTAATATTTCTTTCTGCATATAATACTCTGCTTAACGCTTGGAGGCTTCATGGGATTTTTCGGAATTTTCAAAAAAAATAATGATAAAGATATACAAAAAGAGGAAGAAATCTCTGAATCGACAGGTTTTTTCCAACGTCTGAAAGAAGGTCTGGCGAAAACATCCGGCAAACTCGTTGGCGGGATGGAGAATATCTTTCTCGGCAGAAAAGAGATAGACGAAGAGCTTCTGGAAGAGCTGGAAGAGCTGTTCATCACATCCGACGTAGGCGTGGAAACCACCATGCGCATCATCGACTCGGTGCGGGCTCAGGTGGACAGAAAAACCCTGAAATCACCCGAAGAACTCAAGGTAGCACTGAAACAGCAAATACTGGATATACTCGACCTGCCCAATGACCTGACCCCCACAGAAGACCATCCATATGTCATGATGGTGGTGGGAGTGAACGGCACCGGCAAGACCACCAGCATAGCCAAAATGGCGAAAATGTTCAAAGAACAGGGGCTGAAGACATGTCTGGCGGCGGGAGACACCTTCCGCGCAGCGGCTGTGGACCAGCTCTGTGTATGGGCAGACAGAGTGGGCGTGCCTGTGGTCAAGCAGGCGGAGGGATCAGACAGCGCCGCAGTAATATTCGATGCTATATCATCCTGCAAGGCAAAGGGATTCGATGTCCTGATATGCGATACGGCGGGAAGACTCCATACAAAATTCAATCTGATGAAAGAGCTGGAAAAAATAGTCCGTGTGGCGAAAAAAGAACTTCCGGACGCCCCCCACGAGATACTGCTGGTGCTGGACGCCACCAGCGGACAGAACGCCCTGTCTCAGGCGCAGAAATTTCACGAGGATATCGGGCTCACAGGACTGGTGCTGACAAAACTGGACGGCACAGCCAAAGGCGGAGCCATCATCGGTATAGTTGACGAGCTTAAGGTCCCTGTGAAATTCATCGGCTTCGGCGAAGGTATCGATGATCTGAAACCTTTCAGCGCTGAAGATTTCGTGCACGCACTATTTGATTCCAAGTAAATTTTCCATCCTAGAAAATTTACTCAACCGCTTCGCTTCGGCAAAGCCTCGCTGCGCTCACTCTACGCTCATTCGATGAGCAAAGCGCATCTCATTCGCTCCGAGAACCACATCCTGTGGTTTTATTCATATAACTTTACAGAAATTCATCCATACAACGTCATTGCGAGGAGTTTTACGACACTAGCCGAAGGCTGAACGAAACAGCGTAAGCTGTGAGCTAAAGCAATCTCATAAAGTATGCGCATACATGAGATTGCCACGCCTGCGATGCAGGCTCGCAATGACATCAATTTTATCATGTCAGTCTATATTCATACAGCTTCTGGACTGAAGAAATTCCTCCAGACTGTCTTTCGGAATACGCCACCTGCCTGTGCCGGTGTCGCTGGTATTCCATGCGATCAGCTTAACCTCCTTGATCCACCTGCGAACCGTAATGTGGCTCACCTGCAAAAGAGCCGCCACCTGATATATCGTCAGATTTCTGTTGCTGATTCTCTCCAGCTCTTTTGTGATGCACTCTTCGTTCCACACCTTCTGCTGTGCCGCCATAATCCACCTCAACAAACATTATGTGTATCCTTATACACAAATTATAGGTAAAATTCAACACAAACTTTATGTTTGTTGCGTACAAAAAAATTATGTATATTGTTCCATGCACTCAGGCATCAGATTAAAACAACTAAGAAAAGAACTGAATATTCCCCAGACAGAGATAGCCGCCCTGCTGAATGTAGCGCAGCAGGTGGTCAGCTACCATGAAAAGAACGGCAGTCTGGGCACAGACAAGCTCAGTCTGATAGCGAAAAAATACAACATAGATATCCGATATTTTTTTGAAGACAAACCGGCAGCCCACTACAGAACAACTTCACTACAGGCTAACAGCGCTCAGGGACCGGACATCCCTGTGGGCTGGCACGATTTGCTGGAAGATATTTCCGCACTGGATTATGACAAGATCAAATTCATAGAAACGGTCATCAAGGCTCTGCTGAAAGAATTTTCCCGCTGACATAACTCATCCGGGGGATTTCGGTCTTATGAACAGCCAAGACTGCTGCCCTTTTATCCTCAGGTTTTCTAAAAAAATGATCCGCCAAAACCCCAGACAGGCCAGAGGCGGAAAGATCAGAACAAACCTCACAGGGATGCCTGACATATCAAAAATCTCTGACAGCCTGACGACAGGGTTCAGATTTTACCGTTCATACGGATACAATGCCGGTCTGCCCGTTTTCAACAGACTCAGCGTCAAGCACGGCTCAGCGTCAAAATCACTGCGCTACCGCTTCCTGTCTGACACAGGCATCAAGCCGGTCGCCAGCCTGTCATTACACGATTTTATCTTTCCGGTATCAGGAAACAAGGATCTGGAAAAACTCAACCGGATCATATCCACCCGCAGAACGCCGGATTTTCTGGCATCTTTTTCTCATATCAGCGACATATCCGCCATAATGCCTGAAGACAAGCAGCTTATGTCTTCTGATTTTTTTGCCGTCATTCCGGACATGCGCCACGAAGAACCTGTTTTTATCGATTTTTTTCATGGACCGGATGATGCTGAACAGCTGACATGGTTTCTGAAGAATGAGACCGGAGCGAAATCCGCTGAGATTATAGACATAGGCGGTTTCAAAACCATCAGAGCGAGTATTCCCGATATTAAGTCAAAAGCGGACAGACTGCTTACTCACAGCATGGTGAAATCCTTGTCCCCCCGCACTGTACTGAGCCTGACTCCGGACTATATAAGGCACGAGGATCTGCCTCTGGACTGTGTGGACATCAGAGACTTTTCCAAAAGATACCCCAGAGCCGCGGTGGTGGATTCCGGAGTATGCGGAACGTCGTATCTGAAAGAGTGGGAAATATCCACAGTCAGACTGACCGGCAGCGAGGACGCAAACCCCCGGCACGGCACTTTTGTTTCCGGCAGACTGCTGTTAAACGGCGAGAGATTCGGCGGAATAACCTATCTGAATGTGGAGATGCTTCCCGCAGACGGTTGCCTGCCAATCGACGTCTTCTACTCCAGAATGAAAACACTGCTGAAGGAATATCATAAGTACATCAAAATATACAATATTTCCATGGGGTCAAGCGCTCCTGTGGATGTCTCAGGATTTTCTCACGCCGCCCATATGCTGGACAGTCTTCAGAAAGAGTTCGATGTGCTCTTCATCATATCCGCCGGAAACTATGAGCCGCTGAGGCTGGACAGCTCCGACAGACTGCTGGACAACACTGTGACAGTTCCGGCAGAGAGCATACACTCGCTCACAGTCGGCTCTGCCTCTCATACCGATACCAATCTCCAGTTGAAAGATTCGCCATCGCTCTTCTCCCGACGTGGTTCCGGAGCCGGAGGAGCTGTTAAGCCGGAAATATGCGCATATGGCGGCGCCCACGAAACCCGCATGGGCAGGGTGCGCCCTGTGGGCGTCTTTTCCATAGGCATCAGGAACGAGCTGGCGGAAGACACGGGAACATCCCACGCCGTCCCCAGAGTGTCCGCTCTGGCGGCAAAGCTGTATGAAAAATACTCACACGCCTACGAAAGCCCGGATATGACAAAAGCCCTGATACTGCACTACACCCACCTGAAAACCGGCAAAGAGCCGGATATATACACCGGATACGGAGTTGTGCCGGACGATCACTCTATGTTCGAGCACAGACCAGACAGCGCTGTATACCTGCACAGCGGCACAGTTCAGCTGAACAGTATTGTGGAGATACCCGATATCCCCGTCCCCTCGCTGCTCTTCAGCGGACAGCTGGCCACCGGGACCCTCTGCGTCACGCTGGTTTACAAAACCGATACGGACATGAACTTTCCCCATTTTTATCAGTGTGTCAATCTGGAGGCATCCGTAGGATACTATAAGAACAGTTCATGGACCTCTGTCCTCACTGCCAAAGATCTGCTGACATACCCGAAAAACTGCCTGTCTGATGACGATGTTAAAGAGAGACTGAAATGGCACCCCGTGAAGCTGTACGAAAAAAAATTCAAGAACAGCCGGATACCCGATGACCTTATTATGCGTATAGTGCCGTTCAAGAGGGATTTTTATAAAGGAAAGGCGGCTGTGAAATACAGCGCGGTCATCTCTTTTTCACATAGCGGAAAAAATGTTTTTGAATTCTTACAGAAAAATTACAGAGACTATGAAAATAAACTTGAGCCGGCCTCTCTTTTGTGGAAAACCTGTTGAAAGTTTCCAACATTTTATGTCAGATTGTATACAATTCAGTACAATTTCTAATTATAGCCTATTTTATAAATAACTTACACAAGAGCCCCATTATAATAGGGATACAGCTGTCAAGTTTTTTTTTATCAACAAAATTGTGGAGAGTCTGTTGAAAAGAATATCTGAAACCTTTGTCAGAGATGTTTTTATCATAGGTGGCTCAAAAATAACCATTTAAAATGGAGAAAAAATATATTTAATATACAGAAAAGCGATCAAAAAAAAGGCGGTCAAAAGACCGCCCTGTTTTAATATATTCAAATATTACCAGCCCGTGATCGTGCGGTTCTCTTCATAAGCTCTCTTATAAACACGCATATCATCCTGCATCACATAATCTTTTGTGCTTTCGATTCTGGAGTCCAAAAGTGAAACAGCTTTTTTAAAATCGCCCAGCTCCGCATATCCGGCAGCCAGCACGATAAGAGCGTCCAGACCGTTTGTGGTCTCATAAACGTCCCTCGCCATCTCCACAGCCTTTTTACCGTCTCTGTATATTTCCAGCGGGCATGTGGCATATATCCTTGCCAGCTCCAGCTTAGCCTGAATAAGAGACGGATCTCTCTCCAGAGCCGCTTTTATATCCGTGATGGCCTGGTTGGCGTCTTTTGTCTTGTAATACAGCTTACCTCTGAGCAGATAGAGTTCTATGTTCTCAGGATCCATCAACAGAGCCTTCTGAACATATTCCTTAGCCTTATCCGGATCGTTCAGCTTAATGTATACTTCGCCCAGAGCTATGTTCAGATCCAGAGAGTCCCCTGCTCTTTTCTTGGTCTTTTCCAGATCTCTCAGAGCCTCTTTGGTCATACCCAGCTCAATGTAAGCCTTGGCTCTTTCGACATATGCTGTGTACAGATGTTGGTTGTGCCTGTCGATAACGCTGGTGAAATCGATGGAAGCATCCTTGAAATAGCGCAGTTTCATGTATGCCCTGCCCCTTTTCATGTTTACTTCAGAGTTAGAATTGTTTCTGAGAGACTGTGTATAGTCGTTAACAGCATCGCCATATCTGCCGTAGTTATAATAGATATCCCCTCTGGCGTTATAATAGTCCGGCGAGTGGGGGTTGTGTTTCACTGATTTTTCATACGCTTTCAGAGCCTCGTCCACAGTGGCGGACTTCATAGCCTGTTTAGACATATCGAAATAAACGGGTGAATAGTCGGAGGCGCACGCAAAAAGCGCTAAAACGGAAAAAAGAGCAATCAATCTGAAAAACATAGGGCTCTCCAAATATAGTTTTCAATAGCATAAACCTTAAACAGCTTTATTGAAAGTCAAAAGTATCACACAAATTATCTGTCAATCTTAACCATATTTACACATATTGTATGTATTTTTTCTGTAACATCCCCTTCATCAGAGGAACGAAGGAGGAAATTATGAAACTTGAATTAGCCAGAGCAGGCAGTCACGGCGGGGTAAATATCACGCCGGAAGATCTGCTGAGCATGGCGCGGAATTTTGTTTCCGGCGTGCCGGTCACCATCGGTCATGAGTCGGACGATTCCATGCCCGCCTATGGATGGGTCAGGTCGCTGGAGGTCTCAGCGGACGGAACTGTGCTGATAGGCGAGATCGAGCTGGGCGCGGATCTGTCAGAGGCATTCGAACAGGGCAGATACAAGAACTGGAGCATCGGCGCCGCCCGAGGCGAAGACGACTCGCTCTATCTGCACCATGTGGCGTTTCTGGGCGCTGTGCCTCCGATGATCAAGGGACTTCAGGTCATCGAAATGGGTGACAGAAACGGGCTCGTCACATTCACATCACTCAACTGCGGGTTTGTGATGTCAGACAGCGAACTCAGCGAATTTTCCAGGCTGAAAAACGCCGAGAGAGCGGACAGGATAAAAAAACTGTCCGAGGCGGCTTCCGGAAAACTGCCCATAGGCAGAAAAGAGGCTCTGCTCAGTTTCGCCGACAAAGTGGAAAAAGAGCACCCCGGACTTAATTTCAGCGGGTTCATGGCTGACATCTTCTCATCGGTAAAACCGCCCGTATCTCAGGGCGCTATGCCTGACACCTCTGCCTTCAGACCGCAGAGAATTTTTTCAAAGATATAAGGAGTAGCAAATGGCAACAGTAAACGGCGTGGTCGGCACACAGACCATCTCATCCAAATCCGTTATAGACGGCAGACACCCCGCTGTGGTGCGTCTGATGGAGTTTTCAGCGGACAACGGCACTATCCCCGCAGGCGAGATAATCGCCCTGAACTCAGAAGGCACGGCACAGTCATACAACCCCGCCGGAGCATCGCCTCTGAACATCCCCGTGGGCGTATGCACAGAGGATATCGACACATCAAAAGACACAGCCGGAAATGTAATGGTTCACGGCACAGTTCTCGCCGCCAGCCTTCTGGTGATGGGTTCAGAAGCGTCAGCGTCAGCCAGAGCGGCGCTGGAAGCGGACACATCCATCTGGATATTCTAATCAACTAAGGAGTTTATATAATGATACAGTTTGACCTTGGCAAATTCTTCACATCCGAATCAATAATCCGCTCTCTGACAGAGATGCCCGAGCTGAAATCCCCTGTGCTGGACAATGTTTATCCCGAAGCGAAGCGCAGAAATCATCCCCTGCCCACGGTATCCGTAACTGATCTTCAGCAGCCTGTTACAAACATAGCCGTAACCAGAAGAGGCGGCGACCCTCTGCCCGTATATGAGGAAAACTCTGTAATCACACATATCGAACCCCAGCCCTTCCGCCCCAGCGAGCGCCTGAACGGAGTGGACGTGAACAACCTGAAACTGCTGGACGAAACAGGCATACAGCTTCTGGTGAACAACAAGATCGACCGTCTGCGCCGCATAGTCAGAGCCTCCACCGAGGCGATGGCAGCTCAGTCTCTGAAAGGAAGCATAGCCTACCCCATGAGCATGGACGGCGGATACGGCACATACAGCGTGGACTTCGGCTCAACGCTCAGCTATGCCCCCGACTCTCTCTGGAACAATTCCACCATCAGTCTGGACAGCATCCTGGCAGACCTCATCGGCATGGAGGCAAACATCCAGAGCAATTCCCACTACGGCGCGGAAGTACGTTTCTGGGCGGGACAGAGCGCCTTCATGGCTCTGGCGAAGGTGGTTCAGGACATCAGCAACCCGTCCGTGACAGCCATGATAGACGCCAAAACAATCAACATCGCCGGATTCAGAGTGGAGCTGATGAACAGCTCATACACCGATCTCGCCACAGGGTCCCAGATAAAAGTAGTGGACAACTCCAAGATCATGGCGTTCGCCGCCGACGCTCCCTTCGAGCTGGTATACACCGTCATCGACGATCTGGACAGCAATCTCACAGCAATGCCCTTCTTCGTGAAGCAGGTGAGAGACCAGCGTTCATCCACCATAGAGATCATAGCGGAGAGCAAACCCCTGCCCGTTCCCTTCACCAAGGGAATCTGCTGGGCATCGGTCCTTTAGATTTTCTGCGGGGCGAAAGCCCCGCCCATTACAGCATAAAGGTGTGAAATGGAAATAGATATAGAAGAGATACAGCAGTCACTAAGCGAGAACGACTACATGGCGATATGCGCCGGAGACGACAGCATAGCGCAGGAATGTCTGGAGAATGCCAGAGTCTACGTTCAGGCGGTGGCGGACAGCTATGACATAGAATATGACGAGGCTGACCCTGTGCTGAGACTGGCTGTTAAGAAAAAGACACTGGCGGAGCTTTACAGCTATGCCGCCGAATGGACCACCGCTGAACAGTACATCACGGAAGTATCCAGAATTCTAAACCCCCTCGCCCCTGTGACAGCGTCTGACGGCACAGCCGTGCAGAAGGCATCTGGATACACGGCGGTCGGAAGCGATGACTGGAAGGGGTATAGATGATGAGCGTAACGGAACTTTTAACAGAAACATCAGACCTGCTCACAGCAACGGGCGCTTTCGCTTCTGTGGTCATCAGAGAGGACTCCTCCGCTGTGATAGGCAGAGAGCCGGCGGCATACATAGAATACGGCGGTATGTCATCCGTGGACGATAGCGGAGTTATGACAGAGGAACACTCGGTCAAAATATTCACCCGTCTGCTCAGCATAGGCAGAGCAGACCTGAGCCCGCTGGACAAAGCATTCAAAGCGCTGAAGAAATCAGGAGCGGTGAACGTTCAGAGCGCTCTGGATTCCACGGACAGCAGGACTGTCACATTCCGCATAACAGCGAAATACCGCATGGTGACAGCATGATAAGCATAGCCGGAGTAACACTGCCCTCTTCCGCCGTGTGGGCGAACGAGCAGAGATACGGTCTGCCGTCGGCATCGGTTTCAACAGACGCTGACGGGTATACCCACACATATACAGGACGTCCCTGCGCCGACATAGACATCTATATCCCGAACGTGCGTGACGGGCTGACCCGTGAAAGCGCCGAAACACTTCGGGAGCTGGCACAGGGCATGGCGCAGATGGCTGTCATTCTGGGTGAAAAAAAAATGACAGCGGTATTCAGATATTCTGAAGACCCGCTGGAGCTGACACCCGTGACGAAAAAACAGACATATGAACCCACAGACATCTATTACGGAACCATCAGACTGACGGAGGTTTGAGATGAACCAGACGGATATACAGCTTAACAGATCACTGAACATCACAGATACGGACACAAACGGAGGCAGAGAGAACAAGGCTGGGGGCATAGTCTCCGGAGTAAAATTCAATCTGTTTCCCAGAGTAACATCATCGGAAAGAGAGACAGGCATAGTCCGCTACAGAAAGGTATTCATGAGCAACATGAACACCTCCGGCGAAACAGCCTACGGAGCGTGCGCAGGGCTTTCTTCACCCGGAAACGGCGGAGACAGCTTCTACATAGCTATCGGAACACACACCGACACTCAGGCGGAGGCGGAAGGTCTCGCGTGGACAGGCTGCGGTCAGCTCGCCGCTGACGCATATGCCGGGGACACAGCCATTCAGGTGTATTTTAAAGGCACGGACTACAATATCCCTGACGGCTGTCTGCTGATCATCCGCTCCGGCGAAGATACGGAGACGGTCCGGGCGGTTTCGGCTTCATTCAACGGCAACACGGCGACCATCACCCTTCAGTCTCAGATTGCGGATTCGTACATCGCTTCAGAGACATACGCCGGCGTGATGCTGGAGCTGGGCGACCTGACCCCCGGTTTTGAAAATGTCAGCGTCAGCAGTCTGACAGGTCAGTTCGATCCGTCCGGCATGGCTCTTTATAACGCCGGAACAGAGCACGACACCTATTCCATCACCTTCACATCCGCTCTGTCTTACACTGCGGCGGGTGCTGAGACAGGCGTTCTGCCGTCCGGAACCATATCGTCTTCCTATTCCCCTATAAACGAAAAGACCGCCAGACCCTATTTCACAATACCCGCTGAATGTTTTTCGGGAACATTCGAGGCAGGAAACTCAATATCCTTCGATACCCGCCCGGCTTCTGCCGGATTCTGGATAAAGGAATCCGTCCCCGCCGGATGCGCCCACGAGCCGGACAACAAAACCACTATCGACTGGCTGATAGACTAAGGCGCTGTCATGGCAGATATTCTGACATTTTCCAACTTCGCCAGAACCACCCTCTCATCCGCCCTGACGGAATCAGGCACTGCTGTTTTCGCAGACAGACCAGAGCTGTTCCCCGCAGGTACTTTCACCGCTGTGATATGGGGCGGGGAATACTCCAGCCCTGTGGACGATGAAAACAGAGAGATCGTTCTGGTCGCTAAAACACCGGCGGGAGAGATGACGGCGCTGAGAGGCAGAGAGGGTACAACCCCCGGAAGCTGGGATCGGGGCAGTATGATAGCCAACGTGCTCACTGCGGACACTCTTAACAGGACAGCCGGACATGTTACAGCGCAGGAGACCCTGATAACGGTAACAGACGCAGAATATTCCATCGGCACTGCCGACAGAAACATTCTCTTCATCTGCACGGAGGACACTGTCTACATCAACGCTTCCCTGCCGGAGGCGGCGCTCTGCCCGGGAATATGCTTCCGCTTCGTCAACGGATCGGAGAGCTACAAAGGGACTGTCGCTCTGACACCGAACGGCGCAGACCGCATAATGGATTCGTCGGGGAGCGTCAGCCTTTATGCGGGAAGCTCGCTGGAACTGATCAGCACAGGCACGGCATGGGTCATATCCTCCGTGACGCAGGGTCGGGGCAGAGATCTTTCGCCGGAACTTCCAGCGGGAGGCGGCATGTTGCCCGCCGCATACGCCTATCTGGGAACAGGACTCGGAACGGCCAACATCTACGCTGAGCTGCTGAGCGCTTACATCTTTGTAAACGTATCTGACGGCATGCACGGTCTGCCTCTCACCATAGTAAAGGCGGATGAAAATCCGCTGTCTCTCTATGTCGTCACAGACCTGACATATCTGTCCGGGGTGACGCTCTATTCCAAAGGGGATTGCGTCACGCTGACAACAGACCGGACGGGCGGGATCAATATCATCTCCGTATACCGCAGTCCTTCGGACAGGGTGGTATCGGTCTCTGAGGATACCTATCTGTACGGCAATGAGGAATATGTTCTGGCTGACGCTTCCGAAGGCGGTTATGAGATCATGCTCCCCTATTTCGAAAGCTGTGCCGGACAGACCGTCACGGTAAGAAAAACAGACAGCTCGGCAGAGACGGTCACTGTGTCCCTGTATAACCCTGAGGACTATGAAGACTACTTTCTGACTGACTCGTCTCCCACGGCTTCTTTCATCTCGGACGGCACGCAATGGCACAGGCTGGTCTGATATGTATCTGGTCGCAGGCTCCGTCATCGCCTCGTTCGGCACGGAAACATCCGGCAGACTGTCCGGCTCGTCAGTCATTTACGTTCCTTTCACCTTTACAGGAGGTACCAGCATAATGGGAACAGATTCATTGAGCGGATATTCCGCCGTACTGTCCGCTCTCAGCGGGGGAGACACAGCAGAGATATACACCGGCTCGGCAGAGACTGCATCAGGCAGAACAGATATAGCCACAGCTCTCTCCGCCATGAACAGCAACACATGCTCACATGTTCACATCTCCGCTCTGTCCATTACAAAAAGAGCTGAATGTCCGAACTCTCTGTCCGGCAGAACAGCGGGGTCTGTATCTCTGAACAATATGCTCTGTCAGGACAGCCTGAGCGGCACATACACCGTGTCTGTTCCCGTGGGCAGGACAGGCATATCAGCGAAAACTCTGATAAGTCTGCCGATGAGCACCGGAAGGCTGAATACGGACACTCTCACCGTCTATGCTGACGAAAGGGACATCACAATCAGGCTGATATCGGCAGAGATAGACCTGTTCGGCGTGCCGTCTTTCACGGCGGAATTTCTGGCGGGGACTCAGATATTCCGAAAAATGGTCTTCGTGATAAACGGCGAGGAGTTCTCTTTCGAAACAACAGCCTCACAGGTCTCCGCTGAAAAAACCGTACTGAGCGGACGGATGAGGACAGACAGCAGACTGACACCTATCAACATAAAGGCGATGAAGGCATCGGCGCTGACGCTTCAGTTCTCATCCGGCATAGTCTGGACAGCGGAGGACTATGTGGTGTCCGGATTGGCGGGCGCATACACCGAATATGAGCTGGCGGAACTGCTGGCGGAGAATACCGGACTCAGCGTCCGCATGCTGCCGGATTCTCGAATCTGCGTTCACGGCAGAGGAACGGATATCACCGTCAAACCGGAGTCTGTCTTTTCATGGAGGCAGTCTGCCAACGAGCAGAAATATTCATCAGTGACCGTCACATACGGCAACGACGATACATATATAGAAACAGATTCCACAGCTTACACCGGACTCAGTTCAAGTGTGAAAATATACGGCACGGACAGAAACAGCGTTTTTTCAGATACGGACTCCCTAACCCTCATAAACAGAAGCGTTCCGGAGACTGTCACCGAGACAGTGTATTTCTCCGCCGGAGAGGCGAGGCTGAACAAAAGACCATCCGCTGTTCTGACAGACGGGGTTTCATACAGCGGGCGCACATTATACAGAGAAGGCGCTTACGGATACGTCAGCGTCAGCTATGAGACCGTATATGACGAATACGCAGTAGTCAGCTCATCTGCCGGCAAAAAAGCAGTAACAGTCTCCACTGACAATTCTGTAACGGTCATCACCGGCAAAATGGGCAGCTCAAAAACCCTGTCCGTTCCCGGAATCACCGACAGAGTCTCCGCAATGAGAAAAGCGAAATCACTGCTGACTCCCGCTAACACGGCGGTGATAACCACATCCAGAAACAGAGCGCTGACGCTGCCCGCCGGAATAATCATAAAATGCCCCTACGCCAGAGGCAGAGCAGTTTCCGCCAGAATAAACATCACAGCCGACCCGCTGATAATCACAGACACACTGGAGGTCACATCATGACAAAGGCTACCATCAGTTTTGTTACGCAGGAGACAGACAGCAACATAAAGATATATCTGGACGAAGACAGAAATCTGGACAGTCAGGGCAACGCCAAAAGCTCCTTTCTGTTCGGCGACACAGCGTATTTCCGTGTGTACTCCGATAAACCGGACGGTATTTTCGCCGTATCCACAGACGGAACTGTAGCATCCATGGGGACCTATACGGAGGATGTCTCAGAGGAGATTGTAACATTCATTACAAAAAACTCGGCAGAACCGGACAAACCTGTTTCATCCATCTCCGCATACACTTGGCTGGGAAAATCTCTGGGCGCCCTGACCCGTGACGGAGCATACAGCATACGCTGCGCAGACACTCCGAAACCTGCGGAAGGACAGATAGCCTCCGCTTCCGTCAGCTACCGGACATCATACAGACTGTTCGGACTGACGCTGGGAAAAAAGAACAGAGACACATATCCTGTGACAGTATATGCGGGAGCGGCAAATGGCTGATAAATCCATCGAATTTTCATCCGCCGCACAGACGGACAATGGGTTTCGCTTTGTTCTTGATTCCGCTGAGAACAGCGACAGGACCATCTTCTATCCCGGATTCACCGCCCGGCTGAAACTATATCCCGGCGGCAGAAACCCGGAGATAACCGCCAGCCTGGGGACAGCGTCTTTTTACGCCAGAAACCTGAAACAGACTGTTACGGAGTTTCTCGTCTTTAAAAACAGCAGAAAGATAACCGCCGGATATCCGGTGAACAGTATTATATCCGCTGTATGGCTGGGCATGGGCGCCGGAAAACCCAGCTTTCAGGGGCGCGCCGTGACTCTGCCGTCGGAGCAGACCGGCGTGCTGAGGCTGACATATCAGACCAGCTACGACCTGCTGGATATCACATGCAGGGAGACCGCATACATTCTGGTGACGGCGGAAGACTCCGGGCTGACCGGAAGCCATGTTCTGGACTACACGGACGGATACGACACAGGGCTCTTCAACAGAGTGGTGGTGCTCACCGTCAGAGACGCCTGTTCAAAAGAGGTTCTGAGCGGGGCATACGTCTATATAAACGGCAGATACGCAGGAAAGAGCGACTCAGAGGGACGTGTGAGGCTGGGCAGCATGAAGACCGGCACCTATTCGCTTCTGGTGAAGAAAGACGGGTACAAAAGCACGGACGAAGACAACGTGTGCAATGATTTTTTCACGGTGGAATGATGGCATCCTCATATACTGAGAAATACTCGAAATTCAATGTATGGCTGTGCAGAAGCCCCTATGTTCCATCCGGCATCTGCTATCCGGAAAAGTGCGTGTCAAACACGGTGTCTGTCACATCGGAGAGGAATGACGAACCTGTGGTCTTCAGCCTGAACGGCGCAGATACCGACTATTACAGTTTTTTCGAGGAGAAATACTCGGTGAAGGTCTATCTGCTGAATGACGATGACGGCGAATATGTTGTGGATCTCTTTCTGATTCCGGAGGACAGAGACGAAATGTGTCTGCTTTCCGGTCTGGCGTGCACTCAGATAGCAGACCCCAACGCCGATGCACCATGGGAAAGAACGGGGAACACAGTTACTGTGAAACTGCCCAAGATAAGGGCATGCGGGCTGAACAGTCTGAAAACCGTCTACAGCGAATCTAAGATATCTTTCAAAACGGTATCAGGTCTCAAAGCAATAGAATCACAGCTCCCGGCTTTCATACAGAACACCGGAAACTACGTCCTTCACGAGACACCGCTGTCCGCCGACAGTCTGATTCCCGGCGCCAGAATAGCCGTCTATTACCGCATGGACGGACATGAGGACTATTTCAGTCTGGGCAGTTTCAGCTTTCAGACGGATATTTTCACCTCCGCTGTCCTGCTGGGATGCGGACTGGTGGAAAAGGTGAAGGTGTATGACAACCCCGCCAGACCTCAGGACGGATATGAGTATGTCTATACGACCTTTCAGGGCGGAGTCGGCAGCACACTGAAAGAGGAATGGCTGTATGACGAACGGCTCAGATGGTGCGTCAGCTATTACGGTGAAAAATACTGGCTGAGATCTGTCTTCCCCTGCTTCATCCCGAACGGCACACGGGTGGGGATTTTAAAATCAGTCACCGGTCTGCCGCTGACAGTGGACACGGACATAAATTCCGGCATGGTCCGAACCACGCTGTATGAAACATCAGACAGAATTGTCCCGGAATATTACTACGGAGGCTGATATGACACTCTATATTCCAAACGAAACGGCTCTGGATCCGGCGGAGAACATAAACTACCGCAGAGGCACAGTCACAGGGGTGAATTACGCTGACAACCTGCTGAATGTGATATGCGGCAATGACAGATATGCTGATGTCCCTCCGTTTTATGCCTGCGCCAAGACGGGGGCGCACTCCGTGCTGGCGTTCTCTTTAGAGGATGAAGTCATCGTCAGATTCAGCAGGGGAATCCCCACACACGTCACCGGGTTTTACGGCGCTCTGTGGCCCTGCGTCCCCATGCCGTCATTCAGCATAGTCACTGACGACACTGTTTTCTCAGCCGCCATGTCAGGAGGCACTGACTTCATGGAGTCACCCAGACAGCTTTTCGACAGCAGATATCAGAAAATATCCACGGACGGGTGTGAAGCCGTCCTGAGCAGGTATATCAATGTTACACCGCCGGAAGACCTTTCCGGAATCTTCGCCGCTGTGGAACAGGACGGCAGCACAGCTCAGTTCTGGTACAGGGACACAAAATTCTATTACGACAGCAGCCTTATCTACAGCACATATAACGAAGAATCAAAAACCACCGGAGCGTTCAACGGCACCCGCTCGAACATTCTCGGAACATACATCAACCCTGACACGAAAGCGGGCGTGATGGCATATCAGGTGAACACTTTTACCGACTGGATACCGAAAGTGTCCGGCAGGGTGGATTTCGCATTTTATATATATTCATCATCCGGCTTCCACGAGAAGACAGCCGGAGGCTACAGCATCGTCACCGGAAGCGCAAGCCCGGCGCAGGGAGACGGCATAAGCTCTGTCTCCTGCGTATACAGCTCTCAGGAAGAGACGGGGCATATACTCCGCATCGCATCAGATGTCTCAGCCCTGAGCAGTTTCTCCGCCGACAGCGGATCCAACACCGTCCGGTTCGGGGACAAGACACGGGAAGACCATCTGTGCGTCTTTGCGGAATCAGACACGCTCCGCCACCGGCCGCTGTCGTTCAGAACGAACAGCTACGGTCAGATGGAGCTTCCGGACGGCAGATACGCATACGCGGAAGTCAGCTTTTATAAAAAGGATAGATAAAAGGAGGAAATCATGAGTTACAGAGAGGTCAGACAGATACTGAACGCTGTTTTCGACAGCGACGACAATGTTTTAAAGACCATCTACAAGACGGACGGAGAGGTTCTGAACATGGTGCTGGACGAGACGGGAGACCCAGCTCTGAAGGTGCGCATAGAGGGATACGAAGGAGCGTCCGCCCAGACGGCGGGAATCGGCGCTAATCTGCTCATCAATTCAGCGGGGCTGATAAACCAGCGAGGCTACGTTTCCGGCACGGCTACTGCGTCCGCCAACCAATATACACTGGACAGGTGGAAAGTAGCTGTAAGCGGGCAGAGTCTCGTATTCAGCAAAACTGAAAACATCGTTACTTTTACCGCTCCCGCAGGCGGATGCGAACAGGTGGTGGAAGGACTCAGTATAATGACGGGCGTCTATACCCTCTCATGGGAAGGCACAGCGTCTGCCTCTGTGAATGGGGGGTCTGTCGCAAACAGCGGACAGGTGACGCTGACAGGCGGCACAAACGCCACAGTCAGATTCACCGGAGGTACATTTAAAAAACCCAAGCTGGAATACGGCGGCACAGCGACAGAGTGGACGCTGCCCGAATATTCATCTGAGCTGTCTGCGTGTAAGCGGTTTCTGCCTCTGCGTACATTAACCGGAGTACCGTATCATCCTGTAGGCTTCGGATACCCTTTCTCTACCACACAAGCAAATATAACACTGAATACCACTTCCCGTGGCAGGATCACCCCTACACAGGTGATCTACAGCGGAACCTGGCGACTGCAAAGATCGGGGTCATCAATTCCTGTCACGGCACTCTCTATAGCACCTGCCGCATGTTCAACAGATAACATCACTGTAATTGCCACGGTAGCCAGTGGTTTGTCAGAGGGACTTTACACCCTGCTTTCAAACAACGACACTACGGCATATATAGAAATTCCGGCGGAGATATAATCATGAAAGTTACTGTGTATAATGAATTTTATGTAAAAACATACAATGACGGCAGAAATGTTTCCACTCTTGGAGCATACGAGCAGGACGAAGAGGTCAGCATGTGGCTGGCGGAAGGCAACGAGCCGGAGACTGCGGACGAGCAGGAAGATGACGCTGGAATTCTCTGATATAATACAGACACTGGGCAGTCTTTCCGGTCTGATACTGATACCCATATGGAAGTCGATAAACGAGCTGAGGAAGGGACAGGAAAAGACCAATGTTATTCTGGCGAGAGATTATGTGACAAAAGCAGAGTGCAGGCACACCCACGAAACTGTCAGAAAGGACATGGAGAGGGTTCACGAGCGGGTCGATGAGATGATCTAGTCGTATCTGCGCTGCATATTTACTGAGAAACGGCAGCCGTCTTCTGTGTTTTCCACGGACAGGCTGCCTTTCATATTTGCTTCTATGATGGCTTTAGACATATAAAGTCCTATACCTGTTCCGCCCTTATCGGATTTTGTGGTGAAATACGGGTCAAATATCCTGTCCATCAGGCTTTCCGGAATACCGCCGCCGGTGTCTTCCACCTGAACCTTAACATGGTCTTCCTCAGCGAACAGACTGATCTTTATTATCCTGATATCTCTGTCTGCCAGAGCGTCTTTTGAGTTGGATATCAGGTTCAGCAGAACCTGCTTGAACTCGTTGGCATATCCGGTGACCTTCATATCGTGTCCGGGACACAGAGGCAGAAACTCGGTGTTCAGCTCCGCCTTCTCGCAGGAACCGCAGCAGCAGTAGACTATACATTCTATGCTGTGGTTTATGAGCTGAGGCAGGATGATGGAGAGCACCTGCGCCACGCTGGTCTTTATGTCGAACATCTCCGCCTGTTTGGTGGGTTTGAAAAAATCCCTGAAGTCGTCGATGGTTCTGGACATGTAATCTATCTGGTTCATGCCCTTATACACCAGCTCTCTCAGATATTCATCCGTGAGCTCGCCGAACTCCTTAGCGTCCATGATATCCTGAATCAGAATACCCAGAGTGTTCAGAGGCTGGCGCCACTGGTGGGCTATGCTGCCTATCATCTCGCCTATCTCAGCCAGACGCATTTTTTCCATCAGCAGTTCTTCGTTTCTGCGGCGTTTGTCTATCTCCTGCTCGACAATCTGTTTCAGATTGTTATTCACAGTCTCCAGCTCCGCCTGATATTTCAGCCGTTCGGAGACATCCTCCACGATAACCAGCATGCTGACATCGCCGTTATGCCCGATGGGGGTGATGAGCAGTTCCACATCTCTCATGAGACCGTCCGCCAGCATATGCTTAACCTGAACAACTCCGCCGGAATTATTAGAGATAAACTCCTCGACCAGTTCCCTGCATCCCTTATCTTTGCCTTTTTTGTTTTTCAGATCGGTGATGGTCTTCGCCCGCATCTCTTCAGGAGTGTATCCGTAGAAGCGCAGAGCCGACGCGTTAACGTCTATGATGGCGAAGCTGGCAGGGTCGAACATCAGCATGGGCGCTGTGTTGTTATAGAATACGTTTCGGAATTTTTCCTCGTTTATCTTAAGGCTTTCGCTCAGGGCGATCTTCTCTGTGATGTCTATCAGACTGAACGTCCGTACGGTCATTCCTTCCACTTTCATGGTATCGGCGCACATTCTGGCTATCCGGGTCTGACCGTCCGCCCTTTTCAGCTTAACTGTGTTTTCGTCGAACCTTTCCGTTTCGTCTTTCTCTATGAAATGGTCTATGCCTTTGCTGATGAGCGATTCTCTGTCTGTTCTCAGCATATGCGCCAGACCGTTATTGGCAAACCGTATCCCTTTATATTCCTGATAGAGACCAACATTTTCGCTGGCTTCCAGAGCGGTGAGCATTGTCTCCATCTCGAAACGGTAGAGCTCCAGCTTTCTGCGCTGGGTTATGTTTTTGAATTTCCAGAGATACCCTCTGGTCTGACTGTCTATGTGCAGGGGATAGAATATCCGTGTGAATATCCTTCCGTCAGAAAATGTAAGCTCGTCTGTGTATGTACTGCCTGAATATTGACCTATTATACGCTCTTTGATCAAAAAATAATCATCGTCTGCGCATAATTCCGCCAGCATATTATGGAATGTCTCCGCTCTGAAATCAGAACCGTCATCCGGAGAGCTGAAACCGGAGAGCATCTTCAGAAAACTGTTATTAACCTGAACGACATTGCCCGATGTTCCTTCGATAAAGACTCCGGATTCCATCAGCTCAACAACGTCTGCCAGACGCCTGTTCTTCTCCACCACTTTTTTAAGGTTCTCGTCGGTGATCCTGTCTTCATCGATGAAGGAGACTTCCAGCATACTCTTTTTATTGATATAGGATGTTACGTCTGTGAAAGACCAGATGTTAAGATTATCCGCGGCTGATATATTGACGCTGAAACATTTCATCTCGCCTTTGTCAGAACAGAAAAAGATTCTCTTCTGACATGAGGAAAAATCAATATCCCTGAAATTGCCCGCATTATAAAGCCTTTGAAACTCTTTATTGAAGTAAACGGATGAACCCGACAAATCGACTGCCGCCACAGGATATGAAAAACAGTCGAAACAAGAATATAAGGGCTCCAAATTATCCGCCTCTGCGCACTGATAAGTCTTTACTGAACGATTATAGCACTAATTTCTGAGTTTTGCTGAAAAATTAATCAGAAATGAATATTTTTTAAACACTTTTATGCGCTTTGTAACATTCATTACACTCACAATGCCCAATACATAACAAATCATACAAATTCCAAAACTGGCATGACTTTTGTTTATAGATACGGGAATGCTTTTTCTAACGGAGGAAAACATGAAACTAATTAAAGCCATAGTCAAGCCTCACATGCTTGACGAGGTAAAGGAAGCCCTGAACAGCCTCGGCATTACAGGGATGACTGTATTTGAAGTTAAAGGCTTCGGCCGCCAGAAAGGACACCATGAGCTTTACAGAGGAGCTGAATATCAGATCGATTTCGTTCCGAAAGTTATGCTCGAAACAGTTGTGAGCGATGAACTCGCCCCCAAATGCGTTTCTGTTATTTCAGAAGCAGCCAAAACAGGCAAGATCGGCGACGGTAAAGTATTCGTAATCGATGTTGCGGAAGCCCTCAGAATTCGTACCGGTGAAACCGGCAACGATTCTATATAAGGGGAGGAAGACATGTTTAAAAAGATACTTCTTACACTATCCATTATGGGCATTGCGGTATTCGCATTTGCAGACGAGGCCGCTGAGCCCGTCACACTGGAATCACTTGACGCCGCTGTGAAAGCCACACAGGCTAACGCTGACTGGCTCTGGACACTTATCGCTGCTTTCCTCGTATTTTTCATGCAGCTTGGTTTCGCCATGGTCGAAACAGGCTTCACCAGAGCTAAAAACGCCGTTAACATCATTATGAAAAACCTGATGGACTTCGCCATGGGTTCACTGGCTTTCTGGGCTGTTGGTTTCGCTCTTATGTTCGGTACAACAACAACAGGTTTCTTCGGAACAGAAGGTTTTTTCATCAATAACTGGGATATGGTAGACAACTGGACACTTTGCTTCTGGATGTTCCAGACAGTATTCTGTGCTACAGCGGCAACTATCGTTTCCGGTGCTATCGCTGAAAGAGCTAACTTCACCGCTTATCTTGTGTTCACATTCGTCATGTCAGCAATCATCTACCCCGTTTTCGGAAGCTGGGCATGGGGCTCACTCTTCCACGGACAGGGCTGGCTTGAAGGATTTGGATTCATCGACTTCGCCGGTTCTACTGTTGTTCACTCTATCGGCGGCTGGGCGGCTCTTGCCGGCGCTATAGTTATCGGACCCAGAATAGGCAAATTCACCAAAGACGGCAGAGTTAAGCCTATCCCCGGTCACAACATTCCTCTGGCTACAATCGGTGTATTCGTTCTGTGGTTCGGCTGGTATGGATTCAACGTTGGTTCCGAAACAGCGGCCGACACATCTCTGCCCCTGATCGCTGTCAACACAACACTGGCTCCCGCTGCAGGCGTTATAGCCGCTCTGTTCACCACATTCCTGTTCTACAAAAAGTATGACGCAGGTATGGCTCTGAACGGTGCTCTCGCAGGTCTTGTCGGTATCACAGCCGGTTGCGCTAACGTAACACCCGGATACTCCATCATCATCGGTCTTGTCGCTGGTATACTGGTAGTTCTTTCTGTTCAGTTCTTCGACAAGATCAAAATCGATGACCCGGTGGGCGCTATCTCTGTACACGGCGTTAACGGCGCATGGGGTACACTGGCAGCCGGTCTTTTCAACTATAACTTCGAAACTCACGTTTTAGAGCCTGTTATAGTTTCTCAGCTGATCGGTATAGCAGCGGCCTTCGTATGGGGCTTCGGAGCTTCATTCATACTGTTCAAACTGATCAACATCTTTGTTAAGGTTCGTGTATCCGAGCAGGTTGAGCTTGAAGGTCTTGACTATCACGAGCACGGCATCGACGCTTATCCCGAATACTCAAAATCTTACATCAAGTAAGGTTCAGAATATCAAATAAAAAAAGCCCGCTTATGCGGGCTTTTCTATTTTACACTCAGAAATTCCCCATCCATGCGGGAATTTCTGCCAACGCTCCAATCGGCAAGCCTTATTCCGCTCACGTTACGCTGCGCTTCACGGGCTTTATCCTAAAGCCAGTTTTGTCATTGCGAGTGTAACGAAGCAATCTAAAGCGTCTGCTGACGACTGAGACTGCCGCACCGATTACATCGGCTCGCAGTGACAAATAAACTGCATGGATAAAACCCGTGTAATGAATAAAAACTGCTTTGCTGTTTTTATGAATGGAACGTAAGTGGAGCGAAGGTTTTACCTGAGCGAAACGGTATCAAAAATTCTCCAAGGATGGATGAATTTTTGCAAAAAAAAAGCCTCTCGTCAGAGAGGCTGTCTCCAGAGAGGCTTTTTTATATCTAATATCTTACCGCATGCCAATTAATCTTATATATCCTGCACCCGGTCCTGATCCCGGCACCCGCCGGAATAACGACCGGAGCGCCTGCCCCGACCTCCGGAGCCAGAAGAACACTTTCGTCTGTGACAAAAGCTCTCATCAGCTTAAGCGCCTCACCGTCAAAATAGAGCAGAAGATCTCTGTCGCAGAGCTCTTCAGGCTCCAGTTTCTCGATATACAGAATATCCGCTTCATTGACCTTCGGAGCGAATCTGCCGTCGTTAACAGCAACCCACACCGCACCCTTTTCCTTCTCGCATCTGCCGTCCTCCACATCAGTGAGGTTGATGCCTATCACAGGAGCGTCAGGCTCATAAATCACCAGCTCGCATTCGGCAGCAGCCGAAATGCCGGTATCCATTGAGTAACCCTCCTCTGCACCAATAAGGTCGGACACTTTACATGTCAGACAGCCCGCAAGGTTTTCGATTAAATCCCTTTCAAATTCCCCGTATCCCAGCTCCAGCCTCGAAAGAGACTGAACATCGATTTTAGCAACAGCAGCCAGATCGCCTTTGGAAAAACCCCTTTTTTCTCTCATGTTTTTAATGTTTTCCCCGATCTCTTTTGTGTTCTTAATATTATCGCCATAGGCGAAATAATCCAGCTTCACTTCCAGAAATCTGGCTAATCTGGAAAGTGTTTCGAGGTCGGGTTCTCTACTGCCGCTAAGGTAGTTCGAAAGTCTGGAAGGTGACAAGCCGACAGCGCGACAAACGTCTATTTGCTTGATTCCCTTCTTTTTAATCAATTTTCTAATCTTGTTTCCCAACATAGTGCAATAATACCTCATAATTTCCACCCAGTAAACAAACTATTCGTTAAACAGCCTGAATGTTTAAACGGTATGTCAAGCATATTATAATTAAATTTACCTGATGGTGATTCTCGGCAGACTAAACAAATAATAATCACGTCACTATAGCTATAAACATAATATTACAAAGAGAACGCAAAGTGACAATAGTTTTTTTTATTTTCTATATGTTTTATTTATTCCGCTAATAGAAAATACATATGACATAGAGGCGTAAGCTGATTTTATATAGAGACATTTCTAAAAATTAGTGATATGAGAAATCATGCTGGAGAAAATCAGACACAAGCTGAAAAAAATACTCAATCTGGACTGCTCGCCGAGAACAATCGCGCTGTCAACAGCAGTGGGGATTTTTATCGGCTTTTCTCCTTATATCGGGCTGCACACAGCCCTGGCTATAGGCGCTTCATTCATATTCGGTCTGCCTTTCTATCCTCTCATAGTCGGGGCATATATAACCAACCCGTTCACCATAGTTCCCGTATATACCCTGTGCTATAAATTCGGCGAATATGTCACAGGACAGCACGCTGTCAGACCTCCGTCATTCAGCGCGATGACGCTCCAGTCTGTGCTGCACACGGCTAAGACCTTTTTTATCCCTTTTTTTGTGGGAACACACTTGCTGGGGTTGATTCTTGGAGCGATTGCGTATATTCTAACCTATTACATTGTGAAAAAATACAGGGGCAGAGTTTAATTTATGGCTGAAATCATAGCTGTAGCCAGCGGAAAAGGCGGTGTGGGCAAGAGTTTCTTCTCTTCCAACATCTCCATGTCTTTAAAAACTGCCGGAAACGACACCCTGCTGGTGGACGCGGATCTCGGCGGCGCCAACCTGCACGACTTTGTGGGGCTTAAGGTTCCGGGCAAAGGTCTGTATGAGTTTCTTAAAGAAAAAGTAGATATCAGCAGCGTAATAACCAGATCCCCCGCCGGAGTCGATTTTGTCGGCGGTTCCAGCGATGTTCTGGGGATGGCGCACATCACTAATTTCGAAAAGCTGAAAGTTCTGAACAGACTGAAAAAGCTGGATTATAAATATATTATTCTGGATCTCGGCGCTGGAACCAGCTTTAATATGATAGATTTCTTCAACTTTGCCGATAAAAAGATAATGATAATGAATTCCGAGCCCACGTCTCTGGAGAATTCATACGGGTTTCTGAAGGTGGCGCTCTACCGCAAAATAGAGCTCATGCTGAGAAAAGACCTGAAATATTCCGACGTGTGCAACAAGCTCAGAAGCAAGAGCATGAACTATCCCAACATCAACTCTATTCTCGCCGCTATGAACGAGATAGACCCGTCCGGCACAAAAGATGTTGAAGAGATAGTTAACGAATACAAGGTCGGCTCCGTGCTGAATCTTGTAAGAACACGCAAAGAACTCAATGTTTTTTACGGTTTTGAGAACGTAACTAAAAAATATCTCGGTATTAATATTGAAAAATTAGGTTTTATGCCTTATGATATTAGCGTAAGCGAGAGTATTAAGGTTATGCAGCCTTACTACATAAACAATATGAAGAGTGATGTATCCAAATGTCTCGACGACATACGGAGCCACATTTTAACAAAGCTTTAAGGGGTGCTCAATGAGCAATCTTCAACCGGTCCACGATCTTGATTACGGCGACCTCGACCGCTCAGACGATCTTGAGGTTATCCAGCTTGTCGGGCTGAAGCTCGGCGAAGAAGAATATGCGATTGATGTTTTGAAAATACAGGAAATCATCAGGACAGTTGAGATCACTTCTGTTCCCAGAACAGAATCCTTCGTTTTAGGCGTCATGAACCTCAGAGGCAAGGTAATCCCCGTTATCGACCTGCGGGTGCGCTTCTCTCTGGATAAAATGGACTTCGATAAAGAAACCAGAATCATCGTTGTCAAGTTCGAGACAGAGAACATCGGCTTTGTTGTTGACGAAGTAACCGAAGTAATCAGAATAAACAAAAAAATGGTTGAGCCCACACCTCCTCTGGTTGGCTCCATCGGACAGGAATACATTCTCGGTATATGCAAATACGCCGACAGACTTATCATCCTGCTGGATATCGACAGTGTGGTAACAGACGGCAAAACTGTCGACAGCAACCTGAAAAAGACTCTTCTCGGTCAGCCGGCTCTGCCCTCTGCCGAAGCCAACTATAACAAAGTAGCCAGCGCTGTTGAGCAGGAATTCCAGAATAAGGAAACACCGGCTCCCGCCGCCTTAGAAACTTCATCCGAAGAAGAAGAGGAAGAGGAATCCGCCTTTGAGGAGGGTTCAGCTGATGATGCTGTCGGAGCGTCACTGGACGACCTCATCGCTATGGAACTGGCAAAAAGAGAACAGGAAACTGACGAGCTGAACTCAAAGAAAAAAGAGGACGGCTCAAAAAAAAAACCTGATGTAGAACCCGAGGCTCTTGACGACATTCTGAATGACGCTCTGAACCAGAGCTCCAGCAATATGTCGGATGATTCCGGTCATGTGGAACAGGACGAACTGGACATGCTGATCCAGAAAGAACTGACTAAACGTGAGCACGAAACAGAAGAGCTGAATAAAAAAAAAAAAATAGCTGAGCCTTCAAAGGCAAAAGCAGAACCCGCCCCTGAAATCACATCTGAAGAAGATATAGAAGCGATGATGGCGGCTGAGCTGGACGAACAGCTTGCGGCCGCTTCAGAGCCCTCTCAGGAAATCATCACAGAAGAACTAACAGAGAAAACAGCGCAGGAAGCGCCTGTTCAGGCATCTGACGAGCCTGAGTTCGACATACCCGCTGATCTGGCGGCTGAGTTCGATCTGGGTGACATATCAGAAGAAGCCAAAGAAGAGGAAGAACTGCCCGAACCAGAACCGGTGGCAGAATCCGCTATGGAAGAAGAACCCGAATACGAGCTCCCCGAACCCATAGAGAACGAGATCGGCGATGAAATAATAGGCAAAGGGCTCCCTGACGATTTCGATACAGACGCTCTCCTTCAGCAGGATGAAGAGGAGGAGACACACTCCCCTCTGATAGATCAGATCAACAAACCCATGCTTTCATCCGAAGATGACATTGATATCGATGTGGATAAGGCGATCAACGAGCTGAAAGCAGAGTCCGATATCGCCCCCGCCAGCGAACAGGAATCTTTTGAAAAGCTGAAAGTGCTCTCTAAAAAGATCATCGACGGCGAACCTGTGGATTTCGGCATATCCATCAAAAAAGAAGTATCTGAACTGCTCAAACTTATATCCGAGACCAAAGACAGAGTGGACGAGATAGAACCCACTCTTATCACATCTAAAGAACAGCTTCCCAATGTGGTGAAATCGCTGGAAACAGTCACAGAATCCACAGAAGAGGCAACCATGAACCTGATGGAGGCGGCGGACGGACTGACCGGACACTATCAGGAATTCCTGTCTGAGATGGACGATCTGGAGGACCTGCTCTATAAAAAAGATCAGGCGGCTATCCTGAAAAAGATAGAATCTCTGGAGAGCAGCGCCGCTCAGGCGGATATGACCGGAATGGGCATACTGCACGCTCTGGAGTTTCAGGATATCACAGAACAGAAGATCAATAAGGTCATCGGAGCTGTGCAGGAGATAGGAGCCAGACTGGGCGCTATACTCGGCTTTATCAGACTGAAACAGGAAGACGATCCCACACTGGTGGACGACGCTTCTCAGGACGACATCGACAAACTTTTGGCAGAATTCGGACTGAATTAAGCTCTTGTCATTGCGAGGAGCCTGCGACGCGGCAATCTCATCCGCAATTACTATCAAATCAAAAAAGGCGGTCAGATGACCGCCTTTTTTTATTAAAATAATCTTTTATCAGGGCTGGGGAGTGGTTACTGTGGGCTGAACGTAAACCCTTGCAGCCAGCTCGGTGTTGATCATGAACAGACCCTGACCTGTGCTTCCCGCCAGTTTCAGTTTGTCCTTGATATCCTTCACATTGGCTTCCTCTTCCTGCTGTTCTGTGATGAACCACTGAAGCCAGCTGTGCGTGCCGTGATCGTGCTCTTTCAGAGCAAGCGAGGCGAGCTCGTAAATCCTTTTTGTCACCTCTCTTTCATGAAGCTGTGTTGCCTCGAAAAGATCATAGGCGTCTTTATATTCTTTCTTTGGTTTATCTATCTTTTCCAGCTCTATCTCGCCCTCTTTTTCCAGAATATACGCATAGAATCTGTCGGCGTGGAACAGTTCTTCCTGATACTGCACATGAAACCAGTTGGAAAAACCTTTCAGCCCCATGCTGTCAGCATTGGCTGCCATAGCCAGATATACATACGCGGAATAAAGCTCAAAATTAAGCTGTTTGTTAAGCGCTTCGTTCATCTTCTTGCTTATCATCTCTAAATCTCCTTATTAACAATAGACCCTGAAGTCCATATCATGGAAGATACTGTTCTTATACTCCAGTCTTCCCAAAAATTCGTAATCATAGGAGCAGTATTCCACCATGTCTTTCAGACGGAGGAAGTTATAGATATGCTCCTTGGTTCTCTGCATGGCATACTCTATGGCAGTGCCGGTGGTCACCAGAAACGCCCAGTCGCTGCTCTGTGCCAGAAACAGCTCTCTGGTCATCTGGTTCAGGCATCTTCTGACGGAGTCATCTTTGGTGTTCTGATGGTATTTAGCCATGTTGACCATGCTCTCCGCCATGAAGTGCAGGTGACGGTATATCCAGTCATTGCCCTTATTCAGCCATACGTCATAATATCCCTTATCTCCCCAGGATGACGGGTTGACCTTAACAACCTGGTTGGTGGGATATTCGTTCAGATATTCCAGAGGGGTGATAGCCTTCACCACGTCTGACCTGTCCATCTCTTTGAACACGTTATACAGGAACTCGGGACCCTCATACCACCAGTGACCGAACAGCTCCGCGTCATAGGGAGACACAACCATCGGTTTGCGGTCGATGAGAGCGGCGATATCCTTGACCTGCTGTTCCCTGCCCTTCACAAAGTGCCTTGCATGGTCCTCTGTCTTGCGGGATGCTATCTCCGGCTGATAATATTCCTTATAGTCGGACTCTCCGGTGATCCTGTGATATTTCAGTCCTGTGAAAACCCTGACCCCGTCAGGGCTTATGTAGGGTTTTATATATTCGTGATCGAGGTCATAGCCTATGTCACGGTAAAAATCTCTGTAATAGGCGTCTCCCGGATAGCCTTCTTTCGAGCTCCAGACCTGCTTGGAGGAATAATAGTCCCTGCCGAAAGCGGCTACGCCGGACTCTGTATATACCGGCGCGTAAACGCCGAATCTGGGTCTGGGTTTGGAATAGAGCACTCCGTGGGTGTCCACGAAGAAATACCTGATTCCGTATTCCGCCAGTATTTTATCCAGCCCTTCGAAATAGGCGCACTCAGGAAGCCAGATGCCCTTCGGCGCTCTGCCGAATTTTTCTGTATGGCTCTTCACAGCCAGCTCTATCTGGGCCCTGACAGCGTTGTAGGTGTTGTTCAGAAGCGGGAGAAAACCGTGGGTAAACCCGCATGTGATAACGTCTATATATCCTTTTTCCAGAAAATGACGATAGCCTCCTATGAGGCTTCTGTTCAGAAATCCGTAATAGAATTCTTTCAGTTTAAGGAACTTATCCTTATACATGTGGGCGAGATGCTCGAAGCAAGTGCCCTTGGTCCTCTCTATCTCTTTATATGCAAGCTCCAGGAGCTTGTCCATGTGCTTTTCATAGCGGTCCATCAGCATGGGGTCGCACATCATCTCTGCCAGCGGAGGAGTGACAGACACGGCAAAACGAAAATGGATGCCCTCGTCCTCCATCTGCTTCATATACATCAGCATGGGCAGATATGTTTCGGACACCGCCTCATAGAACCAGTGTTCCTCAAGAAAATACGGATACTCAGGGTGCTTGACGAAAGGAAGATGAGAGTGAAGTACAAGCATCCAGTAACCTGTCATTATTCACCGCCTTTTTTTGACAGAATATTCGAGCTGACAGAAGAAGCCTCGACATTATGCAGTTTTTTGAACAGCTCAGAGTGCATTCTGGCGCTGGAGAGAAGCTCCTCTTTCTGCATGTCGGATATACCTGACAGAGTGTAGATCTTCTCTATGTTTTCGCCGACTGTCATCCATGTTTCTTTATCTATCAGGTCGCTTATCCTGTCGGCGGGCATTTTGATGCGTTTCGACACGGCAACGGCATAGTAGTTTCCTTTGGAATCCAGCATGCCTATCTCCGCCCACAGACGTGCGTCGGGACAGTACAGATCGAAATACCAGTTGCCGTATTTGCCGACCTTCACGCTGGCCAGCTCGGAAACGTTATCTTCCTCGCCGGTGAACACTTTCAGTATGAATGAAGGATCTCCCATGTTGTGCGTATGACAGAAGTTATAAACTGTTCTGTCGGATACTTCCCAATAGACATATTCTTTTTTCGGGTTCACGGGCAGCAGAACCACCGTGTCCACGTTATATCTGTCGGGCAGAGGATAGTCCGGTTTGATCGGCTTATGTTCCTGAACCGGAACCTCAGCCGGCATATGGCTGGTAACGGTCTCAGTTTTCTCCGCTTTTTTTCCGGAGACAGTCTTGTCATATTTTTTCAGAGCCAGCGCAAGCTCATCCTTAGACATTGCGCTCCTGTTTTTGATATTGAGCTTTTGCGCAATGGCATACAGCTCTGTTTTAGTCATTTTCCCGTAATTCATCAGTTGCCTCCAACTAGCCTCCGATACAAAATAAGGTATTGTTCCGCTGTTCTCCTCCATGAGAAGTCAACCCCCATGACATTGGCGGCACACTTATAAAATATATCCCTGTCAGCGAAAAATTCCACTGCTCTGTTTATCTGTTTCAGCAGATCATGACGGCTGTACCCGTCGATAAAGAATCCATACCCGCCCTCGTCTATATCCTTCACCGTGTCTATCAGTCCGCCGGTGCGTCTCACCACCGGCAGAGCGCCGTAGCGCATCCCGAGGAGCTGGCTTTTTCCGCAGGGTTCCGTCAGCGATGGGCGCAGGACAAAATCCGCCGCAGCGTATGCTTTGTGAAGCATAGTCTCACTTATACCTATGGAAGTGAAAATATTGTCATAGTTATTTGCAATCTCTTTAAACTTTGAGCAATATTTTGCGTCTCCATAGCCTAAAAAGGCAAAATCAGCCTCGATCTCCGACAGTTTTTCGGCGCTGTCGGTCAGCAGTTCCAGCCCCTTTCTCTCGCTGAATTTTGTCTCCAGAAGAAATAGAGGTCTGTCCGCCCCTTTCAGTCCTGTTTCTGTCAGAAAATCGTCTTTATTTATCTGTTTATCCCTGACGGTGTCAGCGCCGTATGATTTGGCTATCAGACTGTCGTTCTGCGGATCGAAGCGGTCATAGTCCACCCCGCACAGTATACCCATCGACCTGCCCTCGAACTTGCCCATGAAAGACCCCAGTCCGAATGAAAAATCACCGGATTTTACCTCTTCGGCATAGGTGGGACTGGGAAAGGTGATATAGTCGGCGTGGCTCGAGCCGCCTTTCAGCATGCTGATGTTCTCATAGAACTCCAGCTCCTCGACATTATACATCTCCCACGGCAGACCAAGCGCCTGTATGGAAAACTTGCTGAACAGCCCCTGATAGGTGATGTCGTGCACTGTGAAGACCGTCTTCGCCTTCATATCGTTATAAAAAAGATGTTTGTATATCGGCACAAGCCCCGTCTGCCACTCGTGACAGTGTATCACGTCCGCGTCTATCCCCGCCCTGCGGAGATATTCCAGACTCGCCAGAGAGAACATGCCAAAACGGACGTCATTGTCCGAATAATCGTAACTGGATGTGCCGTAGATGTATCTGCGGCAGTAAAACTCGTCGTTGCGCAGAAAGATGAACGTGATCCCGTCCGTCTGCGCCTCATAGATATCAAAGCTGTATACCGCTCCCCCCGCTGTGACAGTGACTGTCATCTCCTTGGAAACGGCGCTGGTATCATAGCATCCGGATGAGATGTACATGGGGGATATGACATATGTCTGCACGTTCAGAGCGGACAGGGATTTAGCCAGTCCGAAAACGGAATCACCAAGCATCCCCGTTCTGGAATAGGGGTAAACCTCGCTGCACACATGAACAGCTATCATTACGCTATACCGCTCCTTTCAAAAACTGCGCCGCGTCCTCCGGCGAAACAGGGTTGATGTGAAACCCGGTTCCGGACTCGAACCCGGCTATGCCCGACAGTCTCGGGGTTATCTCTATGTGCCAGTGAAAATCCTGCTCAATGCTCTGCCAGTAGCCCGGCTGTGACGGTCTTTTGACCACCGGCGGCGAAGTATGCACCACCATATTCAGCGGCGGATTCTCAAGACATTTGTATAGTCTGCTGAAAACCTCTCTGACCATATCCGCCAGAGAGCTCATCTGCGAGTCATCGGTTTTTGAAAAGCAATGACTGTGCCGTTTCGGAAATATCAGCGTCTCAAACGGCAGAGAAGAGGCAAAAGGACAGAACGCCACAAAATCCTGATTTTCGTAGACTATCCTGCTGTTCTCCTCTTTCTCCTGCGTCAGCATATCGCAGAAAATGCACCGCTCTTTCATCTGAAAATGCTCCAGAGCGGACCTCAGCTTCGTTTTAACAATATCGGGAGTGACAGGCAGAGCGATAATCTGAGAATGTGGATGCTCTATGTTCGCCCCCGCAAGCATGCCGTAGTTTTTAAACGGCATAATATATCTGAACCGCATGTCTTTCTTCAGGTCGTTCACACGCTCTCTGAATGTGATAAAGACACTCTTAAGTATTTTGTCGGTATAGGTTCCCGGGTTGACATGGTGTTTCGGCGTCTCAATGACCACCTCGTGCGCACCGATAGCGGTAACGCAGTCGTACATGCCGTGGGCAGTCCTCTTCAGGTCGCCTTCGATGCGGAATGCCGGATATCTGTTCGGCACCACACGGGTCAGCCAAGACCCGTCTGTGTCTTTCAGAGAGAAAATCTCCTGTCCGGATCTGCTCTCGTTTCCCTTGCAGAAAGGACACACAGAGAGATTTCCATGACTCTCCGGAATCCTTTTAACCAGAAAGTCTTCCGGTCTCCGGCTCCTCTCGGAGGCGATAACGCACCAAATTTTCTTTAAAGGGTCAAACCTGAGTTCAGACATCTCTTATCCTATTTTATCACGATAAATTGAACATACACTCAATTTTCATATTTTTTTTCATTTTGTAAGAAAAAAGCAGACACACGCCCTGACGGGTAAGATCGGCTCCGCTCTCCGACTGTGAAACGGTCATCACCGGATAGACATAAACATCTGAATCGGCGTTCATTTCCATGACGAGTCCGGAGGGAGTGTGCGGATCTTTCATCACGAATTTCTTCGCTTTCATACCGAAAGGCTCGGCGGCGCTCACACCGTTCACAGCCACATCGGCCAGACTGTTAAAATGGAAATTCATCTCCATCACATAGTCTATCTCTTCGTCCAGATCGGTATCTATCTCTATAACGGCCTTCATGCCTTTTTTTGTAAACGAATACTCTTTGGTCACGGAACAGGGATGCTTCATGCCATTCAGATAGAGTCCGCCGTCTCTTTTAAAGACAACTTTGGTCTTGGAACAGTTCATCTCCGCAGGCTGATTGGCAAAATCGCCCAGCTCACCGAACGTCATATTCTTAAACTCTTCCGATGAAAATGATTTTACAAAATGATCCACAAAGCTGTTCTTATTGTGCCAGTCATATATCAGATACTGTCTGTATTCCTCGCCCAGAGACGCGTTGTCATCATGAATGGTGCTGATGCCCTCCTGCTCTTCTATAGCCGGATCCTCATCATCCTCCCTGGTGCGGAAGAATTTTTCATGATAAGCCTCTTTTCTGCGGGCGAGAGTGTTCAGAAAGTTAAAACAGTTCTTTTTGTCCTCCACGGCCACGAGCTGTCCGCAGTCTCTGGAGACGAACATGAAGTTCATCTCCGGTGTTCTGGCGTATATCTCATCGTATCCGTCATAGTCGAAATCGCCCTGCTCCATAGCCGGATACTGGGTGTTCTCCAGCTCCTCTACCCGCTTTTCGCCCTCTATGATAAATCTGTAGGCATTATTGCGCAGGTTCGGCAGATAGAGCCCGCCGAATATTCCGTGCCACAGCACATCGTTGCACTGCGACTTGTACAGAGCATCGTATAGCTGCTTGTCCTTCAGCCTCGCCGCCGCCTCAGACAGCTTCATTGTTCTCTTATGTATGCGGGCCGATTCCGGATATTTCACCAGAAAGTTCTTCCAGATACCGCCCTTCACGAACACCTTCGCTGTGTCGTCCCTGTGGTTCTTCTCTGTCTCCTTCACGAACTCAGCCATCTTCGCCGTGCGTTCGGAAAAGAGCGACCACTCGCCCATCTCAAAGTATGAAACGGTGGGCAGATACGCTGTCTGAGCTGGTTTCACAGCAGCAGCCGTGTCTCTGAACAGAGCGAATTCACTGTGTTCAGACTCCGCCACCACATCTATGAAATCTTCCAGCCAGCCCTTCTCATATACCCATTCGTAAGTTTTCGGCCACAGACCGAATTTTTCGCCGTCATCAAATATTGTCAGGGATTTTCCGCCCTGCTCCTGAATCTCTTTCAGATATTCAGCCACGTCCTCTGCCGGACGGAAGGGTATCATATATCTCAGCTTTTCGCTGATGGGGAATATCAGCATCTCACGTCCGTCCTGCTCGGTCTTGAAGTGACCGTGGAGCATGGACTCGTAAAATCCGGCGGCTATGAAGTGGTAGTCGTCCACTATCACATATTCTATGCCGCAGTCCGCGCAGTCCGGGATTATAGAGCTATCCCACACACGCTCGGTGAGCCAGAGACCTTTCGGGCTGACTTTAAAGTTCTTTTCTATGAAGCCGTTCAGCATCTTTATCTGCTCTTTTCTGTCACGGGAGGGGATGCTCGCCAGCACAGGCTCGTAGTATCCACCGGAAAAGAATTCCAGCTGCCCCGCCTCGTTCGCCTCTTTCATCATGCCGAACAGAGTCTTATGATTCTGTTTGATATATTCGAAAAGCCACCCGCTGTAGTGAACGCTCACCTTCAGCCCCGGCTTCTTCCTGACAACCTGAAAGAAGGGCTGATAGCTCTTTTCCACAGCTATATCAACCACATGGTAAAAATTCTCCACCGGCTGGTGGCAGTGTATTCCTAAGTGTAAAGGAAGTTTCATATTATCCTCTTTTTAAGCGATCCAGTCTTTTTCGCTGTCGGCAAAATCTATCTCCACGGTGTTATACACAGGCGCTGTTTCCAGAATCCTGCTCCCTTTTTTCAGCCGGAATGTCAGATATGCCTTCTCTGTTTCTTTTCCGATAAGCTCTCTGGGTATTACCGCTTCGAAAACAGTGTCCAGACATGACATCCTGCCGTCTCCGTCAGAAAACTCCGGAGCAGCCGGAAACAGAAATTTCCGTGATTCATCAGTGGTTATCTCCGCCTCTATGCCGTATCCGCCCTTCACTATGTCCTTCACCCCGCCGTCTATGCGCAGATAAAGATTTTCCGCGTCGAACCCGAACCAGAGCATGTTCAGCAGATTGGAAGAGGCTGTCATAGCTCCTGCGTCATATTTCAGATCGAATCTTCCGGCGCCCAGCCATTCAAAAAAGCTGGTGACCCGTCCGTCCGTGACAGGCGTGATGTATCCGGCAGGGGCTTTTAGAAGCCCTGTCTTGTGGCTTTTTTTGATAGGCTGATTCACTTCAGAAGGCACTTTTTCGCCCATCAGCGTATATATGTTTGCTATGTGCCTGCGGAACAGCTTGTCAAAAACATCCGACTGGAGGCTGAAATGGTCGTCTCCGTACCACCAGAACCAGTCAGAGCCCTCCGCCGCCATCAGCTCTTTTTCAACTTTTTCTCTGTTTTCCAGCGTTTCCGCCTTGGAAATATATCTGGCGTGAGCGTCAGACAGAACACGCCATGCCTCGTTCTTCTCCGGATGTCCCATCCAGGTGGTGAAGTTGGCGTATATCCATGAGCCCGCCCTGATCTTGTTCAGTCTTTCCGCTGGGCTGTCGCAGCCGGAGGCTTCCGACATGGTCATGGTCTCCACCCAGTTGCATGAGGAGAGTCTCTTATACAGATGACTGAAAAACCTGTGTCCGTTCTCCGGATAGTATTCCCATGCGTTTTCGCCGTCCAGAATCACAGGGACAACAGGGGAGAAATCGCACATGTCGAAAATCTCGGATAGTTTGTCCATAAAATCGTCCACAGCCTTCTCCGCCTCCCATCCGCTGTAGGTGAACCCTACCAGATCGGAAAGCTCCTTGTCTCTGAAGAATATATTAATATCACCTTCGGATGTGCCGAAGATATGTTTCTTATAAAGATAACTTCTGTTTTTTTTGTCCCGGAGATCAATCTCCGCTGAAGCGGATAGAACATCCTCATCGCTGGCTATCCAGCTTATGCCGTTCTTTCTGAAAACCCCTGCGGCACTCTCTGAAATACTTCCCTCTGCCGGCCACATCCCGACAGGTCTGTATCCGAAAGTTTCGCTGAAATAATCCACAGCATCTGTCACATGTCTGTGGGCATGAGCGGAAAAATCCGTGTTCACCGCCGGCATGCTGATATCCGGCAGGGCCTCTTTGGCGGATCTGTGATCCAGCAGCAGAGGCAGGATGGGATGATAAAAAGGAGTGGCGGAAATCTCAATATTTCCGTTCTTCGTCAGATCTTTATACAGAGGCACGATAGACGCCACGAACTCCGCCAGTTTATCCATCAGGTGTAGTTTGTCATTCTGACTGAATCCGCGTCTCTTCTCTATCAGCTCAGCGGTAAACGGCACCGTCTGTCTGGTGAAAATACCGCACCAGCTGAGGAGATACAGCACCTCCAGATCGAGTATATCTTCATAGGTGAACGGGATTTTTGCTGTTTCAAAAAGAGGCGTGTCGCCTTTTCGGTCATACAGCTCCCGGTAGCGTCTGAGCGGTTTTGCCTGATTTTTATAGTTCGCCATAAAGAGCTGAGGGATGAGAATATTCTTCTCCTCCTGTGTCAGAATGGCGGGGTCTTTCAGCATCAGTTTAACGAAAGTGTCCTGAACGCCTGTGGACTCATAGTCCCTAAGCTGAACCAGAAGGGAGGGCACAAGATTATATGTGCCCTTAACCCCCGGATATTCTCTGTGATAGTATGGAAGCTCGAAATAATCCTTCAGGGCGTGCAGATAGACCCAGGGCATATGATACAGCCCGTCCATATCGTCCTTGTAGTAGGGCTGGTGCATGTGCCACAGAAAGCACAGCCTGAGTTTTTTCATCTTATTCCTGCTCCTGAAGCCATCCGTTTATCTTATCTTTATATTCGCCGTGGATGCTGTTGAAGTCCTTCTCAGCCGCCGCCTCCACATACAGATGTACGTTGGCTGTGAACTGGTCGGGAACCATATGCACCCATCCTCTGCCTTTGAATGTTATCTTGATGCCGTCCAGGAAGGAGGCGTCCTTGTCCATTGCCTCTTCGCTCATCTTGCGCATCAGATATCCCTTCAGCTCCAGCGGACAGTTGATGACCGTGTGGCTGTAGTGGTATTCAGGCAGGGTTTTCAGCACTTCGCTGATCTTCACATTCTGCTTCGCCATCATCTCCAGCATCTTCAGTGAGCTGAACATGGCGTCCGCATGAGTGCCGTTTTTCATAAAAGTAAAATTGCGGTTGAGGTCGCCGGTGAAGTAGAAATTGCGCAGATAGTCCGCCTTGATGCCGGAGGCTTTGCCTCTGACTATCTCCACGTTCAGCAGAGAATCGTCCATCACGCTGGGAGCAAATGCGGGCAGATATACCTTCACCTTGCCCTTGACGCTCAGATCTATGAGTTTGAGCATGAAGAGCAGAGCCTTGTCCTCTGACAGAACCTCGCCTTTGTCCGTGATAATGCCCAGACGCTCGCCGTGGGGATAGATAACTATGCCCATCTCGGATTCTGTCACCTTCACTATGTCTGTGACCTCTTTGAAAGAGACCTCGGTCTGGTGCATGGTTCTGGAGAGTTTTTTCTCGTCTCTGTAGGCGTTCAGCACCACAGCGTCCACGCCCGCCTTGTTAAGCAGTTCGGGATATGTGGTGTCCGTGGTTCCGTTCATCAGATCAACGACTATCTTGCTGCGTCTTGTCTTTATCAGGTTGATGTCGATGTTCTTCAGCACGCCCTCTTTATAGAATTCGTTGACCATCATCTGGTCGTAGATCTCGCCTATGTCATCGTGGGTGGCTCTCCGGAAGTTCTCACGGAAGAAGACACGCTCGATATTCTTCTCAAAATTGCTGTCTATGAGAGCCGCTGACTCGTCATAGAAGAGTATCTCTGTGTTGGTGGGGTCTGACTGGCACTGGCGGAAATAAACACCCGCAACCTCGCCGAACATGGACAGCTTGTGTCTCATGACGGGCAGAGGGGTCATGCGCAGTTCGGTCACGTTGATCCCTGTGGAGAGAAGCCCTCCGAGGAAGCATCGTTTAAGCATTCGGGACGCTCTGTCATAGTCGCGGGACATCAGTACACGGCATCCTGTGGGAAGCTGGCTGCCCAGAGCCGCGCCCAGCTTTGCCGCCAGATCGGGGGAAAGCTCCACGTTCGTTCTGGCGGATACCTTGCCGCCCTCGAATATTGATTTTTTCCATTTATCGCCCCAGATGAGGTTGCTGCTCACTATGGAGCCAGCCTCTATCTGCTTTTCGGGCCATACCATTACGTCTTTTTCAAAGATAACCTGATTGCCTACCTCTGTGCCTTCGGCTATTATCACGCCGTGTTCGGCTCTTACAGAGGAGCCCAGTTTTACATTGTCGCAGAGGACAGCGTTCTGTACATGGGTATTCTTGCCCACGGAGCATTTCTGCCACAGGATAGAGCTCGTCACTCTGGATTTTTCCTCCAGAACGCATCCGGCGCCTATGACGGAGTTTTTCACATAGGCGTCTTTGCCCACAATACATCCGTCCGCCAGAACCACCAGCCCCTCGAACTTCGCTGTCTCGTCTATCAGCGTGTTTTCGCCTGTGTATACAACAGCGGATTTGTCTTCTGTTCTGGTGCCGGCCATGGGCAGGCTGACCTGTCCGTCCATGATGTCCAGCAGTGCCGCGCGGTATGAGTCGGGGTTGCCCACGTCACGCCAGTATCCCTTGGCATTGTATCCGAAGATATCTATGCCGCTAGCCATGAGCTTGGGAAACAGATCCTTGGAAAAGTCGAAGTTGGAATCTTCGGGTATATATTGAAGTATCTCCGGTTCGAATACATATATTCCTGTGTTGATAGTATCGCTGAAGACCTCGCCCCAGCCCGGTTTTTCTAGAAATCTTAATATCTTGCTCTCTTTGTCGGTGATAACCACGCCGAACTGGAGAGGATCCGGAACGGATGTCAGCGTTATTGTCGCCAGAGAGTTTTTTACCTCATGAAAACCTATGATCTCCTGAATGTTGAAATCGGATATGAGGTCTCCGCTGACTATTATGAATCTGTCATCAAGATATTTCTGAGCTTTTTTCACAGCTCCCGCTGTGCCGTAATCGTCATCGGGGAGAACATAGTGGATCTTGACCCCTCTGCTGCTCCCGTCGCCGAAATATCCCTGGATAACTTCCGGCTTGAAATATAACAGGATGACTATATCTATGATCCCTGCCGCTTTCAGCGATTCGATAATGTATTCCATCATCGGCTTGTTGAAAACAGGGATCATGGGTTTGGGCATACTTGAGGTAAGCGGCTGAATTCTGGTGCCGAAACCTCCTGCCATCACAACAGCTTTCATAAAAATCACTCCGTAATAAATTTATGGGGGATATGGTTAGTCTAATTTTTCTGCAATACCTTATTGATCTCTTCTATCAGAGTTTCAAACTCAAGCGACTTGACCCAGTAACCATCAGCAAGCCATGTGGAAAAATCATCCTGATAGGCGCTGTAGGCTGTGGCGAGAATCACTTTCACCTTTTTCTCTCTGGATGAGAGGGTCTGCAGAATATCTATCCCGCTCTCGCCTTTCAGTTTTATATCCAGAAGGATAAGATCGACCTTGTTCTTCTCCAGCGCGCTGTAGCACTCGGCAGAACCGGAAGCCTCTATAATCTTATATCCTCTGTCCTCAAGCTCTGAACGGTATAGTAATCTGATCTCGGGCTCGTCATCAACAACCAGTATCGTCACAGACATTATTTGCCTCCGTATTTCGGTGTAAACATAACAAAATATACCATATGGATACTGCTTTGTAATGCGATTGTGATGTATTAAATTTTTAATTTTTCGATAGCCGACTTATAATCCTGACTTCCGAAAACATAGCTTCCCGCAACCACGCATCCGCAACCGCATTTGGCAAGTTTTCCAACATTCTGGTCTGTGACCCCGCCGTCCACCTGAATGATAATATCCAGCTTGGACTCCTTGATCATCTGCTTGAGCATCATTATTTTTCCGAAAGTGTTCTCTATGAACTTCTGTCCGCCGAACCCGGGGTTCACGGACATCAGAAGCACCATATCCACCTCAGGCAGTATCTCTTCTATGTTAGCCAGACTGGTGGCGGGGTTCAGCGACACGCCTGCCTTTTTTCCCAGCTCTTTTATGCGTGATATGGTTCTGTGCAGATGCACGCACGCTTCCTGATGCACTGTGATGTAGTCGCATCCGGCAGCGGCGAAATCCTCCAGATATCTGTCCGGCTGCTCTATCATCAGGTGGGCGTCGAATATTTTATCTGTGGTTTTGCGCAGAGCTTTTATAACGGGCGCTCCGAACGTGATGTTAGGCACGAAATGTCCGTCCATGACATCCAGATGAATCCAGTCTGCTCCGGCCTTGTCTATGGACTGTATCTCGTCCGCCAGTCTGGAAAAATCCGCGCTTAATATAGAAGGGGCTACGATCATTTTAAAATCTCCATATAATAATCTGCTTTTTTTAAAACATTTCTCTTTATAATATGTCAAAGATATATGATTATAAACCAATATTAAAAAAAGACCAGATACATCTTAATGAAAACATTTATATTTGTAATAATTGTAACATTTTTATATTCAGGCGCTTTCGCTCTGGAGCTGACTGACGACCTGCGGGCTTTCGCGTCCAACATGGAGACATGCTACGGTGTTCCCAAGGACAAGGTGGAGGCATGGCTTCAGGACGCCAGCTTTGACGATACCGCTATACGCCGCATGGACAGCCAGACGGAATCAAAGAAATGGGGATTCTATAAACCACTGTTCGTAACGGATAAAAAAGCTCTGGGCGGATTCGAGTTTTATCTCGACTATGAAGAAACGCTGAAAAAAGCGGAAGAACAATACGGCGTCAGCAGGTATGTCATAACCGCCATTCTGGGTGTTGAAACTGATTATGGACGATATAAACTGAAACACAGAGCTCTGGACACTCTGGCTACTCTGGCATTCAACTATCCCAGACGGGCAGCCTTCTTCTCCAGAGAACTGACAAGCCTGTTCATCCTGTCGGACGAGGAGAACTCAGACCCGTCCGGCTACATGAGCTCATACGCCGGCGCTGTGGGACTGCCCCAGTTCATGCCGTCCAATATCAAGAGATACGGCGTGGATTTCGACGGTGACGGCAAAATAGATCTGGTGGATTCGCCGGAAGACGCCATAGCCAGCGTCGCCAGATATCTGCGGGCGCACGGGTATAAGATGAACAGACCCACCGCCGTTGACGCCGGAGTGGAAGGCAAAGAGTGGAAAAAATACGCGGGCAGAGGCATGCGCCCGAAATTCACCGTCAAAGAACTTTCCGAAGCGGGAGTTATGCCCTCTCTTAATGTCAGACAGAACAGAAAAGCGTCATTCTATGAACTGAAACTTTCCGACAACGAGAGCGAATACTGGCTCTTTTTTGATAACTTCTACGCTATAACCAGATATAACCCCAGCATCCGCTACGCCCTCGCCGTCACCCTGCTGTCATTCGAGATCAGGTCACTGGTGCAGGACGCCGCCTCCTGCGGTTTCGATGTGCAGTAATATTTTCACGCTAAGCCTAAAACAGGCAAACTCATAACGCTTGCATAAATTCCTGATTGTTGTAATATTTTATCCGATAATCTATCTGATGTATTTCGGAGGAAAATATGGAAGAACTCATCCGCAAGGCAGATGTACTCATCGAATCTCTGCCCTATATCAAAGATTTCTACGGCGAAACCATAGTGATAAAATACGGCGGACACGCCATGGTGGACGAAGAGCTGAAGTTCAGCTTCGCCCGTGACGTGGTTCTGATGAAATATATCGGCATAAACCCTGTGATAGTTCACGGCGGCGGTCCCCAGATAGGCGACATGCTGAAAAAGCTGAATATCCCCACCCAGTTCATCTCCGGAATGAGGGTCACCGACAAGGAGACCATGAACATAGTGGAAATGGTACTGGCGGGCAAGATAAACAAAGACATAGTGAGCCTTGTGAACCAGAACGGAGGCAAGGCGATTGGTCTGTCCGGAAAGGACGGCAACCTGATCACCGCTGAAAAGATGTATATAAAGGACGAAGAATCGTTCGTTAAAACACCGGAGATAATAGATCTCGGACATGTGGGAACAGTAAAATCCATAGATATCAGCGTTCTCAACAGCATATCAAAAGACTTCATCCCCGTTATCGCCCCTGTGGGCATAGGCGAGGACTACGAACCCTATAACATCAACGCCGATCTGGTGGCGGGAAGCATAGCGGCTGCCCTGAAAGCCAGAAAACTGGTTCTGCTCACAGATGTTGCCGGTGTTCTGGACAAGGAAGGCAAGCTGATATCCACGCTGACTCCAGAAAAAATACGCATGCTGAAAAAAGACGGCACGCTCACCGGCGGAATGATACCCAAGATAGACTGCGCGCTGGAGGCTGTTCAGGGCGGCGTGGGAAAATCCCACATCATCGACGGCAGAATAAGCCATTCCGTACTGCTGGAGATATTCACCGATTCCGGCATAGGAACACAGATAAAATTATGACACATATAAAGATACCTGACGAATACTTCTCCAGGATCGTTGGTCCCGCCTGCGACTGGGACAAAAATGTTATGGAAGCATTCGCCAAAACTCCCAGACACAAGTTTCTGGACGAGGCGATGCACAAGATGGCGTATCTGGATGACGCTCTGCCTATAGGATACGGACAGACCATCTCCAAACCCTCCACCGTGGCGTATATGACAAAAAACCTGATGCTGGAACCCACCAGCAAGGTTCTTGAAATAGGCACTGGGTCAGGATTTCAGGCGGCTGTTCTCGCCAGACTCTGCGACACGGTCTACACAGTGGAACGCATAGGCGAGCTCCACAGGCGCACATATAACATTATCAAACGGATTCCTTTAAGAAATGTGAAGATGAAGCTGGAACCGACAAAACTCGGATGGGAAGAAAACGGACCATATGACAGAATCATCTGCACAGCGGAAGGAAAAACAGTGCCGCAGGAGCTTCTGGATCAGCTGGCGGAGGGCGGGCTCATGCTTATCCCGGTCAGCGGCAAACTTGTGAAAGTAACTAAAAATGAAGGCAAAATATCGCAGGAGCCTCTGAAACTGTGCAGTTTCGTCGATTTCGTAGGCGCATAAGATAAAATTTGTCAACACGAATTTGTAAATTTTTTTAAATAATAGCAATTAACTCTTTTCTTTTTTTTATAACTCCGTTATCATATTATCGTGCACACAGAACTATCAATGTTCTGTGAACATTCGGCTGAAATCTTTCAGCAGGAGGCGAAGGAGTATGGCTACATTCAACCATTACTTCGATGATGAACCAAACATCACGCCGGCTGCTCTCGTCCCGAAACTCTTTATTCAAAAATTAATATCTTTATATACTGTGTTTAAAGAATACAGTCACAGTATCGCTTTGTCGGGATTGTGCGGCCGCAGTAAAGTACAAGTCATACGGGGGCTTATATGAACGAAGGTGAAATTCTCGAAGAGAAGTCGGAAGACGACTTTGACGGACCTGTGGATGACAGCGACATAGACATAGATGTCGAGGCGGAAGCAGATCTCGGGGTCGAAGTCGAAGTGGAAGTTGAGATAGACGTTAAGGTAGACTATTCGTCAGATGATCTGGAAGTTTTCAAGATATATCTGAATGAAATATCAAAATATCCCGTTCTCACCAGAGAAGAGGAAGCTGAGCTTTCTCAGGGGATAGAGAAAGGATGCGCCAAATCGAAAGAGACCATGATCAAATGCAACCTGCGTCTGGTGGTCTCCATAGCGAAAAAATATATCAACAGAGGCATGAACCTGGTGGATCTGGTGGAAGAGGGAAACATCGGGCTTTTGAAAGCTGTTGAGAAATTCGACTATACAAAAGGCTTCAAATTCAGCACCTATGCCACATGGTGGATTCGTCAGGCGATAGAGAGAGCCATCATCAACCAGTGCCGCATGGTGCGTATTCCCGTGCATATGTCAGAGAACATCAGTAAGGTGATGAGAGCCCAGACAGACCTGCAGCAGCAGTTCGGACGTGAACCCACCATACACGAGCTCTCCACACAGTGCAAAATGTCTCTCTCCACACTGAAAAAAGTGTTCGACGCCATCAAACAGGACACTTCGCTGGACATGCCGGTGGGCAGTGACGAGAGCAGCACTCTGCACGAATTCATCACAGACGATGAAAAATACTCTGACCCCTATATGAGAATAGAGAACTCCAGCAAGAAGGATATCATCTTCAAGTGGCTGACCTATCTGTCAGACAACGAAAAGACTATCATCATCCGCAGATACGGTCTCGCCGGAAACGATCCGGAAACGCTGGAAGCCATCGGAAACGATCTGGGCATCACCCGTGAGCGTGTGCGCCAGATAGAGAAACGTGTGCTGAGCAAAATGAGAAACCTGCTCGCCACCAAAAAGATTTCTCTGGAGGAGCTGATTTGAGCAAAATACCCGCTGGCGAGCTTTCGGCACGTCTGAAAAACTTTCTTCTGAGAATGGACGCCATGTGCCCCGAATGGGAAACCGTGATGATAGTGAGCAAGCTCAATATCTATTATTTCACAGGCACCCAGCAGTCCGGCGTTCTCGTCATCCGCAGAGGAAAGGACGCGGTATTTTTCGTCCGCAGGAGCTTTTACAGAGCCCAGCACGAATCATCGTTTGAAAACATAGTTAAGATAAACAGCTTCAGAGACATAGCCGCCGTGACAGGACAACTGGGCGGATGTGTCCACATGGAGAAGGAGTTCATCCCCCTCTCCTATTTCGAAAGACTGAATAAATATTTCGATTTCAAAGAGGTAGCATCCTGCGACACAGCGGTCTCCGCCGCAAGAGCCGTCAAGACCCAGTATGAGCTGGGGCTGATGCGCAGGGCGGGAATGCTCCACGGCAAAACACTTCATGAGTTCGTACCGTCTATAGTCAAGGAAGGCATGAGCGAGAAGGAGCTGGGAGCCGAGATCCTGAAATATATGCTGGACGAGGGACACCACGGCATAGCCAGACTCGCCATGTTCAACACTGAGATGTTCATGGGGCAGGTATGCTTCGGCGAGAACTCCATGTATTACAACACGTTCGATGGTCCCGGCGGCGTCATGGGCATCAGCCCGGCTGCGCCCTTCTTCGGCAGCGCCGACAGAAAGCTAAAGAAGAACGACCTGATATTTATAGACATAGGCTGCGGCATAGACGGATATCACACCGACAAGACGCAGGTATACGCATTCGGCACACTGCCGGATATCGCTTATGAATATCACGAAAAATGCGTGAAGATACTGCATAAGACAGTATCGCTTCTAAAACCAGGCAATATACCATCACAGGTATATGAGACGGTCATGGCTGATCTGGATGATAATTTTCTGGAATATTTCATGGGGTCTCTGGACGAACGGGTGAAATTTCTCGGTCACGGCATAGGGCTGGTGATAGACGAATATCCCGTCATAGCGAAAGGATTCGATCTGCCTTTCGAAGAGAATATGGTGATGGCTGTGGAACCGAAGAGAGGCATACCGGGAACCGGTCTGGTCGGACTGGAAAACACCTATGTCGTCACACCCGACGGCGGCGAATGCATTACAGATTGTAATGATAAAATCATTACAATTTAGCACAAAAAGTTCGT
>DKFJ01000007.1:147572-357832 GCA_002452335.1 Deferribacteraceae bacterium UBA6799 | reverse complement strand
TGAAGTTCGTGGAGAGAATAAAAACAGCTATGCTGTTTTTATGAGCGGAACGTAAGCGGAGCAGAGGTATCACCGATGCGAAGCGGTATCGGAAATTTTCCAGGACGGAAAATTTCAGTAAAATATTATATTGTACCGCCCGTTAGGGGTTTATATATAGATGAAAATACTGGAAGAGTTAAGACCTGAGGTCTTTGACGATATAGCCGGGCAGAAGCATCTGCTGGGCGCAGATTCGGTATTTCGCAGAATGGTGGAGGACGGAGGATTCGATTCGATAATTCTTATCGGTCCGCCGGGAACCGGCAAAACCACTCTTGCCGAGATAATCGGAAAGCACCTGAAGATGCCCTTCATAAGCATGCACGCCGCAACGGCGGGCACAGCGGAGATCCGGCAGGTAATGGAGTCTGCATCGGTTTCCGGCAGAGTTCTGCTTTTTCTGGATGAACTGCACAGGTTCAACAAAAATCAGCAGGTGCTGCTTTTAAACCTTATAGATTCCGGTCACGCCAAACTTATCGGTGCTTCCACGGAAAACCCCTATCACAATCTGATCCATCCTCTGCGCTCACGGAGCTTTGTATTTACGCTCCAAAGGCTCAGTGACGGAGATATGAAAGAGCTTTACGGCAGAGCCGCTGACTATTTCAGAAAGCGGTACAATGCTGTCAATATCGTTTGCGATGATGAAAGTCTCAACAGGCTGATATCCTCATGCGATGGAGACTGCAGACGTTTTTTAAGCCTTTTGGAATTATCCGCTGTCGGCGGCAGATTCAAAGGCGACGACCTCCATCTGAACATAGAAGGGGCGTCTGAGCATACAGCGAAAGGCAGGTATAACACCGATGAGCACTATAATATGCTCTCGGCTATGATCAAGAGTATCAGGGGAACAGATCCCGACTCCGCCCTTCTGTGGGGGTTTACCCTTCTGGAGAGCGGTATGGAGCCTGAGGCTATATTCCGCAGGCTTCTGATCAGCGCGTCAGAGGATATCGGCAACGCCTATCCGGACGCGGTGATTTTCGCCCACAGCGCATACGAAAATTTTATGGCTGTAGGCAGACCCGAGGGTGATATCATCCTCGCCCATGTGATAAACTTTCTGGCTTCCTGCCCGAAAAGCAACAGAAGCTATAACTCCATGTGGGCGGTGAAGAAATTCATCGAAGAAAACATTATGTCCGTGCCGGAGCCGCTCAGAACAGACGGCGATGGCTATATGTATCCGTTCGACCACGGCGGATTCGTGAAACAGGAATACGGGGCTACCGGAAAGGTCTTCTACGACCCTTCGGAAGCCGGTTTTGAAAGCAAACTGGCCGAAAGGCTGAAAAAGCTCCACAGCGGTGTCAAGGGATATGGAAAAAGCTCAGGCGAGAAGTAACGGACTGACAGCCAGAGACTCTCTGGACACAGACACGGCAGAAAAATATTCCGATATCATAATCGGAAAATTTATTGAGGAGTTTTCGTCTTTTAACAGTTTTCTGTGCTATGCCTCCATCAAGTCGGAGGTCAGGACGCAGAAACTGATAAAGATCCTTTTTGAAATGAACAGGAAGGTCTATCTGCCAAAAATAACCGATGGAAATATAGGCATCGGGCTATACGGCGGGGAAGGATCTCTTGTTAAGGGCGCATACGGTGTTTCGGAGCCTGTGCAGTGCGCCCCGATCGAAAAAATTGACGTTGCCGTTGTCCCCGGCACTGCTTTCGACAGAAAGTGCGTGAGGACAGGATACGGCAAGGGATATTATGACAGGCTCCTGAAACAGAGCAGGACCGGGATAATCGTCGGATTCGCATTTGAGTGTCAGGTGGTTGATGACATCTGCGCTGAACCCCACGATGTGCCTTGCGGGCTGCTCATTACAGAAAAATACATATACAGGAGGAACAGCTGATGGGTAGTGTTTATTACCTGCTGGTGATAGCCGGAGCTGTTATCGGAGCATTTTTCGGAATGTTCATGCAGAAAAAAAGAAATGACGTTGAAAACCAGAAACTGAACAAAACAGCTGAAGATATTGTCAGCAGAGCCAAAAGAGAGGCTGACGATGTTATCAAAGAATCCAAGCTGGAAGCAAAAGACATTGTAAACAAAGGCAAAGCGGAAATCGAAAGAGAAGTTAAAGAGAAACGCAATGACCTGAAAGTTCAGGAGAAGCGCATCTTCCAGAAGGAAGAGGCAGTGGATAAAAAGATGGAGTCTCTCGAGAAAAAAGAAGAAGCCATCGCCCAGAAAGACGCTGACTATGAAAGAAGGGTCAAAGAGATAGAGGCCACAAAAGAGCGCATCAACGAGCTGAAACAGAATATCATCTTCGAAACAGAGAAGATAGCCAATATGACAAGCGAAGAGGCAAAACAGATGCTGATCGCCCAGATGGTGGACGACGCTAAGCTGGAAGCCGCCAGAACACTGCGTGAGATGGAAGAGGAGACAAAAGCCGAAGCCGATAAAAAAGCCAGAAGCATCATCTCCACCGCCATTCAGAGATGCGCCCCCGAGTATATCTCAGAGATCACCGTGACTGTGGTCACTCTGCCCTCTGACGAGATGAAGGGACGTATCATCGGACGTGAAGGAAGAAACATCAGAACATTCGAGAGCGTTACCGGCGTTGACATCATCGTGGACGACACTCCCGAGGCAGTTATCCTCTCCTCCTACGATCCTTTCCGCAGAGAGATCGCCAAGATGACTCTGGAAAGACTGGTGTCTGACGGACGTATCCACCCCGCAAGGATTGAGGAGATCTACAACAAGGCTAAAGAAGAGCTGGAGAAACACGTTCTGGAAGTTGGTGAAGAGGCTCTCTTCAACCTCGGACTGCACAACGTGAGCAAGGACATCACCAGACTGCTGGGTCGTCTGAAATACAGAACTTCTTACGGTCAGAACGTTCTGGGTCACTCTATAGAGGTTGCCAAGATCACAGGTCTTATGGCCGCTGAGCTGGGACTGAACGAAAAAATAGCCAAGCGCGCGGGACTTCTGCACGATATCGGTAAAGCCATAGACTATGAGGCTGAGGGATCACACACCGAGATAGGTGTTGAGGTCGCTAAAAAGCACAAAGAGGACTGGAGAGTTATTAACGCCATCGCCTCTCACCACGGCGAGGAAGAGTTCAAATGTATCGAGGCGGTTCTGGTGCAGTCAGCTGATGCCATATCAGCGTCACGCCCCGGCGCCAGACGCGAAGTGCTGGAAAGCTATATCAAACGTCTGGAAAACCTCGAGACCATCGCTTCCGGCTTTGAGGGTGTAAGCAAATCTTACGCTATTCAGGCAGGACGTGAGGTCCGTATCATCGTTGAGCCCGAGAAGGTTAACGATGAGAGACTGATAACTCTGTCCAGAGACATCCCCAAACAGATCGAGGAGGAGCTCACATATCCCGGACAGATCAAGGTCACAGTGATCCGTGAGTCACGCGCTGTCGGATACGCTAAGTGAGAATACTCCATATCGGAGACATTATCGGCAGAACAGGCAGAAAGGCCGTACAGACCTTTCTGCCGGCTGTCCGTGAAAAATACAGACCCGATATTATCATCGCTAATGCCGAAAACTCATCCGGAGGATTCGGCATTACCTATGCTGTCTATGAGGAGCTTCTGCGGCTGGACATAGACATACTCACCACCGGCAACCATATCTGGGACAACCGAGAGACAGAGACCAGCATCAGAAAGATGGAGCGTCTCATCCGCCCTGCCAACCTGCCGGAGGGAGTCCCCGGAAACGGACACATCACCATAGAGAAGAACGGTGAGAAATTTACAGCTATCAACCTCATCGGACGTGTTTTCATGGGGCTTTCGGATTGTCCTTTCAGGAAGTTCGACAGCATAGTGAAAGACGCCGCGGGATTTGTATTTGTGGATTTCCACGCAGAGGCGACCAGCGAGAAGGCCGCATTCGGGCTTTATGCGGACGGCAGAGCCGGAGCTGTGGCGGGAACTCACACCCATGTACAGACAAATGACGACAGAATATTGCCGAAAGGCACACTCTATCTCACCGACACAGGAATGTGCGGAAGCCTCAACTCTGTGATAGGAATGGCAAAAGATGCTCCGATAGAAAGATTCTTAACGGGCATGCCGAGGAAATTTGAGGTTGAAAATAAGGGTAAAATGGTGTTTAATGCCTTGTTTTTCGAGTATGACAGCGCATTGAAAATTGTTGATTTTTCAAAGGTATCAATCACATCAGGAGACTGATATGGACTACAAAGCAGAGATAAAAAGACTGGCGAAAGAGCGTGACGCCGTTATTTTGGCTCACAACTATCAGATAGACGACATACAGGAAATAGCCGACATAGTGGGTGATTCGCTGGGGCTCTCCATAGAGGCGGCGAAGACATCTAATAAGGTCATTGTTTTCTGCGGCGTGCATTTCATGGCGGAGACCGCCCACATGCTCGCACCGGAAAAGACTGTCCTTCTGCCCAGAATGGATGCCGGATGCCCCATGGCCGATATGATAACAGGCGAAAAGCTCGCCGAGTTCAAGGCACAGCACCCGGGCGCCACCACCATATGTTATGTTAACTCCACCGCCGAGGTTAAGGCGCAGAGCGATCTCTGCTGCACATCAGGCAACGCGGTGAACGTGGTGAAGAGCGTGCAGACAGACAAGATACTCTTCGTGCCGGATAAGAATCTCGGTCACTATGTCCAGAGATTCACCGACAAGGAGATTATACTCTATCCCGGTTTTTGTCCCATTCATAACCGTGTGACCGAAAAAGAGATAAACGAGCTGAAGGCGAAAAATCCGGACGCCGTTGTCGTGGCGCACCCCGAATGTCCCCCGTCTGTGGTGGATATGGCAGACCACGTCTGTTCCACTTCCGGCATATACGGTTACTGCAAAGAACATCCTTCCAAAAAATTTATCATAGCGACAGAAGAGGGCGTGGGATACAGACTGCGCAAGGAAAATCCGGATAAGGAATTTCTGTTCGCTTACAGCGGTTTCACCTGCAAGAATATGAAAAAGACCACTCTGAAAGATGTTTACGAGTGTCTTCTGAATATGAACAACGTGATCACCGTTGATAAAGATGTGGCAGAGAAAGCCGTCACATGCATTGAAAGGATGCTCGCCATCCCCAGAAGCGAATAGGCTTTTTTCTTAAAATTAATCGTTTTCAATTCTAAAAGGCTATGCTAATATTAAATTATGCAGATAGCTTTATAGATTATATCTATAGATAATTTTTGCGACTTTTGATTTGCAGAGGTGTATTTTGAAAAAGGTAGCTCTCGCCTCCGATCACGGCGGATACGGTCTTAAAACTCAGATAAAACAATACTTACAGTCTAAAGGATACACGGTTCTGGATCTGGGAACAGATTCGGAAGAGTCTGTGGATTACCCTGATTTCGGAGCGAAGGCGGCTGAGGCCGTTCTGAACAAAGAAGCCGACTGCGCTGTAATCATGTGCGGTTCCGGCATAGGCATATCCATATCCGCTAACAAATTCAAGGGCATCCGCTGCGCTCTGTGCTTCGACACATATACAGCGAAAATGTCCAGAATGCACAACGACGCCAACATAATGGCAGTGGGCGGGCGCATAACCACGATAGAGCGTGCTGTGGACATGGTTGACCTGTTCCTCACCACAGAGTTCGAGGGCGGAAGACACCAGCGCAGAATAGACATGCTGGACGCTCTGGCAGAAAAAAGCTGGAAGTAATAAAATGACAATGAACAGACCAAGCTGGGACGAATATTTCATAGAGATGACCAATCTGGTAAAACAGCGCTCCACATGTATGCGCAGACAGGTGGGGGCGGTGATAGTGAAAGACCATCACATTCTCGCCACAGGATACAACGGCGTGCCCTCCGGCATCACTCACTGCGATGTGACAGGATGCTTAAGAGAACAGCTTAAGGTTCCGTCAGGCGAGCGCCACGAGATATGCAGAGGACTGCATGCGGAGCAGAACGCCATTATTCAGGCGGCATATCACGGCATCAGCATCAAGGGTTCTACCCTCTACTGCAATACAAAACCCTGCTCCATCTGCGCCAAAATGATCTGCAACGCCGGTATAGAGAAGGTCGTCTACGAAACGGGCTACAACGACCCGCTGGCGGACGAAATGCTCTATGAGAAGAAGGTTCAGCTTATAAAATACGAGAAAAGGTAAACTATGCCTTTCTTCGGATTTAAAGGCGGCATCCACCCGCAATACAACAAATCCGCTACCAGCGGATGCGCTGTGGAACGTCTGGCTGTGAAGGCAGGCGACATAGTGAGCATCCCGCTTTCCCAGCATATCGGAGCGCCCGCAAAGGCTGTGGTGACAAAAGGTCAGCAGGTGAAAAAAGGCGAGCTAATAGCTGAAGCCGCCGGATTCATAAGCTCTCCGGTGCACAGCTCCGTTACGGGAAAGGTTCTGGGTATCGCCTCCGTGATACATCCCATGGCGGGACGAGTGGAGGGCATATCCATAGAGGCGGAGTGCGATGACGAGGATTTCGTGCCGGCTCCTGACACCGAAACTTTTCAGAAGGCGGTTCAGGCGGCGGGGATCACAGGTCTGGGCGGAGCGTCTTTTCCCTCCCATGTAAAACTCTCTCCACCGAAAGAAGTGGACACTCTGCTGATAAACGGCGCCGAGTGCGAACCCTATCTGACATGCGACCACAGAATGATGATAGAGCGCTCTCTGGATATTGTTAAGGGCGCTGTCCTGATACAGAAGAATCTGAAGATCAAAAATCTGATCATAGCTATAGAAAAGAATAAACCCGCCTCCATCGCTCTTTTCAGAAAGATGGAGAAAGAATACGGGTTCGAGCTGATACCTCTGGATGTAAAATATCCTCAGGGCGGTGAAAAACAGCTCATAAAGGCCTGTACAGACAGAATAGTTCCGGAAGGCAAACTGCCTCTGGAGGTAGGCGTGATAGTGCATAACGTAGGCACCGCCGCCGCTGTCTATGACGCCGTGGAACACAAAAAACCGCTTTTCGAGCGTGTTGTGACAGTGACAGGCGCTGTCAGAAACCCCAAAAACCTGCTGGTGCCCATCGGCACGCCCATATCCAGGCTGATAGAGGAGTGCGGAGGATTCATCGGCGTTCCCAGAAAGATAGTCATGGGCGGTCCTATGATGGGGCTTGCCGTCTCATCCATGGAAACTCCGGTGATAAAAGGAACAAGCGGTATACTGGTATACCGTCAGGAGGATCTGCCGGATCTGAAGCAGACCCCCTGCATCCGCTGCGGCAGATGCGTGGACGCATGCCCTATGGCTCTCGTGCCGTCCGCCATGGACAGATACGTTGTCCGGGAGATGTATGAGGCGCTGGAGGAATACCACGTCATGAACTGTATAGAGTGCGGATGCTGTACCTATGTTTGCCCCGCCAGACGAACACTGGCGAGCGGGTTCAGAACATCCAAAAGACACATCCTCAGGATGATAAAAGAGAGGGAGGCGAACAATGCCTGACAGGTTGTTGGTAACATTCTCCCCGCATGACAGAGACACTGTCACCACAGACAAAATAATGATGGATGTCGTCATCGCTCTCATCCCTGTGATGCTCGCTTCCGTGTATTTTTACGGATATTACGCCGTTAAGGGATATCTGCTCACAACCCTGTTCTGCATGGGTTTTGAGTATGCTTTTAATAAGATTCTGAAGCAGCCGTGCAGTCTGCGTGACAACTCGGCTCTGCTCACCGGAGTTCTGCTGTCTATGAACATGCCTGCCGGCGCTCCCTGGTGGGCTATGCTGTGCGGCGCTTTCGTTGCCATTGTCATGTCTAAACAGGTGTACGGAGGTCTGGGGCAGAATCCGTTCAATCCGGCTCTGGTCGCCAGAATCTTTCTGCTGATCGCATGGCCTGCGGAGATGACATCCTGGGTAAAACCGGGCGGTTCGTTCTTCTTCGACGCTGTGAGTTCCGCCACCCCTCTGGGGCTTACCAAGGCGGACATCATCGCCCACGGGCAGATAATGGCGCATAATGTGTCCACATACTCCGATCAGATATTCGGCAACGTCAGCGGATGTCTGGGCGGCGACGGGGCTATCTTTGTTCTGGTCGGCGGGGCTTATATGCTGAGCCGAAGGATAATCACATGGCACATCCCGGTCACTTTCATCGGCACAGTTTTCATATTCTCAGGTATAGTATGGCTCATAGCTCCCCACAGGGCTCTTGATCCTTTCATGCATATAATTTCCGGCGGTGTGATGCTGGGCGCTTTCTTCATGGCGACCGACTATGTCACCAGTCCCATCAACAAAAAAGCTCAGCTTATCTTCGGAATAGGATGCGGTGTTATCACATGTCTCATCAGGATATACGGCAGTTATCCTGACGGCGTGGGGTTCGCTATCCTCATCATGAACGCCTTCGTTCCTCTGATGGATAAATACATGCGTCCGGTGAGCTTTGGCGAGGTGAGAGCATGAGAGACAAAGCCATAGGCATGGTGATAGTGCTGACCCTGATATCTACTCTCTCCGCCTTCATACTGGCGGGGGTGAACGAGCTGACCGACGCTAAGATAAAAGAGGCGTACAGAAAAGATTTTCTGAAAGGTCTCACTGAGGTTCTGCCCGGATTCGATAACGAGCCGGACAGGGAAGTTAAAGAATACAACGGCAACAAAATATACATCGGGCGCAAGAACGGCGATATAATCGGATATGCCGTTCAGAGCAGATCCGCTAAAGGATATGCCGGCGACATCGTGGTTCTGGTGGGAGTGGACACCGCCGGAAAGATACTGGGCATAGAGATAATCAAACACGCCGAGACACCCGGTCTGGGCAACAAGATAGAAGATCCGGAGTGGAAGAACAGTTTTAAAGACAAAGACATCCGCTCAAACATACATGTGACAAAAGACGGCGGCGAGATAGACTCGTTCAGCGGGGCGACCATATCTCCCAGAGCTGTGTGCGAGGCTGTCCGTGATGCTCTGAAGCTGATGAACGAAGCGGGAGGGGCAAAATGAAAATATCTGTGCTGACAGACGGAATTTTTAAGAATAACCCCGTGATGAAGCAGGTGCTGGGGCTGTGTCCCACACTGGCGGTCACCACATCCGCCATCAACGGTATAGCCATGGGGCTGGCCACTATGGGTGTTCTCATGGGCTCTAACGTGGTGGTTTCGCTGGTTAAGAACATCATTCCTCCGAAGGTGCGTATCCCGGCATTCATCGTTATTATCGCCAGCTTCGTAACTGTCATCGACCTGATGATGAACGCCTATCTGCACGATCTGCATAAACTTCTGGGGCTTTTCATCCCGCTGATAGTGGTTAACTGCATAGTTCTGGGCAGGGCGGAGAGTTTCGCCTCCAAAAACAACGTATTCTATTCTCTGCTGGACGGTATAGGCTCCGGCATAGGATTTACTCTTACCCTGTTCGTTCTGGGCAGCGTCAGAGAGATCATGGGTAACGGAACACTTTTCGGCATACACCTTTTCGGACCGCACTACAGCCCGTCCATACTTATGATACTTCCTCCCGGTGCCTTCATGGTTCTGGGATTTCTGATGGCTATAAATAATTTTGTGGAAGAACGCAAAAGAATAAAGGCGGGTGACCAGTTATGAGCCTGTTTTTACTTTTCGTCAGCGCCGTACTGGTTAACAACTTCGTACTGGCGAGATTTCTGGGGATCTGCCCCTTCTTCGGAGTGTCCAAGAAGGTGGAGACGGCTATCGGCATGGGACTCGCCGTTACATTTGTTATGGCGGTGGCGGGCATCATCACGTGGATAATCCAGTACGCCGTGCTGGACAGACTGGGCGTAGGATATCTTCAGACCATCGTGTTCATTCTGGTTATCGCCGCTCTGGTTCAGTTCGTGGAGATGGTTATCGAAAAAGTATCTCCCGACCTCTATCAGTCACTCGGCATATTTCTGCCGCTGATAACCACTAACTGCGCCATTCTGGGCGCCGCTATCATTAACATTCAGTCCGGATTCTCATTCGTTCAGATGCTGGTGTTCACCATAGGCTCAGCCCTGGGCTTCACACTGGCTCTGGTGCTGTTCTCCGGCATCAGAGAGCGCATAGAGCTTTCGGATATACCCTTCTATTTCAGAGGACTCCCCGTGGCGTTCATCACAGCCGGAATTCTGGCTCTCGCCTTCATGGGATTCTCCGGTCTGGTTAAGTAGGTGTCATGATGATATACGCGGTAATGACACTCTCTGTAACAGGTTTTCTGGCCGGGCTGGGGCTGATGTACGCTTCGAAAAAATTTCATGTGGAGAAGGACGAGCGCATCGCCGAGGTGAACAGCATGCTCCCCGCAGCTAACTGCGGAGGATGCGGATATCCCGGATGTATGGCTCTGGCAGAAGCGATAGTAAAGGGCAAAGCGCCCGTGAACGCATGTCCCGTGTGCAGCAAGGAAGAGACGAAGATGATAGCCGCCTATCTGGGACTGTCTGTCAGCGCTTCCGTGCGCAGGATAGCCAGAGTGAGATGCAACGGCGGATGCGAGAACGGTATCGAAAAATATAACTATTACGGTCCCAGAGACTGTCACAGCGTGGTGATGCTGGGCGGCGGGAACAAAGTGTGCACCTATGCCTGTGTGGGCGAGGGGAGCTGTGTGAAATCCTGTGCCTTCGGGGCTATGCGCATGGGCAAGGACAAGATACCGGTGATAGCGCCCGAAAAATGTACGGCGTGCGGCGCCTGTGTGAAGGCGTGCCCCAGAGATCTGATAACACTTCTGCCGGAGGATAAACCCATCGTGGTGGTCTGCCGGTCAAAAGATAAAGGACCTGATGTGAAAAAGGCTTGTAAAGTCGGCTGCATCGGTTGTAAAATGTGTGAGAAAAAATGCCCTGTCGGTGCCATAGATGTGGACAGTTTCTTGGCAGTGATAGACCCCTCTGTTTGCACGGTCTGCGGTATATGCGTGGAGGTCTGCCCGACACACGCTATCTGCGATCTGAAAAAAACAAAAATTTAAGCTAAAATTCGGCGCAAAAAAGACGATTTATATTGAAGGTGTTTCCGCCCTGCGGAATACGCCGTCTGAACGTACGTTTTTGGAGCGCAATGAAGTGGAATATCCTTCTAACAAACATGGTCTGCTGATTGAAGACAAGATCACCCTCTTGAACAGGCTAAGCTCGTTCTACAAGATGAGTGAGTTTTTCTTCTCTCTGGACAGAGACACAGTCAGAACAGCAAACGATCATGACATCACCGTTGTGCATCTGAAATCCGACAGCGGGTCTCCGTCCGTCAGCAAAATCACTGCTGAAAAGATTAAAGAGATATGCGAAAGACTGAAGATCCTCGATGTTGTCACCACTGATGACGGAAATATCGTCCGCAAAAAAAATATTCTCAGACGTAAACTTCTGAAACTCACCAAAGACATCTCCGATATACAGTAAAATTTTCTAAAAATGTTGACCCTGATCTCCTTGTGCCGTAATATTGAGTGTGCTTGGAGGATCATATGCGTTATTTTCTTTTTTTATCCGTTTTTTTGTTCATTTTTACAGGCTGCATGTCGAACAGCTCAGTCGGAGTCAACAAGGCGAATCTGTCGTCTAAATTCAGCAAGGACGCCGTGAACAGTGTCGCTGTGATAGGTTTCGGAAAGAATGTTGATATACGTTACGAGACATCCATCATAGCGGATAAATTTACCGCGGAGCTGGTGGACGGCGAGCTTTTCAACATCATAGACAGAAACGATATAGACAAAATAATAAATGAAGTTGGTTTTCAGCAGAAATCATCCGGTATAGGTATTCTGGATGATAAAACCAAACAGAAACTGCGCTCCATAGGCGCTGACAGTATTCTGACTGGAAAACTTATCAAATACAGACAGACGGAGCACGGCGGAGATATAGTATATTCCGAGGCTCAGCTGGTGGCTAAACTTCTGAAGATAGAGACGGGAGAGGTGCTGTGGTCTGCCGAACTGTCAAAAACATCTAAAAAAGACGGTAAAAAGGACGCAGAAACAGCAGAGATGCTTCTTTCTGATATTATAGAGAAGATGTGCGTTCCGCTGAAAACCGATAACAAGTACAAACTGCTTTTTCAGAAAGCGGTAAAATAGATCTTATCCGCCTGTGACTATGACGCAGGCGGATCCTGTTTCTCTGCACGCCTCTATCTTTTCGGTGATGCCTCCGGGGTCGCCGGACATCTTTGTCACCAGAGCGTCCGCTCCGATTTCCCTTAATATAGCGGTGTTGAACTCTTTAGAGAAAGGACCCTGCATGGCTATTATGTTCTTATACTCGAATCCCGCCTGAAGACATTTTTCGATGGATTTTTCATAGGGCAGAACACGGGCACGGCAGATGCCGGCTATGTCGGAGTATTTGTCTATGTTGTTGGCGCCTGTGGTTATCAGGACTGATTTGAATTCCCGGCTTCTGATATATTCCACAGCTTCTTCGTGGCTGTCCACATAGTGAACGTTTTCGTAGTCGGTCTCTATGTCGGTTCTGCGCATGGCGTCAGTGTAGGGGATGTTCATTTCGGCGCAGACTTTTTTTGCCAGCGCCGTTATCTCTTTTGCGAAGGGGTGCGTGGTGTCAGTCACCTCTGTTATGCCGAATGACTGTATGAATTCCTTCAGCGACTGCTCATCGAACCGGACGTGAAATATTTTCTCCGGATAGCGTCTGCCGAAGAGGTCATAGCCGTATTTGGTGGCTACCGTCACCACATAGTCGCCGTCTATGGACTCGATGTATCTGTGGGTGTCGGAGGTTCCGCCGAGGATGAGGGTTCTCATCAGATCGGATATCCTCTGGGGGTTATCATGCGCCCGTTTTTCAGGATGGTCTTTGTGCATCCCGCCATGACTATGCTGGTCATATCCACGAAATCATAGTCGAAGCCGGATATTGTTGATATTTTTACCTGTTCATTGTCCCGGAATGCGTTTTTTACAGTGCCTATTATCAGGTCTCCCCGTGACCGATAGAAAGAATCCAGAGCGTAGACTATCTGGTCTGTGCGTTTCATGCTCTTGGGGTTGTATATCGCCGCAACGAAATCACCTAGATTCACTGCGTCTATGCGTTTTTTTATCACTTCCCAGGGGGTCAGCAGGTCAGACATGGATATAATGGCGAGATCGTCCGAGATGGGCGCTCCGAGCCTGGCAGAGGCAGCCATGGCGGCTGTCACGCCGGGGATGACCTCTATTTCGGCTGTGCCGTCGCCTATCTGCATAACCAGTGAGGCGAGCGAATACAGAGACGGGTCTCCGCCGCACACCAGACACACAGTGTGCCCCTCTTTAGCGTATCTGACGGACGCTTCCGCTCTCTCCACCTCTCCCTTCATCCCGCTGGTGAAAACCTGCGCAGAGGAAGGTATCAGCTCTCTGATCTGATCTACATATTTATCATATCCGCACACGGCTGTGCTGTTTTCTATAGCCCATTTCGCCTGAGCGGTCATCATTTCGTGTTTGCCGGGTCCTGTTCCGGTCAGAAATATCTTTCCGATTTTTATTCTCCTGTAAACATCGTCATCTCTTCGGCTATCGCCACGGTGACGTTCTCATATACGGTCTTTTTCAGAATCAGTCTGGTGTTGAACCCTGCCATCATGGCGCTGGGTTCTGCAACCGCCTTTATGCCTATGTGTTTGGCGGCGGCGGACTCCTCCGTGTCATACGGGCAGTGGTCGTACAGATGTTTCGGCAGAAACCGCAGATATATTTCCAGCTCTTCACAGGCGTCTATCAGTCCCTGTTCTTCGCTTTTCACCCATGCGGAGGCGATCAGCCGGATGTCTTTTATGCCGATATCTGCTTTTTCACATGCGTCTGTAAGGGCGCTTATTATCTGATCCTTCGTGGTGTCTTTGCGGCAGCCTATGCCCGCAGTGTAGCGTTTGTTGGCTTCTGTGGCGGTGGTTATCACCGGTACGGCTCCCGTTATGGATGCTGTGTAGTGAGCCAGCTTATTAGCACCGCCCTCGTGACCGGATACAGCTGATATGGCATATCTGCCCACCTCGTCGCATACTACTATAGCCGGGTCTGTATATTTGCTGTTTAAGAGCGGGGCACACATACGGGTGACTATGCCCTGCGCCATCACGGCTATTATCCCTGTGTAGTTCAGAAACAGCTCAGAAAAGCATTCTTTCAGCGAGGCGAATTTTGTCCCCTCCGCTGACGGTATTTTATCAGACAGATAGAGATCCGCTCCTGAGTGTTTTGCTATGTATACCGCCTGAGCCGCTCCTTTTTCTGTGACGGCGATGACGGCGAGCTTACCTGTATTCATGGGAGAAACTCTTGTCATACAGCTTGGAGTCTGCCTTAGGAGAACCTTTCAGCGACTGTCCCACCAGTATCATGGTGTGTTTCGTCATGCTGTTGTCTTTCAGTGCCTGTTCCAGACCGCTCAGTGTGCATACCGCTGTTTTCTGATCCGGCCAGGTGGCACGGTAGACCAGTATCACGGGAGTATCCGGACTCCATCCCTCGCTTATCAGGCTGTCGGATATATATTTTCCCTGTCCGGCGGACAGGAAGAAGGCGATGGTGCCGCCCACCTTCGCTATGTTTCTGATATCCTCCGGCATGGGGGTTCTGCCCGGGGTGCGGGTGATGGTGACGGTCTGGGATATCTCGGGCATGGTCAGTTCACGGTTCACAGCCGCGGCGGACGCCGCCATGCTGGTCACTCCGGCGATGGTCTCGTATTCGATGCCCAGTTTGTCCAGTTCACGCATCTGCTCGCCTGTGGCTCCGTACAGAGACGGATCGCCCGTGTGTACTCTGGCTACGGATTTTCCCTCGGCGGACGCTTTTTTCATAACGGCTATCTGCGCATCCAGATCCATTGAGGCGGAGTCGTGTATTTCGGCGTTTTTGGCGCAGTATTTCAGTATTTCGGGGCTGACCAGGCTTCCGGCGTATATCACCACGGGACATTCGCCTATCAGTCTGGCTCCCTTGACTGTTATCATTTCCGGATCGCCCGGACCCGCGCCGATAAAAAATACTTTCATTGTTTATTTGTCTTCCAGAATCAGGAGCAGACGGCTGCTGTTATATCCCTTCTGGGGAGAGTGAAAGACGTGTTCATTTTGCAGTGTCACATCCTTTAATATTGTTATTTTGAATCGGGAGCGCATGTAGGGGTGCTTTTCCAGAACTTTATCGGGAGTGTTTTCCGCGTCGCAGAGTATCACGGCGGGTCTGGTTATCTCATGGTCGAACAGCTCTCTGCCGTGGGCTGAGTGAAACTCGAACCCGCCCCACTGTTTTTTCAGCAGAGAGAATCCGGCGCTGACAGAGCTTACACCGGGTATGATGGTTACGTTGTCATATTTTTCAGAGATGGTTTTGGCGAGGCTGAAAAATCCGGCGTCTCCGGAAACCAGCACTCCCACTTTCTGATAGACGCAGGTGTTGATGAAATCGATGGTGTCGGTCAGCATTTTTTCGGGGATATAGCAGTTCAGCCCCTTGGCGAATGTTTTGACCGCCGAGTCCATGCCGACGATGATATCCTGTTCCTTGATAGCGTTCAGCGCTCTGATCGTGATCATATCCTCTGCGCCGGGACCTGTGGATATGACTGTAATTTCAGAATCTTTCACCTTTTTTTCTCCCTTTCATGTCATAGAAGATAACAGAAACATGAGCAAAACCGAAATCTTTTTCAAGTCTTTCCGCCAGCTCAGATGCCAGAAAAGACAGGTCGGTTCCGTCCTGTTCCAGTATCTCCTCCACGGTATTAAATGAAGCGTCAAGCCCGAGCCGTCCGGCTATGTAGCCTGCGGACTGGGGCGAATTTTTCGAGTGTGTGTTGTAGTATCCCATGAGAATCTTGCACAGCTTGGAAGGATGTCCCGCTGTAAAAATTTCCGAAAAGCCTTTTTCTCTGGCATAGGCAAATGCCTCGCCTGTGAAATTGCTCATCATTATCACGGGTATACCTTTATACTCCGATGAAAAATTATTTTCACCTATCTTTCCCGGTGTCAGGCATATTTTTTTGTATCCTTCGGCAGATGCCACGTTTATCTCGCATTTGATTGTTTCGATGATGGCTTCCACACTCATGGGGGTGACTATGCCTGTGGTGCCTATGATGGATATGCCGCCTGTGATGCCGACCTTTTCATTGAATGTCTGACGGGCTATCTCTTTGCCTTCAGGAGCGGAGATAATGACATCGGCTCCATGTCCGTTCAGAAGGTTTTTCAGGTTTTCTTTTATCATTTTCAGAGGGACAGGATTGATGGCGGAATGTCCCACAGGTATCTGGAGACCTTTTCTGGTGACGGTGCCTATTCCTTCTCCGCCTCTGACTGTGATCTCTCCGGAGTCATTTATGGTTATTTCGGCGTATATTTTCATGCCGTGGGTGGCGTCTATATCGTCTCCGCCGTCCTTCACGGCGTATATTCCGTTATCGTCCATATGTATTGGTATATCGGCTGTCAGTCCGCCGGGCAGAGAGATATTTACCTGTGAGGGCAGAATATTTTTCAGAGTATAAATACAAGAGGCGCATGCCGCGGCGCATGCCGTGGAGCCGGTGGTGTATCCGCTTCTCAAAATAAGCATCCGTAATGATTTCCGAATTTATTCATATTACCGCATATAATCTCGGTTTCGTCAACAGATGCTTGAAAAAAAACAAAAATCTGCTACAGTCTTTGTCGAGGTAGTATTATGAAACCTGAAATTATTGTTGCGCTTGATTTTGACAACGCTGATTCCGCTAAGAAAATCGTAGAAATGACAGGCGATGCCGTGTCATGGTATAAGGTCGGGCTTGAGCTTTTCGTTGCTGACGGCAAAAATATCATCGAATATCTGAAAAAACAGAATAAAAAGATTTTTCTCGATCTGAAATTTCACGATATACCCAACACCGTTATTTCAGCGGTTCTGGCGTCTCTGCAATATGAGACAGATATGGTGAACATGCACACACAGGGCGGTTCAGAGATGATGCGCGCCGTGATGGACAAAGTGACAGGTCACTGCGCTCAGAAAAATATCAAAAAACCTCTCCTGATAGGTGTCACACTGCTGACAAGCCTCGATGACGCTTATCTTAACTATATGAAGCTGGGATTCAAATCCAGCAGGGACTATGTGCTGCACCTCGCATCTCTGGCGAAAGAGAGCGGGCTGGACGGAGTTGTTTCCTCCGCCGCCGAGACTCCCTATATCAAAGAGGCTCTGGGAGCATCATTTCTGACGATCACCCCCGGCATCCGACCTGCGGAGGCCTCTGTGGATGATCAGAAAAGGGTTGTGACACCGAAAGACGCAAAAAATATGGGAACAGACTATATAGTGATAGGCAGACCCGTGACACAGGCGAAAGACCCTCATCAGGCCGCCTTAAAAATTCTGGAGGAAATGAAGTGAAAGCAGAACAGGTACTTGAGATCTACAAACAACATAACGCTCTACTGGAAGGACATTTCCTTTTGTCCTCAGGACTTCATTCCGACAGGTTTCTTCAGTCTGAGCTGATAATGCAGTATCCCGCCGTGGTGGTCGACATAGTTGAGGAGCTGGCGAGACAGCTTATCGATCTGGATTTCACCACTGTGGTCAGCCCCGCCATCGGCGGTATCCGTTTCGGATACGAGCTGGCGAGACAGCTGAAAAAACGCACTCTCTTCACAGAGAGAGTGGACGAGGTAATGACATTCCGCAGAGGCTTTTCTCTGAAGAAAGGGGAGAAGGTTATCATCGCTGAGGATATCGTAACCACCGGAAAATCAACAAAAGAGTGCATGGACGCCGTGATTAAGGCGGGCGGAGAGATTGTCGCCATCACATGCCTGATAGACAGAAGCGGCGGCAGAGCTAAGTTTGAGCAGCCTTTCTATCCCTTGGCTCAGCTCGATGTTCAGACATATGATCCGTCTGACTGCCCCCTGTGCAAAAAAGGACTGCCCGCTGTTAAGCCCGGCAGCAGAAATATAAAATAGTCAAATTAACGTAACGGTTTAATCTGTCGATTTGAAAAGAAACAACTATATTATTTTATTAATGCAGACCCGGGCGGCAGATTAAATATTAATCGGGGAAGATTTTGGAAAAATTGGAGAAATTCGATCAGTTTCTCAGTGTGAATCAGAAACTGCTTATAGAGGTAAAAGTGGGGGACTATCCGGGCATCTTTGATTCCCGAATAGAGGATATAAAGGCGAAGGAGAAGAAAATACTCCTCTCCATGCCCACGGATAAGGGACAGGGGATCCCTCTGAAACCCAATACCAGGGTGCATCTGTCTTATGTTCTGGATAAGGGACGCTTCAGTTTTAAATCTGTGATTCTGGACAGGGTGAAAGACCCTCTGCCCATGCTGGTGGTGCAGTATCCTGAGGCGATATTCCGTCAGGAGCTGAGAGCCTTCTTTCGTGTGGACACCAGAATACCGGTGAAAGTGATGGCGACGGTTAAGTCAGGGGAGTCTGCTTCTGTCAAAATAATCGACGCTAAGATAGTGGATATCTCGGGCGGAGGCATGAGGCTTTTTTCTGAGATAAAAATGGAAAAGAATGATACTATAGAAATATATCTTCAGGGAAGCATAGAGAAGCTGGAGTCATTAAAAGCTCTGGTGATGCGAAGCACAAAGCGTGACGGTATGTTTGAGACAGGTGTCAGGTTCGAGGATCTTTCATCCTCCGACAGGGACAAGATAGTGAAATATGTCTTCAAACGTCAGGTAGAGCTGAGAAAACTATTAGGTTAGGAGAATTTCATATGGCTTTTAACAGTGAAAGAGTTAACTACGGCGAGAAAAAGGTTGAAATTCTTTATCCCATGCACGAGATCGACTCATACAACGGCGATGAGATCAAATCGCACGTTATAGCTCATTCTGTTACTGTTGACGGCATTGTCATTAATTTTTCCCGTGTGACATATCTGAACAGCTCCGGTCTCAGAGAGCTCATACAGATTCTGAAAAATATGAGAGACATCAACAAACCCCTGTATCTCACAGCGGTGAACGAAGAGATTATGAAAGTATTTAAAAGCACCAATCTGAACAGGCTCTTCAATATACATGACACAAACGAAGAAGCTATGCGCTATCTGATATAGAATATGCCCTTTTATATCGATTCTCACTGTCTCGATGGTCTGAAAGAATTTGCCGTGTCCGAAGGCATGGAAAAGTTCAGAGGCGAGCAGATCTACAAATGGATACACCACTCAGGATGCGAAGACATAGCCGGAATGACAAACCTGCCTAACTCTGTCAGGGAGAAGCTCGCCGAAAAGGTGAAGTTCACCGTGATGGATCCGGTGAAGGTGCAGAGATCCGCTCAGGACGGCTCTGTGAAGGTTTTGTTTCGTCTGGAGGACGGCGAGCATATCGAATCTGTCATTCTTTCCGACGGAACGAGAATGACCGCCTGCATATCATCGCAGGTAGGCTGCCGGATGGGCTGTGCTTTCTGCTCCACGGCTGCCATGGGGCTGAAGAGAAACCTCACCGTGGGCGAGATACTGAAACAGGTGAAAAGACTCAACGGTATTCTGGCGGAATCAGATGACAGGCTTAACAACATCGTCTTTATGGGAATGGGCGAGCCTCTGGATAACATAGATAATGTTCTGGAGGCGATAACCGTGCTTCTGGACGATAACGGCTACGGCTTTTCGCATAAAAAGATAACTCTGTCCACCTGCGGCGTGGCTGAGAATATCGAGAAACTGTTCAAAATAAAAACTCCCGTCAATCTGGCGGTGTCCATAAACGCATCCACTCAGGAACAGAGAAAGAGCATAATGCCCGTCTCTGCCAAATATCCCCTGAGCGACCTGATGAAGGTGCTGAAAAATCTGCCCCTGCAAAAGAGAAAATCCATTACGATAGAATATGTTCTGCTGAAAGGCATCAACGATTCCATGAAAGACGCCGATAATCTGGTGAAGCTTCTGAAAGGGCTGGATAAAGTCAAAGTAAATCTTATACTGTATAATTCGGGGGCTGATGAAAAGTATCAGGCGCCGGAGGAAAAAGATGCTTTAAAATTCCAGCAATATCTGATAAATAACAGGATAGGTGTTTTTATCAGAAAAAGCCTCGGCAGCGATATTGACGGCGCGTGCGGTCAGCTCAGAGCGAGGCATGAGAAAAACTTATGACAGAGGTGACCCATGTTGGAAGAGGGACAAAAAGCACCGGCGTTCAGTCTTGAGGCTGACGACGGAAAAACATATACACTGGAATCTTTTAAAGGCAAACGCCTTGTTCTTTATTTCTACCCGAAAGATAATACGTCAGGATGTACCCGTGAGGGGATAGAGTTCACCGACATGAAAGAGCAGTTCGGCGGAAAAGATACCGTTGTTGTGGGCGTCAGCCCGGACAGCGTGAAGAGCCATCAGAATTTTAAATCAAAACAGCCCATCGATCTGATCCTGCTGTCTGATCCGGACAGAGCTGTGGCGTCCGCATATGGCGCATATGGTGAAAAGAAAATGTACGGTAAGATAACCATGGGCATCATCCGATCAACATTCGTCATAGACAAAGACTCGGTGATAGAAAAGATATACCGCAATGTCAAAGTGAACGGACATGTGGAAAAAGTTCTGTGCGGGCTGAAATGAGCGAAAAATTCGAAGACAAGCTGAAAAAGCTGGAAACAATAGTGGAGAAGCTGGAAAACGGCGATCTCGACATAGAAGAAAACCTGAAGCTGTTTCAGGAAGGCATGAAACTGGGCAAAGACTGCCGCAGGATGCTGGATGAGATAGAGCAAAAGGTCAGCCGTGTGCTTTCCGCGGACGGTGACGATGTAAAAACGGAGCCATTTGATGAGCCAGTTTAATATGAAAAGCTACCTCGGTTTCTGGGGTGCTAAGGTTGAGGAATTTTTCGAGAGCTACATGACCTGTCCGAACCCACATACAAAAGGGCTGACAGACGCCATGAGATACAGCCTGTTCGCCGGAGGAAAACGCATCCGTCCGGCGCTGATATATTCCTCATACGGCATATTCGAGGGCTATTTCGATAAGGTGACTCCTTTCGCCGCCGCTGTGGAGATGCTCCACACCTATTCCCTGATACACGATGATCTGCCAGCTATGGACGACGACGACTACCGCAGGGGCAAACCCACCAACCACAAGGTATATGGTGAGGCGACAGCCATTCTGGCTGGGGACGGGCTTCTGACCAAGGCGTTCGAGGTGATGTGCAACAGAGACATCAACCCCGATGTGGACGCCGCCCTGATGCTGGAGGCTGCCTATAAGCTGGCTGACGCCTCAGGAGACAGAGGCATGGTTGGCGGACAGTTCGCCGATATGGAAGCGGAGTCAGGCGTTTTCAACGCCCAGACAGTGGATTATATCCACACCAACAAGACATCCCGTCTGCTGGCATACTGCTGTGAGCTGGGGGCTATCCTCGGCTACGGAACGGAAGAAGATAAAAAGCGGCTGTTTGAATACGGAATGCGCATAGGGCTTGCGTTTCAGATAGTTGACGATATACTGGATATCACCTCCACCACGGAGGAGCTTGGCAAAGATGTGGGAAGCGACGCCGCCAACGGCAAGGCGACATATCCGGCTGTTCATGGTATTGAAGACTCACACCGCAAGGCGGAACTGCTGATTGAAGAGGCGATGGAGATCATCTCCGTATACGGCAACACGGCCGATCCGTGCAGAGAGATTGCTAAGTTTATAATAGAGAGAAAGAATTAATCATATGAGCTTTTTGGATGGAATAAAACTCCCTGACGATATAAAAGACCTGACCTACGAGAGTCTGGAGACTCTGGCTCAGGAGACCAGACAGAGAATAATAGATACCTGCTCGAAAACAGGCGGACACCTCGCTCCCAGTCTGGGTGTGGTGGAGCTGACTATCGGGCTTCTGAAGGTTTTCCGTCCGGAATTCGACCGTATAGTCTGGGACGTGGGACACCAGTCGTACGCCTACAAGATACTCACCGATAGAAAAGACAGATTCTGTACTCTGAGACAGTTCAAGGGAATATCCGGGTTTAACAAGCCCGCCGAGTCTCCCTTTGACGCTTTCGGCGTGGGACACACCAGCACATCGATATCCGCAGGTCTGGGGATCCGTGTGGCTGACGACATCATCGGGCGCAAACGCAAGGTGGTCGCTGTCATAGGCGACGGCGCCATGTCCGCGGGAATGGCTTTCGAGGGATTAAACAACCTCGGGCATCTGGACAAGGATATGATAGTTGTGCTGAACGACAACGAAATGTCCATCAGCCCTAACGTGGGCGGTTTTTCGCATTATCTGTCCAATATGATGGCGGGCAAGTTCTATACCCGTGTGAGAAAAGACGTTCAGACGTATCTGTCTGAAAAACCTCTGGGAAATAAAATACTCTCTCTCGCTAAAAAGATGGAAGAGGGCATGGTAGGATTTTTTACACCCGGTATCCTTTTCGAGGAGCTGGGGCTCAGATATATAGGTCCTGTTCAGGGCAACAGGATAAAAGACGTGGTTAAGGCGCTGGAGAATGCCCACAATGTGGACGGACCCGTTCTGGTGCATGTGATGACTAAAAAAGGCAAAGGCTATGAGCCTGCCGAGCTTGACCCGTCGAAATTCCACGGAGTGGCTTCGTTCGATATTGCCACTGGCAATTCTGTGAAGCTGCCGGGTAAAAAATCATATACCGATATTTTCGGCGAGACGCTGGCTGAGATGGCAGAGAACAACAGCCGGATAGTAGCGGTGAGCGCCGCTATGAAAGACGGCACAGGGCTCAACCAGATGGAAGAGAAATTCCCCGACAGAGTTTTCGACGTCGGTATAGCAGAACAGCACGCCGTAACATTCGCCGCCGGAATGGCGATCAGCGGGATCAAGCCTTTCGTGGCTGTGTATTCCACATTCATGCAGAGAGCTTACGATCAGATAATACATGATGTCGCTCTTCAGAACCTTCCCGTGGTACTCTGTCTGGACAGAGGCGGGCTGGTGGGAGCGGACGGACCGACGCACCACGGCGCTTTCGATATGTCATATCTGCGCTGTATTCCCAATCTGACGGTGATGCTGCCCAAGGACGGATATGAGCTGGTGCAGATGCTGAAACTGGCGGAAGGGATGACGACCCCCTGCGCTGTCAGATATGCCAGAGGCGAGGCGGGAGACTATCCTGAGCTCACAGAACAGCCTGTGGTTATAGGCGAACCGGAGCTGATAGGCGGCGGAAAGGACGTGGTGATGTTCTCCGCCGGACACATTTTCGAGGAATCATACAAGGCATACAGCAAACTCATAGAGGCCGGGCTCAGTGTCACTCTGGTGAATATGCGGTTTTTAAAACCTCTGAACGATAACGTGATAGCCGAAGCCGCCAAAGGCGCAAGGCTGGTGGTTACCGTGGAGGAGGGCAGTATAAAAGGCGGAGCCGGTGAGGAGATATCCTCTATCCTGATGGAGCACGGCGTCTGCGCGAAAATAATCAAATTCGGGCTTCCCGATCTGTTCATAGAACACGGCGATGTGAAACAGCTCAGAAAACTGATAGGTCTGGACGCTGAGAGCATAGCCGGGTCGATTTTTCAGAAACTTTCCTGATGTCTTCACCAAAAAAAGAGCGCATTGACAGCCTGCTGGTCTCTCTGGAGCTGGTCAGCGACATAGACGAGGCGAGACGCTTCATCATGGCGGGGCTGGTTGTGGCGGACGATCACAGGGTGGACAAGGCGGGCGACATGGTGTCTGCGGATGCCGTGGTGAGGCTGAAATCACATAACAAATACGCCAGCCGGGGCGGGCTGAAGCTGGAAAAGGCTGTCGGCGAATTTCATATTAATTTTCAAAACAAAACAGTCATAGATATAGGCGCCTCCACCGGAGGTTTCACCGATGTCGCCCTGACAAACGGCGCGTCATCCGTGTTCGCTGTGGATACCGGGCGTGGACAGCTCGACCCCAGGCTTGCCCGTGATGAACGTGTGACCGTGCTGGACAATACCAATTTCCGCACTATTGATTTCGATGTGATAGGCTCTTTTGCTGATATCTTCGTTTGCGATGTGTCGTTCATATCGCTTAAGATGATAATTCCCGCCTGCGTGCAGTTTTCCCGTGAGGGATCGGAGGCCGTGTTCCTCATCAAACCCCAGTTCGAGGCGATGAAGCAGGAAGTGGGCAGAGGCGGCATCGTGACGGATAAAAGCGTGCATGAGCGGGTCATCCGAGAGGTGATAGGATACGGAAGTGAAAGCGGTTTTTCCCTGCGTGGGCTCTGCGTGTCGCCTATCAGGGGCGCAAAAGGAAATATTGAATATCTCGTGTATTTTGTATACAATGACGTAGTCTTTGATGATAAAATAGAAAATATCATCAAAAGGGTGGTTAATGAAGAACATAGCTATAGTTGCCAAGCCCCACGGTGACAGGGTTCGTCCTCTGCTGGAGGAGATTACGGCTTTTCTGGAGGCTCACGGAAAAGTGATCCTCAGAGAGAAGCGCACCGCCGAGGCGCTCGGCTCTGATATATATAACAGCGATGAAGAGATAAAAGAAAAGGCCGACCTGATTATAGTTCTGGGCGGCGACGGCACTCTGATCTCCGCCGTGCGTATTCTGGGCAAGAAAGAGACGCCTATTCTGGGTATCAACCTGGGCAGGCTGGGCTTTCTGACAGAGACCAGAGCGTCTGACGCTGTGGCTGCCATCAAATCCGTTCTGGACGGCGACTACCGCATGGAGCGCAGGATGAAGCTCCACTCTCATCTGCTGGAAGATGACGAAAAAGTTCTGGAGATAGACGTTCTGAACGACCTCGTCATAAACAAGGCGGACGTTGCCCGTATCATAGAAATGTCGCTATACATCAACGGAATGCTGGTGAACGAATACAGAGCGGACGGGCTGATCGTGGCGACACCCACTGGCTCCACCGCATACAGTCTGGCGGCGGGCGGTCCCATAGTCCACCCCAGTCTCGAAAGTATGATAATAACTCCAATCTGCCCTCAGGGGCTTTCCAACAGACCTATAGTCATCTCTGATGACAGCGAAATAGAGATCAGGATCAACACAGACGGCGAAAGGGTGTCCATCACCTATGACGGACAGATCTTTCACCAGCTGGACACAGAAAAGACCATCACAGTGAAAAAGGCGAGCAGCTGCACACAGTTGATCGTGCCTAAGGACAAGAATTACTATGCCCTCATCAGGGAAAAACTCGGCTGGGGCGGTGTTCAGTGCTGAGCATGCTCCGTGTGGAAAATCTTTCTGTCATAGAGAGCGTTTCCGTTGAGTTCGCTGACGGGCTTAATATCATCACCGGCGAGACCGGAGCCGGAAAATCAGTTTTTATCGGCGCTCTTAATCTCGTTCTGGGAGCCAGATTCAACCGCACACTGTTCAGGGATCCGGAAAAAAAGATTGTTGTCGAGGCGGAGTTTTCAGCCGTGGACGGCATATCCGACGATCTGGCTGAGCAGTTCGAAACATCTGACGGCATCATCATCCGCCGTGAGATAGACAAAACCGGAAAAAACAGAATATTCGTGAACGGGCGCATGGCGACCGTGGAACAGCTGAAGGAGCTGACAAACAGCTTCTGCGATATCCACGGACAGCACGAACACCAGATGCTGCTGGACAGCGCCACCCATATAACATTCGTTGACTCGCTCATCCCGGATAAAGTTAAAAACGCCTACGCCGCCTCATATGAGGCATACAGGGCGATGGTGAACCGTATCGAGTCCATCAGGAAAGACAGGGCGCAGGTGATGCGGGAGAAGGATATGCTGGAATTTCAGCTCTCCGAGATAGAATCGCTGCGAATCGATCTGGACGAGGACATCCGCATAGAGGACAGGATAAACGTCATGTCCAATATGGAAAAGATACTGGACAATTCATCCCGCGCGCTGGGGCTTCTGCGTGACGGAGAGGTGAACGCCTATGAGCTGATCACTTCTGCGGCTTCCGCCCTGAACAGTATATCATCATACAGCGAGGTTCTGTCAAAGGCGGCGGACACCCTGGCGGAGATGACATACACCCTGAACGATACCATGGCGAATATCGAGTCTGTGGCGGACGGCAGCGAGATGGATCCGGACGAGCTGAACAGGCTCATCGACAGAAAATACAAACTGAATACCCTGATAAAGAAATACGGCGGAGATCTGGCTTCCGTGGCGGCTTACGGTGCGGAGATCAGAGCCAAGCTGGACGACATGGAGACAGGATCGGGTAATCTGGACGTATTGGAAAAAGAGCTGGAAAACCTGAAGAAAGACGCCCTGAAAAATGCCGACACGCTGAACGCAGAGAGAAGAAAAACAGCAAATTTCATAGAAGATAAAATAATTGCCGGATTGAGTGAACTTGAGCTTAAGAACTCTGTCTTTAAGGTGGTGTTTGAAGAAACAGGGGATATAGATGCGTCCGCAGGTATCAGAGCGGAGTTTTATATCAGCACCAACCCCGGTTTCGAGCCGGGACCTATTCAGAAGGTGGCTTCAGGTGGTGAGATATCCCGTGTGATGCTGGCGATGAAAGAGGTGTTCGCATCCAGAGACAGAGTGCATACTCTGGTTTTCGATGAGATAGACACCGGCATCAGCGGAAAGACCGCCCGTCAGGTGGCTGTGAAGCTGAAACATGTGGCGGATTCCAGACAGGTTATAGTGATAACACACCTGCCGGTAGTGGCATGCGCCGGAGCAAGACACTTTCACATAACTAAATCTCTGGATAATGAGATAGCTAAGACTGAAATATCTGAAATAGAGGAGAGCAGGCGGATGGAGGTTCTGGCGGGCATGATAGCCGGAAGCGCCACTGAATCCGCTCTCAGACAGGCGATGGAGATGACAGAGGATATGAGGAATGCTTGATTCTTTCGTGCAGTTTATCCTGCACAGCGTTGACGGAATGGGATATGCGGGGATAGTTATCCTTATGGCTCTGGAGAGCTCTTTCGTTCCTTTTCCCAGCGAAGTTGTCGTTCCTCCTGCCGGATATCTGGCGGCTCAGGGGCAGATGAACATATATCTGGTGGTGATCAGCGGTATAGCCGGATCAGTTATCGGCGCTCTGGTCAACTACGCTCTGGCTGTCTACATGGGCAGAGGGCTTCTGCTGAAATACGGCAAATACTTTTTGCTGCCTCCTGAAAAACTTGATAAAATGGAAAAATATTTCAATAACCACGGAGAGATAACCACTTTCGCCGGAAGGCTGATTCCTGTGGTGAGACAATATATCTCTTTTCCTGCCGGGCTTGCCGGGATGAACATGGGGAAGTTTGTTTTTTACACTTCTTTCGGCGCGGGCATCTGGGTTGTTGTGCTGGCGGTTATGGGATATATCGTTGGTAATAATATTGAACTAATTAAAACGAATTTAAGGCCGATTACTATAATAACTATGTGTTTACTTGCGGTTGTGGTTGGGGGATATACCCTCTGGTACAGAACGAGGAGGAAGAATGCAGCAGGCGCCTAAACTTTTTATATTTGTTATCATACTTTTGTTTTCATTCGCATCCGCTTTTGCCAATGCTGAGGTCTATAAGGTTCAGACAGGTGAAAGCCTTTTCTCTATTTTTTCCGACAAGCTGTCAGCTCCTAAAATAATCAATCTGGAAAAAGATCTGAAAAAAGTTCTGCCGGATTTTACGCTGAAGATCGGAACCATCGTTAAGATGTCTCCCGCTTCAGTCACTCTGTCGCCGAACAGCCTGACCGATATCTCCATCAATCTGCTTGGTGACGACGCCTACACCCTGAAGGTGACAAAGCATCCGGTCTACACCATTACATCCGTGGTGTCAGGTGTTGTGAATTCCAGCCTGACGGAGGCAGTGACAGCGTCAGGAGAAAACCCAGAGCTGGCGTTCATTCTGGCTGATATCTATGAATGGGAGATAGATTTCTTTCACGCTCTGCGCAAGGGCGATTCCTTCACCATGCTGGTGGAGAAAAAATTCGCTAAAGACAAATTCATCGGCTATGGAAGAATTCTGGCAGCTGATTTCATAAATCAGGGGAAACTCATCAGAGGTCTCTATTATGAATCCGATACCACAAAAGGATATTTCAGACCGGACGGAACATCTCTGAAAAGAGGCTTCCTGAAAGCCCCTCTGAAATTTTCCAGAATATCTTCAACATACACAGGCAGACGCCTGCACCCCGTGCTTAACAAATATCTGCCTCACCACGGCGTTGACTATGCCGCTCCGGTGGGCACACCCATACACGCCACAGCATCCGGGGTGGTTCTGAACAGGGAATATAATCAGTTTAACGGAAACTATGTGAAGATCAGACACGCCAACGGATATGAGACACTCTATCTGCACCTGTCTAAATTCGCTAAGATAAGAAAGGGTTCGAAGGTATCTCAGGGTGATACGATAGGCTATGTCGGTTCAACAGGAATTTCCTCCGGACCGCACCTTGACTACCGTATCAAGCAGGGAAGCAGATTTCTTAATCCTCTGACTTTCACATCTCCCCCTCTGAAGCTGCCCAAAGGCGAGAGGACAGCTTTTGCTGAGTTTGTGAAGCCCTATGTAGCCAAAATAGATCTTAACTACGGCAGCAGCAGCAGATTCAGCATGGTGAAAGACACTCAGAAACTTCTGAACGTCTCCCCGCTGTAAAGTTTCAGCAGATTAATACACTTAGAATGATATGAGAACCGGCGGGTGACATCCTGCCGGTTTTTTTTGCCCATTTCGGATCTTATCTCGGGGTTTTTCAGCAGATATTCTATTTTAGACGCCAGCGCTTTGGTGTCTTCCTGAGGAACTATGTAACCGTTCACGCCGTCCTCTATTATCTCGCTAACCGCTCCCACGTTGAAACAGACAGCCGCCATGCCGCACGCCATCGCTTCCAGCAGAACATTCGGAAAACTCTCCGAGCGGGAGCTGAGAACGAATATATCGCCCTCGAACAGCTCATTCTGTACGTCTCTCAGTTTTCCGGTGGAGATTATCCCGTCCTTTTCCCATGCCTCTGCCAGCCCTATGACCACAGGCTGAAACTCAACGTCATTCACCTGGGATATTGCCTTATAGAACAGGTCGCAGCCCTTCACAGGGGCTTCGTTGCCTATGTAGACCACACGGGTCTTTCCAGCTCCGGCTTTCGGGTTGAAAACGGAAGTGTCGATGCCGTTATGGATGAGGTTGATCTTTTTTTTGTTTATAAATCTGGACGCCAAAACCTTTGCGCATTCTTTAGAGTTAACGGTGAACCCGTTTACGAACGGGTTGATGTAGTAGAGCAGGTTGCCGGGTTTCGCCAGAACGCCTCTGTTTACAAACAGCTTCGCTTTGGTGCCGGATTTTATCTTAGCTATCACGGCGGCTTTGTGAGCCTTGTTGTGATAGGTGTGTATTATGTTTGGGTTGAATTCGCTGATTACTTTTTTCACGTCGTCAGCCGCTCTGAACACGGAAGAGAAATCGGCGTATCTCACATCGGCGTATTTAGCGCCCATTTCGGCTATCTCCGAGTCTTTTTTGCATATGAGCACAGGGCGGAAGCCCATTTCAGAAAGTCCTCTGAGGTTATACATCAGCTGACGTATGCCGCCGCTGGAGAATTTTGTGGAGTCGGTGATATAAAGGATTCTGTTTATCTCGCCCTTTTTGGTGAATTTCTTGAAAAACAGCTTTGCCGTTAGTCTGTTGCTGTAGATGTTCAGCTTGCTTTTGAGCCACTTCACCTCTGTTTTGAAACCAACGCCTATTCTGTTGATATACATCGGGTCTTCGCCGACACAGTTGGAAAAACGCTCCAGAGTGAAAGCCGCGGTGTAGCCGGCATCTCTGAGCGCCTGAGTGTTCACATCGTCGAAATCTCCCCAGGGATGGCAGAACATGTCCAGATCGTTCACGCCCAGAAGGTCTTCCAGATATTTGCGGCTTCGTTTATATTCATCCAGGCAGAAGTCGTAGCGTTCTTTTGTGGTTCTGGCACTAAAACCGTCCCCGTCCGGCTTTACGCCGTCAAAGGCATAGGCGGAGGCTTTCTGATAGAGTATGTCGCCATCGTGCATTCCGCCGTATATCCACGCCATGCCCCAGTGATATTTCTTGGGATATGCCCCGCGGCTTTTGATATTGCGGAATGTCATCATGTGGGTGCAGGTATGGCTGTATATCTCGTGTCCTTTTCTGTGCGCCTCTTTCAGCTCGGCTTCGTTCAGAAACTGGGTCTTGTCTCCGCTGATGGCCTCTATATAGCTCTCGGTGGCTGGCTTGATCTCCGGCAGGTTTTCTGAGCCCATCTGAGGTCTTGGGTCGCCTTTGCCTGTAAAGTCCGTTATACAGAAGAATACGCCTCTCCAGCCGTATTTCTCCAGCATAGGCATGGCGTATACCCAGTTGTCCAGAAAGCAGTCGTCAAATGTCAGCACCACGGGTTTCTCAGGCACTTCCGCTCCGTTTTTCATAAAATCCACAAGCATGCGCGCGGAAATTACAGAGTAGTTGTTGTCTTTCAGGTATTTAAGGTGTTCCTCGAACCTGTCCGGCGTGATGCCGTCATTGTAGGAAACTTTGTGGTAGCAGAGAACAGGGATAGATTTATTTTTTGACTGCATGTTGTATGAAATTCTCCAGTTTATCTTTTATCTTATCAAAAGTGAGTCCGGACATACAGGGAATATCCGGTGAAATTTTACATTCCGCCTTTTTGCATGGCTGACATTCCATTCCGAGCGATGCCCAGGTGTGCTGAGGCGAGTTATACACCCATCCGGCGCTGGTTGAGCCTATTATTATGAATGTAGGCACATTCTGCGCCGTGGCTATGTGGTGGGGGGCGGAGTCGTTGCCTATGTGCAGTTTCGCCCTGCCGATGAGGGCGGCGAAAGCGCCCATAGGCATAGGCGGCATCAGGTAAACGTTCTCCGGAAGATCAGAGAAATGCTCGTGAATATAGTCCTCTTCACCCGGTCCGTAGGTTATAACTATTTTCGCTCTGTGCGCTTGGGTCAGATATTTCGCCGTATCCAGAAAATGACGGGCTGTCCACCGTCTGGTGGCCCTCTTGTGCGTGGGCGACAGGGTAACCAGAAAATCAGTATCGGAAATACCGTAATTTTTCAGCACTTCGTCCGCCGCCTGAAAATATTCGGGAGCGGGATGTATCTCCGGTTTGGTGTAATATTTTGATATATCAAAATTTTTGTCGAACGGCTGTATCAGCGATAGTTTTATCTCTCCTGCTGAGCCAGAGAGCCTTTTCGGCAGGGTGTTATAGAAGAATTTTCTGGAGGTGCTGCCGTATCCAACACGGTATTTCGCTCCGCTGAACAGGGTGCAGTAGCCGGATCTGGGGTTGTTGTGCAGATCCAGCACAGCGTCGTATCTGTTTTTTCTTATCTGCCTGATTGTTTTTATCAGTCCCTTTATCCCGTCCTTCTTGCTGGTGGTGAGAATATCCGTGATGAAGGGATTGTTTTCCAAAAGCTGACGGTTGACAGGAAAAGTCAGAAAATCAACCTGTGCGTCGGGATAGAGTTTTTTAAGCTCTCTGGGTATGTGAGTTGTCAGAACCACATCGCCTGTCTGATAGAGCTGGATAATGAGGAATTTCATGATATCACCGTTCTGCATATTTCCAGATAATTTTCAAATATTTCATCATCGTCCTGTGTTGGGTCGGGAAAGTCTTTCAGCTCTGCCGAAGCTCTCAGAGATGAGGCAATGTTTTCAGGGGTTATATCTTTTATAACGCTGCCGTTCACGCCTTCGTCTATCAGCTCGCTGCTTCCGGCGTATTTTGACACACAGCAGGGGATTCCCATTGCCAGCGCTTCGGAAACCACGTTGCCGAAGGTGTCGAAGAAGGTAGGCAGACAGAACACGTCTGTATCGGCATAGAATCTGTCCATTTCCGTAACTTTGCCCAGAAATTTTATTCTGCCGTCCACTCCCAGTTTTTTTGCCAGAGAAAGGTATTTTTCAGGGTTTCTGTCTCCGGCGGCTGCCAGCCTGAAATTTTCCGGCAGAAGAGCCAGCGAGCCTATGAGCGGCGCCAGACCTTTCAGCTGAAAGTTGGTGGAGGCAAAACCTATCACAATGTCTGAGTCTGTTCTGGTTCTGAGCTGAGCTCGCCTTTCCGGTGAGAATACCTGTTTTCTCACACCGTTGTGAATCACTCTGATTTTTGAGGCGGCATAGGGATAGGTGACAGCTATTTCGTCTGCAAGCTGTTGCGAGATCGCTATTATTATTTTCAGTTTTTCTGATGAGAAGGTCTTATGTTCCAGTACAGGGTTCAGCCTGTTCACCGGATCGAGAGCACGCTTGATGTTTTTTTTCAGTTTCTGAAGAGGTGTCATGCCCAGCATGGATTTTTTCATGAAAATGGTGTGAACTCCGCCTCCAGGGCGGATGATGTGCGCATTCTCCATCTTTTCGAAGCTGAAGATCACTCCGTCCAGATCTCCGGCGAATTCTGACGCTTTTTTAAAGAAATCGTTAGCTCTGGCGTATCTGCTCCTGCCTATGCCCAGCTCGTGAAAAGGGAACGGGCATCCGGTTTTCAGCTTGTTCTTTCCGCAGATGACTGTGACGTCATGTCCGCTGTTTTTCAGGAATTCGGCAAAACGATAGCATATCCGCTCTGCTCCGCCGTATTGTGCCAGATATTTTATAAATAGATATATTTTCAATATTAAAACTCACGTCAGAAAGACTGTTAGGATAAAATTACAGTTTAAGGATGATAAGGTCAACAGAAAAGAAAAGAGGGCAAGCGACCCTGCCCTGTATTATGCTATCTCAAGTATTTCAGGCTTAAGTCCCATTCCGTCGCCGAGACCGAAAACATACCATTTGAGCTGTTCGTCTGTCAGCTCGCTGGCGAGGGTGAAGACGTCACAGTCTTTTTCTCCTTTCAGAAGAAGGTTATAGGTTTCGCCGTCCGACTTAACCTTTTTTTCCAGAAGAATAGATACCTTTGTCTGTTCTATGTTTTCGTTTATGTGTCCCAGCACAGAGTAGACATTATTCATAAATTCCATAGATGGTTTCATAACGCACCTCTGTAAGTATATGACAATAGATCGGATACATTTCCCGGAGGATTAGCCCGAATTTAAAAAAAACTCATCTCATGTCACCTTTATAATATACCATTTCTGGTAGGTAATTATCAGCGAAAGATGTTTTTAATCAGTTTTTTTACCGTGCGGGAGTTAAACAGCGCCATATAAGCCGCCGGAGCGGATATATATCTGCACCTTTTAAAGAAATCATAAAAATCCTTTTTTCCGTTTCTGTCCAGCAGTTTTATGTATGACCCTCTGAAATTCTTTTTCAGCATGATCTGATAGAGTGATTCCACTTCCGCTTTTCTGTGAGGGAAAGCGTCCGTCATGGTCATGAAGGGCAGGGTGATGTAGCTGGTGTCATCATACAGCAGGTCGGCATCCACGGCTTTTGAAAACCCTTCCGGATTCAGCCTGTGATAAACGCAGGTTTTGTCAGTGTATGCCAGACTGCCGGACTGTACCGCCATCAGCCCGGTCAGCTCGTCCAGGCTTATCATATTAACAGGCAGGTCAATGTGTGCGGCGATATCTAGCATGAGATCGCTTCTTATCAGCATTTTTGTGAATACGGTTATGGGGGCTTTCAGATAATGTCTGAAGAGGTATTCCTCCCCTGTCATTATGTCTGCGAAGTCTGAGTAGGAAGGCTTTATCTGTCCGTCAGGGGTGATGTTCTTCATATCGCAGAAGGCCAGCACTGTGTCGTCCGAGCTGTCCGCTGCGGCTTTCAGCTCCTTCAGACAGTTGTCTGTGAGGTAGTCGTCATCGTCCAGAAATTTCAGCCATTTTGCGTTTGAAAGCGTTATCAGATTCAGGTGATTATTCAGAAGCCCGAGCCCGGGTCTGTTTCTGTGATATTGTATTCTTTTGTCAGTGAATGATTTTACGATGTCATATATTTCGTCTGTGGGGCAGTCATCGCTGATGATGATATTATCAGCCTCGATCTGAGCTACCGCGCTCTCCAGACACTGACGGAAGAACTGAGGCTTATAGGCGGGTATAAGTATATCTATGTCATATCCCATATTTTTACCTTAGAAACAAAAAGGGCAGACATTGCTGTCTGCCCCGGTTAATGGTTTTATTAAGAGCAGTGTGAATATCCGCATGAATAGCAGATATCGCATCCTTCAACGTGTTCCACGGGACCGCCGCAGTCCGGACATGCTCCGTTTTTCACTATGTGCTCGCCGTGGTCGGAGGATTCCAGCAGTTTGTCAACGGTGATGCTGTCGTCCTTTTTTCCGCTCACTTTTATTTCGGTCTGAGCGTTACAAGCCTGTTCCAGAGCTTTTCCGACGGCATCGGAACAGCTCAGCACGGTGTTGGGACCAAATCCGTATCTCATGTGACAGCTGATGCCTTTGAGCTGTTTGATTATACGGTCCAGATCGCCGCCGCTTCTAAGGTCTATGGATATCAGACGTCCGATGGCCTCACACTGGCTTTGGGCGCATCCGCCGGCTTTACCCATTGAAGTGAATACTTCGAAAGGTTTTCCGGTCTCGTCCTGATTTATTGTTACATAAAGTTTGCCGCAGCCTGTCATCATCTCCACTGTCTGTCCGATGAGAACTTTCGGTCTGGGTCTGGGTGTGAAAACGCAAGGCTCCTGAGACATTGTCTTTTCAGCCTCTTTGTCCTTTGTACCCACATTCAGAACCTGACCTGTACGGCTTCCGTCTCTGTATATTGTGGTTCCTTTACATCCGAGGTTGTATGACAGCAGATATGTCTTGCGCACATCGTCTATAGTAGCCTCGTTGGGGAAGTTAACTGTCTTGCTCACGGCATTGTCTGTGAATTTCTGGAATGCCGCCTGCATTCTGGTGTGCCAGAAGGGTGTGATGTCGTGGGCTGTGACGAAGGCGTTCTGCCATTTTTCAGGCACAGAATCGACACCGTGCACATGTCCTGTTTCGGCAACTTGTTCCAGAAGCTCGGGAGAGAGAAAGCCCTCTTTTTTTGCTATTTCTTTAAAGACGGGGCTGACCTCAACCAGCTTGTTGTTGTCCATAACCTGTCTGTAGAAAGCGATGGCGAAGAAAGGCTCGATACCGCTGGAACATCCGCCGATGATGGAGATTGTTCCTGTGGGGGCAACGGTTGTTATCGTTGCGTTGCGCATATTTTTGAATCCCAGTCCCGGGAATATGGAATCCTTGAAAGTGGGGAAATCGCCTCTGATCTGTGCCAGTTCGGCTGATTTTTTGCGTCCTGTGTCGCGGATGAACTGCATCACGTCTTCCGCCAGCTTGGTGGCTTCCTCTGTGTTATAGGGAACAGCCATGAGAGCCAGCATGTCCGCCCAGCCCATCAGACCCAGACCGATCTTACGGTTTCTCTTTGTCTGGCGGTCTATTTCGGGGATGGGATATTTGTTCATATCGATAACGTTATCGAGAAAATGAACAGCGACAGTTATAGTGTTTTCCAGTTCTTTCCAGTCTATCTTGCCCTCTTTAACGTATTTTCCGAGGTTGATAGAGCCGAGGTTGCATGATTCATAGGGCAGAAGAGGCTGTTCACCGCAGGGGTTTGTGCTCTCCATCTCGCCCTCTTTGGGAGTGGGGTTCTCGGCGTTGATCCTGTCCAGATAAACGATGCCGGGGTCTCCGCCTTCCCATGCCAGCTGAACCATCTTGTCAAAGACATCTTTGGCCTTCTTCTTTCCGGTAGGTTTTTTTGTTTTAGGGTTTATCAGCTCATATTCGCCGTCCGCCAGAACGGCCTGCATAAATTTCTCTGTTATGCCCACTGACACGTTAAAGTTGGTGAGCTTGGATTTGTCCTCTTTCGCATAGATGAAATCCATGATATCCGGGTGATCCACACGCAGGATACCCATGTTGGCTCCCCGTCTGGTTCCGCCCTGTTTAATGGTCTCTGTGGCTGCGTCAAAAACAGTCATGAAGGATACAGGACCGCTGGACACGCCTTTGGTTGTTTTTACCACGTCATCTTTGGGACGCAGACGGGAAAAGGAGAATCCGGTTCCGCCGCCTGATTTATGTATGAGGGCGGTGTTTTTCACCGCTTCGAAAATACCTTCCAGAGAATCTTCCACCGGCAGAACAAAGCAAGCGGCGAGCTGCTGGAGCTCACGTCCGGCGTTCATCAGTGTGGGAGAGTTGGGGAGGAATCTCAGAGTGACCATCTGATCGTAGAAAGTTTTGGCCGTTGCCAGAACATCAGCGTTCTTATCGTACAGTCTGTCAGCTTCTGCTATGTTAAGGGCAACCCTGCGGAACATGTCTATAGGTTTTTCTATGGGTTTGCCGTCGTTGTCTTTTTTGAGGTATCTTTTTTCCAGAACGGTGATAGCGTTGGAGCTTAATTCCGGCTCACGAGAAAGCAATTTCTCGATCTCCTTAGCACTCATATATCCTCCGAAAATTGTGAATTAATTTTGTAATGTTATATGCAACAAATGAGTTTGTAAAGTCTGAATTGTAATAAACTTTAAATCACGTAACTCATTGATGTTCCGCTAACCATCTGTAATTAAAAAGAAATTCGCGTCAGTAAAAATAGAACAGTTGTTCTGTATAGTACCTGGCTTAAAATTTAACCGATGGTGAGTTTAGTGGGAACTGCCTGTGGCGTACAGGCTTTTAACGTAAAAACCTTTCAGTATTTTTCAGCCAAATTTGCAAGTGAATAACTTTTGAGCATTCCGACAAGTTTATCCTGAATATCCGCCCACATAACATGAGCTGTGCATGAATGCATCAGATTGCAGAACTCTTCGTCGAAAATACATTTGTTAAGACTCAGCTCGCCCTCAATAGCGGTGATGATGTCATATACAGTGATGGTGGAGATATCTTTTGATATCTTAAAACCGCCTTTCTTTCCGCGCTCAGAAGTAAGGATTTCTGACTTGGCTAAGTTTTGCAGGATCTTGCCAAGAAAGCTGTCCGGGATTTCACACTCCTGTGCCAGCTCGGAACGCATAAACGTGGTGCCGTTAGGTTTATGTGCCATATGAATCAACGCTCTGATGGCATAATCGCTAGCTCTGGTAACCTTCATCTTGTCTCCTCTAAATCATATTAATAAGATGCTATTAGTGTCAATATACCTCTCAAAATTATGTATTGCAACAATATTTATTGACTGGAAATAACCTTAAAAAAAATGTAAAAAAATGCTTGACATGTTACCTGTTTTCCATAATAATCCCGTTCTGCTTTGCAGGGGTATAGCCAAATTGGTAAGGCAACTGGTTTTGGTCCAGTGTATTGAGGGTTCGAGTCCTTCTACCCCTGCCATTTTTTTTTAATAAAATGAGAAAATTACCCCACATAAACACACTTGTTGTAAAGGTCGGAAGTAACATCCTTACTCAGAAGGATAAAGGGGTTAACCTCGAATTCCTCTCGTCTTTCGTTGAAAAGATCTGTGCTATCAAGAAAAACATCAGCAACATCGTAATAGTATCTTCAGGCGCTGTGGGCGCTGGTTTTAAGATATTGGGATATGACTCCCGCCCTCAGAATATCATTGACCGTCAGGCGTGCGCCGCTGTGGGACAGGCCAGACTGATATGGTATTATGATAAAGAATTCGAGAAATACAGCGTTATTCCGGCTCAGATTCTGATCACAAAAGATGACTTCGCCAACCGCCGCAGATACCTTAACGCCAGATACACCATCAGGCGCCTGCTGGAGATGGGCGTGGTGCCTATTATAAATGAGAACGACTCCGTGGTGATAGAAGAGCTGAAATATATAGAAAATTTCAGCGACAACGACAACCTGTCCGCTCTGGTGGGCGGTCTCATAGGCGCTGACATGCTGCTGATACTTTCCGACGTGGACGGGCTGTATGACAGCGACCCTTCGCAGAACAGCAATGCAAGACGTATAGGAGAAGTTAAATATATAAATGAAGAGCTGTTCAATATGGCCGGCTGCTCAGTTTCCGGTGTAGGCACCGGAGGCATGAAGTCCAAGTTGGAGGCAGCTTCCAAGGCTCTGGACGCAGGATGCTATGTGGGCATTATCAACGGACGGAACCCGGAGACCATGGAGGCTTTCCTTAACGGTGAGGATGTGGGAACATTTTTCAGTCACATCGAAGACCCGTTTAACAGAAAAAAACACTGGATAGCATACGCTGCCGGAGTTATGGGCGCTATACATCTGGACAGCGGAGCCGTGAACGCTCTGATCCATAAGAAAAAGTCGCTTCTGCCCTCTGGAATCACTGATATAGAAGGAAATTTCGAGATAGGCGATGTGGTCGCCGTGTATGATCCGGACGGAAAAGAGATAGCCAGAGGCAAGGTGAGATACACCAGCGAAGACGCGGAAAAGATAAAAGGTAAAAAAACCTCTGACATATTTGATATTTTAGGTTATAAGTTTACTGACGAGATCATCCACAGGGACGATCTGGTCATTACTGCTGTCACCGGAGACTGAGATATGCTGGAAAATATGTTCAAAGCGGCCAGAGAAGCGTCATATGAACTTATGAACATCAATTCATCTGTTAAGGATAAAGCTCTGGCAAAAATTGCCGAACTGCTGGATAAAAACCGTCAGCTTATAAAGACCGAGAATGCTAAAGATGTGGCATATGCCAGAGAGAGAGGCATTTCTCAGGGAATAATAGACCGCATCATGCTGGATGATAAACGTATCGACGGCATGATAACAGCCGTGCATGAGATCATAGCCCAGACAGACCCGGTGGGCAAGATCGTGGACGGATACAAGCGCCCCAACGGGCTCTACATCACCAAGGTGAAAGTTCCGCTCGGCGTAGTGGGTATCATATTTGAGGCCCGCCCCAACGTCACCATAGACGCCGCCGCTCTCTGCCTGAAGTCAGGCAACGTGTCCATACTGAAGGGCGGAAAAGAGGCGATTCACTCAAACATCTGTCTCGGCAGAGTGATTAAAGAGGCTCTGAAAGGATCAGGTCTTCCCGAGGCGTTCGTTAACATCATAGAGGACACAGACCGTGCTCTGGTGATGGAGATGCTGAAGGCTAAGGAATATATCGACATAATGATACCCAGAGGCGGGGATTCGCTGATAAAGTTCTGCACGGAACACTCGCTCATCCCGCTGGTTAAGCACGACGCCGGCGTCTGTCATGTCTACATAGACGAGTTTGCCGATATGGATATGGCGGTAGCCATAGCCGTTAACGCGAAATGCCAGAGAGTAGGCGTGTGCAACGCCATGGAAACCCTGCTGGTGAACGAAAAGATCGCCGGAACAGTTCTGAAAAAGCTGGAAACGGCCTATGCTGAATATAATGTAGAGATTCGCGGATGCGAAAAGACTCAGAAGATAATAAAATGCGTACCCGCCACAGACGAAGACTGGGCGACAGAATATCTGGACTACATCCTTTCCGTCAAGATAGTTAAAGATGTGGACGAAGCGGTGGCGCATATAAACAGATACGGTTCTCAGCACTCAGAGAGCATCGTGACCGAAAGCTATACCAACAGCGAAAGATTTCTGGACAGAGTGGATGCCGCCGCAGTTTATGTTAACGCATCTACACGCTGGACAGACGGAGGGGAGTTCGGGCTCGGAGCCGAGATCGGTATCAGCACGCAGAAACTGCACTGCAGAGGACCGATGGGCGCTGACGATCTGACCACCACCAAGTACAGAATATATGGTCACGGGCAGATAAAATAAGGTGCGCATAGGACTTTTCGGGGGGACTTTCAACCCCATACACATAGGTCATGTCGCTCTGGCGGAGAGTGTCGCTGAAGGGCTGAATCTGGATACCGTGTATCTGATCCCGTCCAAGGTGCCTCCGCATAAGAAAGAGGGGATCATAGGTCCTGAGCTCCGGCTGAAGATGACAGAGCTGGTCGCCGACAGGATGGGCAGCAAATTTGTGGTGTCGGATTTCGAGATAAACGCCGATGGCACATCATATACTCTTAAGACTCTGAGACATTTCAGGGAGCAATTTCCTGACGATGAGCTGTTTTTTGCGTGCGGAACTGATATTTTCGCTACCATCAGCAAATGGTATGATTATATGAAGCTCTTTGACTACGCTAACTTTGTCGTGGTCAGCAGGTCGATGATGAGCTTCGATGATCTGCTGAAGACCATTCCGCAGGAGCTCCTTGAAAAAGTGGTTTCCGTGGATGAGTTTCATGACGAAAAGAGCGGCAGGATAATCCTGCACAAAATGAGCGAAGTGGATATATCCAGCACTGAGATCAGGGATATAGTGGAAGAGAGCTACCGGAAGGCAAATCTGCCGGACGGTGTTTATGAATACATTGAACAAAACCGACTCTATAGGGGAGATAAATGATTGAACTTCTTGAAAATATACTGAAAGAGATGATAGAGAGAAAAACAGAGGACATAGTCTGCTTTCATGTAGGACCCAAAAGCAGCGTGACCGATTATATAGTTATAGGTACTGCGACATCCGAGCCCCACGTCAACGCTATCGCTGAATACATTCTGGACAGAATGAAAGAGAAAGGCACACGTCCTTTCGCTGTGGAAGGACAGGGACGCTCTCGCTGGATATGCCTTGATTTCGGCGAGGTGATGGTGCATCTGATGTGCAAAGATGAGCGCATGTACTATAATCTCGAGTCCATCTGGGGCGGATGCGACAAAGTAGAGATCCCCGCAGACTGACATGAGCCGGACAGGTCTGAATATTGTCCTATTCGAGCCGGAAATCCCGCAGAATACAGGCAACATAGGTCGTTTCAGCGTGGCTACAGACAGCCGGCTGATACTGGTGGGTCAGCTTGGCTTCTCCATAGACGACAAGGCTGTGAAAAGAGCCGGACTCGATTACTGGAAAAATGTTGACCTAGAGGTCATTGATACCCTGGACGAATTTTTCATAAAATATCCGATGGAAAGATTTCCATACGCCTTTTTATCCAAATTCGGAAGAAACAACTATACCGCCATACCGCACGAGAACAGAGACCTGATGCTGATATTCGGCAGGGAGACCAGCGGGCTTCCTGAGTGGGTTTCTGAAAAATACCGGGATTTTCTGTACCGCATCCCCACCACGGGAAAGGTCAGAAGCCTGAACCTGTCCAATGCCGCCGCTCTGGTGGGATACGACATCCTCCGCAGACGTGATTTCGACGGGCTGGACGCAGAGTGGGGCGGGGCGGACACCGGAGAGATTTATGCTTAATGTAGGTCAGATAGATTACGCCAACGTATATCCGATTTTTCATCATCTTCAGAAGCTGGACGGGTTCAATCTGGTGAAGGGTGTGCCGTCATACCTGAACACCGCCATCCGTGAGGGTGCCATAGACCTGTCGCCGTGCAGCTGTATAGAATACGCCAGAAACCCCGAAAACTATTATATAATTCCTAATATATCCATTAGCGGCATACACGAGGTGCAGAGTGTTCTGCTGTTTTCAGACGTGCCGATAGAGGAGCTGGGAGGCGAGGAAGTGTATCTGACATCCGAGTCCGGCACGTCCATAGTCCTTTTCGAGATCCTCATGCGCGAGAGATACGGCATCACTCCTAATTTTACTAAGGACAACCCGAACGCCAAAGCGAAGGTATACATAGGCGATACGGCGCTTTTCGGCTATTACAATGATAAGTCAAAATATATTTATGATCTGGGTACTCTGTGGAATGAGTTCACCGGACTGCCGTTCGTTTTTGCCCTGTGGATCATCCGCAAGGAGAAGGCGGACAGAGACAGAGACGAGGTTCTGGAATTTACCAGAACGCTGGATATGATAAAAAAGGACAGCAAGACCAACCTTGCCGCTCTGATCGATCATTATCAGATGAAGGGGCTCACCACCAAACAGATCATAGATTACTGGGAGATCATCAATTATGACCTCACAGACGCTCATATTCAGGGGCTTCTGAAATATTTCAGCTACGCCGCCAGGATAGGGCGCATCAAAAAAGTTCCGTCACTGGATTTTTTCGTATGATCAGAAATGCGGAGTTAAAAGATATTCCGGCGATTCTGGAGATTTTTAACGACGCAATACTGAATACCACCGCAATCTATGCCTACAAGCCTGTAAGTCTTGAAGACAGAACCGCATGGTTTAACAAAAAGCTGGATGACGGTTTTCCTGTATTGGTTTATGAAATTGACGGAGTTGCGGCAGGTTTCGCCGCATACGGCACTTTCAGGGCTTTCCCCGCTTATAAATACACTGTGGAACATTCTGTTTATGTTCATAAAGATTTCAGAGGGCGTGGCATAGCGTCCAAACTCATCAGAAAACTAATTGAGATTGCGGAAAACAGCGGACTTGCCACTATGGTGGCAGGAATAGACGCAGACAACGAAGCGAGTATTTTACTGCATAAAAAGCTCGGTTTCACCCACTCTGGCGTAATCAAAAAGGCTGGCTACAAGTTCGGGCGTTGGCTTGACTTGGCCTTTATGCAGTATGAGCTTAAAGGTCCTTCATCCCCATCGGGGAATTAATCAAAGTATACTCAGGCAGATATAATAAAAAAGGCGGTCATTTGACCGCCTTATATTTTTTAATGTTCGCAATCGCAGCAGGCATCCATGCAGAGCTCTGTCAGCACGCCGTTCACTGATTTCGGGTGAACGAATGCCACCTTCTTTCCATGCGCGCCGTCCATGGGCTCTTCGTTGATGAGCTTTGCGCCGTCTTCTTTCAGCTTTTTCAGCGCCTTATCGATGTTCGCTACGGCATAGGCTATGTGGTGTATTCCTTCGCCCTTTTTCTCAATATATTTGGCTATGGGGCTTTCGGGGCTGGTGGGTTCCAGCAGCTCTATGTTGCTTTCGCCGACTTTGATAAAGGCGACTTTAACCTTCTGGCTTTCCACTTCCTCGAAGTGATGGGGTTTTATGCCCATAGTTGTATAGAATTTCACAGCCTCTTCCAGACTGTTTACGGCAACGCCGATGTGGTCTATTTTTTCCAGCATGTCATAACCTCGAAAATATGCTAATTAGCTTGTCAGTTTTTTGAGCAGGGGCGCTACAACGCCGGGGTTGGCCTTGCCTTTGGACGCTTTCATGATCTGACCCATAAAGAATCCCTGAAGTTTCTGCTCTCCGTTCTTATATCTTTCCGCTTCTGCGGGGTTTGCTTCCAGAACCTGTTTGACTATGGCTTCCAGCTCGTCTTCGTTGCTGTTCTGCACCAGTCCTTTTTCGGCTACTATGTTGGCGGGTTTTCTGCCTGTTTCGGCTGACTCGTCAAAAACCTGTTTTGCGATATTTCCGCTGATCTTGCCTTCGTCTATCAGTTTCACCACTTCAGCGAGGTTCTCCGGCGCAATGCCCGCCTCGTTTATGGCGCACTGTTTTTCGTTCAGTCTGCGCATCAGCTCGCCCATTATCCAGTTGCATATGCCTTTAGGATTGTTATGGGCTTTCACGGCGCTCTCAAAATATTCCGCGTAGGCTTTCACAGATACCAGAAATTCAGCGTCTATGGCGGAGAGGGCGTATTCTTTCATAAAACGCTCTCTTTTAGCGTCGGGTAGTTCCGGCATCCATGCTTTTATATCATCGATGAATTTGTTTTCCAGAACCACAGGCACAAGGTCGGGATCCGGAAAATATCTGTAGTCGTGGGCATCCTCTTTTCCTCTCATGCTGGCTGTGACGCCAGTGTCGGCGTTAAAGAGGCGTGTCTCCTGAACTATCTTTCCGCCTTCTTTCAGTACCTTTTCCTGTCTTTTCTGCTCATATTTGATAGCTCTTTCCACGTTTCTGAAAGAGTTTACGTTCTTGATCTCGGCTCTGGTGCCGAACGGGGCGTTGGAGTCTGGGCGGATAGACACGTTAGCGTCGCATCTCATGGAGCCTTCCTCCATGTTGCAGTCGGATACTTCCACATATTCCAGAATGGTTTTCAGCTTTTGCAGATATGCTTTGGCTTCCTCGGCGCTTCTGAGGTCCGGTTCGGAAACTATCTCCATCAGAGGTGTTCCGGTACGGTTCAGGTCAACGAGGCTGGCATCCGCTTCGTGGTTCAGCTTGCCTGCGTCCTCCTCTATGTGGATGCGGGTGATGCCGATACGTTTGGTGGTGCCGTCTTCCAGCTCGATGTCTATGTGACCGTGCTCGCAGATGGGCAGTTCATACTGTGATATCTGATATGCCTTGGGCAGGTCGGGATAAAAATAGTTTTTTCTGGCAAAAACGCTCTTGTTGCGGATCTGGCAGTTCAGCGCCAGACCGGCCTTCACTGTGAAATCCACCACCTTCTCGTTTAGAACGGGCAGAACACCTGGCATGCCGAGGCACACGGGGCATACGTTCGTGTTCGGGTCTGAGCCGAATTTATTTGAGCAGGTGCAGAAAATCTTGCTGTCCGTGGACATCTGAACGTGGACTTCAAGTCCGATAACTGGTTCGTAGCTCATCATCTATATCCTTTAATTTCGGCGGGGTGTAAAACCCCGCCCTACATTAATTTCTGTCATTGCGAGCGAAGCGTCGCAATCTCTATTTCAGTTTTTCGGGCATAACGGGCAGTTTTGCCTGTTGTTCGTATGCGTAAGCGAGGTTATAAAGCCTGCCTTCGTCAAAATATTTTCCCAGAAGCTGTACGCCGATGGGCATGCCGTCCTTGTCGAAACCGCAGGGCATGGACAGTCCGCATCCGCCGTAGAGGTTCAGCGAGATGGTGTTGATGTCGCTCAGATACATCTGGAGCGGATCGTTCATCTTTTCGCCGGCTTTGAAAGCAGTGGTGGGGGAGGTGGGGCATATTATGGCGTCCACCTTCTCAAAAGCCTGAACAAAGTCCTGCTTGATGAGGGTTCTCACCTTCTGCGCCTTTATGTAGTAAGCATCGTAATAGCCTGCGCTCAGAACATATGTGCCGAGCATGATGCGGCGTTTCACTTCGTCTCCGAATCCTTCTGAGCGGGTCTTGTAGTACATATCTTTCAGATTGTCCGCTTCCGCTCTGTAACCGAAGCGGATGCCGTCATATCGTCCCAGGTTGCTGGATGCTTCGGCTGTGGCGAGGATGTAATAGGTGGCGACGGCATACTCTGTGTGGGGCATACTTATCTCCACTATCTCGCATCCCATAGCCTCATAGGCTTTGATAGCGCCGTTTACAGCGTCTCTTACTTCCTGTGTGATACCTTCAGCGAAATATTCCTTCGGAACGCCTATCTTCATCCCCTTCACATCACCTGTGAGGTATTTTGTATAGTCTGCTTCCGGAGTGTTGAAACATGTGGAATCTTTTTTATCATATCTGCCTATGACGGAAAGCACAGCGGCGTTGTCATAGATGGATGATGTCATAGGTCCTATCTGGTCAAGAGATGATGCGAAAGCGATAAGCCCGAAACGGGATACCCTGCCGTATGTGGGCTTCATGCCGACTATACCGCAGAGAGAGGCGGGCTGTCTGATAGAACCGCCCGTGTCGCTTCCCAGAGCGAATGTGGTGAGCCCTGCGGCCACTGATGCCGCTGAACCGCCTGACGAACCGCCGGGAACTTTTGCGGTGTCCCAGGGGTTTCTGGTTTGTTTATAATAGGCTGTCTCGTTGGATGAGCCCATGGCGAACTCGTCCATGCTCAGCTTGCCCAGACACAGAAAACCTGCGTCCTCCAGCAGTCCTGCCGCTGTTCCCTGAAAAGGAGGGACGAATCCTTCCAGAATCCTGGATGAACAGGTTGCCGGCATATCTTTTTGTATTATCAGGTCTTTCAGAGCCATGGGGATGCCGGCGTAGGCGGGCAGTGCCTCGCCCTTTGCCCTTTTGGCGTCCACGGCCTTAGCCTGATCCAGAACGTTAGGGTTCACATAGTTATAGGCGCGTATCTCGCCGTCATATTTCGCTATCCTGTCCAGATAAAACTGTGTCAGCTCGGCGGATGAAATCTCTTTTTTATTGAGAGCCTCGGAGAGTTGTTTCAGATTTTTTCCCAGCATTATCGCCCCCTTACTCTATCACTTTGGGCACACGGAAACATCCGTTCTCTGTGCTTGCGGAGTTTTTCAGAGCGTCCTCATTGGACAGCGAGGCGGCCGCTTTATCCGGTCTGGTAACAGTATAAACGTCCAGAGCGTGGGATGTGGGCTCTATGTTGTCTGTGTTCAGCTCGTTCAGCTTATCGATATATCCGAGAATATTATTCAGGTCGTTTTTGAATCTTTCCGCCGTTTCATCGTCAAACTGAAGTCTGGCGAGGGTGGCGATGTGCATTACATCCTGTTTTGAGACAGTTTCTGACACTTTCGTACCTCTGCGTATAAAATAGAACCAACATTATGTACTTTATCAGCCGATTTTTCAAGTTGATAATCAATTTTTAAGGGATTATATATCCATAGAGGTGGACTATGAAAATATTGATTACTGCCAGACTTCCATATGATGTTAAAGAACATCTGAAAGGACATGAGATCGACTATAACGACACTGACAAATCTCTGTCTCCGGATGAACTTATCAGCCGGATGAAAGACTGTGACGCTGTCATATCCATGCTGTCAGATAAGATCACCGCAGACGTGATAAAACAGTGCGGAAAACTGAAAGTGATAGCCAACTATGCGGTGGGCTATAACAATATAGACGTGGCATATGCCAAAGAACAGGGGATAACAGTGTGCAACACTCCGGACGTGCTGACACAGGCGACGGCGGAGCTGGGATTCTCGCTGATAATGGCGTCAGCCAGAAGGGTTGTGGAGTCAGACAAATTCACCCGTGACAGAAAATTCCACGGCTGGAAATCCGACATGATGCTGGGCGTGGACCTCTTCGGCAAGACGATCGGCATATTCGGCTTCGGCAGGATAGGTCAGGCGGTGGCAAAGATGGCTTCAGGATTCAACATGAACATCCTCTATAACGCCAGAACCAGAAAGTTTCAGCAGGAGCTTCTGACAGGGGCGGTGATGACCGGTTTCGATGAAATGGTTGCCCAAAGCGACTTTGTGATCATAACAGCACCTGCCAACGAGGGAACGAAGCATAAATTCACTATAGATTCTTTTAAAAAGATGAAACGCACAGCGGTGCTGGTGAACATCGGCAGGGGTGAGATAATAAAGGAATCAGACCTTGCTGACGCTCTGGAGCAGAAGCTGATTTTTGCCGCCGGGCTGGACGTATACGAATATGAACCAAAGATAGAGGAAAAACTATTCGCTCTGGATAACGTGACCCTTCTGCCCCACATAGGCAGCGGAACCACAGACACCAGAAAGGCGATGGGCGCTCTCTGCTGCGACAGCGTGCTGACGGTGTTTGAAGGTAAAAGACCGCACAACGCTTTATAAAAAGATAAGCGGGAGAAAAACTCCCGCTTTTTTTATATTCTGAATACCGATACGGCTTTTTTCAGCTCGTTCACCACGTTGTTCAGCTCTATCGCCGAACTGCTGATGTTGTTCAGGTCGTCGCTGTTCTTGTGCGAAATTTCGTTTATGTTGTTCACTTTGTCGGATATGACGCTTGTAGAGGAGGACTGCTGTTCCGCCGCCGCCGCTATCTGGGTTATCATATCTGCCGTGGTTGTGGTGTGTTCCGTGATGGTGTCTATGCTCACGCCTATTATGTCGGCTATCTCTTTTCCCTTCTCTGATTTCTGGGTGGTCTCGTGAAAATTTTCAACTATTCCCTGCATCTCAGACTGAAGACTGTTGATTGTGCTGTAGATCTCTTTGGTGGAGTTCTGGGTTTTTTCCGCCAGCTTACGCACCTCGTCCGCCACCACGGCGAATCCTCTGCCGTGTTCTCCCGCTCTGGCGGCTTCTATGGCTGCGTTAAGAGCCAGCAGGTTCGTCTGGTCGGCTATGTCATTGATCACGCTGCTGATGGAGCCGATGGCGTCAGCTGATGAGCGCAGTCTTTCTATGAACTGAAGGTTCTGCTCGATACTCTGCGCTATTTCGCCTATCTGGGCTATGGTCACCTGAACAGATGATTTACTGTTTTTTGTGATGTTCAGCGTTTCAGAAGCCTTCTGTGAGGTTTCCACGGAGTTTCCGGCTATCTGGCTGATGCTTCCGTTCATTTCGTCTATGGATATGCGCAGGTCTTCCACCTCCAGCGCCTGAGTGCTGATGCCTGATGATATATCGTTTACGCTGTTTTCCAGAGTGTATCCGGAGCGGGATATGATATCCACCTGCGCCATGATGTCGGATAGAGAAGATCTGGTGGTCTCCACGAACAGGTTGAATTTGTCGGCTATGCGCCCGAACTCGTCACCGGATGATATCTCCAGTCTGGATGTGAGATCCAGACCGCTTTTTGTCATATTTTCCAGTCTGCTTATCAGCTTCTGAGCGTTAGATATTATGGGGTTCAGAAGAACCACGAACGCTGATGTGCTGAGAATGAACAGCAGAGCGCCTCTCCACAGAGCTCCCGCGACAGCCCTTCTGATCTCTGATTTCAGCTCGGTCATGGGATAGTCCACACCTATCAGGGTCTGGTGTCCGCCTATGGTGCCCAGAGGCAGGAAAATAGAGCGGTGAGCGCCCCATTCGTCTGTGAATTCGTCATATTGCGGCTGTGAGGAGGAGAGCGCCTCATCCATCATGGGGCTGGCGTCCTCATACTCAGACATGTATTCGCTGATGTCGCCGGTCTTAAAATCCTCTTCCGAAGCGGAATCCGATGTGAAGTAGAACCTGCCGTCCTTTTTTATAGCGGAATAGATGAATTCTACACCGCTGATGGATGCCGCCTCGCCCTGTGCCAGAAGCAGTTTTTTATACTGTTCGGGTGACGGGTCTTTCTGAGCTGTGCTGAAGTGATAGTTCATCAGGTTAGGCTTAGAGGCAGCGGCTGCCGCAAGCAGTGTGGAGTCGATTTTCTGATATACGGATTCTTTCTTTATTCCAGCTATATACACTACATAGATGGAGATAATGAGAAGATTGATTATGATGACAACGCTTATGAGTTTTTTTCTGATGCTCACGATGACCTCCGGGAAATAAAAGAATAATAAGTAATATTGTATACAGAGAATTGTAAAATAACAATAAGGATTAAATGAGAAAAAAGGCGGTCTGTTGACCGCCTTAAAAGGTTTTAGTCGAGCGCCGGTTTCAGAGTGGCGTCTGTGGGCGCGGGGAGTACAGGGTGGACAACCTTGGGCTGAACACCTGTAGCTGATTTCAGGAACGCTTCAACCAGTGTCAGGTCGGCATCAGACATTTTAGATCCGAGCTGGCTGGTGTTCATCACCTGAATAGCCTCTTTCAGACTCCATATAGCGCCTGAGTGGAAATAGGGAGGTGTCAGGTCTATGTTTCTGAGTGAGGGTGATTTGAAAGAGAACTCGTCATCTTTCGCCTCTGTCACTTTGAATCTGCCTGTGTCGCCTGCCATTATGGCTTCTGCGGGTTTTTCCATCACACCCATAGTGTAATATCCGTCTCCGCCCATGTTAACGCCGGAGTGGCATCCCGCGCATCCGTTGTCCATGAAGAGTTTAAGACCTTTTTTCTCATTAGCTGACAGAGCTTTTGAGTCGCCTTTCAGATATTTGTCAAATCTGGAATTGGGAGTGATAAGTGTAGCCTCGAATACCTCGATAGCTTTTGCCATGTTGTCGAATGTCACAGGGTCTTTCTCTTTGGGAAACGCCTGTTTGAACATAGTAATATACTGAGGCATGCTGTTGAGTGTTTTTACCACGTTTTCGGGAGTATTGTTCATCTCTACGCCGGCCTGAACGGGTCCTTTTGCCTGTTCGGCAAGGTCTTTCGCTCTGCCGTCCCAGAACTGGGCTACGTTAAATACGGAGTTCAGAACTGTGGGGGCGTTTCTGGGACCCTGTTTCCATCCGTGTCCTGTGGATGTTTTCTGATAGTCCATACCGCCCATGCCTACGTTGTGGCAGGAGTTACAGCTTATAAAGCCGCTTTTGGAGAGTCTGGGGTCAAAATAGAGCATCTTGCCCAGCTCCACCTTTACAGGTGTTGCGGGGTTGCCTTTGATAACGGGTGCTTTGGAGGGGATAGGCTTAAATGTTGCCTGTGCCTCTTTCATCAGCGCATCCTGAGCGTTTGCAGTGCCGAATGTCAAAAACATAGCGGCAGCAAAGATTACGTGGAGCAGATTCGCCCTTCTGCTCAGCAATGAAGTATTCATAATGCCTCCTCTGTTAGAAATGATAAAAAATATCATTACAAAATTTTTCCATTTTATAAGAAATATGTCAAGGCGAAAAATATTATCGAATGCTAAAAATTCTACTAACCTGTTGTGGTTAATCGATAACTTTTTTTCACTGCATAACATATCTTATAATATGAATATCTGCATAAATGCCTGATATGCTTTGTAAAAAAAATAGCTTGACAATCAAGCTAAATATTCATATCAATTATGTATGAATTGCCGGAGAGTATTATGAATATATTATACACCTTTGCTCAGTCTATTTGGAACATAAGTTCACTAATGTCTCTGTATATTATCGTTGGACTTCTCACTGCGGGAGTTATTCATGAGTTCGTATCAGAAAGTTATATAAAAAAATATCTGGGCGGCAGAGGTTTTATGACATCTGTCCGCGCCGCTGTCATAGGCATACCACTTCCTGTGTGTTCATGCGGGGTCATCCCGCTGGCGGCTTCTCTGAGAAAGAGCGGGGCGGGAAAAGGCGCTGTTACCAGTTTCTTTATATCCACCCCCATGACGGGCGCTGACTCCATCATCGCCACCTACGGTGTTTTCGGATGGATCATTACTCTGTTCAGGGTTGTTTCCGCTTTTCTGTCCGCTGTTGCGGCCGGAGCTCTTACAGATCTGCTCGATAAAGAAGATGAGTCGGCGCGTGAAGACCGGAAATCATGCGGGTGTTCGTCTTCGTGCTGTTCCGGAGAGGCGGCGCAAGAGAAGAGGACGGTATTTTCCAGAATCAGGTCGATATTTTCATACGGGTTCGGTGAACTGCTGGGGGATATGGCTTTCCCTCTGCTTCTGGGACTGCTGATAGCCGGGCTGATAACCATGCTGATTACTCCGGACACTATGAGCGGAGTGACAGGGGGCGTGTGGATGGGATATTTCGCTGCTCTGGCTGTGGGGCTGCCACTCTATGTCTGCTCAGTATCAGCCATTCCGGTGGCTTTGTCGCTGGTGCTGTCCGGGTTCACCCCCGGTGCGGCTTTTATCTTTCTGGCGGCCGCTCCCGCTACCAACGTTGTGACTATCAACATCGTCAGACAGTTTCTGGGGAAAAAGGCGGTGGCAGTGTATCTGTTCTCGATAATATTTTTTACGCTGGCATCAGCGGTACTGATAGATATGATCTACGCTGACGGAGGGAATTTCGTCTCCGGGTTCAGCGGAGAAAAAGAGGGCGGCACAGTTTTTCACCATGCCGCCGCTGCAGCTTTATTGATTTATCTTGTTTATAAATCTGTTAAACAAAAGATGAGATGAGCTTGGATACGTCCTTCATCTCCACTTTTTTGCTTATTTCGGGGTGCCTGTCCTCATAGGGCGGGCGCTTATATCTGCTGTAGATTCCCAGAGACAGTTTTTCCTGATCTGTGGCGAGCCTGATGGCCTCGTCCGGAGAGGGAATCTCCGTCATCTTTGTCACTCTCTGATCGTAATACTCATATTTGTAGTCGCCGCCGAAGGTTACGCATGGCTGGAACACGTCTATCAGGGCAAATCCTTTATGTCCGATACCCTGCATGATGAGATCTGTCAGGTGTTCTGATTCGCCTGAATAGCCTCTCGCCACGAATGTAGCTCCGGCTGCCATAGCCAGCACTAGAGGGTTGATCTGGGCATCGACCACGCCGAAGGGTGTTGATTTTGATATCGTACCCTCAAAGGCTGTGGGAGCCGCCTGTCCAGTGGTGAGACCGTATACTTTGTTGTGGTGGACTATGTATGTCACGTTGATGTTTCTGCGGATGGCGTGAATCAGGTGACCCAGACCCATTCCGTATCCATCGCCGTCGCCTCCGTTCACCAGAACGGTCATTCCCTGATTGGCGAGCTTGATTCCTGTGGCGATGGGCAGTGTTCTGCCGTGCAGAGCGTGCAGGGCGTAGCTTCTGACATAGTTGACCATCTTTCCTGAACAGCCGATACCGGATACCAGAGCCAGTTTATTGGGCTCTATCTCCAGATTGGCGAGTGCTTTTTTGATACTGTTCCAGATGGCGAAGTTGCCGCATCCGGGGCACCAGTTGGGTATCTTTCCTGTGTTGTAATCAAGCGGTTTCATCAAAGCACCTCGTTGACATATTCCAGAACCTCTTCGGTGAAGAAGGGGCGACCGTCATATTTCAGAAATTGTTTTTCTATCACTATGCCAGTGTTTTCGGTAATTATAGATTTAAGCTGAGCTGTCTTGTTGTTTTCGAAAGCGCAGAGGTTTTTGCCTTTCAGCAGTCCGGCTACCTTCTCCCAGTCCAGCGGGTGAACAGCGGGGAAGTAAACGAAGTTGAATCTGTCGTCGAACTTCATAGCCTCATCCAGCACCTGCTTCATAGAGCCGAAGCACACGAAGGTGAGCTTGGCTTCCGGTTTGCCGATGAGATAGGGGTGGGGCATCTCTGCCGCCACGAAGGGCTGTTTTTTAAACCGTCTGTCTGTCTGATATACTCTGTTGTCGGCTGTGTCTATGACAAAGCCTGTCTTGTCGTGTTCGTTGCTGGCGGCTATGAACAGACCGCCGGGTGTGCCCATCATGGGGCGCCTGCACACGCCGTTTTCCGCTTCCGCGTATCTCTGGAAGTGGTCGAAGGGTTTTTCGGGATCGCCCTCATATATCATTCCTCTGTCCATGGTGCCGTAGTTAGTGTCCATGCCCGTTGTCATGAAATGCGACTCGGAAAGGAATTTGTCCAGCAGTACAAAAACGGGTATCTGATATTTCTCCGCCACGTTGAAGGCGTCCACTGTGAATCTGTATGCCTCGCCCAGATCGGCGGGCGTGAATATTGCTCTTAAAAATTCGCCCTGTGAGGCGTGCATGGCGTATCTCAGATCCGCCTGCTCCGTCCAGGTGGGCATTCCGGTGGCTGGTCCTGGGCGCTGAGAAAGCGCTATCACCAGAGGTGTCTCTGTGATGGCGGCGAGTCCCAGTCCTTCGTTCATCAGGGCAAAACCGCCTCCGGATGTTCCTGTCATGGCTCGTCCGCCTGCATGGGCGGCGCCTATCGCCATCAGGATTCCGGCTATCTCGTCCTCTGCGTGCTTCACTGTGACGTGGTAGTCTCTTGCCTCTTTCGCCAGATAGTGCAGGATGGATGAGGCCGGGGTCATGGGATATGTGCTGAAGAATGACACTCCGGCTCTGATTGCTCCGATGGCGACGGCTTCGTTTCCTGTCATCACCGGGGCGTTTTTGCAGGCGTCATTTTTTGTTATCTCCAGCGGAATGTGTGCCGTGCATGCGTCATATCCGGCGCATGCGGCGTCTATGTTCGGTTGAGATATCTTGCCGGGATAGCTGACCTTCACAACCTCAGTCATGACGTCTTTCGGCAGACCCAGAGCGGCGGCGGACGCGCCCATTGCCGCTGTGTTTCTCATGATGTCCTTTCCGTTCAGGTCTTCCACTATCTTTTTCAGCGGGATATTTATCTTTTTTCCCTTGATGCCGTCAGCTTTTTTCAGATTATCGAAATCGGCGATCACAACTGTGTCGTCATCAAAGGTCTCTTTTTCGAAGCAGACATCGTCCAGAGCGATGTATAAATCAATTCGTTTCTTCGGGGCTTTCACCGGGGTTTTGCCGAAAACCATCTGATAGCTGTTGTATCCGCCTCTGATCAGAGAGGGATATTCCAGATAGCCGTGGACGTAGAATCCGCAGTCCTTCAGAATCTTGGCAAAAACAGGACCCAGTGTGGTTATGCCGAATCCGGCAGGACCTCCCACTTTCCATACATAAGTTTTTTCCATATCAATCCTCTTTAGTACAGGTTGTCAGCGCCGAAAACCAGCGCCTGGAATCTGTATATTTTCGTGTCTTTGTCTTTATATGCCTGTCCGGGCAGTCCCGCCTTGACGCAGGTCTGTTCCAGAAACTCGGTTTCGTTCCATTCGTTTTCCGTTGCCACCTGCGGCAGCAGAACTCCTCTGTTGTATCCGTTCACGATGTAAATGCCGTCCCTGCCCACTTTTATATCTTCCGCCTGTGCGGGCACCATGGGGGAAAGCACGGAGATCTCTATGTCGCACATCATGAACTCGTCCCGTGATACAGGACCGAATCTGGGGTCGGAAAAAGCGGCCGCAACAGCCATTTCGGCAACATTCCTGATGATATTCACATCATCACGGAAATTGCCTATGCATCCTCTGAGTCTCTTTCTGAGGTGCAGGGTGACGAAACACCCGCTGTTGAAGGACAGCTCTTCAGGAGTGTTTGGCATGGCGTTGTCCGTTCCGAAGAGTTTAGACCGGATAGCCTCTTTAGCCGTTTTTAAAAGGAAAAGTTTTGATTCCCTCGTCAGCTCAAAATCCATATGTCACCGTGAATTAATAATAAATAATTAAAACTTTTCTATAGGCGTTTGTCAACGGATATGGGTCAGTCAAATAATACTGAACGCATAGAAACGGACCTGTTTTGAAATATACTGCACGGAAAAGAGATATTATCGTCAGCATCCGTCAGCCCGCAGGCGTGTACGAACGGGATATAGTGGTCTCTGGTGGGGATGCTGTAGCGGACGTGAGAACCCAGAGACATAGGGTCTTTTATAATGTTATGTTTGTGTTCCAGCAGGGCTTTTTCGATCTGGCCGTCGAACAGAACACCTCGTTCGTCCGGTTCAGCGTCCATATTATGAAAGTCGGCGTCACGGAGATTATGCACAATGTTCCCGCTGCCTATGAAGAGCACTCCTTCATTCCTCAGCTCTTTCAGTCTGGAAGAGATTTCATAATGGGTGTGATAGTCCGCCGTCATGTCTGAGCTGATGTAGAATACGGGGATGCCGCCGTCCGGATACATATGCTTCAGAACACTCCATGCTGAGTGGTCGTTGCCCCATGAACCGTCACAGGTCAGTCCGGCTCTGCCGGCCGCTTTCACTGCTGTTTCGCTGTCTGCTTCAGGCTCGTACTTTATTTTATACAGACTGTCGGGAAAACCGTAAAAATCATATATCTGCTTCGCTGTGTCCTCGCAGTGTATCAGTGTGCCTGATGTCTGCCAGTGGGCGGAGAACACGCATACGCTCTTTGGTCTGGGTATGGATTCGCCCAGCGCTTTCAGGCTGTCGGTGTAGGTGTTGTTCAGAACGATATTCATAGGTGAACCGTGACCGATGAAGAGAACAGGCATTTTCAGCATATGTCTAACCCCTTTTAGGAAAGATACTGACCTGAACCGGAAAATCCATATTTATTTTTGTAATACAGCTGTCAGGGCGAAGCTGTTTTCCATGTCGAACGCTTCTCCCTTAGACCCGCCATAGTAGAGCACCTGTCTGAAACCTGATTCGAACGACATGTCCATCAGTTCTCTGGGGGTGATTGGACAGAGGATTACCTCTGATTTCATCTTTTTTGACCCGGAGATGAGTGTCCCTATGAACTGAACTTTTCCGCCGTGATATTCGTATCTGCGCTCAAATGTGCATTGAGGGGTCTTTATTGTGGGCAGAAACATAGGTTTCTGTCTGAGTATTTTCTCATAATTCAGTATCTGGATCACAGCTTTCCCGTCTGTTTTCAGCAGACGGTATATTCCGGAGAGAATGTTGTGAGCGTGCTTATAGCCGGCGGCGTGAACAAGCGTGTTGCCCATGCATACGGCGGTATCGAATCCTTCCTGAAACGGCAGGAAGTTCATGTCGCCCACCACTGTGTTGTCTTTATAGGCTATCAGTTTCGGACAGTATTCCAGCCCGAACGCCTTATATCCCTTCGTTATGTAGTGGCTGATATATTTTCCGGTGGCGCTGCCTATGTCCAGTATCCTTCCTTTTCCTGGAGTCAGCGATGTTATAAAATCCGCTGTCTCCTGAGAGAAGGGAAAGATATTGTCGTAGTTCTGCGCCAGCATTTCATAAAAATCCATAAATGCTCCTTTTCAGAATATATCAGAATATTTATGAAAAGTGAACTGTTGGTTTATGGATTAATATATGATTAAATGGTTAACATATCCGCAAAATTGATATCCACAGCGAAAATTCCTTTCAGGCTGCCGTCCGGTGTCTTGACAGGCACGGCAACGGAGAAACAGAATCCGCCGGACGCTACCGACCTGTATATGTCGCTGATGTATGTTTTGCCTGTTTTCGCCGGGTTTTTGAACCACTCTCTGGTGCTCCAGTCAGAGCCTATGGAGCTTCTGTCGTTTTCGCCTCTGACGCTTCTGTTCCATATGTTAGCGGAGACCTGCCTGCCTCTGGCGTCTGTGACATATGCCAGCTCGATGAAGCTGTTTGATCGGATAAAATTGTTCAGATAGGTCTCCATTCGTGAACCGTCCATGGAGATCATATCCGCTGAGAGCGCCGCTGTTTCCATTATGGAAGCCGATTTTTCATGTGACTGAAGCCTGAACTCTCCTATGGATACCAGCAGTTCGTCGCATCCGTCGTTTATATCGGCGACTATTGTCTCCAGTTTTTCAGAAAGAGACGACTGCTGTTCCGCCTGCGCCGCTATGCTTTCTATGGAATCAGCCACGCTGTTAACTGTGTCCGACTGTTCCTGCCCGGCCTGGGCTATTATGGAGAGTCTTCCGTCCAGATGTTTTATATCGTTTGTCAGCTTATCAAGTATATCTGCCGCCTCAGCGCTTACCGTTACGGTGGAATCAACGGATGTCAGCACGTTGTCCACAGATCTTCCGGATGTCTTTATGCTGCTTCTGATGTTGTTCAGAATTTTTTCTACTCCGTCCGTTGCTTCCATGGACTGTTCCGCCAGCTTGCGCACCTCTGTGGCGACAACGGCGAATCCTCTGCCCATCTCACCGGCTCTGGCCGCCTCTATGGAGGCGTTCAGCGACAGAAGGTTGGTCTGGTCGGCTATCTTTTTTATCATCTCCATGATAGTGCCGATGGAGCTGGAGTATTCCTCCATGATTTTCATCTGTGTCTGAAGATCGTTCACCATTGATTTTACATTGGTCATGGAATCGGCAGTGTTCCGGCTCTTTTCCATTGCGTTTCCGGCGGATGATATTATCTCGGAAGAGTATCTGCTCGCCTCCAGGGTGCTCTCTGTGACGCTCTCAACCGTTGCGGAGAGCTGTCTGCCGGCGGCGGCTATCTGAACAGCCTGTTCCGCCTGAGAAGTGGACGCTGATTTCAGCTCAGTCGCCGCTTTCTGAAGCTCCGGAGCGGTTTTGGAAAGCCTGACCGACGCGGTGGATATTTTATGTACAATAGAGTGTATTTTAGAAAAGACTTTTGAGATCAGTCCGCCTGTTTTGCAGCACAGGCTGTCTTTCTGCGGCTGAAAAGAGCAGTTCAGGTTCATGCTTCCATCGCTCATCTCTTCCAGTCTTTTCAGCATCATATCGAAGTTTTTGTTGTTTTGTCCCCACATATAGAACCTCCGTGTGATGAAAGTAATGCAATTAATATGCCATAAGTCATTGTTATAAATGGGTGAATGTGAATATGTGCACAACAGCTCCGCCCGGGGGATACATATAAATGAATATAGGAATATAAATCAACCTGAAATAACGGTGTGGTCAAAAAATAACCTGAGGCAGTCAAAAAATAAACATGCTGATTATCTGAAAAAATTACATTGTTCATGTGTTCGGTCACTGTTAAAAAACACTAGCCGCAAATTTTTTTTTATGAACCTGTGTGTGTGAATAAAACATCTTTTCTTTCATATGTCTGCGGAAGATGCTGCTGATTATGCTGTTTTTTAGTAGTGTGCAGTAATTGTGAAAGTCAGGGCTGATTTCATAAAGAGGTTATTTATTTAAAAAAAACTTTCGCTTGCAGAAATAGATACAGTCTTTATAATTCAAAATGTAATGGTATAAAAAAGAAGAACGGCGGGTGCGACCGCCATGAGGTAAGAATGCAGACAGATGCTATGTATTGTGTCGGGGATATTTTCAAAGTCTATGACAGAGGGCTTCAGAAAGAGAAGATGGTGGTTCTCGCCAGATTTATTCTGGACAAAGAGCACTTCGCTCTTTTAAGCCTCGGAACATTTGAAAGATGGACAGACAGAGAGCTGGCTTTCGTTAACCAGTTTGAGAAAACAAGACTCTCCAGAGAAGAGATTCTCTATCTCTCAGGAGAGGATTCGCTGACCTATGTCGGCAATATAAACATGATAGCCGCCGATCTGGCTGGTTTTATCAACGAAAAACTGTCTTCCCCGAGAGCCGTTTAATAGTTTAAAAGTATTGCAGCTCCGCCCGGCATATCCGCGCGGGGCTGTATTCTGTTGATATTGCCGGCGGGCGTCACGCACCAGTTTCTTTCTGTCTGGTGTGCGAGGATGCCTATCTCAAAAAATAATCACTTATTTCTAAAGGACAGTCGAAGATTTTTTCTGCCTGGGCAAATTCTGCGCACTCTCCGAAACCGTAGCTGACCCCATATGGAGCGACACCGTTTTTCACGGCGCCGTCTATATCGTATATCCTGTCGCCTATCATGGCGCAGTCAGCGGCTGCCAGCTTTTCAGATGACAGCAGATGGGCGATCAGGCTGTCTTTTTCCACATGCGTGCCGTCCAGACTGCTTCCGAAAACTTTTTCGAAAAAAGGTCCCATGCCGAAGTGATCGATTATCTTCTCAGCGAAGATCTGCGGCTTGGATGTGCAGACGAACATTTTATATCCGCCGTCCTTCAGCCCGCTGAGCGCAGCGGGGATATTCTCATAAGGATAGTTCTCGAAAAGCCCTATTGTGGAGAAGCGCTCTCGGTATATTTTAACGGCGTTTTCCCCAGCGGATCTGTCGTCTGTGCCGAGCAGTTCCATAAAGCTCTGATAGAGAGGAGGACCTATGTATTTTTTCAGAGATTCCGCCGGAGGGCAGGGTATGTTAAGCCTGTCCAGCGCATAGGCTATGCAGTTTGTTATGCCTGATGACGGGTCTGTCAGAGTGCCGTCCAGATCAAAAAGCAGATATTTCTTCATGGAGGAAATAATACATAAGTTTTAGAACGCCGCAAGAAATTTGTGCAATTTTTGCGCATGTGTGTAAAAATATCACAGTGGCTGGAATTTGTATTTCTTTATGATATAATAACTTAACGGGTTTTGGCAATGGCATCGGGGTTGCAGTTATATTTTCACTGCTGAACCAAATGAGGTGTTTGAGATGTTTAAAAATTTTTTGAGAAAATTTACTTCCATGACTTCGCTTTTCGCTTTTATCTATCTCGCTTTTACAGGAATTCTGCTTTATATCATTCCGCCCGGAAGGATAGCCTACTGGGCTGACTGGCACATTCTGGGTCTGAACAAGGACAATCTGGGACAGACACACATCAGTGTGTCCATGCTGTTTCTCATTATGATGGTACTGCACATCTGGCTTAACTGGAAGTCCATCATGCTCTATATGAAGAACAAACAGGGAAAGCTGGTTGTCTTCACAGCGGAGACTGCCGCCGCGCTGGCTCTGTCCTGCCTCGTGTTCTTCGGAACACTGGCGTATATCGCTCCGTTTTCCACTATCAACGATTATCTGTCCGACTATAAGGACGACTATGAGTACACAGTGGGTATCCCCCCGTATCCCCATGCGGAACTGAGCACTCTGCCCGACTTGATGTATAAAGTGCGCATAGACGAGAAGGCAGCCTATGCACTGCTGGATGAGAAGGGGATAAAATACGATACTGAGAGCAGTCTGAAGGTTATAGCCGGAAATAACGGAATGAAGCCGTCAGATCTGTATGCCATCATCAAACCTGCCAAAATGAACAAAAAGATGGACATAGTGGTAGAGGAAGAGGGCGTGGAGTCCGGAGTTAAAACCGGAGACAAGATCGATATGACAAAGTACGAGTCCCTGATGGGATCCGGTATGGGTAATAAATCCGTATCTGACGCCGCTGAGATGATCGGCATAAGCACCGATGAAGCCTTGGAAAGACTCAGCAAAAACGGAATAAAGGCCGCCGCCGGAGATACTCTGAAAGAGGTTGCGGGAACAGCCGCCATGACCCCCATGGATGTTTACATTGTAATAGACGCAGGGGTAAGACCCTGATGATAAAGAGAAGGCGGACAACTGTCCGCCTTTTTTTTAGTCCAGAACTCTGATGATAACGGATTCTGTTCCGTTTCGGGAGTAATATATCTCGTCGGTGATCCTTCTGGAGATTTTGATACCTTTTCCATCGCTCTTTTCCCTGTCATACATCCATGTTTTGAGTATATGCGGGTTGAATCCTTTGCCTTCATCCGTGATCTTTATATAGATCGCCTTTTTGTCCCATAACGGCTGAAGACCAATGGTGGTGGTGATGATCTTTCCGCTTGATGCGGCGGCGATGTAATCATCATAGGATCCCTGATTGATCATCATGTATTTTTTCCTGTTGTCCAGTTCCAGCACGGAGTGCTCGAAGGCGTTCATTATCATCTCTGTATAGGCCAGAGTAAGCATGCTTACCGTTTCGAAATCTTCCGTGAGGCAGTTGAAACATTCCTCTGCCCATTCTATCGCTTTGCCGACATTAGCCAGATTGGATTCTATGCTGAACTTCTTGCCGGAGAGCAGACACTCGTCCACTTTTGTTATGTGGATGCAAGAGATATCGTCCTCCGGGGTCTGCATGAAACGTGCCACATATTTATGAAAGTCAGTCTTCATGGCGCATTCGCCGAAACCTTCCGCCACACGGGTAACCATGGTCTGTCCTTCATCGTTTTTACATTCGTAAAGACCGTCGGTGATCGCCATTATGCCTTTTACGTTTCTGATATCCACAGAGTCGGTGCGGATGACGGACATGTATTTTGTAAGGGGCGGATTGTTGCATTTTACAGCCCGGGAAGAGCCGTCCGCGTCTTTCAGAAAGATGGGCGGCGAACTGAAGCTGGCATATTCCATAACCTCCAGATCGAAGTTGATCTTCATGAAGATGATGGAGAGTATTTCGTCATCCAGCAGAGTGCCTTTGATGTAGTTGTTGAATATCCTTATGGTGTTTTCCAGCGGTCCGGCCACCATCTCTTTTTCTGTGTCGATGATGTGGTTCATGTGGGCGGAGGTCAGGATGGATGTTACGGATGCGGAGAGTCCCTTGCCCATGGAGTCCGCCAGAAATATCAGCAGAGAGCCGTCAGTCAGCTTTCTGATGGAGTATATATCGCCGCTGAGCACGTCCAGCGGTTTATAGAAGATATTGAGAAAAACGTCGTAACTGCTGCCGAATGTGTTGGTGACATTGAACTTCTGAAGAAAAATATCATTCTGAATAAGGCTGAGCTCTTTTTTGAAGGCGTTCAGTTCTTGCTGAGAGTGATACTTTTCCTGATATTTCAGCAGTTCCAGTTCCTGTTTAATATTCTTTTCATACAGGCGTGAGTTCATTATTGACTGCAATGATTTTTCGATGGCGGCGTTCATCTGTCTGGCATCTATGGGTTTCGAGAGAAACTGGTTCACGCCGTTGTTGATAGCCTCTACCAAAGCGTCTTTTTCTGTGTACGCTGTGACCAGTATGATGGGAACGTCCTTGTTCTCTTTCCTGATCTCTTTTATCATCTCGATACCGTCCATATTTCCCATGCGGTTATCTGTGATGATCAGGTCCGGATAGCTGTAGCGGAATGCGTCCAGTCCCTCTGTTCCGTCAGACGCCTTTATGACATGCTTGAAACTTCTGGAGAGTTTAGCCCCCAGATATTCCAGAGCCAGAGCCTCATCGTCCACAACCAGAACAGTCAGCTCTTTCATAAGATCTTTGATCATTGATGATTCTGTCATTGAATATCCGTAGTATTTATTTAAAACGTTGATGAAATTTAATCTGCTTTAGTCTATAATAAGCTAGATAAAAAATCAAAATTAAATTAGTCATTTTTTACCGGGTGCTCAGAATGAAGATCGAGTTGGCTGATAAAAACAGGATAAAAATCACTGGCGATGTGAAATCTCTTGATAACTATAGCGAAATCCGGAAGAGTATTCAGGAGTTCATAGACACGGGAGAAAAATATCTTATTGTTGATATTGCTGATTCAATGATTATCACTTCTTCTCTCATAGGATATTTTACCAAAATAATACATGCTGACGGGATCAAACTGACTATCGTGGTTCATTCTGAAAGACTCTATGATCTGCTTGAGGATCTGAATCTGACGGCGATGTTCAATGTTAAAAAAGAAATAGGCTGATAAATGAAAAAAAGAAACATCATGATCATAGAATCCAAGCCGGGAGCTACCGGCAGTCTGGAAAACACACTGAAAGGTCTGACATATTCCGTCAGAAAGTTCAGCTTCCGGGATGACGATATCAGAGGCGGCGTGGAGCAGTTCATGCCGGATACCATCATCGTTGACATGTCGGTATACGCTGATAAAAACATCATAGCGAAAGCGTCGCTCATTCAGGCGGAATACAGTGTTCCGGTGATATATTTCACAGAGGCGATCAACAGCCGCACCCTCTATCAGACCATGAAGACCAACCACTATGGCTATATCTATTCTCCTTATGACGAATCCACTCTCCAGACCACTATCGAGCTGGCTCTGCACAAACACAGAAACGACATGTCCGTGAAACAGAGCGAGCTGAAATATAAAGAACTGTTCAACAACATGACCAGCGGTGTTGCCGTTTACGATCTTGTGGAGTTCGGCAGTACATACATCATCACCGAGGTTAACAATGCCGCCTGTCTCCTTCTGAAAAGATCAAGAGAAGAGATAATAGGGCGCCCTATGGCATCGATATATGTCAATGCGGACACATACGGCTTCACAGCCGCTCTAAATACTGTTGAGGAGACTTCCGCCCCCATGCGGATGGACTGCCTGTATTATGAGGATGACGTTATACACGGCTGGTTCAATACCTATCTCTATAAACTTCCCACCGGAAGCATGGTACACATCTTTCACGATATCACAGAGCAGATAGAGGTGGAGAAGAAGCTGAAGGACAAACAGAAAGAGCTGGAGCTGCTGAACCTGGAACTGGCGAAAGCTGTTGTGGAAGAGACCGATAAGAGGAAGAAGAACGAGCAGATCATCTTCGAACAGTCCCGCTTCCTCGCCATGGGGCAGATGATCAGCGCCATAGCCCACCAGTGGCGGCAGCCGCTGAGCGCTCTGGGGATCAATATCGAGGATCTGGAAGACGCCTATCAGGCGGGAGATCTGGACGAAAACTATATCAAGGAACTAACCAGAGATTCTATGGATCTCATCAGAACCATATCAAACACCATGGATGACCTGCGCAGCTTTTTTCAGAGCGGGCACGGAGCGGAAAAATTTGACGTGTCCAAGGTGCTTCAGGAAGTATACTCTCTCCAGACAGCGCAGTTCAAGAAATACGGGATATCCTTCCAGCTGGACTACAACACTGCCGGACAGCATCTTTCCTCTAAAGATTACGGGGTTTACGGACTGCTGGACAGCGCCAGACATATTTTTATCAGCGGCGTTCCCGCTGAGTTCAAACAGGTGATAATCAATCTGCTGAACAACTCGGTGGACGCTATAGCGGAGTCCGGCAACCCGTCGGGCGTGATAAAACTCCACCTGACCACAGACAACCATGTGCTCAGCATACAGATCACCGACAACGGTGTCGGCATCAGAAGCGATGTGGTGAACAAGATATTCGAGCCGTATTTCTCCACCAAGGAGACAGGCTCCGGAATAGGGCTCTATATGTCAAAAGTGATCGTTGAGGAACACCTGAACGGCAGCCTCACGGCGGCGTCTCTGCCGGCTGGCGCTGTGCTCTCCATCAATATTCCCCTGCATGCGGACTGAGATTACTCAGCCAGCTCTTCCAGAACTCTTAAAACCTCGGGCAGAAGCTGTTTTTTACGGGACAGCACGCCGGGCAGGTAGAATCTCTTAACTCCTGACTGTTTATATGAAAGAAGTCTCTCTCCGGCATCAAAACCGCTGGTGAGGAGCACTGACTCCTCTCTGATGATATCTGTCACCAGAAGCATGCACCATGAAAGATCCTTCTCCTTTCTGGCTTCGTCTATCGCTTTATACAGACCATCCTTGGCATCGTCCAGCTCTTCGAGGTTCACCACCTCCACCTGACCTATGCCCACAGATTTGCCGTATTCCACAAAAACCTTGAAATCAGTGTTCAGAACGTCTTTCGGGTCTCTGGATTTCAGGCTGTCAGTGGATGAGAACATCTCCACGCCGTAGTGGTTGTAGTCCAGCTCAGCCAGCTCCGCCAGAGCCTTTACGGCTTCTTCGTCCTGTCTGGTTGTTGTGGGGGATTTCAGGATAACTGTATCTGAGAGTATTCCAGATAGCAGAACAGAGGCTGTGAGTTTATCAGGGACAATTCCGCTGATCTGATAAAGCTGATATACCAGTGTGCAGGTGCTGCCCACCGGCTTTGCGAAGAAATGTATGGGGGTCTTTGTCTTGATAGTGCCCAGCCTGTGGTGATCCACTATCTCGACTATTTTTGCTGTTTCCGCGCCGTCAACTGCCTGTGACAGCTCGTTGTGATCCATCAGAATGAGCTCTTTCTGAGGTTTCTTTATAATATCAGAACGGGTGAGGATACCTATCAGTCTGCCGTCCGCTGTCACGGGCAGACCTTTGTGATCCACGCTCATCAGCACATCGCCGGCGGCGTCCAGATAGTCGTCCTCGTTCAGTGTCGGGACAGAGCTGTTCATGAAGGTTTTTGCGGGGATGCTGAGCTGAAGGTTTCTCAGTGTTTCGGCTGTATCCAGCTCAGAGATATATACCCAGCCCTTGTATCCGGTGAAATCCATATCTATGTCGGTTTCGCCTCTGATACCTGTCAGGACGATGGCGGGTAGTCCGTTCTTCACGGCGTATTCTATGATGTCGCGTCTTTTTCCAACGATCAGAATCGTCTGTTCTTTGTCTATTGTTTCCATGCGCTCGGCGAAACGCTCATAGGGCATGGCGCCCACCATGAATCCGGCGTCGAACTCATCTTTTTCGCCTCTGATATATGTGAAGCCTTTGACTGATTTTTCGAAGTTGGATCCTCTGAAACGATAGACGGGTCTCTTGGACGGGTCTTCCGGTGTGAAGAAGTGGGCTATCTCGAAGATGCTGATAACGCCTTTCAGCATTGTTCCGCCGGATGTCACGGGTGTTATGCGGATTTTCAGCTCTTCGATGTTTTTCAGAACGCCTTTTATGGGGTCGTTCTCATCAATGGCTATAACCTTGTGGGTCATCACGTCTCTGACCTTCGGATAAACGTCTCCGATGAATTTCGGGACGTCTGCGCCGAAACGGTCGAAGATGTATCTGGTCTGTTTGTTCAGGTTTCCGCATCTGGCGGGAATATATTTTAAGCCGTCATTCTGGCTGTTTTTGAGCATGGCGTATCCGTAAGCGGAGCAGACGGAATCGCTGTCGGGGTTTTTGTGTCCTACTATGATTACTTCTGACATAGCTGTACCTCCATGAGAAGTTATATATATTAGATTTTTTTGTAAAATAAAACTGAAAAAGTCTTAAAATCGGAAATAAAATTATACAGAATTTGATAGGCTGTGCGCAAGGGGTTATTGAACGATTGCTTTATTGAGTCTGATATTGATCTCTGTGTCCACTGACATGTTCGAACCCAGATCGATGAAAGCGGTCTTTATAGGCGACTGTTTCGCCTCTTTCTTCATTTTTGCAAGTATGTTGCTCAGCTCGTCAGATGTGGAGTCCCTCTTGCCCTCGGGCAGGCGGATTATGGCAGCGCTGACGCTGAGCAGGGAGAAATCTTTTGTTTCGCCGTTTCTGTCCTTCGCTGTGTATTTACCGGCCATCACCTCTTTAGCGTCATAAAAGGCGGAGGCGGCATCGGAGAAATCTTTGATTATCTGGTTTATCTTGCCCACCACATTGATACAGCAGTCCGGCTCGGCGCTGGTGCATGATATGCCGCAGAAGAAGTCGTCGCCGCCGATATGCCCTATGAAAGAGCCCTGAGTGGTTATTCTGTCTCTGAGTATATCGGCGAACATGCTGATGGCTCTGTCGCCTATGCGGAAACCGAATCTGTCGTTGAACGGCTTGAAATTGTCGAAGTCGAAGTAAACAAACACATAGGAAGCGTCCAGATCCCTGAAGGCCTTGTTCAGATAGTCGTTTATCAGGTTGTTTCCAGCCAGTTTGGTCAGGGGGTTCATATCTCTGGCGAAAGCGAGGTTTTTTTCATTCAGCGTGTTCAGCAGTGACTGGGCGGTCATGAATCCTTTGTATTTCAGATCCTGAGTGATGATTATCCCTTCTGATTCCGGTGACGCCACAAAGATCTCCAGAATCTGTTCCAGAGGGATGGTTATCTCGGCGGAGGGACATTTTTTCATGAATTTTTTGATGGAAGGTGTGTAGCTTTTGTTGAAGAGCAGCTCTTTTCCATAGGGCTTATACAGGTACTGCTTCAGGTTGCTTTCGCTGATGATCCCCAGCGGCAGCAGGTTTGCGTCTACCACGGGTATGATGTTCATATCCGGTTTGCTGCTGATCTTTTCCAGCAGTTTCTCCATTGTCCCGTTCACATCTATGGGGTCTATGGTCACCATCTGGGCGGAAATCAGGTGCGAATCCTGCATATTCTTCCGGCGGTTGTTGCGGGACAGATTATCTATCTCTGAATATACCTGCTGAACCATCTCTGTGTTCAGCATGGGTTTGCTGATGAAATAGCCCTGTATGAGGTCAACGCCCATGTCGCGGCATACTATGAACTCTTTCTCCGTTTCCACGCCTTCGGCTATGATGCTGATGCCGAAGAAATGGGCGAGGTTTATTATGTGTGAACAGAATTTCCTTTTGCGCACGTCTTTGTCTATGTCCGATATGAGGAATCTGTCCAGCTTGATATAGTCCGGCTCGCTGAAATAGAAAAGCTCGAAATTGGCGAATCCTGATCCGAAATCATCAATGGCTATCCTGCATCCGGATGTTTTGGCGCTGTTCAGCAGACAGTTCATGCCCTTGTCGTTCATCTTGTGGCGCTCGCTTATCTCGAAACAGAACACGCCGGGATCCAGTCTGTAATCGTGCATTATTATTCCGGACATTCCCGGCTTATAGTTGCACATTTCGGTTATTCTCATATCGAAGTTATAGAAGAGTTTTATCTTGGAATATTCTTTGATGGTGGTGTATTTCTCTACAGCCTTCCTGCGCAGCTCCATGTCCAGTTCCAGCAGAACGCCGTCCTCATAAGCCTCGTCGAAGAAATCGAATATCGACTCGAATCCCGCCTGGCTGGTGCCTCTGATGAGCGCTTCCACAGCGAATAGTCTTCCGCTGAGCGGGTTTATGATCGGCTGAAAAGCGTGCTCTACTAGCTGTAATTTCTGCTGCCATTTCTCAGGCAGGGATGATGTTTTAATCATAACTACCAATTACAGTAGTTGTGTCAGAGAATAGTCATAAATATTTTGTATTTTATTAAAGTGTAAATCTCGCCGCTAAAACATTGTAACGATAGTCAAATATTGCGTCCAGCCTCCGCCGCACCATCCCCCCGAAGAGAGGACCGGAGACGATGTCGAAAGGCAGTATATAGCTAACGATATCAGTCATTAACACGCCTTTATCAGTCTCTTTGAAGTGGTGTTCGTGGTGCCACATCACATAGGGTCCTTTTCTCTGTTCGTCCACAAAAAAATGAGGTTCATTAACATGGGTGATCTCCGTGACCCACCACACCGGAATATGAAAGAACGGATGCACGTTGTACTGCACGATCATCCCTTCGTACATTTTTTCCGGAACATCCGACATCACCCGGAAATCGAGCCATGCCGGAGTTATCTCCGCCAGATTGGACGGGGAGGAGAAGAAATCCCAGGCTTTTTCCATGCTGATATTCAGGGTCTGTTCTCTTTTCAGTATATGCGCTTTCATAATGTACCGTTTTGTATTTATTTTTCACGAACCTTTTATTGATAATTGGGTTCTGCATAGTACAATATATTATGCGAGAATCTAATTACAAGGAGCGCAGGATGAACAGAGACAATTTCCGGAGCCATTTTGAATTCGGCGGAAAAACTTACGCCTATTACGACCTGAAAAAAGTTCAGGAAGCAGGTATTGCTGATATCAAAAAACTTCCTTATTCCATCAGGGTACTTCTTGAAAACCTTGTTAGAAATTTTGACGGAAAAATAGTGAAAGAGGACGCCGTCCGTGAGCTTGGCGGATGGAAAAAATCTTATGAATCTCCATATGAAATTCCCTACCACCCCGCAAGAGTTATCATGCAGGACTACACCGGCGTTCCCGGCGTGGTTGATCTCGCCGCCATGAGAGACGCTCTGGTGGACAAGGGCAAAGATGCCTCCATGATCAATCCCCTTGTGCCGGTTGACCTGATAGTGGATCACTCCGTGCAGATAGACTATTACGGCACTCCTGACGCCATAGATAAAAACGTGAAGCTGGAATATGAGCGCAACGGCGAGAGATACGCCTTTCTGAAATGGGCGCAGGCCAGCTTTAACAACATGCGCATAGTACCTCCCAGATCAGGTATCTGCCATCAGGTAAATCTGGAATATCTGGGGCAGGTCGTTATCAGACAGCAGTTCAACGGCGAAGAGACAGCCATCTGCGACACTCTGGTGGGAACAGACTCGCACACCACTATGATCAACTCCATCGGCGTTCTGGGATGGGGTGTGGGCGGTATCGAGGCGGAGGCGGTTATGCTCGGTCAGCCTTACTACATGCCTATTCCTGAGGTTATCGGTCTTAAACTTACCGGAAAGATAGCCGAAGGCATCACCGGAACAGACGTGGTGCTCGCCATCACAGAGCTTCTGCGCAAGACAAAAGTTGTTGAAAAATTCGTTGAGGTGTTCGGCGAAGGGGTGAAATCGCTCACTCTGCCCGACCGTGCCACCATATCCAATATGTCGCCTGAGTTCGGCTCTACCATGGCGTTCTTCGCTGTGGACGATGAAACGCTCAGATACATGCGCATGTCCAACAGAGAGGAGACAGCGCAGTTCGTGGAAAACTATGCCAAGAGAAACCTGCTCTTCTATGAGGACGGTGAAGAGCCGGAATACACAAAGGTGGTCGAGCTCGACCTCTCCACAGTGAAAAAATGTATAGCGGGTCCCAAAAAGCCCCAGCAGCATATCGATCTGGACAAAGTGAAAGATGCTGTTAAGACAGAAGTTCCCGAAGCCAGAAGTGTTGTTGTGGACTCAGAGGGAGAGAAGATAACCATAAAAGAGAGCGATGTTATGATCGCCGCTATCACATCCTGCACCAACACATCCAACCCCTATGTAATGATAGGCGCCGGAATGGTGGCTCAGAAAGCAGCGGAGCTGGGTATGCGTGTGAAACCGCATATCAAAACCAGCCTCGCGCCAGGATCAAAGGTAGTCACCGACTATCTGAAAGAAGCCGGCGTGGACAAATATCTGGACGCCATCGGATTCAATCTGGCGGCATACGGATGCACTACCTGTATAGGCAACGCGGGACCTCTCAGACCAGAGTTCGAAAAAGCCATAAAAGAGAACAAGCTCAGCGTTGCCGCCGTGCTCTCCGGAAACAGAAACTTCGAGGCCAGAATCCACCCGCTGATCCGTCAGAACTATCTGGCGTCACCCATGCTGGTTGTTATCTATGCTCTGGCAGGCACTATGGACATCGATCTGTATAAAGATCCGGTGGGCAAATCAAAAGACGGCAAGGACGTCTATATGAAAGACCTGTGGCCCGCCAACGAAGATGTGTGGGCGCTGGTGAAAAAATCAGTCACCACAGAACAGTACAGAAACAGATATGCCGAGATACTGGAAGGAGACGAAAACTGGAAGGCTCTTCCCGGCGTCAAGGGAAGCATATATGACTGGCAGCCGAAATCCACATATATCAGAAGACCTCCGTTCTTCGAGGATTTCTCTCTGTCTATCGAACCGAAGAAGGACATCATCGGCGCCAGACCTCTGTGTATGCTGGGCGACACCATCACCACAGACCATATATCTCCCGCCGGTTCTATACCCGCTGACTATCCTGCGGGGCAGTACCTTCAGGCAAACGGCGTAAAACCCTCCGACTTCAACTCATACGGTTCCAGAAGAGGAAACCACGAGGTTATGATGAGAGGTACGCTGGCGAATGTCCGTATCAAAAATAAGATAGCCGACCCGAAAGAGGGCGGATTTACTAAACATATGCCCGATGGAGCAGACGCTTATATCTATGACGCCGCAATGAAATATATAGCGGAAGGCACTCCGACCGTTATTCTGGGCGGAAAGGAATACGGCTCAGGATCATCCCGTGACTGGGCGGCGAAGGGAACTGTTCTGCTCGGTGTTAAAGCTGTTATCGTGGAGAGCTTTGAGCGGATCCACAGAAGCAACCTGGCGGGGATGGGAGTCCTCCCGTTACAGTTTATGAACGGCGAAAGCTGGGCAGGTCTGGGGTTGGACGGCACAGAGACATACGATATTCTGGGTATAGACAAAGTATCTCCCAGAGCTGTTATGAAAGCAGTTGCCATAAAAGCGGACGGAAAAGAGATCAGATTTGATGTCCTCTGCCGACTGGACACGGACGTTGAGATCGAATATTTCAAGCACGGCGGCATACTCGCCTATGTGCTGAGACGTATGGCTAAGTAAATAAACAAAAAATGCTTTCCGGCGGGGCACGCTGCGCGTGTCCTGCCTTATTAATTCAGAGTTATCACGCAATTAAAATAATTTAAGTTCTAATTTGAAGAATTTGAATATATAATGTCTGCGTGCTGGATATTTCGGGGTGTACGAATGCGCAGGTATGGTTTTTATATCCTCATGTTTCTTATTGTAGAGCTGTTTATAACCATATCAGTGTTCAATGTGCGTGAGCAGAGATTCAGAGACTATACTCAGGAACAGACCGAGCTGGATCAGAATTATTTTAACTCCACCATAAAAACATTCAGGCAGATCACCGCAGAGGTGTTTAATAAACGGATAAACACCCCGCTGGTGAAGGAATATATGACAGCCGGATACAAAGACGACAGCGAAAGGAACAGCATCAGGAACAGTCTGTATCAGCTTGTTCTTCCGGAGTTCGACACATTAAAAGCCGTCAATCTGGCGGAGATCCAGTTTCATTTTCCTGATTCCACCAGTTTTCTGCGTATGAGCAGACCGTCCGAATACGGCGACAGCCTGGGCGGCATAAGAAGCATGATAACAGAAGCTAACGAACGCAACACCTATGTGGAGGGGTTCGAGATGGGCAGGTATATGCTGGGATACAGATATATCTTTCCTCTGAACACCGAAAAAGAGCATGTGGGCGCTGTTGAACTGGTCATCAGCACAGAGGGACTGGTGAACGCTATGAATCTGCTCTATGGATACAATTTCAAATACATAATGCCTGTCAACTTCAGAACAGGCTCCGAATCCGCAACAGCGGAAAAGATATCTGACAAATATATGATCGATTCATGCGATGACTGCCGTCTGGAAGAACCTAACGTTAACCTGTCTTACTATGTCAATCAGATAATCAAAAGAGATCTGGATACTCATATAGAGGGTCTTCTGAAAAAGGATAAGGCTTCGTCATATCTCACAAAATACAACGGGAAAGCCTACTTTCTCACATTTATACCGGTTAGAGACGAAAACGGCGCCAGTGCAGGAGCTATAGTCAGCTATCACCTGGCTGAAGTATATGGTAAGATAGCTACATATTTTTATGTGCTGTACGCTCTTTTTTCTTTGATAGCCCTTTCTGTCACTGCCGCCATCGCCGCTCTGGACAGCTCCAGAAGACGTATCCATAACGCCAACCTGATGCTGGAGCAGAAGGTGGAGGACAAGGTAAGGGAGCTCAGAAGCAGGGAACAGTTCTTCTCGCAGCAGGCGAAGATGGTTACGATGGGCGAGATGCTGTCGGCAATACTCCACCAGTGGAAACAGCCCATCAGCTCCGTTTCTCTTCTGGCGGATATGCTGAACTTCGAGTGCGACTCCGGAGAGTGTTCTCTGGAGATCAGAAAGTATATCAAGGATATTAAGGAACAGACATCCTTCATGGCGCAGACGGACAGAGATTTCAGAAACTTTCTGAAACCCAGCACCAGACCGGAGGTCTTTAACGTTTGCGAGGCGGTGCAGGAGATAATCCGGCTGTTCGATTTCAGCTTTGCGAAGTTTAACACATCTTTCAGAACATCATGGACTGATGAGATGGCTGAAAAGGCTTATATAAAAGGTTATCCCAACGAGTTCAAGCATGTTCTGCTGAATCTGTTCAACAACGCCAGAGACGCCATAGCCCTCAGACGTGAAAAGATGATAGAGAACAATCAGAATGTAGCTTATTTTAAAGGTATCATAAAGATAGAAGTCAGGATAGACGATGATATGCTCTGCGTTACAGTTACGGACACAGGGGGCGGAATCCCGGATGATGTGATCAGCAGAATATTCCAGCAGTATTTCAGCACCAAGAATGAGAACGGCAGCGGAATAGGGCTTTTCATGACTAAAAATCTCGTGGAATCCAATATGAACGGAAAGATCAGTGTGCGTAATGTTGACGAAGGTGCGGAGTTTACCATCGCCTGTCCTCTCGTTTCTAAGGAGGACTAAATATGTTTCTGCTGTTGAAAACGGGGAGTTCCATAAAAGATCTGGCGTGTCACTATGGGGATTTCGAAGACTGGATGATCCGCTTCATGAGCGTTATGAGACAGATGGTCAAGGTTGTGGATGTTCAGAAACAAGCCCTGCCGGAGAGCGTGGATTTTGACGGCATACTGGTGACAGGCGCTCACGAGATGGTGACCGACAGACACAGATGGAGCGAGGACACGGCGGCATATCTGAAAAAGGCTGTGGAGGCGGAAACCCCCGTATTCGGCGTATGCTATGGGCATCAGCTTCTGGCGCACGCTCTGGGCGGTGTGGTGGGCAACCACCCGAAAGGTCCGGAGATAGGCACGGTGGAAGTCGCTCTGACAGATGACGCTAAGAACGACCCTGTATTCAAAAAAATGCCGAAAAAATTCATGGCGCATGTGACGCATACCCAGTCGGTGCTGGATCTGCCGGACGGGGCAGTGGTGCTGGCATCCAACAGTTATGAGCCCGTGGAGGCTTTCCGCATAGGCAAATGCGCGTGGGGAGTCCAGTTTCACCCGGAATACGATACTATCATCAGCAGAGAATACGCTCTTTTTCAGAAAGAGAAGCTGAAAGACATGGACAGGGTGCTGTCCTCCATTCAGGACACGCCTGAGGCGAACACCATGCTGGAAAGGTTCGTTGATTACTGCACAGAATAAATAAAAGGGGAGCATTGCTCCCCCGTGAAGATAATTTTACAGTACCTGACTGAGGAAAAGCTTCAGCCTGTCGCTGGACGGGTTGTTGAACAGATCAGCGGGAGTTCCCTCCTCTACCTTCTGTCCGTCATCCATGAAGATGACTCTGTCCGCCATCTCTCTGGCAAAACCCATTTCGTGGGTAACCACAACCATCGTCATGCCCTCTTTAGCCAGCGTTTTCATAACATCCAGAACCTCTCCGATCATCTCAGGATCCAGAGCGGATGTGGGCTCGTCAAAGAGCATCACCTTCGGTTTCATAGCCAGGGCTCTGGCTATGGCGACCCTCTGCTGCTGTCCGCCGGAAAGCTGTGAGGGATAGCAGTCTCTCTTGTCAGAGAGCCCGACCTTCTTCAGAAGCTCTTCCGCCACTTTTTCGGCTTCGGCCTTTTTCATCTTTTTAACTTTCAGAGGAGCGAGAGTGATGTTTTCTATAACTGTTTTGTGGGGGAACAGGTTGAATGACTGAAAAACCATGCCCACGTTCTCACGCAGGTGGTTTATGTTTGTTTTCGGATGCGTCAGCGACTGACCGTCTATCTCTATCTCGCCGCCCTGAACCTCTTCCAGCAGGTTGAGAGTGCGCAGCATGGTCGATTTGCCTGAGCCGGACGGACCGATGATGACCAGAACCTCGCTCTTGGCAACATCCAGAGATACGCCTTTCAGCGCGTTGACCCCGTTGGGATATATTTTTATTACGTTTTCCGCTTTTATCATATCATTCCTCCTATCTGTCCTGCTGTGCCATTCGCTTTTCCAGACGCTGGACAAGGAACGACAGACCGGATGTCATGATGAGGTAAAGCGCCGCAACGGTGAACCATACCTCGAAGGGGCTGAATGTGGATGCTACCACTTCTCTGCCCGCCTTTGTAAGATCGGTGATGGATATGACAGAAACCAGAGACGAATCTTTGATAAGAGATATAAACTGACCTGCCATTGGCGGCAGGGTACGTTTAAAAGCCTGAGGCAGGATGACCAGCGCCATTGCCTGTGTATAGCTCATACCAAGGCTTCGTGCCGCCTCCATCTGTCCGCGGGAGATGGACTGTATGCCCGCCCGCACTATCTCCGCTATGTACGCTCCGGTGAATACCGCCAGAGCGGCTATGCCCGCTGTGACCCTGTCCAGATTCAGTATCGTTCCTATGAAGAAATAGAAGATGAATATCTGAACCAGAAGCGGGGTTCCCCGGATGAGCTCAATATACAGCACCGCCAGTTTTTTAAAGAACGGGTTTCCCGATATTCTGGCGAGCCCCGTGACGATGCCCAGTATGATAGCGAAAATGATGGAGAAAAAAGATATGTAGAGAGTGGTAAGCAGGCCCACCACCAGCGGACCTGCTTTTACCTTATTGTTAACAGCGATTGTGCTGCCTTTCGTGACTGTGTCGCCGTTTTTCACGGAGACGCCCTTCATTCCGTCTAAAGAGACAGGTTCGCCTCTTCCGGCGGGTGTGATGGTAACTTTGTTACCCTCCACTTTGACCATTCCGTCGATCGGTGCTTTTGTTATCTGGCTGTCAGTATAAAAGATATACTTGGGCAGCCTCTCCCATCGCCATATGTAGTCAACTTTAACGGATGCTCCGTATATCCCGAATGCCATTCCGACAAGGAATATAACCAGAAGTCCGTTCCAGATGAGGTTTTTGTGTTTTACAGTCACTTTTCTAGCACTCCCGGTATTTTTTTACTGGATGTCAGCCAGCCAGTCTGTTGATCCGAACCATTTGTCGTATGCTGCCTGATATCTGCCGTCGCCTTTGATCTGAGCGAGGTAGTTGTTCAGGAAGTTAGAGAAGTCAGGATCGCCTTTGCGGATCGCCCATGCGAGGGGCTCAAATGTAAAGGGGCTGTCGAGGAAAACAAGTTTATCTTTGTTCTGAGCGAAGAAGATAGCGTTGTAGGGGAGGTCGTAAACGAAAGCGTCAGCTTTGCCGTTCAGAACTTCCATAGCGCCTTCCTGCTCTGTTTCGAACAGTCTGATATTTGCTTTGCCCATGAATTTTTTAGAGGCATAGTCAGCAGTTACGCCGAGTTTTGTAGCCACAGTGTATTTGGGGTCGTTCAGGTCTGCATAGCTTTTAACTTTGCCTTCCAGATCTTTTTTGATGAAGATTGTCTGACCTACAACGATGTAGGGGTCGCAGAAGTTAACCTGAAGGTTTCTCTGGGGAGTGATGGTCATACCTGACATGATGATGTCGAATTTGTCTGTAAGCAGAGCGGGGATGATACCGTCCCATGCTGTGTTTACAAGCTCGAGTTTAACACCCATATCTTCAGCCATCATTTTAGCGATCTCAACGTCGAAACCAACGATCTCGCCGTTTTTGTTCTTAAGTTCGAAGGGCATGTAGCCGGCTTCCATACCAACTCTCAGAACGCCGCTCTTAAGGATCTTGTTCAGTGTGGACTGTTCCCAGATACCGCCGGCAGCGGGCTGCTCAGCAGTGGCAGCGGGAGCCGCCTCTTTCTTTTCGCCGCCGCATCCGCCCAGCATGAAAGCCAGCATCAGCACAACGGCATAAAACATGGATACAATACTTTTCTTCATATATATGCCTCCTTAGCAAGATTTTCCTTCTTCAAGGATCTCTTTAATGATCATCTTAACCTTATGCACAGGACAGTCCGGAATTTCTTCCCTAGGTATGTAGACTATCTCGGTATGGTCGCACAGAGGACATTTGACCTCTAATGTTGTAACCTCTTCACCTTTGGAAGACATAGGAACCTCCTTGAACTTCGCGCTAAATTACAATTATACATAAAAATATGGTTAAAAACAAAACAAATATTTTTGCGCTAATCTTATTGCCGAATGTTCAAAATGAGTTAAGAAGCTCCTCTATATCCTGCGCCGTGGCTGTGTACGGACACATGAACCTGCACAGAGAGGCGGATTCGTCCCATACATAGAACCTGAATTTCAGCGACAGCTTTTCAATAATCTCCGGAGGAACAACCGCAAAAACAGCGTTGCCGTTCACCGGATAATGTATATGTATGTTTTTTTTCATCAGCCCGTCTGCCAGAAGAGACGCCGCGCGGTTTGCCCTGGAGGCGTTTTCGTGCCATATCCCGTCACGGAGATAGGGTATGAACTGAGCGGAGAGATATCTCATCTTGGAATAGAGCTGGCCGAACTGTTTTCTGTGATATTTTGTTTCCTGTGCCAGCGCTGGGTTGAGAAAAACAACCGCCTCGCCCAGGATCAGACCGTTCTTAGTTCCGCCGAAGCTGAGAACATCGGCTCCTCTGCATGCCTCGGCGAGAGACACGCCCAGAAAAGCGGCGGCATTAGCTATTCTGGATCCGTCCACATGAAGTATCATATTGTGTTTCTTAGCGAACTCAGACAGCTCCAGAAGCTCTATCTCTGAATAGGCGGTGCCTGTCTCCGTTGTCTGGCTGACCGATATGACACCCGGCTGGCTGTGGTGTTCGAACCCGGGGTTAAGAGTATATTTTGAAAGCATTTCCGGAGTCAGTTTTCCGTTTTCTGTCTCTATGGGGATTATTTTGCTGCCGGTGAATCGTTCCGGAGCGCCGCACTCGTCCACGTTTATGTGGGCGGTGGAAGCGCACAGGACGCTCTGAAAGGGTTTCAGAACACTGGCTAGAGCGGTTATGTTCGCTCCTGTGCCTGTCAGCACGGGAAAATAGAGCGAGTCTTCGCCGAATTCTTTTTTAAAGAGAGCTTCGGCCTCTTCTGTCCATCTGTCGTTTCCGTATGACAGGGCGTATCCGTCGTTAGCGTCAGATACAGCCTTCAGTATTCTTTGGTCGGCAGGCGATGTGTTGTCGCTGATAAATAAATTGTTCATGGATGCCTCATAAAAAAAATGATTTTAGCACTCAATTGTCCGTATTTCAACATCCGAAACATAAAATTTAAAAGATAAAATTAGCCTTAAATTAGAGTGCTTTATCATGCCTTATTTACCTTTACTTCTTGTCTGAAACAATGTAAACTTGATTGTTTGTTTTAGAGTTAAAAGTATATTCTTTCGGAGGTTTTATTTTATGGAAGAAAGTAAGCTGAAAACCCTGATTCTGGGCGTTCAGATGCTCTTCGTGGCATTCGGCGCTCTGGTTCTGGTTCCGCTTCTTACAGGGCTCGACCCTTCTATCGCTCTTTTCACCGCTGGTGTGGGAACTCTGCTGTTCCAGTTCATCACCAAGAGGATGGTTCCTGTTTTTCTTGCGAGCTCATTCGCGTTCATCGCTCCCATATCCTACGGTATGAAAAACTTCGGCGTTGGAGCCACTCTGGGCGGTCTTGCCTGTGCGGGACTCGCTTATATCATTTTCAGCGCGATGGTTAAGGTGGGGGGAGTGGAGTCTATAGACAGATATCTTCCCGCTATAGTTACAGGACCCGTTATTATGGTTATCGGTCTTAACCTCGCTCCTGTTGCTGTAAACATGGCAAAAAGTTTCGACGGTTCCGGCAACTATGACGGCAAGGCTATGTTCATAGCCATTGTGTCGCTTCTGACAGCCATCTGCACCGTTACGTTCGGTAAAAAACTTCTGAGTCTGGTTCCCATCCTTATGGGTATCGTTGTCGGTTATGTTCTCTCTCTGTTTATGGGCGTTGTCAGCTTTCAGCCCATCGCAGACGCTAAATGGATAGCGCTTCCGTGGGTGGAGGCTATGAACAACGGATCATACGCTTTTCCCGTTTTCGATATCGCCGCCATTCTTTACATCGTTCCTGTTGCCATAGCCCCCGCTATTGAGCATGTGGGCGACGTTCTGGCTATTTCAGGCGTTACAGGCAAAAATTTTATCAAAGACCCCGGTCTGCACAGAACACTTCTCGGAGACGGTCTGGCCACCACACTAGCCTCTGTTCTGGGCGGTCCTCCCAACACAACCTATTCAGAGGTCACAGGCGCTGTGGCTCTGACAAAATCATTTAAAGTGGTATACATGACAATCGCCGCCTTCACAGCCATCATACTCGCCTTCGTTGGCAAGCTGGGCGCTGTGCTGAAGACCATCCCCGTTCCTGTTATGGGCGGAATCCTCATCCTGCTGTTCGGTATGATCGCCGCCATCGGTATAGGCACCATAGTGCGCGAGAGAGTGGATATGTCTAAATCACGCAACCTGATAATAGCATCTGTTATTCTTGTTGTGGGAATAGGCAACCTTTCCGTCTCCATCGGTTCCGTGGCTATCGGCGGTATCGGTCTGGCAGGTATAGTCGGCGTTGTCCTGAACCTTATACTGCCGAGAGAGAAATAATGAATTATCCTAATTTTACTGTTATCAAACACCCGCTCATCGAGCACAAGCTGACCTTTATCAGAGACCTGAACACTCCCAAAAAGGGGTTTAAGGAGCTGGTGGACGAAGTGGCTATGCTGATGGCATATGAGATCACGAAAGATTTTCCTCTGGAAGAGGTGGAGATAGAAACCCCCATCTGCAAGACCAAGACAAAGATAGTCTCCGGAAAGAAAGTCGTGCTCGTGCCCATCCTCAGAGCGGGGCTCGGTATGGTGGACGGCGTGCTTAAGCTGATTCCGTCTGCCAGAGTGGGTCATATCGGTCTCTACAGAGACCACGAAACTCTTCAGCCCGTGTCTTATTACTTTAAGATTCCGGCAAACAGCGAGGACAGGGATTTCATACTGATAGACCCCATGCTCGCCACAGGCGGATCCGCCGTATATGCCGCTCAGAAGCTGAAAGAGGTCGGTGTTAAAAACATCAAGTTCATGTGTCTGATAGCCGCTCCCGAAGGGGTCAAGGCATTCTGTGAGGCGCATCCGGACATCAAGGTATATGCCGCCGGGCTGGACGAAAAGCTCAACGAGAACGGATACATAGTACCCGGTCTCGGCGATGCCGGCGACAGGCTCTTCGGTACCAAATAGGTTAAATGCGGGATTCTTCCATCCGTGGAGAATCCCGCTTACGCTTCAATCGGGTAAAACCCTCTTTCCGCTCACTCTACGTTCATTCACTCAGCAAAGCTTCGTTCATTCGCTCCGAGAACCACATCCTGTGGTTGCTCTAGTTTTCACTCCACGAACCACATCCTGTGGTTTTGCCGGTTATCTGCAATATTTATCCGTCATTGCGAGGAGCTTTGCGACGCGGCAATCTCAGTTTTTAGCAAAGAACGACACTCTTTTGCTTCGAGTCAGTATGTATAAAATAAAAAAGGGAGCCGAAGCTCCCTTTATATATATCAAACATATTGTGCTGAGAAATCTTAGTTATAAGCTTTTTCACCGTGCTGGCTAAGGTCTGTGCCTTCTGATTCCTGCTCGGGAGTGATACGCAGACCTATGGTCTTTTTCAGTATATAGGCGATGATCAGTGTTACAACGAAGGAGTATGCTCCCGCTGAAAGAACGCCGATAGTCTGTATAAGAACCTGACCGGAGTTACCGGAGATCAGTCCCTTGCCCTCTATGGCGAAAACACCTGTGATGATAGCGCCGAAGAGACCGCCGAGACCGTGGATTCCGAAAACGTCCAGAGAATCGTCAAGTTTCAGTTTGAATTTCAGTCTGATGCCGTAGCAGCAGATCACGCCCACCATGAGACCGATGATGATAGCGCCTGAGGGAGCTACAAATCCGGCCGCGGGTGTGATGGCAACCAGACCGGCAACTATACCGGAGGCAACGCCAAGAGCGCTTGGTTTGCCGTGTATCCACTCCATAATCATCCAGCTCACGCCGGCGGCGGAAGCGGCTATCATGGTGTTGGTAAAAGCAAGACCTGCCAGTGTGCCGGAAGCCAGAGCTGAACCGGCGTTAAATCCAAACCAGCCGAACCACAGCAGACCTGCGCCTATCAGCGTCTGTGTCAGGTTGTGGGGGATAACGGCTGATTTCATGAAATCTTTTCTGTTGCCCAGCATCAGAGCCAGAGCCAGTGCGGCGCATCCTGATGAGAAGTGTACGACTGTTCCGCCGGCGAAATCCAGAGCGCCCATCTTAAACAGCCAGCCGGAGCCTGCCCATACCCAGTGAGCAACAGGAGAATATATAACTGTAGACCAGACGATCATAAAGATCACCCAGGCTGAAAATTTCATTCTTTCCACCACCGCGCCGCTGATAAGAGCGACTGTGATGATGGCAAACATTCCCTGAAACATAGCGAAAACTGAAAGAGGAATAGTGCCGGAGATAGCTGAAGCGAAATCACCGCCGAAGAAGGCATACTGCATGCTGCCGATAAAAGGAGAGTCGCTTTCGCCGAATGCCAGCGTAAAGCCTACCACAGCCCACTGAAGCCCGACAACGGTCAGAGCTGTGAAGCTGTAGAGGAAAGTGGAAAGCACGTTCTTCGCCCTGACCATACCGCCGTAAAAAAGCGCAAGACCGGGAAGCATCAGAAGAACGAAAGCTGAAGAGACAAGAAGCCATGCTGTGTCGCCTGTGTCAACTGTCGCTTCGTCGGCGAATGCTGAAAATGACGTCAGCAGTACTGCCAATGAAATGAGAATCTTTTTCATAAGTCACCCCGTGTTTTAAATCGCCTATTTATACGCAAATGACATGCCAAAATAATTTAACATAAAAATTAGGATTTTCATGGATTTCCGAGCGGGATGGTGGTTAAAATCAAGGCGGTGTCTGGTTAAAAAATAACCATGCGGACTTTTTTTTATTTATTGTGTTAACACCTTTATTATGTTAGAAAACCCTGATTATCTATATGGATAAATCCGGAGTTATGGGATACTGATGCAAAAAATATCTTATGTGATACCTGTTTATGATGAAGAAGATAATCTGCCTCTTCTCTATGGCGAGATCATCGGCGTGTGCGATGTTCTGGGCGGGGAGTATGAGATAATCTTCGTGGATGACTGCAGTAAGGACAAAAGCCTTGATGTTATAAGGCAATTAGCGGCAACAGACAAGAATGTCAGATATATAGCCTTCGAGAAGAACACCGGACAGTCCGGCGCTCTTTACGCAGGATTTCAGGCGGCGCTCGGTGATATTATAATCACTATGGACGCGGATCTTCAGAATGACCCGAAAGATATACCCGACATGCTGAAGCTGTTCGGGCAGTATGATATGATAAACGGATGGCGCTATAACCGAAAAGACACTCTGTCCAAAAAAATAGCGAGCAGGATAGGCAACAAAGTACGCAACGCTATAATAAATGACGGCATGCACGACACAGGATGCTCTCTGAAGGTCATGAGAGCGGACATGCTGAAAAAAATAAGAATGTTCAAAGGCATGCACAGGTTTCTTCCCGCTCTGATGCGTCTGGAAGGAGCGAATGTAACAGAGGTGAAGGTGAACCACAGACACAGACAGTTCGGCGTGTCCAAATACACCAACCTGAAAAGGGGCGCAGAGGGGCTCTATGATCTGATATGTGTCCGCTGGATGCAGAAAAGATACCTGAAGATCAGGGTGAAAGAGACAAATGTCGGTCTATAGCACTCTGCTGACTGTTTTCGGCTTTGCCGGACAGGTTCTTTTTTTTATGCGCTTCGTTCTCCAGTGGCTGTACACGGAGAAGAACAAGAAGAGCGCCGTTCCGCTTGCCTTCTGGTATTTCAGCATTGCCGGCGGTTTTATGCTGCTGACATACGCTATTCTGATAAAAGATCCCGTCTTTATAATCGGGCAGTCCACCGGCGCTGTTATATATCTGAGAAACATCTCGCTGGTATATAAAGAACGTGGCACAAGAAGCAGATCCTTCGGTTTTAAGATGGTTCTGATGCTTCTGTTCTATTTCGGGATGGTGGCGATGGCCGCGTATTTCTTCCCGGATGTGCCCAGAAAAGGTAAAATTAACTACACCGGATTCATTCTGGCTGTGGGGCTGGTGGCTCAGTCCATGTTTTTTCTGCGTTTTCTGGTGCAGTGGCTTTATTCAGAGAAAATTAAAAAAAGTGCATTTCCTGTATTGTTCTGGTATTTTAGTTTAATAGGCAGCGTGCTACTGCTGATATATTCGGTAATGGTGCACGATGCTGTTTTTATAGCTGGGCAAAGTGTAGGTATACTTATATATGTCAGAAACTTATATTTCATCAGACTTGAAAGGCAGTCTTCAGCCGATTAACGGCAGAGGATTCTATACATTTCTTTTTATCTATTTTATAATTCTGCTGATTCCGGCTTACTGGCTCAACGTCTACGAGTCCACTGACGCCAGATATTCTGAAATTGCCAGAGAGATGCTCCGCAGCGGCAATTTTATGGAGCCTTATTATAACGGTATCAAACACTTTCACAAGCCTCCGTTCACCTATTGGATAACGGCTCTCGGCTTGCAGATTTTCGGAATAAACGGGCTGGGCGCCAGATTTTTCAGCGCTGTGTTCGCAGTTCTGACACTCATATACACCAGAAAGACGGCATATGTCCTGACAGGCGACAGGGACAAGGCAGACGTGTCTGTGCTGGTTCTTGCCTCGTCTCTGCTTTTCATAGTGGTGGGCAGGGTTGTTTCCACAGATATTTTTCTGACGTTTTTTTCCATCTCGGCGCTTTACTATATTTTTTCGCAGATGTATGTCAGCAGAAGCATTCTGAACGCTGTGATGGCGGGGCTGATGATCGGTCTTGGTTTTCTCACAAAAGGACCAATCATATTTCTTTTCACGCTGCTGCCGTTCATCACCGCTAAGATTTTCGACAAAGGACACAGAAAGGTCTTCTCTTTCAGAGAGATTCTGGCGGGTCTGCTGGTGTTTGCCGTTGTGGCTCTGCCGTGGTATCTGTATGTGGTCTCTGTCAACGAGGGGCTTCTGAGATATTTCCTGTATGATCAGACAGTGGAGAGGGTGGCTGACTCATCCCGTTTCGGGCGGAACAAGCCGTTTTACTTCTTCCCTTTTGTGTTTCTGGTCACTCTTTTTCCCTTCGTTCATCTGTTTTTCAAAGATATGAAAAAACCTTCCGGGCTGAAACCCGGCTGGACGATGTATCTTTATGTGCTGATGCCCTTCATCGTTTTCGAGCTTTCCGCCAGCAAGCTGGCTAACTATATTCTGCCTTTCTATCCGGCGGCGGCGATAATCATAGCGTCCAGAATGCGCAGAGCCCCGTCTGCCACAGTGGTTGAATATGTCTTTATGATAATATCGTTCGCTCTGATTCCCACTCCTTTCATAGTGAAGTTCATGCGGGTTGACGCCCTGCCCATCGCTCTGGCGGCGACCGCTCTTTTCGCTCTGACAGGTTACTGCGTATACAAAAAAGTTTTTATCAAGCGGTATCTGCTGGCTGTCACAGGATATCTCCTGATGCTGTCACTGGTTATCAACTTTGCACTGATACTGTCCAACGATCATTTCAAAGGATATGAGAACACGGTGAACGATATCAAAAAATTCGACCCGGCATCTGAATACCCGGTGGTGCTGTTTATGATGTCCGCTCCATCCGTCAGCTTCTATTTTGACGATGTGAAGCCTGTTATGTTCGGGATGAAGCGTGAAACCAACTTTCAGACGGAGGCGGAGATCAGCGCCTATTACAGAAACACTCCGGAGGGTGTGGCGGAATATCTGCGGTCGCTGGACGAATACATCATAATCACATCCGAGAAGAAGATGCCCCTGTTGAAGGATTACACAAAAAGCATCTGCGGAATCATATCGCACAGGGCAAAGGACAAGGTTGTGCTCTTCTGCCGTAATTACTGATATTTTCTCTCCGGCTGAAATATTAATCATTTAAGTTTGACTTTTTTCTCTCCAGTTGTTAAGTTTTTCTACTGCAAATAACCGACTGGAGCATACTATGATCTGGAATCAATATTATGAGACCATGCCGAAGGACGAGCTGAGAAAACTTCAGCTTACCAGACTTAAACAGCTTCTGGAAAACGTCTATCACAGAGTTCCCTTTTATAAAATGTCTATGGATAAGGCAGGAGTTAAGCCGGAGGATATAAAATCTCTGGATGATCTGCGCCGTCTTCCTTTCACATATAAACAGGATATGCGTGACAACTATCCCTTCGGGTTATTTGCCGTGCCTCAGGAGCAGGTAGTGCGCATACACGCCTCCAGCGGAACAACCGGAAAACCCACCGTGGTGGGATACACTGCCAGAGACGTGGACACCTGGGCGGAGCTGATGGCCAGAACCATGTCAGCAGCAGGCGTGGGCAGGGGAGACATACTCCAGAACGCTTACGGATATGGACTGTTCACAGGCGGTCTCGGCGCTCACTATGGCGCGGAGAAGGTCGGAGCGGCAGTTATCCCGATATCCGGCGGAAACTCCAAAAAGCAGCTTATGCTGATGAAGGATTTCGGCTCAACAGCCATATCCTGCACACCCAGCTACGCTCTGAGTCTGTATGAATCAGCGGTGGAAGAGGGCATCAACATCAGCGAGCTGAAGCTGAAGGTGGGCATATTCGGCGCTGAACCCTGGTCAGAGTCCATGCGTCAGGAGATAGAGAGCAAATGGCAGATAGACGCCACCGATATATACGGTCTCAGCGAGATCATAGGACCCGGCGTGGGCTATGAGTGTCTGGAAGAGAAGAGGGGCATGCACATCAGCGAGGACCATTTCATAGTGGAGACCATCGACCCCAAAACAGGAGAGGTTCTTCCGGCGGGTGAGGAGGGCGAGCTGGTCTTCACCACTATCACGAAAGAGGCTATTCCGCTCATCAGATACCGCACCAGAGACATCACCAGCCTGATAACAGCGCCCTGCAAATGCGGACGCTCTTCAGTGCGTATGAACAAAGTGACCGGCAGAAGCGACGATATGCTGATAATCAGAGGCGTGAACGTCTTCCCGTCACAGATAGAGGCTATCATCGTCAACAAACAGGAGCTGTCGCCCCACTATCTGCTGATAGTGGACAGAGTGGACAACATGGACACTCTGGAGGTTCAGATAGAGCTGACCGAAGGACTGATGATCGACACCATAAGCAGGCTTCAGGAGCTGTCCAAAGGTGTTGAGAAAGAGATAAAAGACATGATAGGCGTAACCTGCAAGGTGCGCATAGTGGAACATAAAACAATAGCCAGAAGCGAGGGCAAGGCCCAGCGTGTTCTGGACAAAAGAAAAATATAAATTTTGAGGTGACGCATGAAATTACAGCAGATCTCAGTTTTCATAGAAAACCAGTCAGGCAGACTGTTCGACGTTACCAGCCTGCTCGGAAAGAATGATATAAACATCAGGGCTCTGTCTCTGGCGGACACATCCGATTTCGGCATACTCCGACTAATAGTGAACAACCCTGAAAAAGCGTATACCATTCTGAAGGAAAACGAATTTACAGTGGGACGCACAGACGTCATCGCAGTTGAGGTTCCTGATAAACCAGGCGGTCTGGCGGCCATTCTGGGAGCTCTCAGTAAGCACAGCATCAATGTTGAGTATATGTACGCTTTCGTTGAGAGAACAGGCGACTGCGCCATAATGATTTTCCGTTTCGATGAAACAGACAAGGCCGTTGAAAAACTGACAGAGGAAGGCTTTAATCTGGTTCTGGGGACAAAGATCTACGGCATCTGAGAAAGATACATGGCGTGTCTCTCCTTATCCGTATCCGATGCAGGCAAAATAATTTAGGCGGTTAGATTAATGCAGTTTTTGTATTCAGGGCTCACCAGCGGCAGCATATATGGGCTGGTGGCGCTGGGATTTAATATCATTTATAATACTACGGGTATAATCAATTTCGCTCAGGGCGAGTTCGTTATGTTCGGCGGGATGCTGATATATACCTTTTTTACCATCTTTCATGTGCCGTTCGCTATCGCTCTTCCGGTCACTGTGCTGGGGAGTTTTATCATCGGCGCTCTGTTCGAGAGGATATTCGTCAATTTCTGTAAGTATAAGACAGAGATAAACCTCTTTACCATCACACTGGCGGCGTCCATCATCCTGCGTGATGTAGCTATGCACGCATGGGGCAGAGACAGTGTGAAGGTGGACGACTACATCCCCATAGCCAACCTGAAGATGCCCGGCGGAGTAATATCCAGCCAGAGTGTCCTTATCATCATAGTATCTCTGCTGGTGGCTTGGGGGCTTAACCTGTTTCTGAAACGGTCCAAATACGGCAAGGCCATGCGTGCCTGTTTCGATGATCAGACAGCGGCTGAGACCTGCGGGATCAGCGTCCGCAACGTACGCATAATCGCTTTCGGCGTCGCCTCCTTTATGGCGGGTGTTGCCGGAGTTCTGATATCTCCCATAACATTTGTCACATACGACGACGGAATAATGATAGGGCTCAAGGGCTTCTGCGCGGCTATTCTGGGCGGCATGGGCAATTTCTGGGCGGCTGTGGCGGGCGGGCTTATGCTCGGAATATTCGAGAGTTTTTCCGCCAGCATCATTCCTTCCGGATACAAGGACGCCATGGCGTTCTTCGTGATTCTGCTTATTCTGTTCGTTAAGCCTGACGGTCTTTTCGGCAAGAAGAGGGCGCACAGAGTATGAAAAGGATCAATCTTTTTTTTATAATTCTGGTTTCCGCTCTGCTTCTGCTCACCGGTTTCAGGGTGGAGAATGAATATTATCTGGGCGTGGCGGTGCTGATACTGATACACGCTGTGAACGCAACTGCTATGAACGTTCTGCTGGGATACACAGGCATAATCTCCATGGGTCAGGCGGCTTTCTTCGGCATAGGGGCTTATACCTCCGCCGTGCTGTCAGTTACCTACGGTATTAACCCGATAGCAACTCTGTTCGCCGGAGCGGCGATCGCTTTTGTTCTGGCATATATTGTCGGTTTCCCGATACTCAAGCTCCACGGTCACTATCTGGCCATGGCGACACTGGGATTCGGAATGATAATATATATATTCATGAACGAGATGGATTTTCTGACAGGCGGTCCTTCCGGATTCGTGGGCATAGGCGACATAGTGATATTCGGTTACGATCTGATGGATGAAAAGACGTTTTTCATAGCTATGAGCGTATTTTTTGTGTTCTTTCTGCTCATCTGTGAGCTTTTTGATAAATCTTTCCTGCACAACAAGCTGAAATTCATAAAGAATTCAGAGAGCGCCTGCCGCAGCTACGGCATCAGCCCTGCTAAGACCAAGGTTTTGGTCTTTGCTTCCATGGCGGCTCTCACAGCCTTTAACGGCGGTATATACGCTTTCTACACACACTTTATCAGTCCTGTGTCATTCAGTTTCAAGTACTCTGCCGAGCTTCTGGCTATGGCGACTGTGGGCGGGCTGGGATACATCACGGGCGGTGTGGTGGGCGCTGTGTGTCTGGGGCTCATCCCTGAGCTTTTCTCCACTATGGAGGAATATGAGATGCTGGTATACGGAGGCGTGCTGGCTGTGGTGGTTATGTTTTTTCCCGGAGGAATTTCGGGTACACTAAAGAAACTGGTGAAGAGAGATGCTTGATATAAATAATGTCGGCGTGAGCTTCGGCGGCGTGAGGGCTTTGAACGAAGTCACCTTCCAGATGCCGGAGACAGGCATTTCGGCGCTGATAGGTCCCAACGGAGCCGGAAAGACCACACTGTTCAATGTGATAACCGGATTTGTCCAGCCCACTGACGGCACGGTGATATTCGCCGGAAAGGATATTACGCCCTATAAGTCCGAGCAGGTCTTTATGAGCGGAATATCCAGAACTTTTCAGAACCTGAACATCATCCCCGAGCTGACGCTCAGGGAGAACATGTATCTGGGGTTCATCGGAAAAGAGAAACCGTCAGCGCTCAAGACCCTTTTCAGGGTCAGCAGAGGATACTGGAAGGACGCTCACAGACGCATAGAAGAGTGTCTGGATTTCGTGGGCGTTACAGAATACGCGGAGATGCTCCCGGGCAGTGTGCCGTACGGAGTGCTGAAAAACTTTGAGCTGGCCAGAGCTGTTCTCTCCAGCCCGAAGATGCTTCTGCTGGATGAACCGGCGGCGGGGCTTAACCTTGCCGAGAAGGAAAATCTGGCGAAAATGGTGAAAAAAGTATCCGAGAATAACGTCTGCATTCTCATGGTGGAACATGACATGCAGTTCATATCGTCTCTGGCTGACTATGTTGTGTGCCTGAACTTCGGCGAGGTGATCGCCAGAGGCACATATGCCGAGATCAGAGAGAATAAAGATGTTCTGAAGGCTTATCTGGGGGATGAAGATGCTTGAAGTAAAATCCCTTTCCGTGTCATACGGAGCGGTCGCCGCTCTGATGAATGTGTCTGTTCACGTTGCGGAGGGCGAGTTCGTTTCGCTCATAGGCAGCAACGGAGCGGGCAAGACCACCCTTTTGAACAGTATCATGAACATCATAGGTCATTCGAAGGGCACTGTGACCTTCAAGGGCAAGGAGATAACCAAGCTGAACACGCCTAAGATCGTTAAAGGCGGTATGGCTATAGTGCCGGAGGGCAGAAGGATTTTCTCCAACATGACAGTGAAGGAGAATCTGGAAATGGGCGGATTCACCCGTCCAGCTCACGAGGTGAAAGAGAAGCTGGAGCAGATGTATGACATGTTCCCAGTGCTGGGCGAGCGACACGATCAGACGGCGGGTATGCTCTCCGGCGGTGAACAGCAGATGCTTGCCATCGGGCGGGCGCTGATGACATCTCCGAAAATGCTTCTGATGGACGAACCCTCCATGGGGCTTGCTCCGCTGGTTATAAAAGAAGTTTACGAAAAGCTCAAACTGCTCGCCTCCACAGGGCTTACCATCCTGCTGGTGGAACAGAACGCCACTATGGCTCTGAAATACGCCCAGCGTGGATACGTTCTGGAAAACGGACGCATAATCCTTCAGGGCAAGGCATCCGAGCTGTTGGGCGATAACGAGGTTAAAAGAGCCTATCTGGGCAAAGAATATAAGGAGAAATGGGAAAGATGAGATACTGGCAGGAAGACGAAGAAACAATGCCTGTCGAGCAGAGACAGGTTTTCCAGCTTGAAAGACTCCAGACCACTGTAAACAGGGCTTACCGCAAGGTTGACTTTTACAGAAAGAAGTTCGATGAGCTTAATATCAAACCTGATCTTGTGAATGATCTTTCTGATATTTCGAAACTCCCATTCACCACCAAGCAGGATCTGAGGGACAACTATCCCTACGGCATGTTCGCCGTGCCCCTGCGCGACATAGTGCGCATCCACTCATCCAGCGGAACCACAGGCAAACCCACAGTAGTGGGATACACCAGAAACGATCTGGAGGACTGGAACAATCTGGTTTCCAGAATTATGGTGGCAGGCGGAGTGAGCAAAGAGGATATCGTGCATGTTTCTTTCACATATGGTCTGTTCACCGGCGGTTTCGGTCTGCACTACGGAGCGGAGACCATCGGCGCTTCTGTGATCCCTGTTTCCAGCGGAAACACGGCGAGACAGCTCGCCATCATGGAAGACTACAAAAGCACCGTGCTGGTCGCCACACCCTCATACGCTCTGCACATAGCCGAAAGTATGGAAAAGGCAGGTCTGAGCAAGGACAAACTAAGCCTGAAAACAGCTCTGCTGGGCAGCGAGCCCTGGGGCGACAAGGTGAGAGCGGAGATAGAGGAGAGACTGGGGCTGAATGCCTATGACAACTATGGTCTGTCAGAGGTGATGGGACCCGGAATATCCGGCGAATGTGAGTGCAAGAACGGTCTGCATATCAACGAAGATTATTTCTACCCTGAGATCATAGATCCCGTGACATTACAGCCCCTGCCTCTGGGCGAGAAGGGCGAGCTGGTGCTGACCACTCTGAAAAAAGAGGGTATGCCTCTCATCAGATACCGCACCAGAGACATCACCAGGCTCTATCGTGAAGAGTGCCCCTGCGGCAGAACGCTCATCAAGATGGACAAGGCGAAGGGCAGAACGGACGACATGCTGATAATCAACGGCGTGAACGTCTTCCCGTCACAGGTGGAAGAGGCTCTGAGCAAGGTGGAGGGCGCTTCCGCTCACTACATGATATTCGTGCGCAAAAGAGGCGCTCTGGACGAGATGGAGATCAAGGTCGAGGTGAACGAGGCGATGTTCTTCGATGAGATGAAGAGACAGAAAAAACTTCTGGAAGATCTAACCGCCCAGCTCTCCAAGACACTGCTGATAAAACCGAAAGTGTCTCTCGTTATGGGGCAGACACTGGAAAGATTCGAGGGAAAGGCCAAGAGGGTCGTAGATGAAAGAACAATCTGACCGGGTGACCGATTTCTTTTATGAACTCGGTATACTCCAGGTAATGAAGCGTTCCGGACAGGACTATCTGGGTTCCGGCACGCAGAGCATAGCCGATCACGTTTTCAGGGTGGCCATGATGGGGTTCACCATGGCGCACATGAACGGATGCGACGCTGACAAGGTTATGAAGATGTGTCTCTTTCACGATCTGGAGGAATCCAGAACAGGCGATCTAAACTATCTTCAGCAGGCGTATGTCGATTCTGACGACGACATGGCGCTGGATCATGTGCTGAAAGGTCTGCCCATAGATTCCGCCGTCAGAGCGATAGTTGAAGAGTATGCCGCCCAGGAGACCCTAGAGGCTCAGACGGCGAAGGACGCCGATACTCTGGAGCTGATCTTCTTTCTGAAAGAACAGAAAGACAAGGGCAACTCTCAGGCGGATAACTGGATAGCCGCCTCATCCAAGAGGCTTAAGACCGATACAGCGAAAAAAATCATGGAATCCGCTATGGATACCATGTATTACGAATGGTGGTACAACAGAGATGATAAATGGAGAAGAGGCTCAAAAAACTGGTAGCAGCAAGATGCCGTCCCCTCTGCACACTGTCGCTCTGGCGGTGCGTCTGCTCTTTTTCAGCGAAAAGGCGCTCTATGCTGTTTTTCTGAACAACAGCCACACGTTCAATATTATCTGTTTTTATGTCATCACGCTCTTCATACCTTACCGTGATATGGACGGAATGATATATCCGGACAGTTCCGGCAGGATACTTGAGAGTCTGATTCTTACATCTGTCTTTATCATGATACTTTTTCTGTATCTCCCGAAAAAGGTTTCGGTCTTTATGGGATTTCTGCGGCTGATGCTGGCTTTTGAGGCGACCAGCATGTTTCTGCCTGTCAGTTTTCTTCTGAAGGGCGACTATATCAGGTTTTACAATCCGCTGATCATGGGATGGTATCTCAGCCTCGCCATCTTCGCCGTGTCGAAGATCAAGGGATATTCATACTGGATATCAGCCGTCATTGTGTTCGGTTCTTTCATCATGACGATATTTCTGCCCGCTTTTTTTTAAAATTAATAAATATTTGTCTTGTCTCTCACCGGTGTTTGGTATATAAACCTTTCTTACTTATTCTACGAGGTGTTATTAAAGTGAAGTTTGTGATTAATCAAAACTGAGTGATTGAAAACAGAAAAACAGTCCGGTTCCCTCTCATCCTCATTGCTTTCTTTTTCCAGTCACATTTTGGCGTACCAGTCTATTAACAATTTTGTACTTATTCGTTTCAGGTGCTACTTTGGAAGATTCTAATTCTATAATACACTCAGGCAGCGGCGGCGTCAGGGAGATGATCGCTATCGCTCTGCCGATGATAGTATCCAGCGGTTGCGACACCATGATGATGTTCACCGACAGGCTCTTTTTGTCCCGTCTCGGACCGGAATATATGTCCGCCGGAATGGGCGGCGGCATGACCGCTTTCATGCTGCTGTCGTTTTTTGTGGGGCTTCTCGGATATTCCACAGCCGTCACGGCGAAATATTTCGGAGCCGGCAAGCCGGAGAAATGTCCCTCCGTCACATATCAGTCGTTTCTGATTTCGTTATTCGCGTTTCCTTTTCTGATAGCGTTCATGCCTCTGATGCACATGTATTTCAGAGCATCGGGCATAGCGGAGGAACAGCTTATACATCAGCTTCCGTATTTCGATATTCTTATGTACGGATGCTTTCTGGGTCTGCTCAGAAGCGTATTCATCGGTTTCTTTTCCGGTATTGGCCAGACCAAGGTTATCATGCTGTCGTCCGTGGCGGCTCTGGTAACCAATGCCATCGCCAGCTATCTGCTGGTTTTCGGAAAGTTCGGTTTTCCGGAACTCGGGATAAGCGGAGCGGCTTACGGAACACTGATAGGCTCCGTGGTGATGAACGGCGTGATGGCATACGCTTTTATCAGATATAACAGGCGTATGAAGATATCGCTGAGGAAAGCGGCTGTGTATGACAGACCTATGCTGACGGAGATAGTGAAATTCGGTTTTCCGGCTGGAATGGAAATGTTTCTGGCGATGACTGCTTTTACATTGATAATATTCATGTTCCACTCGAAGGGCATAGAGACGGCATCAGCCGTGACTATAGCGTTTAACTGGGATCATGTGGCGTATGTGCCGCTCATTGGGCTGGAGATCAGCGTAACCAGCCTGTTCGGCAGATATCTGGGCGCCGGACGTCCGGATATAGCCCACAGGGCTCTGAAATCCGGACTGAAGACCGGAACGCTCTATTCTGTGCTGGTGTCTGTGCTGTTCGTGTTTTTCCCGGTGATGCTGATAAACATATTTCATCCTGCCGGACCGGACGCCTCTTTCGATGGAGTGCGTGATCTGGCTGTGTATATGCTGCGCACCGCATCAATATATGTGATAGTGGAAACACTGATAGTGGTGTATGCCGGAGCGCTCAGAGGAGCGGGCGACACTTACTGGGCGATGTTTATCAATGTCGGCATCATGTGGATACTAGTAGGCATAGCGTATATCGGAATGAACGTATACGGAATATCCATCAAGGCGGCGTGGCTCATTATGGTACTGATGTTTCTGGCGATACCCGCTGTTATGTATCTGCGTTACAGATACGGCGGTTGGGAGAAGAGGGCGGTCACTCTTTCATCTTAGCCAGATTGTTCAGCATAAACTGCATGGTTTCTGTGGCGGACTTCATGTCTTTTTTGTTCAGTCCGTTCGCCACGGATGACAGTATAGCGAAATATTCAGGCAGCAGTTCTTCATAAAGGGCGCTGCCTTTTTCTGTTATAACGATCTTTTTCATTCTGCCGTCACTGTCAGACTTGGATGTCGCCACCAGCTTGCCTGTCTCCATGCCTTTCACTATGGTGGATACGGTGGCTCTGGATATGCCCATTTCGTCTGCCAGCTCATTAGGAAACAGCCCTCCGTCTGTTTTCATCAGCACGGACATGGCTGTGAAGCGGCTGTGTGACAGTCCCTTTGATGTGAAAAATTTTTCTATGGCGATCATCACATCGCTGGAAGTCTTCAGCATGGTCAGTATGGTTATTATAGAGGACGCGTCTACATCATCATTTTTAAAACCTTTCCTGATCTGTTTTTTATCCGGCAGTTCTTTGATAAGAAGCATATTTTCCTCCATAATTTTTATCTATGATAACACATGAGAGTTAAATATATGCATAAAATCACGCAATTAATAAAAAATTGACATGCTAAGTGATCTTTTTGCAATATTTTTTCATCCGATAAAAAGAAAAATATGAAAATTTTTCTCTATATGCTATAGTTAATATATTTATTTTGTGGATGTGTCATGACGAAATTTATTATGCTGCTGAATAAGCCTTATACTGCCCCTGTAATCACCTGTTTTTTTGCCGTTGTTACGTTCTCTGTCTTTGTTGGCGGTGCTATTCCTGTTATTATGAAGGGTTATATCGAAAAAAACCGCTCAATCACCAGAAAATTTATAGAAGAGCGTGATTATGTTACATCCGATCTCCTGCGTGCTCTGAACATGCTGAACGGCATGCACTTCGACGAAGAGTGCGGCGAAGATATGCTGCGAGCTATGCGCTATGCCCAGTTCGACGCCACATATATAAAAGACATAGGGTATTCCAACAACAATCAGCTCCTATGCACATCCGGCCTGGGGAAGCTGAACAGACCTTTTGACGAGATACCCCCTAATCTGGTGTCAAAAGGCGACAGAAGCCTATGGCTGAACGTACCGATAAAGCTGTATGACTTTGTGAAGAAAGGTCATGTGCTGAAGATAGATCACTACAACACCGTGTTTAATCTGGCTGAGCCTTTAAGCAATGCTAAAGACTACGAAAATGTGGCATTTTACATCATAAAGAACGATGGAAAGCCTTTCTATATCTATGGCAACAAAAATATTACCGCTCAGAAATGGGATAACGGTTCAGTGTTCGGGCTCCACGGGATGACCACAGCATACTGTTCAGACATATCGTACATATGCAGCGTCGCCTCTACCTCATATCTTAATGTGATGAAGAACGAAAAGGCGCTCCTGCTGGGTATCATTATGCTGTCCATGCTCAGCACCATCTTTCTGACCAGATATTTCTCTGAAATACTCAGGAGGATACAATCACTGAAATGCAGATTCCGCTACGGCATGACAAGCGACAGGGTGATGTGCTATTACCAGCCGATCGTGGAGATATCCACTAAAAAGATAATCGGGTTCGAGGTGCTCTGCCGGTGGATCGATTTTGACGGAACTGTTTTGTCTCCTGACAAGTTCCTGCATCATGTGAAGGAGCTGGGCAGAACAGCCGAGTTCACCGATATGATAATAACCAAAACATACGCCGAGCTGGACGATCTGCTCAGAATACATAAAAACATGAAGATATCGTTCAACATATTTCCGTCTGATTTTGACGCAGACACAATAGACGGCATGCTGAGAAAATACCGCCTCAGATTTCCCGACAGCGTGGTCAATCTGGAGCTGACAGAGGACGAGCTGATAGAGCTGGAGTCTGTGTCCGAATGCACAGACAGGCTCAGGTCTCTGGGGTACAGTATATCCATAGACGATTTCGGAACCGGATATTCAAGCCTGTCTTATCTGCGGGAGATCAGGATGGATTTCATCAAAGTGGACAGATCATTCGTAAAAGAGATACAGCACGGAGCTATCAAGGCGAACCTGATACCGAACATAGCGTCCATAGCGGACAGTCTGGGCTGTCAGGTCATAGCGGAGGGGATTGAGTTTCAGGAGCAGATAGACTATCTGTCGTCATTCAACGTGGTCTATGGACAGGGGTTCCTGTTCGGCAGACCCTGTCCGGCAAAAGAATTTGAAGCTTTATTTTGTGGTGATACACTCTGCTGATTGATTTTTTCGGCGGAAAGATTATAATGATAACTGTAGTAAATATTCTCAGGGCGGGGTGCAAGTCCCCACCGGCGGTAATCTGTCCTATACAGTAGCCCGCGAGCGGTCTTTATAACGAAGCCCGCAGATCCGGTTAGATTCCGGAGCCGACGGTCATAGTCCGGATGAAAGAGAATAAACATCCTTAACGCTTGTTTTTTCGACTCTTTCTTAACGCCCTGATTCATGTAAAAAAAGGAGAACATCATGAATCAGAATTCAACATTATCTATTTTCGGCACAGCTTCCGAACGCATCACAAAAGCACGGGATATTTTAAGAAAAGGCGGCGGCGTAATAGTCGTGGACGATGAGAACAGGGAGAACGAGGGCGACCTGATCTTTTCCGCTGAGATGCTGACATCTGAACAGATGGCACGCATGATAAGAGACTGCAGCGGAATAGTCTGTCTCTGCATGACAGACGAAAAGAGGAGGAGCCTGGGACTCGAGATGATGACACGCAACAACAGAAGCTCTTTCGGCACAGCTTTCACCGTTTCCATAGAGGCGGTGGAGGGGGTTACCACCGGAGTGTCCGCCTGCGACCGTGTGACAACTATCAGAACTGCTCTCAGGGATGACGCAACATCCGAACACATAGCCTCCCCAGGGCATGTCTTTCCGCTGGTGGCGAGAGAAGGCGGTGTTCTGGAGCGCGACGGACACACAGAGGCCACAGTGGATCTGATGAAGATATCCGGTCTAAAACCCATGGGGGTTCTCTGCGAGCTGACAAATCCGGACGGCACAATGATGCGCCTGCCTGAGCTTATGGATTATGCGGAAATCCACGGATTCATTGTCCTGAGTATTCAGGATATTAAAGAGCACATGAGCGTGCATGCGTAAAATATATTTGATAAATTTTTTATAAGCGGTATATTTTTAATTGAACTTTTATTATAGCGGAAAATCTTAGCTACATAAGATTCGGAGGAAACGTGAAGGACTCAGCAATAATTGAAAAGGTTCTTGGCGGCGACACAGCTTCTTTTGAGATGTTGATTCTCAAATATCAGTCAAAGCTGTTCGCCACTTCGATGAACGTAGTGAAAAACAGAGAGCTGGCGGAGGATATCACTCAGGAAGCCTATCTTAAGGCTTTTCAGAAGCTTGATACTCTCAAGGACAGGGAACAGTTCTTTCCCTGGATAAAGAGAATAGCTCTCAATATCGCCCTTAACCACTTTGAAAAAGAGAAGAGGGTGATGGATGTTGAAAACGATGACGAAGAGGGCAGTTTCTTCGACAAGATAACCTCCGGCGAGAGCGCAGAGGATCTTACTCTGAAAGAGGAACTGCATAAATATGTCCGCAGCTTCGTAGAGGCTCTGCCTGACAAACTCAGGGTTGTTATTCTGCTCAGAGAGGTAGAGGACATGAGCTATGAAGAGATATCCGAGATGATGAATATACCGCTCGGAACAGTGCGCAGCAGGCTTTTTAACGCCAGACAAATTATAAAAGACAGACTTATCAATCAGGGGTTGGCAGATGGAATGTACCAAATATCTTAATATGATATCCACATACGTTGACGAGGAAGCGCCAAGCCTTGAAAGACAGGTTCTGGAGAAACATTTCGCATCCTGCCCTTCATGCCGTGGAGAGCTCACCAGACAGCTCGCCCTGAAGGATATGATAAAAACATCATTCGAGAGAACTGTTGATATTGATATGTCCGGGGACATTATGTCCATGATAAGACAGCAGCAGCCCAAAACAGTTGTGAAAAAAGTATCTTTTATGAAAAAGATGTCCGTTTTCGCGGCAGCCGCGGCGGCTGTTTTTGTGCTTGCTATGGCTGCCATAATGACGCTGGGCACAGAAGACACTCAGATAGCCGGCAATGAAAAGCTCGAGGAATATGTGATCGAGCATGTCGGAGCGGGTGTTATCGATTTCAACGGAGAGCTCGCTACAGTTAATTTAGAAAAATGAGACCGCTTTTTCTGCTTTTTGGTTTTTTGTTTGCAAACATACAAGGATTTACCGCTGAGCAGATATATTTCAAAATAGCGGTGAACGACAATCTGTACTCCACCTTCATCAGTAACCGTGTGACTCTGGGCAAATCGCCTCTCGATATCCTTGCGACCAGAATGCGGGATGAACACTTCAATATAGCGGACGTGGAAACAGATTATTATGATGTGAAGAGCGCCGCCCTGACCTATGACGGCAGAAGCGTCATGCAGTATGACATGAAGCCGAAAAACGGGGACAGATTCCGTCAGGTGCTTATAGTCGATTCAGATGACGGTTCTGTGGTGCATAAGGACGTTTATGATAATTCCGGCAAACTGGTGTTTTCTTTCACCAGTCTGGAAAAACCGGACCATGATGAAAAGCCGGCGGTGAAAGAGACCAAGCAGATTACTGATCTGAACAGATGCATCAAGGGCTTCTGCGTTGTGGGAACGAGAGTGATGAAAGACGGTACAAAGCACGTCATGCTCAGTGACGGTCTGAACACATTCTCTGTATTTGAAAAGAAGGTTTCAGCGGATATTTCTCAGAGCAGAAAGATAGTCTACGGCAACTATGTCATGCGTAAAAAGGTCGGAAACGCCCTTTATACTGTTGTCGGAACAGTACCTTTCTCGGAAATGGAGTTGATAATAGATAATTACGCAAGTCTGGAGGAAAAGAAATGAGAAAAAAACTGCTTCTTTTTATTGTGATCATGCTGGTGCAGACGGTGACCGTCTTTGCAGCCGGCCCCGACAGCTTTTCGGGAATATATAAAACGACAAAGGATGCCGTGGTGAACATTTCCACCACTAAAGTAATAAAAAGATCGTACCCGCAGATGAACGACGAGTTCTTTAAAAGATTTTTCGGGGACGATTTCGGAAACATGATGCCTCAGCAGCCCAGAGAATACAAGAGTAGCGCTCTCGGTTCCGGTTTCATACTTGAGGCGGACGGACTTATAGTTACAAACAACCACGTCATAGACGGGGCTGACGAGATAATAGTAAAGCTCAACGACGAGCACAAATTCACAGCTAAGGTAGTGGGCAGAGACCCTCTGACCGACCTGGCGCTTATAAAGATCAATCCCGGAGCAGTTAAGCTCCCCACCCTGTCGCTGGGCGACTCTGATAAGACAGATATAGGCGACTGGGTTGTTGCCATCGGAAACCCTCTGGGACTGGAATGGACCATGACAGCGGGGATCATCAGCGCAAAAGGCAGAAGCCTGAACAGCGGACCCTATGACAACTTTATGCAGACAGACGCATCCATTAACCCCGGAAACTCCGGCGGACCTCTGATAAACATGACCGGTCAGGTAGTGGGTATCAACACAGCCATCATCGCATCCGCTCAGGGGCTTGGTTTCGCTATTCCTGTTAATATGCTGAAAGAACTCCTGCCCAAGCTGAAAACAGGCGCAGTGAAGAGAGGATGGCTTGGTGTATCTGTTCAGCCCATCGATGAAAAACTGGCGAAAGGTTTCGGTCTGAAAGACGCCAAAGGCGCTCTGATAGCCGATGTGACAAAAGACGATCCGGCTGATAAAGCAGGCGTGAAAGCCGGCGACATAGTTGTCAGGATCAACGGCAAGGCTATAGACGACTCCAAAGACCTGGTAAATATGATCGGCGCTATGAATCCCGGACAGAACGTGGTTCTGGACATTGTCAGAGATAAAAAGAACGTGAGGCTCACAGTTAAGCTCGGCGCCAGAAAAGACGGCGTGGAGGAAGAGGGAGTCTCCGGATCAGATAATAAAACCATCAGCGTGACCGGGCTGTCTGCCGATGAGCTGAAAAAGCTCGGCATCCCCGGCGGTGTGAAGGTGAAAGGTGTAGACGAGAAAAACAACGCTTTTCAGGCGGGAGTCAGAGCCGGAATGGTGGTAGTAGCCGTCAACCACGAACCTGTGAAAACAGCTGGTGAGTTCAACGCCAAATATAATAGAATCAAGAAAGGCGATGTTGTCATTCTTCAGGTATTCGTGAATGGAAGATATAACTTCATAGCCTTCGACAAAGAGTAACCTCAATAGTCAATAAACTAAAAAAGGGCATCCGAGGATGCCCTTTTTTTATTGTCCGATCATTATTTTTTACTGGAATCTTCTTCTGATAAAATATATTCCCGCCGCTGAAAGCATCAGTATGAAACCTATAGGCGAGCCTTCGCCAACGGCTGAACATCCGCCGCCGCCACCGCCGCCGCCGGAAGTTACGACAGGTGTTGTGGGCGTATTGAGAGGACCGAATACCGCTGTGTTAACAGGTGTGAATGTGGGGCTGGTAGCCAGAGCCCCTGTGTAGCCTTCGATCCATGCTGTAAACTCGCTGACCTTGGTGTAGACGCCGTAATAGCCAGCGACAGCGCATCCGTCGCCGAAGCTAACCACGCCTATCACAGCGAAGTCTGTGCCGTCTGTGGACAGCAGAGGACCGCCGCTGTCTCCGTAGCAGGAATCCCTGCCGCCGTCAGCGTATCCGGCACATACCATTTTAGTTGTATAGTTAGAGTATACTGAGCCGCAGATCGTGTCGTCCACCATCGGGACAGATACATCACGCATGGTTCCAGGATAGACGTAGGGCGAGGGATATGTTGTGGAACCCCAGCCCGCCACCAGGGCGTACAGCCCTGTTGTATAGTAGGGGAAGGCTGCTGTAGACACATAGTCCACAGGAGAACCTGTTATTACTGAAGACGAGAGCTCTATGAGAGCGATATCGTTGTTGAATGTACTGGGGTTATATAACGGGTGGATGTGAACATTGCTGACGCTGAGAGTCTCGTGGACGCCAGCCGCTGTTGTGGACAGGTCAACACTACCCGCCATTACCTTGAGATTAGAGTAGGGAGCGGAAAGATCGTCAAAGCAGTGCGCCGCCGTCAGAACCCATGTGTTGTCGATGAGAGTACCGCCGCAGAACTGCTGAACATACTCTGTGGATCCTCTGTCTGTGTCCAGAAGAGCCACAACGAATGGCAGACTGCCTGTGCCGACCTCCAGACCGCCTATAATTCTGGCTGTTATGCTGTCTTCAGCCTGAGCAGTGGAGAAAAAAGCCGTAATCATTAAAATTAATGATAGTTTTCTGATATGTCTTAACATTTAATATCTCCGGAGTTATAGTAATCATATTGAATAATGCATTAAATCAATAATGGTGTAAAATGAAAAAAGTTACAATTATTTTTGTGATTTTAATGACCGTTCTTATGTTCGGTTTCACCAAGCGCCCGCAGAAGATGGAGTATGAGCGTGTGGACGGGCTGAAACCTGTCGGAAAGCCCCTGAGCGGAGCGATTATATTTAATGATATGGAAACATACGGATCATGGCACATGGGCAGAAGCGTGGTGAAAAAGGACGATGTATTTGATTTTTCCGGAAACAGTCTGCTGGCTGTGTGGCTGGGTAAACCGCAGCAGGGCGAGTGCATCGCTGTCGATTCCATAGATATGTCCGGGGAAACCGTTAAAGTTACAGCAGAAAAATCTGCCTGTACTGATGTCTGGACATCGCCGTATATTTACTATAAGCTACCCAGAACAGATAAAAAGGCGGAGCTGCTGCTGAAGTAAAAGAGAGCTTTATAATTTTTTAACGAACTTAAAGCAATCTATTGACATCAAATAAAAAGGCTGATATACATTTGATTCCTTTTTAGGAGAGGTGTCCGAGTCAGGTTGAAGGAGCACGCCTGGAAAGTGTGTGAACGTTAACGCGTTCCGAGGGTTCGAATCCCTCCCTCTCCGTTGCTGTTTTACTTTTAAATATCAGGCTGGCCCGATGGGGTCTCTGCAACAAGGTTTCCGCGAACTCCGCCAGGTTCGGAAGAAAGCAACGGTAGTGGAATATCTTGTGTGCCGGAGTCACCCTGTCGGGTCTTATTAACCATAACCTCACGAGGTACTTCATTATGATCTCCACTCTTAGAAACAAAAAAAAGCTCACAGCCTTTGCCCTCTGGTTCGTAATAGCGGCATTTGTCGGCACGATATTTTTCGTTTGGGGCATGGGAGATAAAACTGCCGAGGCGAATCTGGCAGTTGACGTAGACGGCGTTAAAATCAGCTCCACCGAATTTCAGCAGAAAGTAGAATCCACCAGAGAAAACTTCCGCAGACTCTTCGGAAACAACGTAGATCAGCTTCTTAAAAACGATACAATCGAAAAAACGGTCATGAATCAGGTAATCAACGAGGCTCTCCTCACCAACGAGGCAAAGAGACTGAAAATACCCGTTTCCGACGCAGAAGTGGCATCATATATCCAGAGCATGCAGGCTTTTCAAACTGACGGTAAATTCGATAAAGAAAGATACACTGAGATTCTCTCCAGAAACAGAATGACTCCCCAGATATTCGAAGCCAGCGTGAAATCTGATATCACTGTTCAGAAGATGACTGAAATCATTAAGAAGAGCGTGACAGTATCAGATGCTGAGATCATTAACGAATATAACTACAGAAACACACAGGCTGTTGTCAGCTTTATAGAATTCAGCGCAGATGACGCTCTGTCCGGCGTTAAATTCACTGACGCTGATATAACAAAATATTATGAAGCGAATAAAGAGACCTACAGAGTCCCCCAGAAAGCGGATTTTAAAGTAATCATCTTTGACCCCGCAACATATGTACCCGATATAAAAGTGACAGATGCGGAGATCGAGGCTTATTTTATCAAAAACAAAGAAGCCCTGTCTCAGCCGGAAGAGGTAAAGGCCTCACACATCCTGATAAAGGTATCCGACTTTAAAAATGATAAAGAAGCGAACGAAAAATTTCAGCTCGCTAAAAAAGTTCTGGCGGAGATCAAGGCCGGAGCGGACTTTGCCGAGGAAGCTAAAAAATATTCTGAGGACGCCAGCGCAAAAGACGGCGGAGAGCTCGGTTATTTTCCCAGAGGACAGATGGTTGTTCCCTTTGAGACAGCCGCTTTCGCTCTGAAAACAGGTGAAGTGTCCGACATAGTGAAGACTCAGTACGGTTTTCATATTATAAAAGTTACAGACCACAAACAACCCACAAACCCCACCATAGAACAGGTGAGAGATGTTGTGATAGAGGCTATCAAACAGGAAAAAGGACAGGCTTCATTCAGAACAGCCGTCTATGAGAAATACAAAGAGATAGTAAACGCCTCCAATATATCCGCTTATAACGAAAAAGCGGAGCAGAAGCTCCCCGTGGCTGAGATCAAAGGCATCACAGAGACAGGCGAGGGAACTCCTCTGGCGGCTATGCCCGACGTTCTGAAAAAGATAATGAACCTGAACAAGACAGAGATCAGCCAGCTGGTAGATCTCGGCAACAAAAAGATGATCTTCGAGATGACAGAAAAATACGAATCATATATTCCCAAACTGGATGATATAAAAGCGAACGTGACAGACGACTATAAAGCTGTAAAAAGCCTTGAAGCTACAAAAAACATAGCGAAAGGATACCTGGGTTCCGCATCTCTCAAAGATGCCTCAGACAAATCCGGCAAGGTCTTCAGTGTTTCTCCCGCTTTTATCCGTTCTGAGCCCATCGCAGGACTGGGAATGAACAATGAGCTGATGGACAGCATCTTTTCCGCAAAACCAGTATCTTTCCTTAAAGAACCCTATGTTCTCGGCAGAAAAGTATATCTGGTTCAGGTGGATTCTCTGACTAAGCCTTCTAAGGATAAACTGGATGAGCAGAAAGAACAGATATCTTCCGCTCTTCTGGGAGTTAAATCCGCTGAGGCGCTGAAAGATTATATCAACGCACTGAAAAAACAGGCGGTGATAAAAGCCAGTCCCAGATATCAGCAGTACATGCAGTAAAAATCAAAAAACCTTTCATACCCGGCTTTTAAAGCCGGGTATTTTTCACTTCAACACTAATTTCTGGTAGTATAATAAGATTTACTTCTATGTTACGATTTTCCACTAATAATTTGGAGATGAATAATGAAAAAATTTATTCTGTTGATGATGGCGGTTACATTCGCTGTCAGTGCGTCCGCTTATGAAAAGGGAACAACCTATGTCGCTCCTCTTCTCGGTTATCATTTCTTTGACACAGAACACGATCTTGACGACAGTGTTGAGGCGGGAATCAGGCTGGGCGGTTTTCTGGCTGATAAATTCGCGGCAGAGCTTGAGCTTGATCTTGCTCCCACACAGGAAGATCCCGGCAGCGATAATGTGAACGCTGTTACAGCTGAGCTTAACCTTGTAAAATATTTCGAGCTTGGTCAGCTTAAACCCTATTTCTTCGCAGGTGTGGGCGGTATGCTTCACGATGATACTAATGGTCTTTTAGCTCTTGGTATCGGCGCGGCTTATCCTGTTTACAAAAACATGAACATCGATTTCCGTGTGAAAGATATGATAATGACAGGATCACGCAATGACGTTGTTCCTTCCATAGGTCTCAGTTTTCTCTTCGGCACAGCTAAACCCGTTGTTGCCGCTGAAGAGCCCGCTCCTCAGCCCGAGGCTGCCGCGGTTGTTGTAGAAGAGAAGAAACCTGTTGACTCAGACGGCGACGGCGTATATGACGATGCCGATAAATGCCCCGCAACACCCGCCGGAGCAGCAGTAGACGCTGACGGATGCTGTCTGGATTCAGACGGTGACGGCGTGAAAGACTATGCCGATAAATGCCCCAACACACCCGCCGGAGCGGCAGTAGACGCTGACGGATGCTGTCTGGACACTGACGGTGACGGCGTGAAAGACTATATGGACAAATGCCCCGGCACAGCAAAAGGCGTAAAAGTTTCAGCAGAAGGCTGCTTTGAGGCGCTGACTCTGAATGTTAACTTCAAAACCAACAGCGCTGTCATCGAAGACGGATATGACGGCGAGATCAAAGCGTTCTCAGACTATATGAAAGCAGACTCTGCTCTCAAGGTTGAGATACAGGGACACACTGACAACAAAGGAAGCGCCGCTTACAACAAAAAACTTTCTCAGCGCAGAGCCGAGTCAGTTATGAACGAGCTTGTGAAATACGGAGTTTCCGCCGACAGGCTGACAGCCGTGGGCTATGGCGAGGAACAGCCCATAGTGCCTAATGACACTCCCGAGAACATGTTCAAAAACCGCAGAATAGAAACTGTGGCAAAATAATAGAAAAAGGCGGAGCAATGCTCCGCCTTTTTTATATCGTCTTATAACGAAAAAATCAGTTGTTTCTACACTTGGAGCAGACGCCCTGAAGCATAACGGCTATCCTTTCATAGGGCTGACCGGACTGCCTCTCAGCTTCGAGTATCATGGGTCTGGTATCGATATTCATAATGTCGGTGATCTCACCACATTTTGTACAGCACATGTGGACATGATCGCCTATGTTGATCTCATACACAGATTTTCTGCCATGCACGGGAACCTCTCTGAGAATATTCTCCTCAACAAGTATGTGGATATTCTTATAGATGGTAGCCAGGCTCACAGAGGAATAGACCTCTTTTACCTTATCGTGCAGATCTTCTATACCTGCGTGTCCCATTTTTCTGATCTCCTCAAGGATAAAAATACGCTGGGGTGTAACCTTGAGTTCACGTTCTCTGAGCATTTTGTCGTACATAATTGCGTCTCCGGTTAATTAATAATAGCTTGATTATTGTGTTTTCAGCGGAAAATGAATAAAAACCTTTCATTTACCTGACTGTTTGAATTATATTATTAGATATTGATAAAAAATATCAACAATTTTTTTTCGGAGCGGAATATGTTTTTCAGGTCTGTATTATTCTTATTTGTCCTTAACTTACCTTATCTCCTTTTCGCACAGACAGTTGCGGTGGTGTCAACTACTCAGATTTATGACATAACAAAAAATATCGCCGGCGATGATGTGAAGGTTCTCAGCATTCTGGCGCCCGGTCAGGACCCGCACACCTATTCCCCTGTGCCCGCTGATATAGAAAAAGTCAAGTCCGCTGATATTGTCATAGAGAACGGTCTTCATCTGGAGGGCAAGAACTGGATGAAAAATCTGGCGGCAGACGCTAAAAAACCTCTGGTGACAGCATCTGACGGCATAGTGCCGTTGATTCTGGAGGCGCACGGAGAGAAAATAAACGACCCCCACGCATGGTTCACGCCACAGAACGCCGCTGTGTATGTTAATAACATCACCAGAGCTCTGATCCGCATAGATCCTGAGAAAAAAGAAAATTTCGTAATGAGAGCAAAGCTCTATCTGGCACAGCTCCGTGCTCTGGACGGCTGGATAAAGAAAGAGGTTTCCGTCATCCCTCCGGACAGGCGTGTTCTGGTGACAAACCATGATGCCTTTAACTATTTTGCCAAAGAATACGGCTTTGTTAATACAGCCCCCACTGGCTGGTCCACTGGAAGCGAGGTGGGCGGAGGTGTCACCCCGGAAAGACGTGAAAAGGCTGTTCGCTCTATAAAAGAGATGAGGGTGCGCACCATCTTTTTCGAAACCACCATCAATCCTAAGCTGATAAGAGAGATTGCGGCTGACGCCGGCGTCCGTGTGGGCGGCTCGCTCTATTCCGACTCAATGGGCGACGAAGGTACTCCCGGCGAAACTTATATAGGTATGATGCGTGAAAATGTGTTAAAAATAGTCAGAGGTCTTAAATGAGATTTTTACTGACTTTAGCTGTGTGGGCTGTTACCGCCGCTGTGGTGCTGACTTTTTTCGTGTTTAGAAATAATTCGTCAGGATCGGTAGAGGACGTTAAAAATATCCTCCCTGAGAGGGACATCAGCATAGAGATCACTACCACGTTCAGTACGGAGAAAGACCCGTTCGCCCTGAATATATCTGATGATAAGCAGAAAGCTTTTACAGTGTCTCTGGACGGCAAAGCAGTCTATGAGGCGGATACCGGTATAGAGAAGGGGGAGCCGCTGATACTGAAGGCGGTGAAACTGTCTGACGGTCAGCACGAGGTGATGGTTACATCTGCTCCGGTTTCAGGCGCCGGGGACAACGCTGTCAGGATCAGGGCTGTGATGGACGGCGTTGTTCTGAACGACAACACGGACTGGTTCACAGATGGACAGGAGATCGTCTCTGTCATCCGTTTCGATACAGGAAAAACAGATGGAAAATAATAAAGAATACGCCATACAGGTCCGCAACCTGACGGTCAGCTACGGACCTAAGCCCGCTCTGCTGGACGTCAGCTTCATGATATATTCCGGTGAGCTGGTGGGCATAATAGGTCCGAACGGGGCGGGTAAATCCACCCTGATGAAAGCTATACTGGGATTTGTAAAGCGCGACATAGGCGATGTATATGTTTTCGGAAAGCCTGTGGAGCAGACCAGAGGCATGGTGGCCTATGTGCCTCAGCGAGGTACTGTTGACTGGGATTATCCCGTCACAGTTTATGATGTGGCGATGATGGGCAGATACGGTCATATCAAATGGTGGAAGAATGCTTCCAGAGAGGATCACGAGATAGTGGAACGCTCGCTGGAGATGGTGCGCATGAGCGATTTCCGCCACAGACAGATAGGACAGCTCTCAGGCGGACAGCAGCAGAGGGTCTTTATGGCCAGAGCGCTGGCGCAGGGGGCTAAGATTCTGCTTCTGGACGAGCCGTTTGCCGGAGTGGACGCCGCCACGGAGAGCGCCATTCTGGATGTTCTTGCGGAAGCGAAAAAAGCGGGGATAACCCTTGTGGTGGTGCATCATGATCTGGCTACGGCGTCAGAATATTTCGACAAGCTGCTTCTGGTGAAGCAGAGGCTTTATGCCGCTGGACCGCCTTCACTGGTGTTTCGTCAGGAGCTTCTGACGGAGGTTTATGAAGGCAGGCTGAAAGTTTTTACTGACCTGATAAAGGCTTGATATATGGATATATTATATTCTCTGTTCATTGAACCTCTCACTAAGATGTATTTTCTGAAGGCGCTGGCGGGCGGAAGCATCGTTGCCGTTGTGTGCGCCGTTGCCGGATGTCTGGTGATACTCCAGCGGATGGCTTTTCTGGGGGATGCCCTGTCACACGCTATGATAGCGGGTGTGGGCGCCGGATATCTCTTTATGAAGATATTTTTCGGTGTGGAGGCGGCGGCGGGCGCTATGCTTGTCGGGTCTCTTATATCCGCTTTTATCACGGTTTTCATGATAGGTTTTGTGGCGAAAGTCTCCCGCATCAAAGAGGACGCTTCCATAGGCATCATGTATACAGGTGTTTTCGCTGTGGGCGTGGTGCTGGTTTCTGTCTTCGGCAAATATATACACATAGACCTGATGCACTTCATCATGGGGGATATTCTGGGCATATCCGATTTCGACATGATCGTTTCATCAGTGGTTTCTGCCGCTGTACTCACTGTGATAATTCTGTTTTTCAGATATTTTAAGATAACCAGCTTCGACCCGGTGATGGCGGCATCAATCGGCATACCGGTTCTTTTTTTCAAATATATCTTCACAGGCTGCGTTTCACTGATAGTCGTTTCCGCTGTCAGCATGGTGGGCGTGATACTCGTGGTGGGGCTTCTGATAACACCTGCCGCCACTGCGTATCTGCTGACCGACAGGCTGGAGAAGATGATGTTTCTGGCGGCTTTTTTCGGTTTCACCAGTATTCTGGGCGGAATGTATCTCAGTGTCTGGCTGAACAGCGCCGGAGGGGGAGCTGTCATGCTCTTTTCCACTATTCAGTTTCTGACTGTTCTTGTTTTCGCTCCCAGATACGGACTGCTGGCAGATCTGCTGAAAAAACGCAAAATGGTTCCCCAGCAGGTGATAGAGGACATCGTTCTGTCCATGGACAAATCAGGCGTGCCTGTGACACCGGAAGGTATCAGAATGTATATGGATGTGCATCATAAGGTGTTTGTAAACGCCCTGAACCAGCTTCAGGATGACGGCATGATATCCGTTTCCGGCGGCATGTACTCTCTGACGGATAAAGGGATCACAGAGGCCGTGAGGCTGAAAAAGGCGCACAGAGTGTGGGAAACATATCTGCACTACATGGGTGTGCCTGACAACGAACTGCATGAGAAGGCGCATGTTCTGGAGCATTTTAACGACAGCACCGCCATCGACTATATCTACGGCAAGATGGGATATCCGGAAACAGACCCCCACGGGGCGGAGATCCCTGTTTTTTACGCTGACGGGGCTTTCTGTCTGACGGATATTTACGGTTTTTCCAGACAGCAGGTGGAGGTGGTCTCCATCGATACGGAAAAAGATATCAAAGAGGGCGACATCATCAAAGTGACCCACGAGGACGACATCTGGACAGCGGAAAAGAACGGCGAAAAGATCCATCTGACCGAGGAAGAGGTGTCCGGATTAACTGTTAAGTTTTTATGATAATATTTTGATTTTTTTTTCGATGTCTGATATCCTTTTCTTTTACGGAGGGAGTCTTGAAAAATACTATATTGCTCTTATTTATTAGTATCTTCTTATGTTCATGCGGAACTGATTTTTATATGGGCAGAACTCCTTTCAACCAGATAGTCACTGTAGCCAGAGGCGATCAGTATATATCGCTGGAATCATCCACTGTTGTTGAAGACGATCTTTTCAGGGCAAAAATGGTATCCGAATTTTACAGAGGCTACGCCGATGTCTCCTATGACAAGAGCGGGTTTAAGATCTTATGCAGAAACCTTCCTGTCAGCGATGAACAGCTGGAACAGTTCAAAAAAGACCTGTACGCCGCTTATTTTGCCGGCGATTATCCATACAAAGCGTCCGTTAAGATGTTCGGTCAGACAGAGTTCATAGGCAATCTGAAGATAGTGCACGACACAGACGGATACGAGCTCTACAAGATACGATACACCAACAAACAGATACACCTGCTGAACAACATCAGTGAATATTCTGTTGTTATAGATACGGACAGGGATTTCAGCATCCAGTAAGAACACAGCGGTTATTCTCCGCTGATTTAATAGTTTGTAAGGACAACTTTAGAGGTGGAATATGAAGAAAATCGTTATGTCAGCGATCCTTGCGTCCTTCCTTCTTCTTTTTGGCTGTTCCAAGAAGAAAGAGGAAGAGGTTAAGGTTCCCGCAGACACAGGCAAAGAGATCAAAGCGGCTTTTGTTTATGTCGGACCCGTTGGTGACGGCGGATGGACATTCGCTCACGATTTGGGCAGACAGGTAATGGCGAAACTTCCTTATGTAAAGGATGTAACATTCATCGAATCTGTTCCGGAGGGAGCGGAGTCTACCAGAATAATCACCAGCCTGGCGCAGAAAGGATATAACCTTATCTTCACAACCAGCTTCGGCTATATGGACCCCACCATCGAGGTGGCTTCCAAGTTTCCCGATGTGGTCTTCATGCACTGCTCCGGATACAAAGCCGCTGAAAACGTCGGAACATATTTCGGACGTATATATCAGCCCCGCTATCTTTCAGGTATGGTTGCCGGGAAAATGACAAAAACAAACATCATCGGCTATGTCGCCGCTTTTCCCATTCCCGAGGTTATCAGAGGCATCAATGCCTTTACTCTGGGCGTGCGCAGCGTGAACCCGGATGCTGTTGTAAAAGTAGTCTGGACACAGACATGGTTCGACCCGGCGAAAGAGCGCGACGCTGCTGATTCTCTGCTGGATGTGAAAGCGGATGTGATCACAATGCATCAGGACACTCCCGCTCCTCTTCAGGCTGCTGAAAAGAGAGGCGCGTATGCCATCGGATACAACTCCGACATGGCGGCACAGGTTCCCGGCGCATGGCTGACAGCTCCCATATGGAACTGGGGCAGCATCTATACTCAGGTGGCTGAGCAGGTTCACAACGGCACATGGAAATCTGAGCAGTTATGGTATGGTCTTGAGCACAACCTTGTGGACATGGCGCCCATGAGCAAACTCGTTCCCGAGGATGTTCAGGCTCTGGTAAACGAGAAGAAAGCACAGCTTGCCTCCGGCAATGACGATATATTTACAGGTCCTATCAAAGACAATAAAGGCAATGTGGCTGTAGAAGAGGGTAAATCCCTTACAGACGCTGAAAAACTCAGCATGAACTTCCTGGTGGAAGGCGTGCAGGGCAGCATCCCCGAATAATAAATCTTTTTTCGCCGCCCTCCTTTTTCAGGGGGGCGGCTTATTTTTTTGGTGATAATTGGAACCTATACTGAAAATTGACTCTGTGGTTAAAACATTCCCAGGCGTTCGTGCGCTGGACGGCGTTTGTCTTAACATCTATGAGGGAGAAATACACACCCTGCTCGGTGAGAACGGAGCGGGAAAGAGCACATTGATGAACGTTCTGAACGGGCTCTACAGTCCGGATTCCGGAAATATCGTCATCGATGGCAGTCCGTATATATTCAAATCGCCCAAAGACTCTATCAGGGCGGGGATAGGCATGGTGCATCAGCATTTTATGCTGGTATACAGCCATACTGTTTTTGAAAATATACTGCTTGCCGTGGAGGATATTCCGTTTTTTTTCAGCAGAAAGAGGCTGAAAAAGCGAATCACCGAAATAATCAGAAAATTCAACATATCTATAGATCTGGATGAGCCCATATGGAAGCTGTCCATCGGACAGCAGCAGTGGGTGGAGCTGATCAAACTGCTCCTCAGGGACTGCCGTGTACTGATTCTGGACGAACCCACAGCGGTTCTGACCCCGCAGGAGGCGGACAGACTGTTCCGGTTCTTAAAACAGCTCAGAAGCGAGGGTAAATCCATCATATTCATCTCTCACAAAATGAGGGAGGTGATGGAGCTGTCCGACCGTGTTACCATCCTGAAAAAAGGATCATCCGTGAAAGAACTGCTGAGAGGCAGTTTCGATGAGAATATACTGGCAGGGCTGATGATAGGCACGGACGATGTGCCTGTCTGGGAAAAGACTGAAAAGACTTTCGATTCCATCATCCTGTCCATAGAGCATCTTTACGCTGATAAAGACAAGAATATGAGCGACCTGATAGATTTTTCCATCGATCTGAGAAAGGGCGAGATACTGGGCATAGCCGGTGTGGCCGGCAACGGTCAGAAGACTCTGGCAGAGGTGCTGACAGGGCTCAAAAACCCGAAAGCCGGAAAGATAACCACGGGCGGAACAGACATAACTAACGCCGACAGCAGACAGTCGCACATAGCGGGCATAGCCCATGTCCCGGAGGACAGAAAGGCGATGGGAATAGCGCCTGAGATGTCTGTGGACGATAACCTGATCCTGAAAAGCTATAAAAATAAAAAATTCAGAAAACTGTTCATGCAGAACAGAAAAGCGATAGAAGAGAATGCCCGTGAGCAGATAGACGCCTTCGCCATAAAAACAGGACCGAAAGGCACTCCGGTGAGACTGCTGTCCGGCGGAAACATCCAGAAGGTGATCATCGCCCGTGAGCTGTCGCTGCGCCCCAGTGTTCTGGTGGCTCTATATCCCACCAGAGGACTGGACATAGGCTCCGCCGAGTATGTGCATAAGGTTATCATGGATGCCAGAGAGCAGGATATGAGCACTATTCTTATATCCGAGGATCTGGACGAACTACTCAAGCTGTCTGACCGCATAGCGGTGATGTTCAGAGGCGAGATAACAGGTGTGGTCGATCCGAAGAAAACCACCAGAGAGGAGATAGGGCTTCTGATGAGCGGGGAGACTCTGCCGTGATAAGATTTGAAAAACGAAAAGATATATCAAAATATTTTGCCATGACAGCACCATTTGTGTCGGTTCTGCTGGCGCTGACTACAGCCGGATGCATAATGCTGTTCGCTGGCGTGAACCCGCTGAAGGCATACATGGGCATGTTCCATGAGTCTCTTGGCAGCGTGTACGGCATCACCGAAACACTGGTGAAGGCGACACCGCTGATTTTCACCGGACTGGGCGTTTCCGTCGCCTTCCGGATGAAGATCTGGAATATCGGAGCTGACGGTCAGCTCTATATGGGCGCCATAGGCGCTTCGTGGGTCGCTCTGTTTTCCGGGCTGACAGGTTTTGCCGCTATGATAGGAATGTTTCTGGCGGCGGCTTTCTGCGGAGGACTCTGGGCGTCGGTCGCCGGATTTCTGAAGGCGAAGGTCAGGGTGAACGAGATTATCGTTACCCTGCTGATGAACTATATCGCGGCGGCGTGGGTTTCCTATCTGGTTTATGGTCCATGGAAAGATCCTAAGGGTTTTAACTTTCCCATCACCCAGCGTTTTTCACCGGATATCATGCTTTCGCACTTCATGACATACAGGCTTAATACCGGTTTTCTGCTGGCTGTCGCTCTGGTTATCATACTCTATATTCTGGTTGAAAAGACCATCTGGGGATATGAGATAAAAGTGATAGGCGATAACCCCAACGCGGCAAAATACGCCGGAATCAAGATAGACAGAAGCATCATCGGCGTGATGTTCTTAAGCGGCGCTCTGGCGGGCATAGCCGGATACGTTGAGGTGGCAGGTGTTCAGGGCAGGCTTCAGGAGGGCATCTCACAGGGATACGGTTATACAGCCATCATCGTGGCATGGCTGGCGGGCAGAAGCGCCATAGGCGTTCTGATAGTATCCGTCATCATGGCGGTGATACTGGTGGGCGGCGACAGTTTGCAGATCCTGATGCAGCTGCCTGTAGCGTTCGTAAATATGTTTCAGGGGCTGATACTGTTCTTCATCCTCGCCTCTGACTTCTTCATACATAATAAGATATCGATCAGAAGGAGCGGAAAATGATAGAAATTCTGCTCTATGCGACCATAAAGGCGGGAACTCCGCTGCTTTTCGCCACTCTGGGCGCTATCATCATGGAGAGATCCGGTATCATAAACCTCGGCGTAGAGGGGCTGATGCTGGTGGGAGCTCTGACCGGCTTCAGTGTGGCATATACCACCCACAGCCTGTTTCTGGGTGTTATGGCGGCTTTTTTCGCCTCTATGGCGGCTGGAGCTATCCACGGGTTCATCTGCGTCTATCTCAGGGGCAACCAGATAGTCAGCGGTCTTTCCCTGACTATGTTCGGCATAGGCATCACATCCCTGTTCGGGCGTTCCGCTGTGGGACTCACTATCCACGGGTTCGACAGAACACCGATACCTCTGCTGTCAAAAATTCCCGTGATAGGACAGGCGGTTTTCAACCACGACGTACTGGTATATTTCTCTGTTGCTCTTGTAGTGTGTATTCATCTTTTTCTCTATAAATCACGCTGGGGACTCCATCTGCGGTCTGTGGGAGAGAATCCCGCCGCCGCCGACACTTCCGGCGTCAATGTGAATCTTTACAGGTTCAGCGCAGTTCTGATAGGGTCCGGTCTCGCCGGAATAGGCGGGGCTTATCTGTCTCTGGCATACACACCCTTCTGGGTGGAGAACATGTCAGCGGGACGCGGCTGGATCGCTGTTGCCCTTGTTATATTCGCCCAGTGGAACAGCACCCGGGCGCTTGCCGGGGCTTATCTTTTCGGCGGCATCAACGCTGTTCAGCTCAGGATGCAGGCGATGGGAACCAGTCTTTCTCCGCATCTTCTTATGATGCTTCCGTATATATTTACTATTATTGTTCTGATATTCGCCACCATGCGTCTGGAGAAAGGCTCAACGCCGGAACCGGAGGCGCTCGGTGTGCCTTATGACAGAGAGGACAGAAAATGACACCCGCAGGGCAGATGTTAGTGGATATGCTGAAAACAGACGGAAAGGTTAACGGCGACATAGTCAAGGTCGATACTTTTCTTAATCATCAGGTAGATATAAAACTGATGAAAGCCATAGGCAGTGAGATAGCCGACTACTTCAGAGATAAGAACATAGACAAGATAATAACCGTGGAGGCGAGCGGAATAGTTCCGGCTCAGGCGGCGGCATTTTATCTGGAGTGCGACTACATATATGCCAAAAAGAAGAGACCTCTGACAATGGAGGGATATTATACTGCCTCCAGCTTCAGCTTTACCAAGCAGGAGGAGACGAGTCTTTTCGTTTCTAAAGAGGTGCTGAAACCAGGCGACAGGCTGTTGTTTGTGGATGATTTTTTCGCCAGAGGACATACTCTCAGAGCCATGGAGACACTGGTGGAGGAAGCGGGCGCAAAAATAGCGGGAAAGGCTGTGGTGATAGACAAACAGGGCAGAGACGATATATTCAGCGTGCTGACCCTGTGCGAAATCAAAAAGATATTCGGTATATAGCCGATGCTGACATATATTCTCGCCCTGATAGCGGGGCTCATAGCGGGCGTTTTGCTACCCTCCGGTTTTTTATCCAAGATCAAAAATATTTTCTTCAACATAGCTCTTATCGCTCTGCTCTTTTTCATGGGGGTCAGTCTGGGAAGAGATTCTGAGATTCTGGGGAAACTGGCTAATTTCGGATATGTCTCTCTGGTGATGAGCGTCTGCGTTGTGGTGTTCAGCGTCATCAGCGTGCTTATCATAACCAGACTGTTCAGAAGGAGCGGATCATGATAGCGATCATGCTGGCATCCATACTCATCGGCGCTGTGACCGCTTATTTACAATATCTGCCGGCAGAGCTGGTGAATATGTGTGTTTCTCTCACGGATATATCACTTATAGCGCTTCTTTTTCTTATAGGCTTTGACATCGGCAACAACAAAGAGTCACTCAGAACGCTGTTCAAGGCGGACAGATTCACTCTGCTGGTCCCTATGGGTACTGTGCTTGGAACACTGTTCGGCGGTTATCTGGCGGCTCTCATCACCGGGCTTTATGTCAGAGACGGGCTTGCCATCGCTTCCGGTTTCGGCTGGTATTCACTGTCGGCTGTTATGATAGCTCAGGCTAAGGGAGCTGATCTGGGCGCTATAGCGTTTTTGTCCAATGTGTTCAGGGAGACCATAACTCTTCTGACAGTACCGTTCATCGCAAAGCATTTCGGGGCCTATGCCGCCGTTGCTCCAGGCGGCGCAACCACTATGGATGTTACTCTGCCTGTGATAGAAAAATATGCTGGTAAAAAGGCCGCCGTGACGGGATTCGTTCACGGGGTCATCCTTTCGGGGCTCGCTCCGGTCTTCGTTCCGCTATTTCTTTGATATACACATAGCGGCGCAGCCGGAGAGACCGGCGTTGTTTTTCAGGCTTGAGAGTTCTATAGAGACCCTGTCTCTGTATGACGGGTAAACGTGTCTGGAAAAAACCTTATAGGTGTTCGGCAGAAAAGCGTCAGCCATTTCGGAGAGACCTCCGCCTATCTTAATCTTCTGCGGTACCAGAATATTAGAAAGCGTAGCCATGCCAATGGCGAGATATCCGCCCAGAACCTCATAGGCCAGAGCCGCCACCTTGTCGCCGGCTTTATATAGGTTATATACTTTGTTTGCGCTGTCCAACTCTTCCGTGCCGGATGAAAGGCTGTTGTATGTGCGCAGAAGCCCGCCCACGCTGACGTAGGTTTCCAGACAGCCGCGTTTTCCGCAGCCGCACCGTCTGCCCTCCGGGTCTATGTTTATGTGACCCGCCTCGAACATGGATATGTCCGATGTCAGAAGCTCGCCGTTCAGAACAGCTCCTCCGCCCAGCCCTGTTCCCAGCGTGAGGAATATCATGTTTTTTATCCGGTTCTTTTCATAAAAGAAATATTCGCCCAGAGCGGCCATATTGCCGTCGTTTTCCAGATATATGGGCGTTTTCAGGATGTCTTGAACGTCTTTTTTCAGATTTTTACCGTTCAGCGCTGTCAGGTTGGGGCAGAATATAACCTGTCCTTCGTTCGGGGCGCATGTTCCCGGAACAGCTATGGCGCACGCCTCGAATCCTTTGAATTTTTCGGCTGTCTCAATGATGGCTCTGACTATTCCTTCATAGTCTGAAGGTGTCTTGGTAGACGCTTTTTCTATGAGCGTGCCGTCAGGAGAGAACACGCCGGTCTTTATGTTTGTTCCGCCTATGTCAAAACAGAGATACATATTATCCGATCACAAAACGGTTGAATGAATAGTGTTTTCCGTCCTCGGAAGTGATCATATTCAGCTCTTTCAGACGTTTGATATCGTTTCTGGCGGTGTTTTCGGTCATGCCCTTGTACAGCCCGCTGAAGATGGGGTTAGTCAGAAGGTCTGCTAGATCGAAAGGTTTGTCATAGCGGAACAGGATGTCCAGCAGAGTCTGCTGGCGCTCTGTTATGGAGCGTTTCAGACGGAGCATGCGGATATGATCCCGCACGCCGATCAGTCTCAGCCCGCTGACCGCTGTGTCAGTCAGCATCTTGTATGAGCGGGCAGCGCCGTCCAGACAGAATGACAGGAAGGGAGTCATATCGAACCCGCCCGTTTTTTCGTTCTTTATAAATGCTTTAATATAGTCTTTTCTGTTACGTCGGTAATACTGCGCCATAGAATGATGCAGATAGAGATGTCCGGACTGTTTCAGGATGATAGCTTCCACTGCTCTGGCGACCCTGCCGTTGGCGTTGGTGAAGGGCTGAAGCATGCCAATGTGATAATGAGCCAGAAAAGCACGGACCAGAGGATGTTTATCCAGCATCTCACCGGAGTTGAACCATCTGCAAAAATCCCCGGCAAGCTCTTCCAGCGAGCTCTTGGGGGGTGTGTAGTCTCTGGACGGCTCCTGCCTCTGTCCTGTTCTGAACACACCGGGCAGTCCTTCGGCTGTGTCCATGATGTATATCATGTGGAGCTTGCGCAGATTTTCCGGTGTCAGCTCGAATGTTTTATATGTTTTGTCTATATATTCTTCAACTCGCTTGATATTTATCAGAAATTTTGCCTGAGTCTCGTCCAGAGCGTCCTTCTTTCCTGACAGATAGGCTCTGGCGTCCTCCTCGTCTATGTCCGGTCTGCCTATGCTGGCTGTGGAATAGAGAGAGTTGGTTATCAGCTCGCCTTTCAGAAAATCCCTGACATCAGCCGCCAGAGGCAGTCTGGCGAAATGGGCGGAGCGTACGTCCAGTTCCCTCAGCATCACGCCAACTGCATAGGCGTCATATTTGTCGCTGAAATGGACGTCTTCGTATGTGTCTGTGATGACTTTTTTAATCATAAGAACCCCGCTCAAAAATGTTTAAACTATTATAACAGAAGCTGTCTCCAATGCAAGCAAGGTGTGTTGACTGTCAAATAAAGCCCTCAGCCTTAAACATATTCCACGCAAAATTCCATTAAAATCCCAAGAAAAAATACGGAGAAAAGGATGTCTAAAACTGGTTCAGTGAACTGGGACAAAATGAAAAAAGATTATGAGGACGGGCTGTATGATCTGGCGGAACTGGCAGGAGAATACAGTGTCAGCGAGACCACGGTGAAGAGAACGGCGGCGAAACAGCAGTGGAAAAGACCGGAGACGGACAGAACGGTGAGACGTCTGAAAACCCACCGTGTGCTGATGCTGGAGGCGATATGCTCCAGCACCATGGAGGGGCTGAGGAAGGCGGACGATCTGCTGGCTGAGTGCGAGAGCCTGCGTGATGTGGAGCTGCACTCCAAAACGGTGAAAAACTATCGTGATATCTGCATAGGCAGGTCGCCTGAGCAGATATTCGATTCGGCGGAGACGGCTAAGCCGCCCGTAGCGGAGCTTCAGGCTGAGCTTCTGAATCTGTCTGAAGAGGACATAAGGGCTATCCTTGCGGAACAGTAACATCAGAAAGATTCTGGCGGTGAAGAGGGCGAAAGAATCGCTGGTTCCCTTTGCCATGCTCACCATGAAGGGATACCGCCCCAACTGGCACCACCGGATACTGGCAGAAAAACTTACCCGGCTTATGAACGGAGAGATAGACCGTCTGATGGTGCTGATGCCCCCCAGACACGGCAAGTCGGAGCTGGCCTCCGTGCGTTTCCCGGCGTGGTTTCTGGGGCATTTTCCGGATAAACGGGTGATAGCGGCATCATACAGCGCCAGACTGGCGGAGGTTTTCGGGAGGCGGGTGAGAGATCTGGTGGGTGATCCGCTCTTCGGAATGATATTCGACGGTGTGTCGCTCTCCTCCGGAGCGAAGGCGGCTAACAGGTGGGAGACGAACAGAGGCGGAGGCTATGTGTCCGCCGGAGTTGGCGGATCGATAACAGGGATGGGGGGCGATCTGCTGATAGTGGACGACCCTTTTAAGAATCAGGAGGACGCCGATTCCGCCGTATACCGTGAAAAGGTTTGGGAGTGGTATCAGTCCACTCTGTATACGAGGATAGAGAAGAACGGGCGGATACTGGTGATACTCACACGCTGGCACGAGGACGATCTGGCGGGCAGGCTTCTGGAGCAGAGTACAGACGAGTGGAATGTGGTCTGTTTTCCCGCTGTGGCGGAGGAGGACGAAGAACACCGCAGAGCGGGGGAGCCTCTGTGGGCGGATAAATACGGCACGGAAGCCCTGAAGAGAATGGAGGCGGCGGTGGGTTCCCGTGTGTGGAACGCTCTGTATCAGCAGAGACCGGCGCCGGCAGGGGGCGTGATATTCCGCCGTGAGTGGTGGAGATATTATGATGAGCTTCCGCCGGATATAGAGCAGATGTATCAGTCGTGGGATATGACTTTCAAGGAGAGCGCCGGATCGGACTATGTGGTCGGGCAGGTGTGGGCTGTGAGAGGAGCGGAGAGATATCTGGTGGATATGGTGCGGGGGCGTATGGATTTTATGTCCGCTCTGTCGGCGCTCAGAAACCTGAGCGAAAAATATCCCAGGGCGGCGGCGAAATACATAGAAGACAAGGCGAACGGTCCGGCGGTGATATCCGCTCTGAAGGGCAGTATTCAGGGGCTGATCCCCGTGAACCCCAGAGGCGGGAAAACAGCACGGGCAAATGCCGTATGTCCGCTGATAGAGGCGGGCAACGTGTTTCTGAAGCGGGGCGCGAAATTTTCAGAGATGCTCACGGAAGAGGCATCGTATTTTCCATCAGGCAGACATGACGATATGGTGGATGCCATGACACAGGCGCTGAGCGTATCTATGTCTAAAAATGTTCCGAAGGCTTCCTGCTCCGGGCAGGGAAGAAATTTTAATAAAATATTCAGCAGATATTAGGAGGCGGATATGAAGACACTGACGAGTGTGCTGACAGGAAACAGCGCATTTAATATCAACGGTATAATGCCGAACCCTGACGTTCTCTTCGGTAAAAGCGGCGTTAATATGACGGTTTTCGAAGAGATGACTCAGGACGCGCATATATACGCAAAGCTGGAACAGCTGAAGGATTCTGTGCTCTCCATGAGCTGGGACGTGAAACCGGTGGGGGATGACGACACGGCATATGAAAAAGCGGCTTTTGTGAAAGAGGCGCTCAGAAATCTGGGTGTGAACAGTCTGCTTAGAGATATGCTGCTGGCAGTGGAATACGGATACAGCGTGGTTGAGCTGGTGTGGGAGCTGAAAGACGGCATGTGGTATCCGAAAGACGCTCTGGGCAGGCGGGCAGACAGGTTTGCCTTCACCACGGACGGCGGGCTTCAGCTTATGGACGGATATGCCAGAACCGCACTGGATGAGAGATATAAGTTCATCGTGCACCGCAACAGCCCGAAAAATGAAAACCCGTACGGAACACCTGTGCTGTCCAAATGCTACTGGCCGTGGATGTTTAAAAAAGCAGGGTTCAGATACTGGCTGACGGTGGCGGAAAAATACGGCGTGCCTACGGTTCTGGCGCTTTTCGAATCGCTGGACGATGACGACGGCAGAGAGAGGGCGAAAGAGCTGGCGCAGAATCTTTATAATATTCAGAATGACGCCGCTGTGGCTCTGGCAAACGTGGACAGCGTGCAGGTGCTGGAGACTAAAGGCACATCGGACGATTTTTATAATTTAGTTCAGATGTGTAATATGGAGATATCAAAAGCTATTACGGGAGAGATTCTTACAAGTGATACTTCGTCTAATGCGTCATATTCGTTGTCTGTTCAGCACCAGAAGACTCTGGACAGCAAAAGCAGGAAGGTAGCGGCGGCTCTGGCGGAAACCCTGAGCAGGACACTGGTGACGTGGATCAGTGAGCTTAATTTCGGCGGAGACTGCGGACTGGAATTCGTTCTGAATTCAGAGGCGGAGGCATCCTGGGATATAGTTAAGGACGCTCACGGCATGGGCATGGAGATTGACATGGACGAGGTATCGAAGAGATTCGGAATTCCTTTGAAATAGAATGAGGCGGCATGTAAAATGCCGCCCTGTATCATTTCAGTTTCCAGTCTGGGGTTCTTTTTTCTATGAAGGCGCTGACGCCCTCTTTGGCATCATCAGAAGCGCAAAGAGTGGCGAACATCTTTGTTCCGAAATCCACGGCTTCTCTGTAAGGCGAGTTATAGGCGTTGCTGAGTCCTCTTTTTCCGGCGGCTATCGCCAGAGGGCTTTTGGATGCCAGTCTGTCCGCGATCTCGAATGTTTTCGAGTCCAGCTCTTCATCCGGCACCACCCAGTTAACCAGCCCCAGATCATGCGCCTGCTGAGCGGTCAGCATGTCGCCCAGAAGAACCATCTCCATGGCTTTTTTTCGCCCCACATTGGCGATAAGCGGGATTCCGGGACCAGTGCATATCAGACCTACATTTATGGCTGTGGTGCCGAATTTAGCGCTCTCAGAGGCTATCGTCATGTCGCACGCAAAGCTGAGCCCGGCTCCGTTGGCCAGACAATAACCCTGAACAGCGGATATGACAGGTTTTTTCATTTCGGCGATGGTGTGGTTGTGTCTGTCCATAAGCGAGATGAACTCCACATACTCGTCCAGCCCTTTGTCATCGAACTCTTTCAGGTCTATTCCGGTGGAAAAATTCTTTCCGTTGCTGCGGATTACCACCACACGAATAGCGCTGTTGTGATCGAAAGATGAGAGAGCGCTGTTCAGCAGGGTAGCCAGCTCTGTGTTGAAAGTGTTGTACGCCTCAGGTCTGTTGAGGGTGATGATGCCTGTATGACCTTTTATCTCGGTAGTTACTGCTAACTCGCTCATTTCGCACCTCATAATAAAACATATTTTTACTAATAATAGCTCTGAAGAGGCTGAATGTAAATAATATTTGATATTATATTTTTGTATAATATAACGAAGTATTATTTATTTAGCTTTAGCGTGACATTATCTAAATTTTTCCATGGATGGAAAAATTTTGCAAAACTACAGGATGTGGTTCTCGGAGTGAGTGAGCTGTGCTTGCTCAGTGAACGATCGGAGAGTAAGCGTAATGAAGGTTTAACCTGAATGGAGCGGTATCGAAATTTTTCCATGGATGGAAAAATTTTGCAAAACTAAATTGTTACGGATAGTATGCGTGAAACGCCAGGTTCCTGCATGGTGACGCCGTAAATAGAGTCGGCTTCCGCCATGGTCTTCTGGTTGTGAGTGATGATGACAAACTGGGTGTCGGCAGAAAGAGTCTGCACCACACGCAGAAATCTGTCGATGTTGTTGTCGTCCAGAGGCGCGTCTATCTCGTCCAGAAAGCAGAATGGGGTGGGGCGGTAGAGGAAAAGGGCAAACAGGAGCGTGCATGCGCCCATTGCTTTTTCTCCGCCGGACATGAGGTTCATGTTCTGAAGTCTCTTGCCGGGGGGTTGTATGAAAATCTCAACGCCGCTGTTCAGAACGTCTTCTGGGGCTGTCAGCGTCAGGTCGCAGTTGCCCTGACCGAAGAGGATGGTGAACACTCTGGTGAAATTCTTTTTAACCCCTTCAAAAGTTTCTGAGAAGATGGCGGTGGTGTTTTCGTCCATCTCTCTTATCAGCTCATGTATGCTCTCTACTGCTTCTTCCAGATCCTGTTTCTGACCTGTAAGGAACTCGTTTCTTTCTTTGATTTCGTTATATTCGGTTTCAGCTGTCATGTTCAGCGGACCCAGTTCGTCTATCTCTCTTTCTATGCCTGACAGGTCTGATTTTGCTTTGGATGGATTGAAATCCTCCACGTCCATGTCGAAATCGGCGATGTTAGACTGGAATTTTTCCTCAAACGCCTCTCTGAGGTTGGATATATCCGCCTCGAAGCGTTCTTTTTTCTTTTCAGCGTCAAAAATATCGTCTTCAACGCCTCTGATATCGAGGTTGAATTTGTCGATCTCTCTGCCTGTCTCTTCCAGAGTTTTTTCTGTTTCGGCTATTTCCGAGTCCATACGGAATTTTTCATCCTTCAGTATGGCTCTCTTTTTGATGATGTTCTGATAGTCGTCCCTGCGTTTTTCCAGCCTGTCCTTCAGGTTGACTATGTCGGATGTGAGAAGCTGGGAAAGCCTGTTCTTGGCGGCGTTCTGCTTGACAGTTGATTCAGAGATGTCTTTATCTATGAACGACAGTTCCCGGACGGCGGAGTTGATATTCTCCTGAATACCTCTCAGCTCGACTTTATAAGCGGAGTGTTCGTCACGCACGTCTTCATACATACTGTCGATATCTTCCAGACGGCTGTTCAGGTCCTCTTTTTTCTGCTCGGCTTCCGCCATCTGGGCGGACAGCTCTTTGTTCTGTCTGGTGTACAGCTCTATCTTTTCCTCGGAGCGTGTTATCTCCTGAGTGATGCTCTTGATCTCGCTTTCTATTATCTCAGCCCTTTTTTCCATGCGCTCTCTGCGCTGTTTTATATCTGTCAGGCTGCGTTCTTTGTCTTTCATATCCAGAGTGATCGACTGTTTCTGTTCGTTCAGCTCATCTTTTTTGTCAGAGATTATCTCCAGTTTGTCCACCATCTCAGGAAGCTGCTCTTCCAGACCTGAGAGGGCTGTCTCGGCGTCTTCCAGCTCGGTTCTGCACCTGGTTATGTCCGTCTGAAGCCTCAGAACCGCCTCACGCTTGTCATCTGCTCCGGCTTTTCTGTGTATCAGACCGTTGATGATCACTGAGCCGCTTGAAGACACGCCGGCTTCGGCGTTTTTCAGGAACTGGTCTATGTCGGAATCGAATATGAACCGGACCGACTGTTTCACAGATTCCAGCTCGGCGAAGAGTTCGTTTTTGGATCCGGCGGGAAACATGATGATATCGCCGTATTCTCGCACCAGAACGGGGGTAAGTCTTTCCAGAATCAGCTTTCCGCTGAATTTTTCCATCAGGCGGGTATTGTCCTGTCCCGCTGATTCCGCCTTCAGTCTGTTTTCCAGCATTTCCAGACGGCTGTGGGCTGTTTTTGCCTCCAGCTTTTTCTCAGCAGTTTTGGCTTCCAGAAAGGATATCTCCTCTTTCAGCTCGGAATATTTCTCGGCATAGTCGCCGATGGTGTCTTCTATGGATTCTATATCGATTGCCAGATTTTTTATGTCCTGTTCCATCTGGGCTATGTTGCTGAGGGCGAACTCATTGTCCCGGACGCTTTCGTCCTTTTCGCTTTTCAGCCTTTCCACGTCTTTGGCATAGCGTGTCAGGAGTGTTTCGTTCTCGAAGATGGCGTTTCTGGTTTCCGATGCTCTGTGGGCGCATTTCAGATATTCGTCATCAGCCGCGAAGAGCTCTTCCTTGATATCTTCCCGCATGGTCTCATATCCGCTTATCTTCTCTTCTATTTCGTCTATCTTTTCCTGCATGGATGATATTTTTTCGGTATGCTCAGCCTTGGTCTGGAGTATTTCCACACGTCTGTCGGTGAGCTCCGTCAGTTTTTTCTGAAGAAACTCTATATCGGAATGCAGTGTATCCTTGCTCTTTTCGGCGGCCTCTATCTCCTGTTCCAGAAGCCGGATGTCCGCCTCCGCCCTGCCGGATTCGGTCTCCGCCTGAAGTATCATGTCGTTCGCCTGATTGAACTGTTTTCTCAGCTCAGCGGCTTTCTGGCGCATTTCTGTTTCGGCGTTGGTGAGTTTTGTGAATTTTTCCGCCTTAGTGGAAAGAGTTATTTTAAGATTATTAACAGTTTCTATGATCTGCGAAAGGTCTTCGAAGGATTTTTTATACCGCTGGAAGATGATGGCTTTTTGCAGGACGCTCTGTCTGGATGCCAGATCTCTGTATCTTCTGACCTTTTCCGCCTGAAGCGTCAGGGTTTCGAGCTGTCCTCTGATCTCCGCTAATATGTCAGTGACACGGCTCAGGTTGTCTTTGGTCTGGCTCAGACGTCTTTCGGCGTCTTTTTTACCCTCTTTAAAGCGCATAACGCCGGCAGTCTCCTCGAAGAAAGAGCGGAGATCCTCCGGTGTGGACTGGATTATCTTATCCACTTTTCCCTGTTCTATGATGGAGATGCTCTTTGCGCCCAGCCCAGAGTCATAAAATATCTCACGGATATCTTTCAGACGGCATTTTTTGCCGTTGATCCTGTATTCTCTCTCGCCTGAGCGGTAGTGTTTTCTGGTAACAGTAATCTCGCTGAAAGAGCCCCATTTGGTGGTAAGGCTCTCCGGCAGGTCGGACAGGGTCAGCGACACCTCGGCGAAACCGGATGCTTTTCTGTGCTGTGAACCGGCAAAGACCACATCGTCCATGTCCGCTCCACGCAGCTCTTTAGCGCTCTGTTCGCCGAAGATCCAGCGTATAGCGTCCAGAATATTGCTCTTTCCGGAGCCGTTGGGACCTATGACGCAGGTTATTCCGCCGGGGAACTCTATTACAGTCTTGTCGACGAAAGATTTGAATCCCTGTACTGTTAGCGATTTAAATTTCATCTAATATTGTTATTTCAAATCGGGCAAAAAAACAAGTCAAATGATTTTGCAGGTTTTTTTCTGTTAAGAGTGTATAATTATCGTTAGTAAGACATGAAGGATGCACGTATGGAATTATTTAAACAACAATTGCAGGAATTCAAAAAAAGACTCGATGAACTGGCTGAAAAACCAGGAAAAGACGCAGTTGCTGGTCTTGTCACCGAAGTTTTTGGATGCGATTTTTTCGATATATCCTGCTTCATTGACGATAATGAGATTTTTCAGGCGATGCTGGACACCATGCCTGTGCCTGTCTATTACAAAGACACGAATGGGGTGTATCTGGCGTGTAATCAGGCATTGTGCGATCTTTACGGGTTAAAAAGAGAGGAAGTGATAGGCAACACTGCTTATAAATTCTTTCCGAAAGAGATAGCGGACAGTTTTGCCGAGGGAGACAAAATCCTTATCTCAGAAGGTTCCGGAGAACGTGTGAACCACAGAGGACGTTTCCCGGGGATGTCGGACGGTTTTCACATTATCCAGAAACGGGCTTTTTTCGTAAACGGCCAGGTTCGGGGCATTATAGGCGTTATAATGGATATGACGGAACAGAAAATGGTGGAAGATAGAGCCTGGGCATCCGAAGCGTTTTTTAAATCACTATTTGAAACGTCTCCTATGCCGATAATATTAATTAATACGTTTAATATCATTGTAGACCTCAACGATACCGCTGAAAAGTTTTTTCAGGGATCGGAGACACTGGCCGGACAGGAAGCGTCGACTGTGTTTTGCAGTTACAGCGATTTTGAAAAGGTGATGTCGGCTGAAAATGGTATTTCCAGAGCAAAAATATACAACGCCAACGGCGAAAAAGAGGAAGTCATAACGATGCTGAGTTCCAGCGTATTAGGAGGAGAAGCCTTTCACGCGGTGGCATTTGTAAGGACGGATATCTGATTATGGATGAAAGAAAAGACATGCGCGGGCAGCTTTTTGATGATTTATCATACAAAGAGAAGCCCCATATCGAAATTGCGGATGACCGGATGTCGGCAGCACTCATCGTGCCGGATGATCCTCTGTACGCGGACATATTCGGACTGATAGCTGAGGCAGGAGTGTATGTGGGCATAGACACTGAGCTGGTGAAAGAGGTCAACTCCTCTCTGCTCACAGGCAGAAGAACGGAGAGATCCTACATCATCGCCAGAGGAAAAAAAGCCGTCAGCGGACAGAACGGAGAGCTCATCCTGCGCACTGTGAAGCCGGCGGACATGATCCTGTCCTCTGAGGATATCAACAATGTGGACTACAGGGTCTATAAGCAGAAACAGCTTGCGCTGGCGGAAAAAGATCAACCGGTTGCCATGATAATCAGCCCCACAAAAGGCAGGGATGGGATGACTGTAACCGGAGAACCCATTGACTCTCTGGACGGTCTGGAAGTTGAGCTGGATCTCGGCAAGAATGTCTATATAAACGGAAAAAAACTGGTCAGCTCCATAGACGGGCTGATAGAGTACAGCAAGATCGGAAACAAGATAAAGTTCGATATATCAGAAGTATACATGATAAAAGGAGATGTTGATTTCTCCACCGGAAACATAGATTTTCCGGGTTCTATCATTGTGAAGGGAAGCATAAAGGCGGGGTTCGAGGTTAAAGCCAGAAACGAAGTCATCGCCACCACCATCAGAGGAAAAGTGACTGCCGGAGGCGGAGTCACAGCCAGGCAGGGGATCATCGGCGGACAGCTCCACGCAGAGATTTTTGCCGGCGGTTCTATATTCGCCAAATTCATGCATAAGGCACGGGTCATCAGCGGCGACAGCGTTGTTGTGAAAAAATCCATTATGTATTCTGAGATATACGCTGAGAACGAGGTATCTGTGGAGAGCGCCCCCGGAAGCATCATCGGTGGAAAAACTTTCGCCGTGAACGGCATATCCGCCAAAATCCTCGGGTCTGAAAGCTATGTGAAGACTGATGTGTCCATATTCAGCTCAGTGCGTGACGTACTGGAGATGAAAAAATTCGTGGCGGAGAGATACGAACTCTCAAAAACGCTGGTAAAACTGGAAACATATCTGGGCAACAATAAAGAGATCCTCATGAGACAGGGAGAAGATAAGAGGATCATGATAGATAAACTGCTGAAAAAAAGGGAACAGCTCAGAAAAGAGATTGTGATCAAAGACGCTGAGCTGAAAATTATCCAGCAGAAGCTGACAGAGAAGAGTGACGGCAGAGTGTATGTTGGCAAGATAGTCTATCCGGAGGTCAAATGCATGATAGGCGGCAGATTCTATCTTGTAAAAGAAGAGTATTCCAAAGGCATTTTCTATTTTTCTGAGGAGGATCAGGAAGTCGACTATAAGACGGAGAGATAATCAGAAACTGAGGAGCTCTCTGTTGAATACGTATCCGTTTTCTGATGGTCTTACCAGTCCCATATCTATAAATTTTCTCACATCCCGGGCAGCGGTGGTTCTGCTAACCTTCGAGTAATATTTAGTAAAGGGTTTTTTAAGCTGGAGTTCATCCTGTGAAAAAACATGTCCGGTCTCATACAGCATCACCAGAAAAGCGTGCTGTCTGGGTATCAGTTCTTTTTTTATCAGAAGTCTGTTCAGATGTTCCTTTACGGAGTTGTTTCTGAAAAGGTCACGGTTTTTTATGGCGGCGGGGTTCAGTCTTCGCAGGAGCCCGGAACAGACAAATCCGGCGTATGCCGATATGTCCGATGTGGAGTAAAAAGCATCCGACGCGTCCAGATATGTCCGCTTATTATTAACGCATATATCGGGTATCATCAATGCAGGCACAGTGATGCCGTGTCCTCTCAGCATCATCACCTCGGCTATTCTGGCGGTGCGGCAGTTAAAAGCGGCGAATGGACGTATCTTTTTCAGGTGCATATGAAGCAGAGCGCCTTTTATGAATGGATTCAGTCCTGACATCTCTTTAGACATCAGCCATTCTGTCAGGTTTTTCAGCAGAAGGTTAATGTCCAGAGCGGTGAAGGGCGGTGTATAGCCGGATGAGTCGTCTGGTTTCGAAGTGCCTTTTCTCAGCAGTCCTTCCGCCTCTTTAGAGACCAGGTTTTTTCCCAGCTCGGCGTTTACAGCGGAAAGGATATCCGGCGAGAGCGGTTTACCGGAATTTTCCAGAGCAAACTTAAGAGCGCAGTGGACGTTGACCGTCTCTATCGATCTGACATCCTGTGTGAAGTTGCTGCGGTCGTGCTGAATTATTCTGGAGACCTGATCGAAGGTGATGCCTTTATCATCGGGAAACAATATGCCGAAAACAGCCCGCTCAGTGAGCGACCGTGTCAGAGGCTGTCTGTCCTCTTCTGTCACGGGCAGGGCTGATATTACGGATACAGCGTCAGCCAGGGGGCTTATGTCCTGTCCGGTGACTGCGCTGAAAAGATATTTTCCCGAATGAAATGTACTGATCTCTTTTTTTGGGTGCTCATTCACTCTTTTTCGCTTCCTGCCAAAGTTTTTCCATCTCTTCCAGGCTTGCTTCGGTGCATTGTCTGCCTTGTGATTTAAGGCTTTTTTCAATAAAATTAAATCTGTTTGTAAATCTGCTGTTTGCTTTTCTGAGAGCCTCGTCAGGGTTTATTTTGAGGAATCTGGAAATATTGATAAGCGCAAAGAGCACATCGCCAAGTTCGTGCTCCATATCATCTTTTGATCCGGAACTCACGGCATCGGAGAACTCATTAAACTCTTCGTTGACTTTCATCATGCAGTCATCTGCGTTATTCCAGTCGAATCCGACCTTGCGGACTTTTTCCTGAATCTTAAAAGCTCTTAGCATTGAAGGATATGCGTTTGGTATATCGTCCAGTATGAATTCTTTATTTTTATGTTTTTTCTCTTCCTGCTTGATCTTGTCCCAGTTAACTGAGACTTCGTCAGAATTTTCGACATTAATGGTTCCAAAAACGTGAGGGTGTCTCCTGATAAGCTTTTCAGAAATTTCATGCAGAACATCTTCAACAGTGAAATATCCTTCGTCTTCTGCCATCGCCGCATGAAAAACCATATGGAATAAAACATCGCCTATTTCTTCCCTTATATTCGGGATATCTTTGTTGTCAAGAGCATCGACAAGCTCAAATGCTTCTTCAATAAAAAGATTTTTTATAGAATAAAGATTCTGCTCTCTGTCCCACGGACAGCCGTGTTCGCTTCTTAGTGTCTTTACGATATTCACAAGTTTTTCAAATTCTGACATCATTTAAATTGCAAATCCCTTATTAACCGTATAAATTATAGTAATAACTTACATGACAAAACAGTGCATGGCAATTTATTTTAAATTATTTTCGAGGTAGCAACGTGAAATTAAGTATCAAGCAATACGTTTCATTAGGCGTTTATTTGGGGATTTTGCTGATTACTGTTATACTTGCAGGGTATGACTATTTCAGTATTAAGAGTTCTGTTATGAAGAATGCGGACAAATCGATGTCCACTCTTTCCGCTATGATGGAAGACAGAATCACAGAACAGCTGGCAGACCTGTCGTTGACTGTCAGGACGATAGCTGAGGACACAGACAGCGCCCGCATGCTGGCAGAGGGGGACAGAGCCGGGCTGACAGTAAAATATGAAAAGTATTATGGAACTATCAAAGATACCATTAACCAGTTTCAGTTTCATACTCCTCCCGCCACCAGCTTTCTTCGTCTGCACAAGATGAAGAAGTTCGGCGATGACCTTTCCGCTTTCAGACAGACTGTTATTCAGGCTAACGCCACTCAGCAGCCTGTTGTGGGGCTGGAGGTAGGAAAAGGCGGACCCGGAATGCGTGTTGTGTTCCCTGTTTTCTATGAGGGACAGCATGTGGGATCTGTGGAGTTCGGCGGATCGATATCTAAGATGATAGACCAGCTCACCAGCTCTTTCGATGTTAAATACGCTATAGGCATCAGAGAGGAGATAATCAAAAAATCCGAGGGAATGGAAAAGAAAGAGGGCGACGTTGTCAGAGACAATGTCCTGTACTATAAAAATAACCTTGAGCATCCGGAAGACTTCATCAACGCATATGCGTCAAACGGTGTTGTGTCTCTGGAGGGGCATAAAGTATATATCTATAAATCAGTGCTGAAAGATTATTCCGGCGCTGACATGGGACACATCCTTTTCTATAAGGATCTGACAGAAGTGATGCACACCGCCTTTACCGGCGCACTGAAGAAGTTCATGGTGGGATTCATTCTCGCCACTATCTTCGCCATAGTGCTTTACTATGTTCTGGCTCACTATCTGAAGCTGCTGAATCTTATGGGAAATATCGCTGACGCTGTTTCCACCGGAAACGGGGATCTCTCCAGACGTCTCCCCGTTAAAGGCGAGGGCAACGAGCTTGAGACCGTATCCCATAAAATGAACAACTTCTTAAATACTCTGGACACCAACCTGTCCAAAACGATACATACGCTGGGCTCTCTGGTGTCCGGTATCATGCCCATCTATTATTCTCTGTTGGATGTGCGCAAGGCGTCCAACGCGAACGTTGACTTCGCCGCCACTGTGGCAGCCGCCGGAGAGGAGATGAGCGTTACCGTGGAGGAGATTTCCAGAAACACGGCGGACGTCGCGGAAAAAGGCGAACACACGCTTGTGCTGGCTCAGGAAGGCTCAGCCATAGTGAAAGACGCCACAGAGAAGGCTGAGTATGTCAGAACGATAGTCTCATCTCTTTCAGAAGACATTAACTCGCTCACTATCAACGCCAGAAGCATCGGCAGCGTGGTAGAGGTTATTAACGATATCTCCGAGCAGACCAACCTGCTGGCGCTTAACGCCGCTATCGAGGCGGCAAGAGCCGGCGAAGCGGGCAGAGGTTTTGCCGTGGTGGCTGACGAGGTTAGAAAACTGGCCGAGAAGACTCTGGATTCCACCAACGAGATAGAGAAGATGGTGAAAGTGATTCAGGAAAACGTCAGCAGAGCTGATAAGAACGCCAAACTTGTTGAAAATAATATCGGTTCTCAGGTGGAGTCCACAGAGAAGGCGAATGAGAGATTCAACGAAATCCTGAACGCTGTGATGGATCTGAATGCCCTGCTTCTGAACACTTCATCCGCATCCGAGCAGCAGGCGAAGGCCACAGCGGACGTAGCGGGAAATATCGATCTGGTGGCTTCGTCTTCCAGAGAATCCAGAGACAGGGTTGAGTCTCTGCTGGATGAGATAGACAAGCTGATGGACGAACTGAGCAATATTGAAAAAGACCTGATACAGTATGAGCTTTCATGCAAATCTATCGTGTTTGTAAAAGCAAAGATGGCTCATATCAAATATCTTAAAAACGTATATGCCGCATACATGCGCGGAGTCGCTCCCACAGGGCTTAAAGATCACCACTCCTGTGATTTCGGCAAGCTGTATTTCGACAAGGAGATTCAGGCTGTCTTCGGCAGTGATCCTGACTTCAAAGCTATCGACAAGCCACACTCTGATGTGCACAGGCTGTCCCATCTGGTAGCGGATCATATCAACGCCAAGAACTTCGACAAGGCGCTGGAGGATCTGGAGCTTATGAAGGATAATGTTAATGTGCTGATCGGGCTTCTGGAAAGGATGTTCGAAAAAGCGAAATGCTTAAAGTAATTTCAAGCCCTCTGAAAAGAGGGCTTTTTTTTTGCTTGATAATAACTGCGATTATGCGATTCTGATTATATGAACATAGACGAGGCATCCGCGCAGTTCCTCTCTTTTATGCTGAATGAGAAGGGCGCTTCAAAACATACACTGATAAACTACTCCAGAGATCTTGCCGATCTCTGCTCCTATCTGGAGGAATCGGCAGTGTCTGATATAGACGATGTGGATTTTTTCACTCTGAGGGGTTTTGTCGCCATGCTGTATGACAAGGGAATGTCCAAATCCACCGTGGAAAGAAAGATCGCCTGCATCAAATCTTTCTTCAACTATCTTCAGAAAAGGAACAAATCGGAGGACAATCCGGCCCGTTTGCTGAAATTTCCTAAGAAAGAGCAGAAAGCGTTCAGGGTTTTCGGCATAGACAGCATCATAGGGCTTTTGGATACGCCGGATAAATCCGAACCGTCCGGCATGAGAGACGCTCTGATTCTGGAGCTGATGTACGGAACCGGTATGCGGGTAAGCGAACTGGTGGGGCTGAATATTTCCGATATAGATTTCGGCGGGCTGAGGATACGGGTCAGGGGTAAAGGAAAGAAAGAGCGCATTGTTCCCATTGCCGATATGCACGCATCCATGATCAGGGAATATATGAACGCGGCACAGGAGATAGCCTCCGGAGGGCTGAAAGACGGCGAAGCGCTTCTAATAAATAAACTGGGGACGAGGCTGACCGACAGATCTGTCAGGAGGATAGTTGAAAAATATCTTACCCTGGCTGGGCTTCCGCTGGATTTTTCTCCGCACTCGTTCAGACATACATACGCGACACATCTGCTGGAAGGCGGGGCTGATCTCCGCACTATACAGACTCTGCTGGGACACGAATCCCTGTCCACAACACAGAAATACACTCACCTGAATCTTTCTGAACTGCTGAAGGTATATGACCAGACTCACCCGAAAGCAAAAAAGTAAAGGTAAATAAAAAAAGCCCGTCATTAACTGACAGGCTCTTTTATGAAAGAGCGGGTAGCCGGACTCGAACCGGTGACCTCAACCTTGGCAAGGTCGCGCTCTACCAACTGAGCTATACCCGCGTTCACCTCATCTGAGGTGGATGGAAAATATATCATATTCCTAAACTATGTCAATACTGAAAATCTGATATATCAGAAAAAAATCAGCACAACCCCCTGTAAAAATTAAGCTGGAAAATTTAGTTTGATCATCAAGTATATTAGCGATGCTTATAGATAATACAGAAATGGATAGAGTTTTTTTATAAAAGCGTTTATTCCGCCTGACAGTTTTCTTACCTCCTCTTGTTATAACTCACCACAACAGGAAAGTTAAAAATGTGACTCTAAATATCATCAGGAGGCTTTATATGAAGAAAATGATCAGAAACATCGCTTCTGCCCTGCTTTTCGCGGCGGCGATATTCACCTGCGCCATGCCTGCCACGGCCGGGCAGAAAACACTGCGATTCGCTGTCACAGACATCGAAGGGTTAGAGATGCTTCAGAGAGAGTTCGGAGCGTTCAAAGATCTGCTCTCAAAAAAAATGGGTGTCGATATCGAGCTTTATCCCGTTCCCAACCGCACGGCGGCAGTGGAGGCCATGAGATCTAAGAACATCGACTTTGTTCTGACAGGTCCTTCAGAATACGTTGTTTTCAGAACTCTGTCTGACGCAGTGCCCGTGGTTGGTCTCTCAAGACCTGACTATTTCTGCTCTATCATTGTGATGGCAGACAGCGGCATCAACAACATAAAAGACCTGAAAGGTAAAAAGATGGCAATAGGACCCGTGGGTTCAACATCAAAACATCTGGCTCCTATTCAGATAGTGGCTGACAACGGTCTCAACCCTCTCAAAGATCTTCAGATTCTTCATACCAGCATAGATCTGGGCTGGCAGGCGCTGAAACAGAGAGATGTTCAGGCATGGGGAATGACAACGGATAAATTCAATAAGCTCAGAGGAAAGGAGAAGGATTTCGAGCCGGGCGCTTTTAAAGTGATCGCCCGTGGACCCGATCTTCCTAACGATGTTCTTCTGGCTGGCAAACATGTGGATAAAAATCTGGTAAAAAAGATGAAAACGGCTTTCAGCAAATCATCCGCAGAGTTTGTAGCGGCTATTCTGGTGGGATCAGACAACAAAAAGTATGAGGGTATGAAATTCATTCCCGAAATAAAAGACGCAGACTACAACTATGTGCGTTCAATGTACCGCACAGCAGGGTATACAAAGTTTTCTCAGTTCCCCGAATAATAACGATATTTTTGTCCCGGGGGCGCATCGGCTGTCCCCGGGTCTTTTTTTTACCGGAGAGTAAAATGTCACTCAATGAAACAGGATCAGTCGATGATACACCGGAGGAAATCCGTCTGAGCGTGTCATCTCTAAATAAATCTTTTAAGGGCAGAGGAGCTGTTCTGTCTGATGTTTCAATGCAGATCAGATGCGGCGAGGCTGTCGCTCTGATAGGTGGGAACGGCAGCGGAAAGTCAACACTGCTGAGGTGCTGTATGAGGCTCATAGAGCCGGATAACGGTGAGATAATCTTTCTGAGACAGAATGTGTCCAGCCTGAATAAGCCCCAGCTGAGGTCACTGCGTTCGAGGATAGGGCTGGTTTTTCAGAAGCACAACCTTGTACCCAGACTTTCTGTTCTGACTAACGTGATACACGGAGCTGTGTGGCGTGAGGGAAGTATGCGTACATACAGACACTACACAGCGCCGGACAGAGTGCGCAGAGAGGCGATGATATGCCTGGAAAAGGTAGGACTGCCGCATCTGGCGGAAAGCCGGGCGGATTGCCTCAGCGGCGGTGAATCGCAGAGGGTGGCGATTGCCAGAGCGCTGATGCAGCGTCCCGATTTTATCATTGCGGATGAGCCTGTGGCAAGCCTCGACCCGAAAGTGGGGCGGGAGGTCATGGAGCTTTTCATCAGGCTGAACAGGGAGGAGAAACTGACTCTTCTCTATGTTTCACACGATCTTGATCACGCACTGGATTATTCAGACAGGCTGATTGGCATGAGCGGCGGACGGGTTGTTCTGGATGGGGTCAGCAGGAAATTTTCCAAGGGAGATCTTAATGAAATATACAGATGAGCATAATGCTCTGCCTAAACGTTTTAAGATGATAGCCGCTTGGAAATTCGTGATGTATGTGATCATCGGTGTCTTTTTTCTGTACTCTTTCAGCGGGAGCGGTTTTTCACCGTCTAAGCTGGTCAGCGGCTGTCCGAATATGGGGCGTATTCTGGGAGAGATGTTTCCTCCTGACATACACAGGCTTTCATATATATCGACAGCTATGTTTCAGACTTTTCAGATGGCGTTCGTGGGGGCGGTGATAGGAATAATTATCAGTTTCTTTCTATCTGTTCTGGCATCCAGACGCAACACGCCGCATATCTCAATCTATTACGCCTCCAGGTTTGTGATAGCTTTCTGCCGTTCTGTTCCTGATCTGGTATGGGCGGTAATATTCGTGGCTTCAGTGGGGCTTGGACCCTTTGCCGGGACTCTGACTATCATAGTGGACACTGTGGGCTTCTGCGGGCGTTTTTTCGCTGAGGCGATGGAGGAAGTGGACAAAGGACCAGAGGAGGCCTTGCAGAGTATGGGTGCCAGACGTTTGCATATAGTGATGTCTGCTGTGGTTCCGGCTGTTCTGCCTTCTTTTGTGAATACTTCTCTGTATGCACTGGAAAAAGCGGTGCGGTCTTCTGTGGTGCTTGGTCTGGTGGGTGCCGGCGGTATCGGCATAGAGCTGAAGGTGGCGATGGATATGTTCCTGTATCAGGAGGCGTCCACCATTATCATCGGCATATTTCTGCTGGTGGTGGCTGTGGAGCAGTTCAGCATGTATGCCAGACGAGAGATAATGTAACGAGGTAAGATATGAGACAAAAAACTGCTGTATTTATGATAGATGGCTTTGATTATGCCTATTATACGGCATCTGAAATGCCTGTAATGAAAAAGATGGCGGAGACAGGTTTTTTTAAAAAAGGCAGCGCTATCTTTCCGTCCCTGACCAATGCCAATAACATCTCCATAGCGTGCGGGGCATGGCCGGAGAGTCACGGTGTCACTACCAACTGTTACTTCGACCAGAAAGCCGGCAGAGCTTTTTTTCTGGAAGATCCTTCGTTCCTTCAGTCGCCGACAATATTCGAGATGAGAGGCGGTCAAGGCGGGAAGTCTGCACTGCTGACATGCAAATCAAAGACGGCGAAGATAATAGGACATAAAGCGACAATAGCCATAGCGGCGGAAGAACCCGATGAGGCTGTTTGCAGAGAATTCGGAACACCGCCACCTATGTATTCATCAGAGATCAACTACTGGCTGATAGAAACAGCAGCCAAAATGGCGGCATCCGATAAAGATCTGGAACTGATCTATGTGCACACAACAGACTATCCCATGCACATGTGGGCGCCGGAGGATCCTGAATCGCTGGAACATATGAATATGATAGACAGGCTGATCGGTGAGTTTCATAAAGCGGCTCCTGAATATTCTATAGTGATTACAGCGGATCACGGTATGAACGGCAAGATCAGATGCTGGGACCTGGCGAAAGCTTGCGGGGCGAGAGGTCTGGATATCAGATATGCCGTCTCTCCCGTTGCCGACAGGCTGCTGAAGCACCACGGAGGCTTCGGCGGGGTATCATACGTCTATTTGAACAGAGAGAGCGATATCGGCATAGTCAAAGATATTCTGATGAGTCTGGAGGGTGTCGAATCTGTTCTGGACAGAGAGACGGCCGCTGTCAGATACAGTCTCATGGCATCCAGAATAGGAGATCTGGTGGTTTTGCCGGATAAGGATACTGTTTTCGGTGATCTGTCAAAAGAGTGCGTTGACCTGCCGAAAGGATACAGAAGCCACGGCTCTTTGTATGAGCTGGATATACCTCTGATGATATATAACACTGACACCTGCGGGATAAAATACAACGAAATTAACTATAATCTGGACCTGACAAAATATCTGTTTGGGGACAAAGGAGAATAATTGATGAACAATAACTGTCAGAGGATAGTGATAGCAATGATGGACGGGTTCGACATGGAATATCTGGAACAGACAGAGATGCCGAACCTTAAACGCATGGCAAAAGAGGGACTGTTCAGAGAGGTTTCCGGGGTTTTTCCCAGTGTTACCAATGTGAATAATGTTTCTATAGCGTGCGGCGCATGGCCGACAGAACACGGCATCAGCGCTAATTCATATTTTAACAGAATAAAGAATGAGCCGGAGTATATGAACTCCGCCAATATGATAACCAGTCCCACCATATTTACCAGAGCGAAAGAGAAAGGCGTGAAATCCGCTCTCCTCACATCTAAGAAGAAGACTCTGGAACTCTTTTATAAAGACGTGGAGATAGGCATAGCCGCCGAGTCGGCAGATGATGACGTGATAGCAAAATACGGACAGCCGGGCGATATCTATTCCAGAGAGATCAATTACTGGCTGTGGGAGACAGCTGAAACTATACTGAGAGAGAGAGAGGACATCGGGCTTATATATGTGCATATCACAGACTACCCTATGCATGCGTGGGGACCTGAAAAAGATGAGTCGAAAGAACATCTGAACAGGCTGGATACCATCATCGGCAGAGCGGCTGACAGCGTGCCCGATACGGCTTTTTTCTTCACCGCCGATCACGGGATGAACTATAAACAGCAGAGCTGGGATCTGATGCGTGTGCTCATGGAGAACGGAATGAACCCGCTGTTCGTGCTGTCTCCGGAGAGAGATTATTATATAAAACATCACCGTAACTTCACAGGATGTTCCTGGGTCTGGCTGAAAGATACTGCGAATATATATAACGTGGCAGGTTTTTTGAAGGAACTCCCTGGCGTGGATGATGTTTATCTCCGGGAAGAGGCGGCGGAGATGTTTAATCTGCCTCCGGAGCACATTGGAGATCTGATAGTTACCGGTGACAAGCACACGATGTTCGGCGAGATGGACAACGCCCACGAATATCTGCCGGAGACCTACAGAGCGCACGGATCGCTCTATGAGATGAGGCTTCCGCTGATAATCTGGAACTATAAAGGTGAACTGCCGGAAGAGAGCTTTTTCAGATACAATCTGGATCTTACCAGACATCTGTACAGATAGTTATTCAGGCGCTCCTCTATGTCAGGGGAGCGTCTGCTGTTTTTGCGGAATGAAATTGTCTATAAAATCAATAAATACATTCAGAAGAGAGCTTTTTCTGCGCTGTTTGTGCATGATTATGTAATATTCCCTTTTCAGATTCAGATATGGGGTGTGAAGGATCTTCAGGTGTCCGCTGTTCACGTCTTTCGAGAGAGCGTTTAACGATACGCATCCAAGAGAGGCAGATTGAGCCACGGCGCATTTTATCAGCTCCAGATTATCACTCACCATAGTTACGTTCAACTGTCCCATGCCGAAGGGGAGAGAGTTCATGAAGACTTCTTTTGTTCCCGAGCCGCCTTCCCGCATTATCCAGCTGCTCTGCGCCAGATCTTCCATGGTTACGGTCTCTTTATTAGTCAGCGGATGAGACGAGCTGGCGAATATACACAGCTCATCCGTCAGATACGGGCGGTTATATATGTTCTGGCTGCTGCTTCTTCCGGCTATGAACCCTATGTCCAGCTCCCAGTCCTCTATTTTTGATATAATCCCGCTTTTGTTGCTGCACACCACGTCTATCTTGATAGCCGGATGTTCTGCGGCGAAGTCGGCTATCAGTTCCGGCACAACATATCCTGCCAGAGTGGCGCTGGCGCCTATGCGCAGATTGCCCAGAAACCTCTGGCTGCCGCTGAAGAGGATATCAACCTCCTCTGCGTTTGCCAGAAGAAGTCTCGCCGCCGGAACCAGCGCTCTTCCGCGCTCGTTCAGTATCATTCTTTTTTTCCATCTGTCAAATATGGGAGTGCCAAGCCCAGATTCCAGCTCAGATATAGCCAGACTGACTGCGGGCTGAGAAATGTTGAGAGCCTCAGAGGCGGCGAGCGTGCTTCCTGATTTTACAACAGCGGTAAAAATCTGGAGCTGTTTAAGAGTAAAATTCATATTTGTTCCGGTTATTTACAGATATTATTTTCATATTATACGGGCTATGTTACGACACTATTAAGTCGTTTATAATTTTATGTGAGGTCATATTATCGAAACTGGTAAATCGTCTGGGAGATGAACGGAATATGTTGCCTTATGCGCCTTTTCGGTATAAAAGTTGAAATTATTGTCTTGGGTTCATAACGTTCGTTTATTTACATTGATTTTGCTTGAGTTTGGTATGAAAAGTATTTTTTCTGACCAATGCTGTATCTACCCAGAGAGACTCAGCCTCGACGTGAGATTTTACGCGGTTTATAAATTCGCGTTTGGCGCAAAATAGCCAAATGCGTTCTCAGAAGGTTTGCCGGAAATCCCTGTAGGCTGAGCAACCATTTTTTTGATAACCTCCTTATTTTTACAAAGGCGGTCACGCAACCGCCTTTTTTATTTATTCTTGTTCTTTTACCATTTGGTATAATTCAGTTATTTTACTCTGATAAGAAATATGACAGCGCTGCTGAGCATCATGATCGGTACAAGAGAGTATCCGGCGGAGGCCCATCCGAAATTTTCCGCAATTTCACCGAACATAGCGGGACCGATGCACATTCCTGTATATTGACCGAAAGCGACTATGGACATGCCTGTGCCTGCCCGTGACGGCAGTTTCATTATCTCCGCCGCTGAGGAGAATGTTACAGGGGGGACTGTTCCTGTCGCCATTCCCAGCAAAAAAAGCACAACAGGCACCAAAGAACTGGAAACTATGAACGGCAGGCACATTCCGGCTGCTGAGACGAATACTCCTATGAAGAGAATCTTTTTATAGGAACCTATTCTGTTGGCTATTATTCCTGTAACAGGACCTATTACCAGCGCTCCCGCCAGAAACAGACCAGAGACCGCAGATGCTTTTTCAGGGCTGAAATCACGCACGTTTTCCAGAAATGATGGCATGAATGTGCAAATCGATATCACAGCAATGTTAAACACCATGAATACTCCGGCAAGAAGCCATATATCCCTGTTGTAATATGGGTTGCCGTTAGAATCGTTCTGTATCTGCCCTTCTTTCTGACATGTGTTCGCGTCTGTCCCTGACGGAGTGCGGAAGAAGACTGACAGAGCTATCAGTATAGCGAAGGTGTATATGCCGGTGATCAGCCAGATGGATCTCCAGCCGAAAGAGCTGTTAAGAGCCGGAGCGACCAGAAACATCAGAATGGTGCCGAGCGGAACCCATGTGGCCCATATGCCCATCGGCAGGCCTCTCTTTTCAGGAGGAAACCATGCGGCGATGGATGCAGGAGCCATCACAGATATCAGACACATCCCGATGCCCTCTATTATCCTGCTGAGCATGAGAGATGAGGACGAGCCGGATATCAGCCCTGCGGCGGAGCCTATGCCGAGAGCGAAGAGAGCAATTATACCAGATTTTTTCAGTCCGAGCCTGTGTACCATACACCCGGAGGGAAGAGCCAGAAGCATGCCCACCAGAGCGAAGACCGACATCAGCATTCCGGCTGAGGCCAGAGACAGGTCGAATTCGGACATTAAAACAGGCATAACCGGTGGAACCTTGAACTGGTTTACCGGAGCCGCTATGCTGGTTAGGAAAATAATGATGAAAATAAACGATGAATAGCTGATCTTTTTGCTGAACATAATTAAATACCCGCCCGTAAAAAGTATTAAATCCGTTAACTCAATGCTTTTGTAGAATCATGCAAATAATTAAAATCAAGGAGGAAATCTTATGTTTTCGTTACTCAGGTATGATACCACTAACGCGCATAAATTTCGATAGATAGAGTGTACAATATTTGAGAAAAGCTCAGATAAGCCGTGCGACTGATATCCTGCTTCGACCCTTTTTTTGCTGTGGAAAACTGAATATTGGTAGAGGTTTAGACGGAAATACCTCTGTAACCTGCCACACAGGCGGTTCAGAAAATCATGCACACATATTGTGCTTAAAAACGCCCATTTAAAAAAAAGCGGCCTAGCAACCGCCTTTTTTTATGATTCTTTTATCTTTCTATACAGTGTCGCTCTGCTGATGCCGAGCTGTCTTGCCGCTTCTTTGGCGCTGCCCAGATCTTTTATGGTTTTGAGGATTATATCCTTCTCCATACCTTTAACCGCGTCCAGTTTGCCTGTGACGGTTACTGTGTTGGCGGGCGATGCTATGTCGCTTGGCAGGTCTTTCGGGTGTATCTCATGCTCGCTTGACACTGTCACGGCATACATCATGGCGTTCTGAAGCTGGCGCACGTTGCCGGGCCAAGGATATTCAGTCAGAATTTTTTCAGTCTCCGGGGTCAGAACTCTGGCGGGCATATTAAAATTTCCGCAGGTGTTTCTGATAAAATGATCCGCCAGAAGAAGAATATCGCTGCCTCTTTCTCTCAGCGGGGGCATTTCCAGATTTACAACTGACAGCCTGTAGTAAAGATCCTGACGGAACTGTTTTCCCATCAGACTGCCGCACATGGGCTTGTTCGTTGCGGATATCACTCTGAAATCGACGGGTATGCTCCTGCTGCTGCCTATTCGGGTGACCCGTTTTTCTTCCAGCACACGCAGAAGAACAGGCTGAAGCTCCAGAGGCATGTCGCCTATCTCGTCCAGAAAGAGCGTTCCGCCGTTTGCCATTTCTATCTTGCCTTTTCTGCCCGCCTTATCTGCTCCCGTGAAAGCACCTGGTTCATATCCGAACAGTTCACTCTCTATCAGATTGGCTGGTATTGCCGCACAGTTGATGGCAACGAATGGCCCTGTCTTGTAATAATAGTTATGTATAGCCTGGGCGAAGACCTCTTTGCCCGTTCCGCTCTCTCCTAAGAGAAGCACGTTTATGGGTGTTTTGGATACCAGTTTGGCGGTGTCTTTCAGCGTTTCTATGGCCTGGCATTTTCCTATTATTCTGTCGAATGTTATGTTCGTGTTTGCGTTACTCTGCTCAAACCGTGTGTTCGCGGCTTTCTTTTTTATACGGATGATGGCACCCTGTGCGTGCTTTCTTTTGTCTCCGTGAAATGGCTCAATATCTGCGAAGATTTTTTGTGTCTCATCAGATTTGAGACACAATGGCTGTTCCATAAGAGCGCGTCCCGTCTTCATGGAATTTTGTAACGGCTCAGGGTCCTGCAGAAAAGAATATATAGTCTTTTTACTGTTATCTTTATATGAACTTAAAAGTTTTTCAGCCTCTTTGTTTATGTTGATGATGTATCCTGCCTCGTCTATGGAGATATAGCCGTCCTCCACATGCGCGAAAGTGGCTTTCAGCGTTGAGTTCATCAGTTTCAGCCTTTTGTCTCTCCGCAAAAGTTTCATCTGGCTGGTGATTGCGGACGCAACGGATGTCACCCATCCCAGAGTATGCGTCATCAGTTTGGATATTTCTGCGTTTCTCTGAATCAGCCTGATACTGCCGATGGTGTCCCCGTATTCATTAAATATAGGGGCGGCAGAGCTGAGGTTGCTTTCCAGAAACTTATAAAAATTCGCCGGACCTATCATCTGAACAGGTCGGTTAAATGCCAGAGCGGTTGTGTGCGCTGTGCAGCCAACATATTTTTCGTTCCATATGTCTCCGATCTGCATGTTAAGCTGAGGCCATATCCTGTCGGAGTTTTTGGTTTTACTCAGAAACACGCCGTTTTCATCGGTGATGGACATGGTGAAATCCGTCCCCTCAAGTATCTCCTGAAACTCCTCTATAAACTCTGTAGCGACATCTATGAAAAGCTTTTTCCTCTCTTTCAGTATGCTCAGTTCTTCGTCGCTCAGGTGGGGAACTACAATTGGGTCATCATATTTGATGCCGTATTTGATGGAACGTTCCCACATGGAGATTATCTCCCTCGGGATAAAATCAGCGTATTTCGGCAGACTGCCTGTATCAATCAGAGTTTGTTTCGCCTCTGATACCTGCTTCCATACTTCAGGATCGCAGCTTGTAAGCACAATAGGCTTTGCCAGTTGGGTTTTATTATTCTTTCTCATTACTGACCTCTACATCAATTAATACCACAAAATTACCTCGTAGTTTTAATGAAATTATATGCCTCATGACTGAGACAGTTCTCATTTATGAGACACGGCGCATGTATTCTAATAGCGTAACTAGTTGTTGATACAGTAAAAACTAAAAAATAATATATGGCACGGCAGTTGCATTTTAAAAGGCGTGAGACGAAAAGAATTTATTAATGAAGGAGATAAAGATGGAACAAGCAAATGTAACAGATATACCGGAAGCTCAGGTAGGCATGCTGCTGGCAAAGATAGCCGCTGAACCTGATTCCCGTGACATATTATATAAAACTCTTGTGTACTGCCAAGAGAAACGCACAACATCAGACATTGAGACTCAGATTAGAAGCTGGACTGTCAACAGGTCGATACTGCACACTCCGCAGTCCCTTATGACCATATTGACAGAGGGGGGGGGACTCCAACCAGTCGAAAGCGATGAGGGGCAGACGATATTGCATACTACCTCCGTAGGTAATGCGGTTGTTATAACCGCCTGTCCCTCAAATCGTCTCGAAGCGCTCTTTGACTCAGAACCTGAATACGTACAGATATATCTGCGCATACTTCAGGAGTGCGTCACACCTCACACACTCAGCGAAATGGAAGACATTATGGAAGGCAATGAGACCATGAAAAAAGAAAATATTCTGGTCAGCTATTTCATCAGCGAGCTGGAAGAGGCCGGCGGTATCGAATGGGATATTAAGTGGAAGACAACACAGACAGGCATAGACACGCTGAATATGTTGAAACCGCTTAGATCATAAATAACTCTAAATGTTTTTACTCTATTCCCAAATAATATGAGGAGGATTAAATGGAGCGTTTTAAACTAAATCGTAGGGACTTCCTGAAAGCAACAGCAGTTGCCGGAACAATAGTGTCCGTCAGTTCGCTGACAGGCACAACCCTCGTCCCTAAGGCTGAGGCGGCAACCCAGCCCGGAACAAAGATAGTCAGAACACAATGCCGTAACTGTACAGCAGACTGCGGTGTCCTGGCACATGTCAAAGACGGCCGTGTTATAAAGATCGAGGGTGACCCGACTTTCAGAAGAAGTGAAGGAGCGCTTTGCCCGAAAGGACTTTCAGGCGTACAGGCTCTATATCACCCTAACAGAAACAAGTACCCCATGAAAAGGGTAGGCCAGAGAGGCGAAAATAAATGGAAACGTATCTCATGGGAACAGGCCATCGATGAGATCGCCCATAAACTGATGGAGATCCGGGCTAAATACGGCGCCGAGGCCGTAATGGGCTCAACAGGCGGCGGCGGTAACCCCAACTTCTATACAGTCTGCCGTTTCATGAACTCATTCGACTCTCCCAACTGGTTTGAGCCGGGTGCCGCTCAGTGCTATATGCCGCGTACACTTATGTATGCTCATACATACGGACTTTATGGAACACTTCAGGGACAGAATACCAGCCTTGGTGACTCTAACGGGGTAGAAGGTTATTTCTATAATGATCTTACTATGAAGAGTATGATTCTTTGGGCCACCGCACCTTCTTACAGCGGACCGTCACAGGCCGGACGTATGCTTGCGGAAATCAGGGCGAGAGGCGTTAAAACTGTTGTAATCGACCCCAGATTCACACCTGATGCCGCAAAGGCTGATTTATGGCTTCCTATAAGACCCGGTACAGATGTTGCGCTCGGTCTCGCATGGATACGTTACATCCTTGAACACAAACTCTATGATAAAGATTTTGTGATGAAATGGACTAACATGCCATATCTCGTGAATACCAAAACAAAATATTTCCTTCGTGAAAGTGATATCAAAAAAGGCGGAGATTCCAATACATATGTTGTATGGGATACAAAAACTAAATCCGCAAAAGCTATGCCTTTTCCATATGATGAGCAGCTCAGCCCTGCGCTGGAAGGTTCATACAAAGTTAACGGTGTAGTGTGTAAGCCCTCATTCCAGCTTTTGAAAGATAGAGTTGAGCCGTGGACACTGAAAAAAGCAGGCGAAACCTGCTGGCTTGATCCTAAAAAAATTGAAGAAGCAATTCTCATTTTTGCCAAAAACGCCACTCCATCAAACGTATGTCTGGGTGTTGCCACAGACCAGAACCCCAACTCAACACAGGCGGCACATATGTCTGCAATCCTGAACATCCTTGTGGGTTCTGTTGAAAAACCCGGCGCTGTTCTCCAGAGATATGATGACAAGGGTGTCGGCGGAAGAATGAGATCTTCAAAACTTAGACACCTGCTTTCAGAAAAACAGCTGAACAAACGTCTCGGTCTTAAAGAACACAAAGGTATGCTTCAGTGGTGGATTGCTCAGCCTAACGCCATTCTGGACGCTATGACATATGGTAAACCCTACAAAATCAAAGCGTGGCTTGAGCGTTCCGGTAACAAACTCGGTACAGCCGCTAACTCAGCAGCATGGGTGGAAGGTATGAAGAACCTTGAACTTATCGTTCACTTCTTTATGTATCCTACATCTTTCACCGCATACGCAGATTATGTTCTGCCGGCTGTTGAATGGCTGGAAACTGATTTCCCCACTGCCGACTTTAACGCAGCTACAGCTCGTGTTGCCGTCACTCATACTTATGAAACAGTTAATGAGTATTGGTTCTTCGCTCAGCTTGCTAAGCGTTGTGCTGAACTCGGACACGAAAACTGTAAAAGAGCCTGGGACCCTAAAGCCTGTGCTCCTGAGCCTCCATATTTCGATACAATGGAAAAAACTCTGGATAACTGGGTTTCCATGCTGGATGGCATGACATGGAAAGAGTACAAGGAAAAAGCTCCGTTTGAATACGTTCCTATGAAGGAATTCAGGCGCTTCTATGTTTACAAAGAGACTGACCCCAAAACAGGTAAACCTAAAGGATTCAGCACACCGTCCAAAAAATGCGAAGTTTATCTTGAATCCATGATTGAGCTTGGACGTACAGGCAAGCCTTATTCCCCATGGGATCTGCCCCCTGTCGACGTTGATTATGATGCTCTTCCTTACTATCTCGAACCGGACGAAAGCCCCAATAAAGCAATTGGTAAGAAATTTCCGCTTGTTATGTCAAACGGACGTCTGCCCTACTGGCACCACACAACCCTGAGGAACATCCCTTATCTCAGAGAGATCAAACCCTATGCTGAGATCTGGATCAACCCCGTTGACGCCAAAAAATACGGCATATCACAGGGCGACTGGGTGGTCGTGGAATCAGCAAGGGGCAAAACCCACGCAAAAGCGCTGGTTACAGAAGGCGAAGCGATCGGCTGTGTGTACATGGAACGTTTCTGGAACCCTGAAGCGCTCAATACATCCACACACGGATGGAAGGAGATGAACGTCAACGTGCTCTCCAAAAACACAGCGCCATTCAACGATGTTGTGGGCACATATACACTGAGAGGATACCAGGTGAAAGTATCTAAAGCCCCGAGCGCACCGAAGAACATCTGGACAAAACCGGAGCAGTTCGAACCCTGGATGCCTCAGGAAACAGACCAAACTAAAATAGTGGAGCTTTAATCATGAAAAAAACAGCAATAATTGTAGACCTTGACCGCTGTATCGGATGCTATTCATGTGAAGTTGCCTGTAAAAACGAGAACCACATCGATTTGGGCGTCCAGTACAACAAAGTCTTTACCATAGGACCGACAGGTAAATTCCCTGATCTGGAAATGTATTACATGCCTGCCATGTGTCAGTCATGCGAGAATCCTCCATGCGTGTCCGTATGTCCCACTGGAGCCTCATATATTGACAAAGACGGCGTAATACTTATCGACAGCAAAAAATGTATCGCATGTATGTCATGTATCTCCGCATGCCCGTACGGAGCAAGAAAGTACAACTCAAAACGCGAATATGTCGAGAAATGCACTATGTGTTCTCACCTGCTGAACGCAGGAGACAAACCAGCGTGTGTTAAAGCGTGCTGCTCAAAAGCCAGAATTATCGGCGATGTAAACGACCCCAACAGTGAGGTATCTAAAAAGATAGCTAAAGCAGGCAAAGCCGCTCACAGTCTGCCGGATGAAGGCAATAAGCCGGCCACACGCTATATTCTGCACGACAAAACAGCCAAATGGCAGGAGAAAAAATCCTGGACCTTCTTTGACAACAAGTAACATCACGTTTACGGGGCGGCTCTTACGCCGCCCCGGCTTAAAACAGGAGGCTTAAAATGGAAAAGATTGCTGATATCACAGAGATAATGAAACAAAGAGAGAATATGTACCGATTCCTATCCGGCTTGTACAAGCAGGAGATAGATGAAGAGGTATTCAGATATATGAAAGAGACCGAATTCCCTGAGGATGGCGATGCCGTCATAGCGGAAGGATACAAACAGATGAAGTCCTTTATCAACAGCAGCCTGCTGGATCCTGTGACTGACCTGGCCGTGGACTATGCCAGAGTTTTTCTGGGAGCGGGCATAGCGGAGACAGATCAGTCTGCCTATCCCTATGAGTCAGTATATACCAGCGAATACAAGCTGATCATGCAGGAGGCCAGAGACAGCATGTTTCATGTGCTGACAGGTAAAGACCTTGGCGTGAAAAAAGGATATGACATCCCTGAGGATCATATATTCATCCAGTTGGAGTTCATGGCCTTTTTCTGCAAAGAGATAGTTGGATCCGTTAAAGGCAACGATAAAGACACTGCCGAGCTTCTGATGAGCGATCAGAGGGAGTTTATGAAGAAACACATGCTCAACTGGATACCGACGTTCTGTGAAGACGTCAGAAAATTCGCTCTTACAGATTTTTACAGAGGGCTGGCTAAAGTGACAAACCGCTTTATCAGCATGGATATGGAACTTCTGGAAGAGCTTATAGCGTCATACAGTGATTAAAAAGGGGGGAGGATCATGCTGACCAATTGGCATATGGCTATATTTTTGTTTTTAGGCATTATGAGCGCGGCTGGACTCCTGTATACAGCTATGACTATAAAAAGTGAGGCTGATGACTGCGGCAAGCCGAAATATGTTTTGTTTATGGCTGCGACAGGACTGCTGGCCATACTTGATATAGCCTTCAACCTGAATAACCCGGCTAACTTTATCAATATTCTGGCAAAACCGACAACAGGGCTCAGCAGCGCCGTTATTTCTCAGATAGTTATCACTGCAGCCGGGATAATAATCTATGTGAAGAACACAAAACATAAAGCGTCAGCGGTTATCTCCGTTGTTCTTTTTGTATATGCAGTGTTCTGCCTGAACAGACTGTACATGATCTCTACACGTCACGCTCTTAACACGTATCTTCTGTTTTTTGTCTTTGCTGGCGCTTCAGCTCTGGCGGCCGGAACATTTCTGTTCAGCGGCTCAGGCGATGAAGCAAAGCATAAAAAGAACTCGCTCAGTATGCTGATCACATCAGCGGTTTTCACAATCTTTATGGCTGTTTTTCTTGTCAGGCTGGCGGTTCTTAATCCTCCCGACAGGATGCTTACCATCGACATGCTTATCAGCGGGCATCTTTCCGCAGTGTTCTGGGCGATGATAGTTACCTGCGTAATTATACCGCTGGCATTGTCAGCAATCCGATATATGAAAAATGTTCCCCTGCTGTCATATGTCATGAAAGTTTCTGTGGTGATTGGAATATTTCTGATATGCGTACTGGTAAACCAGCTGCCCACAGTGGTCAAAGCTATTCAGGGCAGGATGGTGTTTTAACAGAATCGAGGGGCATATGAATTTTTCCAGAAGAACGTTTACAAAGTTAATCATGATTGGGATAGCCCTGCCGAAAGAGGCCCTGTGCGCTGAACGGTCTCTCAGATTCATGCGTCCGCCCGGAGCGGTGCAGGAAGATGAGTTTCTGTCCAGATGCAACAGATGCCAGAGATGCGTGCAGGCATGTCCCACGAGAGTCATCCTGCCGGCATCACTGACGGAAGGGCTCGTCAGGATGAATACTCCTGTGGTTGATTTTAAAAGATCATACTGCAATTCATGCCTGAAATGCTCAGAGGTCTGCCCCACAGGCGCCTTGAAACCAGTGACCAAAGAGACTCTGGACATAGGCGTGGCGGTGATAGTCGAGAAAGACTGTGTTGCGTGGGACTGGATAGGCTGCACAGTGTGCAAGGATGAGTGTCCTCAGAAGGCGATCATTCTGGATGACAACAAACGACCGGTGGTCATACCGGAAAAATGCAACGGCTGCGGCATCTGCGAACTGAAGTGTCCGGCAACAGCGCTTAGGAAGACATCCACAGGCAAGGGTGTTCTGATTCAGCGGAGAACCGGTGAGTTTCCGCCCAGGGACCCGTCGCAGGCGGAGAAAGGAGTATAAAAAGTGAGCAGGACTCATTTTTCAAAATACAGAGTATATATCATGACGGCAGGCGTGATCGTTATCGCCGGAGCAGGCGCCGCCAAATTTGGTCTGGGGACATATTGTTCCGTATGCCCTGTGGGTTTTCTTCAGGTGGCGGCCGCCGCCAGAAGCATACCAGTGGACATGCTGGCCGGGGTTATCATCGGTCTGCTGGCAGTGCTGGTGCTTGGCAGATTTTTTTGCGGATGGCTGTGTACCACGCAGCTGGTGAGAAAAATGTTCAAGCCGAAAAACGGCAGCGGACATAAAGCGTCCGCTCCGGACAAGCGGCTTCTTAATCTGCCGTTTGCCATGCTTCTGCTGGCAGTGGGCATATCGTTCATACTCCGTTTCCCTGTCTTCTGCCTGATCTGTCCTATAGGACTGTTTTTTGGTTTTGTATTCGCCATGTTTAAACTGTTCTTTTCACTGGAGCCGAGCTGGAATCTTGTTATTTTTCCTGCGGTAATAGCTCTGGAGGTGCTGATATTCAGGAGATGGTGTTCATACATCTGCCCGATATCCGCCGTATTCACACTGGTTTCGAAAATACCTTTTATAAAAACTCGTCCGGTCATGGACGGAAGGACATGCACATCCGCTCTGGGCGGTACCTGTCTGAGCTGTCATGAACACTGTCCGGAGCATATAGACGTTACAAATGACAAAAAAGCGATGAATGAACAATGCACATCCTGCATGGAGTGCGCTGATCAATGTCCCACTGACTCGATACACTGGATGGCGCTGGGTCTGAAAAAAGAAACAAAAGACTCAAAATAAGCGTGGTTATTGAATGAACCCGGGGAATAGCGTGTGCCACGCTCAGGTACGCGTTTGCATGTAGAGTTGCTAATTCAAGAGGAGGATTTATGAAACGTATTATTACTCTGACCGCAGTGCTTGTTTTTTGCATCACTGCTGCAGCTTCAGCGGCAGAAACGCTGAAAGAGATGTTTACACAGGGGACAGTCAAAGGCTCAATCAAAATGCTTGACTACACCAGAGATTTTGACACCGCCAACACCAGAAACGATATCGCTCTGGGTGGTACGCTTTACTACCATACCGCTTCACTTTTCGGAATATCTCTCGGCACTGCATTCAGCACAACAAATGACCTCGGCAGTGACGATGACGACACTGTGTACAGCGTGCTGGGAGCCGATGAAAACGGCAACCACAAAAGCGTGACCCGTGAGCAGGAATACTTTGTTCAGGGCGATTGGTTTAAAACCACAGTCAAATACGGCGCACAGGAAATCAACACTCCTTACATGAATACTGATGACGTGCGTATGATGCCCAGAACCTACAAAGGATTGACAGTGGTCAACAACAGCCTGAACAACATCACTCTGGCCGCTTACTACATCACAGACTCAATGGGATGGAATGACGAGAACTTTGTGTCCATATCCGAAGCAGTGGCAAAAGAACCCGGCAGAGCCACAGATATTGACGAAGACAAAGACCTGATAATATTAAACGCCGCATACAAACTGCCCACACAGATAGTCAAAGGCGATATCCAGGCTTGGTATTACACTATTGATGATATTTACAACATATCATATCTGAAAGCGTCACTTAATACTGACCTCGGTTCAGCCAACGTTTATTTTGTCCCCTGCCTTCTTTATCAGAAATCTCAGGGCGATGAACTGAACGGTGAACTGGACGCCGGGCAGGCTGGTTTCAAACTCGGCGTGAAAATAGCCGGATTCGATGTGCAGGGCGCGTACTCCAGAAGCGGTGACGATGGCATGATCACACCATGGGGACACGATCAGATCATCGGCCAGCAGGTAATGATATCCGGCACACGCGGCGATGAGGACGCATTAGGTCTGAAAGTCGGCTACGATTTTACCAAGATCGGTCTGACAGGACTCAGCTCATATGTATGGTATGCCTACTATGATGTAGACGAGACAGACACCGTGAAAGACACTGAGGAAACAGATATTAATATTCAGTATGCTTTCTCAGGTTCTCTGGATGGTCTCGGACTCAGATTCAGATACGCCGCTATTGATGTACACGACGGTGATGACTACACTGACACACGTATGTATCTGACATATAATTTCAGCTTTACAGGTATATAAACAGAGCAATCACTCACAATACTCCTGTGGTGAAATCCATCAGCATCTTCTTTTCAGGGGCGGAGCTTTTTAAGGCTCCCCCCTGCCTCAAATCAGTAGGGGGTTAATCTTAAATTCCACTGGTAACCTGCCGCATGGCAGCAAAATATTTTGGTTGAGTGCAAAACAAAAAAAGCCTCTGCATAATGCAGGGGCTTTCTTATGAAAGGCGACGCCCAGAATCGAACTGGGGTACGCGGATTTGCAGTCCGATGCCTAACCACTCGGCCACGTCGCCATGAGAAAAAAAAGACCAGCCTCATCAGCCAGCCTATAAAAAAGCGGGTAGCCGGACTCGAACCGGTGACCTCAACCTTGGCAAGGTCGCGCTCTACCAACTGAGCTATACCCGCATGAGGATGTTTTTATATCGTATCACATGATGGATGTCAATAACTTATTTCAAAAAAATTGCAATTTTATGTCATGAATAATAAAAGGTTATCACTGTTTCAGAAAGACTGTGCCTTCCTGAAAAGCTCCGTCCGGTTTGCTGGTCACTGTATAGGTGAATCCGGCAGTCACGAAGTCGTTTCTGATCGCCTTGCCGGACGAATAGGTGACGGCTCTGCCTCCGTGGTTCAGCAGGTTATAAACACCTCTGAAAACGTCCACAGTCCACATGTCCGGGTTCTTTCTCTTGCCGAAGGGGTCGAAGTATACGATGTCGAATTTCAGCGTCATATCAGCTATGATACGGGCGGCGTCGCCGATGGCTATGTCCAGCCTGATGTTCTTCATGTCGCCGTGATCTATCAGATGTCTGAGCGCCTCATAGCCTCTGTAAGGCCACATAAATCCGTTCTGCCTGATGGTGTCAAACAGAGACGACTGTTTCTCCACGGTGACGATATGCAGTCTGTAAGGGGTATCAAGAGCCAGCACACGATCAAGAGTGACAGACAGGTTGCTTCCGCCGCCAAGGCAAATGTCCAGAAGACGGACGTCCTGCCTCATCAGCATCTTTTCTATACCGCTCGCCAGATAGAATTTATGAAGGCTTTCGGTGAAGGCGCCTACGCTTTTGGCTCTATATCCCTCCATGTAGTCCATGCTGTAGAGAGATATAGAGCCGTCCGCTGTTATTAAAGGTTTGTTCCTATTTTTTATTGGGATTAAATTGGGCATTTTCAAAATAGATGTGCCAGTTGTCAGCTATCCTGTCGGGGTAGTCATCACGGTAGTGTCCGCCTCTGCTTCCCTTTCTGGAATATGCTGCTTCGGCTATCAGAAGCCCCACTGTAAGCATATTTCTGATTTCGGCTGTTTGTCTGTCGGATGGTGTTCTGCCGTTGAATCTGCGCAGGTGACCGCTCAGATATTCAATGGCGCTGGAGAGACCGTGTTCGTTTCTGGCAACGCTCACGCCGTCCCACATAGCTTCCTGAATCTCAGACACCATTTTGTCCGCCTCGTCTATTTTCAGAGGTTCGCCCAGAGTGATGGAGCTTTCGGCCACTACTCTGTCTTTTGTGTCTTCCGCCGCTGTGTCGGCACTTCTGCCGCCGAATACAACACCCTCCAGCAGAGAGTTGCTCGCCAGCCTGTTAGCGCCGTGAACGCCGTTGCATGCAGCCTCGCCGCATGCGTACAGACCTCTCAAGCTGGAACGCCCGAAGTCATCGGTGAATATTCCGCCCATGAAATAGTGGGCGGCGGGGCTGACGGGAATAGGATCAACAGTGATGTCGATGTTGTATTCCAGACAGGTGGAGTATATTTTCGGGAATCTGTTTTTCACAAAGTCTTTTTCCAGATGGGTCAGATCGAGGAACACATGGTCTGTGCCTGTCTGTTTCATCTCGAAGAATATAGCGCGGCTAACCACGTCTCTGGGAGCCAGCTCCCCATCGGGGTGATATTTGCTGGCGAAGCGCTCCATGTTTATATTACGGAGAATTCCGCCTTCGCCTCTCATGGCCTCGCTCAGCAGAAACGCCGGAGCGCCCTTGATGGTGAGACCTGTGGGGTGGAACTGGTAGAACTCCATATCACGCATAACAGCGCCCGCGCGGAAAGCCATTGCCATTCCGTCGCCTGTGACGACAGCGGGGTTGGTTGTCCTGCGGTAGAGTCTGCCTGCGCCGCCTGTGGCAACTATGACTGCCTTGGCGTAGTAATATTCCAGCTCGCCTGTTTTCTCGTCCAGAGCCAGAACACCGCAGACACTGTCCGGAGCGTCTTTGATGAAGTCCAGCGCATAGGTGTATTCCAGCTTTTCTATGTTGTCGAACGTTTTGGAATATTCCTTAAGCGTTCGTACAATCTCGTGTCCGGTGGCGTCCCCTTTGGCGTGGATGATCCTGTTGACGCTGTGCGCCGCCTCACGGGAGAATTCCAGCACTCCTCCGTGCATATCGAACTTCGCTCCCCAGGAGATAAGCTGCTTGATATATTTAGGTCCTTCCTCAACAAGTGTTGAGACAGCCTTAAGGTCACACAGCCCATCTCCTGCACGCAAAGTATCCTCTATGTGCAGAGAAATGTCATCATCATCAGAAAGGGCGACTGCGACGCCGCCCTGTGCGTATTCTGAGGAGCTTTCCCCCAGAAAACATTTTGTAACAACAGCGACCCTGCCGTAACCGGCGAGCTCGATGGCAGCCCTGAGACCTGCCACGCCGCTGCCTAAGACTATGTAGTCATAAAAATAGTTGTTCATTTAAAACCTGATGCCTGCTTTAAGGCCGAACTGGTAAACGTCCGCAGCCTTAGCCGCCTCTACGTTGATGACGAAAAGCGGGAAAGGGCATATCTGAAGACCGACAAGTCCTCTGATATTGTTTGCTGTTTCATCGTCAAGGTCAGCGTCAGAATCTTCGCTGGCGATGGCGTATACATCCTCTATACCGGCATAGGGAGTCAGTATAAGGAATCCTTTGCTGATGTAGAGACCTGCCAGAAATGTCTGGAGGTTTACATCCTCAATGTTGAAAACTTTTGTGTAGGCAACTCTGGCGCTGAGAGCGGGTGTTGCCACTGAGCCTTTCAGAAAAGCGTATTTGCCTTCCAGTGTAACGGCTGTGAAGTCGAGATTGGCGCCCTGAGTAACGCTGGCACCCAGATCCACACCGAAGGGAAGTCCCTTCTGCACATGCACTCTGTTTGCCCATACTGTGTTTGCGGGCTCTGCTCCGCCCCATGCGTTTTCCCATCTGTCAGCGTCACTGTTGATAGTGGTGAGCTGAGACTCGAGAGCGATGTCGAACCCGAGAGTCTTCAGGGGCTCGGCGGGGCTGGAGATGGTGGGGGTAACTGCCATGCTGAGGTCAGATACCAGATCCTTGAACTGAGTGGCTGTCAGATCGGGCATCAGTGAAAATTCCGCGAACGCGCTGGAACACATCAGCATCATTGCAAAAACGATAACCTTCTTCATTTGTTCCTCCTTTTTAAATCCGGAAGACCGAGATCCTTATAAAAATTCTCTCTGGTCCTGTTAAAGTAACCGAACTTCATATTCTTATGCTTCTTTTTCACCAGTTTCAGGAGATTTTTCAGTCCCAAAATCTCCTCCTTCCTGAACTTCATCTTAGAAAAGAGAAGGTCAGGGTCGATATTAAGGTTTCTGAGCTGTATCAGGTCTATCTGATACGCCGACAGAAAATCTATCAGTGTGTCCGCCTCGCTCTCTCTGTCGTTTATGCCGGGCATAGTCAGAAAGTTCAGCGAGGTATATACGTTATATCTGTTTGCCAGTTCTATGCTTTTCAGCACATCTTCCAGCGTGTAGTTAACAGGGTTGTAGTAAGCGTTATATGTGGATTCTACCACGGAATTAAGGCTGACACGGATACTATCTACACCGGCGTCGAAGATCATTTTCATCTTTTCCGGATTGCTGCAGTTGGAGTTGAAATTGACAGTCAGTTCCGGAGCTTTTTTCTTGATTATCCTTATCGCCTCGGCGATGGTGTCTGTGACTGTGATGGGGTCGCCCTCGCATCCCTGACCGAAGCTGACGATGGGTTCTTCCGCCACCTCATAGTGGTTCAGAGCCACCTGTGCTATCTCTTCAGGTTTCGGGATGAATTTTATCCTGTCCTGCGGGGCGGCAACCTTCTTGTCCTCCTGAAAGGAGATACAGCCTATACATCTGCTGTTGCATGTGGGGGCTGAGGGCAGGGGACATTCCCATCTGCCGATGAAGGCGTTCTTAGCCGCTGTGCAGTGATATTTCAGAGCGCAGGTGGAGAGCTGTTTATACAGTCTGTTGTCCGGATATTTAGCCAGCATTTCGTCCACTGCGGGTTTGAATTTGTCTGTGTAGTCAAAATTTTTCGGGTTCCATTTGCTGTCGTCGTCCACCTTGATAGCCGGCACGACAAATCTGTCGTTCAGCCAGCCCACCGCTGTGTATGCGTACAGAGGGAGTATGGTGTCGGAGTTTTTCACATAGGACGGCAGAAACAGACGCAGATATCCCGGATCCAGAAAGGCGCTGACGGCATATCCGCCGGTGAATGTCTCCATGCCCGCTGTGTCAGGGTTATAGGCTATGGGATGAGTATCCGGAACAAAATACAGTCTGGAAGAGGGCGGCAGCTCGATAAGCTCCACCTCGTAGGGGACAAAGTTAAAATTCTCGCTCCTGACGGTCATTTTCAGGTGCGGATGGTCATATATATTCCCCTGCCTGTCGGCGAAAAGGAGGTTTGGAATGTCGTACATATTTTGCCCTATGGGTCAGTTTAGAAGCATAATAATACAGTGGTTTTCTCAAAGTCAAGGTGATAAAGCACATAAGAAAAATTAGTGAGTATTATTATCCATTGTGCAGTTCCACTCTGTTTCGCCCGTTCTGCTTAGCCTTGTACAGGGCGCTGTCTGCATTTACTATAAAGTGGGCGATAGTATCGCCGTATTTATACTGAGCGGTTCCAAGGCTTATCGTTACTCTGCCCACGTTGCCGAAATAATGATCCTGCACGGCCGCTCTGATCTTTTCAGCCAGCTGAGCGCACTGGGATATGTCCGTCTCGGCGGCGATTATCAGAAACTCTTCTCCGCCCCATCTGCCCACAGTGTCTGTGGCTCTGGTGTTCGCCTTAAGTATATCAGCCAGCTCTTTCAGCACACGGTCGCCTTCGGAGTGTCCGTAGGTGTCGTTAACATTTTTGAAATGGTCTATGTCCAGCAGGATAGCGCAGAAATTGTGCTTATATCTGTTGAACCGCACCATTTCGGTTTCCAGTGTTTCATCCAGCCTGCGTCTGTTGTATAGCCCGGTCAGCTGGTCTGTGATGGACATCTCTTCTATCATTTTAGCGTCTGTGCAGTCATAGTCTATGGAGGTGTATCCGGTGATATTGCCGTTTTCATCCAGATCGGGGCTGATTATTTTATGCAGCCAGAATGTCCGTCCGGATTTGCTGATGCAGCGGAGTTCGCCCTCCCACACTTTGCCTGCGGTGATGGTATCCCAGAGCTCATTGTATATGTCCAGACTGTTATCTGGATGTCGGATTATTTTATTGGTCTGACCGATCATCTCCTCTGCGGTATATTCAGTGATATCCGTGAAAGCCTTGCTGCATGAGGTTATTACCTGGTTTTTGTCTGTGGTGGCGGTTATCAGATATTTATCCATTATCGAATGGAACTTATTAAGCTGGTAGTTGCTGGTGGACAGTCTGGCAGAGAGTTTGGACGGGATATAGGCCGCGATCCATGACAGCGGAACGGAAACAGCCAGAACTATAGCCGCTATCAGAAGCGCCGCAGAGGTGTTGTTCCTGCGCATATTCTCCAGTGTGGACTGTTTCGGCATCATCACCAGATGTATATTTTCGCCGTTGGATATGTATTCTTCCAGATTATAGGAAAACAGATGGTTGCAGTGATATTTATCATTTTTTAGGATATCGGGCAGTTCATCGGAGATGTTTGAAAAATTATATCTGCCCTCAAGATACCTGCTCCATGATTCGTTCGGGTCCGGGCTTTTCAGTATCTCGCCTTCGCCGTCTATGATATATGTGCTGAAATTAGTGACGTTTGAGAGACTGTTGAGCAGGTTGTTCATCAGCAGGTTGATTATTACGATTCCTTTGAATTTGTCATCGAGATAAACAGGGGTCGCTATCCTGAATGTAGGCTTTAAAGGAACTTCTATTTTACCGTGTTCTATATTGAGATCGATCTTCGATTCCCATATCTCTTTATTGCGCACAAGGGAGGCTTCTCTGAAATAATATCTGTCCGCTTTGTTCTGCATTTCATTATCAGGGATTATGCGCAGTTCGTTTAATATTCTGTCCACACGCACTTTTTCCATGCCTGTTTCGTCTATATAGCGCACCTGCATAAAGTCGGGGTTGGATGACGCCGCGGCATAGAACAGCATCTTGACGTTATACTGGTCTTCTGCGGATTTTGACCGGATGTATCTTAAAAGCAGATCGCTGTTGGTGAAAGATCTAGCGACAAGGGACAGGTGTCTCTTCCTGCTGTCCAAAAAAAACGCCTTCTCCATAAAGGCGTTATCCGCTGTCTGCGATATCTGTTTATATATGTCGATATAGTGTATCCGGTAGTTGACAAACGATGTAACGAACGCGACTATTATCCCGAAGACGATGAAATAGAAAGTGAAAACAATATAATAAGTTTTTGTTGACCTGTTGCTCATAAAATCTCCCGGAAAAACATTATCATATTTTTGCGTGATTATAAATAATATAATAGGCTATCAGAAATATTGATGATTATTTGAATTGATATTGTCATTTATATTACTTTCAGGCTATACTTTTATTGCTATTAACGGGTGACTTTTTTTTAATTACCCAGTATGGATATAGATAAATCTAATACACTGTTAAGGAGTTTTTTATGACAGACATCATCGATATTTTTGCCAGAGAAGTGCTTGATTCCAGAGGCAACCCCACCATAGAGGTTGACGTGGTCACAAGCGGAGGCGTTCTGGGACGCGCTATCGTTCCCTCCGGAGCGTCCACAGGCGAATACGAAGCTGTTGAGCTGAGAGACGGCGACAAAGGACGCTATCTCGGCAAAGGCGTTATGAAAGCTGTGCAGAATGTAAACGAGGTTATCGCTCCTGAGCTCGAGGGCATAGATGTTACAGAGCAGAAGATGATAGACGAGATACTCATTCAGCTCGATGGTACAAAGAACAAAGGAAAACTGGGCGCTAACGCCATTCTCGGCGTTTCGCTGGCATGTGCCAAGGCAGCGGCTGAGTCATGCGGTCTGCCTCTTTACAAATATATCGGCGGAGCTTTCGCTAACGTGATTCCCGCTCCTATGATGAATATCCTCAACGGCGGATCTCACGCTGACAACAACGTGGATATTCAGGAATTCATGATCATGCCTCTGGGCGCTGTCAGCTTTCGTGAGGCGCTTAGAATGGGCGCTGAGGTTTTCCACACACTGAAAGGCGTTCTGAAAGCAAAAGGACTGAACACAGCCGTCGGCGATGAGGGCGGTTTCGCTCCTAACCTCGGCTCAAACGAAGAGGCTATCGAAGTTATCCTTGAGGCCATAGAAAAAGCCGGATACAAAGCCGGAAAAGATATTTACATAGCTCTGGATGCCGCTTCCAGCGAATTCTATAACAAAGAGAAAGGAATATATGTTCTGGCGGCTGAAGCCAAGCCGGAGAAAACATCAGCCGAAATGGTTGAATACTACAAATATCTGGTGGAAAAATACCCGATCATCTCCATTGAAGACGGTCTGGACGAAAACGACTGGGACGGCTGGAAACTGCTGACAGACGCTCTGGGCAAGAAGATCCAGCTTGTGGGCGATGACCTTTTCGTTACCAACACCGAGAGACTGGTTTCCGGTATCGAAAAAGGCGTGGCGAACTCCATTCTGGTTAAGCTGAACCAGATAGGTACGCTCACAGAAACTCTGGACGCTATCCAGACAGCCAAAGAGGCAGGATACACCTGTGTTATCTCTCACCGCTCAGGCGAGTCAGAGGACACCACCATAGCCGATCTCGCCGTGGCTGTGAACGCCGGACAGATCAAAACAGGCTCACTCTGCCGTACAGACAGAATAGCCAAATACAACCAGCTTCTCCGCATCGAAGAGGAACTGTTTGAACAGGCTACATATAAAGGGCTGAAGGCTTTTTACAACCTTAAGTAAGCCTGTTCAAACCTGCTTCAGGATGAAGCACCCGTAGGGTGAGCGTAATGAGGCTTTGCCGAGTGAAGCGTCATCAAAGTTTTTCTATGGATTGAAAAACTTTGTGGGTATAAACAGAAGCAGGCTACATATAAAGGGCTTAAGGCTTTTTACAACCTGAAATAATAACAGTGCGGCGGCATGTAAAATGCCGCCCTACTTTTTTCAATTACTAAACACCCGCCAACTGTAGGGCGGGGTTTTTCAGCAAGCTCGGAATAGAAACACCCGCCAACTGTAGGGCGGGGTTTTATACCCCGCCGAATTTCTGTAGAATCAGGCAATAATCTAAGATTAATATGTATTGTTTCACCAGCTAAAAAGTATATCTTACAAGATGGTTGAGAATTTTTTATTTTCGGAGGTTTCTGATGCTGTATAGAACCATGCCTAAAAACGGTGATGAGCTGTCCATACTCGGCTTCGGATGTATGCGACTGCCTATGAAGGACGGTCACATAGACGAGGAGCGAGCCATCGCCCAGATAAGGAGCGCCATAGACAGAGGCGTGAACTATGTGGATACAGCCTGGCCCTATCACAACGGCGCGAGCGAACCGCTGGTGGCGAAAGCTCTGAAAGACGGATACAGAGAAAAAGTGAAACTGGCTACCAAACTGCCTACATGGCTGGTGAACAGCAGAGCCGACATGGAAAAATATCTTAATGCCCAGCTCGAAAGACTGGAGACCGACCACATAGACTATTATCTGATGCATTCGCTGAACGGTCCGTCATGGGACAGGCTGATGAAGCTGGACATCCTGAAATTCATAGACAACATCAAGGCGGACGGACGCATAGTTCGTGCCGGATTCTCCTATCATGGCGAGCCGGATGATTTTAACCCTATAATAGACTGCTATGACTGGGATTTCTGCCAGATACAGTATAATTTTCTGGACAGAAACTATCAGGCCGGGTTATCTGGATTGAAATACGCCGCCTCAAAGAACATCGGAGTGGTGATAATGGAGCCTCTCAGAGGCGGAAATCTGGGTAAAGAGACACAGCCTGACGCCGTGAGGGATGTTTGGGACAGAGCGCCTGCGAAACGTACGCCTGTTGAATGGGCGCTCAGATGGATATGGAATCATCCGGAGGTCACGCTCATTCTCTCCGGCATGAACGAAGAAGCGCATATAGATGAAAACCTGCGCATAGCCTCAGAGGCGGAGCCTAACAGCCTTTCGCAGGCTGAGCTGAATATAGTGGACGAAGCGGAGAAGGCATATAACAGTGTGATGATGGTGGGATGCACCGCCTGCGGATACTGTCTGCCTTGCCCTGTGGGGGTGAAGATCCCCGTCTGTTTTGAGTGGTATAACAACCTGCATGCCTTCGGAGACGTAATGGGTTCAAGATTCAAATACGCTATGACGACAGGTGACGTGTTCAGAGATGAGCCGGAGACAGGTTTCGCTTCACAGTGTGTCGCCTGCGGCGAGTGTCTGGATAAATGCCCGCAGAATATTAACATTCCCGAAGAGCTGAAGAAAGCCGCCGCCGATCTGGAAGGCGAAGGGTTCACCGATATAGTGAATGCCGGCAGAGCTTTCGTCCGCAGAAAAATATAGAGAAGGATGATAGATGGATAATTTACGGGAGATACTGACAGGGCTGCAGAACGGAACAGCAGATCTGGACGGCACTATGAAAAAGCTCCGTGATCTGCCATACATAGATATGGGGCATACCAAGATGGATATGCACAGACCGCTCAGAAACGGTTTTCCGGAGGTGATATACGCCGAGGGAAAGACGCCGTCTCAGGTGGCTGATATTTTTGAAGTGATGAAAGACCGCTCCAACGTGCTGGCGACAAGAGTCAGCAGTGAGACTGCCGAGACAGTGAATGCGGTCTGTCCTGATGCTGTGTATGACGAACTCTCCAGAACACTGAGCTATAAGATAAACGAGATACACTACGCAGAGAGGGAAACAGTTATAATCACAGCCGGAACTTCCGATCTGCCCGTGGCTCAGGAGGCTCTTGTCACCTGTGATATGATAGGCGTGAGGGCTAAGATAATATCAGACGTGGGCGTGGCAGGTCTGCACAGGCTTTTTGACAGACTGGACGACATAAGAAACGCCGGAGTGGTGATAGTAGTCGCCGGGATGGAAGGAGCGCTGGCGAGCGTCATAGGCGGTCTGGTGACCAGCCCTGTGATAGCTGTGCCTACTTCTGTGGGATACGGAGCGTCATTTTCAGGCGTGTCCGCACTGCTGGCTATGCTGACATCCTGCGCCGGAGGCATCACCGTGATGAACATAGACAACGGATTCGGAGCCGCCTGCGCCGCCAGAAGAATTTACAGCCTTATAAAGAGCTGAATCTCTTGATTAATCTACAAGTCTTATTATATAAATACTTATAATAAGACCTAAGGAGTAGATTATGCAGCTTGAAAAGAAAATGGCTGATCTGATATGCGAATATTCCCTCAACCTGAAAGAGGATGATATATTTCTGATAAGAGCCGAAACAGTTTCCGAGCCTCTGGTGAAGGCGCTGATGGTAAAAGCTCTCCAGCTTGGCGCTCATCCAATTCTGCGGATGCAGATAGCTGAACAGCAGGCGGCGTTCTATGCCAACGCAAACAACAAACAGCTCGAGTTCATCGCCCCCAGCGTGATGGCGGACGCTCACAACATCACCGCTCAGGTATACATCGACAGCACCAGCAACACAAAACAGCTGACCCGTGCGGATAAATCAAAAATATCTCTTGCCAGCAAGACCATGCGTCAGGTGCGTGATGTCCTGATGGAAAGAGAGGGCAAAGGCGAGTTCCGCTGGTCGCTCTGTCCATATCCGTCACAGGCCATGGCGCAGGACGCCGAGATGTCTCTGGATGAGTACACTGAGTTCGTATTCAACGCATGCAAGCTGAACGAGGCTGACCCGGTGGCGGCATGGCGCAAGGTGGACGAGTTTCAGCAGAACGTGGTAAAAATACTGACAGGCACAAAAGAACTGCACATAGTCGGCAACAAGACAGATATCACATTCAACGTGAACGGCAGAAAATTCATCAACTGCAACGGGCACCACAACATGCCCGACGGCGAGGTTTTCACCAGCCCCGTTGAGGACGGCGTGAACGGTCAGATATACTTTGACCTGCCCACATCATACATGGGCGTGGAAGCGGGCGGGATAATGCTCAAGATAGAGAACGGACGCATCATGGAAGCATCAGCCGAGAAGGGCAACGACTTCCTGCAAAGCGTGCTGGAGACAGACGAAGGTTCCAGACTGATAGGCGAGATAGCTTTCGGTCTGAACGACAACATAGACAAACCCACCAAGAACATACTTTTTGACGAAAAGATAGGGCGCACAATCCACATGGCTGTGGGCGCAAGCTATCCGGAAGCGGGCGGAAAGAACAAATCCGGCATCCACTGGGATATGATAAAGAGCATGCAGGACGGCAAGGTATATGCCGACGGCAAGCTCATCTATACTGAAGGAAGATTTTTGGGATTATAGATTTTTAGATTGCTTCGTCGAATGCTCCTCGCAATGACGGTGGTTTGCTGTCATTGCGAGCGAAGCGCGGCAATCTCATTCCGACCTCATGGATGGGGAATTTTCGTTTAGTAGAATAGACAGCCGAAACAGCCGTTGTACTGCGGATTGTTGAGTGATTTTATCTCTGTGCCGGACATTTCGGATAAAAACCGTAAGAGCCCATTGTTGGACGCTACGCCCCCGGCGGCGAATATTTTTTTATGCCTGTATTTTCTGATAAGGGGGAAAAGCCTTCTGGCGATGCTCTCGTTAACTCCCGCCCCTATGGATTCTATGGAAAAACCTTCCGCTATTCTGCCCACCAGCTCGCTTTCGGAGAATATGGCGCAGGTGCTGTTCAGCTTAACGGGTTCCGCTGTCATTTCCGACAGGTCGTCCAGCGATATGTCCAGTATCCGGCAGGCATTTTCCAGAAAACGTCCGGTGCTGGCGGCGCATTTGTCGTTCATCACGAAATCATCTATGTAGCCGTCACGGACGTATATCACCTTGCTGTCCTGTCCGCCCACGTCCACCAGAATGAATTCACTCTCGCCTGTTGATTCCAGAGCGCCTCTGTAGTGCGCTTTTATCTCGGATATCACGTTGGCGTTGGCAAACGACATCATGTTCCGTCCATATCCTGTGGCGGTGATGGCGCAGGTTTCGTCCGCTCCGTAGGACGTGAGGTCTATTAACACCTCTCCGTTCTCTCTTTTTACTCTGTTTTTATAAAAAAATACCGTGTCCTCACGGTGGTATGTTATGCCTGTTTCCGTCTGAACGGCTATTTTTACAAATCTGCTGCCTAGGTCTATGCCGAGCTTCATTTTTTCTTCGCCTCCAGCATCTCCAGAAAGGATTCTATGCGTATCTTGGTCCGCGCGTCTATGCCGGACGGGGCGTCGCCCTCGATGGTCAGCATGGGGCAGTCTATCTCTTTTCGGATGATGATATCCTGCATCTGGCGGTAGCAGAAGGACTGAACGTAATGAATGATTCCGTCCAGCTTTCTGATATCTTTCTGTTCCCTGATGTCCGCTACCCTGCCGAAAACATCGTAAGGATAGGTATATTCGGCGTATCTCTTCACATAGTCCGGATCGTCTGACGGTATGGCGAACTGACGCTGTATCTCATTAAAGATCACCTTAGCGCCCTTGGATTCGATAAACTGGTATATATCTGAAAAGATTGTCGGAACGCCTATGAAGCCTATTTTCAGCCCATTGGTGTCGGGCACACGTTTCTCAGCCTCTTTAAGAAAGGCGTCCAGTTCCTTTTCATATTTTTTCAGGTCGGTGTTAAAATCGGTGGATGTCACCAGCCACAGATGGTTTTCGAAACCTGTCACCCTGCCTTCTGTGGTCAGTGTGTCCAGTCTGCGCAGTTTTCCCCGGACGCTGTCGGTCTTTGCGGAATATTCTATGCCTTTCTGAAGTGTAGTGCCGATTGATTTTGCGAACCGTTCCATCTCGCTTTTAAGGGTTTCGTATCTGTGTTCTTTTTCGAAAGGATAGCTGAATGAGTGAACTTTGATCCCGTCATTGATGAAAAGCTCCGCCAGAGCGTGCGAGTTGCTGCAATCGCCCTGTGTCACGGCGATCACCTCGTCTATGTCCGCCTGTTTCACTGCGGCGTAGATGCCCTTGATCCATGCGCACAGGTTGCGCGGCAGACCTTCGTCCTCGGCGGATTCCGCCATTCTCATTGGGTCCTGATCGGTGATGAAAACATTGTTCAGGTCAACGGGCGTCTTGCCCGCCGCCAGAATTATCTCCACAGGGATGGTGGTGGTAAAGCCGACTCTGGACATTATTTCAGACTAAAGTCTATGTATCTGCGGACCTCTTTATGAAGTCCGACCCTGTTTTTAAAAATGATTGTGTTCTGCTCAAAAAACCTGTCCATCTCGTTGAAATCCACCAGATCAATGATGTCGCCCGTCATGCGGTCTTCCACCCGGATGACCTTGGTGAAGTCATTCTGTCTCAGCTTTTTGACCTTTATCTTCTTCTTATTGGTATAGACGTACATTTCGCATGTGTCGCCTTCGCAGTCGAGCTTGGCGTCATACCATGTCATATCCTCAAAAACGGCCATCCAGCGTTCTTTCATCATATGAGCCCCTTTGCCTGTTTGATCTCTTCACGTCTTCTGACAGCGAAGTTCTCTATGTCTTTCAGCAGACGCTGGTCGTACATGCCGACAAAATCCTCTGTCTTTTTCACGCCCATGATCACATCGAAAAGGTCGTTGTCGAATATCTTGACCAGCATTGTTATCAGGTCTTCCAGTTCCTTTTCGCCGTAGCTTTCAGGCAGGTAGTTTGTAACATAATCACGCACAAAGATCTCATTTTCCAGAATAGCTCTTCTGGCGGCCTGAAATATAGCCTTTTTTCTCAGTGCTTCAATTTTATCCATTTGTATCTCCGAAACTGTAATATAGTTATTTTATTTTTGTCAGCCAAGGGTATTTTCGTCTAAAAACACAGGTTCCGCAATAACTGATTTGAACCTGTGATAAATAACAAAGCCGGGCGGGGTATTTTTAGGTTTTTTTACGTTCTTTTTCTGGGTGTAGTCAACGGTTACTTTCAGGTCGTTCCTGCGTTTGCTCATGCCCGCAGTGATGGAGGCGCACATCTCGGTTTCCTCCTGCGTGGGCTGTCCGTCCCTGCGGAATATCAGGTGGGCGGAAGGGGTCTTCTGCGCGTGAAACCACCAGTCGTTCGGGTTGGCGAACTGAAACACCAGCCTGTGGTTGCTCACGGAGTTTCTGCCTATGTAGGCTGTTCCGGCGCCGATATCTATCTTTATGAACTGTTTTTCTTTTATCTGCTGTTTCTTCTTCGGCTCAGCCCGTTTCATCTCCAGAGCCAGCTCCCTCAGCTCATCGTCAGAGGCGGATATCTCTATGTAGTATAGCTGTTCCAGAGCGGAATCTATGATGTTGTCTATCTCCTGTATCCTGCTGTGGAGCAGTCCTACGGATCTTTCCTGCTTGTCGGCTTTTTTATACAGCCTGTTCACCTCCCGGTTAGGGTCGAACAGATCCGGTATCTCGTAGGGTATCTGGACGATGCCGTCAGCGGTGTATTCATCCAGACTGACGGTGCCTTTTGCGTTTTTCAGAATATGCATGTTAGCTTTCAGAAGGTCGGCCGTTCTTACTGTTTCCGGATATTTTTCCGCTTCCGCCAGCTCTGCCGTTAGCTGGTCTTTCAGCTTCAGATATTTTTCTGCCTGTTTTTCAAAGAATCTGGTGAGCCGGGGGCGTATGTCGCTCTCTTTTCTGACGCTCATCTTCACTGATCCGGCTGGCAGATCCTCTATCTTTATCTCAGTGTATTCGCTCAGGGGTCTGAAGGGTATCACTCTGCTCTGATCATCGAGGTAAAAGATTTCGTCCTCAAGGCTCTCTCTGATGAGAGCGGCTGTTTCTTCAAAGCTGTAGTTGTTTTTCAGATACTGTCCGGCATGTTTTGCCGTCACGGGGTAGAACCCCAGCAGATCGTTAAAATCCCTGCCGGTGTATTTTTCCAGCGTCTGCTGTTTGTTCAGTCTGGGCTGGGAATATTTCGCCCCTACTGAAAAATCCCTGTCGCCGTCAGCGTTGTTTCTGCACAGCATCCAGATTATGTTTCCCGCTTCGTTCACCATGCAGACGTTCGCCATCTTTCCTATCAGCTCGAATATCAGTCTGTGTGTCTCTATCTTGCCGCTGGGTCTTCGTTTTGCTATGTTTATATAAAAGAGCCTGTCGAATTTTCTGCATCCTATGTCGGTTACTTTGCCTCCGGACAGTCTGTCCAGAGCTGGGTCTTTAACGCCGGACACGTCTTCGGACAGATACAGAGACGGACTGCCGCCCGTCACCCGCACGTTCAGCGCGGAGCGTTCTGTTGTGAACAGACCGATGCTGACACCGGATTCCGTCACATTCAGCTTGGCGGCCTGAGCGCCGATATATCTTTTTTTTAGGATGTTTACCGCTTTGGTGAGTGTAAGTCCGTCCATAGAAACAGATAACACTATTTCACGGCGAAAAACAAGAGGTTGATTTTTTCCAGTATTCGCATAATATTCATATTCGCAAATCAATTATTTCGGAGGTAAAGGAATGTCACAGGAAAGAATGCAGTTCAAAACCGAGGTGAACAAACTTCTGGAACTGATGATCCATTCTCTCTATTCTCACAAGGAGATCTTTTTAAGAGAGCTGATATCGAACGCTTCAGACGCCATCGACAAACTGAGATTCGAGGCTCTCACTAACGATGCTCTGCTGGAAGGGGACGCCAACTACAGAATAAAACTGATCCCCGATGAAACAGGCATGACCCTCACAATATCCGATAACGGTATCGGAATGACCAAAGATGAGGCGGTAAAGGCGCTCGGAACCATCGCCCACTCAGGCACTAAAGAGTTCATGCAGCTTCTGGAAAACAAAGAGGCAAAGGGAAACCCCGAACTGATAGGTCAGTTCGGAGTGGGATTCTATTCCGCGTTCATGGTGGCGGACAAAGTCACAGTATATTCCAGAAAAGCCGGAGAGGACAAAAGCATCGGTATCAAATGGGAGTCCACAGCGGACGGCTCTTTCACTGTGGAGCAGTGCGACAAGGCGACCAGAGGAACAGATGTGGTTCTCCATCTGAAAGCTGACGAAAAAGACTATGCCACTGAGTGGGAGCTGAAAGACGTTGTAAAAAAATATTCAGACTACATCAGCTATCCCGTGGTGATGGACGTTACCAGAAAACAGGAAGACAAGGACGTGACCGAGGAAGAGACGCTGAACTCCATGAAGGCCATCTGGCTGAAGGACAAGGCGGACGTGACAGAGGACGAGTATAACCAGTTCTACAGACACGTTTCACACGACTTTACCGATCCGTCAGTTACTATACATTTCAAGGCTGAAGGCACAACAGAGTTCTCCGCTCTGCTCTATATACCCCAGAAAGCGCCGATGAACATTCTGTATTCAGACTACAAATCCGGTCCGGCTCTCTATGTGCGCCGTGTTCAGATAATGGATCACTGCGCTGATCTGGTGCCTCAGTATCTGAGATTCGTTAAGGGTGTGGTGGATTCATCCGACCTGCCTCTGAACGTATCCCGTGAGATACTCCAGAACAACAAGATGGTGGAGATAATCCGCAAAAACATCACCAAAAAGATTCTGGACAATCTGACACAGATGAAGTCAGGCGAACCGGCGAAATATGAGGAATTCTTCAAAGAGTTCGGGCGTGTGCTGAAAGAGGGCATCCATTTCGAATTCACCAAAAAAGAGGAGATAGCCTCTCTGCTGATAATGGAATCCACAGCCACTGAAAAGGGTAAATACACCTGTCTGGACGATTACATCGCCCGCATGAAGACAGAGCAGAACGAAATATATTACATCACCGGAAAGAACAGAACAGAGCTGGAATCATCTCCCTATCTGGAAGCGCTGAAAGAGAAGGAGCTGGAAGTTCTCTTCATGACAGACGAGGTGGACGACATCATCATCTCCGGTCTGATGAAATATAAGGACAAACAGTTCAAATCTATTCTGAAAGGCGACATAAACCTCGAAAACGCGGAAGAGAAAAAAGAGCAGAAGGAACATTTCGCCAAGCTGACAGAGAAGGTCAAAGCTGTTCTGAAAGATCAGGTCAGCGAGGTCAGGCTCTCATCCAGACTGAAAAACTCCCCCTGCGTGCTGGTATCCGGCGATTCCGACATCGACCCCTCTCTGGAGGCAATGCTGAAGCAGATGGGTCAGGCTGTGCCTGCCCGTCAGAAGATTCTGGAGCTGAATCCCGGACACAAACTGGTGGAGATGCTGAACGCCGAGTTCGAAAAGAACGCCGACAGCGAAAAGATATCAGACATCAGCGAACTGCTGTATAATCAGGCGCTGATACTGGAGGGCAACATGCCCGCCGACACAGCCAGATTTGCCGGTCTGATGACCAAAGTGATGACCGAAAGTTTCTAGATAAATTTTAGACTGCTTCGCCTCTTCAGGCGGAGCAGTCTTTTTTTGAGGCATATATTTATGCGTACTACGCTGATATTCATGATGATGCTGACCGCCTCCAATGTGTTTATGACGTTCGCATGGTATGGACACCTGAAGCACATGGGCGACAGAAGCTGGCTGTGGGCGGTTTTTGTCAGCTGGGGCATAGCCTTTTTTGAATATCTGATACAGGTTCCGGCAAACAGATTCGGATATTCTGAAATGTCTCTGGGACAGCTTAAGATAACTCAGGAGATAATAACTCTTGCGGTTTTTGTACCTTTTACTTTCTTTTTTATGAAAGAACCGCTTAAATTGAATTATGTCTGGGCTGGACTTTGTATGGTCGGAGCCGTATATTTTATATTTAAAGGATAAACATGTCTAAAATTGATAACACAGTCGAGATGATCAAGGCCATAGCCGATAAGAACCGCATGAGAATAGTCATGATGCTCTCTGAGCGTCCTCTCTGCGTCTGTGAGATAGATTCGGTGCTGGGGATAGCTCTTTCCACCATATCATCTCATCTGAAACAGATGCGCTCTGCCGGAGTGATAGAATCGGAAAAGGAAGGAAGATGGGTTGTCTATCGTCCGTCTGACGATCCTCTGGTCAGTTCCATCATATCTGATATCAAAGAGCAGCTTGCTGATGACCCAGAAGTAAGATCGGATATGACAAAGATAAAAACACTCTGCCGGGAAGAATGCGCAAAAAATCTTAAATAACACCTCTTTTGTCTTGTTTAATATTTAATAAGATATATTTTAATGTTAAACAAAGGAGGTGTCCCGTGAAAAATTCAGTTCTTGAAAAAGAGATTCTCAGCATGGATGCCTTCATCAGCTTAATGAAAGCGTCAGATCATGTTTCTTCGTTCGTGCATGCTCACCTTAAGGATGAAGGAATCACTGTCAGCCAGTTTGGCGTGCTGGAAGCGCTTAACTATAAAGGCTCGATGTGTCAGAAAGATATAGCTGAGATAATCAGAAAAACAACAGGCAACATGACAACTGTGATAGACAATCTCGAAAAGCACGGACTGGCGGTCAGGAAGAAGGATGCCGCAGACAGGCGCTATTTCACCGTGAGTATCACAGACAGAGGCAGACAGGTTCTGAACGATGTTTTTGAGATATACAGAAAGAATGTCACGCATAAGATGGCGGATCTGACTATAGACGAGCTTAATTCGCTGATAACTATCTGTAGGAAATTAGAGAAAAAATAATGACAGTCCTGACGGCTATAATGTGAGATAAGGGAGGAGATATCCTCCCTTTTTTTATTTCTTTTTTGACACCAATCAAGTATTTTTTCAGTTCAGCAGATATATTGGCTAACATAAAGCAGGATACAAGGAGATTTAAATGATAAACGCCAATATCACAGTTTACGAACTTTCAAAACAGCACCCCTCTGCATTCAGCCTTTTCGTCAGCAAAGGTTTCGAGAATTTTAAAGAGCCTAAGATGCTGGAGACTGCCGGAAAGTTTCTTAAACTGGAAACAGCTATAAAACAGAAAAACTATGATGTTCAGACCTTCATAAAAAGTCTGGAAGAGATAGACAGCAACAGAGACGCTCAGGTGGACATCACCCTCAGAGAGTCGGCGAAAGACGGAGACATCACAGTCAAGGGACTGCTGCCCTGTCCCGTGCGTCTGCCTCTGCTCGAGTCCATAGACGCCTTCGCGAGTAAGGTGACAGAGGACACAGGACTCACCATCGCCCACGAGCTGATAGCCGCTTCAGGCGGTCAGAGCTGGCTGGAGGAGAATGTGGTGGGTATCAGGGCAGAGAATGTGCCGGATATTTTCGTATCCGCCGGATTCGATGTTTTTTTCGATGATGCTTCTCTGGGCGGACTGGTAAAAGAGGGCATGTTCGAGGACATGACAGGCGCATGCCACAGCTACATGAGCCAGCTGAAAGACCCGAAAGGCAACTACGGAATGGTGGGCGTTGTTCCGGCGGTTTTTATGGTGAATCTGGACGCTCTGGAGGGCAGGGAAGTGCCTAAAAGCTGGGCGGATATTCTGAAGCCTGAGTTCAGACGGAGCGTTTCGCTCCCTGTGGGCGACTTCGACCTGTTCAACGCTCTTCTGGTGCATATACACCGCATGTTTGGCGATGATGGAGTGGTTAATCTGGCTGACAGCATGATTCAGTCCATGCACCCCGCTCAGATGGTTAAGAATGCAGGTAAAAAGAACGTGGAAAAACCCGCGGTGACCATCATGCCGTATTTTTTTACAAAGATGCTGTTCGGCAACAAGACAGTTGAGATTGTTTTCCCCGAGGAGGGATGCATCATCAGCCCCATCTTTATGCTGACAAGACGTGACAGAAAAGATGTAATAAAACCCGCCGCCGATTTTCTCTATGGAAAAGAGGTGGGCGAGATACTCAGCCACAGAGGTCTGTTCCCCGCTCTGAACAGCGAGGTGGACAACAGACTGCCGGAGAACATGAAGTTCAACTGGGTCGGCTGGGACTATATATATTCCACAGACATGGGAGTTCTGCTGAAACGTCTGGACGCTCTGTTCAACGACAGCCTGAACAGCATGGAACAGGGGGCGTAAAATGAGATTTGTAACAGTCAGCGGTCCTCCGTCATCCGGCAAAACAGCCGTGATATTAAAAACCGTGGAGAGTCTGCGCCAGCGTGGGTTCAAGGCGGGCGTGGTTAAGTTCGACTGCCTCTATACAGATGATGACAAACTCTATGAGGCGAAGGGTATCCCGGTGAAAAAAGGTCTTTCGGGCGCTCTGTGTCCCGACCACTATTTTGTCAGCAACGTCTCAGAGAGTTTTGAGTGGGGAAAGAAACAGGGAATTGATATCCTGATAAGCGAAAGCGCCGGGCTGTGCAACAGATGCAGTCCGCATATCAAAGAGATTCTGGCGGTGTGCGTGATAGACAACCTCTCCGGAATCAATACGCCCAAGAAGATAGGTCCCATGCTGAAATCAGCGGATGTGGTGGTGATAACCAAAGGAGACATCGTGTCTCAGGCGGAGAGAGAGGTTTTCGCCTCCAGAGTCGCCACGGTGAACCCCACAGCGTCTATCATGCATGTGAACGGCATCACCGGACAGGGAGCTTTCGAGCTGTCCACGCTCTTTGCCGACGCAAATACAGAAACAGATACTCTGGATGGAAAAAGCCTCAGATTCTCCATGCCTTCCGCTCTCTGCTCATATTGTCTGGGCGAAAAGAGAATCGGGTCACAGTATCAGATGGGCAACGTAAGAAAAATGGATGTGGATAATGGATAAGCAGCAGATATTAAACATAGATTTCTCAGAATTACTGGCGGAGTTCCCTTTTGCCGCGGACTTTTTCGAGTCGCAGGGGATGAAAATCCCTCAGACATCCGTGAAGGAGTTTGTGAAAAACCTCACAGACACCGAGCTGGAGGATATGGGCATAGACCCTTCTGAGTTTATACATAACTTCGTGACCTTCATAGAGGCTGTGGGCTCCATGACAGAGAAGACAGCGTCCATAGAGAAGCTGACTATCACAGGCGGGATAAACAAGAAAGGCGAGGCGGAGAACTTTGAGCTTGAGATCAATTCCGGCGAGATTATATGTATAGTAGGACCGACCGGATCAGGCAAGAGCCGTCTGCTGGCAGATATCGAGTGGATGGCGATGGGCGACACTCCCACCAAGAGATACATCAAGATAAACGGTAAAGACCCCGAAAAGAGCTGGCGTTTCTCTCCGGAGCATAAGCCTGTGGCTCAGCTCAGCCAGAACATGAACTTTGTAATGGATTTAACTGCCAGAGAGTTTGTACGCATACATGCCGAGAGCCGCTTTGTGCAGGATATAGACAACAAGGTGGAGCTGATAATAGAGAAGGCGAACGAGCTGGCGGGAGAAAAATTTGACGGCGACACACCCGTCACATCCCTGTCCGGCGGACAGTCCAGGGCTCTGATGATAGCCGATACAGCTTTCTTAAGTAAATCGCCCATAGTGCTGATAGACGAGATAGAGAACGCCGGAATCGACCGTAAGAAAGCGCTTCAGCTTCTGGTGGGCGAGGAGAAGATAGTTCTGATGTCCACCCATGACCCCATACTGGCGCTGATGGGCGACAAGAGGCTGGTTATAAAAAACGGCGGCGTGGCAAAGATCATCGCCACCACAGACAAGGAACGTGAGAATCTTCAGGAGCTTCAGGAGCTGGATAAGCGCCTGCTCGATCTGAGAAACCGTGTGCGTATGGGAGACATGCTGGAAACCATATGAAAAAAGACAAACGTGTGAAGAAGGACGCAAAGGTCCTGAACGCTTTTATACATACCTACTGCCGGGAAAACCACGGTGTTGTTCCCGGCTCTCTCTGTCCTGAGTGCGCCGAGGTGCTTTCCTATGCTCTCGCCAGAAACATACGCTGTCCGCTGGATCCCAAGCCAAAGTGTAAGGACTGCAAGGTTCACTGTTATAAACCGGAGATGCGGCGGAAAATGAAGGAGATAATGAAATTCAGCGGGATATATTATATTAAGCGAGGACGTATCGACTGGTTATTTCACTATTTCTTCTGATTTTTTTATAAATGTGGTATACCTGGAAAAATATTATATTTAAGAGGGAATGCCAGTGAGTGTTAAATGTCCTTTCTGCGGTACAGAAATGACTGACGGATCGAAGGAATGTTCCGGCTGTCAGGCGAAGATAACCTACAGAGTGCCTAAGCATCTCTACGCTGTTCTGTTCGCTTTCGATCTTTTTCTCACTATCTACGTTGTCAGGAATATCACTATTCACGGCGATCTTGTGAACCTTTGCGCGTTCGGGCTTTTTATCCTGATATTTATTTCTGGCGTCGTCTATTTCAGAAGACATCAGGTGGGAGAGCCGGAGTTCAAAAGAGCAGAATAGGGTCTAAAATCCGTTGCTAAATAAAAAGGTCAGGCGTATATTCCCGTATGCCGGAAAAAATCAATCCATACCGAGCTTTCAACACTGACGAGGAGATGAAGGGCATTCTATATATGCTGCTTGCGTCTTTTCTTTTCTCGTGTATGGGTTTTTTCATCAAAAAACTTTCTGTTCATCACGCTCCCATGGAGATGATCTTTTTCAGAAATGTAGTCAGTCTCACTCTGATAATAGGCTCCATGCTTATATTTAAACCCAGCAATCAGGGCGGAAAGCCTTTTCTGCTGGCGATGCGTGGAATCTACGGCTTCACAGCCATGTTCTTTTACTTCTTTTCGGTCAGCGTGCTTCCCCTTGCCACTGCCGCCACTTTTTCGAAAACATCACCCATGTTCACCGCTGTCATAGGCGGCATAATGCTGAAGGAAAAGACCGGAAGCAAGCTCTGGACATCTATCATAGTCGGTTTCATAGGTATTCTTCTCATTCTGAAGCCCAGCGGGGAGATATCTCTGCTCGGTTCTCTGGCTGGTATCGGGTGCGGTTTTTTCGCCGCTCTGGCATATGCCACCGTGCGCGGGCTGGCTAACTATTATGACGCGAGAATGATGGTTATGTCGTTTTCTCTGGCAGGTCTGGGCGGGTCTTCGCTCTATTTCATCGTGATGCACTTCATGGGTGCTCCCAGATATAATTCGCTGGCGTTTATTCCGGTGGGCATAGATATTTTTTATATGTTCATGCTGGGGCTGGTGGCTGTGGTGGCGCAATACTATATGTCCCGGTCATATTTCTTCGGGCGTGTAGCTCTGATGAGCACTGTGGGCTACAGCGAGCTGTTGTTCAGCGTGTTCACAGGTATGCTTGCAGGGGATATGTTTCCGGATTCTCTCTCTCTGATGGGTATAATGCTGGTAGGATTCAGCGGAATACTGATAATGAGAGCCAGAAAATCTTGACACCTGCCTATCATAGTTTAAACTATATTAAGACTAAATTAACTTTCTTTTGATTTCGGAGAACGGCATGACAGTTTATAGAATAAAAAAGGGGCTGAGCCTGCCTGTGAAGGGCGCTCCGTCCGGTGAGGTCATCGATATGACCTCTGTTTCATGCGTTGGAATCTTGGGTGACGATTATCCGAATCTGAAACCTTCCATGCTGGTGAAAGAGGGCGAGACCGTTAAAAAAGGTCAGCCGGTTTTTACCGACAGAAAAAATCCCTCGGCAGTCTTTACCGCTATAGCCACCGGAATTGTAAAAGCTGTTCACAGAGGCGACAAGAGGAAATTCCTGTCGCTGGTGATAGAGAAAACGTCAGGCGATGCTGTGCGGTTCGACACGTCATACACAGACAGAAGCACTGCTCTGAAACTTCTGACCGATTCCGGTCTGTTTACATCACTGCGCAGACTTCCTTTCGCCGTTGTTCCGCATGCGGATGACAAGCCGGACGCAGTGTTTGTCAACTGTATGGATACCAGACCTCTGGCGCCTGATATGAAACTGCTGTATCAGGGAAATGAGGAATATTTCGCCGAAGGGATGAAGCTGGTTAAAATGCTGGCAGACAAGACATACGTCTGCTGCGCTCCGGATATGAAGGTTGCGGATGACGCAGTGATATTCGACGGTATACACCCCGCCGGACTCACAGGCACGCACGTTCACTTTCTGCGTCCCGTGTCCATGCGCAGATGCGTGTGGACCATGGATATGCAGACAGTTATAGATATCGGCTATCTGATAAAGCATAAAGAACTGAACGAATCAAAAACGATAGCCTTATCCGGCGCATGCGTTAAATCACCCTGCCACATAAAAACCGTGAAAGGCGCATCCATACGGCAAATTACAAACGGCAGGATAGAAGAGGAGAACACAAGAGTAATAAACGGCTCTGTGCTTTACGGATTAACCGTTTCAGAGGAGACGGCATATCTGTCATCCGTTATGAATCAGGTCTCCGTGGTGAACGAGCAGACGGACAGACCCTTCATGGGCTGGCTGATGCCCGGCGCTAAGGTACACTCTGTAAAAAATATCTTCCTGTCAAAAATCCTGCGGGAAAAGAACGTGGAGTTCGACACATCCATGAAAGGCTGTGTCAGGGCTATGGTTCCTGTGGGCATATACGAAAAGGTCATGCCGATGGATATCCTGCCCACGCATCTGCTCAGGGCGCTTCTGGTAAAAGACTATGAGACGGCGGAGAAACTGGGCTGTCTGGAGCTTTCCGAGGAGGATCTGAGCCTCTGCACCTATGCCTGCCCCGGAAAGATAGATTATGCTCCCGTTCTGCGCTCGGCCCTCACCGAGATAGAGAAGGAGGGCTGATATGAGAAAATTTCTGGAAAAATATAAACATCTTTTCGAAAAAGGCGGCAAGTACGAACGCTGGTTCCCCGCATTCGAGATGGTGGACACCTTTTTATACAACCCGATGGACAGAACCAAAGGACGCACACATCTGCGTGACGGTATCGATCTGAAGCGGATTATGACCACTGTGGTTATAGCGCTGATACCCTGCGTGCTGATGGCTCTCTATAACACCGGCTATCAGGCGAACATGGTGATAGCGTCCACCGGCACTGAAAATCTCGCCGGATGGCGTCACAGCCTGATAAACGCTATGGGCGTGGGTTATGACCCGCACAGCATAGGGGCGAACTTTTTTCACGGCGCATTATACTTTTTACCTGTATATATAGCCACGCTCGCAGTGGGCGGTTTCTGGGAACTGCTGTTCTCCATAGTCCGCAAACACGAGATAGGCGAGGCTTTTCTGGTTACCAGTCTTCTCTATCCGCTGATTCTTCCCCCCACAGTGCCTATATGGCAGGCTATGGTGGCTCTGTCCATCGGGCTGGTTCTGGGCAAGGAGGTTTTCGGCGGAACAGGGCGCAACTTTGTGAACCCCGCTCTGTTTGCCAGAGCGATACTCTTTTTCAGCTATCCTTCAGGCATCACGGGCGACAGGGCATGGGTTGCCGTGGACGGCTACAGCTATGCCACACCTCTTGCCTCCCAGTCTTTCGGCGGACATATCAATGTATCGTGGATGGACGCTTTCCTCGGGTTTATCCCCGGTTCCATGGGGGAGACATCCACACTGGCGTGTATTTTCGGCGCGGTGTTTCTCATCTGGACCGGAATAGGCTCATGGAGAATCATACTTTCATCCGTTGCCGGGCTGGTGGCTGTAACATCGCTTTTTAATATGGTTGGTTCTGACACCAACCCCATGTTCTCTCTGGCTCCCCAGTGGCATCTGGTTATAGGCGGTTTCGCCTTCGCCGCTGTTTTCATGGCGACAGACCCTGTGTCAGCCACGTTCACAGAGAAAGGCAAGTATTTCTACGGACTTCTGATAGGCGCAATGACGGCTCTGGTGAGGGTGCTGAACCCTGCCTATCCGGAAGGAGCTATGCTGGCGGTGCTGTTTGCCAATATTTTTGCCCCGCTGATAGATTATATTGTCATGAAAGCGAATATGAAGAGGAGGATCAAAAGAAGTGCGGTCTGAAAGCGATCTTAAAACATTTTTTACGGCTTTGATACTCGCAGTGATCTGCTCCTTCTTCGTTGCCGGCGCTAATGTGCTGTTGAAACCGAAACAGGATATGAACCGTGAGCTGGAACGGAAGAAAAACATTCTGCTGGCTGGCGGTTATCTGCACGGCGACACAGATGTTGCCAGGGCTTTTGAGCAGGTGGAAACCTATATGGTGGATATGCGAACAGGCGAGGCTGTGAAAGCGGATGCCGGAAAATATTTCGAAAGCATCAAGAGGCTGGCGACTATGCCCGATGCCGTTCATCTGACAAAACAGCAGGATTTGGCCGTCATCAAGAGTATTCCGGCAAAGATCCCGGTTTTTATAATCCGTGACGAAAGCGGAAAGATAAACAAGCTGATACTGCCCATATACGGCTCAGGTCTGTGGTCCACGCTTTACGGTTTTATGGCGCTGAACAGCGACATGGACACCGTGAGCGGCATCACCTTTTATGAGCACGGCGAGACACCCGGTCTGGGCGGAGAGGTGGACAACCCCATCTGGAAAGCTCAGTGGGTAGGCAAGAAAATCTATTCCGAGGACGGCTCAGTGGCTCTGTCCGTGGTGAAGGGCGGCGCATCGGGCGAGCACCAGGTGGACGGTCTGAGCGGCGCTACAATGACAAGCCGCGGCGTGGAAAACACTGTCCGCTTCTGGATGGGCGCTGACGGATTCGGAAAATATCTGAATAAACTGAAAGAGGGGGGTGCGTAATGTCAAACATAAAGACACTGACCGACCCTATCATAAAGAATAACCCAATAGCGGTGCAGGTGCTGGGTATCTGCTCCACTCTGGCTGTCACCACCAAGCTGGAGGTGACGCTGGTTATGGCTGTGTCCGTGACCGCTGTCGTGGCGTTTTCCAACCTGTTCATTTCGGCTCTTCGAAACTATATGCCGTCCAGCATCAGGCTTATCATAGAGATGACTATAGTGGCGACTCTGGTTATAATCGCCGATCAGATAATCAAGGCGTATATGTTCGAAATCAGCAAACAGCTTTCGGTATTCATGGGACTAATCATCACCAACTGTATCATCATGGGACGGGCAGAGGCGTATGCCATCAGCAACCCGCCGTTTAAGAGCTTTCTGGACGGTCTGGGCAACGGCTCCGGATATGGTCTGGTGCTGATAGTTATCGCTGCTATCAGAGAGCTGGTGGGCTCAGGAAAACTTTTCGGCTTTACCATTATGCCCACTGTAAATTCCGGCGGGTGGTATCATCCCAACGGGCTTTTTCTGCTGGCTCCCAGCGCATTTTTCCTGATAGGCATACTGATATGGATAGCCAGACTGACAGTAGTGAAGGCGGAGGACTAATATGGAAGCATATCTTTCGCTTTTTATAAAATCAATTTTCATAGAGAACATGGCTCTGTCCTTCTTTCTGGGCATGTGTACCTTCATCGCTGTGTCGAAGAAGGTGGAGACGGCTTTTGGTCTGGGCATCGCTGTTGTGGTGGTGCAGGCTATCACCGTTCCCGCTAACAACCTGCTCTACAGATTTGTTCTGAAGGAAGGGGCGCTCACATGGATGGGCTTTCCGGATCTTGATCTGGGGTTCATCGGGCTGGTGACATACATCGGTCTTATCGCAGCCATAGTGCAGATACTGGAGATGGCGCTGGACAAATACGTCCCGTCTCTCTATTCCGCTCTGGGGATATTTCTCCCGCTGATCACCGTTAACTGCGCCATTCTCGGCGGTTCGCTCTTTATGGTTCAGCGTGACTATGGTTTTGGTGAATCTGTGGTTTTTGGTCTGGGCTCAGGAATCGGATGGGCGCTGGCTATCGTAACCATGGCAGCCATCCGTGAAAGGATAAAATACGCCGACACCCCAAGAGGGCTCGGAGGTATGGGCATAACATTTATTACTGCCGGCATAATGGCCATAGCCTTTATGCTGTTTTCGGGGATAAAGCTATGACAGTGCTTTTAATGGGAGTAGCGGTCTTTACTGTTGTCATCCTGCTTCTGGTGGGGGTCATCATCAACGCCAGACGGATGCTGGTGGCAGCGGGAGTAGTGACTATAAATATCAATAACGAAAAAGATCTGACGGTGAATGTCGGCGGAAAACTGCTGAACGCTCTGGCGGATAACGGGATATTCGTTTCGTCCGCATGCGGCGGCGGCGGAGCGTGCGGTCAGTGCCGTGTGAAGGTTCTGGAGGGCGGCGGAGACATACTGCCCACAGAGAAGAGCCACATCAACCGCAAACAGGAGAAAGAGGGCATGAGGCTCTCATGTCAGACAGCCGTCAAACAGGATATGAAGATAGAGCTGGACGCCGAGGTCTTTGCCGCCAAACGTTTCGACTGTGAGGTGATATCCAACGACAACGTGGCTACCTTTATCAAGGAATTTGTTCTGAGAGTGCCTGAGAAGGTGGATTTCAGAGCAGGCGGATATATTCAGGTGGTTGTGCCACCGTATGAGTGTAAATTCTGCGATATGGACATACCCGATCAATATAAAGGCGACTGGGAGAAATTCGGTTTTTTCAATATAGAGAGCGTGGTTAAGGAGGAGGCTCAGCGAGCCTACTCCATGGCGAACTATCCGGAGGAAGAGGGCATAGTGAAGCTGAATGTGCGTATAGCCACACCTCCATTCGGAAAGAAAGTGCCTCCAGGCATCGGCTCTTCATATGTCTGGAGCAGAAAACCCGGGGACAAGGTGACCATAGCCGGACCCTTCGGCGAGTTCTACGGCAGAGAGACAGGCAAGGAGATGGTCTTCATCGGAGGAGGAGCGGGCATGGCTCCCCTGCGCTCGATAATCTTTGACCAACTGAAAAGGCTGAACACCGACAGAAAGATAAGCTACTGGTACGGCGGACGAAGCCTGAAAGAGCTTTTTTATCTGGAGGATTTTGAGGAGCTGGAGAAGCAGTTTCCCAATTTTAAATGGAACATAGCCCTGTCTGATCCTATGCCGGAGGACAACTGGACTGGATACACAGGGTTCATACATAACGTGGTGCTGAATGAATATCTGAAAGATCATGAGGCGCCGGAAGACATAGAGTATTATCTCTGCGGACCACCCATGATGATTTCGGCTGTGCTGAACATGCTGGATAATCTGGGTGTTGAGCCGGATAACATATTTTTTGACGATTTTGGGTCATAAATGAGATTTTTAGCGGTATTTCTGGCGGTTTTTATAGCGGTATCCTTCTTTGCACTGATGCTGAAGCTCAGAAGCAAAAAGAGCGTGTGCAGATGCGGAGAGGGACACTGTCAGACCGGACAGACATGCGACAAACACGAGGAAATACACGGTGCACACGACAGTTGACATAATACTTTTGTTTTTGGGCGGGATGATATGCGGCGGATATGTTTTTGTGAAAGGAGAACCCTTTGTCAATAAACATATTTCCCGTCACGGATCTTTTATATTCTCTTCATGGGGAGTCATGCGGTATATCGGTATTCTTCTGGTGGTCGTATCATATTTCTTTCTTCACCTGCACTTCATCACGGGCATGGGAACAGGCATGATTATTTTCAGTCTGGCACCGGCAGCAAAAAATTAACGTACTTGTTAACACCTTATAAATAGTATATAGTCTGGAGATATGGTGAATAAAAACGAATCTTATATCATAAGAACCACAGGGCGGAAACCTGAGGATATCATAGAATGGCTATCTCCTTCCGCCAGAAAACTTTTTTATTATAACCCTGTAGGAAAGACCCTGTCGGAGATCTTTCCCGGCTTTCTTTCCGCCGAGAACAGAGCGGACAGGAACGGTACGTTCATTTCCATAGGAGCCCAGAATTTCATATTGGTCTTTCAGGATATCGGAATGAAAGACAATGTCATCATAAACCTTCACCCGATCAATCTCTTTATAGACGCTGAAGAGCAGAGCGACACTTCCTCCGAAGAGGTGAGGAAGAGAACTCAGGCTCTGAGGATGGCTGTGAAGGATCTGGAGCTGAACAGAAAAAAACTGAGCCACGCAAACGCTGTGACCGGCACAGGGACTTTTGAATATATCCATGATCTCAAGTGTCTCATTCTCTCTCCGGAGGCCTGCGGCGTGCTGGGGTTTTCTGCTGATAAGTCAGTGGTAAATATAGAAGATATCTGCAAGAACACAAAAGAGAAGGGCTTTTCACAGCTGTGTGAAGTGATGTCTGATGCCGCAGACAAGACCATGGTGGAAACAGAGATCACGCTGAGTCACCCTGACGGATCTGAAAAACATCTGCGTATAGTCATGAAAAAACTATCACCAGGAACCCATACTCTCGATGGAATACTCCACGACATCACAGAAACTAAAATCGCTGAAAAAGAGCTGCGCAGGCAGGATACATATTACAGAACCCTTTATGACAACGCGAATATCGGAATATTTACTCTGGATAAAGACGGTCTGATAAAGGACTATAATAAATATCTTCAGCATCTGATAGGCTACCAGCCGTCTGAGCTGAAAGGAAAGAAAGCATCGGACACCATCATCAGACCCGACTGCAAAGATAAGATACTTGACGCCTATAAGCAGCTTATGACTGTGGAAAGCAGGATACAGCCTGTTGATTTTGCTATAATTAGAAAAGACGGCACCGATGTGGATGTGCTGGGAAGTTTCGAATATATTGACGACGGAGAAGAGCCGCTCTTTTTCGGATTTATCAGTGATATTTCCGAATATAAAAAGATTCACAGCAAAAACCTGGAACAGGAACGCATGCTGCTCCAGCAGTCTAAGATGGCGACCATGGGAGAGATGGTGGGTATCATCGCTCATCAGTGGGTTCAGCCTCTGAACTCCATATCGATGATCTCGCAGATGATGCAGGAGCTTCTGGATGTGGATGAGGAATCGGAAAAACTCATCAGCAAGACTGTCTCCAGCATCGTAGAGCAGATAAAATTTATGACGGATACTGTGAATGATTTCAGGGATTTTCTGAAACCATCATCCAAAGCGTCCGAATTTGTGCTGTCTGAAGCCGTTGTCAGCGTGATGGATCTCTACAGACCTCAGCTGAAATATCACAATATAAAATGCGGCATATTCTTCGATTCTGAAGTGGCGAAGAAGGCCGTTGTATACGGGTATGAAAACGAGTTTAAAAATGTCGTGCTTAACCTTTGCACCAACGCCAAGGACGCTCTGGAGCAGAACAGTGCCGAAGAAGGCGAGATAGACATCACTCTCAGCTCTCTGGATGACGGGCGCTATGTGAGCGTTGCCGTGGAGGACAACGGCGGCGGGATACCGGAACACATGCTGGAGAAGATTTTTAACGCCTATATCTCCACCAAAGGGGAGAAGGGAACCGGGCTGGGTCTTTATATGAGCAAACTGATAATAAATGACAGAATGAACGGCGAGATAAACGTGGAGAACACGGAAAAGGGCGCCAAGATAATCATAACACTTGAAAACAAAAATTACAGGGCGGTTTAACCGCCCTTTTTTTATGCGTAGGCTGATTCGTTCTTATGATCGAGATAGTCTATATATGAGTCTATCTTTTCCATAACGGCATCATATGTGTCGTTGGATATCTGCGGAAGTTCTCCTCCGAAAACTCCTTTTACTTTTTCGAAACCGTCAGCTACAGCCTCTTTCGCTTCGGCCAGTTTCTGAGGATCGTTGCCGGACATTGAAGTTACGAAGTCGAAGATTCTCTGGGATGTCTTTTTCACGCCGAAGTATCCGTCTTCGGAGATCAGCGACTGAGCGGCTGAGTCAGTGTTTTCAGTGGTGGTTTCAGACTGAATAGTTATCCTCACAGACAGGCTGTATGATCGGATCTCCGCCATCACTGTTTCGGACTGACCCTTCATCACATTCTGGGTGTGCTGAGATATCCTTTCTTTGAGTCTGTTCACTGATTCCATAATATATGCTTCAGCGCGGCTCATCTTATCATCTGTGAGCGACAGAGCATCCTTGTCTGATGTATCGGCAGTGTCTTCAGACATTACAGAGGCGGAAAGCGCTGTATATTTTATCTCGACATTGACGGATTTTGATGTGGTTTTGCCGTTGTCGGATCTCTTTTCATAAGAGTCATATTGCAAGCCGACAGACTTAGCGTTATAGTTCACATACATAACACCCTCCGTGGTGAATATTTCTACAGTAATATGCATATCGGCGTGACATCATTATGCTTAACGAAAATGTGTGTTTTCTGTGAACAGAATATGGAGCGGACATGCTTAAAAAACTTGATTATCCTACTTTGATAGTGTTTTCCGTGCTTTTGGGGCTCGCTCCCTTCATTCCGGAGCCTCATATCTGGCAGAAGCTGAAAATGTTATCCGCTGGCACTCTGGAAAAACCGATAGATATATTCGATCTTTTCTTTCATGCGGCGCCGATGATACTTCTCGCTGCTAAGTTTTTTATGGAGAAGATACTGAAGAGGGACTGATCAGAGACTGTTATCCGGATCCGGATTCGGTTTTTTCTCCGGTTTGCCATAGAAATATCCCTGAGCATAGTCGATGTGGAGTGATTGCGCTTTCTGCGCGGTTTCCCTGTCTGAAATGAACTCGCCAATAGTTTTCATGTTCATCTTTTTAGCGTATCTGACTATGGAGTTTACTATATCCATAGCTCTTTCGTCTTTGGTTATCAGCTTCATTATGCTTCCGTCTATCTTGATATAGTCCGCGTGTACTTTCAGCAGATAATCGAAGTTGGAATATCCTGTGCCGAAGTCATCTATCGCTATCTTTGTTCCCGCCTGCTTGAATTTTTCCAGTGTAGCGACAATATCCGTGCTGGAGTTGAGCTGCTCTGTCTCCACCAGCTCTATCACCATGCGGTTCAGAACACCCGCCTGAAGGGCGTAGTCGTAGACATAGTCTATGGTGCTGTGATTATGCAGGTCTTCTACGGAGAAATTGATGGAGAATTCATAGGAATTGTTTCTGAATTCATCGATAGACTTTCTGGCGACTATTTTTGTCAGGTCGGGATATATCCTCGTCTGTTTGCTGACATCCAGAAATTCTGAAGGCGGTGTGACAGACCCGTCTTGGTTCACTATTCTTATCAGACATTCGTATTTTGTTATGGTCTTCAGACCGAAATCGTATATCGGCTGGAAGAACGGAACCACTCTGTCGTTTTCCACGGCGTCAGTAAGCATCTTCATTACCTTGATATTCTGCTCGTAGGTGTCTGAGTTGCTTATATTGTTAATATCGTATACCACATAGCTTTTGTTTTCGGATTTTGCCTGCTGGAGCGCTATGTCCGCCTTGGCGATGATATCTTTTGCGTCATCGGCGAAACCGGCTCTGTAGCGGATCAGCACCTCTTTTCCATCCAGCTTGAAAACTTCTCCCGTCACAGCGTTGATTCCGGCGATGGTCCGGTCGATGAACGTTTGTTTGTCGATATAGGGGGCGAGAACGGCGAAAACATCGGAGTGTACCCTGTATATGTTAAACATTTTCAGATGTTCCTGCTTCTTCATCCGTTCAGCCGCCATGCTCAGCAGATTGTCCCCGAAGGTCATTCCGTAAAGCTCGTTGATCTCGTGGAATCTGTCTATGTCAATGTAAGCAAGCGATGGCATTTTAGAGTTATCTATATCTGTTATCAGTTTATATCTGTTGCCCAGCCCTGTCAGCTTGTCCGTGCTGAAAACATTCTGAAGTTTCTCTCTGTTCTCTATAACCTCCGTCACATCCTGACTGCATGATGTAAAGCTGATTATTGTTCCGTTCTCATCCTTATAGGGGATAATTGATGCTTTATGATAGAAATGACCTCCGTCTTTTCTGAGGTTTTTGATTATTCCGTGCCATGACTGTCCTTTTAATATGGTTGTCCAGAGATCTTTGAAAAGATCATTAGGGGTGTCCGGGTGGCGCATGATGTTATGGCGTTTGCCAATGAGAAACTCTCTGGAATAGCCGCAAATCTCGCAGAACTTATCGTTTACATATATAATATGTCCCATGGGGTCGGTGATGCTGACTATGGAGCTCTCGTCCATCACGTTCTTATACTGTTTCAGGTCGTTGAGATATTTTGTCTGACTGGATTCCACAGCTCCCATTCTTCGGGAAACGTAGACAGCGGTCACCAGAGTGGATACGAACAGAGCCGTTATCAGTATCAGGTTGGATTTAAGATCTTCAGACAGTGTGGCTTCGATAACTTCTTTTTCCAGCTCGGTGGTCTCGTTAAGGTTGTTGAAGTAGAATCCGGTGCATATGATCCAGTCCCAGTCGGGAATATATTCGACATATGCTACTTTCTGAACACTGACAGTGGAGCCTGGCTCCGGCCATTTGTATGTGATGTAGCCGCCCCCGTTTTTGGTGGCGGTGTTTACTATCTCTTCTATAAAAGGTTTTCCGTCAGAATCTTTAAAACCTTTGACTGTTGTTTTAGGAAAATCGGGCGAAGGATGAAAGACCGTCTGATAATCAGCGGTTATGACCCAGAAATATCCAGTGTCTTTAAAACCGTATCTGTCGTTCTCCATTTCGGCGAGAATATTTTCTTTTGTTTTGTCTGTCAGTTCTTTCAGATATACGCTGGCACCTATTAATATTCCCAGCTTTTCGTTATATCTGGCATAGGCGACCTTATAGCTGTCTTTTTCTTTAATATTATCTGCCGGCAACTTATATTCGCCGAAAGCCTGTTTGTCTCTGTAGGTTCTTTTGATGAAATCTGTCAGGTCAGAACTGTAGCCGGCATCAAAAACATTTTTATGCTCCAGAGAGGGATTTCCGCCGTGGTGGAGTATGTTTCCTTTGGAATCCAGAGCGAAATAGTACCCTGACGTATACTCCCATTTGAACGAATGGATGGTCTTTTGCAGCACGGTCTCTCTCACTTTAGGGGAAGTATCGTCCTTCAGAATGTTATTCAGAAAGTTTTCCGCTGAGTCCACTCTGGCCTTTACTGTTTCTCTGGCTTCCTGATAGACCTCTCTTTTTTCCATGGATATGCGGGAGGTGATACGGTTGATTTCCTGATGGATATATTCTTTTTGCCTTTTGACAAATATCTTTTGCAGTTCATTGCTGGTGTTGACAATATGCTTCTCAGAAAGTGACGATACGTTATATATAAGCACAACGGAAAAAACCGAGGCTACTATTAGCATCGCCAGAAATGTGATGACAGAAAGCCTGTTTTTCATTACCCACCAGATATGATAGTTTACCTTACGTTTTATTATATTCTAATTTGTTATTATAATAAACAACAAAACATTGTATTGTCTTTATTATTAATGGTGTTAAATTATATAAAACGAGTATAAATTCAATATGGGTATTTTTTGTCGGCTTTATTATTGCGAGGTGCTCAATGAAAGAATATCTTGAAATGCTGGATAAGATAAAGATTCCTGCCGCCGTCACGGATCAGTCGCTTAATGTCATAGCGGGCAACATCCAGTTTGAAAAGACTTTTATTAATGCTGACAAGATCTTTCCGGGCAGTTTCTATGCCTCGTCCATTCCTGATTTCTCTTCTGTTATTGAGGGGAGATCGGATCTGCGCTCATATAATACTCTTCTGAACGTGAAAGGTAAAAAACAGATATACAACATCAGGCTTTACGCCAGGGGAGATTCATCTTTCCTGTTCTGCGCCGTTCCAGCCGGAGTTGACGGCAGCTCTAACAGCAGCATCTTTAAAAATGTAAAAGGGCTGAGAGCATTTAAAAGCAGTCTGGATGTCCTTATAAATAAAGTTCAAGGCATGGTCTTCATACATAACCATTCTTCCATTTTCTTCGCGAACAATCCTGCGCTGAAATTTCTCGGATACAAATCTATGGAGGAATTGCAGAGATCGGGCAGATGCCTCTGCTCCTTTTTCGAAGAGGCAGATGAGCTGACGCTGAAAAATAATCCGGAGTGGAAAGAGCTTATCTCTTCCGGTCTGCTGAAAGGATACGAGAAAAGAGTGTGCATCACAAGCGCACAGACAGGCGACGTTCATTCGTTCATAGCGGATGTAGTCAGCACCGGAGGAGCACCTGATGAGTTTATTACCGTGCTCACAGATATTACGGATCTTTTTTCAGATCAGAAGCATAATGAAACATCCGAGGAAAAATTCCGAGAGATGTTTTTCGGACATTCTGCTCCCATGCTGATAATAGACAACGATAATAACGGGAAGGTGGTTGAAGCAAACAACGCCGCATGTCAGTTTTACGGATATGCCAAGGACGAGCTGGTGTCCATGCATATAGATCAGCTGAATATAATGCCTCCGGAAGCTATAAAAAAAGAGATGCTGCACGCCAAGAGCAGAGCGAGGAACTATTTCAACTTCATACACAGATTAAAAGACGGCAATGTAAAAAATGTCGAAGTCTATTCATCGCCCATAGATTATAACGGGCGCACTGTACTCTGTTCGGTTATTCTGGACAGCACAGAGAAGAAGCTTTATGAAATACAGCTCAAAGATATGAACAAGAGGCTCAGCGAAAGAATCTACCACGAGGTCAGACAGAGCGAACAGTGTGAGAACAAGTTTCGTCTGCTGGCGGACATGGTTCAGGACGCTGTGGTTGTTATAGGGGCTGACAGAGGCTTTATGGGGCGTATCATAGAGGTGAACGACGGCGCATGCGAGCTCCTGCGGATGGAAAAGAGCAGTCTGTTATCTGTTTCGCTCAACAATTTCTTTTCCGAAAGCGACTGGATGCTGTTCACTGATTTCTTCTTCAGCGACCAGACAGATCAGATCAGAGAGGCTGATATGACATTGAGTTTCTCAGATAAGAATATCCCGTGCAGTGTGTCTATCAGAAAAATGAATAAGGATGATAAGGTTGTTGCTGTTGCGGTATTGAGAAAGAAGTCTTAAAATCAATATGTAATCAATTCTCCTGCTAAGTATTCGATAAAAATTATTAAAAGAAAAATGTTGCTATTTTTATAAATGTGTGTATGATATACCGATAATAAAACATCAGGAGGCAATAATGTCAAAATCATTTAAAGACTCAGAAACACTTCAAAACCTTATGAAGGCTTTCGCCGGAGAATCTCAGGCCCGCAACAGGTACACATTCTATGCTGCTCAGGCCCGTAAAGAAGGCTTTCGCCAGATAGAGAACATATTTCTTGAAACAGCGGATAACGAAAGAATACACGCCAAACGTTTTTTTCAGTATGCTAACGATATCCTCGGCGCAGAGATCCCTATGATGGTCAATGTAAACGCTGACTATCCCGTTGGTTTCGCCCAGACAGTGGATAACCTGAAATTCGCCGCTGACGGCGAGCATGAAGAGTGGGAGATTCTTTACCCCACATTTGCTAAAATCGCAAAAGAAGAGGGGTATCCTCAGGTTGAGGCTCTCTTTACTAAAATAGGTGCTATCGAAGCCCATCACGAAGCCAGATACAGAAAACTCGCTGAGAACGTGGCCAACGGGCTTGTTTTCAAAAAACCCGCTACAGTGGCATGGAAATGTCTTGTCTGCGGACATGTGCACGAAGGTCTGGAGTCGCCCGCGGTATGCCCCGCCTGCGCTCACAAACAGGAGCATTTCGAACTGCTGGTTGTTAACTACTAATCTGAATACGGCGGGTCTTCGACCCGCCTTTTTTTATTTATAATGATATTCTTGTTTATTTCTTTTACATATCTTTAAATTACAGTTGTGATTATGGGATAATTTTATTAACATAAGGTCAAATCTTATTTTGGGGTTAGAAGTATGTCCGGCAAAATGAATATGGCTGTACAGAGCGCTCTTCTTATTATTCTGGCTTTAGTTATCCTTTTCAGCAAAATTCCTTTATATGTCATCATAGTTACGCTTGTCGTGGTGACCGCTGTTATATGGCTGAGCTACATTTCCATGAAGCAGGAGGTTTCATCGGTTAAGGACGAATTCAAAACCTTTCTGGAGACTGGAGAATATGCTCTGATAGACCAGTGCGTTCTTCCTGATAATGTTATCGCCTATCTGAAAGGCATCGAAAAAAATATGACTCAGTCATACACGGGCATATCGTCTGTGGCTGATGCAGCTATACCTCTGATTAACCAGATAGCGGAGATAAAGAAGATAGCCGAGCACAGCGGATTTGTGTCGTCTCAGGTGGCTTCGTCCGGACACGAGCTGGCCAGCGCCATCAACGAGATATCTGAGATAGTGAACGAAACAGTGGCCAAAGCGGAATCTTCCGTGGATATAGCAAATATAGGCGCTCAGCGTTTCGAGGAGACAGGCGGTAAGTCAGAGATCATGGGCGAAACCATGAATATGCTGGCGGACAACATGCAGCTTCTGGAAAAAGACGCCTCTAAGATCAACGATGTTCTTAAGGTTATTAACGATCTTTCTGATCAGACAAACATGCTTTCGCTTAACGCCGCTATCGAGGCGGCAAGAGCCGGCGAAGCGGGACGTGGATTCGCTGTTGTGGCGGATGAGGTGCGGAAGCTGGCGGAGAGAACCAAACACGCTACAGAGGAGATAGACTCTGTGGTGAAAGGCATCACAGGAAGCATCAGAGACGCTGCGGAAATGTCCAGAAAGACATCCGAGGCAGTTATCAGCCAGCTTGAGATGAACAGCGAGGCTGGAAGCAGTTTTCATAAAGTGGCTGACGAGCTGAAATTTATCAGCGCACAGATCAACAATATATCCGCGGCGCTGAGCCAGCAGATAGATTCATCCAACATGATAATGGAAAACATAGACAATCTCGCCTATGATTCGCATGTTCTGGACGCACAGAGCTATACTCTAACCGATTCCATCAACGGTCTGATGAATGCGGTGAATACAGTAGAGACGTCTGTTTCCCCGTATAAGAAGGGCGACAGCGCAGCAATGTTCGTCAGAGCGAAAATAGCCCACGCCAACGTGCTGAGAGCTATGCAGATTGCCGTTATTAATAAAAAAACTGACATGAAGATACCCGACCACGCTAACTGTATGTTCGGAAAAGTATATTACAGCAAAGAGTATCAGGAGAAATTCAGAAACGACCCTGACTACAGAGCCATAGAAGAACCGCACAAAATGGCGCATAAATACGCTGATATAGTGGTGGATGCTGTCAGAAAAGGCGATCCGGACATGCTGGGCAAACTGAGGAATTTCAGTTCCGCCGTCACGGAATTTAACGTGGTGATGAACCGCATGATAGAGAAATTATCAAAATAAAAACAAAAGGCGGACAATTTATCCGCCTTTTTTTATTACATTTTTGTCATTTTTACCATACAGCACATCAGAGCGCCGCTGCCGCCGTTCTCAACCTTTACTACCGCTTTGCATACTGAACAAACATATACTTCGCCTTTTTTTGTCGCCATTTCATCCTCCGGAAAGTGTTTGTGTTGTATCTTTAAATTAAAGTTCAATACTTTTATAAAAAGTCTAATACTTTTAAATTGAGTTCAATACTTTTAAAATTTGTTTGATACTCACTATTTGCCTGTTATAATTTAAAGAAACATAGGTAAATATATGCCTGACTTGTCATTCGGTCAACCAAAGTTGAATGAATATACTCCTGCTCTCACCGTAAGGGATGTGAAATCTCCCAACTCCAGATCGAAGCGAGTTATGGGGTATAAAACAGGTCGGGTTCATCACTTCCTTTCAGACTATGAATCCGGATATTTTTATCTGCTTGAATGGTCTGAAGAGCATGATGTTGAACTTGAGTTTATACAGCTAGGCAAGCCATTCCAGAATTCGTACATCGAAAGGTTCAACAGAACTTATCGTAATGAGATTCTGGATTTCTATGTGTTTGATAGTTTGTCAGATGTGAGAGCAAAAACTGGGGCATGGATTGACGAATACAACAATGAAAGATCACATGAATCTTTGAACAACTGACACCGATGGAACATGCGGAAATAATGTAAAAAACTCTATGCTAGTTTGGCAATAATAAAGGGAGCCTTACAATGGGTTTTATATGTGAATCAATTCTGCTTTTATAATGATAATGTTGCAATATTGTGCAATATACGAATTGCATAAGTAGTGCCTCTATGATAATATTTAACTATGTAAAACAAAAATGTTAAATGCACACGCATATTATAGATTTTAGTTGATTTTGTTCATGTAAACTAATTGTTCCCATTGTTGTTAAAATTAATAAGGAGGTTAGCTTATGGTTTACAAAAAACCTGTTATTGTGGCAGAAGGCACAGAGCAGATGGCAAAATGTAACTCTAAGCCTAGTGGAAGACCGTGTAATCCGCCAGGCCCTGGTGGAAGTTAAGAGAAAGAATATCCCCGGCTTGGCCGGGGATTATAACCAAGTATAACAAGGTAATGATTATGTTTTTGAAGAGAAAATCTTACGTTATATTTAGAAACTATGATTCTTTTGGATATATAACAGATAATCGTAATTATGGATATGTAAAAATCGATGATAATGAAAATTACATCGGTGATAAAATATTGTCTGAAAGTGGGTCTGTATTTTTTTCAGTTTTAGATAATAAACCACAGAATTTCAATGAACTTGTAAAAGAAATAAGTAATATATTCACTGATGCTGACATAACAACGATTGAAAAAGATGCAAAAGATTTTTACTTCATACTTGAACAAGGTGGTTTTATAGTATCAGGTAAGACAATTCAGGAGTGTGAAGACAAAGATACGAAATTTTCGTATAAAAAATCTGAACAAATTAATATAAAACAAAACTCTTCTCCCTTTATTTCACGTCAAAGTAAAACTACAAAGGATTTTTTAACTGAGCATTTTAATGGTAAGCCGCAGCTGACAAGTTTACATATAGAAATTAATAGCATATGTAATGAAAAGTGTATCCATTGTTATATTCCACATGAGAACAAGATAAGCTGGATAGATTCAAATCTTTTTTATAATATTTTAGATCAATGTAAAGACATGAGGCTATTACACTTAACGCTAAGTGGTGGTGAGCCTATGTTACACAATGATTTTTGTGATTTCTTGAGGAAAATTAAAGAATATAATTTTTCAGTAAACATTCTTAGCAATTTAACATTGGTCAATGACGAAATATTAGAAGAAATGAAGGGGTACTCCCTTTTAAGTGTTCAAGTTTCACTTTACTCAATGAATGCAGATATTCATGACCAAATAACTCAAGTTAAAGGAAGTTATGAAAAAACAATTGATGCAATATATAAGTTGCTTGAAAATAACATCCCTATGCAAATAAGTTGCCCGATAATGAAGCAGAATAAAAATTGCTATGATGATGTTATTAAATGGGCTAAAAAGCATAATGTTAATGTGAATAACGATTACATAATAATAGCACAATATGATCATGTGCTAAAAAATTTAGATTGCCGCTTATCTATTAATGAAATTAGAGATGTTTTAGAGAATAAAATAAAAAATAATATTAATTATTTAGAAGAAATAGAAAAAGAAGCTGAAAAGAAAAAAGAGTTTAAATCAGATGATTTTGTTTGTACTGTTTGCGATTCTTCTCTTTGCGTAGCAGATAATGGAATGGTGTATCCATGTGTTGGTTGGCAAAGCTTTATTCTTGGTAATTTGTATGAAACTCATCTACATGAAATTTGGAATAATTCTAAGAAAGTTCAATATTTAAGAGAATTACGCAAACATGACTTTCCTTTATGTATCAAATGCGATTCAAAAGAGTATTGTACGATGTGCATGGTTAGGAATGCCAATGAAAGCCCTTATGGTAATCCTTTAGATGTTAACGAATATTTTTGTAATGTTGTGAAACTACATAAAGAAATTGTTTCTATGTATAAAAAGCCTTAACTATACCATAATATTGAAGAGGTTATGGATTCTTGACTGGTTATTATGTCCATTACTTTATTGATTATGTATCTAAATATTGTTGTTAGTTTCCAACTTTGTAAAAAACAGAAAAGGCGTAAGCGACTATCAATCACTTACGCCATTTTTAGTTTCCATCTTTATTTTAAACGCACATATGTATTTGGTTAGATTAGAATAATTATAATACTTTTTTTCAGCCTTTGTAAGCGCTGATTATGTTGAGCACGCCGGATCTTATCATGTCAACGCCGAAAGAACCCATTACAAACCCGTTGAGCCTGATGAGAATCCCCAGAACCTTGTCGAACGCCACAGTCAGGTGTTTTGATCTGATGTGATATCTCATCCAGAAAAGCGCCAGAATAACGGCGAGTGTGAGCAGCATGGCAAGAACATTGACCGCAGCGGATTCCAATATGCTCATATGGCTGCCTATCAGCACGCACACGGATATGGTGCCGACACCGGTCATGAACGGCAGAGCTATCTCAGAAGCGAGATCATCCAGATTGCCTCTGAAGGTGATCATCATTTTCTGTCCATGTATGATGGACAGAAGCGACATGCTGAAGAGAACCATGCCGCCGAAAATGCGGAATGAGTTGAAGTTGATCTTCAAAACGGCGGAAAAGAGCGATTCTCCTGTGAATGTGAAAAACAGATTTATTATCAATGATATTATGGTGGCCTTGATAACTACTTTTATGAAATCTCTTTCGCTGAGATCGTTTCTGACGGGAGCCAGATACAGAAACAGGGCGATGGGGTTGATGATAGTGATGAGGAACAGAACCTCTCTTAATATTGTGTTCAAAAAACTCTCCTGATAGATACGTCATATTATCCTAAATATTACAAATATGAAAGAAGTATATATGAAACATATGCTCCGGCGGATGTTTGATGCGTTATATCGGTTAACATGCGAACTTATGCGGTGAGCATAAAAGAAAGGCGGTTATGGATGCGCGCCGTTAGTTTGTGCGTTATTCCGGATAAATTATCAAAAATAGCTGTATTGACAAATATTTCAGTATTTCAGACTATATGAAAAACAGCCGAGGATACAGAAATGAAATGTAATATATGCGAGATAGGATGCAGTATAAAAGAGGGCGCGGCAGGCTCCTGCAACAGGTATATAAACGAGAACGGCACTATCATGGAGCTGTTTCCGGACAGCTATCTGGTGGTTTGCCCCATATCGGCAGAAACAATGCCTGTGATGAATTTCTATCCTAAGGCAAAGTTCCTGCAGATCAGCACTTCCGGATGCAACTTCGACTGCTCAGGCTGTGTAGCCACGGTGGTGGCAAAAGAGGTTGATCCGGAGAGCAATGCCCTGCAAAAGCTGACTCCTCAGCAGATAGCGGCGAGAGCAATTCAGGAAGACTGCATCGGGATAGTCTTTCTGATGAATGATCCGCTGGCTTCTTTCTATACCTTTCTGGAGATCGCCAGAATAGCCAGGCATAACGGGCTTCTGGTGGGCTGTTCTTCCAACGGATATTTTACCGAACACTCGCTCAACGAGATATCGCCGTATCTTGATTTTATCAATATCGGCATAAAAGGGCTGTCAGACGAGGATTACAGAAGCTGCGGCGCTCCGGGCTATGCGCCTGTTGTCAGAAACATCCGCAGATTCTATGAAAAAGGTATCCATGTGGAGGCGGCATGCATGCACAAAAAAGGGGAGGATGAAAAAGTGTATGAAATAGCGGATACAATCGCCGCTATATCGAAAGAGATTCCACTTCAGATCATGCGTTTCATCCCTCTGGATGACGCGGATATCTCAGAAGAACCAACTATAGCGGAATCAGAGAGAGTGTGCAGACAGACGTATGAAAAACTGGATTATGTTTATCTTTTCAATTCTCCCGGAACAGACTGTATCAACACCTACTGTCCGCAATGCGGAAAACTGATATATGAAAGAGATTTTTACGGACCAATGGGGTCTAAGCTGCGCAGGGCAGAAATTGCGGCGGATGAAAGACACTGCCCTGGATGCGGATATGAGCTGAATATAAAAGGTACTATGTCTGAAAAGACATATAATGAGAATGATTTCGAGGGTGGATACCCCTTCACGAGAGCACTGGAGATAATAGAAGGCACTCTGGCTGCAATAGGTGTCAGAGACAGAAAGCAGATAGTGAAATGCTGGGAAGAAGTTCTTCAGGGCGGCGGGTTGCAGAGGCTCCACGGCAATATTCAGGATTTTGAAAACTATACCAAACAAATAGCCCGTTTCGGAAAAATGACCGGACACGATAGCGGGGCTTCTGATCTGATTAAGCATATGAAAGACAGAATAGTGTCCATATCGTCCCGTCTGGAAGGGCTAAAAAGACCGTCAGTTTATTATGTCATGAGCAGCCCTCTGTTCGCTCTGGAAGACGGCAGGCTGGAGAACTCGCTGGTAGAGATGGCGGGCGGGATAAGCATAAACAACACTCTGGGGTGCTCAGGCAGACCCGGCATGAAGATAACCGCCGAAAGACTGAACGGACTGAATCCGGACGTGATATTTATATCGTCCTTCATGCACAGCACGCTGGATGATTTTTACGCATCCTGCACCGGTCTGGGCATCAGCGTAAGCGCCGTTGCAAACAGAAGGATATACAATCATCCAGCTCCTTGCTTCGATTTCGGCAGTCCCAGATGGATTCTGGGGTTGATGCACATAGCTAACTGTCTGCATCCGGATGTTTTCAGCTTCGACATCATGGCGGAGGCGGAGGAGTTTTATCAGAAATTTTACGGTATTGAGTTCAGCCGGAATGATGTGAACCGTTCATTCGCAAAACCTGTGAAGAGCTGGGCAGGCGCTCTTTGAGGTTAAATAAATAATTCAGGTTCTTTTCTGGCGGAACAGTTTTTATAGAGCATGTCGATGCGTTCCAGTATCCCCTGATGGGCGATGTATCTGGCGTCTGCCGGACATTCTTTGACACAGGCACAGCACATGATACATTTTTCGACATCAGAAGAAGAGGTGCTGTCTATAGTGATGGCGTCCGTGGGGCAGACATCGGTGCATGTTCCGCAGGAACCGCATAGTTCTGTTTTTGTCTGGGGGGTCGCGCCCTTTATCCCCATTCTTTCTTTATAAGGCACATTGCCATTCATCTCAGGCGTCTGTGTTATGCCGGAGAGGATCTTTTTCATAACCATAGAACCGAAATCCTTCGCACACTGTCTGTCAGCGCTGTCGGGTCTTCCCTGCGCCACAGGTTTTTCGGCGGAAGAATAGGAGTGCTCGCCGATGAAAGCTCCTCCGGCGACAACAGAGAACCCGGCATCGGATACAATATCCCTAAGCTCCACCAGAGCGTCTTCATAGGCTCTGTTGCCGTAGACAGCGACGACTACAGCCGGCGCACCGTCAGATGTTATATTCTTCATTCTCTCCGCGCATATCAGAGGCACTCTGCCGGCATACACAGGAACACCGAACAGCGCTATACCGTCAGTTATTTCTGCTGAAACAGAGCTGTCCGCCGGAGTAATGTCATAAAGGGTGGTTTCGTTTCCCATACCTTCCGCTATGCTTTCCAGAACCGCCTTTGTGGTGCCTGTGGGAGAAAAATTTATGATATATGTTTTCATGTCAGCCTCTGTAGATGATTAATCTCAAAATTATCACAGGTTTGTTTCTATGGCAAGCTCAGCGGATTTTTCCAGCCTTTTAGTGTGTTTCGTATGTTAACAGGTGTATACTTTAAGAAAAAGCGGGTAGCGACTTACCTTATGAAATGAGGCAAGTCGCTAATAATAGAAATTATATAAAAGCTTGTCTTAACTCATCGTTGTCTTCCAGGAAGCTCTGAGCGTCTTCCTCATTACCAGTCCAAAACTCATTAAAAAGTTCTTTAACACGGTTATAATCTCTTAGCTTATAGTTAATGAGTAGAGCATGTTTATAGTGGTCGGAGTCAAACTCATCTTGCAACGCTAAACACCTGTCAATATGTTCTTTTGCTTTGGTACTCTTAGATAATTTGTCACAAATCAGAGACGCATTATAATAATAACCAGGTTCGTTCGGCATTAAGTCTAATATTTTTTCAATTATTGTATATGCTTTATCATAATTTTGTGTACCATAGTATATTTTTTGAATTGAATTCAGAAGCTGTGCAGTATACTTATCGTTATACTTCTTATAGTTTATGGCATTTTCAATTAGAGGAATTAGTTCAGATACAGCTTGTGATTCTTCATCTCTTTGTACATAGAATTTTTCTAGTGACAATAACGATGTAAATAAAATTTCATTGTCAATATCTTTAAAATCTGTCCCAGTGATGAATGTCATCAGCATATTTTTAGCAAATTGATCCCCTACTGAAACAAGCAGAGCCATGGAAAGAACTGTATCATGTGTGTATCCTTCTGTATCTATAAGAAGTGGAAGTGTCTGCCTCATGCCAAGAAGGTCACCATTCTGAAATGCATTTTTGAATGCTTTAAGCGGGTTTGCCTGTAACTCCAAACTATCGATTATTGATGTCTTAGAACCTTTAGTTTTGGTAATGTTGACATTTGCTGATTTATTCATATTAAGCGTATTAATTTTTCTTTCAATTCTTTCTAATGTTCCAGCTATTGATGTTAGAGAATCTCCTGGAGATTTTTCCTGAAAATCATTTGTAATAATTTCAGTAATAAATGACTGAATTTCTTTAACAGCCTTATTGACACTATGAGGTGTAGATAAGCTATATGTTATTGTACGTATTCCTGCGACATCAAAAGGGAGGTCATTATTTTCTTCAACTAATTGAATAAATGGTTTTCCATTCTCATGTCTTCTGCCGCATTCATAAAATACGTTCGGATTATTATCTGTGAGGTCAATAATACATAGGTCAGCCATTTGGACATTTTTGATAATATCCGATGTAATTACAGTAGGTCTTTGGATTTGGTCAGCTCTAGTTACAGTAAAATCAAAAATTTGTAATGAAGGTTTAATAATAAGTTCTAAAAGGTCGTCAGCTTTCTTTCTAATATCAGAATCCTTTGGACCAATGGGTGAAATTATAAAGCAAGTTTTATTCATGAGGTATCTCCTTATAATATTAACCATATAATTATAAATATATATTTAGAAAAATCAAACAGAATGATTGTTGTTTTGTTAATATATTAACAATGCAGTATTGTTGTTTCAGATGAATTTAGTTATCTATGAAGCCAATATTTGTTAACAGGTGTATACTTTAAGAAAAAGCGGGTAGCGACATGTTCCATGACACAGAAATGAAAGAGGTTCTGGAACGGCTCAACACGTCTGCTGAAGGGCTCTCGTCCCCAGTCGTTAAGGATCTTCTGAATACCCACGGAAAAAACAGACTGTCTGAACAGAAAGGACAGAGCAGGTGGCAGACTCTGCTGGAACAGTTCAAAAGCGTTCTGATAATCATACTGCTCTTCGCCGCCGTCGTATCGGCTCTCCTGGGTGAGGTCACAGATGCCTGCGCCATATTTGCCATCGTCATTTTTAACGCTCTTCTGGGGTTCTATCTGGAGATAAAAGCGGAAAAATCCATAAAATCACTCAGGCGGCTTCTGTCTCTGAAGAGCAAGGTGATGCGTGACGGAGTGATCAGTCTGATAGATTCCGAGCTGATAGTTCCGGGAGACGTGGTTCTGCTGGAAATGGGGGCAAAGGTTCCCGCTGATGTGTATATCATTGAGTCCATTGACCTTCGGCTGGATCAGTCCGCTCTGACCGGAGAATCTCTGCCAGTGCCAAAAACAGTGACCGTATGCGCAAAAGAAACTCCTCTGGCGGAGAGGCAGAACATAGCCTACATGGGTACTACAGTCGCCGCCGGACGAGGCATGGGTGTTGTCACCGAGACGGGGATGAGCACCGAGTTCGGCAGGATAGCCGGGCTGACGCAGAGCATGGGCAGTGAGGACACACGGCTCAAGATCAAGCTGGACAGGCTGGGGCGCAAACTCGGCTATATCTCTCTGGGGATAGCTTTCGGAATATTTGTTCTGGGGCTGGTTCAGCAGAGGGGTTTGTTCGAGATGTTTATTCTGGCTGTTTCGCTGGCAGTGGCTGTTATTCCGGAGGGGCTTCCGGCTGTGGTCACCATCACTCTGGCTCTGGGTGTCAGAAGCATGGTGAAGAAGAACTGCCTGATACGCAATCTCTCCGCCACAGAGACACTGGGCGAGGTATCTGTGATATGCACGGACAAAACAGGCACACTCACGCAGAACGAGATGTCCGTCAGAAAGATATACATGAGCGGAAAGATATATGAAGTCACCGGTTCGGGATATGAGCCGGCGGGTGATTTTATGCTGAACGGAGAGAAGATAGACCCGCTGATGTCGGACGGACTGGTGGAGCTGATCACCGCCTCTGTGCTGTGCAACCGTGCCGTTCTGAGCTGTCAGAACGACAGATATATGCCTGTGGGAGACCCCACCGAAGGATCGCTGGTGTGCATGGGTATGAAGGCGGGGATAGAGGCGGGCAACATAAAGAACGGAATGAAACTGGTGAAGGAGATAGGGTTCACATCATCCAGAAAGAGGATGACATCCATATACGGATACGAAAACAGATATTTTCTCTATGCCAAAGGAGCGCCGGAACGAATCCTGCACAGCAGCGCTTATATGCTGTCCGACGGCTGGAAAATTCCCATGAATAAACAGCTCATAGAATCGCTGAACAAAACATATGACAGTCTGGCTGCGGACGGACTCAGGATACTCGCCATAGCCAGCGCTCAGCCTGGAAACATTGACGCTGACGACGCTATATTGGAGAGCGGGCTGGTGTTTCTGGGGTTCGTGTGCATATCAGACGCTCCCAGAGCGGAAGTTCCAGCCGCCGTGAGCAGGTCCTATCAGGCGGGGATAGATGTTGTCATGGTGACGGGCGATTCGCCTGTCACAGCCAGATCTATAGGTCGTGAGATAGGTATTATCTCTGACAAGGTACTCACAGGAACAGATCTGGATAAGATGGACGCTCCGCAGTTCCGTCGAGCGCTGGAAAAATGCAGAATATTTGCCCGTGTTGCTCCGGAGCATAAATACCGGATAGTAGAGACGCTTCAGGATATGGGGCGTGTGGTCGCCATGACAGGCGACGGGGTGAATGACGCTCCGGCGCTGAAAAAAGCTGATGTCGGTATAGCCATGGGGATCAAGGGGACAGATGTTGCTAAGGATGCCTCAGACATGATTCTGGTGGATGATAATTTTTCCAGCATCATAGACGGGGTGGAAGAGGGGCGCAGACAATATGAGAATGTTCAGAAGGTCGCCAGATATCTGTTGTCAGCCAATTTCGGCGAGATAGTGACAATCCTCGCCGCTATGCTTCTCGATCTGCCTGTGATACTCTTCGCTGTTCAGATACTCTGGATCAACCTTGCCACGGACGGACTTCTGGCGCTGGCGCTGGGAACTGATCCGGCTGTGAAGAACAGTATGCTTACTCCTCCCAGAGATCCGAAAGCGGCTATATTGTCTAAAGATGTTATGCTTTTCCTGCTGAGTCTCGGCGTATGGATAGGCGGGCTTACAGTGGGAATATTCTGGTATCTGCTCTATATTGGAGAACCCGAGACAGAGGCGAGGAGCGCCGCTTTTGTGGGTCTGATAGTTTTTGAGATGATGCACATATTCAATTTCAGAGACACTTCGGTGTCTATATTCCGCAAGAATTATCTGGATAATAACACTCTGACACTGGTATGGGTGCTGACATTTGCCGTGCAGTTTATCATTGTTTATCTGCCTTCCGCTCAGGAGACGTTCTATACATCGTCCATGACCATGACCGACTGGCTGTGGGTCATGGGGCTGGGGCTGACTGTCCTGCTGGCGGCGGAGGTATACAGACTGGTTTCGTCCTCCGTGAACGGGCCTAATAAGCTATCAGTATGAATCCTGACCGGACGGTTGTATTTACGGATATTTGAGAATTATATTAACGTATGTATATAATATGTATGTATAGATATTATTTATTTACAATAACTTAGCTGTTTATTTACAGTTCTGTATGCGATATAGTCCATGCCAGGAGAGCAAATGGACAGATACACAGAGCAGAATAAAAAAGAGTACGGCGAAAGATATGACAGGATAAATTTCCTGCGTGAAGAGGACAGGCAGACAGCTCAGAAGCAGAGAGCGGAACTGCTGAAGGAGCTGGAAGGAAAAGTAAGCTGGGGAGCCAAGGGTACCAAGGCAGACTATGACCGGATATCAAACGGTTGCAGGATATGTTCCGAGGGCGGATGGTCGTGTCTGTTCATCAACGGAAAATGCAACTGCAAATGCTTCTATTGTCCCGCACCGCAGGACGAAAACTGTATGCCCACCACCAACTCCATCTCTTTTGTTTCTCCTGAGGAGTATACCGCATATTTGAAAAAATACGGATTCACAGGCGTGAGCATCAGCGGAGGCGAGCCTCTTCTGACACCGAAACTTACGCTGTCGTATATAAGAGCGGTCAGAAAGGCGTTTCCAGCTATGTATATCTGGATGTATACCAACGGAACTCTGGTGACTGACGAGATAATCAGCAGCCTGAAAGAAGCCGGGCTGAACGAGATCCGGTTTGATATAGGCGCGGACGGATATACAACGGAACACCTCAGCAAAGCCTGCGGAATCATAGACACTGTAACTGTGGAGGTTCCGGCTGTTCCGGAAGAGGCGGAACGGATGAAAAGCATAATGCGTGAGCTGAGCGGGCTGGGCGTGAAACACCTGAACCTGCATCAGCTGAGGCTGACTCCATATAATTTTGAAAAACTGATGGAACGAAACTATACATACCTGCACGGAGATAAGGTGGCTGTGCTGGAATCCGAGCTGACGGCTCTCAGTCTGATGAAATATTCTAAAGACGCCGGTCTGTCTCTGGATGTGAATTACTGTTCGTTCGTGTATAAGAACAGGTTTCAGTCTGCCGCCTCCAGAAGACGCAATGGCGCTCTGATGTTGAAAGACGGCGAAACCATCACTGAGAACGGATATATAAAGACTGTGGACGGAGACAAGGTTTCATACAGTTTCTGTGTTCAGCTTCCGTCTGTCAGCTACCGCAATCCTTTCGAGACGATAAAGCTGAGCAAAAAACGCAGTTTTGTGGTGGAGCGGGTAAAGGCGCCGGATGTTGAGGACGTGTCGGCATATGAACAGATAGAAGAAGGCATGCAGATATATTGAAAAAAAAGGCGGACTATTAAGTCCGCCTTTTTTAATATGTTTACCTGTCCGCTTATTAAGCGTCGAAGTAGAGTTTGAACTCGTAGGGGTGAGGTCTGCTGTCGATAGCGGAGATCTCGTTAGCTCTTTTATATTCGATCCAGCTTGCAATAGCGTCTTCTGTGAAGACATCGCCTTTAAGCAGGAAGTCGTGGTCTTTTTCAAGAGCGTTGATAGACTGCGCCAGTGAAGAAGGCATCTGAGGAATAGCAGACAGCTCGATAGGATCGAGGTCATACAGGTTTTTATCCATAGGCTCGCCCGGATCGATTTTGTTCTGGATACCGTCAAGACCGGCAAGCAGCATAACGGAGAACGCCATGTAGGGGTTGCAAAGAGGATCAGGGAATCTGATCTCAACGCGTTTAGCCTTAGGAGAGGGTGAGTACATGGGGATTCTGATAGAAGCAGATCTGTTTCTGGAGGAGTAAGCCAGAGAAACGGGAGCTTCGAATCCGGGTACAAGTCTCTTGTATGAGTTAGTTGTGGGGTTTGTGAAAGCAGCTATGGTGTGAGCGTGCTTGATGATACCGCCGATGTAGTAGAGAGCCATTTCGGAAAGTCCGGCATAGTTCTCGCCTGCGAACAGAGGTTTACCATCTTTCCACAGTGACTGGTGAACGTGCATACCTGAACCGTTGTCTCCGTGGAGGGGTTTGGGCATGAATGTAGCAGTCTGACCGTGAGCAACGGCAACGTTTCTTACAACATATTTGTATGTCATAAGCTGATCAGCCATTGTCAGCATGTCCTGGAATTTCATATCGATCTCGCACTGGCCGCCTGTGGCAACTTCGTGGTGAGAGTTTTCGATAACGAGTCCCAGAGACTCCATGGTCATAACCATTTCGTTACGGATGTCCCACAGGCTGTCTGTGGGGGGAGCGGGGAAATAGCCGCCTTTGTTGGCAACTTTGTATCCGAGGTTTTTGCCGTCAGCGCCTGTGTTCCAGTCGCCTTCTTCTGAATCGATGAAGAAGTAGCCTGAGTTTCTTGTATAGTCGAACTGAATGTTGTCGAAGATGAAAAACTCAGCTTCAGGTCCGAAGTATGCTGTGTCAGCGATACCTGTAGACTGAAGATATTTAACAGCTTTTTTAGCGATGTTTCTGGGGTCTCTTGAGTAGGGCTCTTTGCTGATAGGATCGAAAATGTTGCAGATCATGTAAAGAACAGGAATCTGAGCAAAAGGATCTATTTTAGCAGTAGAGGGATCCGGAACCATAATCATGTCTGAGTTATTGATCGCCTGCCATCCTCTGATAGAAGAACCATCGAAGCCCATGCCGTTTTCGAAGAAATCTTCGTCAACCATGTGAGCGGGGATAGTTGTGTGCTGCCATGTGCCGAGGAAATCCACGAACTTCATGTCAACCATTTTAATACCGTTCTCTTTAATCATCTTAAGAACATCTTTCGGTGTCATAATGCCTCCTGAATATATGTATACGGATTAAAGTGCGTTTTCGCCTGTTTCGCCTGTACGGATACGGATAACTTCATCTATGGAGAAGATAAAAATTTTGCCGTCGCCGATTCTGCCTGTTTTTGCGGCTTCCTGGATAACTTCCACTGCCTGAGCCACGAGTTCGTCAGAAACAACAACCTCTACTTTTATCTTAGGAATGAAATCGATAACGTATTCAGCGCCTCTGTATAGCTCGGTGTGACCTTTTTGTCTACCGAAACCTTTTACTTCGCTGATGGTTATGCCTCTGATCCCGATTTCAGTCAGTTTTTCTTTTACGTCGTCAAGTTTGAACGGTTTGATGACGGCTTCAATCTTTTTCACCTTATACCTCCGTTATGAGCACATGGATAGGAGCAATCAGCATGCCAAACTCCAAACCCCATTATAAAAGGGATTTCAATACCCAGTGTTTTGGCTCTATGATTAAAAATTAGCCACAATATGGCTATTTTTTAATCAGCTGAGTTTTGATCAGCTGTATCCGTGTTTCGATATCCTTGACTTCTTTGTTCTGCTTTAAACGTGCTTCTTTGATAATAATCAAATCCCGCAGTATGTTAAGCGACCATCCGTTGAGCTTGTCTATTGCGATGGCCTTCTGGGCGATCTCTTCGGAAAGCGCAGGATTTTGCATTATATAATTAATCGATGCTTTTCTCAATAGCCTTGTTTTGGTGACATCATCAAAGTAAGAGTTTACATCTGCGGACGCCATCTCCTTGAGAGATAACTTATTGATAGTGCTGTATGGCTCTGTCAGCTTGTCTTTGTCGAAATCTTTGTTTTCCAGATAGGCTATGATGTTGTTTTCCTCGGAGCACCTGCCGGCTTCTGCATATTTTTTAGCCACTTCCAGAGAGGCGGTGTCTTCTCCCGTCTCCTGTATCACAAAGCGTCCTATAAATATGCGGGAAAGGTTGCACACGCTGTCCACTTTCATGAACTGCGCTTCGGATTTATAGAAGTTATAGTCTGCCAGTTTTGCGTCGCCTTTCAGGTAATACATCTGAAACTGGCTGTATAGTTTGCTTCCATAGAGAAAGTCCGGGGCACTTTTCTGTTTTGAGCCGCATGAGAATACCAGCAGGGCTGCGGCTGTTAATATTATTAGTTTTCTCATGGCAGTTTTACCTTTTCATCCGCTTTTATGGTGTCTGATCCGTTGAAAGGCCATTTCTCTTCCATATTCAGCAGAATCCTGTTGGATGTGTTCAGTATGTCGTCTGTCTGCTTTCTGAGAGCTTTCAGATCGGTAGTGGAATCGGCGACATCCGTTGATATCTTGTTGGAGTTGTTCACTGTCTTTTGCAGTTTATCCACTGTTTTGTTTATGTTCTGCGCCAGTTTGCCTATATCTTCGGCGCCTTCCTTGATGGCTATTATGCCTTTATCCAGATCGGCTATGGCTGGTTTCGCCTCGGTGACTCTGTCGTTAACACCGGCAACGGCTGTGTCCACTTTTTTTGTGATTTCTATCAGGTTGTCCTGAGCCACCTGTATCTTGGTCATGATGGCCTGAACCTCGTTTTTCAGATAGTCTGAGCGTGTGAGGAATCCCACGGAACCCTCTTTCTTCGAAACATCGCTGCCCAGATCGCCCAGCCCGCCCAGAAGCTCTTCTATGCTCTGCTTCTTATTGGACACGGAGGCTGTAACATTGTCCACGTTCTCCAGAATATGTTTAACATTATCCAGCATGGGCTCGAATTTCTTTATCAGGTCGGCTATCGCCTGTTCACGGGTCAGCTTATATGTCTGTCCGTCATGTATCTCTTCCGGAGACTCCAGCCCGCCGGAGAGCACGATGGAGTTGGCGCCTATGACGCCCTGCGCCTGAATCTTGGCGTCTGACTGAGGTTTGACCCATTTTTTGTATCTAACGGGGATTTTCGCTCTCAGCTCCACCAGACCGTCGTCCCGCAGCTCTATGCTGTATACTCTGGCTATCTGAAAGCCGGAATACATCACAGGCATGCTTTTAGAAAGCCCTTCGCCGGATTCGGATATGAATATAACCTTTACCTTTGACGAGAAAAAATTCTGCTGGATAAGAAATCCGGTCAGAAAAGCCAGAATGAGTATCATGGCGGCAAAGATGAATATGCCGACTTTGAATTCTATATGTTTAAATCTTGGGTCGCCCATAGGTCAAAATCCTTTTCAATGTAATCGTTCATATCCTCGAAGAGGTATCTGTGTTTTTCATGTTCTATGATAACCGATTTTTTCAGATCTTCACAGCGTAAAAATTGATGAAACTGCTCCTCATACTCGGCTATGAACATCCTTCTGGGGTTGAAGAAAACAGTCCAGTCCGGTTCCAGATATTTCACCTGAAGAAATTTAACAATGAATCGTTCAAAATTGTTCAATTGGTTGCTTCTGGAGTGCAGATGGTGCTCGATATTGAACTTTCTGAGATCTTTGATGATGGCTTTTTCGCCGTTCTCATAGCTGGTTTTGTGATGATATGCCGCCGGCAGCAGAATGTTTTCTATGACGGAGAGATTGCCTATGATGGGGAAAGAGCCGGAGACTATGCCCAGTCTTTTCTGAACAGCATAGCGGAGCAGCGTGCTCATCCATGCGTCGGCAGTGTCTTCGTGTTCGTAATATATAAGGTACTTGCTCATAATATCACTCCGATGATCTCCACTATTATAATGGCGTAAAAAAGACGGAACATTCCTTTAAGCAGGGCTATAGGAATTTCCGTTACCGCGTTGCCCACTTGCAGAGCGGTATAGATGGGGATAGACATCAGAAAATATCCGAGAAGTATTAGCTTTATAAAAAAAACTAATACAATGTTAAAAGTGAACGCGTCAAAAATAGTTCCTATTAGAAAATCAAATGATATATTCAGATTAAAACTAAGAATCAGATATCCGCCCAAAATAGAAATGTAAACAAATATGATGGACAGGGCTGCCATACATATAACTCCGGAGAGTATTCTGGGGATATACAGATATACGAAAGGGTCTATGGACAGAGACTTCAGGGTTTCTATCTCACGGTTCATCTTCATCAGGGCTATTTCGGCTGTGACAGCGGTGGATGTTCTGAGTGTCAGAAGTATGGCTGTGACCAGCGGAGCCAGCTCTTTTACGGTGGTGGTGACCAGCACGCTTCCCACTGCGGATTCCGCTCCGAACTGAACCATGAATTTAGTGAGTCCTCCCACCAAAGCCAGCCCCAGAGCCAGCGACACGAAAGAGAAGGTGGGCAGTATCTGAACACCCGTAAAATATATCTGTCTGCGGAAGACCAGCTTGACCGACGGGTAAAAAATATGCGGATTAAAACACCCTTTGAAAAACGCGACAGTAAAGGCAAAGTATCCGGCAAAAAACCGCATGGAATCAATAGCTTTCTGTCCGGTGCTCTCTATAGTCTTTCTCATAAAAAAGATTATATATCATTACTCTGTTGTTGAAAACAAGAAATCTAGTTGACTGAGATATTGAAAATATGTATAGTAAAACGGTCTTTTAACTTTTAATTACATCAAATAAGATTAAAACTTATTTTTAAAACTAATAAGGAGTGAATGGTATGTCGAAAAACAAAAAAGTTATCATCGACGGCAACACCGCCGCCGCCCATGTCGCACACGCAACGAACGAAGTAATCGCTATCTATCCTATCACACCCTCATCCGTAATGGGAGAGATTTCTGATGAAAAGTCCGCAGTGGGCGAAAAGAACATCTGGGGCAGTGTTCCTAAGGTCGTTGAACTTCAGTCTGAAGGAGGAGCGTCAGGAGCAGTTCACGGCGCGCTTTCAGCAGGTGCTCTTACTACTACATTTACAGCTTCACAGGGTCTTCTTCTGATGATCCCTAATATGTATAAGATAGCGGGCGAACTGACACCCACAGTGTTCCATGTTTCAGCCCGTGCCCTTGCCACACATGCTCTTTCTATCTTCGGCGACCATTCAGACGTTATGGCATGCCGTCAGACAGGATGGTCCATGCTGGCATCCAACAATCCTCAGGAAGTTATGGACTTCGCTCTTATTTCTCAGGCTGCGGCTCTGGAAGGCAGAGTACCCGTTCTCCACTTCTTCGACGGATTCAGAACATCTCACGAGCTCCGTACAACTATCGAGCTGACTAAAGAAGAGATGAGAGAGATGATCTGTGACGATCTGGTTATCGCCCACAGAAAGAGAGCTCTCAACCCTGACACTCCCACTATAAAAGGTACATCACAGAACCCTGACGTATTCTTCCAGGCGAAAGAGACCGTCAATAAATTCTATCAGGATTTCCCCGCCATCATGAAAAAGCAGATGGATAAATTCGGAAAGCTGACAGGCCGTCAGTACAGCCTGGTTGACTACTTCGGCGCTCCGGACGCAGAAAAAGTCCTTATAATCATGGGCTCAGGCGCTGATGTCGCTGAAGAGGCTGTTACATACATGAACGCCTGCGGCGAAAAAGTGGGTCTTATCAAGATCAGACTTTACAGACCTTTCCCCCTTGAGGACTTCATAAAAGCTATCCCCGCTTCATGCTCGAAAATGGCGGTTCTGGACAGAACAAAAGAGCCCGGCTCAATCGGCGAACCTATGTATCTTGATGTCCGTACAGCCATCGGCGAAGCTATGCAGAAAAAACTGTATAAATTCAACGGCTACCCCGTGATCGTGGGCGGACGTTACGGTCTGGGCTCTAAAGAGTTCACTCCCGCTATGGTTAAAGCTGTTTTCGACAACCTCGACGCTAAAGAGCCCATGAATGGCTTCACCGTAGGTATCAAGGATGACGTTACAAACCTCAGCCTTAACTACGATGAAAACTGGCTGACTCCTCAGGACGATGTTTTCAACGCTATGTTCTTTGGACTGGGTTCAGACGGTACAGTGGGAGCTAACAAAAACTCCGCTAAGATCATCGGCGACCTGACAGACAACACAGTTCAGGCTTACTTCGTTTACGACTCTAAAAAAGCCGGCTCTATGACTACATCTCACCTGAGATTCGGCAAAAGAGATATCAAAAGCTCCTATCTGGTTCAGAAAGCAGATTTCGTCGCATGCCACAACTTCTCATTCCTTGAGAAATACGACATGCTTAAATATCTGAAAAACAACGGAACATTCCTGATCAACAGCCAGTACACAGCTGACGAGATCTGGCAGCATATCCCCGAAGTTGTTCAGAAACAGATAGTAGCCAAACAGGCAAAAGTTTACACCATCAACGCTGTGGATCTGGCGGAAGAGATCGGTCTGGGATCACGCTACAACGTAATCCTTCAGACAGCCTTCTTCAAAATCTCCAACATCGTTGATTTCAATGTTGTGACAGAAGCCATCAAAGGCGCTAACAAGAAGACTTACGGCAGATACGGCGACAAAGTCGTAAAAATGAACAACGACTCTGTTGACGCCGGCTCCACCGGTCTTCAGGAAGTTAAATATCCCGGTATGGGCGGCAAAGCCACAGACGGCTCTGTTGAGTTCCCCCTCATCAACAACTGTGTGACAGACAAAGACGCTTCTGACTTCGTAAAAGGCACAACCAGCATGCTTGTTGCCATGAGAGGAGACGAAGTATCCGTAGGTCAGCTTCCCAACGATGGTACATTCCCCACAGGAACTGCGAAATTTGAGAAACGCAACATTGCTGTTCACATCCCTGAGTGGGATTCCGAACTCTGCATACAGTGCGCTATCTGTTCATTCGTATGTCCCCACGCCGCTATCCGTACTATGGTTTATGACGCTTCCGAGCTTAAGAAAGCTCCCGCTTCATTCAAATCAATGGACGCAAAAGGCAAAGAGTTCGAAGGCATGAAGTTCACTGTTCAGGTTGCTCCCGAGGACTGTACAGGCTGCGGCGCTTGTGTATACAACTGCCCCGCCAAGAGCAAGACAAACCCCGAGCACAAAGCTATCAACATGGCTCCTCAGCTTCCTCTGCGTGAGCAGGAGATGAAGAACTTCGACTTCTTCCTGTCTCTGCCCGAGCTTCCTAATGAGAAATACAACAAAGCAAGCCTTAAAGGCTCACAGCTTTCTCCCCATATGTTCGAGTTCTCCGGCGCATGCGCAGGCTGCGGCGAAACTCCCTATATCAAACTGCTGGCTCAGCTCTTCGGCGACAGAGCGCTCATCGCTAACGCCACTGGCTGTTCATCTATCTACGGCGGTAACCTGCCCACCA
>DKFJ01000007.1:0-147564 GCA_002452335.1 Deferribacteraceae bacterium UBA6799 | reverse complement strand
TTCGAGGACAACGCCGAGTTCGGTTACGGTCTGAGACTGACAGTAGACCAGTTCACAGTTCAGGCTACTGAGCTTCTGGACAAACTGGCAGATAAACTCGACAAGAAACTTGTTGAGGAGATCAAAACAGCAGAGCAGAAAGATCAGCTCCAGATCGAGGCTCAGAGAAACAGAATCGCTCAGCTGAAAGCCGCTCTGGAAAAAATAGGCGGAGCAGACGCTAAAAACCTGATCTCACTGGCAGACTATCTGGTTAAAAAATCAGTATGGATCGTCGGCGGAGACGGATGGGCGTATGACATCGGTTACGGCGGTCTGGATCACGTTCTGGCATCCAACGAGAACATCAACGTTCTGGTTCTGGATACAGAAGTGTACTCCAATACAGGCGGTCAGGCATCTAAATCAACACCTATCGGCGCTCAGGCGAAGTTCGCCTTCTCCGGAAAAGCCGCTGAGAAGAAAGACCTGTCCATGATATGCATGACATACGGACACATATATGTTGCCAGAGTTGCTCTGTCCAACCCCGCTCAGGTGATCAAAGCGTTTGTTGAGGCTGAAGCCCACGACGGACCTTCTATCATCATCGCTTACTCACACTGTATCGCTCACGGTATCAGTATGACAGAAGGCGTTGACGCTCAGAGAAAAGCTGTGGCTTCCGGCTACTGGCCTCTGTTCAGATTCAACCCCGCTATGAGAGAAGAGGGCAAAAACCCCCTGACTCTGGACAGCAAAGATCCTTCCATGACTCTGAAAGAGTTCATGGCTACAGAGAACAGATTCCGTGTAGTACAGAAGATGTTCCCCGACAAAGCGGATGCTATAGTCGAGTTCGCCAGCATGAAATCCCGTCAGAGATTCAAGCTGTACAAAGAGCTTGCTAAAGTCGATTGTTCAATCGAAGACAAATAAGTTTCCTATAGGGCGGGGTTTTTACCCCGCCTTTTTTATTATCAGACCTCACCACAATTCATCATATCCAGATTCACATTTTTATATAATCCCGCTTATGAAGAACATACCGCGCACAGACGGAACAGAGGCGGACACACAGGCTGTGCCGCCTCTATCTTCATGGAGGGAACATGCAGAAAATTATAGAGCGTATCAAGGAATACGAAGGTTACCGAGACACTCCTTATCAGTGTACCGCCGGCAAATGGACAATCGGCTACGGTTACAACTATCAGGACAGGGGCTTTTCGGTAGAAGACGCAACTGAAATTCTTATGGATGGCTTCACAAAAGAGCTGGCCGAAAGTCTGTTAGAGCGTGATGTGAAAAGGTGCGCAAAAGAGGCTGAAGATTTCAGTTTTTTCAAAAATCTGAACAGCGCCAGACAGGCTGTTGTTGTTGATATGATCTATCAGCTTGGGCTGAAGGGGCTTTCAGGTTTTAAAAACTTTCTCAAGCGTCTGGAGGAGAAAGATTATGACGCCGCGTCTCTGGAGATGATCCACAGCAGATGGTTTGCTCAGTCCGGCAGAAGAAGCCGCACCAATGTAAAACAGATGAAGACAGGTCAGTGGGAGGAGGTGGCATAATGATATCGGTATTATCAACAGCGTTCGTGTCTGCGTTCAGCAGTCTGTTCTATGCTTTTTTCACAGAAAAGATCGTTTCAAAGGTGATCGTGAGCATCCTTAAGACGCTGGCGAAAAAAAGCACTAATACTTTGGATGATGAAATTGTCGCTCAGGTGGAAAAGAACCTTAAGGTGTAAAAAAGGCGGCATGTAAAATGCCGCCCTACTTAATTATTTTATATACCCGCCGCAACTTAGCTTTCGATATATTTTTCGGTCATCTCGTACATGGCCCATACACCGCAGGGGCATACGCCGGCACAGATGCCGCATCCGATACATTTTGACGGGTTGGACACATACTCGAACTTGCCGTCTATCTCTTTTCTGGTGATGGCCTGCTCGGGGCAGACTTCCAGACAGAATGAACAGTCACGGCAGAATCCGCAGCTCATACATCTTCCGGTCTCGTCCTCAGCTTCCATTTCAGCCACTTTCTGAGCGTTCATGGGGTGATAGTATTCGTCCTTCACCTTGTCCTGAGGTATCACGGGCGCTTTAGCGAAGTCGTCCAGTTTGCGTCCGTTAAGCATTCTGTCGACATTGATGGCGGCTTTGCGTCCATCTCCCAGAGCGTGTGTGAACAGACCCTGTTTAATAGCGTCGCCTGTAATAAATACTTTTTCGTTGGCAGCGCACTGAAGATACTCGTTCATCTTCACCTGACCTTTTTCATCCATCCATGATCTGTCCATGAATGAGAAATCGGGGCGGTCGCCGATGGCGATTATCACTGTGTCGGCTTCTATCAGATCGCCGTTCTTTGTGTGAACGCCTTTTTCTGTTATCTTGTCTGTGAATACCGGCCACAGTATCTTCGCTCCGAGGCTTTTCGCATGATCCATCTCATGCTCAAAGGCGGCGGGTTTCTGGATATCTATAGCGGTAACCTCTTTGGCTCCCATTTCATAAGCTCCGAGCACAACGTCCATAGCGGCGTTTCCTGCTCCGATAACAACGACTTTTTCGCCCACTTTCGGCTTCTCGCCTTTGTTAACGGCTTTGAGGAAGTCCAGACCCTTAACCAGTCTCTCGTGTCCCGCAAAGGGGATAACCACAGGCACATGAGCGCCCACAGCCACGATAACCGCTGAATAGTCATTCACAAGGTTTGTGAAGAGGTCTTTATCCACTTTTGCATTGGTTTTAACGTTAACGCCTTTATCCAGAATACGTTTGATCTCTGTTTCCAGAATATCCTGAGCCAGACGTTCGTTTGGGATTACCTGTTTCAGTTTTCCGCCGATGACGGAATCCTGCTCTATGACATCCACCTGATAGCCGAATTTGCGCAGGTGCCATGCGGCGGTGAGTCCCGCTGAGCCTGAGCCGATAACAGCCACCTTCTCTTTGCGCTGAGGCACGTCAAATCCCTTTGCCTCTGCTTTTCTGCTGAGCTGACCCAGCTCTTTTATCTTAACGGGGATGTCGACTTTTTTACGGGAGCATATGTCCTGACACAGGTTGGGACATACCTGTCCGCACACGGAAGCGGGGAAGGGGCTGTAGTCCAGAACAAGTTCCAGAGCCTCCTGTATTTTTCCCTGACGGAGCAGGGCGATACGCTTCTGAGTTGGGATGAAAACGGGACAGTTATATTCACAGGGAGCCGAATATCTGGCATTCTGCCATTCGGGATATTTCAGCCTGAGATCACCTGTCTCCACATAGTCAGCCACATAATAATCTTCTTCTATCAGATCGCCGAATATTCCGTCCTTGACCCACTGACCCATACGGAAGTCATTCATCGGCATCAGAGTTTTAATCTTTTTCTCTTCGAATGTCTTGGCGACTATTTTCTTCCACTGGGACATATCGGAGAGTGTGTTCAGGGCGTCTTTGCGTTCCACTTTATCCAGAAACTCGGGAAGTCCCTGAAGGAGAAACTCTTTATCGTTTTCGTCCAGCTCCATTATCCATACGTCTTTTTCAGAAAGCCCTTTTACGCTTCCTCTGACGTATACTGTTCCGCCGACCATGCCCACGCATCCTCTGTCGCCCATGACAGAGTCCATATTTTCAGCGCCCAGTCCGCAGATGACGGCATATCCGCCTCCCATGAACTCAAAGCTGAAAGAGCCTGTGGTTTTCAGCACCCAGAACTCGGGCGCGGGAAATTTCGGGTCATGCTTCATCAGGGCGCCGGAACGTGTTCCGGTTCTTCCGCCGACATATATTTTTCCTGTGGCTGCACAGTGCGCTGTGGTGTCGCCTCCGTCACCTTTCAGGATGATGGTGGCTCCGGCGTTAAGCCAGCCCACGTCTGCGGGGGCTGAGCCTTCGATTATGATCTCGGTGTCGTGCATACCCATGGAGCCCACACGCTGACCGGGGTTCTTTACCCTGAATTTCAGAGGTTTACCGTCTTTGGTCCAGAGCGGTCCGCCGATGTTGTGCTGACCGGAAGCATCGATCTCGAATTCTGTATATCCTTCGTCCAGCTTAGTGTATACGCTGCGGAGAAGGTTTTGTGTAGACACTCTTTTTCCGTCTACAATTCCTTGGATTTTAACTGTTTTTTCGCTCATTTCGTCTCCCCCTTAACACGAATACTGGATGTTAAGTCTGTCTGCCACGTTCTTATCAACAGAAATGAGGCAGTCTGAACGTCCGATGGGCAGAGAACTGTTGCCTATGGGGGCGAGCATCTTCTTCAGCTCGTTGTCTGTGGCGATGAAATAGTTCACTATCTGCTCGGCTGTCTTGTCGATATCCAGACGTTTAACCAGTGAGGGGTTCTGTGTGCATATGCCCACAGGACAGAGACCTGTGTTGCAGGCGTTGCACTTGCCGTGGTCGTTGCCCACGCATCCCGCTAGCTGGAGCATCAGCTTTCCTGTGAAGACACCGTTAGCGCCGAGCGCCATCATTTTAAACGCGTCAGCGGCGAGGTTCCAGTTGGCTCCCAGACCGCCGGCAGCCCAGAGGGGTATCTGACCCTGTTTGCCCTGATGAACGGCTGCGTTATAGCAGTCTCTCAGCTTGGATACAATGGGGTGACCTGTGTGATCCAGAGATATCTCGTTGGCGGCGCCTGTTCCGCCCGCCAGACCGTCCACGAAGAAACCGCCCACTATGTTGTAGGGGTCACGCAGAAGGTTGTTGTATACAGATACTGATGTGGCGCTGGCGGCTACCTTGATAGCTACCGGCACCTGAAATTTAAACGCTGAGTTCAGAGAGAGGAACATCTTCTGAACGCTCTCTTCGATGGAGTAAAGCCCCTGATGGTTGGGGGGGCTGAGCAGGTCGGCCTTAGGCACGCCTCTGATCTCGGAGATGTGCGAAGCGACTTTTTTAGCCATGAGCAGACCGCCGTCTCCGGGTTTTGCTCCCTGACCGATTTTGATAAGGATACCCGCCGGAAGCTCCTGCATATCGGGCATGGAGTTGATGATCCTGTTCCAGCCGAAGTGACCGGAAGCGATCTGGAGTATCATATATTTCAGATATTTTGATTTCAGCAGTTTAACGGGAACGCCGCCTTCTCCTGAACACATGCGGATGGGCAGTCCCACCTCTTCGTTCAGATAAGCGGTGGCGATAGCCATCGCCTCCCACATACGCCATGACAGAGCGCCGATGGACATGTCGCCGATGATGATGGGGTATATCCAGTTCACCTTCGGGGTTGTTTTGTTCATCACGAGCTTTCCGTCAACAATCTCGAAGGGCATCTCGTTTGCGGGCAGAATACGCCCGAAGGGAGCCAGCATGTCGAATGTATGTCTGGAAGCGTCCAGCGAGGGGTCTGTCATCTGAGAGATGCGTCCCACTTTTATCTTGTCCAGAGTACGTTTTTCTGTGGCAAGGTTGGAGCGTCCGCCTCTTTTGTAAGGATCCGCAAGGGCGGAGCGGTATTTTATCCCGAATCTTGAGTCGGGGTTACGCTCGGGCTTAATGGCAGTGTTGGGGCATACTCTTTCGCAGATTCCGCATCCGCGGCAGAAGTTATGCTCGCTGACGACCTGTTTTATAACAGGAACGGTCTTGAACTGCACCTTAGGTTCGGGTGTAAAGTGGTCGCTGATAACCTTTCTGCGTTTTTCCACTCCGGCTTCGATAGCCTTGAAGGGGCATGCGGCAACGCATTTTCCGCAGAATGTGCAGCGGTCTGTATTATATACGATCTGCCAGTCCAGATCGTCTCTGGAGATCTGGTTTACTTTCATTGTTGCCATCTTTCTACCTCCAGGTTGTTGTTAATCACCACCATCTCTCTTTCATTTGTGTATATGTCCTGTGTCCAGTCACGCTCGGGCAGGATCTCGTTAAGACCTGTCACCTCTGAGGATATGACGGCTGTATCCGCTGTGCGTCCTATGACAACGGGACGGAGTTTTTTAGCGTCGCAGGTGTTGAACATGGTTCCGTCCGGCAGAACAGCTATGATGGTGTTCGGACCGTTCAGCTCCAGGTTGCTGAGCACCGCGCGTATGTTCTGAAGGATAGCGTGGTCCTCTCTCTTCTCCGCATCCTCGAATGGCAGGGGAGTGATGGTGTGTTTGTAATACTGCAGAGGCCACTTAAGAATCTTGTGGATATAGTGCAGTGTATACAGGAAACACTGAGAGTCGGACTCAAAACCTATGTAGCCTTTATAAAGGTTTTTCTGAAAGTTTCTGTTCTTCTCATAGAAGGTGTTTTCGCCGTTCGCCAGCGCTGTGTATCCCTGAAGAAAGAAAGGGTGAGCGGCATAGCGCACAATGTCGTAGTTGGTGTTCTGACGGCACTGGGCAGTGATTATCTTCGCTGTGAAATCTTCGTCTTCGTCCCAGATGTCGAAATATGTTCCGATGTCTGTGGGGTCGCCGATCTCTTTCAGAGTCAGGACATCCGGCCAGAATGAGTAAACATATCCGTCATTTGTTTCTGCGAGAGCCTTGCGGAGCTTCAGACGCATGTCCACCAGAAGCTCTTCCTTCTCTCTGTCCGGTGCGTATTTATAGCTTTTGGGATAATGAAGTACCTGAAAGACATAATTAGGCATCGGCTCAATTTTCAGCCCGGGCTGATCGTTTATCTCGGGGCTCCACTGCATGACTCTGCTGAATCCTGCCTGATGAAGCACGTCCTCGGCAATCTTGACTCCCTCGTCAGTACATGCCATTGAAAGAATAGGAAGTTCTTTATAATTTTCGAATCTTCCACCTAAATCCTGCATTACCATAGCAAAGCCCGAATTATCGTGACCTTTTTGCTGAGACCTCATTAGCATTAAGGCTTTTGAGGGATGTATGTAATTCTTGGATTTTATCGCGCCTATTCTACACATACTCTACCTCCGTATAGACCTTATAAAGTAACCAAAAACAAATGTCAATGATTGTATAATTAGGTTAGTTCCGACAAAAGGCTAATAAAATTATGACATATCTGAAATATCTATGACGTCATAATATTTGCATATTAATCTTATTGATAATAAAACAGAAAATGAAGTTTTTGCTGCATAATATTGTTAGGTGAAAAGCGCCGTAAGACGTAAAATTTTTATAAAAAAAAGTTAATCGGGGATGATATTTGCGCTGTTTTTATGTCTTTTATAGGATTTAACTTTAACAATTCACGGAATAAGGATAAAATTCCTTATAAATCTCATGAGGTCGGTATGGAAAAAAAGAAGGCCGGATTCGCTCTGCGGGTCAATGAAGAGATCACGACACTTTTCAAGCAGTACGGAAAACCTAAAAAATATGTGAAAGGCGATATAGTGGTGAAACAGGACGACTATTCCAGCCATGTCTACATAGTGCTGACCGGCGAGGCGGAGGTTGTCAGAATAGATAAATTCGGCAACGAGAACAAGCTGGCGGTGCTCTCCTCCGGTTCTATCGTGGGTGAGATGGGCGCTTTTCTGAATAATAAGCGTTCCGCCACGGTGAAGGCTCACTCGGATGTGCTCTTTGTCCTGGAATGTCCCAACCAGATGTTCATCAGAGGTCTGTTTAACACTCACGAGCTTACATACAGGGTGCTTACAAATTACGCTGAAAGGATCAATGACCTTAATATCACAGTTTCCATGCATTATCAGGCGAGAGTTATGCTGGTTATCGGGCATTATATCCTCTCAAAATTCACAGGAAACGACAATATTCAGGAAATTAAGCTGATTTTATCCGAAATAAACGAATTGTCTTCTCTGGAAACTTTTAAGGTGATAGAGGCGCTGTATAATTTTAAGACTCTCAGGGCAGTTGAAAAGCTGATCCTGCCGCCTGAGACAAATATTATAGAAGTAGTGGTGGACAATCAGAATCTGGGAGACGAAACGGAAGACAACGGCGGACTGGTCACTCTGGAAATTGACGGTCAGGAGACCGGTGTCATTACCACTGTCGTGAACAAAGAGAGGTTCAGAGAGCAGATGCGCAGGCTGTCTTATGTGTAATAGATTGACAAAACCGCTCATCTAATCTAACTTGCCGATTCAAACTCACAGCGGCAGAGGAAAGATGGTAACGATTGAGATGCCTGACGGCACCGTCAGACAGTCTGATAAAAACAGAATAAAAGATATACTGAAAGATATAGGACAGAACGACAACGCAGTGCTGACCGTTGTTGACGGTTGTCTGGTGACGCCGGATACAGGGGTTAAGAACGGCACAGTGGTTAAGCTCATTTCTGTGGTTAGCGGCGGATGAAATGTATTAAATGCTCCGAGAACGCCGTTATCAGCCTTTACAGGCACAATGCGGGTTTCTGCAAAGAGCACTTCACAGAGTATTTTCATAAACAGATAAATAAGGCTGCGAAAGACCATAAGATGTTCGTGAAGGACGACAAGGTTATGGTCTGCGTTTCCGGGGGGAAGGACTCTCTGGTGCTGTGGCATATTCTGCACAGCTATGGTCTGGATACCACCGGAATGTATGTCAGTCTGGGTATCGGTGAATATTCTCAGAAATCTAAAGAAAAAGTGAGAAAATTCGCCGAAAAGCACGGGCTGAAAGCGATTATAGTGGATCTGGAAGAGAAGGGGCATCCCATACCCATGCTTGCCTCCAGAACAAGGCGCAACGCCTGCTCCGTTTGCGGACAGGTCAAGCGACATTATTTCAATAAAGTTGCCTTCGATGAAGGTTTTACCGTTGTCGCCACCGGACACAATCTGGACGATGAGGCGGCCAGACTTTTTGGTAATGTGCTTCGCTGGGATACGGCGCATCTGGGCAAAATGAGCCCGAACCTGCCGGAGGACGGTGACACCATGAAACGCAAGGTGAAGCCGCTGATGAGGCTGACAGAGAAAGAGGTGGCAGCATATGCCTTCCTGCACGGGATAGACTATATTCCGGACGAGTGTCCCATGTCTAAGGGCGCTTCGTCTCTGGAATATAAAAAAGCGCTGAACGAGCTGGAATCAAAAATGCCGGGGACGAAACATTTCTTTTATCTGGAATATTTTAATCTGGCAGCTGATAGATTTGAGATCAAAGAAGAGAATAAAGATAAACTAAAAAAATGTCTGAAATGCGGAATGGACTCATACCTTGATGTCTGCTCCTTTTGCAGATTAATGGAGAAAGCTGAATGAGTAAGCTGAAAATGGGCTCTCTGGCATTTATGATAGACGAAATTAAAGGGAAAAAACACCTGATAAGACTCAAAGACGGCGTCAGGTTTTCCACCCAGTACGGCTTCATAGAGCACGAAGCCATAGCAGAAGCCGGTGACGGCGGAGTGGCTTATACACAGAAGGGTGTCGCCTACAGAGTGTTTTACCCCACATATTCCGACTATATCATGCACATCAAAAGACGGGCTCAGATAATATATCCCAAAGACAGCGCCGCTATCCTCATGTCATGCGACATCAGAGGCGGTCAGCGTGTTCTGGAATCCGGAATCGGGCAGGGCGCCATGTCCATCGCCATCCTGAACACACTGGGAGGAAAGGGAGAGCTGGTGAGCTGTGAGATCAGAGAGGATTTCGCGTCTGACGCCGCTCATTTCATCCACGAATTCTATGGTGAAGCGCCTAACCACAGCATAATCATAGGCAATGTATACGAAGGATTTGACGGTGTGTTCGACAGAATAGTGCTCGATCTGCCGGAACCCTGGCATGTGGTGAAACACTGCAAAGAGGGTCTGACAAACGGCGGAATCATGGTCTGCTACCTGCCCACGATACTTCAGGCGGTGACACTGGTGGAGACTCTGAAAGCCAGCGGCATCTTTGAGGAGCTGGAGACATTCGAGATCACAAAGCGCCCGTGGAAAATAGACGGACGTTCCGTGCGTCCTGAGATGTGGACATATAACCACAGCGCCTTTCTGGTGAAAGCGAGAAAGGTGGAGCCCATGCCTGTGAGGGAAACGGTGAAGAAAGAAGAGCCGGAAGACGCTCCTGAAGAAACACACGAAGAAGAGATATAAATATTAAGGCGGTCATCTGACCGCCTTTTTTAATAGTCCTGAATATTCAGTTTAAAATTGGTAAAGGATATGTCGTACTGACCGCTCAGAACCGTTTTAGTGCCTATGGTGAACCCGTATCTGACACTGTCCAGAGTTCTTCCTGCCACGTTGTCCCTGTAGCAGGTCTTCAATATGGGTGTTCCGACATCGGAGGGCAGAGCCTTTCCGGCGGTTATCTTATCGAACATATAGAATGATTTTACGTCATTTATTTTTTTGACCCCTGTGGAATCGGCGGTGTAGCTGTCGTAGTCATCCTCGTCTATCTTCCATGCGTATGCGCATACATAATCGTGAGGATCGCCGGATATGACCGTGGTGCCGTCGCACACCGTTCCGCCGGAGTTGCACCCTGATATCGCTTCCAGTCTCACATAGAAAGGAGTCCTCTCTATGATCACAGGAACTTCTGATGTATTGTGCCCGTGTCCGGTAGTTTTTCCGGTGCTTTTGTAACATCCGTTAGTATTGGAGGATTGCGTGCATGAGTCATTGTAGACTGAGTTATGGGTGTTATAGGAGTTTCCGTTTTTGTGGGATACCAGTGCCATGTGCGATGTGTCTGATGGGTCTGATTTGGCGTTCGGATACAGAAGCCCGTAGCTGTACGGCATGTCGAATTCCAGAGCGAAGTTATCACCGTAAAGAGATGCCGAGTCGTTGAAAAGCCCAAGAATTCCTGATACCTGATAGTCTGAATATCCCAGCCCTTCGAATCCGGCGCCCACGTCATTCAGAGTGGTGACCATTTGGCCTCCGGAATACCTGTAGCTTTTGATAATAGAGAATGTGAATCCGTAGGGCATGGAGTTATTATCATTGAATTTAGGGTTGATCTTGAAGAAGACCGCCAGCTTTCCTTTGGAAAAGGACAGGCATTTATTGGTATCTGCTGTGGGAATATTGCATGAGAAAAAGGCGGAGACGGAAGTCATCCAGCATAGACCTGTGCAGCCGTATTTATGATTCAGAAGCGCTATGGGCGATTTATGAAAAGCGATTTCGTCGTCTGACAGCTCGATCACATTTTTGAACTCAGGATAGTTCGAAACAAAAGTATGAAACTGGCTGAATCCCTCTATCTCTCTCTCGGCGTCGCCTCCGGATGAGGCGTCTTTTGCCGCCAGAGCCAGATTATAAGCCTTGAGTATGGAGAGAGAATACTGCTTGTCGGTTTTTACGCCTTTTGAGTCTTCCACATATACTTTCACTTTGGCGGATGCGGGAGCGGAGTCACTGATCACGGGCGCAGAAGAAGTGTTGATTATCAGGGAGTCTCCTGTGACATAGTCGCCTGAACCGCATGATGATATACTGTTAAGGCTTTTGTTCGATCCTCCGCTGACCTTATAGTTCAGCAGAGATCTGACGTCCGTGCTGTCAGACTCGGCACACCATTTGTATGGACCTACACCGCCTTTCAGCGTCAGCGCGAAGTTATAGTCGTTTCTGTGGGTCAGGGGCGGGATATTGTTCTGTATGATCTGAAGAGCCGAGCCGTCGCATCCGGCGGCTTTTTTCAGCTCGTCCAGTGTCATCCATTTTACTATATCGTCATAGGTCTCTGTCTGTGATTTATCTGCTGCGTATCCGTCCACAGAAATAGCAGTGGAGTAGGTGCTCAGCGTTTTCTCAGACGAATCGTATGCGATCTGGATGTTCTTGTTGCCTCCCCCGCTGACGGCTGCGAAAGCTACGTTGGAAACAGTTCTGACAGGTGACGTGCAGGCAGAGGATGAGCATTTCTGAACTTTCAGATTGGTGGTGTTGACGGAGCAGATATCTTTCGGGCGGCCGTTTTCATCCACCGCTGTAAGATTATTATCCGGAATGTAGAGCATCGCTTTTCCGAATGAGTCTGTGCGTGACGTAACGGCGGAATATATCTCGTTTCCGGATGTTATCTGATAGTTGGCGGATGTGTTCGGCAGTCTCTTAGCCCGGGCGGAATATTCTCCGACCTCTTTTACCAGAGCTGATACTTTGTCAGTTGATGAGCTGATCTTGGATGATTTCACCGTGGTTTCGATAGCTTTGATCGATGCCGCGGTCATAAAACCTACAATAAACAGAACAATGATAACTTCTATTAGCGTAAAGCCTTTTTTATTCATATTTCACCGTGTCTATGAATGACTATACATCAACTCATCCTTTTTTTTAAGCTAAAAATATATTATAATGAGAGAATGAAAGATAATGTGAAAGGATTTTCTCTTGTGGAGATGGCCATAGTGCTGGTCATATTCGGGCTGATAATGTCCGCCGCTTCATCCATTCTGGTGCTGTTTGTGAACAAGGGCGGCGCGGAGAGAACCAGAAAGATGGTGGAATCTGATAAGAACGCCATCTACAGCTATGTATCATCCAACAGAGAACTCCCCACAAAAACTCTTTTTCTGAGCAGTGTGACATATCCGACCGATGGATATGACCGGAATATACATTACTTTGCCGATCCTATACTGGATAAGTCGAACGGATGGTGGAATTCCGGCTCAGATGTTTATAATGACATTGTAAATACTGTTTGCGGGTCATATTATACTAATACCGAGGTGTGGGTGTGCAAAAACTCCACCTGCGCCGACAGCGACACCGACAGAACAGCGGTGAAAGACATAGCATATGTCGTCATCAGCGGGTCAGAGAACAAAAATATTCAGACAGGTGTGAATACAGCTGTGAAATCCGGCACCAACGTTATCCGGGTCTATCCGCAGGGATCTGACAAGGTGGATGATTACGCCTCAGATATGAACAGAGTGGAAAAATATGACGACATAGTTGACTGGGTGACTCTGAACGAACTGAGAACAGGCTCGGGGTGTGATCCTGAGCAGTATAAATTTCTCAGCCAGACCATGCCGGCCGCTTCCACGGATGCGGAATACGTTTTTAACTTTTATGTCGAAGGCGGCATCCCTATCGCCTCCGACAACACTGCCAACGCTAATGCGGAGTATAACTGGTCTGTGGAAGAGGAAGTGGACACAGGCGACCCGAAGATAACGGATAACGGAGATTTCGGTTTTAAAGTTGTCAGCTCGGCAGGGACTGAGACAGCGCTGACTACTGACGGTGCAACGGACGAGCAGGGCGCTTTTCTGAGGCTCAGCGGAAACAGCACGACATATGACAGTCAGCAGTACAGGTTCAGGGTGACTGTCACAGATAAGGCGTATGAGGCTAAACCCTCAGCGGAGCATAAATACACACAGACATTCATTCTGAATGCCCAATACTAGGTGACGGGATGATAGAGAAGATAACCCCCGCGGGTATCGCAAAGATCGACAATCCGGTCAAAGGCAGAACCGGAACAACAGCCGTGTCTTCTTCGGAGACTGAGACTGCGTCTGAATCATCCTCATCTCAAAAAGTATCCACAGCAAAAAAATATAATTCCGTATATCTGAAAGCCAGAGACTCGCAGAGCAATCTCAGCTATGTACAGTCCAGAGCAGAGGCACTGAAGGCCGTCAGCGTGAAGCTCCAGCAGCTAAGAAAGATAGCTGACGAATACGACAGCGCCAAAGACAGAAGTCTGGCGGAGCAGGACAGGATAGTGTCCGACGCTGAGCAGGTGCTGACCTCTATAGACACCATGGCTTCTAAGGAACAGTTTCTGGGGTCGAAGGTGATAGGAGACGCTGACAGCAAAGAACTGGGACTGGATGTAATAAATCTGGAATCCGGCGGGGCTCAGGCGCAGCTAGACAGAGCCATCAGAGAGGTAGCAGCGAAAATGGCTTCTAACAGCGCCCTGAACGCGGAGACAGAGATCCGTCTGGAAAATCTGGAAAAGACCAGCAGGATAAAAAACGGATATATCACTGAGTTTCAGGCGGTGGAGATAGCGGGCAGTCTGGTCAGCGCTATGGAAAATACCGACCCTGAAGATATCTATAAAAAACTCGATGCCGGAAAGACCACCGGATTGATTTTCTGACGATCATTTCATGACCTATCTCGGTATTTTCAAAATATTATTTCCATACATGTCAGCCGCATTTATAGGAGGAGCGTTCAACAGATTCGGCATCACCAGAGGCAGACCGGAGAAGCTGATGCTGAAAGCTCTTATCAATTTCTTCATGCCGGTTATGATATTTAACTATGTGGTCGGCAATAAAGCTCTGGCGGATATATCCAACGTAATATCAGCTCCGCTTGTCGGTTTTTACGGCATAGTGACAGGTTTTGCCGTCTCATGGTATCTGGCGGGATATTTCGGAGCGAAAAACAGAGACGCCAAGGCGTCGTTCGCTTTTACCGTGGGGATATACAACTACGGATTTCTTTCTATCCCGATCACCGAGTTCATCTTCGGTAAGGAGACGGTGGGGCTTCTGCTGGTGCATAACATAGGCATAGATCTTGCGTACTGGTCTGTGGGCGTGGGGCTCATGACCGGATTTTCATACAGAAACATCACGAGAGTGCTGAAAAACCCTCCTCTGCTGGCGGTCATTATATCTCTGGCGGTTAATTTTTTCATCGGTGGAGATGCTCTGCCGTCATGGGTTTATAACGTGATGCATCCCATAGCGCTGGTTGCCATCCCGATAGGTATTTTTATCAGCGGCGCCGCTCTGGCGGAGTCTGCCGGGGCGCTCATGAAGAAGGGCGGGCTGAGAATATCCGTGGGGGCTGTGATCCTGAGGATGTTTGTGATACCGGTGATAATGGTCGTCACGGTAAAATTTCTGCCTGTGTCGTATGATCTGAAGATGATAACGGCGGTTCAGGCGTCCATGCCGGCGGGCATGCTGACCATCGCCATTATAAAATATTTCGGCGGGGATCTGGAGACGGCGGTTCAGACAATCCTTACCACCACGGCGGTGAGTCTTGTCACCATTCCCATATGGATAGAGATATTTTCCAGATTTCTAGCTTAGAAATAGCTTCTGGCGCCTCTGTATGATCTGACAAAATAATCCAGAGAGAGACTTTCCACCTTCACCTTCTGCCCTGTGCGTGGGGCGTGGATGAACATGTCGTTTCCTATATATATGCCGACATGGGATACCCTGCCGAGCCTTCTGGTGTCGAAAAATACGAGATCGCCGGGACGCAGCTCCTCTTTGCTGACGTATGTACCCTCTTTGAACTGTTCGTAGGAGACTCTGGGCAGATCCAGTCCGTTCAGCCTGTACACGGCCATTGTGAGCCCGCTGCAGTCGAATCCGGAGTCGTTTGTTCCGCCCCACTCATAGGGCACGCCCAGATATCTTTTCGCGGTCTCCACTATGGCTGCTCTGAGCCCTGTGATGTCTGTGAGATATTCCGGCTTAGCCGCCTCATATTCCTCCGGAGCGACCACATAGTATACGTCTATGTATCCTCTGTCCTGCATCTTTTTAGCGGTGGCTATGGCGGCGGCTCTGGACTGGAAGTTTCCGAACCGCACCTTATAAAGGTTGTCCACGTCCAGAAAGTAATACGCCTCCAGTCCGCTTCTGTCCAGCTTCTTTTCCATGCGCACGGCATTGGATATATTGCCGAATGCTCCCGCCTGGATGGTATACTGCATGGATTTCAGCTTTCTTTTCTGAGGATTTATCTCATTGGTTACAGGTGAGTCGGTGAAGTTCTGTGTCGCTGTGGAGCATGAATACATGAAGACTATTAGCATTATCAGGAAAACGTGTATTTTATTCATAAATGTTACTGCCGTGTTTAAATAAATTTAAGATACAACTAGCCTTGAAAAACGGCGTTATGTATACTAAATTCAGATAATAAACAATTTTTTTCGGAGTGCAAAGTGAAAAAAGAGGAACTGCAAACTTTTGACGGAAAAGAGGGGAGAAAGAGCTATGTTTCCAACGAGGGCAGGGTATATGACGTTACCGACAGCAGACTCTGGAAAAACGGCAAACACGTCAACAAGCACTTCGCCGGAATGGACCTGTCAGAGGCGCTGAAATCAGCACCGCACGGTCCGGAGGTTCTGGAGCGGTTTTCTCAGGTAGACACTCTGGACGCTGTGAAAAAGACAGCGGGTAAACAGGAAAAAACTTTCAAAGACACCGTAAGAAAATTATACAGACTTTTTCACCCGCACCCCATGTTTATACATTTTCCTATGGGGCTTATCAACTTCACCGTTATCATGCAGATCATATTTCTCGCCACCGGAAAAGAATCCTTCGAGTCCGCCGGGTTTTATTCTCTGGCGGCTTCCGTACTGTTTCTGATTCCCACTATCGGTTCCGGATTCGTTAGCTGGTGGGTTAACTATGAGCTGACCATGAACAAAATATTCGGGCTGAAGATCACTTTTTCCTTCATACTTTTTTTCATGTGTCTGCTGGAGGTCATCATGCGCATGATGTCTCCGGAGATAGGCACGGGACAGGGGGGCGCTTCTCTCTTTTATCACGCTATGATATTTCTGAATGTGCCTGTGCTGGCTGTGATAGGGTTCAACGGAGGAAAACTGAGCTGGGGCTAGGGTTTCATCCCGGTCACAGCGGCGAAACCGCCTTTTCCGTATCCTTCTGATGGCTGTTCGGCATAGCTCAGCGAGCTGTCCGTCAGTGTCTGATATGTTCTGATATCTGTAAATCCCGCTTTTTTCATTATACGGATGATGTCTTCCGTGCTGTAGAACTCCGCCTCCTGATAAAAAACGCTTTCTGATTTTTTCGCCAGATATTTTGCGCCCAGATCAGTGTTTTTGTCCACGAAGGCGACTGCTATATGCCCGCCTTTATTCAGTATGCGGAACATCTCGTCACACGCCCTCTGCGGGTCGTTCACGAAACAGATGGTGGTAACCATCAGCACCCAGTCGAAAGTATCTGACCTGAGAGGCAGGTTCTCCGCCACGGCGCATATGGTGTCTATGCCCAGTTCAACGGCTTTTTTATACATCTGTTCCGTTGGTTCCACGCCCAGCTTGATCCCCAGAGGAAAGGCGAATTTTCCGGTACCCACACCTATCTCTATCATCCTGCCGTGCATGTTAAGGCTTTGCAGCAGCAGGAGTTCAGACTCGTACGCATAGAGATTTCTTTCGAACCATTCGTCATATTTTTCGGTGTTGCGCCGGAAGGCGTTGTTTCGTATTTTGCTCATATGCTTAATATATTACCGCTTTGACTATTTTGTAATATAAAATTAGGCTGTTTGAAAAAAAATCTTGAAAAAGGTCAGTCGAATATGTATTATCTGTACTCCGAAGGCGCGTAGCTCAGTGGGAGAGCATTGCCTTGACGTGGCAAGGGTCGACGGTTCGAAACCGTCCGTGCCTATTTTTTACCGCACTCATTCTATGGGTGCGGTTTTTTTATGCCCTGAAGAGTTCAGATCCTCTGAAAACAATACTTTCCGGAATATCTTTGATAAAATTCTGCCTGAGGCTGTAGGTGTATGCCCCCTGATAGGGGATTATCAGTATGTCGCCGATGCTCATGCTTTGCCCGTGATAAGCCGCTCCCCAGACATCGTGAGGGGTGCAGAGTGAGCCGAGCACCATCATGGGTCTCTCGGTCTTTGACGGAGCAGTGATATTCACCACAGGAAAATAGTCCATTTCGTATCTTTCCCAGCCCAGCATGTTTGTAGCGCCGTCTGTGACTGCTATGTCCGGCTCTTTGATATCCTCAACGCTGAGCAGAAGGTGCATGCTGTGGTGAGCCACAAAACGCCCCGGCTCGGCGTAAACATCGCAGTCGGTCAGCGGGCGTATGTGCCTGTTAAAAGCATCAGAGAGTGCTTTTGCATATGTTCTGATATCTGTGGCGGGCAGATATCTGTGATCCAGCGGGTCGGTGTCGATATCCGTCAGATGTTTGGCAACCTTGATCTCCTGAGCTGTGTCCGCCAGCATCCATTCGCCGTCTTCCACCCAGTAACCGCCTCCCATGTCCAGAAACTTTATGCGCTCCCGCTGTTCTGCGCTCAGGGTCGATATGGCGTGACCGATGGTCTCTATCAGTCTGATGTGATTGTCAGGCGTCAGGTTCCAGCTGGAGTGAAACTGTAGTCCGCAGAGGTCTATATTCCGTTTCTCTGCGGCTTTGTTCATGAAAGAGGGCAGAGCATCAGGCGCTATGCCGAATTTGCGCCAGAGGGGGTTATTCTGGGTTGTGATCCGCACTCCGGCTCTGATCTTTCTGTTCTGTCTGTCCGCCTCAGCGCTCAGCTTTTCCAGCTCGTTCAGGCTGTCAATCAGCACAGTCACTTTGTCAGAGTTCTCAACCGCGAGCGACAGCTCTTTCGATGTTTTTGCCGGACCGCTGAATACCAGCTTGTCTGCTCCGGCGTTCAGCGCTGTCAAAAGCTCCGCTCCGCTGGACACATCTATCCCGTATCCGTTTTCGGACAGTTTTTTAATAATATAGGGGTGATTGTTGCTCTTCATGGCAAAGAAAGGCTGAAACTTCCCGAAACATTCTTTAAATGCGGACATAAAAAGCTCTGCGTGAGTCAGAAGCCCCTGTTCGTCTATCACATAAAGAGGCGATCCGAAACGCTCCTTCGCCTGCTGAAGTTTGTCAGATATGGAGTGAATATAATCCACCGCATCCGCTATATGTTTCTCCGGAAGTGGCGGAGTGGTTTTGCCGAGAATGTTTGTCAGTGATTCCAGATAGTTAGCGTATATCATTCTTGTATATAATCCTGACGGAGCGTCTGATGCTCTCCGCCTGATCTTTCAGTTTTTCTGATGTGTCTGGGGTGAATATCACGAATCCCAGTATTCTGGAGTCGTAGTTTTCCGGAGGGAGGATTATCTCATGCCCTGTTTTTTTATCTATAAGTGATCTTGTGATCCTGCTGTCATCGTCCATTTCCACATGGTCGAATATTCCTTCACTGTCGGCGATTATCCTGACTGCGCATTTCACAGCCCATTGGTCTGCCGCCGGAATACGAAGTTTTTTTCCTGCCGCGTGGTCTATCGCCAGCCGGAACATATTCAGACCGGATGATTCCTCTATCAGCCACGGCAGACAGTCTCCGCCTATTCTGGGTGTCATCTCCAGCAGATATATTCTGCCGTCTTTCTCCATCATATCGGTCATGGCTATCATGTCTGAGAAACCGAGCGCCTGAGCGCCTTTTACCAGCGTTTTTTTCACGTCTTCGGTGCTCAGGTCCGTGTCTCTTTCTCCCGGAACCACATAAGCGGATGTAGTGCCGAAAGAGAGGGAGTGGTCGTGTATCTTTCTGGAAAAGCGGATGATCTCCGCCTGTCCGTTTTTCATTATCCAGTCACAGCTGTATTCTGTACCGTCTATGTATTCTTCCAGAGTGCAGTCGGTTGTGCCGTACATTCTGGTGTTATGGTGCATTGCCAGTTTTTCCTCGATAAAACGGAATTTTTCATGCGCCTCTTCCTGGTTTTTCACCAGAAAGACCAGCTCGCTTCCGCTTCCTGTGGCAGGTTTCAAGACAGCAGGAAAGCCTGTCGCCTCCACTGCTCCGGATATGTCGTTTAGAGATGATACGGTTCTGGTTTTCGGACAGAGAACTCCGCTGTCCTTCCATGCCTTATGTGATCTGGATTTTGACCGGCAGAGATCTATGCTGTCTGCGGAAGGAAACGGCAGACTGAGTGTTTTCGCCACTGCGGACGCCAGCGGCAGTGATTCGCAGTCGAAACATGCCACGCCTGAAATTTTTATCTTGTGCAGTTTCAGATGTTCTTTCAGATTTCTCAGAGACAGAGCAGTGTCTGTCAGATCTGTAAGGCACTCGTCTTTCAGCGGCGGCTTGTAGCCGCCCCAGCTTAGGCTTTCATGTACGTCTGTCAGAAACAGTACGCTGTCTCTGAGCAGTTTATGGATTATCTCATTGTAATCGGCCGTGGAACCAACAACGACCACTCTTTTATCAGGCAAAACATACTCCGCTGACCGTTCCGGCTATTTTCTCAAAAACGGATTCGTCAGTATTAGATACCTTGAAAAGAGGTCTGGGTTCAAGATGAAACATGCTTTTCCACGAAAAGTTACCACAGAGAAAGTCTGCCTGTGAAAAACGCTGTTCGCAGGAATATCTCATATGCAGAGTGTTGATATATTTCGCAACGCCCGGATAGTCGGCGGATGTGCCTCCTGCCAGCAGGGTGTATGTGTTTCTGAAGATGCTTCCCATGTCTATGGCGGCGTGTCGTCCGTCTATCATCACGGATGTCATGCGGAGCATGCCGTTCTCCTTCAGCCACAGCATCATATTGCGGAAACCGCCTCTGAATCGCTCATCGGAGAAGTATGAGTCGTGACCGAAGCGTGAGACGTTCATATCCGCCAGCACTTCGAAATCCTCATACCTGTCGATAACAGTCTCTATGTTTTTTTCATCGAAGGAGGCGACCTCCTTCTTTATCTTTTTGGCTGTTTTTCCGCTGAACGTTTTGTAGTATTCGTCCATGCAGAAGCCGTATGCCGGAGGAGTGAACAGATACCCTGTCTCGTCCTCCTCCATTGTCAGGGTGCTGATGGCGTTGAGATAGCGCAGATGAAAAGTGCCTCTGCCGTCTGAAATGACATAGCTGAGCATAGCGTTCAGCGTTTCTTCGCTGTCTGCTATCAGCCGGTTCTGTTCCAGCCATGTCTTGCCGTGCCACGATTCCCCTGGAAAATATCCGAAGGACGAGCTTTCGCTTATGTAGCAGAGCGGCAGAAAACCATTGATAACGCCGTCTTTTTCAGAGACCACAAAGAACAGCTCTCTGTTGAATGTTCTGTGGAAGCAGTCACGCACTTCCCATATGTCGGTGACGACCTCCACCGGGATGAGCTCTTTCCACAGAGCCATACATTTGTCATATTCGGTTACGGCGTATATTCTGTTCACTTTCTCAGTGCCTGAGGTTAACGTTTGTATTGCAGTGGGTACCGCCGAAAAATCTGACGGCGAATTCCTCTACCACAGCGGGATCATAAGGTTTGCAGCTGAAAACGTCCAGATATGTGGCGTTTGTCAGGTTAGCGAAGTGTGCTGATATCAGAGATGTTTCTATGAGCTGAGTCATGGAGTAGCCGGCTACTTTTTCATCCTCGCCGAAGTGCACCACGACTGTTTCTCCGAATCTCTTCATCTCGATGAGATCACAGAGCTCGATGACGAACTGACGGATGGCATCAGCGCTTCGTATGGTTTCCGGATTGCAGTTGTATATATCAAAGCTGGACGCAATACCCCAGACTTTGCGTTCTTTAGCCTCTTCGACTAATTGTGTCCATTTGGACGGTGTTGATACTGCTGATGCGTTTGTCATCTTTGCACCTCGTGTTGTATATGTCGGCTCTATATGCTGCCTGCGTCAGCAGGCACGGCTTCCTTGATAAATCGTGATAATGACGCAACAAGCGCCTTTCTCACAGGGTTCAGCATCTCTTCCAGATTTGCCTCATCGTTGGATATGACGGCAAAAGAAAAATATCCGGACAAAAATCCGGCAACTGCGCACGCTATTCTGGTGAGCGAGCTCTGGGGCAGATGATATTTCACAACATTGTCTATCAGCTCCGCCACATGTTCCAGATAGCTCAGGATAGGTTCATCTATCCCTTCGTAGCTGTGCTTGATGGTCAGATCAGACCTGCCCTGAAAAAACAGGATGAAGTCGCTCCTGCGTTCGGAAAAAAATTTCAGATGCGCCCTGATGAGACTGTCCAGCAGTGAGTCCAGATCATTCTGGTTCTTGCATGCCTTGTCCAGAGCCGCGCACAGCTCCGACATGGAGCCGGTTATCAGAAGATGTATCAGTTCGCTTTTATTAGCGAAATGCAGATAGAATGTCCCTTTGCCAACGTTCGCTCTGGCTGTGATGTCATCTATAGTGGTGATATCCAGACCTCTTTCAGCGAATACCTCTTTGGCAGCCGTCATCAGCGACTGTCTGGTTGCTTCCGACCGTAGCTCTGTCCTGCTCTTTTTGTGAGCTGTCATAGAGGCGACACCCATTTTTAGTCTCCCGCTGTTGGTGACCTTGTGGTCACTGCTGACTGTTTAGTCATAGCTATTTATTACCAAGTTTAGCTCAAGTCAATAAAAAAATTACATAAAAACAAAATAATTTTGAAAAACTATAAAAAAAGCGGTAAAAAATCCCCGTGCGCTATGCGCAATACAGGGTTCTGATTGTGTTATGAATAGATAGTGTAAGTATAAATAACTAATAAAAAAGCATTTAAATATTATATGTAAATAATATATAGATATACAATATAATTTCAGATAACATGATAATATGCAGGAAAAACAGGGTTATATGTGCCTGATCTGGGCGTTTGGATGGTAAAAAATATAGAAAAATGGCATTAATATTAAATTGTGGTTGCTGTGAAATGTAAAAAAATGAGAAAAAGTTCAAAAACTGATTTTTTGTGGTCTCTTTTATTGTTTTTCAGATGTGGTGATCAGGGCTGGAATATGCGGTAGGAGTTGCTCTCAGACTGTTTTGCCTCGAGAAGCGCTTTTTCGGCTTTTGTCACCAGCTCTGTGCTTTCGTATCCGCTTTCGGGATAAATGCTGATGCCTATGCTGAGGGCTGTTATGGATTCTCTGCCGTATACGGCGTGAGTGTTTTCAGCTGCGCTTATGATGCTGGCGGCGGCGTGCTCCACGCTTCCGGATGATTTTATATCGTAGAGGATCACGGCGAATGTATCGTCTTTTATTCGGGCTATATAGGCTCTTGTGTTCAGTTTTTCCACTATCCGGTCAGCTATGGATATCGCCAGGTTGTCGCCTGCTTTCTTTCCGAACGCTTCTATGATGTGGGCGTAGCCATCCAGACCGACTATCATAACGGCCAGTGTCTGATGGTATTTTTCAGCGGTGCTGATGGCGGATGATAGGGCCGACTGAAAAGAGGCGCTGTTGGGCAGTTTGGTCAGCGCGTCGTATTTAGAGCTGATATCCATGATCTCGCTGTTCAGCTTTTTTCTGGTGTACTGTCTGGCTACCAGCCATGCAGGAATGCAGGAGAGAATGAAGATTACGCTGATTATCTCCAGTGTGCTGATTATTTTTGCGTTCTGGATCTTTTTCATCACGGCTGTCGGAATATGCTTAACCACTATCAGGCTGTAGTGGTATATCATTCTGTTGTCGTTGGTCATGGATGTCGACACGGCACCGTTTTTCAGAAGATACAGCTTCTGATAGGTGAAGAGACCTTTGTCAGTCAGAAACTGTCCGCTGTCGCTCTCCTTCATCTTTTCCCATTCGGACAGATAGTCGTTGGAAAAGAGTCTGGAGTCTCTCTCTGAGAGCATGAAGCCCCACTGGTCGTCCTCCACATTGCTCAGCAGCCAGTAGCCGGCGTTGTTCAGAAGCATGATATTACCCAGAGATCCGGTGGAAAGCTGTTTCAGTTTGGAGAACATTTCGTTGACCGAGTAGTTTATCACGAAAACGCCCTTTATATCTCTGGCGGGGTCACGCACCTGCGCCGCAAACCGCATCATAGGCTTAAACGGCATTTCCAGAACCCCGTTCTCAATATTCAGGTCAATGGGGGAGATATAAACATCGTTTCTGTTCATGCTCATGGCACCGGTGAAGTAATATCTCTTTGATTTATTCTGAAGCTCTTTTCCGGATACGAGAAACGGCAATCCGGATTTGTAGTTTACCCTGACCAGTTCCTGTCCGGCTGAGTCCAGATATCTCAGCTGGTCGTAGTTCTTCGACAGCGAAGCGAAATTTATAAGATTATTTGAGAAATTATCCAGAGAATCTCTGTCGCCTTTTTTTATATAATCGCCAAGCTCCAGCATTCCCGCCAGAAACTTTGTGTCTTCAGTTACTTTTGAAACCCTGTCGGATATGACCTCTGCGCTGTATCTGACAGCGGAGGACTCTGCTTTATAATATGACTCCAGCATGCTTTTCGGCTCGTGCAGAAACAGATATGAGATGACAGGGGTTGTGATCAGACCGGTAACAGCAAAAACGATGAACGCTTTTCTGAAAATATAGTTGTTAGTTTTGTCTATAATATTATTAAATCTTTGGAATCTCATATTTAAATTTAAAGTATATTTGTGCTCTTTTCAACTCATCCTTTACTTTTTGACAGGCGAAGATAGGTTCCGGTCTCAGCTATGACTATAGCGGAGATTATCATTACGGCACCGGCGTATTGTCTGAACATCATTATCTCTGCTCCGATAAAAAAGCTGAAAAAAGCTGAGGATATCGGCTCAATGGTAAACATAATTGCCGCTTTTGTAGGTGTGGTGTGCTTCTGCATGGCCATCTGAATGAAAAAACAGAATACAGTGGCTATTACTGCGTTGAATATCAGAGAATAAAAAACATAGCTGTGTCTGAGCTGCGAATAGTCAGGGTTTTCAAAAAGAACAGAGTATATCATGGAGAGCGCGGCCACTGCGCCGATCTCTATGGCGGTCAGCAGAACCACGTCGTGTTTTCTGGAATACTTGTCTGTCAGAATGATCTGTATGCCTATAAAAAAAGCGTTCAGAATAGCGAAAGACTGTCCCACAGAAAGGCTGAGGCTGTCTGTCATGGTTATCATCATCATTCCGGCGGCAGAGAATATGACGCCTATCCATGAAAAGATATGGGGATATTTTTTCAGAAAGACAGCGGACAGAACAGGGACAAAAAGAACGTATAATCCTGTCAGAAAGCCCACTTCGGATGCGGGGCTGTATTTCAGCGCAAGCGTCTGAAAGGTGAATACGATAAAGAGTGACACACCTATTATCAGACCGTCTTTCAGCAGATCATAGTTAAAGTTTTTTCTTCTGGGCCAGCAGAAAAGAAGCATTATAAAGAATGCCAGAGTGAATCTCAGTCCGACAAAGGTGATAGGCTCAAAGAGCTCAACTGTCTTTTTTACTATTATAAAAGTGCTTCCCCATATCAGCGATATGGTTATCAGCGATGTGTCGGCGAGGTATTCCCTGAGTTTACGGTTCATGGTGCAGTGTCCTTTTTTTTTAAGAAAAAGAACACTACACCAACCCTGTCAGTTGTTCAATATGAATTTTTTCACGGAACCGTTCAGTTTTTCAGATAGTTTAGACAAAAGCATCGCCTGCTCTTTGTTGGAAAAAGCGATATCTGAGTTGGTCTTGGAATAGGAAGCGATGGTGGCGGAGTTCTCGGATATCTGTCTGCTGGACTGGTTCTGCTGCTCCATAGCTGCGGATACTGACTGTATGCTGTCCGATACGCCTATGACTCCTGTGATGATGCTGTCCAGAGCTGTTTTCAGACCATAGACCATCTGTTCGCCCTCCTGAGCCAGCTTTGCTCCGGACGCTATGTCGTTTACGGATATCTGAACCTGTTTGCGGATGTTCTCGGTCATGGTGGATATCTCTTCGGTGGCTGTGCGTGTGCGCTCTGCCAGCTTCCTCACTTCGTCCGCCACCACTGCGAAACCTCTGCCGTGTTCTCCGGCTCTGGCTGCCTCGATGGCGGCGTTCAGCGCCAGCAGGTTTGTCTGTTCGGCGATATCTGTTATAACTTTCAGTATCTCGGTGATATGTTCGGATGAGCTGCCGAGGCTGTTTATGTTTTCAGCTGTGTTCATTACAGTAGATGTGAGTGTGTTTATTCCTTTCACTGTTGATTCCAGCGTTGTCTGTCCGTCTGTGGCGCTCTGTCTGATGCCCATGATCTCGGAGCTGACGTTCTCTATATTGCCGGAGATGCTTTCGAAGGATTTCAGAATTTCCCGCACGGCGAGCTCCACATCCGCCGTTCTTTCCGACTGGGATCTGATGGCCTCTGAAAGCTGGGCGCTGGCGTCTGTCAGGCTGATGGAGTGTGAGCTGACGTCATCGGACGCGTGTTTTACGTCTTTCATGGCGGATTCGAATCTCTCTATCATGCTGTTTATCAGCTCGCCCATGGAGCCAACCTCGTCTTTTCTGTTGATCTCGCACCTTACAGACAGGTCGCCTGTGGATATCTTTTCCATGAAGGCGCCCAGTTTGTTCAGCGGTTTCACTATGTTGTTCTTGAAGAGAGTGTTCATCAGAAGCGATGCTATGATCAGCATCATAACCGCAGTTATGGTGAATCTGAATATTATTTTGATAAAGAAATTTCCGGCCAGTTCCTGTTTGCTGGCTCCGCCTGCCAGGATACAGTTGAGGGGTTCTATATAGGCATAGCTTATCAGCTTGGTTTTACCATTCCACGAGTAGGTCATTGTGCCGTTTTTGGTTTTCAGCATCTGCTGAATGAAGTGTTCGCCGGACAGATCACGTCCCTCCGTCTCTTTGTCGTGGTGCAGCAGAACTTTTCCGTTCATGTCTATAGCGTAATAGTAGCCGGTTTTAGCGAGCGTCGTGTTATGTATAAAGTCAGCGAAGGACTGTTCAGCGTAGTTATCTATGTATATAGACCCGGCGGAGGCCTCTTTCTCCGGCATGGCGGCGCACAGAAGCCATTGGTATTTCTCGCTGAAACTGCACATCGTGTAGAGCTTGTCTCCCCGTTTTGACTCGATGACGGACAGCTCGCTTTTGTTGTTCAGCTTTTGAAAGAGCGACCCTTCGTCTTTAAGCGGATAATCGGGCATAACGGAAAAAAAGCTGTCTGTGTCCAGAGCGAAGGCAAACCCGCTTTTTCCTATTTTCTTTTTATCCGTAACGTCCATTATCCTGAATTTGATAGCTTCGCCGTTCTCTCCGGCGATGGTATAAGCGCTGTATATCCTTTCCGCTGTGTCGCTGATGGAGTTCAGCTCGTTGCTGAGTATCATTTTGATGTCGTCCTTGTTGGAATCAGCCAGTTTTTTGGACAGCTCGTTGAATCCGGATAGTCTGTCCCTGAAAGAGTTTGCCTGCGCTGTCAGCAGTGTTTCCACCTGTTTGGAAAAATAAGTCTCGATATTTCTGATAACGAAATATCCCGTGACAGAAAGGCTCATGATGAGACACGCCGCAAACAATAGAAGTGTTTTTGTTTTGATCCGCATATTTTTGAAAATCTGGACTAACCGCATAACACGCCCCTAAATATTATTAATGAGTTTTGTTTATGCTGAATTGTAAAATCAGAGGGGGAGTCAGTCAAATGATAAATATCCGAATTAATAAATAATAAGAATACCTTGCAAGAATTTAACAGTGCTTTGACAAATAAAAAAAGGGCGGATGAACCGCCCCTTGATATCATGAAAAATAAGGATCAGCCGAAACGTCCGGTAATATAATCCTCAGTCTTTTTAACAGAAGGGTTTGTGAAAATAGTGCTGGTGTCGCCCACCTCTATCAGTTCGCCCATGTAGAAGAAAGCGGTGTAGTCGGAGACTCTGGCCGCCTGCTGCATGTTGTGGGTAACGATGATAACTGTCAGGCGCTCTTTAAGCTCGTAAATGAGTTCCTCTATCTTCTGCGTGGCGATAGGGTCCAGAGCGGAGGCAGGTTCGTCCATCAGAAGGACTTCAGGCTCCATGGCGAGGGCTCTGGCTATGCAGAGTCTCTGCTGCTGACCGCCGGAGAGGGCTGTCGCCTGAGATTTCAGCCTGTCCTTAACCTCTTCCCAGAGTCCGGCTTTTTTCAGAGAGCCTTCCACCAGATCGTCCATTTCGCTGCCTTTGGAGACCAGACCATGTATTCTGGGGGCATAGGCTATGTTTTCATAGATGGTTTTGGGGAAGGGGTTGGGTTTCTGAAAAACCATTCCCACTCGTCTGCGGAGCTCCACAACATCGAGTTTGTGGTCGTGTATCTCCTGGTTGTCCAGATAGATCCCGCCCACAACCTTGATTCCTTTTATCAGGTCGTTCATTCTATTGAAACATCTCAGATAGGTCGATTTACCGCAGCCGGAAGGTCCTATCAGAGCTGTAACTTTCTTTTCGGGAAAGGTCAGGTTGATATCCCTGAGAGCATGAAAATCACCATAATAGAAGTTCAGTGCCTCAGATTTCATTTTAAACTTATTTTCCATTTATTTCTCCGCTCATAACCGAGTCTTGATTACCATTTACGTTCATACTTGTTTCTGAGGACAACCGCAACAGCGTTCAGCATCAGAAGTATGCTCAGCAGTACAATAATACCAAGAGCCGTACGTTCTGTATAGGCTCTAAGTGAATCAGACGACCATGTATATATCTGCGCCGGAAGCACTGTGGCCGCCTCTGTGATGCTGGTGGGGGCTGACGGAATATATGCCAGCATACCAACGATCAGAAGAGGGGCAGTCTCGCCCATGGCATGTGCCAGACCGATGATGGATCCTGTCATGATGCCGGGCAGAGAGAGAGGCAGTATGTGGTGCCAGACCACCTGCCAGGGTGAAGCTCCCACGCCCTGAGCGCCCTGACGTATGGTGTCAGGCACGGAGCGCAGTGATGCTCTGGTGCTTATGATGATGACGGGAAGTGTCATCAGAGACAGCGTCAGACCTCCTGCGAGGGCAGATGATCTGGGGACTCCGAAAATGTTTATGAATATCGCCAGACCCAGAAGACCGAAGATGATCGACGGGATGGCGGCGAGGTTATTTATGTTTACCTCTATTATTCTGGTGAGCCAGTTGTCTGAGGCGAATTCCTCCAGATAGATGGCTGTCATGACACCCACAGGTATGGAGAACATCATTGTAAGCATCAGAACATAGAGAGTACCTATCACAGCGGATTTCAGACCTGCCATCTCCGGCAGTTTTGAATCTCCGTTTGTGAAGAAGCCCTTGTTGAAGAATTTCTTGATCTTGCCTTCGGCTCTCAGTTTTTCTACGACGGCGATCTCTTCCTCATCCAGCTTATTAGGTTTTCCTTTGATATACTGGTCAACCTCTGCCTCTGCAAGTATCCACATATTCTGTGTGGTACCCATCAGCTCAGGATCTGCCTCTACCTGATTAGGTATCAGACGGAGGAAACCGCGGCTGACAAGATCAGAAAGCTCATCAGGAACGGCTGTCTGTGGGAAGTCAACAGTATCCTGATTATAAACCACATCCACATTGATCTCTGTCTGCTGAAATGCGGTGTAGCCGGTGCGGATTATGTCCACGAGAAAAAATATCAGAAAAGCCGCCGCGACGACTATGGCCATCATGGAGCAGGCTCTGAAAATTGTCTCGCCCCTGTATCTTCTATTAATTCTCTGCTGTCTTCTTTTTTCTTTGTCCATTTGTTATTCCCGATTAATTATACATATTGTTTGCGGAACTTTCTGATGACTATGCTGGAAACGATGTTCAGTATCAGAGTCACTATAAGCAGGACAAATCCCAGACCGAACGCCGAGAGAGTTTCAAGGCTGTCGAAGGACTGGTCGCCGGTGAGAGCGTCTACGATCCTAACTGTTACCGTTGTCATACCTTCCAGCGGGTTCCATGTCAGGTTCGGCTGGAGTCCGGCTGCCATCACCACGATCATGGTTTCGCCTATGGCTCTGGAGAGAGCCAGCAGAACGGCGGAGATGATGCCGGGCAGAGCAGCGGGCAGAAGAACGTGTTTCATTGTCTCTGATCTTGTCATACCCAGAGCCAGCGATCCTTCACGCATGTTCTGAGGAATAGCGTTGATAACGTCGTCAGAGAGTGATGATACGAACGGTATTATCATGATCCCCATAACAAGCCCGGGGCTGAGAGCATTGGTATAGTCCGCCTGAAGACCCATAGCCTCTGCTGTTCTTACAACCAGCGGGCTCACTGTGATAGCGGCGAAGAAACCGTATACCACTGTGGGGATACCGGCGAGGATTTCCAGAATGGGTTTTACCATTCCTCTTACTCTGTTGCTGGCATATTCTGACATGAATATGGCGGAGAAGAGACCTATGGGAACAGCCACCAGCAGGGCTATTATTGTTATAATGAATGTTCCGGAGAATATAGGCAGAGAACCGAACTGAGCCTTTGCCGCCTCGGAACCGTCACGTCCGGCTCCTTCCAGAAACGCTGTGTCAGGGCTCCATTCTGTTCCGGTTATGAAATCCCATATCGGAACCTTGCTGAAGAAATGCATCGCCTCGAAAAGTATTGAAAACACGATGCCTATTGTTGTTATTATGGAAACAAGGGACGCTGTGATGAGCGCTACCTTGATTGTTTGCTCGATAAAGTTTCTGGCGCGGAGCGAAGGGTTGATCTTTCTGAGAGCGAACCAGAGACCGAAAGCCGCCAGAACAAGAACCGTGGATAAACGCATTGAAGCGGGTACGATAAAAACCTTGGACGAGCCAAGAAGTGTGAAGATAAAAGAGATCACAAGAGACGGCACCGCCATCCATATGACTGTAAACCATCCGTAGTGACCGGGTCTGGAGTGGAATCTTTCTCCGAGAGCGGCCTCGCCTTTTTTAGCTTTTTTGCTTCCGATGTAGAATGCCATATAGCAAAGTGGAAGTACGCCAATGAGAAAGTATAAAAGAACTTTAAGCATCTAATTCTCCAAACAGCTAGTTATAAAAACATGGTCTGCCGCCGAAACGGCAGACCATGAAAAAGAGTTTCTTATTTAAGGTCTTTAAGTGTAAGGTTCTGGTGTTTAGCCCATCTTGCGCGCATAGCATCTCTGTCTGCTTTGGGAAGGGGGATAAGACCGATCTTTTTAAGAAGACCTTTGTCGCCGATCATTTTTTCTGAAAGGAACTGGTCAACATATTCCTGCATTCCGGGAACCATACCGATGTGACCGAGTTTTACATAGAAGTAAAGTGATCTTGATATCGGGTATTTACCTGAAGATATGTTAGCGGGTGTAGGAGCGAAACCGTCTACAGAAGCGCCTTTGATTCTGTCGCCGTTTTCTTCAAGGAAAGAATATCCGAAGATACCGATAGCGTCTTTATCTTTAGCGAGTTTCTGAACGATCAGGTTATCGTTTTCACCGGCGGGGATGTAAGCGCCGTCCTGACGGATTTTTTTGTAGGCTTTTTTGCCGTATTCATCCATCTTGTGTGTTACTTCTTCCATAACCATTTCTTCAAAAGCGTCTCTTGTGCCTGAAGATGTAGGAGGTCCGTAGATCACGATTTTTTTGTGGGGAAGTGAAGAGTTAACTTCGTCCCAGTATTTGTAAGGGTTAGCTACAAGTTTGCCGTTAACGGGCACTTCTTCAGCCACAGCCATGGCAAGATCTTTTTTAGTCAGAGCGAGATCGGGGTTGCTTTTGTTAAAAGCGATAGCGATACCATCGTAACCGATGATAACTTCTGTGATCTCTTTGTTGCCAGTTTTCATGTTAAGTTCGAACTCACTTCCTTTCATTCTTCTGGAAGAGTTAGTGATGTCGGGAGTGTTAAGGTCAGAACCGGCTGCGAAAAGTTTGTGACCGCCGCCTGAACCTGTTGACTCGATAATGGGTGTTTTGAATTTGCCTGTGGCTCCGAACTCCTCAGCAACATAAGATGCGAAGGGGTACACTGTTGAGGAACCTACGATTCTGATCTGGTCTCTGGCATGAGCAGAGAATGTGAATGCTGCAAGTGCGATGATGGACAGCACAAGCGTTGTGAGCTTTTTCATTTAATCCTCCTGTTTGGATTTTCATCAATATAACTGATAGCGTAAGGTTTACTATGGAGTTGTAAAATATTTGTTAAGCCAATGTCAGACTTTCATTAAAAGATTAATTTTTTTCTATGAAGCCCTGTTTTCAGGGGTTTAGAAGACAATGTTAATTTTTCTTACAATTTTCTTGACATGGGGTATCAGCTTTGGTATATAACACTCTCCTGTCAAACAGGTAGTTAGACAGGATAACGGGATGTAGCGCAGACTGGTAGCGTACACCCTTGGGGTGGGTGTGGTCGCAGGTTCAAATCCTGTCATCCCGATTAGAGAAGCGAGAGACTTTAAAAGGTTTCTCGCTTTTTTCATTTATGCAGGTGGTGATTTGGCAAACTTGTTTGCCATCAATCCTGTCATCCCGATTTAAAAAAAGGCGTCAGCTTTTGGCTGGTGCCTTTTTTTGTTTGCATATTCCCTGCGCCAGCAGGGATAAACCGTTTCAGCGCATGTGCAATGAAAGCCGCCTTTAAGAGCGGCTTTTTTTATTTCCGCGGGCATCATTGATATTGATTATCAGGTTATTTATTATCCGCCACCGAGTAGAAAAGAAACCGGCGGAAGGATAATAATCCCTGTGTAGAAAAGTTTCACACAGGGATACTAATCATGAAAAATGAGATGAAAGATACCAAGAGGGGGCTTTGGTCTATAATGTCCCCGGTTATGACCGAGATCCGGTCTGCCATATTTCTCGCCGGATTCGCGGCGTTTGTTTCCATCCTGTCTCTCGTTCTGATCGCCTATACGCTGTCTCTGATAGCAGGCGAGAGCCCGGTTGGGGGGCTGTCTCTCACCGTTGGAGCATCTGTGGTGTTTCTGCTGATTACCACCGTCATCGCATATATATCCAGAAGCATCGCTTTCAAAATATCGCATATGGGCGCTTTTCATCTGGAAGAGATACTCAGGACTAAGCTGTCCGCTCATCTTGCTAATGTGCCTCTGGGCTACATTATAGGCACAGGTTCCGGCGCCCTGAAAAAGGTGATGCTGGATGATGTAAAAAACCTGCACGCCTTTGTGGCGGACACAACACCCTTTGTGGGGCGCAGTTCAGCAGCGCCTGTGGTTTCTCTGGTTATGATGTATATCATCGACTGGAGGCTTGCCAGCGTTTCTTTGTCTGTGCTCGCAGCAGGCGGTATTCTTATGTTTTTTGTAATGCGTGATTCTGTGGAACACAGAAAAAAATATGACAGCAGTCAGGAGAGCATCAACTCCGCTGTAATAGAATATGTTCAGGCGATGCCTGTTGTCCGTATTTTCGATGACGGAACCAGCTCATTCCGCAGATTCAATACGTCTATGGAAGAATACAGAACTTCTCTGAAAAAATGGATAGCTGTAACGGGGGTTCCCGCCAGACTGGGCATGATGATACTCAGCCCCCTGCCTACTCTGCTCGCAGTGACAGCCGCCGGAATATGGCTGATGGGCAGAGGACAGGTGGATGTTTTCTCTCTCACTGCGTCTATCCTGCTTAGCACGGGTATGTCTGATTCTATGATGCCTCTGATGTGGATATCCAACTTCATAAAAAAATCCGAGGCGAGCGCTCTCAGGATACAGGATATTATGAGCTCTCCCGTGCTGAAAGAACCGTCACAACCGGAATATCCCGCCGATTCATCCATAGAGTTCAGAAACGTCTTTTTCAGATATGAGAACAGGGCGGAATACGCTCTGAAAGACGTCAGCTTCACAGTTCCCGCCGGAACTGTGACTGCTCTGGTTGGTCCGTCCGGAGCCGGAAAGAGCACCGTGGCGAAGCTGATACCCAGATTCTGGGATGTTGACTCCGGCTCAGTAACGATAGGCGGCGCCGACATCCGGAATATTCCCACTGAAACACTGATGAAGGTTGTGTCATTCGTTTTTCAGGATACGTTTCTGTTCAACGACACTCTCAGGGAAAATATCAGAATGGCGAATCCGAAAGCATCTGATATCGATGTCATGAAGGCTGCCGGGTCGGCCCAGATTCATGAATTCATAATGTCTCTGCCGGACGGATACGACACAGTGGCAGGGGACAGGGGCGTAAGGCTGTCCGGCGGTCAGAAACAGCGGATCACCATAGCCAGAGCGATTCTGCATAACGCCCCGATAGTGGTGCTGGACGAGGCGACAGCGTTTGCCGATCCGGAGAACGAAGAGGAGATAATAAAGGCTCTCGCCATGCTGATGAAAAACAAAACCGTGATAGTCATAGCCCACAGGCTTTCCAGTATAAAAGACGCTGACCAGATAGTGGTTTTTGACGGCGGTCAGGCTGTGGAATCAGGAACACACGGCTCGCTGACAAAAGCGGGCGGGGTGTATGCCCGTCTGTGGCAAAGCTACGAAAGGGCGCAGGCATGGGATCTGCACAGAAACGGAGGAAACAATGTCCGGAAAAAATAAATATCTGACAATCCTTGAAACATACAGACAGGCGCAGGAAATATCCGGAGATCAGGCTCCGGCATACCGCCGCAGTGTCAGGTTTTTCATACTCTCTTTCTTTGCCCAGGGGATAACGTTCGTCTGTTTTCTCCCGCTCATGAAGGCGCTGTTCTCCCAGCCGGCAGATACGGACAGGGCGTGGATGTGGCTTGGAATCATGGCTGTTTTCGGTCTGATAGATGTCACCGCACGCTGGTTCGCTCATGATTTTGACTACACGGGAAATATTGTGGATGTGACCCACAGTCTGCGTATGAAGCTGGGAACCAAGCTCAGACGCATGGCTCTGGAAAAACTCTATAAATACCGGACAGGAGATCTGAATTCGGTTTTCTCCGCCAATGTGGACGAGTCAGTTCTGCATGTGGGTGTGGTGGGGTCTCTTCTTATACAGATTATTGTCGTTCCATCGCTGGTTATCATCGCCGCTTTGTTGACTGACTGGCGTCTGGGGCTTGCGATGATGTTTATAATGCCTCTCGGGATTCCTCTTTATAAATGGCGCAGGAGACTCTCTCAGGAGGAGAAGGAGGAGGTTGTTCTGGCGCATGCTGATGTGGAATCAGACATAATAGAATACGCTCAGGGGCTTCCTGTGCTCCGTGCTGTTAACCAGACAGGAACTAAGTCCGTTAGGCTTCAGAAATCCGTCAAGCATCTGAGAAAGGCTCAGGCGGACGGACTGATGAAGGGTTCTCTGCCGGCTCTTTTTATCACGTCTCTGGTGGAGGTCGGGCTTTTGTCAGTTCTGATCCTCGGCGGTTTCTTTGTTCAGTCTGGCAGTCTGCACATCTATGTTCTGGCAGGGCTTCTGATAGCTGTTGCCAGATTCGCGGAGCCCATCTCTCTGTATGTCAACGTTACTAACGTGTTCGACACGGTTCAGTCGGCTTTCACCCGGATCAAGGGACTTCTGGAAGCCAAAGAACTGGAGGTTATTCAGAGCGGAGGAACGCCGGAGGGATATGATATTGAGTTTTCAGATGTCAGTTTCACCTATGAGGGAGAGAAACAGCCGGCAGTGGAAAATATTTCTTTCAAAATCCCCTACAGCTCTCTGACAGCCATAGTCGGTCCGTCCGGATCGGGAAAAACCACTATCACAAAGCTGTTGATGCGTTACAGCGATCCGCAGTCAGGTATTGTGAGACTTGGCGGAGCGGATATCAGGTCGCTGGGTCAGGCAGAGCTGATGAAATATATCTCCGTAGTGTTTCAGGATGTTTATCTGTTCGATGACACTGTAATTAACAACATACGCATGGGCAGACCGGACGCCTCTGACGAAGAGGTCAGGGCGGCGGCAGACTCCGCCTATTGCCATGAATTCATCAGCAGACTTCCTGAAGGATATTACACCAGAACAGGGGACATAGGCGGCAGTCTGTCCGGCGGAGAGCGCCAGCGGATCAGCATAGCCAGAGCCATATTGAAAGACTCTCCGATTGTTATTCTGGATGAGCCCACAGCCGCTCTGGACACAGAGAGCGAAGAGGCGGTTCAGAAAGCGGTGGACGTCCTGGTGAAGAACAGAACCGTGATAGTGATAGCGCACAGACTGTCCACGGTAAAAGGCGCAGACAACATAATGGTTATAGATAACGGAAAACTTGTGGAGCAGGGAACGCACGATTCTCTGATGGAAAAACAGGGCAGATACGCAGGCATGTGGGAAGCTCAGCAGAGAGCGAAAAACTGGAATCTGGCTTCAGGGGGCGGTGATGTATAACGACAGAAGGGTAACAGTCAGAGAACTCATTCTTCTGGGGTCTCTGTATGTCACGCAGTATCTGGGCTTCAGCTTCTTTATAGAGGCGCTTGTCGCCATAATGAGAAAGAACGGCGCTTCGCTCCAGAGCATCAGCGTAATATATCTGCTTGGTTTTTTCTGGATGCTGAAGTTTCTATGGGCTCCGCTCATAGACAGATATTCTCCGGTGAAAAGATGGAAATACAAGGGCTGGCTGCTGATATTCCAGTTTTGTCTGGCGGTTTCGCTTCTGGTTACGTCCGGTCTGTCTGTGGGTGAGGATCTGAAGACGCTGATGCTCATAGGCGTATTCATAGGTTTTTTCTCTTCCACACAGGATGTGGTGGTGGACGCTCTGGCTTACGGTCTTCTGGGCGAGCAGGACAGAGGCATCGGCAACGCTGTAAAGATAGCCGGAGGCATGCTGGGATATATGATAGGCGGCGGAGCCGGGCTGATGCTATACGCATGGCTGGGCTGGGAAAAATGTCTGTGGGTGCTGGCATCTCTGACAGCCGTTTCGTTTGTTCAGCTTATTTTTTTCAAAGAGCCGGTATTTAAGCCTTATATCAGAGGGAACACCGGATATGTCTCATATTTTTTCAGATTCTGGCTGAACGGCAGGCTCAGATGGCTTTTTCTGCTGTTCTTCTACCCCATAGGCATATGTATCGCTTATACCCTTATCTCGCCGATTCTGGTGGACAGCGGGTGGAGGCTGGATGTCATCGGTCTGGTGGTTAATGTGATAGGCTCCGCAGTGGGCGCCGTTTCTGCTTTCTTTGCCGGAGTGATGATAAAAAAAATCGGACGGGGAAAGATGCTGATGTCGCTGTCACTGGCTCAGGGAGCAACAATTCTGCTCCTGCTTCTGCCCATAGGCGGATACAGCGGCACGGCGATAGTGCTTATCAGCGTGAGCATGATATTGATAGTCTACAGCCCGAGCGCCACTCTGCTGTCCACCATAATGATGGATCAGGTATCCGGAGAGAAACCCGCCACGGATTTTGCCATGCAGCACAGTCTGTATCTTATGGTTGGATTTTTCAGCGGATTTGCCGGAACAGCTATGGCAGGTATATTCGGATACACTGTCATGATCTCTGCTGCTTCTCTGATGGCTTTTCTGGCGGCCGCTGTGTCTTCTGTACTATACCGCCGTTCATCCGGGGGAGATATCAGGATACCGGAGCTTAGCACTGTTACAGAACAGTAAGGAGTATTAAATGAATGATAATAAAAACGCTGTAAAATCTATAGTAGTTGTAAACATATTATGCGTAGCCGCCATGATGTCTTTTCTGGCTGTGGTTGGTCCCATTGTCAGGGAACTGGGGCTGATGGAGTGGCACGCAGGCGTTTCAGTGGCGCTGGGCGGTGTGCTCTGGATACTGACATCCAGATACTGGGGAAGAAAGAGCGACATGAAGGGACGCAGACCTGTTCTCTTTACGGGTATAGCGGGTTTTGCCGCATCATATTTTCTGCTGTCTCTTTTTATCAGTTTTGCGGTGAAAAACCCGCCATCTGTTCTTATCTCCGTCCTCCTGCTGATGGTGACCAGAGGGATGATCGGCGCTTTTTATTCTGCTATCCCACCTGTCTCCGCCGCTGTGGTGGCGGACAGCACGGCTCCTGAGAAGAGGGCATCCATGATGGCTGTTCTGGGAGCGTCCAACGGAATAGGGATGATAGTGGGACCTGCTCTGGGCGGGGCGCTCGCTGTTTTCGGGCTGGCTGTTCCTCTGTTTGCGGCGTCTGTTATGCCGGCGCTGGCGGCGTTGGCGGTATTTTTGTTTCTGAAACAGTCTAAACCCGCTCATACGGAGAAGACAGAACCACTGAAAATCCTCGATCCGAGGCTTAGGCTACCCATGACGGCGGCATTTTTAACCATGTATTCCGTGGTTACTTCTCAGGTGTGTATAGGGTTTTATGTGATAGACAGGCTGGAGCTTGATATGGTCGCCAGTTCTAAGGTCACCGGGTTTGCTCTGTCGAGTATCGGCTTTGCTTTTATAGCGGTTCAGATAGCCGTGTCCAGAATCGGAGGGGTGACTCCGAGAAACTGGCTGAAAACAGGCGCCGCCGTGTCCTCGCTTGGTTTTCTCATGGTTACTCTGTTTGCTTCTACGCAGGTGAGTCTTATAATTGGTTTTTGTGTGGCTACCGCCGGAATGGGAATGATTTTTCCGGCTTTTCAGGCGCTGGCTGCCAACGCTGTGTCAAAATCCGAGCAGGGCTCAGCCGCAGGAACTGTCTCCGCCGCTCAGGGGATAGGTATCATAGCCGGACCGCTCCTCAGCACTCTTCTCTATGGGTTCGACCCATCGCTGCCTTTTCTGGCGGCTGTTTTCGCTTTTGGTTTTCTGACATTCTACGCATGGAGGAGCAGAGAATCCGTATGGCTGGAGAATATCACGGCTGACGAACAGACAAGCTGACGGCAGTCTCTCAGTAGAGTTTATACATCACAGGAACGACAACATAGAGAACTTCATCAGAATTATGTTTAACAGGAAATACTGAGCGTACCAGCGCCATGGCTTCCTTGTCCAGGAGGTCGGAACCGCTGGACGCCAGTATCTCCGAGTCCAGCAGAGTGCCGTTCACGGCGATTTTCAGTTTCAGCTTAACCAGACCTTCTATGCCCCTTCGTTTAGCCATCAGAGGATATGTTTTGCTTGATTCCAGCTTTGCCCCCAGCCTGTTTCTGTATCCGTCATAGTCGAAGTTATTTTTCTGAACAGGAGGAACAGCCGCCGCCACAGGAACCGGATCGGTTTTTACAGGGGGATGTACCGGCTGAACGGGAGCCGTCTCGATATATTCTTCCTCCGGCTCAGCATAGGTCGGAGGGGCTGGCGCTGTGACAGGCGAGGCTGTCGCTACTTTTTCATATTTCGGCTTAACAGGCTCAGGTTTTGACTGAATCTGTTTCTTCACCGGTGCGGGTTCCGGCTCTTTTTTGACAGGTTCCGGTTTCGGAGGCTCTACAGGCGCTTCCTCCGGCTCAGGCAGGCAGAATGCTGACAGATCGATCATTACCTTTTTAGGTTCCGGTTTCAGACCTGTGAACCCTACGCTGTTATAAAAAAAGATGATCAGAGCGGCATGAAGTATGATTGATTTCAGCGTTGCATTTTTCATCTTGTATCCGCCTCGGTTTCCAGATGCACGTTGGTGAATCCGGCGTTTTTAAGCATGTTCATGATATCTACAAAATTCTGGATTATGGCGTTCTTATCCGCTCTGAGGACTATGGAGCTGTCTTTTTTATATTTAACGAGTTCCTCTGCCAGTCCCTGAAGAGAATATGATTTCCCGTTGTAAAAAAATCTGCCGTCTTCTGACACGTCTATGGTTATTCCCTGCTGAGCCGACTCTGTATGCGATGCCTGAGGCAGGGAGATAGGTATGGATCCTTTGGCTATGAACGTGGCTGTTGCCAGAACTATGGTCAGAAGTACCAGCATGATGTCTATGAACGGGACGACATTTATACTGTCAAAGTTTTTGTCTTTCATTTTCAGCCTCTTTCCGGAGCATCAGTACGTTCACTCTTCTGTGCAGAAGATTGTACATCACGATGGAAGGGATGGCCACCAGCAGCCCTGCGGCGGTTGCTTTCAGCGCCAGAGCCAGACCGGCCATGATGTCGTTTACATTTGTGGTGCCGTTTGCACCCATGGAGTAAAAGGTCTGCATGATTCCCAGAACAGTTCCAAGCAGACCTATATAAGGAGCATTGCTGCCTATGGTGGCGACCAGATGCAGACGGCTGGTCAGCACCGATTCCAGTTCCTGTGTCGTAGTGTATGTGTCCACGTTTATCTTTTTGTAAAATGAGAACCTTTCTATGGCGACAGCGACTGCTATGATGCTTAATATGATAAGGATACCGATGATGCCGTAATCGACCAAATGTGTGAGCATGTGCATAAAATTTCTCCGTGATGTAGTGATAATGATAACTAATTTCATCAATAATGAGTATATGTGTGCTTTATTTAAAAAAAATGCTACCCCGGAACGGATATAGAATAACCTGAAAAGAAATACGGTATATCTCATTTTAATCATGGTTATTATTCCTCCGTCACAGGGCAGAAAAAACGTTTCACGGGTATTAGAATGACGCTCTATTTCACACAGGAGCGTAGAATTATGAATAAAGAGACGAAGTCAGCGAAATTTTTTGGTGCACTGGCGGAGCAGATCATCAGATTCCGCTGGATTGCTATCATACTGCTGGTACTTCTCACAGCGTTTTTTTTGAAGAGCGCAAAGGGGCTGGTCTTCGATAATTCCAGCGAAATATGGTTTGTGGAGGGCGATGAATCCGTTGCAGTGATGAAGGAGATGGAGGAAAATTTCGGCAACGATGATTTTGTCAGCGTCTTTTTTTATCAGAATGAAGACGGAAAATTCACTCCGGAGATGCTCAGAAAGATAGAAAAACTAAGTACAGAACTGGAAGAGACTGTTCCATATGTCAAAAATATGACGTGGCTGGGTAATGTGGAGTGGATAGAGTCCGGCAACGACGAACTGAAAATATCAGGTTTTATGGAGGAACTGCCGGAAACTCAGGGGGAAGTTGACGAGAAGATGTCTCTTGCCCTGACGGAAAAGTCATATGTGGATAGTCTTATATCAAAAGATAAGAGTATGCTGGCGCTGTATCTGGATCTGACACCGTATCCGCATAAAGAAGAGGACAAGAATCCGAGAGCCGCAGTGGCGGAAGCTGTGAACAAAGTGGTTCATCAGGACAAGTATCAGGACATGACTATATACGTCTTCGGCGGACCAAATTCCAGCTATGACTATAACAAGCTGGTTGGAGCGGACGGTAAAAAGCTGTTTATGTACAGTGTCATCGTAATGCTCGGTCTGCTCTTCTGGCTGGGGCGGGGAGTCAGAGCGGTGCTTATCCCTATGGCTGTGGTTGTTATATCTGTTTTCTGGACTATGGGGTTTATCCCGCTCGCCGGATTTACGGCTAATCTGCTCACCATCTCCGTGCCGACGCTGCTGATTTGCGTCGGTATCGCCGATTCCATGCATTACATATCGTCTTTTCACGACTGTGCCGACGAAGGAATGGGCAGGCGGGACAGTCTGCGGGCCGGGCTTGCCAAGAGCGGGCTCGCTATGCTGTTCACCAGTCTTACCACAGCTGTGGGCTTTCTGTCCTTTGTCGTGACACACGTTAAGCCGTACAGGGAGATGGGCGTTTATATTGCCGCCGGAGTGGTATCTGCCCTGATTATCACTCTGATGCTGGTGCCTGCCGGGTATTCCTTCGGCAGGGACAAGGTAAAGAGGGCGAAAAAAGCTTCTGAAGAGGACTTTTTCGACCGTATGCTTATGCGCATACACAGGCTGGTGATAGCCTATCCGAAAAGCATCATAGCGGTATTTATCCTGCTTTCTGTGGTGTTTGTATTCGGCGCCGCAAAGGTGCAGATGGAATCCAACACCCTGAAACTGGTGAAACCGGGCAACCCTTACAGGGACAACATGGACTTTGTAGGCGAGCGCATGGGCGGCATCATGTCTGTGGAATTTATGATAGACACAGGCAGGACGGACGGCGTTAAAAGCGCTGATTTTATGAAAAAACTGGATGATTTTCAAACCTATCTGGAAAGCCAGAAAGAGGCTGTCAAGGTGGCAAGCGTGGCGGACGTGTTGAAAAAGATGCGCAAGGCCATGCACAACAACGATATAGATTACTACGCCATGCCTGACAAGGACGATACGGTGGCTCAGTATATGCTGATGTATGAGGGTTCCGGCGGCAGTGATATAAACAAATACGTTGCTTTTCAGTCGGATAAGATAAGGCTGGTGGTGCGCACCCCCGCCATATCCACGGCGGAATGCCGCAGTCTGCGTGACAAAGCGGTACACAAGGCGGATGAATTATTCGGCAGCAGCGTAAAAATATCCATGTCAGGAAGCGTATACAGGTATCTGCGTCTGAACGACCTGCTGGGAGAAGCTCAGAAAAGCAGCTTTCTGGCGGCGCTGGTATCTGTGTTTCTGTTGATGCTTATTGTGATGAGATCTTTCAGGCTGGGCATCATCAGTATGATTCCCAACATATTTCCGGTCGTGATGGCTCTGGGCATAGCCGGGTTCATAGGAATGAACGTGGACGCCATACTGCTGTGTTTCGCTCCCATCATCATAGGGGTTTCGGTGGACGACAGCATACATTTTTTCAGCCGCTTTCGTAATGAGTTCAGAGAGTCGGAAAACTACGTTCAGGCGCTTAAAAAAACATATCTGACGGTTGGAAGACCGATCGTATTCACCACGATAGTGCTGGTTATCGGATTTCTGCCGCTGTCTCTTTCTTCTCTTACCGGTTATCTGAAAATGTCGTTTATGTTTGGCTGGGCTTTCAGCTGGGCGCTCATTGCCGATCTGTTTCTGGCTCCGGCTATCATACTGCTGACAAAGCCTCTGGGCATGGAAAAAGGAGAATAATATGAAAAAAATATACATACTGCTGGTGCTTGTGGCGTTTGCCTTGCCGTCTTACGCCGAGATGACCGGCAGGGAAATATATCAGAAGATGGACGATGTGGACACCAGCAGAGACAGCTCAATGGACATGCTGATGCTTATAGAACGTGGCAATATGAAGCTGGTGCGCAGAATCGACAGCGTTTCCAAAAAATACGGCGATGATACCAGGACGCTGATCACCTTCGAGGAACCGGCGGATGTGCAGGGAACCATGTATCTGACATGGGGGTACGAAGATACGGAGAAGGACGATGATATGTGGATGTTTCTGCCGTCTGAGAACCTGACGAGAAGGATTTCAGGCGGAGGAAAAAAAGGTTCGTTCATGCGTTCCGACTTTGCTAACGAAGATATAGAAAAGAGGGCGGTGGACGATGACGCTCATACTCTCCTGAAGAAAGAGAAATTCGGGGGATATGACTGTTATGTTCTGGAGACCGTACCGATGAAAAAGAAGGAGACCAACTACGGCAAAAGACGTGTGTGGGTACACGACAGTTTTTTTCTTCCGGTCAAGACAGAATATTTCGACAAGCGGGGCAGACTGATAAAGACAGCCCTTTATGGCGGATTCAAAAACATCAGCGGTATTATGACATATACCAAAACTGTTATGCGCACGGAAGGTACTGACAACAAGACCTATCTGGAGCGCACTAACGTGGTTTATAACACAGGAGTGTCGGATGATGTCTTTCAGCTCAGTAATCTGAAGAGATAGCATGATAAAAGTTTTATATAGTTTCGCGGCCCTGCTTCTCCTGTCGGGGTCTGTTTCGGCAGAGCCGTTCGATGATTTTTTCTCGGACGGCTTTCCTGTTATGGAGACGGCTGAGCAGAAAAATTTTTCTGTCAGCGGCTATCTGGAGGAGACGTACAGGCACTATACCGTTGAGTCTGAAGCGTTGCAGAACAGGCAGAAGCTTTTTATGGAACAGCAGTATAAGACGGAACTGATTCGTGAATACGCCTCTGTGATACTGGAAAACGATTTCGAAAAAGAATACGGTCATAAACTGACGGGCAGACTGGATGAGGCATATCTGACTCTGGATACCCGCAGGCTGGACGTGATAGCGGGTAAAAAGATGCTGAGATGGGGAACCGGAGACGGCATCAACCCGCTGGATCTTATCAACCCCAGAGATCCCGATAACCTTTTTTCCACCGCGCGTTCTGACAGCAGAGAAGCCATCCTGCTGACTGACTTTATCTATACCGCAGACAGGCTGACATTTGAGCTGGTGCTGATTCCGCGTGCCGAGGTGATGTCTCTGCCGGAATACGGTAACCCCTGGCTCGACCCATCTCTGAAAGCCATGTATGAAGCAAAGGCGGCAGGACTGATTGACATAAACTATGATGACAAACCGGACGGTGCGGAGGCTGCCATGCGTGTTTACGGCACTTTCGGCAGTGTGGATTTGGGGCTGATATATTTCACGGGATACGACGACAGCCCTTTTTATAAAAGAGCCGGAAATATCTATACCGTGGAGTATAAGCCTATGACGGCGCTGGATATAAATTTCGCCGCCGGATTTGAAAAAAGCACCCTCAGGGGGGAGCTGTCCGTTAAACCCGGCAAATATGTCCAGCAGACTGACATACCTGAAAAACATGATTATTACGAATGGGTGCTGGGTTACGATATTAATTTTCGAAACACAGGATATTTGAATTTTCAGCTTTTCGGAACATATCTAAAAGGTGATGACCTGCCGTCAGACCGTGAGACCAGAGGCGTGTCGTTTGAAATCAGTGAAAAATATTTTCAGGATGACTTAAAGACAGGGATCAGAAGTACGGTTTACTTTACGGATAATAGCGGTGCGGCAGAGTTATTTTTCAGCTATAAATACGGGGACAATCTGGAGCTCACAGCCGGATATATGGATATCTTCGGACAAGTAGAAGATATATACGGCAGATATAATGAAAATGATTTTGTTTATGTCGGTATGAAATATTCGTTTTAACGGAAAGAGCCCCCGCAGACCGTGATCTGCGGGGGATGTATTTATCAGAATCTGTAATTTACTTCTATTCCGGCTGTTCTCGGTTCGCCGATATAGTTATAGACGAGGCTTGATCCTCCGTCTCTCATATAGGTGAAATACTTTTCATCTGTCAGGTTTCTGACGAAGAGATATATCTCATAGCCTTTCATGGATTCATATCCCACTTTCACATTCACAGTTTCATAGGACTCCTGAATCGTTTGTTCTGAGTTTGATTTGGCGTAGTATGTTTTGCTGGTGTGTCTGATACTCGCTGATCCCATGAAGCCTGATGAGTGTCTGTATGTGGCTCCGGCTGTCCCTGTGAATTTCGGAGCGCCTATCATGTAGTTGCCGTCAAAATTCTCGGTGTTCATTTCGAAATCATCATATTTTGCTTCCATCAGCCCCGCTGTGAGGAAAATATCCAGACCCTTTGTCAGCTTAGCCTGAATGTCCGTCTCTATACCGGTGGTGTGTGCCTTCCCGGCGTTTTTTACGGAATAAATGCCTGAGACATAGTTGGTTTCCATCACCTGAAGATCTTCGTATATAGAGTGGAAGATATTGGCGTTCAGCATCACTCTGTTGTTCAGCAGCTTTGTTTTGATCCCTATTTCATAGTTAAGAGAGTTCGTTTCGTTGAAATCAGCTATCTCGGGATCGGCGGTGGTATAGTTAAATCCGCCGGGGGTATATCCCTGTGTGAGAGACATGTAAAAATTTCTGTTTTCTGACGGTTCATAAGCGAAGGCAATCTTGCCCAGAACAGAAGACCATTCCTTGTCCACACTATAGCTGTCGTCCGCCATCGTTACTCCGCTCATGCTGGTGACAAGCCTGTAGTCCATCTCCCTCTCAGTCTTTTCATATCTGCCGCCGAGAGTTACGGAGAATTTTTCTGTGAACAGAGGAATTGTGGCCTCGGCGAAAACGGCGTAGGTCTGCGATTTTGTTACGGGCATCCAGTTGTATTCAAAGGTATAGACGGTGTAGTCATATATGCTGGACATCTCGCTTACATCATATTTTGAGTTGTCGTAGAAGAGCCCTGTGATCCATCTAGTGCCTTTGTCGCCGTGTGACGCCACTCGGAGCTCCTGAGTGAAAGAGGGCAGTTCGAAATCCTGAATACCCATAGCGCTCGCTCCGCCGACACTGCCCATAACCACTGTTTCGTCTGTGTTCACGTTTTTATATGACGTGATAGACGTGATATCTGCGAACTGTCTTCTGAATTCCATATTCAGCAGAAGTGAGTCGGTCAGTGATTTTGAATCGTCATAATCATTGTCTGTCAGCCCTGTGTATATGTCATATCCGGGAGTGTTGGAAAAGACCGCTGAAGGAGCGGCTCCGTTTACCTCGTTGTGCGAATATTTGAATATGATGTCGTTGTCTTTGCCGGGGGTGGCTCTCAGCTTCAGCGTGAGAAAATGTTTATCATGTCCGTCTATGTTGTCTTTGGCTCCCGGAGTTTCATCGTTCAGATATCCGTCCGTCTGCTCATATCCGCCGGAAAGCCCCATATAGAATCTGTCTTTTTTCAGAGGACCTGAGAGGGCGAATTTTGCCTTGAGCCCGTTTCTCTCCTCGGCGGAGAATCCCACCATTCCGGTGAAGTCGTTTCCGGGTTTTTTAGTGACTATGTTGATGGCGCCGCTGATGGCGTTTTTGCCGTAAAGAGTTCCCTGGGGTCCTCTGAGCACCTCCACACGCTCAACATCCTCGAATGATGTGTCGAAGCCGTAGTTGCTGTCGCTCGACAGTCCGTCTATGTTCAGCACCATGGAGCTGGTTCCCAGAAATTCACTGGCGCTCATGCCTCTGAAGACAACCCATGACTGGTTCAGCCCCCATGAATCGAGGATGATGTTGGGAACATATCTTGCCATGTCCTGCATAGTATCGATGCCTGTGTCCTGAACAAACGTGTCGGACATTACGTTCATGGGCGTGGGAACTTCCTGCGGGTCTGCGGCTCTTTTTTCCGCAGTTACGGTGATGGTCTCCAGCTGAACATCATCAGCAAAGGAGACTCCCTGAAACAGCGCCATAACTGTGATGGCGCAAATCAGATTCAAAAATCTCTTCATATAAACCTCCAAAATATTGCATATTTATTTTACGCTCATCCGAAGGTCTATTCTGCCCGCAGAGGGAGGGATATAAGCTCTAAACGGAGTATTTGATCCGGCTCTGTGTTATGTCGCTTTTCACATGATAAAGCATCTGACCGGGGGTGATGTTATAGTGTTTCTTGAATGCCTTGATGAAGTGACTGACGTTTGTATAGCCGATGGTCCAGGCGATCTCGCTGACGGTGTGTTCTCCGGTCTCCAGCATCAGCTTGGCTTTGGTCATCTTTTCTGACTGGATGTATCCGTATACGGTGGTTCCGAACACTTCCTTAAACCCTGCTTTCAGCTTGAAATCGTTGATGCCGGACAGTCTCGCCAGCTCGTTTATGGTGGGGGGAGTATCTATCCTCTCGGATATGTAGTCTCTGATGTCTTTTATCTTGTCCACTTCGCCGGGCTGGAGAACTGATCTTTTTGATGTGTCTGAAGAGCTCAGAAAAAACTCTGAGAAGATATGATTCATCAGCTCGAAGACTTTAGATTTTATAAACAGCTCTCTCTTGGGCGATGCCAGAGAACAGGACATTATGGACCGGGCGGCGGCTATCTGAACAGGGGAGGCATGCTCTGTGAGTTCATAAAAATGGTCGTTGTCCTGAAAGAAATCCTCGAGCTCAGGCTTGATAAAGCTCAGCTCGTTTTTGAACAGAACCTTCGCCAGGTTTTTATCAAAAGCGATACTGACGACCTGCACAGGCTTTCCTTTATCTTTTATGCTCTTGCCGCTTGAGTTGTTTGACTTGCTGATAATAAGTGTGTTCGGCTGTTTGTGCTCCGTCATCAGCTGGGCGCCGTTTTTATAATATACCGAGTGCATATCACATTCCAGTGTTACTCCGAAAGCCAGCGGACATTCGTTTACGGTATATTCCATCTCTATCTCCGCCTCAGCGGGAAGATCGATTAAAAAAACAGACAGACCGCTCTGAATGGCGATTTCCTCAACATATCTCTTCAGTCCGTGCATTTCAAAAAAGTGATTGCTGACAGGTATTTCGTCATAAGAACCCTGGTCGTTTCTGAGTTTATAAACTGCTATGTCCTTCTCTGTGACAATACCCATCATCGGGAATTTTTCGTGCATTTTACAACCTCTCATCGGAAATATATAAAATAATGATAATCATTATCATACAATAGCCCGTAAAGTGTCAAGAAAATAATGATATTGAATATCAAAATCAGACAGTTTGATTGAAGAATAAGCGGGTGCAGAGATAAAAAAGGCGGGCTGATGCCCGCCTTTTAGTTATTTTGCGTATGAACAGCAGTAATCTGCGGGAACTTTAACAAACATGGTGAAGGATGAGTCGGCGGGAACCTCAAAGACGCCTTTGCCTTTGATTATGAGCATCTCGTCTCTGCCGGGCAGAACAACGTCCAGCTCGCCCCCCAGAATCTCCATAACTTCGGCAGCTTTTGTGCTGAATGTATATTCGCCAACCTGCATGAATCCGAGAGTTTTTGTTGTACCGTCTTCAAATTTTACAGTGCGGCTTACTACTTTTCCGTCAAAGTAGACATTAGCCTCTCTGACTATGGTAACGTTATCAAATTCTGACATATTTTCACCTGCGATTTTTAAGCAGAATTATACACTATCTTCATCTCTTGTCCACGCAAACGATAAGATATAGGTGTAATATTTTTTAGAACGCAATTACCGCTCAATAAAGCAAAAATTTAGAAAAGACGTGTTTTTGATAAAAATTATCCTTTTCAATAAGCCATAATGCAGGTATATTTATAAAGACAGTATAAACGTTATAAAAAACAGAGTTCCTGAACTAGATATACAGCAGCAAAAAGGAGGAGCGTATGCCGGATTTCGGACACCCTTTCAGCGGGTTACAGCACGACAGAAAACTGACTGACACAGAGCTTGTCAGGGCTATCAGATTTATGGTTGCGGCGGAATATGAGGCTATTCAGCTTTATCAGCAGCTGGCGGAATCAACAGACAACAAGCTGGCTCAGCAGGTTCTTCTGGATATAGCCGATGAGGAAAAGGTTCACGCCGGAGAATTCCTGAGACTGCTAAAAGAGCTGGATCCCGAGGAAGAGAATTTTTATCAGATGGGAGCAAAAGAGGTGGAGGAAGAGTTCCTCTCCGGAGCATCCCAGACGGAGCCTGCCTCCGGACAGGATCTGGGGATCGGCAGCCTGAAAAATAAGTAATTAAGGAGGATACGATGAGTCTTCTCAGAAAAGAATATGCACCAGTCAGCGGAGCGGCGTGGGACGAAATAGCCTCACTCGCCAAGGCAACACTGACAGCAAATCTTTCCGCAAGAAAATTTTCCGACGTAGAAGGTCCAAAAGGCGTAGACTATGCCTGTGTGAGCCTCGGTCGTTTAGATATACCGTCCGGACAGAAAAAAGACGGCGTTCAGTACGGCGTTAACAAGGTTCTTCCATTGGTGGAGGCGAGGGTTAATTTTTCGCTGAACATCTGGGAGCTGGACAATATCGAAAGAGGAGCGAAAGACATTCAGTTCGATGCTCTGACTGAAGCGGCCAGAAAGATGGCGGCTTTCGAAGAGACTGCTGTTTTTAACGGATTCAAGAGCGGCGGTATAGTTGGATTGAATCAGATCGCGGCAAAAGACAGAATAGCTATGGCGCTGGACAAGGACAGCATAGTGGAAGCTTTGTCCGAAGCGCAGGGACGCATGAGAAAAGAGGGGATAAAAACAGGGGCTAACCTTGTGGTGTCTCCCGCTCTGTGGAAATTCCTCGCCCATGTGGTTCCCGGCGGAGCACTCGGCGACATAGTGAAAGAACAGATCAAAGGCGACATTATCTATTCCGAGGCTGTGGACGGAGCTGTCATGGTGGCGGACAGAGAGGGCGACCTTGAGCTGACCATCGGACAGGATTTCGCTGTGGGATATCACAGCCACGATTCCGAAAAGGTCAACCTGTTTCTGACGGAGTCCTTCACCTTCAGGGTTATAACACCTGAAGCGGTTGTGGGCTTCTCTATTAAGTAAATCATGAAGACCGGAAGGAAATCCCTTCCGGTCTTTTTTTTTCAGTTATAAAATTTCATATTTTATTGGGTTGCTTAAAACGACATGGGTGGTATAAATATAATAAGTAATCCAGAAAACATTATTACATCGGGGAACCGAATTGGAACACATAGCCGGGAAAAACAGACTAATATTTATCATTGCCGTTTTATTGGCGGCGGGTTTCTTTGTTACCAACCTCATCAGCTATAAAACAGCTAAACAGTCGCTGCGCAGCGATATCATAAACACTTCACTGCCGCTGACCAGGGACAATATCTATTCCGAGATTCAGCGGGATCTGATGAAGCCGATATTCATAGCGTCTTCCATGGCGAACGACACATTTGTCCGTGACTGGACGATATCAGGAGAGAAGGAAGAGGAATCCATCCAGAAATATCTGAACCATATCATGACAAAATACAGCTTCTTCACCACTTTCTTCGTCTCTGAAAATACGAAAAACTACTATTATTACAATGGAATACTGAAACAGATATCAAAAGACGATGCCCACGACAAGTGGTACTACAACTTCGTGGCTAAGCATATTCCTTATGCTCTTGAGGTAGATGAGAATCAGGCGGCGAACAACAGGCTGACCATCTTTATAAACCACAGAGTCTATGACTACAGCCATAACCTGCTCGGCGTAACCGGCGTGGGGCTGGATGTGGAACGCATAACCAATATGCTGTCGGAATATCAGGTGAAATACGACCGTGAGATATATCTGGTGGATACACGGGGAGATATACAGATCAGGTCGAAGAATATCTCGCTGAAAGATAAAAATATCAGAAATTCCGAAGGTATCAGAGAATACGCAGATCAGCTCCTCTCTGTGTCACAGCTCTACAGCAATTTCGAATACAACAGCGATGGTGTGCATTATCTGCTGACATCCAGATATGTTCCGGAGCTGGACTGGTTTCTGGTGGTGGTTCAGAATCAGAATACCGCCATGAAGAGCATACAGGCTAATTTTTTCAAAAACTTATTGTTCGGGCTTCTGGTGACCGTTGTTGTTATGGTTATTATCTCTTTTGCCGTTGGATACTATCAGCGCCAGCTGGAGAGCATAGCGGCCACAGACCACCTTACAGGCACATTCAACAGACGTGAGTTCTCCAGAATTTTTGAAGCCACAGTGGCTAAGAATAAAAGATATGGGACGGGATTCTGTATGGTACTGTTCGATATCGACTATTTTAAAGATATAAACGACAGCTTCGGACATCTGACAGGCGATAAAATAATTGCCAGAGTATCAGAGATAACCGCTTCGTGCATCAGAAACACCGATATGCTCGCCAGATGGGGCGGTGACGAGTTCATCATTCTTACGCAGGGAACCATGACGTCCTCCATACAGATAGCCGAGAGGATAAACGAGCACGTCAGAACCGATTCTGTGATTCTCAGCCTGCTGGAGGGAACAAAGGTCACTCTCAGTATAGGCATCAGCGAATTTACCGAAGGCGACACCGAAACCACCATAACCAACCGAGCGGACAAAGCACTCTACAGAGCCAAAGATAACGGCAGATCCAGAATAGAAACCGACTGACATAAAAAAACCATAAAATTTATTGTTGACTTTTTGCGGTCTTGGGGTTTACTTACCGATAAGTAGGTTTTTTGGAGGGTGCATGAATATCACTTCTGATGACGCGAGAGTCAGGCTTCTGGAAGCGGCGCTCGATCTCTTCACAGAGAAAGGATACGCCGCCGCCTCAGTCAGCGAGATAGTGCGCAGAGCCGGCGTTACCAAGCCTATGCTCTATTACTATTTCAAAAACAAAGAGGGCATCTACTCAGAGCTGATGGCTCAGGCTTTAACTGATTTCAAAATACTCCTGAAAAAATATGAGAATGTGGAGAAGGACGTCTATATTCAGATCAATAACATGTTCAGAGACATAATGAATCTCCATGCAGCCAGGCTGAAATATGCCCGACTGATATACGCCATGGTCTATGGACCGCCGCAGGGCGCGCCGTTCATCGATTTCGAGGAATATCACGCCATCATGGCTGAGATGCTGAACAAAATGATAAGAAAAGGTGTGGAGAACGGCGAGCTGGAAGATGTGGTTACAGAAGATTTTACCACCGTTCTGCTGTCTGTTCTGTTTTTCTGCATGGATACTCAGATAATCAAATGCTCATGTATGATGGACAGTGAAGATGTATCCCGTATCACAGGTAAATTATTTGATAAAATCATCATAAAAAGAGGCGAAGGATGAAAAAGACGACAATTATTACTGGAATAGTTCTGTTGGTGCTCATAGCGGCAGTTGTGATGAGAAACAAGGGGACGGACAAGACAGAGACAGCGGAGCAGGATGCCACCGCTGTGGAAGTGATTACAGCGGAAACAAAACAGATAGAGAACTATGTGGACGCCACAGGCAGTCTGACGGCAAAATACAGCGCAGACGTCAGGGCGGAGGCATCCGGTGTTGTCAGAGAAGTTTTCGTCAGCGACTGGGTAGCTGTGAAGAAAGGTCAGCCTCTCGCCAGAATAGACTCAGAAGAACTGAGAGCCGCCGCCGGACGCGCGGAAGCGTCAGTGAAGACGGCTCAGGCGCAGTACATGGAAGCGAAAACATACATGACCCGTGCTCAGAGAGAACTGACAAGGGTGAAAAACCTGAAGGAATCAGGGCTCGCCACCAGCCAGCAGCTTGATGACGCGCTGACAGAGGCGGATGCGGCGGAGGCAAAGACAGTGTCTGCCCAGGCGCAGATCAGGGCGGCTCAGGAAGAGCTGAAACAGATAAACGTAAAGATATCCAGAACAAACATAATATCACCGATAAACGGAACCATAGCTGCCAGAAACGCTAATGTGGGCGACATGGCGGGTGGAGAAAACAGTGCCGCCCTGTTCACTATTATAGATGAATCTGTGTATGATCTGAACGTTCAGATCCCGACAGTGGACATATCGGGCATCAGCGTGGGAAGCAGAGTTGATTTCACGGTGGATGCCTATCCGGACAGGGTCTTTACAGGAAAAGTGGCGCATATAAACCCGCAGGTCAGCACAGGAGACAGAGCGGTCAGCGTGAATATCACTGTTCCTAACGAAGACAGGCTGCTTAAGGCTGGTTTTTTCGTCAAGGCAAAGATATATACCGGTGTCGTCACCAGCGCTATCCTGATCCCTCAGACAGCTCTGCTGGGCAATGACGTAGTGTCTCACACAGCGAAGGTCTACGTTGCCAAAGACGGCATAGCCGAGATGAGAGAGGTGAAAACAGGAAGGACCGGCGGCGGAAACGTCCAGATACTTTCAGGACTCACCGACGGCGAACAGGTCATCTTCAGAGGGTCTTTCACTGTGAAGAACGGCGGCAGAATTCAGATAGCGAAATAGGGGCTGACAGATGTTTTTATCAGACTTATCAATAAAACGGCCTGTTTTTGCCACCGTTATAATGCTCTCTCTGGTGGTTCTGGGCGTTTTTTCATACAAAAGGCTTTCTGTGGAGGAATATCCCAATGTGGAGATTCCGTTCATCTCGGTTGTGACAAAATATCCGGGCGCCTCGGCGCAGACGGTGGAGACCGAGGTCAGTAAAAAGATAGAAGAAGCGGTGAACCCGGTGGCAGGCGTTAAAAAAGTTATGTCATATTCCAACGAGGGCGTATCCACCGTTGTTATCGAGTTTACTCTGGAAACCAAAATAAACGATGTGAATCCGGAGGTCAGGGCGAAGATCAGCGCCATCAGGGGCGATCTGCCTGACGATATAGAAGAGCCCATCATTCAGAAGCTGGATTTTAACGCTATGCCGGTAATATCCATAGCGGCTCAGTCAGAAACTCTGTCACAAAGAGAGCTGACAGACATAGTGGACAAGCTGATCAAAAAACGTCTGGAATCAGTTCAGGGTGTTGGAAAAGTGGACATGGTCGGCTCAGCGGAAAAAGAGATAAATGTTGAGATAGACCCCCTGAGGCTGGAGAGTCTGGGTATAACCCCCACCGCCGTCATAAACGGTATCAAGGCGGAGAATATAAACACGCCTCTGGGCAGGATGACAAGGGGCGACGGCGAATATTCTGTGCGTATCTCCGGCAAGGGCGACTTTGCCGATCAGCTGAAAAATCTGACCGTGATGTCTCTGGACGGGCGGGCGGTTAAGCTGGGTGAGGTGGCTAACATCATAGACAACGTGGAGGAGGAGAGAACCGTCTCGCTGTATAACGGTAAGCCGGCGATCTCTCTGGACGTTCTGAAGCAGTCCGGAGCGAACGTTGTTCAGGTGGTGGATGATGTCATTAAGAGAGTGGACAAGATAAAGAACGAGCTTCCGGCAGATGTCAGGATAACTGTTGTGCGCGACTCATCGCAGCAGATCAGGGACTCTCTGGCGGATGTTCAGGATACTATCATCATCGGCGGTATTCTGACTGTTCTTATTGTATTTTTATTTATCAATTCATGGCGCTCAACTGTTATCACTGGGCTTACGCTGCCTATTTCGGTTATAGCGGCATTTATAATAATCTACGCCATGGGCATGAGCCTGAACGTAATGACCCTGATGGCTCTGTCGCTGGCGATAGGTATGCTGATAGACGACGCTATCGTTGTGCGGGAGAATATCGTGCGCCACGTCGAGATGGGCAAGGACCATATGACAGCGTCCAGAGAGGGTACAAGCGAGATAGGTCAGGCGGTTATGGCGACCACTTTTTCCGTTATGGCGGTTTTCGTGCCTGTTGCCTTCATGAAAGGTATAGTGGGGCGGTTCTTCTTCTCTTTCGGTATGACAGTCGCTTTTGCGGTTGCCATATCTCTTCTGGTGTCCTTCACTCTGGACCCCATGCTTTCTTCCAGATGGCACGACCCGTCCATAGGCAAGAAAGACAGAAAAGGTCTGGCGAAACTGATTCATAAGTTCAACGTTATGTTCGACAATATAGGCGACAGCTATAAATCTGTTGTGCGCTGGGCGCTGAACCACAGAAAGACCATCGTGGTGATTACAACAGCTGCTTTCGTCATAGGTCTGTTTCTGTTCGGCACTCTCCAGTCCGCTTTCATGGAGCAGTATGACAAAGGAGAGTTTCAGGTCAGCTTTAAAACTGCGCCGGACTCATCCATCAGTGAGAGCCGCAGCAGACTGACGGCAATGCTGGAGGCAGTGAAAGATGTCAGAGAGGTGGAGCATACATACGGCACAATTGGCGCCGGAGACAGCGGCACTGTGCATGAAGGCGTGCTGTATGTGAAGCTGGTGGACAAGAAAGAACGCGGCAGGACTCAGGAAGAGGTTCAGAAGGACTTCAGAGAGAGACTGTCGAAAGTAGCTGGGATAAAAATATCCATTGAGGAGGCGGGCGGTCTGAAAAGCTCCGACAAGCCCCTGGTGGTGAACATATCAGGAGACAACCTGGACAAGCTGAAAGAATATTCGGAAGAGCTGAAGATGAAAATGCAGTCCATCAAAGGAATAGTGGACGTGTCGGCGTCTCTGGAAGACGACACTCCCGAATACAGGCTGAAAGTGAACAGAGAGAAGGCGGCCGCTCTGGGAATAACCTCCACGGATGTGGTGAACGCCGTAAGTATTCTGCTGGGCGGTTCTGTCGCCTCCACATTCGAGGAGGAGGACGGAGACGCGGTTGACATCCGTGTGCGTCTGGACGAGAGATACAGGATGACGGCGGATCAGGTGATGAACCTGAAGATAGCCGTTAACAAGAATAACAAGTCGGAACTGATCCCTCTGAAAAGCATAGCGACATATGAGGTGGACAATTCGCCTTCACAGATAGACAGGCAGGCTCTCTCCAGAAAGGTTGAGGTGGCGGCAAACCTGGACAATATGCCCATCGGTACGGCTATCAATCTGGTGAAAGAGAAGATTCCGGAGATCAAGACCGAGCCGGGATACACCTTCTCATTTGCGGGAGAGGGCGAGGATATGGCTGAGTCCTTCGGTTATATGGCGGAAGCGCTGATACTCGCCGTTATCATGGTATATCTGGTTCTGGCGGCTCAGTTCGAGTCTTTCATAGAGCCTCTGGCGATCATGTTCTCTCTGCCTCTGTCTATAGTAGGCATGGCGGGGATGCTTCACCTTACAGGCGACACGGTCAATATCATGTCTCTCATCGGTCTTATCATGCTGATGGGGTTGGTGACGAAGAACGCCATTCTGCTGATAGACTACGGAAAGCATCTGCGGCGCGGCGGAATGGAGCGCACAGAGGCACTGGTGACGGCAGGACGGACGAGATTCCGTCCCATCATGATGACCACGCTGGCGATGATTTTCGGTATGATGCCGCTGTTTCTGGCTATCGGAGCGGGAGCGGAGATGCGGGCGCCGATGGCGAGAGCTGTTGTGGGCGGTCTGATCACCTCCACAATTCTGACTCTGGTGGTTGTTCCCGTGGTCTACACTCTTCTGGATGATTTCGCGGGATGGATGAAAAAGATATTCAGGGGAGGGCACGCATGATACTCAGACTCACAGCTATAATTCTGCTGGCGCCGTGTATTCTCTTTGCCGCCGGTGTCAGGACACTGACGCTGGACGAGGCGGTCAGCATCGCCATGGAAAAGAACAAGAGCATAGCGTCCGCAAAAGAATATATAAACTATCTTCAGGGTGTGTATGTGGAAGAGAGGTCTGCGGCTCTGCCCAACGCCTCTTTATACGGCAAGGCTTTCAGAAACAAGGATGAGTCCACAGGAAGCTATGTGGGCAGTGATACATTCAGCTCTTATTCCGCAGGGGTTACGGTGAAACAGGCTCTCTTCACATGGGGGCAGGTGGGCGCCGCTATCAAGGTGGCTCAGATAGGTTTGAAAACAGGCGATGAACAGCTCAGAATGTATCAGCAGGCGGTAGTGAGAGATGTTAATGTCGCTTTTGCAGATATCCTGCTGACCAAGAAACTTCTGGAGATCGCCGAATCGAATGTCAGACAGCGAGAGCGTCACTATGACGAAGCGAAGAAAAGATATGATCTTGGCACGGCCACAGACTATGACGTTCTTTCTGCCAAAGTGGCTCTGAAGAACGCCTATCCGGATGTCATAACCTATAAGAATGATCTGGTGACGGCTAAAGACAGGCTGAGATTCATACTCAGCATAGACGGAGAAATAGATGCCGCAGGCAGTCTGGAGCAGAAGATATACAGCACTCCGGACTATGACTCACTGATAAAAACAGCTTCGGAAAACAGGCCTGAGCTGAAAGACAAAAGGCTGATGACCGATGTCTACAAAGAGATGATAAAGATAGACAGCGCCGGAGACAAGCCGAGGCTGGACCTCAGCGGCGGGTATGACTCCACCCGTCTTGAAGGTGACGATGACAAGACTCTGAACACATGGAATGTGGGGGTTACGCTGTCGTTTAATTTTTTTGACGGGCTGAAGACCAGCGGAAAAAGGTCGCAGGCTTTCAGCAACCTCCGCCGGAGCAAGCTGGACGAGCTGAATACCGCTGATTCGGTCTCTCTGGATATCAGACAGGCGGTGAGCCGTGTCAAGGAAGCGGCGGAGATAATAGATGCGGCGGAAGGCACAGTGGACGAAGCGGCTAAACTACTGGATATGGCCGAAAAAGGCTTTAAATTCGGTGTTAAGACCAAGCTGGAGGTGGACGATGCCGAATATAACCTCAGAAGCGCTCAGGTGCGTCTGGCAAGGGCATACAGAGACTACAGCGTTCAGTATACCAACCTATTGTGGTCTGCGGGTGTTCTGGGAGAAAAAGAGGAACTGGTTAGAAAATAGATTAAAGATCCCCCTCAGTCAGGGGGATCTTTTATTTTATCTGTTCGTCCGCTGAAGGGATTTTTATCTCGAACCTGGCTCCGTTCTCAATATTTATCACATTCAGTGTTCCGTTGTGCTTCTCTATTATGGTACGGCACATGTAAAGTCCCAGCCCCGAACCGTCCTTATCTTTTTTGGTGGTGATGTAAGGCTCGAATATTTTTGACATTATTTCTTTACTGATGCCGCCGCCGTTGTCAGATATATTCACACAGCAGAACCCGCCGGAGGTGTCTATCTCTATCTTTATAGAGCCCTCAAACATGCGGTCTTTCTCTTTTATCTCCATTATGGCGTCTTTGGCGTTGTTCAGAATATTCACCAGAATATGTTTTATCTCGTTGCTGTTGCCGAAAGCATAGACAGCTTTATTTCCTTTTGTATCAACGGAGACATCTATCTTTTTCTTCTGAAGGGATGGATTCAGCAGTTTCAGAATATCTTCCACAGCCTTTATCATCTCCATCCTGGTGCTGAGATTGCCTGCCGGACGGATGAAATCCATGAAATCGTTTATGGTTTCGCTCATGTAGTTTATCTGTGTCATGCATTTGTCCACTATCTCTTCGGCTCTCTGCGTTTCCTCTTCATCCATCTCATCGTCCAGCATGTTCTGAACATACATGGCAAGAATATTAAGAGGCTGTTTCCACTGGTGCGCCAGAGCGCTGAACATCTCTCCCAGAGTGGCCAGCTTGGACTGCTGAAACAGCATCTGCTCCTTCATCTCCAGCTGGGCTTCGTGTTCTTTCAGTTTTTCATCCAGCATGGCGTTCAGCATGCGTGATTTGTGGTTGTTGGACAGAACTATATAGATGAAGCTGAGGAAAAAGAACATAACCAGCGTGAGCGTAACAAACAGAAGCTGAAAGAATTTATTGATAGTGTGGTATTTTTCGTCGTTATATACTTTTATGAAAAAAGCTACATGCTGCCCCTGAATATTATAGATAGGCAGAAAAACAGCGCTGATCTCTTTGTTGTTCACATGGATATGTAGACCGAATGGTTTTGAATCCGTCAGCTTGTCTTTTGCGCTGATCTCCAGCAGTCTGTATGCGTTGAAGAGCTCCTCAGTGTTGTCGAAGATGCCTCTGGTATCCGCCAGAGTGGCGTAGCTGATATTTTCTCTGAGATAGCTGTCTGATATGCCGGATGAGCTGTAGTGATACTGCTCGGATGGAAAAACAACATCGTCCACCACTGATCTTTTTATTATGAAATCATGTATGCCTTTATCCAGTGTGTCCATATTTCTGACTATGAAATCGGACGATATCCCCATCTCCACACTGCCGATGTGTTTCATCTGATAGAAGAGCGGATAGACGAATCTGAATCCGTTATAAACACGCCCCTCTTCAAAACCTTCAGTGAATTTCTGGGTTTTATTCGCTATCTCCACGCCGTATCTGACGCCCAGAAGAGAATCCCCGTGCCGCTCCGGCTCATGCATCCTCAGAAAACTGCTGCAGTCTCTCAGGTGAAAGTGAAGCTGTTTCAGACCTATGCGTTTCTCCTGCTCGTACAGGTTCTGAAGTTTTATCTGCATGGATTTTCTTATATTATTCCGTTCCTGTTCGTCTGCTTTCTCTGCCATGGCGAACCGGCTCAGAATCTCTTCATTGTTGATCATGACATTAAAGAGCACATCTGAAATATTTCTGGATGTGGTAATGCTGGCTTCATATGCCTGACTGACTGAGTTCAGCTCTGAACTGTAATTGTTATTGACGGCGATATCTCTGACTCTTTCAGCGGCATAGTAGAGCACTGTCTCTAAAACTAAAAAAATAAGAAAGAATACAATAAGTTTGTTTTTCATAATTTGCCTGTATCAATAATTATTATATTTTAGTCATGATGTAAAAATAAATTCAACTTTAATTATGATTGTGAGAAATAATTGCACACAGGTGTGAAGCCTTTGCCGGTTGTCATGATGACAGGTTGAAGTGTAAATTCTTATTTATTAATATATTAGCGCCTGATTGGCATTGTGGCACGGCTATTGTTTATATAATTGCATGCAGACAATAACTCAATCGGAGGAAAATACAATGAGACGCACATCAATTATCACACTTGCTTTAATTCTGACAGCTTCAATGGCATTCGCTTACGGCGGATACGGCATGGGACAGGGCAGAGGAATGGGACCCGGATACGGAATGGGCGGCAACTGCCCCGGATACGGATACGGACCCGGAATGGGCAAAGGCAGAGGAATGGGATACGGTCCCGGAGCCAACCCCAACTGTCCCGCTTACAACCAGCAGCAGAACGCTGTTAAGCCCGTGACAAAAGACGAGGCAGTTAAGAAAGTTCAGGATTACATAGCACAGAACCTGAAAGGCTATAAAATCGATAAAACAGAAGAATTTCAGGGACCGAGATTCACAATGTACAACTTCGTTGTGAAAGACGCCGCAGGCAACTCATTCTTCCTCAGAGTAAACCCCTGGGGCAACGTGATGGGACCTTTTCTGGCACAGCAGTAAGTATCTTCAGACAGGGCGGGTTAATCCCGCCCTTTCTAATTAATACGATTCACTCCGAAAACTGCTTCCTGAAGTTAAATTTTATACTATATATCATTTCTTTTACTTCTTTTTTTGCTTTTCCGGTGTATTTTATCCTCATGCTTATAATCGCCCACAGAGGAGCGTCATACACCGCTCCCGAGAACACACTTTCTGCTTTTTCTCTGGCTCTGTCTCAGGGGGCTGACGGCATAGAGCTGGATGTCCGCATGACTCTGGACGGCGAGATAGTCGCTCTCCATGATAAAAATACCAGAAGAACATGCAGACAGGCATGTGATGTCAGCAAAACTCTATACAGCAGAATAGCTTCTCTGGATGCCGGAAGCTGGAAAGATGAAAAATTCACCGGCGAGCGCATACCCAGACTGTCTGAGGTGCTGGATATCCTTCCCCCCGACCGTCAGATATACATAGAGATCAAATGCGGAAAAGAGATAACTCTGCCTCTTATCACCCTGCTCAGAGATTATGAGCGCCTGAGGGACAATATAATAATCTTCGGTTTCGGGTATGAGACCATAAAGCATATAAAGGCGAATCTTCGTGAATACAGAGCCCTGTGGATAGGCGAGTTCGGATTCAACCTGAAAGGCTCGCCGTATGACAGAGCTGTGGAGATGGTGCTGGGCGCTGGTCTGGACGGTTTTTCGACCAAGGCGGACAGAGTGCACTGCGAACATATGAGGAAAAGGCTGAAGGGCATGCTGATGAACGTGTGGACAGTGGACGACACGGATGACGCCGAATTTTTCGGTAATCTGGGTATAGACGCCCTGACGACAAACAGACCGGATATCATGCTGCCTATTAAAACAGTTGTCAAAGAGCGCTCAAAAATATATACATAAAGCTAAGAAGACCGGACGGTCGCCGGTGCTCAGGCACGGGAGGAAAGTCCGGACACCATAGGGCAGGGTGACCGATAACGTCGGCCTGTCGCAAGACAGGGACAGTGCCACAGAGAACAGACCGCCGGACCTGGTCCGGTAAGGGTGAAACGGCGGTGTAAGAGACCACCGCGTTCACGGCAACGTGAACGGCACGGCAAACCCCATCCGGTGCAATGCCAAATAGGCGGACAGTACAGAACGGCCCGTTCTTTGTCCGCGGGTAGGCAGCTCGAGCTCACAGGCAACTGTGAGCCTAGACAAATGACCGTCTATAACAGAATCCGGCTTATAGGTCTTCTTTTTTTCTATCTGATATTTTTTATCCAAATCAATTTTAATATTAGTATTATACTGATTGACTGCCAATAAAAAAACGGTTATATTTTCTGTGACTGTATACAGTATACTGTGTACTGTATGTTCAGTTATTTATATGTATGTTTAAGGGGTTTAGTGATTGAATCAGGAAGTATTTATTGAGAGCAAACCTTTAAGAGAGAAGATAGCCGATAAGATCAGAACAGACATAATCAAAGGCGTCTTCCGCAATGGCGAAAGGCTTGTTGAGCCAAAGCTCGCTAAAAATCTCGGTATCTCCAGAACTCCCATCAGGGAGGCGCTGCGCCAGCTAGAGGGGGAGGGCTTCATAGAGATAGTCCCCAGAAGAGGCGCCGTGGTGAAGGAGCTGACCATTAAAGATATAGATGACCTGTACGCTATTAAGGCGAATCTGGAAGGGCTGGCCGCCAGACAGGCAACCATCAACCTCAGTGAAGAACAGCTCGAAATACTCATCGGCATCAACCGCAAGTTCAAAGATTATGCGGAGAAAAACCCCGATGTATCAGATGAATATCTGAAAGATAACATAGACTTTCATAATATTTTCATAGCAGCCTCAGGCAATGTGAAGCTGGTGGATATTCTGGACGGACTGTCCAAAAACTTTCAAAGGCTGAAAAGCATGCTGGTCTCTGATACCGGGCGCGCGCAGAACGCCGTGAAAGAGCATAAGAAGATAATAGACGCTTTCATATCAAAAGACCCGGATCTCGCAGAACGTACTGTCAGAGACCATATAATTAGCAGCTGGGAATATCTTAAAGAACAAATTAAAAGCAGTTAGCTTTAAAAAGAGGACGTTGTGGGCGCCAAAGACATTAATATTGACAATACGCCGCTGAGTGAAAAGATCGCTCTTACTATCAGAAATAACATAATCAAAGGTATAATAAAACCCGGAGAGAGGCTTGTGGAACCGAAGCTCTCAGAGATGCTGGGTATATCCAGAACACCAATACGCGAGGCGCTGAGGCTTCTGGAGATGGAAGGCTTCATAGAGATAATCCCCAGAAGAGGCGCTGTGGTGACCACTCTCACTGATAAAGATATAGACGATATCTTTGTTATAAAGATGAAGCTGGAACCTCTGGCATCCAAGCTGGCTGTCCCGCATATTGACAAACACGATCTGGAAAAAATGAGAGATCTGGTGAAAAAGATGGACACCGGCTCATCCAAAGCTGTTTCCCAAATGATAAACTGGAACTATGACTTTCACAGGATATTCATATATAAATGCGGAAACGAGCGCCTGATAAAAATGCTGGAAGGACTGCAGCAGCAGTTCAAAAGGGCGACTGTATATTCTTTCTCCATAGACGGCAGAACACAGGAAGTCAGAGACGAGCATAACGAGCTCCTTGAGGCATTTGAGAAAGGAGATGAATCTCTTGTAGAAAAAGTTGTAGAAAAGCACGTTTATAACGGATGGCAGTTTATAAAGAAGCAGTACGGGGTGTCCCAATCATAAATCTTGATATCTTTCATTGTTTGCTGTAGATTTTGTACATATATACATTTGGGTAAATAATGAAAAAAGTCAGTGTGGTTGATTTAAAGATCGGCGATAAAGTTGTCAAGCTGGATAAAAACTGGCTCGATACTGGTTTTTTCTCACATCATTTTCTCATTAAAGATCAATCCGTTATTGATAAACTCAAGCATAATAATGTCGATTATGTCTATATCGAATATTCCGAAGAAGAAGAATCCATAAAAGAACTCTACAGCGGCAATGCTGAATCTGTCATTAACCGCCACAGAGAAGAGATCAAAAAAAATTACATCAATCTGGATGAGGTCAAGAACGCCAAGGTTATATATACCGAATCGGTGAAGGTCGTGAAATCATTTATGGAGGACATCCGCACAGGCGCAATGTTCAAAGACGGCGCGGTGAAGGCTGTGGCTTCGAACATAGCCGAGATAACCATGAAGAACAAAGGCGTTCTGGCGAGCGTTACCAAGCTGAAACATTATGACAACTACACTTTTCAGCATTCTATGAATGTGGGCATCTTCGCTTCCAGTCTGGCGGCGCATCTGGGCATGAGTCACAGGGACATCGAAAGGATAGCCAAGGCCGGTCTGCTGCATGATGTAGGAAAGATGCTGGTTCCGCAGGAAATTCTGAATAAACCCGGCAAGCTGACCGAGGAGGAGTTCCGGATAATGAAGAATCATGTTCAGCTCGGATATGATTTTCTGCTGGATAACGGCGTTCCGGAAGATATGCTGAACCTCACTCTTCAGCACCACGAGAGACATGACGGCTCCGGATACCCTAACGGGCTTAAGGATGAGGAAATATCCATAGAGGGCAAAATAGGGGCTGTGGTGGATATTTATGACGCCATAACCAGCGACAGGTGCTATCACAAGGGAATGGAGGCGGCACAGGCGCTCCGTCTGATGTTCAAGTGGACAGATTCGCATATCAACAGAAAGGTCTTTGACTTCTTCGTGATGAACGTGGGCATATACCCTGTCGGGTCTCTGGTGTTGATGGATACCAACGAGCTGGGCGTTATAGGAAAGATAAACCATAACAAGCCAACTAACCCCACTGTGCTTATTTTTTCTGATAAGATGGGACGCGAGAAGCCCATTCAGATAGTTGATCTGTCAGTATCCGCTATTAATAAAAGAAAGATTTTAGGTCCTGTGAATCCTGCCGATATAAAAATTCCCAGCAAAGTTTACGCTTATATTGAAAAGATGAACGAAATTAAATAATTTTTTAGATAATTATATTGAACTATTTCTTTCATCTGTTATCTTTAACTTATAACGACAACATTCCTTGAGCTTAGGCTCTTTGTATATCCCCTGTAGGTTCTAACATATTGTGTAAAGGCAGGCTTTTCAGCCTGCCTTTTCCATTTATACTGTTTGATTGTAATATCAGAAAATAATTGATGAATCAGAGAAGGTTATTGATGAAAGTCTTTGCGGTCCGGACACGGTGACGCTTCCGCTGCCGTCCTTCATGGATATGGTAGTAACTTTTTCTCCCACTCTGTTGAAGGTCTCAGATATATCGACTTCATCCTGAGAGATATCGTTCATGTTAAGAGTGGAGTTTTCAGCGTCCACGCTGATAATATCATTTCCGTCGCCTCTGCTGTAGTTCACAGTTGATCCTGAGACGTCATCAGGTGTTCCCATTTTATTCACCAGAGTGATGTAGTCGTTGCCTGTACCGCCAGTCAGGACTCCGGATCCTGAGATGTTGTCATCTCCGGCTCCTCCGACTATTTCGCCTCTGCCAACGATAGTATCGTTGCCGTCTCCGCCGTCTATGACTGCTGTTCCAGCGAAATTGTTCATCTGTATCCTGTCGTCTCCGGCTCCGGTTGATATGTTTGCTCCGGAAGTGTCTGTGATTGTGATGTTGTCTTTTCCGTCGCCTGTGGATACGGATACGTTATCAGATGAATTAATGTCTATCCTGTTGTTTCCGCCTGATAATTCCATTGTTATAGAGTCAGAGTCATAAACAGAGAAGTTATCGTTTCCGTTACCGGTTTTCACAGTCGTATTGTCTGAGTAATGCACACTGCCTCTGTTGTCTCCGCCGCCCATATCTGCCGTAACATTATCAGAATAGTAGACTGACAGACTATCATCGCCGCTTCCTGTTGTCAGGCCTGAGTTTGATGTGTTGTATATGCTGGCGCTGTTATCTCCGTCTCCCAGATCTGTTTGATTAGCATCTGAGTAGTACATTGAGTGCATGTCATCACCGGCACCGGTTGCTGTAGAGGTGTTTTTAGAGTGATAGACACTGACTCTGCTGTCGTCTCCGTCCGTGGTGATTGATGTATTCTCAGTGTAATAGGCGTCTATGTCGTTTTTACCGGAACCGGAGGATATATTAGCTCCTTTGGAGTGATAGACGCTTATTCTGTCGTCTCCTGAACCGGAAGCGATATTTACATTGGCAGAGTAATAGGCGCTTATTCTGTCACTGCCGGAACCTGAATTGATATTGGCATTTTTAGAGTAATAGACACTGATGTCATCATCCCCTGAACCTGAGTTTATATTGGCGTTTTCAGAGTGATATGTGTCAATATTATCGTCTCCTGAGCCGGAATCGATGTTTACATTGTCAGAGTAGTAGGCGCTTATTCTGTCATCGCCCTCTCCGGATGAGATGGTGGCGTCATCTGAGTAATAAACGCTGATTCTGTCGTTATCGCTCTCCTGGCTGAGAAGGTTATCTTCCACTGTGCTGAACACCTTTCTGAGGTCGGACATGAATTCATTATCCTGCGCCATTGTGCTGAAAATATTGTTCTGCTGTCTGCCGAACATATTATATGACAATGAAACAGAATTGTTTCCGGATGAAAAAGTATCACCAGAACTACCTGAGTCAGCAAGTTTGACCGCAAAAGTTGTCGTAGAGGAATTTAAGACAATGTTGGAAGCGTTCAGGTTGGAGATTTGCATTGTAATACCCTCAATAATAATAAGTATTACACAATTCGGATAATCAAACGAAAACTTAACGTAAATCGACAAAAAAAAAGCCCCGCACTAAGCGGGGCAGTGTTCTATAGGTTTCTTATTTTTTTCGCCCGGTAGATCGTTCCTTCGATAGTATCGAGCAGCTCGATTCCCTTGTCTTTCAGACCGTTTCTGATCTCGTCCGCTTTGGCGAAGTCTTTATCTTTCTTCGCCTGCGCTCTTTGATCTATGGCTGTTTTCAGCTCATCTTCAGGGATGGACAGGTTCAGTCTGAACCACTGCTGGGGAGTGTATGTTATGATGCCTAGAACGTCCGCAACTGTTTTAAAAACTTTTGTGCATGATTCTTTCAGGGTCTCGAAGCTGTTTTTCTCAGGTTTTGCCGCCAGAAGCCTGTTGAATTCACGCACTGCCTCGAAAAGAGCCGCCAGAACCTCAGGCGTATTGAAATCATCATCCATGGCGGACACGAATTTTTCCATGAAAACTTTCGCAGTGTTTTCAGCCTCAGCGGATACGTCTGTGCCTTTCTTGCCGGCGTTGAACCTGTTTATTTCATCCAGCATGGTATATATTCTGTCCAGAGACTTCTCAGCCTCCAGCAGGTGATCCTGTGAGAAATCAAGTGAGCTTCTGTAGTGTGTGGTCAGCAGGAAATATCTGACTATCTCGGCGTTGAACTCATCCAGCACGGTGCGGATGGTGAAAAAATTGCCGAGAGATTTGGACATCTTTTCCTGATTAACGTTCACGAACCCGTTATGTATCCAGTATCTGGAGAATTCGCATCCGCATGCCGCCTCAGACTGGGCTATCTCGTTCTCGTGGTGGGGAAAGATAAGGTCACGCCCGCCGCCGTGTATGTCAAAGGGCAGCCCGAGTATATCTTCGCTCATGACGCTGCATTCGATATGCCATCCGGGGCGTCCCTTGCCCCATGGGCTGTCCCAGCTGGGTTCTCCCGGTTTGCTGGCTTTCCACAGAACGAAGTCGAAAGGGTTCTCCTTGTTGTCGTTCACTTCTATACGGGCGCCCGCCATCATATCTTCCAGCTTGCGGTTGGAGAGCTTGCCGTAGTCATCGAATTTCTGCACACGATAATAGATATCGCCGTTTGACTCATAGGCGAATCCTTTTTCCATAAGCGTTTCACACATCTTTATCATGTTGGGGATATAGTCGGTCGCCTTCGGTGTGTGGTCGGGGCGCAGTATATTCAGGGCGTCCATGTCGGCGTCGTGCTCGTCTATGAACTGCTTTGTAAGGTCTTTCCAGAAGATGTTGTTCTCGTTGCTTCTTTTGATGATCTTGTCGTCTATATCGGTAAAGTTCTTCACAAAGGTGACTTCATAGCCCTTATAAAGAAAATATCTGCGGATCACGTCAAAAACAGTGGAGCTTCTGGCGTGTCCTATGTGGCAGAAGTCATAAACGGTGACTCCGCATACATACATCTTTACTTTACCTTCTGTAAGCGGTTTGAATTCTTCTTTTTTCGCTGTGAGTGTATTATAAACCTGTAACATTATTCACCTTTGCTGGCGGTCAGAAGATTTTTGGTATATTCCTGCCGCGGATTGTTCAGAACGTCTTCCACACTGCCGTATTCCACCATCTGTCCTTTGTTCATCACCAGAACGTCATCGCACAGAAACGAGACCACAGACAGGTCATGAGATATTAGAATAAATGTAAGCCCGTTTTCAAGTTTTAATTTTTTCATCAGGTTCAGTATCTGCGCCTGAACGGATACGTCCAGAGAGCTGACTGGCTCGTCCGCTACTATTATCTCCGGATCCAGTGAAAGAGCCCTGGCTATGGACAGCCTCTGTCTCTGACCGCCGGAGAACTCGTGAGGATATCTGTCCAGATATTCTTCATCCAGCCCCACCATGTTCAGATATTTTGCGCATTTTTCTCTCAGTCCCTTTTTGCCGTAATATTTTTCTATGCCGTCTTTCATGGCGGAGAAAATAGTCAGCTTAGGGTTCAGGCTGAGATACGGATCCTGAAAGACCATCTGCACGTTCCTGCGGTATGCGGGATACTCTGTTTTGTCTGCCTGTCTTATATCTTTTCCTTTATAGAGGACACTGCCGCTGTCAGGACGGGTGATGTCTGTTATCAGTTTTGCCAGTGTTGTTTTTCCACTGCCTGATTCTCCAACTATACCCAGAGACCTGCCTTTCTGTATGGACAGAGAAATATTGTCCACAGCGTTGATGGTAACAGAAGAGCCTTTGAAGAATCCTTCAAAGGCTCTGTATTGTTTATTGACTGATTTTAGTTCTAAGATTTTGTCGTTCAAATCCTACACCTTGAATTGTGATGTATTATCCTTAAGCTGGTGAGCAAGATCGCCGATCTTGTCGGAGAAACTGCTTACTTCATCTACTATAACCTTATTGGGAAGCAATACTTACGTTTGTCACGGTCGCTGTAATATTGGTGATAGCTTCAGACTGCTGTTCGATTATCACGAGGATAGGCTCAACAGTGTTTGCGGCGGTCTGCATCTGGTTAACGACTTCTTTGAAGTTGTCCCCGACAGCGTTGATGGATTCTGAGCTGTGCTCAACTTCCTCTATTCCCTGATGGATGATGTCCACCACACCAATTACGTTGTTTTGTATAGAGCTGACCATTGAGGATATTTCCTGTGTGGAGGTGCTGGTCTTTTCCGCCAGCTTGCGCACTTCGTCAGCAACCACAGCGAATCCTCTGCCTGCTTCGCCCGCTCTGGCAGCTTCTATCGCCGCGTTCAGCGCCAGCAGGTTAGTCTGTTCGGCTATGTCCACGATTATGCTGATGATGTTTGTGATCGCCTGACTGGCTGTTTTCAGCTCTTCCAGGTTATCAGAAACACCGGCCAGACTGGACGCGACCTTGTTGACCTGGGCAATGGACTGCTGGAGCTTGCTGTTGCCTTCGTTCACTTTGTTCTTAGCGTTCTGAACTTCTGTGATACCTGCCTGCACGCTCTCTATGATGTTGGATGTGGATGATGAAAGCTCTTCTGCCGCGGAGGCAACCGCTGTCATTTCCAGTGTGGTGTTGTTCAGGTTTTCGTTCATCTGTGTCATTAGAGTGACCATCTGGTCGCTGGTTCCGCTGAGATAGTCTGTTCCGTTCTTGATGTTGTGCACCAGCTCATAGAGACTCTTCTTCATATTGTTGATAGAGTCTGTCAGGTGTCCGAACTCGTCAGATGATGTTTTTTTGATCTCCCCGCATGTCAGGTCTCCGTGTTTGATACACTCTGCCACTGTCATTATGTTTACCAGAGGCGTTGTGATCTTGGTGGCGGAGAAGAGACCGACTATTACAGCCAGAACCAGTATCACGGCGAGCATTATGAACGTTGTGCTGGTTACTCTGCTGGATATATTGCGAACCTCTGTGATACCGCTGTCCATCTGTGTTTTTGCAGTGGATTCCATGTTGTTCAGTATCTGTTCGGTGGAATTAACATGTTTTTCCAGATCGGCTATCTGGACAAAAAGACTGTTCTCAAGGTTAATCACCTTGATCTGTGTCTCCTGAAACTGTTTAGCGGCTGCTTCCATATCGTTTGTGGTTTTTAAGAGAAGCTGCATTCTGGAGCGAACCTCTTCATTGTCAATGCGTCTGACGTTCTCTCCTTTGTAATTGCCTCCGGTGAGAAAAACGTTAGTTTTGTCTTTGAGTATCTTTGTGAAAGAGAGGATAGAGTAAACGCCTTCTTCCGTGTCTATCTCTTCTTTCGCCCCGATAACCTCAGACAGGTAAACCTTTATCTCCAGAGGAAGCTCCATCAGCCTGTCAAGATAGTTAAGCTCCTGAGCATATCTCCCAGCCTGTTTGTTCAGCGTGTTCTGGCTGACAAAGATGTAGCCTTTCTGCTTTCTGAACATAGAGTCAAGATCGTCATACTGAAGCATGAGATCATCATGCACTTTTATATATTCTTTCTTGGTCTTCAGAAAAGTGTCAGCCTTTGACTTCATATCATCGCTCATGTTACGGATATCATCAGCGCTTTTTATGTTGTCGAGTGCTTCGTCTATTTTTGAGAAACTTTCGTTATTTAACTGTTCCAGAGAATCAATCTCTTTGGTGGTGCTGGCGCTTATAGCGCTTTTCAGGTGAATTACAACGTTTTTAAACTCGTTGTTAATTGTTCCGGACGCCTCTTTATCGGTTAATATCACGTTGAGATTTGTGTTTATGAAACCGTTGACCTTGCTGCTGGAAAAGAGGAAAGACATTGACAGAACGACAATAAATGCTGAAACTAAAAGATACGAAAGAATTAGCTTGAATTTAATACTCATTGAGTTCCCCGTACAGAATTTATATAATAAGATATCGTCATAAGTATATACTAAGTTAACTAAATTGTCACTTTATTTTAAAAAACTTGTATTAAAATTATAGATGATGTAAATTTTAAACTTATTAATGTAAAAAGGATATTTAAGATGCAAAACGTCCGTATAAGTGAAGAGTTTAAACAACTGTATGATGTTTATAAGAAAAAATTTGAGAACCAGAAAGCGTTCAGAAGCATACGTCACAATCAGAAGATTGGAGCGCCCGGCGAACCTGTTTTTTATGTGGGAGTACCGGGGCTTGGTATGGCCATCGCTATGTCTGTGATAATGATAGGCACCGTCTATCTGCTGTATCAGCCTTTCAAATGGTATCTGTGGGCCATCTATCTGGTCATCGTGTTCTTCTCTTTCAGAATAGCGATGAAATATGACAAAGCGCGTCAGATCAGGTATATGATATGGTCGATTTTCGACATGAGCATGAATCTGATAGAACAGGCGGAGAGAGAGGAGACAGAAGAGGCCAGACACGAGGCGTATCAGAAGGCAAAAGACCTTCTGCATAAGGCGAACGGATGGGTGGATGAACCGGCTATCATCTCTCAGATAGCTGAGCTGGAAAAGATACTTCCGAAATAAATAAAAAACCCCGCCTGATAAAGCGGGGTTATTTTTTTTGAATCTTAACTGTAAGTCAGATTACTTGTGGCATTTTGTGCAGGATTTGCCCTGAGGAACTTTTTTCTGAACGTGGCATTCCCAGCAGAATTCATCGTGAATAGCGTTTTTCATGCCGCCTTTCTTCAGAGTGCCGGCAGCAACGAGTGCTTTAGGATCGAGAGGAGCGCCGGTTTTTACACTTTTCAGAGCGCCGCCATCAGCTTTAACGTGGCAGTCTGTACACTGGTTTTTGGACTGGTGAACAGCGTGGGGAAACTGAACAGGTTTCTTAGTTGTCTGAAGTCCCCATACTTTTGCGAGATCGATTGTAGCAGGGCCGTTATTAGCCGCAATAGCGACAAGCGCGAATGCGAAAACAACCATTACAGCAAGTATAACTTTCTTCATGGTATCTCCTTTTGTAAAAAAGTTTAGCAATTTTAATCCTGTCAAATTAAAGTGTCAATAATAGAAATAGGTCTTTACATAATTTTCATTTATCTGTCAGTATTTCATGCAGGTTTATTTCACCCCTGAGAATAACAGGCTCGTCTGATGTAAGATCTATTATTACTGAAGAATTAAGAGCATTAGTGCGTGAATGGACATAAAATTTCACACTGGATTGAAAACAGGTCAAAATCCGTATGAAATCAGAAGTGTATTCCTGACCGGAGAGGTTGGCGCTGGTGGCGCTTAGTGGTCCAGTCTTTTCTATCAGGTCTGTCAGACGTTTATCGGCAGGCATGCGGAGGGCGATATTGCCGTTCAGGGTATAAAGATTCTCCACATTATCTTTCGCTTTCAGAATCAGAGTATATGCGCCAGGCCAGAGTTTTTTTATCAGATCAGCGTGCATGGCGGTGTCCGCCAGACTTTTCGCCTGTTTCATGGAAGATATCAGAACGGGGAAGGGCTTGTTCTTCTCTCTGCCTTTGATGTCATATATCTTACGGTTGGCTTCGCTGTCAGCCAGAGGCGCTCCGATACCGTATATAGTGTCGGTGGGAAAAACAACGGGCTCGCTTAAACAACGAGCCCGCCTGAAGATATCATATATAACTTCCTGAGAGCCTATAAGCATCAAAGCATTTCCTGAAGAGCTTCATTGTCCTGATAGACCTTCTGTTTCATGTCTTCTTTATACTGCGCCAGTTTCCGGGCTATTTCAGGTTCTCTGCGTCCTAATATCTGCGCTGCGAAGATTCCGGCGTTTTTGGATCCAGCTTTTCCGATGGCCATAGTCGCCACAGGTATGCCTCCGGGCATCTGCACCATGGAGAGCAGGGCGTCCAGACCGTTCAGAGCTGTAGCCGCCACAGGGACAGCTATCACAGGTAGGTTTGTTTCGCTGGCGATAACCCCAGCCAGATGAGCCGCGGCTCCCGCCAGAGCTATTATAGCGTCCAGACCTCTGCTTTCGGCAGTTTTCGACCATTCCAGAGTGCGCTCGGGAGTTCTGTGGGCGCTGGAAACGATCACTTCGTATTCTATGCCGAAACTCTTCAGAACATCCACCGCTTCTTTAGCGATATCATAATCGGACTTGCTGCCCATTATTATTCCGACCTTACTCACCTTTCATCCTCCTGAGAGCTTTCGCGCCTATATCTTTTCTGAAGTGTACATCCTGCCAGTGTATCTTTTCCACTGCTTTATAGGCAGTTTTTATGGTCTCTTCCAGCGTTTCGCCTATGGCTGTCACGCCCAGAACCCGTCCGCCTGTGTTGACGGTTTTGCCGTCACTGTCAGCAGTTCCTGCGTGAAAGACCTTTACGCCTTCTATCCTGTCCGCTTCGGCTATCCCTGTTATCTCATATCCTTTCTGATATGATTTCGGGTAACCGCCGGAAGCCATGACAACGCATACTGTGGGGTTGTCGCTCCATTCTATCTCCACCTTGTCCAGAGTCTGGTCGGTGCATGCCAGAAATACCGGCACGATGTCGGATGCCAGACGTGAAAGAACGGGCTGTGTCTCCGGATCGCCGAACCGGGCGTTGAACTCCAGAACCTTCGGCTCGCCGTTGTTTATCATCAGTCCGGCGTAGATGATGCCTTTGAAGGTGATGCCGTCCTTTGCCATGGTTTTTATCAGGGGATAGGCTATCTCTTTTGTCACACGGTCAAACAGTTCAGGCGTAACAACCGGCGCGGGGGAGTAGGCTCCCATTCCGCCTGTGTTGGGACCTTTATCGCCGTCATAAACAGCCTTGTGATCCTGGCTGGTCACCATGGGTAGAACAGTCTTTCCATCGGTGAACGCCAGATATGAAGCCTCTTCGCCAGCGAGGAATTCCTCTATGACAACCTTCGCTCCGGCGCTGCCGAACACGTTGTCCAGAAAGATCTCTTTCAGGGCGCTGACCGCCTCGTCCAGAGTCTGAGCCACGGTAACGCCTTTTCCGGCGGCCAGACCGTCCGCCTTGACCACTATGGGCGCGCCCTGTTTCTCAACATAGGCTTTGGCTGATTCGTAATCGGTGAATTCGCCGTATGCCGCTGTGGGGATTCCCGCCTTTATCATTATATCTTTGGCGAAGGCCTTGCTGGCCTCCAGCTGAGCCGCCGCTTTGCAGGGACCGAACACTCTAAGTCCGTTCTCCTCGAACAGATCGACAATTCCAGCCGCCAGTGGGTCTTCCGGACCCACGACAGTCAGATCTATTTTTTCGGTCAGAGCGAAGTCCAGCAGTTTTTTAAGGTCTGTGGCTTCTATGGGTACGTTGACCGTTTTGTTCTCTAGATGGGTTCCGCCATTGCCCGGAGCGGCAAATATTTTCGCTGCCAGAGGGCTTTGGGCTATTTTCCAGCAGAGGGCGTGTTCCCTGCCGCCTGAGCCTATCACAAGAATTTTCATTCTATCTCCTTACAAAAAATCCCCGCCCCATTACAGGCGAGGATTTTTATTTTATAACGCTAATATTTATTAATGTTTGAAGTGTCTGACGCCGGTGAACACCATGGCTATGCCGTGTTCGTCCGCAGCCGCGATGACCTCTTCGTCACGGATGGAGCCTCCGGGAGAGATGATGGCGGTGATGCCTCTCTCAGCCGCTTCGTCCACACTGTCTCTGAAGGGGAAGAAAGCGTCTGATGACATTACAGTTCCCTTCAGTTCAGCTCTTGCTTTGCTGGCGGCTATTTTGGATGAATCCACACGGCTCATCTGTCCGGCGCCCACGCCTACTGTGCGGTCGTCTGTGCAGTATACGATGGCGTTGGATTTAACGTGTTTAGCCACTTTCCATGCGAAAGCCATAGCTTTGTATTCGAATTCTGTGGGTTTTCTTTTAGTGGGAACGGGAAGAGCCTTGATGTCATCTATCTCGTGCAGGTCTCTGTCCTGAAGCAGGATACCGCCTGTAACGTTTTTGATGTCCAGCTCAGAATCACGGTCGCCGTATATGTCGCCCAGTTCGATGAGACGCAGGTTTTTCTTAGCGGCGAACAGATCTTTTGCTTCTTTAGTGAAAGAGGGAGCGAGAACCACTTCGAGGAAGAGCTTTCCGAGCTCTTCTGCGAGGGCAGCGTCCACCTCACGGTTTACACCGACAATACCGCCGAAAGCTGAGACAGGGTCGCATGCGAGGGCTTTTTCATATGCCTCGTTCACTGTCGATCCTGTGGCGCATCCGCAGGGGTTGGTGTGTTTTATGATAGCTACAGCCGGTTCTTTGAACTCTTTTACCAGTTCCAGAGTGGCGTGTATGTCTACTATGTTGTTGAAAGAAAGCTCTTTACCCTGAAGCTGTTTGCCTGTGGCAACGCTGACCTCGTTCACAAGAGGCTTCACATAGAAGGCAGAATCCTGATGGGGGTTTTCGCCGTATCTCATGGGCTGTTTCTTGCGTGCGGGAATGGCTATCTCCTCGGGGAATTTTACGCCGAGTTTCTTATTAAAATAAGAAGCGATGATAGAATCGTATACGCCTGTGTGAGAGTAAGCCTTTCTGGCGAGGTCTATACGGGTGTCAAGCTCTGTACCGCCGTTAGCCATCTCTGAAAGAACTCTGTCGAAGTCGTTGTTGTCAACGATAACGGTTACGAATTTATGGTTTTTAGCCGCTGAACGTATCATGGAAGGACCGCCGATGTCGATGTTTTCCACCACTTCATCGTGTTCAGCGCCTTTGGCTACTGTTGCTTCGAAGGGGTAGAGGTTCACGACAACCATGTCGATGTCCTCGAGGCTGTGTTCTTTCATAGTTGCCTGATGCTTGGCGTTGTCACGGATATTGAGTATGCCTCCGTGAACTTTGGGGTGCAGGGTTTTCACTCTGCCGTCGAGCATTTCGGGAAATCCTGTGAATTCAGAGATCTCCATGATCTCCACACCGCTGTCAGCGAGCAGTTTTGCTGTCCCTCCGGTGGAGATGATCTTTACACCGTGTTTCCTAAGACCTTTCGCAAAGTCTACGATACCGCTTTTGTCAGACACGCTGATCAGAGCGGATTTAGGCATTACTTTCATCTTTGCTCCTCTTTATGAAAAAATAATCCAGCATCAGAAGCCCGATACCTATAGATATGGCAGTGTCTGCCACGTTGAAGGCGGGCCACTGGTATGTTTTGTAGTAAAAAAGCAGGAAGTCAACAACTTTGCCCATATAGATACGGTCGATGAAGTTCCCCGCTGCTCCGGCTAATACAAGAGTATACGAAATCAGGCGCAGTTTCATCCCTTTTTCTTTGTAGAGGAGGTAAGCCACCGCTGCTATGGCAATAATGGTGACTACCACGAAAAAACCACGGCGGTATGTATCGTCCAGCTTAGCCAGAAAACCGAAGGCCGCTCCGGGGTTCAGTACATAGGTTATGTCGAAAAAACCGTCTATGACGGGTCTCGACTCGTGCAGGGCGAAGTTCGACTTGATATACATCTTCGTCCACTGATCCAGCGCCACTATGGCGAGAGATACTATTATCAGTATCTTTTTCATTAAGCTATTGCTCCGGCGCAGCGTGTGCAGAGCGTGGGATGCTCGGCGCTGTGTCCCACAGACGCTGATTTTGTCCAGCATCTTTCGCATTTAGTGTTTGCGGAGGGAGTTACCTTGACTTTTATCTTGCCGTCTTCGGATGTGTGGCAGTCTGTCATGCTGTTCATGTCGGCGAATTTTACCTCTGACACGATGAAGATGCGCTCGATACCCTCGTCTGCTTTCAGAGCCTTTGCGGTCTCTTCGTCAGAACCGATTATAATATCGGCGTCCAGAGGATGACCGATGATCTTTGCCGCGCGGGCAAGCTCCAGAGCCTTGGTGGCTTCTTTGCGCACTTCCAGTATCTTCTGCCATTTGGCAGTGTTGGCTTCGTCTTTGTATTCTGTCACGGAGGCGAACATCTCCATGAAAACATTCTCTTTCTTCTCTTTGGAAGAGGGGATGTATTCATAGATCTCATCCGCTGTGAAGCACAGAACGGGAGCCATCACTATGCTCATCTCTTTAACTATCGTATAGAGGGCAGTCTGGGCTGAGCGTCTCTCTCTGGAGTCCGGTTTATAGGCATAGAGCCTGTCTTTTAATATATCCAGATAGAAGGATGACAGATCGCCGATGCAGAAATTCAGGAATGAGTGATAGAAGACGTGAAGCTGATATTTATCATATGCCTCATATATTCTCTTTTTAACAGTCTGCCATCTGACGAGAGCGAATCTGTCCAGATCGAGCATATCTTTGAAATCGACCATGTCGGTATCAGGGTTGAAATCATAAAGGTTGCCCAGAAGGTATCTGGCAGTGTTTCTTATCTTGCGGTAGGATTCCACCAGACGGCTGATGATATCGTCCGATATCCTGACATCCTCTGTGAAGTCCTCTGCCGCAACCCACAGACGCAGTATTTCCGCGCCGTATTTGTTGATTATCTCTTTGGGATCGACACCGTTTCCGAGCGATTTGGACATTTTGCGTCCTTTGCCGTCCACCACGAACCCGTGTGTCAGAACTTCTTTATAGGGGGCTACGCCTCTTGTGCCGACACTTTCCAGGATCGAGCTGTGGAACCAGCCTCTGTGCTGGTCTGATCCTTCCAGATACATGTTGGCTGGCCATGAAAGCTCCGGGCGCTCCTCCAGCACAGCCGCGTGGGATGTGCCTGAGTCGAACCATACGTCCAGAATGTCAGTCTCTTTTTTAAAGTGTGTGCCGCCGCATTTGGGGCATTTTGTTCCTTCGGGGATGAAGGCGCTGTTGTCCATGTCGAACCAGGCGTCCGCTCCGTGCTCACGGAAGGCGGCGAGCACCCGTTCCTGTATGTCGTGGTTTGTCACCACCTCGTCGCAGTCCTCGCAGAGGAAAACGGCGATGGGAACACCCCAGGATCTCTGGCGTGATATACACCAGTCAGGGCGGTTCTCTATCATGGCTGTGATGCGGTTTTCGCCCCATGCGGGTGTCCAGCGGACTTTTTTCAGTTCGGAAAGGACATTTTTGCGCAGGTCGTTGTTCTCCATGCCGATGAACCACTGGGGTGTGGCGCGGAAGATAACGGGTTTGCTGCATCTCCAGCAGTGGGGGTAGCTGTGGCTTATGTCTGAGTGGCTCAGAAGCGAGCCCTGCTCGTCCATCAGCTCCACAATCTTAGGTCCGGCTTTGTATATGCTCTCTTCTGCGAAGAGCTCCACATTTCTTTTATAGCGTCCGTGGTCGTCCACCGGGTTGAGTATCTCCAGCCCGTATTTAAGCCCCACCTCATAGTCTTCCTGACCGTGACCGGGAGCGGTGTGAACCAGACCAGTACCTGCTTCCAGAGTGACGTGGTCGCCGAGGATTCCAAGAGACACCCTGTCATAAAAGGCGTGTTTGAACTCCACCATCTCCAGCTCTGTGCCGAAGAAGGTCTTCACGCTGTCATAGGCGTGCATGTGAAATGTCTCCGCCAGATTTTTTATCAGTTCTGTGGCCAGTATCAGATATTCGCCTGCGGCAAGGTTTTTGTTGCAGGTGTCTGTTACTTTCACTATGGAGTATTCCAGCTCAGCGTTGGCGCATATCCCGAGGTTGGCGGGCAGTGTCCAGGGTGTTGTGGTCCATATTACCGCTGATACTCTGTCTGATTCTTTCAGACCGAATTTTGCCTTGAAAGCGTCTTTCATGGGGAATTTGACAAACACGGATGTAGATGTGTGGTTGTCGTATTCCACCTCCGCCTCAGCCAGGGCAGTGACGCAGGATGTACACCAGTAAACGGGCTTGAGTCCTTTGAAAACGCCGCCGTTGTCGAAGAAACGGTAGAGTTCCTGAAGGGTTTTCGCCTCGTATTTGTAGTCCATAGTAATATAAGGATTATACCAGTCGCCGAAACCGCCCAGACGGATGAATCCCTGTCTCTGGTTGTCTATGAATTTGTCGGCGTACTTGCGGCATTCTTTTCTTATCTCGGATTTTGACATTTCAGCTTTTTTGCTGCCGAGTTTTTTATCCACCTGAAGCTCTATGGGCAGACCGTGGCAGTCCCATCCGGGGACATAGGGCGTATAGAAGCCTTCCAGAGCTTTTGTCTTAATAATTATATCTTTCAGAATCTTGTTAAGAGCGTGTCCGATGTGGATGTCGCCGTTGGCGTAGGGAGGACCGTCATGGAGTATGTAGGGGTTGTTTCTGTCGCGGACGGAGAGCATTTTCTCGTAGGCTTTTTCGTCAGCCCACTTTTTCAGCCTTTCGGGCTCTTTCACCGACAGACTGGCTTTCATGGGAAAGTCGGTCTGCGGAAGATTCAGGGTATCCTTATAATCCATCAAAAAACTCCTTGAGATATGAAAGATAGAATTGAACGCAATTTTTAACACCAAATACATGAAAAGTCACCCCTAAAAATAACAGAAGTGTTATATGAACTAAAAAATATATTGCTCTGTCTAATACTGCGGGTGTATATTCCCGCTTATGTTTTTAAGGAGTTGATTATGAAAAGAATTATCACTGCTGTTTTAGCCTTAATGATGATGTTTTCCTTCAGCGCTTTCGCTGATGTCAGATCGGATCTGGAATCCGCCATGACGAAGTTTTTCAAAGAAAAGAACATGACCAATCTGTCCATCAAAATAAATATCATTAAAAAACTGGACGACCCGGCAGGACTGTATTTCGCGAAAATGACCCTCACAGACTCACAGGCCGGACGTTCTCAGGAGCAGTATCTCTTTACCGATGGAAAATATATCTATCCGGAGATAGTGCGCGCAGACACTCAGCAGAATATAAAGGACAAGCTGATATACGAAGTAACACCTGTCACCAAGCTGGACCTGTCCAGGCTGACATTCATGGAGGGCAATAAGAACTCCAAAAATGTTATAGTTAAGGTCAGCGATTTTCAGTGTCCTTACTGCCGCAAAGCGTACAACGCTGTTCACGAGATTCTGAAACACGAAAAAGTTGACGCCGCCGTATACATGATGCATCTGCCTCTGAGCTTTCACCCGAAAGCCATGCTCTATGCCAAAGTGTTCGAGGCCGGACTCGCCATGGGTAAAAATTTCGGCGCTGAGCTCTATTCCACCACAGCCGAAACAGACAAGAAGACTGACGCTGAGATCATAGGCATGTTCGCCGTAAAATCAGGCAATGCCTCTAAATTCAAATCTCTGGTATCATCCAAGTCGATTCAGGATAAAATAGACGCTCAGGCTAAGCTGGCAGGATCTCTGGGCATCACCGGCACACCTCAGATATTCTTCAACGGAAAAGCCGTCAGCGGCTACAATCCTGAGATGTACATCATGGCCATTCATGGAATGAAATAATCTAAACATCTGATGCCCCTGCGTAAAATGCTCAGGGGCATTTTTATCACTTGCTATAGAGTCAATGAAAAGTTATTATACACAACCAATGACAGGAAATTTTGAGGTGAAATATGCCCAGTGTTCTTGATTTTGAAGCGCCCATAGCCGAGATAGAAGCACAGCTGGACGAGCTGCGCAATATGCCCGGAATGGGTACGGATCAGATGACAAAAGAATGCGCCGGTCTGGAAGCAAAACTTGCGAAAGTCAGAGCCAATATATATAAACGTCTTACCCCACAGCAGAAAGTGATGGTGGCCAGACACCCCGACAGACCCTATACCCTTGACTACATCAATAATATTTTCACAGATTTTACCGAGCTCCACGGAGACAGACTGTTCAGAGACGATCAGGCGATCATCTGCGGAATGGCTAAGCTGAACGGTGAACCCGTTATGGTTATGGGGCATCAGAAAGGTAGAAACACTAAAGAGAATATTCTCAGAAACTTCGGTATGGTAAACCCCGAAGGATACAGAAAGACCCAGAGAATGATGGAAATGGCGGAGAGATTCAAACGCCCCGTCATCACATTCGTGGATACTCCCGGCGCATATCCCGGAATCGGAGCCGAGGAGAGAGGACAGGCGGAGGCTATCGCCAAAAGTCTTATGAAGATGGCGGAGCTGACAGTGCCTATGGTGACAGTAATAGCCGGAGAGGGCGGTTCAGGCGGAGCGCTCGCTATAGCTATGGGAAACCGTGTGGGTATGCTGGAACACTCCATCTATGCCGTTATCAGCCCCGAGGGATGCGCGTCTATCCTCTGGAAGGACGCTTCATACGCAGGCAGAGCGGCAGAAGCGCTGAAACTGACATCTAAAGACCTGAAAGAGCTTAATGTTATCGATGAGATAATAGAAGAGCCTATGGGCGGCGCCCACCGCAACTATAAACAGACAGCGGAAAACGTTAAGAACTTCATCCTCTCCAGTCTGGATGATCTGAAAAAGATGACTCCGGAACAGCTTTTCGAGGACAGATATCAGAAATACCGCAATATGGGCGTTTTCGCTGAATAAATGAACGAGATAAAAAGACTCACAGAAGATGTTGCGAATAAAGTGGCCGCCGGCGAAGTTGTCGAGCGGCCTTTTAACGTTATCAAAGAACTGATGGAAAACTCAGCCGATGCCGGAGCGGATAAAATAACCGTTACGGTGGAGAACGGCGGTATCGGTATGATAACTGTGACGGATAACGGCAGAGGAATTCTGCCCGCCGATCTGCCGCTGACAGTGGAGAGATTTGCCACCAGCAAGATATCCACGGCGGACGATGTGTATAACGTAAAGACTTTCGGGTTCAGGGGCGAGGCTCTGGCGGCCATATCCTCCGTGTCCGATTTTTCCGTGCGCACAGGCAGAGACGGACACGACGGCGCTGAGCTGCGTGTCAGACACGGCGCCAAGCCGGATATGCTCCCCGCTCCGTTCGTTAAGGGAACATCTGTTACAGTCAGATCGCTTTTTTCAAATGTCCCTGCTCGTCTGAAATTCTTTAAAAGCCACACTGCGGAAGAGAAAGAGATTTCTAAGTTTGTCAGACAGTTCTCTGTTATAAATCCTGAAATATCAGTTACATTAGAAATTAACGGCAAAAAAGTGTTCGATGCCGATAAATCCGCTGACATGCTGAGGCGCGCGAAAACAGTTTTTCAGGAGCAGGATGTTATCTATGGAGAGAACGAGTTCGGCGGAATGTCAGTCTGTTTTGCTGTAACGCTCCCTGATGTGCATAAATTCCGCAAGGATATGATATTTATAGGAATAAACGGCAGGGTCGTTAAGGATCTGTCGCTGGTGCAGGCTGTGGTGACAGCTTATCACAGGCTGATCCCGGACGGAAAATATCCCGCAGCGGCTATTTCACTGCGCGTAGACCCTGAAAAGGTCGATGTGAACGTTCATCCGGCAAAAACCATTGTAAAACTGCTGGAATCCAGAGAGATATTCAGCTTTGTTCATAACAGCGTAAAACAGAGACTGGAAGAACAGGGCAGAGAGGCGGGCGAAGAGATCAGGAGCGCCGTGCCGAAATATGAGCCGGCGGCAAAAACATACGAATCACACTATAATGAAGCGGCATACAGCACGAAAAACACTGTCAGATACGATCTGGCGAAAGAGATGGAGACGGCTGAATACGACACGGACACCGAATCAGCGGTGAAGATGCCGGATATGCCGGACGAATCCCGTATCAGGGTCGCCGGACAGCTTTTTAACACCGTGATAGTATGCGAGAAGGGTAACGAGGCTTTTTTCATCGATCAGCATGTGGCGCATGAGCGTGTGCTTTATGAAAAATATCTCGCAGAAAAAAGCATCACCGTGCCGTCAATAGTTCTCTATGAGCCTATACTGATAACCGTTACCGAGGACGAGGCTGACATAATAACCGAGAGCTCGGATGTTCTGGAGAGTTTCGGATACGACATAGAGTCTTTCGGCGGAAACAGCCTGAAAATAAGCCGTGTGCCGTCAGACGTTCTTAAACGTGACATAGAGGTGGAGGTCAGAGAGATACTCGCCGACATGCTGGAACACAGAAAAGACAGCAGCGTGGATTATAAGGTGCTGGTGATGAGCTGTAAAAACGCAGTGAAGGCGGGGCAGAGGCTCGAAATGCACGAGATGAGAAAGATAGTGGACGATCTTTTCCGCACATCCAATCCTTATACATGCCCACACGGCAGACCGATCGTTTTCCGTATGGACGAGGGCTGGCTGCTGAGGAAATTCGACAGATGAGAATACCTCTTATAACAGGTCCTACCGCATCGGGTAAAACCGCTCTGGTTCTGTCCATGGCGGAGAAACACGACATAGAGATAGTGAGCGCAGACGCCTATCAGGTTTACAGATATATGAACATAGGCACAGCGAAGCCTTCTGAGGAAGAACTGAAGAGTGTTCCCCATCATCTGATAGATATTATGAACCCTGACGAAACCTATTCTGCGGGGATTTTCTTTGAGCAGGCGGAAACGGTGATACAGGATATCCTGAGCCGTGGAAAGATACCGCTGATAGCTGGCGGAACCGGGATGTACGTTCAGACGCTTCAGAAAGGCATATTTGACGCCCCTGACCGTGACCCGTCCATTAGGGCAGGGCTGGAGGAACGCATTAAATCAGACGGCATAGAGACCCTCTACGGAGAGCTTAGCTCCATCGACCCGGAGTTCGCCGCTGGTGTTAAACCCACAGACCCCACAAGGATAATCAGGGGGCTGGAGATAAATACCCAGCTTAGTATGAATGTGCGTGACGCTCAGAAGAAATATCACAGAAACCCTAAATATGAATATAATATAGCGATACTATCAGACGACAGGCAGAAGATATACGACAGAATAAACAGAAGAGTGCTGACGATGTTTGAAGACGGCTGGACGGACGAAGTGAAGCGGCTTCTGGATATGGGATATTCGCCTGAGCTGGATTCCTTTAAGGCTATCGGATACAGAGAGATAGCTGAATGTCTGCGGACCGGAACCAACCCCATGTCGGTATGTGAGCGTATTCAGACAGCCACCAGAAATTTTGCCAAGCGCCAGCTTACATGGTTCAAACATATGGACGATGTCAGATACATCGATTTATCGGACAAAAATTATATTAAAAATACCGAAGAGTTTATTTTTACTTGAACTAATGATAAATTTTATTTAAACTACTCAATAACTGGATTAATTTTTTAATTATTTTTTTGTTTTTTAGGGGGCTCTTCATGAGCAAGAAAATCAATATTCAAGATGTATTTCTCAATCACCTGAGAAAAAAACGTATTCCGATGACTGTCTACCTTGTGAACGGCGTTAAGATTGAGGGAGTTATCAAGGGATTCGACAACTTTGTCATCATCATGAAAGATGAATCACAGAAGATGATCTACAAGCACGCGATCTCCACAATAGAACCTTCTGAGGAAATCCTCGAACTCGAAATGGGCTGATGGTTACCGGCGGCGGATTCAGACAGACTGGAAAGGTTATATACTTTAACGCTGTGCTCTATAACAGAGACAAAGTAAAAGACCCTGACGCTATAGCTTCGCCTATTTTCGGCGAACCGATACTTAAATCCGCCGAGTTCGATTTTTCACACACCAGCTACTACGAGCCTGAGATGGGCGAGCATCTGGCGAAATATTTTGCCCTTTATGACGTTGTTGAGCATCCGGATAATCTGCCCGATTATAAAATTCAGGCGGTCAATCTGGAAGACACGCTGTCTGATGGCGGCAAACGTATTATCAATATCGACCCCGGCTACATCGCCATGGAAAAAGTGGTGGCTGCCAGCACAAAGAATTTCACCCACAGAATTTATATCCGTGACAACATTTACGGCGATCTTCAGCTTTTCCGCAGAAAAGGCTCATACATCCCGATGGAATGGACTTTTCAGGATTATCAGTTCGATTTTGTTCTGGGTTTTTTTGAAAAAGCCCGAAAAATTCTGGAAGAAAAAGCAGGTATAGCTGATACCTGTGGTATACTCTACAATAAGAAAAAACCTTAAAGGGTCTTATGAAACTCAATATTACTTTTATTATAATCATATTCATACTCATAGGGTTTCTGATATTCGGGCATAACGGCATATTGAAGTATCAGGAGCTGGCTAAGATCAAATCAGGGTATGAGGATAAGATAACGCAGATAGACGAGAAGGTGGCGGAGCTGAACCGTGAGCTTGAGCTTGTGCGCAAAGACAGGGAATATCTGGAAATGCTTATCAAAAAAGAACTGAATATGAAAAAATCAGATGAAGATCTGTACATTATAGAAAAGAAAAAACCCGCCGCTGAAGATCAGAAAACAGATAAATAATCATGAACAAATACAGTGTCACCGAGCTGACCAAAGCCGTAAAACAGCTTCTGGAGAATACCTTTAATGATAATATCGCTGTTAAGGGTGAAATATCCAGTTTTTCAGCGTCTCCCGCCGGTCATCTTTATTTTGTGCTGAAAGATGAAAAATCTCAGATAAAATGCGTTATGTTCAAAGGATCGGCAATGTCCAACCGTGGATATACGCCGAAAAACGGCGACAGCGTGGAGGCCGTGGGCGAGCTTACTGTTTATGAGGCAGGCGGAAACTATCAGCTTCTGGTTAAGAAGCTGGACTATGATTCCGTGGGGCTCTTCTGGAAGCTTTTCGAAGAGGTTAAGCAGAAGCTGGAAGCCGAAGGACTCTTCAGTGAAGAGACGAAAAAACAGATACCCTATCTGCCTAAGCGTGTGGCTGTGGTGACATCCGCCACCGGCGCGGCCGTTAAGGATTTTCTGGTCACTATGCGGTCTCTGGGCGGAGTTTTCAGTGTGGACGTATGGTCTGTGCCCGTGCAGGGAAAAGACGCGGTAGCGCCCATTGTGAAGGCTCTGGGCGAGTCGGGCAAAATGACCGCCAGATATGACGCTCTGGTGCTGATGCGTGGCGGAGGTTCTCTGGAGGATCTGGCTGTTTTTAACGAAGAGCCGGTAGCCAGAGCGCTGAAAGCCTGTGATGTGCCTACTGTGAGCGCCATCGGGCATGAGAGGGATTTTTCCATATGCGATTTTGTGGCGGATATGCGGGTGGCTACGCCCACAGCGGCGGCTAATCTGCTGAGCGCCGGATATGCAGAGGCGCATAAAAATCTGGACAGCCGTCATAAGAGAATAACCGAGCTGGTGCTGAACAGACTATTTCAGAATATGCAGAGGCTCGATATGCTTCAGTCGTCCGTGGTTTCCTATTCGCCTGTGAACAGGATCCAGAGGGACAGACAGAGTATTCTGATGTACGAAAAATCATGTTTTTCCGCTATTAAACATAAAATTCAGCAAAAAAGGTCACATTTATCAGATCTCGGTGGTATACTACAGACATTGTCTCCCAGAACCGCCGTTGACAGAGACAGACGGAGGCTGGAAAACAGTATTTCATTGTTTCGTGAGATTATGGTGAAGAAGCTGTCGGCGCTCTCACAGCGCACCGACAGGATCGCAGGCAGAATGTCTCTGCTCTCCCCCGTCATGAAACTGGAAAAATATAAGAATTCTGCCGAAAAGCAGACAGATAGGCTCGTACAGATATTAAGCAGAAAAACAGCGGAAAACAGATCCCGGCTGGAGCCTTTAATGGCTAAGCTGGAAACACTTAACCCGGATAACCTGCTGTCGAAAGGATATGCCAGGGTAACAACGGGAAAAAGAACGGTAAAAAGTGTTTTTGATGTCAGCCTGCAAGATGAACTTGATATCAGACTAAAGGACGGGTATATTAGTAGCTTCGTTACCGGCAGGAAAGTTTCGGAGGATAAGGATGGATAGGATTCCGATTACTACGGATGGATACGCAACAATAAAAAAAGAGCTGGAGAAGCTCAAAACAGTAGATAGAAAAGAGGTCGTGCTCGCCATCGAAGAGGCGAGAAGCCACGGAGACCTCAGCGAAAACGCTGAATATGACGCCGCTAAAGAGCGTCAGGGTATGATCGAGGCCAGAATAGCCGAACTGGAAGGCAAGATGGGCAGATTTCAGGTCATAGACACCTCTGTTCTGTCCGGAGACAAAATAGTGTTCGGGGCTACTGTTACTATTGAGAATGTGGATACTTCCGAACTGAAAAAATATAAAATTGTCGGTCCTGACGAAGCGAATATATCCAAAGGCACAGTTTCTATCATGTCGCCCCTTGCCAGAGCTCTGGTTAACAAAAAGAAAGGCGATGAAGTGATAGTGCAGGCGCCCGGCGGAGATATTGAATACGAAATAATAGACGTGGTATTTAACTGATCATAGGTAATTTTCCCTCGTTTATCCATGAGTGCTGGTATAATATATAAGCATAAATAGGAGAGGGCTATGAACAGACTTAAATTATTTATCTGCATAACAGCGGTTATTTTCGGCGCTAACGCATATGCCGAGACCTACGAGGAATATCTGAAAGCTCAGATGTCTGAATACCAGACATATCTGGATGAGATAGACAAGGAGTTTTCAGCATTTCTGAAACAGCAGTGGAAAGAGTTCAACGGGGAAAAACCGGAAGAACTTTTTGAAAAACCTAAGCCTGTAAAAATTCCTGTGGCCGAGCCTGTGAAGGTTCTGGAACCTGTTAAGATAATCCCCAAGCCTGAGCCAAAACCGGAACCCGATTCCACACCCACCGGAAAAGCAGAGCCTAAGCCAGCACCTGTGAAAACAGAGCCTGTGGTGAAAGAACCTGTTAAACCTGAACCTGTGGTAAAAATTCCTGAGAAAAAACCGGAGCCGGAGAAAAAGACCGAGCCGGTAAAAGAACCGGTTAAAATAGCTGAGCCTATTAAACCTGCGGCGCCTATTGTGCCGGCGGTGCCAGTGGTTCCCGTTGTGCCAGCTCCCGTGGTCAAGGCTCCTGATGTGCCAAAAGCCGCTCCGAAACAGGATGTCCCTGCGCAGAAAGCTCCCGAGCCTGCGCCTTATGTCGCTCCTGAGCCGTCAGGAAAAGATTACGCCGCTCTGTCGTTTTATGGCGTGTCTCTTAATATTCCCTATGATCAGAGAATTACATCCAATGTCCAGAAACCTCTGTCGTCATCATCCATTGCCAAATGGTGGGAGACAGTTGCCGGGGCGGATTATAAAAAAACTATAAAGTATATGGAATCTGCTGTGAGCAAGAACGGTCTGGGAGACTGGGGCTATGTTCTGCTGCTGGAAAGATTCACAGCCAAACTGAAAGGCGACAACCCCGAACAGAAGATGCTGGTCTGGTTTTTCCTTATAAAAAACGGATATGACGCCAAACTCGGATATACAAAAGACGGACAGGCGAAGGTCATGGTGCCTTCCGACAGCTCTATGTACGGAGTTTCCTTCTATAAGTTCAACGGCATAAAATATTATGTCATAGACACATTTGAAAAGAAATCTGCGTCATCCAGCCTTTACACATATGAAGGCAAATATCCTGACAGTAATAAAAAAATAGCGCTGAAGAGAATGTCGGCTCCGAAACTGACCTTCTCCGGATATGCCAGAGACCTCAGCTTTGAGTATAAAAAACAGAAATACACTGTAAAATCCATCATAAACAAATATGACGTGGCATACTTCAACAGTTTTCCCCAGTCGGAGCTCTCTGTTTACACCTCTGCCGCAAAACCGGAATGGGTTGAGCAGACTGTTCTGCCTGCTCTGAAAGACGCTGTAAAGGGAAAATCGCTGGACGAAAGCGTTAACCTGCTGCTGAGATTTGTTCAGACAGCTTTCGAATACAAGACAGATGACAATCAGTTCGGTAAGGAGAAATTCCTTTTCGCCGAAGAGACAATATACTATCCCTACAGCGACTGTGAAGACAGAAGCATCTTCTTCGCCTATCTGGTGAAAAACCTGCTGAACGTGGATGTGGTTATGCTGAATTTCCCCAACCATGTCGCCACCGCTGTCGATCTGGGTGATAAGACACAGGGCGCCTATCTTTCATACAAAGGCAAAAAATATACCGTAGCGGACCCGACGTATATCAACGCCACAGTGGGAATGGTTATGCCGCAGTTCAAAGGCGTTAGCCCTGAGATAGAGGAGACCGGAATATAAGATGTTTAGGATTCTGATAATAACTATGATGCTCCTGCCTGCACTCGCGCAGGCGGAGGGCATCTTTAAGAAAAATGACCCGAAAGTGATGAAGCAGATCCAGTACAGAAAAGTTATGGCGCTGGAGCAGATGAAAATTCTGGAAAGATATGTTCAGTGCCTTAACCGTGCTGATGATACAGCCACTATGAACAAATGCACAGCAGTGAAAGATAAAGAAATGAATACTCTCTGGAAGGATGCCGGAGAGATCAGGCAGGAAGTGGGCGAAAAAACACGATCCTGATAAAAGTTCGTGATTAATGGTTATTTTCTGGGTTTGAATTCGATAACATTATCCCCTGTGTACGCGGGGGATATTTTTTCTTCTTTTTTCTCTTCAGTTTTTTTGTTCTGAGGTTTGAAGCTGAACATGAATTCCGGTTTAACAGGATCATTGAATATGGCGCTTATACATTCAATGGGGATATATAGGCTTTCCCAGTTGCCGGAGAATTTCATGTTAACAGTGACGCATTCGCTGTCTATATTCAGCTTATCATAGGAGTATGAGCTGAAAACCAGCACTATTCCGTTCTTTGTCTCGTCGCCTATCAGCCCTCTAGATCCGATGATCAGCTGGGGGTGCGGCATGAGATGCACAAAAAACTTCTCATAGTTATCAATTATTTCTCTGAATATGTTAGGTAGAAATGCGTTCATGTGGAGAATATTAACTCACTAACGTTTTGCAGTCAATGAAAAGTCTTTGTTATGTAAACTCTTTCTGACATTCCAGCAGATCTCTGACAGTGATGAAATCCATTTTGGCCAGACTTATCATTTTGGTAAAGACCTCCGCCGTGGCTAGGGCATCTCCCAGAGCGGTGTGTCTGCCGTTGCATATTACTTTGTATTTATCAAGCAGATAGTCGAGGCTGTAATGGTCGCTTTTTTTCACTATTCCTCTAGAATAGATCAGCATGGTATCCAGTTTCTGATTGGACATCCTGCACCCGAAACATTCTCCCAGCTCTTTGTTGATCATGGTTATATCGAAGTTGATATGGTGACCGACAATAACGGAACTGCCTACGAAATTAATAAAATCAGGCAGAACTTCTCCGGCAGTGGGTTTGTCCTGAACCATTTCATCAGTGATGTTGTGCCATTTGATGGATTCCGGCGGTATCGTTATTTCAGGGTTGATAAAAGAGTTGTAGAAGTCAATTATTTTATAGTTCTGAACCTTAACAGCGGCTATGTTGATTATTTTAGCGTTTTCTATGTCCAGTCCGGTGGTCTCTGTGTCTACCACGGAAAAAACGGCGTCAGATATGTTTTCATCCACTGTTATATTTTTGCTGAAATTCTCGCACAGCTTATTAATATAGATAGCGATGGGGTCTGAGCTCTTATCTGATTGTGACTTTTTATTAAATAACTTCCCTATCATTCTCTTTTGCCTGTTATTATGAGATACTATTTTATTTATTTTATTTTATGACTAAAACAGATTTATTGCAATATACTTTCAGCCGAATTACATTATATTTCCTATGGATATAACGGAGAATATATGACATTTATCAACGAACGCTACCGCAGAGTTCTTTCTATTTCACTTCCGGCGGCGTTTCACAACCTTATGAACATGGTGCAGAATATGGTGGACATGCTCTTTGTGGGGCGCATTTCCGCCGCCAGTGTTGCTTCTGTCGGCGTCAGCATGCAGTACATCGGGCTTTTTTATGCTCTGATGTCTGTGTTGTATGTCGGCACTAATATTCTGGTGTCCCGATTTTTCGGCGCTAAGGATGAGAAGGGCGCTGGACAGACCATTTTTATGATGCTCATGTTCTCTTTTGTGCTGTCAGTCCCGTTGATGTTTTTTATTTTCTTCAAGGCTCCTCTTCTTTTCCATCTGCTGAACACAGGTCAGGAAGTGGCTGATATCGGTGATGTCTATCTCACAACGTTCTCGTACTGTATCCCTGTAATGTTTATGATGGGGGTGCTTTTCAGCGGTATGAACGCCATAGGTCAGACCAAGGTTCCGCTTTTTATCAGTCTTTCCGGCAACGCTCTGAATATTTTTCTGGATTGGGTTATGATATTCGGTCATCTTGGTTTTCCTGCCATGGGGGTTAAGGGAGCCGCGCTGGCGACTGTGATAGTCTTTTATTTCCAGATGCTTATATATCTATACGTCTATCTCGTGCAGAAGCGCATCAGGATAGTTTTCATTCCTGATTTTACTCTGCTGAAGAGAGGCATCCGGGTCGCTGTTCCGGCGTGGATAGAGCGTTTGTCGGTGCATCCGTCATATCTTGTTCTGTCCGCTTTGATAGCGAAATACGGAGTGGATTCACTGGCCGGATATCAGATAGGTCTGCGGATAGAGGGGCTCGCTTTCATGCCGGGTGTTGGGTTCACTCTGGCCGGCATGGCTCTGGTGGGGCAGGGTATAGGCGCCGGAAACCCTGACGAGGCGGAAAAGGACGCAAAGGCGACAGTGGTGTCTGCGTCTGTCATTATGGGGGTGATAGGGCTTCTGATGGTATTGTTTCCGGAATCTCTTGCTTCGGTTTTCACACATAACGAGGCTACCATAGAGAACGCCGCTTGGTATCTGCGCATTATGGGGATATCGCAGGTTCCCCTGGCGATGTGTTTTGTGCTGTCCGGATGTCTCAGAGGCGCCGGTGATACAGACACTACGTTTATCATAAACGGGATATCACTGTGGGGCGTGCGCATTCTTCCCGCTTGGCTGCTGACTTTTTATGTGACTAATTCAGTATGGCTGTATCTGGTGGCTATGCTGGAATCTGTCGGCAGGGCTCTCATCCTGCTCGCTCGCTTCCGCAGCGGCAAATGGAAGCATATCAAGGTCTGATTGACAATGATGTGATTCGTGATACAATTAATTATTGATTAAATTATTGCGAGGACATCATGGATGAAAAACTCAGAAATAAACTCTTTTTGTCCATTAGAAATATCTATATCTTTTTTGCGTGTATTGCGGTTGTAATACTTCTGGGCTATTTAGCTTTCTCTAACCATAACTTCCCTATGCTTGTTATCCTGCTGCAATTTCTGATGATTGTGTTTCTTATCGGGTTTATCGCCGGCAACTGCTGTAGAAACGGCTGTTTCTGGGAGGATTTTTCGTATGTTTTATACCATAACAGCGTGGTATTTTCAAAAAACAGAGATAGTGACTCATTTTGCGCTGATTATAACATGGTCAGAAGGATCAAAAGCAATATAGACGGGCTTAAACATATGTCTATCTGTCTGTCCAAGTCGGAAGTTTCGCTTCCGGTACGTCTTAAAGGTAATATAGAGTTAATCGATTTTATCCGTGACAAAGGAACTGTTTCTATAGATAAACCTGTTAAGAGCGATCATATGTCAATTGAATTTCAGGTTAACTTCGATCCGCCTCTGATGAAGAATGAAGCGGCCTCTTATGTGCTTAAGTTCAGAGCTGAAAATCTTTACGATAAAAATTCTGAGCATATCGAAAAATTCGCGCATAGCGGCGATTCTGAGTTCAATTCGCTGTATATTCACCGCCGGATACAGGACTGCGGTTTTGATATACGGTTTAATAACAACTGTATGGTTGATATATTAGGCTGCGACGTGACAAGGGGCGACGCAGGCACTGATTTCGAATCAGAACAGAAGTTTGTAGAAAACAACAGATGTTTCAGAGTTATAGACGATGCCGAAGGGCAGTTGATATCCTTTGCGCGCACCAGACCCCCGGTGGGCGCCCGTTATACATTCAGATGGAAGCCGATAAAGCAGGATCAGTAAGGGTTGTGACAGGAGAACCCGTCGCTGAAGACCGGTTTTTCCTTAAAACATTTCTCCGTGGCTCTGTCGCATCTGCCTGAAAACACGCATTTGTCGGCGAACTCGTTTCCGTTAAAAGTGATAGTTCCCTGTATGGTATTCAGATATTCCCTTTTTTCGCCTATCTGCGGCACGCAGGCTTTCAGGCTTTTAGTGTAAGGGTGTCTTATATTTCCGCTTTTCAGATCTTCTGAAGATAGTTTTTCCATTATCTCTCCTGCGTACATTATGTAGCAGGTTCCGGCTGTATTGGCGAGCAGTTCCAGATCGTGGGTGATGAAGATCACAGAGAGTTCTTTTTCCTGATTCAGTCTTTTCAGCAGACTTATTATCTGCATCTGGATGGTAACGTCCAGAGCTGTTGTCGGCTCATCGGCAATCAGCACCTCAGGATTGCTGGACAGAGCGATAGCTATCATCACACGCTGGTTCATGCCGCCGGATAGCTGGTGCGGATATGCTCTGAGCCTCTCTTTCGGGTGTGGAATCTCCACCTCGGACAGAAGCTGTTCCGCGCGCTCCATGGCTTCTTTCACGGATATTTCCGGATTATGGGTGCGTATAGCTTCCGTTATCTGGTCGCCTATGGTGAAAACAGGGTTCAGAGACGCTGTGGGATTCTGAAATATCATGGATATCCTGTCGCCTCTGATCTGTCTGAAATCCTGCTCGGTGACGATAGGTTTTCCATCCAGAATTATTTCTCCGCCTGTCTTTACCACGGGTTTTGTTATGATGTTCAGTATAGTTTTGGCGAGAATGGTTTTTCCGCTGCCGGACTCACCGGCGATGCCGATTATTTCTCCTTTTTTCAGCGAGAGGCTGACATTACGGAGAATCAGAAAATGTTTGTCGGAGCCTTTCAGCTCCACAGAGATATTTTTAATTTCCAGCATGGCAAAATATATTTGATATTTATTCAGTTGTCTATAAAATATAAGTATGATTTCAGGAGTCCCCCGCAAACACTTATGAAAATACCTTCATCCAAAATAGACGAAATTTTAGAAGCGAGCGATATTTACGAGATCGTTAACGATGTAGTGCCTCTAAAGAAGCTGGGCGGCAGTTTCAAAGGGCTGTGTCCTTTTCACTCGGAGAAGACGCCGTCGTTCAATGTCCACCCTGACAAGGGTTTTTATCATTGTTTCGGCTGCGGTGACGGGGGCAACGTCATCTCTTTCGTTATGAAATATTATAATCTGGCATTTCCGGACGCAGTTATGTTTCTTGCCGACAGATATGGTGTTACAATCGAATACGAGACCAATATAAACGAGCAGGCGAAGGATATCATCGCTCTGCACGAAGAGCTGGTTACGGACGCCAGAAAGTTCCTGTATTCCGCAGAGGGCAGACAGGCGCTGGATTATATGCATAAAAGAAATTTCGGAGACACATTGCTGGAAAAATTCAGGATTGGGTATTTTCCGGCAAACGTGGATACCTCCAGATACGTCAGAAAATATGATAAGAGCGTGCTTCTGGGCTCGGGATTATTTAAAGAGAGCAAATACGGTCTGCGGCTGATGTTCTATGACAGGGTGATGATACCCGTCAGAAATGTAACAGGTAAGACCATAGCCTTCTCCGGCAGAACCATCACCGGGCAGATGCCGAAATATATCAACTCTCCGGAGACAGAGATTTTTAAAAAGCGCAGGGTGCTGTTCAACCTGGACTCTGCCAAGGAACATATCCGCAAGCAGGGCTTTGTGCTGATAGTGGAAGGATATTTCGATGTTATGCGTCTGCATGAGGCGGGATACGGCAACTGTGTGGCCACCATGGGAACCGCTCTTACCAAAGAGCATGTAGAAGTGCTGAAACGCTACACAGAGGATATATATATGCTCTATGACGGGGACGCGGCGGGATATAACTCCGCTCTGAAGAGTCTGGAGATTTTCATGGCGCTGGACAGCTATCCGTCCGTAATATTTCTGCCCGCTGACGAAGATCCTGATTCATATCTGGATAAATTCGGGAAAGAGGGTTTTGACGCTCTGTTAGAGGGTAAAAAAGATCTTTTTATCTTTACAGCGGAGACTCTTATGCGCTCTGCTAAGGATCTGAACGCCAGGCTGAGATATTTGGACAAGATGAAAAATCTTTTAGTGAATGTTAAAAGTCCATACAGGAAAGAGTTTTACGGTGAGAAAACGGCTGCTGTCTTTCAGGTGGACGAAAAAATGCTGAAAAAGGATATTGACCTTTCAGCTGCTAATAATACTTTAAAAAGAGTCACCTCTAAACTTCCTAAAGCAAGGGGTGTGACATATATATATGAGCGTGAGTTTATCGCCTCGCTGTTCAAGCTGCCGGATGATGTGGCGCTGATGCTGACCGAGAACATTTCCCCTGATTATTTTCATGACAAAAATTTGTCAGAAATATTTAAGAAAGTTCTTGATGTTTTCAGCAGGGGTGATAATATCAATGTCCTTTTGTGCGAGCCGGATGTGGGCGGTGAACTGTCGGAGGCTGTTGTTAATATGCCTGAGACAGATATTTACAGGCTTGCAGCCGCTGGCAGAGAAAAGATTTTATCAAACTCTGTGATGGAAAACCTGTCTAAAGAGATACAGAATAAACCGGACAGAAACGCCGCTGAGCTTGTGCGAAAAAAATTCGAACTTGCCAGACTCGCCCAGCATAAGAGGAATTCGGAGGATTGATGCCTGATGTCACGAAAGATTAAGAGCCCGGAAGTCAAAAACATAATCGCTCTTGGAAAAGAGAAAGGTTTTCTTACCTTCGATGAGATCAACGAAAATCTGCCTGATGAAATTCTTTCAACTGAACTGATAGACGAGATCATGATGCTGCTGGCGCAGCTCAAGATCGATGTCATAGATTCTAAAGTGGATAAACCTGGGCTTTTCACAGCCGATGACGATATAGACGATGATGATGAGGATTCTCTGGGCATCCTGAAAGATGTCGGAGAGGAGACCATCAGCACAGACGACCCCGTCAGACTCTATCTGAAAGAGATGGGCAACATCCCTCTGCTCAACAGAGACGAGGAGATCGAAGTTGCCAAAGAGATAGAGGAAGGACAGAGAAAGGTCTTAAGAGCCGTTCTGCTCTATCCCCGCACAGCCGCTAAGATCATGGAAATCGCTGACGGCATCAAAAACGACAGCATGCGCCTGAAAGATATCATCGATATCGAAGACGACATGGACAGCGAACCCGCTGATCTGGACGACACTGAGACCGAGATCAGAAATCTGGATGACGATTTCGAGGATACAGCCGAAGACACAGAGGAAACCGAAGATACAGAAACAGTGAACGAAGTGGAAGCCGAAGTAGAGATAGAGATAGAGGCTGAAACAGAGATTCAGGTTGCCTTCAGTGTAGATTCCGAGGAGAGGGAAGAGCAGATAAAATCCCACTTCATCGTGATTCTCGAGGATATCGCCGAAAAACTGAAATACAACATAATGATAAACGACAGGATCAAAGAAGAGAAGCTGAGCATCGACCAGATCCTGAGCTTCAAGCAGACCATGCACGATTCTGTGGACGATATCACTGACAAACTCCTTGAGATCAAAGTAAACTATTCTAAAATATGCAATATAGCCTCAGATATCAAATTCGCCTATACATCTATATCCGACAGCACCAGAGATATGGAAAAACTCTGCAAGCTGATAAAGATGAACGTGGATGATATATCCACTGTCACAGAAGACGATATCAAGGCCGCCTGCGACGCCAGAGGCATGAACGCTTCCGACCATGCGGTCATTCTGAAAAAATTCAAATCAGCGAAAAAGAACCATCTCGCCGCTATAAACAACCTCGGATTTGACAAAGCGGAGCTGGATGTTATCCACGAAAGCCTGATAGTGGGCGAAAACGAGACGGAAACAGCAAAATCCAAGCTGATAGAGGCGAACCTCAGACTGGTTGTCTCTATAGCTAAGAAGTACACCAACAGAGGGCTTCAGTTCCTCGATCTGATACAGGAAGGAAACATCGGTCTGATGAAGGCCGTAGAAAAATTCGAGTATAAAAGAGGATACAAATTCTCCACCTATGCGACATGGTGGATACGTCAGGCTATCACAAGAGCCATAGCGGACCAGGCGAGAACTATCCGTATCCCCGTACACATGATAGAAACCATCAACAAGATGATGAAGATAACACGTCAGCTCCAGCAGGACATGGGCAGAGAACCCACGCCCGAGGAGATATCGCAGAAGATGGATATCCCCGTGGAGAAGATCAAAAAAGTGATGAAGATCGCAAAAGAGCCTGTTTCTCTGGAAACACCCATAGGCGAGGACGAGGATTCTTCACTGGGCGACTTTATCGAGGATAAATCAGCCAAAAATCCTTCAGAAGAGGTGACATATCTCAAGCTGAAGGAACATACACAGCAGATACTGGAAACTCTGAGCCACAGAGAGGCCGAAGTGCTTAAACTGCGCTTCGGAATCAACTGCGACTCCGATCATACACTGGAAGAGGTAGGTAAACAGTTCAATGTTACAAGAGAGCGTATCAGACAGATCGAAGCAAAAGCACTGAGAAAGCTCCGCCACCCCACCAGAAGCAGAATTTTGAAGACGTTCACCGAGTAAGATATTTTTTTGATATAATTAGAATAAAGTTGTTGACAAATCTGTGATAAACAGTTAAAAACATCAACTCTGTCAGGGCCAATAGCTCAGTTGGCTAGAGCCACCGGCTCATAACCGGTAGGTCGCTGGTTCGAGTCCAGCTTGGCCCATACTTTTAAATAACACGAGAAAGGTTTAAGTGACACGGGTAAGAGATTTACGAAATTTTTTAGAGAAGGGTTTCGCCGACAGTTCCAGACAATACGAATGGGACAACAGCGGAAACCAGATTATCCCCGAAGACAGGGATATCACTAAAGCCGCATTTGCACTTGATCCTAGCGAAAAAACTATCAACAAAGCAATAGAAGAGGGGTGTGAGGTTCTGATAACTCATCACCCCCTTTTTTTTGGCTCTGTAAAGAGCATCTCCGGCGACAGACCTTTCGACAGAAAAGTCATTAAAGCGATCCGTTCCAACCTCGCAATTCTTTCTCACCACACAAGTCTTGATCTCGCTGACTACAGCCTTAACGATCACCTCGCCGGCCTGCTGGGAGGAAAAACCGAAGGCTCAGTTATCACGGAAGGTAAAGAAGAACTTGTAAAATTCGTTGTTTTCGTGCCTGTGACTCATGCTCAGAAGGTCAGAGACGCCATAGCTAAAGCCGGCGCAGGACACATAGGCAACTATTCCGATGTTTCGTTCTCAGCACCCGGCACAGGTCGTTTTATGGCCGGAGAGGGCGCTAACCCTTTTCTGGGTAAGATCGGCGAGATAGAAGAGGCTGAGGAAGAACGCATTGAGTCAATCATAGAAAAGAAAAATCTGAAAAACCTTATAAAAGCCGTGATAGAGTCACACCCCTATGAAGAGGTCGCATACGACGTCTATCCTCTTCTGAACGGCAGAGAATATGGTCTGGGCAGGATAGCCGCTTATGAGAAGCCCATGCCTATGACACAGTTTCTGGACCAACTGAGATACATTCTGGGCGCGGATACTCTGCGTATCAATACATCTGATTTCACAGGCAGGGTCAAAAAATACGCCGTCATAACGGGCAGCGGGGCCTCACTGTGGAAAAAATGCCTCGGCAGCGCAGATGTGCTTGTCACTGGCGATATGAAGCACCACGAGGCGCTGGACGCCAGAGAAGCCGGAATGGTGATTGTGGACGGCGGTCATTTCCACACAGAAAAGATATATATGAGCTATCTGGCAGACAGAATAGCTGAAAAATTTAATATAAAAACAGTAGTGATAGATGAAGAACCTTCTATCATAAACTGGAGGTAACAGAATGTTAGAGATCGTTACTCAGCTCATCGAGATTCAGAGGCTGGACAACCTCATCGCCGATGCGGAAAGCAGACTGGCAGGACAGCCCGAATATGTGCGCAAGGCACAGGCGGAGCTGGATAAGGCGCAGGAGGCTTTCGACGAGTTTAATGTCAAGTTCGAAAAAGACTCCGCCGCCAAAGAACAGGTCGAAAAAGCCTACGAAGAGGGCAAAGCCCTTCTGGAAAAAGCTCAGAAAAAACTCCCCGAAGTAAAGAACAACAAAGAATACGAAGCCGTTCTGAAAGAAATGGACACTCTGAAAAAGAATGTCTATGAGTCTGAGCTCAGGTTTCTGGAACTGACGGAGTCTGTGGATAAGTATAAGTCGGAAAACTCTGACGTTATCGCCAGACTGGAAAAATGCAGAGAAGAGCTCGAGCAGACAGCGGCTCAGAAAAACGAAGAGAACGCTGAGCTGATAGCTAAACTGGCTGAAGACAAAAAAGCCAGGGAAGAAGCGGCTAAAGTCATGAAGAAATCTATTCTGATGAAATATGACAGGATCCGTGAAGCCAGAAACAATCTTTCCGTTGTGCGTGTGGAGAACGAAACCTGCACCGGATGCTATATCAAGATTCCGCCCCAGCTTTTTGTTGAGGTTAAAAAGGACAAGGAACTCCTTCAGTGCCCTAACTGTCAGAGATTCCTCTATGCCCTGCCTGAAGAAAATGCCGAAGATTGATATTTTTTCTGACGGAGCCTCCAGGGGAAACCCGGGAGAGGCAGGGTGCGGATATGTTGTTTTTGCCGATGGGCAGGAGATAGCCACAGGAAAAAAATATCTGGGGCAGACAACAAACAACATAGCGGAGTATTCCGCCGTTATACACGCTCTTAAAGACCCGCTGGTGAAGGATGCCGCAGAGGTTAATTTTTTTCTGGATTCTGAGCTGGTGGTCAAACAGATGAAGGGCGAATACCGGGTCAAGCACGAGGGACTGATTCCGCTGAAAGCGGAGATCGACCGGATGATATACGGAAAAAAAGTGACTTTTACGCATGTTCCGAGAAATCAGAACAAGATAGCGGACCGGCTCGCCAACGAAGCCATTGACGGGAAGGTTTAAAAAGTTTAAAAGAAATATACGGAGCCTGCTTTATGCGGGCTCTTTTGGTCTTTACTTTTGAGATAAACTGCCGATTTATAGAAATGGGACATTTTCTGTAGAAATTGAGCGGAACCAAGAATGAGAATCGTCTCGGAGGGATAACGGATTATGCCGCCGGACACAACCGGAAAAGCCAAAATATTCAGTCTGAAGCGCCTTCCATACAGGTTATTCATAATAACAGCCGTATTTCTGTCTGTGCTGATGTTCTCTTGCTCAAAAGAGGACAAGAAACAGCATCTGGAAGAAAAACTCACTGATACCAAACCGATAGTATCCCCCATCATCAGCACGAACGAAAACATATCTAAAGGAAACGACTTTTTTCTGAAAGGCGAGTTCCAGAATGCCATAGATTTTTATAAGGGAGGTCTGGCGCAGAACAGATCTGTCGCTTTTTACAACATGGGCGTCAGCTATTATCTGCTGGGCAATATCGCAAAAAGCGAGGAATCCTTCCGCATGGCAGTGGAGGAGAACCCGGAGTTCAAAGAGGCATATATGAACCTCGCCGTGGTTCTGATACAGACAGGAAAGCTGGATGAGGCGGAGAAATATGTCTCTGAACTGCTGAAGGACAGCAACTCTGCCAAAATGCTGGTGAATATGGCAAACATCCACCTGAAAAGAGGAGAGACCGCAAAGGCGGCGCTCTACTATCAGGAAGCGATGAAAAAGGGCGAAAACTCGAAATATGTCAGATCGAACTATGCCTATTTTCTGATGAGCATAGGTGAATACAAAGATGGAATAGCCATTCTGGAAAATCTGTCTGTTAAAGACTATACAGATTACTATAACCTCGCCAGCGCATATTATAATGAAGGCATGTACGAACAGGCGGTGGCCAACGTTACCAAAGCCCTGTCATATTATCAGACAGAGGAAGCGATGAATCTGGCTGCCCTCGGCTATTTCGCCCTGGGGGATTTCAAAAGCTGCGTGAGCATGCTGAAAGGGCTGATAGAAAAATTTCCGGCTGAGGATTATCACTTCAGGCTGGCAAAGGCTCTGTTCTATGACGGCGCTCTGAAAGAGGCTAATAAAGAGATAACTGATCTGATAGCGAAATCTTCTGAAAAACCGGAATATTACAGGCTGAAGTACGAGATACTGCTAGGCATGGGCGAAATAAACGAGGCGGGAAAACTGGCTGCCGACGCGTATGAAAGGTTTAAAACGGACGATGTTTTCTATACTCTTGTGAAGCACCGGATAATCTATCACGAGGATCTGGCGGACGCTGAGAAGATTCTGGCGGAAGACAGGACATCGCCTTTTCTTAACCTCGCCAGAACAGCCTATTATATCCTAAAGGACAAGATGGTTCCGGCAAGACAGTTCATCAATGACGTTCCGCCGAAGACGGATAACGACTATTACATATATCAGGCGTATATCGCTCTGAAATATAAAGAATACGATACTGTTCTGCAATACGCCCAGAGGATCAATAAAGTTAAGCCTGAATATTTCTGGTTCAAGGCGGCGGCAAACTACAACACTGGAAACATAGCCGGACTGAAAAAGGCGCTGGCAGAACAGGTAGCCAGAAAAGCGGTGTTCGGCAAGGGAACCAACGTTAATTTTCATCTGATACCCAGGATGAGCGATGTTGATTTCTCTTATAAATTTGACGGTGAATATGAAAATATTCTCTCTCTTCTGATGTACCCGCTCTTTATCGAGCCGTCAGAGATGATGAATTTTGTGGCTATGGGCTACAAAATGCTGAAAGAAAACGAAAAGCTGGTTGCTCTGCGTGAGCTGGAGCGTTCTGTAAACTATTCCGAAGGTATCCGGCTGAATAATGACGGCGTGGCGGATATGTTTCAGTATAAATTCTCCGAAGCCTATAAAAAGTTCAGCAGAGCCAACGATATGCTGAATAATAACCCCTATACCCTTTATAACATGGGGCTTGCCAAGCTGAATCTGGGTGAGATAGAGCCGGCGTGGAAAAACTTTGACACCGCTATACTCCAGAATAACTATTTTCTCCCGGCATATCTGGGCATGGCAGTTACCCTGAAAGCGATGGGCAGAGGCTCGCCTCCCTCAGAGTATTACAACAGCATCAAGGACAGAGCTCTTCAGTCTGTGGAGGACAAGAGAAATCTGCCGGAGCCGATACTCTATGCCAGTTTTCTGGCGGATCTCGGTCTGGGCAGATATTCAATGGTAAAAGAAGACATAGGGAACCATATCAATGATAATATCTTTTTCAAGAGCATGGCGGCTCTGTCGGACTATCTGTCCGGCAAGGGATACGGAGCGCTGACTCCTCTGAACACAAAGAAACCTATATACAGAGGCAGACAGGTCAGGGATCTGCTGGGCACTCTGGACGGTGATGTGAAGGATGTTGACACTGCTCTGCTGAAAGACAGAGCTTATAAATTCATGAAGACATACGCCATGCTGAAAAAAGGTCTGAAACCCCCGCTGTCCACATATGATGAATATGTGGAGGACAATATAGCCCTGAAAGAGCTGGTGTATTACAGCATAATAGCCAGAGACAAAGAAACCGCCCTGAGATATCTTCAGCAGGTGAGTCATCTGGATATCAGATATAAGGAGCTTTATAAGGCATCGCTTTACTACTTTCTCTGGACAGAGGATTTTGTGAATGCCGAGGCGTCTTATATGGCTCTGGCTAACCTCAAGGCGAACGACAGATATGTCGACTATTATAAGCTGCTGTATTTTGTTCTGAACTTCAACAGCAAGCGTCTGGTGGACAATATCACTGAATATATGAAAAAACACCCGTCAGATCCTGTTGGAAAAGAGGTGCGGATGCTGTATTCTTTAAGAAGTGAAAATTTTGAAATGACACTTAACTCTATTAATGATATAGAAAAAGACAGAGGCAATTTTTTGCGTCATCTTCCGCTGGAGATTAGTATAGATGGTTTATAAAGTACAGAAAAAACTTATCAATCTGATGAGTATACTCTTTTTGCTCTCATTCTTCTTCACATACTCTGTTTACAGGTCTGATTTTTCTGCCGGCGCAATGGCAGTGTGCGCTGTTATGATAGCTTTTCTCGGGTATAATCTGGCGGTTCTTCTGTCTAAGAAATTCGAGGTGGATAACGGAATCATCCACCAGACAACACTCTACGGCAAAAAAGAGATTGATCTGAAAGATCTGGAAGAGATAGGCGTTGTTAACCTCAGATGGCGTATCATTCTGATACTTTCCGATCCGCATAAATTTGTTTTTATCTCTTCTCTGTATCAGGATTTCGAGGATTTTATAAATTTTCTGAAAGGCGAAGTTCCGGAGAACTGCAAAGGACACCTGGAGAAGGTGACTATACAGAGGATCAGAAGAAAGAACATGTTTCTGATTATGATGCTGGTGCTCGGTTCGCTCTTTTTTCTTCTTTCAGGATTCTATAATATCATTTACCGCTGAGTAAGCCTCGTTTCTCTTATATCCCAGTGCCTTCAGGATATTTACGGCGTCTTTCGCCCCATATCCGGCTTTTACCAGCTTTTTAGCTGTCTCCGCGCAGTCTGACAACTCTTCCCTTATTTCGTTTTTTCTGTTGTTCACCACTATCACGAATTCGCCTTTTTCCGTTATCTGCTCAATGTCTTCTACTGAACTGATGAAGTATGAGGACTCATACATTTTAGTCAGCTCACGGCAGCAGAAGAGGGGAGCCGGAAAAATATCCAGCAGGGTTTTGAGAGTGTCTTTTATTCTGTGCGGCGACTCATAGAAGGCTATTACAGTGTTGTAGTGAGTGAGCGCTTCGGCAGCCTTTATCTTTTCGCCTGTCTTGTTTGGCAGAAAACCATGGAAGAAGAAATCAGAGATATCGAATCCGGAAAGCATTATAGCCGGTACAAAAGCTGTGGCGCCGGGGAGCGCCTGAAATTTTATATTTTCTTTCACCAGTACAGAGGAGAGAGTATTTCCGGGGTCACTGACACATGGGGTGCCTGCCTCTGAGATGACGCAGACTTTGTTTCCGCTGTTAACAGAGTGCACCACACGGGCTGATGCCTGAACCTCGTTGTCCTTGTGATATGATTCCACCGGTTTTTTGATATCCAGAGCGTTCAGAAGAGATCTGGCGGTTCTGGTATCTTCAGCGAAGATGACGTCGCAGTCCTTCAGCGCCTCCAGAGAGCGCAGGGTAATGTCACCTAGATTTCCTATGGGTGTGGGGACAAAAGAGACAGGAGGAAGACTGCTCATAAGTATTATCAGAAGTTTTCGTTAATGTACTTTTCGGCGTTCTTGGCGGCGACAGTACCGTCAGAAACAGCAGTTGTGATCTGCCTGAATTCTTTGGTGCGTACGTCTCCGGCAACGAATATTCCGGGGGCTGATGTTTTGGTGGACTCATCAGCTATGATGAATCCCCACTCGTCGGTTTCCACCAGATCCTTTACCAGGTCTGTTTTGGCTGTCTGACCTATGAAAACAAAAATACCGTCCACAACCAGCTTGCTGGTTTCTCCGGTCTTCACGTTTTTCAGGGTGATGTCTGAAACTTTCATTTCACCGTTCACTGATTCCACCACGCTGTCGGTGATGAACTCGATCTTGGGATTGGCTTGCGCTCTTTCCATCGCTGTCCTAGACGCTCTGAAAGAATCCCTGCGGTGGATCATGTATACCTTCGAGGCGAACCTTGTGAGGTAAGCGCCTTCTTCTACAGCGGATTCTCCGCCTCCGATACATGCCACAACTTTGTCTTTATAGAATGAACCGTCGCAGGTGGCGCAGAATGATACGCCTCTGCCGTAAAATTTGCTTTCACCGGGAACATCCAGTCTCTTGGGCTCGCACCCGAAACCGACTATAACAACCTTTGCCTTTACGGGGTTGGGTCTGTTTTCCACATGAACCAGCTTATATTTGCCGTCATTTTCAATCTTTGTGCAGTTACCGTTGCGCACCATTACGCCGAATTTTACAGCGTGGTTATAGAATTTTTCAGACAGGTCAGCGCCCATGATGCCGTCGAAGAAGCCGGGGTAGTTCTCCACCCATTCTGTGATAGCTACATATCCGCCGGGAAACTGTTTTTCCAGCACCAGAACATTCTGTTTATCTCTGGCGGCGTACATTGCCGCTGTGAGTCCGGCAGGACCGGCTCCCAGTATAACTATGTCGTATTCATCCTTTATGTCCTGTACGTTGAAAAAGTCGTGCATTATCTGCTCCTGTCTAAAAAATCATCCACAAGCTCCACAGAAGGAACTTTGGCTTCATAAATTATAGTGTGTTCTTTGTTTATCAGAAAAAAATGCGGCCATATTGATATTCCGTAATCTTTTTCTGCCTGTTCAATATTACCCAAATAGACTCTTTTTTCAAGGACTTTATATTTACCTGATGAAGTTTCTTTATTAATAATATTTTTACTTTGCTTTGTATCCAGCACAACTATCAGCTTGGCTCTTCCGGCATCCTCAATCCCCTTCAGATAAGGCATGCGGTTGAGGTAATATTTTGTATAAAGACCGCCGGATAATATTGTGTGCGTATTGAAAAAAGCCAGCATAACAGGCTCGTTCAGCTCGCTCAGACGGAATTTTTGCCCGTCTATAGATTCCAGAGCTATGTCAGGAGCGGGAGAGCCAGCCTGAAGAGCGTCCGGGTTTGATCTGGCTCTGAAAAGCATGTGAAAGAGCAGACCGGTTATAACGAAAACAATCAGGCTTTTTTTGTTTATAAGTCTTCTGAACCGGAGTATCATTTTCTGATTTTCAGGCTCATGTCAACGCTGACGGCCTGATGGGTCAGCGCACCGATGGAGATGTAATCTATGTCCAGATGGCGGAATTCTTTCAGTTTATCTTTTGTGACGCCGCCGGATATCTCTATCTTGGCTCGTTTGGCTATCACATCAATAGCCGCCTGCATGTCCTCCAGCTTAAAGTTGTCCAGCATGATGATATCGGCTCCGGCTTCCGCCGCTTCTTTCGCCTCGGCAAGGTTTCTGACCTCAACCTCAACTTTGACTGTACTGGGAATGCTTTTCTGCACCAGTTTAACGGCGGCTGTTATCCCGCCTGCTGCGTCTATGTGATTATCCTTCAGCATCACGCCGTCGAAGAGTCCCATGCGGTGATTGTGTCCGCCGCCTATCAGCACGGCGTATTTTTCCATAACACGCCAGCCGGGGGTTGTTTTTCTGGTGTCCAGAATCTTTATGTTGGTTCCTTCCAGCTCTTTTACATAGCCGGCTGTGTTAGTGGCTATGCCTGAGAGCCTCTGGAGAAAGTTAAGCGATGTCCGTTCGCCGGAGAGTATGGAGTACACAGGTCCTGAGACCTCGCCGAAAATATCGCCTTTTTTTATGAGATCACCGTCCTGTCTGTAGAAGATGGTGTCGATCCCGGCGTTCAGCTCGCTGAAAACTATTCTGGCTGTCTTCGTTCCGCAGAGGATGAAGTCTTCCTTAGCCAGATAAGCGAATACGCTCATGCTGTCGTGGTGGCGGAATGCCTTGGCGGTGAGATCGCCTGTGCCTATGTCCTCTTCGAGGGCGAGTTTAACCAGTTTTTCTCTCAGCATGACTCTTTAAGCCTCCCGATGGTTTCTTTAACCTTGTCCAGCTTATCGCATATTTCGGCGAATTTCTCTTTATCCTTTTCTATAACTTCGGGGCGGGCATTATTGAGATAATTCTCATTCTTCAGTTTTCCGCCGAAGATGTTGTAGTCTTTTTCCAGTTTCACCTGTTCTTTTTCCAGCTTGGCTATCTCCGCCTGAAAATCAACGAGCCCTTCCAGAGAGACGTAAACCTCGAACCCTGGGGCTATGTTGGCGGAGCATTTTTCCGGTGCTGTCTCTGTGGGCTCCAGTGTTTCGAGCCTTGCCAGATTCTTTACCAGTTCTTTATGCTTGGTGAAGGCTGTTCTTGTAACTTCCTTGTCTGTCTTGAAATAGGCTGTGAGCTGTTTGGACATGGAGACGTTGTATTCGCCCCTGATGTTTCTGATGAGGCTTATCAGTTCAACTATCTCTTCCATCTCCACCATCTCCTCATCGTAGGAGAAATCAAATTTTTCCCATTCGGCGAGCATGATGGATTCTTTCTCTGTCACCAGTCTGTAAATGTATTCTGTAACGAAAGGCATGAATGGATGCATCAGAATCAGTGATTTTTCAATGACGTATGAAGCCACTGCATAGGCATCGTCCTTTTTAGCGTCGTCATAGATTCTGGGTTTGATAAGCTCTATGTACCAGTCGCAGAATTTATGCCAGAAGAAGTGATAAACAGCCAGAGCCGCTTCGTTGAAGTCATAGTTTTTAACGGCTTTGCTGACCTTCTCCTCAGTGTCTTTCAGGTTTTGGAGTATCCATTTATCTTCAAGGGCAAGTTTGGTCTCAGGACCGAATTTCTGCCCGTTGTAGCCTGTCAGGATGAAACGTGACGCGTTCCATATCTTGTTTACAAAGTTGCGGTATCCGTCGATTCTCGCCTCGTCCAGCTTGATATCTCTGCCCTGAGCGGCGAAGGCGGCAAGGGTGAAGCGAAAAGCGTCAGCGCCGTATTTGTCCACCATTGTAAGGGGGTCTATCACGTTGCCTTTGGATTTGCTCATCTTCTGCCCGTCTTTGTCACGGATGAGGGCATGGAGATAAACCTCTTTAAAAGGCTCTTTATCCATGAATTTCAGACCGAACATCATCATTCTGGCTACCCAGAAGAAGAGGATGTCGAACCCTGTTATCAGCGTGGATGTGGGATAGAATTTTTGCAGTGTGGCAGTGTTTTCCGGCCATCCCTGTGTGGTGAAAGGCCACAGACCTGACGAGAACCATGTGTCCAGAACGTCAGTCTCCTGCTCAAGGTGTGTGCCGCCGCATCTGGGGCATTTTTCAGGAGTCTCCCCCTCAACGATTATCTCGCCGCATTTGCAGTACCAGGCGGGTATACGGTGTCCCCACCATATCTGGCGGCTGATGCACCAGTCACGGATGTCGTTCATCCAGTTATAGAATGTTTTGTGCCATGTTTCCGGTTTGATGACTATCTGTCCGGATTCGACAGCTTTCACTGCTTCGTCTGACATGCCTTTTATCTTCAGAAACCACTGGAGGCTGATTCTGGGCTCTATCACGGTCTTGCATCTGTAGCAGTGACCTACCTTGTGCTGGTGAGTCTTTTTCGCCACGAACAGACCGAGCTCGGCGAGCTTTGTCACAACGGCTTTTCTCGCCTCGAACCTGTCCAGACCTTTGAACTCGCCGCCGTTTTCGTTAACCACGGCGTTCTCATCCATCATGCTGATGTTTTCGAGGTTATGCTTTATCCCCAGCAGAAAGTCGTTGGGGTCGTGTGCCGGAGTCACCTTCAGACAGCCTGTTCCGAAATCCATATCAACGTATTCATCGCCGATTATTGGTATCTCACGGTTGAGTATCGGCAGGACAACTGTCTTTCCGATCAGATGGGAATACCTCTCATCGGCAGGGTTAACGGCAACCGCTGTATCCCCAAGCATGGTCTCCGGACGTGTGGTGGCTACTTCCAGCTTTATATCTGTCCCTTTTACGGGGTAGTGGATGTGGTAGAAAGCTCCGTCTATCTCTTCGTGTTCAACCTCGAGATCAGACAGGGCGGTGTGGCATCTGGGACACCAGTTGACTATATAATCAGAGCGGTAGATCAGACCTTCTTTATACAGAGATACGAATACCTTGCGTACAGCCTTGCTCAGCCCCTCGTCCATGGTGAAGCGCTCTCTGTCCCAGTCACAGGCGCACCCCAGTCTTTTCAGCTGGTTTATGATGGTTCCGCCGGACTGCTCCTTCCACTGCCATACTCTTTCTATAAATTTTTCACGTCCCAGATCGTGTCTGCTGGCGCCTTCGGAGGCGAGCAGTTTTTCCACCACGTTCTGAGTGGCGATTCCGGCGTGGTCTGTCCCCGGCATCCAGAGAGTCTCGTATCCGTTCAGTTTGTGAAAGCGGATCATGATATCCTGTAATGTGTTGTTCAGAGCATGTCCCATATGCAGAGACCCTGTGACGTTGGGAGGCGGGATAACTATGGAATAGGGCGGTTTATTGCTGTGTTCGTCAGCGTGAAAATATTTCGCCTCGGTCCATTCTTTATATAGCTCGGCTTCAAAATCCGCGGGATTTATTCGGGTGGGATATTCTTTCTGCATGTGGCTTAAGTCTCCGTGATTATTTAAGAAAGTTTTTGCCTGTCGCTCTCGCTGCCCAGCGCTGTGTTCACTTTAGTATTCAGCTCGGACAGATATTTCTCCAGAGCAAAGAGTCTGAGACGCTGATTTTTCTTCTCGGTCTCGGTGATGCCCACTTCAGCGAGTTTCAGGTATGTGTCCTCTATCTCCTGAAGTACGAGATTCAGATCTTCCAGTCCGCTTTTAAGGAGCATGACCCTCTGCATCTCATCTTCCGTCATGCTTTCTACGAGATCAGTTTCTGAATTTTTTTTCACCGTCATCCTCGTTTATGTCATAGTCTTCGCCGTCCGCCATTATGTCGTACTGAAGCTCGCCCTCGGTTATTATCTTGTCAAAGACCTCGGTGCAGAACTGGCACTCATAGTGGTATATGGTCCAGAGCATGTCGTCTACCATTATCTCTGTGGGCTGAAGTTCTTCCAGCCTTCTTTCCCCGCAATAGGGGCAAATTTCGGGTTTCATCATTCTTTTGTCACCATTTCAAATATACGCTCGTTTTTGTTTATAACAGTTATAGTGATTTCGATATATTTTTCAAGCTCATCATGCAGATTAAATTTATCTGCCCACTCCACGAAGCAGGTGTCGCCGCTCTCTATGATACCGAAAAAGTCTATATTTTCCAGCTCGGCAAAATTCTCCAGACGGTACAGGTCGAAGTGTCTTATGGTTACATTCCCGTCATATCTGTGATGCAGGGTGAATGTGGGGCTGGATACCTCGCCGCATCCGAAATATTCGGCTACACATTTCACGAAGAAAGTTTTTCCCGCGCCCAGATTGCCGTTCATCAGAACAACGCTGCCTCTGAGCATCTCCGCCACTTCAAAGGCGAATTCCTTAGTCTCTTCCTCGCTGTTAACTGTTTTCTTCAAGTTCATCTAATGTCTTGTGAATGTTATTTATTATATCTGTTGTCATCACAGAGCGTTCGTTCATGTCAGAGGAAACTATCTCTGCTGTCCTGCCGAGGGTGTAGCACCCGAGCAGGCAGGCGAAATCCATGTCGAACCCCTGAGATATGAACCCTGTGATTATTCCTGTCAGACAGTCTCCGCTGCCGCCTTTGGACAGGGCGGGGGTGCCTGATATATCTACGAATATCCGTCCGTTGGGAAGTGCTATCACTGTGTCGGCGCTCTTCAGCACCACTATGATGCCGTACTGTACCGCCATGCACCTGGCAAGCTCCAGACGGTTCTTCATAACATCGGATGTGTCTGTCTCCATCATGCGGGCGAACTCGCCTATGTGGGGGGTTATGATGCCTCTGCCTTTCAGAAAGGGCAGTATATCCTTGCTGAGCAGATTGATCCCGTCAGCGTCTATTACAAAGGGTATATCGGTATTTTTTATCAGATAGTTCACGAACATACCTGTCTGCTCATCCGTGCCAAGCCCCATTCCTATGGACGCCACGGTTTTACCTTTCAGAAACTTTAATATCCTGTCCGTATCGGACATGTCAAAATAGGCGCCTTTGCCCACGGCTATGGACATTATCTCAGGATTAACCGATTCGGCGGCGGATATCAGCCCGCCGGGAACTGCCAGTGTGGTCAGTCCTGCTCCTGTTCTGGCGCATGACATGGACGCCATGAAAGCCGCTCCGGATTTTCCTTCGCTTCCGCCTATTATCACGGCGTGTCCGAAGTGTCCCTTGTGGCTGTCCGGTTCTCTCTCCGTCATCAGAGGGAGACTGTCCGGAGTCAGCAGAAAAGTATCGCAGCCCACTGTATCCACGGCAAAGTCGGGGATGGAAATATCGGCTACCGCCACCTCTCCGCACATTTTTCTGGCGGGGAACATTATGTGGGGATATTTCGGTCTGCCGAATGTTACGGTGAGGTCAGCGTCCACGCATGTTCCTATGATCTCCCATGTGTCTCCGGAGAGACCGCTGGGAATATCCACAGAGGCTATGAGCGCAGAGGTCAGGTTTATGCTGTTCACCAGCTCTTCATAAAATCCGGTCAGCGGGCGTGTGAGCCCTGTGCCGAACAGCGCGTCTATCGTGATGTCGTAATTGTCGAACACAGGGATATCGTCCTCTTCCACTGTGAAGATATTTACGGGATATTTTGTAAGTATGTTAAAATTGATGAGGGCATCGCCTTTCAGTTTTTCAGCGGGGCAGGCCAGATAAATGTCGGTGTGTATACCCGCATTGTCCAGCAGACGGGCGATTGCCAGTCCGTCACCGCCGTTGTTTCCCGCGCCAGCGGCCACAGCGGCAGATGAGATATCAGGATATTTTTCCAGCAGATGCGACACAAATGATGAGGCGGCGTTCTCCATCAGCACGGCGGAGGGAATGCCCAGCTCGTTTATGGTATAGGCATCCGCTGCCGACATCTGGGCAGATGAAAGTATTTCCATAGCCTAGTAACCGCTGGTATCTTCAACCTGCTTTGCCTCGTCCATCAGCATCACAGGGATGTCTTCTCTGATCTCGTACAGCAGTCTGCATGAGTCGCAGACGATGTACTCCTCGTTTTTGGAAACTCTTACGGCGCCTTTGCATTTAGGGCATGCGAGAACATCGAGAAGTTCTTTTTTTATCATGACAATCCTCGTTTGGTGGTATGTGAAAATAATTTAAATCATCCGGCTGAGAAATACAAGAAAAGGAAGCGATTTAATTGAAATTATTGAAAATGCTGTTCAGGTTTTCCGAAATGATAGCCCTGAACATAGTCCACGCCTATCTCTTTTACCGCCTGATAGATTTCTTCTGATGAGACGAACTCAGCAATGGTTCTGATATTTGCCCGTCTGCACATGGCCACTATCGTTTCTGTGAGCAGTCTGGCACGGGCTGATTCCATTATCTGGCGGGTGATGGATCCGTCTATTTTCAGATAATCCGGCTGCAGGGAGAGGATATACATGAAATTGGAGTAACCGGTGCCGAAATCATCTATGGCGATGAGACATCCCTCCTGTTTGGCGCTGCTGATAAAGGCCGCCAGCTCGCTCAGGTTGTCCATACCTTCTGATTCTGTTATCTCTATGGTGATCCTGCCCTGAAGGTTGTTTTCACGGATCAGCGTAAAGAGTGTGTTGTGTATCTTTTTATTCACCACGTCCTCTTTGTCGAAGTTGATGGTGATGTGAACGTCGTTGTCTATTATCTTTTCTATAGATTTCTGCACCATGATGGCAGACAGCCCGTTATAGAGCTTAAGCTGCTTGGACAGTTCCAGAAAGCACAGGGGGGGGCAGAAAACCTCCCTTGTCGTCCTGTATGCGCATGAGCGCCTCATATTTGTATATGGTGCCTTTCTGAGCGTCTGCTATCGGCTGAAAATGCGGAACAACTCTGCTCTCTTTCACGGCGTTTCTGAGCGCAGTGGAGTATTGAACTGTATCTTTCAGTTTTTCAGTAAAAATCTGAACGTCAGAATAGGTCATCAGGTTCTTATTGTTCAGTCTGGCGTGCTTGATAGCCATGCCTGCTTTGATCAGCAGGTTGTCGCCCCCGATGGCTGTGCCGGCTGTGAGGTTGAGCACCATTTCGTGTTCACGGCTGAAAAAAGTCGTCTCTGTGACTTCATGAAGCATGTTTCTCATGAACTGATTAAAATCGTCTATATCGGTGACAGACCTGCCGACAATGGCGAATTCGTCTCCGCTTAGCCTGTAGGTGGTCATTGATTCGGGTGTTTTGGAGCGGAGAAGGTTGGCGAATTTCACCAGTATCTCGTCTCCGGTCTCCAGACCGTAATAGGCGTTGATGGTGCTGAATCCGTCTATGTTGATGATTGCCAGAGCCGGATTCTCTATCTCTTCGAGATCACGTCTCATTTTAGTTCTGTTCGGAAATCCTGTGAGCGGGTCTGTGTATTGTTTTCTGATCTGATCCTGCTGGTTTATCAGCGGGGTGATATCTTTTCTGATAGAGAGATATTCTATGATCTTGCCGTTTTCGTCTTTTATAGGCACAACAGAGGTTTCCAGATAGACTGTTCCGCCGTTCTTCGTTTTGTTCAGCATGGTTCCGGACCATATATTTCCCTGCTGAAGAGTTTCGAAGAGTTTGTCATACACACTCATGTCAGTATCAGGGTGAGCGAGAGTTTCAAACTTGTTTCCCACTATCTCGTCAAAACTGTAGCCGACCACGTCCAGATATGATTTGTTTATATATTTCATTATGCCGTCGGCGGAGGATATGCACATCATATTGGATGCGTCAACAGCGTTAAGATATTGCTGTATCTTAACATTCGCCGCTGCCAGTTTTTTTGCTGAGTCAGCGTTTTTGTTCTTTTGTCTGAGATAATACACGGTGAATGCGGCAGAGGACAAAATTTGTACTGCCAAAAGAAAGAAAATAAATGTAACAATAGAATATGAATCAGGCATTATATCTCCGACAGTTCGTATATTCTGTTAACAGATACTATCATTAATGATAGTATGTTATATATAGTCTCATAATAAAAAGTAAAGAAGAATATTTATGAAAAATAACGCAGCCACAGAGTTTTATCAATCGCTTAACACATATCTTAAGAATAAATATAACGGCAAGGTGCGCAAAGTATCTATTGACGCTGGTTTTACATGTCCTAACCGTGACGGGAATAAGGGTGTGGGAGGGTGCATTTACTGTAACGTGGATTCGTTTACGCAGAAAGCTGAAAACGGGATCAGGGAACAGGCGCTGTCGAAGATTGCAAAACTGCGGTCAAAAGGCATCGAAAAATACATAATTTACTTTCAGTCATACTCCAACACTTATTCTGATCTGGATACCATCAGAAAGAGGGTGGAGGCTTCGCTGACAGACGACGGCATAGTCGCTTTATATGTCGGCACCAGACCGGATGTGATAGATGAGGAGAAGCTGGCATATTTTGCTGAGCTTAATCAGAAATATGACGTGGTTCTGGAATACGGGCTTCAGTCCGCTAATGACAATACGCTGAAGATAATAAACAGGGGACATACCAAAGACGAGTTTGTGAACGCCGTCAGAATGACGCATGAACACGGTATAAAGACCTGCGCTCATATTATTTTCGGACTTCCGGGCGACACCAGAGAAGATATGCTAAACTCTGTTAAGCTGTGCAGTGAGCTTGGCGTTCATTCTGTCAAATTCCACCATCTTCACATAGTGAAGCGGACACAGATGTCGGAAATGTATCTGGCTGGTAAAATTATGCTTCAGAGCGAGGATGAATATATTTCAGTTCTGGCGGAGGCTATAACATATCTGTCGCCGGATATGGTGGTGTCCAGAATAGTGGGAGACGCCGCCGGAGACACTCTGATAGCTCCGATGTGGCCGGAGAGCAAGAGCGCGTTCACCGCTAAGCTGGAGGCATATATGAAAGAACACGGACTGTTTCAGGGGAAAAACTTTTAATGGGAGATACTATAAATCTTGTTCTGACCTATGTTGTTGAGGTTTTTTCGCTGATCCTTGTGCTGATAATACTTTCCGGCAGAAGAGAGGCGAGAGCCAACTTCTCCTGGGTGATGGCGGTCATATTCTTTCCTGTGATCGGTTCTCTGGCATATCTCATATTCGGCAACCCCAGACTGCGCAACATAGTGGAAAAAAGGATGAAGCGCTATCCGTTCCTCGATTATAAACAGGCGGAGAACGCAGAATATAACGGCGGCAGAATGGGAGAGATAATTACGCAGGTGACAGGCATGCAGCCTGTGCTGTGCAGAAATCTCCGTCTGATCACCGATGCTTCTGAAAAATATTCCCTTCTGGAAAATGATATAGAGAACGCTAAGAAATATATCCTGATGGAATATTATCTCTTTCGAAACGACAAAACCGGCAAAAAAATAGCGGATCTGCTGATGAAGAAGGCAGAGGAGGGTGTCAGCGTATATTTCATGGTGGACGGCTGGGGCTCTATGGGGCTGATGTTCACAGGGCTTTTGAAAAAACTCAGACAGTCCGGAGTTCAGACGGCGGTATTTCATTCTCCGTTCGGGCTAAGAACCGCCTCCCGTGTTAATTTCCGCAACCACAGAAAGATAGCGGTCATAGACGGCAGGTGCGCATACACAGGCGGGATGAATATCGGTGACGAATACGCTGAAACAGCGAAATGGTCTGACGCCCACCTGAGACTGGAAGGAGACGCCGTTAACGCTATTGCCTGTTATTTTGCCGAGGACTGGATGTTTGCCAGAGGAGGCGATATCTCCGACACGCTTACGGAAGGCGCTGAACAGACGTCCGGTGACCAGACTGTGCATGTGATCCCTTCGGGACCTCATCAGACAACTCCGATGATATATGACTCCATATTCTCCGCTATGAACAGGGCGGAGGTGAGTATCGACATCATCACCCCGTATCTGGTGCCTAACCAGCCGATAATAGAGACTCTGAAGAATATCGCCATGCAGGGGCTTAAGGTGCGCATAATAGTACCGGGAAAGAACAACCATCCTTTCGCCGCCGCCGCCGGACGGTCATATTATGAGGAATTGATAGCCTCCGGTGTTGAGATATATGAGACAAAAGGAACTATGCTGCACGCAAAAATGATTCTGATAGACGGCAGATGGGTCACAATAGGATCATCCAATATGGATGCCAGAAGTTTTAAGCTGAATTTTGAGCTGAATCTTATGATTTACTCGGACAGGTTCGCGGCGGATGTCTTCCGTATGATAGAGAGCTACATAGCCGCTTCGGAAAAAATACCTTATGAATATGTTAAGAACAGACAGTTTTTTATCAGGGTGTTTGAAGGTGTATGCAGAACTCTCAGTCCGGTGCTCTAGAGAAGGTTGCAGGCTCTGCTGTCGATAAAGTCGATGCAGAGGATATATTCGTTCTGCCCGTTTTCAAACTTTTTCGCCATTGTTCTGCAAAGCATCCCTGTGGCCAGAGAGATATACGGGTCTGTATAATATGATGATAACTGTAAGCTGTTTATAAAGTAAAAATATTCCTTCAGAGAGTGGTCGGCTCCGGATCGTGACGGATGAAAGAGGCTGTGCTCGTTCTCCGGAATGTCGAACCCGCAGACGGTATTGCCCACCTGAACACCGAACTCATCCAGAATGTAAATGCACTCTATGTCTTTGTAGGTAATGACGGATTTGTTCATTATTCCGTTATAGTATTCCACCGGAGACGCGGCTATTTCGTCCATTATCTTGTTCAGGATATTTTCAAAGTTGTTGTACTGGAATCTTTTCTGTTCCAGATTGACAGCCATGTAGTCCTTTATCTCGTATGTGATCTCCTCCATCAGCGTCTTGCAGCAGATGGTGGACAGGCATTCTATGTTCTGCGGTCTGGAAAAGAAAAATCCCTGGAACAGATCAGCGCCCAGCTCGTGACACTTCAGAACATCCTCTTTGGTCTCCACTCCCTCAGCCAGTGTGAGCGAGCCTATCTTCTTGCCCAGATCTATGATCGACTTGATGATCGACTGCTGATAATAGCTCTGACTGACGTTGTGAATCAGGCTTCTGTCTATTTTGATGATATCCGGTTTTGATATTACCAGTCTGTTCAGGTTGGAGTGGAGGGCGCCGAAGTCGTCCAGCACCACGAACATTCCCAGAGAGGAATATCTTTCCGTGATTATTTCCAGTTTTTTGTTGTTTTCTATTTTTGACTCAAGTATCTCAACGGCTATATTATGATAGTTCAGTCCTGCCTCATCGGCATACATAACGGTGCATGATTTTTCGTCCTCTTTTATGCTGTCCAGAACAGAAGCGTCGAAGTTAAGAAAAAGAACCAGAGACTCATGGTTAGGGAGTTTGGCGAACTCTTTCATCGCGGTTTTTCTGCAAAGCCTGTCCAGATCAATGACAACGCCGAGTTTAGCCGCCTCTTCGAACAGGGTTATCGGGGATATCACTGTTCTGTCTTTCGGGTTGATGCCTCTGCACAGAGCCTCCACGCCGACTGCTTTTTTTAGTTTCAAACTGAGGATAGGCTGGAACTCGATTCTGATAAGTTCTTTCTGGATGATCTCAATAATGTCAAACCGGGCTGTGTTCAAAAATAACTCCGTAATTATATGTGTTTAGCGTTCTAATTTATCAATAAAATCGATACATAGTATATATGGTGTGCTCTGAATGTCAACCACACATGACATGGTTCTTAAAATATTTCCTGTGGTCGAGGATATGAAAGTGTCTGTAAAATAACGGGTTGTATTAAGTTTCTTAAGATAATAAAAATAATCTTTTAGCGAATGATCCGAATGGCTTTCGTGAAACATGCTGAAAGATTTTACCTTGATGGTCTTGTGCGAAGGATTCACTATGGACGGCATGACCTGCATCCCATCGTTGCTCAGCAGAAAAATACGCTCTATCTCCGGATAGAAAGAGATGTTTTGTGACAGAGCTTTATAAAAATAATCGACATCTCTGTTGAGAGATTCCCTTATCAGAAGGGCAGTCAGGTTTTCGAAGTTGGTATAGGTGTTTTTCTTTCTGGTTACGTTCTCTTTCAGCTTGTTTTTCACATATTGTACTGTGTAGTTGATCTTGTCCTGAATGAAGGTCAGGCTGCCGGCTATATCCACACAGGGTCTGTGCAGAAAGAACCCCTGATAAAGGTCGATCCCCAGCTCATAGCTTTTCATTATGTCGTCCATGTTTTCCAGACCTTCCGCCAGTGTGAGCGCCCCTGTTTTCTGGGCTATGTCTATGATGGAGGTTATGATGGACTGCTGATAATAGTTGTTGTGGATATTGCGCACCAGATCCATATCTATTTTAATGATATCCGGCTTGGACATAATAATTCTGTCCATGTTAGAGTGCATGGCGCCGAAATCGTCCAGAGACACATAATATCCCAGTTTTTTATAGTTATCGATGAAATGGATGAGATTTTGATTGTTTTCTATCTTTGATTCGACGATTTCGAGAGAAATAGATGAATATTTCAGCCCCATCTCGTCTGTCAGTTCTTTTGTAAAGTGTGAGGATTCCATGTCCACATTATCCAGAACACTGGTGTCCAGATTAAGGAACAGAAGATATTTGTCATATTCCGGAATGGTTTTGTAGGATCTCATGGCTGTCTTCCGGCAGAGTCTGTCCAGCTCCAGCTCACAGTTCTCTTCCCTTGCCATATCAAAAAGGTCAAGCGGCGGGATTATATTTCCCGTGTCTGAGCATATGCCCCGTGAGAGCGCTTCGAAACCCATTATACGCATCTCTTTCAGGCTGATTACCGGTTGAAATACCGTTATCACGTTGCTCTCTTTTATAATCCTCTGGATCAGCGTTTCTTGGCTCACTTTATACCCGCAAAAAAAATAATTTAATTGGGTATCTATACAGCATATGTTAAAAAAGAGCAAGCCTATAGATTGATTTTCAGGCGTAATCAGAGAAAAAAACGAACCCCGGCGTTAACAGACGTTTGTTCACCGGGGTTTATTGGTTATGCGATATCTTTGATGTCATGTATGTTTTTCAGGTTGTAGGCGAGCTGTTTCGCTTCGTTGGCAGTGATAAGAAGCTCCAGCAGACTCTGCATCTCATCTCTGGACAGCGGACGTTCGCTGGCCATCAGTTCTCTGGCTATGGAGATATGAAGATTGGCTATGCCGGCGAGCTGCTTTACTCTCTCCTCTTCAGACTCCGAAAAGAAATTTTTAGTGATCATTTTTTCCTCCTCATGAAGGTCTTTCATAAGAAGAAGCAAATCAAATGCCAGACTATGATAATTTTATGTAATATTTCTGTTCAGAATACTGACTGTCTTTTTCAGCGTTTCCTTCAGATTCGCGTATTCCTTGTTGATATCCGCCGGAGAGTTTGTGGACATTTTCCGGTATATGGTTCCTGCGATATCAGCCAGAGGCGTCAGAGCGAGATTTTCAGAAAAGCTCTGCATCTGAAGAAGGAAAGACCTGATATTATCCGGGTCGGACTGTATCATGTTCGCCAACAGGGTTTCGGTGTCGCCGCAGAACTGGATGAAATCGCTAACCGCTTTTTTGTATAACAGCATATTTCCGCCGAAGTTAGCTATGCCGGTCTGAAAATCCACATGTCCTGAAACATCGTGCAGGAGAGGGGATCCAGCGTCAAAATTCTTTATCATTACAGAATCAGTGATGGCTTTGGTTATTTCGTTCAGCTTGAACGGCTTGCTGATAGAACCGGATATCATAGAGCTTTTCAGCTTCATGTTGTCTTCGTCTATGACGCTGGCCGTCATGGCGTATATGGGTGTGTCTGTATTCAGCCCGCTCTGGCGTATCATTTTAGAGGCTGCATAGCCGTCCAGATTAGGCATCATGATATCCATGAAGATAACGTCATAAACCTTTTTTTCTGCCATGCGCACGGCTTCCAGTCCGTTTTCAGCATAGTCGGCGGTGAGCCCGAGTATCTCCATGAAATCGGCGGCGACCTCTCTGTTCAGGCTGTTGTCGTCCACGATCAGTATGCCGGCGCCGGAGGTGTCGGCGTTGACTGAGATGTTTATTTCATCTTTATAGTCTTTTCCTGTTATCAGCCGGATAGTGGCGTTGAACAGTGTGCCGGGGTCTGCCGGTTTCATCAGTTTTATCAGGTTTATGCCGTCCATGGGGGGAGTATCTTCGTTTGATATGAATATGACAGGGGGAAGTTTGATCTCACCTGCTATCTGGCGCAGTGACTCAACGGCTGACAGCATGCAGACATCGTTCATCACATGCTCCACCACTATCAGATCAAAATCCACGCTGTCTTTCTGTATGTTAGAGCTGAGTATCTTCAGCATGGAAACCTGACTGTCGGCGGATGTAACATTCGCCATGAACTCACGGTATATGGAGGAGATGCTGCCCGGCTCGTTAGAGTATTTTTCGCCCACCAGAACACGTTTGCCTTTTAGCAGCTTTGTTTTTTCGGAGAAATCCTCTACCTTGGTGATGTCCACATTCTTGAGCTTGATAGTGAACCAGAATGTGCTTCCCTTATCCGGCACGCTCTCCACAAAGATAGTTCCGCCCATTTTGTCCAGAATCTTTTTGGTGATGTTCAGTCCCAGACCTGAACCGCCGTATTTTCTCGCCATTTTTGATGATATCTGCCCGTATGATGTGAAGAGCAGATTCAGTTTTTCTTTCGGTATGCCTATGCCTGTGTCTTTAACGGTGAATTTGAGTGTGGTGTAGGCCATGTTCGATTCCACAGACTCCACGGAGAGAGTCACGCCGCCTGTTTCAGTATATTTTACAGCGTTAGCGCCCAGGTTATTCAGAACCTGTGACAGACGCAGAGGGTCTCCTTTAACAAATCTGGGAGTGTCTTCGGATATATCCACATCGAATGTTATTTTTTTCTTCTCTGCCTGAACCTCAAGAATATCCTCTATTTTTTTCATCAGGTCATAGAGGCTGAAGTTAACGTTCTCCAGCTCCAGTCTGCCTGCCTCTATCTTGGAAAAATCGAGTATATCGTTGATTATCTCCAGCATCATATTGGCTGATGTGTGTATTTTGTTCAGATAGCCGTATTGTTTGGCGTTAAGCTGGGTCTGCATGGCGAGATAGCTCAGACCGATGATGGCGTTCATCGGTGTCCTGATCTCGTGGCTCATATCCGCCAGAAACTCGCTCTTTGCCTCGTTTATGTTTTTATAGTTTTCCAGAGCTTTTTCCAGTTTTTCGTTGGTGGTTTCCAGCTCCTGAGTCCGTTTTTTGACATTCTCCTCCAATGTGGAGTTGATGGACTGTATCTCTTTCATCTGTTCGTCTATCTGCTTCAGGTTGTTGTAGAGTTTTTTGTTAAGAGTGTTGTATGCGCCGGTGAGCACAGACAGCTCCGCGTTATCGCTGACAACCAGCTCAGCAGGTTCTTTATCCAGAGTTATCTCATTTTCAGACAGGTGATTGGTTATCATCTCCAGAGGTCTGAATATCAGTCTTATAAGGAATGAGGACATGATAATAACTGCAAAAAAACCGTAAGCGGCAATTATGGATCCCTGTCTTAACAGCTCTGACCGCATGCCTGCAACGTCTTTTGTGGTATCGCGCACCACAACAAGATATCCTATCTGTTCAGACGAAAAATCATACAGGGGCAGTTTTCTGGTTATGTAGTATCTTCCGCCGTCATGGATTATATCTCTGTTTTCTATGTCGCCGCTGATGGTGAGTTTCCTTACGATATCCTCTGAAAAGCCGTATACGAACATGTCGTCATACTGCATCCACTTGGTAGGATCATCCAGAAAGCGGGCGTTGGTCAGCACTGATTTGAAAACGCCGATGCCGTAGTTGATGCCTGTGCAGGCTCTTGTGGTTTCCAGAATGCTTTCTACATTGCCTCCGAACTCAACAGTTCCCACTGAGTCGAAGTTATACCAAACAGGTTTTACCACCCGAAGCCCCAGACCGCCTCTGCCGACCTCTATGCCGGAGACTGTTGATTTGGTTTCGTTTGCCCGGATGACAGTCTTTCTGAAAGCCTCCAGATTGTCGCCGTAGTTGTTCGGTATGTGCGCTCTGTAAAAGCTGACTGCGGGAGGCAGATGAAACTGGAACTGCTCGATATTATAAAGATGCTTAAGACGTGTATTATAAATAGGAGTGACCAGATCGGCCAGAGTGTTTCTGTCTCTCCTGGCGAAGGCTTCCGTCACCAGAGGGTTCTCCAGCAGGACATCCAGCGCCATGGAATATTTTTTTATCAGGAGGTCTTTTTCAGACTCGAAGATAATGCTGAAAAGTTTGAGAGATTCCTCATTTTTCTTTATTATGTCATTTTTCAGTTTAACATATGTGCTGAAAATCAATATAGCCACCGCAAAGAACATGACTATCATGACAGCGGCCAGAATTCTGAATCTTAATCCATTAAAAAGTTTTTTCATGTCTATTTCCGCAGTAAATACTATAAAAAATATAGCATTAAAATAAATATTTATCTACTAGGTAAAAAAAATTTTCCTGTAGATATCACACACTAAACCAATAATAACACATTCAGGAGCGAAAATGTCGGGATAATCAGGTTTTTTGACTGTCATAATGTTATTAGAAGCCGAGAACCTGCGCACAGAGACCTCTCCGTATTGGTCTCTGATCACCAGCATATCGCCGTCACAGCATGGTTCGCCTGCGAACGGGGTGAAAATAACCGTGTCTTCAGGCAGTATGGGGGCTGCGCTGCATGCGGGGGCTTTCAGTGCGAAAACATCCGGACAGGAACATGGCACGGAGATATACATCAGTATATCTTCAGCGTGGAATTCCGGAAATGTTCTGGGTATGGTTCTGAACAGGGGGATTCTGGAAGAGACGGATGTGCTGTAGCCTGTCCGTGGCCGTTCAAAAACCTCTCCGGAGGGCCTGTGGGAAAACACCTCGCCAGTGCCGCTCACCAGCCATTGTTTGCTGACATTGAACGTGTCGCAGATATGCTCTGCGACATTATCAGGCGGCAGAACTTTTCCCAGTTCCCACCTCATCACCGAGTGATAGTTTTTTCCTATCTTTTTTCCAAAATCAGTCTGTGAAAGATCGAGCAGTTTTCTTAGCTCTTTCAGCCGTTCAGCTATTGTGTTCATATGTACCGTATGTAATAAACATATTGACATAATATAGCATATGCAATAATATGTGTTGAGTTATATTATACATGTAATGCAGATTAAGTAAATATAAAATGGAGTTAGCTATGGCAGAGAAGAGGTATGAGAGAAACGCTGTTAGACTTGGACAGCTTATCAAAGAACTGATCGGCATGTCCGGCATGAATCAGGTGCGGTTCGCCTTTGCGCTCGGGGTGTCTCCTTCCAGGCTCAGTAACTATCTGACCGGATCCCGTCTGCCGGATTTTTTTACCCTGTGCAGAATAGCGGATCTGCTGAACGTGTCTCTGGACGATCTGAACCCGGATAACAAAGTCAGATCAGACAACGAGGTTGTCTATTCCCTGAAAATCTGCGGTAAATGCACCGTCCGGCTGGAAAAAACAGAGCGTGCCGATTAACTCTTTTCGGTATATATTTTTTATATGATATACTGTTGCCGGAGTTGACTATGAAAAACGAAAAACATTCTTTTATGATAGAGCGCTGGAAAAGAAAATCCGCCACTTACGGCAGATATGACGGGCGCACAGATGTTATTGAGGCGGAGATATTCCGCACGATGAAAGAGGCGGGGATTGACTTTGCTGGGCGCAGTGTTCTGGATATAGGCTGCGGCACAGGCAAATATACCATCCGCGCGGCGAAAGAGGCGCAGTGCGTGACCGCTCTGGACATATCCAAAGAGATGCTGGACATTCTGGCGGAGGACGCAGGAAAAGAAGGCTGTGAGAATATAGATATAGTGAAGTGCCCGTGGGATGAATATGTGGCTGACGGCAGAAAGTGGGATATCGTCATGGCGACCATGACTCCGGCTGTGCGAACATTTGAAGACTATGAGAGGGCGTTTGCGTGCGCAAAGGAATCAATGATCTATCTGGGCTGGGGCGGCAGAAGAGACGTTGAGCTTTTAGCGGATATCGTCAGCAGGCATAAGGCGCAGGCGAAGATATTCGACAACTCCAGAAACATGAAAAAATGGCTGGAAGGGAAGGGAATAGAGTATTTTTCAAAGGTTTTTGACGAGGAGCGGACAAAGACGCTGAGCCTTGAAGGCGCTATGGACTATTGCGCTGACGAACTGGAGGCATACGGCGTGGATGCTGACAGCGCTGAGATAGCTGAGGCTGTGAGAAAATTTGAAGACGCTGACGGCAGCGTGTCTTTCAAAATCAACGGTCGCTTTGAACTTATTGTTTTTAAAAATTGTCCTTGAATAGCTCTAAAAACAGCTCTATATTTAGCTTATAAAAGGAGGCTGTAATGGAAGCTATTTTAGCGGATTACTCTGTAAGTATATCAGAATTTAAGAAAAATCCTGCCGAGGTTCTTAGAAATGCCGGTGAGAAACCTGTGGCTGTTCTCAGTCATAACCGTCCTGCTTTTTATATGATAAGCCCTAAGGTTTTCGAGGCCATGCTCGAGGAAATATCAGATAAAGAGCTTATAGAAAAAGTAAAAACAAGACTTGGGAACATTTCTTCCGCTGTTGAGGTAGACATTGACGGCATCTGATCGGTTATACGCTCTTAAGTTCTTGCCGGAGGCTCTGGAAGAGTGGAGTAAACTGGACGGCAGCGTAAAGGACGTTTTGCGGAAAGCTCTTAAAAAGAGACTCGTAAACCCTCACGTCCCCGGCTCTGAACTGCATGGTGATTTGAAATCATGCTATAAGATAAAACTCAGAAAGCAAGGATATCGTCTGGTTTATTATGTGCAAGATAACGAACTTGTGGTGATAGTAGTTTCTGTGGACAAAAGAGAGGGTTTAGCTGTCTATCGTTCCGCAATGAAAAGGCTATCAGATAATTATTAAACGGGCGATGCGGGATTCGAACCCATAGATTTCACCATCAGTAATACTCAATACGCGAAAAATCAGTATCTGGTGTTATTGAGATTTACCAAATACTTTATGTGTCAAAACTATTATATTTACTTTAATAGATTATAATATAAAATAATAATATCAATTATGAGAAGGATGTGTATTGTTAATTTCAAGAAAGATTTCACTTAAAAAGAAACGTGTTGTAAAAAAAATACAATATAAAAGATTTTTAAGAAGTCAGCGTAATAAAGTTTTAACTTATAAGCAGGAAGAGGATAGTTCAATATCTTTTTCTATGCCTAGTGTTTTTAATATAGAAACAAACTATACTAACACCATGAATTCTATTTATGACTTAAGGAAACTTTACTCTGAAGAAGCCAATGATAATATTTTAGTTAAAATAGAAGATATTAGAGATATAGGGCAAACGGCATCTTTAATTCTTGCAGCGGAACTTTACAGATGGAAACGTACTCGATCATCTAGGCTCAAACCAAACAATGTCCGATTATGGTCAAATGAAATTAAACATATTTTTAAATCCTTTGGGCTGTATAGCTTGCTTGGTATTAAAGAACGTTTAAGGTGTGGTAATCGCATAAGATATCAATATTTTAAATATAAGACAGATACGTATGCAACAGGAAAATTGTTAAGCGATTTTTATGCATATTTAGTTTCAAAAGTGGGTTGTTTTAATAAGAGAATTTATGATAGTCTGATTGAAGCAGTTACTAACGTGGTTCAACATTCATGTGATGATACATGTGATTTAGATAACATTGTAAAAAATAGGTGGTGGCTCGCTGCAGCATATGATACTCAAGAGCATATACTTAAAATTATTGTATATGATCAAGGGGTTGGCATTACGAAAACATTGCCAAAACGAGAAGGTTTCTTGGATTTAATAAAGGGTTTGGGTGAAGATAAAGGGACATGGATAAAAGCTGCTATGGAAGTTGGAAAATCTAGTACTAAATTACCATATAGAGGGAAAGGATTGTCACAGATATTAGCATATATCAAAGATTATGAAGAAGGGATATATTTAAAAATTATAAGTGGTGATGGCTTTCTTTGTTATAATAAGAGTGAACAAAATTTTCAGACAAGTACAAATGATCTATATTTTAATGGTACATTAATTGAATGGGCAATAAGGATAAATAAAGATGTCGAAAAAAATTAAGAATATTTCAATATCCAAAGATTATAGTATAAGCCCAGGTGGTCGTCATAAGACTGACGGTCCATATTCAGGAGAGGATTTTAGAGAGTCTGTTTTAGTTCCTTTAACACATCAATATGATCTAATTAGGATAGATTTATCTGGAACGTCAGGATATGGATCATCTTTTTTAGAAGAAGCTTTTGGCGGTTTAGTAAGGGTTTTAAGAAGAGATATAAAAGGAATTGTAGAAATATATGTTTCTGATGATACCGATAACTCTTATCTTATTGAAACAAACGCTTATATAAATGAAGCCCTGAAGGATATCAAATAACTCATGACTAAGGTGCTATTTGGAGTTGTTTTGAATATTTTGCCTATAATCATTTCTTTTGTTGCGTTATATTTTGCATATAAATCGAATAGCATTACTCGGTCAATTAGTGAAAAGACATGGCATAAGAACCAAATAGGTTTATGTGTTGGGAATTGCATAAATGTTGCTGACGACATAAAAGCTGAGTTTTTATATAAGATATCAATAATTAAAGAATTAAATGATTCAGGGACTACTAGGTCATTTATTTTAAAACAAAGCGATATCAAGATGAAGACTTTATTTCAAAAGCTTAATGTTGGAGTGAGTGGTCTTTGTAATTGTATTCCAGAAAAAGACAAAAATTCACTTGATAGGTATAATATAGAGTTCAGGAAAGCAGTTACAATCAATAATTTCATGTCGGAGTTGGTTCCTAAAGAAAAAGATGTAGATTATAATAAATTTATTGATTCTTATGGGAAATTAATAAAAGAGATAAGTCAACATAATCAATGAGGCTATGTTTTATAATATCTTGTGTCTGATAAAATTAAACGGGCGATGCGGGATTCGAACCCGCTACCTCAGGCTTCGGAGGCCTGCACTCTATCCAAATGAGCTAATCGCCCTTGATATATTTACATCCTGTGCTTTGACTCTTATTTCCTAAAAAGAACAGTACAATAGTCTTCGTGGATTCTCAAGTCAAGAACTTCGAGACCATATTTGATATAATGTTTTCTGATGTCGTAATGTTCCTCTATCGGCACACCGGAAACCACCAGATGCCCTCCGTCATTCAGAGAGCCATATATAAAATCGGATATGGACGTCAGTATGTCCAGATATATATTGGCGAAGATAATGTCGAATCTGCCATTAATAGCTGTTTCAAATCCGCAGACGATATGATTGTTGCTGATGCCGTTCAGCTCGTTGCATTCTTTCGCTGTTCTGCATGCGTCAAAAGACACGTCATAGCCCGTTACAGAGCCCGCCCCCAGAAGAGAGGCGCAGATGCCCAATATCCCCGTTCCGCATCCGACATCCAGCAGGGTTTTACCTGTCAGTTCCATGGTTTCCAGCAGCTTTATGCATTCCTTGGTGGTGACATGTTCCCCGCTGCCGAAAGCGCCCTGATAAATCTTTGCTGTTTTTCCGTTTTTCAGCGGTATGCTGAATATTATCTTTTCCATGACATCTATGAGTTAGCATACACTATTATGTTTTTGCAACGGATTAGTGAAAATTATTATTTTTTACCGCATGAAAAGGTAATAAATATTGACATTGGTGCCGTTGTTGTCATATTTGTATGCATCAACTTTGTATGAGAGGTGCAACGTGGCAGAATTAAAGAAAAAAGCCGCTTATAACGTAGCGATCGCCGGCGCGACAGGCGCAGTGGGCGAGACATTTTTACAGATCCTTGAAGAGAGAAATTTTCCTATCGCAGAGCTGAAGCTCCTTGCTTCCAAACGCTCAGTGGGCAAAGAGATCACGTTCAAGGGTAAAACATATAAAGTTGAAGAACTTACGCATGACTGCTTCGAAGGCGTGGATATCGCCCTGTTTTCCGCGGGCGGCGGCAGAAGCCTTGAGTTCGCTCCCAGCGCTGTTAAAGCAGGAGCTGTGGTTGTGGATAACTCTTCCGCATACCGCATGGACAAGGACGTTCCTCTGGTTGTACCCGAGGTAAACCCCGAAGACGCTTTCAAGCATAACGGTATAATAGCTAACCCTAACTGTACCACTATCATCATGCTGGTGGCTCTGAAGCCTCTGTATGATTACTCTAAGATAAAGAACGTCATCGTTTCATCTTACCAGTCCACATCAGGCGCCGGAGCGCAGGCTATGGAAGAGCTGATGAACCAGACAAGAGCATGGGCAAAAGGCGATGCTATAAAAGTAGAGAAGTTCGTTCAGCAGATTCTCTTCAACGTTATCCCTCATGTGGATTCTTTCACTGACAACGGATATACAAAAGAAGAGATGAAGATGTTCAACGAAACAAGAAAGATGCTCCATGATGACAATATAAAAGTCAGCGCCACATGCGTGCGTGTTCCCACACTGTCCGCGCACTCTGAGTCTGTCACAATAGAGACAGAGAAAGAGATATCTGTGGAGAAGGCGAGAGAACTCTTCGCTAAGGCTCCCGGTCTGGTGCTGAAAGACAACCCCGCAAACGGCGAATACCCCATGCCTCTCTTCGTGGCTGGCGGAGACGACTGCTATGTGGGACGTATCAGAAAGGATATCGCCCGTGACAACTGTCTCACTTTCTGGGTTGTCGGCGATCAGCTTCGTAAAGGAGCGGCAACAAACGCCGTTCAGATAGCGGAACTGCTGATAAAATAATTTTTCGGCAAATCACATTTGGTAAAATTCCCCTGCTGGCTTAGGTTTGCAGGGGATTTTTTATTTAACGGGTCTTTTTATTGATATAAAAGGACTAATGTCTTCTTTTGTTTAATTTTTAAATGAACAAAAGCTCTCTAAATAATAAAAATTATAGTTTCTGTGTTACTATGTTTTTATTACTTATTAATAATTGTGAGTTTTTTTTGCAGACCCTTTCAATATTTGCTTGATTTTAGGGCTTCTTGCGTGTATATAATTTTAACTTCTTGAGTTAGGAGGTTGTAGTGAACAAGAAAGAGCTTATTGAGAAAATCTCAGAAATGTCAGGTCTCAAAAAATCCGATGCTGAAAAAGCTCTCAAAGCTTTCGAAGAAGCAACTGTAGAAGCGCTTAAAGCAAATGACAAAGTAACCCTTGTCGGCTTTGGTACATTCTCAGTATCTGAGAGAAAAGAGCGTAAAGGCAGAAACCCTCAGAGTGGAAAAGAAATGACTATTCCCTCAAAAAGAGTTCCTAAATTTACAGCCGGCAAGCTTTTCAAAGATTCAATCGGCTAAGAAGAATATTTGAAATAGTTTTAGTTTTTAAAAAGGGTTCTTGGTCAAAAGCTGAGAACCTTTTTTATTGCCCTCTGTCACCTTATAACTATCTTAAACCGCATAAACATACGCGCTATTGCGTGATCAAATCATAACACTTAGTAGACATTTTATAGAAATTATTATAGAATACTCATGATATTAATAAAATTGAGGCTACATGAGCAGAGATCTTTTCGGGTTTAAGGCTGAACCGTTCAGCGTTTACCCTGATAACAAATACTTTTTTTCCTCTATATCCCACGATAAGGCTATTAGTCTGCTCGAATACGGCATCAACAGCCGTAAGGGATTCATGCTGCTCACCGGTCTCAAAGGCTCCGGAAAGACCATGGCGTGCAATGTTCTCTCCGAAAACCTGAAACAGTGCAATCTCGCCGTTATCACCGATAATATCAAAGACCCGGAAAAACTCATCACTGAGATATGCACAGGGTTCGGGCTGGACTGCTCCTCATGCGACACTCAGTCGTCTTTCGGAATGCTGATGGATTTTTTCGTCAGCGGATACAAAGACGGCATGAACAACCTGATAATCATCGATGATGCGGAAAATATATCTGACGGCAGTCTGGAGCTCCTGAACAGCTTCATGGAAATAGAGATAGAAAAATGCAAGCTGGTGCAGGTCATTCTCTGCGGCAGTCCGGATATGCACGACAGGATGAAAAACATCAGCAGCAGGTTGGGACCTAAATTCACCTTCACTGTTGAGCTGGCTGCGCTGAGCATGAAAGATACTGCCGAATATGTGGAACACAGAATAAAAAAAGCTCTCGGCGAAGATTTTCCTATATTCAGAAAACCGGCGTTCATAGAGATATATCATTATTCCAAAGGAATCCCTTCGGAGATAAACAGAGTCGCTCAGAAAGCGATAGAGATAGCTAATGAGAAGAAATCGTCCAGAGTGGCGCCGAACCATGTTAAGATGGCCGCCGCTAACCTTTACGGTGTCAGCAGGAAGAGAAGCATTACCTATGCTCTGCCTGTGACTGTTCTGATCATATTTCTGTTTATATACGGCGGATACGCCGTAATGCAAATGAAGCCCGCTGAAAAGACCGCCACGGCAAAAGCTGAGGTGCCTCAGCAGACGGCCGCCCCTGTGGAGCAACCGGCTAAGACAGAAACTCCATCTGTCCCGGCGGTCACTCCGTCAGAACCGGCAGATGTACCGGCTAAGCCTGTGGCTGCGCCTGAAAAGCAAAAACCCGCAGTCCCCGCTGTGACCCCTGTAGTACCTGTAAAAACAGCTCCGGTGGCAAAACCTGCTCCTGTGAAGCCGAAATACGGATGTATAACCACGACCAGCGGACTGAAGATGAGATCAAAACCTTCCGTTACTTCAGAGAGCGTAACCAATGCTCCCTACATGGCAAGGATCGATCTGATAAAAATGACAGAAAACCAGGAATGGTGGGAGTGCGAATATAAAGGCACTCACGGATTCATGTACGCCAAATTCATAGAGGTCTCAGAATCCGGTGTCTGCAAGTAACGGACAAATGAAAAAATTAGTATTCATATTCTCAGCCTCACTTCTTATATCATGTTCTACCAAAGCAAAATTTGACAGCTATGACACCCAGCTTGAACAGATCAGGAACGATGTCCGGTCCATCCGTCTTGTGGCGGATCAGATGAAGAACGAGCTGATAAATATCAAAACCACTGTGGACGTGATGAACGACAGCGTGGACAAACAGTCTAAAGAGGTAGATATCGCCAGAGACCAGCAGAAAAAGCTGGCGGATATGGTGGACGGAATAAAAGCCTCCGTGGTAAAGCTGGAATCAGAAACCATTCCTCAGAAAAAAGCCGAAATAGATTCGCAGAAGCCTGAAAAGACGCCGTTGACAGTGGTTACAAAACTGGACGACGGCACAACCAGAATAGAAACCCTGAAAAACATAGATGACGCTGAACTTAAACAGCTAAAATATAAGTCGGCTGATTCGGCTGATGTTTCCAGGACCGGGTTCGGATACGCTGTTAAAGACGGCGTGGTTCTCTGGCACTCACCATCCAGAAATTCTGAGGTGGAGGAGATCCTCCTTTCGTGGCAGCAGGTCTCCATTCTGGGCAGACTCACCAATGACGGCGTGAACTGGCTGAAGATCAAGACAGCGGATTTCACAGGATACGTCGACGCAAAATACATCATCGTTTCGGAATAAAAAATGATAGACAACATATTCAAAAAAGCGGAAGAGGGCGGATTGCCCTCATTTGACGATGTTCAGGTGTTGATAAACACCGATCTTGAGCTTCTTATGAGCTATGCGGAGAAGCTGAAGCTGCGCTTCATGGGAAAAAAGCCCCAGACGTGCGCTATCATAAACGCCAGAAGCGGACTGTGCAGCGAGAACTGCTCCTTCTGCGCCCAGTCGTCACATTTTAATACCGGAGCGCCGGTATACGGCTTCATCGACATTAAAAAGATAGAAGATGCCGCAAGGGATCTGTCCAAAAGGGGAGTCGAGAGGTTCAGTATAGTCACCAGCGGGCTGGTGCCGGATGCTGAGGAATTTCAGAAGATAAAAGAGGGGCTCAGAATAATAAATTCATTTGGGCTGAAGGCTGATGCCTCCGTGGGCTGTCTGAGTATGGATATGCTCATGGAACTGAAAGAGGCGGGTCTGGATGCCTATCACCATAATCTGGAAGTAGCAGAAAGCTATTTTCCGGAGATCTGCACCACGCACAGCTATCAGGATGATGTGGATACTGTCAGAAACGCGGTGAAAGCGGGGCTCTATGTCTGCTGCGGCGGAATATTCGGTCTGGGCGAGACATGGGCGCACAGATATGAGCTGGCGGTGCTCCTCAGAGAACTCGGCGTTCATTCCGTCCCCATGAATTTTCTGAACCCCATTAAGGGGACTCCGAAAGAGGGTGTTGCGGTTTTAACTGAGGATGAGGCGCTTAGAATTATTTCCGTATACAGGTTCATTCTGCCGGACAGAAGCATAAGAGTATGCGGAGGCAGAAGTATCGTCTTCCGAGAGGACAGCGCCGTAAAATGTCTGAGAGCGGGAGCCAGCGGTATCATGGTGGGCGACTATCTCACTGTGAAGGGAATCTCCGTGGATGAGGATATGAAGTTTCTGGATTCGCAAAGCTAGGATATAGAAGCCTTCACATCGGCGGGCTTGCCGAAATACATCCATGACGTAACGAGCATATCGCATCCGGAAGCGGCGTATTCGGCGCAGTTGTCAATGTTTATGCCTCCTGCGGCGGCAACCTTGATGGTCGGATTGATTGCTTTTGCCAGTTTAACGGCTTCTTTTACCTGTTCCGGGGTCATTTTGTCAGTCTGAATGGTGTCTATGCCCGCTTTTGCGGCTTTTTCTATATCGTTCAGGTCTTCCAGCTCTATACCTATTTTTTTCTCTATACAGTTTAGCCTGATCTTAGGCAGGTCGCTGAACAGCTTGTCCAGCCCGCCGGCATGGTCGTAATGAGCGGCGAAGAACAGCACTGTCTCTGCCAGCCCCAGCCTGTGGGATATGCCGCCGCCGGAGAGAAGCGCCTGCTGTGACAGTCTTCTGGTGCCGGGGAAGGATTTTCTGGTTCCGCAGACAACAACATCAGGGTTAACCGCTCTTGATCTCTTTACCAGCCCGTTTGTGCGGGTGGCGATGCCTGAGCAGTATTCCAGCAGGTTGAGAGCGATACGCCATCCAGTGTGGATATTAGCCGGCGCTCCGTCAGCCTCTATTATCAGGTCGCCCTGTTTAACGGCTGTTCCGCTTGCCATAGCGCTTTTCACATCGCATCCGGCTTTTGTAAGCACCCTGACAGCCGCTTCAGAAGCGCTTAGCGTCATATCGTGTCTGGCGGTGAATTTTATATTGAGTGATTTTTTGTCAAAGGCGAGCAGGGAGGTGGTCAGGTCGAACCCCGGCACATCCTCTTCAATCCATTGGTCTACAGTATTTTCTGAAAAAAACATTATATCTTCTCCGCTTCCATTTTTCTTAAGAGAGTGAAAATGATTATCGATACCGTAAGCAGTATAGAACAAAGAGCTCCGGCGCGAAAGTAATTTCCTTCAAAAACCGCATTATAGACTTCCAGTGACAGCGTATTTGTTTTTCCTATGATATTTCCGCCTATCATCAGAGTGATCCCCACCTCTCCGAGTGACCGCCCCAACCCCAATGTAAGACCGGTCAGAATGCTTCTTTTCACATTGGGCACCACAACAAACAGGAAGGTAGTTATGCGGCTCTTGCCCAGTGTCAGCGATGCCTCGATCAAACTTATGGCCGATGATGAGATCGCTGCCTGAACAGGTTTCACCACCAATGGCAAACCTGCTGTAAAAGCTGCTATCACTAGTGCCTTCTGTGTGAAAATAAGCTCAGTGCCCAGACTCTTCTGTAAAAAACCGCCCAGAATGCCGAAGCGTCCTATGAGCAGAAGAAGCAGAAAGCCTGTGGCTATAGGCGGAAATATCAGAGGAAAAGTAACCAGCGTGTCGATCAGATTTCTGAAAGGGGCCTTTTTGCTGCTGAGATACCATGCGAGCAGTACGCCTATTACCGCATGCAGCAGAAAAGCCCAGAAACAGATCTTAGCCGTGAGGATAACGGAAAAAAAGGTGTGGCTGTCTGTTATCTCTTTCAGAAAATCAGTCATTTTAAAGTCCGTTTTGTTTAACTATCTTTTTCACTTCGGGAGTGCTGAGCATACCGATGAAAGTTTTCAGGTCTTCGTTGTTCACACAGTCGGGCAGAACAGCAGCAGCGATATCCAGAGGATTGTAGCCTTTTTCGATAACGAGCACTGTGCCGAAGTTCTCTTTATTTTTGTTCGCAAAAGTTATGTTAATAAAAGCAGCGTCAGCCTCTCCGGTGAGAGCGTATGAGCCGGAGCGGGGAACTGTGCCTGCTGGGATGAGCCTGGGTGAGATTTCAGCGGCGATGCCCAGATTGTTTATAAGCTGAAGTCCGGCTTTGCCGTAGATGGCTTTTTCTGTGTCGGGGATGGCTATTTTGCCGAATTCAGGTTTCACGAGATCTTTAGGATCTGTGATGGTGAGACCTTTTCTGGTCACCAGAACGAGTATGCCCTTGCCGATGGGGGTGTATGAAGCATAGTTAACACCGGAGGTTTTCAAAAACCCTTCTTCGCCGATAACAGCGCATATGCCGCCGCCCAGTTTAACCTGTGCCGCAACCTGTCCCATATTGCCGTACATCCTTTCCATCTTTTTGCCTGTTTTGGATTCGTAATAGTTTGCCCAGTCTTCCACAAGGTTTTTGTAGCCGGCTCCGGCAGCCACACGAAGACCATCCGCGTATGCTGATACCGCAACAGTCAGAACCAGCAACATCATCAGTAGCTTTTTCATATTGTCTCCTTTTTCGATATATAGAATAATATATAACGCTTTTTACGTTATATATAACATAACATATCGGATGTCAAACAAATAAGATATTGCAAGCGTTGTTAGAGGGTTATTCCTGAGAGCGTAATTTGTCTGATTTGGGAAGGGCTACGGCTTTTCCATCGGCGTTAATCCGGCAGAAAGTGATGTTGGTGGAGAAAACGACTTTTTCTGATATGCCGCCTGGTTCGTCAGCATAGACCACGACTTTGTATGTCACGGAGCTTTTGCCGATTTTCACTGCGACAGACTCGAAGCGGAGAATAGAGCCGTTCAGTACCTGATGTTTGAAAACGATGCTGTCCATTGCCACGGTAACCAGTTTGCACCCGGGATAGTCCAGCGATGCTGTCATCCAGCCCACTTCATCTATCCACAGCAGCATAAATCCGCCGAAAAGATATCCGTTGTGGTTCAGGTGTTCCGGTCTGACGTGTTTATATGTGTTCATTAGTTCAAAAAGTCCTGTAGTTTGTTTTTCATAGCTTTTTTGCGCAGTTTAGCCAGAGCTCTTGTCTCCAGCTGGCGCACACGCTCACGGCTGATGTTCATCTCTTCGCCGATCTCTTCCAGAGTTTTAGGCGCTTCGCCGTCCAGACCGAACCGCCATGATATGATCATGGATTCTCTCTCGTCCAGTTCGTCTACGATATCATCCAGAGCCGCTTTCAGGGTTTTTGAGATGATATCTTCCTCTATGTCGCCAGCGCCGGAATCCAGCAGATCTATGAAAGAGCGGTCTTCGCCGTCTTTGATGGGCGCTTCCAGAGACAGGTAGTTTCTGGAAACCCTCAGTACGTTCTCTATATCGGCTTCGTCCATTTTCAGATATTCCGCCAGCTCAAAGGCGCTGGGTTCTCTGGAAAGGGACTTGTTCAGCTTTTCAATGGCTCCGTTGATCTTGTAGAGTATGCCGGCCTGTTTGATAGGCAGTTTCACAGTGCCGGATTGTTCCGCCAGAGCCTGAATTATGGACTGACGTATCCACCACACAGCGTATGAGATGAATTTGACGTCTTTGGTATGGTCGAATCTTTTCGCCGCTTCTACCAGCCCCAGATTGCCCTGATTAATCAGGTCGGAGATGGGCAGACCGGTATTTTTATATCTGTTGGCTATGGATACCACAAATTTGAGGTTGCAGAGGATAAGTTTATTCAGGGCTTCTTCGTCACCATTCTGAATACGCACTCCGAGTTCGAACTCCTGCTCTTTTGTGAGGGGCTTATAACGGGAGATGCTGTTGAGGTACTGTTTCAGCGAGTTTTCGCTGATGGGAGCAGGAACGAATTCCTGCTCCGGTTCCTCAGCAATATTTTCATCTTCCTGATCTAATTGTTCGTTTTCGTCCAAAGACTCGTCAATTTCTTCATTCATATTAGTTATACTTCCGATGGTTGATTATACCATAATTGTCCGTGATGTCCTCTCAACCTTGGGAAAAATTAATGTGCATCATTCCGTTATGAAAGTCAAGCTCAGCCTTATCTCCCTGTTTCAGCTCGCCTTTGATTATTTTTTCGGCGATAAAATTTTCGATAAGTTTTCTGATGGCTCTCTTCATGGGTCTCGCTCCGTATGCCTGATCGAACCCTGCGGAAACTATTTCATCTATGACAGACTTGGTCCATGTGAGTTCAATGTTATTTTCGGCGATACGTTTTGCCAGCCCTTTCATAAGAATTTCTGCTATTTCAGCTATATGCTCTCTGCCCAGAGGATGAAAGACGATGATGTCGTCTATCCTGTTGAGAAACTCGGGGCGGAAGAACATAGAGAGCTGTCCTGTAGCTATCTTCTGAATTTCATTATATTTTTCCTGCCAGTCTCCTTCTTTCGCAAAGGAGTCATGTATCATGTCGCTGGCGATATTCGAGGTCATTATCACCACGCAGTTTTTGAAGCTGACTGTTCTGCCTTTGCTGTCTGTCAGACGTCCGTCATCCAGAAGCTGAAGCAGAACGTTAAAAACGTCAGGGTGCGCCTTCTCTATCTCATCCAGCAGGATGACGCAGTAGGGGCGTCTGCGCACGGCTTCTGTGAGCTGTCCGCCTTCCTCATATCCAACATATCCGGGAGGCGCTCCGATGAGCCTTGCCACGGCGTGTTTCTCCATATATTCGCTCATATCGATACGCACTATGGCGTCTTCAGAGTCGAAGAGAAACTCTGCCAGAGATTTTGCCAGCTCGGTTTTACCCACGCCGGTAGGTCCGAGAAAAATGAATGAACCCAGCGGTTTGTTGGGGTCGTTCAGTCCGGCTCTGCTCCTGCGCACCGCCTGGCAAACGGCGGAGATGGCGTTTTCCTGCCCGACCACACGTTTGTGAAGCCACTGCTCCATATGGATCAGTTTATCGGCTTCAGCCTCCAGCAGTTTGGTGGCGGGTATGCCTGTCCATTTGCTGATTACGGCGGCGATGTCCTCTTCGTCCACTTCCTCTTTCAGCATGCGTTTGCCTTTCTGCATCTCGGTGAGTTTGGCGTTGGCTGCTGTCATCTGTTTTTCCAGATCAACCAGACGGCTGTATTTTATCTCCGCCGCCTTGTTCAGGTCGCCCAGACGCTCGGCGTTCTGCATTTCATATTTGGCCTGTTCTATCTGTTCTTTAATAGTACGCACGCTTTGTATGACATCTTTTTCATTCTGCCATGCCATGCGCATGGCGGATGCCTGTTCTTTCAGGTTTGCCAGTTCTTTTTCCAGCTTTTCCAGTCTCTGCACGCTGGCGGCGTCCTTCTCTTTTTTCAGAGCCTGTTTATCTATCTCGTGCTGGGTTATCTTGCGTTCCAGTTCGTCCAGCTCTGTGGGCAGACTGTCTATCTCCATCCTCAGCTTGGCTGTCGCCTCGTCTATCAGGTCTATCGCCTTATCGGGCATGAACCTGTCGCTGATATATTTGTTAGCCAGATGAGCAGCGGCCACCAGAGCGCTGTCTTTTATACGTACGCCGTGGTGTACCTCATAGCGCTCTTTAAGCCCTCTCAGGATGGATACGGTGTCCTCCACGGAGGGTTCTTTTACATATACCGGCTGGAATCTTCTCTCCAGAGCCGCGTCTTTTTCTATGTACTTTTTATACTCGTCCAGAGTTGTGGCGCCTATACAGTGCAGTTCGCCTCTGGCGAGGGCTGGTTTCAGCAGGTTTGCGGCGTCCATTGCTCCGTCTGTCTTGCCGGCGCCCACGAGGGTGTGCATCTCGTCTATGAAGAGCACTATCTCGCCCTCACGCTCTTTTATGGCGTTCAGTATAGCCTTCAGCCTGTCCTCGAACTCGCCTCGGAATTTGGTCCCTGCGATGAGCGATCCCATGTCCAGCACGGACACGGTTCTGTCTTTCAGAGTTTCCGGCACGTCGCCGTTTATTATCCTCTGCGCCAACCCTTCTGCTATGGCGGTTTTACCCACTCCGGGTTCGCCTATCAGTACAGGGTTGTTCTTGGTTCGTCTGGAGAGAACGTGGATGACACGCCTGATCTCTTCGTCCCGTCCTATGACCGGGTCGAGTTTGCCGTCTCTGGCTCTCTGTGTGAGATCGATGGTATATTTATCCAGTACGTTCATCTTGTCTTCCGGATTCTGATCTGTCACACGGCTTGAGCCTTTTGTCGCCTCGTATGCCTTGAGAACGGTGTTCAGGTTATATCCGGCGGAGGAGAGGGCGGCACGCAGGTCGTATCCGGCGTTTTCACCTATGCCTATCAGGATATGCTCTGTGGAGACGTATTCGTCACCGAATTTTTTCAGGCTGTTGAAGGCGTAGTCCAGAGCCTTTTTCACTTCCTGAGACATGTATGTCTGGTAACTGCCCTCTACTTTGGGCTGTTTATCCAGTATCTTTTCCACTTCTGTTCTGAGCAGATTAACGTTTACACCCGCCTTGTGCAGAAGAGGTGTGACGATGCCTTCTTCCTGATCTATAAGAGTCAGAAGAAGGTGTTCGGGCATTATCTGCTGATGATTTCTGCTCTCGGCATTGTCCAGAGCAGCCTGAACAGCCTCCTGAGCTTTTATTGTCATCTTATTGAAATTAATCATGTTTTTTAGTCCCTATCAATTCTGACCTTGATAACCTTCTTTTCCTGTACCGGCACCAGAGCGTCTTTTGACCTGTTCAGGATATCGGCGTTTTCCATGATGAATTTTCTAAGCTGGTCGTTCTGTGTCTGCAGTTCATCTATCTGATTTCGCATATTCAGTATAACTTCGACACCGGCCAGATTTACGCCCATGTCCTTAGTGAGTGTCAGTATGAATTTCAGAGTTTCAAGATCCTCGTCTGAGTATAGTCTTGTGTTTCCCTGAGAGCGCTGCGGGTTGATGAACCCCAGTCTCTCGTATTGCCTGAGTGTCTGCGGATGCAGGTCGAACATCTCCGACACTATGCTGATGATATACAGCGGTTTACCTCTCATGTCACAGCCTCGCTTTTTCTATGAGCCTGGCACGCTCGTTGTCAGCGTATCTGTGCTGCATCTCTTTCAATGCGTCACGGTCTTTTTCGATGGCTATCTGTGGCACCTTTACCCTGATGACGACATACAGGTCGCCTATGGCTGTTCCTTTCAGGCTGGGAACCCCTTTGTTCTTCACTCTGAAAGTCTGCCCGGGCTGTGTGCCGGCGGGTATGCTCATGCTGATTGTGCCGTACGGGGTGGGCACGTTTATCTTCTCTCCCAGCGCCGCCTCGAAAATATCCACATCCACAGTTACATAGATGTTATTGCCTTTGCGCTCATAGATCTCGTGGTCTTTTACATTGGTGATGATGTATACATCACCCTGCGGACCTCCGTTTACTCCGGCGTTGCCTTTTCCGGGGATCTTTATCTTGGAGTTTTTGTCCACTCCTTTCGGTATCTTGACCTTTACCTTCTCCTGAACGTTTTTATATCCGGAGCCCTTACACACGGAACATACGTTCTGGTGTATCTCTCCTCTGCCTTTGCATGTGGGGCAGGGTGACACGGATATCATTCCGCCTCTGTTCGTCATGGTCTGACCCGATCCCTGACACGCCGGACAGACTGTTTTGTCTCCGCCTTTTCCGCCGCATGAGGCACAGTTTTCTGTGTGGTTCAGGGTCACTTCGTATTCGTTTCCGAATATGGCGTCTTTAAAAGGTATCTGTATGGTATAGTTGATATCATCGCCTCGTCTGGGCGTGTTTCTGTTTCTGCGTGATCCGCCGCCGAAACCTCCGCCGAACATGTCTCCGAAGATATCGTTCATGTTAAAACCGGAAAAGTGGTTCTTAATATCGTCAAAATTAGCGCCGGAAAAATCGTATCCGTGTCCGCCAGATTTAAAAGCGTCATGACCGAGAGAATCGTACTGTTTTCTCTTTTCAGCATCCGACAGAACACCGTATGCTTCGGATATCTCCTTGAATTTGTCCTCGGCGGATTTGTCGCCCGGATTTACGTCAGGGTGATATTTCCTCGCAAGTTTTCTGTACGCTTTTTTGATCTCATCCTCAGTGGCTGTTTTTGCCACGCCCAGGATGCTGTAATAGTCTCCGGCCATATTTCACCAACTTATTCTGTTTCTACTTTAATTACCTTCGGCTGTATCTCTGTGCGTTTTTTCAGGGTGATCTTCAGCAGACCATCCTTCAGAGATGCTTTCACGCTGTTCACATCCACTGTGCTGGGGATAGTGAAGGAGCGGTTGAATTTTCCGTATGAGCGTTCCAGTCTGTAGTAATTGTCGCTGTCGCCCTCTATGGGGTATTTTTTGTCGCCTTTCAGTGTCAGCACACCGTCCGACATCTGGATGTCCAGCTCCTCTTCCTTAACACCGGGAAGCTCAGCCACCAGCATAACGTCTGTCTCCGTTTCATAGATATCAACGGGCGGAAGCCAGTCGCCATAGCCTGCCTGAGCTGTCTTGCTCAGTGTTTCGTCGAAGATCTTGTTCATCCTGTCGTGCATTGTCATTAAATCTTTTAAAGGATCCCATCTTACGATTGCCATAGTTTAGTCCTCCTAATAGGATTTGATTATGACGCTATAATAAGACTTGAGTCTGTTCGTGTCAAGTTCTTTTATAAATAATCTCCTATAGAACTAATTTTACCACAATGTGTCTTGTATTTAAATAAATGTGAGAGTATGTTTTAACCATGCGTGGTATATTTCTGCTGTTTTTGGCTTTATCTCTGCTTCTGCACCTGCTGTTTCTCGGCATAGTCCATTTTGACAAAAAAGAGAAGCCGGAAGAAAAGCCTATCGAGGTCAGTATTGTTCCCAAGGAAAAAAAGGCTCCTGTTCCTGTACCTCCTCCTGCGCCCAAACCTCAGCCGCAGCGTCCTCCACAGCAGAATTATAAAGATATGCCTCTGGATGATGATATCCCCACGGAGCTGAAAAAACAGGCTCCCGCTCTGAAAGAGAAGAAGAGCGCCGAAAAACCATCTGAAAAACCGGTTCCAGGAAAAAAGGGCGAGGACAGCAAAACAGAGCCGAAACAAAGACAGCCTGAGCCGAAGACTCAGGACAAAGACGCTGTTCTGGAAAAGAAAGACAATACCGAACTCCCGAAAATATCTTCCAAAACTGATCAGCAGCTTAGAGAAGAACGTCAGGCGGCAGAGAAAAAGAGGCTTGACGATATAATGAACCCCAAAGAGACCATAGAAAAATACGCCAAAGGCGAAGGTCCAGTGACAGGTGAGGACTCCGTCTCCATGCAGTATGTGAAGATGAAGTATCAGTCATATTTTCACAAATTCGCCAGAATCCTTTATCAGGTGTGGCAGTATCCTGTGGCGGCGGGAATGAGAGGGGAACAGGGGCTTGTTCAGGCGTCTTTTGTGATATCGAAGGACGGTAAAATATCCAGCATACGCATATTGCAGTCCAGCGGATATCCTGATCTGGACAATGAGGTTCTGTACGCTCTTAAACATATGTCGGCTGTGCCTCTGCCGGAGAGCTATGATCTGGAATTTCTGAAAGTTGACGCTTATTTCAAATATATTATCAGCAACAGTCACATTACAATCTATTAAGCTCAGAAATGACGTCCTGTCATTTCCTCGTCAACGCTCCGCTCGGTATAACCTCACTTCGCTCACACTACATCAGATTTTGATGAATAAATTCACAAAATCAGATTCCGTGAGGCACATCCTGTGCCTTTGTATTAAGCTCAGAAATGACGTCATGCCGTAATTCTTGCCAGTGCCGCATCTGTTTTTATTGGATATTTTAGTTGTAATTCAGGTGATGCTTGATATCGTCAATCATTTTCCGGCAGTCGAGGGGTTTGCCGTATATCTGCTCAACGCCGTCAATGGATTTGTATTCGTCCGTGTGAGCTGTGGTAACAAAAACAGGAAGACTGCCGTCTATCTCCTTCAGAGCCTTGATCAGCTTAATTCCGTTCATTTTCGGCATTGTGATATCAGTTACGATAAAATCAGCTCTGTGTGAGTTGAATTTTTCCAATGCTTCACAGCCGTTAGCCGCTGTGATAACCTCAAAATGCTTCTCCAGAAATTTTGCCACCAGCCCCCTGATGATGTCCTCGTCCTCCACATAGAGCACAATAGGTTTGTTTGTTTCCAAGATATTTCCTCCAGATAGCAATAATTATGTATATACCCATATTGGAGAAAAATCTAATAAACCTTCGAAGATATTTTTACATAACTCATATTTCAGTAAATTATCAATACGCTGCTTGCCTGTGGGTATTTTATGCGGTATATTACCAGAGATTACTTCCCACCGGAGAAATGAATGGCAGCTAAAAAGGTCAAGAACTTTATTATCGACACAAACGTTATTCTTTATTCCCCCAACTGTTTAGAAACTTTCGACAACAACAACATAATCCTTCCGGCAGTTGTTCTGGAAGAGGTGGATTCTTTTAAAAAGAATCTCGACCTGAACGGGTATAACGCGCGCAGTTTTATCCGGATCGTAGAGAAATACAGAGAAGAGAGAGAAGGCGACCTGCTGAAAGGCGTTAAGCTGGAATCAGGAGGCAAGCTCACCATCCGCTTTCAGGATGAGAAGACCAGAAGCCTCATCCCAGCCGGTTTTGATCTCAGCAAGAATGACAATGTGATCCTCGCCACCGCTCTTCAGGTGAAACAGGAATCCAAGCTGGAAACAATCATTGTTTCCAAAGACGTCAACCTGCGCATCAAGGCAAACGCCGTGGGGCTGGACGCCGAAGACTACTATCACGAGACAACGACATCTTTCATCGATCAGACAGACGACACCCTGTTTGTTCCCGACGACTATATAAACACTCTCTATCATGAAAAAGAACTCCCCATACCCGAAGGTGTGACCAGAGCTGACAACACTGATTTTATGCCAAGGGTGAATGAATATTTCATACTTAAAGGCGCTCTGAATCCCCAGAAAAGCGCTCTTGTGAGATATATAGGCAACGGAAGCATAGACACGGGAGCTTTCAGACTGCTGAGTGCCAACGAGCCTATTCTGGGCGTTACCCCCGCCAACAGAAAACAGATATATCTGATGGATTCTCTGCTGGATCCGGATATTGACGTTGTTTTCGCCATCGGTATAGCCGGAACAGGAAAAACCCTGCTGGCTCTCTGCGCCGGACTTCACTCTGTCCTGAATGACAAATATAAAAGACTGATAGTCACAAGATCGCCCATCCCTATGGGAAAAGACCTTGGATACCTCCCCGGAGGCATTTCCGAAAAACTCGATCCGTGGCTCAAACCCATATATGACAACATGGAATTCATCATCTATATGATGGATAAAGGCAGAATAGAGGTCAAAGACGAATATCTGTCCAAACACCAGATGCACGAGGCGACCATCGACTATCTGAAATCATCAAAGATGCTGGAGATAGAGGCGCTCACATACATCAGGGGGCGTACGCTGATGGACACATATCTTGTCGTGGATGAAGCGCAGAACCTCAGCCCCCACGAGATCAAGACCATCATCACCAGAGCGGGCGTGAACTCTAAAATGGTTTTCACCGGAGACCTGAAGCAGATCGACAACCCCTATCTGAACGAAAGAGACAACGGGCTTGTGAACGCGTCGGAAAAATTTACCGCGGCAAGGTTCAAACATGCCTCCACAATTTACCTGGATAAAGGAGAAAGAAGCCGATTGGCTACGATTGCGGCAGAGATATTGTAATTATTGCAAAAACAATGTAATATATTTGAAATACAACTGATTTAATGGTGACTCTATGTCTGCGAAAAGCACTATATCCAAGAAGTTCCTTGTGCCCCTTTTTGTCGTTATTGCTATCACCGTATGTATTATTTTTCTGTATTCTGTTAAAGTTATCAATGATATAGAAAGAGGTGTGTATGAGCAGGAAACCGCTAATACATCAACCTACATTTCAAAAGCGATCGAGTCCCGGTTTGACGTATGTCTGACAAACGCTATAAGTATTTCCGAAATATCCAGTCTGGTGGACGCCATGGTGGCTGATAACAGGCAGGATGCCATAGAAATAGTTACCGGACTGACATCATCTCTCTCAAAACAGCTTAATACAGATTATAAAATCCATGTCCATACAGCAGACATGAAGAGCTATATACGCTCATGGAAAACAGACCAGTTCGGCGATGATCTGGGTGGTTTCCGCCACACTGTTAGGGCTGTGCAGAAAACCCATAAGCCCATTGCCTCTTTCGAGATAGGCAGATCAGGGCTCACATTCAGAGGGCTTTCTCCTGTGATGGATTACGGAAAATACATCGGCTCGCTTGAGGTTATGCTTAACGTGGACGCGCTGGTGGAAAAAGCTCATAAAGACATAGGCGCTTCGATTGTTACGGGTATATCGAACGATATAGCCGCCACAGCGGATTTTGTAAAGGATAACCCTACGTTCGGAAATTATAAACTGGCGCAGATAGGGGAATATGACAAAAAACTCTTCGATGAGATCAGCTCCGCTGACCCTGCGAAACTGGGCGATAAAAAATATTTCACCACTGACAACTTCTTTGTGGTTCAGTACCCAGTGAACGATTTTGAGGATAAAGAGGTCGGTGTTTTTTACATAGCTAAAGACCTGAAAGTGGTTCTGGAAGAAGTGGACGCCGCTAAAAAACTGGCAAAGATCCAGCTTCTGATGACGCTGGTATCCTTCATCATAATATCAGCGATGGTTATCATCATGCTGCGCAGAGTCGTCACATCCAAGCTGGCGGTTCTGATATCCACAACACATGATCTGGCGCAGGGCGAAGGCGACCTGACCAAGAGGATTGATATAAAGACCAATGACGAGCTGGAAACCGCCGCAGAGAATATGAATGTATTTATAGCTAAGGTGCAGGCAACGGTGGAAAGCTCCATAGATGGAATAACAGAGGCAGTTCATGCCAGCGGAGATCTGATGAACGCGGCATCCACACTTGCCGCCAACATCTCTCAGCAGAAACTGAGAGTAGAAGACAGCAGTCAGCTCGTTAACGAAGTTGCTGTCAATCTGGATAAAACGGAAGAACTGGCGGTATCCACCACGGAGGTTTTGGAAAAAGGACGCGACAGCCTGAAAGAGCTGGTGCAGTCTATGAACCGTGTCGTGGAAAGAATAGTCTCCGACAGCGATTCTCAGCTCCGCCTGTCTGAGGCCATGCAGGATCTGAACGATCAGGCGAGAGAGATTCAGAATGTTCTGAGCATTATATCCGACATAGCAGACCAGACCAACCTTCTGGCACTTAATGCCTCGATAGAGGCGGCAAGAGCTGGAGAACACGGCAGAGGATTCGCAGTGGTGGCTGACGAGGTGCGCAAGCTGGCGGAGAGAACACAGACATCTCTGGCGGATATCAGCAAGATAACAAACCTGATCGTCGGCAGCATATCCAACGCTTACAAAGAGATAAAAGATGTTTCCGTCAGCATGAAAGACGCTTCTGAGCAGTCTCTTTCTCTGGTTCAGATGGCAGACGACACCAGCAACAAGCTGGACTCCACAGTGTCCGTATCATCTGAAGTTACAAGAATGAGCACATATATTGCCAAAAAGACAAAAGATATGATAAAAGCTATGGATGACATTGCCGATCTGTCTATGGAAAACCAGACAGCCGGCGAGACTGTTGAGTCGGTGGCAGGTGCTTTGGCTGACACCTCAGGTCAGGTATCTGAAAAACTGCATAAGTTTAAAGTTTAAAATATATTCAGGAGCAGAAAATGGAAATTAAGGTAATTGACAATCATACGGTTGAGATTCACGGCAATATCAAGTCTCTTGATAATTACAACGAGATCAAACAGACCATCCAGCAGCTTGTCTCCGGAGGCGCCCGCAACCTTACTCTTAATGTAAGAGATTCGCTTTCTATGGTTTCCTCTGTTATTGGTTTTCTTATCAAGATAATCAACGTGGACGGTGTTGCGCTGAATGTAAATGTATGGGATGAAAGACTTTACGCTCTTCTGGATCAGCTCAGCCTTGTTGAGCTGTTTCATGTAAGGCATGTGAAATAATGTTCTTATAACGGGGAGCTGAGCTCCCCTTTTTTTATTCTGTTAAATCTATTATTACCAGTGTATAACATTCTCTATGCGAAATCTTGACGGTTATCTGATATCACAGAATGACGGTATGTATCAGTGGCAGAAGGCGCTGACAGACGAGCTGGTTATGACAGGGGCATGCACTCTGTCCGGCGGTGTGCTGATACTCCATTCCTATGACACTATAGCCGACGGCGCTGTGCCGGAGCCGGACGGGGAATGGGATTTGACTGAATATTACATGACTGTGTCCGAAACAGGCGTGACTGAGATCAGAAAGTGTTCTGACGGAAGCATGGCGGACGACAATACAAAAAAAGAGATAGGAACACGCATCGGCTGCACCATGCGGTTCAGACAGGGGTAGATAAGTGCTTAGTATCGAGAATTTATCCAAAGCCTACGGGCCGAGGACGTTGTTCAGTAAAATCAGCTTTCGTATCAACGAAGGCGAAAAAATAGGTCTGGTGGGGCGCAACGGACACGGAAAAACCACGCTCATGCGCATCCTCACAGGTGAGCAGGAGCAGGACGAGGGACTGATAAACATCCCTAAGAACTACCGCATAGGGTATCTGAAACAGATAATAGATTTCAAACAGCCCACGGCGGTTATGGAAGCGGCGGAAGGACTGAGAGAGGAAGAGAAGGATGATGTTTGGAAAGCGGAGAAGATACTCTCCGGTCTGGGTTTTTCTGATGAAGATATGCAGAAGTCTCCCAACGACTTCTCCGGCGGATACCAGGTGAGGCTTAATCTGGCGAAACTTCTGCTTTCCGAGCCGGATCTTCTTCTTCTGGACGAACCGACCAACTATCTTGATATTACATCTATCCGCTGGCTGGAGCAGTTTCTGGCTAAGTGGAAGGGCGAGCTGGTACTGATTACTCACGACAGGTCTTTCATGGACAGAGTGGTGACACATACGCTGGGCATACACCGCCAGCAGATCAGAAAGATAAAAGGCAACACGGAAAAATTTTACGAAAAGATCATTCAGGAAGAGGAGATATACGAAAAGACCCGTCTGAATGAAGAAGCAAAACGAAAAGAGATAGAGCTTTTTGTTACACGGTTCAAGTCCAAGGCGAGCCTTGCCAGCAGGGTTCAGTCCAGAGTAAAGGCGCTTGAAAAGATGGGGCAGAAGGACAAGCTGGAAGAGATAGAGGATCTGGAGTTCAAGTTCAACCATTCGCCTATCAGGGCAAAAGAGCTGATCACAGCCAGAAACCTCAGCTTCGGTTATGATAAAGACAATATGATCATTAAAGACTTCAGCATCACTGTGGGAGCTAATGAAAAGATATGCATCATCGGAAAGAACGGTAAGGGAAAGACAACCCTGCTGAAACTGCTCTGCGGGATCAATGACCCAGACTCAGGCGAAATATCCTTTCACGGTCAGCTGAAATCAGCAGTATATGAGCAGACCAACGTGCAGAGGCTGGGGCTGAACAACACCATCGAACAGGAACTGATGGATGTGGAAGGCATTAACGAGCGCCAGAGAGCCAGAGACGCCGCCGGAACCATGATGTTCTCCGGTGATGACGCTCTGAAGAAGATATCTGTTCTCTCCGGAGGCGAAAAGAGCCGTGTTATGCTTGCTAAGGCGATACTTCAGCCTGCCAACATACTTTTTCTGGATGAACCGACCAACCACCTGGATATGCAGTCCTGCGACTCTCTGCTGGAGGCTATCGACGCTTTCAAGGGAACTGTGATCATGGTTACTCACAATGAGATGTTCCTGAACGCCATAGCAGACAGGCTAATCATCTTTCAAAATGATAAAATTGAGGTTTTTGACGGAAGTTATCAGGAATTCCTTGAAAAAATAGGCTGGCAGGAAGATTTTAATGAAAAGCAGACCTCTGTTTCCCCATACAGCAAAAAGGAGCAGAGAAAGATGCGTTCCGAAGTTATTTCTGAAAAAGGAAAAGTATTAAAGCCTGTTCAGGATAGACATGATAAACTGGAAAAGGACATAGCGTCCGCGGAAGAACGCATAGACCTGCTGAACAAAGCGCTCATAGACGCTTCCAACTCAGGAGACGCAGACGCCATAGCCGGAGCGTCAAAAGATCTGGACGAGGCGAAAAAAAGCGTGGACGGGATGCTGGAGGAGCTTCTGGAAGTGACAGAAAAGCTGGAGGAGCTGACAGCGTTCTATGATAACAAACTGAATGAAATAGGATAATTTCCGGAGGATACAATGGCTGAATTAAAAGATCTGTTCTATATGGGCATAGGCACGGCTATCCTGGCGAAAGAGAAGATAGAGGCTGAGACAAAAGAGCTTCTGGAAAAAGGAAAACTGACAAAAGATCAGCAGAAAGAGTTCATGGACAAAGCCGCCGCCAGAGGCAGAGAAGAGGAAAAAGCCCTTAACGACAAACTGAAAGATGTTGTCAGAGAGGTTATCAACGAAATGGGTCTGGCAACAAAAGAAGACATAGAAGAACTGAAAAAGCTGATAAAAGATAAATAAATTGCGAAAACTTTTCAGATATTATTCACCGCTCAGGGTTTATCATGTTTTTCGTGTTATCCTGACGGTATTTCTGATTATCAAGGGCAGAAAAAGCCTGCTGTTCATCAGACCGCTGGCTCCTGCTGCTCTGAAGGAGCGCATAAACAGCCTGGGCGCCAGTTTTATCAAGCTGGCACAGGTGCTGGCGACCAGAGCGGATTTTTTCACCGATGAATATCTGGTGTATATGCGTCAGCTGCACGATGAGATTCCGCCAATGAGCGCAAGAGATTTCAGTATCGTCTTTTCCAAGGCGTTCGGCGGCAGGGTATGTTTCGCCGAGTTCGATGATGATCCCATAGCCAGCGCATCCATCGGTCAGG